>NZ_LQBQ01000001.1 GCF_001507595.1 Ruegeria marisrubri
CAAAAATGGACGTCAAACCAGTCTTCACCTCGTGCCCAGCAACTGATCGAAGAAGATACGGTGACCCAGAACGCGCTCGCAGCCTTTCTGGGAGCGTTCATATTTGCTCTGGCCTCGCTCATTCTTGTCGAGGTCGGCGTATACGAAGACCGATCCATCGCAGCCATATTCGCATTCACTCTTGTCGTCATTGTTCTGGTCGTAGTCGCCATCCTGCGCTGGATCGATCAATTGTCGAACCTTGGGGGCGTAGCGCAGACCGCAAGCAAAGTTGAAGCCGCGGCGCGGAAAGCATTGCACCGGAGATCTGAGTTGCCCTGTCTCGGCGCGGTTGCTTGCGACCTTGACGCCATCCCAGAGTCCGCGACGGCCGTTACCTCGGACCGGTCAGGATACGTTCAGCACATCGATGTCGGTGTGCTGGAAGAATGTGCCGCTGCAAAGGATGACCGGGTCTGGGTCATGGTGCTCCCTGGAACATTCGTTTCTGAAAACCAGGCACTGGCCAGCATTTCCGGCAGGCTGGATGAGGAACGGGTAAGGGATGCTTTTCTGGTCGGAGAAGAACGCAGCTTCGATCAGGACCCGCGTTTTAGTCTCCAGGTCCTTTCGGAAATCGCCCAACGGGCGCTGTCACCGGGGATCAACGATCCGACGACCGCCATTTCCATCATGGGACGGCTGCTGCGGTTGTTGTTGCCCTTGACCGCCGAAACCTCCTCGCCCGATACAGCGAGCTGCACTCGCGTTGGCGTTCCGCCGATCGCGGCAGCGAGTTTGTTGGAAGACACTTTCGACGCCATCGCACGGGATGCCGGCGACAAGGTCGAAGTTCATCTGTTCCTGCAATCGGCTTTGTGCCGACTGGCGCACAGCCAAGACACCGAAATGGCAACGGCTGCCCGTGTGGCATCTGCTCGCGCACGGGCCTTTTCGGATCGTGACCTGGCATTGAAAGAAGACCGGGACCGCGTTCTAGCCGCGGCCCCGGATATGGCTTCGAGGACTAGCTCCAAACGTTGAACGCCTGAACCGTTCCAGCTCTATCAAAAGCGGCTTGCCGCCTTCTGGATCGCTTCTTGAATTTCGCTCCACGCCTTCTCTGAGCCGAGCCGGACATCATCCCAAGCGCTATCGCTGGATTTTTGAACCTTGTCGATTTGCTCTTTCGCCTCTTCACGCTTGCTGCGGAGCTTCTTCAACTGATCCTCGTATTCCTTCTTGGCGTCGGCCTCTGCCTTCTTCCAGCGCGCTTCGAGCTCCTCGATTTGCGCATCCCAACGGTCCAGTTGTGCTTTTGCTGCTTGAATGAATTCTTTGCGCGTTGTCATTGCTTTCTCCTTTACCTGTCAAAAAATTTTTGCACTTGCTTCTCTTAAGAAGTCGCGATGGCTTTCAGCATCCAGACTGCTTCTTCGTGTTTTGCCATCCTCGCGTTCATAAGATCTTCCGTCGCCCCATCGCCGTGACGTGATGCAAGAGCAGCAGTCTCTCTCAACCTGCGCGCCAGCGACTCGTTGTCGTGGATCAATTGTTCAATCATTCCATGCGCGTCCCTGATCGTCTCTTCTTCGGTCAAATGCGCCTGGCTGATCATGTCCGTGACGGACAAGGGGGCGATCTGACCCAGGGCTCGAATACGCTCGGCCAATGCGTCGATGGCCTCGAACAAGTCGCGATACAGCCTCTCGGTCATTTCGTGGATCGGCACGAAAAGGGGTCCGACCACGTTCCAATGATACCCTTGCGTCTTGATCATCAACAGAACGCTGTCACACAGAACCTCGGTAAGGGTTCTGCGCATTGGCTTGGCTCCGGGGGAGAGGTGGTTTCGGTTTGCGCGCTGCCCGTGAACAGGTCGCGCGGCAGAAAGGCGAGAAGGGCAAGGGACAGGATCTTGAGCGCGCAAGGCACCAGCGCGTAGGCCGCGTTGAGCGCATCGAGCGCCGCTGCGTCATCGGTGCCGGCGGGGTCGAAGCCGACGAGGCCGAGGACGGGCAGCATTACCGCCGCGGCGAGGGCAAGCGACGCCTTGGCCAGAAAGCTCCAGAGCCCGAAGGCCTGCCCCGCCGGCAGCCCGGCGCGGCCGAGCGTGCTTGCCAGAAGGCTGGTCAGGATCACGCCATCGGCCCCGACTGCAACCCCGGAGGCGGCGGCGATGACGGCAAAGGAGAGCGCCGCGCCGGAGGGCAGCGCGTAGGCCCACACAAAGCTTGCGATGGCAAGGCACATGGCCCCGGCCAGCACCGGACGGGGGCCGTAGCGCGTGGCAGCGCGCGCCCAGGCTGGGGCGCTGAGCCCGCCGGCGGCGAAGAACAGCACGAGAAACGCGCCCGCCAGATGCGAGAGGCCCAGGCGCTGATCGACAAAGAAGATAAACAGCGTCGTTGTCACCGCCACCGGCAGACCGTTGACGAACGCCAAGGTGAGCACCCAACCCGCTCCCGAGCGCAAGAGCGTGCCGAGGTTCGGTGGAGGGCTGAGCGCGACGGGGCGGTGCCAGAGCGGGCGGGAAGCCCATGCCGCGACGATGGCGAGCGCCGCCGCGGCGCAGGCGAAGGCCGGGTATCCACCTGCATCGGGAAAGGCTAGGCCGAGAAGCTGCGGCCCCATCGCCCCAAGCGCGACGCCGGCCAGAATCCCGAGCTCGCGCGCACCGGCAAGCCGCAGCTGGGCCGCTGGCGCGTCGCTGCCGGCAATGCTGACGCTCTGGCCATAGAGCAACAGCGTGCCCAGCGAATAGGCAGTGAAAGTCAGAGCCAGCGCCGCAGCAAGGGCGCCCACGCCGCCCTGCGCAGGGACCACCGCGAAGACCCAGACCACCCCGACCGCCAGCCCGCCAAGCGCCAGGGTCGCGAACCGCCCGCGATGCGCGGCGAAACGATCGGTCAGCCGCCCGAGAAGCGGGTCCTGTACGAAATCCACCACCCGGATGAGGCCCAGAAGCGCTCCGATCTGGCCGAGGGTGAGCCCGAGCTCAGCGCTCGCAAAGCGCGGCAGGTGGATGTAGAGCGGCACGCCCACCGCCGCGAGCGCGGCGGCAAGAATCGCCACCCTCACCGCAGGAATGCGGCTGGCCCCATCATTTGTGACGACCCGGGTCATCGGCTCTTCATCCGCTGCAGCCGCACGAACGCGCCGACGAGCACCGGACGGAAGCGAAGAAACAGCAGATAGAGCCCTTCGAGCAGCCGGCGGATTCCGGGCAGCCCGCCGATCCGCGCAAAGGGCCGCTAGCCGGGGCAGCGTGGCCATCAGCGCGAGAAAGGCGGCCGCGCCCGAAATCACCTGGCCCTGGGCCGTCTCGACATGAAAGCGTGCCCGCGCAGAGGTGCGGCTTACACCCTCGGGCAGGGCTGTGTCCTCTCGGGCGACATCGACGAAGGCGATCTTCTCGGCGCCGCGCTGGCGGCGGTAGAAGGCGATTTCCGCCCGGCAGAGCGGACAGGCGCCATCATGAAATACCGTCAAAGCCGGATCGCGCGGCGTTGGCGCGGTTCGATGCGGATGGGAGAGCGACTTGGCGTTCATGTGCTCTCACTCCGCAGATCGTCGAGCGAACAGGGCATGAAAGAGCGGCAGCGGAAGCTTGCTTCCGAGCGTGAAGAGCCAGGAAAAGGGCGCGGGAAAGCTCGTCGAGAAGCGCCCGTGTCGGATCGCACGCATCACGCGCTGCGCCGCCTCTTCGGGCTCCATGATCTGGGGCATGGCAAAGTCGTTTTTCGCCGTCAGCCGGGTGCGGATGAAGCCGGGGTTGACCTGCTGAACGGTTACGCCCGTGCCGCGCAGATCGGCGCGCAGATTTTCGGCCAGATGCATGAGCGCGGCCTTCGAGGCGCCATAGCCGACTGCACCCGGCAAGCCGCGAAATCCAGCAAGCGAGCCAATCAAGACGACCCGCCCTTCGCCGTGCGTGGCCATGGCCGGCACGAGATGGGAAAGCACCCTGAGCGCGCCGGTGAAATTGACCTCGGCCATGGCTTCGGCCACGCCGGGGCGCCAGCTGCGCCCGCTCATCGGTTCGTAGGCGCCCGCGGCGTAGATCACGCCGAAGGGCGCGGGCACGGCGGCGCATGCGGCCGCCACCGAACCTGCGTCGGTCACGTCCATGGGCAGGGCCGTGATGTTCGGCGCCTCGCCAGCCACCGCGGCCAGCCGCTCGGAACTGCGGGCCGACGCGGTCACAGTTGCCCCTGCCGCGGCAAGCTCGACGGCCAGTGCACGCCCGAGGCCTTCTGAGGCGCCGATCACCCACCAGTGCCGGCCGACGAAAGGATCATTCGGCAACGATCTCGGCCTCCCTTGCCGGGCGCATTGTTGCAACCAACTCGGCCACCTTGATGCCGAATTTGCGCATCACCGACTTGTTGAGGATCACTCCATCCTCGGTCAGGTAGAGCCAGTCCACCACGTCGAGAACATGTCCGCCGGCGGTATCGGGCAGGCGCAACCGATAGCGCAGCATTACCGTGGCGCCGGACTGGCGGCCGCGTGCTTCGCCCACGATGTCGGGCGCGGTCCCGATGATCTCGCCATCATTTCCGAGCCGCAAGGTCCATTCACGCATCTGCTCTGTGCCGCTTGAATAGCGGAAGGTTTCGGACAGCCGGCCGGCGGCGCCGTCCCACACGCCTTCCATATTGGCCACGAACCTCTGGCTCATCCCGCCCGTCGGCCCGAAGATCACGCCTTCGGCGAGCATGGGTCCCGAAAGATGCCTGCGGATGTCGAAGACGGGCGTCGTTTCGGCATAGTCCTCTGACCGCTGGGACTGGAATCCCATCAATCGCGGCCAGGCATAGAGCCCCGCGCCGAACAGCGCGAGGAGAAGTAGTGTGGTCATCAGACATCTCCTCATGCGCGCGGCCTCGCCGGCGCGTGTTGTCGGATCCGGATCGGCTCAGGCACGTAGCAGCTGTCCAGCTTGTGGAGCCAGCTGCGCAGGAACGGCCCGTCAAAGTCCAGCCGCGCAACAACGCGGGCGGCGAGATCGCGAGCGGCGCAAAGCCCGGTGCTCCCCACCTCAACGACGACGATGCGGAGGCATTCAGAAGTTCCGGTGTAGATGGGCATGCGGCGGGATCCTTTTCATGACTTATGATCATTTACGCGAAACGATCGCCGTTGGACCAATCCAGTGCCCACGGATTGCCGTAAGCAAACCTGGCGAGGCCTAGTCAGAATAAACTGATTTCGTATGGTGTGAGTTGGGAGTTTCAGTGCTGGTCACAGTCATCTGCTTGGTTTCACCCAAGCAAACTAAGAAAATTCGCCAACACACCGAAGCAAGTGGGCGGGAAGGGGCGGCTTTCCACTTTTGCTCCGACAATACCCAGTATTGGACTCCGGATCGGCATTCAGCGCGTTCCCGATGGGCTTTGTCAGTGAGCTTCGGACGCGAATTTTTGTTTTCAGCTCAATTCCTTGCGGTTTAGATCCGGATTGGCCCTGTCAGAGGAACACGGCTTGCCGCGAAGGCAGGCGCCACCTAACGTCCGATTATGACGAAGAGATCCCCGTTCAAGTACTTCAAGACCAGCCCCGAGATCATCCGGCTGGCCGTGATGCTGTACATTCGCTTCCCGCTCTCGCTTCGCAATGTCGAAGACCTGCTCCATGAACGCGGTATCGACGTCAGCCACGAGACGATCCGGTTCTGGTGGAACAGGTTCGGCCCGATGTTCGCTTCCGAGATCCGGAAACGTCGGATCGAAGGGATGAAATCGAGCCGTTGGCGTTGGCATCTCGACTAGATGTTCGTGAAGATCAATGGGGAGCGGCACTATCTGTGGCGGGCGGTCGATCACGAGGGCGAGGTGCTGGAAAGCTACGTCACAAAGACCCGGGACAAGAGGGCCGCATTGAAATTCCTAAGGAAAGCAATGCGCAAGCACGGATGCCCCGAGATCATTGTTACTGATCGACTCAGATCCTATGGCGCCGCTCTGAAAGAGCTGGGCGCCGCCGTTCATTCCTCCGTTTACAACCATTTCAACCAGGAGCGCCACCTCTACACCCGCGAAAACTTCAAGCTGATCCGCAACGCCGCTCTCGCCAAGTGGCGTCAGCTATGTTCCGCCTAAGTTCCCGCGGTTCCCGGGCAACTGAGACTGGTTAGAATCCGTCTGACACCACCGATTTCTGAAAGCTTGCATCGCTCGTCTAACGCCATGAATTAGAGGGATAAAGTCCTCTTGGGGATTGTGCGGCAGAGCCGCGTGGTATTGTTCGACGGAAAAAATGTCTGGAAATTTACTTTCAAATAGGTAAGGTGGTACCGAAATACGTATTTAGCATGAAGTGGCGGTGCAAATGAATGAAAATCTGACCGTTGGAACGTCCATAACGCGAGCGATCAAGGTCGACAGAGACCGGACGATAGATTTCATGGGCGAGGATTGCCGGGTCTATGCGACACCGTCTCTGGTCCGCGACATTGAGCATACCTGCCGTGATCTAATCGTGGAGCGCGTGCTCAAAGGACAGGACTCGGTCGGCACGGTTGTGTCGATCACGCACACCGCGCCAACGCTGCTTGGCATGGAGGCTTTGGTAACCGTCACCGTGGCAGAGGTGGACGGGCGCAAGGTGGTGTTCGACGTCGTTGCCAAGGATGCCGTCGACACGATCTGCAAAGGCCGCCATGAGCGCTTCATCGTTGATGTCGACAAGACCCGGGAAAAACTTCGTCAGAAAGCAGCCAGGCTGCAGGAGAGCTGAAAGGCCAACCCCATGGGTACCTCTTCGAAACCGGTCTCCAAAAGCGTGTCGTCCTATTGCTATCAATGCGTGGCGGGACCGGACCTGATGAAGGTCGATGTGATCGACGGTGTGCCGGTGCAGATCCGGCCCAACGGGTCTGCCGCGGCGGTGCATCCCGCCCACGGCAAAGTCTGCGTCAAGGCGTTTGGCCTGATCCAGAAAACCAATAACCCCAACCGCATCCAGACCCCGATGATCCGCTCCAATCCCAGGAAGGGAAGGGATCAGGATCCCGGGTTTCGTCCGGCTACCTGGGACGAGGCACTGGATCTGATCTGCGGCAAGCTGATCGATACCCGCAACAAGGGGCTCACTGATGAAAGCGGATTCCCCCGCGTGGCCGCCAGTTTTGGCGGAGGCGGCACTTCGACCGTCTACATGGGCACCTTCCCGGCGTTTCTGAAAGCCTGGGGCCCGATCGACATGAGCTTTGGCAGCGGGCAGGGGGTGAAATGCTATCACTCCGAGCACCTGTACGGGGAATTCTGGCACCGGGCCTTCACGGTGTCCCCGGATACGCCGATGGTCGAGTTGATCATCTCGTTCGGGGCAAACGTCGAAGCATCGGGCGGCGTCTGCGGCGTGCGTCGCCATGCGGACGCGCGGGATCGTGGTGTCAAGCGGATCCAGGTCGAACCGCACCTGTCCATCACCGGCGCGTGCTCGGCGGAATGGGTTCCGATCCGTCCGAAAACGGATCCGGCTTTCATGTTCGCGATGCTGCATGTTCTGCTGCATGAGGTCGAGCGCGACAGGCTGGACGTGCCTTTTCTGAAAGCGCGGTCTGCCTCGCCCTATCTTGTCGCTCCCAACGGTTTCTACATGCGCGATCCGGCGACACGAAAGCCGCTGGTCTGGGATCTGAAGTCGGGACAGGCGGTGCCGTTCGATACCGAAGGCACAGACCCGGCCCTTGACGGCGAGTTCGTCGTGTCCGGGGTCGAGGTCGGGCCGGATGACAAGACGTGGCAGCACGAGGCGGTGAGCTGCAGGACCGGTTTCGGGCGCCTTGTCGATCACATTGCACCCTACAGCCCGGAATGGGCCTCGGGTATTTGCGATGTGCCCGCCGGGATGATCCGCAAGACGGCGCTGGAATTCCTGGAACATGCGCATGTCGGAGAAACAATCGAGATCGACGGCTGCACGATGCCGTTCCGTCCGGTTGCGATCTCGCTGGGCAAGACGGTCAGCAATGGCTGGGGTGGCTACGAATGTGCCTGGGCCCGCACTTTGATGGCTGTGCTGATCGGCGGGCTCGAAGTGCCCGGCGGCACCCTGGGCACCACGGTGCGGCTGAACCGCCCGGCAGACAACCGATGGTCAAGCGTCGTTCCGGGACCCGACGGGTTCATGAACTATCCGATGAACCCGACCCGAAAGGGCGAGTTCAACGAAACCTCGGGGTCGCGCCACGCGCATACAACGCTCATTCCGCTGGCCGCAAACTCACCTTGGTCGCAGGCATTGGGCCCGACGCATCTGGCGTGGATGGCCCAGAAACAAGGGTTTGCACACCTGCCTGATCCGACGCCGCCCGATGTCTGGTTCGTCTACCGGACCAACCCGGTCATCTCCTTCTGGGATACCAAGGCCGTCGGAGAGGCAATCGCGAAATTCCCCTTCACCGTCTGTTTCGCCTACACGATGGACGAAACGAACCATATGGCCGACGTGCTGCTGCCGGAATGCACCGATCTTGAGGGGTTGCAGCTGATCCGGATCGGCGGTTCGAAATATGTCGAGCAGTTCTGGGAACACCAGGGATTTGCGCTGCGTGATCCAGCTTCGAACCCCATGGGCGAGGCCCGCGACTTCACTTGGATCGCAACGCAGCTGGCCAAGCGTGTCGGGCTGCTCGAGGAATACAACACCGCCATCAACAAGGGTGCGGCCGGTGTCCGGCTATTCGGCGCGAACTACGATTTCTCGCTGGAGCCCGAGGCTGAACACTCGGTCGAGGAGATCTGGGACAGTGCCTGCCGTGCCGCCAGCGCGGAGTTGACCGATGGCGCTGAAAGCCAAGGCCTGGAGTATTATCGCCAACACGGATTCCGCACCGTGCCGTTCCCCAAGCGACGCTGGTACCTGTACCCGGCGATGGCCGAAAAGGGGCTGAGGTTTGAACTGCCCTACCAGGAACGCCTGTTGCGGATCGGGCAGGAATTGGGCGCCAGGTTGCACGAAATGGGTATTACCTGGTGGGACCGGCAACTCAGGGAATATGAGGCGCTGCCTCATTTTCAGGATCTCCAGAGTTTGTGGGAAAAGGCGATCGAGGCGCAATATGACGTCAAAATCGGCGATTACCCGTTCTGGCTGCTATCGGCGCGATCGATGCAGTATTCCTGGGGCGGCAACGCCGGTATCCAGATGATCCACGAGGTTGCGGCGAACGTAGCGGGGCATGGTGGAGTGGTGATGAACCCGCAAGCAGCCGCGAGACTCGGCCTGTCTGAAGGTGACCGGGTCGAAGTTTGCTCTCCGGTGGGTCGCACCGACGGCGCGGTGATCCTGCGCAACGGTATCCGCCCCGATACCTTGCTCATGATCGGGCAGTTCGATCACTGGAAGACACCGTTTGCCAAGGATCTCAAGACGCCCAGCATGAACGGCCTGGTTCCGATGTCGCTGGAACTGACCGACGCAACCGGGTCAGGTGCCGATCTTGTGCGGGTGGCCGTGAGAAAGGCAACGGGCGATGCTGCGAGGGCGGGCAAATGACGACATGGGCCATTGTCGCTGACCTGAATCGCTGCGTGGGCTGCCAGACCTGCACCTCGGCCTGCAAACATGCCAACGCAACCGCGCCCGGCGTACAGTGGCGCAAGGTCTTGGATTTCGAAACCGGCGAGTTCCCCACCGTGAACCGGGCCTTCCTGCCCGTGGGGTGCATGCATTGCGACGAACCATCCTGCCTGGATGCCTGCCCCTCGACAGCCACGCGCAAGCGCGAGGACGGCATCGTCACCATCGACTATGACCTGTGTATCGGCTGCGCCTATTGCGCGGTATCCTGCCCGTATCAGGCTCGGTTCCGGGTGGACAAGCCGACTGCGGCCTACGGCGGCATGCCGATGCGCCACGAGGCCAAGCGCGAGGATCCGGCCCGGCTTGGCGTGGCGCAGAAATGTACGCTGTGCGTCGAGCGCATCGACGAAGGGCTTGCCAACGGCCTCGTGCCCGGTGTCGACATGCAGGCGACGCCCGCCTGCGTGGCGTCCTGCATCTCGGGCGCGCTGCAGATGGGAGATCTGGACGACCCAAACAGCAATGTCTCGACGCTGCTGCGCACCAAGCGCCATTTCCGCATGCACGAGGAACTGGGGAACGGCCCCAACATCTATTACCTCTATGATGGCGAGATCGACGAAGTGTCCACTCCGAATGCGGTGCCGATGGTGGCCGAGCCGGTGGGGCTGGCGGCGGTATCGCCGAAACGCCAGACGAACTGGGACTGGCGGGCCGCCGCGAATTTCATCTGCGGCGGCACGGGCACGGGCCTGCTGGCAACGACGATGGCGGCGGGGCTGTTCGCGCCGGTGCTGTGGCCGGCGGTGCTGGTGGCGCTGGCCATCGTCGCGTCCGGGCTGTTCTGCATCTGGCTTGAAATCGGGCGCCCGTGGCGGTTCTTGAACGTGTTCCTCAATGCCCGGTTCAGTTGGATGACCCGAGAGGCGATGGCGGCGGTGCCGTTCTTCGGGTTCGGGGGGCTGTCATGGCTGTTGGGTTCGCCGGTGCTCGGGGTGCTGGGCGCGTTGAGCGGCTTGGTCTTCCTTTATTGTCAGGGGCGGATTCTGCGCGCCGCAAAGGGGATCCCCGCGTGGCGCCGGCCGGCGATTGTGCCGTTGATTCTGTTCACCGGCCTGGCCGAGGGGGCGGGCGTGCTTGCGGTGCTGGCCTTCGCAACGGGATGGAGCGCCGCGATCGGCACCAGTCTGGCGGCCGTCCTGCTGGTTCTGGTGGGGCTCCGTTTCGTGATGTGGCAACGCTACCGCGCGGACCTTGACCGGACCGGCGCCCCCACCGGGACGTTCCAGGCGTTCGACGCGATGCAGGCCGGGCTGTCGGCGGTGCCGCAGGGCGTCGTGGCCGGCTTGGTCCTGCTTGCGACCTTGGTGCCCACGGGGCAGGGGCTGCTCTTGGCCCTGGCAGGGCTGGGTGCGGCGGTCACCGGCTGGCTGTTCAAGCACACGCTGATCACAAAGGCCGCATTCACCCAAGGGTACGCGATCAACAGGATGCCTGCTCGCGGTGCCGGCAAGAGCAGCCCGGGCGTTCAACCAGGATGGCGCAAGGCCTGACCCGGCAAGCCCGGGGCGCCGAAGTTCAGGGAGGAAGAACCGATGCTGGTAACCAACCAAATCGACCCGGGGTTCATGTTCGAGCCACCGGCAGAGACCATGTCGCGCGCCGAGATCGGCGCGCTGCAACTGGAACGCCTGCGCTGGTCGCTGGAGCGTGCCTATACCGACGTGCCGCATTACCGCGCGGCCTTCGACAAGGCTGGCGTCACGCCGGCGGATCTGGGCAGTCTCGCGGATCTGCGGCATTTCCCCTTCACCGAGAAAACCCACCTGCGAGACAATTACCCGTTCGAGATGTTCGCCATGCCGCTGGAGAAGATGGCGCGCATCCATGCCTCGTCTGGCACCACCGGCAAGCCCACGGTGGTGGGGTATTCCGCTGGCGATCTTGAACGGTGGGCTGGCCTGATGGCGCGGTCGATGGCGGCGGCGGGCATCCGGCCCGGGGACCTGGTGCACAACGCCTATGGCTACGGTTTGTTCACCGGCGGGCTGGGCGCGCATTGCGGCGCCGAGAGGCTTGGTTGCGTGGTCGTGCCGATCTCGGGTGGTGGGACAGAGCGGCAAGTCACACTGCTGCGGGATTTTGGCCCCGGCATCCTGTGCGCCACCCCGTCCTACGCGCTCAACATCGCCGAGGTGGCCGAGGTCATGGGGGTCGATATCGCCCGCCTGCCGTTGCGGCGCGGGCTGTTCGGCGCCGAACCGTGGTCGAATGAAATGCGGGCCGAACTGGACCGGCGCCTTGGTATCAAGGCGGTCGATATCTATGGCCTGTCCGAGATCATGGGGCCGGGTGTCGCCTGCGAATGCGATGCCGAGCGCGACGGCCTGCACGGGTGGGAAGACCACTTCCTGTTCGAGATCATCGACCCCGAAACGCAAGAACCGCTACCGATGGGGGAGTCAGGGGAACTGGTGATCACGACCCTGACCAAGGAAGCGATGCCGATGATCCGCTATCGCACCCGGGACATCACCCGCCTGAGCGACGAGCCCTGCAGCTGCGGGCGCACCCATGTGCGTATCCTGCGTGTCGACGGGCGCAACGACGACATGATGATCATCCGGGGCGTGAACGTCTATCCCTCGCAGGTAGAGGCGGTGCTGGTGGGCTTCGAAGGTCTGTCGCCGCACTACCAGATCAAGCTGTTCAAGGACGGGCCGCTGGACGCCATGAGCCTGGATGTCGAGGTCGCCCCGGAAGCCTCGACAAGCCGCGAGGCGCTGGCGGAAAAGGCGGCGGAGGTACGCCACCACATCAAGTCGACCATCGGGGTGACCTGCGCGGTGAACGTGAAGGCGCCGGGAGAAGTCCCGAGATCCGAGGGCAAGGCGGTGCGGGTGGTGGACCTGCGCTGATCGGCTGGCCGGTAAAGCGGAAAAGGAAGAAGGGGCCGCCCGGATGGGCGGCCCCGTCCTGTTGCTGAGGCGGGGGGCGGCCTCAGATCTCGAAGGCGGCCTCGAGCGCGGAGATATCTCCCTCTTCATCGGACACCGAGGCGAAATAGGGTTTGCGCCGACCACGGTAGAGAATGCCGGTATTCATGCCGTCATCGGTCATGATGCGCCGCGCCGCGCGGGCGGGATCGTCGGTCTCGGGCACGCTGGCAAGGTGAACCTGGTTTTTCCACTCCCGCTCGTCCGGCCGGAAGGTCACGCAGGGGCTGAGGATCTCGACGAATGAAAAGCCCGGGTGGTTGATCGCCTGGACGATGGTTTCCGTGCAGGCCTTGATGTCGCCGGAAAACTCGCGGGCAACGAAATTGGCCCCCGAGGCCAGCGCGATCACCAGCGGGTGGAACGGCGACAGCCCGGTGCCGCCGGGCGACAGGGCGCTGTCCCAGTCCGGCTCGGTCGTCGGTGAAGGCTGCCCCTTGGTCATCCCGTAGACGCGGTTGTCCATCACGATATAGGTCATGTCCACGTTGCGGCGGCAGGCATGCAGGAAGTGGTTGCCACCGATCGAGAACCCGTCGCCGTCACCGCTCATGGCCAGAACCGTCAAGTCGGGGCGCGCAACCTTGAGGCCCGCGGCCACCGCCAGCGACCGGCCATGAACCCCGTGGAAGCCGTAGCAGTTGGTATAGGCCGGGATCCGCGAGGAACAGCCGATGCCGGATATGACGGCGATCTGCTCGGGTGGTCGTCCGAGTTTTGCCAGTGCCTTGGTAATCGACATCAGGACGTGGAAATCTCCGCATCCGGGACACCAGATCGGGTTTATGTCTGATTTGTAGTCGCTTGCTTTGAAACAGGGCGCGTTCATTGTGCTTTCCATTCCCGGATCTGAGTGGCGATTTCGTCGGGGCCGATGATATACGGGCCCTCGCGATTGAGCGACCTGACCTCGTAGGGCAGGTCGATATGCGCACGGATGTGTCGGTAGAACTGGCCAGAGAAACTTTGTTCCACGAATAGCACCCGCTTCGCCCCGGCAAGGGCACCTTCCAAGGCCTTGAGGGGAACCGGCAGGATCTGGCGCAACGAAACAAGGCGGGCCGAGATGCCTTCGGCGGCCAGGGCGTCGATTGCCTCGCGCGCAGCGCCGGTCAGGGACCCCCAGGTCAGGATCACGGTGTCGCTGCCATCGTCACCTTCGGCCACGCCCCAGTGATCGCCGTAGTCGAAGCCCTCGATCTTGGTGCGGCGCTTCTCGAGTTGTATCCGTTGGTCGTGCCTGGCCGAGGATGGGGCACCGCGTTCGGTATGCGTCAGCCCGTCGGCGGTGTATTGGCCTCCGTTTTGTCCCGGGATGGACATCGGCGACACGCCATCGGCTGTCACGGCGTAGCGCTTGTAGGGCTCGTCCGCTTTTTCAAAGGGCTTGCGGCGGGTCAGGAAGCTCACCTCGGCCGGTTTGTCGATCAGAACGCGGGCCTGCCCGATGGACTGGTCCGAAAGCAGGATCACCGGGGACTGCAACGTCTCTGCGATATGAACCGCCCATTGCGCGGTGAATAGGCAGTCGGCGACGCCCAGCGGCGCCACGACCACGTGGTCCGCGTCGCCGTGGAACCCGTAGACCGCGATGTTCAGGTCGGATTGCTCGGACTTGGTGGCGATGCCGGTCGACGGCCCTACCCGCATCACGTCGACGACGACGATCGGGGTTTCGGACGCCGCCGCAAGGCCCAGGCTCTCCATCATCAACGACAATCCTGGCCCCGAGGTGGCGGTGATCGACGGGCGGCCGCCGAAAGAGGCGCCGATGATCATGTTGATCGAGGCCAGCTCGTCCTCGGCCTGCACCAATGCGCCGCCGACCGAGGCGAGGGCGGGCGCCAGGTATTCCAGAACTTCGGTCGCCGGCGTGATCGGGTAGGCGGCCGCAAAACGGATGCCGCCGCGAAGGGCCCCGAGGCCCACCGCCTCGTTGCCGGTGATCAGCCAACGGTCGCAGGTCTTTTCTGCGGGCGGGGCCATTGAGATCGCGTGGCCGAACCCTGCCGCCGCTTGAATTCCGGCCTCGATGCAGGCGCGCCCATTTTCTATCGCCGCCTCTCCCTTGCTGCCTAGCTTGGTGGCAACAACTTCCATCACGCGTTCCAGCGACAGACCGACCAGCTGAGTCACAAGGCCGACCGAGATCATGTTCTCGCGCCCGCCCGGCAGCGACTTTGCAAGTTCTCCGATCGGGCATTGCACGATGGTGCAGTCGGCTTCGAGTACTGCCTTCGGCGGATCACCGGCAGCAGGATCACAGATTACCAGACCGCCCGAAGCGACCGGCATGGCGTTGATGAAGCGATCGGCGTTTTTCCAGTCGATGGCGACGAGGATATCGAACTGTTTTGACATGCAACTGGCGGGCTTGGTCGACAGTCGCACCAACGCGGCCGCCTCGCCGCCGCGAATCTGCGGTCCAACCGAGCGGTTCAGCAATCCGTACCAACCGGACTTGCCGGCCGCTTCCAGCAGGATGGCCCCCGCCGTCATCGCGCCGGCCCCGCCGCTGCCTACGATGGCAAATGAGATGTTGTTCGCGTGGTCAGAGTGGGCATTCATGATCGTTTCCATCTGCGTTTCGGCGGGCTTCCCGCCATGTTTCCCGCGCCGCCCTTTTTCTTTGTTGACTAAAAAATGGTAATGCGGTACCAAATTACGGTAATAAAGATCGAGACTGCTGTCAACATGGCTCTCGAGCCGGGAATGGGAGGATCAGGATGCCGACACGCTGGATGATGGTTTCGCCGGGGGAGCCGCTGGAAAAGGTTGAGTTCGAGCTTGAAAAGCCTGGCCCGGGCGATGTTGTCGTCGAGGTGTCGGGCTGCGGCGTGTGCCACACGGATCTGGGGTATTTTTATGATGGCGTGCGCACCAATCACGCGCTGCCGCTTGCATTGGGGCACGAAATCAGCGGCACGGTGGTAGATGTCGGCGAGGGCGCGGAGGAATGGCTTGGTCAGACCGTGATCGTGCCGGCGGTCATGCCCTGCGGCGAATGCGACCTTTGCAAGCGCGGCAAGGGCACCATTTGCCGGGCTCAGAAGATGCCGGGTAACGATATTCAGGGCGGATTTGCCAGCCATATCAACGTGCCCGCGCGCGGGCTATGTTCGGTTGATACCGACAGGCTTGCAGCCGTGGGGCTGACGCTGGCGGATGTCTCGGTGGTGGCGGATGCGCTGACTACGCCATACCAGGCGGCGGTGCAGGCCGGTATCTCGGACGGTGACCTTGTCATCGTGAACGGCGTCGGCGGCGTCGGCGGATACGCGGTTCAGGTGGCCCATGCGCTTGGCGCAACCGTGGTCGCGATCGACGTGGTGCCCGAGAAGCTGGAGGCCGTGGGCGACTATGGCGCAGCCCTGACGCTGAACGCCCGCGAACACGACGCGCGGAGCCTGAAGAAGACGATCGCGGAGTTTGCCAAGGCCAACGGCCTGAGGTCGACGGAATGGATCATCATGGAGTGTTCGGGCACCGCGGCCGGGCAGGCTACGGCCTTCAGCCTGCTGAACCACGGCGCGACCATGTGCGTGGTCGGCTTCACGATGGACAAACTCGAGGTACGGCTGTCGAACCTGATGGCGTTCCATGCTCGTCTGTTGGGCAACTGGGGGTGTCCGCCCGAACTTTATCCCGGCGCTCTGGAACTGGTGATGAGCGGCAAGGTCAAGCTGACCCCGTTCGTCGAACAGCGGCCGCTGAATGACATCAACGACGTTTTCAAGGCTGTCCACGAAGGAAAGATGACCCGGCGCCAGATCCTCGTGCCCGGACTCTAAAGGAGCAACATCATGAACTACGCAAAGTTCGAATTCGTTTCACATGACCTGGTGTCCGACGCCACCCGCGAAGCGATCTCCGACAAGGTGATCTTCGAGAAGCGGCCGGCGAAACTGCCCGATGGCACGGTGGTCGACGGGCTCTACAACGCGTGGATCACGCTGAACAACCCGTCGCAGTACAACTCGTACACGACCGACATGGTCAAGGCCGTGATCCTCGGGTTTCGCGCCGCATCCAACATGCGCGACGTGAACGCGGTGGTGTTCACAGCGGTGGGCGACAAGGCCTTCTGCACCGGCGGCAACACCAAGGAATACGCCGAGTACTATGCCGGGCGGCCCGAGGAATACCGCCAGTACATGCGGCTGTTCAACGACATGGTTTCAGCCATTCTTGGCTGCGACAAGCCCGTGGTGTGCCGCGTCAACGGCATGCGCATCGGCGGCGGGCAGGAAATCGGCATGGCATGCGATTTTTCGGTGGCCTCGGACCTTGCGCGGTTCGGACAGGCCGGGCCCAAGCACGGCAGCGCGGCGATCGGCGGCTCGACCGACTTCCTGCCACTGATGATCGGCTGCGAGATGGCGATGAACTCGGGCGTCCTTTGCGAGAGTTTTTCGGCGCATGAGGCGATGAGGCTGGGCATTCTGACCGACATCGCACCGGCGCTGAAGGTGGATGGCAAGTTCGTGCCCAACCCGCTGGTCGAGACCCGCATGGTCACCGACGAATGGGGCCGGATCGTGCATGGCAAGCCCAAGACCGGCGAGGCGCTGGCCGAGGGCAAGGCGCTGATGGCGCGGGGCGAGGTGGACCTGAGCGAGCTGGACCGCAAGGTCGAGGAGCTGTGCGGCAAGCTGCTGCTGACCTTCCCCGGCTGCACCACCAAGTCGGTCGAGGAGCTGCGCAAGCCCAAGCTCAACGCCTGGAACATGAACAAGGAGAACTCGCGCGCCTGGCTGGGCCTGAACATGATGGCCGAGGCCAACATGGGCTTCCGCGCCTTCAACGAGGGTAACCGCGAGGTCGGCCGCGAAGTGGACTTCGTGCAGCTGCGTAGGGAACTGGCCGACGGCGCCAAGTTCACACCCGAATACATCGACAGCATGATGCCGGGGGTGCGCAAGTGAGCACGCAGGTTGCAGAAAAGGGCACCGTGGTTGCCGATACGCTGGCGCTGGATGGCACGCTGCTGCGGCTGAAGCTGAACCGGCCCAAGGCCAACATCGTCGATGCCGAGATGATCGGGGCATTGGACGGCGCGTTGGCCGCGCAGCAGGACAACCGCGATCTGGTAGCCGTGCTGGTCGAGGCCGAGGGGCCGCATTTCAGCTTCGGCGCCTCGGTCGAAGAGCACCTGCCCGAAAGCTGCGAGCAGATGCTGAAATCGCTGCACGGGCTGGTCAGGCGGATGCTGGAATATCCGGTGCCGGTTCTGGTCGCCGTGCGCGGGCAGTGCTTGGGCGGCGGGTTGGAGGTGGCGATGGCGGGGCATATGATCTTTGCCGCGCCGGATGCCAATCTCGGCCAGCCCGAGATGTTGCTGGGGGTGTTCGCGCCGGCCGCGTCCTGCCTGTTGCCGGGCCGCGTCGGCCAGGCGCGGGCCGAGGACCTGCTGTATTCGGGCCGCTCGGTCAGCGGCGCCGACGCGGCCGAAATGGGGCTTGTCGACGCGGTCGATCCCAGCCCCGAGGCCGCCGCCGTCACCTATGTCGAAACGCACCTCAAACCCAAGAGTGCCAGCAGCCTGCGCATGGCGGTGCGGGCGGCGCGGGCCGGCTATTGCCGACAGGTGATCGCCCGCTTGGACGAGGTCGAGGCGCTGTACCTCGATGAATTGATGTCAACCCGTGATGCGGTTGAAGGGCTGGACGCCTTTCTCGCGAAACGCACAGCAAAGTGGGAAAACAGATGACGGACAAATCGGTATCCGAAATCGTCGCGCGCTGCGAAGCTCTGTACGAGGATCTGAACTTCACGGCCGCCCGCGAATGGAAAGAGGCCGAGCCGGGCCGCAAGGTCATCGGCTACATGCCGATCTACGTGCCGCGCGAGTTGATCCACGCCGCCGGAATGCTGCCGCTTGGCATCATGGGCGGCGGTGACAACCTCGAGGTCATCCACGGCGACGCCTATTACCAGAGCTACATCTGCCGGATCCCGCGCTCGACCATCGAACTGGGCGTTTCCGGGCGCTTGGATTTCGTCGACGGCATGCTGTTCCCGTCCATCTGCGACGTGATCCGCAACCTGTCAGGCATGTGGAAGATGCTGTTCCCCGAGGTGTATGCCAAGTATTTCGACGTCCCCCAGACCTATCAGGACGAGGTCGGCGGCGTGTTCTACACCAACGAGATGCGCGAGTTTCTGCACGACCTTGAAGGCATCGCCGGGCACAAGATCACCGATGACGACATCCGCGCCTCGATCGAGGTCTACAACGAGAACCGCCGGGCCATCGGCGATCTCTACGCGCTGCGGGCGGCGCAGCCGTGGAACGCACCGGCCTCCGAGGCCTACCTGGTGATCCGCGCCGGGCTGGTTCTGCCGGTCGAAGAGCATACGCAGCTGGTCCGCGACTACATCGCCGCCGCCAGCGCCGAAGAGCGCCCGCTGAAGGACAACAGCCGCGTGATCCTGACCGGCATGTTCTGCGAACAGCCGCCGCTGAACCTGATCAAGTCACTGGAAATGTCCGGCTGCTACATCGTGGATGACGATTTCGTCCTGATCAGCCGTTGGCTGCTTGGTGATGTCCCGACCGAGGGTGACCCGGTGCACAACCTGTCGCAGGCCTTCCTGCACCGGTCGATGTCGACGGCGGCAAAATACGAACCCGACCAGGCCGAGAAGGGGCAGTTCCTGGTGCGCGCGGTACAGAAAGCCGGAGCTGAGGGAGTCATCTTTGCCTCGACCAGCTTCTGTGACCCGGCCCTGCTGGACCGGCCCATCCTTCAGAACGTGCTAAAGCAGGCCGGCATTCCCTACATTGCGTTCAAGTACGCCGAGAACTCCGGCCAGATGCAGCCCATCCGCGAACAGGCCGGAACCTTCGTGGATTCAATCAAATTGTGGAGCGCAGCATGAGATCTCCTAACGTCAAAGCCCAGCCCCAGGACGTCGTCAAAGACGCCTCGATGATCAAGCAGAAGGAGATGATGGCGAGCCACTACGAAAGGCTGACCGGCGCTCCGCAGACCGGCGCGAAGGTTGCCTCGACTTTCGTGCCCGGCAACCTCAACGAGTTGATCATGTGTTTCGACCTGGTAAACAACCTGCCCGAGGTCAACGCGATCCAGAGCGGCCTGCGCAAGCAGAGCGGCGGCTACATCATGGAGGCCGAGCGGGCAGGGCATTCGGAAGATGTCTGCACCTATGTCAAATCCGACATCGGCATGATGATGAAGGGCAACATCGGCCCCAACGGCAAGCAACTGCCGAACCCGGACGTGCTGCTGCTGTCGTACACCGGCTGCTTCACCTTCCTCAAATGGTTCGAACTGCTGCGCGAGCAGTACAAATGCCCGACGATCTTCCTGCAGACGCCCTACATGGCTGACGGCAAGATTACTAAGAACATGATCGACTATATGGTCAAGCAGTTCAAAGAGGACGTGATCCCGACGCTAGAAGAGGTCTCGGGGGTCAAGTTCGACATCGACCGGCTGCGCGAGTACCTGGCGAAATCGGCCAAGGCCGAGGATGACCTCGTGCATGTCCTGCAGAGCGCCAAGAACAAGCCGTCGCCGATCGATGCCTATTTCGGCGGCATCTACTATATCGGGCCGATCTTCGGGGCGTTCCGCGGAACTGATGACGCCATCGACTACTATCGCTTCCTGCGCGAAGAGGTCGATGCCCGCGTCGCTGCTGGCAAGGGGCCGGTGACCCCGGATGGCGACATGGGCGAGGAGAAATACCGCCTCGTGGTCGAGGGCCCGCCGAACTACACCTCGTTCCGGCAGTTCTGGAAGATGTTCTATGACGAAGGCGCCACCGTCGTCGCATCCTCCTATACCAAGGTGGGCGGCACCTATGATTTCGGGTTCCGCCACGATCCCAGCAAACCGCTGGAGTCGCTCGCCGAATACTGCCTTGGCGTCTACACGAACCGCAGTCTGCCGATGCGTATCGACATGCTGGTCAACTACATCAACGAGTACGAGGCCGACGGCCTGCTGATCAACTCGATCAAGAGCTGCAACAGCTTCTCGGCTGGTCAACTACTCATCATGCGCGAGGTGGAAAAGCGTACCGGCAAGCCGGCGGCCTTCATTGAAACCGACCTGGTCGATCCGCGGTACTTCTCGGCGGCCAACGTCAAGAACCGTCTCGAAAGCTACTTCCAGATGGTTGAACAGAAACGCAGCGGGAAAGGGGTGGCAGCATGAAGACCTTTGTAGGAATTGACCTCGGTTCCACTACCACCAAAGCGGTGCTTTTGGACGAAGAAGAGCGCGTTCTGGGGCGCGGGATTACGAACTCGCGGTCCAACTATGATACTGCCTGCAAAGTGGCCACCGAAGAGGCCAAGATCGACGCGCGCTTTACGCTGTTTCGTCGGGAGTTCGGTGGAACCGATACGCTTGACGACCAAGTCGAGGATTTCCTTGGGGCGCTGGAACGTTCCTTCCGGCTGGAGCAGTTCCTGGAGCAGCTGGGCGACTTGGAGGAAACCTGTACCCGTCTGGTCCGGGGCGAGCGTTTCGAGAAGATTGGCCGCGAGGTGAAATCGGCACTGGCCGAGGTCTTCAAACGCCTTCGCGCAGAAGCGCCAGCGATGTATGCGCCCGACGCCGAGCGCAAGTCGGACTTCTTCCGGGACATCGCCGGCTCCCGCTATCTGGCAGTGGCCGAGGAGGTCGGACGCGACGCCGGCATCCCCTATGATGTCCTGCTCAACATCTACGACAAGTCGATCATCGCCGTGGAAAACCGCCCGCCCTCGGGCAGTCTGAACGAAAAGTTCAAGAGTGCGCTGGAGCGGGTTGCCAAGGAAGGGGCCGGCTTTTCCCGCGAGCTTGGCGAAAATGCCGAACGCGCGCTGGGGATCGAATTGGAAGAAAGCTATCTGGTTGGAACCGGTTACGGCCGCGTGACCCTGCCGTTCTCCAAGGAGCACATCCGTTCAGAGATCCTGTGCCACGGGCTGGGGGCGCACATGATGTACCCGAAAACCCGCACGGTTCTCGATATCGGTGGTCAGGATACCAAGGGGATTCAGGTCGACGCCGACGGCATTGTCGAGAACTTTCAGATGAATGACCGCTGCGCGGCGGGGTGTGGGCGCTATCTCGGCTATATCGCGGACGAGATGAACATGGGCCTGCACGAGCTTGGCCCGCTGGCGATGAAATCGGGCAAGCCGGCCCGCATCAACTCGACCTGCACCGTCTTCGCGGGCGCCGAGCTGCGGGACCGCCTGGCCCTGGGAGAGAAGCGCGAGGACATCCTGGCCGGCCTGCACCGCGCCATCATCCTGCGGGCGGTTTCGATCCTGTCGCGCTCGGGTGGCGTGGCCGATCAGATGACCTTTACCGGCGGCGTGGCCAAGAACGAGGCCGCGGTGCGCGAACTGAAGAAGCTGATCGCCGAGAACTACGGAGACGTGACAATCAACATCAACCCGGACTCGATTTACACCGGCGCACTGGGCGCAGCCGAATTCGCCCGTCGCGCCGCCGAGGGCCGCATGGAAGGGCTGGACGCATGACACTGACTGCTGGAATTGACGTTGGTACGGGCGCGGTAAAGGCCGCGATTTTCCGGGTGGAGGACGGCAAGGAGGAATGGCTGTCGCGCTGCACGCTCAGAATCCGCCAGAGGGACCCGATGCAGTTGTCTCGCGAAGCCTTTGAACAGGTGCTCGAAGACGCCGGGGTTCAGGAAAGCGACCTCGATTACGTGGCCACGACCGGCGAGGGAGAGACCATTCCCTATCACACCGGCCACTTCTACTCGATGACATCGCATGCCCGCGGTGCGCGCTATCTCAACCCGAAATCCATGGCCGTCCTCGATTGCGGGGCGCTGCATGGCCGCGCCATGATCACCGATGCCGCCGGCAAGGTCACCAACTACAAGATGACCAGCCAGTGTGCGTCAGGATCCGGGCAGTTCCTCGAAAACATCGCGCGCTACCTGGGTATTGCCCAGGATGAGATTGGCAAACTGTCGATGCAGGCCGATGATCCAGAGGAAGTGTCATCCATCTGTGCGGTGCTGGCCGAGACCGACGTGATCAACATGGTGTCGCGAGGCATCACCGCACCCAACATCCTCAAGGGCATTCACCTATCGATGGCGAGCAGACTGGCACGTCTGCTGAAATCCATCGGTGTCAGGAACGACCTGATCATGATGACCGGCGGCCTGGCGCAGGACGAGGGGCTTTGCCAGGCCATGCGCGAGCAGCTTGCCAAGATGAAAGGCGTCGATGCCGAGGTCTTGAACCATCCGGATTCGATCTATGCGGGCGCCATCGGTGCAGCGCTTTGGGGCGCATTCCGGTACGAAAAGCTCGCCCAAAGCGGCCAGATACTCAAAGCATCCTGAGGACCAAGGAGGAGGACCAGACACATGGCACTAATGATCGTTGACCCTTGCACCGCGTGCGACGCCTGCGAGCCGGTTTGCCCCAACGAGGCCATCACGGCGGGCGATCCGTATTACGTCATCGACCCGATGAAATGCACCGAGTGCGTCGGCGAAGAGGATGAGCCCCAGTGCAGGCTGGTCTGCCCAGAGGACTGCATCGTGCAAAACCCGGATTGGGAGGAAACCCAAGAGGAATTGCAGGCCAAGTATGAGGCCCTGCACTGAATCGGGCACCAGTGCGCTTTGAACAATTGGCAGAGGGTCGGAAAGCAGGTGCTTTCCGGCCCTTTCGCGCTTTGCTGCTCTGGAGCCCCCGCAACTGATTGCTGGAACGAATTGACCCCGGCCGGCCGCCATGGCCACGGGGTCATTCGATTGCGCGTCGGGAATGGTCCGGTCAGAGCGGTTTGGAGAGAGAGATCCGTTGCGCGGGCCGGAAGCCTACAGAGCTGAAGTAGCCAATCAGCGGTATATCGTTCCAGTCGACCTCGGTACGTACGGTTTCCACCTGCAAGGCCTTGAGATTGGCCATCAGCTTTGCCATCAGGAAACGGCCGATGCCTTGGCCGCGGAAACCGGTGTCGACACCGATCGAGTCCATGACGGCCTCCGTGCTGGTGCGGCCGAACTCGCCGTAATCCACGCGTGCCATGATGAAGCCGGCGGGAAATCCGTCCTGTTCTGCCACCAGTGATACCCGAACGCCGCTTTGATTCAGGGCCTCATCCTGTTTCCGAGAGAAATAGTCGGTTCGCTCGGATCCGGAACTTTCCGCGTCGATCGAGATGATCTTGGCAAGATCGGATTCCCTCATGCTGCGTACTGGAACGAAGTCGTGGGACAGCGCGTTGCCGGCATCTCCGTCAGGCGAGCTGTAGTCCAGCTCCAGTGCGTTGGCGGCGGGGTCGTCCCGAAGTTCATGCGGCATTTCCCTGGTAGTGCGGGTCAGCACCATGCGAGGGGCCATCTTGAAACCGGAATGGGCAAAGAAGCTGAGCAGCGGCCACTGGTCCCAATCAACCTGGCTGTCAAACTCGGTCACGCCCTTGTGGCGCAGGACCTTTTCAACTTCTTCCAGCAGGCGATGCCCGATACCTTGTAGCCCGTGATCAGGATTGACGCCGATCGCATCCAGAGAGGCGCTGGCACCTGTTTTGCCGAACTCGCCCTTGTCCAGCTTGGCGAATGCGAAGCCTGCCAGTTCCTCACCGTCAAAAACTCCGACAAAGACATAATCTCGGGGGTTGTCGATTGCGGCTTGGAGCCGTTTCTCGAAATAGCCGCGTCGAGGCGACCCGGACGCGGCCATGTCGATGGCGATGACCGCCTCGAGATCGCTGGGGGACAGGGGTTTTGCGTTGGGTTGGGCCAATGTGTCAGGCATCTTCGGGCTCGCTGGTTTCAATGGTTGCCGGCATATGCGGCAGACAGTTCCATATCGGTTTCGGGATCCAGAAGATCCTCGAGCGCCGGAACAAGCGCCATTTCTTCCTTCTGAATATGGGCGTACATGCGTTCGATCAGTTCGCCGGCCACGTTTCGGAACTCAGTCCATGACTCGTCGGTGAATCCGTTTTCCAACGTGTCACGAGACATTTCGGCGACTTTGGTTCCCAGCGGCGTTAGCGCGCGGTGTTCCTCGCGCAGGTGTTCCCCGATACCGACATCTCCCATGTCCTCGAGGCGGGTGAAAAGCTCGGTTTCCTCGAACGCGAAATGCAGGTTGACCTCTTCTTCCAAAGCACCGATTGCCTGTGTCAGAGTGGTCCTGACCCACGCATCGCTGGTGTCGGGTGCCTTTTTCCGGTGCTTGGCGATCAGCTGATCAAGCGCTTCGATCACGGCGATCGTTTGCTGGTGGTCCTCGTGAAGAAGTTGCGCCGTGCGTCGTGAGAAGGTCATGGGTGTGTCCGTCAGCTTAAATATATAAATAAGTACCACAATACTTAAATAGACTCAACCGGGTTCTGGGGTGCTGCGACATTGCCGCGGAAAGGATCATGCGGGCTGTTACGGGCGCTTGAGTTTCAAGGCCACGTTGACTGCGAACAGGGCGAAGGACACCGCCCCGGCCGTCCCGGCGACGGCGCCAAGCTGAACCAGCCAAACCTGGTTTAGCAGGATGCCGGCGGGGCAGACCGCAAGCGCGGCAAGGTGGCATGCCGCATGCACCCTGAGGGGGGTGTCGGCGGTCAGCTCAGACAACAGCGGCGGCAAGCCGGATTTGCCGGCGGCATGCATTGAGGCCAGGAACGGCATGATGCGTTGCAGCACGCCGGTCAGGAAGGTCAGCAGCCACCCGGCGAGAATGGTGAAACCGGTCAGAGCAGGGGCGTTCGGGATGTCGGCTCCTGCGTACACTGCTCCGGCCAGCAGCAAGCTCAGAACCAGAAAGGCCCAGGACGTGCGGATCAGGACAAAGGACAGCCCCAACCGCTTTCGCATGCTGGTTTTCAGCGCGGTGCGCATCAGCCACAGATAGCAACCGGCGGCGGCAAGCGAAGCGGCAAGCGAGATCCAAACCAGCAAGCTGACGCCGAAAAAAAGCCCGCCAGAAAATCCCGCAAGAGCCAATCCGGAAAGGATCATCTGCGCCCAGCCCGGAGACTGGGGCAGGCTGCGGGACAGGATGAACATCGGGATCAGCACCAGGCTCAGGCCCAGCACCAGGAACCCCATGAACCCGAAACTGGCCAGCGTCATGTGAATGGTGGCCAGCATCGCATGATCTTCAAGGAACCCGGTTTCGAAATCCCGGATCAGCAGGACGCCAAGCAGGGCCACGAGTACAAGCGAGGCCAGGGCCAGCCAGCCATGCGCCGAGACCACGGGTATGCTGCCCGCCCGGCGCAGGTTGTCGGCGGTCACCAGAGAAAAGACCGCGAGGCCAAGACAGGCCAGAATCGCCCCGATCATCATTCCGGTCGAGTCCGCCGCCGCCATCGCGCCGGTCAGCAGCGCAACCCCCGGTAGGAACAGCCAGAAACTCAGCCGCGGCGGCCAGTCCCGGGCCAGCGGCCGTCGGGTGACCACCGGCAGCAGCTGATAGCTGGCGCCGATCGCGGTCATGGCCATCACGCCGAGCGTGGCAAGGTGGATCGCCGCAAGTGTCATGCCCGTGCCGCCGCGAAAGCCGGCCACATCCGGTGCCGCGAACAACAGCGCGATCCAGGCCAGGACGTGGAACAGGGCGGCGGACAGGAAAAAACGGAACGGGATCGAGGCCGGCAACAGCCGGTCCTTCGCGCCGCCCAGAAATCCGCCCGGCATGCTCATGTCGCGGCCCTCAGGATCAGTCTCACGCCGTCGGGTTCACACATCGCGTATTCATAGCGCCACCCAAGCTCCTCGAGTTCCGGCAGCAGGAAGATCGGGTTTCGGTCGAAATAGGCGGTGATCGGCCCGAACTGGCCCGGCCGCCCGATGTGCCACAGGATGGCGACCATCGGGTCGGGCGGGTGCAGGCCGCGGGTATCCACGTGCAGCCCGTCTGCATCCTGCCATGACGATCCGGGGACCTCGGAGCTCATGTCAACCTTTTGGCCAGGCGGACGGTCAGGGCCGAGATCGACAGCCGCCGGTAATGGGGCGCTATCGTTGTGGTGCGTTGCGGGGAAACGGCCTTTTGCACCGCCTTTTCCAGTGCCGCGAAGAACGCCTCGGGCGCGCTGTGCGGCGGCAGGTCCCCCGGCACATCGACCATAAGGGGCTTCGAGTTGGTGCCGGTGACCGCGACCGAGAACCGGGCCGCGCCCTCGGGCGTGCGTGCGCAGGCGACGGCAACGCCGGCAAGCGGAAAGTCGATCGACCCGCGCACCCGGACCTTTTCATATTCCGACGCCGCGCCCGGAGGTGGAAGATGGGCAGCGACGAGGATCTCGCCATGCTCAAGCCGGATATGGGCGGCGCCGTCCTCGTGGTAGAATTCCGCCAGCGGCAGGCGCCTTGTTCCCTTGGGCCCGGCGATCTCGATCTCGGCGCCATGCACCATCAGGGAAGGGGCCATGTCGCCGCTGAACGCGGCCCGACAGCGGTTGCCCTGCGGCGCGACATGGCAGGTATCGCCGCGGTATTTCAGGCAGAAATCGTTGGATTTGCGCCACCAGTGACTCTGGTTGTAATAGACGCACCGTGTGTCGAGACACAGGTTGCCGCCCAGTGTCGCAACCCCGCGATGCGCAGGCCCGGCGACCGAGCGTGCGGCCTTGGCGACCGCCCGATAGCCGTCGACGATGACCTGTGCCCGTTCGATCTGGGACAATGTGACCCCGGCGCCGATGCGCAGCCCCGCGTCGGTCACCTCGATCTCCCGCAACGCGGCGATACCGCTCAGGCTGACCAGTGTCCCGGTCTCCGCAAGCCCCTTGCGCAACTGGACGACAAGATCGGTTCCGCCGGCGCAGAGCAGGGCATCCGGCGTCTCGTTCAGCAGCGCCACGGCCTCTTCCACGGTGGCCGGTTCCATGAGACGGAAATTCGGCAGGACTTCGGTCATTCTGCAGCCTCCTTTCGGCGGGCCGCGCGCCGGTACTTGATGAGCGCCTCAAGCAGCCGGTCCGGCGTGACGGGCAGAAAGTTGACGTCCAGCCCGATAGCGTCGGCCACAGCATTCACGAGGGCGGGCGGAAAGCCCGACAGCGCACCTTCGCCGGCCTCCTTGGCGCCGAACGGGCCAAGCGGGTCGATGCTCTCGACGATCTGAACGTCGATGGGCGGCGATTCCGCGATGGTCGGGAAGCGGTAGTCCGTCAGGTTGGAATGCGCGGGCAATCCATTGATGTAGTGTGTTTCTTCACAAAGGCCTTGGCCCATGCCCATCCAGACAGACCCCTCGATCTGGCCTTCCACGGCCAGCGGGTTGATCGCGTAGCCGCAATCGAGCGCGGCCCAGACCTTCTCGATGTTTATCTGCCCCGTGGCCTCGTCCACGCTGACTTCGACCACCTGCGCGGCATAGGAAAAGCCCATGGTTGAACCCACCGCGCCGCCACGGTGCTTGCCGCCCTGCGCCTCGACCGGGGTCGAGAACGTTCCCTTGACGGTAATGGTGCCCTCTTTGGCAAGTGCCGCGATTGCGACGTCATGGAAGGACAGCTCGGATTGCGAACTGCCCCTGACGAAGAAGGTTTCGCCCTCGCATTCGACATCCTCGGGCGCCGTGTCCAGCAATCCGGCTGCCGCGTCGATCAGCTTGCCACGCAGCGCCTTGGCGGCCTCGATGGCGGCATTGCCGACCATGAATGTCACCCGGCTGGAATAAGAGCCGTTGTCCTTGGGCGTGATGGTGCTGTCATTGGCGACCACGCGGACGCGGCCCAGATCGATGCTCAGCACCTCGGCTGCGGCCAGCGCCACGATGGTCGACGAGCCCTGTCCGATATCCGACGCCCCGGTCAAGACCGTCACGCCACCGTCGAAGTCGAGCTTCATGGAGACCACCGCGTGCGGCTCGCCGGTCCAGTGCACCGGCTTGGCCGCGCCCGAGACATAGTGCGAACAGGCCATGCCAAGGCCACGGCCCTTGCCCAGCTTGCCCTTGCGCTCGGACCAGCCACTGGCCTGCTCGACCCTGTCCAGGCATTCGCCCAACCCGCAGGAGTTCACCATCAGCCCGTTGGCGGTGAACAGTGGTGGCTTAAGCAGGTTGGCCCGGCGCACAGCGAAGGGATCGAGCCCGAGCTCGCGGGCCATCCGGTCGAGCATCGTCTCGAAGGAATGGCGCACATCGACGGTGCCGTGCCCGCGCATCGCGCCGCAGGGCGGGTGGTTGGTGTAGACCCGGTAGCCGTCATACTTGACGTTGCCGATGTCGTAGATCCCGTGCAGCAGTGCACCCGCATACAGGATCGTGACGACCCCGTATCCGGCATAGGCCCCGCCGCTCATCACCACCTCGCATTCCACCGCGGTGATCCTGCCCGCATTGGTCATGCCGATCTTGAGCTTGACCTGGGTGTTCGGGCGGCCGCGATGGGTCAGGAAGCTTTCCTCGCGGCTCAGCTGCATCATCACCTTGCCGCCGACCTTGCGGGCCAGCAGCGCCGTGATGATCTCGAAGTTCAGGGTTTCGGTGCGCGCCCCGAAGCCGCCGCCGACGAACGGTTTCACCACCCGGATGCGCGAGCTGTCCATGTCCAGGCATCGTGCCAGCATAAGGTGAACGTAGAAGGGCACCTGCGTGACCGAGTGAAACGTCAGCCTGTCGCGCTCTGCGTCGTACTCTGCCAAGGCCGCGTGGGGCTCCATCTGGGCGTGGTTGACCTCGGCGCAGTCGAATGTCTCTTCGCGCACCAGTTCGGCCTCCTGGAAACCGGCCGCCACATCGCCGAACGTATGATGAACCTCGCGTTCCAGGTTGCCCGGTTTGCCCTCGTGCAGCTGCGGTGCGTCCGGCGCCCGCGCCTCGGCCGGGGTGTAGCAGGGCGGCAGCTTTTCGATCTCGACATCGATCAGTTCCAATGCGCGCGCCGCGGTGACGGCATCCTGGGCGGCCACCGCAGCGATCGGTTCGCCGCGATAGCGGACCTGATCGCGCGCCATCGGGTATTCGTTCATCGCGATCGGGATCACGCCATAGGTCTTGTCGCAGTCCTGGCCGGTGAGCACCGCCCGAACACCGTCAAGAGCCTCGGCGCGGGACGTGTCTATCGAAAGGATGCGCCCATGGCTGACCGGGGCGCGCAGGATCCGGCCGACCAGCGCGTCGCGTGCGTCCAGGTCAGCTGTGTACATCGCCCTCCCGGTCACCTTCTCGATACCGTCCACCAACGGGACCGGTCGCCCGACCACCTTGGTCTTGGCTGTCACCATCATCGTCTCGCCTCCGCTGCTGCGACCATTATGGACTCGATGATCTTCACATAGCCGGTGCAGCGACACAGATTGCCGCCCAACGCGGATTTGATGTCATCCTCGTCAGGATCGGGATTGTCACGCAGAAGCCCCTCGGCAGCCATGATCATGCCTGGGGTGCAGAACCCGCATTGGGTACCGAGGTTTTCGTGGAACGCGCGCTGGAGCGTCGAAAGCCGACCATTTCTGGCTTGCCCTTCAATAGTTTCGATCTCGGTCCCTGCGCAACTGGCCGTCAAGGTGAGACACGACAAACGCGGGTGCCCGTCCACCAGCACGGTGCAAGCTCCGCACTCGCCGCCGTCGCAGCCCTTTTTCGCCCCGGTCAGTGCCTGTCTTTCACGTAGAAAATCGACAAGCAGCAGGTTGTCGGGGATGGCTTCCTCGACGGTGCGACCGTTGATGTTCAGGCTGACAATTCGCTTCATGTCGGCAACCTTTTCGCATTTCGTGGGCGACAAATAAATAATTAAGTACTATTATACCGAAATAGAAATTGTAGTATAGAAATTTCTCGGCGGCGCGCCCAAAAAGGAGGAGCATCGAAAGAGCGAACATCAGGGCCATGCAGCGTGCCCGGTTGCAAACCCGTCCTGCTTCACCCTAAAATCCGCATTCTGGTACTACTGCTGAACAATTCGACATGGCGGGCAATGACACAGGAGTCTTCATTCATGACAGATGCGCCGGAAAAGCGGTTGCTGGAAGAAAGTCTGCGTATCCGCAAGGCGACATCAGAGCACCTTCAGCATGCCATCGATCTCGACGCGAGAATCACCGGACAGCCAAAGCCCGAATATTGGCAGGATATTTTCGAACGCTACGGTTCGCGGCATGTCGATGAACGTTTCTTTCTGGTTGCCGAGCCGAGGGATCCGTCCTCTGGCCCCGAGATTCTGGGGCTGATCGTCGGTGAGGTGCGAGGGTGGGAGTTCGGTTCCGAGCCCTGCGGGTGGGTTTTTGCCGTTTCCGTGGACCCGGATTATCGCCAGCAGGGGATCGGAGAAGCCCTGTTCCAGGCATTGTGCGAGAAATTCAGAGAAATCGGCATCACCACTGTGCGAACGATGGTCCGACGCCAAGACCCGCTGCACATGTCATTCTTCCGCAGCGAGGGCATGATGGCCGGCCCATACATCCAGATGGAGTTGAACCTTGAAGACGAATAGCCGTGGACCCATCTCCCCGAGAAACGAAGAGGTGCAATCGTGCAGCAATCAAGTCGCATAGCCATCTATGCGTTAATCGAGTTGGCATCCAACCCGGACCGACAGCTTTCGGCCGCTGAAATCGGCGAGAAGTACCGCATTTCTGCTCACCATCTGGCCAAGGTACTCATGACCCTTGGTCGAGCAGGGCTCGTGAAAGCCACCCGGGGCGTGGGCGGTGGCTACAGTTTCATCGGCAATGCAAAGCGCCTGAACCTGCTTGATGTCATTAGCCTTTTTGAAGACACGTCCATGGGATGCAAACTCGCCGATCCTTCCACGGCAACGGCCGAGGAATGGGCCCTGTTCGACATCTCGAAGGAAATCAAGGAAATTTCGATGTCGACCTATGCTTCCATCACGATTGCGACCATGTTGAAGCAGATCGAACGCCGCAAGAAAGCTGCGGCGGCCAAAAACAAGATTGGAGCAGCGTAGTCCTGATCCCTGAGGCCCGACAGGCCTGGATGGGGGGTTAACTCTCAGGATTGCGGATGCGCCTTCAGAGCATCGTTCACGAGATCCGAAGATGGCTTCAGCCGGCTCTTTTTCCGTATCAGTCATGGACCCGAATTGCGGAGCCGGGTCTCAGGCGTTCAGGTCTTTGCCGGCCCGCGCCAATAGCCGTGACCAGGCGTCATCCACCTCGGACTGAAGCGCGGCGCGGTCCTCATCACTGAGGCGGCGATAGCGTTTCTGTTCGGCCAAATAGGCGTCGATGGGGCGGGTCTTCTCGGCGACCGTCAGGGAGTAGTGCACTCCGTCTTCGATCTCGAGCAGGGGAAACGCGCCGGCTTCGACAGCCAACCGCGCCGTCTTGACCGCCGCGTTGTCGGCGACGCCCCATCCGGGCAGGCAAGGTATCAGAACGATGATGACCTTGGTGCCCCGAATCGACTTGGCTTTTTCCACCTTGGCTGCCAAGTCGCTCAGGTGCGAGGGGCTGGCGGTTGCGATGTAGGGGATACGGTGCGCGGCGAGGATCTCGATGAGGTTCTTCTTGTGGGTGGCCTTGCCCAAGGGTGTGCTCCCCGTTGTCGCCATGTGCGGTGTCGAGGAGCTCTTTTGCCCGCCGGTGTTCATGTAGCCTTCGTTGTCGAAGCAGACATATAGTATGTCCTCGTTGCGCTCGGCCGCCGACGACAGTGCCTGAAGTCCGATGTCATAGGTGCCGCCATCCCCGGCAAGGCACAGAACCGTAGTATCATCGCGCCCCTGCGCCTTGAGGGCGCGCTTGACCCCGCTGGCAGAGGCGGCCGCCGATTCCAGTGTTCCGTGCAGAACGGGAATCTTTGCGGAACTCATCGGATGGCCGCCAAGGATGACGGCCGTGCAGGATGGAGCGACGACGCCCACCGTATCCTCGCCTACGGCGTTCAGGATGACGCGCATCGACAGCGCCTCGGCACAACCGGCACAGGCTACATGCCCGGAACAGAACTGCCCATTGTCGCGGTACTTGGTCATTTCCATGGCCCTACTCCACCCAGACTGGTTCTGCGGTCTGCTCTGCGTTGCGGCAATCCGCCGCCAGTTTTGCGATGCTTCCAACCGGAACATTCACACCGCCAACTCCTGCCAGCATCCCATGCACCCGCGGTGGATTTTCCATGCCGAACAGCCCGGCCTTCAGTTCCTGATGCAGAACTCCCCCCGTCCCCGGAGAATAATTGCGGTCGAGCACGATTGCGCAGGAGGTTCCGGCCAGCGCGTGGCGCAGAGCCTGAACGGGAAGGGGGCGGAACAGTCTCACCTTCAACAGTCCCGCCGGGACTCCGGATTCGCGCAGAAGATCGACTACCTCGCGGACAGTGCCGGACATACTGCCCATGGTGACATACACGATTTCCGCATCCTCGCAGCGATAGAACTCGAGCGGTGCCGAGGGGCGACCGGTCAGACGTTCCCATTCGCTTCCGGCTTGTTCGCTCACGTTTTCCACGCGTTTCATCGCAGCGTCCATTTCCCGCCTGGTCAGGTTCCATGCCGCTTGGTCGATCGGAGCCCCCAGAGATCTCCCCGTGCCGTCGCCCAGCTGGATCTCGCGCGGTATACGCGGCAAGAAATCCCTGACCATTCCGGCGTCCGGGATGCTGACCGGCTCGACGGAGTGCGATACATAAAAGGCGTCGTGATTGACCATCACCGGCAGGTTGACGGCCTCGGCGATGCGAAAGGCCTGGATCACGCTGTCTAGGGATTCCTGCGGGCTCTCGCTGTAGAGTTGAACCCAGCCGGTATCGCGCTGGGAAAGGCTGTCGATCTGGTCCGGCCAGAACCCCCATGGCGCGGCGGGTGTGCGGTTCACGTTGAACAGGACGATCGGAGTGCGCGCGCCAGACGCATAGTGCAGCAGTTCGTGCATCAGCAGCAGCCCCTGTGACGAGGTCGCCGTGAACACCCGCGCCCCGGTGGCCGAGGCGGCAATGGCGGCAGCCATGGCGGAATGCTCGGATTCCGGGGTCAGCAACTCGATCTGGCAGGCGCCCCTGCTTTCGAAATCTATGAGCTTTTCCAGGATCGGCGTCTGCGGCGTGATCGGATAGACCGGCGCGACGTCGGGTTCGGCCAGGCAAACGCCCCAGGCAACGGCGTGGTTGCCGTTCAGAAGTTTCAGATCCTCTGTAAACAAAGGTGCATTCATGACGATGTGTCCTCCCGCATGTGGATCGAGCCGGTGGGACACTCGGCCACGCAGAGCCCGCAACCCTTGCAGTAGTCAGAGTTCACCACATAGCCGTTCTCCAACTTGGTGATCGCCATGTCCGGGCAGTAGAAGTAGCAGTTGTCACAATAGATGCAGGTTCCGCAGCTGAAACACCTCGCGGCCTCGGATCGCGCCTCGTTGGGTCCCAACGGCTGCTGCACTTCGTCAAAGGTTGCGAGGCGCGCCTCGATTTCAGTATTGCGTTGCCTGTTGCGGCCATGCGTGTCGTGATAGGCGATGTTGATCCGGTCATAGGCGACCTGCGCCGCGCCATTCGCTGGCGGGCGGGCATCGCCCGGAGTGAGCGCGGCGGCTATCGCGGTTGCCGCCTCCTTGCCCATGCCGACGGCCTGGGTGACGAACCGGTTCATGCTCGCCACGTCACCGCCCGCATAGAGGCCGGGTTTGCTGGTTTGCCAGTCCCGCCCGGTTGCGACCACCGGGCCTTTCGCGTCCAGCACTCCGCTCCACCGTGCGAGATCAGCATCTTGCCCGATCGCGGGGATGATCGTATCGGCCATGAGTTCGAAATCGCTGCCGTCCAGTGGCTCGACGCTGAATGCTCCGGGCGCATCGCCGGGCTCGAAATCCACGCGAACACAGTTCAGAACGACGCCCGAACCAAGGGCCTCGGCGGATTTCATCATCGCGCCATGAACGAAGTTCACACCCTCCTCGACGGCTTCCTCGACCTCGATTCGCTGCGCGGGCAATCGCCCTTCGGGTTCGAGGGCCAGAACGGTGACAGAGCGCCCGAGGCGGCGGGCCGAACGGGCGACATCCATCGCCGCGCTGCCGCCGCCGATCACGATGACCCTTGCGCCGGTACGGTCGGTCTGTTCCGAGACCGGCGCGGCAAGAAAATCGGCGCTGTCCACGACCCAAGGGTTGGCATAGTCGAGTGCGGGCAATCTCTTTGGAAGGCTGGCACCCGTTGCCAGAAACACCGCGTCATGGCTGTTTTGCAGGGTTTCCAGCGCGGCTCCGTCGACCGCAGGGACACCGAGATGCAGGTCGACCCCCATTGCGGTGATGCGGTTGATTTCGCCGTCCAGAACCGATCTGGCCAGCCGATAGGCCGGGATGCCGAACCGCATGAGCCCGCCCAACTCGTCCTTCGTCTCGTACAACGCCACCCGGAAACCGCGGCGCCGCAACTGATAGGCGGCCGACAATCCGGCGGGCCCTCCGCCGATGACGGCAACGGATGTCTCCTGGGTGGGCGGGGCGGAAAACTGCCAACCCTCGGCAAGCGCCGTGTCGCCGACGAAGCGTTCCAGGCTGCAGATGCCGACAGTCTCGTCCATATGCTGCCTGTTGCAGGCGGATTCGCAAGGGTGATGACAAATACGCCCTGCTATGGCTGGAAAGGGGTTGTTTTCGGTGAGAGTAACCCAGGCACCGTAAACATCTCCGTCCTTTACCTGCTTGATCCACTCGGCAATGTGTCCGTGGACCGGGCAGGCGCCGAGGCACGGTGAGGGTTGGTTTTGGTAGTTCGGCAGCGCGCTGCGCCATGTGCCGGTCATCCGGTTTTCGCTGGTCAGGTGGGTCCATAGCGGAGAAGGATGCTTGTTCATTGTTCAGACCTCCACGGCGACCGGCTGCAACAAACCGTAGGCTTCGCGGCATGCTGCCAAATTTTCCTGCACTTTCGTTGGTGCAGTTTCCTTGATGACGCGGCACATGGCATCGATTCCGGGTTTGCCGACTGTTGCTGAGAACGCCCCCAAAAGCGCCGAATTCACGACTTTTCCCATGTTGTTGCGCCGGGCGATGGCCTTGCCATCCACAGGAACGACCCGAAGGTTTCCGCGGCTCGGCAGCGCCTCGGGCTCCCGTGCGGAATTGACCACCACCACCGCGCCGTCCCCGGCCAGCTTGAGAAAGGCGTCGTCCAGCAGGCTATCGTCAAAGCACAAAAGGGCGGAAGCGCTCGAGATGTTGCAGCGCAGCCGGATCGGGCGGGTATCGACCCTGAGCGATGACGTCACCGGGGTGCCGCGCCGCGCGCCGCCATAGGTGGAAAAGGACTGTACATGGTAGCCTTCCGTGAACAGCGCCTGCGCCAACTGGTTGCCCGCGGTCTGCGCCCCTTGGCCGCCGCGACCGAGGATTATGATTTCGAGCATGACGCGCTCCGGTTTTTCATTTCGATTCTCAAGATTTCAGTTCCGTAGCTTGAAACGCTGGATCTTCCCCGTCGCGGTCTTGGGAAGTTCATCGACCGCAACAACCCAGCGCGGGTATTTCCACACGCCGATCGAGGTCTGTACATGGATCTTCAGCTCTTCGAGAAGGCCGTTCACCTCACCTGGTTGGTTGAGGACGACGAAGGCCTTGGGCTTCACGAGCCCTTCCTCGTCTTCGTGCGCCACGACGGCCGCCTCGATCACCGCCGGGTGCGAAATGATCGCCTGCTCAACCTCGAACGGTGACACCCAACGACCGCTGACCTTGAACATGTCATCGGTGCGACCGCAGTAGTGATAGTACCCTTCTTCGTCCCGTATGTACTTGTCGCCGGTCCGGGTCCACTCGCCCAGGAACGTGGCGCGGGACTTGGCCCGCTGGTTCCAGTAGCCGTCGCCAGCCGACCCGCCCGAAACCAGAAGCTCGCCCATTTCGCCGTCCTTGACGTCATTGCCATTTTCATCGACGAGACGCAGCTTGTAGCCCGGGAATTCCCGCCCCGAAGTGCCATAGCGGATGTCGTCTGGTCGGTTGGACAGAAAGACATGCAGCATTTCCGTCGATCCGATCCCGTCGAGGACGCCCACGCCCATGCGGCGTTCCCAGTTTCGGCCGACGTCTTCGGGCAGACCCTCGCCGGCCGAAATGCACAGGCGCAATCTGTTGGATCCGTTCTCCGGGGTGCATGCGGCGTCAGCAAGCATTGCTGCGTAGAGCGTGGGAACCCCGAAGAAGAGGGTCGGGTTGAACCGGTGCATCATCTCCAGGACGGACCGTGGTGTCGGACGGTCCGGCAGAAGCACCGCCGTGGCGCCGACCGACATCGGAACTGCCATGCTAGCGCCCAGCCCGTATGCGAAAAAAAGCTTTGCCGCGCTGAAGCACACGTCATCATGTCGGATTCCCAGAACGTTCCGACCGTAGTTGTCAGCGACATAGGCGGGGCTGGTATGCACATGGCGGACGCCCTTGGGGGCTCCGGTCGAGCCTGATGAATACAGCCAGAATGCGGTTTCATCCGGATGGGTCCGCGCCGTTTCGAACGTGTCCCCGGCCTCGGCCATCAAAGAGCTTAGATCCGGGTAACCGGTGCCATCTCCGCCTGACACGATGATGTGCTCGAGGAACGGAAGCTTCCCGAACAAGGGCTCGACCACCGCAAGCAGCGGAGCGGACACAATGAGCGCCTGCGCGCGGCTGTCTTCCAGCATGTAGAGGTACTGGTCGCCAGTCAGGAGCGTGTTCAGACAGACCGGCACGATTCCCGCCCGTACCGCGCCCCAGAAAACGCCGGGATAGTCCACTGTATCCAGCATCAGCACCGCGACCCGCGTTTCGCGGTGTATTCCGAGCCCGGTCAACATGTTGGCGATCTGGTTGGTGGCCGTTTGCAGCTGCGCATAGGTCAAGGTCCGGTGAGGATCGACAAAGGCGTACTTTTCCCCAAACCCGTTTGAAACGTTGCGGTCCACCATCACTTCGGCGGCGTTGTAGTGATTTGCCCGAGTCACGAAGGCAGCCTCCCAAACCACTTCCGTTTTCATAAAAAGTATTGTAGTACTAATATACCTAATTTAACTGCCGCGCAATCTGAGAATTGCCATGGGGGCCGTTCAATCATCGCTGGCCTTTTGGAAAACGCGGAAAAAAAGAAACGCTGAGGGAAGGTCGAAATCTTGAGAAAGCGTCTGTTGGAAGGAAAAGTGGCGCTCGTCACAGGGGGGGGACGTGGCGTGGGGCGCGACATCGCATTGATGATGGCGAACATGGGTGCGAAGGTCGTGGTCAATGACCTTGGTGCTGAAAACGACGGCGAGGGGCAGGATGAAACCCCGGCGCGCGCTGTTGCTGATGAGATTGCCGCGAATGGCGGTGAGGCGGCAGTGAATTATGGGTCGGTCGCGATATTCGATCACGCCAAGGCCATGGTCGAGTTGGCGCTGAGCAGCTTTGGTCGACTTGACGTAGTGGTCAACAACGCCGGGATTCTGCGTGACTCGATCTTTCACAAGATGACCGAACGGGACTTTGACCAGGTGATTGCGGTTCACCTGAAGGGGGCGTTCAATGTCAGCCGCTGTGCGGCTGATGTGTTTCGCGATCAGCAATCCGGATGTTTCGTGCACATGACCTCGACCTCCGGGCTGATCGGCAATATGGGGCAGGCCAACTACATGGCCGCCAAGCTGGGTATTGCCGGTCTGTCGAAATCCATCGCGCTGGATATGGCGCGCTACAATGTCCGGTCGAATTGCATCGCCCCTTTCGCGTGGAGCCGCATGACGGAGTCCATTCCCGCGGTCACGCCGGAGGAGATGGCTCGCGTCGAGAAGCTCCGCCAGATGACCCCGGACAAGATCGCAGTGGTCGCGACAGCTCTGGCGGCTGACGAGGCGCAGGACGTGACAGGTCAGATCTTCGCGGTTCGCAACAACGAGATTTTCCTGATGGGACAATCGCGCCCCCTGCGCGGAATGCAGCGCAGCGAGGGCTGGACGCCGGAAACTGTTCTGACGCACGCATTTCCGGCCATGAAGGCAAGCTTTTTCGGGCTCGACCGAACGTCGGATGTGTTCACCTGGGAACCGGTGTGATGCCGGGTGATCCTCTTGGCTGACGGGCCGGAATCGCTGCTGCCGGGACACTGGTCGAGATTTCCGCCCTGCTGCGCGTCCGCGGCGCGTTCGGGGTGGTTCGCATCAAACACCGCGGTCTAGGGAGGAATACATGACCATATTGAAATCACTCAAGTGCCTGGTGGGCGGGGCGGCGTTGGCGCTGTCGACATCGGGAGCGGCGCTGGCCGCGGAGTTCTCGTTCAACCTGCAGAGCTTCCTGCCTGCCCAGGCCACCATCCCCAGCAAGATCATCGACGTGTGGGCCGACGAGATCGAGGAGAAGTCGGGCGGGCGCATCGAGATCAATCGCTATCCGTCGATGCAGTTGGGTGGCAAGCCGCCCGAGTTGATCGACCAGGTGATCGACGGCGTTATCGACATCACATGGAACGTGGTGGGCTATACCCCGGGGCGTTTCCCGTCGACCGAGGTGTTCGAGTTGCCGTTCCTCGTGACCGATGCCCGTGCGGCCTCGTCGGCCTATTGGCAGATGATGCAGGAGCACATGGCGGATTCGGAGTTCAAGGACGTCAAGGTGCTGGGCGTGTGGGTTCACGGCCCCGGTGTCATCCACGCGAACAAGCCGGTTCTGGCGCCGGCTGATTTCAACGGCATGAAGATCCGAGGGGCTTCGCGTCAGGTCAACGCGCTTCTCAAGGAACTGGGCGCAACCCCTGTCGGAATGCCGGTGCCGGCGGTGCCGGAAGCTCTATCCAAAGGCGTGATCGACGGGACCACCATTCCCTGGGAGGTTACCAAGGCACTGAAAGTGCCGGAACTGGTCCATAACCATACCGAGTTCACCGGCCCGATGATGTACACCGTCACCTTCGTCCTGGCGATGAACCACGACAAGTACAACAGCCTGCCGGAAGACCTGAAGGCCGTTGTCGACGAAGCCTCGGGGCTGAAGTTCTCGGTCTTTGCCGGTGGCACGCAGCAAGCCTATGACGAACCGTCGCGGCAACTGGCTGTCGAGATGGGCAACAACATCGTGACCCTCGACGAGAAGCAGTCGGCGGAATGGGCGGCGGCGGCCGCGCCCGTCTATGACGCCTGGATCGCCGAGATGAATGAAAGGGGTATCGACGGACAGGCCCTGATCGACGAGGCCAAGGCGCTGATGGCGGCCTACAAGTAACTCGGATCGCTGCGCCGGTGCCCGGCGCAGCGTTTTTTCCCAAGGAGATGGGAGAGGGGCATTTCAATGCGCCGTTTGACGGATCGACTTGCTCGCACGTTGGCCGTTTCCGGAGGGGTTGTACTGACCGTGCTAATCTTTGTTACCTGTAAAACTTCAGGCTTGATCTGACGGACATCTCAGCGAACAGCGCTGAGGGTGGGTTGTTGGCTGTGTCTTGGATCGGGAGCCTGGGTTGCCACTTCATCGAAGATCAGCAGACAACGAACCACAACTTGTGTCAGCGCCCGAATTTCAGAGGGTAGCTCTCCCCTCGCCGAGCACACTGCGGCGCCGTCACACGAACCGCTGTACTCGACGGCAGGCTGGCAGACTCTCACCAAAAAACACCGCCTGCCACTCGGGTCCTTTCCGCCCCTCCTAGTCGTCAATAAGCGGGTTAGGGTGTGCGAATTCCTCCAGCGCTTGCTGGTCAAAGATGGTTACGCGCCCGCCTTTGCTGGAAACTCCGTGATCTCTCAGGTTTTTGAAGGCACGGCTGAGGCTTTCGGGTGTCATGCCAAGAAACGACGCAAGTCTGCGTTTTCTGATGCTTAGATCGAACTCGTTTGCCCCACCGGCCCGCTTTTGTTGTCGGAGGATGTAATTGGCAAGCCGTTCCAGAGACGCTCTCAGTTTGAGATTTTTCGTCGTTTTTACCAACAACCGATAATTCTCCGCCAACTCGGTTACTACCGCGCGCGCGAATTGGGGGTCTTGTTCGAAAACCGTCCTCACGTCTTGGCTAGGGACCAGAACGATGCGACTCTTCTCAAGTGTCTCGGCGGACATCAGATAGGGTGCATCCTTGATCGATGCGGCAATGATGAACGTCGAGACAGGTCTGACCGTGGTCATGCTAGTCTCGCGTTCGTTCCAGGTCGCATATAACGAGACCGACCCAGACAGGACGATATGCAAAAAGTCGCTGGGTTCTCCCTCGCTGACTATTTCCACAAGAGGGGGGAATGTCTGGACATAGGACCCGCGCATTAGAATTTCGAAGTTTTCGTCGCTCATGTCGCGAAACAACGGAAGTTTTCGAATCTCTGAATGCTCTGATTCGGGCATGGGCGAAGCTCACCTTTTTGTTGGACGCAAAGTCAAGCACTGGCCTGACATTTGTCAAGCCCATGTCGGCCGGTCATCAATTCAGACCTTGATCAAATCACGTTCGCTGTTTGACATTTGCGATATTCCTTTGATTTTCAAGTATTTTTTATCGCTGCATGACTTAGGTCAAGTGCGTTTCCACCCGGTCAATACAGATCTGGCGTGCTTACTGCCGTTCGTGCCGGGAGAAGGGTATGCACACACTCGACGGAGTTTCACGCGGGGATCAGTATAGAGCCCTAGGGCTCAGCACCTTCGCATTCACTGTTTGTTTTGCCGTTTGGACGATCTTTTCGATCATCGGAGTGCGGATAAAGCAGGAACTCGGGCTGAGTGACACTCAGTTCGGGCTTCTCGTAGCAACGCCGGTTCTGACCGGTTCCATCAGCCGTATCTTCTTGGGGGTCTGGACGGAACAGTTTGGCGGGCGGATCATGTTCCCGCTCCAGATGTTGGTGACTTCGGTAGCCGTCTGGCTATTGACCAGTGTTCAGACATACGAGGTCTTCCTTCTGGCAGCGCTGGGCCTGGGTCTTGCGGGTGGATCCTTCATCATCGGGGTGGCATACACCTCGCGTTGGTTCAAGAAGGAACATCAAGGCACCGCCCTGGGCATCTTTGGGGCCGGCAACGTCGGGGCGGCCGTCACCAACTTTGCAGCACCATTTCTTGTTGTTGCGGTGGGATGGGAGGGCACCGCGCGCGTCTATGCCGTCGTCCTGGCGGCGACAGCCGTGCTGTTCTTCCTGCTGGCAAAAGATGATCCGGTCCAACAGGAACGCAAGCGCAGCGGCGCGCGGCCGGTGTCGGCCGGCACACAGCTCGAACCATTGAAGAACATCCAGGTCTGGCGTTTCGCCACCTACTATTTTTTCGTGTTCGGCGCTTTCGTCGCGCTAGCCAGCTTCTTGCCGCGCTACTATGTCGGCGCATACGGCCTCGAGCTGACCACGGCCGGTGTCTTTGCAGGGCTCTATTCGCTGCCGGGTTCAGTCTTCCGTGCGCTTGGCGGCTGGATGTCGGACAAGTGGGGCGCACGGTTTGTCATGTATCTGACGTTCATCGTGTCGCTGATCGTGCTCTTCATCATGAGCTATCCGCACACAAGTTACAGCGTGGCCGGCATATCGGGGACGATCGAGTTCAGCTTCGGTCTGTCGGTCGGGTTCTTTGTTTTCCTGACGGTAATCCTCGGTTTCGTGATGAGCCTGGGCAAGGCGGCCGTCTACAAGCATATCCCGGTTTACTATCCCGACCACGTCGGTTCCGTTGGTGGTCTGGTCGGCATGATCGGAGGGCTTGGCGGTTTCTTTCTGCCGATCCTGTTTGGTGTGCTTCTGGACTATACCGGAGTTTGGACCGCGCCGTTCATGGCGTTGTTCGTGATCGTCGCCATCTCGACCGTCTGGATGCACGTTGCCATACGTCGGACTGAACTGGGCCGTCACCCGCAACTGGCTGGGGAGCGCTACCTGTCGGACGTTCCGGACCAGCCTTTCTCCAAATCTGGACACTAGGGCCAACGGCGGGGTCGGCAAACGGCCCTGTCCCCATACGCTAAATACAAGGAAACCAAGACGATGTCTGATGCAACATCTGACCAATCCGGGCGCACGCTGATCGACTGGCGTCCTGAGGACGACAACTTCTGGAAACAGAAAGGCAAGTCGATCGCCACCCGCAACCTTTGGATCTCGATCCCGGCGCTTTTGCTGGCATTCTCGGTCTGGATGGTCTGGTCGGTGGTTGTCGCGAAATTGCCTGCAATCGGCTTTGAATACACGACCTCGCAGCTTTTCTGGCTTGCGGCTCTGCCTGGCCTTTCAGGTGCAACCCTGCGCATCTTCTACAGCTTCATGGTTCCGATTTTCGGCGGGCGCAAGTGGACGGCCATTTCCACGGCTTCGCTTCTGTTGCCGGCGCTGGGTATCGGCTTTGCCGTGCAGAATCCCGAGACCCCTTATGTCGTCTTTCTCGTTCTCGCGCTGATGTGCGGTTTCGGAGGTGGCAACTTTGCCTCGTCCATGGCCAACATCGCCTTTTTCTATCCGAAGAAATCCAAGGGCAACGCGCTGGCGCTGAATGCCGGTCTTGGCAATCTGGGTGTTTCGGTCATGCAGTTCGTCGTGCCGATCGTCATTACCACCGGCGTTTTCGGCACGATCGGCGGCGAGCCGCAGGTCCTGTCGGACGGCAGCAAACTGTGGGTGCAGAACGCAGGCTTCATCTGGGTGCCCTTCATTGCCATCTGCTCGGTGGCCGCTTGGTTCGGAATGAATGACATTGCCAATGCGAAAGCGTCGTTCAAGGAACAGTCGATCATCTTTTCGCGTTTCCACAACTGGATCATGTGCATCCTGTACACAGGCACATTCGGCAGCTTCATCGGCTACGCGGCGGGTTTCCCGCTGCTGATGAAGACGCAGTTTCCCGACGTGAACGTGCTGCAATATGCCTTCCTGGGTCCGCTTGTCGGCGCGCTCAGCCGTGCGGGCACCGGCTGGATCTCGGACAAGTTCGGCGGCGGCCGCGTGACCTTCTGGACCTTTACCGGCATGATTGTCGCGGTCTGGGGTGTGTTGCAGTTCCTGCCGTCCGACGCCGATCCGAACGGCAACTTCTGGGGCTTCTTCGCCTGCTTCATGGCGCTGTTCTTCCTGACCGGTGTGGGCAACGCCTCGACCTTCCAGATGATCCCCTCGATCATGCGCCAGGAGATTCCGCGCCTGATGCCGGAGCTCGACGCGGCCGCAACCCTGAAACAGGCCGAACGCGAAAGTGCCGCGATCATCGCCTTTACCAGCGCGATCGCCGCCTATGGTGCCTTCTTCATCCCCAAAGGTTACGGCACCTCGATTACGATGACCGGCGCCCCGAACGGCGCGCTTTGGGCCTTCCTCATCTTCTACGTGATCTGTGTCGCGATCACCTGGCTGTTCTACAGCCGCAAGAACGCGCCGGTGCCCTGCTGAGCATCGATCGCCATCGGGGGCGCGCCTGAGCGCCCTCGCCAAGCCAATAGGAGAACATGATGAGCCATCTGCTCGACAGACTGAACTTCCTGGAATCCAAGGAACTGGAGAAGTTCTCGAATGGTCACGGTCAGGTCACGAAAGAGAACCGTGACTGGGAGGACACCTACCGCAACCGTTGGCGCCACGACAAGATCGTCCGCTCGACCCACGGTGTGAACTGCACCGGGTCCTGCTCGTGGAAGATCTACGTGAAGTCGGGGATCGTCACCTGGGAAACCCAGCAGACGGACTATCCGCGCACGCGGCCCGGTCTGCCAAACCACGAGCCGCGCGGCTGCCAGCGTGGCGCATCGTACAGCTGGTATCTGTATTCGGCCAACCGGGTGAAGAACCCGCTTGTCCGTGGACGGCTCATGAAAGTCTGGCGGAAGATGCGCGAAACCATGTCGCCCATCGAAGCCTGGACCAAGATCCAGAACGACCCGATCCTGCGTGCCTCCTACGTCGAAAAACGCGGCATGGGGGGCTTTGTTCGCGCAACCTGGGACGAGGCAACCGAGATCACCGCAGCCGCCAATGCCTATACCGCCAAGACCTACGGTCCTGACCGCATTTTCGGCTTCTCGCCGATCCCGGCCATGTCGATGATCTCTTACGCTGCCGGCTCTCGCTACCTGAGCCTTCTGGGTGGCGTCTGCATGTCCTTTTACGATTGGTACTGCGACCTTCCGCCGTCCTCGCCGCAGGTTTGGGGCGAACAGACCGACGTGCCGGAATCCGCTGACTGGTACAATGCCGGCTACCTTCTGCTCTGGGGTTCGAACGTGCCGCAGACCCGGACGCCCGACGCGCATTTCTATACCGAAGCGCGTTACCGCGGCACCAAGTCTGCCGTGATCTGCCCGGACTATTCGGAAGCCGCCAAGTTCGGCGACGTCTGGCTGAACGTCAAGCAGGGTACCGACTCGGCACTCGCCATGGCCTTTGGCCACGTCATTCTGCGCGAGTTCCACCTCGACCGCCAAGTCGAATATTTCGAAGAATACTGCCGCAAGTATTCCGACTTCCCGATGCTGGTGAAGCTCGAGGAGAAAGATGGCCGCGTGATCCCCGGCCGCTTCCTGCGCGCCGACGACCTCGACGGCAAGCTGGGCGAGGACAACAACCCCGAGTGGAAGACCGTCGCCATCGACGAGATCTCCAAGGGCCTGGTCGCGCCGAATGGCTCGATCGGCTATCGCTGGGGCGAACAGGGCGAATGGAACCTAGAAGAGAAGGCTGCCGGCGCTGAAACCAAGCTGAAGTTGACGCTGATCCTCGAAGAGGACCATGATGACGTCGTCGGCGTCGATTTCCCCTACTTCGGCGGCGAGGCCCATGAAGCCTTCGCGACCGGCGAGGATCACCCCGACGTGATGACCCGCAACATCCCCGTCAAGACGGTCAAGACCGCCGATGGCGAGGTGAAGGTCGCCACCGTTTTCGACCTGTTCTGCGCCAACTACGGTCTCGACCGCGGTCTCGGTGGCGACTGGGTGACGTCGGACTACAACTCGAGCATGCCGGGCACGCCGGCTTGGGCCGAGAAGATCACCGGTGTCTCCCGCGACAAGATCATTCACGTGGCGCGTGAATTCGCGCAGAACGCCGAGAAGACCAACGGCAAGTCCATGGTCATCATCGGTGCTGCGATGAACCACTGGTACCACATGGACATGAACTATCGTGGCGTCATCAACATGCTGGTAATGTGCGGCTGCGTCGGCCAGTCCGGCGGTGGATGGGCGCACTACGTGGGGCAGGAGAAACTGCGCCCGCAGACCGGCTGGCAGCCGCTGGCCTTCGCGCTTGACTGGGGCCGTCCCCCGCGTCACATGAACTCGACCAGTGCCTGGTACGCACATACCGACCAGTGGCGCTACGAGACCGTGTCGGCCGGGGAAATCCTGTCGCCCACGGCACCTGAAGGCGACTGGGACATCTCGATCATCGACTACAACATCCGCGCCGAGCGCATGGGCTGGCTGCCGTCTGCGCCGCAGCTCAAGACCAATCCGCTCGAGGTGGCCAAGGCAGCCAAGGCGGCTGGCAAGGACATCCCTGACTATGTCGCCGAGCAGTTGAAGTCCGGCGCGCTTGAGATGTCCTGCGAGGATCCGGATGATCCGGCAAACTGGCCGCGCAACCTGTTCGTGTGGCGTTCCAACCTGCTGGGTTCGTCCGGCAAAGGGCACGAGTATTTCCTCAAGCACTTGCTGGGCACCGACCACGGCGTCATGGGCAAGGACCTGGGCGAAGAAGGTCGTCAGCTGCCCAAGGAAGCCAGGTGGCACAAGGACGCTCCGAAGGGCAAACTGGACCTGCTGGTGACGATCGACTTCCGCATGAGCACCACTGCAGTCTATGCCGATATCGTGCTGCCGACGGCGTCCTGGTACGAGAAGAACGACCTCAACACTTCGGACATGCACCCGTTCATCCACCCGCTGCAGGCGGCCGTGGATCCGGCCTATGAGTCGAAGTCTGACTGGGAAATCTTCAAGGCCATCGCCAAGAAATTCCAGGAAGTCGCGCCGGAAATCCTCGGGAAAGAGACCGATATCGTCGCGCTCCCGATCCTGCACGACACGCCGGCCGAGATCGCACAGGACCAGGTTAAGGACTGGAAAAAGGGCGAGTGCGACCTGATCCCGGGCAAGACCGCTCCGGCCTATGTCCCGGTAGAGCGCGACTATACCGCGATCTACGACCGCTTCGTGGCGCTTGGTCCGCTCATGGACAAGCTGGGCAACGGCGGCAAGGGCATCTCGTGGAACACCGAACACGAGGTGCAGGCGCTGCGTGACCTGAACGGCGAGTGGCAGGACGGCCCGGCCAAAGGCTGCCCGAAGATCGTCACCGACATCGACGCGACCGAGGTGGTGCTGATGCTCGCCCCGGAAACGAATGGCGAGGTTGCGGTCAAGGCCTGGGACGCGCTGAGCAAGGGCACGGGCCTGGACCATACCCACCTGGCGATCCCGAAAGAGGACGAGAAGATCCGGTTCCGCGATATCGCCGCGCAGCCGCGCAAGATCATCTCGTCACCGACCTGGTCGGGTCTGGAAAGCGAGAAGGTCTGCTACAACGCCGGCTACACCAACGTCCATGAACTGATCCCGTGGCGCACGCTGACAGGTCGTCAGCAGCTCTATCAGGATCACCTGTGGATGCGGGCGTTCGGTGAAGGCCTGATGTCCTACCGTCCACCGGTCGACCTCAAGACCATAACCGCAGAGGTCAACCGTGATGCTCGCGAGGGCACGCCGCACGTGGTCCTCAACTTCATCACGCCCCACCAGAAGTGGGGAATCCACTCAACCTATACCGACAACCTACTGATGTTGACGCTGAACCGCGGCGGACCCTGTGTCTGGATCAGCGAGAACGACGCGAAGAAGGCCGGTATCGTCGATAACGACTGGATCGAGCTGTACAACGCCAACGGCGCGCTCACCGCGCGTGCGGTGGTTTCGCAGCGGGTGAAGGACGGCATGACGCTGATGTATCACGCGCAGGAGAAGATCGTGAACACGCCCGGCTCGGAACTGACCGGCAAGCGGGGCGGTATCCACAACTCGGTGACCCGCGCGGTCCTGAAACCAACCCACATGATCGGCGGCTACGCCCAGCAGTCCTACGGCTTCAACTACTACGGAACCGTGGGATCGAACCGGGACGAGTTCGTCATCGTCAGAAAGATGCGGAACGTTGACTGGCTTGACCAGCCCGCTACCCAGAAGGAGGCCGCGGAATGAGAGTGCGCGCACAAATCGGCATGGTGCTGAACCTCGATAAATGTATCGGGTGCCACACCTGCTCGGTGACCTGTAAGAACGTCTGGACCAGCCGCGACGGCGTCGAATACGCGTGGTTCAACAACGTCGAAACCAAGCCGGGCACCGGCTATCCGACCGACTGGGAAAACCAGGACCGCTGGAACGGTGGCTGGGAACGCACCAAGTCGGGCAAGCTGCAGCCCAAGCAGGGTGCGAAATGGCGGATCCTGGCGAACATTTTCGGGAACCCGGATCTGCCCGAGATCGACGACTACTACGAGCCGTTCGATTTCGACTATGACCACCTGAAATCGGCGCCCGAGATGACGGCGTTCCCGACGGCGCGTCCGCGCTCGAAAATCTCGGGCGAACGGATGGAAAAGATCGTGAAGGGCCCGAACTGGGAAGAAATCCTGGGCGGCGAATTCTCGAAACGTAGCCAGGACTACAACTTCGAAGGTGTGCAGAAGCAGATCTACGGGGAATACGAAAACACCTTCATGATGTATCTCCCCCGTCTGTGCGAACACTGCCTCAACCCGGCCTGTGCCGCGTCGTGCCCGTCGGGCGCGATCTACAAGCGCGAAGAGGACGGCATTGTCCTCATCGACCAGGAGAAGTGCCGCGGCTGGCGGATGTGCGTCTCGGGCTGCCCCTACAAGAAGGTCTACTACAACTGGTCGACCGGCAAATCCGAGAAGTGCACGCTCTGCTATCCCCGGATCGAGAGCGGCAATCCGACCGTCTGCTCGGAAACCTGCGTGGGCCGCATCCGCTATCTGGGTGTGATGCTCTATGACGCCGACAAGATCGAGGAAGCCGCGAACGCGGCCGACAAGATGGACCTATATGATGCCCAGCTTGGCGTGTTCCTCGACCCTAACGACCCGGTGGTCATCGAGGCCGCGCGCGTGGACGGCATCCCCGAGGATTGGATCAAGGCGGCTCGGCAAAGCCCGATCTGGAAGATGGCGATGGAGTGGAAGGTGGCTTTCCCGCTGCACCCCGAATACCGGACGTTGCCGATGGTGTGGTACATTCCGCCTCTCAGCCCGATCCAGAACGCGGCCGAGGCCGGCGCAATCGGCATGGACGGCGCAATGCCGGACGTGACGAACCTGCGCATTCCGGTGCGGTATCTCGCCAACATGCTGACAGCAGGCGACGAAAAGCCGGTGGAACGCGCGCTCGAGCGGATGCTTGCGATGCGCGCCTACATGCGGGCCAAGACCGTGGATGGCGTGATCGACGAGGCTATTGCGGACCGCGTGGGTCTTAGCGGCCGGGTGATCGAGGACATGTACAAGATCATGGCCCTGGCTGACTATGAGGACCGTTTCGTCATCCCGACGACGCACCGTGAACATGTCGAGGAAGCCTACGACCTTCGCGGAGGCTGCGGCTTCACCGACGGCAACCGCTGCTCGACCGGTATTTCCAAGGGGTCGCTCTTTGGCGGCTCCAAGAAGCCGTTGAAAATGCCCGAGGAGGTGCGCTGATGGACCGGACACTCAAAGCCTTGTCGCTGATACTGAGCTATCCTTCACGCGAGCTGCAGGCCGCCATGCCCGACATCGGCGGCGTTCTGGCCGCGGACAGCCGTTTGACGGCTGCCGCGCGCCGTGAACTGCGACCGCTGGTCGAGGAACTGTCGGGGGGCGACCTCTATGACCTGGAAGAGCGCTATGTGGCGCTCTTCGACCGGTCGCGGACTCTGTCGCTGAACCTGTTCGAGCACGTCCACGGCGAAAGTCGCGACAGAGGCACCGCGATGGTGTCGCTACTGGAAACCTATCGTGATGGCGGGTTCGAACTCAGCACCACGGAACTGCCGGACCACCTGCCGGTGCTGCTGGAATTCCTGGCGACCCGGCCTGCCGAAGAGGCGCGCGAAATCCTGGCCGATGCCGCGCATATCCTCGAAGCGCTGAGTGCCCGCCTCGAGCGGCGCGAAAGCGCCTATGGTGCGGTCTTTGCGGCGCTTCTGCAACTGGCCGGTGTCGAGGCCGACAAGGAGGCCGTTGCCGAGCTGCTCGAGCAGCCCGACGACGATCCGAACGACCTCGAAGCGCTGGATGCGGTCTGGGAAGAAAGCGAGATTCGTTTCTCTCCGGATCCGAATGCCGGCTGCCCGCAGGTGCGCGACATGCTTTCGCGCATGGACGAACCAATCAATCCCGCCCCCGGCGTGGCCGCCGAGTAAAGGAACAAGAAATGCACAACTTCGTATTCGGTATCTACCCGTACATCGCCCTGTCGGTGCTGATCCTCGGCTCGATCGTGCGCTATGAACGCGACCCGTTCACCTGGAAATCGTCGTCCAGCCAGTTGTTGCGGCGCAAGCAGCTGATCATCGGTTCGGTGCTGTTCCATTTTGGCGTCCTGGTGATCTTCCTGGGTCACTTCTTTGGCATGCTGACGCCGATCTGGGTCTTCGACGCGTTAGGAATCAGCCACGGCGCCAAGCAGGTTCTGGCCATCGTGGCCGGCGGCATCGCCGGCATCATGGCGCTGATCGGCGGCGGCATGCTGTTCCACCGTCGCTGGACCGATCCGCGTATCCGCAACAACTCCAGCTTTGCGGATATCGGTATTCTGGCGCTGCTGCTCGTGCAACTGGTGCTCGGCCTGCTGACGATCACCGTGTCGCTGCAGCATCTCGATGGTCACGAAATGACCACCTTCATGAACTGGGCGCTGGGCATCTTCACTTTCGACAGCAAAGCAGCCAGCTACATCGAGCACGCCTCGCCGATCTTCAAACTCCACATCTTCCTGGGGCTGACGATCTTCCTGCTGTTCCCGTTCACGCGACTGGTGCACATGCTCTCGGTCCCGCTGCGCTACTTCATGCGTCCTGGCTACCAGATTGTCCGTTCGCGCCGCAGCGAGCCTTTGCCCGCTCGACAGTCCAAGTAAACAAGGTCGGTGGCTCCTGCCGGGGCCGCCGTTTTTTCGGTGGAGTAAACTGAATGCCCGCAGCACTTTTTCCTGATCTTGTCGTCAACGGCGAAACCGTGCCCCACACCGCGGTCGCGGCCGAAGCCCAGAACCACAGCGGTCCAAAGGGCAAACCGGGCATCGCCTGGCGCAAGGCGGCAAATGCCGTGGCCATTCGCACGCTGTTGTTGCAGGAAGCCCGAAAGTGCGGCTTGACGCCCGAGCCGGCCGAAGTGGGGCCGGGGCGTTTCGAAACTGACGAGGAGGCCTTGATCCGGGGGCTTCTCGAACAGGAAATCGACGTGACGGCGCCGACCGAAGAAGAAGTCCGCGCGGAATGGGCCCGCGGCCCTGAGCGTTTCCGGGCTCCGCCTCTTTGGGAAGTATCGCATATTCTGTGCGCCTTTGACCCCGGTGATGAAACGGCCAAGGAGGCAGCCCGGGCCCGGGCCGAGGAACTCTGCCGACGAGCGCACGCCACCCCAGAGGACTTTCCCCGCCTGGCCAGTGAACACAGTGATTGCGGGTCAAAATCCGCGGGCGGTGCTCTGGGGCAGCTCGGTCCGGGGAGCACCGTGCCAGAATTCGAAGCGCATCTTCGTGAACTTGCAGAAGGCGAGATCTCGAATGAACCCTTGCTGACACGATATGGCTGGCATGTTGTTCGCATGGATGCGGCCGCGCCGGGTGATGTTCTGCCATTCGACACCGTCCGCGACAAGATCGCCGAAGCCATGGAGAAGGCCCGCTGGGCCTCAGAAGCAGGCAAGTACGTGAACCGTCTCGTTGAAGCCGCCGAGATTTCGGGGGCAGATCTGGGACCTGTCTAATCTGAGAGCCTGCCGTGACGACTCATGGCCGTTCCGCTGATTTCGAACCAGCCCCGAGATTATCCGACTTGCGGTGAAGCTGTATGTCCGTTTCCCGCTCTCGTTGCGCAGCGTCGAGGATCCTCTGCATGAACGCGGGATCGACGTCAGCCACGAGGCGGTGAGGTTCTGGTGGCACCGGTTCGGACCGATGTGTGCCGGTGAGATCCGAAAACGTCGGATCGCCCGCATGTGTTCCAGCAAGTGGCGCTGGCATCTTGACGAGATGTTCGTGAAAATCAACGGCGAACGCCATTACCTATGGCGTGCGGTTGATCACCAAGGTGAGGTTTGCAGAAATTCGCAACCGTCCATACCTCGGTCTACAACCTTTTCAACTCGGAGCGCTGCCTCTCCTCCAGACCAAATTTCAAGCTGAACCGCGCCGCTGCTCTCGCCGAGTGGCGCGGTCTCTGCGCGGAATAAGGGGCAAGCATCCTGTCCTTGTAGAGACTGGTTAGAATCTGTCTGACAGCGCCAGTTCAGCATCCGAGACGTGCTTCCTGACCTTGAAGAAGCTGTCTGGCGTGACAGAGATGGAATCTATGCCAAATTCGACGAGAGTTCGGGCAAAATCGGGGTAGTTTGAAGGGGCCTGCCCACATAACCCGACCTTCGTGTCAAAAGCATGGGCTTTTTCGATTACGGTTCGGATCATCCACTGAACCGCATCATGTCGTTCATCAAACAGCATCGCCAGCTTCTCGCTGTCACGATCGATACCCAAAGTCAGTTGGGTCAGGTCGTTCGAACCTATGGAAAACCCGTCAAATCGTTTTGCGAACTCCTCGGCGAGTATGACGTTCGAGGGAACTTCGCACATGACATAGATCTCGAGTCCGTTCTTTCCCCGAACGAGACCTTCTTCGGCCATCACTTCGAGAACTCGGTCGGCTTCCTCGGGTGTTCGGCAGAAAGGCACCATGACCAGAACATTGTTAAAGCCGATTTCCTCTCGCAGGCGACGTATCGCTCTGCATTCCAGGCGAAAACCGTCGCGGTAGGCGGGGTCATAGTAGCGCGAGGCCCCACGCCAACCAATCATCGGGTTTGCCTCGGCGGGTTCGAATTGCCGACCTCCCAGAAGATCGGCATATTCATTGGTCTTGAAGTCGCTCAGGCGCAGAATCATTGGGTTGGGATAGGCCACTGCGGCAATCCTCGATATGCCCAAGGCAAGCCGGTCGACAAAATATTCGGCCTTGTCGTCATATCCGCGGGTGAGGGCTTCGATCTCCTGCCTGTCGTTCTGATCCTCTAGGTTGGCGAAGTTCAGCAGCGCCATGGGGTGGACCCGGATGCTGTTGGAAATGACGAATTCCATGCGCGCAAGACCCACGCCATCTGCTGGCAAACGCCACCATCTTGTGGCAGTGGCCGGGTTTGCAAGGTTGAGCATGACCTTCGTCGTTGTCCGGGGCACCTGGCCGAGGTCCAACTCTTCGACGGAGAACTCCGCGTAACCGTCATACACGTGCCCCGTGTCTCCTTCGGCACAACTGACGGTAACCTCTTGCTGATCGTAAAGAACATGGGTTGCATCACCACAGCCGACAATTGCCGGCACGCCCAGTTCACGGCTGACAATCGCGGCGTGGCTGGTTCTGCCGCCACGGTCCGTCACGATGGCGGACGCGCGCTTCATCACCGGCGTCCAGTCCGGGTCTGTTGTCGAGGTCACCAGAACCGATCCATCGACGAACTTGTCGATGTCCTCGGCGCTTTCGATGAGGCAGACGCGACCCGTTGCAATCTGTTCCCCGACAGACAGACCTGTTGAAACGACCGGTCCATGTCGGCCTATCCGGAAGGTCTTGAGCGAATTGCCAGTAATACGAGACTGAACCGTTTCCGGCCTGGCCTGAACGATAAACAGCTGCCCCGTAATTCCATCCTTGGCCCATTCCATATCCATGGGCTGGCCGTAGTGATCTTCGATGATCGTTGCCTGCCTGGCCAGGGAAAGCACCTCATCATCACTGAGGACGAATTTCGCGCGCTCTGCCTTGGATGTCGGGACGTTTCGGGTTGGCCCGCCATCCCCCCGGCTGGCGTAGATCAACTTGACCTCCTTCGCTCCCAGCTTTTTCTCGATGATCGGACGAAGGCCTTTCTGAGAAAGGAAGGGCTTGTAAACCTGGAATTCATCTGGCGTGACGGTGCCCTGAACGACATTTTCACCCAAACCCCAAGCCGCATTGATCAAAACCACCTTGTCAAAGCCGGACTCGGTGTCGATTGAAAACATCACGCCCGAGCCACCCAAGTCTGAGCGGACCATTTGCTGAACCCCGATCGACAGGGCGACCCCGAGCTGATCGAACCCCTTCATGCTGCGGTAGGAAATGGCGCGGTCCGTGAACAAGGACGCATAACATTTCCGGCAGGCGACAAGCAGAGCGTCCTCGCCCGAGACGTTCAAAAAAGTTTCCTGCTGGCCGGCAAAGCTGGCGTCCGGCAGGTCCTCTGCCGTGGCGCTGGAACGGACGGCAACCGAAAGCTCGGTCTGGCCGACACGTTTTGAAAGTTCCCTATACGCTTGCCGGATCTCGTTTTCGGTGGAAGCTGGCCAATCACCTGCGATGATCGCGGTCCGGATTTTTTCGCCTGCTTTGCGAAGGCTTATCTTGCCGGCTTGTTGATCGGCCAGAACGGTCGCGATCACCTCTGTCAGGTTGTTTTCATCCATGAATTTGCGGAAGGCATCTGCCGTGGTCGCGAACCCGGGTGGTACATAAATGCCTTTCGCGCCCAGTGCCTGCACCATTTCTCCAAGCGAGGCGTTCTTGCCGCCCACAAGCGGTATGTCTTCCTTGCGCAAGTCGTCGAACGGGATCACCTGAGGATCGGTCGGCATTTCTCTTCCTCCCGCGTTTGGAGCCGCTGGCCAAGGCTAGACCGAGCGTGAATTCTAGCCTTGATCTCGGTCAACGAGAAATCCGGCGCCAGATGTCATCATCCTCGACAGTATAGAGGGAGAATGTCATGGACATGGCACTTGCCGCCTTGGCAGAGGAGGTTGAAGCTGCGTTCGTTCTGGAGCCGGACCTTGCCGCGCGCGTCCTTGCTGCGATCAACGGAGTGGCCGGCGACCTGACGATCCAGCGCGAAGACCTGGGCTCGACCGACAAAGTGCTTTCGGTGATTTATGCTGTGAAACCGGGTTGGAGCGTCACGATCCGCGGGAACGCGGCCATGCCAAATGGTCACTGGAGCTGTACGCTCCGAAAGACTTCAGCCAGTGACGACGACGAATATATCGGTATCGGCCGCGGACCGACTTTGCCGCATTCTCTGCTGGCTGCGTTGCTCAAGGCGCTGAGTGTTTCCGCTTGAAGCGCTCTGGATCCAATTTGACCCAAGCATAGGTTGCCCCGGAGGGGCTTAGAAACGTTCCATCCGGCATTGCGGCAGCAAGGCGTGGGTTTCCGTGAAGCCGCAGAACGAGGTTCCTTCTGTTCCGACCGTCGCCGCCGCGGCTGCAACGCCCCATTTCAGGGCCTCTTCCGGTGGGTCGCCGCGCGACAGTGAAAAAGCAAAAGCACCGACCAAGGCGTCGCCCGCGCCGATTTTGCTGCGCACGGCGACCTTTGGGGCGTGGCAGAAAAATTTCTGATCTCCAGCGACCATGACGGAGCCCTCCTCGCCGTGACCGGTTATCACGATCCGTGCGACGCCGCGCCTGACGAGCCGTTCCGTGAACGCAAGGTTGTCGGATATTGACCGCATCGGGCGGGAAAACACCTTTTCGATTTCGCTGCGGTCCAGCCGCAGAACATCGAGCGGAGCAACCGGAGCTTCGATCAGGCGCTTCAGCGGAGCCTTTGACGTGTCGACGATCAGGCGTCCGTTGCATCGCGAAACGGCAGCCTGCACCTCTTGCGGAAAGTCGTCGGCAAGACCATTGGCGACGCCCCCGCTCAATACGACAAGCCCATCCCTTTGCACCGTGTCGGATATCCGGTTCAGCACCATCCGTCCTTCGTCTTCGCTCAGCAGTTCTCCCGGCAGGCTGAAGCGGAATTGTTCCTGTGTCGTCTCATCGGTCACCGCCAGGCTATAGGTCGTCTCTCCGCGAACCCGGCATTCCATGACCGGGACGTTTTCCGCCGCCAGCAAAGCCAACAGGCGATCACCCATTGCGCCACCAACCACGACGAAAGCCCGAACGCTTCCACCCAGTTTCACAATCGTTCGGGCAACGTTTACGCCCCCACCTCCGGGATCGACCTTCGGCTTGTTGCAATACAGTTTCGGTCCCGCAGTTACATGTTCCGTCGTCGTTGCATAGTCGATCGCGGGTTTGAGGGTGATCGTCAGAATCTCGGGCAGAATACGATGTCTCCTTGTTCACGCGTAGAGCCTATCTGGCTGTGCAAGAACCCGTGCCGAAGGCTGCCGCAAATCGTATGTTCCGGTGGCAAGTACAATATGAATGCCCGACCGAACTCAAGCCTCCACGCTCAGGCCGAGGTATCCGGTCGAAAAGGCAGCAAGTTCAAGCGCATGTTTCGCTGACGATGCCGGGGAGGTCGCCGAAATGGCCAAAGGAACGGGCATGTGGCAGTTTCTCGACCGGCATCTTGCGATAACCACCCTCAAACAGCAGGAACGGAACGCCCGCCCGCTCTGCCGTCTCGGCGTCCACTTCGCTGTCGCCGACATAAATACATTGACCTTCAGGCAATGCTGCAAAAGCCGCGTGCAACGGGGCCGGGTCGGGCTTGTGGACCGACAGGCTGTCGCCGCCCCAGGTCGTGGAAAAGAAACGGTCAAGCCCTAGGTGGGCCAGAACCGCGCGGGTCGGTCGGATGGGTTTGTTGGTGCACACGCCCATTGCGTGGCCCTCGAACGCCAGGGCTTCGAGCGCCTCGACCACGCCAAGGTAAGGGCGGGTCAGGTGCACCGCATCGTCGTAGCTTTCGATGAAATCGGCCAGCAGACGAGGATGTTCGCTGTCCGGAATATTCCGGGCCCGCCGCATTTTCTCGACAAAGACCGAGGCACCCTGGCCGATGAAGTTGCGCGCGTCTTCCAGCGTGATCGGCTCGGCGCCTTCTTCCGCGAGCAATCCGTTGGCGATGCCGTGGATGTCGGGGGCGCTGTCGATCAGCGTGCCGTCGAGATCGAAGATTATACGGGCCATTCAGAAACTATCCTTTCACTTGAACGGGCATCATGCGGCCCGGGCCATCTTTCGGCGCAAGGCTTGCATGTCCGCGACCTCGGAAAAGCAGCGCACCACCAAATCGGCCTCCGAGAAATCCTGCCCCTCGGTGTAAGGGCCGGGAGAAACGATGCAGGCCATGCCGGCGGCCTTTGCCGAAATGAGACCGTTGCGGCTGTCCTCGAAAGCAAGGCACGCCGTGGGCGGGAGGCCCAGCATTTCGGCCGCGAGCAGGAAGACGTCCGGCGCTGGCTTCTTCGCCTTGACCATGTCGCCGGCGGCAATGGCATCAAAGATCTGGGGTGCGGGCCCTTGGCCGGTTGCGCGGGTCAGTGCCTCGACATTGGGAAGGTTGGTCGTGGTGGCGACGGCGACCTGCAGGCCCTCGGCGCGCGCGTTCGCGATCAGATCGGCGATGCCCGGTCGCAAACTTAGCGTGCCTTCAGCGACGAGTTCGGCATAGCGCCAGGTCTTGCGCGCGTGAAGCGCGGGGATGTCGTCTTCGGTCGGGGCTGTCTCTGGCGCGTAGTCGCGCATGAAGGCGCGTATCCTCTCCTTGCCGCCTGTGGTTCCAAGAAGTTCCCGGTAAAGCGAACGGTCCCAGTGCCAGTCGAGCCCCGCTTCGGTGAAGGTCTCGTTGAAGGCGCGGCGGTGAAGTTCTTCGGTTTCGGCGAGTGTGCCGTCCACGTCGAAAACGAACGCTCGGAAGGGAAGGGGGGCGCCAGTCATGCCAGCGCTCGCAAGTCGAACATCTCCACTCGGGTCCGGGTCGCGATTGGGTTTGCAAACGTCACGGGTTGGCGTCCTCTGCGGCTGCGCGGATCGCCCGGATGTTTTCGCCATAGGGTGCGGGGTTTTCGACCGAGCCGCCACGGAAGACTGCCGAGCCGGCGACCAGAACATCGGCCCCTGCGGCCACAACCTTGGGCGCGGTGGTCGGGTCAACCCCGCCGTCCACCTCGATATGGATGGGCCGGTCGCCGATCATGGCCCGCAGGGCCCGGATTTTCGGGGTCATGTCGATGAACTTCTGCCCGCCGAAGCCGGGGTTCACGGTCATCACGCAGACCAGATCGCAGAGGTCGAGAACGTGGGCCACGGCTTCGGACGGCGTGCCGGGGTTGAGCGCCACGCCTGCCTTCATGCCCGCACCGCGGATCGCCTGAAGCGTGCGGTGGATGTGCGGCCCAGCCTCGAAATGGGCGGTGAGGATGTCGGCGCCGGCATCCGCATAGGCTTCGATCGAAGGGTCCACGGGCGCGATCATCAGATGCACGTCCATCACCGATTTAACATGCTTGCGGAAGGCCTTGACCGCCGGTGGGCCGAAGGTGAGGTTGGGCACGAAGTGATTGTCCATCACGTCCACATGCACCCAGTCGGCCCCCTGGGCCTCGATGGCTTGGATCTCGCGGCCGAAATCAGCGAAATCCGCAGAGAGTATCGACGGAGCGATCTTGACGGACTGGTCGAAAGTCATCGGTCAGCTTCCTTTCGCGTTGCCGGCGGCTATGGCCATGCGCTTCATGACCGCTCTGGCCTCAGGCCGCGCGAGCGGCGGGAATGACCGGGTCGAGCGCGCCTGAGGCGTATCGCTTGGCCATCTCGTCCATGTCGATCACGGTGATCTTGCTGGCGTTGCCGGCGGTGCCGAAACGCTCGAACCGGTCCTTGCAGAGCTTTTCCATCTCGTCCATCGCGGGGATCAGGAACTTGCGCGGGTCGAACTCGCGGGGCTTTTCCTGCGCCACCTTGCGGAACTGGCCAGTGAGCGCCATGCGGCAATCGGTGTCGATGTTGACCTTGCGCACGCCAGTCCGGATGCCCTTCTCGATCTCCTCGACCGGCACACCGTAAGTCTGGGGCATCTCACCGCCGTATTCGTTGATCAGATCCTGCAGATACTGCGGCACGGAGGACGATCCGTGCATCACGAGGTGCACCGAGGGGATGCGCGCGTGAATCTCTTCGATCCGCTTCATTGCGAGGATTTCGCCATCGGGCTTGCGAGAGAACTTGTAGGCGCCGTGGGAGGTGCCGCAGGCGATGGCCAGCGCATCGACCTTGGTTCGGGCCACGAATTCGGCCGCCTGATCGGGGTCAGTCAGCAGGTCTTCCTTCGAGAGCTTGCCTTCCGCGCCCGAGCCGTCTTCCTTGGCCGCCTCGCCGGTTTCCAGGCTGCCCAGCACGCCCAGCTCTCCCTCGACCGAGGCGCCGACCCAGTGCGCCATGCGCGCGACCCGTTCGGTGATCTCGACGTTGTACGCATAAGAGGCAGGCGTCTTCATGTCCGCCTCGAGTGAGCCGTCCATCATCACGCTGGTGAACCCGTGGCGGATCGCCGAAAGGCAGGTCGCTTCGTTGTTGCCGTGGTCCTGATGCAGGCAGATCGGGATGTGCGGATACATCTCGGCAAGTGCCTGAACCATGTGGCGCAGCATGATGTCACCGGCATAGCTGCGCGCGCCCCGGCTGGCCTGCAGGATCACCGGCGCATTGCAGGCGTCGGCAGCGCGCAGGATCGCAAGCCCCTGTTCCATGTTGTTGATGTTGAAGGCGGGCACACCGTAGCCCTCCTCGGCGGCATGGTCGAGAAGCTGGCGGAGTGTGATGATGGCCATGGGAAATCTCCTTTCAGGCGGCTTTGCTGGCGTGCGTCAGGGCGGCAATGCCGGGGAGCGTCTTGCCCTCCAGCCATTCGAGAAACGCCCCTCCTGCAGACGACACATAAGTGAATCTGTCAGCGACGCCAGCCTTGTTGAGCGCGGCGACAGTATCTCCGCCGCCGGCGACGCTGGTCAGCGCCCCCACATCGGTCAGCTCGGCTGCGATCTGTGCGAGCCGCATCGTGGACCTGTCGAAAGGCTCGATCTCGAAGGCGCCCAGAGGACCATTCCACAGAAGCGTGGACGCCTGGGCAAGCTCGGCCTCAAACATCCGCAGGCTTGCCGGGCCCGCATCCAGAATCATCGCGTCGTCAGGACATTGGTCGGCTGGGGCTACGAAATTGCGCGCGTCCGCTTCGAATTTGCGGGCGCAAACCACATCGACGGGCAGAAGCAGGCGGCAACCGGACTGTTTGGCCGCATCACGGATCTCGTACACCGTCTCCACCTGGTCTGCCTCATGCAGCGACCTTCCCACCGGCGCGCCATCGGCAAACAGAAAGGTGTTGGCCATGCCTCCGCCGATGATGACCGCGTCCAGCTTTTTCACGAGGTTCTTCAGGACATCGATCTTGGTCGACACCTTGGCTCCGCCGACAACCGCGACGGCGGGCGATTTGGGCGCCTCGAGCGCGGCGCTCAGGGCTTCGATCTCTTCGACGAGCAGCGGACCTGCCGCCGCCGGGAGAAGACGCGCAAGCGCGTCAGTTGAGGCATGTGCCCGGTGCGAGACCGAGAAGGCATCGTTGACGTAAATGTCGCCCAACTTGGCCAGTTCGGTTGCGAAGGCCGGGTCATTTTCGGTTTCGCCCGTCTGGTAGCGCAGGTTCTCCACCAGCAGCGCCTCGCCATCACTCAGTTGGCGGGTCAGGATTTCGGCCGACGTGCCGACGCAGACATCGGAAAAGCGCACCGGGATGCCTAAGGCATCGGAAAGGGCGGGGCGCAGCTTGTCGACCGAAAAGCCCGGATCAAGTTCGTTCTTTGTCGGACGGCCAAAATGGGTCAGGATGACCAATCTTGCGCCTCTGTCCAGCAGGGGCTTCATTCCGGCGGCGAATCTTTCGATCCGGGTCGCGTCAATCACCTGGCCATTCTCGACCGGAACATTCAGGTCGGCCCGGACAAGCAGCCTTTTGCCTCGGACATTCCAGTCCGTGATGCGGGGCAATTCCATCATGTCAGCCACCATAGCGTGATGAACGCGGCGACCGCGCAGTTCATCACGTTCCATGCCGTGAGGTGCCGGGGCAGGGCGCGTGTCTTCGTGCTGGCAGCAGCAAGCATCGTCGGGAGTTTGAACGTCGTTGTCCGGAAATCCATTTTCGCCCTCTCGTGTCAAATGATTTCGCGTGCGGCGTTGGCAACGGCTTCGGGCGTGATGCCGAAGTGGCGATAGAGATCGGCCGCCGGTGCCGAGGCGCCAAAACCTGTCATGCCGATGAAGCGGTCCTTTCGGCGCAGGAACAGATCCCAGCCCTGCTTGACCGCTGCCTCAATGCCGATGCGGGGCGCGTCCCCAAGGACGGATTCCCAATAGTCTTCGCCCTGCGCCTCGAACAGTTCGAAACTGGGGGCTGAAACCACAGCAGCCCTGATGCCTTGCTTGGCCAGCATATCGGCCGCTTCCATCGCGATGGCCACTTCCGAACCCGAGGCAATCAACGTCGCGTCGCGCGGGCCGTCGGCCTCGCGCAGAACATAGGCGCCCCGCGCGGTCAGGTTCTCGCCCTCGGTGCCTTCGCGCAAGGTCGGCAAACCCTGGCGCGACAGGGCCAGAACAGTTGGCGTGGCCTCCGAGGTGACCGCGATCTCCCACGCCTCGGCTGTCTCGATTGCATCCGCGGGGCGAATGACGGTCATGTTGGGCATCGCCCGCAAGCTGGCGAGCGTTTCCACTGGCTGGTGGGTCGGGCCATCTTCGCCCAGACCGATCGAGTCATGGGTGAGCACATAAGCAACCGGAACGCCCATCAACGCAGAAAGCCGCATCGCGCCGCGCATGTAGTCGGCAAAAACGAGGAACGTGCCGCCATAGACGAAGAACCCGCCATGCAACGCCATGCCATTCATGCCCGCCGCCATGCCATGCTCGCGCACACCCCAATGGATGTAGTCGCCAGAATAATCGCTGCGGGTGATCGGCCGCATGGCGCTGGTCATCGTGTTGTTCGAGCCGGTCAGGTCGGCCGAGCCGCCCACCGAATTTGGTAGGACCCCATTGACCACCTCCAGCGCCATCTGCGAGGCAACACGGGTCGCGACCTTGGGTTTTTCCGAGCCGAGCTTCGCCTTGTGCTCGGCCATCGCCGAGCGAAGCGCCTGAGTTGCTGGTTTTGCATTGACGGCGTCGAATTCGCCGCCCTTCGGGTTCTCTGCCTTGCGGGCCAGCCACTCGGCACGCGCCTCGGCGCCTCGGGTGGCAATCCTTCTCCAGGCCGCGCGCACTTCGGTGGGCACTTCGAAGGGCGGCAGCGTCCAGCCAAGCGCTTTGCGAGCGGCGGCGACCTCGTCCTCACCCAGCGGTGATCCGTGGACCTTGTGGCTACCGGCCTTGTTGGGCGCGCCCTTTCCGATCACGGTGCGGCAGGCGATCATCGAGGGCTTGTCGGTGACTTGCCGGGCGGCCTCTATTGCGGCGGCGATGGCTTCGTTGTTGTGGCCGTCCACCGCCTGCACATGCCAGCCTGACGCCTCGAAGCGCTTGATCTGATCCGTCGAGGTCGAGATGTCTGTCGCGCCGTCGATGGTGATGTGGTTGTCATCCCACAACACGATCAGTCGTCCCAATCCCATGTTGCCGGCAAAGTCGATGGCTTCGTGGCTGACCCCTTCCATCAGGCAGCCGTCGCCGGCGATGACATAGGTGTAGTGATCGACGAGTTCATCACCGAAACGCGCGTTCATCATCCGCTCGGCCAGCGCCATGCCGACCGCATTGGTGATGCCCTGGCCCAGCGGGCCAGTCGTGGTTTCGATCCCCTTGGCATGGCCGTATTCTGGGTGGCCCGCGGTGCGGGATCCGAGCTGGCGGAAATTCCGCAGCTGGTCGACGGCCATGTCATCATAGCCCAGAAGGTGATTGATCGCGTAGATCAGCATCGACCCGTGGCCCGCACTCATCACGAAGCGATCGCGGTCGGGCCATTTGTCGTCTTCCGGGGCGATCTTGATGAAGCGGTTGAAAAGCACGGTCGCCACATCGGCGAGCCCCATCGGGGCGCCCGGATGGCCCGAGTTCGCCGCTTGGACCGCATCCATGGCCAAAACGCGGATCGTGTCGGCCATGAGCCTTTCGTCTGCCTGTTTCATCGGAGCGTTCATTGCATTCTCCCTCAGCGGCGCAGTTTGCGGGCGTTTGTCACCAGACGCTCGATCAGCGGCGTCAGGATCAGTTGCATCGCCAGATCCTGCTTGTTTCCGGGAATGACGATCGAGTTGGCGCGGGTCATCCACGAACCGGCGATCATCGAGGTCAGGTAGGGGAAGTCGATCCCGCGCGGGTTCTTGAAACGGATCACGACGAGGCTTTCGTCGGGTGTGGGAATCCAGCGGGCGATAAAGGGGTTCGAGGTATCCACCACCGGCACGCGCTGGAAATTGATATCGGTCTGTGTGAACTGCGGGCAGATGCAATGCACATAGGCTTGCATGCGCCGCAGGATCGTATCGGTGACGGCTTCGGTCGAATATCCGCGCGCCGCCCGGTCACGGTGAATTTTCTGGATCCACTCGAGGTTTATGACGGGAACGACGCCGATCTTCAGGTCAGCCAGCGCGGCCAAGTTCACTTCGTCGTTGACGACGGCTCCGTGCAGGCCTTCGTAGAACAGCAGGTCCGCGCCCTCTTCAAACGACGCCCAGGCGGTGAATTCGCCGGGTGGCACTCCGTGGCGTTCGGCCTCTTCCGCATCATGGACATAGTGGCGGGTGCGACCCATTCCTGTCTCGCCAAAGCTGCGAAAGACGTTTTCCAGTTCCTTCAACTCGTTCGCTTCATAGGAAAAATGCGAAAACGTGCGATCTCCGGCTGCGGCTCGACGCTCCAGCTCGGCGCGCATGTCGGCGCGGTTGTAGCGGTGGAACGCGTCGCCCTCGATCGAAACCGCCGTGAATCCTTCGCGCCGAAAGATCTGTTCGAAGGTGGCCTTGACGGTCGACGTTCCGGCCCCCGAGGACCCCACGACGGAAATGATCGGGTATGTCTTGCTCATGCTCTATCCTCGAAACAGGCCGCGTTTGCCGAAAAGTGCCGAAGTCTCTTCTTCGGGCAGGTCGAAATAGGTCGCGACCCGGCCAACCTTGTTGGCGCTGCCAAAGACGAATGGCGTTCGCGCGTGAAGCGCATCGGCTGTCGCATCGAGGATCGGGTCGAGGCCATCAGTGGCCCGGCCGCCGGCCTGCTCGATGAGAAAGGCGATCGGCGCACATTCATAGACCATGCGCAGGCGGCCTCGTTCGTAGCCTTTCCGTGCGTCCGAAGGGTAGAGAAAGATGCCGCCACGGGTCAGGATCCTGTGCGTTTCCGCCACCAGAGAGGCGATCCAGCGCATGTTGAAATCATGGCCCAGCGGGCCTTCGGCACCGGCCACGCGGTCGTCGATATAGGCGCGGATCGGCGCCGGCCAGTGGCGGTAGTTGGAGGCATTGATGGCATATTCAGTGGACTCTTCCGGGATCGGCCCCATCGGGCCAACAAGGCGGAAGACACCGGTGTCGGGGTCCAGAACATATTTCAGGGTTCCGTCACCGACACTGAGAACGAGAACGCATTGAGGCCCGTATATCGCGTAGCCGGCGGTCAAAAGTTCGCGGCCGGGGCGCAGGACGCTTCCGACAGGCTCGTCCTTTGCCTGATAGATGCCAAAGATCGTCCCCACCGAGACATTCGTGTCGATGTTGGATGAGCCGTCAAGGGGATCGATCACGAGAGCGAGCGAGCCTGCCGGGTTCAGTTCGACCACATCTTCCACTTCTTCCGACGCGTAGTAGCGCACTGGCCCACCACGCAGTGCCGAAGCAAAGGACTCGTCCGCGATCACGTCGAGCGCCTTCTGGCTGTCGCCGTCGGTATTAGTCCCCCGCGCGGCACCCAGGTTTTCGTCGATGCCTCCGCGCCTGATCCGTTGAGCGACTTGGGCGCAGACGCTGGCCACTGTGTCGAGTGTCTGGCGGAGTTCCCCGTCCACTTGGCCTGGTATCTGGTCGATGATCATGGACACGGTGACGACTCCTTTGAAGACTTGTGCGGCACTCTTGCCGGGAACCGGTTTTTGTGAAATTTAAAAATTGGTAATAGCCATTAGGATTTTTCTAAAATGACCAGTCTTGCCGCCGTTACCCTGAAGCAATTGCGGGCGCTTGATGCCGTTGTGCGGTTCGGAACGATGACCGCAGCCGCCGAATACTTGGGTCTCACGGTTCCTGCAATACACAGTCAAATCAAGTTGTTGGAGGATCTTGTCGATGCTCCTGTCTTGCTTAGGGCGACAGGTGGCGGGAGCGCGGAGCCGACCGAAGCCGGTCGTGTGCTGTTGCGCGCCGCGCGGTTGACGGCGGGCATTCTGTCGCAGGCAGAAAACCAGTTGGATGCGCTTGGCCGGGGGAAATCCGGGCTGGTAACCCTTTCGGTCGTGTCCACCGCAAAGTATTTCGCTCCACGGCTCGTCCGGATGCTCAGAGACCGAGTCGTCGATATCGACGTGGCATTGCGTGTCGGCAACCGCGAGACCATCATAGCCGACCTGGCCGAAGCCCGCTGTGACCTGGCCATCATGGGACGCCCGCCGCGTGATCCGCTGGTCGAGGCACTCCCGCTGGGTCCGCACCCTCACGGCGTCGTTCTACCGGCGAACCATGCGCTGGCGGGACAGGATGGTTATGACCCCGTTTTCCTGATGAAAGAGACATTTCTGTCGCGCGAAGAGGGGTCGGGCACCCGTGCCTTGATGCATCGTTTCCTGGCGCGTTTTGATGAGGGTGGGCCGCCGCGGATCGTCGAGATGGATTCGAACGAAACCATCAAACAAGCGGTTCTGGCCGGGCTGGGGATCGCTTTCCTGTCGCTGCATACGGTGAAGGACGAACTGGATCAGGGGCGGCTGGTGGCGTTGCGCGGCCCCAATCTGCCGGTGATGCGTCATTGGTATCTGGTCTGGCCGCAGCAGGTGGCGCTGCCACCATCGGGGGAGACGATCCTCTCCGAGATAAACCAACTCAATGGCGCATTCCTGCCGCGCGTAGCTATTTCGTGAGTGCCGCATAGAGTTGCGGCAGGCGCTCCGGCAGCCGTTCGACCCTGTCGAGCACCCGCACGTTCCTTGTGCCAAAAATCCGCTGGGCATAGGTGTCAGCAGCCGGATCAAGCGTCAGGCAGAAGGGGATGATGCCCTGCCGCCGTGCCGCTTCGACAGCGTGCCGGGTGTCGTGCCGTAGATAGAACGGGTCACGCATATCGATATCGGCCGGCTCTCCATCCGTCAGCACCAGCATCAGCTTTCGATTGGAGCGGACCTTGCCAAGGTGGGCCGTTGCATGGCGGATGGCCGCGCCCATTCGGGTTGAGAGCCGCCCTTGTGCACCCATGATGCGGGCCTTGCTCTGTGTTCCCCAGGGTTGGTCGAAATCCTTGAAACGGTTGTAGAAAACATTGTGACGCCCGTCCGAGCAGAAACCGTGGATGGCAAAGCTGTCGCCGACACTGTTGATTGCTTCGGACAGCAGAAGGCAAGCCGCTTGCGTCAGATCCAGAACGGTCTGGCCCCCCGGCGCCGGATCGTTGGTGGATTCAGACAGATCGAGAAGGACCATCACCGCCGTGTCCCGGGTGTGGCGCAGGGCACGCATCATCACCCGTGGGTCGGGCTGGCGCTTCAGCCGAGTGTCGATCGCCGCGGCAACGGCCGCGTTTATGTCTATCTCGTCGCCATCCTCGAGCTTTCGGATGCGTTGCACGCCCTGTGGGCGCATGGCGTCCAGCAGATGCCGCAGCCGTTCGGTGGTTCGGCGATGTGTGTCAAGGATGTGATCCGCCTCGGTCGGATCCCCGAGTTTCGCCCGCGCCTCGCGCACCGTGGCCCATGCTGGCCGGACCATCTGGATGGTGTGATCGAACTCTTCATAAAGGACCGGGGGTGCCAGGGGTTCCTTGCCTTCTCGAGCGTTGAAGGTCGTTCCGTCATCGTCGAAGAATTCACTCGACTGCACCCAGATTTCCTGAGCGTCGTCACCCGCCGTTTCCACCTCGACCTCGTTGACCATCTCGGTCACCGAGACGTGCTTGCGCACCTGCTCGGGCTGGGCGGACGCGGATTTTCCCCAGTCGATCTCTTCGTATTCCCAAAGAACCCTGTTGTCGCAGCGATAGGGGCACGAGGGGATATCACGATGCGCGGAATAGGGTTGGCCGAAAAGCCGGTTTGCCAATGCAAGCCCCAAGGTGCGGGCGTCCTCGGCGCGATCGAGGTCGATTCGGTCAAACTCGGCCCGGACCCAGGACGACAAATCGTCTTCGGCCGGCTCGTCAGGGCGGATCAGGGCGCGGGCGATGCGGTCGAACTGTCCGGCCATGCCCGTGCCGGTTTCCGAGTGAAATCGGCCCCAGAGTGCGCGCAGATTGGGAAAGCGGGCGATTGCCCGGGCTTCGGCGCGGGCATCTTCGATCAGTCCCACGCAAGCCAGCTCCAGGGCGCTCAGCCCTTCGGCCGGAATGGGTGCGCGAAGCGCGTCGAGATGGGCGGCCAGATGCGCGGCCTGCGCGCGATAGAGGTCCAGACCGGCAATGCCGTTCCAGTCGTCCAGCGCGTCTGGCAGATGTAGTTGGAACTCGGCGACGTAGGGGCGCAGGCCCGTGCGCGATTCGAAATCACCCGCCGTCGGCACCAGCATGAAGTCGCGGCCCCAGAGCGCGCGCAAATACATGCCCAGGCGGCGCTGGACATCGACAAGCACCACTCCCTTGCGCTCGCTTTTCAGGACGGCGCGAGAGGCTTCGCTGGTCAGCGAGAAATAGGCCTCGAGCCCGACATAGTCTGTACGGTAAGCCTCGATCCCCCAGTCGGCCCAGCGTCGCAGCCCGCCAAGGGTCAGCACGCCCAGAAGTTCGCTCAGTTGGTCCAGCATTGGCCGCATCGCGCGCGGAGCGCGGGCAAGGACGTGCTCCAGAAATCGCAAGTAGCTGGCGAAGAGAGCGGCGTCTCCCAGGCGTTGGGCCGCCAGCGGAGCGGTTTCGATGATCCGTGTGATTACCGCGCCTGAGGTGCGCGAGGCAAAACCCATGCAGGCCGTGGCCATGTCGGCGATCATGTCCTTTCCAAGTTCGCGTGCAAGGCCGGGAACGGAGCCGATCCACGCGGTCACGGCCTCTTCGCCGCGTCCCATCCTGTGCAGCGCGTCCGCGCCCCTCAACCAGCTGTCCAGACCACGCGGGCTGAGCCTGCGCCTGGCTTCGGGCAGTTCGGAGAAAAGCGCCTGCCGGGCACCCTCTGCCAGCAGATCGGGCAGGTCCGCGTGCTCTTGCGGCAACAGATCGCGGGCAGGGGCCTCGACGGTATCAGAAATAGGTGGCGACAGCGGCATCGAGTGCGTCCCGCATGTCCGGGTCATCGGTGATCGGGCGCACCAGAGCCATCGTGCAGGCCGGCACCGGTTCCACGCCCTGTGCGATCAGCTTGCCCGCATGGATAAGCATCCGCGTCGAGATGCCTTCGTCCAAACCGTGCCCCTTGAGGTTGCGCGCCCGGGTTCCGATCTCGACCAGCTTTTTGGCGGTCTCGGGATCGACACCGGATTCATGGGCGATGATTTCGGTTTCGATCTCCTCCTCGGGCCAGTCGAAATCCAGCGCGCCGAAGCGCTGCTTGGTGGACTGTTTCAAGTCTTTCATCAACGACTGGTAGCCGGGGTTGTAGCTGATCACGAGGAAGAAATCAGGATGCGCCTTCAGCAGCTCTCCCTTTTTCTCCAGCGGCAGGACGCGGCGGTTGTCGGTCAACGGGTGGATCACCACGGTGGTGTCCTGCCGTGCCTCGACAACTTCGTCGAGATAACAGATGGCGCCATGCCGCGCGGCCAGCGTCAGCGGCCCGTCCTGCCAGTGCGTGCCGTCGGCATCCAGCAGGAAGCGGCCGACCAGATCCGACGCTGTCATGTCCTCGTTGCAGGCCACCGTGACCAGTGGCCGGCCCAGTTTCCACGCCATGTGTTCGACGAAACGGGTCTTGCCGCAGCCGGTCGGCCCCTTGAGCATGACGGGCATACGAGCCGCGTAGGCCGCTTCGAAAAGCGAAAGCTCGTTGCCGGTCGGCCGATACCAGGGTTGTTCCGCGATAAGATGGTCGGAAATCATGTCCTTCATCGCCGATGCTCCGTGCAAGTTGTGGCCGGCCCCCGGGAAGGAGGAGCCGGCCAGAAATGTTCAGACTGGATCGCCGCGATAGACGACCATGTTGGCGCCCTGGCTCTGGGTGAAATTGTCATAGCCTATCAGGCGGATGTGGTTGCCCGGGTTGGCCTCGTGGCAGGCCTCGAGTTCGGCAAGGATCGCATCCACGTCGGTTTCTCCGAACATCGGCAGCTTCCACATGTACCAGTAGTAGTCGCTGGCGTGTTCGGGCTCGGTGTGTTCGATGGCCGGGTTCCAGCCGTTCTTCACGATCCATTCCACCTGTTTGCGGATTTCCTCGGGCGTCATCTCGGGGAGGTAGGAAAAGGTGCCCATCTTCCGGCTGGTCGGGTCGGAAAGGCGCGAGGGGTAGTCCTGAACGTTGCTCATTGGTCTGTTCCTTTCTGATTGCCTGGATCAGCGGTGCTGAACGTCCAGCTTGTCGACGGTCTCGAACTCGAACTTGATCTCTTTCCATGTCTCCATGGCGATCTTCAGCTCGGGGCTGTGTTCAGCGGCCTTCATCAGGATGTCCTTGCCTTCCTTCTCCAATTCGCGCCCTTCGTTGCGGGCCTGCACGCAGGCCTCCAGCGCCACGCGGTTCGCGGCAGCGCCGGCTGCGTTGCCCCACGGGTGGCCCAGAGTGCCGCCGCCGAACTGCAGCACCGAGTCATTGCCGAAGATCGAGACCAGCGCCGGCATGTGCCAGACATGGATGCCGCCCGAGGCGACGGGGAAGACGCCGGGCATCGAACCCCAGTCCTGATCGAAGAAGATCCCGCGCGAGCGGTCCTCCTTGACGTACTTGTCGCGCATCAGGTCGATCCAGCCCAGCGTCGCGGCACGGTCGCCTTCCAGCTTGCCGACGACGGTGCCCGAATGCAGGTGGTCGCCGCCCAGCAGGCGCAAGAGCTTGGTGAGAACACGGAAGTTGATGCCGTGGTTCGGGTTGCGGTCGATCACCGCGTGCATGGCGCGGTGGACATGCAGCAGAAGGCCATTGTCACGGCACCACTTGGACAGCGAGTTGTGTGCCGCCCAGCCGATCGTCAGATAGTCGGACATGATGATCGGGGTGCCCAGTTCCTTGGCGAACTCGGCGCGCCGATACATCTCTTCGACGGTGGGCGCGGTCACGTTCATGTAGTGACCCTTTTTCTCGCCAGTTTCGTCAACGGCCTTATCGATTGCCTCCTGACAGAACAGGAAGCGGTCACGCCAGCGCATGAAGGGCTGAGAGTTGACGTTCTCGTCGTCCTTGGTGAAGTCGAGCCCGCCGCGCAGGCATTCATAGACGGCACGGCCGTAGTTCTTGGCCGAAAGCCCCAGCTTGGGCTTGATCGTGCAACCCAGCAGCGGCCGTCCATACTTGTCCATCTTGTCGCGTTCGACCTGGATGCCGTGTGGCGGGCCGAAGCAGGTCTTGACGAACCAAAGCGGGAAGCGCACGTCCTCGAGCCTCAGCGCGCGCACAGCCTTGAAGCCAAAGACATTGCCGACGAGCGAGGTGAACACGTTGACGACCGAGCCTTCCTCGAAAAGGTCGGCCGGGTAGGCGATGAAGGCATAAAAGGCGTCGTCGTCACCGGGGACGTCCTCGATCCGGTAGGCGCGGCCCTTGTAGTGATCGAGATCGGTCAGCAGGTCGGTCCAGACGGTTGTCCAGGTCCCCGTCGAGCTTTCGGCGGCCACAGCGGCGGCGGCTTCCTCGCGCGGAACGCCCGGCTGCGGGATCACCTTGAAGCAGGCAAGCACGTCGCTGTCCTTCACCGAATACTCGGGTTCCCAATAGGTAGAACGATATTCCTTTACGCCTGCGTCGTATCTCTTGGCTTGCATGTTCATGCCGGTCTCCTCCTCGGGCATCCTGATGACCTTGGCCGCAAGGGCCGCCACCCGGAGGAATAGGGCATTGCATGACAATATAAAATTGAATAATTTTTAGCGGCAGAATAGAGAAAGGTTTATAGTGCCGGTTACCCTGCGCCAACTCGACATCTTTCGCACCGTGGCTCGAACCGGTTCTTACACGCGGGCCGCCGAAGAGTTGCACCTGACACAGCCTGCCGTCTTTGCGCAGGTGCGCCAGCTCGAGGAGCATCTGCAAACCCCACTGATCGAGAGGATCGGCAAGATGCTGCATCTGACCGTGGCAGGAGAGACGGTGCTGGCCTCGGCCAGAACAATATTGGACGAGGTGGCATCGCTGGAGATGCGGCTTGCCGATCTCAAGGGGCTGAAACGCGGGCGGCTTGCCCTGTGCATCGTGTCTACCGCGAAATACGATATTCCCGGTCGCCTGGGACCTTTCTCGCGTGCGAATCCCGGCATCGACATTGCGTTGACGGTCGGCAACCGCGAGGAACTGCTCGCCCGCTTCGCTGCCAACGAGGACGATCTGTATATCCTCGGCACGGTGCCGGAAACCCTGCAGGCGGAATGGCGACCTTACGCGGCCAACCCGCTCGTCGTGGTTGCCGCGCCCGAACATCGTCTTGCCGGACGCAAGGGCCTTGGGCCCGAAGATATCGCCAGTGAACCGTTCATCCTGCGTGAGTCCGGCTCCGGCACCCGGGCAGCGATGGAGCGTTACTTCGACGAGAACGGGATTGCGCCGCCGGTGACGATGGAATTGGGCGCAAACGAAGCGGTGAAGGAGGCAGTCAGGACAGGGCTGGGGCTATCCGTCGTCTCGCGCGGTTCGGCAGAACTCGAACTGGAAACGGGGAGACTCGTGGCGCTCGACATCAAGGGCTTTCCCATCCTGCGCCACTGGCATGTCGCTTGGCCCAGGGGGAAACGTCTGAGCCCTGCCGCAGAGGCTTTCCTCGATATGCTCGCGCCGGAACAGGAAATTGTGTAACGGCTGAATCAGGAGGAATCCAACTGGAAGCCTGATGGCCAGCCGGGCGGTGTCAAAGGAACCCGGCTTGAGCAGGGTGGGGCGTTTCCGTAACCTCACGCCATGTCCAAACGATCCCCGTTTCGCTACGTCAAAACCAGCCCTGAGATCATTCGCCTGGCGGTGATGCTCTAAATCCGGTTCCCGCTTTTGTTGCGCAACGCAGAGGATCTGCTCCACAGAAGTGGTGTTGATGTCAGCCACGAAGCCGTGCGGTTCGGGTGGCACCGGTTTGGGCAATTGTCTGCCGTCGAAATCAGAAAACGCTGGATCGAGGAAATGCAGACAAGCCGTTGGCGCTGGCATCTTGACGAGATGTTCGCGAAGATCAACGGCGAGCGCCATTACCTTAGGCGGGCCGTCGATCACGAGGGCGAGGTTCTGGAAAGCTTCGTCACGAAGACGTGTGACAAAAAGGTTGCGCTGAAATTTCTAAAGAAAGCAATAAGAAGGCACGGCCGCCCCGAGGTGATCGTGACCGATGGACTCAGATCCCATGGCGCCGCACTGAAGGAAATCGGCGTAGCGGATCGCCAGGAAACGGGGCGCTGGTTGAACAACCGCGCCGAGAATTCACACCTACCATTCCGACGGCGAGAACGGGCGATGCTGCGCTTTCGGCGCATGTGTAAAACACACGACTTGATCTGACATTTCTGCTCTTTTGGAGACTGGTTCTCATCCGTCTGACAGTTCCGCGCCGGATGATGGTCGGCCCGGTCATTAACAAAAAAACATGGCGTTTTTTTGCCATGTGTGGCTGGGATTGACCGATTGAATCCCAAAAAGGGCCTTGCTGAGGCGCGTGTGCCGGAACATTGTCGGGGTAGACTTGTGTCCACACAAGGCAGGTAAAGCAGTATCATGTCGATGTATCAGTTCGAGCCCGAGGGCGACTCCGCTCAATTGTTTCAGCCTCCATCCTGGTTCGAGGAGTTGAGTTCGTCTCTGGTCTATTCGGATCACCTGGTTCTGTCCGGGAACATTCACGATCTCTACCCTTCCCCCTCCGCCCAAGGCCCCGCGTTTCTCGAGTTCGAGACGACGCTGTGGGAATTGCTGCGTGCAGGTGGTTGTCAGGCGCTTCTGAAATACGATCCGGTCAGTGGGCTTCGTATCCATCAGAGCGCGGGAGGCGGCGAGGAAGATGCGCTGAAAAGGGCGGGCCTGCCTTTCGGGAAATCGACGGTCAGCCTGTCAGAACTGAGCGACGCCCAGGCTGCCGTCGCGGACTTTTCGGAATTCCCGGTCGCATTGCTTTTGGACTATGCCTCGCACTTCCATGGACCGGACAGGGCGAGTTTGGACGACTTCCTTGTCGCCATTGACAGCACCTCCCGTGCGCGTCGTGGGGCGGCTGCAGAGGGGCGAGTCAATCCGACGGTCTGGCTTGTCGATCATCCCGCCGACCTGCCTGACTGGTTTGTCCTCAACAACGCGTGCTTGCGGGAAATCCAGCTGGAACTGCCCAATCTCGAGGACCGGTTTCGCTTCGGCCGCTATCTGGCCAAGAACCTTGGCTGGTTGGACGAGGTTCCCTCCGCCGATCAGGAAAGGTTTCTCCAGCAGTTTGCCCTCGAGTGCGACGGAAGGCCTCTTCTTGCTATGCAATCAATCGCGAAGGTCGCCCAGGCCGAAGGCTATGGCCTGACCCATATTTCCGACGCTGTGCGGGTCTTCCGGACGGGCACCCGGCGCAACCCGTGGACATCGCCGGTTCTTCGGCAGCGGATGAAAAATGCAAGCGCCATACTTGAATCCCGCATCAAGGGGCAGCCGCATGCGCTGGACAAGGCCCTCGATATTCTGGCCCGCTCGATACTGGGCCTATCCGGTGCGCAGTCCGGCGCGATGCACACGCGGCCGCGGGGAGCCTTGTTCCTTGTAGGGCCCACCGGCGTCGGAAAGACCGAGCTCGCCAAGGCGATCACCGAACTCCTGTTCGGGGACGAGACCGCCTGCCACCGCTTCGACATGTCCGAATTCATGGAGGAGAACTCGGTCGCCAGGCTGATCGGTGCGCCACCGGGCCATCTGGGGCATGAAAAGGGCGGCCAGCTGATAAATGCCGCGAACCGGCGCCCCTTCAGCGTCTTTCTGTTCGATGAGGTCGAAAAGGCGCATCCCCGGGTTCTCGACCTCTTTCTGCAGATACTGGACGAAGGGCGGCTGACCGATTCCCGTGGCTCGACGGCCTATTTTTCCGAGGCGCTGATCATCTTCACATCCAATATCGGCATGATCCATGGGTCGAGGGCCACCAACATGGGGATGAACGTCCTTCCCTCGGATTCATATTTCGAACTTTCGCTGAAAATCAGACGAGCCGTTGAAGAGCATTTCCGCAACGACCTCAAGCGCCCCGAACTGCTTAACCGTATCGGCCAGAATGTCGTGGCATTCGATTTCCTCAAGCCGGACGGAATGGGGCAGATCTTCGATGCGATCCTGGAGAAGGTCCTGAAGGCCGTGAAGGCAGAGCACGGCATCAGCGTCACGCTGGGCTCCGAGGTGCGCGACACGCTCAAGCTGCTCTGCACACAGGACGTTTTTGACGGTGGCCGTGGCATCGCCAATCGGATCGAAACCCATTTCATCAATCCGCTGGCTAGGCAGCTGTTCCTCAGGGGTGCTGTGGAAGACCTTGTCGTGTCGGGCATCGAAACGTCGGATGACAAGACCGATCTGGTGGTTCAATACGAAACGACAGCCAGTGAAACCAAGGATTCTGCCGGTGCGCCGTCTCGTGCTTCGGGTACCATCCGGCCTGAACGCCCGCGGAGCCCGCTGCCTCCGAACGATCCGTGGCGGGCGCGTTCCGAAGGGGGTTGAGCCGGTCGATCGAGGAGATTGCCTCCACGTCCTCGATATTGGCGATCAGTTGCTTCGGCGCCGAGCGGTCCAGCGTGGTGCCGGAAAACGCGCAGACGTCGTAGCTGTCGCTCGGCCAGCCCGTCACCCTGAGCGAAGCCGGAAAACTCTAAACGGCGCTGGTCCAAAGATGGGTATCGCTTTACAAACCCCAAGGACTCTCCGCGAGTTGGCGGAAACTTGGGGTTTAGGTCAGCTGCTCTCGCCGGCCTTGCCAGATAAACCGGCTTGAGACGGGGAAGGCGGTTTCGTAGCGCCCAGCCATGACCAAAAGATCCCCGTTGCGCTACTACATGACCAGGCCCGAGATCACCCGTCTGGAGGTCATGCTGTACGTTCGCTTTCCGCTCGCGTTGCGCAAGGTCGAGGATCTTCTGGTGGCACAGGTTCGGCCCGAAGTTCGCCGCTGAGATCCGGAAGCGCCGGATAGAGGGCATGTGCTCTAGCAAGTGGCGCTGGTATCTCGACGAGATGTTCGTGAACTGGCCTGTCGCCGCAACAGTTCAGAGAACGCTCCTCGGGGCAGGGGCCTGGTCTGCCTAACTGAGTTGCCCGGCGTGATTGTCGATACATGTTCAGCCTCCGGCTATTCGGGGTAAAGGTTCCCCGGGGCTGGCACCAGAGCCGAACCTGCTTGTTTCTGGTCACGCCGTCGCCCCCTGTTACGGCGACACTGCCCCCTTCGAGTAACAGTTTGCGCCAACGATTCAGCAGATTGGGTGCCGCGCCATTGCGGCGGGCAACGGCAGAAAGGCTTTCGCCGTCAAACAGGGTTTCTTCCACGATCCGCAGCTTCTCAGCAGCAGACCAACAACGACGGCGGCCGCCATCGGCAATGATCTTAATCTCGGACTTGAGCACTTGTCCAAGGCTGTCCTCAAGCCTCCTAGGTCAGGCCAAGGTGTCCGATCGAAACAGGGGCCAGTTCACCGCGGTTGCGCCCGCTCGAATTACACGTGCGGATCTTTAGCCGACATTCTGGCCTCCGTGGAAAAGGCCGCGAAATGTGCGCTCTGTTCTGGGGCTGTTGAACCGAGCGAATTCGTCGATCACTTGGATGCGTTCTTCCGACTGGCGGGCACGCAGAGTGATGATCAAGGCCCCGACGCATTGAGCAATTTCCAGTTTCGCTGGCCCCTTCAGATTCTTCGCGAAGGCATGCAAACTTTCCTGTTGAACCGAGCAGTCGTTGAAGTCGCCCAAGTTGCCTTGCAATTTTTTCAATGGCTTGACCACCGACTTGATCCGCTTTTTGGGAAAGACCGGCGCAAAGAACTCCAATAGGTAGCGCAGTTTCTTGCATTGAATGCGCAGTTTGTGAATTTCCCTGTCATCGGTATCGGGGGCGGTGGTCGAGCCGAACTTGGCAATCTTGCGGTAGCGGTTCCAGATTTCGGCCGATGCGAATTCAAGCGCCGGCAGATCCGCATTCGGCCCGCGACCGAGTTTACTTGGCCTGGAAAACAGACCCTCCAGCGCCTCGATTTCGTTCAAGTAGCTTCTACTCTTCAGATGTTTGGTCAGACGTTTCCACTCGGCTTCGCGTTCTTTGGTGAGCAGGGCGATCAATTCATTCAGCCCGTGGTGGAACATGGGTGGCAGCACATCGAAAAGTTGTTCTTTCCCAAGAAGGAAGACGTCCAGATCTCGCAACCTGCCAGTCCGATCCATCAGGGCCGAAAACCGTTCCTTGAGCGCCTGAGCGCGTTTTTGATCGTAGACGCCCTTGAAGAGACTGAGAACCGAGCGGATCTTGCGGAGCGCGATGCGATAGTCGTGGAGGTATTCGGTGTCCAGATCCGCGACAATGCCCGCTTCATTGGCTCGGGCAACCCGGATGTATGCCCTTATTAGATGAGTGGCTAAGTCGCGGGCGGACTCGGCTTCGCCAACCGAAACCGTCGGCTTGGCGGTGTACGGGGAGCGCTGCGGGAAGAGTTGCCCATAGATATCAGCTTGCGCCAGGGGCACCCCCCCGCCGGCGATGACGGATTTTCGGAGTTGTGAAAGCGCCTTGCCGCAGCCTTGACCCCCCTGAAGAGACACGACCAGACCACGGCCCTTGGCCGACGCCAGGAGACGCAGATTGGCCGAGGCCCGTGTTTTACCCTTGTTGTCCTGAAGGGCAAGCGAGGCATTCTGCATTTCACAGGCACCGATCTCCAGAAGACGGCGGAAAGGAGATACAACAGAAAGAGCATTTTTCAGAGGGCCGTCCGGCAGTTCGCCGACGAAGCCGACATCGCGAACGCCAGCCAAAGTCAGGGTAGGACCGCGCGCCGAAACCAATTCTAGCCCTTGGTCGGATCCAACAAGCAAAAGCCCGGCTTCACTCAGCGACTGATCAAAACTATCCAGAACCGAGATGTTCAGAAGATTTTCGTCCGGAAATAGCCTGGGCTTCAACTTTCCAAAAGTGGCCGCGGTCAAGCTGTCAGGTGATCCGTCCGGCAGGAAAAAGCAATCAACTCTTTTTCGGCTCATGTCGGGCCCTTCCGGGGCTTGTTCAGGTTGCCTTCGGTCAGTCTCTCAACACTGGCTCCAATGATCGTGCAGTCCTCGGTTTCGATATTTATGAATATTCTCAACATGGTGGCGAGGATACGGGAGATCCCGATCGTGAACTCAATGCGCCGGAGGCTTCTTTTTGTCCTGATCCCAATGGATACCACAATGATTGCATGACGTCAGTTGCCGTGCGACGCGAACAGGGTCGGCGTGCTGGGCGTCAGGCCTGGGCGAGCGTTGGGATTGCGGCCCCATGCCTGACGAACTGCTCCGCATATCGCTGCGATGTGGATGATGGCAATTTGCCCTCTGGCGCGGCCCCGATATCCCTTGGCGCGTCAATTGCCGCGGCTTGCTTTGGATCAAGGCCGCTCTTCGAGCGCCCCGCCGGGATCACGGTCAGATTCTGAAGATTGGTTGCAACAAGCGGGGAACAAAGCTGTGGAACCGCAGCCGCGCGTCAGTTGCGGCCAGACAAATGCAGGGCATGCCTTCTCCGGCCATCGGCGTGTGGTCCAGATCCGCGTCTGCAACTTCCACGTCGCCCACGCCAAAGCTGCCTGTCTCGTCGTGGAAGCTGCCCTGCAGCACCAAGGTCAGTTCCAGGCCGTTGTGCCCATGGTCAGGTACCGCGCTGCCCGGCGGAATGTAGAGCAGGCGCACCGAGCCTTCGCTGTCGCTGTCCAATATCGTTTGGCGAATGCCGCCTCCCAGCGGCCTCCAGCGAGGGGGGCGACCCTTCAGTGCCTGCATGATTGGCGCAGGATAGATGCCCGCGGCGCCATGGGTTTGCGGTTCGGCCAAGGGCGGTGTGTCGAGCGCGGCCAGAGTTCGGGCCAAGAGCTCATAATTGTCCGACGAAGCGGGTGCCAGAGTGTCCAGTACCGCACCGCCAGCGAACTCTTCGGCCTCCAAGCGAGCGCGGCATTCGTCGCACATCGAGACGTGCGCTGCGACAACCAGAGAAAAGCTCTTGGGCAGGCTTCCCGATGCGTAGGCGCGGATCAAGCGCGGAGGGATATGGTGGGTGATGTCGTTCATTGGGATCTCAGATCCTTCATTTCATGTCGCAGCTTTTCAAGAGCCAGTCGTATGCGAGACTTGATCGTCCCCAAGGGTAGGCCGGTATTGTCGCTGATCTCGCTGTGGCTGAGATCGCCCATATAGGCCTGAACGATCACTTCTCGCTGATCTGCTGAGAGGCTGTCCAAAGCCTGGCGCAGCTTTTGGGCCTCTTGGTTGAGTGTAATCTGTGAAGCGGCATCGTGATCCGGGGGCTCTTCGACCTTCAATGCTTCCGGTATGGGGCGCGAAGTGCGCCGGATTACGTCAATGTGGCAGTTGCGGGCGATCCGGTAGACCCAAGCCGAAGCGGTGGCTCGCCCCGGATCGAATTGTTCCGCCTTGTGCCAGACCTTCAGCATCGCATCCTGAATTATGTCATCGGCGGCGGCTCCCGTGCAGTTGCTTCGTGCCAGCATGGATCGCAGTCGCGGCGCGTAAAACTCGAACAGACGCACGAACGAAGCGCGGTCACGCTGGTCGCGAACGGCGATCAGCCAAATCGTCTGATCAGAGAGCCGGCTCTCCGCTTCAGTGTCCATTTCACTCGTTCCAACTGTGGCCCGCTTTGCGGCCTTCACCGGCTTTGGGCGACGGGTACGTATCCGATTTTCTTCTGCAACCAACATAACTCGATATACGCTGGCGAAAAGCTTTTGGATCACCGAAGCAAAAACATTGATCCGCAATGGGGGGCGAAGCGTAAAAATGAGTAGACGTTTTTCAGGAGAAACCATGCCATTCGACAATGCCCATCTGCTTCGCCCCCGTATTGCAGTTATCGGAGGGGGCATCTCCGGCTTGTCCGCGGCCTGGGGACTGTCGCGTTTCAGTGACGTTACATTGTATGAATCAGAACCGCGTTTCGGGGGCCATGCACGCACGGTGACAGCGGGGCTGCGCGGGGATCAACCCGTCGATACTGGATTCATCGTATTCAACTACGCCACATATCCACTTCTGACGCGGCTCTTTGCCGATCTGGATGTGCCCGTCCAGAAGAGCGACATGAGTTTCGGTGTAACCGTCGAAAACGGTCGTCTCGAATATGCGCTGACCTCGCTTCGAGCGTTGTTTGCCCAGAAACGCAACGCGGCCGATCCACGATTTTGGTCCATGCTGCGAGACATCGGGCGTTTCAATGCTCGGGCAGAGGCCGTGGCCACGTCGGACGATATGAACATTTCGGAGCTCATCTCCCGTCTGCGGCTTGGGAGTTGGTTCGGCCGCTATTACTTGCAACCCCTCTGCGGTGCGATCTGGTCCACGCCCGCCGAGCGCATCGGCGTTTTCCCGGCCCGAACCCTGATCCGGTTCCTGCGCAACCACGCCTTGATGGGTGTTTATGGTCAGCATCAGTGGTGGACGGTAGCCGGCGGCTCGGTCAGCTACGTCAACCGGCTGGTCAGAGCACTCGAAGACCGCCGGGTTACGCTGCGCGCCGGCACCCCGGTGGGCGCCGTGCAGCGAGAGGCGGGTCGAGTACGCATAAAAGCGGCAGGCGGCCCCGAGGAAGTATTCGATCATGTGGTTTTCGCGACCCACCCCGATCAGGCTTTGCGCATGATTGCGACGCCTACCGAGAAAGAGCAGCGTTACCTTTCTGCGATCCAATTCCAGGATAACCATGCCTATCTGCATCGCGACCCGCGCCAGATGCCGGTGAGGCGGAGCTGCTGGTCATCGTGGGTTTACCAAAAGGATCATGGGCACGAGAACAGTGGGATCGGCGTGACCTATTGGATGAACCGCCTTCAGAACATTCCCGAAGACGACCCACTTTTCCTGACACTCAATCCCGCGAAATCGATAGCCGAAGAGGCCATCTATGATCAGACAGTGTTCAGGCACCCTGTCTTTGACCGCGACGCATTGCGGGCGCAGCAAGAAATTGCGGCGTTGCAAGGGAACAGGAATACCTGGTTCACCGGCGCCTGGACACGGCACGGGTTTCACGAAGATGGCATCGCTTCGGCCGCGAGCGTGACGGACATGCTTGCCGAAATGCATTCGCGCGGCATCGAGGCGGCGGCATGAGCATGCGGCCAAAGCACCTGAAAGGGCGCACCACCCATGCTCGGCGTGGCGCGCTGACACACAGCTTCGCCTATGCCGTCGATTACGTTCTGGTCGATCCCGATGCCGACACTGGTCCATTTCTGTTCTCGCGAAACAGGTTCAACCTTGCGTCGGTATGTGACCGGGACCATGGGGGGAGGCCCGGCCGGGGCTGCGGGAGCGATTGGGCGCGGCGGGTGCTGGACGCGCATGGTCTTGACCAAACCGGGGACAGCCGGCTTTTGCTTCTGACGCAACCTCGCTTTGCCGGTTTCGTATTCAACCCGGTCAGTTTCTGGCTGCGGTTCGAGCAAGATGTGCTGGTCGCAGTGATTGCCGAAGTGAACAACACCTTTGGCGACAGACATTCCTATCTTTGCCACCTGCCCGGGTTCGCCCCCATCCACGCGACCGATACGATCAAGGCGCGAAAGATTTTCCACGTATCGCCCTTTCAGGACATCGCGGGGAGCTACGAGTTCAACTTCAACATATCGCCGGACAAGATTGCGATCCGCATCGGGCACATAAACGGAACGGAAGGGCTGGTCGCCACGTTGTCCGGTCGTCTGGTGTCGCTGTCCAACACGTCATTGCTCGGCGCGGCGTTGCTCCGGCCATTCGGCCCGTTGCGCACCGTCGCGCTGATCTATTGGAATGCGCTTCGCCTGAAGTTGAAGGGCGCTTTCTACAGATCCAGACCCGCTCCTCCAGCCGAAGAGATCACCCGGGCGCTGTGCGACGACTCTGAAAACGGTCAGGCACATGTCTGAAGCTGGGACAATGCCGCTGACGCCGGATAGGACCGGCTTGCGGGTGGCGACGATGGCCGGATTTCTCGCCTGCGCCGGGGTGCCTCTGTACATCCATTTGCCCCGTTTCCTGGTCGAGGCGGGACTGTCCCTTTCAGCTGCCGGGGCGTTGCTTCTGGGGTTGCGGATGCTGGATTTCGTGCAGGATCCGCTGTTGGGTGTCTGGGCCGATCGGGCGGGCCCGTCTTACCGCCCGCGAATGGCTGCGCTGGCCCTGCTTGGGCTTGGGGCGGGCTTTGCCATCGTTTTTGTCTTGCAGCCTGGCGTTCTGGGCCTGTCGCTTGGGCTTGTTCTTCTACTCTCGGCCTACAGCCTGGGCACCATCCTGTTCTATGCTCAAGGCGTTGCAGTCGCAGGCGGTGCCGGGGACGTCGGTCATTTTCGACTTGCAGGCTGGCGCGAGACCGGTGCGGTCGTCGGCATCATTTTTGCCGCGATGCTCCCTTCGCTGGTGGCGTCTGCTCACGGTTCCTCCGCAGGCTACGCGGCCCTTGGTATCGGTATGGTGTTGGCCGCGCCGCTGGTCTGGCGGATCAGCGCGCCGATCTGGTCGGTGCCAAGTTCGGTCACCTCGGGCTTTTCGTTGCGGGCCTTTCGTAATGCCGGAGCGGCACGGCTTTTGCTGATCGGATTGTTCAATGCGATGCCTGTCGCTGTCACCTCTACCTTGTTCCTGTTCTATGTCGAGGATTGGTTGGGTGCGGCCGATTTCGCCGGAGCTTTGCTGTTGGCATTTTTCCTCGCGGCGGGTTTGGCAATACCGGCTTGGGCTGGCTTGGCTGCGCGCTACGGGGCGCGGCAGGTGTTGCTGCCTGCCATGCTGCTTGCAGTTTTCGCTTTCTCCTGGGCTGCCTTGTTGCCACAGGGGGCCGTTGTGCAATTCCTTGTCGTCACGGTGGTCTCTGGCGCAGCCCTCGGTGCCGATATGGCGATCTTGCCTGCACTTTTTGCCACAAGGTTGAAGCGCTCCGATCTGCCGTCCGCAGTGGGATTTGGCGCTTGGGCCTTCGTCTCGAAATCAGCATTGGCCTTGTCAGGCATTCTTGTTCTGCCGACGCTCGAAATTGCAGGATATGTCCCCGGCGGCGTCAACGATGCACCTGCCCTCCGGACCCTCGCGGCGGCCTATGCGATTGTGCCGCTCTTTCTGAAACTGCCGGCGATCTGGATGGTTGCCCGCCTTGCAGACGACTGACCCCATGACCTTGAAACTTCTGCTGTCACTTGCGCTTTCCGCTCTTTTTGCCCTGATGGCCCACCGTATGTTCTTGACCTTTGGTGCTCAGGTGCCCGCCGACTACGCTGGCACTGCGCCGCCCTTTGATGCACGCCGGCACTTGTCCGGTGATCTCTTGTCGGAAGGTGTGATATTCGGACCGTCGGGACGGGTCACGTCGCGCTTTACCGCACGCATGACCGGTGTGTGGGGCAATTCCGGGGGTGTTTTGACCGAGGACTTCGTTTTTGCCTCGGGTGAGACCTTGCAGCGAGAATGGACCATTACCCCCACGGGATCCGACCGGTTCACGGCAACAGCGCCGGATATAGAGGGGCAGGCGATTGACGAGATTTCCGGCGCGACGCTGCGAATGAAATACAGGCTGCGCCTTGGCGAAGGGGCAGGGGGGCACGTCGTGAACGTAACCGACTGGATTTACCTGACGCAGGATGGAGTAATGATCAACCGGTCGGAAATGCGAAAGTTTGGCGTCAAGGTGGCCGAACTGGTCGCCACGATCCGGCCCGCGCGCTGAGATGTTCGCCCGGCGGACGTGGTGGATAGTTGGTGCGAGCGAAGGGCTCGGTGCGGCCTTGGCGCATTTGCTCGATGCAGAGGGCGCGCGCTTGTTGTTGTCGGCGCGAAATGAATCCAAACTTGCCGCGGTGGCGGATCGCCTGACCGATGCCCGTGCGCTGCCAATGGATGTCACCCGGGCGGACTCCGTCGCTGATGCGGCGCGCAACGTTGGGACTGTTGACGGGTTGATTTATTGCGTTGGCCTCTACGAACCGATGAGTGCCCGAGACTTTGCCCCCGAGGCCGCCGCAAATATGGCCGAGGCCAATTTTGTCGGCGCGCTACGGGTGCTGGGGCACGTATTGCCCGAAATGGTAAATCGTGGTTCGGGCCGGGTCATGCTGATCGGTTCGCTGGCGGGGTTTGTCGGTCTTCCCGGAGCAATCGGATACGGGGCCAGCAAGGCTGCTCTGATGCATCTTGCGGAAAACATGCGTGCGGACCTGAACGGTACCGGCGTCGTCGTCCAGCGCGCCAATCCAGGCTTCATCCGTACCCGCCTGACCGACAAGAACAACTTCCACATGCCGCAGATCATGTCGCCGGAAATAGCAGCTGGAAACGTGATCGCGGCGCTGAGGTCCGGCCGCTTCTCGACCAGTTTTCCAAAACCGTTTTCACTTGTTTTTGCGCTTGGGCGTCACCTGCCTTTGGCTCTGTTCCAGTGGTTGCTGCGGACAAAATAGGTTGCCGCATCCGCAGCTAGGCGATCACAACACGTCCAGCGAGGTCTTGACGCGGTCCATGACAACGGAGGTCTTGAACCGGCTGATATTCGATTCATCAAAGAAATGCGCCTGAGTGAATTCCTCGTATTCCTTTATGTCCCGCACGGTCAGGATCAGCAGGAAATCTGATTCACCGGTCGTGTAGTAGCATTGCTGCACACATGGCGCGTCGCGCATCTTGCGCTTGAACGCGTCGAGATGTGCGCGGCTCTCGCGTTCGAGGAGCACTTCGACAATGATCGTCATCTCGCGGCCCAGCTTGCCCGGAGACAGAACCGCGATTTCACGCTCGATCACGCCTGTTTCCCGCAGCCTCTTCAAGCGTTTCTGCACGGCAGGAGGGGACAGGCCGACATCCTGGCTGATAGCCTCGGCCGTGAGGCGTGCGTTTGCCTGAATCAGTCGGAGGATCGCGATATCTTTTTCGTCCATGGTATGAAAATCATCCCGATCAAACTGGTTTGCAATGAATTTCATCGTCAGCTGATGAGATTATTATGCGCCAAGTAGGAAAAAGGCCCGTAGTGTCGAACGCGAATTATCTTGGGGGAAGAGATGAGCAATCTTCAGGAACGGCTGACCGCGCTGCGCAGGGAGTTCCACCGCTTTCCCGAACTCGGATTCCAGGAAACCAGAACCAAGGCGGAGGTTGCGCGCCACTTGCGCGAACTGGGGCTCGAAGTCCACGAAGGCGTGGGCGTCGTAGGTGTCTTGCGCGCCGGTGAGGGCAATCGCGCCATCGGTCTGCGCGCAGACATGGATGCGCTTCCGATCCGCGAAGCGTCTGAACACGACCATGCCTCGCAACATCCGGGCGTCATGCACGCCTGTGGGCACGACGGGCATATGACGATGTTGCTGGGCGCGGCCGAACGGCTTGCCCAGGAGCAGGGTTTTGACGGCACGGTGGTCTTGCTGTTCCAGCCCAACGAAGAACACGGGCTTGGCGCGCAAGCAATGATCGACGAAGGCGTGTTGGAGCAGTTCCCGGTCGAGGAAGTCTATGCCATTCATAACCTGCCGGGCGCGCCGGTCGGTCAGATCTCCACCCGTTCCGGGGTCATCTGCAGCAGCGAGAGCCTGTTCGAGATCACCATTCAGGGCCGGGGCGGCCATTCCTCGATGCCCCAGGTGGGAGTGGATGCGATAACGGTGGGTGCGGAATTGGTTCTGGCGCTGCAAACCATCGTCTCCCGCAAGCTTGCGCCGGGGTCGGGCGCCGTGGTTTCCGTGACCGAATTCCTGACGGACGGTCAGCGGAACGTCCTGCCCGGCAGCGCCGTCATCAAGGGCGACGTACGCGCGCGGCGGCTTGAGGATCGCGCCCAGATCGAAGCCTTCATGCGCCGTATCGCGGCAGGGGTTGCCGCCTCTCATGGCGTGGAGGCCGATGTCAGCTTCAGGACAGAGTTCGTCGAGGCGATCAACGCCGTGGGGCCGACCGAGGCCGTGTACCGCGCTGCCGAAGCTGCGGGCTGCGAGGTCATCCGGGACCGCCCGCCCATGAGCTTCTCTGAGGATTTCGCTCATTTCTCGGCCGCCGTTCCCGGTTGCTTCCTGCTTCTGGGGAATGGCAAGCAAGGCCCCCACGGCCAGCCGCTGCATTCGGCTGACTATGACTTCAACGATGCACTGCTGACCATCGGCGCCGAATTCTGGGTGCAGCTCGTGCGTGACCGGCTGCCCATTCGAAAGGACTGAAAATGCTGGATGTATTTACCTGCGGCGCGATCGGACACATCGCCGCAAATCCTTCCAAGGGCGAGGCCGCTTACCGGGTTCTGTCTCAGGTGGATTTCGACGACGCATGGGCGGAAATCACGTCGTGGGACGGCTATGTTCCCACTCCGCTCGTGGAATTGAGCGGGCTCGCAGCCAAGATCGGCGTGGATCGGATCGACTACAAGCACGAAGGGCCTCGTTTCGGGCTTGGCAGTTTCAAGGCGCTCGGCGGGTCCTATGCGGCGATGCGCGTTCTGCAACGGGAACTGGGCAAACGTCTGGGTTGCGACGTCCGATTGGAAGATATCCGCAACGGTGCCTATCGGGATGCCTGTGCCGGGATCACGCTGGTATCGGCGACCGATGGCAACCACGGCCGGTCGCTGGCCTGGGGCTGCCAGCGGTTTGGTGCCCCTTGCCGCATCTATATTCACGCCGAAGTCAGCGAAGGCCGCGCCGAAGCCATGCGTGCATTGGGTGCCGAGGTGGTCCGGATCGAGGGCGATTATGACGACTCGGTTCTGCTGGCCAAGCAGGAAGCCGAAAAGAACGGCTGGTTCGTGGTCTCGGACACGTCATGGCCGGGCTATGTCGATCCGCCCCGCGATGTGATGGCGGGATACGGGGTCATGACCCGCGAAGCCTGTGAAGCGTTGGAAAGAGCGCCGACGCATGTCTTCCTGCAAGGCGGCGTCGGCGGGCTTGCGGCCTCGGTGGCTGCTGGCTTGCGACAGCACTACGGCGCGGACGCGCCGCGCGTCGTCATCGTCGAGCCCGAACTTGCAGCCTGCCTGTTCGAGAGTGCCCGCAACGGCAGGGCGACCAATGTTGCCATTGCAGAGGAAACCATCATGGCGGGCTTGTCCTGCGGTGAGCCTTCGGGGCTGGCCTGGGACATCCTCGCCGAAGAGGCATCGGATTTCCTGACCATCCCGGACAGCATCGTCGCCCCTACGGTCCGCCTGCTGGCCAATGCTGATTACGGCGATCCGCCGGTCGAGGCCGGGGAAAGCGCCGTGGCTGGGCTTGCCGCGCTGATCGCAGCCCGTAGGAACCCTGAGCTTTCCGCGCGTCTCGGGCTGGACCACAGCTCGCGCGTATTGCTTATCGGATCCGAAGGCGTGACGGATCCCGAGATTTTTTCTGCCATCATGAAAGGGGCCGACCGTGTCTGAGACGCCCGAGCGCGGTTTTCCCGAGGCCGAGTTCGCTGCCCGGACCCGGCGGGCTCAGTCATTGATGGCAGACCGACAATTGTCGGGGCTGTTGCTGATGACTGAGCCGGAGGTGCGCTATTTTTCCGGTTTCCACACGCTTTTCTGGCAAAGCCCGACACGGCCTTGGTTCCTGTTCGTTCCCGCCGAGGGCAAACCCGTCGCCGTGATCCCCGAGATCGGGGCAGCCTTGATGCGGCGCACATGGATCGACGACATCCGGACCTGGAGCGCGCCGGCCCCAGCGGATGACGGTCTGTCCCTGCTGACCGAGCTTTTGTCGTCACTGGCGGCACGCGGCGACACGATCGGAGTCATGAAGGGGCATGAGACTTCGCTGCGAATGCCACTGGGCGACTACGAGCGGCTGATGGCGGGATTACCCGGGTTGAAGGTGGCGGATGCAACGGGCCTGATCCGCAGTCTGCGCATGGTCAAGTCCGAAGCTGAGATCGAAAAGCTTGCCCATATCTGCGCCATCGGTTCGCGTACATTTGCCCAAGTGCCGGCGATGGCACATGAGGGCCTGCCGCTCGAAGAGCTGTTCCGGGCCTTTCGGCGAGAAGCTTTGGCTCAGGGCGCGGATGACGTGCCCTACCTGGTCGGAGGGGCGGACCAAGGGGGCTATCACGACGTGATCTCCCCTCCCACGCGGCGGCCGTTGCAGGCGGGCGACATCCTCATGCTGGATACCGGGGCCAGCTGGGACGGCTACTTTTGCGACTTTGACCGCAACTATGCCATTGGCCACGCCGACGACCTGTCGCGCCGCGCCTATGACGTTTTGTGGCGGGCAACCGAGGCCGGTGTTGCCGCCGCGCGGCCGGGGGCGACGTGCCGCGAGTTGTTTCAGGCGATGCGTTCAGTGATTGCCGAAATGGATGATCAAGGGGGTGATGTCGGCCGTCTGGGCCACGGGCTGGGCATGCAACTGACCGAGTGGCCCTCGCATGCGGCGTTCGACGAAACGGTTCTCGAGCCGAACATGGTGCTGACCCTGGAGCCCTCGCTCGGCTATGGTGACGGTCGGATCATGGTGCATGAAGAAAACATCGTGGTGACCGAGAGCGGTGCCAGACTGCTTTCGACCCGTGCCGCCCCGGAACTGCCCGTGATCTGAGGAGGGTTCGGTGAAACTGGATTTCGATACGGATGAGGGGTTCGGCAAACGCGCCAGGTTGGGTGTGATCGTGCTCGAAGCCGATGAGACGCTGGAACCGGAGTTCTCGAGAATGATGAACTTGGATGGGGTGGCTCTCCATCACAGCCGCATTCCCATGGTCCCGGAAGTGCGGGCGGATACGCTGGCCCAAATGGAAGCCGATCTGCCTGCTTCCGCTCGCTTGTTGCCGCGCTCACGCGATCTTGACGTGATCGGCTACGGATGCACTTCGGCCGCGACAGTGATCGGGTCCGAGAATGTTGCCCGCGCCATTCGGACGGTAATCCCAAGCGCCCAGGTCACCGATCCTTTGGCAGCCATCATTGCCGCAGGTCGGACCCTGAAGGCCACCCGGCTGGGCTTCATCACGCCTTACTTGCCGGAAGTGTCGCGCAGGATGCGCCAGAGATTGGGAGATGCGGGTTTCGAAATCTCCGGGTTCGGATCCTTCGAGGAAGAAGATGACCGAGTTGTGGCGCGGATCACCGAAACTGCAATTGTCGCGGCTGCGCTTCGCATTGCCGAAGCGGCACCCTGTGATGCAATCGTCATATCCTGCACCAACCTCCGGTGCCTTGGGGTCATCCCGGAGATCGAGGAACGGGCCGGTTTGCCCGTGATCTCCAGCAATCAGGCCTTGGCTTGGCACATGCTGCGCCTGGCCGGGGTCGATGATGTCAGGCCATCCTTCGGAACGCTGTTTCTGCATGGTCTCGAAACCCGAACCTGACATCAGCGGCCGACAACGGGCGGAAGCCTGACGAACCGGAGTTTCCTGGGGCAAGGCCGGAGGGCATCAGGAAAACCGCCGCAGTGCCATTGCCCGCCGGACCCGTTCCTCAGCCATGGCGTTTGCGGCCGCCCGGGGATCCGTTGCGGTCGAACGGGCGCGCTCCAGAACTTCCCTGGTATTGCGTCTGATCCGTTCCTCGATGACCTGGAATGCCATTTCCTGGCCGCCGCCGCGAAGTTCAACGGCGGCGCAGATGACACCGCCGGCATTGGCAATGAAGTCAGGCACAACGAGAATGCCGCGTGCGCGCAGTATGGCCTCTGCCTCGGGAGTTGCAGGGATATTGGCGCCTTCCAGAACCAGGCGGGCTTTGATCGCGTCTGCGTTCCCCGCATGGATCGCATCCGGCCGGGCGGCCGGGATCAGGATGTCGCATTCCGCGGTGAGAGCTGCCTCCGCCGCTTCAATCCGGGCCTTTCTCAAGGCAGTTACGCTTTGGCCATGCCGCTTGAGATTTTCCAGTTCGTCCAGAGGCAGGCCTTCGGGGTCCAGAATCGTTCCACCGGTGTCCGATACGGCTACCTGTCGCGCGCCCCTTGCGGCGAGAAATCGTGCCGCATGACGCCCGACGGCTCCGAAACCCTGAATGGAGACGCGCGCGCCAGAAAGACTGACCCCGCTGATGTCCTGGGCGGTCTCGGCGGCCACTGTCAGACCGAAACCGGTGGCGCCAATCTCATCGAGGGGAATGCCGCCCAATAGTGCAGGCAGCCCGACCGCGCGTCCGGTTTCTTCGCGGACCCAGGCCATACAGGTTTCGTTGGTGCCCATATCTGGTCCCGGGACATAACTCTCCAACTCTTGGATTGCATTCGCAAAGGCACGAATGAGAATTTCCTTGTCAGGCTGGGCCATCGCAGGATCCCCCACGATCACCGCCTTGCCACCGCCATGCGGTAACCCCGCCGCAGCGTTTTTCAGCGTCATCGCCCGTGCTAGCCTGGCGCATTCCTCGAGCGTCACGTCGTTGGCCATGCGGACGCCTCCGATTGACGGGCCTGCGGCGACGTTGTCGATGACTACGATGGCCTGCAGGCCAATAGCTGGGTTGCGGACATGCACGATTTTGCCTGGCCCCAGATCGTCGGCCAGAGAAAGAAGATCCGTCATGAGAGACCATCCGAATTGCCAAGGGATTTCTTTGCCAAACTCGTACGCAGCGCGTCGAGAAACCGCGCGGCCTCTCCGCCGGTGACCACGCGATGATCGAAGGTCAGCGACAGCGGCAGGACGCGACAGGGGGTGATCTGTCCATCGACCACGCAGGGTTTCACGTCGATCCGCCCGGCACCGAGAATGGCGACCTGCGGGGCAGGCACGACCAGCGCGGCGTGTTCGCCCGCCATCATCCCGAAGTTGGACAGCGAGATCGTGGCCCCCTTGAGGTCTTGCGGCGGAATGCTGCGGTTCTCGACAGCGGACTTGAGGTGTTTCAGCTTTCCGGCAATGTCCGGTTCGCTGTCGGCCGCTCTGAGCACCGGTGTGAACAGACCCTCGGGCGTGTCCACTGCAATGCCCAGGTCGACATGTTCATGGCGTTGCAAACGGGTTCCATCGAACCAGGCATTCAGGGCTGGCTGGGCTTGGCACGCCGCAACGATGGCTCCGATGAGGCGCAGCGTCGGGTCCTCCTTCGGCCCCCACGCCCCGATATTGACCTGATCCATGATGGTGGCCGGAACCACGCTGGCGTGAGAGCGCGCCATTGCCGAGGCCATCGCCCGGCGCACGCCCCGGAGTTCTTTGCCGGAGGTCTGCTGCGCGGCGGCGGTCACGTCCGAGGAAAGGATCGTGCCTTCCGGTCCGCTGCCCCGGACAGTGCCGAGGTCCACGTTGAGCTCCCGCGCCAGCCTGCGGACGGCGGGGGCCGCCTGAAGGCGAGGCGTCGTTGCCTTGGCCTTGACACGGGTGTCTGCGCGGGGGCTGTCTGCCGGTTTCCGAGGGGGGGCGATTTCACCGACAATGGCGCCGGCGTCCTCCTTTGCGCCAGTGTCGATTTCGACCAGAGGTCCATCGGTCGGCACGATGTCTCCCGGTTCCGCGATGAGGCGCCGGATGGTTCCCGAGTACGGCGCCGGGATTTCAACCACGGCCTTGTCCGTCTCCACCGACACCAACGGTTGCTCGGCAATGACATGATCGCCCTCGGCCACATGCCAAGCGACGATTTCGGCCTCTTTCAGGCCCTCTCCTAGGTCCGGCAGTCTGAAAACGGTCATTCGAACTCCAGCACGTAGTGGACCGCGTCAAGGATGCGGTCGGTCGAAGGCATGTACCGGTCTTCCAGTCGAAGGTAGGGCATGACCGTGTCATAGCCCGCCACCCGCCGAATCGGGGCGAGAAGGCTGGTCAGGCAGGTCTCGGCCAGGTCCGCCGCGACCTCGGCGCCGAAACCGCCGGTCAGGGGGGCCTCGTGCACGATCACGCAACGCCCGGTTTTTTCCACCGAGGTGCGCACGGCGGCGCGGTCGTAGGGTTTGACCGTTCCAAGGTCGATCACCTCTGCAGAAACCTCGACCTCGGCCAGTTGTCGGGCGGCCTCGAGTGTTTCAACAACCATCGCCCCCCAGGTGACGAGGGTGACGTCCGCGCCCTCGCGCAGCACAAACGCACTGTCCAGGGGCAGGGCTTCGCCGTTGTCTGCAACCTCTTCCGAGGTGGCCCGGTACAGGCGTTTGGGTTCGAGGAAAATCACCGGATCCGGGTCGCGGACGGCCGCCAGCAGCAGGCCGTAGGCCCTGGCCGGAGAACTTGGAATGACCACCCGCAGACCGGGCACGTGCGCCAGCATGGCCTCGGTGCTTTCGGAATGATGCTCGGGGGCCTTGATGCCGCCACCAAAGGGGGCGCGCAGAACCATCGGGCAGCTCAGCCGCCCCCTCGTACGATTGCGCATGCGCGCGGCGTGGCACACGAGCTGATCGACCGCCGGATAGATGAAGCCCATGAACTGGATCTCGGCCACAGGGCGCAGCCCCTGTGCCGAAGCGCCAACCGCCAGCCCGGCGATCACTGTCTCCGACAGGGGCGTGTCTCGGACACGGGATGGGCCAAACCGTTGCACGAGGCCTTCGGTGGCTCGAAATACCCCTCCGTCGATCCCCACATCTTCGCCGAAGATGATGACATCCGGGTCTTCCTCCAGCGCGAAGGCCAGTGCTGCACGGACGGCTTCGATCATCGTCATTTCAGCCATCGCCCAATTCCTCCGCCTGTCGCGCCAGATCGCGGGGCAAGCTTTCGAACAGGTTGGCAAGCATCTCCCCCGCCGGTTCGGGAGGCGTGGCCAGATAGTTTTCGGCGGCCTGGTCCACCTCTTCACGGCATGTGCGCAAAAGCGCCTCTTCGTCCGCCTTGCTCCAGCCATGCACCTGGGTCAGGTGGCGGCGCAGGCGGACCAGTGGCTCCTTCTTCCATTGGGCGCTCACTTCGTCGTCATCGCGATAGCGGCTGGCATCATCGGCAGTCGTATGATCGCCCAGCCGGTAGGTGACGCATTCTATCAAAGTCCCGCCCTGACCGGACCTTGCCCGTTCCAGCGCCCTTTCGGTCGCTTCGCGCACCGCGATCACGTCATTGCCGTCGACCTGCTCGCCCGGCAGGCCGCAGGCAACGGCCTTTTGCGCCAATGTCTGCGCAGCCGTTTGGTCCTGACGCCGCACCGAAATGGACCATTGGTTGTTGTTGAGCACAAAGACCGCCGGCAGGTTCCACGCCCCGACCAGGTTCAAGGCCTCGTAAAAATCGCCTTTCGACGTCGCGCCGTCTCCTCCGACCGCGACAGCGACCCCCGGCACCCCTTTGTGAACCAGGGCCAGTGCTGCCCCCGCCGCATGCGGGAAATGCGTGCCGACTGGTATGCAGACCGGAAAATCACGTTTGGGAAGCGAAAAATCATTCCCGCGTTCGTCACCGCCCCAAAAGAGAAACAGCTCTTCCAGAGTGACGCCCCGGATCAATTGCGCTCCATGCTCGCGGAATGACGGCAGGAAAACATCCGTGGGCGCCATGGCGCTTGCCACCCCGACGCCAACAGCCTCTTGTCCCAGGCTGGAGGCATAGGTGCCCAAACGCCCGGTGCGCTGCAACGCGACCGCCTTGGAGTCGAAGGTCCGGCATCTGACCATCGCCGAATACAGGGCAACAAGAGTGTCGCGGCTTTTCGCAAAATCGGGCAACTCGCGCAGAAGGGTTCCTTCTGCATCAAGGTAGGCACCCGGATCGGTCGTCCTTGTCTGGCGGGTTCTGGCCATGGTCTAGTGCGCCTTCTTTTTCAACTCCCTTGCCATGATTTCGCGCATGACGAATTTTTGCACTTTGCCCGTGGCGGTCAAAGGAAATTCGTCTACGAACCTGATATATCGCGGAATCTTGAAATGGGCGATCTTGCCCCGGCAGAAGTCCCGAATTGCTTCTTCGGTTACGCTGTGACCTTCACGCAGCTTGATCCAGGCGCAAACTTCTTCGCCGTATTTCTCATCCGGCGCTCCGATCACCTCGACCTGTTCGATGGCCGGATGTGTATAGAGAAAGTCTTCGATTTCACGGGGGAAGATGTTCTCGCCGCCCCGGATGAGCATGTCCTTGATGCGCCCGACGATCTGGACATAGCCTTCGTCATCCATCATGGCGATATCGCCGCTGGCGATCCAGCGCGCCTCGTCGATCGCCGTGGCGGTTTTCTCGGGGTCGTTCCAGTATCGCAGCATCACGCAGTAACCGCGGGTGAGCAATTCGCCCGCAACGCCACGCGGCGTGATGCGGCCTTCGGTGTCGACGATCTTGATTTCGGTGTGCGGCAGAACCCGGCCAACGGTTTCGACCCTGCGGTACACCGGATCGTCGACCGAGGTCTGAGTGCTGACCGGCCCGGTTTCCGTCATACCGTACGCAATGGTGATCTCGGTCATGTGCATCTCGTCCATGATGCGCTTCATCAATTCGACCGGGCAGGGCGCTCCGGCGATGATACCGGTGCGCAGGTGCGACAGGTCTCGGTCGGCAAAGCCCGGCGTATCCAGCGCCGCGATGAACATGGTCGGCACGCCGTGAAAGACCGTGCAACGCTCGGCTTCGGTGACCGCCATCGCCGCTTCCGCGTCGAACCCGGCCGAGGCGAACACCATCGTTGCGCCATGCGCGACGCAGCAGAGCGTGCCCAGCACCATCCCGAAGCAATGATACATGGGCACAGGGATGCACATGCGATCCCGGTGCGTCAGCCGCATCTGGACGCCGGTGAAATAGGCATTGTTGACGATGTTGTGGTGAGTCAGCGTCGCGGCCTTGGGCTTGCCGGTGGTCCCGCTGGTAAACTGAATGTTGATAGGATCATCGAATTGCAGAACTTCCGCGAGTTCCCGAACGGTTTGGCGCGTCCGGTCGTCGGCTCGCGCCAATACGTCCTTGTAGGTGATCGCCCCATGCAGAGCTTGGTCGGCCAGCGTGATAACCCATTTCAGGCTCGGAACCCGTTTGGCCTTCAACTGCCCGGGCGGGCTGCCTTCCGACAGTTCCGGCATCAGTTCGGTCAGCATTTCGGCGTAGTTGCTGCTTTTGAAACGCGGCAACAGAACCAGCGCTTTGGCCTCGACCTGGTTCAGGGCATATTCCAGCTCTGACAGACGATAGGCCGGGTTGATGTTGACGAGGATGAGGCCCGCTTTCGCGCTGGCGAACTGCAGCACAACCCATTCGGCCATATTCGGGGCCCAGATCCCAATCCTGTCACCCGGTTCGAGTCCCAGTGAGACCAATCCGGCAGCGGCCTCATCCACGTGATGTCCCAACTCCGCATAGTTCCATCGCACGCCCTGATAGGGCACGACCAGTGCGTCGTTGTCGGAGAATGTTGAAACCGTACGCTCGAACACGGCGCCGATGGTCAATCCCATCAAGGGCGTCGCCGATGCTCCGTGCGCATAGCTTGCTCTCGTTTCCTGGGGTGTGACGCTTGCAGGCATTGTTTCACTCCTCCCTCAGTGAAACAAAATTCGACCGAAGCTTGGTTGTCAGGATCGGACGATATCTTTCAGCTTCGCACCGATCCGCGTGACATCGCATTGATCGGAATCAAAACAGGGTCGGTCTGGCGATGCAGGCAGCGGGGATTGGCTCTCACCGCCGGTAGCGACCTGGATCGAGGTGGCAGCCCTTACGCGGCGGAAATCCGCAGCGGCATGCGGGTATTGCCCCAAGTGCCCGGCTGCGCCTCGAAAACGCCTCCGATAGGTGATCCGCAGGCTTCGCACCTTCCTTCGGGCGTCAGTGCCCAGGATGTAATGTCATACCAGTCGCGCCCGATCACGCAGGTGTGGCATCCAGGGCAGTAGGTGCTCTGTCCGGGGCGGTCATGGACGTTTCCGGTGTAGATGAACCAAAGGCCCGCCTTGGTCGCAATGTCACGGGCCGCCGTCAGGGTCTGGCGCGGCGTGGAGGGGGTTGCTTGCATCTGGTTGTCGGGGTGGAACGCGCTGAAATGCAGCGGCACCTGTGGCCCAAGGCGCTCGGCAACCCAGTCGCTCAGGGCCGAGACTTCGTCATGGCCGTCATTTTTCCCCGGGATCAGCAATGTGGTGAGTTCCAGCCATGTCCCGGTTTCGTGCCGCACATATTCGAGCGTCTCGAGCACATCCTTCAGATGACCCGTGCAGAGCCGGTGATAGAAGTCCTCGGTGAAGGCCTTGAGGTCGATATTGGCCGCATCCATCCAGTGGAAGAATTCCTCGCGCGCCTCCCGGCCAATGTAGCCGGCCGTGACGGCGACGTTTTTCAGCCCGCGTTCCCGCGCGATCCGCGCGACATCCACGGCGTATTCCAGAAAGATCACGGGGTCGTTGTAGGTATAGGCAATCGACCGCGCCCCGGCCGCGATGGCCGCCTCGACGATCTGTTCGGGCGAGGCACGGTCCATCAGCCGGTCCATCTGCCGGGCCGTCGAAATCTCCCAGTTCTGGCAGAACTTGCAGGTCAGGTTGCAGCCCGCCGTGCCAAAGGACAGCACCGGAGTGCCGGGAAGAAAATGGTTGAGCGGTTTTTTCTCGATCGGGTCGATGCAGAAGCCGGATGAGCGGCCATAGGTGGTCAGCAGCATCCTGTCGTCCTGCCGGCCCCGCACGAAACAAAGCCCGCGCTGGCCCTCGCGCAGCTTGCAATAGCGCGGGCACAAGTCGCACTGAATGCGCCCGTCGTCCAGAAAGTGCCAGTAGCGCCCCGGCACGCCCTTCAATCTGGTATTGTCAGTCCTAGATTTCATAATGCGTCACGCCTTCAAGGAGGCTGAGACATGGTTTCGCTTCATCACACATATAGGGTGCGAGAGCCCGCAGTTGCAGGGGTCTTCTATCCCAAAGAGCCGGGCGCGCTTGCGCGACAGGTCACAGATCTTTTGAACAACGCCATGTCCGCGCCGCGACACGGGGTACGAGGAGTGATCGCGCCTCATGCGGGATATGTGTATTCCGGCGCGATTGCGGCCGAGGCCTTCGGGTGCCTGCGCGACAGTTTGCACCGGTTCCGGCGCGCCGTAGTGATCGGTCCCTCCCACTATGTGAGGTTCACCGGGCTCGCCGCTCCGTCGCAAGGAGCGTTTGCCACGCCGATGGGGCTGGTTCCAATCGACCGCGAAGCAATTGAAGCCCTTGTCTCCGAAGGGTTGGCGGCCATCGATGACGCGCCGCACGGGCCCGATCACGCCGTCGAGGTGGAATTGCCGTTCCTGCAAGCGGTGTTCGGGGCAATGGCGATAGTTCCCTTGCTGTTTGGAGAAACCTCTGCCGCGCATGTTGCCAATGCGATCCGTAGGCTTTGGGACGACGACACGCTTTTGGTGGTCAGTTCCGATCTTTCGCATTACGAGCCCTATGATCTCGCGACCGCGCATGACACCCGGACCGCGACGGCCATCGAAGGCTTTGATCAGGCGGCCATCGGACCGTTCGAGGCCTGCGGCCACATGGCAATCCGCGGAATGCTGCTCGAGGCGCAAGACCGGGGATACTCGATTGAACGGCTGGACCTGCGAAACTCGGGCGACACGTCAGGCGACCGGCAGCGCGTCGTGGGGTACGGCGCATGGGCGATTGGCCAACTGGAACCAAGCAACTGAAAGAGTTGTCGTGCGCGCGGTCCGTCCGTGCTGATTTGAGCCGTCGCCAACCTGGAGAGTTCGGTGGTTCAGTGACCCCGTGTCCAAGAGGCCCGCGTCAGGCGACAGCCACGACCGATCGCTGTCTGCACGGTGCGGCTTCTCGGCAGCGTCCAATTCAGGCGATCCGGTTCAGACCCCAAGAAGGTTCGGCTTTTCGGGTCCGGCATAGCACTCATAAAATCAACATCTTGCGTCTGGATTGCGTGGGACTAGCTGTTAGTATCGCCTTGCGACCACGGCGTATTGGATCCGGAAAGGTTTGATGTTTCATGAATTCTCGAGAGCAAATCGCATTGTTGAGGCAGCGTATCGGTGAATCGATCATCGGACAGGGCCAGGTGGTCGACCGGCTGGTGATCGGGCTTCTGGCCAATGGCAATCTTCTCATCGAAGGTCTGCCCGGGCTGGCCAAGACGCGGGCGGTCAAGGCCATGTCGAAGAACCTTGAGGCCGATTTCAGCCGCATCCAATTCACCCCGGACCTGCTGCCGTCGGATGTGACGGGCACCGAAGTGTATCATCAGGCGGGCGGCAGCGGAGAGTTCCGGTTCGAACCGGGGCCGATCTTTGCCAATATCGTGCTGGCCGACGAAATCAACCGTGCGCCTGCCAAGGTTCAGGCGGCCCTGCTTGAGGCGATGGAGGAACGGCAGGTCACGGTTGCCGGCACCACCCACAGGATGCCGCCGCTTTTCATCGTCATGGCCACCCAGAACCCGATCGAGCAGGAGGGCACCTATCCGCTGCCCGAGGCGCAGATGGACCGCTTTCTCATGAAGGTGCAGATCGAGTACCCGCCGGTCGAAGACGAGGTCGAGGTGATCCGTCTTGTTCGGGGCGAAGAGCAGGGTTCAAAGGAATCCAAGGCAGACGAGGGCGCCAAAAAGGAAAACCCCTCGGTGATTCCGCAGCAGGCCGTGTTCGACGCCCGGTCCGAGATCGGGCAGATGCATGTGGCCGACGCGATGGATCGCTACATGGCCGACCTGGTGCAGGCCACGAGGACGCCCGGCGCACTGGATGCCGATCTGGCCCGCTGGATCGAAATCGGGGCCTCGCCCCGTGGATCGCTGGCGCTCGACAAATGCAGCCGTGCCCATGCCTGGATGCAGGGGCGCGACTATGTCGATCCCGAGGATGTCCGGGCCATTGCGCATGATGTGCTGCGTCACCGGATTGCGTTGAGCTACGAGGCGCAGGGCGACGGGATGTCCAGCGATCAGGTGATCGACAGGGTCCTGTCCTTGGTCGCCTTGCCTTGAGGCGATCATGGCAGGCGTTGCGGATACCGGCTCTGACCCACGGATCCATGTGACCTTGGCGCGGTTGCGCGGTTTCGAACGGCATGCCCGCGCAATCAGCTTTCTGCCACGGCAGCCTGCGCGCTCGGCGCTGAATGGGCGGCACGCATCGCGGCTGAGGGGGCGGGGGCTCAACTTCGAGGAGCTGCGCCACTACCAGCACGGCGACGATGTCCGCACCATCGACTGGAAGGTGACCGCCCGCACCGGCGAGCCGCATGTCCGGGTGTTCACCGAAGAGCGCGACCGCCCTGCGCTGCTGCTGGTCGATCAGCGCATGAGCATGTTCTACGGCACGGTGCTCAACATGAAATCCGTGACCGCGGCCGAGGCGGCGGCGCTTGCGGCATGGCGGATGCGTATTCAGGGCGACCGGGTCGGAGGTCTGGTCTTTGGGGATGGCCGGGTGGCCGAACTGCCTCCGCGGGCCAGCGGGACCGCGCTGAACCGGTTCCTGTCTGTTCTGGCCGAAGCAAATCAGAGCCTGCATGTGGGGCAACCCGCCGAAGGGCCTGTGACGTTGAACGGGCAACTCGAAGCGGCCACGCGCATCGCCAAGACCGGCTTCACCATACTGGTGTTCAGCGATTTCGCGGGCATCGACGCGCGCACCGAGAAACTGGTGCATCGCTTGTCGTTGCACAATGACGTGATCCTGTTCCCGGTGTCCGACCCGACCGGCCTAACACTGCCGGATGGTTTCCGCATCGTGGCCTCGGATGGCCAATTGCAGGTTTCTCTGGAATCCTCGGACGTGGAGGTCCGCAGAAAGCTACAGGACTTTCTGGACAAGCGATTGGAGCCGGTACTGGGCTGGAGCCGCAAATACGGCACGCCGGTCCTTCCGCTGACCACGGCCGAGGAAACGCTCCCGCAGATGTTGTCGCTGTTCGGTGCGGGGGGGCGGCGATGACGGAAGAGGACTTTGCCGGCAAGAACCTGACCGAGCTGCTCGACATGCTCATTCCGCCGTCCGAGCCCGAGGCGATCTCGATGTGGCCGCAGACGCAGGGCTGGACCTGGCTGGCGATCATCGCTGCCGCGCTGGCGATCTGGGCCGGGTTGCGCTGGCGCGCCCGTCGGCGGGCCAACGCCTATCGCCGCGCCGCGTTGCGGGAGTTGCGGCTGGCTGGCGAAGACCCCGTCGTCATAGCCGCGATTCTGCGCCGTGCAGCCCTCAGCGCCTATCCGCGTTCGGATATCGCCAGCTTGCTGGGGGACGACTGGCTTGCATTTCTCGACCAGAGTTATGGCGGCAATGGCTTTGCCGAAGGGCCGGGCCGGGTGATTGCGCAGGCCCCCTTTGTCGCTGCCGCGCCGCCCGTCCCCGGGCTTGAAACGCTGGCCGAGCAATGGGTGCGCCGCCACAAGCCGATCAAGGGGAGGTCATGACGCTTTCGCTGGCATTCCCTTGGGCACTCCTGCTGCTGCCGGCGCCCTTCTTGGCGTGGCGTTTCCTTCCGCCATACAGGACGACCAGCCGGGCCATTCGCATCCCGTTCTTCCGGGAGGTGTCCGAGGCGGCCGGGCTGACGCCCCGCGCCGGATCGGTGGTGCTGACGCGCCGCAGGATGCAGGTTGCCGCCGCCGTCCTGTGCTGGGTGCTTGTCGTGACCGGGCTTGCGCGCCCGGAGTTGCTAGGGCAGCGCGTCACCGTCGAAAAGGCCGCGCGTGACCTGGCCTTGGCGGTCGATTTATCCGGCTCGATGGATGCCCGCGACATGAAGGACGCCGCTGGCCAGCCGCAACAACGGCTTCAGGTGGTCAAGGACGTGGTCGCCGATTTCGTGGCCGAACGCGATGGCGACCGGATCAGCCTGATCGTGTTCGGGACCAAGGCCTACGTTCAGACGCCATTCACCGAGGATCTGGAAACCGTCGCCGAGATGCTGGGCGATACACGGGTCGGCATGGCCGGGCCCGATACGGCGATCGGCGATGCCATCGGACTGGCCATTCACACCTTCAGCACCAGCGAGGTCGAACAGCGACTGTTGGTGCTGCTTTCGGACGGGGCTGACAACGCCAGCCGGATGAGTCCGGTCAACGCGGCGGAAATCGCGGCGCAGGAGGGCGTTGCTATTTACACGATCGGTGTCGGAGATCCTTCGGCCGGCGGAGATGAGCGGGTCGATCTGACAGCGCTGAAGGACATCGCCCAGCGTGCAAATGGCGAGTTCTTCTACGGCTTCGACCAAGAGGGGCTTGCGCGCATCTATGACGAGATCGACCGCCTGAACCCGCGCGTCACCGAAACCATCACCTTTCAGCCGCGCCAGCCGCTGGGGTGGATCCCGTTCGGGCTGGCGGCGCTCATAGGGTTGGCGGCGCTGCTGTGGCTGTCTTTCTCGCAGAACCAGAGGGCCGAGCCATGACGGGCTTTCTTGACGCTCTGTCTGCCCTGCATCTCTTGCGCCCGTGGGCCCTGTTGCTGGTGCCGGTGATCCTGTTGCTATGGTGGCGCGTGCGCAACCCGCGCGGGCAGGGGGCAGAGCAGCCATCGGGTATCGCGCCGCACCTGGCCGAAGCCCTGACCGTGGGCAAGGCCAGCGCTGGGCGCATCCAGCCCATAGACAGCGCGGCACTGGCGCTGGTCCTGCTGACCCTGGCTGCGGCCGGGCCGACATGGAGCCGGGTGCCCAATCCCTTCCTGTCGCAGACCGCTCCGCTGGTGGTTGCGATCGAGGTCGGCAGTTCGATGGAGAACCCGGACGTGCCGCCATCGCGGCTGGAGCGGGCGCGGTTCAAGGTCATGGATCTGGTCGAACGCCGCGCCGGGGCCAACACCGCCCTGATCGCCTATGCGGGCACCGCGCACCGTGCCGCTCCGCTGACCGACGACCCGAATATACTGAAAGCCCTGCTGGAGGGGCTGAGCCCCGAGGTCATGCCGCGCGATGGCGACGATGCCACGGCGGCGATGCGGATGGCGGATGCGGAACTGGCGCGGGTGGAAACTCCGGGGGCGATCCTTTTCGTGCTCGATGGGCTGAACAGCGTGGACCTGCCCGCGTTCAACGAACGCGGTGAAACCGATCCGCCGGTCATGGTGTTGTTTGTAGCGCCTGAAACTGCGCCCTTGGGAGCTCTGGAAAATCTGGCGGGTGTCGAGGTCATCCGAATGACCGCAGACGAGTCTGACCTGGACCGAATCGAGCGAGTCGCCCAATCCGCCTACCGGGCCGCGCTTCTGGGCGACGACCGGCTGGAATGGGAGGATCGGGGATGGATGCTGGCCTGGCCGGCGGCGCTGATCCTGCTGCTGTGGTTCCGAAAAGGGTGGACGACCCGGTGGGGGCTTGCGCTGGGAATCGCCCTGGGCCTGCTTGGGCCGCAACGCGCGCGGGCCGATGTCATCGACTGGTTCTTTACCCCGGATCAGCAGGGCATGATGGCCTATCGCGACAAGCAGTTCGCGAAGGCGGGTGAATTGTTCGCCGACCCGATGTGGCGCGCCTACTCCAAGTATCGCGCGGGGCAATACGCGGATGCGGCGGAAATCTTTGCCCGCATAGATACCGCCGAGGCTGCAATGGGCGAAGGCATGTCGCACATGAAGAACCGCGAGTACAGGGCAGGAGTGGCCGCCTTTGAGCGTGCCCTCGAAATCCGGCCGGACTATGCCGAGGCGCAGCACAACCTCGAAGTTTCGCGCTACATCGTGGACTACATCGAAAGCGCCCGTGAGCAGAGCGATACGGGAGAGGAAAGCGGCATCGGCGCTGATGACGTCGTGTTCGACAACCAGGCGCAGCGCGGGGCCGAAACGCAGCAGCAGTATCAGGAGGAAGGGCCGGATTTCCAGACAGCCGACCAGTGGATGCGCTCGGTCGATACCGACATGAGCGATTTCCTGCGGACCCGGTTTCTTGTCGAGGCCGCGGAGGGGCCGCAATGAGGGGGCTTCTTTCTGCACTTCTGGTGTTGTTCTGGCCGCTGGTCGGGGCGGCGCAGGACGTGCCGCCCGCGCCGCAGGTCTCCGCCGAACTCAGCGCCGAAAGCGTGGTCGTCGGGCAGCCGTTGGTTCTGCGGGTGACGGTTCTGGTGCCGACATGGATGCCGAAGCCGCCGGTATTTCCGAGCTTCGAGGCGCCGAACCTGATCGTTCGCCTGCCTTCGCGGGCGTCCGGCCCTGTCAGTCAAAGCGTCAATGGCGAGACATGGTCCGGCGTCAGCCGGGCCTATCGGCTGTATCCCATGGTCGAAGGCAGTTTCACGCTGCCTGCTCAAACCGTCGATCTGGTCTACGCGAACCCGCCATCAACCGAGCCGGTGTCCGTCTCGGTGCCTCTTCCTCCTGTCACCTTCACCGCCACGGTGCCCGAAGCGGCCCGATCGCTGGATCCTCTGATCATCGCCGAGAACCTGACGTTGACCCAACAGATCGAAGGCGAGGCCGAAGTGCTGTCTGCCGGTGATGCCGTGACGCGCGAGGTCATGGCAAAGATCGAAGGCACTTCGCCTCTGTTCATCCCGCCCCTTATTCATGACATCCAGGCCAAGGCGGTTCAGGCCTATCCCAAAGAGCCGAGCCTGTCGGAAACGGAAAATCGCGGGGTTCTGTCCGGCGAAAGGGCCGAAAGCACCACCTATGTCGCCCGCTATGGCGGAGCGGTGGCATTGCCCGAGATCAGCCTTCAGTGGTTCAGCACCGTCTCGGGAAAGGTGGAAACGGCAACGGTGCCCGGTCTGCAGTTCGAGGTTGATGCGCCAGCACCTCCGCGCCAACCGCTTCTGACACCGCGCCAGGTCCTGTTGCTTGCCGGTGGGGTGCTGGTGTTGGCCCTGCTCGGATGGGCGTTCAGGCGCTACGCTTGGCCATCCGTTCGGATGGCGCTAATGCAACGGAGGGCCCGCCGTCTTGCAAGCGAGGCACATGCGGCCCGATTGCTGCGTGCGGCCATACGCGCGCAGGACCTTCGCCTGATCGCCCGGCAGCGCGCGCTGTGGGACTCGCGGTTGCCCCCCGTCGATCACCCTGCGGAAAAGGCGTTCGACGCAGAACTTCTGAAAATCGGCGAGGCGCGCTTTGGACGATACCAGCATGCCGTTGATGCATCATGGCGTAGGGTCGCCACATTGTTCGAAGCGGCCCGCAAGGCGCGTCTTGAAGCCACCCGGGCGAGCCGTCGTGACACCGCGCTGAAACCCCTCAATCCTTTCTGACCCGGAGTTGCGGCGCGGAGACTTGGATCAGTCCAATGAAGGGAAAACGGCTGTTTTCTTCACGGTCCCGTAAACGAAGCTGGTGTCAATCGAGGCGATCCCTCCGATCGGGTGAATGCGGTTGCGGATGAAATCCTCGTAGGCATCCAGCCCCGAGACCATCACGCGCAACTGGTAGTCCGTCGCGCCGGTCAGCACATGGCATTCAAGCACTTCGGGGATCGCCATGATCCGTCGTTCAAAGTGCTGAACGTCGGTCTCATTGTGGCTTTGCAACCGGATGCGGACGAAGACGGTGATCGGCAAACCGTACGCCGCGCCGTCCACATCCGCGCTGTATCCCCGGATCGCGCCGGATGCCTCAAGGTTCCTGACCCGCCGCAGGCAGGGCGAGGGCGACAGGTTCACGGCCTCGGCGAGGTCTTGATTCGTCATGCGCCCGTTCTTCTGCAGGGCGCGGATGATCTGTCGGTCTTTGGCGTCCATTTCGGGCCTCGTTGGGCAGATTATTCCAATTTATAATGCAATGGTGGCATGTTTTGCAATCAAATACCCTTGGGACAGGCGCATCATGGCTGCAACGCAGAATAGGAGACAGCCATGTCCTCGGAAAACGGATTTGCCACCCGCGCCATTCACCACGCCTATGACCCGATGGAGAACGAAGGCGCGCTGACGCCCCCGATGCACCTGACCTCGACCTTCGTGTTCGAGAATGCCGAGGCCGGGGGCGAGATGTTCGCGGGCGAACGTCAGGGCCATATCTACAGCCGCATCTCGAACCCCACATGCGATCTGCTGGAACAGCGCATCGCGACGCTCGAGGGGGCCGAGGCCGGGCTGGCGCTCAGCAGCGGCATGGGCGCGGTGACCGCCGTTCTCTGGACGCTGCTGTCGCCCGGTGACGAGGTGATCGTGGACAAGACGCTCTATGGCTGCACCTTCGCCTACATGCGGCACGGGCTGGCGAAATGGGGCGTGACCGTCACCCATGTGGACATGACCGATATCGACAACCTGCGCGATGCGGTCTCGGACAAGACCCGCGTCGTCTATTTCGAAACTCCGGCCAACCCGAACATGCGGCTGGTGGACATCGCCGGTGCCGCCGAGATCGCCCATTCCGTCGGCGCCAAGGTTGTCGTCGACAACACCTATGCCACGCCCTACCTGACCCGCCCGATCGAACTGGGGGCCGACATCGTGTTGCATTCGGCGACGAAATACCTCGGCGGGCATGGGGACGTGGTGGCCGGGCTGGTCGTCGGCACCGCCGAGCAGATCGCCGAGATCCGACTGATCGGCATGAAGGACATGACCGGCGCGGTCATGGCGCCGTTCAACGCGATGCTGATCCTGCGCGGGCTCAAGACGCTGGCCCTGCGCATGGACCGCCACTGCGCCTCGGCCAGAATCGTCGCCGACTGGCTGGCCGCGCATCCCGCCATCGGCACGGTTTACTACCCCGGTTTGGTGAGTTTCCCTCAGCACGATCTGGGCACGCGCCAGATGGCCCAGCCCGGCGGCATGATCGCCTTCGAGGTCAATGGCGGCATGGAGGCGGGTATCTCGATGATGAACCGCCTGAAGATGATCCAGCGCGCCGTCTCGCTCGGGGATGCGGAAACCCTGATCCAGCACCCGGCCTCGATGACCCACTCGACCTATTCGCCCGAAGAGCGCGCCGAACACGGCATCAGCGACGGCCTTGTCCGCCTGTCGGTCGGGCTGGAAGATGTCAAGGACATCCTCGATGATCTGGAACAGTCCCTGCCGCCCCGGACGCGCCACGCCGCCGAGTAAGGAGCCCGACATGAGCGCCGATCTGACCCATCTCAAGACCATCGAACAGCGCCTGTTGTGGCTGTCGCACTGGATGATCCACAACGCGAACCACATCCGGCCCAAGGTGGACGGGATCAAGATCGGCGGGCACCAGGCCAGCTCGGCCTCGATGGTGTCGATCATGACGGCGCTCTATTTCTCGTCGCTCAGGCCCGAGGACCGGGTGGCGGTCAAGCCGCATGCCTCGCCGGTCTTTCATGCGATGCAATACCTGATGGGCAACCAGACCCGCGAGAAGATGGAGAACTTCCGCGGGTTCGGCGGGGTGCAGAGCTATCCCAGCCGCACCAAGGATATCGACGACGTGGATTTCTCGACCGGCTCGGTCGGGCTGGGCGTCGGCATCACCGCGCTGGCCTCGTTGGTGCAGGACTACATCGCCGCCAAGGACTGGGGAAGCGATACCCCGATGGGCCGCATGGTCGCGCTGGTGGGGGACGCCGAACTGGACGAGGGCAACATCTACGAAGTCCTGCAGGAGGGCTGGAAGAACGATCTGCGCAATTGCTGGTGGATCATCGACTACAACCGGCAGTCGCTGGACGGGATCGTTCGCGAGGGGCTTTTCGAACGGATCGAAAAGATCTTTGACGCTTTCGGCTGGGACGTGGTCCGCGTGAAATACGGCGCCCTGCAGCGTGCGGCCTTCGAAGAACCCGGCGGCGAGCGGTTGCGCGAATGGATCGATGCCTGCCCGAACGCCGAATATTCCGCTCTGACTTTCATGGGCGGCGCGGTCTGGCGACAGCGGCTGATGGATGACCTTGGCGATCAGGGGGATGTCTCCGCGCTGATCGAGCGGCGTTCGGACGCGGAACTGGCCGAGCTGATGGAAAACCTCGGCGGCAACTGCGTTCGGACGATGGCGGAAACCTTTGCCGAGATCGACCATGACCGGCCGACCTGTTTCCTGGCCTACACGATCAAGGGCTGGGGCACGCCGATCGCCGGCCACAAGGACAACCACGGCGGGTTGATGACCAAGGCACAGATGGACGAGTGGCAGCGCCACATGGGCGTGCCGGACGGGCAGGAGTGGGAGCCCTTCGCCACCGTGCAGGACGTGGACGGCCTCAAGGCGTTCCTGGCGCGGGTTCCGTTCTTTTCCAAGGGAACGCGGCGCTATTCCGATGCCCGCATTTCCGTTCCGGCGATCTCGGTGAACACCGACCGCGAGATCTCGACCCAGATGGCGTTCGGCAAGATCCTCGACGACCTGTCCCGAGGCGACAGCGAGCTGGCCGCGCGGATCATGACCACCTCGCCGGACGTGACCGGAACGACGGGGCTGGGCCCCTGGGTGAACCGGCGCAAGCTGTTCGCGCGCACCGCGCAGAAGGACGCCTTTATCGAGCACCGCATCCCCTCGACCGCCAAGTGGAACTTTGCCCCCGAGGGCCAGCACCTGGAACTGGGCATCGCCGAGATGAACCTGTTCCTGCTGCTGGGTGCGGCGGGGTTGTCCCACAGCCTGTTCGGCAAGCGCCTGCTGCCCATCGGCACGGTCTATGACCCGTTCGTGTGCCGGGGGCTCGATGCGCTGAACTATGCCTGCTACCAGGACGCGCGTTTCATGATCGTGGGCACGCCCTCGGGGGTGACGCTGGCGCCCGAGGGCGGCGCGCACCAGTCCGTCGGGACACCCCTGATCGGCATGTCCCAGGATGGTCTGGCGGCGTTCGAGCCGGCCTTTGCCGACGAGCTTGCCGTCATCATGGAATGGGCCTTCGACTACATGCAGCGGGACGGGGAGGGGGACCCGGACGAGCGCACCTGGCTGCGGGACGAGACCGGCGGGTCGGTCTATCTGCGCCTGACGACCAAGCCGCTCGAGCAGCCGGGCAAGCGTGCGGACGATGCCTTCCGCCAAGGGGCGATTGACGGGGCCTACTGGCTGCGCAAGCCCGGCCCGAACTGCTCGGTGGTGATTGCCTATCAGGGCGCGGTGGCGGATGAGGCGATCGCGGCTGCGGGCATGATCGGAGAGGTCCGGCGAGACATTGGCGTTCTGGCCGTGACCTCGGCCGACCGTCTCAACGCCGGCTGGACCGCGGCGCAGCGCGAGCGGGCCCGCGGGAACCCCAGCGCCATGTCCCACGTCGAGCGCCTGCTGGGGGATCTCCCGCAGCACTGTTCCATCGTCACGGTGATAGACGGGCACCCGGCAACGCTCGCCTGGCTGGGCTCTGTCGCGGGGCACAGGACGATCTCGCATGGCGTCGAGCATTTCGGGCAGACCGGAACGATCGGTGACCTTGCCCGGCACTTCCGGATCGACCGTCATGCGATCGCGAGTTCTGTCAGCGCGTTGACGGCCGGGCGTTCCGCAACACTGGAGCCGATGTAGGTCTGATTGCGCGCGCCTGTTCAATCCAGGCGCTGCCATAGGGCGTCGGACATCCGGCCCACGCGCGCCTCTATCGCGGTCGCCGCATCAACCGCCAGATCTTCGCGCCATCGCCGCGCGACGATCTGCACGTTGATCGGCTGCGGCCCCCGGGGCAGAGCGGCCAACCTCGACGGGACGCAGGCCGCAGGTAGCCCCACGAAATTCATCGCATAGGAATAGACCGCGCAGCCCAGAACTTCATGCACCCCTTCGGCGCCCTCGGTGTCGCGGTCGGGCTTGAAGAAAGGTTGCGGCAGGAACGGGGTCAGAACGAGCGGATATTCCTGGGTGAACAGCGCCCATGCGCGCGCATAGTGGCTGCGCTTGGCCATCATTTGCACCAACTCCGCTCCGGTGAAGGGCGGAAACTCCTGGAAATAGACCGCGAAAATGTCGCGGATGGTCTGCGAACCATAGGCGTCGATGTCGTCCTTCATCAGGGTCCAGACCTCGCCCATCAGGGCGCGGTATCCGGTGCGGCCACAATCGAACACGTCGGGTGGTTCGATCTCGTCGACCTGATAGCCCGCGTCGACCAGCGCCTCCCGCGCGGTATCAAGCGCCGCTTCGACCTCGGGGTGCAGGTCATAGCCATAGGTGTTCTTGGTGAAGGCCACCTTGATCGGCCCATCCAGAGGTTCGCCGCGCCAGGGCAGGGGCACATGGAACGGATCGCGCGGGTCCGGTTCGATCAGGCTGGGCATCGACAGGTGCAGATCCTCGGCCGTGCGGGTGATCAGCCCCTGAACCGACATGGACTGCGCCAACATTCCACGCTCGACCTTCTGGCTGGGGTTCCACGCGGGCACACGCCCCAGTCCGGGCTTGACCGTGACCGCCCCGTTCGCCGCCGCCGGAAAGCGCAGGCTGCCACCGATGTCGTTGCCATGGGCCAAGGCTCCGACCCCCGCCATCACCCCGGCGCCGGCGCCGCCCGAGGAGCCACCGGGCGAAATGTGCCGCCCCCACGGGTTATGTGTGCGCCCGTAAAGCGGGTTGTCGGTATCTGCCCGAAACGAGAACTCGGGCGTATTGGTGCGCCCGATCACCACCGCGCCGGCCTTTTGCAGATTGGCCACCACCGGCGCATCCTCCGGCGCGATGAGATCCTTGAATGCCACTACCCCATTCGTAGTGGCATACCCTTTCTGGTCGACATTCACCTTGATGGTCACCGGCACCCCGTGCAACGGCCCGCAAGGCACCCCCGCAGCGCGGGCCTTGTCCAGTTCGCGGGCCCGTTCCAACGCATCCGCGGCGCAGCTGTCCACTACGGCGTTGAGGGTGGGGTTGATCCGTTCCATCCGGTTTATCGCTGCGGAGACTGCCTCTTCCGCAGTCAGGGCACCATCCTTGGTGCGGGCCACGATTTCGGTCGCGCTCAGTTGCCAGATATCTTTGTCGGTCATGCTGGGTTCTCCTGCGGCGAGGGTAGGGTGGCCGGCGGGTGGATGCCAAGAGAAAGATCGCGCGAGGGTTGAATTTTGATGCCTGAAAGCCATGCGTGAAACACACGCTGTCCCCAAACATTGGCCGTTTTGAGGTATACTGAATCCGTCTGCAACCAGGGGAGGGGTAGATGAGCGAGAACGACAAGGTCTTCGAAGGAAGCATCCCCGATTATTACGACGATTATCTGGTGCCGCTGATCTTTGAATCCTACGCTCGGGATCTGGCGCGACGTGTCGCCGCCCGGCCGGTCAGGGATGTCCTGGAAACCGCAGCAGGAAGCGGCGTCGTCACGCGCGCCCTTGCGCCATTGCTTCCGGAAGGCGCCCGATACTGTGTGACCGACCTCAACCCGCCGATGCTGGAGCGGGCGAAATCACGGCAGCCCGCCGAGCCGCCGGTGGAATGGTTGCCGGCCGATGCGCTGAACCTGCCGTTCGAGGATGACAGTTTCGATGCGGTCTGTTGCCAGTTCGGGGTGATGTTCTTTCCGGACCGGATCAAGGGCTATGCCGAGGCAAAGCGGGTGCTGCGCCCGGGCGGTCGCTTTCTGTTCAATGTGTGGGACGCTATCGAACAGAACGAGTTTGCCGATATCGTGACCCGCGTGGCCAAGACGCTTTTGCCCGAGGCGCATCCGAATTTCCTGGCGCGCACCCCGCACGGGCACGGCAACCCCGAGCGTATCCGCGCCGAGCTCGAGCAAGCGGGTTTCGAACATATCGAGATCGAGGCCGTCGAGGATGTCAGCACTGCGCCCGATCCGTCCCATCCGGCGATCGCCTATGTGCGGGGAACGCCCCTTTACGGTGAATTGGCACCGCATGGGGAAAAGATGGTCAACCGGATCATCGGTGCGGCGACCGAGGAGATTCGCGACCGCTATGGCGATGGAGAGGTCTCGGCGAAAATCACGGGGTTCGTGATCACCGCCAGTTAATAGAATAAAGGCCCGCGCCGTGGCACGGGCCTGATTTCATTACTGGGCGTAGCCGATGGATTGCAGCGCCACCTTGATCTCGTCCAGGATGGCCGGATCGTCGATCGTCGCGGGCATCTTGTATTCCTTGCCATCCGCGATCGACACCATGGTGCCGCGCAGGATCTTGCCCGAGCGGGTCTTGGGCAGGCGGTCCACCACGACGGCCTTCTTGAAGGCAGCGACCGGGCCGATCTTGTCGCGCACCATCTTGACGACTTCGTCCACGACTTCGCCGTCGTTGCGGTTCGATCCGGCGTTGAGGCACAGGAAGCCAACCGGCATCTGCCCTTTGAGTTGATCCGTCACGCCGATCACCGCGCATTCGGCCACGTCGGGATGGGCGGCCAGAACCTCCTCCATCGCGCCGGTGGACAGGCGGTGGCCGGCCACGTTGATCACGTCATCGGTGCGCGCCATGATGTAGAGGTACCCGTCCTCGTCGATCATCCCGGCATCGCCGGTTTCGTAGTAACCCGGGAAGTGCTCCAGATAGGATTTCCGGAACCTTTCCTCGGCATTCCACAGGGTCGGCAGAGTGCCCGGCGGCAACGGCAGTTTCACCGCGATCGCGCCCAGCTCGCCCGGCTTCATCGGGTGGCCGCCTTCGTCAAGGATCTGTACGTCATAGCCGGGCATCGGCTTGGCCGGCGAGCCCAGCTTGGTCGGCAATTCCTCGATCCCCAGCGGGTTGCCGGCGATGGTCCAGCCGGTTTCTGTCTGCCACCAGTGGTCGATAACCGGAACCTTCAGCGCGTTCTGGGCCCAGACGATCGTGTCGGGGTCGGCGCGTTCACCGGCCAGGAACAGGGCCTTGAGGCAGGACAGGTCATATTTGGCCAGCAACTCGCCCTTGGGATCCTCGCGCTTGACCGCGCGGATCGCCGTCGGGGCGGTGAAGAAGCTCTTGACCTTGTGTTCCGAGATCACGCGCCAGAAGGTGCCTGCGTCGGGCGTGCCGACAGGCTTGCCCTCGAACACGATGGTGGTGTTGCCGTGGATAAGCGGGCCATAGCAGATATACGAATGCCCCACGACCCAGCCCACGTCCGAGGCCGCCCAGAACACGTCGCCGGGATCGACGTTGTAGATGTTTTTCATCGTCCAGTTCAGCGCAACCAGATGGCCCGCCGTCGGCCTCACGACACCCTTGGGCGCGCCCGTGGTGCCCGAGGTGTAGAGGATATAGGCCGGGTCATTGCCCGCGACCGGAACGCATTCGGCCGGTTCCACGCCATATTGGAAACCGTGCCAGTTGTAGTCGCGCCCCTCGACCAGCTTGGCCACCTCCTGCTCGCGCTGGAAGATGACGCAGAAATCCGGTTTGTGCTCGGCCATGTCGATGGCACCGTCCAGCAGCGGCTTGTAGTGCACCACCCGTCCCGGTTCCATCCCGCAGGAGGCGGCGATGATCGCCTTGGGTTTGGCATCGTCGATCCGCACCGCCAGTTCGTTGCTGGCAAACCCGCCGAACACCACCGAATGCACCGCGCCCAGGCGCGCGCAGGCCAGCATCGCCTCGAGCGCCTCGGGGATCATCGGCATGTAGATGATGACGCGGTCGCCTTTCTCGACGCCCTTGGCCCGCAGCGCCCCGGCCAGCGTGGCCACGCGGTTGCGCAATTCCATATAGGATATCTCGCGCTTGGTGTGAGTGATCGGGCTGTCATAGATGATGGCAGTCTGCTCGCCGCGGCCGTTTTCCACGTGGCGGTCAACGGCGTTCCAGCAGGTGTTCACCTTGGCATCGCAGAACCATTCATAGAGAGGGGCGTTGTCGTCGAACAGAGCCCTTGTCGGCGGCTCGACCCAGTCGATCCCCTTGGCGGCTTCCATCCAGAAGCCTTCCGGATCGTTTTTCCAGCTCTCGTAAACGTCCTGATATGTCATGGCGTCCTCCTCACGTTCGGCTTGCAGGATGTGTTAGGCGTCTGCGCCCCACCGGGCAAGCAGCGTGAATGACGACGCGTCAGTTTATCGCAAAAACTTTGCATCTTGGCGAAATTTTGACTGCAAAGTTTTGCAAATCAAGGATCAAGCGGCATGAAAGCGGAAATTTGTGACCGTTTTGCAAAACTGCAAATTCCTTTGCTGCAAACTTGGGGCCGGCGGGAATCGGCGGCTACCCTGCTGTCTTCGCATAGCGCGGCAACCTGTCGTCGGTATCAAACCACTTCAGACGATCCGAATGGAACACATGGAACCGCGGCGGCAATTCCTCGTGGGCTTCCAGCGTTGCAATGTAGAGATGAATGTTCACCCGGTCTTTGGCATTGCGATAGGCCATCTGCGTCCCGCAAATGCCGCAGAACAGGCGCTCGACGCCTTCAGATGAGTTGTAGACCTGCGGTTCGTCTCCGATCCATTTGACCGAACCATGTGGCAACCCGAAAAATGCCGTAACAGGTGATGCGCAGATCCGGCGGCAGTCGGAGCAATGGCAATAGCAGCTCCAGGCCACCTCACCATCGCTTTCCCATCGCACCGCCCCACAGTGGCAATGCCCCTTCATGCTGACCTCCCTGGACAGGGCGGCCAGAAATACGGCCGCCGGTTTCAACCGTAATGCGCGACCGGCGTTCCGGCAATGGCCGCCATGTTGAGCAGCCCGCGGGCGGTGATCGACGGCGACACGATATGGGCCTTGTTGCCCATGCCCATCAGGATCGGGCCGACCTCGATGCCGTTGGCCTTCATCTTGAGGACGTTGCGCACGCCACTGGCCGCGTCTGCATGGGCAAAGATCAGCACGTTGGCCGCCCCCTCCAGGCGCGAGTTCGGAAAGATCCGCTGCCGCAGTTCGGGGTCCAGCGCGGTGTCGAGGTTCATTTCGCCTTCATAGGTGAAATCGCGCGGCTGGCTGTCGAGTATCTCGATCGCCGCCCTCAGGCGTTTGCCCGACCCTTCGCGCTGATTGCCGAATTGTGACTGCGAGCAGAAGGCGATCTTGGGCTCCAGGCCAAAGCGGCGGACGTGGCGCGCGGCGCCAAGGGTGATCTCGGCCAGTTCCTCGGGGGTCGGCAACTGGCGGACATGGGTGTCGGCGATGAACAGCGGGCCATCTTCGAGGATCATCAGCGACAGGGCGCCATGCGCGCGCAGATCACCGTCGGCAAGCACCTGTTCGACATAGTTCAGATGCCAGTGATACTCGCCGAACGTGCCGCAGATCAGGCTGTCTGCCTCGCCCCGATGCACCATGATCGCGCCGATGGCGGTGGTGTTCGTGCGCATGATCGCCTTGGCCAGGTCCGGCGTCACGCCCCGACGCTGCATGATCTGGTGGTACGAGTTCCAGTAGTCGTAGTAGCGCGGATCGTTTTCCGGGTTCACGATCTGGAAGTCCCGGCCCGGCCGAACCGCAAGGCCGATCCGCTCGCAGCGGGCCTCGATCACCTCGGGGCGGCCAATCAGGATCGGCGTCTCGGTGGTCTCTTCCAGAATGGCCTGCGCCGCGCGCAGCACCCGTTCGTCCTCGCCCTCGGCAAAGACGATGCGGCGCGCCGCTGCCTTGGCGGCTTCGAAAACCGGCCGCATCAGCAGCGCCGACTTGAACACGGTCTGGTTCAGCTGTTCCTTGTAAGCCTCCAGATCCTTGATCGGCCGTCTTGCCACGCCGCTTTCCATCGCGGCTTTGGCGACCGAAGAGGAGACCACGCCCACCAGGCGCGGGTCGAAGGGTTTGGGGATCAGGTATTCAGCGCCAAAGGTCAGCTGTTCGCCCTTGTAGGCTGCCGCGGCCTCGGCGCTGGTCGTGGCGCGGGCCAGTTCCGCGATTCCGTCCACGCAGGCGATCTGCATGGCATCGTTGATCTCGGTCGCGCCCACGTCCAGCGCACCGCGGAAGATGAAGGGGAAGCACAGCACGTTGTTGACCTGGTTGGGAAAATCGCTGCGCCCGGTTGCGATGATCGCGTCGGGGGCGACTTCGCGCGCCACGTCGGGCAGGATCTCGGGCGTCGGGTTGGCAAGCGCAAAGATGATCGGGCGGTCGGCCATCTTGGCCACCATCTCGGGCTTCAGGACATTCGGCCCGGACAGACCCAGGAACAGGTCCGCCCCGTCGATCACCTGATCCAGCGTACGCAGGTCGGTCTTTTGCGCAAAGGCGGCTTTCTGAGGGTTCATGTCCTCGGTCCGGCCCTCGTAGACCAGCCCGTGAATATCGCACAGCCAGATGTTCTGGCGCTTGACACCAAGCTTCACCAACATGTTCAGGCAGGCGATTCCGGCCGCACCGCCGCCCGTCGAGACGATCTTGATGTCTTCGAACCGCTTGCCCGCCACATGCAGGGCATTCTTGGCCGCAGCCCCGACGACAATGGCCGTTCCGTGCTGGTCGTCGTGGAACACGGGAATGTTCATCCGCTCGCGGCAGATCTTTTCGACGATGAAGCAGTCGGGCGCCTTGATGTCCTCGAGGTTGATGGCGCCGAAGGTGGGTTCCAGCGCACACACGATCTCCGCCAGTTTTTCAGGGTCTTGCTCCTCCACCTCGAGGTCGAAGCAGTCGATATTGGCGAACTTCTTGAACAGGACCGCCTTGCCCTCCATCACCGGCTTCGAGGCCAGCGCGCCGATATTGCCAAGGCCCAGAACCGCCGTGCCGTTCGATACGACCGCTACAAGATTGCCCCGTGCAGTGAAACGCTCGGCATTGGCTGTGTCGTTCTTGATTTCCACGCAAGCCTCGGCAACGCCGGGTGAGTAGGCCCGCGACAGGTCGCGCCCGTTCGCCATCGGTTTGGTCGCGCGGACCTCGAGTTTTCCGGGTTTCGGATGCTCGTGATACTCAAGCGCGGCCTGGCGCAGGTTGGAGGTGTCGGACATGACGGATATTCCCTGAAATATTTAGTTTAGTGTTAAACTATCCTTGGCGCAGGGGGAACACCCGATTTCGGGCTACAGGGTCGCAGGCGGAGTTCCGCATCGTTGGCCCGAGGAGAATGCCATGATCCGGCCAACTTGAGGCCGGGCTATGTTCCTGAGGCACAACTGTTCAGGCAATGATCAGTCCAACGCTGGGCTGAGCGAAGTGCCGCCGGAAAATCGAGAAAAGCAGGGGCTTCAACTCCCCCGGCGGTTTCAATTAGGGTATGTGTTTCTGACCAGATGATAAAAAATTGGGGAATCGCCATGTCTCTCAAGGACGCTGCGCTGAAAGTCCGTGAAAACGCCCATGCGCCCTATTCAAAGTTCAAGGTGGGCGCGGCTGTTCGTGCGGCCTCGGGGGCGATCTACTCGGGGTGCAACGTGGAAAACGTGTCCTACCCCGAGGGGACCTGCGCCGAGGCCGGTGCAATCGCGGCCATGGTCGCGGCGGGCGACACCGAGTTGACTGAGGTGTTCGTCGTCGCCGACAGCCCCGAGCCCGTTACCCCCTGCGGCGGTTGTCGGCAGAAACTGGCGGAATTCGGCAAGGGCGACGTGGTGGTTACCATGGCCAACACTGGCGGTGTGGAACGGAAAATGACCATAGCCGAACTGCTGCCGGGTGCTTTCGACACCTCTCACATCGTGGGGCGCTGAGCATATGGATGCACGCTCGATCATCGCGAAACTGCGCATGCGCGAAGTGCCCACGCCAGAGGAACTGACATGGTTTGCCCAAGGCCTCGCCGATGGCAGCGTAAGCGACGCTCAGGCGGGCGCCCTTGCCATGGCGGTCTGCATGGGCGGTCTTGGCCGCGAAGGGCGGACGGCCCTGACGCTGGCGATGCGCGACAGCGGCCATGTTCTGACATGGGACCTTGATGGCCCGGTCATCGACAAGCATTCGACGGGCGGGGTGGGCGATTGCGTCAGCCTTGTGCTGGCCCCGGCGCTGGCCGAATGCGGGGCCTATGTGCCGATGATCTCGGGGCGCGGGCTGGGGCATACCGGCGGCACGCTGGACAAGCTCGAATCCATTCCCGGTGTCACCACGCAGGTGGGGCAGGCCCGTCTGGAACGGATCCTTCGGGACACCGGCGCGGCGATCGTCGGGGCGACCGCGCAGATCGCGCCGGCCGACAGGCGGCTTTACGCGATCCGCGACGTGACGGCGACCGTGGAAAGCCTGGACCTGATCACCGCCTCGATCCTGTCCAAGAAACTGGCCGCGGGGCTAGAGGCGCTGGTTCTCGACGTCAAGGTCGGCAGCGGCGCCTTCATGAAAACCATCGAGGATGCCCGCGAATTGGCGACGGCGCTGACCGAAACGGCGAACGCCGCGGGGTGCAGGACTTCCGCCCTGATCACCGACATGAACCAGCCGCTTGCACCCGCCTTGGGCAATGCGCTGGAAGTGACCGAGGTGATGAAAGCGCTCACGGGCGGGCAGGAGTCCCCGCTGGTCGAAGTTTCGGCGGAACTTGGTGGGGTGTTGCTCGCCGACGCCGGGCTGGCCGAGGATGCAAAAGAGGGTCGTGCAAAGATCAGCGAGGTAATCCGCGACGGGCGCGCTGCCGAGAGATTCGGCCGGATGATGGCCGCCGTTGGCGGCCCCGTGCACTTTGTCGAGGATTGGGCAAGGTTCTTGCCCGAGGCCAACGTGATCCAGGAGGTCACTGCACGGGAAACAGGTTATGTTACCGCGATAGACGGAGAGGCTCTGGGCCTTGCCGTCGTCGCGTTGGGCGGAGGCCGGCAGGTCGAGAGTGATATCATCGACCCCGCGGTTGGCCTGTCGGGGATCGTGCGACTTGGGCAGACGGTTTCCAAGGGCACCCCTCTGGCGGTCGTCCATGCCGCACGCGAGGATGCGGCACGCCATGCCGCTGCGGCGGTGACGCAGGCGATCACGATTGGCCCGAAACCGCTCGAGGTGCCGAGCCTCATTCACGAAAGGATCGGATCGTGACGCGCGCGTTTCTCGTGGTGATGGATTCTGTCGGTATCGGCGGGGCGCCGGATGCCGATCAATATTTCAACGGCAGCCTGCCTGATACCGGCGCCAATACGGTCGGCCATATCGCGCAGGCCTGCGCCGAGGGGCGCGCCGAGGAAGGGCGCTCTGGCCCGCTGCACCTGCCCAATCTTGACGCGCTGGGTCTGGGCGCGGCGGTCCGGCTGGCCTCGGGCGATGCCACGCCGGGGCTGGAGACTGCGCCGACCGGGCTATGGGGCTGCGCGCGCGAGCATTCGCGCGGCAAGGACACGCCTTCGGGCCATTGGGAACTGGCAGGGCTGCCGGTGCCGTGGGAGTGGCACTATTTCCCCGACACGGTTCCGGCCTTTCCCGAAGACCTGACCCGCGCCGCCGCCGAGGCGGCCGGGACCAAGGGCATTCTCGGCAATTGCCATGCGCCCGGCACCGCCATCATCGAAAGGCTGGGGGCCGAGCACATGCGCACCGGCTGGCCGATCTGCTACACCTCTGCCGACAGCGTGTTCCAGATCGCCGCGCATGAGGAAAGCTTTGGCCTCGACCGTCTGCTTGCCATGTGCAAGGCCCTTGCCCCGCGCCTGCACGCGATGAAGGTGGGGCGGGTGATCGCGCGTCCGTTCATCGGCTCGCCCGAGCAGGGGTTCACGCGCACCACCAACCGCAAGGATTTCGCCATTCTGCCGCCCGCGCCCGTGCTGACCAACTGGGTGCAGGACGCCGGTCGCCGCGTACACGGCGTCGGCAAGATCGGCGACATCTTCTCGATGCAGGGTATCGATTCCTCGGTCAAAGGCTCGGATGCCGAGTTGATGACGCATCTGTCGCGACTGGTTGACGAGGCAGAAGAGGGCAGCCTGACCTTTGCCAATTTCGTCGAGTTCGACAGCGTCTATGGCCATCGCCGCGACATCAGCGGATATGCCCGGGCGCTGGAATGGTTCGACCGCGAGATCGGCGTGATCGTGCAAAAGCTGCGCGAGGGCGACCTGCTGGTGCTGACCGCGGACCATGGCAACGATCCCTCCTGGAGTGGCACCGACCACACGCGCGAACAGGTCCCCGTGTTGATCGCCGGTCGCGGCGCGGGAGAAATCGGGCAGGTAAACTTTGCCGACGTGGCCGCCAGTGTCGCCCGGCATCTCGGCGTTCCGGCGCAAGGACCGGGAAGGAGTTTTCTGTGACCGTCACCGAGCTTCCCAAGATCGAACTTCACCTGCACCATGAAGGCGCGGCGCCGCCCGCGTTCATCCGGCAGCTCGCGCATGAAAAGCGGGTGGACCTGAGCGGGATCTTCAAGCCGGATGGATCCTATGATTTCAGGGGCTTCGCGCATTTTCTTGAGGTATATGAAGCCGCCTGCGAGGTGCTGAAAAGCCCCGAGGATTTCCGCCGCCTGACGCTTGCGATCCTCGAGGAAAGCGCGGCCAATGGCGTGGTCTATTCGGAAACCTTCCTCAGCCCCGATTTCTGCGGCGGAGGGGATCTGCACGCCTGGCGCGACTATCTGAACGCGATTCAGGATGCGGCAGATGAGGCCGAGCGCAAGCTTGGCATCACCCTGCGCGGTGTCGTCACCTGCGTCCGCCACTTCGGCCCCGAACAGGCCAAGGCCTCGGCCCGGTGTGCGGCGGAAACGGCCGGCGACTGGATTACCGGCTTTGGCATGGGTGGAAACGAGGGCGTCGGGCGGCAGGGCGATTTCGCCTGGGCCTTTGACTGTGCCCGCGAGGCCGGGCTGCGTCTGACCACGCATGCCGGTGAATTCGGCGGCCCCGACAGCGTGCGCGAGGCAGTGCGCGAGTTGGGGGTGGAACGCATCGGCCACGGTGTCCGGGCGATTGAAGACCCTGATCTAGTGCACGAGCTGGCCGACCGGGGCGTCACGCTGGAAGTTTGCCCCGGCTCGAACGTCGTTCTGGGCCTGTATGATGATTTCGCCTCTCACCCGATCGCCAAGCTGCGTGATGCGGGCGTGAAAGTCTCCGTTTCCACCGACGATCCGCCGTTTTTCCATACCACCATGCGGCGGGAATATGAGATGCTGCACAAGGCATTCGGCTGGCAGGCCGAGGATTTCGCCGCGATCAACGAAACGGCGTTGAGCGCGGCCTTCTGTGACGAGGAAACCCGGGCGCGGGTCAAGAAAAGACTGGAGAAGACATGAGCGAACACCTGACTGTCGTCGATCACCCGCTGGTTCAGCACAAACTCACGCTCATGAGGGAAAAGGGCACGTCGACTGCCGTGTTTCGGCAGCTGCTGCGCGAAATCACCCTGCTTCTGGCTTATGAGATCACCCGCGAGATGCCGCTGACCACGCGCCATATCGAAACCCCGCTGGAAGAGATGGACGCCCCCATCCTGGCCGGCAAGAAGCTGGCGCTGGTGTCGATCCTGCGCGCCGGTAACGGGATGCTGGACGGGGTTCTGGAACTGGTCCCGTCGGCGCGCGTGGGCTTTGTCGGCCTTTACCGCGATGAAGAGACGCTGAAGCCCGTTCAATACTATTTCAAGGTGCCCGAGGGGCTGAAGGACCGGCTGGTTATCGTCGTGGACCCGATGCTGGCCACCGGCAACAGTTCGGCCGCGGCCATCGACCTGCTCAAGGAGGCCGGGGCCAACGATATCCGCTTCCTCTGCCTTCTGGCCGCACCCGAAGGCGTCGGCCGCATGAAAGAGGCGCATCCCGACGTGCCTATCGTGACTGCAGCCGTGGACCGTCAGCTGAACTCCAAAGGCTACATCATGCCCGGTCTGGGAGATGCGGGCGACCGGATGTTCGGCACCAAGTAAGGTGACGCCTATCAGCTATCCGCCGCAGATGTTCTGCAGGATCACCCAGTCACGGTCGGGCAGGATCTGTTCCAATGCCCGGCCGGCCATCGGGTCGGCTTCGATCAGGCCCAAAACGGTTTCCCCAGTGACATCCAGCGCGTAGGCGTAGGGCGTCGAGGGCAGGGCGGTCTGGGCAAAGACCGAAAGCAGTTCCTCGTCATCGACGGCGGGGCGCGGTTCCGCCAAAATGCGCTCGCCATACTGATCCAGGGTCTCGGGGGTCAGTTCTCCGGTCGTCAGCAGCCGGAAAGAAGCCGCCGGCCCCGCGCGACCGAGAAGATCGGAAAGCGGCTTTTGCTTCATTGCCCGGGCGCGCTCGGCAAGGACAAAGCCGGCGGCGACGGCGGGGTCTTCGTAGTCCTCGATCAGTTCCCGGTTCAACAGAACGGTTCCACCGGGCAGGATCACGCTTTCGGTGACGCCGGAGGGTAGGATGACGATCCGGCGCACCCCCGTCCGCTGCGCGAGGCGATCCAGGATCGGCCGAGCGTCTTCGGAGGTGCAGGCCTTGCCCGACACGCGTTCGATCCGGCGCAGGATGGCGTCTCCGATCTCCTCGCTTTTGACCGGCGGCACGACCGATACGACGTGACGTTTCAACGCGCCCGGAAGCCAGAAGACCAAAAGCGCAACAACGCCCGCCAGAACCCCGGCGGCACTGAGCCACCGCAGGCGCCCCGGGCGCGGACGCGAGCGTTCGATGGCCTTTTGCAGCCGGTCGATGGCCTCGAGCATGATGGTTTCGGATTCCGCAAGTTCCAGCGTTTCGCCCGGATCCCCGTCGGGATGGAAGATCGCGGGAAAATCCCCGGGGTTCTGCCGCACCAGGGCGGCAAGCGACCAATGGGCCAAGGCCTGTTCCTTGAAGTCGGAAATGGTAAGCGTCGCCTCGCCAATGGAAACAACAACCTCGCGCCGCTGCTCGTCCGGCGCTGGCCGCCACAGACCTGTTGCTTCGATCCGCTCGTATTGTTTCAGGGCCGTCATGCGGGTGACTACTGCTCGTTTTTCTTTGTCTGCAACTTAACATGGTCAATTCTGACACGGCAAACGAGTAGAGAGTCGGCAGCCCCGTTTTTTTGCTAGTTGGCCGGAAACCGGCAGCCGGTGTCGCGTTGAGGTCAGGATGGCAGGGAAACCGGTGATAGAAGGCGGCTCATGCAGGCAGTCCAACGAACATCGCCGATGACGGCATCGTTTCTGATGGTCGCGGCGATGGCGATCATCGGTGTCATCGACAATTTCGTGATCCGTCTGGCGGAAGACATCGGGCTCTGGCAGTTCCACTTCACGCGCTCGCTGCTGATGCTGCCGCTGGTCGGAGGCCTGTCGTTGTTGGGGTTGGGTGGCCTGAGACCGCAACGCCCGTGGGTGGTTGCCCTGCGCAGCGCCTTGATCGCGACCGCGATGCTGTTCTATTTCAGCGCCCTTGCCCTGATGCCGATCGCACAGGCGTTGGCGGGCCTGTTCACTTCGCCGATCTTCGTTCTGCTGATCTCCTCTGTCGCCTTGGGGCAGAGGATCGGCCCATGGCGCATCCTGGCGGTAATCGTCGGATTCGCCGGGATACTTTGCGTTCTTCAACCCGATCCGCAGGCCTTCGACGCCAAGGTGCTGATCCCCGTTGCTGGCGGGCTGTTCTACGCCATGGCGGCCGTCATAACCCGGACCTCCTGCGCAGGTGAAAGCACCGTGGCGCTGTTGGGCGGAATGGTTCTGGCGCTTGGCATTGCCGGGGCGGCCGGGCTGATCGGGTTTTCACTCTTCCCGGTCGAGCCTGTTCCCGGCCCCGAAGGGTTCGTCCTGCGCGGGTGGGTCTGGCCTATGGGCGGGGCCGCGCCGTGGGTCTTGTTGCAGGCGGTGGGTTCGTCCATCGCCGTTTTCATGCTGATCAAGGCCTACCAGCTGGGCGAGCCGTCCTATGTCGCCGTTTTCGAGTATTCCGTGATGATCTTTGGCCCGCTCTTTGCATGGATCGCGCTCGGGCAGGAACTCGGAGTGCCCCAGATCGTCGGGATCGGGCTGATCGCCTTTGCTGGCGGGACAATTGCCCTGCGGTCGAACTGAGGTTTCTTCATGGTGGTCAGACGGGTTAGCGTGGCGCCATGATCATCTCGCCCGGTCGCGCATATGTCTTTGTCCACATACCCAAGACGGGCGGAACGTCCCTGGCGCAGGCGCTGGAAACCCGCGCGATGAAGGACGATATCCTGATCGGCGACACGCCGAAGGCCCGGAGGCGGCGCAAGCGCCTGAGGGGTGTGCAGGCCCGGGGGCGGTTGTGGAAACACGCGACGCTGGCCGATATCGACGGTTTGGTTTCACCGGATGATCTGGCTGGCCTGTTCGCTTTTACCTTGGTGCGGAACCCTTGGGATCGCGTCGTAAGCTATTACCACTGGCTGCGAAAGCAGAGCTTTGACCACCCGGCGGTGGAGCTGGCGGGGCAGTTGGATTTCGAGGGGTTCGCGTTGCATCCGCACACGCTCGCCTCGTTGCGCCATGCCCCGGCGCGGCACTACATGCAGCGCGCGGACGGCATCGAGCAATGCGCCGCCTATATCCGTATCGAGAATTTCTGGGAGGATGCAGAACCGCTGTTCGAGCATCTGGGGTTTGCGGTCGAGCTGCCTCGTCTCAACCGGTCGGAGCGGGCAGGGGATTACCGGGTATACTATTCCCCACGTAGCGTCGAAGCCGTGGGCGATGCCTGTCAGGAAGATATCGCGCGGTTCGGTTATCGGTTCGAGTGACACGCGCAAAGGAAAACCGGCGCATCGGGTGATGCGCCGGTTCGATTTGCCTATCAGGCCGCCTTGGCTTCGGGGTTGAAGCGGCCATAGAAGGTCTGGCCCTTCTCGGCCATCTCGCGCAGCAGCGGCGGGCAGGCGAAGCGTTCGCCATATTTCTCGGCCAACTGGTCGCACCGCTCGGCCGCATAAGGCGTTCCGATGATGTCCAGCCAGCTGAGCGGGCCGCCCGACCACGGCGCAAAGCCCCAGGCGAGGATGGCGCCGACATCGCCTTCGCGGATGTCCTCGAGCACACCTTCTTCCAGCGCGCGAACGGCCTCCAGGACCTGCGCGAACATCAGGCGTTCCTGCACTTCGATCAGGTCCGGCTGTTCTTCGGCCAGCGGATACTTCTCTTGCAGGCCCTTCCAGTAGCCGATGCGCTTGCCCTTCTCGTCGTAGTCGAAGAAGCCGGCGTTGGCCTTGCGGCCCAGTCTGCCCAGTTCCTCCATCCAGAAGATCAGATCGTCGGCGGGGCTTTCGGGATAGGCGTCGCCCATGGCCGCCTTGGTCGCCCGCGCGATCTTGGCGCCCAGATCGATCGAGGTCTCGTCGGTCAGCTGGATCGGCCCCACGGGGAAGCCCAGCTGACGCGCCGCGTTGTCGATCAGAACCGGGCTGACGCCTTCGGTGATCATCCGAGCGCCTTCGTTGACGTAGGGAATGATGCAGCGGTTGCAGTAGAAGAACCGGGCATCGTTGACCACGATCGGCGTCTTGCGGATCTGGCGCACATAGTCCAGAGCCTTGGCCACGGCGCGATCACCGGTTTCCTTGCCCTTGATGATCTCGACCAGCAGCATCTTCTCGACCGGCGAGAAGAAGTGGATGCCGATGAACTGATCGGGCCGCTTGCTGGCCTTGGCCAGTTCGGTGATCGGCAGGGTCGAGGTGTTCGAGGCAAAGATGCAATCCTCGGGGATGATCTCTTCGACCTTCTTGGTCATCTCGGCCTTGACCGCCGGATCCTCGAACACGGCTTCGATGATCAGGTCACAGCCTTCCAGCTTCTGCAGGTCGGGCGTTGCGGTAATCAGGCCCAGCATGGCCTCTTTCTTTTCCGCCGTGACCTTGCCGCGCTTCATGCCCTTGTCCAGATAGGCTTCGGTATAGGCCTTGCCCTTGTCGGCGGCGGCCTGATCGCGGTCGATCAGCACGACCTCCATGCCCGCCTGCGCCGAGACCAGCGCGATGCCCGCGCCCATCATGCCGGCGCCCAGAACACCGATCTTCTTGACCGACTGATCCGGGATGCCCTTGGGGCGCACGGCGCCTTTTTCCAACGCCTGCTTGTTGATGAAGAGCGATCGGATCATTGCCGAAGAACTGGGGTTCATCAGGACGTTGGTGAACCAGCGTGCCTCGATCCGCAGGGCGGTGTCGAAATCGACCAGCGCGCCTTCGTAGATCGCGCTCAGCAGCGCCTTGGGGGCCGGGAAGGCGCCCTGGGTCTTGCCGTTCACCATCGCGGCCGCGCCGACGAAAGTCATGAAGCCCGCCGGATGATAGGGCGCGCCACCGGGCATCTTGTAGCCCTTGGCATCCCACGGCTTGACCAGATCGGCATCCTTGGCGTTCAGCACCCATTCCTTGGCCGCGGCGACCGGGTCATCGGCGACCGCATCGACAAGGCTTGCGCCCTTGGCCTTGGCCGGGTCCATCATCTTGCCTTCCAGCAGAACCGGGGCCGCCGCCATCGCGCCCACCATGCGCGAATACCGGGTGGTGCCGCCGCCGCCGGGGAAGATGCCCACCAGGATCTCGGGCAGGCCGATCTTGGCCTTGGGGTTCGAGGTCATCACGCGGTGATGGCAGGCCAGAGCGATCTCGGTGCCGATACCGGCGCAGGTGCCGTTGATGGCGCAGGCCACCGGCTTGCCGCCCTTCTTGGTCTTGGGGTCCATGCCCGCCAGTTCCAGCTTGCGCAGGATGTGGTGGCCACCCATGACAAAGTCGAAAAGGGCCTGGGCCGGGTTGTCGCCCGCTTCCTCGCGGACAACGGCCAGCGTGTTCAGGTCCATGCCGCCGGCAAAGTCCTTCTTGGCGCTGGTGATGACGATGCCCTTGACCGCGTCGTCGGCAAGCGCCTTGTCGATCATGCCGTCCACGAGTTCAAAGGCCTCGCGGGTCATGACGTTCATCGACTTGCCTTCGGCGTCCCAAGTGATGAAGGCGACGCCGTCCGCGTCCACGGAGTATTTGAAATCAGCCATTTGTTCTTCTCCTTACACGCGCTCGATGATGGTTGCCGCGCCCATGCCCGAGGCAATGCACAGCGTTGCGAGGCCGGTTTCCTTGTCCTGGCGTTCCAGCTCGTCCAGCAGGGTGCCGATGATGATGGCGCCGGTTGCCCCCAGCGGGTGGCCCATGGCGATCGAGCCGCCGTTGACGTTGACGATTGCCGGATCGACGTCGAAGGCCTGCTGGAAACGCAGCACGACCGAGGCAAAGGCCTCGTTCACCTCGAACAGGTCGATATCGCCGATCTTCATGCCGTTCTCGGCAAGGATCTTCTCGGTCACCGGAACCGGGCCGGTCAGCATGATGGTCGGGTCGGTGCCGATCTTGGCCGTGGCCTTGATCCGCGCGCGCGGCTTGAGGCCGTATTTCTCACCGAATTCCTTGTTGCCGATCAGAACGGCCGCCGCACCATCCACGATGCCCGACGAGTTGCCGGCGTGGTGGATGTGGTTGATCTTTTCCAGGTGCGGGTATTTCAGCATCGCCACCTTGTCGAAGCCGGGCATTTGTTCGCCCATCATCTGGAAGGACGGGTTCAGCGCGCCCAGCGATTGCATGTCGGTGCCGGGACGCATGTATTCGTCATGATCGAGGATCGGCAGGCCGTTCTGGTCCTTCACCGTGATGACGGATTTCGAGAAACGACCCTCGTCCCATGCCTTTTTCGCGCGGCGCTGGGATTCAACGGCCAGGGCGTCGGCCTGGTCGCGGGTAAAGCCGTATTCGGTGGCGATGATGTCGGCCGAAATGCCCTGCGGCACGAAATAGGTTTTCATCGCGATGCTCGGGTCAACGGCGATCGCCGCCCCGTCGCTGCCCATGGCCACGCGGCCCATCATCTCGACACCGCCCGCGATATAGGCGTCGCCCGCGCCACCCTTGACCTGGTTCGCGGCCAGGTTCACGGCCTCCATGCCGCTTGCGCAGAAGCGGTTGATGGCAAGGCCGGGGATGGACTCGTCGAGATCCGAGGCCAGCACGGCCGAACGGGCAAGACAGCCGCCCTGTTCCATCACCTGGGTGACGTTGCCCCAGATCACGTCCTCGACGGCGTGACCGTCCAGATTGTTGCGCTCTTTCACCGCGTTCAGGGTCAGGGCGGACAATCGCAGCGAGGTCACCTCGTGCAGGCTGCCATCCTTGCGGCCCTTGCCGCGCGGGGTGCGCAGGGCGTCATAGATATAGGCTTCGGTCATAATGCTCTCCTTAAGCTCGATCCGACGGGTTGCCGGGCATCAGGTCATAGGGGGATTTCCAGCCGGGCTGCTCGCTGAGGCGGGTCAGCCAGGCGTCGATATTGGGCCACTCGGCTCGGTCAAAGCCGAAGGGCTCGGGGTAATAGAGGTAGCCGCAGCAGCTGAGGTCGGCGTTGGTCACACCGTCGCCAACGATCCAGTCGCGGCCCTCGAGATGCGCGTTCAGCACTTGGTAGGCGGCTTTCAGGCGGCCTTGGTTGAACGCGATGACGTCGGGATTGCGGTGCTGTTCGGGCAGGAAATTCATCAGGAAACGGGTCATGCCGGCCATCGAACTGAGCTTGTGATTGTCCCACAGCACCCAGCGCAGAATGTCGTAATTCTCTTCCCGGGTCCTGCCGCCGAACTTGCCGGATTTCTCGGTCACGTAGGCCTGGATCGCGCCTGACTGGCTGGTGCGAAAATCGCCATCCACCAGAACCGGCGCCTCGCCCATCTCGTTGACGTTGGCGCGGTATTCAGGCGTGCGGGTTTCGCCGTTGAAGAAATCCACGAAAACCGGTTCCCATTCGAGTCCGGACAGCTCCAGCGCCAGAGCGGCCTTGTAGGAATTCCCGCTTTCTCCAAAGCAGTATAGTTTGATGGTCATTTCTTGTTCCTCCCGTGGCGTGTGTGGCGAAGCCGGAATTGAGTATTTGGAAAAAGGTGAAGTGGCTTCGGTTACGCTCGATTAACTTTCGTCTGCTTTGGTGACCTTGCGGTACAGGCTGGAGAGCCGATGACCGCAAAAGGTGAAGTCGTCCCTGTCCTGATGGCGAGAGCGCCCGGTGGCAGGGGCGCATCTCTGCTTCATCTTTTCCCAAATACTCCCGCCGGAGGCTCCCGACCGCGCCGCGCGCGCAATCGTCGATGTGATGCGGTGACGTGTTCAGCGTTTGCGCTCCTCCAGTTCCGCGTTGAACAGGCGCAGCCTGTGAGTCAGGTTTTCGCCGTCGATCACGCTGTTGAAATTCTCGAAAAGAAAGGACAGGGCCTCGCCTTCGTCCAGACCTGCCTCGCGCGCGAAACTCTTGAGCTTGCGATAGCCATCCTCGGTCATCGCGACGGGGAAGCGGCGGGTCAGGCGGAAACGTTTCGGCATGGGTGTCCTCCGGGGTTCTGGCTCCGGGCGATGGTGCCCGGAGCCAGACTGGGATCAGAAGTTCGCCGCGTCCAGAGCCATCACGGTATCCGCGCCCGACTGGATGCGCGTCAGGTGCATGGCCGTGGCAGGCAGGCGGCGCGCCATGTAGTAGCGGCCCGTTGTGATCTTGGTCTCGTAGAAATCCTTGTCGGACGTGCCGGCATCCAACGCCTCTTGCGCGGCCTTGGCCATCTGCGCCCACATCAGGCCCAGGCAGACATGGCCGAACATGTGCATGAAGTCGTACGAGCCGGCCAGAGCGTTGTGCGGGTTGGTCATGCCGTTCTGCATGAAATACATGCCCGCTGCCTGAAGATCCTTGGATGCGGCTTTCAGCGGTTCTATGAACGCCTTGTCATAGGCCTCGTCCTTGCCGGCGTTTTCCTTGCAGAAGGTTTTGACCATGTCGAAGAAGGCCATGACGTGCTTGCCGCCGTCCTGTGCCAGCTTGCGGCCGACCAGGTCCAGCGCCTGAACGCCGTTGGCGCCTTCGTAGATCATGGCGATGCGGGCGTCGCGGGTGTATTGCGACATGCCCCATTCCTCGATGTAGCCATGGCCGCCATAGACCTGCTGGGCCTGAACGGTCATGTCATAGCCCTCGTCGGTCAAAAAGCCCTTGATGACCGGGGTCATCAGCGAGATCAGCCCGTCTGCGTCCTTGTCGCCAGCGCGGTGCGCCTTGTCGATCAGGGTTGCCCCCCACAGGATGAAGGCCCGCGCGCCTTCCACAAAGCTTTTCTGGTCCATCAGGCTGCGGCGGATGTCGGGGTGCACGATCAGCGGATCGGCCGGGCCGTCGGGGTTCTTGGCGCCGGTCACGTCGCGGCCCTGCAGACGGTCCTTGGCGTATTCGAGAGCGTTCTGATAGGCGGCTTCGGCCTGGCTCAGGCCTTGCATGCCCACGCCCAGACGCGCTTCGTTCATCATGGTGAACATGGCGCGCATGCCCTTGTGTTCCTGACCCAGCAGGTAGCCGGTCGCGCCGTCATAGTTCATCACGCAGGTCGAGTTGCCGTGGATGCCCATCTTTTCTTCGATCTTGCCGACCGAAACGCCGTTGCGCTCGCCCAGGCTGCCGTCTTCGTTCACCAGGAACTTGGGCACGATGAACAGCGACACGCCCTTGATGCCTTCGGGGCCACCGGGGATCTTGGCCAGAACCAGGTGGATGATGTTGTCCGCCAGATCATGGTCGCCCGACGAGATGAAGATCTTCTGCCCGGTGATCTTGTAGCTGCCGTCCGCCTGCGGTTCCGCCTTGGTGCGCATCAGGCCCAGGTCGGTGCCGCAATGGGGTTCGGTCAGGTTCATGGTGCCGGTCCATTCGCAGGACACCATCTTGGGCAGGTAGGTGTTCTTCTGCTCTTCCGAACCGTGGGCCAGGATCGCCGAGGCCGCGCCGTGGGTCAGGCCCTGATACATGACGAAGGCCTGGTTCGCGGCCGAGAACATCTCGCCCACCGCGGTTCCCAGAACGTAGGGCATGTTCTGACCGCCATATTCCTCGGGCATGTCGAGACCGGTCCAGCCACCTTCCTTGACCTGCTCGAAGGCCTCCTTGAAGCCGGTCGGCGTATAGACCACACCGTTTTCGAAACGGCATCCTTCCTTGTCGCCGACAACGTTGAGGGGGTGCAGAACATTCGTTGCAAGCTTGCCGGCTTCTTCCAGCACGGCGCCGGTGAATTCGGCCTCAAGCTCGCTGTAGCCCGGAATATCGGATTCCGAGATTTTCAGGAAGTCGTGAAGAATGAACTGTGTGTCTTTGGTCGGGGCGTTGTAGACGGGCATGTGATGCTCCCTGATTGTCTGAAGTCCGGGGAATTCAGGCCGGCGATCTCATTCGGCGGCCTTCTTTTTTTCCTTCATCGAGGCGATCACCTGCTCGCCCCATTTCAGTTGCTCCTTAAGATCTTCGATGGCCTGCGTCAGCTCTTCACGGCGCGCTTCCATGTCACGCAGCCGCTCGCACGCGATCTCGTAGGTGCGGGTCAACTGGGTCAGCTGCTGGTCGCCTGTATGGTACAGGTCCAGAAGCTGCCGGATTTCCTCGAGGCTGAAGCCGAAGCGCTTGCCGCGCAGTATCAGTTTCAGCCGGGCCCGGTCGCGCTTGGTGAAAAGCCGCTTCTGACCTTCCCGGATCGGGAACAGAAGCTCTTTCGCTTCGTAGAAACGCAAGGTGCGGGGCGTGACGTCATAGGCCTCGCACATTTCGCGAATGGTCATCAGTTCTTCGGTCATGTCTCAAACTCTCATCACTTGCGCCATGGGCATGAGGTGCGCAGTTGATGGGCGTTTTACAACATGTGATTGACGTTAACGTAAGCTCGACGCTGCGTCACGAAATTGTTGACGTAACATCAAGTCGCGTAAGCTTACCTTGCGGCAACAAAATTGCGCCTGAAACTGCGTTGATCGCAGGGATTCGGCGGCAGGGAAAACGTTATCGGCCGGTCATTCCGCCGCGCGGACCCCTATAGAAATCCCGCCGCGCCTGGCGTTTCGCCGCGACTTGGGCGTCCCATTCTTCCTGCGACACGCCCGGGGGCGCCGTTCCGTATCCGTTCGGACCAGTGTCGCAGCCGGACAGGCTGAAGGCGAGGCCAATCAGCAAGAGGGCGAAAAGGAATCGTGTCGGCCGCATCGGGAAACCTCCCGCGTAGATGTCCTGCCCCATCGCGCCAGCGTCTGGAATCGCAGGCGGATCGGCATCAATTAAGAGGATTGCTGCGTTGGCGTCGCGGTTCAATGGCGAAAGAGCCCGGATAACGGCGACGTGACACATCGTCAGCGAAACGAGTCAGGCCAGGCTTTGGGCCGTCTGATCGCGCAGCCGCTGCAACTCGTCCATCGCCTCGTCCAACTGTTCCCGCTGCTTGCGGAGTTCCTCCATCTGCCGATCGGCCATTTCGACGAAGGCCGCCATCTGGGCCTGATTGCCCTCGTCCTCGTAGATCAGCAGCCACTGGCGGATTTCTTCCAGCTGAAAGCCGAACTTGCGGCCCCGCAGAATCAATTTCATGCGGGCACGTTCCCGCGGGCCGTAGAATCTCGAGCGCCCCTCGCGGTCGGGCTGCAGGAGTTCGATGTATTCATAATAGCGAAGGGTGCGGGGGGTGACATCAAACTCCGCGCACATCTCCTTGAATGACAAACGGGTGTCGGACATTCCTATTCTCCTCGACTGCAACCTATGGCGTCGTGCTGACGAGCGCAACAGGTGGGCTTGCTCTTTGCATCGCGGACGGAACATAAAGGGACAACGCAGGGACAGGATCCAAGCATATGCAGGACAAGACAAAACTGGCGCGTCAATTCATCGAGGCGATCCCTCATGCCAAGGCATTGGGGCTGGAACTGACGTATATCGGTGCGGGCGAGGCGGAAATCTCGATGCCCTACAACGAGGACCTGATCGGCGATCCGCGCACCGGCGTGATTCACGGAGGCGCCGTGTCGGCCATGATGGACACCTGTTGTGGCGCGGCAGTGATGAGCCACCCCTCGGCGCCGGGGGGAACTGCCACGATCGACCTGCGGATCGACTACATGCGCGCGGCCACGCCGGGCCAGCGCATCACCACCCGGGCCACCTGTTACCATATCACCCGGAACGTGGCTTTTGTCCGCGCGACCGCGATGGATGACGATCAGGATCGGCCCGTCGCGACCGCGTCGGGATCATTCACGGTGGAGGGCAAGTAACATGGCGCGTTCCCGTCCAGAACCGATGCAGGTGGTTAAGCAGCGCCGAGACGCGGCCCTCAAGGCGCTGGTCGAAGGTGTGCCCTATATCCGTTTTCTCAACATCAGCTTCGACCGCCGCGGCGACGAGCTGACCGGTGTGTTGAATTTCGACGAAAAGCTGATCGGCAACCCGTTCCTGCCGGCGATCCACGGCGGCGTCACGGCAGCTTTCCTGGAGGTCACGGCGGTCATCACCCTCAGCTGGGAGCACCTGTTCCCCCGGATCGAAAGTGGCGAGATCGACGCCGACGACATCCTGAAAGACGAGAACATCCGCTTTCCCAAGACCATCGACTTCACGGTGGACTACCTGCGCTCGGGCCTGCCCCGCGATGCCTATGCCCGTGCATTCATCAGCCGCTCGGGCCGCCGCTATGCCTCGGTGCGGGTCGAGGCCTGGCAGGACAACCATGCCAAGCTGTTCGCGCAAGCCTCGGGGCATTTCCTGATGCCGCAGCCCAAGCCTGGCAAGGGCTGACTGAACATGCAGGACGCTTCGGCGCCGATCACGCTCCGCCGTGTGCTGCACATTGCGCTGCCGATCGTTCTGTCCAATGCAACGGTCCCTTTGCTGGGGGCGGTGGATACCGGTGTCGTCGGCCAGATGGGCGAGGCGGCACCGATCGGTGCCGTGGGTATCGGCGCCGTGATTCTGTCCACGCTGTATTGGGTGTTCGGGTTCCTGCGCATGGGAACGACCGGGTTGGCGGCTCAGGCCCGCGGGGCAGGGGATACGGCCGAGACCGGCGCCCTGCTGATGCGTGGCCTGCTGCTGGGCAGCGCCGCCGGAGCCGCCTTCATTCTGTTCCAATCAGCCCTGTTCTGGGGCGCTTTTGCCCTGGCCCCGGCCAGCGCCGAGGTCGAGACGCTGACGCGCGACTATCTCGAAATTCGTATCTGGGGCGCCCCGGCCACGATCTCGCTTTACGCGGTGACGGGCTGGCTGATCGCGATCGAGCGCACGCGGGGCGTTTTCATCCTGCAGGTCTGGATGAACGGGCTGAACATCCTGCTGGACCTCTGGTTCGTTCTGGGGCTGGGCTGGGGGGTCGAAGGGGTCGCCACCGCGACGCTGGTTTCGGAGTGGACCGGCCTTGCACTGGGGCTGTGGCTCTGCCGCGATGCTTTTGCCGGGGACCAGTGGCACGACTGGGCCCGGATATTCGACCGCGCCCGGCTGCGCCGCATGATGCAGGTGAATGCCGATATCATGGTGCGCTCGGTTCTGCTGACGCTGTCCTTCACCACGTTCCTGTTCATCGGCTCGGATCTGGGTGACGTGAACCTGGCGGCCAACCAGGTGTTGTTGCAGTTTCTCTCGATCACCTCCTACGCACTCGACGGCTTTGCCTTCGCCGCCGAGGCGCTGGTCGGGGGCGCGGTGGGGGCCAAAGATCGGCACCAGTTGCGGCGGGCCGCAATCGTTGCCTCGCAATGGGGCATCGGTGGCGCGGCGGTGTTGAGCCTTGTTTTCCTCGCCGCCGGCCCCCTCATCATCGACCTGATGGCAACCGCGCAAGAGGTGCGCGCGGCGGGGCGGGAATACCTGGTCTGGGCCGCGATTGCGCCGGTTCTGGGGGTCGCCAGCTGGATGCTGGACGGCATCTACATCGGAGCAACCTGGACCCGCGCCATGCGGATGGCGATGATCCAGTCGGTCGTCGCCTATGTGGTCGCTTTGGTCATTCTTGTGCCGACCCTCGGCAACCACGGACTGTGGGCCGCGCTGATGGTGCTGAACATCACGCGGGGACTCACGCTCGGGCTGCGTTACCCGAGGCTCGAGGCGCAGATCACCTGAGCGTCAGAGCAGATCCAGCAGCTTTTCCGGAGGGCGGCCGATCACGGCCCGCTCGCCCCGTATGGCAAGTGGACGTTCGATCAGGATCGGGTTGGCGGCCATAGCGGCCAGCAGGGTATCGTCCGGATCGGTCTTTGACAGCCCGAGTTCCTTGAACATCTTTTCGCCGGTCCGCATCATCTCGATGGCGGAAGTACCCAAGGCGGCCTTGGCGGCCTTGAGTTCCTCGAGCGTCGGAGCATCCTCGAGATACTTCCTGATCTTCAGTTCCACGCCGCGCTCTTGCAACAGCGCCAGCCCCGCGCGGGATTTCGAACAGCGCGGATTGTGCCAATATTCGATCACAGCCAGTCCTCTCTCTTGCTGCCCACGGCCTGGGCCACGTTGTCGAACCCGTCGCGGGCCAGCAGGGCGTCCAGCCCATGCGCGATCTCTGCCGCCAGCGACAGGCCACCGAACACCATCGCGGTGTAGAATTGCACCGCCGAGGCGCCGGCGCAGATCTTGGCATAGGCCTGCTCGGCACTGCTGATGCCCCCGACACCGATCAGAGGGATGCTGCCCTCGGTCAGCTGGCTGAGCCGCGCCAGAACGCGGGTGGATCTTTCAAACAGCGGCGCGCCCGACAAACCACCCGCCTCGGTCTTGTGGGCGCTCTTGAGACCCTCGCGGGACAGGGTGGTGTTGGTCGCGATGACCGCATCCACCCCTGTTTCCTTCGCGACCTCGGCGATGTCCGCCAGCTCGGCCTCGGTCAGATCGGGGGCGATCTTCAGGAAGATCGGCAAGGGGCGGGGAAGGGCATCGCGGGTGTCGATCACCCCGGCCAGCAGCGCCGTCAGCGCCGCCTTGCCCTGCAGATCCCGCAGCTTTTCGGTGTTTGGCGACGAGACGTTGACCGTGGCGAAATCCAGATACTCGGCACAGTGGGCCAGCACCTTGGCGAAATCGCCGGGGCGGTCGGTGCTGTCCTTGTTGGCGCCCAGGTTGAGGCCGATCACCGCGTTCTTCGGGCGCTGGGCCAGACGTTTCGCCATCGCCTCCATGCCCTCGTTGTTGAAGCCAAAGCGGTTGATCGCGGCCCGATCTTCGGTCAACCGGAACAGGCGCGGCTTGGGGTTGCCTGGCTGCGGGCGTGGCGTGACGGCGCCCACCTCGATGAAACCGAAACCGGCGCGCGACAGTGGCCCCAGGGCCACTCCGTTCTTGTCGAACCCGGCGGCAAGCCCGACGGGGTTGGGCAGGTCCAGCCCGGCCAGCGTGGTGCGCAGCCGGGGCGAGGTCACCGGGCCGGGCAGGGGGACGAGCCCCAGTTTCAGCGCCTTGATGGACAGGCCATGCGCTGTTTCCGGGTCCACGCTGTGCAGCGCGGCAAGCCCCAGCTTTTCGATCAGCTTCATCCGAACGCCTTTCCGCCCTCGGCCGGGGCACAGCGAATCAGCCGCGAGGTTTCCACCGCCGCCTGCCGGTGCACGACCGCCTTCTGGTAGGCCGGGTCCGTCACCATTTCGAGGAACGCGTGCGCAGTGGGGTAGCGGGCGACAAATATCTCGTCCCACGCCTCGTCACCCGGCCCGATCAGCGTGGTCTGAAACGTTCCCCGCCAGATGATCGAGGCGCCAAGCCGGGCGATGATCGGCGCGGTTTCGGCGCCATAAAGCCTGTAGGCCTCGGCCCCGCTCAGTCCCGCCCCGGCCTTTTCGTGCCCGTCCGGATAGACGGCGATGGCGCGGAATTTCACAAGGTTCAGCATCTCGATCGGGTGGTCCCGGTCGAGCGACTTGAACGCTTCGAACTGCGCGCGCTCGGGGTCGATATGGTGGCTCATTCCATTTCCTCCGGGAATTGATGCACGCCGTCTTTCAGCGGCAGGGGGCGCGACCAGACCACGTCGGCCATGCGCATGTTGCGGTAGAGATGGGGAAACAACGCGCCGCTGCGTGACACCTCCCACTTCAACTCGTCGCCCATGGCTTCGGCGTCGCAGGCGACAAGGGTCAGCCCATCGGCTCCGGCAAAGTGCTTTGCGGCGGTTTCCGCCGCCTGCGCCGCGGTCGAGAAATGCACGAACCCGTCCGCCACATCGACTGGCGCGCCCTGGGTTTCGCCCTGGGCCTGCAATGCGGCCCATTCGTCCGCCCTGAATATCTTGTAGATCAGCATGGCCCCGTGATGCCTTGGGGCACGGCCGGATTCAAGCCGCAATTCCCCGGCGTCACCTGGACAGAGTCTTTGACAGAAACCGGCTCTCGGCGCACCATCCCGAAAACAACAAAAGGGAGAGTAATTTCATGTTCGCACGTTTCATGACGTCGGTTGCGGCGTTGGGACTGACTGCGGGAATGGCCGCTGCTGACTACAAGCTGACCATCCTGCACACCAACGATTTCCATTCCCGCTTCGAGCCCATCAACAAATACGACAGCGGTTGTGGCGAGAAAGACCAGGCCGAGGGTAAGTGCTTTGGCGGAACCGCGCGTCTGGTGACCGCGATCGAAGAGGCCCGTGGACGCGCCGAAAACTCGATCCTCGTGGATGGGGGCGACCAGTTCCAAGGCTCGCTTTTCTACACCTACTACAAGGGCAAGGCCGCGGCCGAGTTCATGAACAAGCTGGGCTATGACGCGATGACCGTGGGCAACCACGAATTCGACGATGGCCCCGAAGTGCTGCGCGGTTTCATCGACACGGTGGATTTTCCCGTTCTGATGTCGAACGCGGATTACAGTGCCGAGGAGCTGCTGGCCGATACGCTGATGAAATCCACCGTGATCGAGGTCGGGGGCGAAAAGATCGGCCTCGTGGGCCTGACACCCGAGGACACGCATGAAATCGCCTCGCCGGGGCCGAACATCACCTTCAGCGACCCGGTTCCGGCGGTTCAGGCCGAGGTGGATCGGCTGACCGCCGAGGGTGTGAACAAGATCATCGTGCTCAGCCATTCGGGTTATGGCGTCGACCAGCGCATCGCGCAGGAAACCAGTGGCGTTGACGTGATCGTGGGCGGCCATTCCAATACCTACCTGTCGAACGTGGCTGAAAAGGCCGCAGGCCCGTATCCGACCGTGGTCAACGGGGTGCAGATCGTGCAGGCCTATGCCTATGGCAAGTTTCTGGGCGAGCTGAACGTGACCTTCGACGACGACGGAAACGTGGTCGAGGCCGTTGGCGAGCCGTTGATCATGGACAACACGGTGGCCGAGGACGCCGCCACGGTCGAGCGCATCGCGGAACTGGCCAAGCCGCTGGATGAAATCCGCAACAAGGTCGTCGCCACCGCCGCCGCGCCCATCGAGGGCGACAGGTCGGTCTGTCGGGTTCAGGAATGCCAGATGGGCAACCTTGTCGCCGACGCCATGCTTGCCCGCGTGGCCGATCAGGGCGTGACCATCGCGATCGCCAACTCCGGCGGTCTGCGGGCCTCGATCGACGCAGGCGACGTGACGATGGGAGAGGTGCTGACAGTGCTGCCGTTCCAGAACACGCTGTCGACCTTCGAAATCAGCGGGCAGGGCATCATAGATGCGCTGGAGAACGGCGTCAGTCAGGTCGAGGACGTCAAAGGGCGTTTCCCGCAGGTCGCGGGGCTGACCTTTGCCTGGGATCCCTCGGTGCCGCCGAACGAGGGCCGCGTCTCGGACGTGATGGTGGCCAAGGATGGCGGTTTCGTCCCCATCGACCCGGATGCAACCTATCTGGTGGTGACCAACAACTATGTCCGCAATGGCGGGGACGGCTATTCGATGTTCGCGGGCGACGACAAGAATGCCTATGACTATGGCCCCGACCTGGCTGATGTCACGGCTGAATATCTGGCTGCGAACGCCCCGTATCAGCCGTATGTGGACGGGCGCATCACGCGCAAGTGAACCCAAGCTGAGGGAAAGGCCGCTTCGGTGGGAGCGGCCTTTTTTGCTCGAGACGCCGATCAGGTGCGGGGAACTCGCGCGTTGCTTGGCAAAGGAACACGGCAGTTGGGCTTGCAGGCGCAAAGCGCGCCGGAGATACTCGATCCGATTTCCTGACAGGATGGCCCGACAGCCATGTGCGGACGATTTGCGATAACCTTGCCGAATGACGCCATGGCGCAGCTGTTTTCGGCGCAGCCCGCCAACGCGCTTCCCAAGGTGCCAAATTACAATGTCTGTCCGACCAACCAGGTTCATGTCGTCCGAACCGGAGAAACCGGCAGGCGGCTTGTCCAGATGCGCTGGGGGTTCCTGCCGCATTGGTACAAAACTGAAAATGCGGGGCCTCTGCTGATCAATGCCCGCGCCGAAACCATCGCCGAGAAACCGGCCTTTCGTGCGGCCTGCCGCGAGAGGCGCTGCCTTGTCGTCGCCAGCGGGTTCTACGAATGGACCAAGTCCGAAGACGGGGCGCGGCTGCCCTGGTATATCTACCGTCGCGATGGAGGGACGATTGCATTTGCCGGGATCTGGCAGGATTGGGGGGCTGAGCAGGCCCGGCAAAGCACCTGCGCCATCGTGACCACGCCGGCCAACCGGCGCCTGAGCGCGATTCATGACCGAATGCCGCTGATCCTCGAGCCGCAGGACTGGCGCCTGTGGTTGGGGGAAGAGGGCAAGGGCGCCGCCACGCTCATGCGGCCCGGAGGCGACGACATCCTTGATTTCCACCGCGTCGGAACGGCCGTGAACTCGAACCGGGCCAGCGGGCCCCAGTTGATCGAGCCGCTACGGGCCGAACGGGGCTGAACCAATGGCGACCGGCCTTGCCGCCGCCTCTTCCCCTTCCGTTTCGCGCGGGATAGACCTCGAACCATGTCTCTGAAATTCACCACGTTGCCCGAACTTTACGCGCATGGTTTCGACACCGTGATCGATGTGCGCAGCCCGGCCGAATATGCCGAGGACCATCTGCCCGGCGCCATCAACCTGCCGGTGCTGGACAATGAAGAAAGGGCAAGGGTCGGCACCATCTACGTGCAGCAAAGCCCCTTCCTGGCCCGCAAGCTGGGTGCGGCGTTGGTCTTTCGCAATGCGGCCAATCACATCGAACAACACCTCAGCCACCATGAAGGCGGCTGGCGGCCGCTGGTCTATTGCTGGCGTGGCGGCCAGAGGTCGGGGTCATTCACCTGGATGCTGCAACAGATCGGCTGGCGCGCCGAGGTGATCGAAGGGGGCTATCGCACCTACCGACGCTTGGTGAACCGCTATCTCTATGACGATCCGCTGCCGCATCGGCTGGTGGCGCTCGACGGCTATACCGGAACCGCCAAGACCGAGTTGCTCTCGCTGCTGGCAGCGCGGGGCGTTCAGGTGGTGGACCTGGAGGGGATGGCCAATCACCGCGGGTCGTTGCTGGGCGAAATGCCAGGCGGGCAGCCCAGTCAGAAAGCCTTCGAGTCGGCGCTGGCCGGCGCGTTCTGCGCGCTGGACCCGTCGCGGCCGGTGGTCGTCGAGGCCGAATCCTCGAAGATCGGAGAGCGCATCCTGCCACCCAGCCTCTGGACGGCCTTGCGCTCGGCCCCCCGGATCGAGGTGACCGCGCCGCTCGAGGCGCGCACCGACTACCTGGTGGCGGCCTATGACGACATTCTTTCGGATGCCGAGCGACTGAAAGAACGGCTGGACCCGCTGCGATACCATCGCGGCCACGAGATCGTAGACGACTGGTTTGCCCTGATCCAAGCCGGAGACAAGCACGCGCTGACCCGCAGCCTGATGGAACGGCACTATGACCCGGCCTACCTGAAATCCCGCAAGAGCCACGGGACGACCCCGGTGGCGCAGGTGTCGGCGCGGTCACTCGATGCTGCCGGGCTGGAGGCAACGGCGGTCGAGATCGAAACCGCCTTGGCTCAGTTCTGAAGGCTCAGTCCCGGTTCTTCGGTCAGGCGCCCGATGATCTCGGCGGGGTATCCCGCGCCACGCAGCCTGTCGCACAGTTCCCCGGCCTCAGCCGCCGGAACCGCTGCCAGCAGCCCGCCCGCGGTCTGCGGGTCGAACAACAGGTCCGCCCTGCCGCCCGTCGGCAGGTCCGGCACCAGCATCCGGTTGTCGGCAAAGATCGTCGAGCGGATGCCCTCGGCGACCAGTTCCAGCGCGCCTTCCATCACCGGAACGGCCTCCAGTTCCAGAACCGCGCCACAGCCCGAGGCCTCGCACAGGCCCTGCAGATGCCCGGCCAGGCCAAAGCCGGTGACATCGGTCATCGCATGGGCGCAAGAGAGGATCCGCGCGGCCTCGCCTTGCGGTCGGGTCATCTGGTCATAGGCCGCCGCGACCCAATCCCCCTTGGCCGCTCCGGCCATTTCCGCCGCCATCAGAACGCCGCTGCCCAGCGGCTTGGTCAGGATCAGCGCGTCGCCGGGCTGCCCGCCTGACAGTGTGACCGGATCCCTGTCGCACAGACCGGTCAGGGTGAAGCCGATGGTCATTTCATCGCCCATCGAGCTGTGGCCCCCCACGATTTCGGCCCCGGCCTCGCGCATGACCTCGGTCGCCGTGGCCATGATCTCGGCCATCGTGCGCCGTTGCATAGTCCCGGACATGCGGGGCAGGATCAAAGTGGCGGTCGCCGCCTGAGGCCGTGCGCCCATGGCCCAGATATCGCCAAGCGCGTGAACGGCCGCGATACGCGTCATCAGCACCGGGTCATTGGTCAGGCTGCGCAAGTGATCCGAGGTCATGACCTGCCGGACACCGCCCGTGGTCATCAGCGCGGCGTCATCGCCGGGCAGAGGAGTAATGTCCTCGCGTTCCGGCCTCGGCAGTTCACTCAGCGCGGCCTTCAGGGCGCCACGCCCGACCTTTGCGCCGCAGCCGCCGCACATGGGCTTTTCGCCCACCGCCTCGGGCAGCCCGTCGGCATGAAGATCGGGAAGGGCCGGTGCCGCCATCTGCGGCAGATCGCGGAAGCGGTTCATGAATTTCTGGTCGATATGGTCTTTCCACCGCCACATGAGCGGGCCGCTAAAGGCCGTGCCGAACCGCTCTGCCAGGGCTGATTTGCCGCCAAGCGAAATGAGTTTCAGATAGTCCTTCTGCGGGGCGTAGCGGCGCATCCGGCCCGCCCCCAAGGCCGCCCTGAGATTGTCGAACAGAACCGGGGCCTCGCGCACGGCATAGACGCCCGCCTTGGGGCGCGGGTCTTCGCTCAGATGGGCGCAGTCGCCGGCGGCGAAAATCGCCGGGTCGCTTGACTGGAGGAAACCGTTTACGGCGATGTATCCGTCGTGCAGTTCCAACCCTGTGGACGCGACCCAGTCATAGGGCCGCGCCCCGGCGGCGCCGGTGATGAATTCGGCCTCGATATGTCGGCCGTCCTCCAGGACCAGATGCTTGTCCGCGACCCGCGCGATTGGTGCATTCTCGATCAGTTCGACGCCCAGATCGCTCAGCGCGCGCCGGACGGATGCGGAAGCCTTCGGCCCTACCGAGGTCAGCGCCGCTGCGCTGTCGACAAGGGTGGCGCGTGCAGGACGGCCCTTTGTGCGCAGGGCGTGAGCCATCGCCATCACCAGTTCCGCCCCGGCGACGCCGCCTCCGATCACCGCGACCGAGGCCGGGCCATCACCGGCCAGATAACCGGCCCAACGCGCCGCGAATGGCCCGAGCGGTTTCGCGGGGACCGCGTGTTCGGCAAAGCCGGGCAGCGCGGGCATATCCGAGGTGATGCCCACATTGACCGAGGCCACGTCGAACGCCACCGGCGGCCTGCCGGCCACATGAACCTCGCGTCTTGCAAGATCGATCCCCTCGACCGCACCCAGGATCACGCGGGCACCGGCGAACCGGGCCAGCTTCACCAGGTCGATGTCCAGTTCTTCGCGGTCATAATGTCCCGCCACATACCCCGGCAGCATTCCGGAATAGGGTGCCGTAGGGCCAGGATTGATCACCGTGACACGCGCGCCGGGCAGGGGCAACATGCCCCATTTCCGCAGCACCAGCGCGTGGGAATGTCCCCCGCCGACCAAGACCAGATCGCGGGTGAGGGGCAGTGGAGGCGTGTGCATCGGAGTCACTTCGTCGTGTGTTCCGGTATGTCTTCGTCGTGCTGAACGGCGTGGGTGGCCCAAAGCTCATCCTCGCCGACGTCCGGCAGGTTTTCCGGCTTTTCGTGCCGGTGAATGTGCCATTTGGCAATGAACAGCGCCGTGATCGGCGCGGTCAGGAACAGGAACAGCGTGATCAGCAGCTCGTGCAGGGACAGGTGGCGTTCGATCAGAAGCGAGTGACCGATCGAGGCCAGCAGAACACCTCCGACCCCCAGTGTCGTGGCCTTGGTCGGGGCGTGAAGGCGCGACATCGGGTCTTTCAGCTTGATCATGCCGAAGGAGCCGACAAAGCCGAAAACGCCCGATACGATCAGGAAAAAGGCGATCAGAAGTTCGAACAGGAATTCCATGGCCGCCTCACTCGATGATGTTGCCGCGCAGCATGAAGCGCGCATAGGCGACGGTCGAGACGAAGCCCAGCATGGCGATGATCATCGCCGCCTCGAAGAATATCTCGGTTCCAAGCGCAAGGCCGTACAGGATCATCAGGGCGATCGTGTTGATGACCATCGTGTCGAGCGCCAGCACCCGCGTGCCCACGCCTTCGGCGGTGATGATCCGCCACAGACACATCATGACCGCCGCGCCGAAACAGGCGAAGGTGAAGTAGATGGCGTAGGTGATCATTCGAAAATCTCCTTCAGGCGGCGTTCGTAACGGCTCTTGATCTGGTCGCGCACCGCGTCGGGGTCGGGCGCGTCGAGGCAATGCACCAGCAAATAGTGGCCCTGCGCCGACAGATCGCAGCTGACCGTTCCCGGGGTCATGGTGATCGTGCCGGCCAGAACGGTAATGGCTTCGGGCGTGCGCAGTTCCAGCGGGATACAGACCCAGTTCGGCTCGCGATCTTCGTCGCGCTTGAACAGGATGATCCGGGCCACGGCGATATTGGCCATGACGATATCCCACAAAACGACCAGGATGTATTCGACGACCATCGGCCAGTTGCGAAGCTTTGGTCGGTCGGGCCAGTAAGGCTGGGTGATGAAAGGGATCACGATTCCCAGCAGCAGCCCGAAGACCAAGGAATTCAATGACGGTCTGTTTGCAAGCAATATCCAGACCAGCGTGAGCAGGATGGTCAGATGCGGGTGCGGAAATATCCGGCGCAGCAGCTTCATTCCTGATCTCCTCCCAGAACCGCCTCGATATAGGATTCCGGTGCAAAAAGCTGATCGGCGGTGCTTTCAGCATAGTCCAGAGCAGGCCCGGCGAAAATTGTCAGCACAACCAACCCGGCCAGACTGCCGAAAACCGCGGAAAAGGCCAGTCCCGGATTGGGTTCCGGTGCCGGCAGGTGAGGAAGTTCGTCTGCGTTTTCCGGGTCTGCTTCGGTGTTGTGCCTGCCCTCGTGGCTCTTCCAGAAAATGAGAGAGCCCGCTCGGGCCAGCCCGACGATGGTGACGAACGAGCTGATCAGGATCACCGCCCAGATCACGGCAAAGTCGGTCGCATCGCGTGATGCATCCAGAATCAGGAGTTTCCCGACAAAGCCCGACAGGGGGGGCATCCCGGCCAGCGCGATGGCGCCGGCAAAAAACAGCGACGCGATCAATCCGCTCTGCGCCATTGGCGCAAACCCGGCAATTGCCCCGCCTTGGCGCCGCATCACAAGGTCGGCGGTCAGGAACAACAATGCAGCCGCGAAAGTCGAGTGAACCGTATAATACAGAGCCGCAGCCGTGGCTTCCTCGGTGAAAAGCGACACGGCGATCAGCAGAGTCCCCATGGAGGCGATCGCTCCGAACGCCACCATTCGAGCGATATGCTGCGCGCCCAGAATGCCGATCGTGCCGACGGCCAGCGTCAACAGGGCTGCGGGCAAAAGCCAATCGCCGATCAGGCCCGCCGTGGCGTTCACGTCGGGACCAAATACCAGAGTGTAGACCCGAAGGATGGAGTAGGATCCGACCTTGGTCATGATGGCGAACAGGGCCGCCACCGGCAGAGGGGCGTTGGCATAGCTGGCCGGCAGCCAGAAATGCAGCGGCAGGACGGCAGCCTTGACGCAGAAGACCAGCAGCAACAGCACGGCTCCCACCCGCAACAGCGCGGTATCCTCGTCCGGAATCTCGGCCACGCGCACCGCCAGATCGGCCATGTTGAGCGTGCCCGTGACTGCGTAGATCGTCCCCAGTGCGAAAAGAAATAGTGTCGAGCCAAGCAGGTTGTAGGTGACATACTGGACACCGGCCTTGAGCCGCACCGCCCCGCCACCATGCGTCATCAACCCATATGAGGCGATCAGCAGCACCTCGAAAAAGACGAACAGGTTGAAGGCGTCGCCAGTCAGGAACGCGCCGCAGACGCCCATCAACTGAAACTGGAACAGAGGGTGGAAGTGCCTCCCCCGTTCATCCCAGCCGGACCCTATGGCGTAAAGCACCACGGGCAACGCCAGCACGGCAGTCAGCAGCACCATCATCGCCGACATCCGGTCGAGCACGAGAACGATGCCGAACGGCGCGGGCCAGTTGCCCAGCTCGTAAACCTGAATCTCGCCGCCCGAGGCCTGGGCCGTCAGCGTCAGCGCGATGCCAAGCAGGCCGACCGTTCCGGCAACCGAAAAGATGCGCTGAAGGTCCAGGTGATAGCGCAGCACCATGATGATGAAGGGGGCCAGGATCGCGGGCAGGACGATCGGGGCAACGATCCAGTGGCTCATGCGTCTTCTCCTGCCTCGTCCACGGTTTCATGAGCGGTCATGTCGATATGGTCGTTCTTGGTCGACAGATAGGCGCTCAGCGCGATCATCACGATCACGGCCGTCATCCCGAAGGAAATGACGATGGCCGTCAGCACCAGCGCCTGCGGCAGCGGATCGGTATAGGGCACATCGGCGTATTTGTTCAGCACCGGCGGCGCGTTCAGCGCCAGTCTGCCCGTCGCGAATAGAAAGATGTTCACCGCATAGGTCAGCAACGACAGGCCCAGGATGACCGGAAAGGTGCGCCGGCGCAGGATCAGGAAAACTCCGGCAGCCGTAAGGACGCCAACGGCGGATGCAACGAGCGCTTCCATGTCAGGCTTCCTTTTCCTGTTGGGTTTCCTCGGCGTCTTCTTCCTCTCTCTGAGGATTGATGTCCATCGCGTGCTCCTGTGCGATGCCCGGTTGCCATGCAAAACGCGACAGGCTTTCCAGCGCCAGCATCACCGCGCCGAGAACGGCCAGGAAAACCCCTGTGTCGAACAGCATTGCGGTGGCCCATTCGAACTCTTCCAGTGGGGGCCAGTGCAGGTATCCGAAATCGCTGGTCAGGAAGGGCTTGTTGTTGAACCAGGCGCCAAGGCCGGTGGCCGCCGCGATCAGGACCCCCCATCCGATTGTCGCGTGATAATAGAACCGCTGCCGCTCGGCCGCCCAGGTGAAACCGCTGGCCATGTATTGCATCAAAAAGGCGATCGCCACGATCAGGCCGGCGATGAATCCGCCCCCCGGCTGGTTGTGCCCGCGAAAGAAGATGTAGGCGCCGACCATCAGGGCGATCGGCATCATCACGCGGGTGACGACGACCATCATCATCGGGTGCGCGTCGCCCGACTGCGGCCAGTGCGGTTTGCGGTTCAGCAGATAGGCGCGGACCTTGGTGGCCAGCACGCCCTCGGTAAGCGAAAAGATGACCAGCGCGGCAATGCCCAGAACGATGATCTCTCCGAATGTATCGAAGCCTCTGAAATCCACCAGGATCACGTTCACCACGTTGGTGCCGCCGCCTCCCTCGTAAGAATTCGCAAGGTGGAAATCCGAAATCGTCGGAAAGGCAAAGTCACGCATCATCAGCGCATAGATCAGCCCGCCGGTGCCCAGCCCGGCCACGACCGAGATCGCCGCATCACGCCAGCGCCGTCTGGCGGAACTGTCCCAAGGGGTTTCGGTCGGCAGGAAGTTCAGCGACAGCAGCAGAAGGATCATCGAGACGGTTTCCACCGAGATCTGCGTCAGGGCCAGGTCGGGTGCGGACAGGTAGTTGAACGCCATCGACACGATCAGTCCGACCACGCCGATCAGAACCAGCGACAGCAGGCGGTTGCGGTGGAAATACATGATGGCCAGAGTGGCGCCGACCAGGCAGATCCACCCGATGATCGGAATGATCGGCGCGGGCAACGGAATGCGGGTCGGAACGCCGATGCTGCCCGTGGAAAAGGCGTAATAGCCCAGCCCGACCGTGAAGGCGATGAAGATGACGGCGTAACGGCTGATGACCCCGTTGTGCAGCTTGTCCGTGATCCAGCGGCTGAGCGCCGTCATCGCGCCGATAACGGCATCGAAAATCGTCTTGGCCTCGGGGCGTGGCAGTGCGTTCCAGAGCCGCTCGAGATACCCGTGAAACCCCAGCAAAAACATGCCGCCGATCACGGCGATGATCGACATGTAGAGCGCAGGGGTGAACCCGTGCCAAAGTTTCAGCGAGTAATAGGGCAGGTCCTCGCTGCCGATGACCGCGCTCGACGCGATGGCGACGAGAGGGCCGACAATGGCCTTGGAAAACAGACCGATTGCGACGACCAGCACCACCAGAAAGGCCGGCGCCAGCCACATGCCCGCGCCCGGATCGTGCGGTGTGGTGGGATAGTCGTCCCGCTGGGGGCCCAGAAAGACGTGCGAGATGAAGCGGAAGGAGTAGGCCGCCGAGAACAGGGCCGCGATCAGCGCCAGCCCCGGCACAAGGTAGTGGGAATTGTTCCAGACCGTGTGGACGGTTTCCTCCAGCATCATCTCCTTGCTGAGGAACCCGTTGAACGGAGGGATCCCGGCCATCGACAGGGCCGCGATCGTGCCGATCGTGAATGTGACCGGCATCAGGTGCCGCAGCCCGCCCAGACGCTTGATGTCCCGGGTATGAGCCTCGTGATCGACGATGCCCGCGGTCATGAAGAGCGCGGCCTTGAACGTGGCGTGGTTGATGATGTGGAACACCGCCGCCACTGCCGCAATCTCGGTGCCAAAGCCCAGCAGCATGGTGATCAGGCCCAGATGGGACACCGTCGAAAAGGCCAGCAGCGCCTTGAGGTCGTCCTTCATCAGCGCAATCACCGCCCCGATCAGCATCGTGAGAAGGCCCGTGGTCGCGACGATGTAGAACCATTCCTGCGTCCCGGCCAGCACCGGCCACATCCGCGCCATCAGGAACAGCCCGGCCTTCACCATCGTGGCCGAGTGCAGATAGGCCGAAACCGGTGTGGGGGCGGCCATGGCGTGGGGCAGCCAGAAATGGAACGGGAACTGCGCCGACTTGGTGAAACAGCCCAGCAGGATCAGGATCAGCGCCGGCAGGTAGAGTGGCGATGACTGGATCAGCTCCTTGTTCTGCAGGATATCGCTGAGATCATAAGAGCCCACGATATGGCCCAGGATCAGCATGCCCGCGATCATGGCCAGCCCGCCAGACCCCGTGACGGCAAGGGCCATGCGGGCGCCCTGACGGCCTTCGGGCAGGTGCTTCCAGTAGCCGATCAACAGGAACGAACTGAGCGAGGTCAATTCCCAGAAAATGAGCAACAACAATATGTTGTCGCTCAGTACGATACCCAGCATCGCGCCCTGAAACAGAAGCAGATAGGAATAGAACTGCCCCATCGGATCTTCGCGTGTCAGGTAGAACCGGGCATAGAGTATGATCAGCAGGCCGATCCCCAGAATGAGCGAGGCGAACAGCAGGCCAAGACCGTCCAGCATGAAATGCGCGTTCAGCCCCAGCCCGGGGATCCAGTCGAAATGGGCCGTCACCAATTCGCCCCGCATGACCGTGGGAATGTGGATCAGCAACCCGGCCAGCGCTAGGAAAGTCGTCAGGCCCGCGCTGGACGCCGCCACATTGCGTCCTGCACGGATCAGCAATGCGGGAAAGACTGCTCCGAGAAAGGGAAGGGCCGCGATGAGGAAAAGGGACACCTGCAAACTCCAGTCTTGCCGCGCAAAATTAGTGCTGATTCAGTAAGGATTTTTTCCCGGCTGTCCACCTATTGAAACCGGGGCGTCCGTTTCTAGTTGGAACGGGTTGCGTCAATGCCTCCGATCTGACCATTGCCGAGTTGACGTGATATTGATCGGATTGCCCGCTCGTCGTCGGTTCAGAAGGCCCGATCTCGTGCTAAGAAAAGCGCGATCGCCGGTTCTTCGGAGGCCCAATGACAAGCAGAGGCGGAAATTCAGGCCTGTTCACGCGCCGGGCCTTTCTGATCGGCGGCGGTGCCTTGGCTGTGGTTTGGGGGGTGCGCGAGTATCGCCTGACGCCGCCGGACCATGACGGGACGAAGCTGTCTGCCAGCGAAGCGCACGAGCGTGCGGTCGCGGGCGCGCTTTTGTTGATCGATATCCGCACGCCTCGGGAATGGCAGGCGACCGGAATTGGCGAGGGTGCCCATCCGATCGACATGCGGCGCAGCGACTTCGTCGAGGCCCTGACGGCTCTTGCAGGACCGGACCGCAATCGCGAGATCGGAGTGATCTGCGCACGGGGCGTGCGCTCGGCGCGGATGAGCATCGAACTGGCCCGCGCGGGGTTCACGAAAATCGTGGATGTTCCCGAGGGGATGCTTGGGTCGCGTGCCGGGCCGGGTTGGCTGAAATCCGGCTTGCCGGTGCGCGCCTACCAAGGAAACTCGGAATGAAATGGGGTTTGTGGCTTGGCCTTTGCCTCGGGCTTGTGCCCTTGGCTGCGCATTCTGACTGCGCCGGAGAGGCAGCGGCCTGTGAAATTGAGACCGGATCCTACCATATCGAATTGCCTGCACATGCAAGGGCTCCGCTTTTCATTCTGCTGCACGGCTATGGCGGCAGCGGAGCGGGCATGATGAAGAACCGTGCCGTGGTTGATCGGCTGTTGGCTCGCGGATATGCCGTATCGGCCCCCGAAGGGGTGGCCGAAAACGGGCGGCGGCGGAGTTGGAACTTTCTGCCTGCGCACCAAGGGCGGGACGATTCCCGTTTTCTGGCTTCGGTCGTTCGCGATGCAGCTCGACGTTTCGGGATAGACGAACAGCGGGTGATATTGGCCGGGTTTTCCGCAGGCGGGTTCATGGTCAACTATCTTGCCTGTGCTGCACCCGAGGCCTTTTCCGCCTATGCCCCCCGTGTCGGGTGGCTTCTGGCGGCCACACCCAGAGGGCTGCAACGGCCCTGTCAGGCTGTTTCACACGCATGGATGGGCGGACAGGGTGGTGCCACTCGAAGGGCGCTTCCTGGGGGGTGGCCGGTTTCAGCAGGGCGACATTTTCGCCGGGCTGGAGATTTGGCGGAGGGCCAACGGCTGCGCCGAGAATGCGCCAGATGGTTTTGCCTCGACCGGGCAGTTTCTGCGTCGCAAGTGGACGCATTGCGCCAAGGGTGGCGCGCTGGAGCTTGCGCTGTTTCCTGGCGGCCACGGGATTCCCGAAGGCTGGGCGGACATGGTCGCGGATTGGTTTGAGGGCCTTCCGGGTGGCTGATTACTCGGCCGGGGTCATCGGACCCTTGCCTTCGATAAGGTCCTTGATTTCGTTGCGATAACGTTTTGCCGCGCGGGTGATTGCGGGTTCGTGATATTCTTCTCTCATGCCCAGCAGCCTGCGCGCCATGCCCGCCGAAACGCCGCTGAGCGCCGACAGAGGCACCGCCAGCGTCAGGCTGATCGCGATGGGGGCAAGCCAGACCGAGACAAGACCGGCCAGGATGCCGGCGCTCAGGGCCAAGCCGCTGACCGTCTCCAAAGCGTGACAGATTATCAGCGTCCGCAGGCTGTAATGTCCGCCATCCCGCGCCTGTGGGGCCCATCCCCTTTGCACGCCCAAGACAGTGCGGAACACGGCAATCATCTGCTGCACCATCAGGATCGGGGCGTAGAGCACCGACAGGATCACTTCCGAGAGGAAAGACAGGGCAAACCGCGCGCCTCCTCCGAAATCGGCATAGCTGGCGCCGCTCAGCGGCAGGGCGAGGATACCCAGCAGCTTGGGCGCCAGCAGCATGGCATACATCACCAGAATAATCAGAACCTGCCGCCCTTCGGACATTTCCGGCCATTGGGGGAACATCGGATTGTCGGGGCTGAAGTAATGCAGGACCGAGGCCTCCTTGCCATGCCCGATCAGCGCCCACATCGCCAGCAGCGCGAACCACAGCGGCGACATGAGATAGCCCACCGCCCCGTGGAACATGTGAAACCGCGAGATCGGTCGGAACCCGCGCGAACCCAGCAGTTTGAGATGTTGCAGATTGCCCTGGCACCAGCGCCGGTCGCGCAGCACATGGTCGATGAGGGTGGGCGGGGTTTCCTCGTAGGATCCACGAATGCGCGGCAGGAAACGGACGGTCCAGCCGGCGCGTCGCAACAGCCCGGCCTCGACGAAATCGTGGCTCATGATCAGCTTTTCCACGCCGTTCAGTGAACGCAGCTTGGGCAGGCCCGCGCAACTGGCGAAAGCGGCGGTGCGGATGATCGCGTTATGGCCCCAGTAGTTGCCTTCCTGCCCGCACCAGCGGGCAAGCCCCTCGGCGAAGGCGACGCCATAGACCCCATTGGCGAATTGCTGCATCCGGGCAAAGACAGACTGCGCGCCGATCAGTTGCGGAAAGCTCTGGATCAGGCCCGCAGCCGGGTCGCGGGCCAGTTCCTCTGTCAGGCGCGCGATGGCCCGACCGGTCATCAGGCTGTCGGCATCCAGCACCAACATCGCATCCCAGTCGCCGCCCCAACGGCTGACCCAGTCGGCGATATTCCCCACCTTGCGGTCGGTGTTCTGTTCGCGGCGGCGGTAGTAGAGTTCCAGTCCCGGAGCCAGTGTCGCACGCAACGCCTCGATGCTGGCCTGTTCCTGGGCGGCGATGTCGTCGTCTCGTGTATCGGACAGGATGAACATGGCATACCGATGCCTGCCACCGCGCGCCCGCAATTCCTCGAGCATCGACCGGGCGTTGCCGAGAACGAACCACGGCACCTCGTTGTAGATGGGCATCAACAGCGCGACGCGCAGCGGGCGTGGGGCTGTCCGACGTTCGGGCTTCGACTGTCTGGCCAACGAAACCATGCCCAGCAGCACCGTGCTGACGGTGAACGCGATCCAGAAGAAGTTGAATGAGATCAGCGCAATCAGAACCGCTTCGACGGCGGTGATCCCTTCCCCGGAAAGCCAGTCCTGCATGATCCAGACCAGCGCCAGCGTCGCCGCCATCGCAGGCGAAAACGCCAGCGCGCGCCAGAGCCCCACCGAGGCAGCAGACGGCGCTTGGGGCGCCCGACTGTCCTTGTAGGCACGGTCGAAATCCTGCACCGGCATCGGCAGTGGCGCCTCGGGGGGCGTGATGCGCAGGTCGCGGCTCATGCGGTCCACCTGTAGAGCCAGACCTCGGATGCGGGCTGTTCGCCCTTGCGCAACTGGGCGCGCAGTTCGACATGGTCCCGGTCGCTGGGGTCAAAGGAAAAGGCAAGCCGCAGGCCGCCGGTCTCCGGATTGCGCTGCAAGACGCCCGGCGACACCTCGACATGCGGGGATTGCGTGAACGCGGTCAGCGCGTCGGGATCGTCAAACAGGTCGCTGGCTTCGTAATCGATGACCACGAGACGCCCGGTGCCGAACGTCTTTTCGCCCATGGCGGTCTTGATGACGCGCGGCATGGCGGTGCGATAGGGCTCCTCCCCCCAGATGAGACGATAGGACAGGTCCAGGCGGCTGCCCGGCGCGTAGGGTTCGGCGGGTCGCCAATGGGCAACGATGTTGTCATATATCTCCTGGTCTGCCGGTATTTCCACAAGGGCGACGGTGCCGCGGCCCCAATCCCCCTTGGGTTCGACCCAGAGGCCCGGGCGCTTGTGATACATGGCCTCGAGGTCGGCGAAATCCGAAAATGCGCGGGCGCGCTGCATCAGGCCGAATCCGCGTGGGTTCCTATCCACGAAGGACGAGACCTGCAGCCGCGTCGGGTTTGCCAGCGGACGCCAGATGACCTCTCCGGCACCGTTGGCGATCATCAGCCCGTCACTGTCATGCACCGCCGGGCGGAAATCGTCGAAGCGCGCACGGTTGGTGCGGTCGTAAAGGAACATTGAGGTCAGCGGCGCGATCCCGACATGGTCCAACTCGTTGCGCGGAAACAGCGTCGCCTCGACCTCCATCACGCAATCCGCGCCGGGGGTGATGTCGAACCGGTAGGCCCCTGCGACGCTGGGGCTGTTCATCAGCGCGTGAACGATGATGTTGCGCTGCCCTGGTTCCGGGCGCTCCAGCCAGAAGCGGATGAACTCGGGGAATTCCTCGCCCTCCGGGTCGCCCGTTTTGAGCGCGAGGCCGCGGGCGGACAGGCCGTAAACCTCGTTCAGCCCGATGGCGCGGAAATAGCTGGCCCCCTGAAAGACGCAGAACTCGTCGGTAAGACCGGGGCGATGCATCTCGGCGCGCAGGCGAAGCCCCGAAACGCCCAACGTGTCATCCACCGGAAGATCTGGGACTTCATCGGATTTGTCGAACATCGACAGGTCGAAGGCCACCGGATTGGCGAGGCCGTTCTCGACGCTGAACACCTTGACCGCGCGGGGGAAGTAGAGGCCCGGTGCAAAGAAATCGACGCTGTAGGGGGTCTCGGTGCCATACCAAAGCCCTTTTTCCAGCCGGAAGCGGATCGAGCGATACTGCTCATAGGTCAGATCGCGCCAAGCCTGCGGGACAGCTTCGCGCTCGACATAGGGCCGGCTTGCCAGATCGCGGGCCTCGGCAATGACAAGGTCGCGGTCAAAGGGTATCGCCCCGTCGGTCGCAAAGGCGGCGGGAGCCAGAGCAAGCATGGACGTCGATGCAAGAAAGGCGCGGCGTGTCAGGTTCATTTCTGAGACCTCCACGGATGCGACTTGTACCAGGCAACGAGATAGGCGACCCCGGTTATCATTGCAAAGCCAAGCAGGTTGAAGAACAGGGCGCTGGCAGGATTCCGCCCTGTCAGGTCCAGGCCGACGCCGATAAGCCGCGCGGCGGCCATGGAAAAAACGAACACCGCCAGCGATTGCTGGCCGACCTTCGTGACTATGGCCAGCACAATTCGCCAAGCTTCCGCCCCCAGCCCCCGCCCGGTGGCGACAAGGCGGGAGCCTCTCTCACCTGTGGCCACCCATCCGAGATAAGCCAGCGACAGAAAGTGCAGATAGCGCAGCAGGCCGAACTCGGTCTTGTTCTTCAGTTCTGCGATCGCGGGCCATGTCTTGAAAATCGACTTCGCGATGTCGCTGTTCCAGGCATCGATCCAGTTCAGAACCTTCCACGAGCCGAAGGGGGACGAGACGATCAGGAACAGAACGGCGATCCAGATCAGCGTTTTCGACACCGGCGGGGCGGGAATCCAGCCGCGCATGAAGGCGAAGCCGGTGAAAAACAGAAGCTGCCAGCCGAAGGGGTTGAAAAACCATTGCCGGTCCGACCAAGGCTCGGCCGGCAGGGCCAGCGCGCCGGTCTGCGCGACCAGCCAGATCGTGACCGAGGTCGCGGCGACCGCCCAGAACCCGATCTGCGAAAGCGCCATCATCAGCGGCATCATCGCCAGCACCACCAGATACATCGGCAGGATGTCGAAATAGTTCGGCACGTAGGTCAGGGTGAACAGCCCGACCATCTGCGGCATCGGATCATTGAAGAAGTGCTGCAGGTTCAGTGAGGCGACGTAGCTTTTCTCGAAACTGCCCGACAGATCCAGCGCGGCCAGGGACATGGCGACAAAGAAGAACAGACCGATATGGGCCCAGTAAACCTGCCAGATCCGATAGGTGACCCGGGTGGTACCCATCCACCAGCCCCGACGCAGGAAGGCGCCTCCGAAAGCGATGGCCGAGGCCATGCCCGAGCAGAAGACAAAGATCTCGGCGGCATCCGAGAACCCGAAACGCGCCGGAATCCAGCCGGCCCAAGGGTTGCCGGGGATATGGGCGATCAGGATGATGAACATCGCGATGCCACGGTAGAAATCCAGCCGCGGGTCGCGTGTGCGCGCAGGCGCGTCGGGCCTGGCCGCAGCCTGAGCAAAGTCTGTAACGGGCGAAACGGTCGCCATGCGCTTGCTGTCCTTCATGATCCCGTATTATTCGGCGGGTACGCTCTGTGCGCCTTTCCCTCCGCGCGCCGCGTCGATCAGGGCGCGGCGGGCAAGGGCATAGTTGTCTTCGCCGCCCGATCGTCTCGCGCGGCGGTCATCCAGTATCCGCAGCACCTCTTCCAGCCGGCCGGCGCGGATCCCCGCGTCGATCGTGATGCGTTCGAACACGTCGCGCTGGGCGTGCGATCCACCCGCCAGTTGCATCGAGTTGCGGGCGGCAAGCAGGTTGTCGAATGCGGCCCCGTATTGCGCCTCGCCGAAGGCCTCGAGCCCCCGCGCCGCCGCGACACCCGGGTTCGCCATGCGGCAGGTGATCTCGGTATCCGCGCGTGAGGCGTCCCGGTGGATTCGCCTCAGCAGGTTCGTGGTCGCTTCGGCCCGGTTGTCTCCGATCAGGGCCAGCAGATAATGCAGGTCGGCAAAGATCAGGCAGCCATCCTCGGTGCGTGCGGCGCTCAGGTCGGCCAACTCCTCCCAGCGGTTGCCGATATCGACGCCTTCGAGTTCCAGCCGCATGAGCAGCGAGGTCGCGTTGGATATGTCGCGATAGTCGTCCGTCTTGTCCTTGCGGATTTCCGTGTCATAGAGGTCAAGCACCCGGTCGATCTGACCGAGATCCAGATGCATCAGCGCCTTGTGCCACCAGACGTGGTAGCGGAAATTGTTGCAATGCGCCCATGCGCTTTCGCGCCCGGCGAACCATTCCAGCCCGCGCGCCGCACGGCCTGTCATGTCGTGGACATGGGCAACCGCGTGCAGTCCCCAGGCGTCGTCCGAAACCATCCACAACGCCTGACGCCCGGCGATCTCGGCCTTTTCATACGCGCCGGTTTCCTCCAGCGCGAAGGCATGGCAGCCCAGCAGGTAACCGCGCCCCGGATGATCGGGCTCGTAGGCGGGCATTACCCGTTCGATCGAGCGCCGCATGCCCGCGCTGTCCCCCAGAACGAACCGGATCGCGTGGCTGAGTTTCATCGCCAGCGTGTCCTGCGGGTGATCGCGCAGGACGGCCTCGAACTCCTGCACCGCCAGGCTGGGGCTGCCGGCCAGCCAGAGCCGCAGCGCCTCGACATAGTGCCGCTCGCGGGGAGAGGCCGGGTGAGCGGCCATTGCGGCATCGGCGGCCGCCAGCGCCTCGGTGGCGACCGGATACAGCTCGCGCCGCCCCAGCAGCAGCATGAACAGCCCCTTGGTGGCGTGGCCCAGAGTAAAACCGGGCTCCAGCTCCAGAACCTTGCCCAGATGTTGCGGCGTAACGGCGGCATGGGCCATGAACCCCAGCAGAACGCCGTTCCACGCCTCGATGCTGTCCGCGTGGGTCAGGCTGTTCATCTGTCCAAAAACGTCTTGCTTCATGCCAGGGTCCAATCCGTCTGCGAGAAAAAGGTGCGACTTGCTTAGCCGACAGTATTGGGTTGCCGCTCCGGGATCGACGCCGCTCGCGAATTGGTGAAAGGCCGTGTGCAAAAGCGAGAAAAAAACCGCTTGTTCAAGCACATGTTTCAGCGGCGTTCCGCCGGTGGAGCAACAAGTGTTTCAGTCTTCGAAGGGATACTGCGCGTTCAGAACCGCCTGAGTGTCTGCCCCGAAGGAGGGCGGGGCATGGCGGTAGGTGACCGGCGTGCGCGACAGTTTCAGCGGATTGCCGATCAGACGGGCCTCAGCGGGCGCGGCCTGCATCGAAATCTGCATCCCGCGGGCGGCCACCTGATCCGAGGCAAAAACCTGATCGAGCGTCTGAACCGGCCCGACCGGGACCTTCAGCGCCTCAAGTCCGGCGATCATGTCCTCTGACCGCCGCATCTGAACGGCCGGTCGCAGCACGGCATTGAGGGCATCGCGATGTTCCAGCCGCGCCGGGTTGGTGGCGAAACGCGGGTCATCCGGCAACTCGCCCAGTCCGAGATATTCGCAGAGCCGCCGGAACTGGCTGTCATTGCCAACGGCCAGAATGACATGCCCGTCGGAGGTCTCAAAGACGTCGTAGGGCACGATGTTCGGGTGCCCATTGCCCCGCCGCTGCGGAACCTGTCCGGATGTCAGGTAGTTCACGCCCTCGTTGATCAGCCACGCAATCTGGGTATCCACCAGCGCCAGGTCGATCCACTGGCCCTCGCCGGTCAGATCGCGGTGGCGCAGCGCTGCCAGAATGCCGACGGCCGCGTACATCCCGCACATCACGTCGGCGATGCCCACGCCCACTTTCATCGGCATTCCGTCGGGTTCACCGGTCAACGACATGATCCCGCCATAGCCCTGCGCCATCAGGTCGTAGCCCGGCTTGGCCGCGTTCGGCCCGGTCTGGCCAAAGCCCGAGATCGAGCAATAGACCAGACCCGGCAAGTCGCGCGACAGGGTCTGGTAGTCCAGCCCGTATTTCGCCAGCCCGCCGGGCTTGAAATTCTCGATCAGAATGTCCGCATGTGACGCCAGCCGCCGGATCGCCTGCTGCCCCTCGGGCGTGGTGATGTCCACGGCCACCGATTTCTTGTTCCGGTTCGCGGCCATGAAATAGGCGCTCAGATCGGAACGGTTCCCCTCGGCATCCTTCAGATAGGGCGGCCCCCATTGCCGTGTGTCATCTCCGCCCGTGGCGGGGTTTTCGATCTTGATGACGCTCGCGCCGAGATCGCCCAGCAACTGCGTGCAGGTGGGCCCGGCCAGGATGCGGCTGAGGTCCAGAACCTTGACACCCTTCAGCGGTCCTTCAGATGCGGCCATCATATCCTCCACGGTCGATCTCGGCGGCGATGACGGTAAAGGTTTCGGCCTGCATCGCCTGTTCCAGCGCTGCCCGCAGTTCGGCCCGGTTGCGGACGGTGTGGCCACATCCACCGAAGGCCCGCCCCACGGCGGCGAGGTCATGCCAGCCGAAATCCACGCCCCGGTTCGCCATCTGTCGTCCGCGCTGCTTCATTTCGATCAGGGCCAGGCTGGCATCGACGAAGACAAGGAAAATGGGGTTTCCGCCCATTTCCGAGGCCGTGGACAACTCTCCGGCCGTCATCAGGAAACCCGCGTCGCCGGTAAAGCAGATGACTGGACGATCCGGCGCGGCGAGTTTTACCCCGATGGCCATCGGCACCCCGCAGCCCATGGTGCAGAGCGCCGAGGACTGGATCAGTTCGCGCGGTTCGGAACATTGCCACATCTGCGACAGCAGGATGCGATGCGCCCCGGTGTCGGCCGTCGCAAGGGTGTTCGCGGGCATCACCCTGTGCGCCTCGTCGATCACCGCGGCGGGCCCCCAGTCATCATCCCGCGGAAAGGCCTGTGCCAGCGCGTCCTTGACGGCCTGCGGTTCGCCGCCTTCCCAGGTCTTGCGCGCGGGATTGCCCTTGGCGAGCGCCTCGAGGGTCGCCCCTGTATCGGCCACGAAATTCAGCCCGGCCTGATGCATGTAGTGGTCGTTCACCGCCGCAGATATGTCGATCACGCGCTGGCGGTCCGGATCCCATGCCTCGCGCCAGCCCGGCCGCATCTCGATCGGGTCGTAGCCAAGGCAGAGGATGAGATCGGCCTTTTCGACCAGCGGCAACAGGTGTTTGTCGGCCAGCGGCGACAGGCCCGCCCCTCCAAGGCACAGCGGGTGGTCCTCGGGAACCACCCCTTTCGCCTTGTAGGTGGTGACGAAGGGGATGTTGAAATGCTCGACAAAGGCGCGCAGGACCTGCGCAGAGCCATCGTAGAGCACATCCAGCCCGATGACGGCCAAGGGCCGCTGGGCCGCGGCCAGCCAGCGGCGCGCCTGCTCGAGGCCCGTGCCCTGGGGAACGACCGGCGCAGCCGGAACCAGCCGGCGCCGTTTCGGTGACTCCACCCGCGTTTCCGCGACCGAGATCGGAACGTCGATATGCACCGGGCCGGGGCGTGCTTGCGTGGCCAGCGATACCGCCTTGTCGGCGATGATGTCCGCGCCACCGGGCGTCAGCCGGAACGTGCCCTTGGTGATCGGGTCGAATACCCGCTCATGGTCGATGATCTGATGGGTATAGGTCAGCGCCTCGTCCGCATCGACGCAGCCGGTCAGCACGATCATCGGCACCCGGTCCTGCAAGGTGTTGGCGACCACGTTGATCCCGTTCATCGCGCCGGGCCCTAGGGTCGCGACCAGAATGGCGGGCGCTCCGTCGCGATGATGCACGCCCTCGGCCATGAATCCGGCCGCGTTTTCATGCTTGGCAAGGTGAAAGGTGATCCCCGCCTGTTCCAGCGCATCCACCAGCGTCAGCACCTCGCCGCCCGGCATGCCGAAGGCATGGCGGCACCCCGCCTCGTAGAGCCGCCTTGCCAGAAGATCCGCGGCGCGGGGCATCGTTTCGTCCATCATCCATGCTCCAGTTCAGTCCCTCTGCCGCAGAATGCGGTGGCGGGGGCAGGGCGCAACCCGCATCACGGCAGTGTGACTACTCGGTGGCCGCTTGGGCGATGGCCTGAAAGCGGTCATCCAGTTCCCCGGCAATCGACGCAAGCGCATCGCCGCCTTCGTTCATGTAGGGCGCAAAGACGAGGCTGGGCGTCTTGTAGGACAGCGTCGCCGTGCCGTCGGCATTTTCCGTCACATAGAATCGGATCGGCGCCTCGATCATGGCCGCGGTCGAGCTTTCCAGCACCCGCACGGCGTAGTCGTTGTTGAACACGCCGATCACGCGGTTGCCCGGAATGGTTATGCCACGCGCGGCGGCGGCCTTGGTCGGGCCGGCCTGCGTGACCACGATCAGCCCCCGCGCCTTGACCGCCTCGGTCACGTCGGAAACCAACACGTCATAGGATTTCGCGGTAGGCATGACGACCCACCCCTCGCGCGGCCCAAGGTCGCCGGACCATAGGGGCGATGCGGCAAGGCACAGGGCGGCCCAAAGAAATCTCATTGTCTCGCCTCCAACTGGTTTCCCTGAACTTGATGCCAGATTTCCGGCTGTACCGGCGTCACAATCTCGTGCTTCAAGCGCGAGGCGCGCCTTGCGTCCGGCGCGGGAAACCCGCAGAAACGGCACCAGCCACGAAAAAGGAGTCCGGCATGAATGCCGCTCGTATCCGCCTGTCGATCTGCACCAGCTGCTCGGGCCAGCGCGACCGCGCCGCCGAACGGCAAGCCGTGGCCGAGGCTCTGGCCCATGCGGGGTTGGCGGATCGGGTCGATCTGGAAGAGCACGCCTGTTTCAGCGCTTGCGCGCAGCCCGTGGCCGTGGGGCTGCAGGGGCAGGGGATGGCGTCGTATGTCTTCGAGGGGATCGATCCGGTCGCGGACGCCGCCGACATCGCGGCGACCTGCCGGACCTACCTGGACAGCCAGTCGGGCTGGATCGAAGACGCCCGGCCTTGCGGGCGGATTCGCGAGTGTCTCAGGGCGCGGTTGCCCGCGCTTCAGTCCACCTGAACTGTCACCGAGGCGCTGACCGGCACGTTGTCCACCGTCAGCGGGCTGTGGCTGTTGGCGTTCAGTGAGACTTCGACCTCGACCGCGCCCTTGGGCAGGTCGGGGATATGCATCCAGTTGCCATAAAGGCGCGCCAGCTTGGTGCCGTTCACATAGACATGGGCGTGCCCTTCGCCGGGTTTGTCCTCGAGCGAGGCATTCTCGGGCGAAAAGCGGAAGTTCCGCGGCATGACATGCAGGTTCCAGCCGGACATCGGATCTTTCAGCAACTCGATCTCGAGGCCCGGGGCATTTTCGCCGGCCGGAAGGTTCACGGCCGCAGCATGTGAATGGTCGTGGGACGCTGTCGCGCCGTGGTGGGACGGGTCGGAATGGTCGTGACCGTCAAGCGTGACGCCGTTGGCGGCGGCGAAGAGAAAGCCTGCACCTCCACCAAAGACCAGGCCGATCGCGAACAAAGCGAGTGATCGGGACATTTCGATTCCTTTGGACATGGAAAACCCGCCGAATTTCTCCGGCGGGCGTTTTGCGTGGTTGTCAGGCAGTGACCGAGGCGTGTTTGCCTTCGCTCTGCCAGAAGTAACCTGCAAAGCTGCCGACCAGCACCCATGCCGCCATACCGACGCCAAAGGCGCGGGCGGCGAACAGGGCGCCGATCTCGGTCGGAACGGGGCCTGCGAAACTGTCGGGCTCGGGCGCTCCGATCAGGTGCGGCGCCATCAGCAGGATCGCCGCGATGACATAGCTGGCGACGTTTCCGCCAAAGGCGATCAACCACATGGCGATGCCCGCGGCAGCCACCGTCGCGGTCCACCAGATCTGGCGCGCGCCGATTTCGGCGGCGGCCACACCCGGCACTTCGGGGGCCAGCGACAGGCCCGGGGCAAAGTGAAAGGTGACGAAACCCGCAAGCCCCCACAGGATGCCGGTGCGGGCGTTGACCTCATGCCCCTGGCGTTCGGCCAGCGACATCAGCGCCACCAGAACCAGCGCATAGCCGGTGTAGGTCAGCATCGAGAAGACGACGCTGAGCGCATCCCGCATGGGCTCGGCGAACGGGCCGGGAAGCTCGGGATGGGCGGATACATAGCCGCCTCCGAAATGCACCAGTTCGCCGGATTCATACAGTTCGGCGTGGAGCAGGACGGGTTGAACGAATACAAGCTGCAGCAGAGCGGCAATTAGCCCTGCTGCAGCGCCAGCGAACAACGCGCTGGTCAGAATACGACTGAACATGGTCTTAGTGGCAGGGGAAGCCGGTTGCGTGGCGCACATCATGAGCGGCGTCATGCAGGGCGGATGCCTGAACATGGCCGGCTACGGTGATGATCCCGAAGCCCAGAACCACGGCAAACAGTGCCGACAGATAGGTCGAACCGGCAGCGGATGCCTTGAGTGTTTTGGTCGTCATTTCTTGTCCTCCTGAGCCGCCGCACCCGACGGCTGGTCTTGCGTTTCTCGCCTGGCAGGTCTCCTGGCTCGCGGGTCGCTGCCTCTGTTCGCCTTCCCCCCGGGTTGGGCCGGGAGTGGCTGGTTGAACAGAGGCTAACCGCTTACAGTCGCGGGGGCGGCTTTGGCCTGACCGCATCGGCGGCGCACCAAATTCCCTCTTAGCAGCCGGATTGCCCCGGCATGACCAGACATTTCCTTTCTAGCCGCGAAGCCCCTTTTGGCGCAATCACCATTTGCGACCTTTCGCGTCAAATCCCGCGCTTTTTCAGCAGATATATGTCCATGATCCAGCCGTGATCGGCGCGCGCCCTGGTCCTTGTTTCGACGATTTCTTCGGCCACGTCCCCAAGTGGGCCGCTGATCAGGATCTCTTCCTTCATGCCGACATAGGCGCCCCACCAGATGTCATAATCGCCCATGTCGAGGCTTTGGAACGAGCATTCCCCATCCAGCATGACGGCCACCTTGCCGAGGTTTTCGGGCCAGCCTTCCTCGCGGATTCGCCGGCCGGTGGTGACGAGGTAGGGGGCCCCGATGTCATTTATCGGAATGGCATGGGCTGCCGTCAGGGCCTGCAATGCGGTGATGCCGGGGATGACCCGCGTCTTGGGCTGCGGGTTCAGGCGTGACGCGATTCGCAGCGAACTGTCATAGAGCGACGGGTCACCCCAGATCAGCAGCGCCACCTGCGTTGCCTCGGGATGGGAGGCAATCGCTTCTTGCCAGCGGACGGCGATGGCATCGTGCCATTCGTCCACGCCACGCAGGTATCCGTCATCCGAGCGGCGCCTGGGAATGTCGAAATAGGCGATCCGGGGCGGCGTTTCGGTGACTTGTGCGATGATCTCTTCGCGCAGACCGGCCAGATCGGCCTTGTTTTCTCCCTTGCGGGGAATCAGGATCAGGTCCGCCTCACGGATTGCCCTTGCGCCCTGGAAGGTCACGTGGTCCGGGTTGCCGGTGCCGATCCCGATCAGGCTCAGCTCATACATCCTCGAACTCCGCCAGCGGGCCATAGAGGATCAGGGCCGGGGTGCTGGCGATCTGGCCTTCCAGCCGGTCTGCCAAATCGCCGATGGTCGAGCGCACCAGCAGCTGTTCGGGCGTCGAGACCGCCTCGGCCAGCAGCGCAGGCGTGTCGGCGGACAAACCGTGCGCCACCAGCAGCTTGACGAACTGCCCGAAGGTGCGCTTGCCCATGAAAACCACGGTCGTCGCCTCGGGGTCGGCCAGCGCCGCCATGTTGAGGTTGTCGGGCAGCTTGCCGGTGACGTCGTGACCGGTGACGAACTGCACGCGTCGCGCCGTCAGGCGTCGGGTCAGGGGAATACCCGCCGCGGCGGCCGCGGCGCAGGCCGAGGGAACGCCGGGGATGATCTCGAACTCGATGCCGGCCTCACGCAGGGCGGTCAGTTCTTCCTCGAGTCGGCCGAACATGCCGCTGTCGCCGGATTTCAGCCGCACCACCCGCGCGCCGGTCCGGGCATAGTCGACCAACAGCTTGCTGACATATTCCTGCTTGGGCGAGGGGCGGCCGGCCCGTTTTCCGACGCCGACCAGATCGGCATCCTCGCGCGCGTGGCCCAGGATCGGGCCGCTGCTGAGATCGTCGAACAGCACCGCATCGGCCCTTTGCAGGCGGTCCACCGCCTTGAGTGTCAACAGTTCCGGGTCGCCCGGACCCGATCCGACGAATGAAACGAAGCCGGTCATGAGGTGGCCTCCGCAATCAGGTGAAAGAAGGTGCCCGAGACATGACCGCGCACCGAGCCGGTTTCCGGGACATCCGCCCCTTCGGCATCGAGCACGCGCGCCAGCGGCGCATCGGGCTGTTCGAGAATGGTCGAGTAGTGGAACTCGTGGCCGCGCAGAACCGCGCCGGCGGCGTGACCGGGCATCGGCGCCTCGAGATGCGCCTTGCGGTAGCCCAGGTGAAACTTGCGCTTTTCATAAGAGGTGACGAGGCCCAGCAATCCGGCCATGCGGTGGCGCACCCCGTCCTTGTCGATCAGCGCCTCGCCAAGGGCCATGTAGCCGCCGCATTCTCCGTGAACGGGTTTGGTTTCGGCGTGCTTGCGAAGGCCGCTCATGAAGGTCTCGGCCGCCGCCAGCCTGCCCGCGTGCAACTCGGGATAGCCGCCCGGCAGCCAGACCAGATCCGCGTCGGGCGAGGGGGCCTCGTCGGCCAGCGGCGAAAATGGCAGCAATTCGGCCCCGGCTGCGCGCCAGCCTTCCAGAAGGTGCGGATAGGTAAAGGAAAAGGCCGCGTCCCGTGCCAGCGCGATCCGTTGCGCCGGGGGGCGCGGCAGCGCGGCCGACGACGGCCCCATGGGGCCCGAGGAGGCCGCCCGTTTGATCGCCTCCAGATCCACATGTTCGCGCAGAAAGGCCGCGTATCCGGCAATCGCGCTTTCCAGATCGGGATGCTCGACCGCCTGGATCAGGCCCAGATGCCGCTCGGGCAGGGTCAGGTCGCCGCGCCGGGGCAGCACGCCCAGAACCGGCAGGCCCGCGCGCTCCATCCCCAGCCGGGTCAGACGTTCGTGGCGTGGACTGGCGCAGCGGTTCAGGATCACGCCCGCAAAGGGCAGGTCGGGGTTGTACATGCGGAACCCCAGCGCCGTGGCCGCGGCCGATTGCGCCTGACCGCCCACGTCCAGCACCAGAACCACCGGCCAGCCCATGCGCAGCGCGGTTTCGGCGCTGGACCCGTGGCCCAGTTCGCCCGGCTTGGCAACGCCGTCGAACAGGCCCATCGACCCTTCGGCGACAACGATGTCGGCCCCCGCCGCCTGCGCCGCAATCGCTCCCACCAGATCTTCGTTCATCGCCCAGCTGTCGAGGTTGAACGAAGCCCGTCCCGCCGCCGCCCGGTGAAAGGCCGGGTCGATGTAGTCTGGTCCGCTCTTGAACGGCTGCACGGTCAGCCCGTCCTCGGTCAGCGCGCGCAGCAGGCCCAGCATGACCGTGGTCTTGCCGGTGCCCGACGACGGGGCCGAGATCAGGACACCCGGTGGATTAGTCATCGCCATGGCTCCAGCTCGACCACGGGCTGTCGGCGCTTTGCGGGCGATAGCGACGGTCGTATGTCTTTGAATAGAGACAGCTTTCGTCGAAACCCTCTCCGGTCAGTGCGGGGCCGACCATGATCAGGGCGGTGCGCGAGATGCTGTCGTCCAGTTCGTCCTTCAGTGTCGCCAGCGTGGCGCGGATGATCCGTTCGTCGGGCCAGCTGGCGCGATAGACCACGGCCACCGGGCAATCCGCGCCATAGGCCGGGGTCAGGTCGGCAATCACCTTGTCCAGATTTCCGATCGACAGGTGAATGGCCAGCGTCGCGCCGGTGCGGGCGAAATTTTCCAGCGTTTCACCCTCGGGCATCGACGAGGCGCGCCCCGGCGTGCGGGTCAGAACCACCGACTGCGCCAGACCGGGCAGGGTCAGCTCGGTGCCCAGAGCGGCAGCGGCGGCCGCGAAGGAAGGCACGCCGGGCGTGACGCTCACGGGAATGCCTTCGGCCTTGAGACGGCGGATCTGCTCGCCCATCGCCGACCAGACCGACAGGTCGCCCGAATGCAGGCGGGCGACGTCGTGGCCGGCCTCGTGCGCAGCCTTGATCTCGGCAATGATCTGGTCGAGATCCATCGGCGCGGTATTCACGATCCGGGCGCCTTCGGGGCAGTGGCTCAGGATCTCTTCGGGCACCAGCGACCCGGCATATAGGCAGACCGGGCAGGACGCGATGATGTCGCGCCCGCGCAGGGTCAGCAGGTCGGCGGCGCCCGGTCCGGCGCCGATGAAGTGAACGGTCATGTCTGTCCTCCGATGGCGACCGCGCAGGTGGCCCGGCGGTCGGTCGAGATATGTCGGGTGGAAACCAGCCGCGCGCCTTCGCCGGCGGCGGCCAAAGCTGCGGCCTCGGCCACGCTGCCGGCGCCGCGTTCGGTGAGGCTGCGCGCGGAATGGGTGAGCGGGTTGGCCGCTTCGAGTGCTGCCTGCGAGACCGGGTGGACCGGCAGTTGCAGACGCGCGGCCAGATCGGCAAAGGCCGGATGCGTGGCCTTGTCCTCGACCGTCGCCAGCGCTGTGACGGCCTGTCCTTCGCTCGCGGCAAGGTAAGCCTCGTGCAGGCTCTGCCCCGTGGCCGTCGTGGAAAATCCGAAACCCGCGACGATCATAGGGTGACGCTCCACTGCACGACCGGATAGGCCGATTTCCAGCCGCGCCGGGGGCCGAGGGGTGCAGCCTGCGCCAGCTCGATCCGCAACAGGTCGCCGCCCAGCTTTTCGTGCCACACGGCCAGCAGCGCTTCGCTTTCCAGCGTCACCGCATTCGCCACCAAGCGCGTTCCCGCATTCAGATGGGCCGAAAGCCATTCCAGCAGCGCATTGCTCAGGCCGCCGCCGATGAACACCACATCCGGCAGGCGCAGCCCGCCCAGAGCCTCGGGCGCTTGCCCATGAATGACCTCCAGCCGGTCCTGCCCTAGCGCATCGGCATTGCGGCGGATGCGCTCGGCCCGGTCGGCGCGGGGCTCGATGGCGGTGGCGGTCAGGGACGGATCGCAGGCCAGCCATTCGATGCCGATCGAGCCGGTCCCGCCCCCGATATCCCACAGGTGTTCACCCCTCTGCGGCGCCAGCGCCGACAGGGTCAGCGCCCGCACCGGGCGCTTGGTGATCTGCCCGTCGGTTTCGAAGGTGTCATCCGGCCAGCCGGATGCCTTGGGTATGGCAGTGCCATTGCCCGCGACCTCCAGCCCGACGCAAACAGGGTGGGCGATGTCGTCAAACCCCAGATCGGCGGCCTTGCCCGTCCGAACCCGCTCGCGCGGACCGCCAAGCGCTTCGAGGACATGCAGTGTGCTGTCCCCGAACCCGAGTTCGGTAAGCCATTCCGCCAAGGCCGCAACCGCCGCACCGTCGCGCAGCAAAACGATGGCGCGTTGCGATTGCGCCAGATGCGGGCGCAGCCGCGTCAGGGGCGCGGCGTGCAGGCCGAGCGTCAGAGTGCGTTCCAACGGCCATGCTAGCCGGGCGGCCGCCAGAGAAAAGGTCGAAGGGCCGGGCAGGGCGGTCCATTCACCGGCGCCGAAATGGCGGGCGATCACGCTGCCCGCGCCGAACCAGAAGGGATCGCCCGAGGCCAGAACGACCACACGACGCCCCCGATGGCCTTGCAGCAAGGGGATGCCGTCCGAGAAGGGCACGGGCCATTCTATCCGTTCCGCATCGCCTTGAGGGATCAGAGACAGGTGGCGGGGCGGACCCATCACCACCTCGGCCCGGTCCAGCACTTGACGGCTTGCGGGCGGCAGGCCATCCAGTCCATCTTCGCCCAGTCCCAGAACGGTCAGCCACGGAGCTTCAGACATGCCTCACCTCTTGATTCTCGGCGGCACGACCGAGGCGAACGCATTGTCCAACGCCCTGGCCGAGCGGGGGGTGAACGCGACCTACTCCTATGCCGGCCGGGTGGACAACCCGCGACCGCAGCCGCTGCCGACCCGGGTCGGCGGTTTCGGCGGGCCTGTGGGGCTGGCGCGATACATGGTGGAGAATGGCATCACCCATGTCATCGACGCCACGCATCCTTTTGCCGCACAGATGAGCGCGAATGCGGCGCGCGCCTGTGCCGAGACGGGCACCCCGCTTGCGGCTCTGACACGCCCGGCGTGGGAGGAGGGCGAGGGAGACAACTGGACCCACGTTCCCGACATCCCCGCCGCGGTTGAAGCCCTGAGTGGCGCCCGCAGGCGCGTCTTTCTTGCCGTCGGCCGGATGCATCTGCAGGACTTCGCCGCCCAGTCGCAGCACCATTACCTGCTGCGACTGGTGGACGAGCCCGGCGCGCTGCCGCTGCCCGACCGCGAGGTCGTGGTCTCGCGCGGCCCGTTCACCGTCGAGGGCGACCGGGACCTGATGCAACGGCATGGAACCGAGATCGTGGTGTCCAAGAACGCAGGCGGCACCGGCGCGCGGGCCAAGCTGGATGCCGCGCGGGAACTGGGCTTGCCGGTGCTGATGATCGACCGCCCCGTTCCGCCGCAGCGCACCGAGCTGACAAGCGTGGCGCAGGTTCTGGACTGGCTGGTTCATTCAGGTGTGAACCTCGGCGTGTAAACGATTGGGTTTCCGTTTCTTTCGATGGTCCTGGTGCGCGAGGATCCCACTATGACCATGGTGCGCATGTCAGCCATTTCCGGCGTCGCTTCGGCCAGGGTCGAGATGTGGATCTCTTCCTCGGGTGTCGAAACCGCTCGCGCGAACAGGATCAGGCGTTCGGGGTCACATTCCTGCCGCAGGATTTCCAGTGTCTTTACAAAGCCTTCCGGGCGAGACTTCGAGCGCGGATTGTAAAAGGCCATGGCAAAATCCGCCTGCGCGGCAAGGCGGAGGCGTTTCTCGATCAGCGCCCAGGGCTTGAGGTTGTCGCTGAGGTTGATGGCGCAGAAGTCATGCCCCAGCGGCGCACCTGCCCGGGCCGATGCCGCCAGCATGGCGGTGATGCCGGGCAGAACCGAAACCTCCAGATCGCGCCATTCCGCGGGGCCTTTCTCAAGCGCTTCGAACACGGCGGCGGCCATGGCGAAAACGCCGGGATCGCCCGAGGACACCACGACTACCCGCTTGCCTTCGGCCGCCATCTGCAACGCGTGCTGCGACCGGTCGATCTCGACCCGGTTGTCGCTGGCGTGCAGCGTCAGCCCCTCGCGTTCGGCGACGCGGGCGACATAGGGGATGTAACCCACCACGTCGGTCGCCTCGGCCAGCGCCTCGGTCACTTCGGGGGTGATCAGCGCATCGTTGCCCGGCCCCAGACCGGCGATCCTGACCCACCCGCTCATGGCCGCCGCCCCTGTCCGTGCACGATGATGATCGAGAAATAGGGTGTGACCTTGTCGCCGGCCTCGCTGAGCTTGGTGACCGCCTGGTCGGGCATCTGCGCGTATTCCACCAGCCAGGCGCGATCATAGAGACCCGCCGTTTTCAGCGCCCGCTTCACCTTGTCGAAATTGCGCCCGATCTTCATCACCACCAGCGCGTCGGTCTGCGCCATGCGCGTGGCCAGCGCCTCTTCGGGCAGGGTGCCCATCAGCACCGTCAGAACGTCGTCGCCCCAGGTGATCGGATCGCCGGTCGCGGTCCAGGCGCCGGACATGCCGGTGATCGCCGGGACGACCTCGACCGGGGCCCGTTCGCGCAGGCGCGAGTAGAGATGCATGAACGAGCCATAGAAGAACGGGTCGCCTTCGCACAGCACCACCACGTCCTCGCCATTGTCCGACAGCGCCTTGAGCCGCTGCGTGCAGTCCTCGTAGAACGCGGCCAGAAGCGCGTTGTAACGGGGATCGGTCACCGGGATCTCGGTGGTCACCGGGTATTCCATCGGGATTTCCATGGCCTCGGCCGGGATCATGCCGTTGACGATCTTGCGGGCCTGACCGGTGCGGCCGGCCTTGCGGAAATAGGCCACGTTCCTGGCACCGCGCAACAGACGGTCGGCCTTGACGCTCATCAGGTCGGGATCACCGGGGCCGAGCCCCACGCCGTATATTGTTCCCACGTTCATTCCGCCCTGCTTGCGATGGCATTGATGGCCGCCACGGTGATGGCGCTGCCGCCCAGGCGGCCCTTGACGATGCAGCAGGGCACCGGCTGCGCCTCCCACAGGGCGTCCTTGCTTTCGACCGCGCCGACAAAGCCCACGGGGCAGCCGATGATCGCGGCGGGCCGGGGGCAGTCGGGGTCCTCGAGCATGTTCAGCAGGTGGAACAGGGCCGTGGGCGCGTTGCCGATGGCGACCACCGCGCCTTCCAGTTTCGGCCGCCACAACTCCAGCGCCGCGGCCGAGCGGGTGTTGCCCATCTTCTCGGCCAGCGGGCGCACGCGCTCGTCCTGCAGGGTGCAGATGACCTGATTGTCGGCGGGCAGGCGAAAGCGGGTGACGCCTTCGGACACCATCCGCGCGTCGCACAGGATCGGCGCGCCGTTTTCCAGCGCGGTGCGGGCGGTCTGCACGAAACCGGGTGAGAAATGGAGGAATTCCTCAAGGCCGACCATGCCCGCCGCATGAATCATCCGAACGGCGACCTGTTCCTCGTCCGCGTCGAACCGGCCCAAATCCGCTTCGGACCGGATCGTCGCGAAGGATTGCTTGTAGATCGCCGCGCCATCTTTTTCGTATTCATAAGGCATCAGGTGAGGTCCATGCTCATCAGTGTTTCCATATCCAGACCGCGCAGGCTGGGTTCATCCCCCGCGCGGCCATTCTTGACAAGATCAAAACGCCCGTCGTTTCCGACGAGGGTCACTTTTGCCGGGCTCATCCGGGCGCATCCCTTGGCACAGCCCGAGACATGCAGGCTGCCGGACACGCGCGGGGCCAACGCGCGGGCGATGGCGCGGGTCTCGGCCTGAGCCTGCGGGCAGAATGGCGCGCCGGGGCAGGCGTCGGTGGTCAACAGAGGGTCGGCGCCGTCCGTCACGAAGGCCGGGGCTGGGATCACCGCCCCACCTTCCAGCAGGAACAGCCGCCAGGGCGTGACGCGCAGGGCGGCGGCGCCCGAGGCCTCGACCAATGCACGCAACTCGGCGGCGGGCAGTTGCCCGAAGGCCGCGCCGTAGATAGGGCCGATATCGTTGTTGCTGGGTTGTGGCGCCGGTGCCGTGGGGCCGGGGGCGTGGCCCTGCCATTCCTGGGGCAAGTCGTGCACAGCGATCAGGCGGGCCATGCGGCGGGTGTCAGAAGTGAAGCGGTCGGAAAACCACCGGGCCAGTTCGATCACGCGGTCGATCGCATCATCTTCGGTCACCAAGCAGCCGGTCTCGGCCCCGTCGGCACGCAGGATCAGGCCCAAAGGCCCCCGCTCCAGCCGGATGTCGGCCGAGTCGCCGGCCAACAGCCGCGCCACGCCGGTATCCACCGCAAAGCCGAACTTGGCGGGAAGGGCGGGCAGATCAACCAGGCGGTCGATCAATGCCTGAGTCAGACGTGCAGTCAGGTCGCCCGGCTGATACAGCGGCGACACAAGGATGTTGCGCCGGGTCTCAAGGTCAGGTTCGGCATCCAGCAGGTTCAGCGCCGACAGTTCGGCCAGCAGCGCCTGATGGTCGGCCTCGGCCACGCCGCGCAGTTGCAGGTTGGCGCGGTTGGTCAGGTCGATGGTGCCGTTGCCGAACCGCAGGGCCAGATCGCACAGCCCCAGCGTCTGCGCGGCGCTCAGCCGGGCCAGACGCGGGCGTACCCGAACCACCAGCCCGTCGCCGGACATCATCGGGCGATGCGCGCCGGGGCACCAGCCCTGAACGACGGGTCTGGTCATGACGAACCCTCCAGATCCGCCCGGATCGAGTTGCGCCGCGTATTCCACAGCCCGGCCTCCAACAGAGCGCGGAAGCGGTCTTTCATTGCTTCATGTGCCTGCGGGTTGGCTTCCTGCAAAAAGGCGTCCACTTCTGGGTTTCCAAGGGTCGCGTCGTGGAACAGGTCGAACAGGTGCGGGCCGACCGTTCCGGACAGATGCGCGAAGGACGCCATGTGGTCGAGCGTCGCCGCAATCTCGGCCGCACCGCGGAATCCGTGCCGTCGCATGCCGTCGATCCATCCTGGGTTGGCGGCCCGCGCATGAACGACGCGGCTGATTTCCTCGGGCAGGGTGCGGGCGCGCGGGGTGTCCGGGTTCGTGTTGTCCAGGTGATACAACTGCGCGGTTCCGCCGGCCGCTTTCTTGGCGGCGGCAAAGCCGGCCTCGTGCGTGGCATAGTCGTTGGCCAGCAGCAGGTCGGTCTCGGTCAGGTCCTGCAGGTGCACGAAACTGTCGGCCTGCGCCACGCGCTGGGTGATCCCGTCGGGGTCGTGGGCGATGTGCTCGCCCTCGAAGGCAAAGGCGCTGGCGTCCAGCCACGCCTGACCGGCCTGAGCGCGCGCCTCGTCGGTATAGTTCTCCGACAGGTGGGTCATGTTCAGCCCGTAGCTGCCGGGCGCCGGGCCATAGACCCGCGCGGCGGGCGGCTGGCCCGCATAGGGGTTCCAGTCGGGCGCTTCATCGCGGTCCGACAGTGCCCGGACCGCCTGACCGAACAGCGCCGACAGGGTCGGGAACACGTCGCGGAACAGGCCCGAGACGCGCAGGGTTACGTCCAGCCGTGGGCGTTCCAGATCGGTGATCGGCAGAACCTCGATCCCGCTCACGCGCTCGGAGCCCGGATCCCAGACCGGTTTGACGCCCAGCAGGTGCAGCGCCATGGCGAATTCCTCGCCTGCCGTGCGCATCGTGGCCGAGCCCCACAGATCGACGATCAGGCCCTTGGGATAATCGCCTTCCTCCTGCAGGTGGCGGCGCACCAGCTCTTCTGCCAGTTTCACGCCCTGCGCATAGGCCGCGCGGGTGGGGACCGAGCGCGGATCGGTGGTGAACAGGTTGCGCCCCGTGGGCAGCACGTCGGTGCGTCCGCGATAGGGCGAGCCGGACGGGCCGGCCTCGATCCGCTTGCCGGCCAACGCGTCCAGCAGAGCCTGCCGTTCGGCCTGCGCCGAGGCGGCGGTGTCGAAATTGCCCGCGACCTGCGGCGCGCGGCCAAAGACATGCAGCCCGTCGCCGAACTGGCTTTCCTTGATGTCACAGACGAAGCGGTCGATGCGGGTGATCGCCTCGGCGGTGCTGGTGGCCTGATCCAGCCCCAGATCGGCCTCGAGCCCGATGGCCTGCGCCTCATCGCGGATATCGGCCTGCAGCCGGTCGCGCCGCTTGGGGTCCAGCCCGTCGGCGTTCGAGAACTCGTCCAGCAGAGATTCCAGCCGTACCAAGCGGTCGGGCGTGCTGCTTTGTTTGATCGGCGGCGGGATGTGGCCCAGCGTCACGGCCCCGATCCGGCGCTTGGCCTGCGCGGCCTCTCCCGGGTCGTTCACGATGAACGGATAGATCACGGGAAGATCGCCGATCAGCGCCTCGGGCCAGCATTCCGCCGACAGGGCCACCGATTTGCCGGGCAGCCATTCCAGCGTGCCGTGGGCGCCAATATGGATCAGCGCATCCGCCCCCAAGCCGTGACGCAGCCACAGGTAGAAGGCCACATAGCCGTGCCGCGGCGTGCGCGACAGGTCGTGATATTCGTCATCGCGGAATTCCGGCGTGCCGCGTTCGGGCTGCAGCGCAACCAGCGCCTTGCCGCGCCGCAGGGCGGTGAAGTGGAAGGCCTCATCGGCGCAGGCCGGGTCATCCTCGGGCGCGCCCCAGACGGTGTCCAGATCGGCGCGCAACGCCTCGGGCAGTTGTGCCAGCGCCGCGCGGTAGGCCGAGACCGGCCAAGAAATCCGGGCGTCCAGCAGCGTGTCTGCAATCGGCTCGGCGGGGGCGGTGTCATACCCCGCGCCCTGCAGGTCGGACAGGATCGCCTCGGCCGAGGCCAGCGCGTCCAGCCCCACCGCATGGGCCATCTGCCAGTCCTTGCCGGGATAGGTGGACAGGACCAGCGCGGGCACCTGTTGCGCCTTTGGTTTCTCGGCCAGGTCCACCCAGGCCATCGCCCGGTCGACGATGGCGGCGATCCGGTCGGGCTCGGGCCGGTGGGCGAAGCGGGAATATTCCAGGTGCGGGTCGCGCTTGCCCGGTTCCTTGAACGAGGCGACACCGGCCGAGATGCGCCCATCCACCTCGGGCAGGACCACATGCATGGCCAGATCGGCGGGGGACAGGCCCCGTTCGGCCTCGGCCCAGGCCTTGCGGCGCGAGGTCGCCAGAGCGACCTGGAACACCGGCACGCCCGCCACGTCCAGGGGCGATGTGCCCGACGCGCCTTTGCCCGAAAACGAGGTGGCGTTGATGATCGCCGAGGGTGCCATCGCGGGGATGTTCTCGGCCAGCCATTCCGCCGCCGCTGGTGCCTTGAGCGAGGGTGCGAACAGCCCCACCGCCTGATGACCCCGCGCACGGATTTCCCGGATCAGGGCCGCGACCGGCGCGGTATCGGCCGAGGTCAGGTAGGCGCGGTAGAAGGTCACGATGATGCGCCGGCCTTCGCCTGCGAAGGCGTCCTCGGGCGCGATCACGCCGCGGTCGGGGCACCACGCGCCGCAATCGGGCAAGGTCTTGGCCCCCATCACCGGCCCGGCATAGAGCCCCGCCGCCAGCGCCATCTGCGCCAGCGCCGCCTGCGCCGCGACCTCGCCACCGGTGTCGCACAGATGCGCCAGCCGCCGCAGGGTCGAGACCGGCAGGGTCGAATACTCGTCCAGCCGCGTATCCTCGCGCCCGTCGGCGGGCAGCACCGCCAGCGCGATGCCCTTGGCCTGCGCCAGCGCCAGCACCTGCTGCAACCCGTAGGACCAGTAGGGCACGCCGCCGATCAGCCGTATCAGGATGCCCTTTGCACCCTCGAGCGTCTGTTCGACATAGGTATCGACCGACAGCGGGTGCTTCAGCGCCGTCAGGTTGGCCAGCCGCAACGAAGGCATCCGCCCTTCGGGCCCGCCGCCGCGATGCCAGCCGGCCGCGAAAGCACCCAGATCGCTGTCCGAAAAGGACAGCACCACCAGATCCGCCGGGCTCTGGCCCAGATCGGTCGGGGTCTCGGTTTCTTCGAGCCCGTGGCTTTCGCGGAAGACGACGTGCATCGGAGCTTACTCGGCGGCCTCGGTGACGCCCGTCAGGATGCCCCGGATCGCGTCGGCGTCGATGTCGTCATGCTCGGCGATGACCACAAGGCGCGAGCGGCGCTCCTCTTCCGGTTTCCACGGGCGGTCATACTGATGTCGGACCCGCGCGCCGACCGCCTGGACCAGCAGGCGCATCGGCTTGCCCTGAACGGCGGCATAGCCCTTGACCCGCAGGATGTTCAGCTCGTTCGCCAGACGCTCGATATTGGCGACCAGCCGCGCCGGGTCGGTCTGTTCGGGCAGCTCGACCACGATGCTTTCGAAATCGTCATGTTCGTGGTCGTCATGGCCGTCGTGATGCGAGGGGCGGGCGTCCATGTCGTCCTCGGCCGCCGCCTCGAGCCCCAGCACCACGCGCACGTCCACCGCGCCTTCGGCCACTTCGACCACGGGCAGGGGGCGGGGTGCCTCGGCGGCGATGATCTCGCGCGCCCTGGCCACGCCTTCGGGACCGGCCAGGTCGGGCTTGGTCAGCAGGATGATGTCGGCGCACGAGATCTGGTCCTCGAACACCTCGGACAGGGGCGTTTCGTGGTCGATCGAGTCATCGGCCATGCGCTGGGCGTCCACCGCCGCGACATTCGGGGCGAAGCGGCCCGCGGCCACGGCCTCGGCATCGGCCAGCGCGATCACGCCGTCCACGGTGATCTTGGAACGGATATCGGGCCAGTCGAACGCCTTGAGCAGCGGTTTCGGCAGGGCCAGACCGCTGGTTTCGATCAGGATGTGGTCGGGGCGCGGGTCCAGCGCCATCAGCGCCTCGATGGTGGGGATGAAGTCATCGGCCACGGTGCAGCAGATGCATCCATTGGCCAGCTCCATGATGTTCTCCGCCGGGCAGTCGGGGATGGCGCAGCTTTTCAGGATCTCGCCATCGACGCCCACATCGCCGAATTCATTGACCACCACGGCCAGGCGTTTGCCCTGCGGGTTCTGCATCAGGTGGCGGATCAGCGTGGTCTTGCCCGAGCCGAGAAAGCCGGTGATGACGGTGACGGGAAGTTTTTCGAGGGTGCTCATGCTCAGGCTCCAATCGGGGGAATGCGGGCGGCGCAGTTCTTGCGGAAATGTTCGGGGCGGTCGCGCCATTTCACAAGGCCATCTTCGGTGGCCAGGTACTTGGTCGCGCCTTCGACGATGATCTCGACATGGTCGGATTCGTTCAGGTTCTCATAGACGAAGGTCCAGCGAGACGGCCCGCCGCGCAGCACGATCGAGCAGCCCTGATCGCAGTTCGACAGGCATTCGACCGGCTTCAGGGTGATGCCCTCGGGCAGGTCGGCTGCGGCCAGCGCCTTGTGCAGCAGCGTGCCTGGACGCTGGGCGTCGTCCTCGACGGGCAGCCCGCGGCGGCAGGTGGTGCAGACCAGCAGTTCGACTGGTGCGGTCTCGGTCACGTCTCTCATCCCCCTTTGCAGGTTCTGGGGAACGGGGTCTCATTCGGGCCGCGGCCCGACACCGGAACACCCCGTCCGGTTCGTCTTCGGGCGTTGGCAGGTCTCCCGGCTTGCGGATGTTAGAGCGGGGCTCTGTCGGATGTCCCGCCTTCCCGGCCATTGGCCAGTGGCATTTGGGCACCCTCTCCGGTCACGGTCGCGGGGGCGGCTGCGTTTGACGGAAAACCGCTGACGCATTCCCTTTTCATCTGCTTTCGCAGACACCAACGGGCCGGACATGCGGCATGGGCAGGGGCCTTGTCAAGCACGGCAGCGGCGCAGAAGCGAGCCAGACAGGAAAAGCGACCCGACGCGGTCAATCCGCGGCATCCGCAGCCAGGCGATCGCGCAGCCAGGCCTCGAACAGGCGGGCCGATCCGGTCGGGGGCTGGGCGCCTTGCGGGCGGATCAGGTAGTGCGACTGGGCAAAGGGAATCGGCGGCCCTGCGATCTGCAGCGGCGCGCCCTGCGCGATGGCGTTTCGGGCAAAGCGGCTGAGCACGGTCGCCAGTCCCGCCCCGGCCATCACCATTTGCAGGGCGGCGACCGTCGTGTCGGCCGAGTGGCGAATGGCATTCTGGTCATGGGTCAGCCCGTGCGCCTCGAAGTATCGCGCCCAGTTGTCCTCGTAGCCGAGGATGTGGATCAAGGGGGCCGAGGGCATCCGGTTGAGGTTTGGGGCAGGGCAGTCTGCCCGGCAGACCGGAACGATGGTTTCGTCGCATAGTTTCTCGGCGATCACGCCCGGCCAGTCTCCGTATCCAAGGCGGATTTCCACATCCACATCTGCGGGGCCGGGTCTGTCGTTCCAGATATGCGAGACCAACCGCACCGGGATGTCGGGATAGAGGCGACTGAACTCCGGCAGTTCGGTGGCGATCCAGTAGGTCGCCGTGGAAATCGCCGCGCGAATGGTCAGGGTCTGGTGCGTTGCGGGGCCGAACAGGCTGTTGGTGCTGAGAGCGATATCCGCCAGGGCCCGCCGGACCGTCAAGCCATAGGACTGGCCCAACTCGGTCAACTCGATCCGCCGGGCCGCCCGGGTGAACAGCTTTGCGCCAAGTTCCTCCTCCAGCGAGCGGATGTGGAGGGACACCGCCGTCTGGGTCAGCCCCAACTCGCGCGCGGCCGAGGTGAAGTTCAGATGCCGGGCTGCCGCCTCGAAGGTGCGCAGCCAGGTCGGGTTGGGCAGGCGGTCCATGTATCATCAAATATTTTTGACCATAATTTCCGGTTTTATTCATTTCTCTTTGATTGGTCCAAGAGGAATACTTTCGCCGTGAATCATTTTCGCGGGTATCGGACCTGCAGGGGAGGAGACAGCCATGAAAGTCGGCTTCATCGGTCTGGGCAATGTGGGCGGGAAGCTGTCCGGCTCGCTATTGCGCAACGGCATCGACCTGACCGTTCACGACCTGAACGAGGAATTGGTCAATGCCTTCGTCGAGCGCGGCGCGAAACGGGCCGAAAGCGCGGTGCAGATGATGCGCGACTGCGATGCAATCATCACCTGCCTGCCGTCGCCCGCCGCCTCGGACGCGGTGATGCAGCAGATGCTGCCCGAGGTTGGCCCCGGCAAGATCTGGATGGAGATGTCCACCACCGACGAGGCCGAGGTCAAGCGGCTGGGCGCCGAGGTCATCGCGCGTGGCGGCGCGGCGGTGGATTGCCCGGTATCGGGCGGGTGCCACCGCGCGGCAACCGGCAATATCTCGATCTTTGCCGGGTGCGACCGCGCGACCTTCGAGCGGATCCTGCCCTTCCTGACGACCATGGGACGCCGCATCCTGCACACCGGCGAACTGGGCTCGGCCTCGGTTCTCAAGGTTCTGACGAACTATCTGGCCACAGCCAACCTGGTGACCTGCTGCGAGGCGCTGGTCGTGGCCAGGGCTGCGGGCATGGATCTCAACACCGCGTACGAGGCGATGAAGATTTCCTCGGGCACGTCCTTCGTGCATGAGACCGAAAGCCAGGTGATCCTGAACGGATCCCGCGACATCTCCTTTACGATGGACCTGGTGAAAAAGGACATCGGGCTGTTCCAGGAGGTCGCCGACCGGGCCGACGTTCCGCTCGAGATCAACCCGGTGCTGATCGACATCTTCAATGACGGCATCGCGCGCTATGGCGAGCGCGAGCTTTCCCCGAACATCATCCGGCGGCTCGAGGATGCGACCGGCCTTGATATCCGTGCGCCCGGCTTTCCGGCAGAAATGTCGGATGACGAACCCGAAGAGCCGGGCTATGAGGTCATACCTCAGGGCAAGGAACTGGAAGCGGCAGAGTGATCGGCGCTGGAACCGGAGCGATCCGGGGTGTTGCGGTGACTTCGAGGCCGCGTCTTCTTCCATGTTCACGGTTGGCGATGTCAGGAGCAGGAGGCGTTTGATGACATGCTTTCGTTTGATTGCCGGTCTGCTGCTGGTCTCCTGTCTGGTCGCATGCGAGCAAGTCAAACCCGGTGCAGGAAATTCCGAAGTGTTGCAATCGGACTACGAAAGGCACAAGGCCAATCGCGAGGCTTACATGTATCAGGGCCTCTGAGACCGGCAGGAGCTTTCCGGCTTGGCAAACGCTCCGGTAGGTGCGGTGGCGGCGGCCGGGGACAGGCTTGTCAACGCTGGGCTCCTGACGCTTCGATTCGGAGGCGAACTGCCGGGGCGCTATGCCACAATCTGTCTGGCGCGCGGACGCGGGTGTCGAGGGGGTGGCGTGGGTCGCCTGGAATTTTCAGGCAGATAACTGGTTGAATTTGGTTTGTTTATTTTCGCGACCATGGCTGTTGCCCGGCCCGCTTCATGCCTGCGGCAAGGCTGGTTGAAAACCGCTGCGGCTGGCCGGTGGGCGATTTCGGCGTTGCCAGTGGCCCGCTATTTCGCAACCGGATCCGGGGCGGGCTGACCGCGGCTGGCCCGGCGGCGCAGGCTCTCCCGCCTGTCCTGTCGAGTGAGACGCCAAGAGGCGCGCGCCTTCCCGCCACAGGACAGATTCATTCTTGCTGCTTTAGCATGGGTTGCGAAACCAATTTTCACAACCCTATCGGGAAATCGCGCCCGAAGTGGTATGATGAGGAACAAGCTGCTGAAATAGCAGCAATAAACAATTCTTGATTAGAAACACCTCAAGTGCAGCCCCATGTATTCGTATGGGGGTCCAGGAGCGCAACGAACACAGGAAGGAGCGGTGCACGCCAGGACTGAAGACCGGCTTGAACAGGGCAGGAGGGGCCCAAAGATGGAGATTTTCAACCAGTTCACAGAAGCATACGAACGCAAAAAAGTCGTCGAGATGAGCTTGCAGGACTACCTGCTGGGCTGTCGGGATGATCCCTTGATGCGCGCCACGGCGGCCGAGAGAATGGTCGCCGCCATCGGCGAGCCGGAACTCGTCGACACCAGTCAGGATCCAAGGCTCGGCCGGATCTTTCTCAACCGGACCATCAAATGCTATGAACCGTTTCGCAACCTCTACGGTATCGAGGAAACGGTCGAGCGCATTGTCGGTTTCTTCCGGCATGCCAGCCAGTGGCTCGAGGAAAGCAAGCAGATCCTTTATCTTCTGGGCCCCGTCGGCGGCGGAAAATCCACGCTGGCGGAGATTCTGAAGCGGCTGATGGAAGAACAGCCGATCTATGCGCTCAAGGCGGGCGATACGATCAGCCCGGTCTTCGAGTCTCCCCTCGGGCTGTTCGACCGGCGGCGGATGGGCGACGTGCTGGAAAACAAGTACAACATTCCAAGACGCCTGCTGACCGGACTGATCTCGCCATGGGCAGTCAAGCGGTTGGAGGAATTCGAAGGCGACATTTCGAAGTTCTCGGTTGTCAGGCTGTATCCCTCGCAGCTGAACCGGATCTGCGTCGCCAAGACCGAGCCCGGGGACGAGAACGTTCAGGACATATCCTCGCTTGTCGGCAAGCTCGACATCCGCAAGCTCGAGGATTTCAGCCAGGACGACCCGGATGCCTACAGCTACTCCGGCGCACTGAACCGGACGACCCAAGGCCTGATGGAATTCGTCGAAATGTTCAAGGCGCCGATCAAGGTGCTGCACCCTCTGCTGACCGCGACGCAGGAAGGCTCTTATGTCGGCACCGAGAACATCGGCGCATTCCCCTATCAGGGGATCATCGTGGCCCACTCCAACGAGGCCGAATGGCGCCAGTTCAAGAGCAACAAGAACAACGAGGCGTTTCTTGACCGGATCAGCGTGGTCAAGGTGCCGTACTGCCTGCGGGCGACCGAAGAGGCCATGATCTATGACAAGCTGCTGCGGGAAAGCACCCTGAGCGACGCGCCCTGCGCCCCGGAAACGCTCGAGACCTTGGGGCGTTTCAGTGTTCTGACACGGCTGCGCGAGCACGAGAATTCGCCGCTCTACTCCAAGCTGCGGGTCTATGACGGTGAAACGCTGAAGGACACCGACCCCAAGGTGCGCTCGGTGCAGGAATATCGTGATGCCGCCGGTGGCGATGAGGGCATGACCGGCACTTCGACCCGTTTCGCCTTCAAAGTGCTGGCGGAGACGTTCAACCACGACACCGAAGAACTGGCGGCCGATCCGGTTCACCTCTTCTATGTGCTCGAACAGACGATCAAGCGTGAGCAGTTCGACGAAGAGACCGAAGGCCGGTATCTGGGCTTCATCAAGGACGAGCTGTCGCCGCGCTACGCCGAATTCATCGGCAACGAGATCCAGAAGGCCTATCTCGAATCCTATACGGATTACGGACAGAACCTCTTTGATCGCTACATCGCCTATGCGGATGCGTGGATCGAGGACCTGGACTACAAGGATCCGGACACGGGCCAGATGTTCGACCGGGAAATTCTCGAGAAGGAACTCGCCAAGATCGAGAAACCGGCCGGTGTCGCCAATCCCAAGGACTTCCGCAACGAAGTGGTGAAATTCGTCCTGCGTGCGCGGGCGGCAAACGACGGCAGGAACCCGGATTGGCGCAAATATGAAAAACTGCGCCGGGTGATCGAGAAGCGCATGTTCGGTCAGATCGAAGATCTGCTGCCGGTGATCAGCTTTGGCGCGAAGCGCGACAAGGAAACTGACGCCAAGCACGAGGAGTTCGTCGATCGGATGGTCGAGCGCGGTTACACGCGGCGGCAGGTCCGGCGGCTGGTCGAGTGGTACATGCGTGTGAACAAGGCGGGGTGATTCAAAGGAGGCGACGAGCAGAATGGGCCATTTCGTCGACCGGCGGCTGAACCCAAAGGACAAGAGCCTCGGCAATCGTCGCCGTTTTCTCCGACGCGTTCGCAACATTGTAAAGCAATCCGTCCTGGAAAGCGTGCGCCGGCGGGCCATTGCGGATGTCGATCAAGGGGAACAGGTCAGTGTCCCGGCAGGCGGAATTTCCGAGCCGAGTTTCCGTCACGCGAGTGAAGGCGGCCGGCGGGAACGGGTTCTACCCGGCAACAAATCGTTCCGGGTCGGGGACCGGATCGCCAAGCCCAAGGGCGGCGCCGGGCAGGGCGGTCGTGAGGGCTCCGCCGAAGGCGAGGGCGAAGATGACTTCGTTTTCATGCTTTCGCGCGACGAATTCCTCGATATCTTTTTCGACAATCTGGAACTGCCCGACCTGGTCAAGCGGAACCTCAAGGAAATCCACTCAACCAGACCCCGCCGGAAAGGGTTTGCCGTTACCGGCACCCCTGCGACCCTGAGCGTCGAAAGGACGATGCGGACCGCGCTCGGGCGGCGCATTGCGCTCGGGCGGATCGGCAACAGGAAGATGCGAGAACTCGTGGCGCGGATCCGCGAACTCGAAGCGCTGACGTCGCCGACACCCGCGCAGCTGGCGGAGTTGGCGGAATTGCAAGGGCAACTCAAAAGGGTCCGTCAGCGCCGCAGGCTGGTTCCCTTCGTCGATCCGCTCGATGTCCGCTACAAGCACTATGTTCAGGAACCCGAACCGTCCGCCAATGCGGTCATGTTCTGCCTGATGGACGTGTCCGCTTCGATGGGCCAGCGCGAAAAGGATCTGGCCAAGCGGTTCTTCGTGCTGCTGCACCTGTTCCTGCGCCGGCGTTACGAGCGGACCGACCTCGTGTTCATCCGTCACACTCAGGTTGCCAGTGAAGTTGACGAGGAAACGTTCTTTCACTCGCGGGAAACCGGGGGAACGGTCGTCAGCTCGGCGCTGGTCAAGATGAAGGAGATCATCGAGGAAAGGTATCCGCCTTCGGATTGGAACATATACGCCGCCCAGGCCTCTGACGGAGAGAATTTCGGCGGTGACTCAAAGACTTGTGCAGAGATCCTTGATTCGCAGCTGATGCGGCTCTGCCAATATTTCGCATATATCGAGATCATCGACGAAAAAGAGGCCGAGTTGCTCACCAGCGAAGACAACGGGATGGAGCTGTGGCGCGCCTATCTCGGCGTGTCGAAGCTCTGGCCGCAATTCGCGATGAAGCGCATTGCCGGGCCGGCGGATATCTATCCGGTATTCCGCGAGCTTTTCGAGAAACAGCGCGAGAAGGGTCATGGCTGAGGTGAGAAACGAAAAAACCCTCTTCGAAGGGACCGAATGGGACTTCGATACGCTGCACCGCACCTATGACGCGATCGAACGGGTCGCTCTCGATGACCTCGGGCTGGATGTCTACACCAACCAGATCGAGATCATCTCCTCCGAGCAGATGCTTGATGCCTATTCCTCCACCGGCATGCCTCAGATGTACCGCCACTGGTCATTTGGCAAGCATTTCATCCAGCACGAGCAGCTCTACCGCAAGGGCGCCCGCGGTCTCGCCTACGAAATCGTCATCAATTCCAACCCCTGCATCAGCTATTGCCTTGAGGACAACACGATGGCCCTGCAGGCGCTGGTGATCGCGCATGCCGCCTTTGGCCACAATCATTTCTTCAAGAACAATCACCTGTTCCGGCAATGGAGCGATGCCGAGGGTATTCTGGACTACCTGGAATATGCGCGTGACTTCATCGCGCGGTGCGAGGAACAGTATGGCGAGCGCGAGGTCGAAGAACTGCTCGACGCCGCCCATTCGCTCATGCCGTCCAGCGTTTTCCGTCACCGACGTCCGATCGAGCCCTCGTTGCGGGACAAGACCAGGCGCCTTCGCGAGAGGCAGGCCGAAGAGGAGCGGGCGGTGTATTACCTGTGGGAATCCATTGACCGCGACCGACCCACGGCCCAAGCCGACGAAGAGGTCCAGACCCGCAAGCGCCAGATGGGGCTGCCCGAGGAAAACATTCTGTATTTCGTCGAGCGCCACAGTCCGAGCCTGAAACCATGGCAGCGCGAGATCCTGCGTGTTCTGCGCAACATCGCCCAGTACTTCTATCCTCAGCGCCAGACCAAGATGATGAACGAGGGCTGCGCCTGTTTCGTGCACTATCACATCATGCAGACGCTGCATGCGGCCGGTCGGATCAACGACGGCGCCATGTTCGAGATCCTGCACAACCACACCAACGTGCTGACCCAACCCGATTTCGACGATCCGCGCTTTTCCGACCTCAATCCCTATGCCATCGGGTTCGCCATCATGCAGGATATCCAGCGGATCTGCGACGATCCCACCGAGGAAGATCGGGAATGGTTCCCCGACATCGCCGGGTCTCGCGACTGGCGCAACGTGCTCAAGGATGCGTGGGCGAACTACCGGGATGAAAGTTTCGTGCAGCAGTTTCTGAGCCCCAATGTCATCCGGCGGCTCAAGCTGTTCTCGCTCGTCGACGAGGAGGGATCTCCTTACTATACCGTCGACGCGATCCACGACGAACGCGGCTACAGGAAGATTCAGGAAGTTCTCTCCCAGAACTTCAGCGTATCCATGATGGATCCCGACATTCAGGTCGTCGATGTGGATCTGGCGGGGGACCGGTGCCTTCGGCTGCGTCATTTCAAACGCCATGGCATTCCGCTCGATGAAAAGACACGCGAAAAAACCCTTGCCAATCTCAGGCACCTCTGGGGCTATGACGTCGAGATTGACGATGCCGATGCTGACGGATGACGCTGTGACGACGGTATTCGCCACCATCGCAACTGCGCTGTACGGATTGCCTCAGAAACGGACGCTTCGGGCTTCGTGACGAGCACGTGTGTTGCATCAAAAGAGGGCGCCGAGAAACGGCCGTCACGATGGCGTCACTTATTCCGATCTGGCCCCGCCATTCCTTGCGGCAAGCTGTGCAAAAGGGGATCCTCATGCCATGCATAGGGAAACCGTCGGACCACAGTGCAAAAAACACATGCAAGTCTAGGCGATGCGATCTGGCTGAGATGTTGGAGGCGAGTACCGGACCCGCTACCATTTTTCTAAGCCATTGAATAGGCCGGACAATCAAGAGCGAGGTTGGCTCGTGTGTCTCACTTTCTGTCACACAACGTGGAGAAAGCCGCCACGACTGTCAACTGTATCCGATACCGATAAATCGGAAATAGCGTAGACACCGGCACCGATTGGGCGTCAAACCCAGTGGTTTCTCTGTGTAGGAGGGGATAAGGAAAGCCGCAAAGGTGACGGCGGAGGCAGAGGGCCTATGGGGGAAAATGGGAACACGGCACATGTAGATGCCCGCTCGAAAAAATGTACCGGATTTTTACGATGACATTCGAGAACGAATACCTCTCCAGCTTTCTGAGTGACGAGCAAATCGTTGCACTACCGGATCAGGGCGCGGGCCAGACTTGGGCCTTTGAGCCTTTCTTGCGACTGCGACACAAGAGCACGCAGGCCAAGCTAGACCTTGCACTAGATGACTTTGCGTGGCTTGGCAAGCAAGCTATCAACGTAAACGCAGTTCGGACGAGCAAGAGCGGTTCATGGCGTGCTGTCGCGTCGTCTTGGTTAACCTGCTTAGGGCACACGTCAAGCGCAACGGCATGTCAGTTGGCATAGGAAGGCAAAAGCAACGCCTTGACCGCGAAAGCCGCTATAGGCCGGAATACATGACGGCTCACCTGGAGTTGCCCCCTGAAAGTGGTCCACCAACTGGGATAGATTTGTCCCGCAATTGGAGGATCAGCGATGGCTGGAAAACGAGAGAAGGCCGAAGAGATTGTATCGAAGCTTCGGCAAGTTGAAGTTCTGCAGGGACAAGGCGCGACGGTCGCCGAGGCCGTGCGCCAGATCGGTGTGACGCAGCAGACGTTCTATCGATGGCGGAAGCTCTATGGCGGGATGGGGCGATCTCAGCTCACCCGCCTGAAAGAGCTGGAGAAGGAGAACCAACGGCTTCGGCGGGCGGTGTCGGACCTGACGCTGGACAAGCTCATTCTGACAGAGGCAGCAAAGGGAAACTTCTGAGCCCTTCGCGTCGCCGCAAGTGTATCGACCATGTGCGGCGGGCGCTTGGCGTATCGGAACGCCGCGCCTGCCGCACGCTCGGGCAGCACCGGTCCACGCAACGCAAAGCTCCGCAAGGACGTGCCGACGAAGAGCGTCTGACCGACGACATCATCGAGCTGGCCCACCAATACGGGCGCTATGGATATCGCATGGTGACCGGCTTGCTGAACAATGCAGGCTGGCATGTGAACCACAAGCGGGTCGAGCGCATCTGGCGACGTGAAGGGCTGAAGGTTCCGCAAAAACAGAAGAAAAGGGGGCGGCTTTGGCTGAATGATGGCTCCTGCGTGCGTCTGCGGCCGGAACGTCCCAATCATGTCTGGTCTTATGACTTCGTCCAGGATCGCACTGCAGACGGGCGCGTTTATCGGACGCTCAACATCATCGATGAATACACGAAGGAGGCACTTATGATCCGCGTTGATCGAAAGCTCAATTCCACGGATGTGCTCGATGCTCTGACGGATCTGTTCATCCTGCGTGGCCCGCCGAAATACATAAGGTCGGACAATGGGCCGGAATTTATCGCCCGGAAAGTGCGGAGCTGGATCACGACCGTCGGCGCCAAGACGGCTTACATCGAGCCAGGATCACCTTGGGAGAACGGATACTGTGAAAGCTTCAACGCCCGCTTCCGCGACGAGCTGTTGAACGGCGAAATCTTCTACAGCCTAAGGGAGGCGCAAATCCTGATTGAGCAATGGCGTATCCACTACAACACCGTCAGGCCGCACAGCGCTCTGGGCTACCGCCCGCCCGCGCCGACAAGCATCGTCCCGGTGGACCAGAGACCCACGAGGCACTAACAATCAAATTGGACCACCTAATAGGGGCAGACCAAAGTATTCGACAAGGATATTCAGGTATGCACGGTTCTGGCCGATCGTTTTGCCAGCCCATTGGCGGGAATGCTCTGCGATGAAATCATCTACCGCCGCACCCAAGGGCGATGAGGCTGATAGAACGGTCGCAGGAGTAGTTGAAACCACGGCAGGGGCTTCTCCATAGGAGTAGTGCTCAAGGCGCTCAGCGGCCTTCAGAATGGCTCTGAGCAAGTCGCGCCGTCCCTTGCGGAGTTCAATGCCAATGTTGGGGCTGCTGTCTTCCCAGTCTTCCTTGGAGACGCCCATCTTTCGTTGGAACGGCCCAATCGGTAGCCATTGCGGATGATCAGACGGCGGGTCGAGGAATGTCTCATGGTCCAGCATTTCGCTTCGAGCATCTTCAAGGGCGTTGGGGGAAAGCCCATGATTGTCTAGCCATGCCATGTACCGGTCGAGTTGGGCTTGGAAGTACGCCCCGACGAGTTCCCGAATTTGATCTTGCCTGAGCCTTGCCAACGCTCTGTTGTCCCGAGTTACTTGGCCGCAAGATGCAAGATGGCGAGCGAGAACGCCAGCCCGATCCGGGCAGCGAGTACGTAGCGACAACCGGATGGTCTTGCGGGGTTGGCCTTTTTCGTGTGGCAAGGGCCAACGGAAGTAGAAAACGCCGTGGCGAGAAAGGCTTAGGTAGGCTGACAACTTCATGGGCTTGTGCTCCACTTTGTGTCGCACTTGACCGTCCAGATGCTAAGCCGCTGATTTAGAAAAAAATGGAGGCGAGTACCGGAATCGAACCGGTGTACACGGATTTGCAATCCGCTGCGTCACCACTCCGCCAACTCGCCTTTTCAAGTGAAATCAATCACTTGTTGTGGTGTGGGCGGTTTTCTATCAGCTTTCGCCGGGGACGTCCAGAGGCCCGTTTCAGAAATCTGCGCCAGCTCTGCGGAAAGCGAAGCTGGCCGCCCGACGGCCCCAGGCAAATTTGCCCCCGCGACGGGATTACGCGCCAAGGGACGTTGCCGGGCTGTGCGGGATGTGGCAAAAGCCGGATAACCGAGGGAACATCAAGAGCGATCAAATGAACGATTTCGCAACCCGCCGCCGTGTAATGGTCGATACGCAGATCCGGCCTTCAGACGTGACCAAGTTTCCGATCATCGACGCCATGCTTTCGGTGCCGCGCGAGCGGTTCGTTCCCGACGCGCAACGCGAGGCAGCCTATGTCGGCGACCTTATGGACTTGGGCAATGGCCGCTACCTGCTGGAACCCCGGACGCTGGCCAAGATGCTCGACGGCCTGAATATCTCGAGTGACGAGGTCGTGCTCGACGTCGCGCCTGGGCTGGGCTATTCCACGGCGGTGGCGGCACGGATGGCGCAGCTGGTCGTTGCCGTCGAAGAAGACGAGCAGATGGCGGCAGAGGCGCAGGAGCTGCTGCTGGAATCCGGGGCGGACAACGCGATCGTCCATACCGGCCCTCTTGCCGAGGGGGCTGCGGAACACGGCCCTTATGACGTGATCATGATCCAGGGCGGGGTCGAGCGTGTGCCGCCGGCGCTGTTGGATCAGTTGAAGGAGCATGGCCGCATCGCCTGCCTGTTCATGGAAGGCGAGTTGGGAACCGTGCGTATCGGCCGCAAGGTCGGCGACCGGGTGACGTGGCGCCACGCGTTCAATGCAAGCGCCCCCGTCCTGCCCGGCTTCGAAGCGGAACGTGCATTTTCGCTATAGTTGCGCATCGGGTGCGCCCAATGTCTTGATTAGTTGAAAACAAAGGCGCAAACTGTCTCCGAGGCAGGAAAAATTAATTTGAGGGGAATAGTATGCGCACAGCCACGCGAGGCAAACTGGCGCGGGCGCTTGCACTGACGGTCGGAGTTGCTCTGACATCGGTGGTGGCCCGGCCTGCATCCGCCGACAACCTGACCGACGCCATGATTGGTGCCTACAATACCAGCGGCCTGCTGGAACAGAACCGCGCGCTGCTCCGCGCCGCCGACGAAGATGTGGCCATCGCCCTGTCGGCGTTGCGTCCGATCATCGACTGGACCGTGCGGGTCACGCAAGACTACAACAAATCCCGAACCAGCGGAGTGGTCACGGACAACAGCCCGTCCAGGTTTTTCACGGGCGTTTCGCTGAGTCAGTTGATCTATGACGGGCGTGCCAGCCTTTTCGGCAAGCAATCCGCCCAGGAAACGGTGCTGTCGACCCGCCAGGCGCTGCTGCAGGTCGAGCAGCAGGTTCTTCTCCGCGCGGTTCAGGCTTATCTGAACGTGCTCCTGGCCGAGGAAACCGTCGCCATTCGCGAAAACAACGTGCGCCTTCTGGGTGAAGAACTGCGGGCGACACAGGACCGTTTTGACGTGGGCGAAGTGACGCGCACGGACGTGGCCCTGTCTGAATCGCGTCTGGCTCAGGCCCGCGCAAACCTGTCGGACGCGCGTGGCAACCTGAGCACCGCGCAGGCCGAGTATGTCAATGCGGTCGGCAGGCAACCGGGGCGGACCGCGGGGCAACCCAGCCTGCCGAAACTGCCGGCGTCGGAGAACGAAGCCGTCAACCTGGCCGCACGCAATCACCCGTCGATCCTGTCGGCGCAACATCAGGTCAAGGCACTTGACCTCTCGGTCGCGCAACAGCGAGCCGGGCTTGGGCCATCGGTGCGGTTGTTTGCGGATGTGGGCATCGTCGAGGATTTCGATGACGATGACTATTCCAATGATGCAAGGCTCTCGCTGGAGTTCCGCCAGAACATCTATGCCGGCGGACGGTTGGCCGCGCAGGTCCGCAGGGCCATGGCGCAGCGTGATGCGTCCCGCGCCAACCTGCTGAACGTTCAGAAGGACATCAGGCAGGGTGTCGCGGATGCCTACGCCAGATTCCAGACTGCAACTGCCAGCCTGACCGCTTCAACAGAGCGGGTGCGCGCCGCGCAGGTCGCCTTTGACGGTATCCGCGAAGAGGCCACTCTGGGCGCACGGACGACGCTGGACGTTCTGATCGCCGAGCAGGATCTGCTGGATGCGAAGCTGTCGGAAGTCGGGTCGCGGACCGAACGTTCACTGTCGGCCTATCAATTGCTGGCGGCACAAGGTTTGTTGACGGCAGAACGGTTGGGTCTGGCGGTTCAGATCTATGATCCGACGCTGTATTACAACCTGGTCAAGAACGCGCCTGCTCAGCTTAGCAAGCAGAGCCGCGACCTTGATCGCGTTTTGAAAGCTCTGCACAGGGACTGAGACGTCGCTCTGTCTGTTGTGGGAAGGCAATAGTTTGGCTACACTCGATCCCGAGGGCAAGAGCGGTAGAAACTAATGTCAGATCGAGTCGCAAAATCTGAAATCGAGGACGTTTTGTCCTCGATTCGACGCTTGGTGAGCGAGAAGGGCCACAAGCTGCCGCTGAAGCAGATGGCCACCTCTGTTGCCAAGCCTGATCGTCTGGTTCTGACACCCGCGCTGCGTGTGGGCGAAACTGCCGAAACCGCTGACAAAGAGCCTCCGATGCACGGGGCGGTCGCGCGTGATCCGGAAAAATCCCGCGAACTGGAAGCAGGGAAAACCCCGGGCGCGCCCGCCAACATGGATGCGGAAGCGGCGCCCAAGGAGTCTGGCGGCGCCCAGGCGATGGTTCTGAGCTCGAACCATCTGGTGAAGTCCGAGAGCGCACCGGCACGGGGTGCGGCGAATGTCGAACCCGAAGTTGCGTCTGCCCCAAAGCCGGTAACTGCCGGCGGGATTGGCAAATCAAGAATCGAACCGCTGAAAGAAGAGCTGGCCGACAGTCTGAGTGCCAAGATCGAAGCACTGGAAACGGCGATCGCGCAGACCGAAGACCAATGGGAACCGGACGGCGACAGCGATGACGCCTATGCGGGAACCCGGGTGCGCAGGATCACTCTGCGCCTGACCGATGAGCCGCCCGAGGTCGCCACGGATCCTGAGGGCGCCGACCAAGAGGCGCTGAAGCAGGGCGAAGAATCCGGGGCCGGGGCCGAGGATGCGCCGCACGTGGCAGAGGAGGCGGACGCGCCGCAATTCGTGCACATGCCCTCGCCAGAGGAACGCGCGGCGCCCGCGGGCGCCGATCGCGAAGGCGGTCAGAAAGGTGTGGAAGGCGCACCTGAAACCGGCGAGAATGATCTGGACCTGCAAGAAGCAGGTCTCGACGAAGAGGCGCTGCGCCTGTTGGTGGCCGATATCGTCCGCGAAGAGTTGCAGGGGGCTCTGGGCGAGCGGATCACGCGCAACGTGCGCAAGCTCGTCCGCCGCGAGATTCAGATCGCGCTGGCCGCCCGCGACCTGAAATAGCACTCAGCGCCGGCAGGGCTCTTCCGCCAGAGACAGGATCAGGTCCAGATCCATGTGCCGTTCGAGGTGATCGGCAAGCGCGTCCAGCGCATTTTCCACGCCATCATCATACGCTGTCGTCGAGGCGACCCCCAGGCTCGCCAGGTAGCTGGCTCGAAACGGATCCGACGTGAACAGGCCATGCAGATAGCTGCCACGGATGCGCCCGTCTGCGCTTGCCGCGCCCTCGGGGCGTCCGTCGATCTCCAGCCAGGCGCGCGCGCAGTCGGGGCCTTCGGTGCGGCCCATGTGGATCTCGTAGCCCGACACCGGCTCGCGGCCGGGCAGGGCGGTCGCGTGGCGCAGCGTGACCTGCTTTTCACCCGCCATGACCGTCGAGACATCCAGCAGGCCCAGCCCGTCCACCTTGCCGGGTTTTCCGTCCACGCCCTCGGGGTCCGAGATCGTTTTCCCAAGCATCTGGTAACCACCGCACAGGCCCAGAACGTGCCCGCCGCGTCGCACATGGGCATAGAGGTCGATATCCCAGCCCTGCGCCCGGAAAAAGGTCAGATCCCCGATGGTGGACTTGCTGCCCGGCAGCAGGACCAGATCCGCGTCGCCCGGCAGGGGACGTCCGGCGGCAACGATCTCGACGCTGATACCGGGTTCGGCGGCCAGCGGGTCGAGGTCGTCGAAATTCGCCATCCGTTCCAGTTGCGGCACGACGACCTTGCATGCACCGCCGGTATGCGAGCGAATGTCCATCATGTCCTCGGCGGGCAGCTTCCACGCGTCGTTGAACCACGGCACGACGCCAAGGCAGGGCCAGCCGGTGCGCAAGGCGATGTCGTCGCGGCCTTCGTCGAACAGGGACACGTCGCCCTTGAAGCGGTTGATGGCAAAGCCGCGAATGCGGGCGAGGTCGGCGGGGTCCAATACGGCCTGCGTTCCGACGATCTGCGCGATGACGCCGCCGCGATGAATGTCACCGACCAGAACCACCGGCACACCCGCCGCGCAGGCAAAGCCCATATTCGCGATGTCGCCCTTGCGCAGATTGGTCTCGGCCGGGCTGCCCGCGCCTTCGACCAGCACCAGATCGGCATCCGCGCAAAGCCGGTCGAAGCTTTCCAGCGCCGCGCCCAGGAGTTTCGATTTGTCCTTGCGGTAGTCGCCGGCCCTCATCGTGCCAGCGCGGTGGCCTTGAACGATGATCTGCGCGCCGGTGTCGGTTTCGGGCTTGAGCAGGATCGGGTTCATGTCGGTATGACTCGGGCGTCTGGCGGCCCGCGCCTGCAGCGCCTGCGCACGTCCGATCTCGCCGCCGTTTTCCGTCACGGCGGCGTTGTTCGACATGTTCTGCGGCTTGAACGGGGCAACCCGCAGGCCGCGCCGCGTGTAGGCGCGCGCAAGCCCTGCGACCAGAATCGATTTTCCGACATTGCTGCCGGTGCCCTGAATCATGATGGCGCGCGCCATGGACTTCCTCCTGCTTTCGCGCGCAGATGACCCGATTTGCACTTGGATGGAAAGTCCCCGACGGTCCGATTTGATCGCGAAACCGACATGGAACGGGCCATTGCAACGTCATGCGGGCAACAAAAAAAGCGCGCCGCCAAACGGGACGCGCCTTTTTCAGAGGTTGGAAACGGTGTCAGGCCGCTTCGGCCTGCTGCGCAGCGTTGCGGCGCTCGCTTTCCTCGCGCGACAGCGCAACCGAGGTCCGCACACCGCGGCCCACGAATTCCATCAGGCCCTGAACGACACGCTCGTTCGGGTCGATACCGGCACAGGTCAGCACTTCGCGGCCGTCGCGCGAGCGTGCCCAACGGGCGATCTGTTCGGGGCCGTTGCCGTATTTCTTGTCATCGGCAATGGCGTCATCCAGCGCGGCCAGTACGACAGCCGCAAAAAGCTTACGAGCGCGGTTGCCCTGCTCGTTGTTATAGGCGGTGCCGTCAACGAAATCTCTCATCTCGTCTTCCTTGTTTTTCTTGCTCTTGCAATTTTCGGCGTGGCGGTCCTTATGACCGATATGGCGCGATTCGGATACACCTAATTTGCATATTTGCGTTGCGTCAGGTGCATAGCTTTCTGCGATTGCAGCACTAGGTGTCGTTGTCTTGCCAGGTTCGGTCCCGCCAGATATAGGGTCGCCGAACGGTGCATCAACCCAGTGTGAAGGAATAATGTCATGCCCAAGATCAATGGGAACGAAATCCGCCCAGGCAATGTTCTGGAGCACAATGGCGGTCTTTGGGCTGCAGTGAAGGTGGAACATGTGAAGCCGGGCAAGGGCGGAGCGTTTGCGCAGGTCGAACTGCGCAACCTGCGCAACGGCACCAAGCTGAACGAACGTTTCCGTTCGGCCGACAAGGTCGAGCGTGTGCGGCTGGAGCAAAAAGACCAGCAATTCCTGTATGAAAGCGACGGAATGCTGGTGTTCATGGACACCGAAACCTACGAACAGATTGAATTGCCGGCAGAATTGCTGGGCGATCGTCGGCCCTTTTTGCAGGATGGCATGACCATCGTGGTCGAGTTCTATGAAAACGAGGCGCTGAACGCGACGCTGCCGCAGAAGGTGACCTGCAAGGTGGTCGAGACTGAGCCGGTGGTCAAAGGGCAGACCGCGGCCAACTCGTTCAAGCCGGCGATCCTGGACAACGGCGTCAAGATCATGGTTCCGCCCTTCATCGCGCAGGACGAGATGGTCGTGGTGAACACCGAAACCATGGAATATGCCGAGCGCGCGTGACGTGACGTCCTAAGTCGGGCGCAGCTGCCGAAACAGGGAAATGGGCCGTTTTGTACTGGTGCAAAGCGGCCCTTGTTCCGTTTTGTACAACGGCCTTCAGCCCGGCGCCCGGCGGCGAGCGGGCTGATCGCCGAAGATTTCCAGCAGCAATTCGTACTTGATCCGGTTCGCGCTGACCTGACGGTAGAACGCGATGAGGAAGGCGGTCGGGCCCTGGATGCGGCCAAGGCCGCTGGTCGCCGCCACGACCGTGCCGACATCCGTCTTGCCGTTCAGAACCAGCCACCCGCCCAGCATCAGGACGCCGACCGTGCCGGCCCCGTTGATGGTGCTGAGAAGAAACTTGGCGGACAGTTTCCAGATGAACATGCGGCGGCGGGTTTCATAGATCTCGTCGAACTTTGCGTTGACCGCCTCGGTCACGGCTTCGATGTCCTGCATCGCCAGTTCATCCGTGGCCGAGCGCAGCACGCGGACGCGCTCGGCGATGAACACGTTGACCTTGCGCTGTGACACCAGAACGATGACGATCTGTGGCACGATCATCGAAATCGCGATCAGGCCCAGCCCCGGCTGGGTCGCCGAGATGTAGCCGATCACGCTGATGAGCGTTCCGATCTGCACGACCGGATCGGAGAAGGCGCCGCCGGCGAATTTTCCCAACTCTTCGGCCTCGGCCGATACGGCGGTCGTCAGGGTGCCTCGGCGGACATCCTGGCCTTGCTCGTCCACCTCGACGGCGCGGGTCAGCAATCTGCTGCGGATCATGCGAATGACGTCTTCGCCCAGGGTTCCGGCGCGGAAGCCCAGAAGCCATTTCAGAAACAGGCTCAGCAGGATGACAGCCATCATTCCGCCGCCCAGGGCAAAGAGATAGTCCTTGTCCAACTCCTCTTCGGTGAGCAGGTTGATGATGTCGCGCTGGAATTCCAGTGGAACCGCGGCGAGGGCCGCAATGGCCAGCGACAGAAGGATCAGGATGATCTGGCGCCCGGAACTGACGCGCCAGATTGCGGCATAAAGCTGAAACATTACGGCCCCGTCACTGGTTTAGCAGAAGCCTTGCGCGGAGAAGGGGGCAAGGCAATCACAAAAATGGATTTCACATCCGGTCCCGTGCCGCCCGGGTCACAGGGTCAGGGGCTGCGCAGGCGAGGGTGGACGGTAATCCGCATCCCGGGGCGCAGAAGTTCGTTGGGATTGTCGACCCGGGCGCGAACCGTCAGAGTTCCGGTTTCCGCGTCCACCTCGGCCGACACGTTTGTCGGGCGCGCCGGCAGGGGGTAAACCCAGTCCTCCGATATCCGGAGTTGCAATTCGACGCTTTCCAGAAGGCTCTCGGGAAAGCGCATGTCCTCAAGGTTCAACTCGTCCAGCCGCTGAACATAGGGGATCTCGTAGCTGAGCCCGATGGGATCAAGCTGCACGATCTCGGCCAGCGGGTCGCGGCCTTTCTTGACATACTCTCCGACGCTTACCATCGGTGCGCCGATCACGCCGGAAATCGGTGCGTGGATCCGGGTTCTCTCCATGTTCAGTTCCGCGGCGCGCAGCTTGGCCTGGGTTTCGGCCCGCACCGCATCGGCAAAGGCCTGCGCCACCTCGGCCTTAAGCAACTGCACCCCGGTCGCCGATCCGCGTGACTCCAGGTGCTTCAGCCGCTCGTAGTCCGAGCGGGCCGAGGTCAGCGTGGCCTCGGCCCGCAGCACGTTGGCCCGTTCGGTCGCCAGCGCCAGTTCGAAATCGGTCGCATCCAGCGTGAACAGCAGATCGCCCTCGCGCACCCTCTGGCCCGGCTCGAAATGGATGCCGATCACGGTGCTGGCGATGGCGTTGGAGACGGCGGCCTTGTTGAGCGCCTCGATCCGGCCCGAAAACACAGGGGCATCCTGCGCCCGGAGCGGGGGCGCGACCAGGGTCAGAAACAGGAAAACGACAATGCGCAACATGATGACCCAATGCTCGGGTCCGGCGCGCGCAAAGTCAATTCCCGGCGGACACCTTGGCGTCGCCGGCAACCATGTCCTCGCCCGCGCGGTCAAAGCGCAGATAGGCGATGCCCCGCCCGCCATGCTGGGTATAGAGCACGCCCGCGGGTTTGCCGCCCGAGGTGATCTGGGTGCCGACGGGGGCCTCGCCCTCGACGGTGACGCGGCGCAGGCCCTTGCGTAGCTCGGTCTTGTGCTTCATCCGCGCGGTGACTTCCTGACCGACATAGCAGCCTTTCTTGAAGTCCACGCCGTTCAGGGCCTCGAAGCCCGATTCCAGGATGTAGCTGTCGGGTGTCAGCTCGATGCCGGTTTCGGGGATGCAATGGGCGACGCGGATCGCGTCCCAGTCGGTGCCGTCGTCGCTTTCGGGTTCCGGCGAGTAGCGGCGCCAGCCCAGTTCGGGGTGGCGCGGGTCGGGCAGGGCGCCGTCGGGGGCGGGGCCGGTGCCGCGTTGCAGGTGCAGCCCGCTGTCCGCGATCGTCACGTCGGCGCGCAGCTTGTACATGCTCAGCCGTTTGATCAGGGTATCGGCCAGGCCTTCGGCCACGTCCAGCAGCACCGAGTCGCCGTCGCGCAGCAGGAAGAAATCCGCGATATACTTGCCCTGCGGCGTCAGCAGGGCGGCATAGACAAGGCCCTGATCCAGACGCTTGACGTCATTGGTCACAAGCCCCTGCAGAAAGCTTTCGGTATCCTTGCCGGACAGTCGCAGAACGCGGCGGGTGGGCATTTCGTGGTCCTCGTCAATTCACCTGGCACCGTGATATAGGAGATCGTACAGGCAAGACCAGAGGTGAGATAGGTGCCCGCCCCGATCAGCATCGTCATCCCGACCCTGAACGCGGGCGACAGCCTGCCCGAGACGCTGGCCGCGCTGTTCGAGGGGCTGCAGGCGGGGCTGATCCGGGAACTGGTGCTCAGCGATGGCGGCTCGGCCGATCACACGATGAAGATCGCCGAGGAGGCGGGGGCGGTTGTCGTCTTTGGCCCGGCCTCGCGCGGGGGGCAGCTGCGGCGCGGCTGTGCCGAGGCAAAGGGCGATTGGCTGCTGGTGCTGCATGCCGACACGGTGCTGGAGCCGGGCTGGAGCGAGGCGGTGGCGGCGCATCTCGAGGCCGGGCAGCAGCCGGCGGCGTTCCGGCTTGGGTTCCGCGCCTCGGGCTTCTGGCCCGGCTGGGTCGCGGGCTGGGCCAACCTGCGCAGCCGGCTGTTCGGGCTGCCCTATGGCGATCAGGGCCTGCTGGTGCCGCGCGCCGTCTATGACGCGGCCGGAGGCTATCCCGACATACCGTTGATGGAGGACGTGGCGCTGGTGCGCGCCCTGCCGCGGGTGGCGCTGCTGCGGCCGCGTGCGCTTACGAGTGCCGATCGCTATCTGCGGGCGGGCTGGCTGCGGCGGGGGGCTCGGAATCTGTGGACTCTGCTGCGGTATCTTCTGGGGGCCGATCCGGAACGGCTGGCGCGGGACTATCGGCGCTGAGGCTGTTGCGCAGTTCGACCAGCGACCGGCCCAGCCGGAAGGGCGCGGCAAAGCTGACGAGGCAGAGCGCGAGCACCTGATAGGCCAGGATCCGGGCATTGGCCTGGAGATATTCCCACTCGGTCTTGAGCTTGCCGACCTGTTCGATCAGGTCGTCATAGCTCTGGGCGAGGATCAGGTAGTCGCCGGCGATGGCGGCCACCTTGCGGCGCATGTTGTCGATGGCGGCCTGCGTCTTGGCGTCGAGCGTGGTGAAGACGAGGAACTGCTCGATCTCGAAGGCGTCCGCCCGGGCGGCCATCTTGCGCATCTCCTGCTCGCTTTCGCGGTCGCGCCCGCCGAACAGGAAACGCAGGCCCTGCAGCGGCGCGACCTCGCCGGTGACGGCGATGAACAGGGGCAGGTCGGCATTGCTGGCGGTCGAGGCCGAGAGGAACTCGACCTTTTCGCACAGCACGGCGGTGTCGGGGTCATAGGCCGGGTCGCAGAAGCGCAGCCGGAACCGCGCGGCGTCGCGGTCAAAGGCCTTGGTGGCGGCATAGGCCAGGTCGATCTGCCGGTCGAGCCGCGAGCTGTCGGTGGTGTAGAGCCCCGCGATGATCGCCACCAGCGCGCCGACGCCGCCCAGCACGACCCAGACGAGATCGGCCAGTTTCCACGCCGGATTGTCGGCGGGGAGGCGGAAGAGAAAGGCGGTGCCGATGCAGCCCGCCGCGAAGAACAGCAGGATCAGCGGAAGCTGGTGGTCGGCGATGAAACTCATGCGGCGAGTCTACGGGGCCGGGGGGCGCAGGCAATGGGGCTCACGAAGATGTAGGGTTGGGTGATTTGGGGGCGGTTTGTTCATCCTAATGCATGATGCAGAGCATCATGCATGCGCCCGACCCGCCCCCATGGGCGGGCGCGTTCTGCACCCACCCTCGGGCCGGGCGCGAGGACTATTTTTGCGCTTGATCGTGAACCTTTTTTGATGTCTGGAAACAGACAGAAACAGCGAAAACCAATCGCCAAACTGGCATTTGGCGAACTTGCATTTCACCATGCCACATAGGTAGCCAGATACTCGTGAATAACAGTTTTGACTGTTACACCGCCTTCGAACTCCAAACGGTAACGATAAACACCCGGTTGAAGAACATAAAAGCCGTCGTTGTCAAAACATGGCTCTCCGACCATTCTCTGCATCCATCTGCTTCCCACTTCTGGCCATACAGCGAGCCCGTCTAAACCGTTAAAGAAAGAGCCCAATTGCTCATCTGAGGCTGTTGCAAGGGGAAACACGGCTACCGCTCTGGGCTCGTCAAACATAGGCTCACCGTTTTCATAAAACGCGTGACCTTTGGCGTTCTTGATAACGACTGAATGGATACGGTCAAGTTCTGGGTTCCAAACCACATTGGTTTGACCACCATAAGTTTGATACTCACGCTTGTTGCGTTCTACGCGCCGCCTAAGTGCTTTGTTGCGGGCAAAGATACTTGTTCCAGCTTTCAAAACTTGTGCATTCGGATCAGTTGAGCCAGTCAATACCGCTGACAAAAAAGCGATGAAGTATTCTTCGTCTAGTGAATGCTGTTCATTGCATCTGGCGCACACTTCTGCGACAGGCAAATTCGCAGGATAAGGCTTAGCAAGAATACTCTTCGTCGGAATATGTTCGCGGTTTGTTGAGTTTACGCCGAGAGTTACTGTGCAGTGGTAGCACCATGTCTTATTTCTTTCGTCGCTGAAATCATGAAAGAACTGCAATAGAATTCCACCTCAAACATCCAACTCCTCCACGAACCGGGCGTTCTCCTGAATATACTGGAACCGCAGTTCGGGTTTCTTGCCCATCAGGCGCTCGACCAGGTCGCCGGTCTCGCCGGGTTCGTCCTCGTCGATGGTCACGCGGATCAGTTTGCGTGACTTGGGGTCCATCGTGGTTTCTTTCAGGTCCTTGGCGTCCATCTCGCCCAGACCCTTGAAGCGGCTGACGTCGATCTTGCCCTTGCCACCCAGTCCCTTTTCCAGCCACATGTCGCGTTCGGCCTCGTCCAGGCAATAGACGCGCTTGGCGCCTTGGGTCAGGCGGTAGAGCGGCGGGCAGGCCAGGTACAGGTGGCCCGCGTCGATCATCGGGCGCATCTGGGTGAAGAAGAAGGTCATCAGGAGCGAGGCGATATGCGCGCCGTCCACGTCGGCGTCGGTCATGATGATGACCTTGTCATAGCGCAGGTCGTCGATGTTGAACTTGCTGCCCAGCCCGACGCCAAGCGCCTGCGTCAGGTCGTTGATCTCGGCGTTGGTGCCCAGTTTCGATGAGGCCGCGCCCAGCACGTTCAGGATCTTGCCGCGCAGGGGCAAGAGCGCCTGGGTCTTGCGGTCGCGGGCCATCTTGGCCGAGCCGCCGGCCGAGTCGCCCTCGACGATGAACAGCTCGGTGCCCTCGCGGTTGGTGGCCGAGCAATCGACCAGCTTGCCGGGCAGGCGCAGTTTCTTGGTGGCCGATTTGCGGGCGGTTTCCTTTTCCTGGCGGCGGCGCAGGCGTTCCTCGGCCCGCAGGATCAGGAAGTCGAGGATGGCGCCGGCCGATTTGGTGTCGGCGGCCAGCCAGTTGTCGAAATGGTCGCGGACCGAGTTTTCCACCAGCCGCTGCGCCTCGACCGTGGCGAGGCGGTCCTTGGTCTGGCCCACGAATTCGGGTTCGCGGATGAAGCACGAGACCAGCGCGCAGCCCCCGGTGATGAGGTCTTCGCGGGTGATCTGGGCGGCCTTCTTGTTGCCCACCAACTCGCCATAGGCCTTGATGCCCTTGAGGATCGCGGCCCAGAAGCCTGCCACATGGGTGCCGCCCTCGGGCGTCGGCACGGTGTTGCAGTAGGACTGGATGAACCCGTCGCGCGAGGGCGTCCAGTTGATCGCCCATTCGACCTTGCCGGGGGTGCCGAATTTCTCGTTGAAATCGACGGTGCCGGCAAAGGGCTGGTCGGCATAGGTCGAGGAGCCGTTCATCGTCTCCTTGAGGTAGTCCGACAGGCCGCCGGGGAAGTGGAAGGTGGCCTCGGTGGGCGTCTCGCCGTCGTCGATGGCGGATTTCCAGCGAATCTCGACGCCCGAGAACAGGTAGGCCTTGGAGCGGATCGACTTGAACAGGCGCGCGGGTTTGAAGCGGTGGTGGCCGAAGATCTGGTCGTCGGCGTGGAAGGTGACGGTGGTGCCGCGCCGGTTGGGGGCGGCGCCGAGCTTTTCGACCGGGCCCAGCGGGATGCCGCGCGAGAATCGCTGTTCGTAGAGTTCCTTGTTGCGGGCCACCTGCACGACCATCGAATCCGACAGCGCGTTGACCACCGAGGCGCCCACGCCGTGCAGGCCGCCCGAGGTCTGGTAGGCCTTGCCCGAGAACTTGCCGCCCGCGTGCAGGGTGCAAAGGATCACCTCGAGCGCGGATTTGTCGGGGAATTTCGGGTGCGGGTCGATCGGGATGCCGCGGCCGTTGTCGCGGATGGTGACCGCGAAATCCTCGTGCAGTTCCACCTCGATACGGTTGGCGTGGCCGGCCACGGCCTCGTCCATCGAGTTGTCGAGGATCTCGGCCACCATGTGGTGCAGCGCGCGCTCGTCGGTGCCGCCGATATACATGCCCGGCCGCTTGCGGACGGGTTCCAGACCTTCGAGAACCTCGATCGAGGAGGCGTCATAGGTGGTGGAGGAGGCTCCGGTCAGAAGATCTTCGGGCATGGGTGCTGCTCTTGTTCTTGGGTTTGGCCCATTATGGCAGGTGATGTGGGTCGGGGAAAGAGGGGGGCGAGGTGTTGTGGGTAAAGTCGGGGGCGGGCGCTTTGGGTGCGAGGGGCGCTGCCCCTCGCGCTCCCCGGGATATTTGAGGCCAGATGAAGGACTGGGTCAGGTTTTGTCGGCCCAGTCGAGGATGGCTTGCGCGACCTTTTCGGGGTGCTGGTGGTGCAGCCAGTGGTCGGCGCCGGGGATGGTCACGCGGGTGAGGTTTGGGGCGAAATCCTCGAGCCCTTCGGTGGTTTCCGGCAGCAGGGCCTTGTCCTCGGGGCCCCAGATCAACAGGTGCGGGCAGGCCACGCGCAGCCGCTCGGTGGGCAGTTGCGGCGGGTCAGCCAATGGCTTGCCGGGGTCGGCGACCTGCAGGGGCGAGGCGCGGTACCAGTTCAGCATGGCGTCGAGACGGCCGGGGCGGGCCCATTTCGTGCGATAGGCCTGGATCTGGTCGGGCGTCAGCCAGTCGGTGCCCATGCCGTGCCGGAAGAATTGCTCGAGCTTCGCGAAATTGTCGGCCGCCAGCCAGTCGGCCGAGTTGGGCGCGCGGAGCTGGTTGATGTATTGCGAGGCTTGGGACTGCGCGCCGCCCTTGGCCATCTCGCGCTGGAAGGGGTAGGGGTGGACGCCGTTGGCGATGATCAGGCGGCTGACCAGTTCGGGGCGGAACATGGCGAGGCCATAGGCCACCGATGCCCCCCAGTCGTGGCCCAGAACGGTGACCGGTGCGCCGACCTGTTCGATCAGGGCGGCCATGTCCGAGACGAGCTGTGACAGGACGTAGTTCTCGGTGCCTTCGGGCGCCCAGCTCTGGCCATAGCCGCGCTGGTCGGGGGCGATGCAGTGAAAGTGGTCTGACAGGTGCGGGGCGAGGTCGGACCACGCGCTGCCGTATTCCGGGAAGCCGTGCAGCATCAGCAGCGGTGGCAGCGTTTCGTCCCCCCATTCGCGCAGGAAGAAGGGCTGCCCGTTCAGGTTGGCTGTTCTTGTTCTCATGATGTCTCCTCTGGTGCCGAGCATGCACCGGACGGGCGCGGCGATCCAGAAAGCAAGGGAAATCCGGGGGAATTGTGACGCTACGTTGATGCGGATCAACGCGCAGTCGGGGGTTTTCTGCTAGCCGTTTCGCGACAGCAACAGAAAGGAGAATGAGTGGATGGAGGACATGCCCCGGACCGATGCGGTCGCCCCCGAAAACCAAGTTGCCGAAAAGGCGTCATCAGCGGCCTCGGAGCCGAGTCCCGAGAAGATCCGGCAGGCCTTTGAGAGCGGGAAGTATCCTTATTCTCGAAAGATGCCCCGCCGCGCCTATGAGGCCGAAAAAGCCAAGCTGCAGGCCGAATTGCTGAAGGTACAGCTTTGGGCCCAGGATACGGGACAGAAGTTCGTATTGCTGTTCGAAGGGCGCGACGCCGCGGGCAAGGGCGGCACCATCAAGCGGTTCATGGAGCACCTGAACCCGCGCCAGGCCCGCGTCGTGGCGCTGAACAAGCCGACCTGGGAGGAAAAGGGACAGTGGTATTTCCAGCGCTATGCCAGGGAATTGCCGACGGTGGGCGAGATGGTCTTCTATGACCGCTCCTGGTACAACCGGGCGGGTGTGGAGCGCGTGATGGGGTTCTGCTCGCCCAATGAGTATCTGGAGTTCATGCGCCAGGCGCCGGAATTCGAGCGGATGCTGGTGCGCTCGGGAATCCGGCTTTACAAATACTGGTTCTCGGTCACGCGCGACGAGCAGATGCGCCGCTTCAAGAGCCGCGAGACGGACCCGCTGAAACAGTGGAAACTGTCGCCGATCGACAAGGCGAGCCTGGACAAATGGGACGATTACACCGAGGCGAAGGAGGCGATGTTCTTTTACACCGACACCGCCGACGCGCCCTGGACGATCGTGAAGTCGAATGACAAGAAACGCGCGCGCATCAACTGCATGCGGCATTTCCTGTCGACGCTGGACTATCCCGGCAAGGATCACGAACTGGTGGGCGAGCCCGACCCTCTGATCGTCGGGCAGGCGCATCATGTCATCCACCGGTCGGATCACATTCTGGGCACGTCGCTGCATCCCGATGCGCGGGTGAAGTAGCCGGATCCGGCCCCGCCGGGCTTTTGCCTGACAGGCAGCTTTTCTGCCCTGCCTTGCCGGACCGGCGGGGCGGGCATTTCCGGTTTCGAATATGTGATTGATGCGAAGCGGAAAGATCGGCTCTTGTAAGTGTTTTCACCCGGCCCTAAGCCTGTCGGGTGAGCAAGGCGATGACATATGGCGCGCATGTCCGCGCGGTGGCGGTGCTGGGCCTGCCGCTGGTCGGCGGCCATCTGGCGCAGTTCGCGATCGGCCTGACCGATACGGTCATGCTGGGGTGGTACGGAGTCGAGGCGCTGGCCGCGGTGACGCTGGCCAGCAGCTTTTTCTTCGTGCTGTTCCTGTTCGGCGGCGGATTCGGCCTGGCGGTGATGCCGATGGTGGCCACCGCCGCGGCCGAGGAGGACGAGACCAGCATCCGCCGCAGCACCCGGATGGGGATGTGGCTGTCGCTGCTGTACGGGCTGCTGGTCATGCCCCTGCTGTGGTGGTCATACCCGATTCTGATCGCCACCAAGCAGGACCCCCAGGTGGCCCAGACGGCCTCGGACTATCTGCGGGTCGCCGGGTGGGGGCTGTTTCCGGCGCTGTTGGTCATGGTGCTGAAATCCTATCTTGCGGCGCTGGAGCGGACGCAGGTCGTGCTGTGGATCACCGTCGCGGCGGCGGTGGTCAACGGGCTGACCAACTATGCGCTGATCTTCGGCAACTGGGGGGCGCCGGAACTGGGGGTGATGGGCGCCGCCATCGCTTCGGTCGTCACACAGACCGTGTCGCTGGTGGCCGTGATCGTCTACGCGCTGAGGGTTCTGCCGCAGCACAACCTGTTCCAGCGGTTCTGGCGCCCGGACTGGGAGATGCTGTTCAACGTCCTGAAACTGGGTGTCCCGATCGGCCTGACCATGCTGGCCGAAGTGTCGCTGTTCGCCACGTCGGCCTTCATGATGGGGTGGATCGGAGAGGTGCCGCTGGCGGCGCACGGGATCGCGCTGAACCTGGCCTCGGCCACCTTCATGGTGCATCTGGGCCTGTCCAACGCGGCGACGATCCGCGCCGGCAATGCGCTGGGCCGAAGGGATCGCGCGCATCTGGAAAAGGGGGCGATCACTGTTATCGGCATGTCTCTGGCCGTGTCGGTTCTGACGATCACCCTGTTCCTGACCTGCGCCGAGCCGCTGATTTCTCTGTTCCTGGAGCCCGATGACCCGCAGCGCCCTGATATCCTTGCGATCGGGGTGGGGCTGCTGGCGATGGCGGCGCTGTTCCAACTGGTGGACGGGGCGCAGGTGATCGCGCTGGGCCTGCTGCGCGGATTGCAGGACGCCAAGGTGCCGATGGTCATGGCGGGGCTGAGCTATTGGGTCGTGGGAATCCCGGCCTCGTATTACTTTGGCTTCATCCGCGGGATGGACGGGATCGGAGTCTGGCTGGGATTGGTGCTGGGCTTGGCCTCGGCCGCCGTCCTGCTGATGACGCGGTTCTGGACGCGCTCGGTCAAGGCGGTGGGCGTGCCGGCCGAGTGAGCCCGGCCTAGCCCTTGTTCATGCGGTCCGCTTTCTTGCGCACCAGAACCGAGCGCAGGTCGTGCATGGCCAGCAGCAAGGCGTCGGTGACCTGCTCGAGTTGTTCGTGAGTTGCCTTGGACTGTGCCCAGTGGGTCGTGAGGTTCAGGTGATCGACGGTGCGCAGGATGTCGTCGATGTCGCGCCGGGCCAGGGTTTCGCGGCGCTCGGCCATCCAGCGTTCGATCTCGGCCATGTCCTGCGGCGATAGCGTGCGGCCGCCATGCGGCTTGATCTCGCCGTTGCGGATGTTGACGACGGCGATCTGCTGCATCTCGATCCGGCGCTGGCGGTTCTCGGTGTCCAGCCGGAACACGAAGGCCCCGTTTTCACGGACGCGGAAGTAATAGTCTGGCAGGTCCGGGGTCATGGTCACGTTCTCTATTTCAGCGCGGCGCAGAAGCGTTGGATGCGGGTGCAGGCTTCGGTCAGGGCCTCGTCCGAGGTGGCGTAGCTGACGCGGAAATTGGGGCTGAGGCCGAAGGCCGCGCCGAACACCACAGCCACGTCGGCCTCTTCCAGCAGGGCGGTGGCAAAAGCCTCGTCGCTGTCGATGCGGGTGCCCGCGGGTGTGGTCTTGCCGATCAGCCCGGCGATCGAGGGATAGACATAGAAGGCGCCCTCGGGGGTGGGGCAGGTGAGGCCCTCGATCTGGTTCAGCATCTCCACGACCAGATCGCGGCGGCGTTTGAAGATCTCGGCATTGGAGGCAAGGAAATCCTGCGTGCCGTTCAGCGCCTCGACCGCCGCCCACTGGCTGATCGAGCAGGGGTTCGAGGTGGATTGCGACTGGATCTTGCGCATGGCCGCGATCAACTCGACGGGGCCGGCGGCATAGCCGATGCGCCAGCCGGTCATGGCATAGGCCTTGGAGACCCCGTTGCAGGTGAGCGTGCGCTCGTAAAGCCCCGGTTCGACCTGCGCGGGCGTGCAGAATTCGAACCCGTCATAGGCCAGGTGTTCATACATGTCGTCGGACATGACCCAGACATGGGGGTGACGCATCAGCACGTCGGTCAGGGCCTTGAGTTCGTCCCACGAATAGCCCGCACCGGTGGGGTTCGAGGGCGAGTTGAAGATGAACCACTTGGTATTCGGCGTGATTGCCGCCTCGAGCCGTTCGGCGGTCAGCTTGAAGCGGTTTTCCAGCGTGGTTTCCACCGGCACCGGGGTGCCGCCCGCCAGCAGCACCATGTCGGGATAGCTGACCCAGTAGGGGGCGGGGATGATCACCTCGTCGCCCGGGTTCAGCGTGGCCATCAGCGCGTTGTAGAGCGTCTGCTTGCCCCCCGTGCCGACCGAGACCTGCGCGGGCGTGTAGTCCAGCCCGTTGTCGCGTTTGAACTTGGCACAGATCGCCTGTTTCAGTTCGGGGATGCCGTCGGGGGCGGTGTATTTCGTCTTGCCCGCGGCTATGGCGGCGACGGCGGCGTCCTTGATGTTCTGCGGCGTGTCGAAATCGGGCTCGCCCGCGCTCAGGCCGATGACGTCCCGCCCGGCGGCCTTCAGCTCGGCTGCCTTGGCTGTCATCGCGATGGTGGGAGAGGGTTTGACGCGCGACAATGTCGCAGACAGGAAACTCATGACGGCCTCGGTTTGTATGTTCAGCCCGTCTGTCATAGGGTGCGCCCGAATTGTGATCAAGCGATATGGAAAAAGGGCAAAGGAGACCCGGATGGACGAGAACACGGACTGGTTCGGACCAGATGCAGCCACTTTCGGAGACCGCGTCGCCGGCGCGCGCGAGGCGGCGGGAATGACGCAGTCGCAGCTGGCGCGTCGGCTGGGGGTCAAGAAGGCGACGATCGTCTCGTGGGAGGATGACCTGTCCGAGCCGCGCGCCAACAAGCTGTCGATGATGGCCGGGATGCTGAACGTCTCGATCAAGTGGCTGCTGACGGGCGAAGGAGAGGGCACGGATGCTCCGCTGGATGTGGGAGAAGAAGCCGCCGATCTGAAGGCCATCATGGCCGAGCTGCGTTCGCTGCGGGGCGAGATGCGCGCCAGCGCCGAACGGGCCGCGCGGCTGGAAAAACGCATTCGCAAGATGATGGAGCAGCAGGGATGACCGAAACGCGGGAAAACCGGATCAAGCGGATGAAGATGCGGTCGATGCGGCGCGGGATCAAGGAGATGGACCTGATCCTGTCGGCCTATGCCGAGCGCAGTCTGGACGCGATGGATGACTCCGGGCTGGACCTGTATGATGCGTTGCTGCACGAGAACGACCAGGATCTCTATCAATGGGTCACCGGGCAGGCGAAAACGCCCGAACCCTTTGCCGGCCTGATCGCGGAGATCTCGCAGACCTTTCAGAAATAGGTCCAATCCGACTTAACCGATTCTTCGCGATTTCCGCGCATCGTGGCCCCAGAGCACGAGTCAGTCGGAGGATCGGATGAGCATGGAGACGCGGGTCGTTGCCGCCGGCAACAAAGGTTTCATGACCGGCTATCTGGACGCGCTGGCCTTGGTGGAACGTCTCCACCGATTGCTGCTGGACGTGATCAAGGATGAGTTCGAGCGGGTCGGCATTCTGGATATCAACGCGGTGCAGGCCCTGCTGCTGTTCAACATCGGCGACCACGAGGTCACGGCGGGAGAGTTGAAGACCCGCGGCTACTACCAGGGCAGCAATGTCAGCTACAACCTGAAGAAGCTGGTCGAGATGGGCTATATGCACCATCAACGTTGTGAAATCGACCGGCGGTCCGTCCGGGTGCGGCTGACGCAGCGCGGCAGAGAGATCCGGGAGGTCGTGGCGGATCTGTTTGCCCGTCACGCCGAAGGGTTGCAGGCCAAGGGCGTTCTCGGAGCAGATGGGATCGAGGACATCACCCAGGCGCTGCGCCGTGTCGAGCGGTATTGGACCGACCAGATCAGGTATATCTATTGACCGTCCGCGCCGCCGGCGGCCTGAACGGGATGCGCCAGGCGGGACAGGGACGGGCTCTCCAACTCGCGTTTCAGTTTGCGCACCATGGCGGCTTCGTAATCCTTGAAGCCCAGGGCGACCTCGACGAAGGCGCCGGGGCCGAGAATGACCCAGGCGGAATAATAGGCGGACAGCTCTCCGATCTGGACCTGGCGCTTGTCGTCCGCGCGCGGGTCGTCGGCACCGATGACAAGACCGTTGATGGTGATCCCCGACTCCAGCAGCCGCGTTTTCACCGCGCTGGGATGGGGGCCGAGGTTGTGCTTGCCGTCGCCCGACAGATCCAGGGTGTGCTTCCAGCAGTCAGGTTGTTCCCTCAGCCGCTCGACCCCGTAGAGCATGGCTGATCCCACGGCGGTTCCGGCCGGCCCGGCGGTGCGCTGAGTCGTGCGCAGAAGGGCCGAAACCTGCTGCAGGACCGTTTCGTTGGAAATTTCTGTCCACGGCAGCAACAGGCGTTGGTGCCCGGCCTCGCTCCATTCGAAAATCGCAAGACGCACCGGCGCCGAGGGGTTTGCCAGGAACAGGGCCACGACTTCCGCGTCCTGCATGGCGTTGGCCAGGCCCAGCAACTGCATCTGGTATTCGCGGCTGTCGACCGAGCCCGACACGTCCAGCCCCAGCGCCAGCGCCTGCCGGCACTGGGCCGATAGCGGCGAGGCCAGCAGGCACAGGCAAAGGGCAAGATGCCGGATCATCCCGGGCCTGCTGCCGTGCGCAGGCCGTTGCAGGGCGCAGGCATCACCAGTGCCCGGTGCTTTCCATGCTGGCCCAGGGCTCTTTCGGTTCCAGCGCCTCGCCATTCTGCAAGAGCTCGATCGAGATGTTGTCGGGCGAGCGGACAAAGGCCATCCGGCCGTCACGCGGCGGGCGGTTGATGGTAACGCCATTGTCCTGAAGGTGCTGGCACATCTCGTAGATGTCGTCGACGCCAAAGGCCAGGTGGCCGAAATGGCGGCTGTCGCTGGGCAGCCCCTCGTCTCCGTCCCAGTTGTAGGTCAGCTCGATCGGGGCCTCCTCCTGCCCCGGCGGGGCCATGTAGACGAGGGTGAAGCGGCCTTCCTCGCTGTCGTAGCGGCGGATCTCGCGCAGGCCCAGCAATTCGTAGAAGGCCATTGATTTTTCGAGATCCTTCACCCGGACCATCGTGTGCAGATACCTCAGCGGCATGACTTCCATCCTTCGTTCAGAATTGTCTGACGGCAAGCTTAGCGCGCTGGGCGCGCGAGTCGAGGGGGCAGGCGGCAGGGCGATCATGAAGTTGATTTGCACCTTATATCGCGGTTCCTGTCCGCGCCTTGTCGATATATAGTGGCAGGCGACTCATTCCAGGAAAGGACCCCGCCATGCCGCTTTCTCCCGAGCAACGAGCCGAGATCGAGGCTCAGCGTGCGCAGTCGCAGCCGACGCGCCGTGTCGTCGCGCCGGGAATGGAGGAGCATCTGTACACCGCCTATCCGGTTCTCGATCACGGTTTCGTCCGGGTAATCGACTATATGGGCGACGACGCCGCGATCTGTCAGGCGGCGCGGGTCTCTTACGGAAAGGGCACCAAGTCGGTGCAGAATGACGAGGGGCTGATCCGCTACCTGATGCGGCACTGGCACTCGACCCCGTTCGAGATGTGCGAGATCAAGCTGCACGTCAAACTGCCGGTCTTCGTTGCCCGCCAGTGGATCCGCCACCGCACCGCCAACGTGAACGAGTATTCCGCGCGCTATTCCATCCTCGATCGCGAGTTCTACATCCCGGCGCCCGAGCATGTGGCGGCGCAGTCCGAGGTCAACAACCAGGGCCGCGGCGCGACGTTGCAGGGGGAAGAGGCGGCGCGGGTGCTGGACATCCTCAAGGCCGACAGCGCCCGCTGCTATGACAATTACGAGGCGATGATCAGCCAGGAGGGCCAGCAGGGGCTGGCGCGCGAGTTGGCGCGGATGAACCTGCCCGCCAACATCTACACGCAGTGGTACTGGAAGGTGGACCTGCACAACCTGTTCCACTTCCTGCGTCTGCGCGCCGATGCCCATGCGCAATACGAGATCCGGGTTTACGCCGAAACGATCTGCGACATCGTGGCGGACTGGGTGCCGTTTGCCTACAAGGCGTTCGAGGACTACCGCCTTGGCGCGGTGAACCTGTCAGCGCAGATGGTCGATGCGCTGCGGCGGATGCTCAAGGGGGAAGAGGTCACGCAGGAAAGCTCGGGCCTGTCGGCGCGCGAATGGCGGGAGTTCGAGGCGATCATCCGCGAGGGGTGAGCCCGAACGCGACTAAATGCAATCGGTGGCCGGAACGTTCGGCCACCGATCAGATTTTTCATCTGTACTGGACGCAGTCGTCTTTACAACGTTTTCAAATCCCCGGCCATCTGCCGGCCGTCACGTCCGTCCTGAAGCTCGTACGAGACTTTCTGGTTGTCAGCGAGTCCGGTCAGGCCGGATCTTTCTACGGCCGAGATATGAACAAACACATCTTTGCCCCCCTCGTCGGGCGCAATAAAACCATAGCCTTTGGTCGTATTAAACCATTTCACGGTGCCGGTTGGCATTTCCCGTGTCTCCTTCTACTTGCACGTTGCCCCAATAATCGTTGGGGTAGCGATCGACGAAGGCCCACGAAAAGCCGAGCGGCATGATGCAACTCGGCCTGGATGGCGGGTTTCGTCTTTTTCACAATTGCACGGTAAAGTAAAAAATCAAGGATAACGCGCGGCAAAGCCGGGAAATGCCGGTTTTTCTGCAACCATCGAGGGAGTGCTCATGCGCCTTTTTGGCCTGAAAACCTGTGACACATGCCGAAAGGCGTTGAAGTCTCTGCCGGAGGCCGAGTTCGTGGACGTCCGATCGGACGGCGTGCCGGAAGAGGTGATGCAGCGCGCCCTTCGCCTGTTCGGGCAGGCTCTGCTCAACACCCGCTCCACGACCTGGCGCGGTCTGGACCCGGCCGAGAGGGAGCGGTCGCCGCTCGAGCTTCTGGCTGAAAACCCGACCTTGATGAAGCGGCCCCTGATCGAAAGCGAAGGGGAACTCTACCTGGGCTGGACCGGTGAAACCCGCGCCGCCCTTGGCGTTTCATGATCCAGTGACTATCTGCGGGTCAACGCAGACGGAGAGAAAGAATGCGAAACGCCGCCATGGTTCTGGGTGTCATTGCCGGTCTGATCGGGATGATCGTCGGGTTTTTCGGTTACGGCTATGTCGAGTTTGTGAACACTTTCGGTGAGATCGAGGGGATCGCCGAGCAGGTCGAGAATGCGGATTTGATCCAGTTGGTGTCCATCCTGGCGCCGATGCTGGCCATTGCCGGTGGCGCCATTTCTCATGCGCGGGCGTTGTGGGGCGGGGCCATGCTGATCGCTTCGGCTGCGGGCATGTATTACGCGTTCGGTTTCAACGTGTTCACGATGTTCCCGATTGCATTCGCCGCAACCGGCGGGGTGCTTGGGCTGGCGGCCGGCAAGCCGGACCAGCCCAAGGCGCATTTCTGATCTCAGGGGAGGCGCAGGATCCGGTCGAGAGAGATCGGCCCGGCACCTTTCACCACGATCACCAGCAGCAGGAAGGTCCACATCACCCGCTGGTCCAGCAGCGTGTAGGTGTTGTCGAACAGGCTGCCCAGGGCGACGCCGTGTCCGGTCACGTCAACCAGTGTCTGGACCCAGACGAAGCCGATCATGGCCAGCGCGGCAAGCCGGGTGAGCAGGCCGACGAGGATCAGGGCCGGCAGGGCGAACTCGGCGATGGTGCCGAAGAAAATCACGATGCGCTGGAAGAATGTCATCTGGGTGACGTCGTACAGGACGGCCTCGGCGGCCTTGGGAAAGATCTGGCCGAAGGCGCCTGCGGAGGGCGAGAAGATGGAGCCGTCGATCTTCAGCATCGCCGAGTTCCAGTAATAGAACAGAAGAACCGCCGCGAATACCAGCCGCGCAAGGGTGGGGGTCAGGATCTCGGAACTGCGGTCGAGTTTTTCCGCGACGCTGTTGTGCAGGGCGATCAGTGCGGTCATGGTTCCAGCCTTTCGGTAGTCACGGAGGTAATTGCGTTGCCCCGCAGCAGCAGGGCGAGTGTCGCGCCGAGGTCGAACCCCTCGGCTGCGGCAAGAGCGGTTTCATGGGCCTGCCCAAGGGGCTGGCCGGCCTGCATGGCCTGTATCCAATCGGCGCCGCCGGCCGGCAGCAGCTGGGGCTCGGGATCGAATTCCGCGCGGGTGATCAGTACGTCCTGCGCGCCCGGCTGCGGCTTCGGGGCGTCGTCCTGGGTATTGAACAGCCAGATGGCATGGATCGGCCACGGCGAGCGAACCAGTTCCATCGAAGGGGCGAAGGTCAGCCGCGCGTTTACCAGCTCTTCCGGGGGCAGGGCCAGCGCCTCGGGCGCGATGGGGGTGCTGTCGGCGGCGTGGTAGGAGCGGCGCAGGGCCAGTTCCAGCCGCGCCACGTCGGGCAGGTAGCCGAGATGGGCCAGTTGTTCGGTGTTTTGCAGGAAATCGGGGAAGGCCTCGCCATAATGCATCATCAGCGGCGATGCGGGCGGGTGCTGGCGCAGGAAGATGCCCGCAAGCCCGTCCATGTTCTGCTTGCCCAGCAGCTTGGCGATCACCGGAAAGGCCAGGTGCATCGCCTCGGTCAGCGACACGGCGACATTGTTGCGATAGACGCTGAAGCGGCGGCCCGCCGGGCGGGCCTGCCCGTCGCTCAGGCCAAGCGGGATCGGTTGCGCTGCATCCAGCAACGCATCGTGGAATGTCGACTGCGATGTGGTCATGCGGGTATTCGCTCCAGTGCTACCTGCGCGCGAGTGGCCTCTTGGCGCAGGGTTGGCCAGTCTGGCACGTCCGTGTCCCACTCGATCAGGACGGGCTTGGGGCCGGTCCGTTCGAGAACATAGTCCAGCAGGGTCCAGACCGGGTCGACGACCTCGCGCCCGTGGCTGTCGATCAGCAGCGGGCGGCCGTGGTCGTCCTCGTCCTCGTCATGCCCGCCCAGATGGATTTCCTCCACTTTATCAAGCGGGTAGGCATCGATGTAGCCTTGCGGTGAGAAGTCCAGATTGGTGGCCGAGACAAAGACGTTGTTCACGTCCAGCAACATGCCGCAGCCGGTGCGGCGCGAAATCTCGCGCAGGAAATCGGGCTCGGACCATGTGCTTTCGTCAAAGGCGAGGTAGCTGGAGGGGTTTTCCAGCAGCATCCGCCGGCCGAGCGTATCCTGCACCTGATCCATGTGCTCGCAGATCCGCGCCAGCGTGGCGTCGGTATAGGGCAGGGGCAGAAGGTCGTTGAGGAAATGGCCGTCATGGGTGGACCATGCCAGATGTTCCGAGAAGCTGGCCGGGTTCAACCAGCCGACCAGATGCTGAAGGCGCGCAAGGTGCTCGGGGTCGAGCTGTGCTTCGCCGCCGATCGACAACCCCACGCCATGAACCGAGATCGGGAAGCGCTCGGACAGGTGGCGCAGCTGCGCCAAGGGGCGTCCGCCGTCGCCCATGTAGTTCTCGGCATGGATTTCCAGCCAGCCGACGGGGCCGGGGTCGGCAAGGATATCCGAATAGTGCTGGGGCTTGTAGCCAACCCCCGGCGCTGCCGGCAGGTCATTCGGGCCTCGTGCACGATCCAACATCAGACATCCTCCTCAAGAGACGAAAACGGGGCGTGAACGGAGTGTCCGCGCCCCGAATGTCCAAGATTGATTATGCCGGCAGGTCGCGTTCGAGCGGTTCGAGAGACCCCTTGCGCGGGGTTCCGTCCGCCTGTGCCGGCAGCTCGATGCTTTCGCAGGTACCCGCGTCGACCAGTGTCCAGGCATTGCCTTGGTAGTCCACCGTCGAAGTGCCGGCGCAGGTGGTACCGGGGCCGGCGGCACAGTCATTCTGCCCGGCCTTGGAAATGCCATAGCACTTCTCTTTGGCTTGCGCGCTTGCGGTGGTTGCGGTTCCGGCGATCGCTGCGGCGACGGCGCTGGCGATGACCAGGGTTTTTGCGGTGTTCGACATCTCGGGAATCCTTTTGGTGATTGCGTATGTCTTGCTGTGACACTGACAAGTTAGCGAATGGGAGCCGCCCGTTGAATTCACGAGGATGTGCCTCACAGGCCTGTCAGGGTTCGTCATAGACCCTGACATGGTAACACATTGGTTTTGTGATGAAAATTTTTTTCATGTTTCAATCCGGCCCCCGCCGTGAGGGCCGGATTGATGTTTTTCGGGGCCGAATGTTACAGCAGATCCGGCGGGGTGGCGGCCTGGGCCAGCTCTTTTGTTACATCGTCAAGCGACTGAACCGAGGTCTGTTTTTCGCCCAGGCGACGGACGCTGACGGTGCGCTCCTCGACCTCGCGGTTGCCGACGGCCAGAATGACCGGCACCTTGCCGACCGAGTGTTCGCGCACCTTGTAGTTGATCTTTTCATTGCGCGTATCGGCCTCGGCCCGCACGCCCTCGGCCTTGAGGGCGTCCACCACCTCGTGCACGTAATCGTCGGCCTCGGAGGTGATCGACGCCACGACGACCTGCCGGGGCGCCAGCCAGAAGGGCAGCTTGCCGGCGTGTTCCTCGATCAGGATGCCGATGAAGCGTTCGAACGAGCCCAGCGTCGCACGGTGCAGCATGACCGGGCGGTGCTTGGCGCCGTCGGCGCCGATATAGGTGGCGTCCAGCCGTTCGGGCAGCACGAAATCGACCTGGAAGGTGCCGCATTGCCAGTCGCGCCCGATGGCGTCGGTCAGCACGAATTCCAGTTTCGGACCATAGAAGGCGCCTTCGCCCGGGTTCAGCTCGGGCTCGATCCCGGCGGCGCGGGTGGCCGACAGCAGCGCCTCTTCGGCCTTGTCCCAGACCTCGTCCGAGCCGGCGCGGGTTTCGGGGCGGTCCGAGAATTTCACCGAGAAGTTCTCGAAGCCCAGATCCTTGTAGATCACGCTGAGGAAGCGGATGAACTCGGCGGTCTCGGATTCGATCTGATCCTCGGTCGCGAAGATATGCGCGTCGTCCTGCGTGAAGCCGCGCACGCGCATGATGCCGTGCAGCGCGCCCGAGGGTTCATAACGGTTGCACGAGCCGAACTCGGCCATGCGCAGCGGCAGGTCGCGGTAGGATTTCAGGCCCTGCTTGAAGATTTCCACGTGACAGGGGCAGTTCATCGGCTTGAGCGCGTTGATCGCCTTTTCGCGGGCGTGTTCTTCGTCGACTTCGACGATGAACATGTTTTCCTGGTACTTGTCCCAGTGGCCCGAGCGTTCCCACAGCTTGCGGTCCACCACCTGCGGGGTGTTGACCTCGACATAGCCGCCGCGGCGCTGCTGGCGGCGCATGTAGTCCTGCAACTGGGTGTAGATCGTCCAGCCGTTGGGGTGCCAGAAGATCTGGCCCGGGGCCTCTTCCTGCATGTGGAACAGGTCCATCTCCTTGCCCAGCTTGCGGTGGTCGCGCTTGGCGGCCTCTTCCAGCATGTGCAGATAGGCCTTGAGCTTTTCCTTGCCGGTGAAGGCCACGCCATAGATGCGCTGCAGCATCGGGCGCGAGCTGTCGCCGCGCCAGTAGGCGCCGGCGATGGACATCAGCTTGAAGGCATCGCCGGGCAGCTGGCCGGTGTGCTGAAGGTGCGGGCCGCGGCACAGGTCCTGCCAATGGCCGTGCCAGTACATGCGCACCGGCTCGTCGCCGGGGATCGCCTCGACCAGCTCGACCTTGTAGGGTTCGTTGTTGGCCTTGTAGAACGCGATGGCGCGCTCGCGGTCCCAGATCTCGGTGGTCACGGGATCGCGCTTGTTGATGATCTCTTTCATCTTTTTCTCGATGAGGCCGAGATCCTCGGGCGTGAAGGGTTCTTCGCGGTCGAAGTCGTAATACCAGCCGTTCTCGATGACCGGGCCGATGGTGACCTTGGTGGCCGGCCAGATTTCCTGCACCGCGCGGGCCATGACATGGGCGAAGTCGTGGCGGATCAGTTCGTTGGCCTGGGCCTCGTCCTTCATCGTGTGGATGGCGATTTCGGCATCCTGTTCGATGGGCCATTGCAGGTCCCAGTGCTGGCCGTTGACGGTGGCCGAGATGGCCTTTTTCGCCAGCGAGGTGGAGATGTCGGCAGCGACCTGCGCCGGCGTGACGCCTGCCGCGTAGGATCGGGAATTGCCATCGGGGAAGGTGAGAGAGACGGATTTCGTATCCAGGGCCATGATCTGGCTCTCCTCGTCGGTTTGGCGCCCACAGAACGCCCGGTTGCGGGTTATGGTGTCGGGCCCGTGTGGCAGGTGGTGGTGTCTGTGTCAAGGGTGGGAGCGAGGGGCGCTGCCCCTCGCGCACCCCGGAATATTTGGGGCCAGATGAAGAGGGGGCGGGAATTGCACTTGGGCGCGGCGCGTGCATGATGCTGGAAAAGCAAATGAGGGTTTCATGGCAGCGACGACATTTCTGGAAACGCCGCAGGGGCGGCGGCTGGCCTATCACAAGAGCGAAGGGGCGGGGTCCACGGTTGTTTTCCTGGGTGGGCTCAAGTCGGACATGGAGGGCACCAAGGCGGTGCATCTGGAGGACTGGGCGCGCGCGCGTGGCCAGGCCTATCTGCGGTTCGACTATTCCGGGCATGGGGAAAGTTCCGGCCGGTTCGAGGATGGATGCATCGGGGACTGGCACGAGGATACGGTTGCGGCGGTTTCCGCGTTGACCGAGGGGCCGTTGATCGTGGTGGGTTCGTCCATGGGCGGGTGGCAGGCGTTGCTGCTGGCGCGGGCGATGCCCGAGCGGATCGCGGGGATGGTCACGATCGCGGCGGCGCCGGATTTCACCGAAGACGGCTATTGGGCCTCGTTCACCGATGCGCAGAAGGAGGCGCTTGAGACGGTCGGGCATGTGGAGCTGCCCTCGGACTACATGGAGCCCTACATCATCACCAAGCGGATGATCGAGGATGGCCGGACGCGGCTGGTGTTGCGGTCGCCCTTGAACCTGCCGTTTCCGGTGCGCTTCCTTCAGGGCACCGCCGATACGGCGGTGTCAACCGAGACGGCGTTGCGTCTGCTGGAGCACGCGCAGGGCAGCGACATGCACCTGTTGCTGGTCAAGGATGCCGATCACCGGTTTTCGGACGGGCCTTGCCTGGGCCTGATCGAACGCGCCGTTCTGGAAGTGATGGGCGCGGCCTGATGCGCGCTTTGGGGCGACTCCTCGGACGCATCCTGCTGATGGTGTTGATCGCGGGCGGGGCGCTGTGGTGGTTCGGGCCATATGAAGAGGTGGATCTGCATCCGGCATTCGAGCCACGCCGGTTCGGGGAAGGGGTGCAGGTCTATTTCGAGAGCGTCGAGTCCCGGTTCGATGACATCACCCCCGGCGTGGAAAAGCGCGTGATCTGGCAGCCGGGGGCGAAGGAGCAGCGGACGCCTTACTCGGTGCTGTATGTTCACGGGTTCTCGGCCACCTCCGAGGAGATCCGGCCGGTTCCTGACCGGGTCGCAGATGCCCTGAGGGCGAACCTTGTCTATACGCGCCTTCAGGGGCATGGCCGCGGCAGCGACGCGATGGTCGAGGGAACCGCCTCGGGTTGGATGCGGGATGTGGCCGAGGGGCTGGCCGCCGCGCGGGCGGTCGGGGATCGGGTCGTGGTGATCGCGACCTCGACCGGGGGGATGCTGGCCGCCGCGGCGGCGCTGGATCCGGCGCTGAGCGAGAAGGTCGCGGCGATCGTGTTCGTCTCGCCCAATTTCGGTATCAATTCCAAACTGGCCTGGCTGCCGAGCCTGCCCGGCGCCCGATACTGGCTGCCGCCTCTCATGGGCGGCGAGCGGGACGTGACGAGCGACGACCCGGCCAAGAACACCTACTGGACGCTCAGGTATTCGTGGGAGGCCATCGTGCCCATGTCGGCTCTCATCCGCGAGGTGATGCGGCTGGATTTCGCGCAGGCGCGCATCGCGGCGTTGTTCTGGTTCTCGGAGGACGACCGGATCGTGCGCCCGGACAGGACGCGCAAGGTGGCGGCCGAGTGGGGCGGGCTGGCAACCGTGCATCTGGTGACGATGGGGCCGGGGGACGATCCGTCATCCCATGTGGTGGCCGGGGACATCATGTCGCCGGGGCAGACGGACAGCGCCGTGTCCGGCATTCTGACCTGGCTGAAGGGCCAGGGGATCGAGTGATGCGCAGGCCGGGCAGCATGCGAGGCCTAGAAACCTTGGGCCGCGTGCGCCTGTCGCGCCATTTCTACATGCGGGATTTTCTGTATTCCGAGATCGGGAATTTTCACCAGAAACAGAACATTCCCGAACACCCGGACCTAGCGATAGAGACCGGCAGCGCCCTGTGCCGGACCTTGCTTGACCCGTTGGAGGAAACCTTTGGCCGGATCGCGGTCCGGTCGGGCTATCGGTCGCCCTCGCTGAACCGGTTCGGCAACGAAAACAGGCTGAACTGCGCGCGCAACAATCACCCGTTGGAGTGTCACATCTGGGATCGCGCAGAGGGCGACGCGCGGATCGCGGGGGCGTCGATCGTGATTCCGTGGTTCGCCGATCGCTACGCCGAGGGGCGGGACTGGCGCGATCTGGCGTGGTGGCTGCATGACCACCTGGACTATTCCGAGATCTGGTTCTTTCCCAAGCTGTGCGCGTTCAACCTGGTCTGGCGGCCCAAGCCGCTGCGCCGCATCGACAGCTACATCGCGCCGCGCGGCTGTCTGCTGGCGCCCGGGGCCGAACCGGAAGAGCCATTTGCCGCGCGACGCAGAAGGTATGCGGATTTTCCGCCGTTCAGGGGGATCCGGTATCCCTGAAGGCCGGTATCAGTCGTAAAGAGCGGCGCGTTCGTCCTTGGTCGGGATCGTGGCCTGGGCGACGGGCGCTCCGGTTTCCGGGTCGAAGAACGGGTTCTGCCGCCAGCGGCCGGACAGGCGGGCCGCCAGCCCCCGTTTCAGCACGCCGACAACCGCGCGGCCGACATGTTCATGGTGGCTTTTGCCGTTCCCGTCCTGAATGTTGGCCTTTGTCACGATCGGACCGAGCGGTTCGGGATCGGCGATCCGTTTCGCGATGATGCCGGCAAAGGGCAGCTTGGGCGTTTTCAGAGTGTTGGCGATGGGCGCGTTGCAGCAGCTGGCGTACCAGCGAAACACCCCGTTCGGGCCAAGGCGCATGAGCGCAAGGTTTTCCTTGCCCTTTTCGATGACGATCGCATCGGGGCTGAGTTGAAAGATGTCCACCGGATCCGGAGCCGGATCAGGCTGTCCGAAATACAGCTCGGCCGCTCGGCAGTCCGGGCAGAAGCAACATACATGGGTGCCGGTCCTGACGCCCCGTTCGGTGATGTAGCCCGACAGCTGGCCGCAATCGCACGAGAACTTCAGCGATCCGGCCGGAGCGTCGGGCATGGATCAGGCCGCCGAGTTCTTGTTGGCGGCCTTGCGCCTGGCCGGTTTGCGGGCATTCGCGTTCATGAACTCGATGACCAGCGGGCGGATGTTGTCGCGCCAGCTGCGCCCGGCGAAGATTCCGTAATGGCCGGCGCCGGGTTCCACATGGCTGGCCTTCTTGCTGTCGGGCAGGCCGGTGCACAGGTCCAGCGCGGCGATGCACTGGCCCGGGGCCGAGATGTCGTCATTCGCGCCCTCGACCGTCTTGATGGCGACATCGGTGATCTTGGCCATGTCCACCTTGTGGCCGGCGACGACGAATTCGTTCCGCGCAATCTCGCGGTTCTTGAACACCCGCTCGACGGTGGACAGGTAGAACTCGGCGGTCATGTCCATGACGGCCAGGTATTCATCGTAGAAGCGGTTATGCGCATCGTGGTCCGAGGCCTCGTCGCGCATGACGCGCTGGATCTGGTCCGAGAAGGCCTTGGAGTGGCGTTCGGCGTTCATCGACATGAACGAGGCCAGCTGCAGCAGGCCCGGATAGACCATCCGGCCGACGCCCTTGTACTTGAAGCCGACGCGCTGGATCATGGTCTCTTCGAGCTGGCCCATCGTCACGCGGCGGCCGAAATCGGTGACTTCGGTCGGGGTGGCGTCGGGATCGACGGGGCCGCCGATCAGTGTCAGACTGCTGGGCTGCGCCTTGGGGTCCAACTCGGCCAGGTAGGCCGTCGCCGCCAGAGTCAGCGGGGCCGGCTGGCACACGGCGACCACATGGGTGTCGGAGCCAAGCTCTTTCATGAAATCGACAAGATAGAGCGTGTAATCCTCGACATCGAACTTGCCGGCGGAAACGGGAATGTCGCGCGCATTATGCCAGTCGGTGATGTAGACTTCGCAGTTGACCAGCAGGCTCTTGACGGTCGAGCGCAGCAGGGTGGCGTAGTGGCCCGACATCGGCGCAACCAGCAGAACCTTGCGGGGCTGTTCCTCGCGGCCATTGACCTTGAAATGGATCAGGTCGCCGAACGGGCGCTCGACGATGGTCGTGATCTCGACCAGATGGTCCTTGCCGTCCTCGCAGGTGAAGGTGCGGATGCCCCAGTCGGGCTTGACCACCATGCGCTGGAACGTGCGTTCGGTCACCTCGCCCCAGGCCGCCATCCAGTTGATGACGGGGTTGGGGATCATCGAAAACTGCGGGTAGGACGCCATCGCGCTGGCCGTCGCGCCCAGCCACTGATTGGTGTTGCGGGCGGTTTCCATCAGGTCGTAGGTCAGCATGTAGCGCATGAAATGGGCCTCCTAAATCGCACCCTGTTGAGTTCGGACGATTCGCCGCTTTGCCCCCCGCACCCACGACGTTATTCTGCATAGCGGCGAGGTTAGGAGGGATTTGTTAAAATGACAACTACTGAAGGCAAGACGCCGGAATTGACCGACGAACATATTGAACGGCTTAAGGAAAACATGGAGAAGGTCGAAAAGCTCTCCAAACGCCTTGTCGAAATCATGGCCGGCAAAAAGCCGCACACGCCGGCGCTCGATGCCCCGAATCACGAGCTTTTTGCAAAAGCAGCAACGGCCTATTGGACCGAAGTGATGCAAAACCCCGCAAAGCTGCTGGAACAGCAGCTCGAATACTGGGGCAAGTCGGTGATGAATTTCGCCGAGGCACAGAAGGCTCTGATCGGAGGGGAGGCTGCCAAGGATGAGGACGGGCCAAAGGACCGCCGGTTTTCCAATCCCCTGTGGGACAGCAATCCATACTTTCGGCTGATCAAGCAGCAATACCTCACCAATGCCGAAGCCCTTGCCCAGGCCGTGGAGTCGGTCGAGGACATCGACGAAAAGGACCGGCGCCGCCTGAAGTACTTTTCACAGCAGATCATCGACATGATGGCGCCGACCAATTTCCTGGCGACCAACCCCGACGCCCTGGAAAAGGCCGTCGAGACCGAGGGGCAGTCCCTGATCCAGGGGCTGGAGAACCTGGTGGCCGACCTCGAGGCCAATGACGGCGAACTCGTGGTGCGCCTGGCCGACGAAAACGCTTTTGAAGTCGGGGGCAACATCGCCACGACGCCGGGCGACGTGGTCTATCGCAACCGGATGATGGAGCTGATCCAGTACAAGCCGGCGACGGAAACGGTCCATGAAATCCCGATCGTGCTGTTCCCGCCCTGGATCAACAAGTTCTACATCCTTGACCTCAAGCCCCAGAACAGCCTGATCAAGTGGATCACCGAGCAAGGCTATACCCTGTTCGTGGTCAGCTGGGTCAACCCGGATCCGAGCTATGCCGAGGTGGGCCTGGAGGATTACATCGAGGAGGGGTTTCTGACCGCGATCGAAGAGGCCAAGAAGATCTGCAAGGTCAAGCAGGTCAACGCCGTGGGCTATTGCATCGCGGGCACCACGCTGAGCCTGACCCTGTCGCTGATGAAACAGCGCGGCGACAAGTCGGTGAAGTCCGCCACCTTCTTTACCGCACTCACCGATTTCGCCGATCAGGGCGAGTTCACTCCGTTCCTGCAGGACGACTTCATCGACGGGATCGAGGATGAGGTCAGCAAGGAGGGCGTGTTGCGGTCCTGGATCATGGCGCGCACCTTCTCGTTCCTGCGCTCGCGCGACCTGATCTATACCCCGGCCATCCGCAGCTACATGATGGGCGAGACGCCGCCCGCCTTCGATCTGCTCTACTGGAACGGCGACGGCGCCAACCTGCCGGCGAAGATGACGATGCAGTATCTGCGCGGCCTCTGCCAGCGCAACGAATTCGTCACCGACGGGTTCGAACTGCTGGGGCACAAGCTGCATGTGCGCGACGTGGACGTGCCCCTGATGGCGATCACCTGCGAGACCGATCACATCGCGGCGTGGAAGGATTGCTACCGCGGCGTGCAGCAGATGGGTTCAAAGTCGAAATCTTTCGTGGTTTCCGAGTCCGGCCATATCGCCGGCATCGTCAATCCGCCCAGCAAGAAGAAATACGGCCACTACACAAATCCCGACCTGACGCTGGATGCCGAGACCTGGTTGAAACAGGCCGACTACCACGAAGGGTCCTGGTGGCCCCTGTGGGAGGCGTGGCTGAAGAAACGCTCGGGCAAGCAGGTTCCGGCGCGTGATACCGGCGATTCGGAGCATCCCCGGCTGGCCCCGGCCCCCGGAACCTATGTGGTGGCCAAGGTAAAGGACTGATTTTTCATAGAAAACAAAAATTTTCTGCGGCGCAGCAACAAAAATCTTGAAATGCTGCGCCGCAGAAAGCATATTCCTCTCAAGCCGATGGAAACCGGGGTGGGCCCGGAGCCGGCAAAGAGGATTGAAACAATGGCAAAGACCCAAGACTTTACCACCGTCATGAAAGACGTGATGGGCGCATTCCCGGTGGACGCCGCAGCCCTGGAAGACGCCTTCAAGACCAGCGCGACCCTGAACGAAAAACTGTCGGGCGTTGCTCTGGAAGCGGCCAGCAAATCGGCCGAGATCTCGAACAAGTGGACCAAGGACACCCTGGCCAAGCTGGCGGAAGTTTCCAAGGCAAAGGCCGAGCCGGCCGACTACGCCAAGGCCGCAACCGACTTTGCTTCGGCTTCGGCTGAAGTTGCCGCCGAGAACATGGCCGCATTCGCGGAGATCGCCAAGAAAGTGCAGATCGAAACCGTCGAGCTGCTGATGGCCGCTGGCAAGAACTTCGGCGAAGACGCTGCTGCCGCCATGAAGAAAGCCACCAACGAGGTGACTGCCGCAGCCAAGAAAGCTTCGGCTGCCAAGTAAGAAAGAACGACCGCGAAACTGCACCCTCTCCTCCCAATCGGTGCAATCGCGAAGGGCAGATCGCAAGATCTGCCCCTTTTTTGTGTGGGCAGGTCTCGTCGCCGCCCGAGGCCTTTCCCAAGGGCCGCGCGCCTTGGTCGTCCGCTGTGCTATTCTGGCCTCCTGAACGGGAGGCTGAGATGATCCTGGTGAAGAAGCTGGTTCACGGGTTGGTGGGCCTGGGAACCGAAGGACAGGACTTCACGCATGCGCGGCGCCTGCAGATCCTGAACATCGTGGCAGTTCTCGCGGCGCTGACCTCGCTGATCTATTGCGCGTTCTATGCAATCTACGACTGGCGCCACTTCTGGCGAGAGATCGCCTTTCTTCCCCTCGTCTCGGCTCTTTACCTTTCGGTCCTGTTGGTCACCCGGCAGGGGCGCGCGACCCCGGCGATGTGGGTTCTGGTCGGCGTTGCCGTGTTTCACCTTGGCGTCATCTCGTGGATGCTGGGGGCAGAGTCGGGGGTGCTGAGCTATCTGCTGATCGTCCCGTTCGTTCTGGCGCTTCTGATGGCGGAACAGGACAGGCTGTCGGTATGGCCGATCGCCCTTGCGGTGGGGCTTCTGTTCGTTCTGGTCAGCCTCGGGGCGCAGTCCGGGAGTGTTTCTCGGCTGCCGGAGGGCATGCAGGTCTGGATATTTCTCTTCAATTCTTTCGGTGCGATTCTTCTGTCCTGCGTCATCGCCGTTCTCTTTCGGTGGTTGATTCACAAAACCGAGGCCGAGTTGGAGGCTGAAAGAGCGCGCAGCGACCGCCTGTTGCGCGCCATTCTGCCCGACTCGGTCATCCGTCGGCTGAAGGGGCGGCGCGATGCGATCATCGCGCAGGACATTCCCGAAGCCACCGCCGTGTTCGCCGATATCGTCGGGTTCACGGGCTGGGCCATGCGCACGCTGCCTTCGGATGTCGTTGCGGAACTCAACCGGGTGTTCAGCCGGATGGACGAGTTGTGCCGCGACAGGCAACTGGAGAAGATCAAGACGATCGGGGACGCCTATTTTGCCGTTTGTGGCGCGCCTGATCCTGTCGAGGATCATGCCGAGCGGGTGGCGGATTTCGCCTTCGATCTGATGGACGAAGCCGCATCCTGGGACTCTGACACCCTTGAAGCCCTGCGTTTTCGCATCGTCATCGCGACGGGGCCCATGGTTGCCGGAGTCATTGGCCGCAGCAAGTTCGCCTATGATGTCTGGGGAAATACCGTCAATCTGGGGGCGCGGATGGAAGAGTTTTGCCGGCCCGGTGAAATTCTGGTCTCAAGCTCTACCGAGGCAAAGCTCCCGCCGCGTTTTGCCCGTGAGACGATGGGGGTCTGCGACATCCGCGGGCAGCAGCCGACGGAGCTGTTCCGGCTGCTGGCGCGGGCGTGACGTCACCGTCCGCGTGGGGCGTTGTTCAGCCGTCGGCGACGCAACCCTTTCTTTTTCTTCTGCACTCGCATAACTTGTGCTGCAACGCATCATCCTTGGGGAGGGAAGAGGGTGTCGGAAAAAGAAAAACCGCTTCTGATCAAACGCTACGCCAGCCGCAGGCTGTACAACACCGAAACCAGCGACTACGTCACGCTCGAGGATATTGCGGGGTTCATCCGTGACGGGCGCGAGGTGCAGATCATCGACCTCAAGACCGGGGATGACCTGACGCGGCAGTATCTGCTTCAAATCATTGCCGAACACGAAAGCCGGGGCGAGAACGTGCTGCCGGTCAACGTGCTGAATGATCTGGTGCGCAGCTACATGATCCCCGGCGGCGGGATGATGCCGCAATTCCTGCAAAGCTCGTTCGACATGCTGCGCGAGAGCCAGGAAAAGATGATGGAGAACATGAACGCGATGAACCCGATGGCGCAGATGCCGGGGTTCGAGGCGCTGCAGGCGCAGCAACAGGCGTTCCTCAAGGCGATGACCGGCGGGCTGTCGGGCAGCTGGTCGGGGCCGAAACAGGGCGAGGATGAGGCCAGTTCCGAGCAGGGCGAGGACCTGGAGGACATCAAGAAGCAACTCGCCGAGTTGCAAAAGAAACTGTCCAAGCTGAGCTGACAGCGACGCAAGAGGCTGATGCCGGTCAGGGGCGCGCGGAATGCGCCGCCTCCGGTTTGCGGGCGCAAACCGCCCGACGCCGGCCATTTCAACAGAAATTCCCCGTTTTGCCTACTGCCAGGGCGAGGGGCTCAGGTGCCGAAGGCGCGCGCCGGGCCGGTCACCTCTTCCATGGCCGACAGCAGGATCTCGGCGGTCACGTCCAACTCGTCGCGCGTCAGGTGGACCGGCAGCCGCACGTCGCAGGCGCGCATCAGCATGGCGCGTGTCCGGGGCAGTTCGATCTGCTCGGGCAGGAACTCCCAGTTCCAGAAGGCACGGGCATTGTCCTCGCTCAGGCCGAAGACCTGCACCTTGACCCCGCGCTCGGCGGCGGAGTCGGCAAAGGCGCGGACCTCGCCCTCGTCAAGGCCGACGAGGTTGAACTGGATCGAATCCGGGGCGCGTTTCTCGGGCTTCAGCGGCGCCGGAACGTGGATATGGGGCGAGCGGTTCAGCCGTTCGGCAACGTAGTCGTGATTGGCCAGCCCATCGCGCACGCGCCGGGCCAGTTCCGGCAGTTGCGGGCGGATCACCGCCGCGCTGAGGTTGCTCATGCGCAGATTGTAGAGCGGCAGCTTGTTCTGCCAGCGGGCAAAGGCCTGTTCCAGTTCGGGCACGTTCTCGCCGCGCGGGCCCTTGTGCTTTTTCCAGTTGTGTTCATAGGCGCCCGACATGATCACGGCGCGCGCCACCAGATCGGCGTCGTCGGTGATCATGATGCCGCCTTCGCCCGCGTTGATCATCTTGTAGGACTGGAACGAGAAACAGCCCACCTTGCCGATGGTGCCGATGTTGCGCCCGTTCCAGGTGGTGCCCAGCGAATGGGCCGCGTCCTCGACCACGGGGATGTTGCGGGCCTCGCACAGTTCCATGATCGCGTCCATGTCCGAGGTATGGCCGCGCATGTGGCTGATGATGACGGCCTGCACGCCGTCCAGCTTGGCGGCGAAATCGTTCAGGTCGATGCGGTAATTCTCGCCGACCTCGCACAGGACGGGGATGCAGTCGGCATGCACGACCGAGGAGGGAACGGCGGCAAAGGTAAATCCGGGTATCAGCACCCGCGCGTCCCGCGGCAGGCCCAGCGCCTTGAGCGACAGGAACAGTGCCGCCGAGCAGGACGACACCGCCAGCGCGTATTTCGTGCCCAGAAGTTCGGCGAATTCGGCCTCGAGCAGGGCCACCGGGGCGTCCTGCGGTGCGGTGTATCGGAACAGGTCCCCGGACTGCAGCAGCACGTCGATCGCCTCGCGCGCGGGGGCGGGGATGGGTTCGGCGTCATGAACGTTGGGCGGCAGGGTCATATTTGGCAATCCTGAAAACTAACTTTCGCAAAACTAAAGTCACGCGCCGGATATGCCAAGCCCAATTCCGGTGTTCCCGGAAAATTTCACAAAACTTTCGTCTGTTGCGATCAGATCCCCAGCCGGTCCCTGAGCGAGAACCACGTCATGGCCAGCACCAGCAGCGGGCTGCGCAGGGCCGGGCCTCCGGGGAAGGGTGTGGCCGGAACGCGGGCCATCGTGTCGAAGCCCTCGGCCTGGCCCTGAATGGCCAGCGCCATCAGTTGCCCGGCATGGGTGGCGGTGCCGACGCCGTGGCCGGAATAGCCCGAGGCCGACAGGATGTTGGGCGCCAGCCGCGCCAGATAGGGCATCCGGCGCATGGTGATCGCCAGCGTTCCGCCCCAGGCGTAGTCGATCCTCACGTCCTTGAGATGCGGGAAGATCTCGGTCATCGGCTTGCGCACCTTGGCGGCGATGTCGGCGGGGAAGCGGTAGCCATAGCTTTCGCCGCCGCCGAACAGCAGGCGCCCGTCGGAACTGAGGCGGAAGTAGTTGATCACGAATTTCGTATCTGCCACGGCGACGTCGCGGGTCAGAACGCGGGCGGTTTCCTTGCCCAAGGGTTCTGTCGCCGCGATGAAGTTGTTGATCGGCATGACCCGTGCCGCGACCTTGCGGTTCAGGCTGCCCAGATAGCCGTTGCAGGCGAGGATGACATGCTCGGCCACCACGCGGCCCTTGTCGGTTCGGACGACGGCCGGTTGGCGCTCTTCGATGTGGTGCACCTCGGTCTGCTCGAAAATCCGCACCCCCGCGGCCTGTGCCGCCCGCGCCAGACCCAGCGCATAGTTCAGCGGGTGCAGGTGGGCGGCGCCCATGTCCAGGTATCCGCCCTTGTAGGCGGGCGAGGGGCACAGCGCGTGGCCGGCCTGCGCGTCCAGCTTTTCGATCTGGTCATAGCCATAGCGGTTTTGCAGGTGGTCCGCATGTGCATGCAGGTCGCGGCATTCGGCATCGCTGAAGCCGAGATTGGCAATTCCGGGCTTGAGGTCGCAGTCGATCCCGTGCCTGGCGATCAGGCTCTTGACGAGATCCTTTGCATCCTCGGCCAGATCCCACAGTTTCGCGGCATCGCCATCGCCGACGAGTCGCTCCAGATCCTCCTGATCCATCCGCTGCGCGCTGCCAAGCTGGCCGCCATTGCGCCCCGAAGCGCCAAAGCCCACGCGGTGCGCCTCGACCAGCACCACGTCCAGACCGGCCTCGGCCAGGTGCAGCGCCGCCGACAGGCCGGTGTAGCCGCCTCCGACGACGCAGACATCCGCCTTGGTCTCACCCCGCAGAGGGGGGCAGGGTTCGAGCGTATGCGCGGTTGCCGCATACCAGCTGGGCGGATACTCGGCCCGCCGGTCGTTGGAATAGAGCAGATTCATCCGGCCCTCCTGCCTTGTGCCGGCGCGCCGCGCCGCAGTTGCCTGCCTCAGACGTTGAGCAGCAGGTGCTCGCGCTCCCACGGCGAGATGACCTGCAGGAATTCCTCGTACTCGGATCGTTTGACGATGCCGTAGACCCGGGCGAATTCCGGCCCCAGAACCTCGTGCAGGGCCTCGGCCCCATCGAACAGGTCCAGCGCCTGGCCCATGACCTGCGGGATATCGCCGTCGCCCTCGTAGGCGTCGCCATAGAACTGGCGGCGCGGGCGCTGCTCTTGCGTCAGGCCGAGATAGCCACAGGCCAGCGAGACCGCGATGCCCAGATAGGGGTTGCAGTCCATGCCGGCGATGCGGTTCTCGATGCGGCGGCTTTCCGGCCCCGACAGGGGGATGCGGATGCCGGTGGTGCGGTTGTCGCGGCCCCATTCCAGATTGATCGGCGCGGCGTGGTCCTTCACGTAGCGGCGATACGAGTTCACATAGGGCGCCATCACCGCCAGACCGGCCGGCAGGTGGTTCTGCAACCCGGCGATGAAGTAGTAGAAGGCATCCGTTTCGCCGCCCTGCGGGCCGGAAAAGATGTTCTTGCCGGTTTCCATGTCCACGATCGAGTGGTGGATATGCATGGCCGAGCCCGGCTCGTCCTCGATCGGCTTGGCCATGAAGGTGGCAAAGCAGTTGTGACGCAGCGCCGCCTCGCGGATCAGGCGTTTGAAATAGAACACCTCGTCGGCCAGTTTCACCGGATCGCCGTGCCGCATGTTGATTTCCAGCTGACCGGCGCCGCCTTCCTGGGTGATGCCGTCGATCTCGAAGCCCTGATGCTCGGCGAAATCATAGATGTCGTCGATCACCGGGCCGAATTCGTCCACCGCCGTCATCGAATAGGCCTGCCGCGCCGCGGCCGGGCGGCCCGAGCGGCCCATCATCGGCTCGATCTCCTTGGCGGGATCGACATTGCGGGCGACTAGATAGAACTCCATCTCGGGCGCCACGATCGGCTCCCACCCCTTGTCGCGATACAGCTGCACGACCCGCTTGAGCACGTTGCGCGGGCTGAAGGGGATCGGGACCTCGTCCCGGTCGTAGGCGTCGTGGATCACCTGCAGCGTCCAGTCGCCGGTCCACGGCGCGGCCGTGGCGGTCGAGAAATCGGGCTTCAGGATCATGTCCCGCTCGATGAACCCGTCCTCGCCGGCGGCCTCGCCCCAGTCGCCGGTGATGGTCTGATAGAAAATGCTGTCCGGAAGGTGGAAATAGGATTGCCGGGCGAATTTCGAGGCGGGCACGGCCTTGCCGCGGGCGATGCCGGGCAGGTCCGAGATGATACATTCCACCTCGTCCAGGCGGCGGTTCTCCAGATAGGCCTTGGCCGCCTCTGGCAGGTTGTCTTTCCAATCGGCCATCAGGCCCTCTCTTTCTTCAAAAAATCGGCCATGAAACGTGCGATTTCCGCGTTGTCATTGGGGCCGTCCTGTCGCTGTGCGGCTTCTTCCAGCAATGCGTCGGGGACCACGCCCTTGCCGCGCGTGCGCATCAGCTCGGTGAGGAATTCGTTCGAGAACTCCGGGTGCGCCTGCACGGTCCAGATGGTGTCGCCATAGGCCACCATGGCGTTGCGGCAGAAGTCGTTGCTGCCCTGCACAACGGCCCCCTCGGGGAGTTCGGTGACCTGATCCTGATGCCACGCGTTCAGCGTGACCGTCTTGCCGTTCAGATCGTATTCGGTGCGCCCGACGGACCACCCGCCGGGGAATTTCTCGACCTTGCCGCCGAGGGCCTGGGCGATGATCTGGTGGCCAAAGCAGACGCCGATCATCGGCTTGCCGCTGTCGCGGGTCTGGCGGATGAGGTCCTCCAGAGGGGGTATCCACGGGTGGTCCTCGTAGGCGCCATGGCGCGAGCCGGTGATCACCCAGCCGTCCGCGGCATCCGCGCTGTCGGGAAAGACTCCGTCAACCACCGAGTAGGTATCAAACGAAAACCCGTTGCCGTCCAGAAGGGAGCGGAACAGCTCGTGATATTCCCCGAATTTCTCGGTCATTGCCTCGGGGGCGTGGCCGGTTTGCAGAATTCCGATTTTCATGGGTCACCAAATTTGATCAAATTGAACCTAGCCGAGTCCGTCCTGACGGGCAAGGGGGGTCATACCGCTTCGAGATAGCTCAGCCAGTGGGTCTCGGGCGGGCGCTCGGCAAAGCGCGCGATTTCCTGCCGCTTGGTCATGGCCATGTAGCGGATCAGGTCGCCGGGCAGAATGCGCGCGATCAAGGGGTCGGTTTCGAAGGCGGTGATGGCCGCGGCCCAGTCGGGGGCCAGCTGGGGCAGCCCGTCGATCTCGTAGGCGTTGCCGCTGATCGGTGCGGGCGGTTGCATCGCGTCCTCAATGCCGACCAGGGCCGCGCCCAGGACGACCGCCAGCATCAGGTAGGGGTTGATGTCGCCGCCCGCGACACGGTGCTCGATCCGGCGCGCGGCGGGCGCGCCGCCGGGAATGCGGATTGCGGCGGTGCGGTTTTCGTAGGCCCAGCAGGCCCCCGTGGGTGCATGGGCGCTGGGAACCAGCCGTTCGTAGGAGTTGCCATGCGGCGCAAAGATCAAGGTGCTGCCCGGCATCGCCGCGAGGCACCCGGCAACGGCCGCGCGCAGCGTGTCGGTCCCCTCGGGGCCGCCATTGTCGAAGACGTTGTTTCCGTCCTTGTCCACGACCGAGAAATGCACATGCATCCCGTTGCCGGCATCGTTGGCATAGGGCTTGGCCATGAAGGTCGCGGCAAAGCCGTGCTTGCGCGCCAGCCCGCGCACCAAGGCCTTGAACAGCCAAGTATCATCGGCGCAGCGCATGGCGCTTTGGTGATTGAGGTTGATCTCGAACTGGCCGATGCCGGATTCGGAAATGGCCGTCTGGGCCGGGATGCCCATCGCGGCGCAGCCGTCGTAAAGCTCGGTGAAAAAGGCATCGAAGGCGTCCATTTCCGCCATGGACAGAACGGCCTCGCCCGCCAGTCGGCGCTTGGTGACCGGGTTCAGCGGCGGTTGCGGGTGGTCGCCCGAGGCGTCCATCAGGGTGAACTCCAGCTCGGTCGCGGCGATCACCGACCAGCCGCGCGCGGCGTAGCGGTCCAGCACTGCGGACAGGGCATGGCGCGGGTCGCCCGCAAAGGGCGTGCCGGCATCGTCATGCAGGGCCATGGGCACGAGCGCGGTCGGCGTTGCCAGCCAGGGCATCGGGACCGGACCCCGGTCGGTCGGCAGCAGAACGCCATCGGCGTCGCCGGATTCGAAGACCAGCGGACTGCCGTCGATATCCGCCCCCCAGAGGTCCACGTTCAGTGCCGAGAACGGCATCCGCACCGCGCCCTTGTCCAGCTTTTCCGCATAGGACGGCGGCACGCGCTTGCCGCGCATCTGGCCGTTGAGATCGCAGGCGGCGACGCGGAATGTGTGCAGGGTGCTGAGGTCCATGAGGGGTCTCCGTTGTTCCTGGAGATGAGATGTAGCCGAGGCGCAAAGACTTGTCATCATATTTGATCAAATTTTCTCGACGCCTGAGATCACATGGCAGGCAGGGAATTGACCGTTTTGTCATGGGTCCGGCGGCGGGTTCTTCCGTTTTGTACAAAAGAAAAAGCCTGCGCGGCCGGGGCCTGCGCAGGCGATTTTCCGGTGGGCGGACCTCAGCGCGCCAGGTTCAGGCGGAACCGCATCCTGGCGCGTCTGGCGGCGGGCAGGTGCCGGTTCAGCCGCTTGTTCACCAGCCCGAACACCCCCACGATCGCCAGCGTCAGCAGGATGAAGTAGAAGGCCAGGATCGGGTAGGGGATGAACGGGTTGAAGGTCTTGTCCGCGAAATAGCTGGCGTAATAGAGCGCATCGCCACGTTGCTGCCAGGCGGGGAAGGCCGAGAAGAAGACCAGCGTGGTGGCGTGGAACAGGAAGATCGCCTCGTTCGTGTAGGCGGGCCAAGCCAGCCGCAGCATGGTGGGCCAGACGATCCGGCGGAAGCGCGACCAGCCGGACATGCCATAGGCGTCCGCGGCCTCGAGGTCACCCTTGGGGATCGAGCGCAGCGCGCCGTAGAAGATCTCGCCCGAATAGGCCGCCGTGTTCAGGAACAGGACGATCAGCGCGCCCAGCCACGCGGCGGTGAAGGCGTCGAACATCGGGTAGGTCTTCTTGAGCGACAGGAAGAAGAAATAGGCGAAGAAGAACTGGATGAAGAGCGGCGAGCCCCGGAACACGAAGATGAACCACTCGGACGGCTTGCGCAGCAGCGGGTTGGCTGACGCCTTGCCCAGGGCCAGCGCGGTGGCCAGGAAAAAGCCGGTGGCCAGCGCCATGACGCCGAAATAGATGTTCCAGATCATCCCCGAGCCGATCAGGGTGAAATGCTCGCACAGGGTGTAGTCGCCCTTGGGCAGCAGCCGCTCGCCGATGCCGATGGAACGCAGGCCGTAGTCCTGGATGGTCTGCAAGCAGCTCATTGGGTGGTCTCCTTGCGCAGCAGTTCACCGGCGGCGGTGGCCTGGCCGTGCGACAGTTTCCGCATCAGCCGTTCCAGCCCGATTTCCGAAACGCGGGTCATGGCCAGGTAGAAGATCAGCAGGAACAGGAAATACCACATGCGCCAGTCGCCATGCGGATAGTCGGTGAAGCGCGAGGTCTTGGTGCCGCCCAGCTCGCGCGCCCAATAGACGATGTCCTCGATCCCCAGCAGGAACAGCAGCGGCGTGGCCTTGATCAGCACCATCCACAGGTTCGACAGGCCGGGCAGGGCATAGACCCACATCTGCGGCACGAGGATGCGCCAGAAGGTCTGGCGGCGGCTCATGCCATAGGCCTCGGCGGTTTCGAGCTGGGCGTGGGGCACGGCGCGCATGCCGCCGAACAGGACGTTGGCGGCAAAGGCGCCGAAGACGATGGAAAAGGTGATGACGGCCAGGAAGAAGCCATAGGTTTCGTGCACCCATTCGGGCGCGGTGCCCAGCGGCAGCTTGGCCTGAGGGCAGACCAGGAAATCGTTGCCCTGCCGGATCGGATCGGTCCAGTCGGGGCAGAACATCTGGTGGCGCGTCCATTCGAACGCCTGGTCCAGCGCGATCACGAAGAACAGGAAAAAGGCGATGTCGGGCACGCCGCGGACGATCGCGATATATCCCTTGCCCAGCCATCCCAGCGGCGGGAAATGCGACCGGGCCGCCATCGCTCCGGCAAAACCGAAGGCCAGGGCCACCGGCGCCGTGACGGCGAGCAGGACCAGGACCTTCACGAAGGACATGTAGAACGACATGTGGACGCCGTTGGTCAGGTAGCACGAGAACCAACGGAAGGTGCCGAGCGTGTCGGGATCAGCGCAGTAGGAGAACATTGGTGGGCCTTTGCGGGCGTCAGATCGGGCCGGATGCGGCGCTCTGATGGTGGGCCCGCCACGGGGGCGGGCCCACACGGGATGGTCTTATTCGTAAACCGGAACCTCGTCGCCGAACCACTTGCGGATCAGTTCGTTCAGCGAGCCGTCTTCCTTCATCGAGGTGATGGCCGCGTCGAACTTGGCGCGCAGTTCGCCGTCGGATTCACGCAGGCCCATGCCGACGCCGCCGCCCAGCGGAACGTCGTCACCCACGAACATCAGCTCGCCGTTCGATTCCTCGACGATCGGCACCAGGTAGTCCTTGTCGGCGAAGACGGCATCGGCCTCGCCGTTGCGGACGGCCGCGATGGTTTCCTCGGGGGTTGCGAATTCCACCAGGGTGGCGCCGCTCTCGGCGATGTAGCCGGCCTGGATGGTCGCGGTCTGGGCTGCGACCACGCCGCCTTTCAGGTCCACGTCCTCAGACGCCGCGGCATAGGCCGAGGCGGTCGGCGGGATGTAGTCCTGCGTGAAGTCGATGACCTCGTCGCGCTCGTCGGTGATCGACATGCCGGCGATGATGGTGTCGTAGTTGCCCGACACCAGGTTCGGAATGATCGAATCCCAGTCGTTCTTGACCCATTCGCAGGTCAGCTCGGCGCGCTTGCACAGCTCGTCGCCCAGTTCACGCTCGAAGCCGTCGATCTCGCCGGCGTCATTGATGAAGTTGTACGGAGGGTAGGCGCCCTCGGTGCCCATGCGCACGGTCTGGGCCATGGCCATGCCCGAGACGAGCGCCAGTGCCGCTGTGGTCAGAATCAGGTTCTTCATTTGTTACTCCCCTGTTTGGTTGTGTTCTGAGGTTATGCCGCCATCGTGGCGGAAAGAAAGCCCTGAAGTCGCTGGGATTCCGGGGCGGTGAAGATGTCTTCGGGCGCGCCTTCTTCTTCGATCAGGCCCTGGTGCAGGAACACGACGTGGCTGGAAATGTCGGCCGCCATCTTCATGTCGTGGGTCACGATGATCATGGTGCGGCCCTCGGCGGCCAGATCCTTGATCACCTTGATCACTTCCTGTTCCAGTTCCGGGTCGAGCGCCGAGGTCGGTTCGTCGAACAGCAGCGCCTCGGGCTCCATGCAGAGCGCGCGGGCGATGGCGGCGCGCTGTTGCTGGCCGCCCGACAGCTGCGCCGGGTAGTTGTCGCACTTGTCGCCGATGCCGACCTTGTCCAGGTAGCGGCGGGCGCTGTCCTCGACCTCGGCGCGGTCGCGGCCCAGCACGGTGACCGGCGCTTCCATCACGTTCTGCAGGATGGTCATGTGCGCCCACAGGTTGAACTGCTGGAACACCATCGACAGGTTGGTGCGGATGCGCAGCACCTGTTTCGGGTCGGCCGGGCGGCGGTTCAGCCCCGAGCCGGTCCAGCGCACCGGTTCGCCCTTGAACAGGATTTCGCCTTCCTGGCTGTCCTCGAGCAGGTTGCAGCAGCGCAGCAGCGTCGATTTGCCCGATCCGGACGAGCCGATCAGCGAGACGACGTCGCCGCGGTGGGCGGTGATGTCCACCCCCTTGAGGACTTCGAGCTGACCAAAGCTTTTGTGGAGGTTCTTGATCTCGATGACGGGTACGGTGTCGGTCACGGTCTGTCCGGGCGTTGTTGGCGTTGTTGGTCCGGTACTAGGACTGAAATTCGAGGTCAATGCAATGCGCAAATGAAAAGAACGGCCGGGGAATTGACCAAATCGGCCAGAGGCGGTGGCCGAAGTGGTCAAGGTTTGGGCAGAAACGCCTCGGGCCCGGGCGGGGTTGGAACGGCCAGGTAGGTTTCCGCAGGGATATCCACCAGTTGCCGGATATGGAGCCTGTCGCGGTGCTGTGGCGGCAGGTCGTCGATGGCCCGGCGGACGGCGTCGGCGACGGCTGTCGCGTCGCGCGCGGGTGACGTGACGTAGGGCAGGGTGGGCGTGGGCGTTGTGCGCCCGGCCTCGCGCAGTTGCGTGCCCAGATCCGTGTGTTCCTTGAGCAGTTCCCATGTCAGCGCGTCGAGCGCGGCCAGGTCGGCGCGGCCGTCGGCCACCGCCTGGGCCGAGCGGGCGTGGCCGCCGGACTGCAGCAGCGCGCGCGGTTTCAGCCCGAGCCCGGCAAGATGCGTGATCGGGGCGGCCCAGCCGGATTGGGACAGCGCCTCGTTATAGGCGAAACTGCCCTGGGCGAGGTCGTTCAGGTCGCGGTCGTCCCCGGCGCGGGCGACGAAGACCGAGCAGTAATAGCCGGGCGGGCAGCCGGGCAGGCCGTAGTCGGGGGTGCCGACCAGTTGCACCCTGCCGTGCAGCCGGGTGCGGTAGGGCATCCCGCAGGTCTGGGCAAAGACCAGATCCGGGTCCTGCCAGATGTCCCAGAAATCGCGGTCGCGGGTCAGGCGAGCGGGGCCGTCGCCCAGATGGGTGCGAATCAACTCCCAGAACCGGTCGTTCGAGGATTGCAGCGGCGGCATGTCATACATGCCCAGCATCGCCGTCATTCGCGGGCCGCCTTTTGCCGCGCCAGCGCCGAATCGCGGTCGTTCACGCCCAGCAGGCTGGCGACCAGCCGCAGCAGCGAATCCTCTTCCTTGGCGCGTTCGCCATCGGCTAGCACCACCGACCACAGAGCCTCGACCACCGCGCGGCGGTCTTCGTAGGGAACGGCGTCCTTGATCGCGCGGGTGAAACGGACCGTGTCGGGGGCCTCGGCCTCGAGTTCCTCGGCGCGGGCGCGCAGGGCGGTGGCCTCGAACGGGCTCAGGCCGTAGCGGCGGGCGGTGATGCGGTCGATCCGGGCCTTCTCGGCATCGGCATAGTCATTGTCCGACCGGGCGATCCGCACCAGCAGGGCGGTCAGGGCAAGCCGGGCGTCCTCGTCGGCCAGAGGCGCGGGCTGGGGCTGGGTCAGCCGGGATATGAAATCGCGAAACATATGAGGGATATAGACCGTGGTCAGCGGGCTTCCAAGCGGGCCTGCACCCGTTCGCGCGCGGCCTGGCTGTCATTGAAGCTGAGACCCATCGCGATGCGGGCCTCTTCGACGATCTTGATCTCGCCCTCGTCGAAATGGCCGTCGGCCAGCACGACCTCCCACAGCGCCTCCAGCGCGGCAAGCCGTTCCTGCAGGTCGGTGGTCTCGCGGATCAGCTTGCCGAAGGTGTCGGTGTCGGGCGCCGCGGCGTGCAGCTTTTCGCAGGTGGCGCGGACCTTGGCGGCCTCGATCGCGTTGTGCTGGTAGAGCCGGGACAGGATCTTGTCGATCAGGCTGATTTCCTCGACCTGGTAGTCGCGGTCGGCCTTGGCGACGCGCACCAGAAGCGCCCCGAGCGCCAGTTCCGCATCCGGGTCGGGCAGAGCGGTCTGCTCGGGCGGGCGGAAGGCCTGAAAGAACTTCTTCAGCAGGGGCATTGTCTGTTCCTCTTCTCGGGGTCCGCCAACCGGGTTTACCCGTCATAGCCTCGGATGATCACCAGATCGCCGGTCGAGACCGGATCGCGCAGGGCCTTGGCGTTCTGATACCCTACGCTGTCATAGCAGGCCAGCGCATCTTCGTAGGAGGGAAACTCGATGACGACGGTCCGTGCGCGGGCCTTGCCTTCCCTGACTTCGCGCTCGCCGCCGCGAACGAGGAATTTGGCACCGTATTCGGCGAAGGGCGCGGCGTTGGCCGCGATGTAGTTCTTGTAGGTGTCCATGTCGTCCACATCTACATGGGCGACCCAATATCCTTTGGCCATGGCATCCTCGTTGTTCGGGGTCCGCGTCAAGGTGACGCGAATTGCGAGAGGGCGCAACCCTGACGGCGGTTTTCCGGCGCTCGTTCGCCCGGCATCGCCCCGAACGGTCTGCGCTTGCGCGGCTACTGGTAGGTTCGGGGGCAGTCAAATCGCTTGAAGATTTGCCGGTAAGGTATTGAAAAAGAAAAAAATCCCGGCCCTTTCGGGCCGGGAGTCGGTCTTGCCGATATCGGCCGTGCCGCCGTAAGGCGGCCTCAGACCAGGCGCGAGGACTCTTTGGCCGCGCGCACGAAATCCTTGAACAGCGGGTGCGGGTCGAAGGGCTTGGACTTCAGTTCGGGGTGATACTGAACGCCGATGAACCACGGGTGGTCCGCCCATTCGACGATCTCGGGCAGGCGGCCGTCGGGGCTCATGCCCGAGAATTTCAGGCCCGCCTTTTCCAGTTGTTCGCGATACTTGATATCCACCTCGTAGCGGTGGCGGTGGCGTTCCTCGATTTCGCAGGTGCCATAGACCTTGGCCACTTTGGAGCCTTCGGTCAGAACCGCATTGTAGGAGCCAAGGCGCATGGTGCCGCCCTTGTCGTCGCCCACCTTGCGTTCGATCTTGGCGTTGCCCTGGACCCATTCCTTGAGGTGATAGACCACCGGTTCGAAGCGTTTCTTGCCGGCCTCGTGGTCAAACTCCTCGGAGCCCGCGCCGGCGATGCCGGCCACGTTGCGGGCGGCCTCGATCACCGCCATCTGCATGCCCAGGCAGATGCCCAGGTAGGGAACCTGATGTTCGCGCGCGTATTGCGCCGCCTTGATCTTGCCCTCGGTGCCGCGCTCGCCAAAGCCGCCGGGCACCAGGATGGCGTGGAAGCCTTCGAGATGCGGGCCGGGGTCCTCGGTGTCGAAGATCTCGGCATCGACCCATTCGACCTTGACCCGGACGCGGTTGGCCATGCCGCCATGGGTCAGCGCCTCGGCGATGGATTTGTAGGCGTCCTCGAGCTGGGTGTATTTGCCGACGATGGCCACCTTCACCTCGCCCTCGGCGTGGTGGATGCGGTCGCTGACGTCTTCCCATTTCGACAGGTCGGGCTTGGGGGCGGGGCTGATCTGGAAGGCGTCCAGAACCGCCTGATCCAGCCCTTCCTTGTGATAGGCCAGCGGCGCGTCATAGATGGTGGACAGGTCCTGCGCGGCGATCACCGCCTCGGGGCGCACGTTGCAGAACAGGGCCAGCTTGGCGCGTTCCTTTTCCGGGATCGGGCCCTCGGAGCGGCAGACCAGGATGTCGGGGGCCAGGCCGATCGATCGCAGTTCCTTGACCGAGTGCTGGGTCGGCTTGGTCTTAAGCTCGCCGGAGGCCTTGATGTAGGGCAGCAGGGTCAGGTGCATGAAGATGCACTGGCCGCGTGGCTTGTCCTGGCTGAACTGGCGGATCGCCTCGAAGAAGGGCAGGCCCTCGATGTCGCCCACGGTGCCGCCGATCTCGCACAGCATGAAATCGACCTCGTCCTCGCCGATGGCGATGAAATCCTTGATCTCGTTGGTGACGTGCGGGATCACCTGGATGGTCTTGCCCAGATAGTCGCCGCGGCGTTCCTTCTCGAGCACGTTCATGTAGATGCGGCCCGAGGAAATGGAATCGGTCTTGCGCGCCGGAACGCCGGTGAAACGCTCGTAGTGCCCAAGGTCCAGGTCGGTTTCCGCGCCGTCATCGGTGACGAAGACCTCGCCGTGCTCGAACGGCGACATGGTGCCGGGATCGACGTTCAGGTAGGGGTCGAGCTTGCGCAGGCGCACCGAATATCCGCGTGCCTGCAGCAACGCGCCCAGTGCGGCCGAGGCCAGCCCCTTGCCCAGCGACGAAACAACACCACCAGTGATGAAAATAAAACGCGCCATGTTTTTCGGCTGCTCCCGTGAGACGTCATTACCAACTGCCCGGCGGCCTGAAAAACCGCAGCATCACGGGACTTCACATATAAAGGATTCGCGCAAACAGCGCAAGAGAACCGCAAGATGCTGTTGCCGTTCTCTTTCAGGTTTCTAGGTTTTGTGGATCAGTCGGCCTGCGGAATCAGCGGCGCGTTGTCGCCCTGTGCCGGGGGCAGCAGGTCCTCTGCCGACGGAACCGCGGGCGTGGGCGCCTCGGTTTCTTCCGCTGCCGGAACGCCAAGCCGATCGATGACCGAGCTGCCGGCCGATTTCTTCGCCGCGATGATGGTCAACGACAGCGAGGTGATGATGAAGCAGATGGCCAGGATCCAGGTCAGCTTACCCAGCGCCGTTGCCGCCGCGCGACCGCTGACGACGCCGCCGCCACCGCCGCCCATGCCAAGCCCGCCTCCTTCGGACCGCTGCATCAGGACAACGGCAATCAGGCCAAGGGCCAGGAGAAGGTGGATGATGAGAACGACGTTTTCCATGGTCTTCCTGCGGAGCGTGGCGTGTACCGCGTGGTATCTATGCAAGTTTGCCCGCAGGGGCAAGGGAGGAGTTGGCGTGTCGCGTCAGGATGGCCGGGACCGCGTCAAAAAGGCTGGACAGGCGGGCCGGGGCTCGCGCAGGCTGGGGCCATGCCACATGACGATCCCGACCACCCGCACGCCCTGCTGCCGCCCGAACCCGCCCTGCGCGTGAAGGCGCTGGAAACGATTCTCACCCGCAAGGGGCTGATCGACCCGGCGGCACTGGACGAGATCATCGACACCTATCAGAACCGCATCGGGCCGCAGAACGGCGCGCGCGTCGTGGCAAAGGCGTGGGCCGATCCGGCGTTCAAGGCCGCGCTGCTGAAGGACGCGACGCCCTTGGTCGCCGATCTGGGCTATTACGGGCGGCAGGGCGAGCACATGGTGGTGGTCGAGAACACGCCGCAGCAGCACAACATGGTCGTCTGCACCCTGTGTAGCTGCTACCCGTGGCCGCTGCTGGGGATCCCGCCCGGCTGGTACAAGTCCGACGCCTATCGCGCCCGCGCGGTGCGCGAGCCGCGCAAGGTTCTGGCCGAGTTCGGCGTGCATCTGCCGCCTGAAACCGCGGTGCGCGTGTGGGATTCGACGGCCGAGATACGCTACCTCGTCCTGCCGATGCGGCCGGCGGGCACCGAGGGGATGAGCGAGGACGAACTGGCGGCGCTGGTCACCCGCGACAGCATGATCGGCACCGGGCTGCCCAAGGTGCCGGCATGACCCGCGTGCACGACATGGGCGGGCGCTTCGGGGATGGCCCGGTCCGGCCCGAGCCGGAAGGGGCCCCCGTCTTCGCCGAGGACTGGCACGCGCGGGCGCTTGCCGTGACACTGGCCGCAGGCGCGCTGGGGCAGTGGAACATCGACATGTCTCGCCATGCGCGCGAGCGCCTGTCACCAAAGGACTATGCGTGCTTTTCCTACTACGAGAAGTGGGTCTCGGCGCTGGCCGACCTGCTGGTCGAAACCGGCGTTCTGACCAAGGGCGATCTGCGCGGGTTTTCGGAAAACGGCGAACATCCCTTGGCGCAAAAGGCTCTGAAGGCCGAGGCCGTGCAGGCCGCGCTTGCCAAAGGCGGTCCCGCCGACCGCCCATCGAACCGGCCCGCCGCCTTCGAAATGGGGCAGGCGGTGCGGACCGTCCGGCCGTCCGCCAACCGGCTGGTCGATGGCGGCCACACGCGGCTGCCTGCCTATGCGGCCGGGGCGCGGGGGCGAATCCTGAAACGGCACGGCGCCCATGTTCTGCCGGACAGCAACGCGCATGGGTTGGGCGAGGCGCCCGAGCCGCTCTATGCCGTTGTCTTCCCGACCTCGGAACTGTGGGCCGCCCCCGAGAACCCGGCAGATGAAGTGGTGCTGGACCTCTGGCAAAGCTACCTGGAGCCCGCATGAGCAGCTGCGCGACACACTCGGCCCCCGAACCGGTCTTTGAACAGCCATGGCATGCGCAGGTCTTTGCCCTGACGGTGGCCCTCAACGAGGCCGGGCGATTTGACTGGCCCGACTGGACCCGGCGGTTTTCGCAAACGCTCAGGCGCAACGGGTTGAGCCGCGAACTTGATGGCGGCGACGACTATTTCAACGCCTGGCTTGAAACGCTGGAGGAGATTCTGGTTTCGGGTGGCACTGCGGAGCCGGCCGAAGTCGCGGCGATGCGCGACGCCTGGGAGGCTGCCTATCTGACAACTCCACATGGAGAGCCGGTGCGCCTGCCGCAAGGGTAGCATGGGGGCTCTGCCCCCGCCGCGCCAGGGCGCGACTCCCCCGGGATATTTCGGGCCAGATGAAGCAATGGGGCCGGTCTTCATCTGGCTGCAAATATCCCCGCCGGAGGCATCGCGCGCAGCGCGATTGAAGGCAGGCTGCCTCGGTGCGTCGAATTTGCGGTTTCCCTGCCTTGTGCTCCTCGTTATATGGGCCCGGGTTTGATGTTTCAGCGCAAAAGGACCGGATATGGCCAACGTGGTTGTTGTCGGCGCCCAATGGGGTGACGAGGGGAAAGGCAAGATCGTTGACTGGCTCAGCGAACGAGCGGATGTGATCGCGCGCTTTCAGGGCGGCCACAATGCCGGGCATACGCTGGTTGTCGAAGGCAAGGTCTACAAGTTGCACGCGCTGCCTTCGGGCGTGGTGCGCGGCGGCAAGCTGAGCGTCATCGGCAATGGCGTGGTGCTGGACCCGTGGCATCTGGTCAAAGAGATCGAGACCATCCGTTCGCAGGGGGTGGAGATCACGCCGGAAACGCTGATGATCGCGGAAAACACGCCGCTGATCCTGCCGATTCACGGTGAACTGGATCGCGCCCGGGAAGAGGCCGCCAGCAAGGGCACCAAGATCGGCACCACCGGACGGGGCATCGGACCGGCCTACGAGGACAAGGTGGGCCGGCGGTCGGTGCGGGTTGCGGATCTGGCGGATGACGCGACGCTGGAGGCGCGCGTGGACCGCGCATTGCAGCACCATGATCCGTTGCGCAAAGGCTTGGGCATCGAAGCGGTCGATCGCGATGCGCTGATTGCTCAGCTCAGGGAGATCGCTCCGCAGATCCTGCCCTATGCAGCGCCGGTCTGGAAGGTGCTGAACGAGAAGCGCAAGGCGGGCAAGCGCATCTTGTTCGAAGGTGCGCAGGGGGCGTTGCTGGACATCGATTTCGGCACCTATCCGTTCGTCACCTCTTCGAACGTGATCGCCGGGCAGGCGGCGACAGGCGTAGGCATCGGCCCGGGCAGCATCGACTATGTGCTGGGGATCGTGAAGGCCTATACCACCCGTGTCGGAGAAGGGCCGTTCCCGACCGAGCTTGACGATGCCGACGGGCAGCGTCTGGGCGAGCGGGGGCATGAATTCGGCACCACGACCGGGCGCAAGCGCCGCTGCGGCTGGTTCGACGCCGCGCTGGTGCGCCAGACCTGCGCCACCTCGGGCGTGAACGGCATTTCGCTGACCAAGCTGGACGTTCTGGACGGGTTCGAGACGCTGAAGATCTGTGTCGGCTACGAGTTGGACGGCGAGCGGCTCGACTACCTGCCGACTGCCGCCGAGCAGCAGGCGCGCTGCATCCCGATCTATGAGGAAATGCCGGGCTGGAGCGAATCCACCGAAGGTGCGCGCAGCTGGGCCGAGTTGCCGGCGAATGCCATCAAGTATGTACGTCGGGTCGAAGAACTGATCGAGTGCCCGGTGGCGCTGCTGTCCACCAGCCCGGAGCGGGACGACACCATCCTGGTGACCGACCCGTTCGCCGACTGATGAGCGGCGAAGGCAAGAAGGGCCTGAGCTACAAGGCCCGGCGCCGCTGGTCGCTGGTGATCCTGCTGGTCGGGCTGCCGGCTTATATCGTTGCGGTGGTGACGGTTCTGAACTGGTTGGACCGGCCGCCGATCTGGCTGGAGCTGCTGGTCTACGTGGTGCTGGGCATCCTGTGGGCCTTGCCGTTCAAGTTCGTGTTCAAGGGCGTGGGCAAGGAAGACCCGGATCAGGGCAAGTAGAACCTGATAGCAAAAGGAAAGGCCGGCGTGGAGCCGGCCTTTGTCATGGTTGGCGTCAGCCCGCCGCGCGCTCGTCGTCCGGGCGGAAACCGATCTCGCTGGAGGCCGCGAAGCGGCCGCCGCCTGCTTTCTCGATCTTGCCGTCGCGCAGAAGCTGGCCGAAGGAGCGCAGGCTTTCTTCGCGGTCGAACTCCTCGAGTTGCAGGGCGCGAACCTTGTTCATCAGCTGCGGGCGCGAGAACTGCTCCTGGCCCTCGACGAAGGACAGGTAGGCGGCGGCGGCCTCGAGCAGGTCGGAGAGCGAGTGGGCGCCCTGTTCTTCGGCAAAACGGGCGAACCCGCCTTCGCGCGCAGCCTTATCGGCATCGATTGCCGAGGACACGCGGCGCGGGTGCACCGGAGTTTTTTCCGTCTCTGCGTCGGAGGTGTCGATCCGCTGCTCGGCGACCAGACGCAGCGGTGCTATCCCCTCGGGCTCGGGGCGGCGGCTGGTGCCGCCCGCCTCGGGGCGGCGCGGGCTGACGACCGAGGCCAGATCTTCGCGGTATTCCTTGTCGGACGACTGCGACAGCTCGTGACTGCCGGCCTTTTTCTCGGCTGCGGCGGCGGCCGCGGCGGCGCGCAGATGCGAGTAGGTCTGGCGGCTGTCGCCGGCGCTGGGGTCGTCCATACGCTCGTCCGCCGCATCCATCAGCCGGGTCAGGTCATCTTTTTTGTCCGTGTCGGGCTGGCCTTCGGCGCGGGCATACAGCGCGGTCTCGACGGCGGCCAGCTTGCGGAGAAGATCGGCCTCGTCCCGAGCGGTGAGCGTGCCCTCCGGCGCATCCCTGTCGTCGGACGATTCCTCCTCTTGGGACAGGACCGCGTCATCGGCTTGCTGGAGCGGCGCCTCGGGTTCGTCGAATTCCTCTTCGAGTTCTGCCTGCGCCAGATCCACGGAGCCTGACTCGGCGTCAGTGGGCCGGAGATCGTCGTCACCGGCAGAGAGATCATTGGCGGCCTGGGCGGGGTGGTCGAGACCGGTGGCCAGCTCGGCCAGCGAAATGGCTTGCGGGCCTTCGGGCTTGGCTTCGGTCTGCAGATCCGATGCGGCGGGGGCCGGTGCTTCCTCTGCTTCGGCGTCCGAAACGGGTGCTTCGGCGCTGGGCTCATCCACGATGGGCTCATCCACGATGGGTTCATCCACGCTGGGCTCATCCACGATGGGTTCAACCGCGGCAGCGGCAGGCTCTTCTTCCTCGTCGGTCAGATCCGCGGCGGGCTCGGGCTGCGCCGGCGGTTGCGTGGCAAAGGCGGCCGAGATCGCGTCCTCGGGCTCTGCGGTCGCGTCGGTCGGAAAGCCGTTCTCTTCGTCCTCGGAGTACTGGCCGGCGCCGTCGTCGGCGCGCGACACGACGGCGCGGATGCGCTGCAGCTTGGCCGCGATGCTGTCGGCGGCAGGCGGGAGAGACTCCTGGGGCGCGGCTTCTTCCTCGTATTCTTCGAACTCGGGTTCGTGCCGGAGGGCGGCGGTGCTCGGGAGTTCATCGGCAGGCTCTGGGGTCAGCGCGGCGAGTTCCGGGGCGGACAGGTCTTCGGGTTCATCGCCTTCATCCTCGGGCATGGCGTTTGGATGGTTGGTGCGGTGTGTCGAGGCGACCGCGATGCCGGGGCGGAGCTCGTGGTGGGGCTGTTCGGGCGTGGGTGCCGGCTCGGCGGCCGTTTCGGTCGCGCGCAGAACGACGCCATCGTCATGCCGGTGCGCTTCGATCCGGCGCGACTGGTCGCGCTGTGCGATACGGGCAAGCATCTCGGCATCCAGCTGGGGCGGTTCCGAGCCGAAGTAGCGATCATCGGCAGCCAGGTCGCGGAAGTATTCGGCGATCGCCTTCATCGTCTCGAAGGAGTCATCGAACCCTTCCAAGGTGCAGGAAAAGGTTCCATAAGAGACCGTCAAAACCTTGTTGTTCTGTACCATGCGACGCTCGTCCTCTACAAACCAGTGCGTTCAGGTTAACCGGCGCCGGGCGTCAATTTCGGCGCGAAACTGTGTAATTCAGCGTATCATTTTGTGGTCGGAATGTGTCTAAAACCCGAGAATGTGACTAATGTGTCTAAAAACAATGTAATTGTCCGGTCCGAAAAGCCAATAACCTTGGTGGGAGGGGGCGAAATCGGCCCGGATGACCTGAATATGACGCTCAACAGCGCCAACCTGCTGGTTGCGGCGGACGGGGGCGCGCATGCGGTTCTGGCCTCGGGGCGGATGCCGGACGTGGTGATCGGCGACTTTGATTCGCTGCAGCCGGGCGAGATGCACCAGATCCCCCAGGAGCGTCTGTTTCCGATTCGGGAACAGGACACGACGGATTTCGACAAGGCGCTGCGCAACGTGGCGGCGCCGCTGGTGTTCGGGGTGGGTTTCACCGGGGCGCGGGTGGATCACCAGCTGGCGGTCTTCAGCTCGATGATCCGCTGGCGGGACCGGCCCTGTCTGATCCTGGGAGAGCGCGAGGTGATCTTTCACGCGCCGCCCTGGATCCGGCTGCCGGTCGAGCCTGGCAGCGTTGTGTCTCTGTTTCCGATGCGCCGCGTCACGGGGCGCAGCGAGGGGCTGGAATGGCCGATCGACGGGCTGGTGCTGGAGCCCGACGGGATGATCGGCACCTCGAACCGCGCCTTGGGAGAGATGGTTCTGGAGGTGGACGGGCCGGGGTTGCTGGTGATGGTGCCGCGCGAGGCGCTGGGCCTGGTCACGCAGGCGTTTCTGACGGGGCAGGCCGGGCGTTGGCCCGCTCGCGCAGAATGACGTAGAGCCCGGCGGCGATGGTGATGCAGATGCCCAGCGCGGCAAGCCCGTCGGGCAGGTCGCGGAAGATCATCCAGCCGATCAGCGTCGCCACGGGGATTTCCAGGTATTGCATCGGCGCCAGCGTGGCCGAGGGCGCATAGCGCAGCGACCATGTCATCAGCAGATGCGCGCCGGTGCCCAGCAGGCCGATGCCCAGCAGCAGCCATGCGGTCGCTGCGTCCTGCGGCGCCGCGAAGGACAGTTCGGGCAGGCCGGCGAAACTGCCGAGGGCCAGCAGGGGCACCAGCACGACCGAGGCCATCACGCCCGAGACGGCCTGCAGCGCGATCGGGTCGGTTTCCTTGGCCATCTGCCGCGTGACCAGCATGAACAGGGCAAAGACGACGGCGACCAGCAGGGGCAGGAGTGCGGGGTAGCCGACCTCGGCAAAGCTGGGCTTGATGACCAGCAGGGTGCCGATGAAACCCACCACGCAGGCGCCGAGGCGGCGGGGGCCGACCTCTTCGCCCAGAACGTATCTGCCCAGAAGAAGCATGATGAAGGGCATGACGAAGGCGATGGCCACCGCGTCTGCCAGCGGCAGGTATTGCAGGGCGGTGAACATGGCGCCGATGCCGATGATGTGCAGCCCGGTGCGGATCGCCGCCAGCCGCAGCATCCTGCCGCGCATCCGCCACGGCCGGTGGGTCAGCACGATCAGCGGGATCAGGGCCGCGGCCTGCACGGCAAAGCGGACCAGCAGAAGCAGTCCGATGGGCGTGGTCTGTCCCAACAGTTTCGCGACCGCGTCGCCCAGCGGGGCGAGCACGCAGAAGCCGAGCATCAGCATGATGCCGAGAACGGGGCGGTCCTGGGTCATTGCGGCAGGCTAGTGTGTCCTTGGGGCAGAGGAAAGCGGCTTTGTTGCCGAAACATATCGCAAAATTTCTATCCTACGATGCGTCTGCCGTGCTATCTGCTGAGGTGGTGAGAGTGAGTGTCGAGAAGAGTTACATGCCCAACGAAAACAGATTCCATCTGTCCGTCGCTGCTGCGCAAACCTACGAAGCCCAGAATGTTCCGGCCATGTTCGAACCGCTGGCAGAGCAGACCCTGGCCGCTGTTTCTCTGCCGCCTGCTGCCCGCGTGCTGGACGTGGCCTGTGGCACGGGCATCGTGGCGCGCAAGCTGGCCGAGCGGCTGGATGCGGCGAGCCGGATCGTCGGGGTGGACGTGAACCCGGCCATGATCGAGGTGGCGCGCAGCCTGTCCGACGTGAATGGTCGCAAGATCGAGTTCGTGACCGCCTCGGCCGAGGCGATGCCCTTTGGCGACGGCGAGTTCGATCTGGTCTTCTGCCAGCAGGGGTTGCAGTTCTTCCCCGATCGGTCTGCGGCGCTGGGCGAGATCCGGCGGGTCATGAGCGCGGGCGGCAAGCTGGTCGTGACATGCTGGGCCGGGGTTCCGCCCCTGTTCAGGATCGCCGCCGAGGCCCTGAACCGCCATCTCGGGCCGGCGGCCGCGGAAAAGGCGTTGGAGCCTTTCGTCTGGAACGACGCCGAGCGGATCCGGGGCCTGATCGTCGAGGCCGGGTTCCATTGCCCCGATCCCGTCAGGCTGGAGATCGAGCGAAGCCTGCCCGCCACGGCAGAGGCCATCCGCGCCGAGCTGCTGGCGACGCCGAACGAGGCGGCCTTGAAGATCGCCGGCGAGGAGGTCATCGGCTGGATGGCCGGCGAAATCCTGTCGGAACTGGCACCCTATGAGCAGGACGGAACGCTGAAGATTCCCCAGCCCGCGCACCTGTTCCAGGCCGTCGCGATCTGAGGTCGGCTCAGCAGTTCGGCACGTGTACCGCCAGCCCGCCCAGCGAGGTTTCCTTGTAGTGCTCGTGCATGTCCTGTCCGGTCTGGCGCATAGTCTCGATGCAGGCGTCGAGCGGCACGAAATGTTGCCCATCCCCGCGCAGCGCCAGTGAGGCCGCCGAAACGGCCTTGATCGCGGCCAGCGCGTTGCGCTCGATGCAGGGCACCTGCACCAGCCCCTTCACCGGATCGCAGGTCATGCCCAGGTGATGTTCCAGCGCGATCTCGGCGGCGTTTTCCACCTGCTCGGGGGTGCCGCCCATCACTGCGCAAAGACCCGCCGCCGCCATGGCCGAGGCGCTGCCCACCTCGGCCTGGCAGCCGGCCTCGGCGCCCGAGATCGAGGCGTTGTATTTCACCAGCCCGCCGATGGCGGCGGCGGTCAGCAGGAAATCCTCGACATGGGCCGGGGAGGCGCCCGGCACATGGTCGAGGTAATAGCGCAGCACCGCCGGCAGCACGCCCGCCGCGCCGTTGGTGGGGGCGGTGACGACCTGGCCCCCGGCGGCGTTTTCCTCGTTCACCGCCATCGCATAGACGCTCATCCAGTCGTTGATCGTGTGCGGGGCGTTCAGGTTCATGCCGCGTTCGGCCAGCAACTGTTCATGGATCGCCTTGGCGCGCCGGCGCACGTTGAGGCCGCCGGGCAAGATGCCGTCGGTGCTGAGGCCGCGCTCGATGCAGTTGTTCATCACCTCCCAGATCCGGGCGGTGCCCTTGGCAAAGCTCTGGGCGCAGCCACGGGCGATCTCGTTGGCGCGTTTCATGTCGGCGATGCTCTTGCCGCTGGTGCGGGCCATTTCCAGCATCTGCGCGGCGGATTCGAATGGAAAGGGCACCGGCGGGCCGTCATTGGTGTCCTTGCCCTCGGCCAGCTCCTGCTCGGTCAGGACGAAGCCGCCGCCCACCGAGTAATAGACCTGCTTGAGGATCACGTCGCCCTGCGCGTCGGTGGCCATCAGGATCATGCCGTTGGCGTGGCCCGGCAGCGCGTGGTCGTAGTCGAAGGTCAGGTCGGTCTTCGGGTCGAACCTGAGCGTCGGCAGACCGTCAGGCGTGACCGTGTGGGTATCGGCGATGGCGGCCAGCGCGGCCTCGGCCTTTTCGTGGTCGTAGGTGTCGGGGGTGAACCCGGCCAGCCCGAGGATGGTGGCCCGGTCCGTGGCGTGGCCGACGCCGGTAAAGGCCAGCGAGCCGTGCAGCGAGGCCCTGAGGCCCGAGAACTCGAAGGGCGAGGCCCGCATCAGGTCGAGAAACCGCGCCCCGGCCACCATCGGACCCATCGTGTGAGAGGAGGACGGGCCGACGCCCACTTTGAACATGTCGAAGACAGAGAGGAACATCTTGAGTAGCGGAGCCTTCAGCAGAGTTTGCGCGGGTTGTTGTCTTCCTATCTAGGACAGGTCTTGGGGTCGGAAATCTCCGATTGCGACGTTTCCTATGGGAAACGCGCATTTTTCCGGCATGTTTGGCGGCTGCGGCGCGCGCAGGGCCTCAGACCTTGTGGGAAATCCACACGAAATGGGTGATCGACATGAAGAAGCGGCCCTGTTCGGCGAGCTTTTCCTGTTCGTGCACCCAAGCTTTCACGTCGTTCGGCGGGAGGTCGGATTTCTGTCTGGCGTAGGCGGAGATCAGTCGAATCATCAGCGCGGCCAGCCCGTCGGCGCGCAGAACCGTGTCGCAGAAGGTTACCGGCTCGATCCGGTCGGCGGCAAAACCGCATTCCCTCAGCCGTTCGGGCAGGAGGGCGGGCACGCATCGCTCGGCGAGGTGCCCGTCCCATATCCGCAGCATATGCTCCATCCGGTCGGGGTGGTCGCTGTGCCAGCACAGCGTGCCCCAGTGCATGTCGCCGATGACGAGGCGGCCGCCGGGGCGAAGGACCCGATGCAACTCGCGCAGGGCCGGGCGCATGTCGTCGAAATACTCGAATACCTGCAGCGAGACGGCTTTGTCGAACTGCCCGGCATCGAATGGCAGGGCCTCGGCCGCGCCTTCCTCCAAGCGGATATTGTCCCGGCCCGCGCAGCGTTCGCGGGCCGAGGACAGCATGTCGTCGCTGGGGTCGATCCCGGTCACCTGACCCTCTGGCCCGACGGCGCGGGACAGTTCCAGCGCCAGCAAGCCGGTGCCGCATCCAAGATCGAGGATGGACTCTCCGGGAACCGGCGCAAGCGCGTCGAAACAGGCGCGGCGGCGGCGCGATATGTCGGCGCCGAGATAGGCATTGTCCAGCACCCGGGCCGTGGCTTCGTCAAACTCGAGCATTCGGGCATCCTTTGGCCAAGGATAGCAAAATACCGGAACTTGCGCGAGAAATGCCGCCCGTTCCCCCTCGCGCCGGTGGAACAGTTTGCCTATAAGGGCGCAAAACATGCATTGGAGATGCTGCCATGACCGGAGAGTTGTCGCCCATCGACCGGGCCAAGTTCGTCGCCGCAAAACGTGCCGCCGACATGGTCGAGGATGGAATGCGCGTGGGGCTGGGCACCGGGTCCACCGCGGCCTGGCTGGTGCGCTGCCTCGGCGAGATGGTCCGCGACGAGGGGCTGAAGATCCAGGGCGTGCCCACTTCGACGCGCACCGCGGCGCTGGCCCGCGAGGTGGGGATCGAGGTCGTCTCGCTGGATCAGGCGGGCTGGCTGGACATCACCATCGACGGGGCCGACGAGTTCGACGGAGACCTGAACCTGATCAAGGGCGGCGGCGGGGCGCTGTTGCAGGAAAAGATCGTGGCCACCGCCAGCGACCAGATGGTCGTGATCGCCGATGCCGGGAAAGAGGTCGAGACCCTGGGCGCCTACCCGTTGCCGGTCGAGGTGATTCCGTTCGGCTGGCAGACCACGCGCAAGCTGATCGAGGAAACGCTGGTGTCGATGGATGTGCTGGGCCGGTCGGCGGCGCTGCGGATGAATGGCGATGCGCCCTTCGTCACCGACGAGGGCAACCACATCTTGGATCTGCACCTTCAGCGCATCGGCAACCCGCGCCAGCTGGCGCTCGTGCTCAATCAGGTGCCGGGCGTGGTTGAAAACGGTCTGTTCATAGATATCTGTGACCGGGTCGTGATCGGGTTCGGCGATGGCCGGGTCGAGGTGCGCGACATCAACGAGGGAACGATTGAGCATGACCGGGTCGATATGGCGGAGAATGACAACCTGTTCACCGACCTGGCGGATTGAGGAAGACCTGCATGAGCTTTGATTATGATCTGTTCGTCATCGGCGGAGGCTCCGGCGGTGTCCGGGCGGCGCGCGTCGCGGCCGGAGAGACCGGCGCCAAGGTGGCGCTGGCCGAGGAGGACCGGTATGGCGGCACCTGCGTGATCCGGGGCTGCGTGCCGAAAAAGCTCATGGTCTTTGCCTCGGAATATTCCGGCATGGTCGAGGATGCGCGCTCTTACGGCTGGGACATCAAGCCGGGCGATTTCAACTGGGGCACGTTCAGGGGCAAGCTGCATGCCGAGCTGGACCGGCTGGAAGGTGTCTATCGCAACATCCTGAAGAACAACGGGGTCGAAAGCTTTGACCAGCGGGCGAAACTGGTCGATCCGCATACGGTCGAGCTGGCCGACGGCACCCGCAAGACGGCCAAGCACATCCTGATCGCCACCGGCGGGCGCCCGGTGGTGCCCGAGTTTCCGGGCTCGGACCTGGCGATCACCTCGAACGAGATCTTCCACTTGGAGAAGCTGCCCGAGACCATGCTGATCGTGGGCGGCGGCTACATCGCCTGCGAGTTTGCCGGGATCATGAACGGCATGGGCGTCAAGACCACCCAGTTCTATCGCGGCGCGCAGATCCTGCGCGGTTTCGACGACGAGGCGCGCGGGCTGATCTGCGAAGAGATGTGCCAGAACGGCGTCGACGTGCATCTGGGCACCAACGTGCTGGAGATGGCGCGCGAGGGCGACAGGATCCGGGTCAAGGCGACCAACGGCACCGAGCGGCTGTTCGACGTGGTGATGTATGCCACCGGCCGGGCGCCGAACGCGGATGATCTGGGGCTCGAGGCGCTGGGCGTCGAGCGGGGCCGCAAGGGCGAGATCATCGTGGATGAATACAGCCAGACGGCGGTGCCCTCGATCTATGCCATCGGCGACGTGACCGACCGGGTGAACCTGACGCCGGTCGCCATCCGCGAGGGAATGGCTTTCGTCGAGACCGTGTTCAAGGGCAACCCCACGCCGGTGGATCACGAGCTGATCCCGACCGCGATTTTCACCCAGCCCGAGATGGGCACCGTGGGGCTGAGCGAGGAAGCCGCCGCCGAGCAGGAGCCGATCGAGGTCTATGCGACCTCGTTCAAGCCGATGCAGCAGTCTTTTGCCGGGCGTTCGCAACGGGTGCTGATGAAGCTGATCGTCAGCAAGGCGACCCGCAAGGTCCTGGGCTGCCACATCGTGGCGCCGGGGGCGGGCGAGATGATCCAGCTGGCCGGAATCGCGGTCAAGATGGGCGCGACCAAGGAAGATTTCGACCGGACCGTGGCCGTGCATCCGGTGATGGCCGAGGAACTGGTCACCATGCGGCATCCCGTGCGCAGTGCTTGATTTGCACCGGCCGGGATACAGGTTAGAACTAACGCCGTGATCACACGGGCTGAATGAAAAGGAAAGAGAACATATGGCGGGCAACAGCGGTGGCCCCTGGGGGGGCGGAGGTTCTTCCGGAGGAGGAAACAAGGGCGGTGGCGGAGGCGGACGGCGTCCGCCCGAGGGTGACGGCCCGCAGATCCCCGAGATCGACGAGCTGGTGAAAAAGGGCCAGGAGCAGCTGCGCGTGCTGATGGGCGGGCGCGGCGGTGGCGGGCGCGGCGGTGATGGCCGCGGCGCCGGCGGCGGTGGCCCCATCTTTACCCGCGGAACCGTGACCTTGGGTCTGCTGGTGGCCGCGGGCCTGTGGGCGGCGGCCAGTTTCTATACCGTCAAACCCGAAGAACAGTCGGTCGAGTTGTTCCTGGGCGAGTTCTCGGCCATCGGGCAGCCGGGTCTGAACTTTGCCCCGTGGCCCTTCGTGACCGCCGAGGTGATCCCGGTCACCCGCGAACAGACCGAGGACATGGGCGGCAATCGCGGCACCCATGACGGCCTGATGCTGACCGGAGACGAGAACGTGGTCGATGTCGATTACCAGGTGGTATGGAACATCTCGGACCCGGCCAAGTTCCTGTTCAACCTGCGCGATCCGCGTCCGACCATCCGGGCGGTTTCGGAATCGGCCATGCGCGAGATCATCGCCCAGTCGGAACTGGCGCCGATCCTGAACCGTGACCGCGGCATCATCGCCGATCGGCTGCAGGAGCTGATCCAGCAGACACTGGACAGCTATGATTCCGGCGTGAACATCATCCGTGTGAACTTTGACAAGGCGGACCCGCCGCAGGAAGTCATCGCGGCCTTCCGCGACGTTCAGGCCGCCGCGCAGGAACGTGACCGTCTGCAGAACGTGGCCGATGCCTATGCCAACCGGGTGCTCGCCGAGGCGCGCGGTGAGGCAGCGCAGATCCTGGAAGAGGCCGAGGCCTACCGGGCGCAGCAGGTCAACGAGGCGCGCGGTGAGGCCAGCCGCTTCAACGCGGTTCTCGAGGAATATCTGAAAGCGCCCGACGTGACGCGCAAGCGTCTGTATCTGGAGCGGATGGAGCAGGTTCTGAGCGAAGTGGACAAGGTCATTCTGGACGAGAGCGGCGACTCCGGTCAGGGCGTCGTGCCTTACCTTCCGCTGAATGAGCTGCGCCGCAACACCACCGAAGGGAGCAACTGATGCGTAAAACGACATTTCTTCTGCCGGTGCTGGTGATCGCCATCGTCGTGGGCCTGTCGTCCATCTTCATCGTGGACGAGCGTGAAAAGGCGCTGGTGCTGCAATTCGGCCGTGTCGTGACCGTGAAGGAAGAGCCGGGTCTGGGCTTCAAGATCCCGCTGATCCAGGAAGTGGTGCGCTATGACGACCGCATCCTGTCCATAGACGTCGAGCCTCTGGAAGTCACGCCGCTGGATGACCGCCGCCTGGTGGTCGATGCCTTCGCCCGCTACCGCATCTCGGATGTGGAGCAGTTCCGTCAGGCCGTCGGCGTCGGCGGCATTCCGGTTGCCGAGGACCGTCTGGACCGGATCCTGCGCGCCGAAACGCGCGAGGTTCTGGGTTCGGTGTCGTCCAAGGACATTCTGAGTTCGGACCGGGCCGCGCTGATGCTGCGCATCCGCAACAGCGCCATCGCCGAGGCCCGTGCGCTGGGCGTCGATGTGATCGACGTGCGCCTGAAGGCGACCGACCTGCCGCAGGCCAACCTGGAAGCCACCTTTGCCCGGATGCAGGCCGAGCGTGAGCGCGAGGCGACGGACGAACGGGCCCGCGGCAACGAAGCCGCGCAGCGTGTGCGCGCGCAGGCCGACCGGACCGTGGTCGAGCTGGTCTCGGAGGCGCGCCGCGAGGCCGAGATCATCCGTGGTGAGGCCGATGCCGAGCGCAACGCCATCTTTGCCGAGGCCTTTGGCCGCGACCCGGAGTTCTTCGAGTTCTACCGGTCGCTGACCGCCTATGAGCGGGCGCTGGACGGCTCGAACAGCTCGCTGGTGATGAGCCCCGACTCGGAGTTCTTCAACTTCCTGAAGTCCTCCGGCGGCAAGGCCGAATGATGGGCCTGATCCTTCTGGCCTTCGGGCTGGTTCTGATCGTCGAGGGGCTGGCCTATGCGCTGGCCCCTTCGCTTGTCGAGCGCATGCTCGAAGCCCTGCGCGCGCTGCCCGAGAGCGCGCGGCGGAATGTCGGCCTGCTGTGCGTGGTGACGGGCCTGATCCTGTTGTGGGGCGCGTATCAGCTGGGGTTCTGACCGCGCGCAGGCCGGGCGGTCGCGGCGCGATAGCAGGCGTCGGCGCTGAATTCCTTGATGTCCCGAGTTGCGGGCTTGGCCAAACTGACTACATTGTTTCTTGAAATTGGCGGCGGGCACTGCGTCCGCCGGGTGGCGGGTTGGCGACAAGGAGATCTCAAGTGCAGGCAAAAGCGCGCAGTATTTCAATCGGGCAGGACGGAATCATCGTGGGAATGAGGCTGGCATGGCTGGCCTTTCTGACCACACTTTTCATGCTGATGCAGGTTCTGGCCGCGAAGGCCTCCCCGGAAAGCCTGGCGCCGCTGGCCGAGCGGATCAGCCCGGCCGTGGTCAACATCACGACCACGACCCTGATCGAAGGCCGCACGGATCTGCCGGGGATCGTGCCCGAGGGATCGCCCTTCGAGGATTTCTTTCGCGAGTTCCAGGACCGCAACGGGGATAACGAAAACCGGCCGCGCCGCAGCAACGCGCTGGGATCGGGCTTCGTCATCTCCGAGGACGGCTATATCGTCACCAACAACCACGTCATCGCCGAGGCCGACGAAATCCTGATAGAGTTCTTTCCAGGAGAGGGGCAGCCATCCAAGGAGTTGCCTGCGAAAGTGGTCGGCCGGGACGAAAAGACCGATATCGCCCTGCTGAAGGTCGAGGCCGAGGGGCCGCTGAAATTCGTCACCTTCGGCGACAGCGACACCGCGCGCGTCGGCGATTGGGTGATCGCCATGGGCAACCCGCTGGGGCAGGGGTTCTCGGTGTCGGCGGGCATCGTGTCGGCGCGCAATCGCGAGCTCAGCGGCACCTATGACGACTACATCCAGACCGACGCGGCGATCAATCGGGGCAACTCGGGCGGGCCGCTGTTCAACATGGATGGCGAGGTGATCGGCGTGAACACCGCGATCCTGTCGCCCAATGGCGGCTCGATCGGCATCGGGTTCTCGATGGCGTCGAACGTCGTGGTCAAGGTCGTGGATCAGCTGCGCGAATTCGGGGAAACCCGTCGTGGCTGGTTGGGCGTGCGCATCCAGGACGTGACCGAGGACATGGCCGAGGCCATGGGGCTGGACAAGCCCGGCGGAGCCCTGATCAGCGATGTCCCGGACGGCCCCGCGAAAGAGGCCGGGCTGCAGGCCGGGGACGTGATCCTGAGCTTTGACGGGGTCGAGGTGGCCGATACCCGTGCGCTGGTGCGTCAGGTCGGCGAGACGGCCGTGGGCAAATCGGTGCGCGTCGTGGTCTTTCGCGACGGGGGGACGCAGACCTTCCTCGTGACACTCGGCCGCCGCGAGGATGCCGAGCGCGCCGAGAATGGCCAGCCCTCTACTTCGCCGGCTCCGGCGGAGAGCGAAAAGGAACTGCTGGGCATGACGGTCGCGCCGTTGACGGACCGGGTACGTTCCGAGCTGGGGCTGGCAGAGGACGCAACCGGTCTGGTCGTTCTGGACCTGGATGAAACCTCGGAAGCCTTCGACAAGGGGCTGCGCGCCGGCGACGTGATCACCGAGGTGGGCCAGCAGAAGGTTATGACGCTGGCCGATCTCGAGGCCCGGATCGAAGAAGCCAGGGAAGCCGGTCGCAAATCTCTGCTGCTGCTGGTCCGGCGGGGCGGCGAGCCGCGTTTCGTGGCGCTGAGCCTGTCCGAGTAAGGCGGGCGCACCAAGATGTGTGAAACGACGGCCGGACCAGTTCCGGCCGTTTTTCCTTTCCGGTGGTTTCAGGCGCAGCCCCGGAAAAGGTAAAGAGCCACATGCCGAGGCATGTGACTCTGTTACGGGGTGAGGTCGGTACGGACAGATATCGGGGATGATCTCCCGGCCCCGCCCCTTTCGGTAACCTTTCGCAGGCTAGTCCCATTTCGAAACCTTGTCTGTGAACTGGGTCACAGACAGCAGCGAGGCCGGGCTCAGATCAGATCGGACGCCGCCAGCCGGCCCAGGGCATCGAAATCCCGGATGACCAGCCCGCCGCGCGACGCCTCGACCACGCCTTCGCGCCTCCAGGCGGACAGGGTCTTGGACACCGCTTCGCGGGTGGCGCCGACGAATTCCGCAAGTTCGCTCTGCGAAAGCCGGATCCGGTCGTTCGGGTCACCCTGCTTCCCCGAGAGAAGCAGAAGTTTCCGTGCCAGCCGGGTGGGCATGGGCAGAAAGACCTGCTCGTTGAGCTGCGACCCCATCCAGCGCATCCTGATGCCCGCCAGCCGGATCATGTCCACGGCCAGTTCCGGGTGCGCCCGGATCTGGGCCATCACATCACGTCTGCGCACCCTCAGGACGCGCGAGGGTTCGGCCGCCGACACGGTTGCCGTGCGCGGGCCACTGTCGAACAGGGCGATTTCGCCAAAGACCTCTCCGGGCCGCATCAAGGCCAGCGACAGCTTGCGTCCGCTGGAGGCGAGGAAGGAGACTTCGAGAGCGCCTTCGAGAAGGGCGTAGAGCGCGTCGCCTTCATCCCCCTGTTGGAACAGGGTTTCGCCGCGGTCGAGCGAGATCTCGGAAGCCTGCGCCGAAAGCATCGCCTTCAGCCGGTCCGAAGCCTCGGACAGGAAACCGGTGTCGGGAAAGGCCGTCATGCGCCTTGGCTTGCTCCTGCAGGAGGTTGAGAGGGTCAGCTATTGTTTCCACAGTCCGCGCCCGTTTCCAAGAGGCAACGGGTTCGGGGCAAACGGTTTTCCCGCATGAAGTGTGGCGGCTCAGTTGCCGTCGGGGTCGTCCATGTAGCCTTGCAGGAGGTTGAACTGCACCATCAGGAAGCCCATGAGGGCCAGGGGGAAGCCGAAGGTTTCGATCTTGACCCAGAGATCGGTCGACAGGGTGCGCCAGACCAGTTCGTTCGCGACGGCCAGCGCGGCAAAGCCGAAGCACAGGCGGCGGGTCAGGATCATCCAGCCCTCGTGGCGCATCGGCAGCATCTCGTCCAGCACGTAGGCCAGGTAGGATTTGCCCTGCAGCAGGCCGATGCCCAGCATGACCGCGAAGAAGCCGTAGACCAGCGTGGTCTTCATCTTGAAGAAGCTTTCGTCGTTGAACCAGGCGGTGAGGCCGCCGAAGAAGACCACCATGAAGGCGGTGAAGATCTGGATCCGGCTGAGCTTGCCGGTCAGGACCCACAGAACGCCCATCGCGGCCAGCATGAGCGGCACGAAGAGGATCGTGGCGACGATGAAGCCCGAATATTCGGTGCCGCCCCAGGTGAACATGTCGTCCCGCAGGTGCAGGTAGATGAAGAAGAAGGCCAAGGGTGGCCCCAGCTCGAGCACCTGTTTCAGGAAGGGGTTGATCTTTTTCGTCTCTGCCATGCCTTGTCCTGCCGACTATCCGCCCATTTCAACTATGACCGCGCCCGACGCAATCAAGGCCATCAGCGCGATTCGCCGCGGCCCCACGGTTTCTTTCAATACCAGCCAGCCGATCAGGGCTGCAAACACCGTGGATGTTTCGCGCAGAACCGCCGCTTCGCCCACCTTGTCCAGGCGGGTGGCCAGCATGATGGCGCCGAAGGAGAGGAAGGCCACGATGCCCCCGGTAAAGCCGCGCAGCATCAGGGGCCCGGGCGCGGGGCGGTGGATCATCGCGCGCCACCGCAGGAAGGCGTAGAAGGGCAGGGCGGCGCCGTCGATCATGAAGAACCACGCGAGGAAGGTGAACGGGTCGGCGGTGGCGCGGATCCCGTAGGCGTCATAGGTGGTGTAGAGCGCCACGAAGAGGCCGGTCGCCACAGCCAGCCCCAGCGCGATGACCAGCGTGTCTCGGTTGGTTTCGAGATGGCGCAGGTTGTAGGCGGCCAGTCCGAAGATGCCCGAGAGCAGCACGGCGACGCCGATCCATTGGGGTGCGGTGAAGACCTCGCCGAACAGAAGGTAGGCGCCGATCACGGTAAAGAGCGGCCCGGTGCCGCGCACCACCGGGTAGACGACGGTGTAGGAGCCCTTGGTGTAGGCCATGGCCTGAAGGCATTTGTAGAGGATGTGGATCACCCATGCGGTCGCAAAGATCGGCCACATATGCGGTTCGGGCCACGGCACCACGAAAAGCGCGAAGGGGGCGGCCATGAGCGCGTAGGAGGCGTCGATCGCGCCGCGCGACAGCCACGGGTCGTGGCGTCCCTTTTGCAGGGCGCCGAAGACCGCGTGCAGGAAGGCCGCCATGAGCGCGAGGCCGAGGGCGAGGGTGTGCCCGGCCTCGGTGCCTTCGAGGGAGATCAGCCAGTCGCTCAAGCTGAGGGTCTTTCGCTGGTGGAGAGGCTGGGGGTTTTCCACCCCCAGACCCCCGAGGATATTTGGGGCCAGATGAAGGTCAGTTGGAGTCGAGGCCGGTCAGGGCGGCGGCGAATTCCTCGGGGTCGAAGGGGGCCAGGTCGTCGATCTGTTCGCCGACGCCGATGGCGTGGATCGGCAGGCCGAACTTGTCGGCCAGCGCCACCAGCACGCCGCCCTTGGCGGTGCCGTCGAGCTTGGTCATCACGAGGCCCGAGACATCGGCCAGCTTGCGGAATGTCTCCACCTGGCTGAGCGCGTTCTGGCCGGTGGTGGCGTCGAGCACCAGGAGCGTGTTGTGCGGGGCGGTTTCGTCGATCTTGCGGATGACGCGGACGATCTTGGCCAATTCCTCCATCAGGTCGGCGCGGTTCTGCAGGCGGCCGGCGGTGTCGATCATCAGCAGGTCGGCGCCGTCTGCCTGCGCCTTGGTCAGGGCGTCGAAGGCCAGCGAGGCGGGGTCGGAGCCTTCGGGTGCGGTCAGGACCGGCACGCCGGCGCGGTCGCCCCAGACCTGCAGCTGTTCGACGGCAGCGGCGCGGAAGGTGTCGCCGGCGGCGATGACCACCTTTTTGCCGGCGGCCTTGAACTGGCTGGCGAGCTTGCCGATGGTCGTGGTCTTGCCCGAGCCGTTGACGCCCACCACCAGCACCACCTGCGGGCGTTTGGGGTAGAGCGGCATCGGTTTGGCGACCGGCTCCATGATGCGGGCGATTTCCTGGGCCAGGAGTTGCTTGATCTCTTCGGTCGACAGTTTCTTGCCGTAGCGCCCCTCGGCCATGTTGGCGGTGACGCGCAGGGCGGTGTCGACGCCCATGTCCGAGGCGATCAGCAGTTCCTCGAGCTGTTCGAGCATGTCGTCGTCCAGCGTGCGGCGAACAACCGTGCGGCCGTCGCCGCGCGCGAACAGGCGGCCCAGCAGGCCGGGGCGCTGCCCGGTTTCCGGCGCCGGTTCCTCGGGCGGCGGCGGAGCGGGCGTGGGATCGGAGGGCATGGGCGAGGGCGTTTCCACCGGCTCGGGCACCGGTGCGGGCTCGGGCAGTTCGGGGACCGGTTGTGGTTCGGGCTCGGGCTGGGGGATCACCGGATCGGGGGTGGGGGCGGTTTCCTCGCCGCCCTCTTCGACGATTGCCTCGAGCCCCTGTTCGAGCCGCGAGGAGGATTTGAACAGCCGGTCCTTGAGCTTTGAGAAAAACGCCATGTGAGGTCTCCGCAGGTATTCCCTTCACCTAATGCGGATTGGCGGCAGTTGCAAAGGGTCAGGCGAAGGCCGCGGCAAAGCCGGCCTGCGCGCCCCAGTAGAGTGGCCAGACGAGGTATGGCGTGACGCGCAGCGCGGGGTGACCTGCGGGCAGCAGGAATTTCTCGGTGGCCAGGATCAGGTCGGAGGCGATGAAGGCAAGAGCGGCCGGAAGGGCCAGGCGCATTGGGCCCGCTTCGGGCAGCGCGAGAACCGCGACACCCATGCCGAGGATGATCGGGATATAGGCCAGCACCGGACCCCTCAGATCACCCGCGCGGGGCCACAGGAGCAGGGCCATGACGACACCCAGCAGGGCAAGCGCGGCGATCGGGGCGGGGTGGGTTGCGATCGCGGATGGATCGCTTGCCTCGTGCGTCAGGAACAGCGCGACATAGGCCAGATGCCCGGCGGCGAAGGCGCCGATCCCGGCCATGAAGGTGGCCTCGGTCTCGCGCGACAGGAGGGCATCGCCGAGGGCGCAGAGCCCGAGGGCCACGGCCAGCAGCGCCGGCCCGCCGTGATATGCGGTCAGCAGGGCAAGCAGCGCGACCGAGCCGGTCTTGAGCAGGGTGCGGTGCGTGCTTGCGGGATGCGTGGTCAGGGGCAGGTAGGCCAGCGCACAGGCGGCTGCGGCCCAGAACAGGAGGTGCGGCATTCGGGTGTTCCTCGGGTGGTTTGCGTCAGGGAGGCAAAGTTTCGGTCTGATTTCAACTGGCCTGGCCTGTGGTTGGGGCGGGGTGACGCGATGTCATCCGCGGGCGGGAGATGACGCGTGGCGGGGAACGGCCCGATCTGACACAATCGGGCCATGCTGACGCGTTGGGTGATTCTTCTGTTGCTGTCGGGGCAGGTGGCCGCGGCCGAAGGGCCGATGACCGCCGAGGAATTCGACGCCTACACGCAGGGGAAAACCCTGTTCTACGGGTTCGACGGGGTGGCCTATGGGGTCGAGCGTTACCTGCCCAACCGGCGCGTGATCTGGTCGTTCCTGGATGGCGATTGCAAAGAGGGTGTCTGGTATGAGCGCGACGGGCAGATCTGTTTCATCTACGAAGACCGGCTGGACCCGCAATGCTGGGTCTTCATCGACTCGCCGACGGGGCTGATCGCCCGGTTCGAGGGAGACCCCGAGGCGACGGAGCTCTACGAGGCCGGGGATATCGACGAAGAGATGATCTGTTACGGGCCGGACGTGGGGGTCTGATCCCGCGAGGCCTCAGAACAGGGAACCCTGGTCCGGGGCGGGTGGCTTGGGCGCCTTTTTCGGAGCGGGCTTGGCCCCGGCGATGGGCCGGGTCGTCAGTTCTCCGTCAGCGAATTCGATCGTCAGAACCTCGTGCTTGCTGGCCTGTGCTTTCGTGGTGACCACGCCGCTGTCGGCACGCACCACGGCGTAGCCGCGTTGGAGGGTGGCCTTGTAGCCGAGGGTTTCTCGCAGCCGGTCGGTGGCGTCGAGCTGCTGCCGCAGCCGGTCCAGCCGCAGGGTCTGGGCGGCGGTCATGCGGTCCGAGAGCCGGTTGATCGCGTCGCGCTGCTGGTCGATCTCGCGCCGGATCGGGCGGACGGACAGGCGCGAGGACAGGTTGTGCAGCCGGTCCTTGCGGGCGGAGATGAGATTCCGAAGGGTCGAGGGGCGCAGGTGCCCCGACAGTTCCACCACTTGCAGGCGGCGGTTCTGGACGCCGCGTTGCAGGGCCGGGGCAAGCCGGTCGGCAATCAGGTCCAGCCGTTGCCGGGGGCTGTCGAGCAGGGTTTCGGGCCGTGGCAGGGCGCGCGAGAGGTCGCGCAGGCGCTGGGCGCGGCGCTGCACGGCGTCCGTGGCCGCGCGGGACAGGCGGGCGCCCTGTTCGCCGGTCCAGGCCAGCAGTTCGAGGCGCACGGGCACGGCCAGTTCGGCGGCGGCGGTGGGCGTGGGCGCGCGGCGGTCCGAGACATAGTCGATCAGCGTGGTGTCGGTTTCGTGCCCCACGGCCGAGATCAGCGGGATCTCGGACGCGGCGGCGGCGCGGGCGACGATTTCCTCGTTGAAACCCCACAGATCCTCGATCGAGCCGCCGCCGCGGGCGACGATGATCAGGTCGGGGCGGGGCAGCGCGCCGCCGGGTGTCAGGCGGTTAAAGCCCTGGATGGCGTTAGCGACCTCGAGCGCGCAGTTGGCGCCCTGCACGGCCACGGGCCAGATCAGCAACTTGCGCGGGAAACGGTCGCGCAGCCGGTGCAGGATGTCGCGGATCACCGCGCCCGAGGGCGAGGTGACGACGCCGATGATCTGCGGCAGGAATGGCAGGGGCTTCTTGCGCCCGGGCGCGAAGAGCCCTTCGGATTCGAGCTGTTTCTTGCGTTTTTCCAGCAGCGCCATCAGCGCGCCCTGACCGGCCACCACGACCTCGTCGACGTTCAGGTTGTATTTCGACTGCGCGCCAAAGGCGGTGAGGCGGCCGGTGACGACGACCTCGAGCCCTTCTTCGGGGATCACCGACAGGCCCGCGATCTGGCCCTTCCACGTGGTGCAGGCCAGCACGTTGCGGTCATCCTTGACGTCGTAATAGAGATGCCCCGAGCGGGCCTTGAACACGCGCCCGACCTCGCCGCGCACGCGGATTCGGCCGAAGGTGCCTTCGAGCGTGCGTTTCACCTCGCCCGAGATCTCCGAGACGGTGTATTCGGGGGTATTCTGGCCGGGAATCGGATCGTCAAGCAGGTCGGACATTTCATCGCCTTGTTTCGTCGGTCCGCGCAGCTTAGAACGCCGCGCAAGCGAGGCCAAGCAGATCGGAGACAGCCCCCATGAACATCCTCATTCTCGGCAGCGGTGGACGCGAGCACAGCCTGGCCTGGGCGGTGATGCAGAACCCCAAATGCGACCGCCTGATCGTGGCGCCGGGCAATGCCGGGATCGCGCAGATCGCCGACTGCGCGGCGCTGGATATCGAGAATGGCGGCGCGGTGGTCAGTTTCGCCGAGGAAAACGCCATCGACTTCGTGATCATCGGCCCCGAGGCACCGCTGGCCGCCGGCGTGGCCGACCGGCTGCGCGAGGCGGGCATCCTGGTGTTCGGCCCCTCGGCCGAGGCAGCGCGGCTGGAGGCCTCGAAAAGCTTTACCAAGGAAATCTGCGATGCGGCCGGGGCGCCCACCGCCGCCTATGCCCGGTTCACCGAGGCCGAGCCGGCCAAGGCCTATATCCGCCAGCAGGGCGCGCCGATCGTGGTCAAGGCCGATGGTTTGGCCGCGGGCAAGGGGGTGATCGTGGCGATGGACGAGGCGACCGCGCTGGAGGCCGTGGACGACATGTTCGGCGGCGCCTTTGGCGGGGCCGGGGCCGAGGTGGTGATCGAGGAGTTCATGGAGGGCGAGGAGGCCTCGCTGTTCGTGCTGTGCGATGGCGAGAACATCCTGTCGGTCGGCACCGCGCAGGACCACAAGCGCGTGGGCGAGGGCGATACCGGCCTGAACACCGGCGGCATGGGGGCCTATTCTCCGGCCCCGGTTCTGAGTCCCGAGGTCGAGGAGCGTGCGATGGAACAGATCGTGCGCCCGACGATGGCCGAGATGGCCCGGCGCGGCACGCCGTTTCAGGGGGTGCTCTATGCCGGGCTGATGATCAGGGACGGCCAGCCGCGGCTGGTGGAATACAACGTGCGCTTTGGCGACCCGGAGTGTCAGGTGCTGATGATGCGGCTGGGGGCGCAGGCGCTGGACCTGATGCATGCGGCGGCCGAGGGGCGGCTGGGCGAGGCGCGGGTGAACTGGGCCGACGATCACGCCATGACGGTGGTAATGGCCGCCAAGGGCTATCCCGGGGCCTATGAGAAGGGGTCCGAGATCAAGGGGCTGGACAAGCTGCCCGAGGACAGCCGGAACATGGTGTTCCACGCCGGCACGAAGGAAGAGGGCGGCGCCATTCTGGCCGTTGGCGGGCGGGTGCTGAACGTGACCGCGCGGGGCGACAGCCTGCAGGAAGCGCGGGACCGGGCCTATGAGATGGTCGAGGCCATCGACTGGCCCGAGGGGTTCTATCGCCGGGATATCGGCTGGCGGGCGCTCTGAGGGAGTGGGCCTCCCGCGCCCCGGCGCCGCATCGCGGATGCGACGCCAAGGGCCTTGGGCCGGGCAGCCCGCCCGTGGCGGGCTGCGGTCGGAAAAGCCCTCATGCGGCGGTTTTCATTTGCCATTCTGACGGACTATGATCGCCGCACAGGAGAAAGATGATGCCCGGACCGATAGACAAATCCGAACTGGATGCTGCCTATGCCGCGCGCGATCTGCGGGGGCTGGCCTTTGACTGGGTGCCGGTCGGGATCGTGGTGACCGAGTCGCGGGTGATCCGCGAGGTGAACCGGCGGTTCTGCCAGATGTTCGGTTATGACCGCGAAGAGCTGCTGGACCAGCTGTTTGCCTTTCTCTACCCCAGCCCCGAGGAGTTCTCGAACATCCTCCACCGCGGCGACAAGGAACTCAGCGAGGGCAACCTCTATTGGGACGAGCGGGTCATGCGGCGCAAGGATGGCGAGCTGTTCTGGTGCCGGGTGCGGGGGCAGACCTTTACGCCCGAAGACCCCTTGGCCCGCGCGGTCTGGAGCTTTGCCGACCTGTCGGCCATCCGGCCCTATCAGCCGCTCACCCGGCGCGAGCGCGAGATTTTCTCGCTGCTCAGCGAGGGGCGGACCAGCAAGGAGATCGCGCGCGAGCTGGATCTGAGCTATCGCACGGTCGAAGTGCACCGGGCGCGGCTGCTGAAGAAATTCGGCGTGAACAACACCGCCGCCCTGTTCCAGTCGCTGGGCGGGATCGAGGGCGACCACGTGGTCCGCTCGGCGCCGTAAGGCGGCTTTCGGTCATTCGCAGTTCAGCGCGCGCGCCATCGCCGAGGGCGAATAAGGGCCGAGTTCGGTTCTGACCCAGCCGTTGGCGTGGCGGACCGAGGTGACATGACGCCAGTCGCCGCTGGCAAGGATCAGCTCCGGCCCCGCGCCGCAGTCGCGCAGGCCGCCCGTGATGAAGTCGTCTCCGATCCGGTGGTTGGTCAGGCCGGGCAGGGTGGTGATCTCGGTCAGGTCACCATCCGCAAAGCGCCAGATGCGCAGGGTCTTGGCCAGGTGCGGGCGATCGACATAGGCGATTTCCATGCGGCCATCGCCGTCCAGGTCGGCTGCGCCCGCCGGTGCGAGCCAGCGAAAGCGGGTGCCGATATGGGGCGTGGCGGCGAGTTTACCTTGGGCAGTGTAGATGGCGAGGCTGGCCCCGGTGCGGGTGTCGCTTTCGACCACGATCACCTCGGGGTGGGTATCGCCGTCCAGATCCCCCAGCCGGGGGGCGAGGTCTTCGAACACGCGGGTGTCGGGCAGGGTGTGGGTGAGCACGCGGCCGTCGGAGAGCGTCAGTTCCAGCGCGCCCCATTCCAGATCGTCACCCAGAACGCCATGGGCATAGCGCGAGGTGGGGTCGGTGAAACGGGCCGAGGCGATGGTGTCGGCCCAAGCGGCAGAGCCGAGCCCGGCCAGCCACAGGCACATGGCCAGCCGCGCGCCGCGGGTGAGGCCGCGCCCAAGGTGCGACCGGTGGCGCGGCGCCTTGTCGGAGGGCCGCATTCCCTTGTCCGGGCAGAGGGGAATGCGGCGGGGCATCAGATCTGCTTTTCCGGCATCTGCACGATCAGCCCGTCCAGTTCGTCCGTCACCTTGATCTGGCAGGTCAGGCGCGAGCGGACCGGGTCGGGCTCGTAGGCGAAATCCAGCATGTCCTCTTCCATGTCGTCCTTGGCGGGCAGCTTCTCGACCCAGTCGGGGTGGATGTAGACATGGCAGGTCGAGCAGGCGCAGGCGCCGCCGCAATCGGCTTCGATGCCGGGAATGTTGTTGTCGCGGGCGCCTTCCATCACGGTCAGGCCGTTGGCGACTTCGACGGTGTGCTCGGTGCCGCCGTGCTCGATGTAAGTGATCTTTGCCATTGCTCGCGTCTTCCTCTTGCGATGTTCCGCATCTTCCTAATCAAGCCATCCAGGTGTTTCCACCCTCATTTGCGACTCGTCGTGGCGCGTCTGGACATTCCTGATACATGTTCTATTTTTGTTCCCATGATCGTCGCCTCGGCATCCCCCACGGTTTCAGGCCAGGACTGGCCGCGCCCGCCTGCCTGCCTGCCGGCCAACCGGCTGCAGGAGCCGCCCGAGGGCGCGCGGGTGACGGTGGCGGGGCTGGTGATCCTGCGGCAGAGGCCCGGGACCGCCAAGGGGGTGATCTTTGTCACGCTCGAGGACGAGACCGGCATCGTGAACGTGATCGTCTGGCGCAAGATCTATGAACGGTTCCGCCGCGCGGTGATCGCGGGGCGGCTGTTGCGTGTCACCGGGCGGATGCAGCGGGCGCATTCGGTGACCCATGTGATCGCGGAAGAGATCGAGGATATCTCGGGGATGCTGGACCTGCTGGTGCGAGGCGATGGGCAGGCCGGCTTGCCCTGATGCCTGACCTGATGCAAACTTTTCCGTGGAGGAGTTTGTCATGGCATCCAAAGCCGAAGGGTCCTCGCCGGGCAACCCGGCGCCGCAGCAAGGGACCGCGCCCAAGGTCAACACGGTCACGGTGGATGATATCAAGGCGTCGCTGAAAGCGGGGTTTTCCGACTTTCTGGCGCGGCCCGTCATGAGCGGCTTTTTCGGCCTGTTCTACGCGCTGTTCGGAATCATGTTCGTGTGGGCCCTGGTCTGGCTGGGCGCGGTCTGGATGGTCATTCCCGCCGCGGTCGGGTTTCCGCTGGTCGCGCCCTTTGCCGCCGCCGGGCTGTATGAAATGTCGCGCCGGATGCAGAAGGGCGAGAGCTTTGGCTGGCGTGACATCCTCACCGTCATGGCCCGTCAGCGCACGCGTGAAATGGGTTGGATGGCCTTTGTCACCCTGTTCATTTCCTGGGTGTGGTTCTACCAGTTCCGGACCGTGATGGTGATCGTCCTGCAGCATTCCTCCTTCTCGGATCTCGAAGGGTTCCTGCACACCGTGTTCTTCACGCCCGAGGGCTGGATCTTTCTTGCCATCGGCACCTGCGTCGGCGCGTTTCTGTCGGCGGTGCTGTTCTCGGTGACCGTCGTCGCCATGCCCCTGCTGCTTGACCGCGAGGTCGATTTCATCACCGCGATGATCACATCCGTTCGAGTCGTCCGGGAAAACCCGGTGGTCATGCTGGGCTGGGCGGCGATCATCGTGGTCACCATGCTGTTGTCGCTGGTTCCGGCATTCCTGGGCCTGATCTTTACCCTGCCGATCCTTGGGCATACCACGTGGCACCTCTATCAGCGGGCCGTGCAGCCGGTCGAGGGGTGAGTTCTGTCGCGCTCGAGGCCGAGGCTGCCGGATCTGTTGGTGCGCGGGAGGACCGGCTTTCACGGCCTTGCCCGGTGCCGATTGTTCGCGCAGCTCTGCCACGGTGGCGGGTAGGCAAGAAGACACGTTTCAGCCAGTTTCCATCGGCAGATCGGGGTCCGTGGCCCATTCACTCATCGAATTGTCGTAGACCGCAATGTTGTCGTGACCGAGTTGATAGAGCCAATAGGCAATGACAGTCGCAAAAATCCCCCCTCCACAATAGGTGAGGTATCTGTCGGCTTGCGTCGCACCCGCAGCGGAGAACAGCTTGTTGATCTCGTCTACCGGTTTGAATTTCATTGACTTGGGATCAACGAGCGAGACCTTGGGAACATTGATGCTGCCGGGCACCCGTCCCGGTCGGCCGTAACGGGGGTTTTCGCCGGAGAAAACGTCGGGCCCGAGCGCGTTTATTGTGCAGGACCTGTTGTCGCCAATGGCGGCAAGCACATCATCTTTGCCGACGAAAAGCCCGGGCCGAATGTTCACGGAAAGCTTGCCGGGGGGATAGGTGCAGGGCAGAGTCGATATCGGTCGACCATCGGCCTGCCACCGTTCAAATCCACCGTCCAGCACGGCGGCCTGATCGAACCCGATCCAACGCAGCATCCACCAGAAACGGGTTGCCCACGAAATGCTTCTGCGGCTGTAGAGAACCACAAAGGAACGGTCGTCTATGCCCGCGCGTTCGAACGACGATGCCACCTTGTCGGCAGTCGCAAGCGTCATTGCATAGGGGCTTTCCTGACGCGAGAAATCCTTTTGAAGGTCCAAATAGCCTGCGCCGGGTATGTGTCCCAAGTCGTGCTCTGCTCTGCAACTGACGACTCGATACGGGCGCTCATCGCCGGTTTGGAAATCAAGAATGGTCGAGCAGTCGAAAATCCGAAGGTTCGGATCACTCAGATTTTGCTCGAGCCAGCTTGCGTCCACAAGAGCTTTCGGATCGTGAAGTTCGACTGTGTTCAACGCGTGTTCCCCCGAGCGGCATGGTGTAGCTTAACACAGCTTCGACTTGGGCAGGCAGTTTTGTTGTTGACTGCCCCTGTTTCGATCAAACACACGTCACCTCTTGAACAAAACCCCCTGCGCCTCTTTGCTGCGATGATCGCCGCGCAGTTCGGCAAACAATGCCCGCCCCGCCTGCACGCCCGGACGCGCGGCCATCAGGTCAAGCCAGCGGGCCATGTGGGGTTTGTCCTCCAAGGTCTGCTGCTGGCCTTCCCACAGGCTGGCCCAGGGCCAGATCGCCATGTCGGCGATGGAGTAGAAATCTCCGGCGACGTATTCGTTTTCCGCCAGCCGCCGGTCCAGAACGCCGTAGAGGCGCGCGACCTCGGTGCGGTAGCGGTCCTTGGCATAGGGGATGTCCTGCGGCGGGTCGAAATGGGGCGCGTATTTCAGGAAATGATGCGCCTGTCCCGCCATCGGGCCGACGCCGCCCATCTGCCACATCAGCCATTCCTCGACCGCGATCCGTTGTCGCTCGGTCTGCCCATAGAACCGCCCGGTCTTGCGCGCCAAGTACATCAGGATCGCGCCGCTTTCGAAGACCGAGACCGGCGCGCCGTCAGGGCCGTCGGGGTCGATGATGGCGGGCATCTTGTTGTTGGGCGCGATTTTCAGGAATTCCGGGTCGTACTGGTCGCCCTTGCCGATGTCGATCAGGTTGACGGTGTAGGGCAGCCCCATCTCCTCGAGCGCGATGGAGATTTTCCAGCCGTTCGGCGTGGGCCAGTAGTAAAGCTCGATCGGGTCCGCCATGTGTCCTCCGTGTCTCGGAAGGAGATCATGAGGCATTTGCGGCGAACGGCAAGGGGCAGGCCGCGGGCCCGTTCAGGCTTGACGCAACGGGACACGAGGCGTATGGGCAAGGCAGGAACCACGTGGCGATTTGTTACCGGATTGCGGGCCACGCTAAACAACACCGCTAAAAGGTCAGGATGAAAGCCCCCTTTCGCTTGACCGCGATTGGGGTTTTTTCTTTGCCCTCGGGTTCCGGGGCGGAAAGGAACGAGATGAGCGACAGCTGGAGCAAGCGCACCAAGGCCGTGCATGGCGGCATCCGCCGCAGTCAATACAAAGAGGTGAGCGAGGCGATCTTCCTGACCCAAGGGTTCGTCTATGACACCGCCGAACAGGCCGAGGCGCGGTTCATCGAATCCGGCCCCGACGAGTTCATCTATGCCCGTTACGGCAACCCGACCGTGTCGATGTTCGAGCAGCGCATCGCGGCGCTGGAAGGGGCCGAGGATGCCTTTGCCACCGCATCCGGCATGGCGGCGGTGAACGGGGCGCTGACCTCGATGCTGAAGGCCGGGGACCATGTGGTTTCAGCCAAGGCGCTGTTCGGGTCGTGCCTGTATATCCTTGAAAACATCCTTGGCCGGTTCGGGGTCGAGGTGACTTTCGTCGACGGCACCGACCTGGAGCAGTGGAAGGCGGCGATCCGGCCCGACACCAAGGCGGTGTTCTTTGAATCCATGTCCAACCCGACGCTCGAGGTCATCGACATTCAGGCGGTGGCCGAGCTGGCCCACGCGGTCGGGGCCACGGTGATCGTGGACAACGTGTTCTCGACCCCGGTCTTTTCCAAGGCCATCGAGCAGGGCGCTGACGTGGTGGTCTATTCGGCGACGAAACATATCGACGGGCAGGGCCGTGCGCTGGGCGGGGTGATCCTCGGCAGCAAGGAGTTCATCCGTGGCACGGTGGAACCCTATCTGAAACATACCGGCGGCGCGCTGAGCCCCTTCAACGCGTGGATCATGCTCAAGGGGCTCGAGACGATGGCGCTGCGGGTCAACGCGCAGGCCGAGACGGCGCAGAGGCTGGCCGAGGCGCTGGAGGGGCACCCGGCGCTGGCGCGGATCCTGTATCCCGGCCTCAGGAGCCATGCGCAGAACGCGCTGGTGCAGCGGCAGTTGGGCGGCAAGGGCGGCACCGTTGTGTCGCTGGACATCAAGGGCGGGAAAGAGGCGGCCTTTGCCTTTCTCAACGCGATGACCGTTCCGGTGATCTCGAACAACCTGGGCGACGCCAAGTCGATCGCCACGCACCCGGCAACCACGACGCATCAGCGCCTGAGCGACGCGCAGCGCGAAGAGCTTGGGATCACGCCGGGGTTGATCCGGCTGTCGGTCGGTCTGGAAGACGCGGGTGACTTGATAAACGACATCAATAATGCCTTGGAAGCGTCTCAAAAATAAAGATTAATTTGCGTTGCGTGTCGCCCGGAAAGACGCCGGGCGTCCCCATGTCCGGGCTCACGAGGCCCGGCCGTAGAACCCCAGCCGTTCGCTTTCCGAGAAGCGGACACCGGGGTGTTCGTAGTAGGAAAACACCGCGATCACCCGTTCCTTGTCGCCCCTGACCGGCGTGACGCGGTGGGCGGTGTTCTTGCCCTTGAACACGTTCAGCGTTCCGGGCGTCAGCCTGATGGTCCTGCTTTCCGGGTCTTCACCCCGCAGCAGCCGCGCCACGCCGTCATGGTTGGGGTTGTCCTCGCTGCGCAGGTCGGTGCGGTATTCGAATTCGCCGCCCGCGTCGGGGGCCTGCAGCAGCAGGGTCGTGGTGAATTCGGACCGGTCGAAATGCCAGTTCAGCGCCTGACCCGGCCCGTAGGACATCACGTTCACCCGCGCCAGCGGATCGTCCATCACATGCAGCTGCGGCTTGCCCATCGTCGCGGCGAGGAAGGTGGCGAATTCCGGCCATTCATACAGGCGCAACAGGGCCGATCCCGCGATCTGGTCTGCGCAGAGCGTCCGGTTGGACGTATGGAACCGGGTCAGGGCCGGATGGTCCGGGGGTAGGTCATCGAGCGTCTTGAAATAGATGTTGTGCATCCGCTCGTGCAGAAAGGCATCCGAGGCGAAACGCGGCGCCATCCGTGACACCTCGGCCGCCGCCACGTGCGGGTGCATCAGGCCCTCGAGGTTGAACATGCCCTGCGCGGCCAGATCGGCACGGCAGCGATCGACCAGCGCCTGCCACTGGGGGCTGTGCGGGCGGTGCAAGGGAAATCGGTCCAGGTCCAGGATATCCTGCATATCACTCCTCTCTCGGCGCAAAGGCTGAAGGCAAACGAAACTGGCCTTCAGTTTCTTCCGTTCGCCGCCCGGAAACCGCCAGAAAACGGCAGAAAGGGCGTAGCCGTGCCGAAAATGACGGTTTTCAGCCACTTTTTTTCATCCGGAATGCTACTTGGCCCGTAATCACGCTAGATTGGAACTTGGGACGAAGTCGTCTATATACCGGCGACCAACCGAGGAAACGCGCCGATGAACTTTCTCTCTCGCAATATTGACGAGACCCCTGACCGAGAAGAAGCCGAAGCCGCGCTGGCGCTGCTGCGGAAATGGGCGGAAGCCGCAAGTGAGGTGGAGATCAGCCAGCTGGACCCGGCGATCGCGCGGCTGGTCCCCGGATTGGTTCCGACCAACTATCCGCCCCTGTCGCGGGACTATGCGGGAGATTTCGTGGTGGATGAGGCTTACAAGGCGTCTCTGCCCGACCTGCAGAACGGCCCGTCGAGCCTGATCCGGGGCGCGAAACAGCAGATCCAGCATGTGGGCATCTCGAATTTCCGCCTGCCGATCCGGTTCCACAGCAAGAACGGCCCCGACCTGACGCTGGAAACCTCGGTGACCGGGACCGTGAGCCTGGAGGCCGAGAAGAAGGGCATCAACATGTCCCGGATCATGCGGTCGTTCTACAAGCATGCCGAACGCACCTTCAGCTTCGAGGTGATGGAGGCGGCGCTGGACGACTACATGACCGATCTGGACAGTTTCGATGCGCGGATCCAGATGCGGTTTTCCTATCCTGTCCGGTTGAAGAGCCTGCGTTCCGGGCTGGAAGGCTACCAGTATTACGACATCGCGCTGGAACTGGTCGAACAGGGTGGGGTGCGCCAGAAGATCATCCACCTGGACTACGTCTATTCCTCGACCTGCCCCTGCTCGCTGGAACTGAGCGAACACGCGCGGTCGCAGCGCGGCCGGCTGGCGACGCCGCATTCGCAGCGGTCGGTGGCGCGGATCTCGGTGGTGGTCGACACCCATGCCGATTGCCTGTGGTTCGAGGATCTGATCGCGCTCTGCCGCCGGGCGGTGCCGACCGAAACGCAGGTGATGGTCAAGCGCGAGGACGAACAGGCCTTTGCCGAACTCAACGCCTCGAACCCGATCTTTGTCGAGGACGCCGCGCGCCTGTTCTGCGCCGAGTTGCAGGCCGATCATCACATCGGTGATTTCCGGGTGATCGCCAGCCATCAGGAAAGCCTGCACAGCCATGACGCGGTCTCGATCCTGACCGAAGGGCCGACCTTTGCGGCCTCCAGTCTGGATCCCAAGCTTTTCAACACGCTGTTCCACGTCGGCTGAAACCGCCCGGCACTCTTTCGGCGGTCACGCCGCGCGGTGGGGTGTGTCTGTAAGTTGACGTTACGTAAGGAAAAATCTGCGCTGCGGCGAAGTTTTGCCGCAGTGCAGAAAGTTTTGCTGCACCTGCGCCCCGATTCGCCCTATGCTTGCTGCAAAGGCAACAGTCGCAACTTGCCGCTTGGGGTGGCAAGGCACCGGACCGAAAGGGGGCCGAGATGCGCGAGGCACATGTCTGCAAGGCGATACCAGCCCGCCCAGCGCGTCGCGGGGGCTGTCTGCCGCACTGTCTTCAAGAAGTCGTTTTTCAAAGGAGCAAGTCGCAATGATTCCGATTTCCCAACCGCTTGAGATTCAGGCCGCAGCCGTCCGCGTCGCGGGCTACGCACTGGCCAACCAACTGAAGATCATGCAGATCATGACACGCTCGGCCATGGATCTGCCGATGTTGCAGGTCCACGCGCTGCACGTCGCGGCAGCGGGACCGTCGAGCGAGACCCGTGCGTTTGAGCCGGTCGAAGAGAAAGCCAAGGCCGTACCGGCAAGGAAAGCATCGGCTGCCCGCGCCAAACCCGCCAGCAGCCGCAGGAAAGCGGCACCGTCCAAGCCTGCACCCGCCAAGCCTGCGTCGGTCAAGGCAGCAGCGAAGTCCGTGAAAGAGGCGACGGTTGCGCCTGTTGCGGCAGAGCCCAAGGCGGTCTCGGTCAAGGCCAAGCCGGAGCCCGTCAAGAAGGTCGCACCGGCCGCCAAGGCCGCGCCGGTCAAAAAGCCTGAAGCCGTTGCCTCCGGGCCGGCCGCCGTTGAGACAAAGACCGTGAAAGTTCGGCCGACGAAGGAAGCCGCGCCCGAGGCGGCCAAACCCGCCCGCAAGGCGAAGGTCTCGGCAGCCGAACCGGCAAAGGCAACGAATCCGGCAGCGCCTCGCGCTTCGGCCAGCAGCAAGGCCGCGCCGAAACCGCGCGCGCGTCGCCCTCGGGCGCCGTCCAAGCCGCCGGCGATGCCGGAACGGAAACCGGAATCCGACAGCTGAGGCAACGCCTTCGGCTTGACAGGGCCTGATCGTCGCGCCAACCCTGCGCGTCATGATGGATCTGCGCCCTGTCGGATATGTGATCGGCCTGCTGGTCGCCCTGCTTGGCGCGACCATGCTGCTGCCGTTGGTCGCCGACCTGCTGGAAGGGCGCGGGGAATGGCCGGTTTTCCTTGAAAGCGCGATCATCACCGTCCTGACAGGCAGCGTTCTGGCGATGAGCTGTGCCAATGGCGTGGGCGAGGGGCTGAAGATCCGGCAGACCTTTCTGGTCACGACCGGCGTGTGGGTCGCCTTGCCGTTCTTTGGGGCGATTCCCTTTGTTTTCGGCGAAACCGAGCTGCGCTTTGTCGATGCCCTGTTCGAGGCGATGTCGGGGCTGACCACCACGGGTTCGACCGTGCTGGCCGGCCTCGACGGCCTGCCGCGCGGCCTGCTGTTGTGGCGCGGGTTGCTGCAATGGCTGGGCGGCATCGGCATCATCGTGTTCGCGATGGTGTTCCTGCCCGAACTGCGCGTGGGCGGGATGCAGATCTTCCGCTCGGAGGGTTTCGAAACCATGGGAAAAATCCTGCCGCGCGCGCAGGAGATCGCGGGCCAGATCGGCTTTATCTACGTTTTCCTGACCATGGTCTGCGCGCTTGTCTATGCAGGCTTGGGCATGAGCTTTTTCGATGCGCTGGTGCATTCGCTGACCACGATGTCCACCGGCGGGTTTTCCAACTATGACGCCTCTTTCGGGGCCTTTTCCGGAGCGCCGGAGTACGCGGCCACCGTCTTCATGATCCTCGCGGCGCTGCCCTTCGCCCGTTATGTCCAGTTCGTTCACGGCAATGCCCGCCCGATCCTGCAGGACAGCCAGATCCGGGTCTTCCTGGCGACCATCGCGGTGCTGGTTGTGGCGACGGCAACGGCGCTCGCGTCCTTTTCGTCTCTGCCCTGGGAGCAGGCCTTTCGCCAGTCGCTGTTCAACATCACCTCGATCATCTCGGGCACCGGTTATGCCAGCGTGGACTACATGGCATGGGGCAGTCTGGCCGTGATGATGTTCTTTTTCATCGGCCTGATCGGAGGCTGCGCCGGATCGACCGTGTGTTCCATCAAGATCTTCCGCTATCAGCTGCTTTTTGCCTCGATCAAGGTTCAGATCCGCCGTATCCGCGCGCCGCATGGGGTGTTCGTCCCGCAATATGACGGCCGCCCGATCGGCCCGGACGTGCTGAGCTCGGTGATGAGCTTTTTCATGTTCTTCGTCGTGACGCTGGGGATCGTATCCTGGGGGCTGGCGCTGACCGGGCTGGATTTCATCACGGCAGTGTCGGGGGCGGCGACCGCGTTGGCCAATGTCGGCCCCGGTTTGGGGCCGCAGATCGGGCCGGCTGGGAATTTTTCCGGTCTCAATGACGCTGCGAAGTGGATGCTGACCGCGGCCATGCTCATCGGCCGACTGGAGCTGATGGCGATCTACGCGCTCTTCACCCTCAAATTCTGGAGAAACTGATGAAAAGGCCGCTTGGCGCGCAGATATCGCACATGCTCAGGGACCGCGGGGTCGAGGTCATTTTCGGCATCCCCGGCGTGCATAACCAAGAGATGTATCGCGGCATCGAAGAGGCCGGCATCACCCATGTTCTGGCGCGTCATGAGCAGGGCGCGGGTTTCATGGCCGATGGCTATGCGCGGGCGACCGGCAAGCCTGGCGTGGCCTATGTGATCACCGGGCCGGGTCTGTGCAACATCATGACGCCGATGGGGCAGGCCTATTCGGATTCGGTGCCGATGCTGGTGATCTCTTCGTGCCTTGACGAGACCGAGGCGCGGCGCGGGCAGTTGCACCAGATGAAGGATCAGCGGGGCGCGGCCGAGACCGTGTGCGACTGGTCCTACCGGGCGGAAACCGCACAGGCGGCCTATGGGCTGGTCGAGCGCGCCTTTGAGGAGTTCGAGCTGTCGCGCCCGCGCCCCAAGCACATTCAGGTGCCGATCGCGCGGCTCGAGGCCGAGGCCGACCCGGCCCCGTTCCCGAACCAGCCCGCCTTGCGCACCAAGGCGTTGCAGCCCGATATCTCGCCCGTCCTGTCGCTGCTGAACACTGCGCGGCGGCCGCTGTTCATCCTGGGCGGCGGGGCGCGGTCGAACCTGTGGCGCCAGATCCTGACCCAGCTGGGCGCGGCCTGTTTCACCACCTATGCGGGACGCGGGCTGGTCGGCACGGGCTATCCGCTGGACTTCGGCGCCATGCTGCCCCGGCCGGGCAGCGCCGAGATCATCGGCTCGGCCGATCTGGTGATTGCCGTGGGCACGGAACTGGCCGAGGTCGATCTGTGGCGCAGCCAACTGGGCCACAAGGCGGTGCTGGTGCGGGTGGATCTCGACCCCGAAGTGCTGTCGGACGAGCATCGCGCCATGGTCAAGCTGCAGGCGGAGGCTGAGAGTTTCGCCTACGCGCTGTGGGAGGCCACCGAGACCGCCAGGCCCGCGACGGGCTGGAGCCCCGGCGAGGTGGCCGAGGCGCGGGCGCGCTGGCGGGCCGAGGTGGATGCTGAGCGCCCCGGCATCGTTCCGGTGATCGACGCCCTGCGCGCAGCGATGCCCGCGGACACGATGATCTATTCCGACATGACCCAGTTCGCCTATGTCGCGAAAGAGGTCTGGGACATGGCCTTTCCCCACCACTGGCATCACCCGACCGGGTTCGGCACGCTGGGCTATGCCCTGCCGGCGGGGATCGGCGGCGCGGTGGCCCGGCGCGGCAGGCCGACGGCGGTGATCGCGGGGGACTATGGCTTTCACTACACGATGCAGGAACTGGGCGTTGCCGTCGAGCTTGGGCTGCCGCTGCCGATCATCCTGTGGGACAATGGCAAGCTGAAAGAGATCGAGGACAGCATGGTGCGCGGCCAGATCGCGCCGAACGCGGTGGTCGCCCGCAACCCGGATTTCTGCAAGCTGGCCGAGGCGTTCGGAGCGGCCTCGGCGGCGCCCGCGACATTGGACGAGATGCAGCAGGTCGTTCGCGCGGCATTCAAGGCGTCGGGGCCGACGCTGATCCGCCTGACACCGGACATCGTGTGAGAAAAGAGCCGGGGTTTTCCCCGGCTCATCTCAATCCCAGCAGCTGACCAGAACGGTCATTTCCGAGGCCCGGTTGTTCAGTTCGTCGGGCGAAATCTCATGCTCGGCCTGGGCCGGTTCAGCGTGCAGGCCGGCATCTGCCAGCAACCCGGCAAGGGCTTCGGCATCGGCGGCAAGGCTGACGTTTTGCGGCAGCGACTTGCCCTTGGACGGCCGGGACAGAAGGATTCCCACCACGCTGCCATTTTCGTCCAGAACAGGCCCTCCCGCGTCACCGGCCTGTGCTTCGAGGTCCAGCCGGGACATGGCGTCCTCGCCATTCAGCCCGCGGACGTCCGAGACCTTGCCGAAGGTCAGGGTCGGAGCCCCCAGTGCGCCCTCGTAGGAGTATCCCGAAACCGCCACTTCGGACGAGATGCGGGGTTCGGCCGTGCCAAGCTGCGCGACGGACATGGGAACGAGGGCCTTAGTCGGACGCAAGAGGGCCACGCCCAGTTGGTCGTCCAGTTTCGCGACCTCGGCGTCGAACCGGTCGTCGATGGTGATCCGCGAGCAGCCCGTGGTCGCCTCGGCCACGGTCAGGACTGCCCCGTCCGGCGCGGCGAAAAAGCCCGAGCGGGACAGGCGCGGCTTGCGGATGCGCAGGCCGGCCAGCAGGTCGATCTGCTGCTCGGCCTGCGCCCCTGCCGTGTCGGGCAGGACGCCATCCAGCCGCCGGAAGCTGGCCTTCATCGCCGCCAAAACGCGGGCGCGCCTGGCCTCGTCGCCTTCGGGCCAGACCAGGGTAAAGCCCTTGATCTCGCCATTCTCAAGCCTGGCCTCGGTGTGGGACACGATGCCGTTGCCTTGTCCCTCGAGGACAAAGCCCGTCTTGCTGCGCGAGCGCGGCCCGTCGAGCGGCACGATTTCCAGAGACTGCATCACCTCGTAGAGGCCGCGCAGCGTGGCCTCGTCGCCCTTCTGGCTGATCAGCAGGACCCGGGCGCCCAGGTCAGACGTGCTTTCGAAATGCGCAAACGGCGCCTCGTGCCGGTCGAACCGGATCACGCCCATGGGCAGTTGCATCTCGATGCCGGCGTCACGGTCCGCGTAGCGCTCCATGCCGACGCTGGTGAGGGGTTCGTTGTAGTCGTCCATCAGGCGTTTGCGCTGCAACGTGGTCAGGACGCCGGTGGCCTCGTACCCGTTGTAGATCTGCCAGTCGGCCATCGAGCGGCGGGTGCCGGGGCCGAAAGCGCCATCGATGGCGGCGTTGTAAAAACCCGCAGCCTGCAGCGCCAGTTGCAGGGCCTTGCGTTCTTGCTGGGTCAGCAGCCGCTCGCTCTGGCGGGCTTCGGCGGGTGTTTCATCCTCGGGCTCGTCGCGATGCACGATCTCGGGTTGTTCCGGCTCGGCCGGTTGCGGCACCGGGGTCACGACGGCCGGCTGGTTCAGAACGTTCGCGCCGATCGGCCAGAACTGAGGCCCCAGCGACCGGGAAAAGGCAAGAAAGCTGTCGCGCGGGATCTGCCCCTCGGCCCGGTAGACGCGCAGGACCTGTTCGGCGTCCGACCGCAGGTAGGGGCCCAGCACGATCGCATACCAGCCGCTGCTCAGCCGGAACCCGTTCACATCGGCCAGCACGTCGGAATAGGCCTGCGCCCGGTCCTGCGCCTGGCGCAGCGTCGGTTGGGCCTCGATCTGGACCCAGACGCCTTCTTCTTGCCCCTGCTGGGCGACGGCGGCCTGCAGGCCGGTGAAGACAAGGAAAACAATTGCCGTGAATGCTCGTATCATCTTTTGTCCCGTAATCCGGAATGTCTTGGTCTTTTGGGAACCATAAGCAGGATTCCGGCGCGATTGCCATGCCCGGAAAGAGGGGACGGGCGGGTGTGGCGATGCGGCGACAGCCTGTGCCATTGGCCCGTTGACGCCCATTGGCCGCTTGCATAGGAAGAGCGCAACCGACCGAAACCGGGCCGGAAAGCGTCCAGAGGAAATGTCATGACCGAACAGTCCAGCGCCCCGCGCTCATTTCAGGAAATCATCCTGCGCCTTCAGACCTACTGGGCGTCCAAGGGCTGCGCCGTGCTGCAGCCCTATGACATGGAGGTCGGCGCGGGCACCTTCCACCCGGCCACGACCCTGCGCGCGCTGGGGTCGAAGCCCTGGGCCGCGGCCTATGTGCAGCCCTCGCGCCGCCCCACCGACGGGCGCTATGGCGAGAACCCCAACCGCCTGCAGCACTATTATCAATACCAGGTGCTGATCAAACCCAGCCCGCCGAACCTGCAGGAACTGTATCTGGGCAGCCTTCAGGCCATCGGCATCGACATGGACCTGCACGACATCCGTTTCGTCGAGGATGACTGGGAAAGCCCGACCCTGGGCGCATGGGGCCTGGGCTGGGAGGTCTGGTGTGACGGCATGGAAGTCAGCCAGTTCACCTATTTCCAGCAGGTCGGCGGCCATGACTGCGCGCCGGTTTCGGGCGAGCTGACCTATGGGCTGGAGCGTCTGGCGATGTACGTGCTGGGCATCGATCATGTGATGGACATGCCTTTCAACGATCCCGACGCGCCGATCCCGCTGACCTATGGCGACGTGTTCAAGCAGACCGAAGAGGAATACGCGCGCTGGAACTTTGACGTGGCCAACACCGAGATGCTGTTGCGCCATTTCGAAGAGGCCGAGGAGGAATGCGCGGCGATCCTCAGCCAGGAGCACGTGGACCCCAAGACCGGCAAGCGCATCATCATGGCGCATCCCGCCTATGACCAGTGCATCAAGGCCAGCCACATCTTCAACCTGCTGGACGCGCGCGGCGTGATCTCGGTGACCGAGCGGCAGGCCTATATCGGACGGGTGCGGGCGCTGGCCAAACGCTGCGCCGATGCCTTCGTGATGACCGAAGCCGGTGGAACCGCGGCCTGATGAGGCTGTCAGGCCAGCCCCGGCAACAGGGTCTTGAGCCCGTCGGTGATCATGCCGATTGCGATGGCGGCCAGGATCATGCCCATGAAGCGGCTCATGATGACGCGGGCGCTGGCCGACAGGTGACGGGCCAGGGTCGAGGCATTCCAGAAGGTCAGGGTGAGCAGGCCCAGCACCAGCGCGAACACGCCCGCGTAGCCGGCCAGGTGGGTCGCGTCGGTGATCTGGTGCGAATAGATGATGAGCGTCGTGATCGTGCCCGGCCCGACGAGGATCGGAAAGGCCAGCGGGTAGAAGGCGACCGTCTCGGGGGCGGGGTAGGCGCTTTTCTCGCCCTCGGTCCCGTGGTGAGAGCTGCTTTCGCTGCCGTTGAGCATGTTGAGCGCGATGAACAGGACAACAAGGCCGCCGGCGACGCGGAAATCGTCCACGCTGATGCCGAACAGGGAAAGGACCTGTGTGCCGACGGCGGCGAAGCCCGCGCCGAGGATCAGGCAGTAGAGGGCGGTCTTGAGCGCGATCTTGCGTTGGTCTTGGGGCGTGGCGCCTTCGGTGACGCTCAGGAAAATGGGCAGGTTCGTCACGGGGTTCATGATGGCGAACAGCGCGCCGAAAAATCCGATGACGAAACTCGTGTCCATTCCGCGCTCTCCGCTAAAACCCTTGCGGGAAAAGACAATGGCCGAATTTCGGTGCACTGGAAAGAGGCAGCATGATCCGGGGAGATCGCACATGATGGGAAGAATTCTGGTCATCGTTCTCGTGCTGTGCGCCACCGTGGCGGCGGCGGCCATGTATTACTTGCAGGTTTACGGGTTCTACTACGAGGTCGAAGCGAGGCCGGGGCAGGATGTCCGGCTCGTGCCGCTGGATGGAGGCGAGGCCCGGCCGATCACCTATTCCGGGTTCCGGGCCATCGACGCCGACAGCTCTCCGATCCGCTACCGGGCCTGTTTCGACACCGATCTGAGCCTGGACGAGCTGTCGGCCACATACACCCCCGCAAAACAGACCGAGCCGCGCACCGCGCCCGGCTGGTTCGACTGTTTCGATGCCGGGGAGATCGGACAGGCGCTGGCCGAGGGCCGCGCGCGCACCTTCATCGGTGAAAAGAACATTCACTACGGGGTGGACCGGATCGTAGCCGTGACGGAGTCCGGCAAGGGCTATGCCTGGCACGAATTGAACAATTGCGGCCAGAAGGCCTATGATGGGACGGTGATCGGGGAAGAGTGTCCGCCCCGTCCGACGGACCAGTAGGAAGTGGCCGATGCTAGCGGAATCCGTGGAAATCCCGGCCTTCTTTTCGATCACATTGGGATTCGCCGTCTATCTCATCGGTGCCGAGATCAACGGCAGGGTCGATGTGCTGCGGCGCTACAACATCCCCGAACCGGTGACCGGCGGGCTGTTGGCCTCGGCGCTGTTGCTGGTGGCCTATCTGTGGTTCGGCCTTGAACTGAACTTTGACCTGGTGCCGCGCGATTTTCTGCTGGTTCTGTTCTTTGCCGGCATCGGTCTCAATGCCCGGTTCTCGGACCTGATCGCCGGGGGCAAGCCGCTGCTGTTGCTTCTGGCGCTGACGATCGCCTGCATCATCCTGCAGAACCTGATCGGGGTCGTGGGCGCGGTGGTGTTCGGGTTTCCCGCCCAGGCCGGCGTTTTGTTCGGTTCGGCATCGCTGATCGGCGGGCATGGCACCGCGATCGCATGGGCGCCGCAGGTGGCCGAGGCGACCGGGCTGGAGGGCGCGCTGGAACTGGGCATAGCGGTCGCCACCCTGGGGCTGGTCCTGGCCGCATTGGTCGGCGGGCCGGTGGCGAAATACCTTGTTGAAAAGCACGACCTGACGCCGGCCCGCCCCGGGGAGGAGCTGACCATCGGCGTGGCCGAGGACGAGGACGAGCCGGACGGCGCGATAGACCACCGCTCGATCATGCGGGTTCTGCTGTATCTGAACATCTCGATCATCCTCGGCTATGGCGTGCATCAGGCCATCGCGGCGGCGGGGCTCATGCTGCCGCTGTTCGTGCCCTGCCTGATCATGGCCATCATCATTGCCAACCTGCGCGCGCTGCTCTTGCCCAAGGCGCCCCCGGTCACGCGCACCCCGGCGCTGGGGCTGATCTCCGAGTTCTCGCTGGGCACCTTTCTGGCCATGTCGCTGATGAGCCTGCAGTTGTGGACCATCGCAGGCGAGGGGGCGGCGATCGTGTCCATCATGGCGGCGCAGGTGGTGTTCACTGTGGTTTTCGTGATCGCGGTCCTTTTCGTCGTGATGGGGCGTGGCTACCGGGCCGCCGTGCTGGCCTCGGGCTTTGCGGGCTTTTCCCTTGGCGCGACACCGACGGCCATTGCCAATATGACCGCCGTGACCAAGCAATATGGTCCATCGCCTATTGCCTTTATCGTGCTCCCCCTTGTATCCGCCTTCTTCGTGGATATCGCCAATGCCATCGTCATCCAGACGATCGTCAATTTCTAAGGACCGACAATGCCCGACCTGCTGATCGAACTGTTTTCCGAGGAAATCCCCGCGCGCATGCAGACCCGCGCCGGCGAGGATCTGAAAAAGCGGATCACCGATGGTCTGGTCGAGGCCGGTCTGACCTATTCCGGCGCCGCCGTTTTCACCACGCCGCGCCGCCTGACGCTGGCGGTCGAGGGGTTGCTGGCTGAAAGCCCAACCATCCGCGAAGAGCGCAAGGGCCCCAAGGTCGGCGCGCCGGAGAAGGCCGTCGAAGGTTTCCTGCGTGGCGCGGGGATCAGCCGCGACCAGCTGGAAGAGCGCGAGACGCCCAAGGGCGCGGTCTATTTCGCCACCATCGAGAAACCGGGCCGCCCGGCCGCCGAGATCGTGGCCGAAGTGCTGGAAGCCACCATTCGCAACTTCCCCTGGCCCAAGTCGATGCGCTGGGGCAGCTCGTCGCTGCGCTGGGTGCGGCCGCTGCATTCGATCCTGTGCATCCTGAGCAACGAGGCGGGCGCCGAGGTCGTGCCGCTGGAGGTCGACGGCATCGTGTCGGGCGACAGCACCGAGGGGCATCGCTTCATGGCGCCGGGCCGGTTTTCGGTCACGTCCTTCGGGGATTACGAGGCCAAGCTCAAGCAGGCCAACGTGATGCTGTCGCCGCAGGAGCGGGCCGAGCATATCTGGAACGACGCGCAGAACCTGGCCTTTGCCGCCGGGCTGGAGGTCGTCGAGGACAAGGGGCTGCTGGCCGAGGTGGCCGGGCTGGTGGAATGGCCGGTGGTGCTGATGGGCGAGATCGGGGCCGAGTTCCTCGACCTGCCGCCCGAGGTGCTGCAGACCTCGATGAAGGAGCATCAGAAATTCTTCTCGGTCCGCAACCCGAAATCGGGGCGGATCGAGCGGTTCATCACCGTGGCCAACCGCGAGACCGCCGATCACGGGGCGACCATCCTGGCCGGCAACCAGAAGGTGCTGTCGGCCCGTCTGGCCGATGCCAAGTTCTTCTGGGAAAACGACCTGCGCGTCGCCCGCTCGGATATCGGCCAGTGGACACGGGCGCTGGAGAACGTGACTTTCCACAACAAGCTGGGATCGCAGGGCGACCGCATCCGCCGCATCGCTGCGCTGGCCCGTGAACTGGCCCCGGTGGCAGGGTCCGACGCCGATCAGGCCGAGAAGGCGGCGCAGCTGGCCAAGGCTGACCTGAGCTCGGAAATGGTCTATGAATTCCCCGAACTTCAGGGGCTTATGGGGCGTTATTACATCGAGGCCGCCGGCGAGGATGCCGCCGTGGCCGCCGTGGCCGAAGAGCATTACTCGCCGCTGGGGCCGTCGGATGACGTGCCGACCGCGCCGCTGTCGGTGACCGTGGCGCTGGCCGACAAGCTGGATACGCTGGCCGGGTTCTGGGCGATCGACGAAAAGCCGACCGGCTCGAAGGATCCGTTCGCGCTGCGCCGCGCGGCGCTGGGGGTGATCCGGTTGATACTGGAAAACGGCCTGCGGCTGGACTTGGAGGAAGCCTGTGCTTGGGCCTATTTCCCGCACGCGCTCAAACGCGACACCTCGGTCGGTGAAACCATCGAGGAAAAGCGTGCGGAATATGCCCGCATCATGGGGGTCGAGGTTGACAAGCTGCATGATCTGGGGATCGAGGCATTGGCGTCGATGATTGCCGAGCGTGGCATTTTCGGCGCGTTGTGGGACACGCTGAGCGACCGGAACTCCAGCTTCCGCGAAGACGCGGTGATCCTGGACGATCTGCTTGCTTTCGTCCACGACCGGCTCAAGGTCTTCCTGCGGGACGAGGGCGTGCGCCATGACGTGATCGACGCCTGCATCGCGATGGAGGGCAATGGCGATCTGAGCCTGCTGGTCAAGCGCGCCCGCGCCCTGAACACCGTGCTGGCGACCGAGGATGGCGAGAACCTGGTGCAGGGGTTCAAGCGCGCCAACAACATCCTGACCCAGGCCGAGGAAAAGGACGGGGTGGAGTATTCCTTTGGCGCCGACATGAAATTCGCCGAGACCGACAGCGAAAAGGCGCTGTTTGCCGCCCTTGAGGCTGCGCAGGCGAAAATCGCTCCGGCGCTGGAGGCCGAGGATTTCCCCGCCGCGATGTCCGCCATGGCCGACCTGCGGGGGCCGATCGACGCCTTCTTCGAAGAGGTTCAGGTGAACACCGACAACGAGGTCGTCCGCCGCAACCGGCTGAACCTGCTGAACCAGATCCGCCAGATCTGTTCGTCGGTCGCCGACCTGACCCGCATCGAGGGTTGATCGCGGCGCAGGCGCGCGCGAGCCGCGCGCCACATCGGTCTTGCGCGACCCGCACAGGCCCTTATGCTGCGGTGTAATCAAAAGGTGCCGCAGTGCAGAATAACCCGAACACGACCCTCATCACTCCAACCGCGCCGGTGGCGACAGCCACCCATGGAGGGCGCGCGAAATGCCTGCAACGGCTGGTCCGCCTGGACCTGCCGGTGCCGCGCACCGTGGCGCTGTCCTTCGAGGCCGTGCATGAGATCGCCGAGGGCCGCCTGCCCGATATCGAGGCCATTCTGAACCAGTTCGACGCCAGCGCGTTGCTGTGCGTGCGGCCCAGTTCCGAAGACCCCGACTGGGGCGGCCCCGGCGCGGTGCTGAACATCGGGATGAACGACGCCCGCTATGTCGAACTGTCCGACAAGATGGGGGCCGAAGCGGCGGCGGCGCTGTACCTGCGCTTCGTGCACAACTTTGCGATCCATGTCGCGCGGCTGGACCCGGATGTCTTTGACGATATCGAGGAAAGCGGGCGCGAAGGCCTGCGCCTGGCCCTGCGCGCCTACGAGGAAGAAACCGACGAGAGCTTTCCGCAGGACCGTGGTGAGCAGCTGAGCGCGGTGTTGCGGTCGATGGCCCGCGCGTGGGAAGGCACCTCGGCGCGGCTGTTGCGTCAGGCCAAGGGCGCGCCGGCTGATGCCGGGCTGGGCCTTGTCGTGCAAGAGATGATTCCCGGTGTCGGGCAGGGCGAATGCGGCTCGGGCGTGCTGCAACTGGTCGATCCGGTGACCGGGCAGCCGCAGATCACCGGGCGCTACCTCAGCCAGAGCCAGGGGCGCGATGCGCTGGGCGAGGGGGTTGCGGCGCTCTACCTGGAAAAGGACCCGCGGGGCAGGTCGCTGGAGGAGGTTGCGCCCGAGGCCTTTGCCGCGCTCAAGGACCATGCCGCGCTGATGCGGCGCAAGCTGCGCGAAGAGATGCAGGTGGAATTCGTGATCGAGAACGGTCACGTTCATATCCTGGACGGCGTGCGGGTGCCGCGCAGCGCCCGCGCCGCGGTGCGCATCGCCGTACGTCTGGCCGAGGACGGGATCATTCCGCCGCAGGAGGCGGTGATGCGGGTCGATCCGCATTCCCTGAACGAGTTGCTGCACCGCCAGGTTCACCCCGATGCCAAACGTGACGTTCTGACCACGGGCATCGCCGCCAGCCCGGGGGCCGCCACCGGCAAGATCGTCTTTACCTCGGCCGAGGCGCAGGCCAGCGCCGCCCGTGGCGAGGCCTGCATTCTGGTGCGCAGCGAAACCGCGCCCGAGGATGTGCGCGGCATGCATGCGGCCGTCGCCGTTCTGACGGAAAAGGGCGGCATGACCAGCCATGCGGCGGTGATCGGGCGCGGCATGGGCCTGCCTTGCATCGTCGGCGCTTCGGAGATGCGGTTCCAGACCAAGAAAGAGCATCTGGTCGCCCCGGACGGACGGGTGTTCAAGGCCGGTGATGTTCTGACCATCGACGGCACGTCGGGGCAGGTTCTGGCCGGAGAGCCGGAAATGCTGGAAGCGGCGCTGGATGATTGTTTCCAGACCCTCATGCGCTGGGCCGACGCGGAACGGGATATCGGCATCCGCGCCAACGCCGACACGCCCGCCGACGCGCAGGTCGCGCGCAATTTCGATGCGCAGGGCATCGGTCTGTGCCGGACCGAACACATGTTCTTTGAACCCGGCCGGCTGACGGTGATGCGCGAGATGATCTTTGCCCAGACCTCTTCGGGGCGCGCGGCCGTGCTGGCGCGTCTGCTGCCGATGCAGCGCGAGGATTTCGTGCAGCTGTTCCGGATCATGGAAGGGCAGCCGGTCTGCATCCGTCTGTTCGACCCGCCGTTGCACGAGTTCCTGCCGACCACGCGGTCCGGGCAGAGGGAGCTTGCCGAGGCGCTGGGTCTGCCGGTTTCGGACGTGGAGCGCCGGGTCGCGGCGATGAGGGAATACAACCCGATGCTGGGCCTGCGCGGCGTGCGTCTGGGCGTGACGGTGCCGGAGATCTATGACATGCAGGCCCGCGCCATTTTCGAGGCGACGCTGGAGGCCAGCGAAGAAGGCGCCCCGGTGGTTCCCGAAGTCATGATCCCGCTGGTCTCGGCAAAGCGTGAGGTCGAGCTGGTCAAGGCCCGGATCGACGCGGTGGCTTCGGCGGTCTCGTCGGAACGCGGCAAGACATTCGATTATCGTCTGGGCGTGATGGTGGAAACGCCCCGGGCCTGCCTGCGCGCCGACGAGATCGCGCCGCACACCGCGTTTCTGAGTTTCGGCACCAACGACCTGACGCAGATGACCTATGGGCTTTCGCGGGACGACGCCGGGCGGTTCATGTCGGCCTATGTGCAACAAGGCGTTTTCGCCGAAGACCCATTCCACGTCCTCGATGCCGACGGGGTGGGTGAGTTGTTGAAACTGGGCGCCGAGCGTGGCCGGCAGGCGAAACCCGGCCTGACCTTGTCGGTCTGCGGCGAACATGGCGGAAACCCCGAATCAATCGGCATCTGCCGGGCCCTGGGGTTCGACTATGTGTCCTGCTCGCCCTTCCGAGTGCCGGTCGCTCGGCTGTCTGCCGCTCAACTGGCGATTTCGGCCAAACTTGGGGGTTGACAAAGGGTCCGGGCCCAAGGTTTTGTATGAAAAACGGAAACCTGCAGTCCCGAAAAAGATCGGGTGCGGGCGGTTTTTTTCTTGCATTTCCAGAAAAACTGGACCTTTCAGCCTGTCTGAGCTATGTGCCTCGTCGCGCCCGCCGGGGGAGGGTAAGGCGCGAAACGTGCCTGTGCGAGGGACAGCTGATGAGACGCTATCTAGCGGCCGCCGCCATTGTGGTGGCAATTGTGTTGCCGAGTGTATCCTATTCAGAGAGGGAAACCGCCTACAATGGTGGGCGTGAGTTGGTGTCCAGATCGGAACTGCCAGGTCAGCGTTTCCGTGAATACATGAAACTTTTCCAGCCAAATCGGGAAAAGCCTCTCGAGGTTAAGTATACCCGCGAGTGGCTGGACCAACTGCCCGAGGCAACGGGTGACGAGGACTGGAAATGCCTGGCCGAAGCCCTGTATTTCGAGGCGCGTGGTGAAAGCGTCAAAGGCCAGTTCGCCGTGGCCGAGGTGATCCTCAACCGCGTGGCGACCAGCCGCTTTCCGGACACGCTGTGCGGCGTGATCAAGCAGGGAACCGGCAAGAAATACCAGTGCCAGTTCACCTATACCTGCGATGGGCTCAAGGAAGTGATCCGCGAGAAGAAAGCCTATGAGCGGGTCGCCAAGGTGGCCCGTCTGGCCATTGATGGTGCGGTGACTGACCTGACCGACGGTGCGACCCACTATCACACCAAGGCTGTGCGCCCGTCCTGGTCGCGGGTCTACAAGGAAACCGCGCGGATCGGTGTGCACATTTTCTATCGGCACAACTATCGGACGGCCAGCAACTGATTGGTGGTCCGGCGCCTTCGCCGGATGGCAATGCCGGGTTGCAGTGCTATGTTGCGGGCCAGGAGGCCCGCAATGGCTTTTACACGACGACAGGTTCTTGTGACTACGGCTGCAGCGGCCTTGCTGCCGACATCCGTGCGGGCCGCGCTGCCGCGTCTGGAAGCGCGCGAAGCGCTACAGCAGATTGCCCCGGAAAACTATGACCCGACCCCGATCTGGGGATATGACGGTGGCGCGCCCGGTCCCGAGATACGGATCGCCCAAGGTGCGCGCGTGCAGCGCCGGTTGGTCAACAACCTGCCCGAGCCGACCACGGTCCACTGGCACGGGATCCGCATCGACAACGCGATGGACGACGTTCCGGGGCTGACCCAGGATGCCGTGCCGCCAGGGCAGGGCTTTGACTATGATTTCGTTGCCCCGGATGCCGGAACCTTCTGGTATCACTCGCATAATCGCACGATGCGGCAGGTGGCGCAGGGCTTGTATGGTCCGTTGATCGTGGAAGAGGCCGCCCCGCCCGACGTGGATCACGACCTGGTGCTGATGCTGGACGATTGGCGTCTGGATCCGGAGACGCTGCGGATCACGCAGGATTTCGACAACAACCATGATCTCAGCCATGCCGGGCGCCTTGGCAATGTTCTGACGGTGAATGGCCGTTTCGATCCTGCCTATCAGGCCCGCCGCCATGACCGGCTGCGGTTGCGGCTGATCAATGCGGCGAATGCGCGGATATTCAATGTCGGGCTTGAGGGGCTGGCGGGCTGGATCGTGGCTTTGGACGGTATGCCGCTCGCGCAGCCCATGGCCGTCGATGGCCCCTTTCCGATTGCGCCCGCGCAGAGGGTTGACCTGATCGTCGATGTGACCGCCGAGGCCGGGCAGACCGCCAGCCTTGTCAGCGTCGAGCGCGACGGCGGCTGGGGGCTGGCCCGTTTCGAAGTGGGTGAGCCGAGTGCCTCTGGCCCGCGGGGTGCCACTTCAGCTTTGCTATCCAACCCCTTGCCGCAAATCGAAAATGCCGGCGATGCACCCCTGCACAGGATGGTCATGCAGGGCGGCGCAATGCGTTGGCTTGAAAAGGCCAGGATCGGGGATACCGAGCTGACCGGCCGGGAGCTGGCCGAGCTGGGCCGGTTCTGGGCGCTGAATGGCTATGCCGAGCGGCCACCCGAGCCGTTTCTGGACGTGCAGCGCGGCAGCCTGCACCGGATCGCATTCGTCAACGAAACGGCCTTTCCGCACGCCATGCATCTGCATGGCCACCATTTCCGCCTGATCCGGCCCGACGGTCAGCTTGGCCCGTGGCGGGATACGGTGCTGGTCGAGCGTGGCGAAACCCGCCAGATCGCGCTGGTTGCCGACAATCCCGGGGACTGGCTGTTGCATTGTCACATGCTTGGCCATGCCGCATCTGGCATGATGAGTTGGTTCCGCGTCGCCTGACGACGCTTTCGGTCACTGGTGTGGCGTTTGCGAAGCTGTTATAGGCCCGCGCAACGTCTAAATTGGGCAGACCCCCTAATTCGAGCCCGAAGAGGCCAATCGCATGAGCTCTGAAATCCGTCTTGCTTTCGCACATCCCTCGGAGAGGTCCGAGGCCACGGCCTCGCACGGTCCGCTGGACCGTATCTCGCTGAGGGACCATATCGTCGAGGTCGAGATCGGCGCCTTTCAGGCCGAACGGGGCACCACCCAGCGCGTCTGTTTCAACGTGGTGGTCGAGGTCCAGCCTCTGACCGGCCCGATCGACGATGACGTGGACCGGATCCTGTCCTATGACCGCGTGACCGAGGCCATCGCCATCGAACTTGCCGCCGAGCGGCTGAACCTGCTGGAAACGCTGGCCGAGCGCGTGGCCGAACGGATCCTGCTCGAGCCGCAGGCCGTGCGCGCCTTTGTCCGCATCGAAAAGCTGGATCGGGGGCCGGGGGCGCTGGGGGTCGAGATCGTGCGGTCCAAGGACGCGATCCATCACGATGTCGCCGCCGAGGAACGTCCGCATCCGCGTCTGGTGTTCCTGTCCAACGAGGCCATCGCCTCGGACAACCTGTCGGCGTGGCTGGATCAGTTGGAAAGCCGCAAGCGCCCGCTGATCCTGTGCGTCGGCGCGTCGGACCTGCCGGTGCCGCAGACGGGGCACGCAATGACCCAGAGGCGGATAGACCTGCTGGCCATCGAACAGAACGCCTGGGTTCTGGCGGCCAGGGATGATCGCTGCGTCGTGGTGTCCACCCGGACGGAACTGGACTGGGCGATGAAGCATCACCAGACCTGTGTCTGGGCGCCCTCGAAAATCGTGCTGGACGCGGTCGATGGCCCCTCGGCCAAGCCTGCGGATGCGGTGGCGCTGGCCGCGTGGTTCGCCGCGACCTTCGAGGCCAGCGAGATGATGGTGATCGGTGGCGATCTGCCGACTGACGCCAGCGTGCCGCTGCGCGCCGTGCCGGTGGAGCAGAGAGACCTGTGACAGAGTATTTCCGCCCGTTGGTTCAGAATGGCCGTGCCCGACCCGGCGGCGCGGTTTCGCTGGCGGGCTCGGGGCTGTGGTTCACCCATGTCGAAGTGCTGTCGCGCGACGCGCCGCCGCGCGTCGTTGAAGCTGGTGATGTTCCTGCTGCCGATCTTCTGCGGCTGACCTCGGCGCGCGCCTCCCTGGCCGGGCTCGACATGAGCCGGCCGCAGATCATGGGCATCCTCAACGCGACCCCTGACAGCTTTTCAGACGGCGGCCGCCACAACAGCGTCGAGGCCGCCCGTGCGGCGGCTGCACAGATGGTGGCGAATGGGGCGTCGATCCTCGACATCGGCGGTGAATCGACCCGTCCGGGCGCGCGGACCGTCCCCGAGGACGAAGAGATGTCCCGCACGGTGCCGGTGATCAAGGCGATCCGCGCGGAAACCAAGGCGCTCATCTCGATCGATACCCGAAAGGCTGCGGTGGCCAAGGCGGCCTTGTCGGCGGGTGCCCGACTTGTCAACGACGTTTCCGGTTTTACCCATGATCCGGCCTTGGCAACGCTGTGCGCCGAGATGCAGGTGCCGGTCTGCGTGATGCATATGCAGGGCGACCCCGAAACCATGCAGGACGACCCGCGATACGACAACGTGCTGCTGGACGTCTATGACTTTCTCGACGCCCAGATCGCCCTGCTCGAGGCGAGGGGCCTGGACCGGTCGAGGATCGTGGTCGATCCGGGCATCGGTTTCGGCAAGACCGAGGAACACAATCTGACCCTGCTGCGCAACATCAGTCTGTTCCACGGGTTGGGTTGCCCGATCCTGCTGGGCGTGTCGCGCAAGGGGTTCATCGGCCGGATCGGCCGGGAACCGCGGGCCGAGGCGCGCGCGCCGGGCTCGATCGCGGTCGCCCTGGCCGCGCTGGCGCAGGGCGTTCAGATCATTCGCGTGCATGACGTCCCGGAAACGGCACAGGCCTTGCGTCTTTGGTCCGCCGTCCGGTAATCGTGGCGCCGGAAAGCCAGTGGAGAGTCGACATGCGCAAACTGTTCGGAACCGACGGGGTGCGGGGAACCGCGAACACCCATCCGATGACCGCCGAGATGGCCTTGCGCATCGGCGCCGCCGTGGGGCGCTATTTCCGCCGCGACGCGACGGGCGTGCACCGCGTGGTGATCGGCAAGGATACCCGCCTGTCGGGCTATATGTTCGAGAATGCGCTGACTGCGGGTCTGACCTCGACCGGGATGAACGTTCTGCTTCTGGGCCCCGTGCCGACGCCGGCGGTAGGCCTGATGACCCGCTCGATGCGGGCCGATCTGGGCGTGATGATTTCGGCCAGTCACAACCCGGCCGATGACAACGGCATCAAGTTCTTCGGGCCGGACGGCTTCAAACTGTCGGATCAGGCCGAGTTGGAAATCGAAAAGCTGATCGAACAGGGCGTGAGCCCGGCGCAGGCGCACAACATCGGGCGCGCCAAGCGCGTTGACGATGCGCGTTTCCGCTATGGCGAGCGGGTCAAGTCGTCGTTGCCGCGCGATCTGCGGCTGGACGGGCTGAAGGTGGTGATCGACTGTGCCAACGGCGCCGCGCACCGGACCGCACCCGAGGTGCTGTGGGAACTCGGCGCGGACGTGATTCCCGTCGGTGTCTCGCCGGACGGCAAGAACATCAACCTGGGCTGCGGCTCGACCCAGCCGCGAGTGGCGGCCGAAACGGTGGTTGCGCATGGCGCCCATGTCGGGATCTGTCTGGATGGCGATGCCGACCGGGTGGTGGTGATCGACGAGAACGGCATGGTGGCAGATGGCGATCAGTTGATGGCGCTGCTGGCCTCACGCTGGGCCTCCGAGGGGCAGCTCAACGGCGGTGCGCTGGTCGCGACGGTCATGTCGAATCTCGGGCTGGAACGCCATCTGCAAGGGCAGGGGCTGCGGCTGGAGCGGACGGCGGTCGGCGACCGTTACGTCGTCGAACGGATGCGCAAGGGCGGCTTCAACCTGGGTGGCGAGCAATCGGGCCATATCGTCATGAGCGACTACGCCACCACGGGCGACGGGCTGATGGCGGGGCTGCATTTCCTGGCCGAGATGGTCTTGTCGGGCCGCAAGGCCTCGGAACTGGCGCGGCAGTTCGAGCCGGTGCCGCAGCTGTTGAGGAACGTGCGCTATGGCGCCGGGCAGGATCCTCTGGGCCTGCCCGAGGTGAAGGCGGCGATTGCGGATGCCGAAAGCGCGCTGAACGGCAAGGGGCGTCTGTTGATCCGCAAGTCCGGCACCGAACCGCTGGTCCGTGTGATGGCGGAATGCGAGGATGAGGGTCTGCTGGAACGCGCCGTGGAGTCGGTCGTCGATGCGGTAAAGGGGGCTGTGACGGCCTGACCAGCCCTTACATCCGGCCAAACAGGCGCCTGAGCGCGCCATATTGGCTGAGGCCCACCCCGCCCAAGATCAGCAAGAGCGCCCAGAGCAGCGCGGGGGGCAGTGGCTCGCCCAGGAAAACCGCGCCCAGAACCACGGACCAGACCGGAACCTGATAGTTGGTCAGGCTCATGAAGACCGGACCGGCCGTTCGCACCACCGTCACGCGCAGCAGATTGGCGGCGGCGGTGGGCACAAGGCCCAGGAAGGCGACCAGGAACAGGGTTCGGTTGTCGGGCAGGGGCGGTGGCCCTTCCACGATCCAGGCCATCGGAATCGCGGCGCAGGCCCCGATCAGCAGCAGAACCGAGGACAGCCCGATCGGATCGACCGGGGGCAGGCGGCGCATCAGGACCGAGGTGACCGCATAGCAGCCGGCGGCCGACAGGCAGGCAAGGCGCCCCGGCAGTTCGCGGACCTGGCCTGAGCTTTCGAATGCCTGTGATCCGATCAGGAGCGCAACGCCGGCAAAGCCCACAAGGAAACCGAAGGTGCGCCGCAGGGTCATGCGCTCGCCGGGCACCAGAAAATGCGAAAGCGGCAGGACCATCAGCGCGATCGAGGCCATCGAGACGCCGGTGAAGCCCGAGGTGACATATTGCTGCCCCCAGGAGATCAGCGCGAAGGGCACGGCCGAACTGAGCAGCGCGATGACGGTCAGCGACGTCAGGGCGCTGCGTGTTGGCGGGGTGACGAACAGGCGTCCGCCCAAGGCCAGCCAGACCGTGCAGCTGAGAAGCGCCCCGAAGCCGATCCGGAAGGCCGCCAGCCAGAACGGCGTCATGTTTTCCAGAACAAGTTCGATGATCAGAAAGGTGCCGCCCCAGACCAAGCCCAGCGTGGCCACCATGAGCCAGCTTTTCGCGGTGATGTCGGGCTGCTGTTCCATGGAACCTCTCGTGTTGCCGCGGCACTGAACAGGTGACGGTGGGGGGCGTCAATGCGGAAGGCTGCCACCCATGAAAAAGGGCGCCTTGGGGCGCCCTTTTCGCGAACCTGTCCCTATGGGGATCAGTTCTTTTCCTGATCGACCAGCTTGCCAGCCGAGATCCAGGGCATCATGGCGCGCAGCTTCTTGCCGACTTCCTCGATCTGGTGCTCGTCGTTGATGCGGCGCGTGCCCTTGAAGAAGGGTTGGCCGACCGCGTTTTCCTGCATGAAGTCACGCACGAACTTGCCGGTCTGGATGTCGGTCAGGATGGCCTTCATCTCTTTCTTGGTCTGCTCGTAGGGCAGAACGCGCGGACCCGAGACGTACTCGCCATATTCGGCGGTGTTCGAGATCGAGTAGTTCATGTTCGCGATGCCGCCTTCGTAGATCAGGTCGACGATCAGCTTCACCTCGTGCAGACATTCGAAATAGGCCATTTCCGGCGCATAGCCGGCCTCGACCAGGGTCTCGAAGCCGCAGCGGATCAGCTCGACCAGACCACCGCACAGAACCGCCTGTTCGCCGAACAGGTCGGTTTCGCATTCCTCGCGGAAATTGGTCTCGATGATGCCCGAGCGGCCGCCGCCGATGGCCGAGCAGTAGGACAGCGCGGTTTCCAGCGCCTTGCCGGTCGCGTCGGTGTGAACCGCCACCAGGCAGGGCACGCCGCCGCCCTTGACGTATTCGCCGCGCACGGTGTGGCCGGGGCCCTTGGGGGCCATCATGATGACGTCCACGCCCTCTTTCGGCTCGATCAGGCCGAAATGCACGTTCAGGCCGTGGGCAAAGGCGATGGCCGCGCCGGGCTTGATGTTGTCATGCACGTATTTCTTGTAGGTCTCGGCCTGAAGCTCGTCGGGCATGGTGAACATGATGACGTCGCACCATGCGGCGGCTTCGGCGATGCCCATCACCTGCAGGCCTTCGGCTTCGGCTTTTTTCGCCGAGGCGGAGCCTTCGCGCAGGGCGACCACGAGGTTCTTGGCGCCCGAGTCGCGCAGGTTCAGCGCGTGGGCGTGGCCCTGGGAACCGTAGCCCAGGATGGCCACTTTCTTGTCCTTGATCAGGTTGATGTCGCAATCGCGATCGTAATAGACGCGCATTTTGCCGGTCCTTTCTGTTTCGATTGATGCGTTTCTATCGGTGGCGTTTGCTATTGGCGAGAGCGTTGGGATTGAGTATTTGGGAAAAAGGTGAAGAGTAATTCTCGAAAATAACAAAAAGTGAAAAAATCATGCTCGATGATATAGACCGCCGCATTCTGCGCCATTTCCAGGCCGAACCGAGCCTGAGCACCGCCGAACTGGCCGAGCGTTGCCGGATCAGCAATGGCGTCTGCTGGCGGCGGATCGAGAAGATGCAGGCCGCCGGGATCATACTGGGACAGGAGGCGGTGATCGACTGGGCCGCCCTGGGCTATGCGGTCGAGGTGTCGTTGCGGGTGACGCTGGACAAGACGCAGGCGCGGGCCTTTGACGAGTTCACCGCGGCGGCCCGAAAGGTGCCCGAGGTGATCGAGATCCAGACCTTTCTGGGCCGCGTGGATGTCCGCCTGTCCGTCATCGCGCGGGACATGTCCCACTATCAGCAGGTGTATCGCGACCGCATACTGACCCTGCCGCATATCGCCGACATCGAGGCGTTGATGCTGATTTCGCGGGTCAAGCGGGACGAGGTGCTGCCGGTATGATCGAACTGGACGATCTTGACCGCAAGCTGCTGCGCGCTTTGGCCCAGGATGCCACGCAAAGCGCGGGTGCCCTGGGGCGGCGGTTCGGGCTGTCGCAACCGGCTACCTGGCGGCGCATAAAGCGGCTGGAGCAGGCCGGTATCATCAAGGGCCGGCGGTTGCGCCTGAATGCCGAGGCGCTTGGCTTTGGCGTGACCGTGTTTCTGGGCGTCAAATTGGCACGCAAGGGGCAGGTCAGCCTTGAGGACTTCGAGCGCGCGGTCAGCGCCATTCCCGAAGTGCAGACGGTTGAGCACGTTCTGGGGCTGTATGACTACCGGTTGCGTGTCGTGGCGCGGGACCTGTCGGATTTCGAAAGGGTGCTCAGGCGACGGATCATGACCCTGCCGGGGGCCGGCGATGTCGAGGCGAATGTTCTGCTCAGCGAAGAGCGCCTGCCCGGGCCGATCGGCTGAGACGGGTCAGTAGGAGGTTCGGATCCGATAGCCCGGGTGGTGGGTCATGCGCGCAAAGGTCACGGGCCGCCCGTTCAGCCGGGTCGTGCGCTCGGTCTGCATCACGGGGATGCCGCGCGTGGTGGCGAGGAACTCGGCCAGCCGACCGTCGGCAGCGGTTGCGAAAAAGGCCACTTCGGCCTCGGTGAATGGAGCCGCCTTCAACAGCCATTCGTGGGGGCTGGTTTGGGTGAGGTCAGCCTGTTCCACGTCCGGCACCACGTCGATGTTGATCCACCGCTCTTCGAGCTGAAAGGGGTGGTTGTTGGCGTAGTGCATGCACAGCACATGCAGGATCCGCGTTTCGGGGGAGACATCGAGTTGCGAGGCCAGCCAGGCCGGGCTGGTCACGACCTTGCGCTCGACCAGGGCGTAACGGTAGGCGGCGTTCTGTGCTTCGACCGTGTGGCGGGGCGGTGCGATCTCCAACCGGGCCTGCTTGGAAGGCGCCATTTTCACCCGCGTTCCGCTTTTCCGTTTGCGCTCGACGAAACCCTGTTCCGCCAGTTCCCGGAGAGCACGGTTGACCGTGGCCCGGGCGCAGTCGAATTCCTGCGCCAACTGAGTTTCGGTCGGCAGGACGGACCCCTGAGGCCAGACGCGACTTTCGATGCGTCGTTTTACTTCGTCGCGAACCACCTGAAAGCTCATCCGCTTTTGCGCTGTCACTGGCAAACCTGTTCTTTCTTGCTTTGGGTGTGTGTATGTGCCCTGAAACACGTCTGAGTGTAAAGGTGCTGCTGACACTGATTGGCGTCATTTCTTGTTTCTGTTGTGCCAGGGCACATATCACGACCGCGCCGGTTGCTCTGGTCATGTCGAACTGCCGGCAGATTTTGTCGGATTGACGCTTTACCAATGCCCCCGGCAGGTCCAAGAATTCGGCAACCAGACAGAAAGGACAGATCATGCCGGCACTGCTTGAAACCGTCGATCCCGGTGGCCTCGAAGAATTCTCGGTCGTTTTCACCGATCGTTCTCTCAACCACATGTCCGCCGCCTTCCAACAGGTGATGCGCGATATCTCGTCCATGCTGCGCGAGGTCTACAACGCGGATGGGGTGGCGGTGATTCCGGGCGGCGGCACCTACGGGATGGAGGCAGTGGCGCGCCAGTTCGCCCGTGGCGCCAACGTGCTGGTGGTTCGCAATGGATGGTTTTCCTACCGCTGGAGCCAGATTTTCGAAACCGGCGGACTGACGGCGAGTGCCACGGTGATGAAGGCGCGTCAGACCGGCAACACCAGCCCGTCGCCCTTTGCCCCGGCCCCGATCGAAGAGGTGGTGTCGGCGATCCGCGAGCAGCGCCCGGATATCGTCTTTGCCCCGCATGTGGAGACGGCCGCGGGGGTGATCCTGCCCGACGACTACGTCTCGGCGATGGCAGAGGCGGCGCATGAGGTGGGCGCGCTGATGGTGCTGGACTGCATCGCCTCGGGCTGTGTCTGGGTGGACATGAAGGCCACCGGCGTCGACGTCCTGATCTCGGCCCCGCAGAAGGGGTGGAGCGCCTCGCCCTGCGCCGGGCTGGTGATGCTGTCCGAGCGCGCCGAGAAGCGGCTGGAGGAGACCACGTCGGACAGTTTCGCGCTGGACCTGAAGAAATGGCGCCAGATCATGCAGGCCTATGAAAACGGTGGTCATGCCTATCACGCCACGATGCCCACCGATGCGCTGCGGATGTTCCGCGACACGATGCAGGAAACCCGCGACTACGGTTTTGATAAGCTGCGCGAGGCGCAATGGGCGCTGGGCAACGGCGTTCGGGCGATGCTCAGGGAAAAGGGTGTCGTATCGGTCGCCGCAGAAGGGTTCGGGGCGCCGGGTGTGGTGGTCAGCTATACCTCGGACCCCGAGATTCAGAACGGCAGGAAATTCGCCGCGCTGGGCATGCAGATCGCAGCCGGCGTGCCGCTGCAATGTGACGAGCCCGAAGGGTTCAGCACCTTCCGTCTGGGCCTGTTCGGGCTCGACAAGCTGTATGACGTGGAGGGCACCATCGCCCGGCTCAAGCGGGTCCTGGACCAGGTGCTGTGATCCAGGCAGGGCCTCAGCGGACGCCGAGGCCCATCTGCATCAGCGTTTTGCGCACCGGGGCCAGCGAGTAGAGCGCGTTCAGCCCCATCGCCCGCGCGTCCCTCAGCGGGCGGGCTTCGACCATCGAGGCGCGGTTCAGCAGGTCGATGCCCCTGACACGCAGTTCGATCTCGGTGTGACGGGCCTTGTGATAGGCGTCGAGCATCTGCGCGTCACCCAGCCCCTCGGGTCGGGCCTGCGCCAGATCCAGCAGGGAGCGCAGGTCGCCCAGCGACATGTTCAGCCCCTGCGCGCCGATGGGCGGGACCACATGCGCGGCCTCGGCCATCAGGGCGATGCGCTCGCCCGACAGGCGTTCGGCGCATTGGCTGATGATCGGCCAGATGGTGCGGCGCGAGGCGAGTTTCAGCGGCCCGAACAGCCCGCAGGAGCGTTCGGTCATCGCCGCCTCGAATTCCGCCTCGGGCAGGTTCAGCAATTCGACCGCGCGTGGCCCGCGCTCCATCCACACGATCGCCGACGAGGGCTGACCCTGCCAGTCGGGTAGGGGAACCAGCGTGAAGGGGCCGCCCGAGCGGTGGATCTCGGTCGAGACGTTGTCATGCGCGATCGGATGCGTGACCGCAAAGGCCAGCGCCTTTTGCCCGTAGCGGGTGGTATGCACGCGAATCCCCGCCGCCTCGCGCATGGGCGAGTTGCGCCCGTCCGCCGCAACGACCAGCTTGCAGCGGATGCGGCTGCCGTCGCCGAGGCCCACCCGCGCTTCGGCGGTGCGGGTGAACAGGCTGGTGGTCGCGGTGCCGGGGCGGAAATCCACGTTGGGCAGATCCGCCAGCCGGGCCACCATTTCACGCCGCAGCAGCCAGTTGGGCAGGTTCCAGCCAAAGGGCTGGTCCGAGATGTCGGCAGCATTGAAATCGCGCACCACGCGCGGTTCGGGCACGTCGCCGCCCGCATCGACGATGCGCATGATCTGCAAGGGGGCCGCGTGTTCGTCCAGTCGTTCCCACAGGCCGCATTGTTCCAGCAACCCGCGCGCAGGTTGCAGAAAGGCGGTGGTGCGCAGGTCGGAGCCTTCGGCGTCGCGCTCGGTCACCGGCGGGGCGGGATCGACGCAGATGACATCGAAGCCCGCCGAACCAAAGGCCGCGGCGGCGGTCAGGCCGGCGATTCCTCCGCCGGAAATCAGGATGTCACAACTGTCTTTCATCGCGTAAGCCTCTAATTCCGGGCAAAGCTTAGATGCCTGTCGCGTTAATCGCCAAGCGACATCCTGTCCCGCAAATTACCCCCGTGAGATCAGCAGCAGCACAAGGAACATCACCGGCACCATGGCCAGCGCCGGGATATAGAGCCCGGGCAGGCCGAACACCATGAACGCGCATCCCCACATGCTGACAAAGGCAATCAGCGCATACCACAGGTTCTCGGACCCGCGGTAGGTCACGTCATAGGCCATCCAGCCAAAGAGGGGGACGGCAAAGAAAAGGCGCTGCCAAAGCGGCAGGCGCCGCGGCATGTCGATCGCGCTCATGGGAATCTCCTACTGTTCGTCGCTGCGGGGCATATAGGGGTGAGGCGCCCGCTCTGGCAGGCGCGGATCGTCGCAGTTGGTGCGTTCAGATCAGGCGGGCCAGAAATCCGGCCAGATCGTCGGTGTGATGGTGGATGTGATCGGCGTCGTGAGGCTCGGGCGCGACATGCACGGTGCGCATGCCCATTTCGTGCGGGGCCGCAAGATTGCGTGGATCGTCTTCGAACATGGCCGCCTTTTTCGAGTCGATCCCGTCACGGCTGAACACCGCCTCGAAGGCGTCGCGTTGGGGTTTCGGGCGATAGCCGGCGTGCTCGACGCCATAGATGGCATCGAACAGCCCGCTCAGGCCGCGTGCTTCGAGAACCTGCTCGGCATAAGGCGCGCTGCCGTTCGTATAGACGATACGGCGTCCCGGCAGGGCGCGGATCTGCGCCGCCAACTCGGAATCCGGCTCCATGTGGGTCATGTCGACCTGATGCACCGCGTGCAGGTAAGGGTCTGGGTCAAGATCATGTTCCGCCATCAGACCGGCCAGTGTCGTGCCGTATTGCCGCCAGTAATGGGAACGCAGCCGATCCGCCTCGGGCCTGTCGACGCCGAGCGCGCGCATGACATAATCCGTCATCAGCACCTCGATCTGATCGAACAGCCGCATGTGCGGCGGGTAGAGGGTGTTGTCCAGATCGAACACCCATTGCGTGACGTGTGAGAAAGCCGGCTTCACCATGCCTCGGGTTTAGGTGCATGTGGCCGGGTTTTCAATGCCGGGCTTGATTGCAGGCCTTGCCGACGGATAGACAGGTTCGAACAGGGAGAAAACGAGAAACATGAGCCAGAGCCGCCAGAGCAACACGGACGCCTACAGCCTGATCCTCGAGGCGATCGACGTCGGCATCTACAAGCCGGGCGACCGCCTGGTGGAAAGCGAACTTGCCGAGCGTTTCGGCGTGTCGCGCACACCGATCCGCGAGGCGCTGCAGCGGCTCGAGACGCAATCCCTGTTGGAAAGGGACGGGCGGTCGCTGATCGTGGCCTCGTTGGATCACAACCAGATGGCCGAACTCTACGTGGTCCGCCGCGAGCTCGAGGGGCTGGCCGCCCGGCTGGCGGCGCGGCACGCCACCGAGGAGGAGATCCGGGTGCTGCGCGAGATGGTCGAGGCCGACGACAAGCTGGTCGGCGACCCCAACGCCCTGTCACGCGCAAACCGTCGGTTCCACGAACAGATTCACCTGGCTTCGCACAACCGCTATCTCGTGCAGCAGCTTGACCTGGTGCACCGGACGATGGCGTTGATGGCAACGACGTCGCTTGCAGCCCAAGGGCGCGGAGAGATCGCACAGAACGAACACAAGGGTATCGTTGACGCGATCGAGGCACGCGACGAGGAAAGGGCGGAAAAGGCGCTCAAGGATCATATCTCGATCGCGTTCATGACCCGCCTGAAACAGGATGCGGACAAGCGCGAGCGAAATTGAACGTCATGCCTCGGCGTGGTCCTCGGCGGCCTGACCGTGCCGGGTCTTGTCCCAGAAATAGGGCTTGATCGCCAGTTCCCACAGCGCCTTGTAGGCGGCAATGACGCCGAAGGGGAAATAGAGCATCATGGTCGGCACCCATGGTATCAGGAAGCGCCGTTGTTTCGATGCGACCGCGGTGAGGCCGACCGCGATGTTGATCAGTTCCGCCAACACGATCAGGCCGGCCAGCGCGGTCACCACCTGAGGGGGCAGCACGGAGCCCAGAGGATGCGGCAGGCCCAGGAACAGCAGCCAGAACGACCAGAGCACGGGCGCCAGCAGGAATTGTCCGAGCGTGCCCAGAAAAAAGGCCTGGAACCCGAGGAAACGCTTGAGGCCGAGATCGGCCAGCAGCCGCCGCGGAGACCGCATATGCACCAGGTAGGTCACCATGAAGCCCTTGAGCCAGCGTGACCGTTGTCGGATCCAGGGCCAGGCGCGGAAATTGGCCTCTTCATGGGTGACGGTATCGACCATTTCCGTCCGGTATCCCGCGCGGCACAGCCTGACGCCCAGATCGGCGTCCTCGGTCACGTTGTGCGCGTCCCAGCGCCCCAGTTCCTCAAGCACTTCGCGGCGAAAGAACAGGGTCGTTCCCCCCAGAGGCACCACGAGCCCCAGCCGGGCTATGCCCGGCAGAACGACCCGGAACCAGCTGCAATATTCGATGGTGAAGCAGCGCGCACGCCAGTTCGTGCGCGGATTGTAGTAGTCGAGTATCCCTTGCAGGCAGACAACCTCGGGCGGCGCCTCGGCAAAGCGGGCCGCGATCCGTTCCAACTGGTCGGGGGCGGGCGCATCCTCGGCGTCCCAGACGCCCACGATCTCGCCGCGGCAGAAGTTCATCGCGAAATTCATCGCGCGCGGTTTGGTGGTCAGCCGGTTCCGGTCCGGCACCCGGATCACCCTGATCCAATGCGGCAGCTTCACGCCGTCCAGTGCTGCGCGGGTTACGTCGTCTTTTTCTTCGAGGACGAGGATCACGTCGAGCAGCGCCTTGGGATAGGTCAGGCGGCAGAGACGGCGGACCAGTGCGCCAGCGATCTCGCGTTCCTTGTAGAGCGGCACGAGGATTGAAATGCTGGGCGACGGGGCGGGCCGGGGCGCGGCGCACGGGACTTGCTTTGCGCGCGGGCGGGGTTTGCGCGCCATATGCGCGGCGAAACCCGCGACCCGCAACGTCGCAAAAAGGAAGAGGGTGAACAGTGCGGCAAGAACCAGCGCCGCAAGACCCCAGCCCGGAAAAAAGGTGGCGAGCAGAATGGACAGGACTGCCAACAGGACGCCGGGCAGCCCCGAGGCGATCTTCCAGTCGCGGCAGCTCAGCCGTGAGGCGACGCAGGTCTCGGCGGCTTCGGCCAGCTGTGCCGAGAAAAGCCGGGCCAGCGCCGAGTGGATATGCTGCTCGGTGGCCAGAACCGGCACAGCGGTCACGTCCGCGGCGGACAATGCCGCCCGAATCGCGTCGAAGCGGTCGGGGCGGGGCGTAGCGACAAGAACGGTCTCTCCGACGCGCATCCAGGGAACGGCGTCGTTTTCCAGCCAGAAACCGACCGGCATCAGCCCGGCCAATTCGGGAGCGGGCGGGTCGGCGGCCAGGTCGGCGATCTGCACCCCCGTCTGTGCCGACATCGCCTTGAGCACGTCATCCGGCTGAGCCCACCCTTCGGCGACGATGATCCGCCCCAAGGGTATCTTGAGCCGCATCTGCAGTTGAAGGGCTTTGAGCCGTTGCGCATTGGTGATCGCGCCCTGCCGAACGAGAAGGCGCCCCAAGGGAAGCCTTGGCCGGACCGCGGGGACCGGCTGTGCTTCGGCAAAGTTCTGAACGATCCGGCGGTTCAATCCGCTGCCCCCGACACGCGTGACATGCGTCAGGGTGACGGACTGCAGTTAACGAAGCGTTAAGCCTGTTCCGAAAGCGCCCTCAGGCGGCCGTCTTGCGCGCCGCCATGGCAGCGGCAAAACGCTCGAACAGATAGAAGCTGTCCTGCGGCCCGGGCGAGGCTTCGGGGTGGTATTGCACCGAGAACACAGGGCGATCGGTCATGCGGATGCCGCAGTTCGAGCCGTCGAACAGCGAGCGGTGGGTCTCGATGACGCCCTCGGGCAGGGATTGGGCGTCCACGGCAAAGCCGTGGTTCATCGAGGTGATCTCGACCTTGCCGGTTTCCAGATCCTTGACCGGGTGGTTCGCGCCGTGGTGGCCGTGGTTCATCTTGACGGTCTGACCGCCAAGCGCCAGCGCCAGCATCTGGTGGCCGAGGCAGATGCCGAAGACCGGCAATTCGGTCGTGTCGAGAATCTCGCGGATCATCGGAACCGCGTATTCACCGGTGGCGGCCGGGTCTCCGGGGCCGTTCGACAGAAACACGCCGTCGGGCTCGTGCGCCAGAACCTCGGCTGCGGTCGCGGTTGCCGGCAAAACGGTGACGTCGCAGCCGGCCGAGGCGAGGCAGCGCAGGATGTTGCGCTTGGCGCCGTAGTCGAGGGCCACGACCTTGTGCGCCGGAGCCTCCTGGCGGGCGTAGCCGTCAGGCCAGGCCCAACGCATCTCGTCCCAGCGATAGCTTTGTGCACAGGTGACCTTCTTGGCCAGATCCATGCCCTCGAGCCCGGCAAAGCCGCGGGCGGCCGCGACCAGCGCCTCGATGTCGAAATTGCCTTCGGGGTCATGCGCCAGCGCCACGTGGGGCGCGCCCTGCTGACGGATGGCGCGGGTCAGGCGGCGGGTGTCGACGCCTCCGATCGCGATGCGGCCGCGCCGCGCCAGCCACTCCTTGAGGTTCTCGGCCGCGCGCCAGTTCGACGGGGCGGTCGGATCCCATTTGACCACCATCCCCTCGGCGACCGGGTCGGCGGTTTCGTCATCGTCGGGGTTCACCCCCACATTGCCCACATGCGGAAAGGTGAAGGTGACGATCTGTCCGGCATAGGAGGGATCGGTCATGATCTCCTGGTAGCCGGTCATCGCGGTGTTGAAGCATAGCTCGGCGACGGTCTGCCCTGTGGCCCCGAAACCCTGCCCGAAAAACAGCGTTCCATCGGCCAGGGCCAGACATGCGGTGGGCTTGGGTGTGGCGTTCTGGACCATGGCGCGACTCTCCTGCAGGGTAAATCGGCGCATACCTAAGAGGGTTGTGCCGCGTGGTCAAGTCTGATCGAATTTTGCACTATCGTTGTTTTTCAAATGGTTAGCTGTATAGCGCTGTTGTTGTATGATCCTTTCGCATTATATATTGTCTAGGTTCGAGTTCCATGGGGATGGGCAGAACAGATGGATATGCGAGCAAGGGTGAACGCAGCCCTAAAGCAAGCGATGAAGGACAAGGCGGCAGATCGCCTTTCGACGTTGCGGCTGATAAATGCGGCGATCAAGGACAGGGATATCGCGACACGCGGGTCCGGCGGCGAAGAAGCCAAGGGCTGCGGCGATGCGGAAGTTCTTGAAATTCTGGGTAAAATGACCAAGCAGCGCAAGGAAAGTGCGCGTGCCTATGAAGAAGGCGGGCGCCTGGATCTGGCCGAGCGCGAGCGTCAGGAAATTGCCGTCATCGAGGAATTCCTGCCCAAGCAGCTGGATGAGGACGAGGTGTCCGCGGCGATCGAGGCGGCGATCTCGGCGACCGGTGCAGAATCGATCCGCGACATGGGCAAGGTCATGGGCGAGCTAAAGTCGCGCTATACCGGGCAGATGGATTTCGGCAAGGTCGGGCCGATGGTCAAGGATCAGCTCTGCGCGGCGTCGAACGGCGGCTGCTGATCGGCCGTTCCCCGCAAACGGCATCCGCGCCGTCAGTCACTCAACGTAAAGTTCGGAAAGTGCCGTGTCGGTCCAGCGGCGCCCGGGATAGACGCTGTCGACGCGCAACATGATCCAGTCCAGCGCCTCGCGGTTGTCGAGGCGTATTTCCTGCCAGTCGGGCGTGTCCGACAGGGTGACCTGCTGCGACGTGCCGTCCGAGGCGAGGATGCCCAGCACCTGAACACGGGCATTGTCCCAATAGGATTTCGAGGACTTCGTGTAACCGTTGCGCAGCACGATGCGCGAGGGCCGAACCGGTTGGTCGAAGGTCAGGGCGACATATTCGCCCTCGCCGTTGCCCGGCACGCCTTCGACCCAGGCGGTGTTGCCGTTGCCGTCGAACAGATGCGTGATACCGTAGCTGTTCGAGCCTTGCGGCGCGAGGGCGGTCGAAGAGCAGGCCGTGGCCGGGCCAAGGTTCAGAAGCAGGCTGCGGCAGGTCTCGCCGGCGCGCACCGGGCGGGTGGCGCTGGCCTGCGGCGCGGGTTGGGCAGGCGACTTTGCCGTGCCTCCGCCCTGCCGGTCGATGTATCGGCTCCAGCCTCTCTCGACCGCGGCAAGCCGTTGGTGCCTTGGCGGATGGGTGGCCGATCCTTCGGCGCCCAAGGTGGACCAGAGCGATTGCGCCTGGCTGAGGGACGCGCCAAGCGCCGCCAGAACAAAGCCCGCATATTCATCCGCCTCCAGCTCGGTCGGAGGCCGCGAGCCATGCCCTGTCAGCGTGTGGCCCTGCAGGTGATGTCCTACCTCGTGGGCCATGATGCCGTATAGCTGCCAGGTGGCCAGCGGGTCGTCCTTGTAGCGGTCGATCCAGATCGGGTTGAAGGCGAGATAGCGTTCATCCTCGATGACCACGGCCGCCGCGTTGCCGACCTCGGTGGTTTCGACCACCTGGAAATTCGGGGCCAGACCGGAAACCGCGAGAATGTCGTTCACGACCGACCAGACCTCCTGCACGGAAAAGCTGTCGGCCGAGCTGAACTTGGGCACATCGATATTCACCGTTTCACACCCAATGACCGTGCAGGCGACCTGCTCGCTGGCCTGAAGCGGAAAGGCGGCAAAGATCGACAATGCGGCCGGAAGGGCAAAACGGAACATGATCTCACTCTTACTGGAACCCGAAGATGATCGAGTGTAGCCAGCCGCCCGAGCCGCGCTCAAGAAAAACCTACGACTTGAAGGCGCGGGTCAGTTCGTCGAACAGGGCAATGCGCTCGTCCTCGGACAGGAAAGAGCCGATCTCGACCTCGCGCCCACCGCCTTTCAGCGTGACGTAGTGCGGGACCGGGCCGCCCTTTTCGTGCATTTCCGCCTGCGCCCAGTAGCGGTTGCAATGCCATTCCTGAATGCGTCCGCCGGGCTCGTGGCGCACCAGCTGGGCCTGGTCGTCGGTCAGGGTCAGCACTTCGATCGTCCGCCGGTGGCGATAGTTCATTTCCAACGCAAGCCAAAGCCCCAGAACCGCCACCAGAAGAAAGGGCAGCAGTCCCCACAGAACGACAGACCCAAGAACCGCCAGAAGCGGAATGCTGCCCAGGGCGAACACGCCCAGCACCACCACCATCACACCTCGTGGCGGCAGAGAGTTGTGGGGCCACAGGTGCAACTCACGCACGGCGCCCGAATTGCGTTTCCAGTCATAGGGCATGTGTTTTCAATTAGCAGCCCGGTCGCTGGTGTCGAGCCGAATCCTGTCCGGGGCGGTCAGACCACATGGCCAACCTTGGCCCAGGACAGGGCGTCCTCCAGCCGGTCGTCGCCCCAGAACAATTCGCCGTTGACGACAAAGCTCGGTGCACCAAACACGCCCGCCGCCACGGCGGCCCTGGTTTCTTCCTCCAGCGCGCGCACGGCCTCGGGCTCGCGGGCGCGGGTCAATACGGGCAGGGGGTCTTGTTCGGTGCGGTGCAGGGCCTCGGACAGGGCCGTTTCACTGCCGGCCTCGACGCCGTCTTCGAACCAGATGCGGTAGAGGTTGCGGGTGAACAATTCGCCCCAACCTGCTCCCATGCCCAGAAGGGCGACCTGGTTGGCCAGGGCAAGATCGGAAATCGGGTAGGGCGCAGGCAGGTTCGCGTGGATCCCGTACTTGGCCGCGCGGCGCTCGATGTCGCGCCACATGTAGGCGGATTTTGCCGGCTTGCCCGCGAAGGGAATGTTGTTCTGCTCGGTCATTACCGTTCGCACGTTGAACGGGCGCCAGCGGACCGAGACGTCGCTTTCGCTGGCCAGATCGGGAAGCCGCATGATGCTGAGGAAGGAATAGGTGCTGCCGATGGAATACCAAAAATCAATCTCGGGCATCTGCGGGCCTCCGGAATATGCGAAACAAAGCCCGATCGAGAATAGCGGATTTTTGAGCCTCTGGCGATTCCCGGAGGCCGCGTCCTGTTGCCGAGCCTTCAAAGAAAAACCCCGCCGAAATCGGCGGGGTTTCATGTCAGTTGCCGTCAGGCCGGGATCAGTGCGCGTGGCCCTTGTCCCAGTCTTCCTGCTTGGGCAGCGTCTCGAACGTGTGTTCGGGCGGCGGCGAGGGCAGGGTCCATTCCAGCGTGTCCGCGTATTCGTTCCAGTAATTGTTCTGGGTCACGCGTGCGCCACGGAACAGGGCATAGAACACGATGCCGAAGAACAGCAGGAACGAGGCGAACGAGATGAACGCGCCGATCGACGAGACATAGTTCCACTGGGCGAAGGCCTCGGGGTAGTCGATGTAGCGGCGCGGCATGCCCTGACGGCCCAGGAAGTGCTGCGGGAAGAAGGTCAGGTTGGCGCCGATGAAGAAGGTCCAGAAGTGAACCTTGCCCCAGAACTCGGAATACTGACGCCCGGTCATCTTGCCGAAGTAGAAGTAGATACCGGCAAAGATCGCGAACACCGCACCCAAGCTCATTACGTAGTGGAAGTGTGCGACCACGTAGTAGGTGTCATGATAGGCACGGTCCACGCCGGCCTGGCTCAGCACCACGCCGGTCACGCCGCCGACGGTGAACAGGAACAGGAAGCCGAAGGCGAACATCATCGGCGTCTTGAACTCGATCGAGCCGCCCCACATGGTGGCGATCCACGAGAAGACCTTGACGCCGGTCGGAACCGCGATGACCATCGTGGCCAGCATGAAATAGGCCTGCTGACGCAGCGACATGCCGACGGTGTACATGTGGTGTGCCCACACGACGAAGCCCAGGAAACCGATCGCGATGATGGCCCAGACCATCGGCAGGTAGCCGAAGATCGGCTTGCGCGAGAAGGTGGCGATGACGTGGCTGATGATGCCGAAGCCCGGCAGGATCACGATGTACACTTCCGGGTGGCCGAAGAACCACAGGATGTGCTGATACAGGACCGGGTCACCGCCGCCTGCCGGATCAAAGAAGGTGAAGCCGAAGTTGCGGTCCATCAGCAGCATGGTGATGGCGCCGGCCAGAACCGGCAGCGACAGCAGGATCAGCCACGAGGTGACGAAGATCGACCACGAGAACAGTGGCACCTTGAACAGGGTCATGCCCGGGGCGCGCATGTTCAGGAAGGTCGTGATCATGTTGATCGCGCCGAGGATCGAGGAGGCGCCCGAAACGTGCACGGCAAAGATCGCAAGGTCCATCGACATGCCGCCTTCGGTCGTCGACAGCGGGGGATAGAGCACCCATCCCACGCCCGAACCCAGCTGGTCATTGCCGCCCGGCGACAGCATCGAGGCAACGCCCAGCGAGGTGCCGGCGACATACAGCCAGAAGGACAGGTTGTTCATCCGCGGGAACGCCATGTCCGGGGCACCGATCTGCAACGGCATGAAATAGTTGCCGAAACCGCCGAACAGGGCCGGGATGACCACGAAGAACATCATCAGGACGCCGTGATAGGTGATCATCACGTTCCAGACGTGCCCGTTGGGGGTGCAGGGGTCGGCCATGAAGCCTTCCATGCACATGTACTGGACGCCCGGATGCATAAGCTCGAGCCGCATGTAAACGGTCATCAGAACCGAGATCAGACCGGCGATTGCCGAGAATACCAGGTAAAGGATCCCGATGTCCTTGTGGTTGGTCGACATGAACCAGCGGGTGAAGAAGCCGCGCTGATCTTCATGCTCGTGACCATGAATGGCTGCGTCTGCCATTTAGGTGCCTCCTGTTGCAACTAAACCGCGCTGCCGGACCTCTCCGGCGCGCGGGGATTCCTGCCGGTTTTAGAATGTGAGGGGCATGCCTTCAATGGTGGAGTTTGATCTAGATCAAGAATTATTGTCGCGGGTGCCCTGAATCCCCTTCGTGGTTGTGGGTCGTGCCGTCGGGAAAAGGACGCCTGTCCGGTCTTTGGTGAGGGGTCTCCTCTGCCTGCTTGACCGCCTCGGCCAGGACGCGCAGAACGGGATCACGCAAGAATGGAGAGGACCCAATGCCCGCATACGATCCCGAAAACATCTTCGCCAAGATCCTCAGGGGCGAAATCCCCGCGACCCGCGTCTACGAGGACGACGAGACGCTGGCCTTCATGGACATCATGCCGCGCGCGGACGGGCATCTGCTGGTGATCCCCAAGACCCCGTGCCGAAACGTGCTGGACGCTTCGCCGGAACAACTGGCTGCGGTCATGAATACCGTTCAGAAACTGAGCCACGCGGTGATGAAGGCCTTTGGAGCCGAAGGCGTGACCATCCAGCAGTTCAACGAGGCCGCCGGCGGGCAGGAGGTGTTTCACATGCATTTCCACGTTCTGCCGCGCCACGAAGGCGACCGCCTGCGCCCGCCGGGTCAGATGGGCGACATGCAGGAAATCGCGGCCCATGCGGAAAAGATCCGGGCGGCGCTGGCCTGAGCGGCCCAGTCGCGTCTAGTGCGACCCTGAACAGGTATCGTGATCGCCAAAGGCGTGCAGCACGGCGCAGACATGGTCGTGCTGCCCGTCGCAAGCGGCGGCAATCCGGGCAAGTTCGGATTCCAGCCGTTGCAGACGGGAGATCCTGTCTCGCAGGTCGGCCAGCTGCCGTTCGGCGATCTCATGCGCACGATCCAACTCGTCGCCCCTTGCCCCCTCAAGAGACAACAGCGCCTCGACATCCGCCAGCGGCAGGCCCAGGTCGCGCGTGTGCTTGATGAATTGCAGCCGGTCCAGCGAGGGTTTGTCATAGCGCCTCTGGTTGCCGGCCGTGCGCTCCGGGGACGGCAGCAGACCCTTGTCCTCGTAGAACCGGATCGTGGGCACCTTGACGCCGGTGCGCCGGGACAGCTCTCCGATCGTGAACATTTTTCACAGACCCCCTTGAACCTCTAGTCACTAGAGGAATTAGGTGTTGGTCATGATCCAGACAAGGACTGCGTTTCATGCCGCATGATCATTCGCACGGGCATCACCACCATCCGATCGCCGCCGATGCCGGGGACGCCCGGGTGGCCTGGGCCATTGCGGTCAACATGTTTCTCACATTGGCGCAGGTGATCGGCGGGATATTCTCGGGCTCGCTGGCGCTGATCGCGGACGCGCTGCACAATTTCTCGGATGCAGTCTCGCTTATCATTGCCTTTGTCGCCCGAAAGATTGCCCGCCGTCTCGCCGACGAGCGGATGAGCTTTGGCTATGGCCGGGCCGAGGTCGTCGCGGCGCTGATCAATTACACCACGCTGGTCGTGCTGTCGCTTTACCTGCTTTACGAAGGTGTCACGCGGTTCTTCGAGCCGGAGACGATCAATGGCTGGCTGGTGGTCTGGGTTGCCGCGCTGGCTCTGGTCGTCGATCTGGTCACGGCGGCGCTGACCTATGCCATGGCCAAGGACAGCATGAACATCCGGGCGGCCTTTCTGCACAACCTGGCCGATGCCTTGGGGTCGGTTGCGGTGATCCTTGCCGGGGGTGCCGTCATCCTGTTCGGCTGGACATGGGTGGATCCGGTGGTGACGATCCTGATCGCCGCCTACATCCTGTGGCATGTCCGGGCAGAGATCGGAGAGGCGATCCGCGTGCTGATGCTGGGCACGCCGCCGGGTCTGGACCCCGAGCAGGTGGCCGGCGCGATCGAGGCCGTGGACGGCGTGCGCGAGGTGCACCATGTCCACCTGTGGAGCATGCAGGAACGCGAGGCGGCGCTGACGGCGCATCTGGTGATCGAGCCGGGCGCATGGGCACGGGCCGACGGGATCAAGGCAAGGGTCAAGGATGAGTTGGAGGAGCAGTTCAGCGTTTCCCACACGACATTGGAACTGGAATGTTCATCGCATGCCTGCGTCGGCCCGGCGCGGTTCGGGCAGGATCGCTAGGTCAGGCCGCCCCGAAAAAGAAAATGCCGTTCCGATATGGGGTCGGAACGGCAAACTCGTACTCAAAACACAATGTCGGGTCTCACGGGTGTGACCATGATGTCCGGCATTTAACCAACCACTCACTCTGGACTGGCAAGTTCAGTATAACCCGGCAGTCGTTTTCCTGTCCTCGGCGCATTCGGGGTTTTATTGAAAACAAAGGAAAATTTCCTGAAAACGCGATTTTCTTCGGCTCTCAAGGTGAAACATAGGGTTGGTTTCGCCGCGATTGTTGACAAAGCCGGAGGAAAGGAATGGGTTTTGGCTGCAAATTCCGAGTCGAAAACCCAAGAAAACTGCGGTTTCGAGAGTCCGCGGGAGCGGATCACCCGTAATCTGTCCCAGTGTCGGAACAGGGACAGGCGTCAGGCATCGAGTGGCTGGAATATCTGGTCGAACGTTTTGCGCAACGCCACGTCCACGTCCGCCATGGTGACGGGCAGGCCGAGATCGACGAGGGACGTCACGCCATAATCCGAAATGCCACAGGGCACGATTCCCGAAAAATGGTCCAGATCCGGTTCGACATTGATCGAGATGCCGTGAAAGCTCACCCATTTCCGCAGGCGGATGCCGATCGCCGCGATCTTGTCTTCGGCGGGCTTGCCGGCTGCGGTCAGCGGCTTGTCCTTGCGCTGCACCCAGACACCGACCCGTCCCTCGCGGATTTCGCCGCGCAGGTTGAATTCGGCCAGTGCCGCGATCACCCATTCCTCGAGTTGCTGCACGAAGCGGCGCACGTCATGGCCGCGCTTGCCCACGTCCAGCATGACATAGACGACGCGTTGCCCGGGGCCGTGATAGGTATATTGGCCGCCGCGCTTGCTTTCGTAGACGGGAAACCGGTCGGGGTCGGTCAGGTCCTCGCGGCGTGCCGAGGTGCCGGCCGTATAGAGCGGCGGATGCTCGAGCAGCCAGATGCATTCCTCGGCCTCGCCTGCCGCTATGGCGGCGACGCGCTCTTCCATGAAGGCAACCGCCTGGTCGTAGTCGGTCAAACCGTCTGTGATCTTCCATTCCATGCTGCGTGAATATCGCGAAGCAGGGGCGGGTGAAAGGGGGGTCAGGCGGCCTCGGACAGGCAGCGTTCGAGGAGTTGCCTGTAGACCTCGGTTCCCTGTGCGCCGGTCACCAGGTATTTGCCGCCGAACACCATGGATGGAACGCCCGAGACGCCGTGGCCGATCCAGAAACGCTGTTTTTCGCGAACCGGGGTGACGTGAGCGCCCGAGGCAAGCGCTTGCCTGGCCTCTTCCGGGTCGAGCCCGGCAGATTGCGCCGCTTCGATCAGGACATCTGTGTCCGAGACATCCTTTTGGTCCGTGAAATAGGCCTTGAACAGCGCCATCTTCAGCGGGTGCTGCCGGCCCTGGCCTTCGGCCCAGTCCAACAGCTGATGCGCCTTGAAGGTGTTCACGATCCGGCTGTCGTCGTCGAAGTTGAAGGTGAACCCCAGATCGGCACCGAGGGCCGTCAGGCGGTCGCGCGCCTGCTGGCTTTGCTCAGCTGTCGATCCGTATTTTTCCATGATGTGTTCACGCAGGTTCTGTCCCTCTGGTCCCATCTCGGGGTTCAGCTCGAACGGGTGCCACCTGAGTCGCGCCAGAACGCCCAGTTCGGCCAGCGCCTGGTCCAGTTGCCGAAAGCCGACGATGCACCAGGGGCAGACAACGTCCGAAACAATGTCGATCTGCACGATCGGGCGGTTGTCCGAGTCAGTCATCAAGGGCTCCTGCAACTCAAGTTTTCCACGCATTGGCACTAGAGATATGGGAGAGCTTGGGGAAATCAATCCAAAGCGATTTTTGCCTCTTCACATCCCCGGCACGAGCGTCTATACGCGCCTCTACCAAGTCACTGGCAGTGCGGTCGTGGCGGAATTGGTAGACGCGCAGCGTTGAGGTCGCTGTGGGGTAACACCCGTGGAAGTTCGAGTCTTCTCGACCGCACCAGATCCCAAGTTTCCAAATGGCTTCTTGGCCGGATGCAATGCTGCCCCATGAGTGCCCTTTGTGGGCGGGGCGCGCCGCCATGGTTGCAGTCCCGACTGAATTTCAGGCAATCATCGTCAGGAAAGATATCGTCGGCCCCCCGGGGTAGTCTGCTTGGATTCCTGCGTGAACGTAGATGACGAGCCCGGACCGGGGCCTTGCAATATCCTTGGCCTCTGCCCGGGATTGAGTACGCGAACATCAAGCTTTTGTTCAGATTGCACGATTCAAGGTGGCAGCCGGCAGATTGCCCAGAGTTTCGGTGTTTTCAGCCGCTCTGGAGAGTGACCGTGCTCCAAGACAACGGGCGATCCTTTTTTTGGCGGCTGGGCCAAGTGATGATTGGGGGACTGTTTGTGCGACGGTTGTTGCAGCAATGTGGGGAGGCGCTCTCTCTTCATCCTCCCCACATCCACGCCTCAAGGCTCTTGCGATTAACAAACCTTTCTCCGAGGGTATGCTGCAAGCGTACTACTTTAAGTAGAGTCAAGTCAACGATGGTGGCGCGGCCCGCCGTGGTTTGGTGAGGCATCCTGCTTCGCTCAAGACACTCACGGCTTTGCGGGGCTGACCGCCGATACCCACGATTGGAACGCAGAACGCCGCCACTTGAAATGGCGGCGTTTGCTGAGCGAGCTAGAAGGGGATCGCCTATTATTTGCCCTCGATCTCGGCCGCGACCTCCTTGTAGGCCTCCAGGTAACCCTCGGGCAGTTCGTGCGCGACGCCCTGGTGGCAGTCGATGCAGGTCTTGCCTTCGTCCAGAGCTTTCTGGTGGTTCTGGGCGGCGCGGTTTTCCTGCTCGGTGAAGTCCATGAACTCGAACTTGTGGCAGTTGCGGCACTCGCGCGAGTCGGTTTTTTTCATCGCCGTCCAGACGCGCGTGGCCAGGTAGAGGCGATGCTCGTCGAACTTCTCGGGCGTGTCCACGACACCGGTCACGAAGTGGCCGTAAAGCTCTCGTGTCGCCTGAATCTTGCGGATAACTTTCGGCCCCCAGGCTTTGGGAACGTGGCAATCCGGGCAGGTCGCGCGTACGCCAGACGAGTTGTTCTGGTGAACGGTGCCCTGATACTCGGCATAGACGTTGTCCCGCATCTCATGGCACGAGACGCAGAATTCCTCGTTGTTGGTCATTTCCATGGCCCAGTGGAAGCCACCCCAGAACAGGATACCGGCCACGAAGCAGATCACCACCAGGAAGCCGAGGCTTATCGCGCCGACCGGGGTTTTCAGCCAGTTCCACAGGCGACCAAAGAAACCGGGGCGCTTTTCTTCAATGTTGTTATCGGTCATCGTTCTGTTCCTCGCTCTCGGTCACACCCGCGTCAGTTGCCGCTGGAGGCCTGGAAGGTGTTGTCGACCAGAGCCGGGGCATCCGCCTGCGGCACGTGGCATTGGGTGCAGAACCAACGGGTTCCGGCGACGCGATCCAGCTGGTTGCCGTCGCGGTCCAGGTAGTGCGTCATCGACAGGGTAGGCGCGTTGCGCTCGCCGGCCGTGGTCCAGTCGTGGCAGCTGAGGCAGCGGTTCGCCTTCAGGTCAACCTGGTACTGGTCCACCGAATGCGGGATCAGCGGAGGCTGCTGGCGGTAATTGCGGGTAAAGCGCTTCTTTTCCTGCGTGAAGTTGTCCGGAACGTTGACCTGTTCGTCGACATCGGCTCCACGCAGCGACTGAACAGGGCCGCCGACGGTCTGGGCGATGGCAAAGCCGGCAAGGGCGAACAAGGCCGTTGCGGCGAGGGCGCTGGTGAAGGCTTGCTTTCTCATTTCTATTTACTCCGTTGCTTGCTCAGGCGGCGCGGCTGGCCCCGGATGCAGGTTGAGTTCTTGTTCGGGTTTCACGTCCCGGTGCGGGCGTGTCGTCGAAACGGTGGGTGAAGCGGAAGACGTCCATGGCGCAGACGTCGATGCAGCGACCGCAGTTCGTGCAGTCGGGGGAAAGGATGAGCGGCGTGTCACCGTCCTGGCCGCGCAGGGCAGGGGCGATCACGTGCATTTCGGGGCAGACGGCAAAGCAATCCATGCAGTCGTCGCATTCGGACCGTTTCGGCGCCGACACGCGCAGCACCGACTTGCTGCCCAGCAGGCCGTAGAACGCGCCCACCGGGCAAAGGTGGCCGCACCAGCCCCGGCGCGAGATGAACAGGTCGAACACGAAGACCGACAGGACGAAGGCCCAGGCAAAGCCCATGCCAAAGATCAGGCCCCGGTGCAGCATGCTGATCGGGTTCACGAATTCCCAGGCGATGGTTCCGGTCAGGGCCGAAACGGCCAGAACCATGGCCAGCACCCAGTAACGCGTCCCGCGTTTCGGTTGCCAGCCTTTCGGCATGCCCAGCTTTTCGTGCAGCCAATGGGCGCCGTCGGTTACCGGGTTGATCGGGCAAACCCAGGAACAATAGACGCGGCCGCCGATCAGGGCGTAGGCGACCCCGACGATGATCGCGCCGATCAGGGCGGTCAGTTCGGGCCAGTGCCCGGCGACCATCGACTGTATCGTGATGAACGGGTCGGTCAGCGGCAGAATGTCAAAGGTCAGCGACCCCGACAGGTTGCCCTTGACCCACCAGATGCCGAACCACGGACCCATCAGGAACAGGCCGAGGAACAGCAGTTGCGAGGCGCGGCGCAGCAGCAGGAACCGGTGCGCGCGCAGCCAGCCGAATTTCTCGATTGCCTCCTGGCCGACAGGGAGCTTTGTCTTGCCGCTCATTGGCCTGCTCCTTCGGTTCCGGGCAGTTTGAACGATGGTTCGAACCCACCCGGCGCCGCAAGATTGTCCGTGCCCGGTCCGGGCAGGCGGTCGGGCAGGTCGATGAGTTCATCGACCAGCGGGTTTCTGTCCTCCCAGCCAAGTTTGTAGTGCTCCGCGGCCTCGGCGCGGGCGATCCGCATCGGAAGAACCTTGATCGCGGACTCGCCTGGCAGAACGCAGGACTTCTCGCACTTGCCGCAGCCGGTGCATTTGTCGGCATGCACCGTGGGCATGAAAATCGCGTGATGGCCCGAGCGTTCGTTATGCGCCAGTTCCAGGGTGATCGCCGCGTCGATCACCGGGCAGACGCGGTAGCAGACGTCACAACGCAGGCCCAGGGCGTTCAGGCAGTTCTCTTCGTCGATCAGAACCGCCACGCCCATCTTGGCGTCGTCGATATTGTCGAGCGACTTGTCGAGCGCCCCCGTCGGGCAGGCGGCGACGCAGGGAATGTCCTCGCACATCTCGCAGGGGACGTCGCGGGCGGTGAAGAACGGCGTTCCGGTCGCCGGGCCGTCTTCGCCCAGTTCGGCCAGCTTCAGCGTGTCATAGGGGCAATCCCGAACGCACAGACCGCAGCGGATGCAGGCGGCGAGAAACTCGTCCTCTTCCAATGCTCCGGGCGGGCGCAGCGCCTGCGCCGGCAGGGCGCGGGCGTCGGAAATCAGGTGTGACAGTCCCATGCCCGCCACCGCGCAGCCCGCGATGCCGCGTGCCGAATCCTGCAGGAAACGGCGCCGATCCATCGACTTGGCTTTGGGTTTTGAGGCGGACACGGGTTTTCTCCTTGTTTACTTCAGCTTATGCGCGCTCGACCTTGCAGGCGCATTTCTTGAAGTCGGTCTCTTTCGAGATCGGGCAGGTCGCGTCGAGCGTCAGCTTGTTGGTCAGCTGACCCTCGTCGAACCACGGATGGAACACGACCCCGCGCGGCATCTTGTTGCGGCCGCGGGTTTCGACCCGGGTCAGAACCTCGCCACGACGGGTCGAGACCGTCACTTCCTGACCGCGGCGCAGACCCCGCTCCTTGGCGTCTTCGGGGTGCATGAACAGCACGGCGGCAGGGAACGACCGGTGGAGTTCCGGCACGCGGCGGGTCATCGAGCCCGAGTGCCAGTGTTCCAGCACGCGGCCGGTGACCAGCCACAGGTCGAATTCGTCATCCGGGCTTTCCGCCGGCGGCTCGTAGGGGGCAAAGATGATGTTCGCCTTGCCGTCCTTCTTGCCGTAGAACTTCACGCCCTCGCCGGGTTTGACATAGGGGTCATAGCCTTCGCGGAAGCGATAGAGCGTTTCCTTGCCGTCAACCACCGGCCAACGCAGCCCGCGCGCCTTGTGGTAGGTGTCGAAATCGGCCAGGTCGTGTGCTTTGCCGCGGCCGAACGAGGCATATTCTTCGAACAGACCCTTCTGGACGTAGAAGCCGAAGTGCTGGCTTTCGTCGTTGTCAAAGCCTTCGGCGGTTTCGCTCAGCGGGAACTTGTCCACGACACCGTTCTTGAACAGCACCTCGAACAGAGTCTTGCCGCGCAGTTCCGGTTTCTGGTCGAGCAGCTCGGCGGGCCAGACCTCGTCGGTGGTGAAGCGCTTGGAGAACTCCATCACCTGCCAGACGTCGGATTTCGCCTCGCCCGGTGCCTTGACCTGCTGGCGCCAGAACTGGGTGCGGCGTTCGGCGTTGCCGTAGGCGCCTTCCTTCTCGACCCACATGGCGGTGGGCAGGATCAGGTCCGCCGACATCGCCGTGACGGTCGGGTAGGGGTCGGAGACAACGATGAAGTTTTCGGGGTTGCGATAGCCCGGCAGGCCTTCCTCGTTGATGTTGGGTGCCGCCTGCATGTTGTTGGTGCACTGCACCCAATAGGCGTTCAGATCCCCGTCTTTCAGCTTGCGGTGCTGCAGCACGGCGTGGAAGCCGGGCTTGGCCGGGATGGTGCCGGCCGGGATGCCCCAGGCCGTTTCGCAGATCTCGCGGTGCTTGTCGTTCATCACGACCATGTCGGCCGGCAGGCGGTGGGCAAAGGTGCCTACCTCGCGCGCGGTGCCGCAGGCCGAAGGTTGACCCGTGAGCGAGAAGGGCGAGTTGCCCGGCTCGGAGATCTTGCCGGTCAGCAGGTGCACGTTGTAGAGCAGCCCGTTCACCCACGAACCGCGCGTGTGCTGGTTGAAGCCCATGGTCCACAGCGACATGACCTTGCGGTTCGGGTCCGCATATTGCTTGGCCAGACGCTCCAGCTGGTTGGCCGGGACGCCGGACATCTCGGACACCTTCTCGAGCGTGTATTCGGAGACCGCTTCGGCGTATTCCTCGAAGGTGATCGGGGTCAGCTTGCCGTGCTTGCCTTCGTGGGCCGGGTTCGCCGCGTTCTGCTCGCGCGGGTCGTTCGGGCGCAGGCCGTAACCGATGTCGGTGGCCGTCTTGGTGATGTTGACGTGGTTCTTGACGAACTCCTCGTTCACCGCGCCGTTCTGGATGATGTAGTTGGCGATGTAGTTGAGGATCGCCAAGTCGGTCTGCGGCGTGAAGATCATGCCGTTGTCGGCCAGTTCGAAACTGCGATGTTCGAAGGTCGAAAGAACGTGCACCTCGCAACCCGGTTTGGTCAGGCGGGTATCGGTCAGGCGCGACCACAGGATCGGGTGCATCTCTGCCATGTTCGAGCCCCAAAGAACGAAGGTGTCTGCGTGCTCGAGGTCGTCATAGCAGCCCATCGGCTCGTCGATGCCGAAGGCGCGGATGAATGCGGCCACGGCCGAGGCCATGCAGTGCCGCGCGTTGGGGTCGATGTTGTTCGAGCGCAGGCCGGCCTTCATGAACTTGGCGGCGGCGTAGCCTTCCCAGACGGTCCACTGGCCGGATCCGAACATGCCGACCGAGGTCGGGCCTTTCTTGGCGAGGGCCTCTTTCCACTTCTCGGCCATGATGTCGAAGGCTTCGTCCCAACTGACCGGCTCAAACTCGCCGTTCTTGTCATAGACGCCGTTCGACTTGCGCAGCAGCGGCGTGGTCAGGCGGTCCTTGCCGTACATGATCTTGGACAGGAAATAGCCCTTGATGCAGTTCAGGCCGCGGTTCACCGGGGCCTCGGGGTCGCCCTGGGTCGCCACGACGTGGCCGTCCTTGACGCCGACGAGGACCGAGCAGCCGGTGCCGCAGAAACGGCAGGCCGCCTTGTCCCAGCGAATGTCAGGTGCCGAGAGTTGGGCTTTGGCGCCGTTCGGCAGGGTGATCCCTGCGGCCGAGGCCGTCGCGGCGGCGGCCGTGGCCTTCAGGAAGGAGCGGCGGGAAGTTGGCAAGGTCATGGGCTGATCTCCCGTTCAGTGAAGAGGTTGGTCGAGGGCTTCGGCGCTTTCGTCCAGTTCCTCGAAATGGTGATAGGTGAGTGTGATCGTCAGCACGCCGGGGATCTGATGCATTTCCATGATCTGATCCGAGGCGCGTTGGGATGGCGTGTCCTCGACGGTGACAACAATGCGTCCGTCTTCGTGGGCGTGAACTTCGCCGCCTTCGGTCGCATTGATGGCCTCGATGACGCTTTCGGTCATTTCCGGCATCGTGTGGACGAGGCATCCGCAGATGTTCAGCATTTGCTGGTCTCCAGTTGCTGGCTTATTTCGGTGAACTCGATGGCGTTGACCGGGCAGGGGGCGGCACATGCTCCGCAGCCGGTACAGAGGTCGGCGTCGAACAGCGGCTGCGAGCTTCCACCCGGCTGCAGGCGGAAGCGAATCGCCTGGGATTCACAGTGGTCCTGACAGGCCCGGCACTGAACGCCGTTCCTGGACAGACAGGAAGCCTTTGCCCGAGCCCTCCAGGGCCAGGCGTTGCCAGCCACAAGGGCGCCGGTGTCGCAGGCGTCGGTGCAGGCGTTGCAGAAGGTGCATTCGCCGCGCCGCAGCTTGACCACTGGGAACCCTTCGCTGTCGCGGAAAATTATTCCTTCCGGGCAGGCGCGTGCGCAGTCCCCGCAACCGGTGCAGACATCCTCGAATTCCATGGCGGGAAGGGCCCCAACCGGCCGCATCGCCGCAGCCCTGTCGAAGGCACCTTTCAGAAAAGACCGCCTGGATGTCTTGTTGCTCACACGCGACTCCGTCTCGAGTGCCCAGCCTTTTGGCCCATTGCTGATACTGATGCGATAGACCAGCAAGCGATCGCGAAAATTGACTTTTGTCATTTGTGCACCAGAAAATTTTCAAACGCGAACGCTTTCAAATGGGTGAATGTTTACAACGTGGAACCCGTAGCCGATCCCGTCGGCCGCACGGCGTGGCAATCACAGGAGTTGCCGCCCCTTCGTGACCTGTGGCGATTAGAATGAGCAGGCTTCAAACCGGGCGAGGTCTTGGTCGTGCCGGGCAGGCACAGGCGCTGCTTGGGCGGTCAGTTCGTTCTGTGTGTCAAAGGGCTCTTTCGATCTCGTCGCGCATGGTCTGAATGGCGCTGGAGAGATGGGATGCAAAGGCCTGCGCCAACAGGGATTGCGTTGCATATCCCGGAGTCAGGATCGAAATGCTGTCGCTCAGGCGTGGGCGGAACCGCTTGATGACAAGCCCGCCGGATGTGTTGCGCTGCACCAGGTGGCTGTAGGCGGTGATCATGTCGCAGACCATATAGCACATCCCGGCGGCGACGAATTGCAGCCCGGGCAGAAATGTGCGCAGTTCCAGGCGTTTGTTCAGCCGGCATCCCTCCGAGCGAAACGCCTCTTCGATCTGGGTGGCGGCGGGATGCCCTGCGAACAGCGTCGCCATGGGCTTGCCGTTCAGATCATCGGGCGTGATCACTGGGGCGGATGCCAACGGGTCGCCGGCCGGAACGAGGCAGACGGATTCGAGATCGAAATCGGTCTGGTCGATCGAGGCGCGCGGCGCGGGGGTTTCGGCAAAGCCGAGATCGAATTGCTGCGAGGCGATCAGATCCTCGATCATCGCCGATGAGCGCATGATCAGCGCGACCTCGACCTCGTCCTTGCCCCTGAGAAACTCGGTCATCAGGCGGGGCATGAATACGCCCGATGCGGCCGGGTGACAGGCGACGCGGAGCTTGCCGGCCTCAAGCGACCTGATCCCGCTGAGCGTCTGCTTGGTGCGGTCGAGACGCGCGATGATGTCTTCGCATTCTTCAAGAAAATAGCGCGCCTCGGGCGTGGGCGTCAGCTTGCCGTGTTCGCGGATGAACAGCGCAAACCCCAACTCGTCCTCCAAGGTGCCGATCATCGTGCTGACGGCCGGTTGCGTTCGACCGACGGTCTTTGCCGCCTGTGAAATCGAGCCGCTTCGCATGACTTCGCGGAAGGTGATGATCTGACGGATCGAGAGGTTCATGGCAGAGTATAAAGTGAATTGATGGCTGCAAAGATATTTTGAAATTGATTTTATGCCGCCTGTCCAGCGATTTTTGCCGGAACTGATAGGGAAACTTCCCGGGCGAAAGGAAGCATGGACACGTTCTCGAAATATCTTCTGACTGGATTGATCAGCATCGTGGCCCTAGGCCAGTTCGTCCAGGTGATCACGCGCTATGTGCTTCAGGTTCCGGTCATGGGGCTGGAAGAGACGATGCTGTATCCGACGGTGTGGCTCTACATGCTGGGCGCGGTGAATGCCTCGCGCGAGAACACGCATATCCGGGCCAACGTGCTCGAGATCTTTCTGACCACCGAGCGCCAGCACATCGTGCTCGCCATCGTCGGCGAGATCATCAGCCTGATCGTCGGGTTGTGGCTGTGGAGCTGGGCATGGGACTACACGCGCTACGCCTGGCGCGTCTGGAAAGAGAGCCCGACGCTCTACATCCCGACCTTTTACTCTGACGTGGCGCTCATCGTGGGGGTGACTTTGATGATGATCTACACCGCCTGGCACCTCTGGGGCCACATCCGCAGCCTGTCGACCGGAGCGGCCAGATGATCGAGATCGCGCTTCTTGCCATTGCAATCCTCGTCATCACCCTGACCCTGGGCGTGCCGCTTCCCTACTGTTTCGGCGCGGCGCTGATGGTGATGTATTTCATCGGCGACGTGACGATGAAGGGCATGATGCTGTGGGGTTTCCAGCAACTCGGCAACCCCGTCCTGCTGGCCATCCCGCTGTTCGTTCTTGCCGGCACGATCATGTCGGAAAGCGGCATCGCGGCCTCGCTTCTGCGTTTCGTCAACGCCTTCATCGGCCATGTGCGCGGCGGCTTGGGTGTGGTGGCCGCGGTATCCTGCGCGGTGATCGGGGCGATCTCGGGCTCGGGCCTGACCGGTATCGCCGCCATCGGTCCGCTGCTGATCCCCGAGATGGAAAAACGCGGCTATCCGCGTGAATACGCCACCGCGCTGATTGCCAACTCTTCGATCCTCGGCCTGCTGATCCCGCCCTCGGTGACGATGATCGTCTATGGCTGGGTGACCGATACCTCGATCCTGGCCTGCTTCCTGGCCACGATGGGGCCGGGCCTGCTGATCATGTTCAACTTCTCGGTCGTGAACCTGATCATGGCCCGCCAGTTCAACCTGCATCTCGACGAGAAACCCAGCTTTGGCGAGCTGTCCAGCGAGGTGGCCAAGCGCGGCTTCAACGCGACGCCTGCATTGCTGATGCCGGTGATGATCCTCGGGGGCATCTACGGCGGGATCATGACCCCGACCGAGGCCGCCGCCCTGTCGGTGATCTATGCCATCCCGGTCGGGTTCTTCGTCTACAAGGGCCTGCGGTGGGACAAGTTCTTGGAAGCCGGGAAAGAGGCCGCGACCGCCGTCGGCGCGATCATGTTCATGATCCTGTTCTCGATGATCCTGGGCCAGATGTTCGTCTATGAAAGCATTCCGCAGCAGCTGGTCAGCGCCATCTTCGGCATCACCGAGAACAAGGTTCTGCTGCTGATCCTCATCAACATCCTGCTGTTCTTGGTCGGCATGGTGGTGAACGACGTGACCGCCATCATCCTGATCGCGCCGCTGCTGCTGCCGCTGATGAACGCGATCGGGGTCAGCCCGGTGCAGTTCGCCGCGATCATGGGCGTCAACACCGCCATGGGCGGCGTGACCCCGCCCTATGCCTCGATCCTGTATCTCGGGGCGCGGATCGGGAACGTGAAGGTCACCAAGGTGATCCCGCCCGCGATGATCCTGATCGTGACGGGTTACGTCCCGGTCGTGTTCCTGACCTCTCTCTGGCCCGACCTGTCGCTCTTCTTGCCGAGCCTGTTCGGCTACTGACCACCACCCTGACATTCCAACAAATCGGAGGAGACTACCCATGAAACACTTTCTGACCGGCACCGCCGCCGCTGCCCTGATGGCCCTGGCCGGCGTGGCATCCGCCGCGGACCTGAAGATGAGCCATGTGCGCCCGCAGGACACCACCATCGACGTCGAACTGCGCGCCTTTGCGGCGGATGTCGCCGAGGCCACCGGCGGTGACGTCAACATCGAGATCTTCCCGGCCTCGGCGCTGGGCGACTACACCACCGTGCAGGAACGCATCAGCGTGGGCGCCATCGACATGGCGACGCAGCCCGCCGCGTCTGCCGCCGACCGCCGCATGCAGATCAGCTCGTTCCCCTTCCTGGCCAGCAACTGGGAAGAAGCGCGCAAGATCTATGGCCCCGGCGGCGCCGTCCGCGAGGTGATGGCCGAGCTCTACGCCAAGCAGGACATCACCATGCTGGCCGCCTATCCGGTTTATTTCGGGGGCATTTCGCTGAACACCGACCCGGTGAATCCGGGCGATCCGTCGCAGTCGAACGGCATCAAGGTGCGCGTGCCGGGTATCAAGAGCTTCCAGTTGACCGGCGAGGCGCTGGGCTACATCCCGGCCCCGATCCCGTTCTCCGAGGCCTTCACCGCCGTTCAGACTGGCGTGGTCGACGGTGTGATCGGTTCGGGCGCCGAGGGCTACTATGCCTCCTTCCGCGACGTGACCAAGGCCTACATCCCGGCCAACACCCATTTCGAGGTGTGGTACATGATCATCTCGAACGGCTCGCTGGCCGAGCTTGACGCCGAGGATCAGGAGGCGCTCAAGGCCGCCGCGGCCGAGTTCGAGGCGCAGCGCTGGACCGTTGCCGAAGAGGATCAGGGCAAATGGGAGCAGCGTCTGGCCGACGAGCTTGGCACCAAGGTCGTCCAGCTGAACGCCGATGAACTCGGCGCAATGGCCGAGAAGGTGCGCGCCGAGGTCTGGCCCGTCGTTCTGGAAGATGTCGGCGTCGAGTGGGGACAGGGCATCCTCGACCAGATCGGCAAGTAAGCGTAACAATGCGCGGGGCGGCCGTCTGGTGCTGCCCCGGGCACCTTGGTTTCATCCCGGGAGAACGGACGACATGGATGCGGATTATGCCATCATCGGCGGCGGCGTCGTCGGTCTGTCGGTGGCCTGGGGGCTGTTGAAACGCGGCAGGCGGGTCATCGTTCTGGATGGCGACGACGGCGCGTTTCGCGCCAGCCGCGGCAATTTCGGCCTGGTCTGGGTGCAGTCCAAGGGGATGAAACAGCCGCGCTATGCGAAATGGTCGCAGCAATCGGCGGCCGCATGGGCGGAGTTCGCCAAGGAATTGGCAGAAAACACCGGCAGCGATGTCGCGCTGGAACAGAAGGGCGGCTATGACCTGCATTTCTCGGAAGAGACGCTGCACGAAACCGTTGCGCAGTACGAAGAACTGAAGGCCAAGCTCGACGGCGATTATCCTTATGACGTGCTGGGCCGGAACGCGTTGCGCAACGAAGAGCCGCATATCGGCCCCAAGGTCGTGGGCGCAATCCTCCATCATCAGGACGGGCACGCCAATCCGCTCAAGCTGCTCAGGGCGCTGGCCCATGATGTGCGGCGGCTGGGCGGACGGGTTCTGAACGGCAAGACGGTAACCGAGGTGACGAAACCCGACGGATTTCGCGTCCGCTGCGAGGACGGCACCGTCATCGGGGCAGACAGGGTGATCCTCTCGGCCGGTCTCGGCGCGACACAGCTTGGCCCGAAACTGGGGTTCAAGGCGCCGATCCGGCCGCAGCGGGGTCAGGTGCTGATTACCGAAAAACTGCCCAGGATGATCCACCGCCCGTCGCTGATCGCGCGTCAGGTGGACGAAGGCGGCATCCAGATCGGGGCCACGAACGAAGAGGTCGGGTTCGATGACCGGGTGACCCAGCCCGGCATCTCGGGGCTGGCGGCCGAGGCGATCGCCGCCTATCCGGCGCTGGCCCGGGCGCAGCTGGTGCGCAGCTGGGGCGCGCTGCGCGTTCTGTCGCCCGATGGCCTGCCGATCTATCAGGAAAGCCGCGACATGCCGGGCGCTTATCTGGTGACCTGCCACAGCGGCATCACGCTTGCCGCGGCCCATGCCCGCTTCCTGCCCGACTGGCTGGAACGGACCGAGGCCGCGCCGGATCTGGAGGTGTTCAGTGAAGACCGCTTCGCCGTTTCTTGAACTGGAAAGCGGCCCCAGGGTTCGGGTCTGGCTGGACGAGGCGCCGCTGGACCTGCCGGAAGGCGCCAACCTTGCCGCCGCCTTGCTGGCCGCGGGGGTCCGTGAGTTCCGCAACACGCCGGTATCCGGGGCCCCTCGCGCACCGTTCTGCATGATGGGCGCGTGTTTCGACTGCCTCGTGGACATTGATGGCGTCACCCGTCAGGCCTGCATGCTGGAGGTTGTCGAAGGCATGCGCATTGCCCGGCCCAATCAACCGGAGGCCGCCGATGAAGCACAGTGATCTCATCGTCATCGGAGCTGGTCCCGCCGGCATGGCCGCAGCGGCGACAGCCGCAGAGGCGGGGCTCAGCGTGACGCTGCTGGACGAACAGCAGCGACTGGGTGGGCAGATCTATCGCGATGTGGATCGTGTAGCGCCCAAACGCGGAGACATTCTGGGCGCGGACTACACGCATGGGGCGACACTGACGGCCGCCATACGCCGCCAGGGCATCGAGCATGTCGAGGGGGCGGTGGTCTGGGCCATCGAGGACGGGTTCCGCGTCTCTTTCACCAAAGACGGTCGCGGCGCGCAGGTGAGCGGCGACCGGGTGATCCTCGCCACCGGCGCGTTGGAGCGACCCATGCCGGTGCCGGGCTGGACCCTGCCGGGCGTGATTACGGCCGGTGCGGCGCAGATCCTGCTGAAACAGTCCGGGGTTCTGCCGCGCCGCGCAGTGTTGGTTGGAAGTGGGCCGCTGTTATACCTGATCGCGGCGCAGATGGTGCGGGCGGGCACGCCTCCACTGGCGCTGGTCGAAACGCAGACGCGGGGCGATCTGTTGGGGGCCGCAAGGCATCTTGGCGGGGCCTTGCGCGGCTGGAACTACCTTGCCAAAGGTCTGGCGATGCTGTCCGAGATCAGGCGCGCGGGCGTTTCGCGCTACGCCGGCGCGACCGCCGTCGCGGTCGAGGGCAGTGACCGGGCCGAGGCGGTTTCTTTCCAATGTGGCGGGACACGCCACAGGATCGACTGCGACACCGTTCTGCTGCACCACGGAGTCGTGCCCAACACGCAGGCCGCGCGGTCTCTGGGCGTGACCCACGAATGGGACGCGGGGCAGAGCTGTTTCTCGCCGGTGCGCGACCGCTGGGGCGCGACGAATGTTGAGGGCGTTTTCATCGCTGGCGACGGTGCCGGGATCGGCGGCGCGAAGGTGGCCGAGATCGCGGGCCGCATCGCTGCCCTGAAAGTTGCGGAAGAACTCGGCAAGCTGTCGGAATCCGAACGGGACCGCAAGGCCGCTCCGCTGCATCGTCAACGTGCCGGCGAATCCGCCGTGAGGCCGTTTCTGGACGCGGCCTATCCGCCGTTCCGCGAGGCGCTTGCGCCCGAAGATGCCACCATCGTCTGCCGGTGCGAGGAGGTCACGGCCGGCGATATCCGGCGCTATGCCAAGCTGGGCTGTCTCGGGCCGAACCAGACCAAGGCCTTTGGCCGGGCTGGAATGGGGCCTTGCCAGGGGAGGTATTGCGGTCTGACCGTGACGGCTCTGCTGGCCCAGGCCAATGGCCTATCCCCGGACGAGACGGGGTACTACCGCATCCGCCCTCCGCTCAAGCCGGTTACTCTGGGAGAGCTGGCGGCAATGGTCGATCATGCCGACGAGGCCGCCGAATGAGGTGATGCCGAGGTGCCGGCGGATGGCCCGCTGCCCTCGGGTTCTACCGGGAACGGGACAGAATTGTCTCCAAGACCGCCGTGCAGCGGTTCAGTTCCTCTTCCAGATCGCGCTGGGCTGGCGGAATCTCGTCAAGTTTGCCGTCGCGCCCGAGGTTTTCCAGGCGTAGCGCCGCCTGTGCCGCTGGAAATGCGCCGACGACGTTGGCGGAGCCTTTCAGCGTGTGCGCGGCGCGGCGCAATTCCTGCGCATCCCCGCTCTGACGGGCCGTTTCGATTGCATCGACCATTTTGGGAAGTTCGGCCAAGAACATTTCGGCCATTTCCCGCAAGAGGCCTTCGTCCCCCAGCCGATCCAGAGCTTCCCGCCAGTTGACGGGATCCGCTGCAGCATCCTCAGCGGTTTCTGGCGCCTTTTCTTCCGGCGCTCCGGCCGCTTCAGGTGGCGCCCGTGACGGTTCAGAGGGCGAGCGGGCGGGTTCAGGCGCCTCTGCGGTGGATTCGGGCGGCAATGGTGCATTCCGGCTGACGACCTCTTCGACCACGCGCAGAAGTTCTTCGGCGCGGAAGGGCTTGCCGACGAAATCATCCATGCCGGCTTTGGCGCAACGTTGTCTGTCCGCCGGCGTGACGCTGGCGGTGCAGGCCACGATGGGTATGCGGCGGCCGCCCTGGGCGCGTTCGCGGGCGCGGATCGCCTCGGTTGCCGTCACGCCATCCATGATCGGCATGTGCATGTCCATCAGGACGATGTCGTAGTCCCTGTGGGCGGTTGCATCGACGGCCTCCTGCCCATTCTCGGCGACCTCCACGGTGTGGCCGCGGCGGCTCAGAAGGTCGATGGCGACCTTCTGGTTGACCAGCCCGTCCTCTGCCAGAAGGATTTTCAGGGGGCGGCTGGTGATGCCTGCGGTCGCCGAGGCGGCAGGCGTCAGTTTGCGCGCGGCGGACCCGATTGCGTTCAACACGGCGTTCAACAGGTCGGACTGCTTGACCGGCTTGACCAGCAGCCGGTGAATGTCCAGTTCCCGAAGCCGGTCCTCCATTCCGCCATAGCCGGTGGACGACATCAGAAGGATGCGCGTGGCATCAAGGGCGGGGCGCTTTCGGATTTCCCGGGCCAGACCGACCCCGTCCATCTCGGGCATCATCATGTCAAGCAGGGCAAGCCGCGGCGGCGCCCCTTCGCGGATCATCGTATCCAGACGCTCGAGCGCGCTGGCGGCGTCCTTGGCGAGGATGGGCGCCATCCCCCAATTTTCGAGAACCTCGGCGAGGATCCGGCGGTTCGTTTCATTGTCATCGACCACCAGAACCGGCATGCCGCGCAATTCGCGGGGCACGGCGGCGCGGGGCAGGTCGTCTTCGCTGGCAAGGCCCAGTTCGACGGTGAACGAGAACTTGCTGCCTTTCCCGGGGGTGCTTTCGAGCGTCATCCCCGAGCCCATCTTTCGGGCCAGTTGAGAGGCGATCGCCAGACCCAGCCCAGTGCCGCCATAGCGTCGCGTCGTCGAGGTGTCGGCCTGTCCGAAGGCTTCGAAGATCCGTTCCTGTTGTTCCTTGGGAATGCCGATGCCGGTGTCGCGCACTTCGACTTCAAGAACGATGCCGCTGTCGTTTCGATCAACCAGCCGGGTGTCCACCACGACCTCGCCGTTGTCGGTGAACTTGATGGCGTTGCCGACGAGGTTGACGATGATCTGCCGCAGCCGCGTCGGATCGCCGACCACGCGGTCCGGGACCTCGGGTGGAATGTGGTGGGCCAGCTCCAGCCCCTTTTCCCCGGCGCGCATCGTCAGCGTCTGCAGCGTATCGCCCAGCAGGTCGCGCAGCCGGAAGGGAACGGACTCCAATTCCAGCCGACCGGCCTCGATCTTGGAGAAATCCAGGATGTCATTGATGAGATCGAGCAGCGTATCACCCGAGCGCATGATGATCTGGGCATACTCTCTCTGCTGCTGCGTGAGATCGGTTCCGCACAGCAATTCGGCCATGCCGATCACGCCATTGAGCGGGGTGCGGATTTCGTGGCTCATGTTGGCAAGGAATTCGCTTTTCGCCACGCTGGCCTGTAGCGCCGCGTCGCGGGCCTTTTCCAGCTCTTCATGAGATCGGCGCAGTTCTTCGGTCCGTTGCTCAAGCTCGGCGGTGCGTTCGGCCACCAGTTCCTCCAGATGGTTCCGGTGTTCCTGCAATTCGGTGATGTCGGTATAGGCGCAGACGGTGCCGCCATCGCGGGTCTTGCGCTCGCTGATCCAGATCCACCGGCCGGTCGTGTGCTCGATCGCGAATGGCTTGCCGGGGTTGCGGTGCAAGTCCAGACGTTTTTCGATCCAATCCTCTTCGGTCTCATCGCCGGTGGACAGCAGCCCGGCATCGAAGGCCGCATGCAGGACCTCGTCGAACGTCATCCCCGGTTCCAGCCTTGTGCCTTCGGGGTAGAACTTTTCCTTGAAGTTCGAGTTGAACAGAACCAGCCGGTCCTGCGCGTCGTACAGAACGAAGCCTTCTTCGACGGACTCGATGGCGTCGATCAGTTGAGTCCGGGCGAATTCGGCTCTTGCGCGGGCCTCCTGAACCTCGGCCTCGGCGCGCTGGCGCGCGACCACGACACCCAACTGCACCCCGATCTGGGCCATGACATCTAGAAGCTGGGGGTTTTCCTCTTCGACTTCGCTGGAGAAGAACTCCATCACCGCGACTACATGGCCGTCGGTCTTGACCGGGAAACCGGCGCCGGTCTTTACCCCGATTTCCTTGGCCATGCTGGCCCGTGGGAAATTCGGGTCGCGGTTCACGTCGGGAATCCAGGCGGGCTCACCGCTCTCAAAAACCCGGCCGGGCAAGCCCACACCGGCGGCGAAACGGGTCTTTTGCGTGACTTCGTGGAATACCCTGAACGCCTCAGGATCCTGCAGATGCCACACGTCCGAGGGGGCCAGATCGCCCTGTTCCTCGTCCAGAAGGTAGACATGGCCCACGGGCCAGCCGGTCAAGGTGCAGATTTCGTCCACGGCCACCCGAAAGGCCGCCTCGATGCTGTCCGCTTCGTTGGCCGCGCGGGTGATGGCCTGGTTGCATCTCAGGAAGGCCGTGCTTTCCCTGAGTGACGCCTCTGCTCGGGTCCGTTCGACGATCTGCCGTGTCAGCGAAGCGAGGAATGCGACCAGGATCACCGTGACCGCCATCCCGCCTGCCAGCGTGATCGTGGCATCCGATATCAGTTGAGGCCGGTAGTAGCCTTGGCCCGGAACCGCGAGGAACGTCCATTTCCGGCCAAGGATGTCGAAATCCTCCAAGTGGCTGATCTCGGACGAGGCCGCCAGTTCGTCCAGGACCTGCGGGGCGCGAGCAACTGCACCGTCTTGCGGCGCGCCCGAGGCCGCGAAACTCGTTCCGCTTTCCGTATCGAACAGGTGGATCTCGATTTTGTCCTGAGGAAAGTGTTCCAGAGTGTCGCTCAGGACATCGCCGACCCGCAAGGTGATCGCCACGATCCCTTTCAACTGCTTTTGCTGCAACGTTTGCCCGGCCCTGCCGAAATAGGGGGCAACGATTGCCACACGGGGTTGATCCCCGTCCATCCCCGGCATCCTGACCGGGGCGGTGACCGCGGCCGACCCGCCGTCGCGCGCATGCCTGATCGCCCTGAGCATGACGGGGTCCGAGGCCAGATCATACCCCAGCGCCTCGCGGGTGGAGCTTCGGCGGGATTCGACGAAGAAGACCGGGAAATGCATGTCTCTGACCTGCGGCGCTACGCGCTGTCCCTCCGCCGTCAATTCGTAAACTTCGTACCGGTCGTCCAGTTGGGCGCGTCCGAGATTTTCCCAAAAGGCAATCAGGTTGTTGGGCACGCTTGGCGCGTAAAGGGCGACCTCGACGTTGGGAAGATCGTTCAGGAAAGGCTGAGAGAAAACATGGAATTCGCTGCGTTCGACAGACCGCGAACTGGCATAGAGGCCGTTCAGCGCCTTGATCATCGACACGCCCTGCAGGATCTGTCGTTTCACGGCCTCGATGCGGCGTGCGGCAACACGATCAAACTCGGCGACGGCGGTGTCGTGCTCTTCCTTCAGCAGCGCCTGCCAGACGATCAGCGTCAGGGCCAGGCTGAGCAGGCCCACGGCGCAGATGAGCCACACCCGCCCGCGCAAAAGGATCCAGTTGACCAGAGACGTTCCCTTCCGCTCGGCAGAGCGGGGCAGTCTGGAGGTTTCACTCGGTCTCGCCATCGGGTCAGTCTCCCTGAACCGTGGGGGTCTTCAGCGGGTTGGCCTGCCTATGGGAACACACCCCGCAGCAACTTGGCCTCGGTCACGCGCTGCACGCCTTCGACCAGCGCCGCCGTGCGCATGTCGATCCCGTCCTTTGCTGCGCGCGCCACCGTGCGGTCGAACGCGTCGAGCATGATCTGCTTGAGGCGGCCGTTGATCTCGTCCAACGTCCAGGTCAGGTTCTGCGTGCCCTGAACCCACTCGAAATAGGATACCGTGACGCCCCCCGCGTTCCCCAGAACGTCGGGCACGATCATGATGCCCTTTTCGTTCAAGGTTTCGTCGGCTTCCAGAGATGTCGGGCCGTTGGCCCCCTCGGCCAGGATCTTGCAGTCGATCCGGTCCGCGTTCTCGGCGGTCACCTGGTTTTGCAACGCGGCCAGGGCCAGCACGTCGCATTTCGTTTCCAGCAGCTCGGCATTGGTCAGATGGTCGGCCTCGGGGTAGTCCTTGAGAACCCGGTTCTCCGCGACATAATCCATCAGCGACCGGATCGAGAGGCCGTTGGGATTGTAGAGACCGGTCGAGACATCGCTGACGGCGATGACCTTGGCGCCTGCCTCTTCCAGAAACTTCGCGGTGAAGCTGCCGACATTGCCGAACCCCTGTACCACGGCCGGCGCGCCGTTCAGGTCCAGTCCGGTGTGCCGCGCCGCGGCCTCGATCATGTAGACCAGCCCGCGGCCCGTCGCCTCGCGGCGTCCCAGCGATCCGCCCAGAACCACCGGCTTGCCGGTGACCACCGTGGGAACCGTGTAGCCGACCTGCTGGCTGTAGGTGTCCATCATCCACGCCATGACCTGTTCGTTGGTCCCCATGTCGGGGGCGGGGATGTCCTTGTCCGGGCCGATGAATTCAATGATTTCGGCAGTATAGCGCCGTGTCAGCCGCTGCAACTCGTTGCTGGACAACACGGTCGGATCGACGCGCACGCCGCCCTTGGCGCCGCCATAGGGCAGGTTCATCAGGGCGCATTTCCAGGTCATCCAGGTGGCCAGCGCCGCCACCTCGCCCAGATCCACGTCTTCGTGATAGCGCACGCCGCCCTTGGTCGGGCCCATCGTCAGCACATGCTGGACGCGGTAGCCGAACACGGTTTCCACCTGTGCCCGGTCGTCCCTGAAAAAGGGGAAGGTCACCACCTGTGTGCGCTGCGGGAACAGCAGCCGCTGGCGGATATTGTCGTCCAGACCCATGATCTGCGCCGCCTTGAGAAATTGCTGCTGCGCCAGGCGGAGCATCGGGGAATCCCACTCGGCCGTGTGGGCCCGCGCACGCGCCAGCGTGTAGCGGATGGCCCGCCCCAGGGCGACGGCGTTCAGGCTCGATTTGACCAGAAACGCGCTGGCCCCCGCTTCCACCGCGGTGGCCGCCAGTTTCAGGTCGTCCATGGCCGTCAGGATGACCACCGGAACCTCCGGAGCCGCCGTATGGACCCGGAAGAACGTCTCGAGTTCCTGGCTGTCGGGAAGCACCAGGTCGAGCAGCACCAGATCGATGCCCCCGGCGTGCAATATCGCAAGGCCGTCCGCCAGAGTCTCTGCGGACTGAAGCGTGCATCTCAGCTGCGGTTCACCCTCGATCAGACGAACGACAAGTTTGGCGTGAAGCGGGTTGTCCTCGATCAGGAGGATATTGACTGCTTGATCGGACATGTGACGTCCTTTCAGTGCGATAGCTGCTAAGCCCCTTCAATGCTGAAGCAATCTCGGGCGCCAGTCATGTGTTTCATGGTCCAATCGCCAAGTTGTGATCGAAACGGGAAGGAAAACTTGCCGCTGACGGCGCGGCGGGCAAATGGCCGACGGCGCGCCTTCAAAGCCCCGCACAGCCTTGCGGCACAGGAGTGCAAAGCTTCATGGTTTCCGAATGCCCCTCACGACCCTGAAGTCATCCATCAACCCGTTTGGATCGGCCATTGGCAATGGCGCCGTTGACGCCGAAATGCTTCGGAAAGAGCGCGCTCAGAAAGCGGAACACGACGCGAACCGACTCCTCGCGGTCGAAGATGTCGGGGTGCAACAGGTAATCCGTCCACATGCCTTCCAGCATCGCTAGCGTGCCATGGGTGGCATCCCGCGCGATATCCGCCGCCTCTGCCGCGCCGGCTTCCTGTGCGATCCTGGAAAAGGCGTCATGGACCATGTTCCGCAGCTTTGCATCGCGCGTATCGGAATAGGCGGCAATCGCGGCTCTGTTGCGGGCCTCGCCCCTGAACGCGTACCAGATGCTGACGTTCCTGCGGTTGAGAACCTCTTCGCTCAGATCCCCGCGAACGATCATCTCGATGCGCTCCTGACCGGTGTCGCCGGCCGCGTTCAGCAAGGCGTAGAGACCCTGGTAGTATTCTTCGGACGAGTGTTTCACGGCCTCGTTCAGCAGGTTGTCCTTGCCGCCGAAATGCAGGTGAATCATGCCGCGCGACAGCCCGGCGCGCTGGATGATTTCGCTGACGCTGGTTTCCGAGATTCCCTTTTCAGCCACGGAATCCAGCACCGCTTCGATCAGGGTCAGTCGATTTTTTTCTCGTGCCTGTTGGCGTTTTCCCGTCATGATGCAGGCTTTCCGTTTGAAAAATCGTTCTTTTCCGTCCGAACCACCAATCCAAAAGGCGCTTTTCCCAAGGCCGCCAAAATATGTGTTGACACAGCTTGGTGGAAAATTCCAGATTTAAATGGACGATTGTCCATTTTGGTGTGGGCGGCGATTGCAACCAGAACAGCGGTAACTCATGGCCACCATTCTCAAGTCAGAGGCCGGCAAGGGAATTGCGCTCAGCGCGCCGGCGTCGCTCTATGTCGGCTTGCTGGTGGCGGCGCCGTTGGGAATTCTGGTCGCCTACAGTTTCTGGACCCAGACCTATGTCGAGATCGACAGGACCTTCACCTGGGCGAACTACAGCGAGGCGGTAAACGACCCGCTGGTGCGGCACCTGCTGATCCGGTCGATCGCCATCGCCGGGGCGGTGACCTTTGCGACCGTGGCGCTGGCCTATCCGATCGCCTATTTCATCGCCTTCCGCACGCAGAAAAAGGCGCTGTGGCTGCTGCTGATCACGATCCCGTTCTGGAGCAGCTACCTGCTGCGGGTGTTCAGCTGGAAACTGATCCTCGGCTTCAACGGGGTGATGAACTCGGCGCTGATCTCGATCGGGGTGATCCAGGAGCCTTTGACCTTTCTGCTCTACAACGAATTCGCGGTGGTCCTGACGCTGGCCCACGCCTGGGCGCCCTTCGCGATCCTGCCGATCTATGTCTCGCTGCAAAAGATCGACCGGTCGCTGCTCGAGGCGGCGACCGATCTGGGGTGCAACCGCCTGGAGCGGTTCATTCGCGTGACGCTGCCGCTGACGGTTCCGGGCATCATCGCCTCCTGCCTGATCATCTTCATTCCGACCGTGGGTGACTATGTGACCCCGGCGCTGGTCGGCGGATCGCAGGGCAAGATGGTGGCCAACCTGATCCAGGTCCAGTTCGGGGCCGCCAACAACTGGCCGCTGGGGGCGACCCTGTCGCTGATGGCGATGGTTTCGGTCGGCATCGTCGCCATCCTGTTCGTTCTGCTCGCCACCGGCCTGGGCAGGAGGATCCGATGACCGCCGTTGCCCGCATCCCCTGGCTGCTGATCTATGCGACCGCGTATCTGATCTTTCTCTACCTGCCGGTGCTGCTGCTGCCGCTGTTTTCCTTCAACGACGGCACCATCGTGGCGTTTCCGATCAAGGGGTTCACCCTGAAATGGTACGCCCAGCTTGGCGAGCAGGAGACCCTGCTGAACGCCATGGTGAACTCTCTGATCGTGGGTTCGGTGACCGCGCTGGCGGCGACCTCACTGGGGCTGTTCGCCGCGCGCGCCTATGTGAGATACCGCTTTGCGGGGCGCGAGCTGTCCGAAGGGCTGGTGATGCTGCCGCTGGTCATTCCCGGCATCATCGTGGCCAGCTCGATGCTTGTTCTGTTCATCAGCATCGGCCTGAAGCCCTCGCTGACGACCGTGATCCTGGGCCATACCTTCGTCGCCCTGCCATTCGCTGTGTCGATCATGAAGTCGGCCTTCGACGACTTCGACCAGTCGCTCGAAGAAGCCGCCTATGACCTGGGAGAAACCGTGGTCGGCACCTTCCGCCGGGTGACCCTGCCGATCGTGGCGCCGGGTATCGTCTCAAGCCTGCTGGTGACCTTCACCGTGTCCTTCGACGAGTTCGTCCTGGCGTTTTTCCTGTCGGGCAACCAGCCGACCCTGCCGGTCTATATCTGGAGCCAGATCCGCTTTCCGGCCAAGCTGCCGAACACCCTGGCGCTGGGCTCGCTGTTGCTTATGTCCTCGGTGATCCTGCTGCTGATCGCCGAATATTTCCGCCGCCGATCCACGAAATCCACGAGCTGAGAAGAGTGCCCGAAAGATGAGCGATCAGAACATCATCGAAATCACCGGCGTCGAGAAACGCTTTGGCAGCTTCGTCGCCGTGTCCGATCTGAACCTGTCGCTGAAAGAGGGCGAGTTCTTTTCGCTGCTGGGGCCGTCGGGCTGCGGCAAAACCACGGCGCTGCGGATGATCGCGGGCTTTCAGGATTATGAAAAGGGCGAGATCCGCATCGGCGGCCAACTGATGGAGGACATTCCGGCCAACAAGCGGCCAACGAACATGGTGTTCCAGTCCTACGCGATCTTTCCGCATCTGGACGTGGGCGACAACGTGGGCTTTGGCCTGCGCAAGCTGGGCCTGTCGCGCAAGGAGATGCGCGAACGTGTGTCCGAGGCGCTGGAGATGGTCGAACTGGGCGGGCTGGAACGGCGCAAGGCCAGCGAGCTTTCGGGCGGCCAGCGGCAGCGGGTGGCACTGGCGCGGGCGCTGGTGATGCGGCCCAAGGTGCTGCTGTTGGACGAGCCGCTGTCGGCGCTCGACAAGAAGCTGCGTGAAAACATGCAGCTTGAAATGCGCCGGCTACAGCAGAAACTCGGCATCACCTTCGTGATGGTCACCCACGACCAGTACGAGGCGATGACGATGTCGGACCGGATCGGTGTGATGTTCGCGGGCCAACTCAAGCAGGTGGACCGGCCCGAGCAGCTCTATGCGCGGCCCTGCAACCGCGAGGTGGCGGCCTTCATCGGCGGCATGAATTTTCTCAACGCCAGGGTCACGGGCGAAAACGGCGACACCCTGTCCGTCGATGTGGACGGGTTCGGGCCGCTGGTCGTTCAGAAAAACCCGAATGTCCTGGCCAGTGGCACCGACATACTGGTCGGGATCCGGCCCGAACAGCTTGAGATCGGGGCGAAACAGCCGGACGGCTATGACGCCTATCTGCAGGGAACGATCTCGGACGTCGCCTTCTATGGCGAGAGCGTCCACTACTATGTCCGATGCGAGGGCCTGGACGATGCGATCGTCGTCGCGGTTCCCAACTATTTCCACACGGTCGATCACAAACCGGGTGAGCCGGTCTGGCTGGGGGTTCAGAACGCCTCGGTGATCGATCTGGGCGCGCGCGAGCAATAATTTTCAGGGAGGAAGGAAAATGAAACTCAAAACCAGCACGATACTCGGGGCACTTGCCATAACTGGCTTGGCGACCTCGGCGCTGGCCGATGCGGCCGACCTGCAGGTCTTTGACTGGTCCGGTTACGAGGATCCGGGCTTTTTCGGCGCGTATGTCGAGAAATACGGCGGCCCGCCCAGCTATACCTATTTCGGCAGCCAGGAAGAGGCCTTCACCAAGCTTCAGTCGGGCTTCGAGGCCGATCTGGCACACCCCTGCAGCGACGCGGTGCGCAAATGGGTCGCGGCGGACCTGTTGCAGCCGATCGACACCTCCAAGCTGACCAACTGGGACAAGCTGCTGCCGCAGATCAAGGAGGTGGACGGGATCACCATCGACGGCACCACCTACATGGTGCCCTTTGAATGGGGCAATACCGGCCTGATCTATCGCACCGACATGATCTCGGGCGATGACATTTCGCTGCAGTTGCTGGCCGATCCGGCCTATCAGGGCAAGATCGCCATTCCGGACGCGGCCTCCAGCGCCTATGCCCTGGCCGCGCTGGCGACCGGCGTGTCCAGCTACACCGACATGAGCGACGAGGAGTTCCAGAAGGCGTCGGACTTCCTGCGCGCGATCCATCCGAACGTGCGGTTCTACTGGTCGGATGCGGGTCAGCTGGATCAGGCCCTTGCAAGCGGCGAGGTCGAGATGGGCTGGGGCTGGAACCAGTCGGAACTGAACCTGATCTGGAATGAAACGCCGGCTGTGATGATGCGCGACGTGAACAAGGGCATTGCCACCTGGGTCTGCGGATACGTGCATCTGAAATCGTCCAAGCAGCCGGTCGAACAGGTCTATGACATGCTCAACGCCCTGACGTCCGAGGCCAGCGGCAAATACATCATCGAAAGCTGGGGCTACGCGCATTCCAACGCCGATGCGTTCAAGAGCGCGGATCAGGAGCTGATCGAAACCTATGGGTTTGCCGATGTGGACAGCTTTTTCGAAGGCAGCCTGTTCTTCGATGCGGTGAAGCCCGAGCTCGAGGCGAAAATGCTCAAGGAGTTCGAGCGCATCAAGGCCGGGTTCTGATCTGGCCGAGCGGGGGCGCCACTCACGCTAGACCCCCGCCCGAATTTCAAAAGGCGAAATGTCAATTTTCTGGAGGAAGCGCTGCCATGTCGGGCGCTAACGGGTATTCCATTCTCTTCGAGCCGGTCCGGATCGGCCCGGTGACGGCGCGCAACCGGTTCTACCAGGTGCCGCATTGCAACGGGCTGGGGCATCTGCGCCCGCAGGCCGAGGCGGCCATGCGCGCCATGAAGGCCGAGGGCGGCTGGGCCGTCGTGTCCACGCAGGAAACCGAGATCCACCCGACCTCCGACCTGTCGCCATACGCGGAGAACCGCATCTGGGACGAACGCGACCTGCCGGCGCTGCGCCTGATGACGGAGGGTGTCCATGAAAAGGGGGCGCTGGCGGCGATCCAGCTGGCCCATAACGGTCACCACGCGCAGAACCACCTGACCCGCGCGCCGGTGCTGGCGCCCTCGGACATGTCGCTCGAGACGCCTTACCCCAAGCAGGCCCGCGCGATGGACAAGTCCGACATCCGCGAGTTCCGGAAATGGCACCGTGACGCGGCCCTGCGCGCCCGCGATGCGGGGTTTGACATCATCTATGTCTATGCCGGCCACCACATGACCCTGCCGCAGCATTTCCTGCTGCCGCAGTTCAATGACCGCTCGGACGAGTATGGCGGCTCGCTGGAAAACCGCGCGCGGCTGATGCGCGAGCTGCTGGAGGAAACGAAAGAGGCCGTGGGCGATACCTGCGCGGTGGCGCTGCGCTTTGCGGTGGACGAGATGATGGGGGGCGACGGCATGCAGGCGCATGAGGAAGGCCGCGCCGTCGTCGAGATGCTGTCCGAGTTGCCCGATCTTTGGGACGTGAACGTCGCCGACTGGAGCAATGACAGCCAGACCACCCGGTTCCAGCCGCAGGACGGCTTTCAGACTGACTACATCAAATTCGTCAAGCAGGTGACCTCCAAGCCCGTGGTGGCCGTCGGGCGGCTCAACTCGCCCGACCTGATGGTGTCGATGGTCCGCAAGAGGATCGTGGATTTCATCGGTGCTGCCCGGCCCTCGATCGCCGACCCGTTCCTGCCGAAAAAGATCGAGGAGGGGCGCATCGACGAGATCCGAGAATGCATCGGCTGCAATATCTGCGTTTCGTCCGACACGCTGGGCATCCCGATCCGCTGCACCCAGAACCCCACCATGGGCGAGGAGTGGCGGCGCAAATGGCACCCCGAGATCATCGCACCGAAGGGCAGGGAAGAGGCGGCGCTGGTGGTCGGGGCAGGTCCGGCCGGGCTGGAATGCGCCATGCAGCTTGCGCGCCGTGGCTACGAGGTGACGCTGGCCGAGGCGTCCCCGGAGTTGGGCGGCCGTGTGCCGCGCGAGGCCTCGCTGCTGGGTCTTTCCGCGTGGAAGCGGGTCTCGGATCACCGCGTCTACGACCTTCAGCAGCGCGGCAATGTGCAAATGTTCACCGACAGCCGGTTGAGCGCCTCTGACGTTGTCGAGCTAGGTATCCCGAATGTCTTCGTCGCCACCGGCTCGCACTGGCGCCGCGACGGGCGCGGGCGGACGGCCAAGCGCGGGGTCGAGATCGCGGCCGGCATGACCGTCCTGACGCCGGATGACATCATGGACGGGACCGTGCCGCCGCAAGGGCCGGTTCTGATCTATGACGACGATCAGGGCTATATCGGCGGTGTGCTGGCCGAGCAGTTGGCCGAGGCAGGGCACGAGGTCATCTTCGCAACGCCTGCGGCGGTCGTCTCGCCCTTCACCGAACTGACGCTGGAACAATCCCGCGTTCAGCGCAGCCTGATCGAGCGTGGGGTGCGCATCGTTCCCCTGCATCGGTTGGCGCGCGTCGGTGCGGAACATGGCGAATTGTCCTGCGTTTACAGCGACAAGCCGCAGAGAGTTGACTGTGCCAGCGTCCTGATGGTGACCGAGCGCCAGCGCAATACCAGCCTTTTCGAAGACTTGCGGCAGTTGCCGGATGCGCCGCTGCGCACGTTGGAACTGATCGGGGATGCCGCCAATCCGGGTCTCATTGCCGATGCCGTTTACGCCGGGCACATGGCCGCCCGGAATTTCGAGCGCGACCCGGCCGAAGTCGCCCAGGACATCTATCGCCGGGAAATCATTTCCCTCGAAACCGCACCGGGCCAAGGGCGCGGCGCTCGCTACAACACCAGACCGGAGTTCGAACATGTCGGAAACAACTGAACGCAGAGTGCGGCGGCGGGGCGGCGGACGCGAGGCCCGGGCCGCGGTGCGCACCAGCAATGCCGCCTCGCAGGCGATCTGGCCTGGCATTCCGGGCGGACGCTACAAGCCGCTGTCCGACGTGGACATGGCGCGTATCCATGACGCTGCGTTGACGATCCTCGAACGTACAGGGGTCGGTGATCCGATCCCGGAACTGCTGGATCTGGTGCTGCCCAAGGGGGCGACGCTGAACGAACACGGGCGGCTGTGCTTTCCGCGCGCCCTGACCGAGGACATGCTGGCACAGGCCGCCAGCGAGTTCTACGTCCACGCCCGCGGCTCGCGCGCGGGCAAGGACGACATGCACTGCACCAAGGAAAAGGTCTATTACGCCAATTCTGGCACGGCGGTGACGACCTTTGATGCGGAAACCCGCAGCTATCGCCCCTCGACCCTCAAGGATATCTACGACTTCACCCGGCTGGTGGACAGGCTCGACAACATCCACATGCTGGGCGACACCGTGCTGGCGACTGACGTGCCCGAGGATTACCAGCACGACATGAGCATGGTCTATTCCATGCTGGCCGCCAGCGAGAAACCCGCCTGCCTGACCTTCCGCACGCGCGAGCACATCAAGCCCGCGATCGAGCTGTTCGACATGGCCTCGGGGGGCGAGGGCAGTTTCCTCAAGAAACCTTCGGTGATCTTCGGTGGCTGCCCCATCGTGTCGCCGCTGCGCTTCGGGCGTGAAAACCTGGAAATCCTGATCGACACCGCCAGGATGGGGCTGGTGGCCGATCTGGCGGTGCCGCCGCAGGCCGGGGCGACGTCTCCTGCGCCGCTGGCCGGCACGCTCGCGCAGGCGGTGGCGGAGACGCTGTCCTGCGTGGTGATAGCCAACCTCATCAATCCCGGCGTGCCCGTGGTGTTTGCCGCCTGGCCCTTCATCACCGACCTGCGCACCGGCTCGTTCACCGGCGGCAGCGGCGAGCAGGCCCTGATCTCGGCCGCCGCGATCCAGATGGGCAATTTCTACAACCTGCCCACCAGCGTCGGCTGCGGCATGACGGATTCGAAAATCCCCGACGCGCAATACGGGTTGGAAAAGGCGCTGACCTTTGCGCTGGCGGCCCATGCCGGGGCCAACAGGCTGTGCGAATTCGGCGGCATGATGGGCAGCCTGATGGGTTGCAGTTTTGAATCGATGGTGGTCGACAATGAGGCGGCGGGCATGATCTCGCGCACCCTGCGCGGTATCGAGGTCAGTGATGACACCCTGTCGGTGGACGTGATCCATGACTGCGCGGTCGATCCGGGGCACTTCCTTGGCAACCCTCAGACGCTGCAATACATGGAGACCGAGTATGTCTATCCCAACCTGATGGATCGGGAGTTGACCGACACCTGGGAAAAGGCGGGCAAGCAGGACCTGTTCGAGCGCAGCCGGGGCGTGGTGAAGGACATCCTTTCAAGCCATTATCCCAACTATTTCGGCAGCAAGCTGGACGAGGAAATCCGCCGCAAGTTCCCGATCATGCTGCCGAAAGAGGCGATGCGGGCTGCCTAGCGGCGTACCTTTCCCGACTGGTGGGACAAGAGCGGAGCGACCGCCACGCCGAAGGCAACGACAAGACGCCCTTCTTTCCAGAAGAAGGGCGTCGTGATGGTCAGTTTTGACGTGAAATCAGTTCAACAGCACGTCCAGCGGAACGGGCTGACTGATCGTCCAGCTGTCAACTGCCGCCGGTTTGCCGTCGGTGATCTCGATGATCTGCATTTCCGCCGCGTTCTGGTGATGAAGCTCTTGGGAAAAGCTGCGCGGGCCAAAGGCGGTGTTCTCGCCCTTCATCTTCTCGAGTTCGGCGGTGACAGCCGCGCCATCCAGCGTGCCGGCCCGCTCGACCGCCTTGGCCCACAGGTCCATCAGGACATAGCCCGGATAGGCGTAGGAACTGGCGGGGCGGGAACCGGTCGCCTTTTCGTAGGCCACGTTGAAGGTCTCGACCTCGGGGCGCGGGTCGTCGCCATAGATCGACCCTTGCACCGGCACCACGAACCCCGACAGGTCCGGCGTGGCATCCAGCCAATAGGACCCGTCCACAGCAGATCCGTTGAGGATCAAAGAGTTGATTCCGGCCGCGCGGATCTGCCGGACCGCCGAGGCGGCGCCGGGAATGTAGGAACACAGCATGATCACGTCCGGTTCTTCCGGCAGGGCCTTGATGCGGGTGATCTGGCTGGCGATCGAAGCGTCGTCATTCTTGAAGGTGTCGCGGCCGACGATCTCCGTGCCGTCGAGTTGCGGAAACATCCAGTCGAACCCGGTGCAGATGCCCTTGTTGTATTCGATCGTCGTATCCAGCAGCACATAGCCGGTCCGGGCCTCTCGCTTGGCGTGGCTCCATTCGGCCATGGTTGCGCCCTGCACTGCGGCCAGAACCGAACCCGAGAACGAGTGCGGCCCCACGCCCTGGATACCCGCCTTGACGTCCTCGGCGCAGAGGAAGAACGACACCATGCCCTCGGTCTCGGCCGACAGCGCGGCAGGCGCGCCGAAGTCGTAGTCGCAGCTCACCACCATCATGTCGGCGCCTTCGTCGATGACCTGCAGCCCGGCGCGTGCCGATTGCTGGCGATCGGTCTTGGTGTCGGCCTCGACCCATTTGATCTGCCGGCCCAGCAGCCCGCCATTGGCGTTGATCTCGTCGATGCGGATCTTCGCGGCGGTGGCGGCGGGGGTGTCATAGGCCTCCAGCCAGCCCGATTGCGCGATGGCGAATCCGACGGTGATGTCGCTTGCCAGGGCAGGCATGGCCAGTACAGAGATGGCTGACGCCAATGCCAGTCGTTTCATGGTTGTCTCTCCTCAGTTGGTTGAAGTTGGCTCTTGCGAGAGCGGGATGCGCGGCACTGACAGCCGCAGCTTGAATTCGCGTCCGCCGGTCAGACCCGCGGGGCGCAGGATCAGGACGACGATCATCGCGACACCGATCAGGATCTCCTGGCTGCCCGAGGGCAGGGCGAACTCGGCGCCGCCCACGGTGATGCCGCGTTCGGCGCGCACCAGCAGCTCGATCAGCAGCGACAACAACAGCACCCCGGTCACGGCGCCGGACAGGCTGCCGATTCCGCCCACGACCAGCATGGCCAGCGAGATGAAGGTGATGCCGAGGTAGAAGCTGTCGGGGTTCAGAACGCCGATGGAATGACCCAGAAGCGCCCCCGAAATGCCGGTGAAAAAGGCCGAGATGACCAGCGACCAAAGCCGGTGGCGGTACATGTCGATGCCCGAGGCACGGGCGGCGACTTCATCTTCACGAGTGGCGCGCAGCGCGAGACCCGAGGCGGAATTCGCGTAGAGATTGGCCGCGACGATCGCCGCTGTCGCCCAGGCCAGCGCCACCCAATGATCGACATAGCGCGCAAGCCCGACAACCGAAGACGTCGCGCCGGTCACGCCTTCCCAGTTGGAATAGACCGTGTTGACGATGGCGAGAAAGGCGAAGGTGGCGATCGAGGCGGCAATCCCGGACAGCCGCAGGATGGCCGCGCCGGACAGCAGCGCGACAAGGGCGGCGAGCAGCCCCGAGGCGATGGCGGCGGGAAAGACCGGCCACTGGGCGTCCATCAGCCAGGGCGGAAGATCGGGCAGGAACAGCGCCTTGCTTTGCGGCTTGAGCGTCAGCCAGGCCGAGCAATAGGCGCCGATCGCCATATAGCCCGCATGACCAAAGCTGATGACACCGGAATTGCCGACGAAGATCCAGAGCCCGACCACCAGCGTCACACGGACGAGGGCCTCGGCAGCGGTGCGGGCCAGCGCCTTGTCGTCGAGGACAACCACCAGCAGGACAAAGGCGAGCAGGACGGCCGACAGGATCAGCGGCGTCGAATAGGCGGCAAGGCGGTTTTGCGCGTGTTGGGATGGCATGTCAGACCCTCGGCTTGGCAGAGGCGGGAACGAACAGGCCCTGCGGGCGAACCAGCAGGCAGACGATCACCAGCGAATAGAGAAAGGCGTCGCGGAAGGGGCGCGCGTCGAGCGGCAGAAAGGCCTGCAACAGCACAGAGGCGGCTCCGATCAGGAACCCGGCGGCCACCGCACCGGGCAGCGAGCCCAGCCCGCCGATCACGGTTGCGATGAAGGCGACCAGCATGATCTGCCCGCCCATCCGCACGTCGGCCACGCCCGTTTGCGTGGCCATGATCAGTGCCACGGCGGCGGCCAGCGCGCCGGACAGGGCGAAGGCTCCGGTGATGACCACATTGGCCTTCACGCCCAGCAGTCGCGCCATGGTGAAGTTCTCGGCCGCCGCCCGCATCTCGAGCCCCAGCCGGGTTTTCTTCAGCAGTCCCGCCAGTCCCGCGACCACCAGGAGCGTGGTCAGAATGACGATGAGTTGCAGCAGCGGCACGTCGGCCCCCACGATCGCGACGGGGGTATTGAGTTCGGGCCAGAGGCTGATCGCCTTGGGGCGCCCGCCATAGATGGCCAGCAGCGCGTTGCGGATCACGAATCCCAGAGCGAAGGACGAGATCATCATCGCCACCGGGTCCGCCCGCCGCAAATGCCGGAACACGGCATATTCCGAAGCGATCGCGATTGCCGCGCCAAGTGAAAGCACCAGCGGCACGAGCAGCAGCGCCGGGGCACGGCCGAGGAGCATAACGGCCACGGCGTCGGTTGACGGGACGATCAGGGCAAAGACGCAGAAGGCGATGTATTCGCCATGAGCGAAATTCACCAGGTTCATCACACCGAAGATCAGCGCGATGCCGAGCGCGGCCATGGCGTAGAGACCGCCCAGCGAAGCCGCGTCGAAAAAGAGTTGGGCGAGATTGGTCATGCCACCTCCTCCGCTTCCGGTTGGGTGTTGCCGAAATAGGCCTGCGCCAGCGCATCGCGGTCAGCCATGTCGGCGGCATTGCCCTCGCCGACGATCCGGCCGCCCCGCATCAGCACCATGCGGCCGCCGACACGGGCCGCGCGCAACGAGCTCTGCTCGACGATGAGCAGGGTCAGGCCGCGTTCCTCCTGCAGCGCGACCAGCGTGTCATAGACCTGATCGACGATTTTCGGGGCCAGCCCCAGCGAAGGCTCGTCCACCATCATCAGTTTGGGATTGGTCATCAGCGCCCGCCCGATGGCGAGCATCTGCTGCTGGCCGCCCGACAGCGCCCCTGCGGCGGCGCGGCGGCGCTCGCCGAGGATCGGGAAGGCGGCAAAGATTTCCTCGATGTCGGTCTCAACGGCCTCGGCGTCCCGGCGGATGCCGGTGCCGACACGCAGGTTTTCCTCTACCGTCAGGCTGCCGAAGATCTCGCGCCCCTCGGGCACCATCGACAGGCCGAGCCGGGCGATGGCCTCGGGTGCGCGGCCGGTCAGCAGGTCGCCGTCCATCTCGATCCGGCCATGGGTGGTGGGCACCCTGCCGCAGATCGCATTGAGGAGGGAGGATTTGCCGGCGCCGTTCGGCCCCGCGATGAAGACCCGCTCGCCCTCTTCGAGGTGAAAGGTCAGGTCGGTGATCGCCGGCACCTTGCCATAGCGCACGGATATGTCGAAAACGCCAAGCTTGGACATCACGCGGCCTCCTGATCGGCGCCGAAATAGGCGTCGCGCACCCGCTGGCTTGCGGTTATGGCTGCGCGGTTGCCCTCTTCGATGAGTTGCCCTGCGTCGAGCACGTAGACATGGCTGGTGACCGACAGGACCAGCTCGACATTGTGCTCGATCAGCAGCACGCCGGTCCCCAGTTCCTCGGCGACCCGGCGGATGAGACCGGCCAGATCGGCGGCCTCGGTCTCGGACATGCCGGCGGCGGGTTCGTCGAGCAGCAGAAAGGCCGGCGCGAACATCAGCGCGCGGGCGATGCCGACGCGGCGCTCGTCGGTATAGGGCAGGCCAGCCGCGGGCTTCTCGGCCAGATGCGGCACTTCCATCCAGTCGAGGATGCGCAGCGCCTCGACCTCGGAAGCATGGCGGGAATGCCCCAGCCCGACACCGGTGACCGCAAGGTTGTCCAGCACGTCGAGCCCGGTGAAAAGCCGCCCGGCCTGAAAGGTGCGGGCGACCCCCTCGCGGCGCAGCGCATGCGCCGCGAGGTTGCCGATGTTGCGTTCACCCAGCTTCACGGTGCCGGTCGTCGGGGCCTGAAACCCGGTCAGCACGTTGACCATGGTGGTCTTTCCGGCACCGTTCGGCCCGATCAGCCCATGCACCGCGCCCGGGGTGATGGTGAGGGAGACATCGGTCAGCGCCTTGAAGCCGCCGAAAGCCACCGTCACCCCGGTCGCGGACAGGGAAGGCCCGTTATGCACCCTGGCGCGCATCTCTCACGCCTCGACCAGTTCTTTCGCCGGCTCCGCCTGCAGCGCAGGCTGATCGACGGTCAGGACATAGGTGCCGGTCTCGTGCAGGCTGACGGTCCAGCCCGGCTCGACGACGATGGTGGTGGTCACTTCTTCGATCACCGCCGGACCGTGCAGCGTGTCGCCCGCGCCCAGCACCGAGCCATCATAGACCGGCGTGTTCTGGGCGATGCCATCGGCGTTGAACACCATCTCGCGATGTCCCTTCAACGCGGCGGCGGCACCCCGGCCGGGGGCGATGTGCATGCGTTCAGGCTTGGCCACGTGGCCGGTGATCGCGCTTTCGACGTTCACCACCTCGACGGCGTTGTGCGGCTCGTCATAGGTGTAGAGTTCCTTGTGACGGGCATGGAACGCGGCCTTGATGTCCTCGAGCGACGCCTCAGTGACCTCGAACGGGCCGATTTCCACGGTGCATTCGTGCACCTGGCCGACATAACGCATATCCAGCGTGCGGCTGATCGAGATTTCCGCATCGGAAAATCCGTCGCCGGCAAGGTCCTCGCGGCCCCGCGCCTCGAGCCCGTTGAAAAGATCATCGAGGGTTTTGGCCGCCTCGGCGCCCTGCAGGCGCAGCGGGGCAGGAGCCATGTAGTTGTACTTCACGTCCGAGATGATCTGGCCGTAGGCGCATAGCCCCGAGGCGAGCTTGTTGATCAGCACCTTCGAGATGCCCATCTCGCGCGCCAGCGCGGTGATGTGCGCCCCCGTGGCGCCGCCTGCGCCCATCAGCACGAAATCGCGCGGGTCGTAGCCCCGTTCGACCGAAACCCGCCGGATCGCGTTCACCATGTTGTTGTTGACGATGGTGAACATGCCATAGGCGGCTTTCTCGACACTGATCCCCAGCGGGTCGGCGAGATGGGTCCTGATCGCCGCGCGGGCCTTTTCCAGATCCAGCGGCAGGCGGCCACCGACAAGGCCGTCGGCGTTGAGATAGCCCAGCACGAGGTTGGCGTCGGTGGTGGTCGGGCGTTCGCCGCCCTGCCCATAGCAGGCCGGGCCAGGCTCGGAGCCCGCCGATTGGGGCCCCATCTGCATCAGTCCCATGTCATCGATCCAGCCGATCGAGCCGCCCCCGGCGCCCAGCGTCTCCACCTGGATCATCGGGATGCCGATGCGATAGCGCAGGAAGTCGATGTTCTTGTTGACGTTGGCCTTGCCGTCCTTGGTCAGGGTGATGTCGAACGAGGTTCCGCCCATGTCGCAGGTGATGATGTTCTGCTCGCCCCAGGGCTTGCCCACGTCCAGCGCCGCCTGCGGCGCCGAGGCCGGGCCGGAGTTGATCGCATAGACGGACTGGTCGGTGACGACCTTGCCCAGCGCCAGACCACCATTCGACTGGAAGTAGCGGACGGGGTGTTTCGAGCCCAGTTCTCGGAAATAGGCGTCGATCGCCTCGACATAGCGTTGCAGGATCGGCGCCAGATAGGCGTTGACGATGGCGGTCGAGGTGCGGGTGTATTCGCGCACCTGCGGATAGAGCTGGCTGCCGATGGTCAGGCGCACATCCGGCATCATCTCGCGCACGATCTCGGCCGCGCGGTTCTCGTGTTCGGGGTGCAGCACCGACCAGACGAAACTGACGGCGACCGATTCGACGCCTTCGGCGATGAAATACCGGCAGGCCTCGCGCACGTCGTCCTCGTTGAGCGGCGCCTTGACCGAACCGTCCGAGATCACCCGCTCGCGGATTCCCTTGCGCAGGTGGCGCGGCACCAGCATGGTCGCGGGCGGATAGTCGGGGTCATAGCGATAGCCGTCTTCCTTGTGGCCCAGGCGGATCTCGATGCTGTCCTCGTGGCCCTTGGTGGCGATGAGGCCGGTCTTGGCCCCGGTATGGGTGATCAGCGCATTGAGGCCGACGGTGGTGCCGTTGATGCAGAGATCGGAGTTCGAGACGATTTCTTCCGCGCTCAGGCCGGTTTCCTCGGTGATCAGCTGCAGGCCGTTGCGGATGGCCTTGGTCGGCTCGGTCGGTGTCGAGAGCACCTTGAAGATCCGGACCGAGCCCTGCGCGTCGGCGAGGATGAAATCGGTAAAGGTGCCTCCGGCGTCGATGCCCAGACGATATTTGCTACGCATGGGGAAATTCCTTTCGTATCAGGTGGTTCAAGCGGCCGCGCGGGCCTTGGCCGTCGCGGCCTCGTCGACGGTGAGGGTTTCGGGGTCGGCAATGACGACGCCGTAATCGAGCCGCGCGCCTTCGATGGAAACGAGTCCGTTTCGGATGTCGGCCACCACCTTCTGCACGTCACGCTCGAACGGGTTGCCATAGCCGCCGCCGCCGGGGTTGATATTCGCCGCGCGCTCGCCCGGACGGATGGTCTCGATCACGTTGTCGGTGATGACCTGCGTCTCGCCATTGCGGGTGACTTCCAGGCGGCCGACCTTCTTCTCGACCATGGCCGACTGCGCGCCAGCCGCGCCCATTGCCGGAATGCGGCGGCCTTCGCCGAAGGTGACCAGCGTCATGTCACGATCCAGCGGCTCGACCTCCCAGCGGGTGCCCGAGCCGCCGCGGAACTTGCCGGCGCCGCCCGAGTCCGTCATCAGCCCGTATTCGTGGATGACGATCGGGTAGGAATGTTCCAGCATCTCGATGTCGCCCGAGGTCAGCGCGCCAAAACAGCATTCCGGGCCGCAGGCGTGCCAGCCATCCTGGCTGGCGGTGGCGCCGGCGCCCGAGATGATCGAGGCGAGCACCATGGTGACGTATTCCTCGTCGTGGCGCGTGTCCCAACCGGCGATGTTGCAGCCATTGGCATGCCCCCACGAGGCCGACACCTTGTGGGGCGCTGCCTGCTCGAAGGCCAGCCGCACGGCGTCGGTCAGCGTCTCCATCGGGGTGGTGGTGCAGTTCATGTGCGGGGCAGGGGGCTTGGCGTTGCACAGTGTGCCCTTGGGCCCCATGTCCACCGTCACGTTGCGATAGAGCCCTTCGTTGTAGGGCGGCGGCAACTGGGCGAACATCATCAGGCCGAGATAGACACCGGAATAGCTGTTGCCCTCGTAGGAGTTGATGAAATAGGGGATCTGCGGCGGGCTCTCGATCTCGATGTGGCAGCTCTCGCCTTTGATCGTGACCGTTGCGGTGATGTCGAAATCGCCAAATCCATGGCCGGCGTCTTCGAGCACCGCCGTGCCCCTGTAGCTGCCGTCGGGCACCTTGGCGATCAGGCTGTTCATGTGCCGGTTCGCCATCGACAGCAGTTCCTCGATGCAGTCCTGCACCGTGTCCTTGCCGTATTTGTCCATCAGCGCGATCAGGTTGCGGGCGCCGACCTGGCAGGCGCCGATCAGCGCGTTGAAGTCGCCCTCCTGATCGCGGCGGGCCCGCATGTTCGTGAGCAACAGGTTCAATACGTCATCGCGCGGCACGCCCTTGTCCCAGATCTTGACCGGCGGGATGCGCAGGCCCTCGGCAAAGATCTCCTTGGCCTCGGGGTTGTAGCCTGCGGGAACCGGGCCGCCGATATCGGTCAGGTGTCCCTTGCACACGGTCCAGAACACCAGCTCGCCCTCGTAGAACACCGGGTAGTACATGCAGGTGTCGATGATGTGGCTGCCCGCATAGTCGGGGTCGTTGTGCAGGATCAGGTCGCCCTCGTGGATGTCGCCTGCAAAGAACTTGTCCACCGCCTTCATCGCCGGGATCAGCGAGCCGAGGTGGATCGGAATGTCCTGCCCCTGCAGGATCATTTCGGGCGTGTGGTTGAACAGCGCGGTCGAATAGTCATGCGCCAGGTTGAAGACGGAACTGCGCGCGGTCTTTTCCAGCGCCAGCGTCATTTCACGTTGCGTTGTCTCCAGAACGCCTCTCACCACCGAAAGCGTGATCGGGTCGACTTGTCTTGCTGTCATCGGTTCTTGGTCCTCTGCTTGGGTGCAAAGGGCCCGCCGGCGGGGTGTTGGACTCTCCTCCCGATCCGGCGTGCTCCTCCTGCACGTCGATCTCGACAAACAGGATTGCCGAACGTCCGCGCAGCGGTCTTGACGATCCGTGCACAAGCGATTGACGGGCGGCGCAGGAAAATTTGTCGCTCAGCGCAGGAAGGTTTGACGGACAGCGCAGCACGGCTGAAATCCTTTGGCCTGCGTGTGGTTTGCAGTTAACCTTGGGTCAGGGAGGACGAGAAATGACCGCCGAGCTTCGCTTCTCGACGGCTGCGACAGAGCCGCAGCACCGTTCCAGTCGTTGGAACGCGGTGATCTGCGAGTCCTATTTTCCCCTGGAGTTGCAGTTCCACGACCCGATGCATTTCAATGGTCGGCTGACCCGGAAATCGCTGGGCCATGTGGGCATGTCGCGCCTGACATCCGATCCGGTGAACTACGAGCGCCGCCGCTCGCACATCCGCGAGGCGCGCGAAGAGGAATACCTGGTGACCCTGCCGCGCACGAGCTCGGTCGAGTTCCGGCAACTGGGCCGGGACGTGCGGTGCGACCCGGGCGGTTTCATCATCGAACGCGGCGACGAGCCCTACCGGTTCTTCTACGAACGGCCCAACGACCTGTTCGTTCTCAAGGTCAGCCGCAAGGCGCTGTCCGAGCGCGTCCGCCAGCCCGACCGGTTCTGCGCCCGGGTGATCGACGCAACGACCGGAACCGCCGGTCTGTTCGCGACGATGGTCAACCACGCGCAAAGCCAGATCGACACGTTGTCGGTCGCGTCCTGCGAGACGATCGGGCGGCAATTGCTGGAATTGCTGGGGTTGGCGCTGAACGATGCAGCCGACGCCGGGGACAGCGGGTTTTCCTCGGTGCGTGCGGCGCATCTGACGCGGGTCGAGCGTTTCATTCGTGAAAATCTGAAGAACCCGGAATTGTCGCCCGACCTGATTTCCGAGGCCTGCGGCATTTCCAAACGGTATCTTCATGACCTGTTCAAGGATGTGAACGGCACCGTCAGCCAGCAGATCCGCGATCAGCGCCTGATCGCGGCGCGCGACCGGCTTGAGGCCTCGCGCGATCTGCCGATCTCTGAGGTTGCCTATCGGTTCAGCTTTGCCGATCAGGCCCAGTTCTCGCGCCTGTTCAAGGCAAAGTTCGGGGTCACGCCGTCCGAGTTCCAGCGCAACCCCAATTGCATTCAACAGCGGGATTGACCGGCACGGTCTCGACCGGGGCCGAACCGCCTTCGCCGGCTGCGGCGGCAGAGCCATCGGCGGCCAGAAGGGTCACGTCGCCCAGGGCCTGGGACCGGGCCTCATCCGTCAACTGGCCCTTGGCGACCTGACGCGCGGTGTCGGGGTCGATCCGCGCCCGTGCCTTGGACGGCGCATCCTGGGACAAGTCGTCGAGGAGGTTCGTCGCCGGACGTCGCAAAGAAAAGACATGTGCGGTGCCATTGCCATCAGCCCGGCGCCGATCACGCCGACGGTCTGGATGGTCATGCCCGTTTTCCCGCCAGAACCGCTGTCGCCAGCAACAGCGCGTTGACCCGGCGCTGGGCCGAGTCCGAGCGGGAGTTCAAAAGAACCGGAACCCTGGCCCCCAGAACGATGGAGCCGGTCCGGGCGTCGCCGTGATATTTCCAGGCCTTGGCAACCGCATTGGCCGCGTCGATGGTCGGGAACAGCAGCAGATCCGCCGATCCGGCGGCGGGCATGTCCTGCAGCCCCTTGGTCCGCGCCGCATCGGGCGAGATGGCCACGTCATAGCCCATTGGCCCCCCGACCTGAAAACCGTTGAGGAGACCGGACCGGCTCTCTCGGGCCAGCGTTTCGGCATCCCGCGTGGCCGGCAGCGCATCCGAGGATTTTTCGGTCGCGCAGACTGCCGCGACCCTGACCGGTGAGACTCCGAGGCCGCGGAACAGCGCCTCGGTATTGAGAACGATCTGCCGTTTCTGGTCCAGATCCGGCACGGGCAGGATGCCGTTGTCAGTCGCGGCGATCAGCCGGTCCATCGAGGGCATCTCGGCCACGGTGACATTCGACAGCACCCCGCCGGTCCTCAGGCCGGTTTCGCGATCGACCACCGCGCGCAGATACGAGGTGCTGTCAACTTGCCCCTTCATCAGAACATCGCCCAGCCCCTCGCGAATTGCCGCGACGGCCTCGCGCGCGCAGGCTTGCGGGCCTTCGGCTCTGCGAAACGTGACGGTGTCGGGCAGCGGTGCGGGGAACAGTGGGGTCATGACATCGGGATCACCGGTGACAACGGCGCTGGCCACCAGCCCGTCGCCGATCAATGTCATGACCGCCGAGGCAATCTCGGGCGCCTCGCCGCCTGCCACCGCCAGACGCAGAGGCCCGCGTTTCAGCGCGGCGGCGCGCAGATCGTCAAAGCTGCGCAGGGTCATCACGCCACCTGCCTTTCTGTAACGACGGGCCATTTCAGAGGCGTTTCGACGCCGGTCACGGCCCGCGCCGCGCCTTCGGCCAGCGCGCGGCATTCATCGCTGCCCGGATAGACATGGATCGGAGCCAGACGCGACAGCTTGTCGGTCAGGTAGCCGGTGACGCGGGCGCTGTTGGACAGGCCGCCGGTCAGGATTATCCCGTCGAGATCGAAGGAGGCGACCGAGGCCATGGCTCCGACCGCCTTGGCGGTCTGATACAGCATGGCTTCGAAGACGAGCGCCGCCTTCTTGTCGCCGCCTTCGATCATCGCCTCGACCCGGCGGATGTCCTTGGTGCCGAGCAGCCCGAAAACACCGCCCCCGCCGTAGAGTTTCGAGAGCAGTTCCTCGCGACTGTACTTGCCCGAGTAGCACAGATCGATCAGAGGCAGAGGCGGCAACCCGCCAGCCCGTTCCGGCGTGAACGGAGAGATTTCCATCCGGTTGGAGCTGTCGACCAGCCGCCCGTTCAGCAGGGCCGCGATGGAAAAGCCCGCCCCGAGATGGGCGACGACCGCGCGCAATTCGTCGAAGGGTTTGTTCAGGTCCCGCGCCAGCCGGCGGCCACAGGCCCGGATGTTCAGCGCGTGAACGAAGGAGAAGCGCGGGATTTCCTCGAAACCCGACTCCCGCGCCACGGGGGACAGTTCATCGACGCTCACCGGGTCCACGACGAAGGCCGGCGCGCCGTGCTGGCTGGCGAGTGTGTAGGCCAGCGGCGCGCCCAGATTGCTGGCATGGTGGTAGACCGGGTTGTGCAGGGCGAACTCGACGAGGGCCGGGTTGACCTCGATGACACCCGCCGGAACCGGCGTCAACATACCGCCACGACCTGCGCAGGCCAGAAGTTCGTAGTTGCCAAGATGTTCTGCGAGGAACGCCTCGACTTGAGCTGCCCGGAACCCGAGTTGCGATGCGATGGTCGGGAAACCTGCCATCATGGATTCGTCATGGTCGAGCGTCTGTTCGGCGATCACCTCGACTTGGCTGCGCGATACCGCGTAGAGCGCGCAGCGGGTCGTTGTGGTGCCGGGATTGATGGCAAGAATGGCGTTCTGAGACATCGGTTCACCCCGCGAACTCGTAGGCCGTCTTGACGGCGGTGTAGAACTCGGCGGCATAGCGCCCCTGTTCGCGCTGGCCGTAGGACGAGCCCTTTCGGCCGCCGAAGGGCACGTGATAGTCCACACCCGCCGTCGGAAGGTTGACCATCACCATCCCCGCGGCGGACCGGCGGCGGAATTCCCGCGCGTGCCTGAGGCTTGTGGTGCAGATGCCCGAGCTCAGACCGAACTCGGTGTCGTTGGCCACCGTCAGGGCCTCGTCGAAATCCTCCACCTTGATGACGCTGGCGCAGGGGCCAAAGATTTCTTCTCGGCTCGACCGCATGGCGTTGGTGGCGTTCAGGAACAGGGCCGGGCGCTGGAAATAGCCCTCGGTTTCCCCGTTCAGACGTTCGCCGCCGATCACCTCGGCGCCTTCGGCGCGGGCGAGCTCGACATAGGCCAGGTTGTTTTGCAACTGGCCCTCGGACACCACCGGCCCGATCTGGGTGTTCGCATCCAGCGGGTTGCCCACCCGCAGGGCCTGCGAATGCGCGGTGAGCTGCTCGACAAAGGCGTCGTGGATGCCCGCCTGCACGATCAGGCGCGACGAGGCGGTGCAGCGCTGACCGGTCGAGTAGAAAGCACCATTCAGGCAGGCCTCGACAGCGACATCCAGATCGGCGTCATCCAGAACCACCATCGGGTTCTTGCCGCCCATTTCAAGCTGGACCTTCTTCAATCCCCTGGCCGCCTCGACCGCCAGCGCCCGCCCGACGGGAACCGAGCCGGTGAAGGAAATCGCGTCGATTTCGGGGTGTTTCACCATGGCGTCGCCGACCACCGATCCGCGGCCCATCACCAGGTTGAACACGCCATTGGGAACCCCGGCCGACTGCAGGATCTCGGCCAGCACATGCGCCGAGCCCGGTGTCAGCTCTGCCGGTTTCATGACGACGGTGTTGCCATAGGCCAGCGCCGGGGCCAGCTTCCAGGCCGGAATGGCGATGGGGAAGTTCCATGGGGTGATCAGGCCGACCACACCCACCGGTTCGCGGGTGACCTCGACCGAGATACCGGGGCGCACGGAATTGACTGCGTCACCGCTGATCCGCAGGGCTTCGCCGGCAAAGAACCGAAAGATCTGCGCCGCGCGGATCGTCTCTCCCCTGGCCTCGGCAAGGGTCTTGCCTTCTTCGCGGGCCAACAGGGTGCCGATCTCCTCGGCGCGGGCCAGCAGTTGCTGGGCGACCGTTTCCAGCAGGTCGGCCCGCACCTGGGGGCTGACCGCCGCCCATCCCGGCAGCGCCGCGCGCGCCGCGTTCGCTGCCTTGTCCACGTCGTCGGCGGTGCCGCGCGCGTAGAGCCCGATGAGATCCGAAATGTCGGACGGGTTGCGATTCTCGGTCACGTCGGACGCGCCAAGCCATTCACCGGCAATGAGGTTCTTCTTCATCACGGAGTCTCCGAAAGTGGGGCGGGGGAAGGTGAGAGCGGAGACCTTCCCCCTGAAGCCTCGCAGGGGCACGGACACCCTGCGGAGGCGTTTCAGGCGGCTTGCGCCGTCTTGGCAATCGCTGCCTCGAGCGAAGCGTCGAGGATATCCAGCGCCTCGTCGACCTGAGCCATGGGCGTGGTCAGCGGCGGCAGCAGACGCACGACATTGGCCCGAGTGCCGCAGGGCAGGATGATCAGGCCGCGCGCCTCGGCCTCGGCCACGATCGCCTGGGTGAGCGCCGGGTCGGGCGCCCGCGTGGCGCGGTCGGTCACCAGTTCGAAGGCAATCATCGCGCCAAGGCCGCGCACATCCCCGATGGCGCTCATGCCCGGACGATCCGCGATCGCGGTCAGGCGATCCTTGATGCGCTGGCCGATTTCCTGGGCGCGGGTGCACAGCCTCTCTTCTGCGATCACGTCAAGCACGGCGTTGGCTGCCGCGACGGCCAGGGGGTTGCCGGCATAGGTGCCGCCGATGCCGCCCACCGGCGCCGCGTCCACGATCTCGGCGCGGCCGGTGACGGCCGACAGCGGGAATCCTCCGGCCAGGCCTTTGGCCATGGTCACCAGATCGGCGGCGACCCCCGCGTGTTCCATCGCGAACAACTTGCCGGTCCGCGCCATGCCGGCCTGAACCTCGTCGGCGATCAGAACGATGCCGTGGTCATCGGCGATCTTGCGCAAGGCACGAAGGAATTCGGGCGGCGCGATGTTGAAGCCGCCTTCGCCCTGAACCGGCTCGATGATGATGGCCGCGACGCGCTCGGGGTCGATGCTGGATTTCAAGAGCTGATCCAGTTGCGCCAGGCTCATTTCCGGCGTGATGCCGTGATAGGCATTCGGGAAGACCGCGTGGTGGATTTCGGGTGGCATGGCGCCGAAGGACTTCTTGTAGGGTGCAACCTTGCCGCACAGCGCCATGCCCATCAGCGTGCGTCCGTGGAACGCACCCGAAAACGCGATGATGCCCGAGCGGCCGGTATGGGCGCGGGCCATCTTGACCGCGTTCTCCACCGCTTCGGCGCCGGTGGTGACCAGCATCGTCTTCTTGTCGAAATCGCCCGGTGTCGCGGCGTTCAGCCTTTCGGCCAGATCCAGATAGGCCTCGAAGGGGGCGACGTGAAAGCAGGTATGGGTAAAGGCCTCGGCCTGAGCGGCCACGGCGGCAACGACCTTGGGGTGCCGGTGCCCCGTGTTGTTGACCGCGATCCCGGCGGCAAAGTCGATGAACCGCCTGCCGTCGACATCCCACAATTCGGCATTCTCGGCCCGCGCCGCGTAAATGCCGCGCGTCGCCACGCCAGTTGCCACGGCAGAGGCCCGGCGTTGTTTGAGTTCATCAGTGCGAGACATTGGCGCCTCCCCCAGAGTTGCGTTGTTTTCTGAGCTTGAATAGCTCAAAATACTGAGCAACACAAAACTTTTATTTTGAGGCAAAGCAGCCTAAATTTGCCGCTGCATATATCAGGGAAGGATAACTGATGGATGAGTTCGACGTTGGGGCGAGGTTGAAAGAACTGCGTTTAAATCAAGGTCTTTCACAAAGGCAACTGGCCGAAGCGGCCGAGGTTCCCCACGGCCAGATCTCGATGGTCGAAACCAACAAGAGCAGTCCGTCGGTTGCGACATTGCGCAAGATTTTGGGCGGTCTTGGGATAACAATGTCCGAATTTTTTGAGCCGGAGGCGAATCAAGGGGGCGAGGTTTTCTTTACACCGGACCAGCTGAAAGACCTGACCTCGAGGATCTATTCGGACCGCGCCGGCACCATTGGGCGCCTGACTCTGAAACAGGTCGGGAATGCCCGCGACCTAGGTCTGCAGATCCTGCACGAAACCTATGAACCGGGCGCGGATACCGGCGCCGACATGCTGTCCCACCCGGCCACCGAAGGGGGGATCGTCATGTCCGGCGAACTGGAAGTAACGGTTGGCGACCAGGTCCGCGTTCTCAAGGCGGGTGACGCCTATCTGTTCAACTCGCTCGAGCCGCACCGGTTCCGCAACATCTCGGACCGCGTGGCAGTGGTGGTATCGGCCTGCACGCCACCTTATCTGTAGGCCCCGTTATCTGTAGGCCCCGTTCCGCAACGGCGCCGTTGGGCAGTGGTCACCGCTCGGCGTTCTCTTGCACGGTGTTCAGACACCAATCGCGGATGGCATCGGCCTCGGCGGGCAGGGTTTCGGCAAAACCGCCGGCGAAGGTGTCGAACTCGGCCCTGCTTGCGGGGCCGACACCCACCAGAACCGGGATGCCGAGTTCCAGCGCCTCACCGATCACGTTGCGGAATCCACGGCCTGCGACCTCTTCGGGGCCGAACTTGTTGAGAATGAAAATCTGGGCCTCGTGTAGCGCGCCGTTTTCGACCTGGGCCACGCTTTCGGCGATTGCGCCGGGGTCCAGCCGGCAGGCGCCCGATCCCTGGCCCAGCGACTGAGTGATCTTGATCACCGGCCCGGCAGGCAAAACGCGGACTTTCATGTCGCAGCCGTTTTCAAACTCGCTGACATGCTCCAGAACCTTGACGATGCCCGACGTGCGGACCCCCGCGGTTTCGAGCGCCTGAGCGGTTTTGCTCAGAAGCCGGTCGGTTTCTCCACGCTCAGGGGCGCTGACAACTCCGATTTTCATTTGTTCCCTCCTTCAGGATTCCGGGGCTTTCAGTGGTGTCTGTGAGCGGCGACCGCTCAGAACTGGTCTGTCGACAGGCCCAAACAGGGCGGGCAGCAGGCGCAGCGTGAAAACTAACCAACCCAGACACCAAAGCGCCCCCGACAGGGTGAGGTTCTCCGGCAGCGCGGCTCGAACACAGGTTGCAAGCCAGATCAATGCGAAACCGGAGGCGAATCCGGGGCCGGCCCGCAGACCTCCCGCTACTCGCCGGGCAGCCGCGCGGCCGGCGATGGCAAAGACCAGCCCGCCCATCGCGCCCACCGTGAGCATGTGCAGGGCATCGGTGTCTGAAATGGGCAGCGGCGCCAGTCGGGCGATGCCTGCCAGCCCAAGACCAAGGGGCAACCACAGGTAGCCCAGATGCAGCGCGACCAGCAGCGGCTCCGACAGGATCGTCGAACTGCGCCAACCGCGCATGTGCCACAGCAACAAGGCCGCGGTGATGACCGGAAGGCCGCCGGTCGGCAAGTCTAGGCCGGTGGCCTGTAATCCCATCGCAGCAACAAGTGCGATCGCGGCCGCAACCGGCAAGCGCGGGACAGGTCTTGCGCCGACATGCCCCGATTGCGCCAGCCAGCTTTCGGTGAAGGCCGGCACCAGCTTGCCGCCGACCAACGACATCAGCAGGGCGAAAACAAAGACGGCGGCATGGACGAACTCGCGCCCCACGGCCAACTCTCCCAAGGCGAGGGCCCGCAACAGCGCCGCGTCCGTGCCGGCCAGGACAATGATCGCTAAAACGAAGCCGAGTTTGGGCCAGCTTCGTGACGCCACGATCTGGCGCGTCAGCAGGGCCGCGAGACACAGGAAGTAGCTTGCCCCGGCGAGGGCCAGAACCGGCGGGGCGAGTTGCCCGGCATTGAAGGCGGCAATGCGCGCCAACAGCCACAGCAGGGTCAGGAACACGAGCGGCCTGCCGCTGACCGGCTGCTTCCCGGTCCAGCTTGGCAGGGCCGTCAACATATAGCCGCCGACAGCCGCGCCGCCGAAGCCGAACAACATCTCGTGGGCGTGCCACAATCCCGGCGATAGGACCTCTGGCGGCAGGCCCAGAGGCCATTGGGCGACGGTGGCGATGGCGCAAAGCGCGGCGGCCAGAAACAACGGTCTGAAGGGGGCGTCCCAGAACTGGCCGACCGCACCCATTTGGCGGCTCAGGCGCTGGCTTGCGCCCCGGACCATTCCGTGCCGCTTGCGCCGGTCAGGAAGCCGTCGCTCAGCCGAATGTCTGGTTGCGCCCGTTGCAGCGCCTCGGCCACGGCGCCTGCGGCCAGTTCCCCGTCCAGCCTCTTGCGCCAGAGCGCGCACAGCCCCGCAAAATCGCCGGTTTGCGGCGACAGGCGCAGGGCGGACACACCCGCATCACGCAGGGTCTCGACCTGATGATCGGCGCAGGCATGCGTATCCGACAGAGTCTGCACCCCGTTCATCGCCAGAAAACTGCGGTTCTCCAGCGTGCGCACATCCAGCCCATCGGGGTCCTCCTCGCAGGCGAACTGGCAATTGTCCTTGGTCCGGCCATGACGGCGCGCGTGATAGCAGCGCCCCGAAATCGCCAGCGGCACCCGGCCATAGCCCCAGACCTCGATCGCGACGCCCAGATCACGACCGGCCTGCGCCAATGTCCTGACTGCCTCCAACGGCAGTTCGGGAGGCAGGCAGACGCGGGTGGCGCCCATCCCCGCCAGCCAGGAAAGCGTGCTCTCGTTATAGACGTTGACCAGCGGTCCTACGGAAAACTTCGCGCCTTCGGGCAACAGGGCCAGAGCGGTCAGGTCGTTGATTTCGACTTCTACCCCCATCTCGGCCAGTTCCGCGGTCATCTTGCGCTCGCGTTTGAGTGTGACCAGCGCGAGGCTGGTCAGAACCGGCTGCTTGCCCGCCTTCTGCAGCGTGGTGATCGCCGCCGGAATGCGGTCCTGGTAGAAGGGCAGCCGTTTGGAACAGACAAGCTCGCCCAGAACGACGCGGTCCACGGGGGCCTGCGCCAGTTGGTCATAGAGAGCGGACCACGGCTCGGGTTTCCAGAAGAACTGGTTGGCTCCGACTGTCAGTTCCATGCCCATTACCTCCAGGTCTTCTTGTAGGCGCCGGTCGTGGTGGCCTGCCCCTCGGAGAGCGAGGCCAGCATGCCCTGCGGGATCGGCTGCCCTGCCGCCTGGGCATCAACCGCCGCGCGGAAATTGCGCACCACCTGCGCCACGTAGGACCGCGACCGCTGCCGACCCTCGATCTTGAGCGCGGTGACCCCCGCCTTGGCCAGTTGCGGGATCAGTTGCTCGGCGTTCAGGCTGACCGGATCCTCGAACAGGTGGCCGGTCTTGCCGCCAGCGGTAAAGCATCCCTTGCACAGGGTCGGGTAGGGGGCCGGTTCATCCCGACCGACCCGGTGGATCGTGTAGCCGCCCAGACGGGCGTCGAGCCCGTCGCCGGTCTCGCGATACTCCACATGGCTGGCCGGAGAGCAGACCCCGTTCATGTTCGGAGACTTGCCCGTCGCGTAGGAGGACAGCGAACACCGGCCTTCGGCCATCACGCACAACCCGCCGAACACGAACACCTCGGTCTCGACATCGGTCTCGGCATTGATCGCGGCGATCTCGGGCACCGACAGAACGCGCGGCAGAACCACCCGCTTCACGCCGAAGGCCCGGGCGTAGAAATTGATGATGTCGGCATTGGCCGCCGCCGCCTGCACCGAGAGGTGGCGACGCAGATCGGGGTGATTGCGCGCGGCATAGTCCAGCAGACCCGGATCGGCTAGGATGACCGCATCGGCCCCGGCAGTTTCCGAATCGGCGACCGCCTGCCGCCAGATCTCTTCCGCTCCGGCGCGCGGATAGGTGTTGATCGCCACCAGCACCTTGGCGCCATGGGCGTGGGCGAAACGCACGCCTTCCTGCATCTCTTCTCGGCTGAAGTTCAGGCCGGGAAAGTTCCGGGCGTTGGTTTCATCGGCGAAACCGCAATAGACGGTGTGCGCGCCTGCCTTGACAGCTGCGCGCAGGGCGGCCGGAGTGCCGGCCGGGCAAACGATCTCCATTACCATGCGAGTTCCTCGGGTGGACGGGACAGGCAGATGCCCATTCGGCGCTCCGTCAGGGTGATGATGCGCCGCAAGGGCGCGGCAAAGGGGCCAGAGAGGCGGGCGGCCTCTTCGGCGAAATCCAGTTCGGCATCGTCGATGGCGTTGCGCAGGGCCAGCGCGGCGGCGGTGTCGCCCTCGATGACCAGATCGCGGGAAAAGAACAGAGCGTCGCCGTCATAGGCGCCGTGAACCAGCCCCAGGAACGCGGCCAGCGGGCCGGCGATCCGGGCGTCGCCCTGCGCCGAGCGGCGCCGGACGGTGACCTTGGGCGCGCCGCCCCTCGGTTCCAGCAGGATGACGAAGGGCAGGTCGGTCGGGTCGAGAACGAATTTGGCGTGCGCGTGTTCCCCGAGACGGCGGAACAGGCCGGGATGGTTGCGCGCCACCGCCCGGGCAAAGGTGTTGAGGGACAGGGACAGCGGCGCCAGAGGCGCCAGCGCCATCGGCCGTGCCAGCAGCGGCGGAACCTCGGGAATGGAAACGTGTGTTTCGTTCAACAGGGGGGCCTTTCTGCCTGTTGGATGTGGTCTTTCCCGGACCTTCTAGGAAACCGTCGGCGGGTAGCACCTGACCAAAGTCAAACTCCCCCCCTCTTTTTACTGATACGCGCTGACAAAAAAGGAGGCGGCCATTCGCGCTTTTCCCCCATATCCCAACCTGCGTGGTTTTCTGGACTGGTGCGCCGGGACGGGGCAGTTCGTATCGATTGCCGAACCCGTCCCCGTTCGTCACCGCATGACCGCCGTGCACAGGGCCGTGCTCGAGCGCGGCGGCCCGGTGCTGCGTTTCGATCATCCGGTTCTGGGCGACGGCAGGCGGTCAGAGATGCCGGTCGTCACCAATCTGTTCGGAACCGCCGAGAGGGTGGCCGCCGGACTGGGCGTGTCAGAGGAGAGTCTAGAGGAATTGGGCGCGTTTCTGGCCGAGTTGCGCTCGCCCTCGCCGCCGGACGGGATGAAGGATGCCCTGTCGCGCTGGCCGATGCTCAAGGCGGCGCTGACCACGCGGCCCAAGGTCTGCCGGTCGGCCCCCGTCCAGCAGGAGGTTCAAGGCGGCGAGGATGTGGACCTGTCGCGCATCCCGGTTCAGACGCACTGGCCGGGGGATGCGGGGCCGCTGATCACATGGCCGGTCGTGCTGACACGGCCTTTCGGGTCCGATGCAGAGGATGCCGGGAAGTACAATGCAGGTGTTTACCGGGTGCAGGTGCTGGACCGCAGCCGGGCAATCATGCGCTGGCTGCCGCATCGGGGTGGTGCCGCGCATCACCGTGGTTGGGCAAGGGCAGGGGAGCCGACACCGGTGGCCATCGTTCTGGGTGCCGACCCGGCCACCTTGCTGTCATCCGCCCTGCCGTTGCCGGAAACCGTGTCGGAACTGACCTTCTCGGGTGTCCTCAGCGGATGCAGGCCGCGACTGGTGCCGGCGAAAACCGTTCCCTTGCTTGTTCCGGCCGAGGCTGAGATCGTGCTGGAGGGTTGGGTATCACCGACCGAGACCGCGCCCGAAGGGCCGTTCGGCGACCACACGGGATACTACAACCCCGCCGAGCCGTTCCCGGTTGTCACCATCACCGCGATCACCCATCGCCGCGACCCGCTGTATCTTTCGACCTATACCGGCCGCCCGCCGGACGAACCGGCAATCATCGGCGGCGTGTTCAACAAACTGGCCCTGCCCACGATCCGCGCGCAGATCCCCGAGATCCGAGACCTCTGGCTGCCGCCTGCGGCCTGCTCCTACCGCATGGCGGTCGTCAGCATCGACAAACGCTATCCTGGGCAGGCAAGGCGGGTAATGATGGCGCTGTGGGGGATGCTGCCACAGTTCAGCTACACCAAGATGATTGTCGTGGTCGATGACGACATCGACCCGTCGAACTGGGATGACATCGCCTGGGCCCTGTCCACGCGGATGGATCCGTCCCGCGACGTCATGATGATAGAGAATACGCCCATGGACTACCTCGATTTCGCCTCGCCGCAGGCCGGTCTGGCCGGGAAGATCGGTTTTGACGCGACTACCAAGATCGGCTCGGAAACCGCGCGGGAATGGGGCGAGGTCATGCGCACGGCCCCGGAGGATGCGGCATTTGCCGACGACCTGCTGAGACGGGTTCTGCCGGAGATGGCCCGATGACCGCGCCGCGGGTGGTGCTGGGGGTTGCCGGTGCTTCGGGTGCCGCGCTGGGCCTGTCCGTTGCGCGGCAACTCCGGGACTTGCAGATCGAAGTCGATCTGGTGGTCAGCCCTGCTGCGGAAAGGACACTGCGCGAGGAATGCGGTCCCGACGCGCCCGAACGGCTGCGTGCCATGGTCACCCGCTCGCACCCGGTCGGGGATATCGGCGCCACCATCGCCTCGGGCTCGGTTCCGGTGGCGGGCATGATCGTCGCGCCTTGCTCGATGCGCAGCCTTGCCTCGATTGCGAACGGTCTTGACGACAACCTCCTGACCCGCGCTGCGGGCGTCCAATTGAAAGAGCGCCGTCGTCTTGTCCTCCTGCCGCGCGAGGCTCCGCTGACACTGGCCCATCTGCGCAACATGACCGCCGTTACCGAGATGGGCGCGATCCTGCTGCCACCTGTTCCGGCATTTTACCTTTTGCCGAATACCGTTCAGGAGATCATCGACCAGATCGCCGCGCGCGCCATCGATCTGCTGGGGCTCTCCAGGCCCGTAGCGCGGCAGTGGTCCGGATGAAACACCGCCCTGACCCGGCCGCTTGCGGCCAAACCGGTTCGGGACCTGCAATGTGGAACAGCCGACGGTCGCTTTGCATTTCGGCGCGCCGCCGTGTCAGAATGCTTTGCTGACTTCTTCGAGATAGGACACAAGTTCTTGAATGACCGCTTCGTCGTGAATACCGGGATCGGGCATTGAGGTGCCCGCGGCAAAAGACTGCGGATCGCGCAGATACTGCGCCAGCTTTTCCTTGGTCCAGCTGCCGCCCCTGTCGAGGAGCGCGGTGGAATAGCCCTGGAAGCTGGTCGAGGCGATGTCCTCTTCAAATATCCTGGCAAGGCTCGGCGACCGCTCATGATCGCCGATCTCGAAGGAATGGCATTCCGCACAGGATTCAATTGCGGATGCCAACTGATCGGCCATTCGATCTGACAGGTTTTTCCGGATCACGAATTTATCAAATAAAACAGATGCATTCAGCCGGTCCCTGCCCGACAGGAAAATCAAGGTCCTGTCGTCGGTCCAGAGCACGATACGCCCGTCGTCGTGCTGATGGATGTCCCGTATCCGGGAGCCGACACGGATCCGTTCGGAATAGACCACGCGCCCCTGTGCGAGCCTGAGCCGGAACAGGCTACCATCCAGCAGCGTGGCGACGAGCAGATCACCATCCCACGCCGGGTGGAAGCCGTCGATCTGAATGACGGAGGACACCGCGATCGACGGCACCCAGGAAAAGAGCGGTCTATCGAAGTTTTCATGTCGCCCGAAGCTCAGTGAGCCGGGAATCGCGCTGGCGTCCCAGTAGGTCAAACCATATGACTCCAGTGGCCAACCGTAGTTGGCGCCATCGCGCACGAGGTTCAATTCGTCTCCGCCCCTTGGGCCGTGCTCGGTCGAGAACAGCCTCCCGTCGGAGGCTAGGGTCAGGCCTTGGGGGTTACGGTGCCCCATTGAAACGATCCTGGAATCGCCCGAGGCGGTGTCGATTGCCAGGATCTTTCCGTATTCCGCCGTGGGATCCTGCGCGATTCCCGGACCGGGTTCCGACCGCATTCCGTCAAAATGAAAATCTCCGCTTGTCATGTACAGCGTGGAGGGGGCCCGGAAGGCCAGTTTTCCTCCGGCCATGTGACCTTCGATCGCGAAATGCCGGCTCTTCAGCGGCAGGCATGGCTTGGTACGGTAGAGTATCCGCCAATCCGCCGGCCCGGCCCGTACCTCGTCGATCGACTGGACCGTCGCGTCCAGCCGCAGAAGTGCAACCGTGTTGGTCACGCATTTTTCTGCCGGATGATACTCGGAATAGGCAATGGCCAGAGCCGGCCCATCCGGGTCAGAGATATGAAGCAGATCGTTGTACCGCAGATACCCCTTTTCGATCCCGAAGTCTGCGAAGTCCGGGTCATCTGCGAGTGCCTCATAGGCTGCGCGGTTCGTGTCGGGGGCGGTGATGTTCGTTGCCCGGATATTCTTGCCCGAACTCGCGGCATAGATGCGTCCGTCATAGGGCAACAGAAGAACATCGCGGCCGAACGAGGCAAGACCTCCACCATTCTCGCTGACGGTGTGAAACGGGCCGGAGCGGTTCAGTGGGACGAGGCCGACATCCGCTTGCAGAATGATGAGGTGGGAATTCAGTTGTTCGAGGTCCAGAGTCCCGGCAGTCTTCGGCAACACGCCTGTCACGGCCTGTTCGAGCTTTCGGTCGACCTTGTCGAAGACCCGGTGTGGAAACCATTTGTGCTTGCCGATCTCAAATCCGGCAAAAACGGAAAGCCCGATGCAGGCGAGAACGACGAGGGCCACGGTGACACGGCCGAGCCACCGAGACAGGCCTGATGGCCGGCGGACCAGCCCAGTGGTTCCGGCTTCTGTGGTTCTGGGTTCCATCTGGTCCCGGCGGTTTGCTACCGTTTCCTGGCCGTGCGGCATGAGTTCCACCTATACATACGGCGGTCGATCAAATTCCCTTGGCCGATGGCGCGAGGCTGTTGCTCAGGCCACGGGCTTGGTTTCCATCAATAAATCAGTCGAATTGGCGCGCTGCTCTGCGTTCTCCGCGGATGCCGCTGTTGAAAGACTCTCCAACAGCATCTCGGCCATCCGGTTTCCATCGCGCACGGCGTAATTCGTACCTCTGTCCATCGGATAGATCTGCGAGAAATTGCACATCAGAACGCCCGGGCATGGTGTCTGATGCGGCACCAGCTTGTTTTCCTCGAAACCGATATCGACAATGTGTTGCGCATTTCGCAGGCGGAAGAGACCGTCGTCCACGACGCTGTTGCGGTCAAAGTCCGGAAAAATGCGCCGGATCTCTTCGTACCAGCGTTCTTTCAGATCGGCAGCTTCCATCGACATGTACTCGTGCTCGCGCGGGACATAGTCGCCGATATAGTAGATGTTCATGCCTCCGAACCTCTCGCTGCCGACAAGGTTGGTGAGACTGAGAAACACCACGAACGGAGCATTGGCCGAGTTGATGTTGTGCCAATAGTATTTCGTGAATTTCTGTGGCGTCGCAAAGACATGCACGACTGCGTCAAGGTAGTCCACGCTCTTGAGGCGCTGAAAGTATTCCGGATCACGCTCTTCGTACGGGGCGATCATCCGGGCCAGAACATGGCTGGGAACCGTCGCCAGCACCCGGTCGAAACGTTCCTGCCCGGCATCGGTTGTCACGATGACTTCGTCCGTCACCGGGTCATGGGCGATCTGCGAAACCGGGGTCCGGAAACGGATATCCGCGCCAGCCTCGCGGACCGGGCGTTCAAGGGCGTCGACGACGATACGGAAACCCCCGTCGAAATAGCCGAGAACCTCGCCGCCGGCCTGCTTGTCCCGACTCTCTACCCGTTGCAGCAGGCGCCCCCACAACCAGGACATCGTCACCTTGTCGTAGTAGCGGTCGAATTTCCCGCGAAGCAGAGGCTCCCAGATCACATCCGTCACCTGGCGACCGGCATATTTTCTCAGCCACTCCAAAGCGGTGGTTCCGCTCAACTTCCGCCAGTCCTTCTCTCGCTGCAGCCAGACTACGCTGACCCCGGCGCGGATGCGGTTGAAAAGGCTCAGCGGTTTGAACCGTATCAGGTCGATCGGCTTCTCCATCGGGTAGAGCGTGCCGTCGTAATAGGTGGACACCGAGGACTTGTGATAGGTGAGGTGGTCGCTCAGCCCGAGTTCCTCGACCAGGGAAAGAATATGGGCATCGGTCTTGTAGAGGAAATGATAGGCCTGCTCCACGCTGTGCCCGGCCAGTTCGAACCCCGCCGCAAGACCGCCCAGCCTGTCCGAGGCCTCGAATATCGTGACGTCCGCGCCTTTTTGCGTGAGCCGGTAAGCGGCGGTCAGACCGGTAAAGCCGCCTCCGATGATGCAGATTCTTGGACGTTTCATCCTGACAGTTCACCTTGTTCTTCGCGTGTGGCGGGTGACGCGGTTTTCTTTGTTTTCCGGAATGTGATGCGCGAATTCAGCAGGTACTGGACGACGAAGACGACCGGCAGAGACAGGATCTTGCCGATGTTCGCATCGAGGCCGACGACCTGCGCGCCATAGATGATCGCATACCCGGTGCCATAGCCGACGGCGCAGACCGCTATGAACGAAATCAACCTGAGGGCCACATAGTCGGTGGTCTTGAAGTTGTGTCTGGTATTGACGAAGAAGCTGAACAATACCGAGGTCGGAACCGAGATCGAGTGGGCCAGAAGGGCGCTTGTGCCGGCCAAGTTGTAGAGAACCAGGAAAAGCAGCACGTCAATCGCGCTCGCCACGCACCCGATCACGAAATACTTGACCAACGTCTCGTGGTTTCGAAGCAGCGCCATGAAGCCCGCCGGGGTGCTTTGTTCCCCGGAGGGGCGCTGCACGGCCGCGCCGGGGTCATTGGTTCTCGGCAAAGCGCCGGCACCATCACCGTGGTGCGCAACGTCCCGAGTGGCAGTGCGCCGTTGCTTGCCTTCGCGCATCGAATCCGTGGGGGCGCTGGTCAAGGAGACATCCGTCATGATTTTACCCTCTCGCTCTTTCGCGATACGAGATCGGGGTATCGCACCCGCCCCCAGACAAAGGCCTGTGTCGCCACATAGTTCCAGACGACCGTGATCAGGGCGCCTGCCATGGCTGGGGCAAGATCAATCAATTCTCCGTATTGGTGGTGCAGCATGGTCGCGACCCCGATATTGGCGAAGATGCCGACCGAGCAGAGCACCGCGAACATCACGAAGCCGACATAGAAATCGACGCCCCTGAGGCGGCGGTCATTGTAGGTGACGGCGTTGTTGACCGTATAGTTGAAGGTCAGAGCGGCCAATGTTGCCACCAGTTGAGCCACCGCGAAGGTGGCGCCGAATAGCCGTTCGACGAAAAGGAAAACCGCAAGGTGACAGAGGATGCCGATACTGTTGATCAATGCGAAGGAGATGAAGCGCGCCGGCAGGGGGACGTACCGGCTGATCTTCTTCTCGATGAAGAAAAGCAGAAATTCATACAGGACGCCGCTGTCCAGCTTTGACTCGCCGTGCAGCCGCTCGCGAAATCGGAACGGCAGTTCCACGACCTTCGGGCGTGGCCGCGAGGCGGCAATGATGTCGAGCAGAACCTTGAACCCGATTTCCGACAGTTCCGGCAGGGCGCGCAGCAAGACCTCTCGCCGCATCACGAAAAATCCCGTCAGCGGATCCGACATGTCGAGATCAAAGAGCCGGTTGGCCAGTTGGATGCCGGTATTGCTGATCTTGACGCGTTGATCGCTGGCCAGACCCTCCGGCCGGTCTTCGTCCAGGAAACGGCTGGCAGAGGCGATCGCCGCCTCGCCGCTGACGACTTTTTCATAGAGTTCGGGGAGGATGGACTCGTCGTGCTGCAGATCCCCATCCATCACCGCGATCACATCGGAAGCCGCAGCCAGGCCGCCCTCGACCACCGCCGAGGAGAGGCCGCGCCGGTTGTGGCGCGAAATCAGGCGAACGCGCTGGTCGGAACGGGCTAACTGCCGGACAGCGTCCGCGGTGCCGTCGGGCGACAGGTCATCGACGAAGATGACCTCCCAAGAGATGCCCGACAGCGCGCTGTCAAGCCTCTTCACGATCTCCGCAACATTGTGAACCTCGTTGAAGGTCGGAATGACGACGGAGAGTTCGATCGGTTTCGGGTCAGGGTCAGCGGGCATCGCTATGTGCCCCCCTTGCTCTCCCCGCCTTTCAACCGAACTGGAACAACGGCAGAAACGCCGGGCAAACCCTTGCGATTGGCAATATCAAGAAATCCATTCACGAATACACACCTCCGGCCCGCTCAAAGACACAAGCCGTACTTAAAAAAACGAGAACTAGGGTACCCGCTTTGCAGGATCAGGTCAAAGGAAATGGCGGGGAAAACACGCAAAGAGCCGATGGAAAAGCGTTGGTCGGGCATCTTGCTGTGGCGCTGGCGGTTCTGCCCTCGCAACAGCTGACCGCGCAGCGACATCTGGCCTGTCGCCAAGGGCCAGATTTTGCCGACCTGCCGACCGTGGTCCCGGCAGCAAGCCGTTTCGAGCCAGGACTTTGATCCGAGAGGATTCCGCCTTGATCCGCCAATCCTATCCCGGGCAGTTGGAAAGCCTCACCGGGGGGTCTGCAGGTCATACATTGTCACCGCCACGCACTCGCTGCGCGCGGGGTAGGAGGTGGTGGTCAGCGGCGCATACGCATCATCAACCGCAGCGCGCAGTTCCCAAACCCGCGAGTATCGCATTTGGCCCTTGTCCTCCAATTCCTTGCAGTTTCCCCCTTCGACCAGCGCCAGGCGCTCGAATCCTTCCCGCGACTTGGCGCGTATCAGTTCCAGCGTTTCTTCGACGGCCTCATCGCGATTCCACATTTCAGCGTAGTCCGCAGGCTTGAAGATGTGGGGGTCTTGCAACCGGGCAAAGCCGAACATGGGTACGTCCAGGTCGCGCGTGTAATAGCCAAAGGTGGGGGCAAGGAAATCCGGGTTGAAAAGGTACAAGGTGTCATCCGGGTCTACGCCGGCCTCGGCCACGAAGGCAGGGATCCCCGATTTCGGAAGGCGGTCCAACGTCGCGAAATCCCAAAGGTAAACCAGCGTCCAGACGAACAGGGCAGCAAGACCGGCGGGAAGCGGCTGAAGCCAACGCCAGCCGCGTTCCTCGGCCAACCGACCGGCCCGGGCCAGCCAGACGCCGAAAAAGGCGCTGGCGATCGGGATGAACGAGAACATGTAGCGACCGGTGAGCGAGAGCCAGGCCAGCAGCAGCACCGGCCCAAGGATGGCAGTGCCAAGAACGAAGGCCCCCCTGATCTCCCGGTCCTCCGCAACGGTGTTGCGGTCGCTTCGAAAGACGCGAAAAACCGAGAAGACGAGCACCGCCAAGGCGATGAGCGTCGCCATCCCGAGCGTAGCCTTTGCAAGAATCGATTTTTCGCCGGTCCAGGGCAACATATAGGCGACGTTCTTGATAACCGCGCGCGGCTGATCCAGCCATTCGTTCTCTGGCGTCCAAGGCGTGCCCGTGGCGAGATGGGCAAAGAAGACCGGGATCCAGGGCAGATAGAGGGCGAATATCGCGACTCCTGCAATCACGTAGGGCAGGGCCGGGATCTCTCGGCGACGCAGGATAACCAGCACGGCCGTAGCAAGCGCAAGAGAGACGAGCAGCATCAGCCCGGTGTACTGGACATAGATGAGCAGGCTGGCGCACAGAACGAAGGCCACGAGATATCCGCCGCGTTGCCGGCTGTCGAAACTCTTCAACAGGAAAAGCGTCACCAGACAAGATAGCAAAGCGGCCAACGTGTTGGGCCGTGCTTCCTGCGCATAGTAGATGCCGACCGGGGACAACGTGGTCAGCGCTGCGGCAAAAAGAGCCGCCGCTCGTGATCCTGCCACTCTGCCAAGCGCGTAGCTGGCCGGGATTGCCAACAGGCCGAAAAGGAAAGGAGCAATCTTGAGCGCAAGTTCCCCGGTGCCGAAGATACCGATCATGAAGTGGGTAATCAGGTAATAGGCGGGCGGGTTGAGTTCGGCGTATTTCACGATCTCGACGACACTTGCCGGGTCGGCGGCCGATGCTTCGAAGAATGTCGAGGCCTCATCCCGCCACAGCCCGAGGTTGAGACCCGGAAGCCGGAGAGCCACGGCTATGACCATGAGGACGGCAAGCAGCCACGCGTCGCGCAGTGCCGGAGACAGTTGGCGGGGTGTTGACCGGTCACCCCTCGCGATCCCGTCGCCGTGGCTGCGGAAAGCGAGGCTCACGAAAACGCAGAAGCCAGATATCAGGACGAGATAGGCAAGTGCGCGTTCGACCGCTCTGGCATAGAACTCCGGCGTCGGAACCGAACCGTTTTCCGAAAAGCCGTGTTTCAGGGAAGGCCAGAACTCCCACTCATGCAACGTCGCAACGATGTGCTCCCCAAAGAGCAGATACGAAATCACGAAAACCGTGCAGACCGCCGCAAATGACAAGGATATCGCGAGGGCGGTCGTAGATTGCGCCGAGCGCAGCGTCCTGAATGAGCCATACCTGTCATACATACTATACCCTGCAAGCTGAAATAGCTTTGGAACCGAAAAATGAATGGCCGCAATAAGTAGGTACTAGGATTATCATGAATGGCAATTTTTCTTCAAGCGTGGCATTCTCAGCCCGGTTCCGATGCCGGAATGACGGAAAAACATATTCTGACTATTGAATGTAAGCGTGACGAGGCGTATATGCGGCTCATGGCCATTCTTGGTTGGCCGGAGATTTTGGAGGAAACTGTCATGTCACTTGATCGAGTCGTAATGATGTTCGCCGGATTCATGGTGTTGCTGAGCGTGCTTCTGACAACGTTCGTTTCACCCTTGTTCGTGTGGTTCACCGTCTTCATTGGCGTGAACATGATCCAGTCATCGATTACCGGTTTCTGCCCCGCCGCAGCCTTCTTCAGAAAGCTCGGCTTCGAGCGCGGCACCGCGTTCTGATGCTTCACGGCAACGCCGGGCGGTAATTTTGCCCGGGTTGTCTGCACGTTCCGTCTGGTCGCACTTGCCGTTGCAGGGCTGAAGGCCGGAGACAGGGGGCGAATTGCTTACTGCCAATACAACAAGGCGAGTTCAGGATATGAAACGAACAGTCTTCGGCGCAATGTGCCTTGCGATACTTCCTGGCGTTGCGGCTTCGGCCGAGCTTTTCCCGGTCGAGGTCGGATCCGTTCCCGAATGGAAAGCGGTTTTCGGACAGATCGAGCCTCGCGACCAGGTCGCGGCGCGATCCCGTCTTGGCGGAACGATCACCCAATTGACGGTCAGCGAGGGCGACCCTGTCAAAAGCGGTCAACGGATCGGCATGGTCGAGGACCAAAAGCTGCTGTTCCAGATTCAGACCATCAACGGACGTATCGAGGCCCAGGAGGCGCAGCTCGAAAACGCGCGCGCCGAGTTGAAACGGGGCGAGGAACTGTTCCAACGCGGGGTGATGTCGAACCAGCAGCTGGACCTGTTGCGCACGAACGTCAACGTGCTGGAAAACCAGATCGCCGCGACCACGGCCGAAAAGCAGGTGATGGAGCAGCGCACGCAGGAGGGGGCCATCCTGGCGCCGCTCGATGGCGTTGTGCTCAGGGTGCCGGTGACCGAAGGGGCGGTCGTCCTTCCGGGCGAGGAAGTCGCCAGAATTGGTGGTGGTGGCCTTTACCTGCGCCTCTCGGTTCCTGAACGACACGCGGTTTCGCTGGAAGAGGGCGACGAGATCCGGATCGAGGGTGCCGAGGGTCCCGGTTCCGGCCGCATAGTCAAGCTCTATCCCGAAATCGAGAATGGCCGGGTGACGGCCGATGTCGAAGTCGAAGGCCTGCAAAGCAGGTACGTCAATGCGCGGGTTCTCATTCGGCTGCCGGTTGGCGAGCAGCCGGGTATTCTGGTTCCCGCCGATGCCGTCACCAGCCGCCGAGGTCTCGATTTCGTGCGGGTCCGGTTGGACAGTGGCGAAACGGTTGAGCGGACCGTGGTGACGGGGCGCGAGATCGCTTTCGAGAACAAGGAAATGGTCGAGGTTCTGAGCGGCCTTGCCGAAGGCGATACCGTGGTGATCGGCGATGAGTGACAAGGAAAACGTGCCGCTCGGGATCGCCGGGGGGCTGACCCGCACCTTCATCCAGTCTGCGCTGACGCCCTTGATGATCATCGTGGCCTTGGCGATGGGGCTTGTGTCCCTCAGTGCCCTGCCGCGCGAGGAAGAGCCGCAGATTTCCGTTCCGCTGGTCGATATCCATGTGCAGGCCCCCGGGCTGAAGGCCGAGGACGCGGTGAAACTGATCACCGAACCACTCGAGACGATCGTCAAGGGCATCAACGACGTCGAGCATATCTACTCGTCGACGAATGACGACCATGTGCTTGTGTCTGCCAGGTTCCTCGTCGGCACCTCGTCCGACGCGGCGATCCTGCGGGTTCACGACAAGGTGCGCGCCAACATGGATCGCATTCCGGTCGGTATTCGGGACCCGCTGATCGTCGGGCGCGGCATTGACGACGTGGCAATCATTTCGCTGACGCTGACCCCGGCCGAGGGCGACGAGACCGTCACCTCAAGCGACCTGACCCGCATCGCACGGGAACTGCAGGTGGAACTCGCCAAGATCGACGAGGTCGGGCTGACCTATATCGTCGGCGAGGCCAACGACGCGATCCGTATTGCGCCCGACCCGGACCGGTTGGCGCTCTATGGCGTGACGCTGCAACAGCTGGCCTACAAGGTGCAGGCGGCGAACCGCTCGTTCCCCACGGGTATGCTGCGCGAGGGCGCAGAGCAGATCAGGCTGGTTGCCGGGGAAACCCTGCAGGCGCCGAAAGAGATCGCGGATCTTCTGCTGACCACGCGGGACAACCGCCCGGTCTACGTCCGCGACGTGGCCGATGTCAGCTTTGTTCCAGACACCTCCGACCGGATCGTGGCGAACGTCACCCGCGGGGAGGATGGAGAAATCATCCGCACCCCGGCCGTCACGCTGGCCCTGGCCAAGCGGTCGGGGGCCAACGCGGTCGTCGTGGCCGAACATATCCTGCACCGTGTGCACCAGCTTGAGGGCGACCTGATCCCCGACAGCGTTCATGTCGAGGTCACCCGCGACTATGGCGAGACGGCGAACGAAAAGGCCAACGAGCTGCTGTTCCACCTGGGGCTGGCAACGGTGTCGATCGTGGGCCTCGTCCTGATCGCGATCGGCTGGCGGGAAAGCATCGTGGTGGCCATCGTCATCCCGGTGACGATCCTGCTGACGCTCTTTTCGGCATGGATCATGGGATACACGCTCAACCGGGTGTCGCTGTTCGCGCTGATCTTCTCGATCGGTATCCTCGTGGATGACGCCATCGTGGTGATCGAGAACATTGCCCGCCACTGGGCGCTGCCCGAGAAGGGAACCCGCGTCGCCAAGGCGATCCACGCGGTCGCCGAAGTGGGCAACCCGACCATCATCGCAACTCTGACCGTGGTTGCGGCGCTGCTGCCCATGCTGTTCGTCTCGGGCATGATGGGCCCCTACATGAGCCCGATCCCGGCCAATGCGTCGGCCGCCATGATCTTTTCCTTCTTCGTGGCCGTGATCATCACGCCCTGGCTGATGATCAAGGTCGCCGGCAAGGCGCCTGCCCATGGTGACGAAGGCGACAGCCAGGGCGGCGTGCTTGGGCGCATCTACAGGATGGTTGCCGTGCCCCTGTTGAAGACCAAGACAGGTTCGCTGCTGTTCCTTCTGGTCACGGCGGTGCTGTCCTTCGGCTCGCTGGGGCTGATCTATACCAAGGACGTGACGGTCAAGCTGCTTCCCTTTGACAACAAGTCGGAACTGGCCGTGGTCATCGACCTGCCCGAAGGGTCGTCGGTAGAGGCGACGGATGCGGTCGCGCAGGATGTGGCGCGCGCGGTTCTGGAACTGCCCGAAGTGATCTCGGTCCAGACCCATGCCGCGGATGCCGCACCGTTCAACTTCAACGGCCTCGTGCGTCACTACTACCTGCGCGAGATGCCGCATATGGGCGACGTGCAGATCAACCTGGCGCCCAAGCATGACCGCGACCGGACCAGCCACGAGATCGCGCTGGAAATCCGCGAGCTGGTCTCGCAACTGGATGTTCCTGCCGGCACCAGCCTCAAGACGGTCGAGCCGCCTCCGGGGCCGCCGGTGCTGTCGACGATGCTGGCCGAAATCTATGGCCCCGACGGGGAAACCCGGCGCGCGGTTGCGGCCAAGGTGCGACAGGCCTTCGAAGAGGTTCCCTTTGTCGTCGATGTCGATGATAGCTTCGGGGTTCAGCCTCGCCGTCTGCGGGCGACGCTCTCGACCGATCAGCTGGAGTATTTCGGCGTGCAGGAGCAGGACGTGCTGGACACGCTCGCCATCCTGGGGACCAGCAACACCGTGGGCTATTCGCACCGGGGCGAAGGGCGCCAGCCGCTGCCCATCGTGGTCGAGCGCGACAAGTCCGACCGGGTCATGGACGAGCGGTTCCTGTCCACGCCGGTTCCCGCCAACACCCTGCCGGGGTCGCGCGGCGTGATCGAGCTGGGCGACGTGGTCGAGATCACCGAGGAGAAGGCCTCGTATCCCGTCTTCCGTCGCAACGGTCGCGCCGCCGAGATGGTGCAGGCCGAACTGGCCGGGGAGTTCGAGTCGCCGGTCTATGGCATGCTGGCGGTTGCCGACCTGATCGAGCAGATGGAATGGGAAGAGGGCACCAAGCCCGAGATCCGTTTCAACGGCCAGCCCGACGACGACGCGCACCCCACCTTGCTGTGGGATGGCGAGTGGGAGGTGACCTGGGTCACGTTCCGCGACATGGGCGCGGCCTTTGCCGTGGCGCTGCTGGGGATCTACGCCCTCGTGGTCGGACAGTTCGGCTCGTTCAAACTGCCGCTGGTGGTCCTGACACCGGTGCCGCTGACCTTCATCGGCATCATGCTGGGCCACTGGTGGTGGGGCGCGCCGTTCTCGGCGCCGTCGATGATCGGCTTCATCGCCCTTGCGGGCATCATCGTGCGGAACTCGATCCTGCTGGTCGATTTCATCCGGCATGCGGACCCCGAGGGGAAATCCAAGGTGGACATCCTGATCGAGGCCGGCTCGATCCGCTTCAAGCCGATCCTGCTGACCGCGGTCGCGGCGATGATCGGCGCGGTGGTGATCCTGGCCGACCCGATCTTCCAGGGGCTGGCGCTGTCGCTGCTGTTCGGGCTTTTGTCCTCGACGCTGCTGACGGTGCTGGTGATCCCGGCGATCTATCGGGTCTTCCGCACCTAGAGGGCCGGATGACGGCTGCCGGGACGACCGGTGGCGATACTGACCTGCACGACCAACCGGGGCTTGTGGCCCCGGTTTTTGTGTCGGCGGCCCGAACCGGGCTGGGGGGGCGATCCGGCGGGCCTTCCAGATCCAGGACGCACCCCTTGGATGGGCTGCCCCGGGTGCCTGCAACCTTGCCGAAGGGTTCAGGATGCGCATAACCTAGGCCCCGGGGCGCGTTTCCGGGAATGCCGGTTTGCCGATGCCGGCGCTTGCCTGTTTGTTCGCATCGGCGCAAAGGTGCTTTGGTGACAGAAAACACGTTCACCACCAGGAACTTGCGCAAGGTCTATGGTGAGGGGGCTGCCGCCGTCCACGCCCTGCGCGGCGTCGATCTGGAAATTCCCGAGGGCGAGTTCGTGGTGTTGCTCGGCGCTTCGGGCAGCGGCAAGTCCACGCTGCTCAACATTCTCGGCGGGCTGGACCGGGCGAGCGAGGGCGAGGTCTTTTTCCGCGACCGGGAACTGTCTGCCATGACCGACACGGAACTGACCCGGTATCGGCGCGACCATGTCGGTTTCGTCTTTCAATTCTACAACCTGATGCCCAGCCTCACTGCGCGCGAGAATGTCGAACTGGTCACCGAGATCGCCCGGAACCCGATGGATCCCGACATGGCGTTGGATCTGGTCGGGCTGTCCAGCCGGGCCGACCATTTCCCCGCGCAGCTTTCCGGCGGCGAGCAGCAGCGTGTTGCCATCGCCCGCGCGGTGGCCAAGCAGCCCGAGGTGCTGTTCTGCGACGAGCCGACCGGCGCGCTGGACAGCGCCACGGGGCGATCCGTTCTGAAGGTCCTGAAGGATGTGAACGAGAAACTGGGGGCGACGGTCCTGATCGTGACCCATGCGGCGTCTCAGGCGGCGATGGCCGACCGGGTGATCCGGTTCGGTGACGGCGCGGTGATCGAGGTCAGGCTGAACGAAACCAAGCTGACGCCCGAGGACATCGAATGGTAGGTGCGCGATGTCTCCGCTGACGAAAAAGCTTGGCCGCGATCTGTGGCGCATCAAGGGGCAGGCCATCGCCATCGCGCTGGTCATCGCCGTCGGTGTGCTGATGCAGGTTATGCAGACCGGCCTTGTCGCCAGCCTGGATGAGACCCGTCGCGCCTATTACGAACGCTACCGCCTTGCCGATGTGTTCGCCCCCGTCACCCGCGCGCCCGAGTGGCTGGCCGCCGATCTGCGCGGGATCCCCGGCGTGGCGGCGGTGCAGACGCGGGTCGTCGGCAATGCCCTGGTGGACTTGCCGGGGATCGATCTTCCATTGCAGGCGCAGGCCGTGTCGCTGCCGGATTCCGGCCAGCCGCGCCTGAACGATGTCTTTCTCACCGACGGGCGCATGTTCGCGGGCGACCGGCCGGGCGAAGTGGTGATCCTGCAGAGTTTCGCCAAGGCGCATGGATTGAAACCCGGCGAAAGCCTCGAAGTCACGATGAACGGCGCAAGGCGCAGTTTCGATATCGTCGGCTTCGCCATGTCGCCCGAGTTTCTCTATACCACCGCCCCCGGCGAGGTCGTCCCGGATGACAGCCGGTTCGCCGTGCTGTGGATGAGCCGAACCGCGCTTTCGGCTGCGTTCGACATGGACGGCGCCTTCAACGAGGCGCTCATTTCGCTAAGCCGGGGCACTGAGCCCGCCGCCGTCATCTCGGCCGTGGATCGCCTGCTGGACCGGTTCGGCGGCATCGGCGCCTACGCGCTCGAGGATCTTCCCTCGGACAAATACATCGCGCAGGAGATCGAGGGGCTGAGACAGACCTCGGCCACGGTTCCCCCGGTGTTCATGGCGGTGGCGGCGTTCCTTCTCTACATCGTCATATCGCGCATGCTGCAGGCCGAGCGCGAAGAGATCGGCCTGATGAAGGCGTTCGGCTATACCAACTGGGAGGTTGGCTCTCACTACCTGCAGATGATCCTTGTCATCGCGGTGGGCGGGGCGGTGTTCGGGGCCTTGCTGGGGATCGCCGCAGGTCGGGCATTGGTCGATGTCTATCTTCTCTACTACAAGTTCCCGTTCCTGGTGTTCCGGCTGGCGCCGTCCAGTTTCGTCATCGGCATCGGCGCCAGCGTTCTGGCGGCCTCGGCGGGTGGTCTGTTCGTCCTGCGCGGCGTCTTTGCCCTGACGCCCGCCGTCGCGATGCGCGCGGCCCCGCCCCCGGATTACAGCCGGTCCCTGCATTTCGGGAAGAAACTGTCTGGCTTTCTCGATCAGCCGACCCGCATGGTTCTGCGCCGCATGACCCGGCAACCGGTCCGCATGTTCGGGGCCATCGTCGGAATAGCGGCGGGGGTGGCCCTGTCGGCGGCAATGGCCGCGATCCTGACAAGCTTTGACGAGATGATCGAACTGACATTCGACGTGACGGACCGCAGCGACGTGACCGTCAGCTTCATCCACCCGATCGAGCGGCAGAGCCTGCACGACATCGAAACCATGACCGGCGTGATCGAGGTCGAGCCGGTTCGCATCGTGCCCGCGATCCTCAGCCATGGCAGGAACAGCTACCGCGGGGCAATCACCGGCATGGTCGAACAGCCGCGCCTGAACCGCGCCGTCGACTCCGACACCCGGCCCATCCGGCTGCGCCGGGACGGGATCATCCTGTCCACGGGGCTTGCCCGCATTCTCGCCATAGCACCGGGTGACTGGCTGACGGTCGATGTTCGCGAAGGCCGCCGCCCAAAGGTGGAGTTGCCGGTGATCGCGGTGGCCGAAAGCCTGATGGGTTCGCCCGCCTACATGGAGATTTCCGCACTGAACCGCGCCCTTAAGGAACCTCTTCGGGTGTCCGGGGCCTTTTTGCGCATGGACCCGGAACATGCGGGGCAGATCTACCGGGAACTCAAGGACATGCCGATGGTTGCCGGGGTCGCGCCCAAAAACGACAGCCGCGAGGCGTTGCAGAGGATGACGGATCAGGGCGCTGGGGCCATGCGTTACATCATGGCGCTGATCGCCGGGGTCATTACCTTCGGCGTGATCTACAACGCCGCCCGGGTGGCCCAGGCCGAGCGTGCCCGGGATCTTGCCGGGCTCAGGGTGCTGGGGTTCACGCGCGGCGAGATCGCCTTTGTCCTGCTGGGGGAACTGGCGGTCGTCACCCTGCTGGCACTGCCGCTGGGCGCGTTGGGCGGGTTCGGCCTGACCTTCGCGATTTCGGCCGGGTTCAGCACAGATCTCTACCAGATTCCGGCCAGTTTCAGCTTTGCCAGTTTCGGGCAGGCGATGGTCGTCGTGCTCGTGGCCGCGCTGCTGTCGGGCTGGGCTGTGAAACGGGACATTGACAGGTCAGACCTGGTTCTGGCCCTGAAAACGAGGGAGTGATCCTCTTGCCGAACAACAAGAAAAATTCCCGGATGATCCTGACGGCAGCGGCGACGGTGCTGGTCGCCGGCGTTCTGGCGGCGGCGTTCTGGCCGCGCCCGGCGCTGGTGGACATGGCAGAGGTCCGCCAGGGAAAAATGATCGTGACGATCAACGAAGAAGGCCGGACGCGGGTCAAGGAACCCTATGTCGTCTCGTCGCCCGTCGCCGGAGAGTTGCAGCGCGTGACCGTTCTGCCGGGCGAAAAAGTGGTTGGCGGCGAAACCGTCGTCGCAAGGATGCGTCCGGCCAACCCCTCGGCGCTGGATGTGCGCACCCGCGAACAGGCCCTGGCGGCGGTGACCGCGGCCGAGGCCGCGCTGCAGGTGGCCCATGCTGATCTCAACGCAGCCGAGGCAAAGAACGAATTCGCGCAAAGCGATCTGGAGCGGGTCCGCAAGCTGGTCGAGCGGGGCGTCGCCAGCAAGGTCACCCTGGAACGGGCAGAACAGGCCGCGAAAGTGGCGCGGGCCAATCTCGACACCGTCCGGGCCGCCATCGCCATGCGCGAGGCCGAACTGGCAAGGGCGCGGGCACAACTGATCGGGTTCGACGACATGGCGCTGGCTGCCGCCTTGGCCGAAAGCGAAGGCCCGACGCACAGCATCCCGCTGTTTGCCCCGATCGACGGGACGATCCTCAAAGTCATCCAGAAAAGCGAAACGACGCTGCCGGCAGGTGAGCCGATACTCGAGATCGGGGATGTCGATGGCGATCTCGAAGTCGTGGCCGAACTGCTGTCCTCGGACGCGGTGCAGGTCAGCGAAGGCGACCGGGTGATCATCACCAACTGGGGCGGGCAGAAGGACCTGTCCGGCATCGTCAGCCGGATCGACCCCTACGGTTACACGAAATATTCGGCCTTGGGCGTCGAGGAGCAAAGGGTCGAAACCACGATCCAGTTCACCGGCCCCGAGGAGGACCGCAGCGAGCTGGGGCATGGCTACAGGGTCGAGGTGCGGATCATCGTCTGGGAGGCGGATGATGCGGTGGTGGTGCCCTCGGCCGCCCTGTTCCGGCAGGGAAGCGACTGGGCGGTTTTCGCGGTCGAAGACGGCCGCGCCGTCCTGCGCAGAATTGAGCTGGGCCGCAACAACGGGGTGGATGCCCAGGTGTTGAGCGGGTTGAAGCCCGGTGAAACGGTGGTTCTGTTTCCGTCCGCCAATCTCGTTGACGGAATGCGGGTCGCGCGACGCCAGCTGGAGTGACGGACAAGGCTGCAATCGTGCAAAACGTTGAAAAATCGACTTCGAAAGCGACGCTGAACAGAAGCTGCGCATCCCGCGCAGATCAAGTCTCGCGGGCCCGTGTCCAGTTGTGTATGAAGAGGTCGGAAAGAAGGCAGGGAAACTGCAGGCGTGACTGAAAAGATTACCGTTTTCACGACGATGAAGAACGAAGGGCCCTACATGCTCGAGTGGGTGGCCTTCCACAGGACACTCGGCGTCGACCACTTCATCATCTTCACCAACAGTTGCGAGGATGGCACCGACGACATCGCGCGGCGGCTGCAGGAACTCGGATTGGCCACGCACGTCACCAACGAGGTCGCCGAGGGCGGCAATCCGCAACACCAGATGCTGAGGCGCGCCCGGCGCCAGCCCAAGGTCAAAAGCGCGGACTGGCTGTTGTGCATGGATGTGGATGAGTTCTGGAACATCCGTTGCGGCGACGGCACCTTTCCGGCGCTGATTTCCGAGGTCGAGGCGCGCGCAGGCCGCCAGGTGGATGCCATCTCATTCGCCTGGAAGCTGTTCGGAAGCTCGGGCAATATCAGCTTCGAAGACCGCCCGGTTACCCAAGCCTTCACCATGGGCGACAATGATTTCCCCTATCACTCGGGGCGCGCGTCGGGGCTGAAGACCCTGTTTCGCAACAATGGCAGGTTCTCGCGGTTCGGCCCGCACCGTCCGAAAGGCATGGAAGAGGGCAAGGAACACGAAATCGCGTGGTCGGATGCCGGCGGCAACCTCTTTCCCGCGGCGGATGTCGGCTGGCGGGCATGGCGCGGCTTTGACCATTCGCTGGGGAGGCTGCATCACTATTCGGTCCGCTCTCTTGATGGCTTCCTGGTCAAGCGGGACCGGGGGCGGACCAACCATATCCGCGTGGATCAGGGCCAGTCCTATTGGCTCGACATGAACGTCAACAAGCAGGCCGATACCTCCATCCAGCCCATGGCCGAGCGGGCCGCGCCCTTGCTCGCCGAACTGAAAGCGGACCCGGAACTGGCGCGCCTTCACCAAGGCGCCTGCGACTGGCACCGCGCCAAGGTGGCCGAGATCAAGCTGCGCCCCGACTGGGTTGCGTTCCGCAGTTGGCTGGCCGACAATCTGATCTGATGGCGATGAGCAAGGATCTGTCCAAAACCCAACTCAAACCCGAGCATCCCGATCGCAAGACCGGGTATGAACGGATCCTGACGGACCCCGCGCCGCCGTGGTTCGTCGAGCTTTACCCAGGCGGTGATGGCCGGGGGTTTCTGCAAAAACTCGACCGCCACGCGGTCAGCTTTCACCATCGCTCGAACGACCGGCTGGTCATCAGCTTTGACAATATCGGCGTGGTCAACGACCTGTCATTCGCCCGCGAGCCCTGGGGGTGGAAGTTTTTCCGGGATCACAACTGGTCGCATATGGGGATTTTCGCGCGGACCAAGGCGTGGTTCCGTGACGAGGAAATCATCGACTACCTCGAAGCCAAGTCGCACGAGGGCTTCTTCGAACAATTCGGTCAGGTGGTGCTGACCGGCTCGTCGATGGGCGCGTTCGGCGCCTTGGCGTTCTCTCCTCTGATCCCGGGCGCGACGGTCATCGCCTTCAACCCACAATCGACGCTGGATGAAAGGCTGGTGCCTTGGGAAAGCCGGTACAATTTCGGCCGCATCCAGAATTGGGATCTGCCCTATGGGGACTGTGCCGAGTCGGTCGCCACGGTCGGTCGGCTTTATGTGCTTTTCGACCCGTTCTTCACCCCTGACAAACTGCACGCGCAGCGCCTTGCTGGGCCGAGCACGATATTTCTCAAGACCTGGTTTTCCAATCACTTCGCAGCACCGATGCTGCGCAAGCTGGGGCTGCTCAAGCCGCTGATGATCGGGGCGATGGACGGCACGCTGACCGAGGCCGAGTATTACCGGATGTTCCGGGCCCGGCGCACTCTGCCCTGGTACATGCGCGGGATCGACGAGCGGGGCCGTGAGGCGCACCCGGCGCTCGTCAAGGCGGCGCGCCGTCGGTTCAAGACCTTGCGGCGCGCGCGCATGCAACAGGCCGAGACCGAAACCGGCGGGTCGAAAACGTGAGCCAAATGCGCGGCGTTTTCATCGGGCAGCGGCGCGACCGTATGGGCGCGCGGCTGCTGATGATGCTGACCTGCATCCGGCTGGCCGAGGATTTCGGCACCGACTACCGGGTGAACTGGTTTCCGCAAGGGGCAGACGCGCCCGAACTGGACAAGCCCGAGGAACTCTTTTCGCAGGCGTGGATGGATCGGCATTTCCTGACCGACCCGGAATTCGAGGAACTCGCCAAAACCGCCGCGCCGATCTGGAGTTTTCAGAATGACAAGACCCCTGACCGCCTGAACGCGCACCTGGCCTCGGGCAAGGCCGTGATCGTCGAGGAAGGGTTCGAGGTGCTTGCCTTCCCGTGGGAGGATCTCGACGAGATCCGGCCGCGATACCGTGCCTTCATCGACCGGATCGGTTTCACGCCGACGCTGCGCGCGATCATGGACCGGGTGAACGACAGGCTTTCGGGGCAGGGGGTTTCGGCCTATCACATTCGCCGGGGCGACATTCTGAATGGGCTGCCCTGGAAACACACGACCTGGCCGGCCAAGATCGAGCCCGAGGAGTATTACGAACGCCACCTTGAGAAGATGGCGGGAAAACCCGCGATCATGTTTTCGGACCAGCCGGAATTGCTGCGGCGGTTTCAGGCCCGCTACCCGCAGCTGCTGCAGATGTCGGACATTGTGGACCTGTCGCAAATGACCCGGGCGCAGCGCGACTTTCTGGAGCTTTATGCCATGTCGCGGGCCGATCAGATCATCGCGCCCATCATCTCCGCATTCTCCATGGCGGCGGCACGGATCTCGGGTCGGCAAAGGTTGGTTTTCAGGGATGTGCTGACGGAACAAGAAATCCGCGAGGCAAACGACCGGGTGGTCGAGCGCGTGCGCGAAGGGCCGAAGGCGTTTCTCAATCCATCCGAAGCGGCGCATATCTATTCCAAGGCGGCTCAGTATCTCAATGCCGAAGGGCGCAGCGAGGATGCCCATGCGCTGGCCCAGCCGATTCTGGAAGCCGGCGCAGACAACGCGTTCCTGCCGTTGTTGCAGGCATTGAACGGTTTCTATCTGGGAAACTGGGGCGAGGCCGAGAAGTTCGCGCGGCAGGGGTTGGAAAACCCGCATCTCTGGCCCGAGGACCATGCCGCCCTGTGTGCCTTGTTCGCGGCCATACTAGGAGCACGACGCAAGCGGTGGGCCGCCGGTCGCTGGTTTCTGCGGGCGTTCTGGGCCAAGCCGATGCGCCCCGACGTGATCGTCTTCGGATCGCGGCTCCTGTATCGTGGCCAGCTGGCAGAACGCCTTTGCCCGCCTGTGGACTGGGATCTTCAGAAACAGCTGCGGCAACGGCGCTTCACGCCATTCAGCAATCTGCATCTGGTGCAATGGAAGGTGATCGCCCGACAACCCTGCAATTTCGACATGGTGCTTCTGGACTGGCATGAACTGGCGCTGGATCAGAAGGCGCGGCGCTTGTTGGAGAGCGGCGACCGCCTGGTCAGGCTGCGGGAAGGGCTTGAGCGCGTCGAGGAAATCGACCCCGAGCATCCCAGCTGCCGCAGCCTGTCGGCGTTGCTCGGCTTTCGGCAGGGCGAGATCTCTGCCGCGCGCGCCATTGACGAATGTCGGAACGTCATCGCAATGAGGCCGGAAAAGGCGCTGTATCACAAGAGATTGGCAGACCTTCTTGAAGCGGACGGCGATGTCGCGGCGGCGCGCTATGCACACGGGGATGCCTTGGCCCTGAGCCCGGACAACCCTTTCCTTACCTACGTGTCCGGGTGTTTCCTGCAACGGAACGGCGCGCAGGACCAGGGCGAGGCGCAGATCCTTCGGGCTGCGGATCTGGATGACGGAACCGCGGCCATACAGGGCGCGGCGGGGCAAATCCTTCTGCGCCGCGGCGAAAAGCAGAAAGCGCGCCCGTATCTGGAGCGCGCGAGACAACTTTGCCCAACATTCCGGCGATTCAGCAATCAGTTGGCCAGAATTGATCGGGCGCGCTAGCAGGGCAGCATTTGGAGTATTTGCTCGCTCGTGTTCCGCCCAAGCATTTCCGCAACGGCCGGCATCTGGAATGTGACCGGAAACGCCGTTTGACTTTCAAATCTTCGCGGTTTGGGGTTAGGCAGGTTCCAAGCGCCGCCTTCACATCACGACCCTTTCAGTGAGCGTGCCAAGGCAAGCACATGCTGAACGCAATCGAAAGCAAGGGAAACATGTCCGAAGAAGAGCCGTTGTTCGTCAGTATCACTCCGATGAAGAACGAGGGTCCGTTCGTTCTGGAATGGGTGGCCCACAATCTGGCGATCGGCATCGACAAGATGGTCGTCATGACCAACGATTGCACCGATGGCACCGATGCGCTGCTGGACAGGCTGGATGCGCGGGGCGTTCTGACCCATGTGAACAACACCTCGCGCCGCCAGAGCAGCCCACAGAAGCGCGCCTACAAACGGTTCCTGAAAATGGGCATGGCGCGTGAGCAGGACTGGGTCATCGTCATTGATGCCGACGAGCATATCAACGTGAAGTCCGGCGACCACACTCTGCGGGCGCTGACCCGTGCGATGCCTCAGGCGCAAATGATCTCGATGACCTGGCGCCTGTTCGGAAATGCCGGGATCGTTTCCTACGAGGATCGCTTCCTGTCCGAGCAGTTCCGGATGGCCGCCCCCGAACACTGCCCCCGCCCGCCACAGGCCTGGGGGCTCAAGACCATGTTCAAACGCCGATTGTGGAGCGCGTTGGGCGTGCACCGACCCAAGCGCCCTCTGGTCGACAGCATGGCCGAATGCCACTGGTACAACGGGTCCGGGCAACCGATGCCCGAGCGATATTTCACAGGCAGCTGGCGCTCGGCCAGGGATTCGGTCGGCTATGATCTGGTCCAGCTCAACCACTATGCGCTGAAATCCTGCGAAAGCTATCTGGTCAAGAAAATGCGCGGCCGCGCCCATCACCTGGGAGAGAGCCTGGGGCTGGAATACTGGAACATGATGAACCAGAACGCGGTCGAAGACAGTTCGATCGACGTGATCGCACCGCGCAAGAAATCCATCTTCGACGAGCTGATGGACGATGCCGAGACGGCCCGACTTCACCACGCCTGCTGCGCCAATCATCGCGCGCAGATCGAGGAGTTGCGCGCCAGGGCCGACATAGCGGAACTGTTCGCGCAGATGACATCCGAACCCACCAGGGAAGGCACCTGATGGCCCGGTTCCAGATCGTTGATTTTGATGAGCCGGGTGTTGTCGCGACCGGAAAGGGATCGCGCAACATTATCAGCCGACTGGCGCGCACCTTGACGAAACTCGGCGTGCCCTCCGAAATCCTGCATTTCTCGGAACTCATGGAGCAAGGCCCGACTGAAGATCCCCAAAGTTACGTTCTGCTTCACTACAACGAGCTTTTCGTCGTTCAGAACAACAAGGTCGGTTGGTTGCGCGCCCGTGAAAGAGAAATGCAAGCTTTGGGTCACAAGCTGCTGCACTCGGTCGAGCAGGGGCAAATCGTCGGCAACAAAGTCCGGCAGAACCAGGTTCTGACGGCGGCCGGCGTGCCCATGCCGACCCTCGTTCGGGTCGGCGACAGGTTCGACACCGTCTTTTCCAACGCAGTCAGCGACGCGCATGTTCCGGTGCAACTGATCAAGCGGGCCGACGAAATCGACACCTCGCGCTACAACACCGAGTATGTCGATTGTCGGCACGAATATGACGGGAAGCTCTGGCATGTTTGCATTCGCGCTCAGGCGATCGGCGGGCAGGTGTTGTTCTCTTGGGTGCGGGCCAGTGATGAGCCGAACGTGCGAACGCGCAACACTCCTGTGGATGCTGGTTTGATCCGGCACTTCCACGAAAGGCTTGTCAGGCCAAATCTGGCCCAGATCCAGGAAATCGCGTTGGGTGTCAAAAAGGCGTTGGGCGTGGGGCTGTTTGCGCATGATATTTTGCCCTGTGCCCAATCGGGGCGGCTGCTGCTGTGTGAGACAAACTTCAAGTTTTACGAGGGTTTCTATCGCTTCCACATGTCCCCCATACGCGCCCAGCATCCCGTGCCGGCCCTGTTTGACGGGCGCAAAGTTGGCCGGCGCATGGCGCGCGCGCTGATTGCCGAATTGGAGTTGAAGAGAAAGGAGTAGTCCTTGCAACGGTTGTGCGGTCGGCTGCCGGGATTTCGCGGGGAAAAGATTCACATCGACAGGCTGAGAAGTGAAACGGGAAGAGAATGACACGCGTAGTCTTTTTGCACCGCCCGGGTCACGCGAACTTCGGCGGCAAGATCATGCGATGCGACCAGCTTGCGGCAATAGCGCAGCGGCATTTGGGTGATCGCTACCATTTCGAGGTTTTGGCTCCGCCACCGAGGCGTTTCCCAGTACGACAACGCCGATTTGCACAGAGTCTGCAAGGCGCTGTGGTCATCCTGTTGAAAAATGCTGCGGCCTCGCTGACACCCCGTGCGCTTGAAATATTGCGCGCACGGGTTCGCGGCCTCTGTATTGATCACCTTGATGTTCCCGCGTCAAACGAAACCTTTGGCCTCGTTGATGTCCATATCGCCGCGTCGTTTCGGGGGAAGGAAATATTGGAGAAAACCCTGGCGGGGCACTCGGACCTGCCTGCCGGTATCGAAATCAAGCATTTGGCGCACCATGCGGATCCCCGCCTCAGCCCATTGGCGCGAGGAGCAGAGCGTTTCAGCATCGGATATTTCGGAAAGCCCTCGAACACGGTCCTGGCGTCTTCTTTGGCTACCAGAATACTTTCTCCGGACTATGGTCGGGACGAGAACTTTGCCTCTGTGGTCGAGGGGATGCAAAGATGCCCAATGCACTATTGCGTCCGGGCTCCGGCAGGTCGGCCAGCAGTAGCCGAGCGTCTGGCCAAACCTTTCACAAAGGGGTTCAACGCCGCAGCTGTGGGAGCCAATGTTTTGGTCAACCGACAAGTCGATGACGCCGTCGCCTATCTGGGAGAGGATTACCCATTCTTGATCGATGACCTGTCGGAAGCGTCAATCAACGAAGCCATTGAAAAGGCTCGTGAGCTTTTTGGCGGGCCGGAATGGGCGCGCGGACTGGATACAATGCGAGAAGTACGCGCTCGCACAGCGCCGGCTGAAATCGCCCGTCAGCTTGGCGACATCCTTGCTTTGTTTGACTGATACTGCGACAGAAAGGCTGCGGAAACGGGTGCTTGGCGAAGGATTTCCATGCTCTGGCTACACATAGGAATGCCCAAAACTGGGACCACGGCACTGCAGGGTTTCCTGCGCGGAAATCGACGGGTGCTGCCGGAGATCGGGTTGCGCTACATGGAGGCCGGACGCCGCCGCCCTGATGGTGCGGGCAATCTGCCCATCAGCCACAACCGGATCGTGTTCGGGATGAACCAAAGGCACGGCAATCTCGATGAGTTCCGGAAAGCCCTGGCCGAAGAATACGCCGCCCATCGCGACAAGACCTGTCTTGTCTCTTCCGAGATGTTCTACACGGTCGACATGGTACGCCTCGCGGAAGTCTTCGCCGACATTCCCGCAGATGAGGTGAAGATCACCTTCTATTGCCGCAGGTACTCGGACTTTTTCGAAGCGGACTACAAGCAACGGGCCAAGAACGGCCGGATACAGGGTGGCGCCACGGGATATGTCCGGCAGCGGCTGGAGGAGATCGAGGCGGCCCCTGAACGGCACAATTTCTCGGGGCGCGTGGAGCAGATCCGCGCGGCCTTTCCGGGGGCAGCCATCGAACCGCGCCTTTATGACCGGCGTCAGATGCGCAACGGCAATGTGATCGACGATTTCTTCGACAGGATGGGAGTGGCCATCCCTGATGGCGTTTCAACCGACATGCCTGCCAACCCGTCCTTGTCGCGTGTGGCGAGCGAAGCCTTCGGCATCGTGACGCGGGCCATGGGCAAGAAGGAAAGCCGCCGGTTGCGCCGGCAGGCCGTGACGGGCCCTGTCATGCTGCGCCGCCGTGACGTGCTGGAAGCTGATGAAAGGGCATGGCTGGACGACTATCTGGCGGCCTCGGATGCGGCCTTTGCGAATGAGTTCTTTCCTGACCGGGACACCCTGTTTCGGCCGGTTGCGCTTTCCGAGGAAGAACGCGCCTTCCGCCGCGACTCACCGGAAGAGGCCGAAGCCTTTCACCGCGCCTGCGAGATCGTGTTCCGGATGGCATTGCTCCGCCAGACGGCTCTGCGTTCGGCGGACGACTCTTCTTGAGTGGACGTCGATTCGGGCGGCGAAGATCTTTCGCGAACATCATGCCCGGCTCCGGGCTGGGTGAGATCACTCGACCTCGATCTCCTGCCGCAGCCGCCCCGTGGTCTTGTCGAAAATCAGGACGCGGTTGTCGTCGGTAACAACGGCATACCAGTTGTTGCCGATGGTCAGCGCCTGCGCCTTTGCGCCGCCCGGCAGCTCGATCTGGTCGGGCAGGGTGGGGGTGCGGTCCGACAGACGGATGACAATCAGTGCGAATGTCACTAGAACGCCGCCAATCATCACCGCGGTCAATGCCATGACCATGCGCCTGAGCAGCTTCAGCTGTGGCGTTTCCTGCGGTTCTTGGGGTTCGGAAGGGACAGTCATGGGCACTCGCCTGGTTGAGTTCGAAATCGCGGCCGCGCCGCCGCCCCGCCTTGATAAGGCGCTTTCGCGGGATGTGCCAGAAGAGGCGAGCCTGTCGCGCACCCGCCTGGCGCGGCTGATCGAAAGCGGTGCGGTCTCGATCGACGGTCAGGTCGTCACCGACGCCAAGGCGCGGGTGGCCGAGGGGGCGCAGGTCGTGATCTCGGTAGAAGAGGCCGAGGACAGCCATATCGGCGCCGAGGCGATTCCCTTGGATGTCGTCTTTGAAGACTCCGACCTGATCGTCATCAACAAGCCGGCCGGCATGGTGGTGCATCCGGCGCCGGGCTCTCCCAGCGGAACGCTGGTCAACGCGCTGCTGCACCATTGCGGGAACGACCTGTCGGGCGTCGGCGGCGTCAAGCGCCCTGGCATCGTGCACCGGATCGACAAGGATACCAGCGGCCTGCTGGTCGTGGCCAAATCAGACGCGGCGCATCAGGGCTTGGCGGAACAGTTTGAAGCGCATAGCGTCGAGCGATACTACCGCGCGGTCTGCTACGGCGTGCCGGATGCCAACGATCCGCGCCTGCGCGGGATCAGGGGGGTGAGTTTCGAGGCCGGCAATATCCTGCGCCTGACCACGCAACTGGCCCGTCACAAGACCGACCGGCAGCGGCAGGCGGTTCTGTTTCACGGCGGTCGCCACGCGGTGACGCGGGCGCGGGTGGTCGAGACCTTCGGCACTCCGGCGGTGCTGGCCCTGCTGGAATGCTGGCTGGAAACCGGGCGCACGCATCAGATCCGCGTGCACATGGCCCATGCCGGGCACGGGCTGGTGGGGGATCCGGTCTATGGCGGAAAGCGGAAGCTGCCGCAGCGGGCGATCAGCGGAGAGGCCGCCGAGGCCGTGCGCGCCTTTCCTCGGCAGGCGCTGCATGCGGCGGTGCTTGGGTTCGTTCACCCGATCAGCGGCGAACGCCTGCGGTTCGAGGCGCCGTTGCCCAAGGATATGGAAGACCTGATTTCCGCCTTGCGGAACCCGCTGTCATGAAATGCAATTCAGCGTGATGAATGCATTCTTACCTTTTCTTTATGAAAGCTTAATATCAGACTGTTACTCCCTGCCCTTGAAAGGGAAACATGGGTGACCCATATCCTATGTTAAAGGGATAAACATTTCACGGAGGTACTACGGTACATGGCAAACTATGCGAACCTCCCTGCACCGACGCCGGAAGGCGGATTGAACCGCTATATGCAGGAAATCCGCAAGTTTCCTCTGCTCGAGCCGGAAGAGGAATACATGCTGGCCAAGCGCTGGGTCGAAGAGCAGGACACCGAGGCGGCGCATAAGTTGGTGACGTCGCACCTGCGTCTGGCGGCCAAGATTGCCATGGGTTACCGCGGATACGGATTGCCGCAGGCCGAAGTGATCTCGGAAGCAAACGTTGGCCTGATGCAGGCCGTCAAGCGGTTCGACCCGGAAAAGGGTTTCCGTCTGGCGACTTATGCGATGTGGTGGATCCGCGCGTCGATCCAGGAATACATCCTGCGGTCGTGGTCGCTGGTGAAGCTGGGCACGACCTCGGCGCAGAAGAAGCTGTTCTTCAACCTGCGCAAGGCCAAGGCGCGTATCGGTGCTTTGGAAGAGGGCGACCTGCGCCCCGAGAACGTCAAGAAGATCGCCGAAGATCTGGGCGTGACCGAAGATGAAGTGATCAGCATGAACCGCCGCATGTCGGGTGGGGACGCGTCGCTCAACGCGACGGTCGGCTCGGACGGGGACAGCACGATGCAGTGGCAGGACTGGCTGGAGGATGAAGATGCCGACCAGGCCAGCGACTATGAAAAGCGCGACGAGTTGGAAGCGCGGCGGGAACTGCTGGCCGAGGCTCTGGACGTGCTCAACGACCGGGAGAAGGACATCCTGACCCAGCGGCGCCTGATGGATCAGCCTGTCACGCTGGAAGAGTTGAGCGGTCAATACAATGTCAGCCGGGAACGGATCCGCCAGATCGAGGTGCGGGCGTTCGAGAAGCTGCAGAAGAAGATGCGCGATCTGGCCCGCGAGAAGGGTATGCTGGCAACGGCGTGACCGGGAAAGCATCGATTTGATTGGCCCCGCTCGGTTTGGACCGGGCGGGGCTTTTTCATGGTGTATGCGAGGGGCCAGCCCCTCGCGCTCCCCGGAGTATTTTTGAAAAGATGAAGATGGCTCAGTTCAGCCTGGCGCGCAGGACGCGCACCATGTTCTCGCCCATGACCTTGCGGATCTGCGCCTCGGTCAGCCCTTCGTCGAGAAGCGCCGACGTCAGCGCGGCAAGTTCCGACGTGTCGAAGGCGGTTTCCACCGAGCCGTCATAGTCGGAACCGAGCGAGACGTGATCCTCGCCTACGGTCTCGATGGCGGCCTTGATCATTTTCGCGATTCCCTTGGGCGTGATGTCGCCGCAGGTCACGTCGGCCCAGTATCCCATGCCGATGACACCGCCGGTGGCCGCGATCTCCTGCATCAGGTCGTCGGGGAAGTTGCGCTTGACCGGGCAGTGGCCGTGCAGGCCGCCATGGCTGACGATCAGGGGAATGTCGGTCATGGCCAGAACGTCGCGGGCAACCTGAGGGCTGGAATGCGCGAGGTCGATCACGACGGGCTTTTTTGCCAGTTCCGCCACGACCGCGCGGCCGAATTCGGTCAGGCCGGAATTGGCCTGGCCATGCAGCGAGCCGCCCAGTTCGTTGTCGAAGAAGTGCTGCAGGCCGAAGACCCGGTGGCCTGCGTCGAAGATCGGGTCGAGATTGGCGATGTCGCCTTCCAGCGGGTGGCCGCCCTCGATACCGAGGATGCCGCCGACCACGTCTTCGCCGCGCGCCTTGGCCTGCAGCACCGTTTCGAGATCGGCCGCGGATTTGATGATCTTGAGGCGTCCGTTCGATTTGGCCTCGAAGTCGTGCAGTTTCTCCGCCTGATAGATCGCCCGTTCGCGCAGGCTGTTCCAGGTGCGTGGGGGCCAGAGTTGCCCGACCGCAAGCAGGGTGATGTTGTCGAAGGCGTCGGCCGAGTTGCTGTCATAGTTCTGGCCGGCCGGGGACTTGGTCACGGCGGTGAAGACCTGAAGAGCCACGTTGCCCTCGATCAGGCGCGGGATGTCCACCTGCCCGCGGGTGCCGCGTTCGGTCAGGTCGCGGCTCCACAGCAGCGGGTCGGCGTGCAGGTCTCCGACGATCAGGGTCTCGTGCAGGGCCGCGGCCTCATCCGAAACCGGGTAGGGTTCGTGATCGATCACGTTGTTGCGGGTGTCTTCGACATAAGGCGGCAGGAAGCCGAAGAAGACCACGGCGCCGACGACCAGTGCGATCAGCACCAGCCGGGTCAGCCAGATTAGAAGTCTGTACATGTTCATTCCTCCCCTTTTGCGTTGCAGACTACGAAATGTGTCAGCTGTGGGAAGGCTGACTTGGCGTCGTTTCGATTGCGGTTTGCAAGGTTTGTCGGGCGTATTATCCTGTGTCGCCTGAACAGGAGGATCAGAGATGGCCGGCGGCTGGGCGCGTGATGGCGCGGTGAGCGAACAGATAGAAGCGACGATCAATGATGAACTGGCGCGCCTGAAGGCAAACAAGCGCCAGGTGGGAGAGAGCCTGACCCATTGCGCCGAATGCGAAGAGCCGATCCCCGAGGCGCGGCGGGTGGCGCTGCCGGGCGTCAAACTGTGCATCGACTGTCAGCAGGAGAGGGATGCGGCCTTCAAACCGCGCGCGGGCATCAACCGGCGTGGGTCCAAGGACAGTCAGTTGAAATAGGCGCTACTTGGGTTTCTGGCGCCGCCGCCAGCGCCGATACAGTTCGATGTCGATGGCGGCGACCGCGATGCCCAGCGGAATCATCCAGAAGCCGAGAATGGGCAGGAACCCGAGGGTTCCGCCCAATATCAGCAGCAGCCCCAGCACCAGCCGCAACCCCGGCGGCACGCGCGTCCGCACCCGGTTCAGAAAGCCTTTGAACCGGTCTCGGACGGTGCGCGATTTCGGTGCCTCGGCCATGATGGGGTATTACTGCTCCATCGCCTCGAGCTCGTCGATGAAGCCCGAGATCATCGACAGGCCCTTGTCCCAGAACTTCGGGTCGCTGGCGTCCAGTCCGAAGGGGGCCAGCAGCTCTTTGTGGTGCTTGGAGCCACCCGCCTTGAGCATCTTGAAATACTTGTCCTCGAACCCTTCGGCGCCGCTGGCGTAGACCGAGTAGAGCGCGTTCACCAGCCCGTCGCCGAAGGCATAGGCATAGACGTAGAAGGGCGAATGCACGAAGTGGGGGATATAGGCCCAGAAGGTCTCGTAGCCCTCCATGAACTCGAATGCGGGGCCAAGCGACTCGGCCTGCACGCTCATCCACAGGGCGTTGATGTCGTCGGGGGTCAGTTCGCCCTCGCGGCGTGCGGTGTGCAGCTTGCATTCAAAGTCGTAGAAGGCGATCTGGCGGACCACCGTGTTGATCATGTCCTCGACCTTGCCGGCCAGCAGCACCTTGCGCTGTTCGGGCGTTTCGGCCTGATCCAGCATCTTGCGGAAGGTCAGCATCTCGCCGAAGACGCTGGCGGTCTCGGCCAGCGTCAGCGGGGTCGATGACAGCATCTCGCCCTGATCGGCGGCCAGAACCTGATGCACGCCGTGGCCGAGCTCGTGGGCCAGGGTCATCACGTCGCGCGGCTTGCCGAGATAGTTGAGCATGACATAGGGGTGTACCTCGGTCACCGTCGGGTGCGCAAAGGCGCCGGGGGCCTTGCCCGGTTTCACGGCGGCGTCGATCCAGCCTTTCGAGAAGAAGGGCGCGGCGACCTCGGCCATGCGCGGGTCAAAGGCTTCGTAGGCATCCATCACCGTCTTTTCGGCCTCGGCCCAGCTGACGATGCGGGTATCCTCCATCGGCAGCGGCGCGTTGCGGTCCCAGACCTGCATCTTGTCGAGACCCAGCCATTTCCGCTTGAGCTCGTAGTAACGGTGGCTGAGTTTCGGATAGGCGGCCACGACCGCCTCGCGCAGGGCTTCGACGACCTCGGGTTCCACGTCGTTGGACAGATGGCGGCCGGTCTGCGGTGTCGGCATCTTGCGCCAGCGGTCGATGATTTCCTTTTCCTTGGCCTGCGTGTTGTGGACGCGGGCGAAGATCTTGATGTTGTCCTGGAATACGCGGGCCAGTTCTCGGGCGGCGGCCTCGCGCTTGGCGCGGTCCTTGTCGGTCAGCAGGTTGAGCGTGCCCTCGATGTTCAGCTCTTCGCCATCGACGGTAAAGCTGAGGCCGGCGATGGTTTCGTCGAAGAGCCGCTCCCAGGCATCGCCCACGACGCCCAGATCGTGCAGGAACCGCTCCAACTCGTCGGACAACTGGTAGGGCTTCATCGCCCGGATGCGGCGGAACACCGAGTCATAGCGGGCCAGTTCGGCATTGGCGGCGAGATGCGCCTTGAGAACGTCATCCTCGATCCGGTTCAGTTCCAGCGTGAAGAACACCAAGGGCGTGGTGAAGACGGTGATCTTTTCCTGCATGTCCGACAGGAACTTGGCGCGCTCGGCATCCGTGGTCAGCTGGTAATAGCGCAGCCCGGCAAAGGACATGATGCGCCCGGCGACGGTGTTGATCTTTTCGTTGCGCTTGACGCAGGTCAGCAGGCCGTCGGCATCCAGATCGGCCAGCTTGCCCTCGTAATCCGCCGCGAAGGCCGCGCATTCCTTTTCCAGCCATTCCAGGTCGCGGGCCAGTTCGGGCGCGTCCTCGGACGTATAGAGATCGGTCAGATCCCACTCGGGCAGATCGCCCAGATCGCCGGGGCCGCTGCTTGCGTTGGCGTCACGAACGGGAAAGGGAAGACGGATCATCGAACACCTCGTGAAATTGCGTTTGCCAACATCTATGCGCGCGCAGAGGCGATCACAAGCTGCGACGCCCGTTTGCGCCGGTCATCCCTCGCTAAGCGGTGGTGTCAGGCGGACTTGAGTTGGCCGTTGGGATGGTTGGCCTGAAACAGGTCCGAGATCTGCAGGTAAACCTGACCTCTGACTTCCGGCCCTTCCATCAGGACTTCATGCTCGCCATCGGGGATTTCCACCAGTTGCCCCTTGGGCCAGTTGGCCATCCGCTTGCGGATCGCCTTGCGGTCGACGATCTGCTCGTGCCCGCCCATGAAGGTCAGGCAGGGCAGGTCGGGGGCAGGCTGGCTCATCAGCCATTTGCATTCGTCCAGGGCCTCGCGCAGCCATATCGTGGACGGGGCGCCAAGCGCCAGTTCGGGATGGGCGGCCAGTTGATCCTTCATCATCCGGTACATGTCCGGATCGCGGGTCAGGACGTTGCCCTCGAACGGCTGGGTGGCGACATAGCTGTCCAGAGACGTCGTGGGCGGCGTCTTGTGCCCGAACCCGAATCGCGGGCCCCAATAGGCGGTGATCTGGCTGAGCGGTTTCATGACCGGCGAGAAAAATATCCCCCACATCGGTCCGGTGAAGGCGCAGGCGCTGAAACCACCCCGTTCGATGACCGCGCGCAGTCCGATGGCTCCGCCCATCGAGTGCCCGATGACATACCAGGGTTTCGGCAGGTCCAGTTCTTCGGCCAGTTGCATGACCGCTGCCACGTCCTTCTGATAGTCGGGAAATTTCTCGACATGGCCGACGCGCGGGTCGGGCAGCAGGCGATCGGCCAGCCCCTGACCTCGCCAATCCACGGCCAGAAAGGCAAAACCGCGCCCGACGAACTCGCGCGCGGCATCGCCGTATTTCTCGACATATTCGGTGCGGCCGGGGAACATCATCACCGTGCCGCCCGTCGCATCCTCGGGGCGCCAATGGCCAACACGGATGCGGATCCCGTCCGCGGTCTGCACCCAATGGGCCTGACCACCGGCGGGGCCGCCGGCCACGTCTTCGAAGAATGGGGCCGGCGTCAGCGTCATCAGGCCAGCACCGATGCCAGTTTCATGGCGATGCCCATGTCACCGTCGATGGTCAGCTTGCCGGACATGAACGCGCCCGTGGGGTTCAGGTCGCCGCTGAGGATCTGTTCGAACGTGTCGGCATCGGCGCTCAGGGTCACGTCGGCGTCATCATCGCTCACGCGCGCGCCGTCGGCGTCCAGAACGATGGCGCCCAGATCGGCGATGGCGAACTTGGCCGAGGCGTCGAATGCTCCACCGGCCAGCTTTTCGTTCAGAGCGGCCGCGGCCTTTTCAAGAATGTCACTCATGGTATTCCTCGTGTTGTTAGGGCGCCGCGATTGGACATCTTTCGGCACCACGCTACAGTGACCCTTGTTATGAGCATTGCATACCCCGATCTCAAAGGTATCGTCGCGGCAATCGCGATGATAGTCACGTTTTCCGGAAGCGGCATCGCCCAAGAGGCGGATTCCCAGGATGAGGCGGCTTTGCTTGAGCAACTGGCGCAGGCCGATCCCGCACAGGCCCTGCGGATCGACCGGCAACTCAAGGCGCTTTGGGGGAAATCCGGCTCTGCCTCGGCGGACCTGCTGCTGGAGCGCGCGAGAAAGGCCATGGACAGCGGCGATATCGAGGCGGCGCTCGACCACCTCACGGCGCTGACGGACCATGCGCCTGATTTCGCCGAGGGCTGGCACGCGCGGGCATCGGTGTTTTTCGCGATCGAGCGTTATGGCATGGCGCTGGCCGATCTCGAACGCACCCTGGCGCTGAACCCGAACCACTATGATGCGATTTTCGGTCTGGGCGCGGTTTTCGAGGCGATGGAGAGGCCTGAACAGGCTTACGAGGCCTATTCCCGCGCGCTGGCTATACATCCCCACCACGAGGAAGTAACCAATGCCGTGAATCGGCTGAAGCCCCAGATCGAGGGCAAGGCACTCTAGGACCCCGAAAGGCGGGGCAGGGGGCAAAGGTGAGCGGGTCATCCCGAATCGTGGCCGTTCTCGGCCCAACCAACACAGGCAAAACCCATTACGCCGTCGAACGGATGCTGGGGCACCGGACCGGCGTCATCGGCCTGCCGCTGCGTCTGCTGGCGCGCGAGATCTATGACAAGATCGTCGCCATCCGCGGCCCCTCGGTCGTGGCGCTGGTGACGGGCGAAGAGCGAATCGTTCCGCCCCGCGCCCAGTATTGGGTCTGCACGGTCGAGGCGATGCCCGAGGGCATGGGCGCCGATTTCGTGGCGGTGGACGAGATCCAGCTTTGCGCCGACCCCGAGCGCGGCCATGTCTTCACCGACCGCCTGCTGCGGATGCGCGGCACGCACGAGACGCTGTTTCTGGGCGCCGACACGATGCGCGGCCCGATCGCGGCCCTTGTCCCCGAGGCGCAGTTCCTGCGCCGCGAGCGGATGTCGCAACTGGTCTATTCCGGCTCGAAAAAGATCAGCCGGATGCCCCCGCGCAGCGCCATCGTCGGGTTTTCTGTTGAAAACGTCTATGCCATCGCCGAACTGCTCCGCCGCCAGAAAGGTGGGGCCGCCGTGGTGATGGGGGCGCTGTCCCCGCGCACGCGCAACGCGCAGGTCGCGCTCTATCAGAATGGCGAGGTCGACTACCTCGTCGCCACCGACGCCATCGGCATGGGGCTGAACCTGGACGTGAACCACGTGGCCTTTTCCTCGCTGACCAAGTTCGACGGCCGGCGGATGCGACCTCTGGCGCCCAACGAACTGGCACAGATCGCTGGCCGCGCCGGCAGGGGCATGTCCGACGGCACCTTCGGCGTCACCGGCGAGGCTCCGCCCTTGGACGAAGGCGTCGCGCAGGCCATCATGGACAGCCGCTTCACCCCGCTGAAAAAGCTCAACTGGCGCAACGCCGCGCTGCGGTTCGGATCTGTCGATGCGCTGATCGACTCGCTCGAGGTCGGCCCCGACGGCGAACATCTGGTCAAGGCGCGCCCCGCCGATGACCTGAACGCGCTGAAATCGCTGGCGCAGGTGGCCGGCGTGGCGGCGCGCGCAAGCGATGGCGCCTCGGTGCGGCTGTTGTGGGATGTCTGCCGCATCCCCGACTTCCGCGGCATCAGCCATGCGGAACATGCCGGGCTGCTCGAAGTGATCTACGAGCATCTGCACGAGCGCGGCGCGATCCCCGAGGACTTCATGGCGCGGCAAATCCGCCGAATCGACCGCGTGGACGGGGATATTGATGCGCTTTCCAAACGCTTGGCCTATATTCGCACGTGGACATATGTCGCGCAGCGGAATGGCTGGGTTCGCGACGAATCCCATTGGCGGGCCGAAACCCGCGCTGTAGAAGACAGGGTGTCGGACGCTTTGCACGAGCGCCTGACGCAACGATTTGTGGACCGGCGCACCTCTGTGCTGTTGCGCCGGCTCAAACAGAAGGAGGCCCTTTTGGCCGAAGTGAACGACAAGGGTGAAGTGACCGTCGAAGGCGAATTCGTCGGTCGTCTGGAAGGGTTCCGGTTCATCCCGGACAAGAGCGCGCAGGGGGCCGAGGCGAAGGCGCTGAAATCGGCGTCTCTGCAGGCGCTGGCGCCGCAATTCCATCTGCGGGCCGACCGGTTCTACAACGCGCCCGATACCGAGATTGATTTTACCGAACAGGGCGGCTTGATGTGGGGCGAACACGCCGTCGGCAAGCTGGTTGCCGGGGCCGAGCCGCTCAAGCCACAGGTCGAGGTTTTCGTGGACGAGGCCGCTGGCCCGGACGTGCAGCAGAAGGTCCAGCGCCGCCTGCAGCATTTCATCGACCGCAAGATCGCCGCGCTGTTCGAACCGCTGCTGAACCTGTCGCGGGACGAGAGCCTGACCGGGTTGGCGCGCGGGTTCGCCTTCCGTCTCGTCGAGGCGATGGGCATTCTTCCCCGCGCCGAAGTGGCGCAGGAAGTGAAGGATCTGGATCAGGACGCCCGCGGCGCCCTGCGCAAGCACGGTGTCCGTTTCGGCCAGTTCACCATTTTCATGCCGCTGCTGCTGAAACCCGCGCCGACGCGCCTGCGTCTGGTGCTGTGGGCCTTGGCGCAGGGCTTGCAGGATTTCCCCGAGGCACCGCCTCCGGGTCTGGTGACCGTCCCGGTCGCCAATGACGCGCCCAAGGGCTATGACACGATGTGCGGCTACCGCAACGCCGGTGAACGTGCCATTCGCATCGACATGCTGGAACGTCTGGCTGACATGCTGCGCTCCGAGGACAGCCGCGGCGGGTTCGAGGCCAAGGCCGACATGCTGTCGATCACCGGCATGACGCTCGAGCAGTTCGCCGACCTGATGCAGGGGCTGGGCTACAACGCCGAGCGCGGCGAGCGCGTCAAGGTCAAGCAGGCCCCGGCGGCAACTGCCGCAGAGGCAGAAAAAGCCGCTACGGGCGAGGCAGAAGCAGCCGACCAACCCGCTGCCGAAACCGCCGCAGAGCCGGAAGCAACGCCCGAGGAGGCCGCCGAAGTCGCAAGCGAGGCAACCACCGAAGAGCCGGCCGCCGATGCGACCGCCGACGAAGCGGCATCCGACGAGCCCGAGATCGAGGTTTTCTATACTTTCACCTGGGGGCGCAACCGTCAGGCCAAGCGCGGCCCGCGCGGTGAACAGCGTCAGGGTCAGGGCAAGGGCAAGCCGCGCGGCAAGCCTCAGGGCAAGAAGCCCGGCAAGCCCAAGCCGCAAGGGGCCAAGACCTTCTCTGCCCGTCCGCCCAAGAAGGAAAAGGCCATCGACCCGGACAACCCCTTTGCCGCGCTGATGGCGTTGAAAGAGGGCAACTGACCGGCCATGGCCGAGGCTCAGGCCAAGCTGCGGATCGACAAATGGCTGTGGCAGGCGCGGTTCTTCAAGACCCGCAGCCTGGCCGCCAAGCAGGTCGGCGGCGGCCATGTGCGCGTGAACGGAAACCGGGTCCTCAAACCTGCTTTTGCGGTGGGGCCCGGTGACGTTCTGACCTTTGCGCAGGGCCGGGTCGTCAGGGTGGTTCGGATCGTGGCGCTGGGCGTTCGGCGAGGTCCGGCGACCGAGGCGCAAACGCTGTATGCCGACCTGACCGAAAAGCGGGAGGAAACTCCGCCAAACCCCAAATTCGAGGGAAAAGGTCGGCCAACCAAGCGCCAACGGCGCACCCTTGATCTTTCTCGCAGAAATGGGGGGTGATCCTCCCTTGAAGAAGAGGCAAGTCTGATTTAGCTAGTCGCCCAAACCGCAAACGGGAAAACGATCATGACCTACGTTGTCACCGAGAACTGCATCGCCTGCAAATACACCGATTGTGTCGAAGTATGCCCGGTGGATTGTTTCTATGAGGGCGAGAACACGCTGGTCATCCATCCCGACGAATGCATCGATTGCGGCGTCTGCGAGCCGGAATGCCCGGCAGACGCGATTCGCCCGGATACCGAGCCGGGGATGGAGCAGTGGGTCGAGTTCAACCGCAAGTATGCGGAGATCTGGCCGGTGATCGTCTCCAAGAAGGATCCTCTGCCCGGCGCCGAAGAGCGTGACGGCGAAGAGGGCAAGATGGAGAAGTATTTCTCCGAGGCGCCCGGCGAAGGTGGCTGAGCGATTCGGTCGCTGTTGAGCTAGCGGTCAAGAACGCTTTGGGCCAGAGTCCCAAGAGAATAGGGCGTTTCTTGCTCATTTACGCTGGGTCAACTTTCGGGCGGCCGTTTTTTGTGGTATTATCCAATCTATATGATGACAGAGATCGGGATGTGCTCCGTGAGTATGCTCACCGTGGGGCTGTAAGCTAGTGATAAATTGACCGCTTGACGGGGCCCGCTCGCCCCGTTGCGGTCGTTTTGGTGCCCGCATTCCGGTTCAAAGTGAAGGAAAGACCTGTATGACCAAGTCGAAAAAGCTTGAGTTCCGCCCGAATGACTACGTGGTTTACCCGGCGCATGGCGTGGGGCAGATCATCTCGATCGAAGAACAGGACGTCGCGGGATTCAAGCTCGAGCTGTTCGTGATTTCCTTTGAAAAGGACAAGATGACCCTGCGGGTCCCGACCAACAAGATCAACGAATCCGGCCTGCGCTCGCTCAGCTCGCCGGACGTGATCGAACAGGCCATGAAGACGCTGAAGGGCAAGGCCAAGGTCAAGCGCGCCATGTGGTCGCGCCGTGCGCAGGAATACGAACAAAAGATCAACTCGGGTGATCTGATCTCGATCGCCGAGGTTGTTCGCGACCTGCACCGCACCGACGACCAGCGGGAACAGAGCTATTCGGAACGTCAGCTGTACGAAGCTGCGCTCGAGCGTCTGACCCGCGAAGTTGCCGCCGTTTCGGGCGGCGACGAGATCTCGGCCGCCAAGCAGGTGGATGAGGTTCTGACCTCGCGCGCAGCCTGATCGAAGGTAGATCCGGACTGAGGCCGCTCCGCACCGGGGCGGCCTTTTTCGTTGCGCTAGCTGTTGCCTTCAAGCCCCCAACCGCGCTTAACTTTTCCGAAAGGGGCGTGGAGGCCGCGCATGTCCAGATTCAAGAAGAGGGTCAGGGTTCTCTACCTGGGGTTCGGCGAAGTGTCGGTTCGTTTCCGGTATGCGCTGATCATCTTCGACGCCGTGACGATCGCCTTCTTCGTCGGCACCGCGCATCTCGAGCATGGCCCCGTTCTGACCTTGGCCAGCATGATGATCGGCCTGATCATCCTGCTGGACTTCTCGGCCCGCATGTGGATCGCCAAGGACAGGTGGAAATTGTTCCGGCAGATTTACACGCTGGCGGATGTCGTCGTGATCGCGGTGCTGCTGCTGGATCCGTTCCTGACGCAAAGCCTGGCGTTTCTCAGGATCCTCAGGGCGCTGCGGCTGATCCACTCCTATCAACTGATGCGCGACCTGCGCCGGGACAGCAACTTTTTCCGCACGCATGAAGACGCGATCATCGCGACGGTCAACCTGATGGTCTTTGTCTTTGCCACGTCATCGGCCGTGCTGGTGTTCTTCGTCTCTGACGTCAGCGAGACGCCCTATATCGACGCGCTGTATTTCACCATGGCGACCCTGACCACGACCGGCTTCGGCGACATCACGCTGTCCACGCCTGCGGGAAAGCTGTTCTCGGTTTTCATCATGGTGGTGGGCGTGGCGCTGTTCGTGCGGCTGGCGCAGGCCATCTTCATGCCGCGCAAGATCCGCTACAAATGCCCGGGATGCGGCCTCTATCGCCATGATCCCGATGCCGTGCATTGCAAACATTGCGGCGGGCTGCTCAACATCGAGACCGGCGGCGCAAGCTAGAGCTGCGCGGCAAGCGCCAGCAGAAATGTGATTTCGCCAACCTGCTGCGTCGCCCCCAGAACGTCGCCTGTCTGACCGCCGATCTTGGCCTTGGCGACGGCGCCCAGGCAAATGGCGGCCAGCGCGGCGAACAGGGCCGATACCGCGCCTGCGGTGCCGGCCAGCAGCGCCACGAGAACCAGTGCCAGCGCCAGACCGGCGGCGCATGTCGTGACATCGGGTGTGCCGACACGATGGCTCAGCCCCGAGCCGCGCGGGTTGGGCAGGGCGGCCATCGTCACCGGCATCAGGGCGCGCGACCAGATCGCGGCGGCCAGAACCACCCACAGCGCGCCCGCGGCGGCCAGCGCGCCGATGGCTGAAATCCGCAGCATCTGCGACAGGATCAGGGCCAGCACGCCATAGGTGCCGATATGGCTGTCCTTCATGATCTCCAGCCTGCGTTCGGGCGTGAATCCGCCCCAGAACCCGTCCACCGTGTCGGCCAGCCCGTCTTCGTGCATGGCTCCGGTCGTTGCGATCAGGGTCGCCACCACCAGAGCCGCGCAGGCCCAGGTCGGAATTCCGGCCTGCAAGCCAAGCCAACCCACGACGCAGGCGACCGTCGCAACCGCCAGGCCGGCGAGGGGAAAGGCCCATGCGGCCCGAGCCTGGCGGGCAAAGGTTCCGTCGGGCAGGCGCGGCAGCGGCAGGCGCGTCAAAAGGACCAGCGCCAGCGGTATGTCCCAGAGGGAAAAGGGTTTTGTGTCGTTTTTGGTCACTCCCAGGCCTTTCCGGGTCTTGTCGCAACGGGTGCATTGGTTAAACACGCAGCACCACTCTGATGCAACGAGGCTTTCCATGCTGCCCGAACTCACAGACCTTTCCACATTCCGAGACCTGCTGGCCGGTGCGCCGGCGCCCGACACCGCCGCCTCTCAGGGCGCCGAAGAGCGCAACGGGCAACTGACCAAGCCGCCGGGGGCGCTGGGGCGTCTCGAGGATCTGGCGATCTGGTATGCCGGCTGGCGCGGCGATGCGCGCCCGCAGATTTCCGCGCCGCAGGTCATCGTGTTCGCGGGCAATCACGGGGTCACCGCGCAGGGCGTGTCCGCCTTTCCGGCAGAGGTCACCGAGCAGATGGTACTGAACTTCCAGCATGGCGGCGCGGCGATCAACCAGCTTGCCCGGTCCGCCGGCGCCAGGATGGACGTGCACGCGCTGGATCTGGACCGGCCCACGGCGGATTTCACCCAAGGCCCGGCGATGAGCGAAGAGGAACTGCTCGCCGCCCTGCAAACCGGCTGGAGCTCGGTCGACCCCGAGGCCGACCTGCTGGTCGTCGGCGAGATGGGGATCGGCAACACGACGCCCGCCGCCGCCATCGCCTGCGCCCTGTTCGGCGGTGAGGCCGCCGACTGGACCGGGCGCGGCACCGGCGTGGACGATGCCGGTCTGGCGAACAAGACCCGCGTCGTGGCCGAGGGCGTGGCCCTGCATGGCGGCAACGGGGACGGGCTGGAGATCCTCCGCCGTCTGGGCGGGCGCGAGATCGCGGCCATGGCCGGGGCCATCGCGGCCGCGCGGCTGCTGCGGATTCCGGTCATCCTCGACGGGTTCATCTGCTCGGCCGCTGCTGCCTGTCTGGAACGTTCCGTGGCCGGGGCGCTGGATCACGCCGTGGCCGGCCACCAGAGCGCCGAGGCCGCGCATCGGGCCGTTCTGGAGAGGCTGAACAAGGAGCCGCTTCTGTCGCTGGGCCTGCGGCTTGGCGAAGGTTCGGGCGCGGCGCTTGCGATCCACATCCTGAAAAGCGCGATCGCCTGCCATTCCGGCATGGCGACCTTTGCCGAGGCCGGGGTCTCGGACGGCTGACAACCGGCCGGGTGCGCAGCACAGACACACGACCTGATCCGTCTCATACGGGTCAGGCCGATTTCTTGGCGTTTTCCTCGGCCAGTTGCAGCAGGGCGGTTTCCAGATCTTTCTCCAGCTTTCGGGACCGCTCGATATATTCCTTGTTTTCCGCCGTCGGAACGCCCGGAATCCACAGTTCCGCCAGATCGCGGATCGTTTGCCGGTCATGGTGATAGAAGGTCTGCTCGGCCTGCGCGGCCTCGTATTCGCTCAGCCCGACATTCTCCAGCACATAGCGCCCGGCCCGCAGCGCGGCGTCGAACACCTCGCGCACGATGTCGTTTGCGCCGGCCTGGTAGAGTTCATAGACATGGTTGCGGTCATAGGCGCGCGCGATGATGTGCAGGTCGGGGCGCTGCCTGCGGGCATAGGCGACCAGCTTGGTGACCTGCTTGGGGTCATCCATGGCCGCCACCAGAACGTCCGCCTTTTCCAGCCCGGCGGCCCTCAGCAACTCGGGCCGTGTCGGATCCCCGAGGAACCCCTTGACGCCAAAGCGCCGCATCAGCTGGATGGTTTCGATATTGTTGTCCAGAACCACGGTCTTGAACCCGCTGGCCTGAACCAGCCGGTTCACGATCTGGCCGAAGCGCCCGATGCCGGCGATGATGACGGGCCCTTTTTCGTCGATCTTGTCCGGCTCGACAGGGGGCTGCTTTTCTCCGATGCGGCGGGACAGCAGGTCGTAGATGATGAAGAGCAGCGGCGTGATCAGCATCGTCAGGGCGATGATCATCAGCAGCTTTTGCGCCAGCGCGGGCGGGACCACGTTCTGCTGGGTCGAGAAAGCCAGCAGAACGAAGCCGAATTCGCCCGCCTGCGCCAGCCCCAGCGTGAACAGCCAGTGGTCGCGGCCCCTGAGGCCAAAGGCACGCCCCACCACGAACAGGATGATGCCCTTGACCAGGATCAGCAGCAGGGCCAGCCCAATCAGGTCCAACGGATCGCGGAGGAAAAACGCCACGTCGATATCTGCGCCGACGGTGATGAAAAAGAGGCCCAGCAACAGCCCCTTGAACGGCTCCAGATCGCTTTCCATCTCGTGGCGGAACTCGGAACTGGCCAGCACCACGCCAGCCAGGAAGGCGCCAAGCGCCGGCGAAAGCCCCACCAGCATCATCAGGAACGAGATGCCCACCACGATCATCAGGGCCAGCGCCGTATACATCTCGCGCAGCCGGGTGGCGTGGATGAAGCGGAACAGCGGCCGGGTCAGATATATGCCCGCCAGAATGACGAAGGCGATGGCGCCGATCGTCACCAGCGTCACCGCCCAGCCGGGCAAACCTTCGACCAGCGACAGGGTTTCGTGATGGCCCCCGACCTCGGTGACGCTGCTCTCGCGCATGATCGAGCCGTCATTGGAAAACTGCACCGGTGGCGCAGCTGCCAGAAGCGGCAACAGCGCCAGAATGGGAATGACCGCGATATCCTGGGTCAGAAGCACCGAAAAGGTCGCCCTGCCGCCATTGGTCTGCATCAACCCTTTTTCTGACAGGGTCTGCAGCACGATCGCCGTCGAGGACAGAGACAAGGAAAGGCCCACGGCCAGCGCGATCGTCCAGGGCTGGTTCGCCATGACCGCGACAAAGGCGATGGCCAGCGTCGACAGGCCGATCTGCAGGCCACCCAGCCCCAGCAGCTTGTCCCGCATGTCCCAAAGCGCCCGGGGCTCCAATTCCAGACCGATGAGAAACAGCATCATCACGACGCCGAATTCGGCCACATGCTGCAGGTTTTCCGTCTCGGCGCCGACCAGTCCCAGAACCGGCCCGATCACGATTCCGGCGGCCAGATACCCCAGAACCGATCCCAGCCCCAGGCGTGCCGACAGCGGTACCGCGATCACCGCAGCCGCCAGATAGATCGACGCCTGATACAGAAACTCTTCCATTTTGATCCTTTCCCGGGAGTCAGGTGGGCAGCGGGGCGTCGCGCTTGAGCTGATCCATCACGATCTGGCTTTGCACTCGTGCCACAGCAGGATGCGGCAGTATCACCTCGTGAAGCAAGCGGTTCAGTGCCGCCAAGTCGTCGCAATAGACATGCAGCAGGTAATCGGCCTCTCCGGTCATCGTCCAGGCGCTGGTGATCTCGGGGCGGGAATTGACCATGCGGGCAAAGCTGGCGGATTGCTCGGGGCCGTGGGTGCCCAGATGCACCTGAATGAATCCCTGCACGTGCAGCCCCAGCTTCAGCGGGTCCAGCTTGGCCGCGTAGCCGGTGATGTACCCCTCGGCCTCAAGCCTCTGCCGCCTGCGCCCGGCCTGGCTGGGCGACAGGTTCAGCAGCTCTCCCAACTGGTGGGCAGTCAGATGCGCGTCCTTCTGCAGCGCGGCCAGCAATCGTGTGTCTGTTGAATCCAGCATGTGCGGTGTTTCCTCGTTTTCTCGCGAAATAGTGCGGAATTCCCGCGTGTAAATAGAGGTTAGCCAAAAAGAACGCGCAGAAACAGCATCAGGTAACAGGTATTTTCGACTCAGCAAAAATTTTCCCTCTGAAACAGGAGACGCGCAATGGGTCCTTTCCCCCACAACGCCCCGAAATCCGTCATCAGCGACGAGAACCCCGCCGGCACCGACGGCTTCGAATTCGTCGAATTCGCCCATCCCGAGCCGCAGGAGCTGCGCGATCTTTTCGCGAAAATGGGTTTCGAAATGGTTGCGCGCCACAAGGACAAGCCCGGGATCGAGCTGTGGCAGCAGGGCGACATCACCTACATCCTGAACGCCGATCCGAACAGCTTTGCCGCGAAATTCGTGGACGAGCACGGCCCCTGTGCCCCGTCGATGGGCTGGCGCGTGGTGGATGCGCAAAAGGCCTATGAACACGCGGTGTCGAAAGGGGCCGAGCCCTATGACGCCGCCGACAAGACGATGGACGTGCCCGCCATCAAGGGCATCGGCGGCTCGCTGATCTATTTCATCGACCAGTATTACGAGACCTCGCCCTACAACGAGGAATTCGAGTGGCTGAAACAGTCCAAGCCGCGCGGCGACGGGTTCTATTACCTCGATCACCTGACCCACAATGTCTACAAGGGCAACATGGACAAGTGGTTCAAGTTCTACGGCGACCTGTTCAACTTCAAGGAAATCCGCTTCTTCGACATCCAGGGCAAGTATACCGGCCTGTTCAGCCGCGCGCTGACTTCGCCCTGCGGCCGGATCCGCATCCCGATCAATGAAGACCGGGGCGAGACCGGCCAGATCGTGTCATACCTGAAGAAATACAAGGGCGAGGGCATCCAGCACATCGCGGTCGGCACCGACGACATCTACGACTCGACCGACGCGATCGCTGAAAAGGGCCTGAAGTTCATGCCCGGCCCGAACGAGACCTACTACGACATGTCCTATGACCGCGTGAAAGGTCATGACGAGCCCAAGGACCGGATGATGAAGCACGGCATCCTGATCGACGGCGAAGGCGTGGTTGACGGCGGTGAAACCAAGATCCTGCTGCAGATCTTCTCGAAAACCGTGATCGGCCCGATCTTCTTCGAGTTCATCCAGCGCAAGGGCGACGACGGCTTTGGCGAGGGCAACTTCAAGGCCCTGTTCGAGTCGATCGAGCGCGAACAGATCGAAACCGGCGAAATCGACGCCGCCTGATCGTTTGATTGGGAGGCCGGCCCGGTTGCGAGCGGGCCGGAATAGGAAAGCGCCGCGCCCCCCTCGCGCGGCGCTTTTTGCGATCCGGGAAACGGGTTTTGAAATGCGCGGGGGTAAAACCCCTCAGCCCTTGGGCATCTTCAGGGTCAGGTTCCGCCCGCCTTTCTGATAGCGCAGCTCGCTGTCTCCGATGGCAATCACCTTGCCGCCGTCCAGCCGGTCGCCGACCGCCACCTTCTTGTAACGTCCGCTGGGCAGGCGGACCAGCGCGCGGCGGTTCGCCGGAGAGCCATACACCCCGATCAGGTTGACCCGCCTGAGGTTGATCGCGTTCTCCAGGGTCGCCTGCCGCGCCACCGATGCGGGCGAGGGGGCCTTGGGCTTGACCGTTCTGGCCGCGAAAGACCCGGGCTCGTCGGATTCGCTGTTGCGCCCCGATCCCGTGGCGGTCCGGCGCGAGCCGCTGCTTGCGGGCGGCTCCTTGACGACCTGAACGGCGATGTTGGCCGGGCGCGGTTTCGGCACCGGAACCCGAACCACGGCCAGGGCCGTCGGGGTCTCGTCCACCTCCGGCTTCGTCTCCAGAGTCGCCGGCCGCAGCTTGGGCCGGATACCCGCCAGTTCCTCGCGCGAGCGTCCGCCAAGGTTCTGCCGTTCATTCTGTTCGACCAGATCGTCAGGTCTGGGGCGCGGGCGCAGGCCGGCCAGCCTTTCCCGGGCCTCATCGACTTCCGGTTCCGGCTCCGTGCGGTCAGGCGTGGCGGGCGGCACCACCTTCGGGCGTCCCAGATAGACCAACACCCCGTCGGGGGTGAGTGTTCCCTCTGCGGTCGCCGCGACAAGGCCCCGATCGTCCAGTTCGAAACGCGCACCGGCGGATACGGGCAAGCTGATCTGGTCGACCGGCGTATCGGTCGCGAATTCCCCTGCCTCGGTCAGGGCGAGGGCGTCCATCGACAGATCCACATGGTCAATGGACGTCAAATAGATTTCGTCGGACGAATCCGCCTGCGGGACATGCGGCGCCTCTGGCGGTTCGGTCAGCACCAGCGCGGCCGAGAAGGCCCGTGGTAATTCCAGTTCGGCATCGGCGGCGCTGTCGGCAATTTCGACCTGCTTCGGTTCCATCCTCAGCGCGTCGAGAACCGCCGTGTCGGTTGCGGACAAGGCCGGCGCGCCGATGCCGTCCTGATCGACCTGTTCGGGCGGTGCGGGCAGAGCGGCCATTTCGCCCTCGACCTCGGCCGCGGGCAACACCGCTATTTGCTCGACAGGTGCCGGAGTGTCGTTGACGGCAGCAGGGCCTTCCTCCTGGGCGACAGTGACAGGGGCTTCGGGTTGGTCCCTCAGGAACCAGACCAGACCGGCCGCCACGGCCACTGCGCCAGCGACCGCGATCGGAACAAGATGGCGCCGCGAACCGGGCGCCTGATCGCGCGCGCCGAAGATGGTCAGCCGTTCGGCCTCGCTTGCCGGGGGCGTGCCGGGAAGTTTCTGTGGCGCAAAGGCGATGGGCGGAGCCTCGGCAATCGGATGTATCGCTGGCGAAGAGGTCTGGGCCGTCTCCTCTGGCTCGGCGGGCGAGGGCGCGTCCGCTTGGGCATCGGCCACGGCTTCTGCCGACTCGGTTTGGCCGTTTGCATCCGATTCCGCGGCGGCGAGGTCGCCTTCGGTTGCGCGGGTCGGCTGGCCTGCTGCCGGATCACCCTGAGGGCTCTGCTCGAACACGGCCACCCCGGGAAAGTCGGTCAGTTCGGGATGCGCCACGAATCCGACCGGCTGGAAACCATGTTCGAGCACAAATCCACGCGCTTCTTCCAGCGTATTCCGCGCGACCGCCGCGACATGGGTGACGTCACCGCTCCGTACGGTGTCGAAGGCGAGTTCCGACAGAGGGTAGGGGGTCGCGCCTGCCAGTTCGGATTCGACCGCCTTGCTCCATTCATCGTCGGAAAGCGTGCCGGTTTCGATCGTTATGCAGCGGATCTGATCGTTGGGAACGATCACCTCGCATCGCGTGTCGTCCGCCAGCGCAAGGGCGCGGTCCCGCAGTCCCCGCATCGCGCCCTTCAGATCGGGGTCATCCACCTGCACGGCGCCGACAGGCTGCCAGCCGCTGTCGCTACGATGCAGCAGCTCGATTCCTTCGATGGACAGGGACAGCGCAAACGCAGGATTCATGAATTCGAAGTAACCGTACTGCTCAGGGTCGGCGCGAACGTCTTGCCGCCCGCGCGGGAAATTTAAAGCAGTATCCGGCCAAGGGAAAGGCAAAGGGCAGTTTTCTGCTTGCCCGGCAAAGCTCCGCGCACTCATCTTGTCGGTGCAACAATGGGAGAAAGCGTTTTGAAGATATTTGCATTTTTCGCGGCCCTGTTCGTCGCGACGGCGACCGGAACGGCACATGCGCAAGATCGTCACATCACGGTCAACGGCACTGGTTCGGTCGAAGCGGCGCCGGACATGGCGACGCTTTCATTGGGCGTGACGACACAGGCGGATGAGGCCGCCGCGGCCATGCGCGCCAATTCACAGGCTGTCGCCGCCGTGCTGTCGCAGCTTGACCAAAAGGGAATTGAACCCCGCGACATCCAGACCCGCAACCTGTCGGTCGCGCCGATCTGGAGCGGCCGGCCGCAAAAAGAAGAAGAGCGCCGGATCACCGGGTTCGTGGCCTCCAACCGGGTGTTCGTCCGCGTTCGTGATCTGGATCATCTGGGCGAAATCCTGGATGCGGTCATCAGCAAGGGCGCCAATGATCTGGGCGGTCTGAGTTTCGCCCTGCAGGAACCAGAGCCGCTGGCCGCCGAGGCCCGCGCCAGGGCTGTTGCCGATGCGAGCGAGAAGGCGCGCCAACTGGCCGAGGCCGCCGGGGTGACGCTGGGCCGGGTGATCTCGATCGACGAGCACGGCGGCGCGCGTCCGGTGATGCGTCGGGCTGAAATGGCGATGGCCGACGCCGGAAACGTGCCGGTCGCGCCCGGTGAAATCAGTGTCGAGGTGTCGGTGTCGATGGTGTTCGAGATCGCCGATTGACGCGCTGGCGGGTCAATCCGTCTGTCGCGCCTTCAAGGGCGTGATCTGCCGGCCCTCCGCATCGAAATTGTCGGGCTTCAGCCAGTGCGTGAAGGCCTCGCGGATCCGGGGCCAGTCCTTGTCGATGATGGCGAACCAGGCGGTGTCGCGATTGCGTCCCTTGTAATGGGTCGCCTGACGGAACACGCCTTCAAAGGTGAACCCCAACCGTTCCGCAGCCCGGCAGGACGGGGCGTTCAGGGCGTCGCATTTCCACTCGTATCGGCGATAGCCCAACTCGTCGAACACCCGCCGCATCATCAGGAACATGGCTTCGGTGGCTTCGGGCCTGCGCTGAAGCAGCGGCGAAAAATGGATGTGCCCCACCTCGATCACGGCGCTGGCCGGGTCGATCCTGAGGTAGGAGGCCAACCCGACCGGAACGCCCCTGGCGTCGAGGATCGTGTGGAACAGCGGGTCGTCCTTCGGGCCGATCTCTCTCAGCCATTCCAGAAAGCCCGCCTCGGTGTCGAAGGGTCCGTAGGGCAGGTAGGTCCAGTTCCTGCCGTCCGCATCCCGGGCGAAGGCCCGGAAAAGCTCTGCCGCATGGGCTTCGACGTCGAGCGGCACCACGGAACAATAGTGACCGCGCATCGGCGTCCTTGGCGGAGCCGGGCGCGGGAAATCCCCCGAAACCGGCTCGCCTATGGGTTGTCCGAAGGCATTGGTTCTTTGGTCCGTCATGGTGCCGCTCGCTGTCATTCGCGTCAGGCGCAGGCCTTGGCGAGGGCCTGGTCCAGATCGGCGATCAGGTCGTCGGCATCCTCGATGCCGATCGAGACGCGCACCACGTTCGGGCCTGCGCCTGCGGCTTCCTGCTGTTCCGGGGTCAGCTGCCGGTGGGTGGTCGAGGCCGAGTGGATGATCAGCGAGCGCGTGTCGCCCAGGTTGGCCACATGGCTGAAGATCTCCAGCGAATTCACCAGCTTGACGCAGGCGTCGTAACCGCCCTTGACCGCAAAGGTGAACAGGGCGCCTGCGCCCTTGGGATACTGCGCCTTGACCCGCTCGTGATAGGGCGACGAGGGCAGGCCGGCATAGGTGACATATTCCACCCGGTCATCCGCCTCGAGCCATGCGGCGATCTTCTCGGCGTTTTCGACATGGCGCTGCATGCGCAGGCTCAGGGTTTCGATGCCCATCAGCGTGTAATGCGCACCCTGCGGGTTCATGGTCATGCCCAGATCGCGCAGGCCGACGGCGATCCCGTGAAAGGTGAATGCCAGCGGGCCGAAGGTCTCGTGGAACTTCAGGCCGTGATAGGCGGGCTCGGGCTCGCTGAGCGAGGGGAACTTGTCGCTGGCCGACCAGTCGAACTTGCCCGAGTCGACGATCGCGCCGCCGGTCACGGTGCCGTTGCCGGTCAGGTACTTGGTGGTCGAATGCACCACCAGCGTCGCGCCCTGCTCGATCGGGCGGCACAGATAGGGCGTGGCCGAGGTGTTGTCGACGATCAGCGGAATGCCGGCCGCATCGGCAATGTCGGCCATCGCGCGGATGTCGGTGACGTAACCGCCGGGGTTGGCGATGGACTCGCAGAAGATGGCGCGGGTGTCATCGTCGATGGCCGCCTTCACCGCCTCCAGGTCGTCGGTATCGACGAATTTCGCCGACCAGCCAAAGCGTTTGATGGTCTGGCTGAACTGCGTGACCGTGCCGCCATAGAGCCGGGTCGAGGCGACGATGTTGCGGCCCGGTGCCATCAGCGGGAACAGCGCCATGATCTGCGCCGCGTGGCCCGACGAACAGCAGACCGCGCCCACGCCACCCTCGAGCGTGGCGATCCGCTCTTGCAGAACGGCAACCGTCGGGTTGGTCAGGCGCGAATAGATGTATCCCACCTCTTGCAGGTTGAAGAGCGCCGCGGCGTGGTCGGCGTCGCGGAACACGTACGCGGTGGTCTGGTAGATCGGCGTCTGCCGCGCGCCGGTCGCCGGATCGGGGCGCGCGCCCGCGTGAATCTGCAACGTGTCAAAGCCGTAGGTGGGGCCGTCGGACATGGTGAAGTCTCCCTTTGGAAAAAGCTTGCGGGAATCTGTAGGACATCGCTCGCCGTCGCACAACGGAGCCCTGCAAAAAGGGAAATCGGACTGCAAGGACGGGGCGGACCGAAACCGGTGTTCTAGCGCAGCCACAATCCGGCGGACTTGATCCGCTTGCGGATGACCTGTTCGCGGCTGGGCAGGTCGTTCTGGTCGAACAGCGCGCGAACCTTGGCTCCCTTGCGCTGAAACACCAGCTTTTTCAGGGGCTCATAGCCTTTCAGCACCTTCTTGATCCGGTTCGGTGTCGCGACCGTTTCAAGCGTCTCGATCACCCGGTCGCTCTCGCGCGCGTAAAGCAGGGGGAACAGGCGATAGTGACAACTGACCGAACCATCCAGCAATCCCGGCGGCAAAGCGTCGCGCCCGCCTCCAAAAGAATGGATCACCAGCGGCAGCGCGACCTGGTCCAGCCAGGGGTCAAGGTTCTGCCCGATCAGTTCGGGGATGTTCTCGTCGCGGATCGCCGTGGCATACTCCAGAAAACGTCGCCCGAAGGCGCGGGGGCAGGCGTAAAAGAAAAACCCCGCATTGAAATAGAGATAGCGCCGCCAATAGTCCCTGGGCTGGCTCGGATCCAGCGAGGATTCGAAATCCAGTCCGAAGCGTTCGTAAAGCGCGCGCCAGATATCCTCGGTGCCCGGGCCATAGAGGGTCGGCTTGGGCCAGGTCCCCTCGACCCTGAGCGAGGCGCCCGGACGGTCGAAATCGAAGGGCACCGATGTCAGGTCGCCGGTGATCAGCGTGTCGGTGTCGAAAAAGACAAAGGGCTCGCCCTCGGGCATCGCCAGCAGCGCCTCGATCTTGTTCCCATAGGGATAGCTTTCGCCGAAAACCTCGTTCTGGAACGGCAGAATCTCGGCATCCAGCTGTTTCAGCGCCTTCAGCACGTCCTCGTTGCGGATGCCGGGGTCCTGGCTCCAGCGCGGCCCGGCCTGCGGGACGGCGACGAACAGTCGGCCTTGGAAATCCGGCGAGGAATGGCGCAGCGAGGCCGCGAACAGGATCGCCTCGTATTGCAGGCGATTGTTCTGCCCGACGATCATGATGTTGAAATTCTGCTGGCTCGCCTGCATCCGTGCTTTCCGGTCGAGGACCATGGATTGGTCCCTGTTTGCCTGTCCCGACCTATATCATCCGCCAATCTGCGTCAAAACCGTTGACGTCGCGTGTTGGAAAATCCGGTGCTGGGGGCCATCTGTCAAACTAACGGCATGTCAGGAGGGCGCGGATGCGGATCAACGCGGATTTCAGCAAAAGGGTGGCGGTTCATTTCGACGAGACGGACTGGGTGGCCTCTCCGTCGGCCGGGGTCGAGCGCAAGATGCTCGACCGCATCGGGGCCGAGGTCGCGCGGGCGACCACCATCGTGCGCTTCGCCCCGGGCAGCGCCTTTGCCCCGCATACCCATGACGGCGGCGAAGAGTTCCTGGTGCTCGACGGTGTGTTTCAGGATGAAACCGGCGACTTCCCGGTTGGCAGCTATGTGCGCAACCCTCCGACCACGTCGCACACGCCCTCGGCGAGCCTGGGGGCGACGATCCTGGTCAAGCTGCATCAGTTCGATCCCGACGACCGCACATCTGTGCGTCGCAGGATCGATGGGAAAGGCGATGTGCAGCTCTTCAAGGATACGAACGAGACGGTCGAGGTTCAGACATGGGCGCCCGGCGAAGAGGTCCTGCTGGACGCTACCGGTGGGCTGGAGCTGTTCGTGATCGAGGGCGGGTTCACCGAAGCCGGCGAAGGTTTCGGGAAATGGGACTGGCTGCGGCTGCCGCCAGGGACGCGCAGTTCGGCGCAAGCAGGCGAGCAGGGGGCTCTCGTCTGGATCAAATCCGGCCATTTGACCGGCATGGTCTGAGGCGTCTGCTCCGAAAATAGGCAGATTTTCGCGGAATCCGGGTCGGTCGGCCCGGATTCTTCAATTTTTGACCATTTGGCAAATTTTACCAATTGATAAAAATTTCGTTTGTGGCAAGCTGGAGGCAATAACAAACATATCTACAGGGAGTAGAGCGATGGCACAGGGCCAGATGGCACCCGGTATCGTGGCCGGGCGGCTTTCCAGCGACGAGTTGGCCTCGAATTTTGCGGATCTTCATCCCGCATTTGCCCCGCACGAGGCGGCGGTGGCGGCGGACAGATGCTATTTCTGCTATGACGCGCCGTGCGTGACGGCTTGTCCGACCGATATCGACATTCCGCTGTTCATCCGCCAGATCCAGACCGGTCAGCCCGAGGCGGCCGGCCGCACCATTCTGGAACAGAACATCCTGGGAGGCATGTGCGCGCGTGTCTGTCCGACTGAAACCCTCTGCGAAGAGGCCTGCGTGCGCGAAACCGCCGAGGGCAAGCCGGTCGAGATCGGCCGCCTGCAGCGCTATGCCACCGACAGCGTGATGGCGAAGAACGGGCATCCGTTCGAAAGGGCCGAGCCGACCGGCAAGACGGTGGCCGTGGTCGGGGCGGGTCCGGCCGGGCTGGCCTGCGCACACCGGCTGGCGATGCTGGGTCATGACGTGGTGATCCACGAGGCGCGCGAGAAATCCGGCGGTCTGAATGAATTCGGCATTGCCGCCTACAAATCCACCGACAACTTTGCCCAGGCCGAGGTGGACTGGCTGCTGCGGATCGGCGGCATCACCATCAAGACCGGGTCGGCGCTTGGCCGGGAATTCACGCTGGACGACCTGCGCGATCAGTATGACGCGGTGTTCCTGTCGATCGGGCTGACGGGCGTGAACGCGCTGCGCGCCGAGGGCGAGGACAAGGACGGCGTGCGCAACGCCGTGGACTTCATCGCCGAACTGCGGCAGGCCAGCGATCTGACCAAGATGCCGGTTGGCCGCAACGTGGTCGTGATCGGCGGCGGCATGACGGCCATCGACGCGGGCGTGCAGGCCAAGCTGCTGGGCGCCGAGAATGTCACGATCGCCTACCGGCGCGACCGCGAGGCGATGGGCGCCAGCCGGTTCGAGCAGGATCTCGCCGCGTCCAAGGGTGTCCGGATCCTGTTCAACCTCCAGCCGGTGGCGGTGCATGGCAACGGCGCGGTTCGGGAAATCGAGCTGGAATACACGACGAACGACAACGGCACCCTGGTCGGCACGGGCGAGACCATTCGCCTTGCGGCAGATCAGGTGTTCAAGGCGATCGGCCAGAGCCTGGAAGGTGCGCCCGAAGGGGTGAAGCTCGACGGGCGCAAGATCGCCGTGACCGGGCCGGGCCGCACGTCGGTGCCGGGTGTCTGGGCGGGTGGCGATTGTGCCGCCGGCGGTGATGACCTGACGGTGACCGCCGTGGCCGAGGGCCGGGATGCCGCGATGGACATCCACGCCAGCCTGAGCGCCTGAGGCCCGCGTCGGGACATGAGTATTTGTGAAAAGATGAAGATGCAGAACCGCATCAGGGAGGCCGGATAAATGGCTGATTTGAAAACGAACTTCCTCGGGATAGAAAGCCCCAACCCGTTCTGGCTGGCCTCGGCCCCGCCAACGGACAAGGAATACAACGTGCGCCGCGCCTTCGAGGCCGGATGGGGCGGCGTGGTCTGGAAGACGCTTGGGGCTGAAGGGCCGCCGGTGGTCAATGTGAACGGCCCGCGCTATGGCGCGATCTACGGGGCCGACCGGCGTCTGCTGGGGCTCAACAACATCGAGCTGATCACCGACCGGCCGCTGGAAGTGAACCTCGAGGAAATCGCGCGGGTGAAGTCGGACTATCCCGACCGCGCGGTGATCGTGTCGCTGATGGTGCCCTGCGAGGAAGCCGAGTGGAAAGCGATCCTCCCGCGGGTGGCCGAAACCGGGGCCGACGGGATCGAGCTCAATTTCGGCTGCCCGCACGGGATGAGCGAGCGCGGCATGGGCGCGGCCGTTGGGCAGGTGCCGGAATATATCGAGATGGTCACGCGCTGGTGCAAGGAGAACTACGACAAGCCGGTGATCGTGAAGCTGACCCCGAACATCACCGACATCCGCTATCCCGCCCGCGCGGCGAAGAATGGTGGCGCGGACGCGGTGTCGCTGATCAACACGATCAGTTCGATCACCGGCGTCGATCTCGACACGTTCAGCCCCGAGCCGTCGATCGACGGCAAGGGCAGCCATGGCGGCTATTGCGGGCCGGCGGTCAAGCCGATCGCCATGAACATGGTGGCGGAAATCGCGCGCGACCCGGAAACGCGCGGCCTGCCGATCTCGGGCATCGGGGGGGTGACCACCTGGCGCGACGCGGCCGAGTTCATGAGCCTTGGCTGCGGCACCGTGCAGGTCTGCACCGCCGCGATGACCTATGGCTTCCGCGTCGTCGAAGAGATGAAGGCCGGTCTGAGCAAGTGGATGGACGACAAGGGCTATGCCAGCATCGACGATTTCGTCGGCCGCGCCGTGCCCAACGTGACCGACTGGCAGTATCTGAACCTCAACTACGTCGCCAAGGCGAAGATCGACCAGGACCAGTGCATCAAGTGCGGCCGTTGCTACGCCGCCTGCGAAGATACCAGCCACCAGGCGATCTCGATGTCGGACGACCGGGTGTTCGAGGTGATCGACGAGGAATGCGTGGCCTGCAACCTCTGCGTCGATGTCTGCCCGATCGAGGGCTGCATCTCGATGGTGCCGATGAAGCCGGGCGAGGTGGACCCGCGCACCGGCAAGGTGGTCGAGGCGGAATACGCCAACTGGACCACGCACCCCAACAACCCGATGGCGAAAGCCGCCGAGTGATCGGGGCGATCTGATGTGAAAGCATTTCGGGCGGCGCGAAGGTGCCGCCCTTTTTCATGGCGCCAGCAGCTTGCGATAGACCGTGTCGATGAAGGGGCCGGCGCCCTCGAAGGGATCTTCGTCCCCCAGAACCGCGCGGACCTGGACGTCGAAATCGGCGTAATGCTGCGTCAGCGACCAGATCGAGAAGATCAGGTGATAGGGGTGGACCCGGGCGATCCTGCCCTGATCCATCCAGCGTTCCAGCAGGGCGGCCTTTTCATCCACCAGCGCCTTGAGGTCGCTGGACAGCGTGTCGTGGATGCGCGGCGCGCCCTGCACCAGCTCGTTGGCGAACAGGCGGCTTTCGCGCGGCAGCTCCTTGCTCATCTGCAACTTGCGGCGGACATAGGCCAGGATCTCTTCGAGCGGGTCGCCATTCTCATCCAGCGCCCGCAGCGGATCGAGCCAGGTGTCCAGCAGGCCCGACAGAAGGGCCGCGTGAATCGCCTCTTTCGAAGGGAAGTAGTACAGCAGGTTGGGTTTGCTCAGCCCCGCCTCGGCGGCGATCTGGTCGACCGTGGCCCCCCGGAATCCATGTGCCGAGAACACGTTCAGGGCCGCTTCAAGAATGGCGGCGCGGTTCTTTTTCTGGATTCGTGTCGGCATCCGCTCTTTCGCCTTGGGCTTCATTTGTCTCGTTCTTCGGGCACCGCGCGCGGAAATCGCGCAAATTTCCGGCGTCGTGATGCAATTTCTTGACTGATGTCTTGCCCGTGATAGCGTGAGTTTGACCAGATGGTCAAATCACCAGTGAACAAGCGGGCAAACTCGCGAAAAACAGGGGGAGAGACATGGCAGCTCCGGCGCAGAACCTCAGGATCAATTCAGACAGGCTGTGGGACAGCCTGATGGAGATGGCCAAGATCGGCCCCGGCGTGGCCGGGGGCAACAATCGCCAGACCTTGACGGACGAGGATGGCGAAGGCAGGGCGCTGTTCCAGAAATGGTGCGAAGAGGCCGGGTGCACGATGGGCCTCGACCAGATGGGCAACATGTTCGCCCGCCGCGAAGGCACCGACCCCGAGGCGCTGCCGGTCTATGTGGGATCGCACCTGGATACCCAGCCCACCGGCGGCAAATACGACGGGGTGCTGGGCGTGCTTGGCGGGCTCGAGATCATCCGCACGCTGAACGACCTGAACATCAAGACGAAACACCCGATCGTGGTGACCAACTGGACCAACGAGGAGGGCACGCGCTTTGCCCCCGCCATGCTGGCCTCGGGCGTGTTCGCGGGCATGCACACGCAGGACTGGGCCTATGACCGCGAGGATGCCGAGGGAAAGAAGTTCGGCGACGAGTTGCAGCGCATCGGCTGGCGCGGAGAAGAAGAAGTCGGGGCCCGCAAGATGCACGCGTTCTTTGAATTGCATATCGAACAGGGGCCGATCCTCGAGGCAGAAGGCAAGGATATCGGCGTCGTCACGCATGGGCAGGGTCTCAGCTGGACGCAGGTGACGATCACAGGCAAGGACGCGCATACCGGCTCGACCCCGATGCCGATGCGCAGGAACGCGGGCCTCGGCATGGCGCGGGTGCTGGAGAAGGTGGACGAGATCGCCTGGTCGCACGCGCCTCATGCGGTCGGTGCGGCGGGGCATATCGACGTCTATCCGAACTCGCGCAACGTGATCCCCGGCAAGGTGGTGTTCACGGTCGATTTCCGCTCGCCCGAGCTGTCGGTGATCGAGGACATGGAAAACCGCCTGCGCGTCGAGGGGCAAAAGATCGCCGATGCGATGGGGCTTGAAATCGAGTTCGAAAAGGTCGGCGGTTTCGATCCGGTGAAGTTCGACGAGGGCTGCGTCGAGGCGGTGCGGAGGGCGGCCGAGCGGCTGGGCTATTCGCATCGCGACATCATCTCGGGCGCCGGGCATGATGCCTGCTGGATCAACCGGGTGGCGCCGACGGCGATGGTGATGTGCCCCTGCGTGGACGGGCTGAGCCACAACGAGGCCGAGGAGATCAGCAAGGACTGGGCGGCGGCCGGGGCCGACGTTCTGTTCCATGCGGTCGTCGAGACGGCGGAGATCGTGGAGTGAGCGGGATTTCCGGAAACGCTCGGGTAGAGCGTTTCCGCCGGGGGCTCTGCCCCCGGACCCCCGGAGTATTTGGAAAAAGATGAAGAAAGGCGCGTGCGCCGCGTCCGCAGGGAGATGAAAATGAGCACAGTCATCAAGAACGGAACCATTGTGACCGCCGATTTGACCTACAAGGCGGATGTGCTGATCGAGGGCGGGGTGATCACCCAGATCGGCCCTGATCTGAAGGGGGACGAACAGTTGGATGCGACCGGCTGTTACGTGATGCCCGGCGGGATCGACCCGCATACCCATCTGGAGATGCCCTTCATGGGCACCTACAGTTCGGACGATTTCGAAAGCGGCACCCGGGCGGGGTTGGCCGGCGGCACCACGATGGTGGTGGATTTCGCGCTGCCCAATCCGGGCGAGAGCCTGCTGGACGCGCTCAAGCGGTGGGACAACAAGTCGACCCGCGCCAATTGCGACTATTCCTTCCACATGGCGGTGACCTGGTGGGGCGAGCAGGTGTTCGATGACATGAAGACCGTCATCGAGCAGCGCGGCATCAACACCTTCAAGCATTTCATGGCCTACAAGGGCGCGTTGATGGTGAATGACGACGAGATGTATGCCTCGTTCAAGCGGCTGGCCGAGCTGGGCGGCATCGCGCTGGTGCATGCCGAGAACGGCGACGTGGTGGCCGAGTTGCAGGCCAAGCTGATGGCCGAGGGCAATTGCGGCCCCGAGGCCCATGCCTATTCGCGTCCGCCGCAGGTGGAAGGCGAGGCCACCAACCGCGCCATCATGATCGCCGACATGGCGGGCGTGCCGCTCTATGTGGTGCATACCTCGTGCGAGGAGTCGCATGAGGCGATCCGCCGAGCCCGGATGCAGGGCAAGCGCGTCTGGGGCGAGCCGCTGATCCAGCACCTGACGCTGGACGAAAGCGAATATTTCAACCCCGACTGGGATCACGCCGCCCGGCGGGTGATGTCGCCGCCCTTCCGCAACAAGCAGCACCAGGACAGCCTGTGGGCCGGTTTGCAGTCTGGTTCGCTGTCGGTGGTGGCCACGGATCACTGCGCCTTCACCACCGAGCAGAAACGCTATGGCGTGGGCGATTTCACCAAGATCCCGAACGGCACCGGCGGGCTGGAGGACCGGATGCCGATGCTGTGGACGCATGGGGTGAATACCGGCCGTCTGACGCCGAACGAATTCGTGGCGGTCACGTCAACAAACATCGCCAAGATATTGAATTGCTATCCGAAAAAGGGCGCGGTTCTGGTCGGGGCGGATGCCGATCTGGTGGTCTGGGATCCGGAGAAGACCAAGACGATCACCGCCTCCACCCAGCAATCCTCGATCGACTACAACGTGTTCGAGGGGCACGAGGTCAAGGGCTTGCCGCGCTTTACCCTGACGCGCGGGCAAGTGGCGGTGCATGATGGTGAGATCCGCACGCAGGAGGGCCACGGCAAGTTCGTGGCGCGCGAGGCGAACACGGTCGTGAACAAGGCGCTCAGCACCTGGAAGGAACTGACCGCGCCGCGCCCGGTCGAGCGCAGCGGCATCCCGGCAACCGGCGTGTAACGCGAAGGCGGGTGGCCCGGTTGGCCGCCCGAAACTTCAGCTTTTCAAGGCGATAGAATGAACACTGAAAGCAATACCCAGCCCGTCATCGAGGCAAGGCAGTTGGATCTGGTGTTCCAGACCAATGACGGGCCGGTCCAGGCGCTACGGGACGTGAACCTGACGGTGAACAAGGGCGATTTCGTCAGCTTCATCGGCCCGTCGGGCTGCGGCAAGACGACCTTTCTGCGCTGTGTCGCGGCGCTGGAAACGCCGACGGGCGGCAGCCTGTCGGTCAATGGCATGACCCCTGACGAGGCGCGGCGCAACCGGGCCTATGGCTACGTTTTTCAGGCGGCGGGCCTTTATCCGTGGCGGACCATCGCAAAGAACATCAAGCTGCCGCTCGAGATCATGGGATATTCTCGGGACGAGCAGGAAGAGCGCGTCAGGAAGGTTTTGGAACTCGTTGATCTGAAAGGGTTTGGTGAGAAATTCCCCTGGCAGCTCTCGGGTGGGATGCAGCAGCGGGCCTCGATCGCTCGCGCGCTGGCCTTCGACGCCGACATCCTGCTGATGGACGAGCCCTTCGGCGCGCTGGACGAGATCGTGCGCGACCATCTGAACGAGCAGCTTCTGGCGCTGTGGGCGCGCACGGAAAAGACCATCGGCTTCGTCACGCACTCGATCCCCGAGGCGGTGTATCTCAGCACCAAGATCGTGGTGATGAGCCCGCGACCGGGGCGGATCACCGACGTGATCGACAGTCCGTTGCCCAAGGAAAGGCCGCTGGATATCCGCGACACGCCGGAGTTCATCGAGGTGGCGCACCGGGTGCGCGAGGGCCTGCGTGCGGGGCATCTCGATGACTGATCGCGGCACGAAAACCGGAGGGGTGGCATGAAGCAGGTTCTTGCCGTTCTGGCCGTCGTCGCGGCCATCGTCGCGATCTGGTATGCGGCCTGTATTCCCATGAATATCAAGGGCGTGCTGACCGAAGTTGAACGCGCCGGCGCCGAGGTGGTGCCGGCCGGCGCAAAGGAACGCCGGGACATGAACGAGTTCGCGCTGGCGGCCCGAAACAGCTTTGCCATTCCCGCCACCTGGGCGCAGGACCGGCCGCGTCTGCCCGCGCCGCATCAGGTGGTGGCCGAGCTGTGGGAAACCACCGTCAAAAAGAAGATCACCTCGAAACGCTCGCTGGTCTATCACGGCTGGGTGACGCTGAGTGCGACCATACTGGGTTTCGCCATCGGCACGGGCCTCGGCATCCTGCTGGCGGTGGGGATCGTGCACTCCAGGGTCATGGACATGTCGGTTATGCCCTGGGCCATCGTCAGCCAGACCATCCCGATCATCGCCCTGGCGCCGATGATCATCGTGGTGCTCTACTCGGTCGGCGTGCAGGGGATCATCCCCAAGGCGGTGATCTCGGCCTATCTCAGCTTCTTTCCGGTCGTCGTCGGCATGGTGAAGGGGCTGCGCAGCCCCGACATGATGCAGCTCGACCTGCTGCGCACCTACAACGCCACCAATGCGCAGCGGTTCTGGAAGCTGCGCCTGCCGGCCTCGATGCCCTACCTGTTCGCCTCTCTCAAGATCGGCATCGCCGCGTCTCTGGTGGGGGCGATCGTGGGCGAGTTGCCGACCGGTGCCGTGGCCGGGCTGGGCGCGCGCCTGCTGGCCGGCAGCTATTACGGGCAGACGGTGCAGATCTGGTCGGCGCTCTTTGCCGCGGCCATTCTGGCGGCCTGTCTCGTCGGTCTGCTGGGGCTGATCGAACGCGTGGTGTTGAAACGCATGGGGATGGCGCAATGATTATGGTCGGTCTTGCAATCCTTCTGTGGATATTCGGCTGGTGGCTGAACACGCGCCTTGCCGAGGGGCCCTATGCCGGAACGCGGGCGGTGCAGCTGGCGGTTCCGCTGATCTTTGGCCTCACGGTCATCGGCGTGTGGGAATTGCTGGTGCGGGGGCTGGAGGTGCCGCTGGTGATCCTGCCCGCGCCGTCGGCCATCGCCGTGCGGTTTTCCGAAAGCATCCCGATCCTCTGGGCGGATTTCGTGCAGACGATCCTCAAGGGCGCTCTCAGCGGATATGTGATCGGGTGCAGCGCCGCCTTCCTGATGGCGATCGCGGTGGACCGGTGGGATTTTCTGCGCATGGGGCTGTTGCCGGTGGGCAATTTCGTCGCCGCGCTTCCCATCGTCGGCACCGCGCCCATCCTGGTGATGTGGTTCGGCTTCGACTGGCAGTCCAAGGCTGCGGTCGTCGTGGTGATGGTGTTCTTTCCGATGCTGGTCAACACCGTGGCGGGGCTGCGCGAGGCCACGGCTATGCAGCGCGACCTGATGGAGACCTACGCGGCCTCGTACTGGCAGAGCTTTTTCAAGCTGCGCCTGCCGGCGGCGATGCCGTTCATCTTCAACGGGTTGAAAATTTCGACCACGCTGGCTCTGATCGGGGCGATCGTGGCCGAGTTCTTCGGCTCGCCCACGGTGGGCATGGGCTTCCGCATCTCGACCAGCGTCGGCCAGCTGTCGCTGGACATGGTCTGGGCCGAGATCGTGGTGGCGGCTCTGGCCGGAACCGCGTTTTATGGTCTGGTGGCGATGATCGAAAAGGCCGTCACCTTTTGGCACCCGTCCCAGCGCGGGTGAACAGGAAAAACATATAACAGACCCCGGCAGCGGGGCGCATTTGCAACAAGGAGAGAAGATGATGAAAAAGCTACTGAGTGGGGCGATCACGGCCTTCAGCCTGGCAGCCAGCAGCGTCTGGGCCGCCGATGATGTGACCTTGCAGCTGAAATGGGTCACGCAGGCCCAGTTCGCGGGCTACTACGTGGCCAAGGACAAGGGATTCTACGAGGAAGAAGGCCTGAACGTGACCATCCTGCCGGGCGGCCCGGACATCGCGCCGACGCAGGTGATCGCGGGCGGCGGAGCCGATGTGACCGTCGAATGGATGCCCGCCGCGCTGGCCGCGCGTGAAAAGGGCCTGCCGCTGGTCAACATCGCGCAGCCCTTCAAAAGCTCGGGCATGATGCTGACCTGCTGGAAGGATGCGGGCATTTCCTCGCCCGAGGATCTCAAGAACCGCACGCTGGGCGTCTGGTTCTTCGGCAACGAGTTCCCCTTCATGAGCTGGATGAGCCAGTTGGGCATCGACACCAGCGGCAAGAGCGAGAACGGCGTCGAAGTTCTGAAACAGGGCTTCAACGTCGATCCGTTGCTGCAGCGTCAGGCCGACTGCATCAGCACCATGACCTACAACGAATACTGGCAGGTCATCGACGCGGGCGTCAGCCCCGATGAGCTGGTCACCTTCAAGTATGAAGATCAGGGCGTGGCGACGCTCGAGGATGGCCTCTATGTGCTCGAGGACAATCTGAGCGATCCCGAGTTCGTCGACAAGATGGTCCGCTTCGTGCGCGCCTCGATGAAGGGCTGGAAATGGGCCGAGGAAAACCCGGACGAAGCCGCCATGATCGTGCTCGAAAACGACGCGACAGGCGCGCAGACCGAAGAGCACCAAAAGCGCATGATGGGCGAGATCGCCAAGCTGACCGCGGGTTCGAACGGCGCGCTTGACCCGGCCGACTATGAACGCACTGTCGCGACGCTGCTGGCCGGTGGCTCGGACCCGGTGATCACCAAGGAACCCGAAGGCGCCTGGACGCACGCGATCACGGATGCGGCGTTGAAGTAGGAACCGCTGCGCCCGGTGCGCCGGGGGACGGTTGGACAATGCGAAACGCGGTCCCGACGGGGCCGCGTTTTTTGCTGCGGTTGTCGGTTTTGACTAGGGAAAAATGCCCGTGTTGCGTTAGAATTAACGCGAAAAAAGGTGCAGTCTGTCCGCTTGGTGGGGAAGCATGTAAATAATGCATGATTTTGCATCGGAAATCAGGAATGCCTTGCTCTTGATACTGCAAGGAGATGCCGAACTTTGGGCGATCGTTCTGCTTTCGCTCAGGGTTTCGCTTATGGCGGTTCTGATTTCGGCCGTGATCGGGATGCCGCTGGGCGCCGCCTTGGCCGTCAGCCGCTTTCCCGGACGGCGCGGCGTGATTGTTCTGGTGAACGCGCTGATGGGGCTGCCGCCGGTGGTTGTGGGCCTGCTGGTTTACCTGATGCTGTCGCGCTCGGGGCCTCTGGGCGTGCTGCAACTGCTCTATACCCCGACGGCCATGATCATCGCCCAGGTGGTTCTGGTCACGCCCATCGTGGCGGCCCTGACCCGGCAGGTGATCGAGATGCTGGCCGAGGAATATTCCGAGCAGCTTCGCTCGCTGGGCGTGTCGCGGCTGGCGTCGGTTCCGACCCTGTTGTGGGACGCGCGGCTGGCGCTGGTCACCGCGCTTCTGGCCGGGTTCGGCCGGGCGATTGCCGAGGTCGGGGCGGTGATCATCGTGGGCGGCAACATCAATCACGTCACCCGCGTGATGACGACGACCATCGCGCTGGAAACCTCCAGGGGCAACCTCGCTCTGGCCCTGGCGCTCGGCGCGATCCTGATCGGCATCGCGGTGGCGGTGAACGCCCTTGTCAGCGCCGTCAGCCTGCGGGCCGAGCACGAGGGCTTGACCCATGCGTGACCTGTCTGCCGAAACCCGCATCGGGCTCGAGGCCCTGGGCCTGCGCATCGGGCGCAACGGGGGAACCCTGCTGGATGTGCCGCGGCTGGTCTTCGACGGGCCGGGGCCGACCCTGATCCTCGGGCCGAACGGAGCCGGCAAGAGCCTGCTGCTGCGCTGTCTGCACGGGCTGATCAAACCCGATGCCGGGCAGGTCCGGCAGGACGGCGCGCCGCTGGGGCCGGCCCAGAAGGCGCGCCAGGCGATGGTGTTTCAGCAGCCGGTGCTGCTGCGCCGGTCGGTGGCCGGGAACCTCGATTTCGTCCTCAGGCGCAGGGGCATGGTGCGCGCGACCCGCAAGGACCGGATCGCGGCCCTGCTGGCCGAGGGCGGGCTGTCGGACAAGGCCAGGCAATCGGCGCGGTCCCTGTCCGGGGGCGAGGCGCAGCGGCTGGCGATCCTGCGGGCGCTGGCGACCGAGCCGGACATCCTGTTCCTGGATGAACCGACCAGCGCACTGGACCCGGCCGCGACACTGGCGATCGAGCGCATGGTGCTGCGCGCCTCGGCTCAGGGCGTTCGGATCGTGATGGTCAGCCATGACATCGGCCAGGCAAGGCGGCTGGCGGCGGATGCGGCGATGATGCAGGGCGGTCGCGTGGTCGAGCATGGGCCGGCGAGCGAAGTGCTGGAAACCCCGAAAAGCGAGGCGGCGCGGCGCTACCTCGCGGGTGGTCTGATTCTGTAAAAGGCAAGGGAACTTTCAATGGTCGGAATTCGGATCCGAACGTTATTGATGGCGCTTGGCCTGATGGCGGGCGGTGCGCAGGCCGAGGAGGCCTACATCGTTCTGCAATCGACCACCTCGACGCAGAACTCGGGGCTTCTGGATCACATCCTTCCCGGTTTCGAGGCCGAGACGGGCATCGACGTTCGGGTCGTGGCCGTCGGCACCGGTCAGGCGATCAGGAATGCGAGGAACGGGGACGGCGACGTTCTTTTGGTCCACGCAAGGGAGGCGGAAGAGAAATTCGTTGCCGACGGCTGGGGCGTCGAGCGGTTCGACGTGATGTACAACGATTTCGTTCTGGTTGGTCCCAAGTCAGATCCCGCCAAAGTCGGGGGCGGGACGGATATCGTTGCCGCGCTGAAGGCGATTGCCCAAGCGACGGCTCCGTTCGTGTCCCGTGGCGATGACAGCGGCACGCACAAGGCAGAGCTGCGCCAGTGGAAAGAGGCAGACATCGACGTCGCGGCGGCCTCTGGCGGTTGGTATCGCGAGACGGGCTCGGGCATGGGGGCGACGCTGAATGTCGCGTCCGGCATGGAGGCCTATGTTCTGACCGACAGGGCGACCTGGATCGCATTCGGCAACAAGGGTAATCTGGAGATCCTTGTCGAAGGTGATCCAAGGCTGTTCAACCAGTATGGGGTCATTCTGGTCAATCCCGAGAAACATCCCGGCGTTCGCGCCGCGGCCGGGCAGCGGTTCATCGACTGGCTGCTGGGCGAGGTCGGGCAGGGGGCGATCGCGTCGTTCCGGCTGGACGGGCAGCAGCTGTTCTTTCCGAATGCGCGTTGAATTGGCCTGCGGCCAATGCCTCCGGCGGGAGTATTTTTGAAAAGATGAAGTGTTGGGCGGTGCCTAGCCGCTGGCGCCGTTGTGGTGAACGGTGCCTAGGCCTGACAGGTCATAGCCGCCCAGTTCCGCCGCGCGGGCGGTGAATGGGGCGGAGTGCAGGAAGGCCATCAGGCGCTGCATGGGCGGGTCGAAATAGGCGCGGCGCCAGATCGCCAGGTCGAAGCGTTCTTCGAGCAGGGGCACGAAGTCCAGCCCGTAGATCCCGGCCAGTGCGCCCAGGCCGAACCCCGCCTCGGCCTTGCCATCGTGAAGCGCGATCGCAAGCTCTTCTTCGGTGCGGGCGCAACCGGGCAGCGCGCGCAGGTCGTCGCGGTTCAGACCGTGGGCCTCAAGCTGTTCATCGAACAGGCGCTGGCTGGCGGCGCTGTCCTGACGCAGGATCACCCGGCGGCCGCGCAGGTCGGCGAAACCGGAAATGCCGGCGGTGCCCGGGGCGAGAAGCAGGCCGCGCTGCCGGCGCGCGATCTCCACCAGAACGATCGGGGCCTCTCCTACCATCTGGTGCAGCGTGGCGACGTTGAAGCCGTCTTCCTCGTGGATATGCAGGGCCGCGGCCTGCGCGCTGCGCGTCTTGAGACGGTCGAGCCCGTCAAACGAGCCGTCATAGTAGGTGGCTAGGCCCGAGCCGCTTTCGCGCAGCGCCCAGTCCAGCAGCGGGTCGTGGCTGCCGGCGACGATCGGGGGCAGGGGCGGCTCGGCCACCTGCGGCCCCGAGCGCGAGGCGTTGAGCCAGGCCAGGATCTCGGCGCGGGGAAACAGCAGCTTGCCCATCGCGCGCACGCAGGGGATTTCCCCCGATGAGGCCAGGTCATAGGCCTTGCGCTCGCCGATGCGCAGCAGATCGGCCAGTTCGCGGGTGGTCAGGAACTCGGCCATTCAGTCCAGCCGCACCGAAGAGCTGGTCGCGCCGGGCGCGGAAAACCCCAGTTGCTCCAGGATCAACGGCGCCGCGGCGGTGATGACGATCATGGTGGCCACGGCAGCCAGAAACGCTTTCATTTTTCCTCCTCCCGAGCTGAGGCGCGACGCAGAAAGGCGATCAGGTCGGCGCGGTCCTGCGCCTGTGTGATCCGTTGCATCGGCATCTTGGACCCCGGAATGTAATGATCCGGGCCAAGATCGAAAAGGGCATTGATCGTGTCGTCACGCCAGACGATGTCGGAGTTTTTCAGTGTCTCCGAATAGAGATAGCCCGGCAACGACCCTGCGGGGCGTCCGAAAATTCCGTACAGCGTCGGTCCGGCACGGCGCCCGCCATCGGGGGTCAGCGCGTGGCAGATCGAGCATTTGCGGGCAAACTGCCGCTCGCCATTGTCCATTTCGTCCGGGTCTTTCAGGAATGGGCGTTCCTCCGTCGCCATCTGCTGATGGTCGCCGAGGGCGGAAACGGGCCAGCTGTACATGGCGTCGTCGATGCCGCCCGCATGGATGTTCTCGCCATCGGGCGAATAGGCCAGCGCCCAGACCGGGCCGCGCAGCGTGGCGCGGAAGTCGCGGGCGATGCTCCAGCTCTGGGTGTCGATCACCATGATGTAGCCCTCGCCGTCGCCCACCGCCAGTTGACGGCGATCCGGGCTGAGCGCCAGGGCCAGGATCGGGCGGCGGTCCAGTGTGAAGTCATGCTCTTCGCCAGTGCTCAGGTCCAGAACGCGGGTCACGCCGTCAACCGCGCCGTAGGCGATCCAGCCATCGGTTTCGTTCAGAACCAGTTCGTTGATCCCGAAGCCATGCTCGATGACATGGCCGATCTCGTCGCCGCTTGCCACGTCCCACAGGCGCAGGGTTCCGTCGGCCCCGGCGGAATAGAGCTGCCGCCCATCCGAGGTGAATGCCACATCGTTGACGCCGCTGCCGGTGGGGCCAAGAACCTTGGGGTCCGACCCGTCCACCGGCCACAGCCCGATGGTTCCGTCCCAGCTGGCGGTCGCCACATGGGTTGCCGAGGCCGCCAGCCTGACGATCTTGCCCTTGTGGCGGCCCACCACCTCTCCGCCGGGCCAGCGGCGCAGGGTAAAGTCGTCGCCCGCCGAATAGATGCTGGTGCCGTTGAACATGACGGTATTGACGGCAGCCTCGTGACCGTCGAACCAGTTCGGCTTGCGGCCCAGCCACAGGCCGACCGAGTTGTCGAAGCTGGCCGTGGCGATGCGGCCGTCCGGTGCCGTGGCGATGTCCATGATCGGGCCGCCGTGGCCCTTGAGCGTATAGAACTCGGCCGCCCACAGGGGCAGCGGAAGCAGGGCCAGCGCAATTGCCAGCGCCCGCATTTATTCCGCCGGCGAGGCCGCGCCCCCGGAGGCTTCGGCCTCCTGGACCTCCTCCAGCCACAGCGAGTGATGCTCGCGCGCCCATTGCTCTTCGACTTCACCGGTGCCCATGGCGTCGAATGCGCCCTCCATGCCGATCGAGCCCAGGTAGATATGCGCGAAGATGATGGCGAGAAAGCCGTAGGCCACCATGACGTGCCAGATCTGGGCATATTGCATCTCTTCATGCGGCGACATCTGCTCGGGCAGGTTCAGGCCCAGCAACTCGGGCACCCCGGTCGCGTTGGCGATGACGAAGGTCTTGGTGAACATCGGCAATTCGAACGGAAACAGCAGGGACAGCCCCGACAGGCTGATCGAGATACCGAGGATGATGCAAAGCCAGAAGATGATCTTTTGGCCCGCGTTGAATTTCTTGGCCGGCGGATGGAGGCCCTTGGAGAACAGCCCGCCCGCCACGGCCAGCCATTTCAGGTCGTGCCGGTTCGGGATGTTGTGGGCCACCCAGTTGACGGTGATGATGACCAACCCCAGCATGAAGGCCCAGGCGATGTTGTTGTGGATCCATTTGCTGGCCAGCGCGATGGTGGCAAAGCCCTGCTTGCCGAACAGCGGAATCAGGAAATCCCGGCCATAAAGCGCGATCAGCCCGGTGGCGCCGAGGATCAGGAACGAACCACCAAACAGCCAGTGCCCGAACCGCTCGAAGCCGTTGAAGCGGGTGACGGTGCGCCCGGTCTTCTCTCCGTCGATCCGGATCTTGCCGCGGATCAGGTAGAACAGCAGCAACGCAACCAGCGTGCCCCCCAGAAGATAGCTGCCATAGGTGCGCAGCGGCCCGGTGCGGAAGGAAAGCCACCACATTCCGGCATCCTGAATGAGAACGCCCGCGCCGGGGCTGCGGGATGAGACGGTCACGTCGGCCGTGCCATAGCGCAAGGCACGATACAGATCGCTGTCCGAGGCCGTCCCGCGCGTTCCCAACTGGCCGATCAGGGCTTCGACATTGCCCTGACCGGTGTTGCCCGCGCGATAGCTGCTGTCCACCTTTTCACCGCGCTGGCGGGCCAGGATGTCCTCAAGCGTCGTCGCGCCGCCGGTGGCGGACCGGTCCGGGCCCTCGGGCGCCTCCTGCGCCCACGAGAATGCGCTCCAGGTCAGGAAAATGAGCATCGACAGCATCAGGCGCATCAAACGGTTCCTCTTGAAATTCGCGGTCAGCGGCCGAAGCCGCCCACATGGTCGTAGAATTGCGCGCCCATGGCCGACAGGGCCTTGCGCAGTTCGTCGTTGACGGCGCCATAGACATCCATCCCGGTGGGTTCCAGGATCGCCGTGAAACGGCTGGCGAAATTGCTCCGGAAATGGCCCAGGTGGATCAGGGCGTCATCGGCGCTGCCATAGCGTTCATAGATATGCACCGCGGACCCGGATCTGTGCCATTCATAGGCCTTGGCGCCGCTCTCTTTCAGGGTCGCGGCAACCATCTCACCCATCAGGGTCTCAAAAACCTTGTCCTGCCCGTCCTTCAGGGTCAGGCGCAGGATCCAATAGACATCCTCGGTCATCGAGCAACTCCGCAAGCGCGTGATGAGGCGCGGCGACGCAATGGCCGCCGCGCGTCAATCTTTCAGGCCGGATCAGCCGCCCTTCTGGTCATAGGCGGTGCCCCAGCCCCAGGCGCCGGAACCGAAGCCGCGCGCCACGACGCGTTCGCGGTAGACGGCCGACACCACGTCGCCATCGCCCGCCAACAGTGCCTTGGTCGAGCACATCTCGGCGCACAAGGGCAGCTTGCCCTCGGCGATCCGGTTGCGGCCGTATTTCGAGAACTCGGCGTTCGAGTGGGTCTCTTCCGGGCCGCCGGCGCAGAAGGTGCACTTGTCCATCTTGCCGCGGGATCCGAAATTGCCCGCCTGCGGATATTGCGGCGCGCCGAAGGGGCACGCGTAGAAGCAATAGCCGCAGCCGATGCACAGATCCTTGGAGTGCAGCACGATGCCATCCTCGGTCTGATAGAAGCAATCGACCGGGCACACCGCCATGCAGGGCGCATCCGAACAATGCATGCACGCGACCGAGATCGACCGTTCGCCCGGCTTGCCGTCATTGATCGTCACCACCCTGCGGCGGTTGATGCCCCAGGGCACCTCGTGCTCGTTCTTGCACGCGGTCACGCAGGCATTGCACTCGATGCAGCGTTCGGCGTCGCATAGAAATTTAGCTCTAGCCATCTGTCTTCCTCCTTACGCTGCCGAGATCTTGCAGAGAGTCACCTTGGTCTCCTGCATCTGGGTCACAGAGTCATAGCCATAGGTCTGTGCCGTGTTCGAGCTTTCGCCCAGCACATAGGGGTCGGCCCCTGCGGGATACTTGTGCCGCAGATCCTCGCCCTGGAAATGGCCGCCGAAATGGAATGGCATGAAGGCCACCCCGGCACCGACCCTTTCGGTCAGCATCGCCATCACCTTGACCTTGCCGCGCTCGGGGCCTTCGACCCAGACCTGCTGTCCGTCACGGATGCCAAGGTTGTTGGCGTCGCGCGGGTTGATCTCGACGAACATGTCCTGCTGCAGCTCGGCCAGCCACGGGTTCGACCGCGTCTCTTCGCCGCCGCCCTCGTATTCGACCAGACGACCGGACGTCAGGATCATCGGGTAATCCTTTGAAAAGTCTTTCTTCTGGATCGAAGCGTAGAGCGTCGGCAGACGATAGGCATGCCGGTCCTCGTAGGTGGGATAGTCGGCCACCAGGTCGCGCCGCGGCGTGTATAGCGGCTCGCGGTGCAGCGGGATCGGATCCGGGAAGGTCCAGACCACCGTGCGCGCCTTGGCATTGCCGAAGGGGGCGCAGCCATGCTTGATGGCGACCCGCTGGATGCCGCCCGACAGGTCGGTCTTCCAGTTGGTCTTGGGGCCCGCCACGGCGTCGATCGCGGCGCGCTCCTCGTCGGTCAGATCGCCATCCCAGCCCAGGTCCATCAGCATCTGCATGGTGAACTCGGGGTATCCGTCCTGGATCTCCGAACCCACGCTGTAGACGCCTTCGGCCAGCAGGTTCTGACCGTCCCGCTCGACGCCGAAACGCGCGCGGAAGGTCAGGCCGCCCTCGGCCACCGGCTTGGACATGTCATACAGGTTCGGCGTGCCCGGATGACCCATCTCGGCGGTGCCCCAGCAGGGCCACGGCAGACCGTAGTATTCGCCGTCGTTCGGGCCGCCGATGGCCTGCAGCGTCGTCTTGTCGAACGTGTGCTGGTTGGCCATGTGGCTCTTGAGCCGCTCGGGCGACTGCCCCGTGTAGCCGATCGTCCACAGGCCCGAGTTGAACTCGCGCGTGATGCTCTCGACATTCGGGGTTTCGGGGTCTTCCATCTCGATATTGCGGAAGAACCGGTCGGCCCAGCCGAACTTGTTGGCGAACTTGGCCATGATGACCTCGTCCGGCAGGCTTTCGAACAGCGGATCGACCACCTTGTCACGCCACTGCAACGAGCGGTTCGAGGCCGTGACCGAGCCACGGGTTTCGAACTGCGTACAGGCCGGCAGCAGATAGACGCCATCGGTCCGGTCATGCAGAACGGCGGAAACGGTGGGATACGGGTCGATCACGACCAGCATGTCCAGCTTTTCCATCGCCGTCTTCATCTCCGGCCCGCGGGTCTGCGAGTTGGGTGCGTGGCCCCACAGAACCATCGCCCGCACGTTGTTGGGCTGGTCCATGTTGGCGGGGTCTTCCAACACGCCATCGATCCAGCGCGACACCGGAATGCCGCGTTCGTTCATCAGTGGCTTGTCCTTGCCTTCCTTGTCCTTGATCGAGTCGAACTGTCCTTTCAGCCAGTCCAGATCCTCGCCCCAGACACGCGCCCAATGCGCCCAGGCCCCGGCCGACAGGCCGTAATAGCCGGGCAGGGTATGGGACAGCACGCCAAGGTCAGTCGCGCCCTGCACGTTGTCATGGCCGCGGAAGATGTTGGTTCCGCCACCCGAGGTGCCCATGTTGCCCAGGGCAAGCTGCAGGATGCAGTAGGCGCGGGTGTTGTTGTTGCCATTGGTGTGCTGGGTGCCGCCCATGCACCAGATCACGGTGCCGGGACGGTTGTTCGCCAGGGTGCGGGCGACGCGCTGCAACTGAGACCCCGGCACGCCGGTCACGCGCTCGGTCTCCTCGGGCGTCCACTTCTTCACCTCGGCCCGGATCTGGTCCATGCCCCAGACGCGGGTGCGGATGAACTCCTTGTCCTCCCAGCCGTTTTCAAAGATGTGCCACAGGATGCCCCAGATCAGCGCCACGTCGGTGCCGGGGCGGAAGCGGACATATTCATCGGCATGGGCGGCCGTGCGGGTGAACCGCGGGTCGCACACGATCAGCGGCGCATTGTTCTGCTCTTTCGCGCGCAGAACATGCAGCAGCGAGACGGGGTGCGCCTCGGCCGGGTTACCGCCGATGATGAAGATGGCGCGGCTGTTGTGGATGTCGTTGTAGCTGTTGGTCATGGCGCCGTAGCCCCATGTGTTCGCAACACCCGCAACGGTGGTCGAGTGGCAGATGCGGGCCTGGTGGTCCACGTTGTTCGTGCCCCAGTAGGCGGCGAACTTGCGGAACAGGTAGGCCTGTTCGTTGTTGTGCTTGGCCGAGCCCAGCCAATAGACGCTGTCAGGGCCCGATTCCTCGCGGATCTTCATCATGCCGTCGCCGATCTCGTTGATCGCCTCTTCCCAGCTGATGCGTTTCCACTCACCGCCCTCTTTCTTCATCGGGTATTTCAGGCGGCGTTCGCCATGGGCATGTTCGCGCACGGATGCGCCCTTGGCGCAATGGGCGCCCAGGTTGAACGGGCTGTCCCAGCCGGGCTCCTGGCCGATCCAGACGCCGTTCTGCACCTCGGCGATGACGGTGCATCCGACCGAGCAGTGCGTGCATACGGATTTCACGTTCTCGACGGCGGTCGCCGCCGCTTGCTGGGCCGATGCGGGCGTCACGGTGCCGCCCGTGGCGCTGATCGCGGCAAGGCCGCCGATCGTCAGGCCCGATCCGCGCAGGAACGCGCGGCGATCAACGGTTTTTTCGCCGATCGCAGACAGGATCGAAGTCCGCTGGGGGCGTCTCGCAACCCCGTTGGTCTTTTTCCTAAGCATGTCTTCCCTCCCTTGCTCGCCATGCGCGAGGCATGACTGGCTTGGTGCTCCCAAAACCGGCGTCAGGGCCAATCGCAACCGTCAACCGGGGTGACGGCGTCCGGTTCAGAACCGGGCGCTGTCGATGTATGCGCGGGTATGCGCGGTGTCCTGGATGCGGGTATCCTCGGCAGGCGTCTCCGCCGCTTCGGCCTTTCCGCTCAGGCTGGCGGCCGCCACGGCCGCCGGGGCCGCCGTTCCGGCCAGTTTCAGGAAATCGCGGCGGGATGCGCCGGTCTCCTTGGTCTTGCTCATGGGATCCTCCTTTCCCATTTGCGGTTTGACGCCCCACCGGGCGTCGGCGAGGGGCGGATCACTCCGCCATCATCCGGAAGGCCTCGCGCTCGATCTCCATGAAGACCCGGCCGGCGGTGCCGACCGAGGCATAGAGAACCGAGTTCTCGGCTGCTTCCAAATCCGAAAAGAAATGCCCCGCCCAGGGGCTGATATGCCGGCTCCAGAAGGTCTTCTGATCCTCCAGCGAGGCCGGGGCGCCGAAGCGTCCGACGATCATGCCGCCCATCATCTCCATCAGCGAGGCGATGTTGTCCTCGGGTTCGAACACGTTGGGGGCCCGCGTGATCCCGCGCGCGGCCATGTCGGCGCGCAGCTGGGCCAGCGGCTTTTCGTTCAGGAAACCCGTCAGGTAGAAACTGGCATAGGGCAGCAGTTCGCCGCGGCCCAGGCCGATGAACAGCGCGGTGAACTCGCGCTCGGCCCCGGCGGGGTTGGTCACCTTGGCCACCCGGGCGAGGGCCTTTATCGCCTGGCCCAGATCGCTGTCGTCGCCGCTCAGCCCGGCGATCTGGTCCAGCAGCATCTGCGACGGCGGGGCCGCCAGCAGCAGGCCCAGGAAATTGTAGAAATCGGCGCGCAGCCGATCCTCTTCCGATACGTCCAGTATTTGCGGGTCGCCTGCGGCCATGTGGTTATCCTTCGAATTCAAATCTCATCCGGCGCGGGGCCGGGGGCATTTCGGGCTCATCGTGTTCATCGACCGGAGCAGACTGCGCCACCGCTGCCGCGGGCGGCATGTCCGGCTCCGGCGCGGCCTCTGCCACCGGTGCCTCATCCTCGGCGTCGGTGGTCTCTTCGTCGGGCGCATCCTCCGCAGCGGCCAGCGCCTCGACATGCGCCAACATGCCCTTGCCAACCTGGTAGGCGGTTTGGAGTGTTTCCACCACGCAGGCCGCGTCAGTGTAGTCCTCGCCGTAATCGACCAGCCCATCGACATTGGCCAGCACCGGGTTCAGCCGCCACAGGCGGCGCAGGGCGCGTTGCCGGATGCGCTCGGGCACCGCACGCGCCATGAAGCCCGAGACATCGTCGCCGGGCTTCAGGTCGTCCGGATCGGGCAGGTCGAGTTCCGCCAGGATCTCGGCGTCGGTCTTGTCCTCCAGCTCTGCCTGTTGCTGCGCGATTTCCTGTGCCTCCAGCGCGGCGTGTTCCGCCTCGGTCTCGGCCTGAACGGCAGCCTTGCGGCGAGACCAGAAATCGCGCGGCTTGTTCATTGCGCGGCCCTCCGCGGGGCGCGATACACGTCCGAGTCCTGCCGGATGCGCGCATCCCCCTTGCCGTCCTCGACAAGATCCACCCGTGACTTGTCGCGGCGACGCTTGACGAAAACCTCTTCGCGATGATGCTTGAGCGTGAAATCCCGGACCCAGGCGATCAGCCCCTCGGTCATCGGGATCTTCTCGACGATGTCCTCGCCGGAATCCGCATAATCCTGCCCCTCGAAGGGGGAGGCGGTGACCAGGGCCGCGTGCAGAGGTCCATCCCCCTCGACCTCTTCGCGCAGGACCAGGTAGATCGACGGCTGAGCGTCGGCCAGATTGACCCGGTAGGCCTCGGTATCGGATGCCCAGAGCGTCAGCGGCAAGGTTGCCGCGTGATACTCGACCGCATCGCCCTCGCGGCGCAGCTCGACCCAGTCGGCCGGCCCGGCACCTGGCAGCACGGCAACGGCCCGCCAGTTCCATTTCGCCCAACGGGTGACGCCGGGCGTTTTCCGGACGACGACGCCCAGAGGCATTTCGATGTGGATCGCGGCCTTGGCCACCAGTTCCTCCCCAGAAGGCTCTCCCCCAGTGCCTTCTCTAATGTGAACTATGGTACACAAGCAGGTCTCATGCCAAGACTGCAATTGGCAAAAAGTAGGAAATTGACCGTTTTCCAATCAATTCTCCGAAAGTCGGACTTACCGCGCAGTCGAAAACATGTGAACTATAGTGCAATTTTCGCGGGTGCGGCTTTACCGCTGCCGCGCCTTGTGCCTAGTCTGTGATGCGGGCACCACTTCGCCCGAGGGGAGGACATGGTCAAGAAACTTATACTGTGCGACTGTGGCGGGTCCCAGTCACTGGACTCGGACGGGTTGGCCGCGGCATGCGGCGTTGCCTGTTCCAGGGTTCATCATGCTCTTTGCACCAGCGAATTGGGCAAGGCAGCGGAACTGCTGCAACAGGGCGGGCAGGCCGTGATCGCCTGCGGGCAGGAGCAGGTCACATTCCGCGAACTGGCCGAGGAACTGGACGTCGACGCGCCCGGTTTCGTCGATCTGCGCGACCGGGCGGGCTGGTCCGAACAGGGGGCCGACGCCATGCCCAAGATGGCGGCGCTGGCGGCCGAGGCGCTCTTGCCGGTGCCAGCGACCCCCAGCGCGGACGTGGTCAGCGAAGGCGTGTGTTTCATCCTCGGGCCGGGCGAGGTGGCCTTCGGGCTGGCCGAGCGTCTGTCCGACCTGCTTGCCGTGACCGTGCTGGTCACCGACGACGCGCAGCCCCTGACCCGTGACTTTGACGTTGTAAAGGGCCGGGTCCGGCAGGTCCGCGGCGCTCTGGGCGGGTTCGAGATCAGGCTCGACGCGGTGCCGCAGATCGAGCCGGGTGGCCGTGGCGCGTTCGGCTGGACCGCGCCGCGCGACGGGGCGTCCTCGCGATGCGACATCATCATCGACCTGACCGGCGGCACCCCTCTGGTGCCGGCACCGCACAAACGCGAGGGCTATCTCAGGGCCGATCCCCGCGACCCGCTCGCCGTGGAACGGCTGGCGCTCGAGGCGTCGCAATTGGTGGGCACTTTCGAAAAGCCGCTCTATGTCCGGCTCGAGGAAACGCTCTGCGCCCATTCGCGGGCCGGGCAGGTGGGGTGCAGCAACTGCCTCGACATCTGTCCGACCGGGGCCATCACGCCTGCGGGCGAACATGTGGCGATCGACCCGATGGTCTGCGCGGGCTGCGGTGAATGCGCGGCCCTGTGCCCCTCGACCGCGATCACCTACGAGGATCCCTCGGTCGGCACCCTGCTGTCGCGGATGCAGGTTCTGGTGCGCACCTACCGCCAGGCCGGTGGCAAATCGCCCCGGCTGCTGGTCCACGACGCACACGGGGCCGCGATGATCCGCATGGCCGCGCGGTTCGGGCGCGGGCTGCCGGCGGATGTGATCCCGCTGGAACTGGGGGTCGTGTCCGGCTTCGGTCATGCCGAGATGCTGGCCGCGCTGGCGCATGGCTTTGCCCGCGTGGATATCCTGCTCGCGCCCACCACCGAGCGCGACGCGCTGACCCGCGAGTTGGAACTGGCACAGGCCATTGCCGGGGCAGGGCGGCTGGGCCTCATCGACGAGCGAGACCCCGACCTGCTGGCCGACCTGCTTTACGCGCACGAGGCGCCAGAGCCCCTGGCCGATCCGGTCCTGCCGATGGGCAACCGCCGCCAGATCGCGCGCCTGTCCGCCAAGGCGCTGAACCCCGGCGCCGGGCAGCCTCTGCCCCTGCCGGAAAACGCCCCCTATGGCGCGATCGACGTGGATACCGGCGCCTGCACCCTGTGCCTGAGCTGCGTGTCGCTCTGCCCGTCGGGGGCGTTGATCGACAACCCCGACAAGCCGCAGCTGAACTTCCAGGAGGACGCCTGCCTGCAATGCGGGCTGTGCCGCACGATCTGCCCGGAAAACGCGATCACCCTGATCCCGCAGCTCGACCTTGACGATGCGGCCCTGTCGCAGCGCGTTTTGAACGAGGAAGAGCCCTTTGCCTGCATCGAATGCGGCGCGCCCTTCGGGGTGAAATCCACGGTCGAGCGGATCATGGAGAAGCTGGCGGGCAACCATCCGATGTTCGCCTCGTCAGATCAGGCGCGGATGATCCAGATGTGCGACGATTGCCGGGTCAAGGCGCAGTTTCACAGCGAAAACAATCCATTCGCGTCCAAACCTAAACCGCGCGTCGTGACCACGGATGACTATTTCTCCAAGCGCAAGGATCACTGAAATTGCAAGGGCGCGCCCAGATCGGCCGCCTGCATGGCGGTCACGAAGGCCACGATCGCCTCAAGATCGCCAAGCGTGATCGACACCGGATGGATCGGCGGCGGCCGCTCGGGGTTGAAGGGCGGGGTCACGCCCTCGACCTGCGTGAAGGCGGGGTGCGGGTTCAGCGCGTAGAACTGCTGAAACCGGTTGTTCCAGTCGGGCAGCGACCGCAGCACGGGAAAGGACGGGGTCGAGCCCAGCCCGTTCATCCGGTTCTGCGGCCCGATCACGTGGCACCGGCCGCAATGGGCCAGCGACAGTTTCTCGCCAAGCGCGGCGTTGCCGGAAACGACAGGCGCGACCGAGGCGGCGGCAACCTCGAAACTGGCGCTGAAGGGCGCGCCCTCGGGTGGCTGAAAGCTTTCCACCGTACGCTTGCCGATCTCGGACAGTAGCCAGTCGCGGAACCGCTGCTGGCGCGGGTCGTCCTCGGTGCGCAACAGATAGATGGTGCCGTCGCGCTGGAAAACCGGCTCTCCCGGTGCATCCGTGACGATCTGCATCGGCCCGGCGTCATCTGCGACAACGCGTATCCCGGTCTTGAGAGAGAAGCGCGGAAGGATATGTTTCAAGAGGCCGGACCGTGCCACCTCGTCCGGGCTCGCCAGCCCAAGCGCCTCCTGCCCCCACGAGGGGCTGGCGGAAAGGGCCAGGCTCAGGCACAAAAGGGCAAAACGCATGGCCCAGCCTAATGCGGGCAGGGTAGATGCGTCAAACGAAGCGAATGAAACGGAGACTCATGCGATGAGCGGCGACTACAACATGTCGATGCGCAAATTCCTCAAGCAGGTTGGCGTGACCAGCCAGCAGGCGATCGAGGAAGGGCTGCGCAAGGCCGGCAACCCGGCGGGCAAGACCTTCGAGGCCAAAATGGTGCTGACCATCGACGGGCTGGATGTCGAGCATGTGGTGACCGGCCAGATCAAGGACGGCGACGCATGAGCATCCGCGACGCGGTTCTTGCGAACCTCAAGAAGATCACCGACCCGGTTTCCGGGCAGGACATCGTGAGCGCGGGCATCGTGCGCGCCCTCAATGTCGAGGACGGCACGGTGCGCTTCGTGCTCGAGATCGACCCGAAACAGGCCGAGCGGATGGAGCCGGTGCGCGCCACCGCCGAAAAGGCCGCGCAGATGGTCGAGGGCGTCGAAAAGGTCTCGGCCATGATGACGGCCCATTCCGACAAGGCGCCGCCGGAACTCAAGCCGAAGCCCAAGCCCGCGCAGACCGGCCCGCAGGCCGTTCCGGGGGTGGACCGGATCATCGCCATCGCCAGCGGCAAGGGCGGGGTCGGCAAATCCACCGTGGCCGCCAACCTCGCCTGCGCGCTGGCCGCCGAAGGCCGCCGCGTCGGCCTGCTGGATGCCGACGTCTATGGCCCGTCCCAGCCCCGGATGCTGGGTGTCTCGGGCCGTCCGGCCAGCCCCGACGGCAAGACCATCCTGCCCCTGCGCAACCACGGCGTCACCATGATGTCGATGGGCCTGATGGTGAACGAGGGGCAGGCGATCGTCTGGCGCGGCCCGATGCTGATGGGGGCGCTGCAACAGATGATGGGGCAGGTGCAGTGGGGCGCGCTCGACGTGCTGATCGTGGATCTGCCGCCAGGCACCGGCGACGTGCAGCTGACGCTCAGCCAAAAGTTCAAGGTGGACGGCGCCATCGTGGTCTCGACCCCGCAGGACGTGGCGCTGATCGACGCGCGCAAGGGCATCGACATGTTCCGCCAGCTCAAGACGCCGATCCACGGCATGATCGAGAACATGTCCACCCATATCTGCTCGAATTGCGGGCACGAAGAGCATGTCTTCGGTCACGGGGGCGTCGCCGCCGAGGCCGAGGCGCTCGGCGTGCCGCTGCTGGGAGAGATCCCGCTGCATCTGGACATCCGGGTCGCGGCGGACGGGGGCGCGCCGGTGGTGGTCAGCAAGCCCGACAGCCCGCAAGCCGAGGCGTTCCGCAAGATCGCCCGCGATCTGGTCGCCAAGGGGCTCGCATGAACCAGCCGGTCTTTCCCCCCTTGCTGCAGGGCCGCCCCGTGCAGGGCGGGGAAGACCCGTTCGGCCGCGCGCAGGCGATGGCCGCGCTCGGCTGCGACGCGGGGACGGTGGTCTACAACATCCAGGCCGACCGTCTGCGCGCGGCCATCGTCTTTGCCCCCGAAATGGCCCTGCAGGACGCGATGGCGATGCTGCCGCTCTGCGCGGTGGGGTTCCAGAACGCGCTGGGGGCGCTGGCCCCGCCCGAGGTCGCCGTGCATCTGGACTGGGACGGACCGATCTACGTGAACGGCGCGAAATGCGGCCAGCTCCGGGCCGCCGCCTCGACGTCCGAGCCCGAGGCCATCCCCGACTGGCTCGTGGTCGGGTGGGAGCTTGCCCTGATGCAGACCGGCGACGCGCCGGGCATCACGCCGGACGTGACCTCGCTCTATGACGAGGGCTGCGCCGAGGTGTCCCCGGTGCAGCTGGTCGAAAGCTGGTCGCGCCACATGCTGACATGGCTCCACCGCTGGGAGCAGGAGGGCAACGCCCCCCTGCACGGCGAATGGATGGGGCTGCTGCGCGGCGTCGGCGAGCCGGCCGAGCAGGGCGGGCACAAGGGCGTGTTCCTAGGCACGGACGAACGGTTCGGCATGCTGATCCGCGACGATGACAAAACCCATCTGGTGCCGATGAGCGCCTTGCTGGAGGGACAGGCATGAAACTGGCGCGGGCCATCCATTTCGACGAAAGCGACCTCAACGTCTTCCACTCGCCGGCGCGCACCGGCGAATGGTGCATCTCGGGCGGGTTCGAATTCTCGAACTGGGGTGAGGGCGATCTGGAAGGCAAGTCGCGTCAGGCCTTTGCCAATGGCTGGCTTGGGCTAGAAACCTTCGGCCGCGTGACCTTCGTGGCCGTGACCCGGATCGAAGAGGCCGAGATCGCGGCGCTGACACAGGGCCTGGCCGAACATTTCGTGCAGTATTACGGCGCCCCGTCAGCCGAGGCCGCGCTGGGTGTCGCGCGCGACGAAATCGCCCATATGGCCGAGCTGTGCGAGGACCACGCTCCCAACACGCTGCTGACCGTGGCGCGCTCGCTGACCGACGCCGGCGTACACGAAGCCTACCGGGTGATCACGCCGCAGGACGCCGAGCTCGAGGCGCTGGCGGTTCACGGCTCGCTCGACGAATGACCGCTCGACGCGGCCTCAGATCAGGTCGCTGAAACTGCCATACTGGCCGCGCTTGAACATCAGTCCCTTGCCGGTGCGATACATCACACGCTCGACCTCGCCGATCAGGATCAGGTGATCCCCGGCCTCGTGCTGCGCCGACAGGCGGCAGTCGAACCGGGCAAGGCAGCCGGACAGCAGCGGCGTGCCGTGTTCGTCCGGGCGCCACTCCGCGTGCGAGAAATCCCAGCCGTTGCGGGCGAATTGCAATGTCTCTTCCTGCTGATCCTCGGACATCACGTGGATGGCATAGCGTTGCGCGGTGCTGAAGGCGTCAAATCGGTTCGAGTCCTTGCCCAGGCACCACAGCACCAGCGGCGGGTCCAGCGACACCGACGAAAAGGAATTGACCGTGATGGCGGCCGGTCCGTCCTTGGTCCCGGTGGTGACAACCGTGACTCCGGTGCCGAAACATCCCAGCGCCTCGCGAAAGGCGAGTGTCGACTGGGGGCCGGGTGTGAAAGTCTTTTCGGTCATCGCGCGCTCGGTTCCGTGGATTCGCCCCAACTGCCACGACCTGCGACATTTGTCCATGAAAAGCAAACCGCTTACACGAGAGCGTTACGCGGGCGCGCACCCCGCGCAAGGCCCCGGCGGGCGGATCTCAGTTGAGATCTTCCAGCAGGCGGCCATGCTTGCGCGTTTCGGCAATCACGTCGCCGAAGGTTTTGAAACCGCGCGCCTCAAGCATCGGCAGCATCCGCACCAGCACTTCGGCCGTCGCGTGGGCATCCCCCAGCGCGGTGTGGCGCAGCGCGGGCGGGATGACGACGCCCAATCGCTCGCAGAGCGCATCCAGCGTATGGGTCTCTCCGGCGCCGAACAGCACCGCCGACAGCAGCACCGTGTCCAGAATGGCGTGGCTGTTCCAGTCCACGTCCATCTTGTCGGAATGCCGCCGCAGAAAGGCCATGTCGAAGGGGGCGTTATGGGCCACGATCACCGCGTCGCGCGAGAAATGGTGCAGTTTGCGCCCCGCCTCGGCGATACCGGGCGCGCCCTTGACCATCTCGTCGGAGATTCCATGCACCCGCGTGGACGAGCGCGGAATCGGCACTCCCGGATCGACGAGCATGTCCAGGGTTTCGCCTTCGACGATGCGGCCGCGCACCACGCGCACCGCGCCGATCTGGACGATCTCGTCCTTGTGCGGCAGCAGGCCGGTGGTTTCCGTGTCGAAGACGACAAAGACCAGATCGCCGATCCTGGTGGTTTCGAACTCGTCGTCGGCCGGCACGTCCAGCAGGTCGAAATCATAGGTCAGGGGGCGCTCGGCCTGGGGTGCGATATGCGCCTCGCTGTCCTCGAAGATCAGCATGTAACCCGGGGCATCGCCCAAAGGTTTCATCCGCACCGAAAGCCCGATTGCCCCGTCGAAACTGTCGAGATGGGCCGAGACCTCCTTGCCGGTCTTGACCAGCCGGGCATAGGCCTTGCGCACCGCCTCGGGCTTGAAATAGTCGAACAGCGAGGCGTTCAGGCGCGGGTGCCCGACCTGCGCCAGCACCGTGGCGGCCTGCCCGTCGTACAGGACGATCTGATGCGCCGGGTTCACCAGCGCGATCGCCATCGGAACCTCGGTGAGCAGGCGGGTCAGCCGTTTCTTTTCCTCCGCCAGCCGCTCGGTTTCCGAGGCGACGGCGGCGGCCATTCCGACGGCCGCCTCGCTCAACTGCCCCGAAAGCTCGGCCGCGGCGGGCGCAAGTTCCCCCAGAAACCGGGCGGCCTTGGGGTCCATCTTCATGGCGACGCCGGAATGCGCATGGGTGCGCATCTCGGCAGCCAGCCGTTCGGCCGGTCTGGCAATCTTTTCGTCAAAGAACAACCAGGCGCCCACCAGCATGGCGACCATTCCGAAGGCAATGAGCATGCCGCCCTGGACGAAGGCGTCGTACAGGCCCGGCGCCTCGGCGCGCGCATAGGCGAAATACAGCGACAATCCGGTGATCCCGAGCGCCCCGGCGGCCAGCAGCGCGAAGAACAGCAGAATGCCTTTGCGGAACGTGAGATCCGGTATCATGACGCACCTCCGCAGGTGGTGGCGACAATCGGGTCATCGGCGGGCACCTCGATCCAATCGGCACTGCGCACGCTGCCATCGTCGGCAAACTCCACCCCATCGGCCAGGTTGGCCCGGCGCAGACCGTCGCAATCCACCGCGACGGGCAGCTTGGAAACCGGCGCCCAGCGACCGAAGAAATATAGATCGACAAGGCGCTGTCCCGGCACGTTCTCGTTGGTCCGAACCGACGCCATGTCGAGTGCGGCAAAGCGATCGACATACGGAGCGACATAGGTCCAAGGCCGGTAAAAGGCGCGCTTTTCGACCTCCTGAACCACGCTCAGGCCCTCGGGCAGCGCGGCGCGGGTGCGCTCGTACCAGGAATATTCGCTGGCGATGGTGACACCGATCATCCCCAGACCCGCCGCCACCGGCGCCAGCCAGCGCGGCAGACGCCCACCGGTGGTCCGGTTCACCAGCATCACCACGCCCGCGATCGCGAAGCCGGCAAAGATCGTCCCGATCAACTCCAGAAACATGGTTTTCCTCCCGGTCCCCAGATCTTCATCTTTTCAAAAATACTCCCGCCGGAGGCGTTCTCCGCCCGGCGCGCGGCCTGACGTCACCCCAGCATCCCCTTGCCGTGCCCGACCGCCGACTGCATCGTCTTGACCACGACGAAGGCGTCACGCAGATGGCTGCGCTCGAAATCCGACAGGTCGCTCGGCGCCAGATAGTTGTCGGGCTCCTTGCCCTGCCGCACCTGTGCCACCTGGTGCTCCAGCCGGGTCTCGGCGATCAGGTCATAGGCGTCCAGCAGATCCCGTGCGCCCGAAGGGCTCAGAACACCCGCCGCCTCGGCGGCCTTCAGGCGCGCGCGGGTGTTCACCTCGGTCAACTGCCCCTGCAGGGCATAGATCCGCGCCAGATCCACCACGGGCACCACGCCGTTGTGCTTCAGGTCCAGCGTGTTGCGGTGCTCGCCCGACCGGATCGTGGCAAAGCCGCGCAGCAGCCCCAGCGGCGGGGTATGTTTCAGCGAGTTCGAGATCATGTGCGCCACGAAGATCGAGTTGGCGCTGGCCGCCCTCAGCGTCTCGGCCTGCAGATCCTCGAACAGGTCAAAGGCTCCGCCGATCGGGCGCAGGTCGAACATGACCGAGGCCAGCATCTGCGCCTCGGGGTTCGGCTTGGCGATCCAGCCCGCGAAATACTCGCGCCAGATCCGCACCGGCTGACACCAGCGCGGGTTGGTCGCCATCATGTCCCCGGGGCAGTAGAAATAGCCGCAGGCGTCCAGCCCGTCGGACACGAATTTCGCCAGCGCCGCGAAATAGGCCATGTCGGCCTCGCTGACCGAATCGTCCAGCATCAGGCAGTTGTCCTGATCCGAAACGCCGGTCTGCTCCTGCCGGCCCTGCGAGCCGCAGGCCAGCCACAGATAGGGCACCGGCGGCGGACCCAGCTTTGCCTCGGCCAGCGCCAACAGGCGGCGCGTGGCGGTGTCGGCGATGTCGGTGATCAGCCGGGTCACCACCTCGTGCCGGTTGCCGCCGGCGACCAGCTGCGCCAGCAGGCGGGGGATCTCGGCCGTGACCTTGGCCATCTCCCCGGCGTCAGAGGCGCGGGCGACCGCGCTGACCAGTTCGGCCGAGTTGACGGCCTGGTACCGCGTCATGTCGGTCCGGGTGACCATGCCCACCAGCCGACCGCCCTCGGTGATCGGGATATGGCCGATATGGCGCTCCATCATGGTGTGCAACACGTCGCTGCCGATATCGCCCGGCGACAGGGTGATCGGGCCGGGCGTCATGATCTGCGACACCGGCGTCGAGGCGGGCAGGGCCTCGGCCACGACCTTGCCCGACAGGTCGCGCAGGGTGACGATCCCCTTCAGCGCGTTGCCGTCGGTGACGCAGAGCGAGGAAATGCCGCGCTCGCGCATCTGCCGGGCGGCTTCCTGCACCGACGTGTCCAGAGCGCATGTCTCCGGGTTTCGCGCCATCAGGGCATCGACGGTGCTCGTGGCCAGCGATTCCTGCTGCGGTCGCGGGGCACGGGCCCGATCGAAGAACCTGGCCACGACCTCATGCGTCGCACACAGGTCCTGGAACAGGTCGGCCGGCAGCATCAGCAGAACGGAATCCGCCTCGGTCCGGGCGCTCGAAGCCGCCTTGCCGCCACGCAGCAGCCCCCGTTCGCCAAAAGAGTTGCGCAGGCTCAGATGCGAAACGACGACGCCGTTCTCGTCGGTGATCTCGATCTGGCCTTCATGGATGATGAACAGTCCCGGCAGCGGATCGCCGTGCCGGAACACCGTTTTGCCTTTTGCCAGCGCGCGAACCTCGATCCGGGCGGAAATCGAGTCCAGCACAGCGGCGGGCAGGGCGTCATAGGGGTGAACGGATTTCAGAAAGTGGGCGATCTGTTCGGCGGTCAGGGGCATCGTGTCATTCGCAACATCTGAAATGAAAATGCCCCGCCCGGTCGAATGCCGGGCGGGAACGGTAGCGTGTCAAGGGCGGGCCCCCCTCGGGAGGGAATGAGGGAGGCCGCGCATCTCAGTGGTCATGCGCCGCGCCCGCGCCACGCGGGATGCGGACGCTTTCCACCAGGTCCTTGATCTCCTGCGGGGTCTCCTTGGTCATGCCCGAGACCACGTAGGCCACGGCAAAGTTGACCGCCGCACCGATGGCGCCGAACGAGGTCGACTTGATGGTGCCCAGCAGCGGGTCGGCATCGGTGAACGAGTTGGTGCCCGGAATGAACAGCCAGCCCTTGTGCAGGAAGATGTAGACCAGCGTCACGATCAGACCAGCCAGCATGCCGGCCACGGCGCCCGAGTTGTTGATGCGGGTCGAGAAGATCCCCATCATCAGCGCCGGGAAGATCGAGGCGGCAGCCAGGCCGAAGGCCAGCGCCACGGTTTGCGCCGCAAAGCCCGGCGGGTTCAGACCCAGGTAGGTTGCCACCGCGATGGCCACGGCCATTGCGATCCGTGCCGACAGCAGCTCACCCTTTTCCGAGATCGACGGGTTGATCGCACCCTTGATCAGGTCGTGGCTGACGGCCGACGAGATCGCCAGCAGCAGGCCCGCAGCGGTCGACAGGGCAGCAGCCAGACCACCGGCGGCGACCAGACCGATCACCCAACCCGGCAGGTTGGCGATCTCGGGGTTGGCCAGAACCAGGATGTCACGGTTGAACTTGGTCAGTTCGTTGCCGGTCCAGCCGTTTTCGGTGGCCTTGGCCTGCATGGCCTCGGACTTGTCGTTGTAGTACTGGATCTTGCCGTCGCCGTTCTTGTCTTCCCAGTCCAGCAGACCGGTCTTCTGCCAGGTCGCCATCCAGTCATAACGCGCGTCGTTCTCGATCATCTCGACCGAAACGGCTTCGCCATCGGTGCCGTTGGGCCACATCATGTCGGTGATGTTCAGGCGGGCCATGGCGCCAACTGCCGGAGCGGTCAGGTAGAGCAGCGCGATGAAGACCAGCGCCCAGCCGGCCGACCAGCGGGCGTCCGCCACTTTCGGCACGGTGAAGAAGCGCATGATGACGTGCGGCAGACCCGCGGTGCCGATCATCAGCGACAGGGTGAAGAGCACCATGTTGAACGTGTCGGCGTGGTGCATCGTGTATTCCTTGAAACCGATCTCGGTCACGATGGCATCCAGCTTGGTCAGCAGCGGCTCGCCCGAGGCGACGTGATCGCCGAACAGGCCCAGGGCCGGGATCGGGTTGCCGGTCAGCTGCAACGAGATGAAGATCGCCGGAATGGTGTAGGCGGTGATCAGAACGCAGTACTGCGCCACCTGGGTGTAGGTCACGCCCTTCATGCCGCCGAACACGGCATAGGCGAACACGACGCCCGCACCGATCAGCAGGCCGGCGGTGTTCGACACCTCGAGAAAGCGGCCAAAGGCCACGCCCACGCCGGTCATCTGGCCGATCACGTAGGTCACCGAGGCGACGATCAGGCAGATCACGGCCACGATGCGCGCGGTCTGGCTGTAGAAACGGTCGCCGATGAACTCGGACACGGTGAACTTGCCGAACTTGCGCAGGTAGGGCGCCAGCAGCAGCGCCAGTAGCACGTAGCCGCCGGTCCAGCCCATCAGGAACGAGCTGTTGTCATAGCCGGTAAAGGCAATCAGGCCCGCCATCGAGATGAACGAGGCCGCCGACATCCAGTCAGCCGCCGTCGCCATGCCGTTGGTGACCGGGTGGACGCCGCGGCCGGCGGCGTAGAATTCCGACGTGGACCCCGCGCGGGCCCAGATCGCGATGCCGATGTAGAGCGCGAACGACGCGCCCACGAACAGCAGGTTGATGGTAAACTGATCCATGGCGATTTACTCCTCCACGCCGAATTCACGGTCGAGCTTGTTCATCCGCCAGGCGTAGAAAAAGATCAGGGCCAGGAAGACCAGGATCGAGCCTTGCTGGGCGAACCAGAAGCCCAGGTCGGTTCCGCCGACGGCGATGCCCGACAGCATGGGGCGCAGCAGGATGCCGAACCCGAAGGATACCAGTGCCCATATGACAAGGCTGATTGCGATAAGCCGCACATTGGCTTGCCAGTAGGCCTTGTCGGTCTCTGACCCCTGTGCGGAGTTGTTGTTTTGATCCGCCATAGCGGTTCCTCCTTGCTTCCTCCTGAGCGGCCCGTTTCGCGGTCTCCGCGTGGTCGCCGGGCCGGCTCTGCGATATACCGGCCGCCGTCATGGCGGCAGGCAAGACTCCAGCGGTCCGCCAGGGCGGTTCCTCCGGGGTATTCCTCTGCGGGAACGAGGCCCGGGCCGGGCCTCAGTCCTTGCTCAGCCCATCGCTCCTTTCACGATGGTTTCAAGGTTTCGTGCGATCTCGTCGATTTCTCCCATCGCGTCGATCCGTTTCAACACGCCCTTGCCTTCGTAGTAGTCGATCAGCGGCGCGGTCTGCTCGTGATAGGCCGCCAGACGGCTCGCCACGGTCTCGGCATTGTCGTCGGCGCGGCGCTTGAACTCGGTGCCGCCGCACTTGTCGCAGACGCCCTCGCGTTCGGGTTTCTTGAACGTGTCGTGATACCCCTCGCCGCACTTGGCGCAGGAGTAGCGGCCCGAAATGCGCGTGACCATTTCGGAATCCTGCACCTCGAGGCTGACGGCGGCGTTGATCTTCTGACCGTTCTCGGCCAGCAGCGCGTCCAGCGCCTCGGCCTGCACGGTGGTGCGGGGGAACCCGTCCAGGATCACGCCACGGGCGCAGTCGGGCTGGGCCATGCGGTCGCGCAGAATGGCGATCACGATGTCATCGCTCACCAGTTCTCCGGCTTCCATGACCGCTTTCGCGGCCTTGCCCGCCTCGGTCCCGGCGGCCACGGCTTCGCGCAGCAGGTCGCCGGTGCTCAGTTGAACCAGACCGAACTTTTCCTCGAGCATCCGCGCCTGGGTGCCCTTCCCGGCGCCCGGAGGGCCGAGAAGGATCAGAACGGCAGGGGTGGTAGTCACGGCAGCGTCCATCTCACCCTCACTTGTTGGCGCGGTTCTGGATCAGGTCCTCGACGACCGAGGGATCGGCCAGCGTCGAGGTGTCGCCCAGCGAGCCAAAGTCGTTCTCGGCGATCTTGCGCAGGATGCGGCGCATGATCTTGCCCGAGCGCGTCTTGGGCAGGCCCGGCGCCCACTGGATCACGTCCGGGCTGGCGATCGGGCCGATCTCGGTGCGGACCCACTGGCGCAGCTCCTTGCGCAGCTCTTCCGTGGGCTCGCGGTCGTTCATCAGGGTGACGTAGCAATAGATGCCCTGACCCTTGATCTCGTGCGGGTAGCCCACCACGGCGGCCTCGGCCACGGCCGGGTGCGCCACCAGCGCGCTTTCGACCTCGGCGGTGCCCATGCGGTGACCCGAGACGTTGATCACGTCATCGACGCGACCGGTGATCCAGTAATCGCCGTCCTCGTCGCGGCGGCAGCCGTCGCCGGTGAAGTAATAGCCCTTGTAGTCGGCGAAATAGGTCTTCTCGAACCGCTCATGGTCGCCCCAGACGGTGCGCATCTGCCCCGGCCAGCTGTCCTTGATGCACAGCACGCCCTCGACCCCGTTGCCGGCTATCTCGACGCCCGACTGCGGGTCCAGCACGACGGGCTGGATGCCGAAGAACGGTTTCATCGCCGAGCCGGGCTTGAGCGCATGGGCGCCGGGCAGCGGCGTCATCAGGTGGCCGCCGGTTTCGGTCTGCCACCAGGTGTCCACGATCGGGCATTTCCCCTTGCCGACGACCTCGTGATACCAGGTCCAGGCCTCGGGGTTGATGGGCTCGCCCACGGTGCCCAGAATGCGCAGGCTGGACAGGTCGCATTTCTCGACGAACTCGTTGCCCTGACCCATCAGCGCGCGGATCGCGGTGGGGGCGGTGTAGAACTGGTTGACCTTGTGCTTTTCGCATACCTGCCAAAAGCGTGACGCGTCCGGATAGGTCGGCACGCCTTCGAACATCAGCGTGGTCGCGCCATTGGCCAGCGGGCCATAGACGATATAGCTGTGCCCGGTGACCCAGCCCACGTCCGCGGTGCACCAGTAGATGTCGCCGTCGTGATAGTCGAAGGTGATCTCGTGCGTCAGCGACGCATAGACCAGGTAACCGCCGGTGGTATGCACCACGCCCTTGGGCTGACCGGTCGAACCCGAGGTGTAGAGGATGAACAGCGGATCTTCGGCGTTCATCTCGGCGGGGGCGCAGTAATCGTCGGCCTCCAGCGCCATTTCGTTGTAGTCGAAATCGCGCCCGTCGATCCAGGTGGTCTGGCCACCGGTGCGCTTGACCACCAGGCATTTCACCGTGTCCTTGCAGTGCAGCAGGGCGGCGTCGGCATTCGACTTCAGCGGGGTCTTGCGGCCACCGCGCGGCGCTTCGTCTGCGGTAATGATGACCTTGGCGTCGCAGCCGTTGATCCGGGCGGCCAGCGCGTCGGGCGAGAACCCGGCGAACACGATCGAGTGGATGGCGCCGATACGGGCGCAGGCCAGCATCGCATAGGCGGCCTCGGGGATCATCGGCAGATAGATCACCACCCGGTCGCCCTTGCGCACGCCCATCGACTCCAGGATGTTGGCCATCCGGCAGGTGCGGCGGTGCAGCTCGGCATAGGTGATGTGCTGGGCTTCGTCATTCGGATCGTCCGGCTCCCAGATGATCGCGGTCTGGTCGCCGCGGGTCTTCAGGTGACGGTCCAGGCAGTTGGCCGAGACGTTCAGCGTGCCGTCGGCATACCAGTTGATGCGGACCTCGCCGAAATTGTAGTTGACGTCCTTCACCTGGCTGTAGGGCTTGATCCAGTCGATCCGCTTGCCCTGTTCCCCCCAGAACGCGACGGGGTCGGCGATGGAGGCGGCATACATTTCCTCGTATTTGGCGGCGTCCACATGCGCACGCGCAACGGTTTCGGCGGATGGCGGAAATGTTCTGGTTTCTGCGACAGCAGCGGATGTCATGCTGAGGCTCCTCCCTCTGACTGAAATTTGTGCAACCGTTTTCGCCCCTGGGTGGGGTTTTGTCGATCCGGTTCCTACCCTGCGTCGGATAATACGCAGTTCTGAAAATAAGGAAATAAAATGCTGTAATTCAAAGGCTTGTCTGTAAATTGTTTTCTTAAAATCAGTCAAAACAGTAAATCGAGCTGCGGATAAGCCTGTGAAAACCGTTCAATTTCAACATGAAAAGAGTCAACGAAATTTCCGGTTCGTGCCTTGGTTGATGAAAATGAGGGCGCGAAACAGAACTTTCCCGCACCGGTCGGCCCGCGACATTTTGTTGCTGGCGGGGGCTCGGCTCCGCAACTCCCGTTCGGGGTGACGCTCGGGCAACGGCGTTTCGTCGGGGGTTGGCAGGTTCCGATGTTGGCGCTAGCTTGGCCGGCAAGCGACCAGTCAGAGGTTCGCAGAATAGGGAGAGAACAATATGAACAAGATGTTGAGCGGAGCGGCCGTGGCCGCACTGAGCCTTGCGTTTGCAGTCGAGGCAGCGGCGACGGAATGGAACGTGTCCGTCTGGGGCAAGCGCCGCGCCTTTACGGAACACATCGAGAAGCTCGCCGAGCTGGTCAGCGAAAAGACCGGCGGCGAATTCACCATGAACGTCAGCTATGGCGGCCTGTCCAAGCCCAAGGAGAACCTCGACGGCATTTCGATCGGCGCCTTCGAGATGGCGCAGTTCTGTGCCGGCTATCACCGCGACAAGAACCGGGCGATCACGGTTCTGGAACTGCCCTTCCTCGGCGTGAACACGCTGGAGGAGGAGGTGGCCGTCAGCCACGCGGTCTATGACCACCCCGCGGTCAAGGACGAGATGGCGCAGTGGAACGCCCGGATCATCATGACCTCGCCCATGCCGCAGTACAACCTTGTCGGCACCGGCGAGCCGCGCGACGAGCTGGCCGAGTTCGAAGGCATGCGCGTGCGCGCCACCGGCGGTCTGGGCCAGGCCTTCGAGGCGGTCGGCGCGGTGCCGACCTCGGTGCCCGCGACCGAGGCCTACAACGCGATGGAATCGGGTGTCGTCGATACCGTCGCCTTCGCCCAGCACGCGCATCTGTCCTTCGGTACCATCAACAAGGCCGACTGGTGGACCGCGAACCTCAACCCCGGCACGGTGAACTGCCCGGTCGTGGTGAACATCGACGCCTACGAGGCGCTGCCGGATGCCCATCGCGAGGCGCTGGACAGCTCGATCGACGAGGCCATCGCCCACTATCTCGCCAATTACGGAGAGCTGCTCAAGAAGTGGGACAGCGTTCTGGAGGAGAAGGGCGTTCAGAAGGTGATGATCGACGACGCGGTGCTCGAGGAATTCCGCGCCAAGGCGGCCGATCCGATCCGCGAGAAATGGATTGCCGACATGTCCGCACAGGGGCTGCCGGCTCAGGAACTCTATGATCTGGTCCAGGCCACGCTGAAACAGCAGCGCGGCGGCAACTGATGGCAAAGGGCCGGGCGCCGAACCGCGCCCGGCCTTTCCGCCCCGAATTCATCTGACAGGAGAAGTCTGGAATGGCAGGACATTCCACGGTGCTCGAGGACGGCAGCCTTCTGAGCCGACTCGACAGGTCGCTCTTGGGTCTTGAGCGTTTCCTGGCGCTTCTGAGCGGGCTGGCCGTTTTCGCGCTGATGGTGCTGGCGGTGATCTCGGTCGGCGGGCGCAATACGATGAACGCGCCGCTTCCGGGCTATGTGGACTGGATCGAACAGGCCATGCCGCTGATCGCCTTTCTGGGCATTTCCTTCGTGCAGCGCGACGGCGGCCATATCCGCATGGACATTTTGATCTCACGGCTGCACGGACGGGCGCTGTGGCTGTTCGAACTGATCTCGGTCCTGCTGATCCTGCTTCTGATGCTGGCGCTCGTCTGGGGCAGCTGGGCGCATTTCGATCGCTCCTTCGACTGGTCCGCACCGCTCTGGAGTCGCGACAGCTCGATCGACATCGGCATCCCGCTCTGGCCCGCCAAGCTGTTGGCGCCGGTGGCGTTCTCGGTCCTGTGCCTGCGGCTGGTCCTGCAGATCTGGGGCTATGGCCGCGCCTTCCTGCTCGGGCTGGAAACCCCGGTGGCGGTGCCGCTGATCCAGGGGGCGGCCGAGCAGGCGGCGGCCGAGGCAGAGCAGCTCGAGGGGCAGGAGTAGCATCATGGAAACCATCGACATCGGCCTGTGGGTCACCGGTGGCCTGCTGGTCATGGTTCTGGCGGGCATGCGCGTGGCCTTTGCCGCCGGGCTTGCGGGTCTGATCGGCCTCGTCTGGATCTTCTGGGCCAAGTTCGGCTATGACCCCGACCGGTTCGGCAAGGCGCTGACCGTGGCCGTCAAGACGGCGGGGCAGGTGCCGCACTCCAAGGTCGCCTCGCACACGCTCAGCCTGATCCCGACCTTCATCCTGATCGGCTATCTCGCCTATTACGCGGGCCTCACCCGCGCCCTGTTCGAGGCCGCAAAACGCTGGATCGCCTGGGTGCCGGGTGGGCTGGCGGTCTCGACCGTCTTTGCAACGGCCGGGTTCGCGGCCGTGTCAGGGGCGTCGGTGGCGACCTCGGCGGTGTTCGCCCGCATCGCCATCCCCGAGATGCTCGACGTGGGCTACAACAAGCGCTTCGCCGCCGGCGTGGTGGCCGCGGGCGGCACGCTGGCTTCGCTGATCCCGCCTTCGGCCATCCTGGTGATCTACGCCATCATCGTCGAACAGGACGTGGGCAAGCTGCTGCTGGCCGGTTTCATCCCCGGCGCCTTCTCGGCAGTGATCTACGGCGCACTGATCGTGGGAATCGCGGTGGTGTTCAAAACCGTCGGCCCACCGGTGACCGGTTTCACCTGGCGCCAGCGTTTCGCGGCCGTGCCGGCTGCACTGCCGATCGTCGCCGTGATCCTCATCATCATCGGCTTCGTCTACAACCCCTTCGGCGAACAGGCCTGGGGCACCCCGACCGAGGGCGGCGCCATCGGGGCCTTCATCGTCTTCTGCTTCGCCATCATTCACGGCATGCGGTGGGGCGAGCTGAAATCGGCGCTGCTGGAAACCGCCAAGCTGACCGCCATGATCTTCTCGATCATCTGGGGCGTGCTGATCTATGTGCGGTTCTTGGGCTTCGCCGATCTGCCCGGCGCGTTCTCCGACTGGATCACCGGCCTCAGCATGTCGCCGATGCTGATCCTCATCTGCATCCTGCTGGCCTACGCGGTGCTGGGCATGTTCATGGACGCCATCGGCATGCTGCTGCTGACGCTCCCCGTGGTCTACCCGGCGGTGATGGCCCTGAACGGGGGCGAAGCGGTCAGCGCGGCCGACAGCACCTTCGGAATGTCCGGAACGATGTGCGCGATCTGGTTCGGCATTCTCGTGGTGAAGATGGCCGAGTTCTGCCTGATCACACCCCCCATCGGACTGAACTGCTTCGTGGTCGCCGGCGTTCGCCCGGACCTGAGCGTTCAGGACGTGTTCCGGGGCGTAGCACCGTTTTTCGTGGCTGATGCCGTGACGATCGCACTGCTCGTGGCGTTTCCGGGGATCGTGCTCTACCTGCCGTCACTTGCCGGCTAGCCAAAACCACTGCCCATCGCGGAAGATTCGGGATTTTTTGCGAGGCTCTGCCTCGCGCTCCGGGATATTTGAGGCCAGATGAAGAAATGAGGTCTTCGCCAACTCTTCATCTGGCAAAAAATATCCCGGGGGAGTCGCCGCAGGCGACGGGGGCAGAGCCCCCTTCGGGCCGCCTGACAAGCAAAATCAATTGGTATTGGTATTGGTATTGCGTCCGCGCGTTACTTCGCCCGCATCAGCATGCCGAACAGGTCCCGCGGATCGTCCGGGTCGGCCAGCATGTCGAGCGGCTCGAAGAACGCGGTGCCTTCGATCGCCTTCTTGATGTAGCGCAGGGCCGAGAAATCTTCGATCGCAAAGCCCACGCTGTCGAACAGGGTGATCTGCTGGGCGTCGCGACGACCTTGCGCCTTGCCGGTGATCACCTGCCACATCTCGGTCACCGGGTGATCGGGCTCCAGCGCCTGGATCTCGCCCTCGATGCGGGTTTGTTCGGGATATTCCACGAAGATGTCCGAGCGCAGCAGGATGTCGCGGTGCAGTTCGGTCTTGCCGGGGCAGTCGCCGCCGATGGCGTTGATATGTACGCCCGGCCCGACCATGTTGTCGGTCAGGATCGTCGCGTATTTCTTGTCGGCGGTGCAGGTGGTGATGATCTGCGCGCCCTCGATGGCCTCTTCAGCGGTCTTGCATGACACCACCGTCAGCCCCTTGCCCGCCAGGTTCGTGGCACATTTCCCGGTTGCGCGGGGGTCGAGGTCATAGAGCCGGACCGTGTCGATGCCGCAGAGCGCCTTGAAGGCGAGGCACTGGAACTCGGACTGTGCGCCATTGCCGATCATCGCCATGGTCGTGGCGCCTTTCGGGGCCAGGTATTTGCCCACCAGTGCCGAGGTGGCCGCCGTGCGCAGCGCGGTCAGCATGGTCATTTCGGTCAGCAGCGTCGGATAGCCCGTATACACATCCGCCAGCAGGCCGAAGGCGGTCACGGTCTGCAGCCCTTCGGTAGTGTTCTTGGGGTGGCCGTTGACGTATTTGAACCCGTAGGCCTCGCCATCCGAGGTGGGCATCAGCTCGATCACGCCATGCGGGGAATGGGCGGCGACGCGCGGGGTCTTGTCGAACAGTTCCCAGCGTTTGAAATCCGCCTCGATCTCGGCGGCCAGTTCCGTGATCATCTGCTCGATGCCGACATGATGGATCAGGCGCATCATGTTGTCGACGGATACGAAGGGAACGAGGGCTTTGTCTGAGGGCTGCATCTGGCGCTCCTATCGGCGGGAAAGTTGGATGCCGGCGATCATGCAACGGACGGATCCGCCGGCGGTTTCAATGGTCGGGACCGAGATCGGCAACGGCGTGGCGCTGCGCTCGATCACCGCGATCTGGTCGGGGGTGAGGGCGGCGAGGGCCCGGCTGGACAGGGCGAGGATCAGCCCGTCGCGCCCGCTGAGCTCGATGGCGTTGCCCGCGAACTCTCCGATCTGGGCATGGGTCAGGTCGATCACCTCGCGCCCGGTCTCCTTGAGCCGCGCGCACACGGTGGCGCGGCGTTCGGGATCGGTGATCATGTCGAGACAGACCAGCGCGTAATGCGTGCCGATCCCCATGAGCACGTTGGTGTGATACACGTCGCGGCCCTGCGCGTCGCGTGCCTCGAAGGCGATGGGCTCGTAGTTGAAATGGGTGCAGAAGCGCTCCAGCAGGATCGGGTCGGCGCGGTGCGATTTCACCGTGTAGACGATGCGCCCGATATGATCCAGCACCATCGCCCCGGTGCCTTCCAGGGCAAGACCGTCCTGCTCGAGGCCGGAATAGTCGATCACGTCCTGAACCCGGTATTCCTGCTTGAGCATCTCGATCACGTCGGCCCTGCGCTCGCGTCGTCGCGAGGGCACGAACATTGGATAGACCGCCACGTGCCCGCCGGGATGGGTCGAGAACCAGTTGTTGGGAAAGACGCTGTCGGGCGTGTCGCGGTCGCCGAAATCGTCGAACACATGCACCGTCACGCCCGCCTCGCGCAGCTGTTCCACCGCGCGGTCATGTTCGTCGCGCGCGGCGGCCGAGGTGGCCTCGGCCGAGCGGTTCGCCAGCGTCTGAAAGGCGTTGTCGTCGCGGGTTTCAGGGTTCGAGGTGAAGGCGTGCGGCCGGATCATCACCACCGCCGCGGGGGCTTGCAACGAAGTCATCAGAAGCTCCGGGTCGGGCGGTCGAAGATGCGGCGGCCCATCAGCGAGGCGGCCAGATCGACCATCAGTTTCGCGGTGCGCCCGCGTTCGTCGAGAAACGGGTTCAACTCCACCAGGTCCAGAGAGCAGACCAGCCCGCTTTCGTGCAGCAGTTCCATCGCCAGATGTGCCTCGCGCTCGGTGGCGCCGCCCGGAACGGTGGTGCCGACCGCGGGTGCGATGGCGGGCTCCAGGAAATCCACGTCCAGCGAGACATGCAGCATCCCGTCCGTCGCCCGCACCTTGTCGAGAAAGGCCATCAGCGGCGCCTTGATGCCGTGTTCGTCGATGCTGCGCATGTCGGCCAGCATGGCCTTGTCCTTTTCCAGCGCCGCGCGCTCGTGCGGATCGACCGAGCGCAGACCGATCATCCCGACGCGATCGGTGGGCACCGGCGCGGCCAGGGGCGGGAAAGCCTCGAATCCCGGCTGGCCGGTGAAATAGGCGACCGGCGTGCCGTGGAGGTTGCCGCTGCCGGTGCTGTTGGGGGTGTGGAAATCGCTGTGCGCATCCAGCCACAGCACGAAAAGCGGGCGTCCCTGGTCCTGCGCATGGGCGGCCATGCCCGCGACCGTGCCCATCGACAGGGCGTGATCGCCCCCCATGAAGATGGGAATGCCGCGCCCGGCCGTGTCCCGGGCGACGCGCGCCAGGGCCCGGGTCCAGCCCACGCATTCCGGCAGCGCGAACAGGTGGTCATGCTCGGCCATGTCAACCGGGTCCGGGGCCACGTCGCCCAGATCGGCCACGGAATATCCCAGATCCGACAGGGCCTTTTCCAGCCCGGCCACGCGATAGGCGTCAGGACCCATCCGGCATCCCTGACGCCGCTTGCCCGCATCCATCGGGGCACCGACAAGTAGAAGGTCACGTTTTTCCATTGCGCTATTTTGCGGCCGCGCCGCTCTTGCCGGAAGAGATCAAAGTGCTCAAAATGGAAGTGAATTTACCCGGAACGGAATCCTGATATGGACGAACTGGACAACCAACTGCTCAGCGCCCTGCATCGTGACGCGCGGGCCTCCCTTTCGGAACTGGCCGAGCAGCTGGGGGTGACTCGCACCACGATTCGAACCCGGCTGCAAAGGCTCAAGCAATCGGGCGAAATCGTCGGCTTCACCGTCACCACCCGGCAGGACGTGGCGCAAAGCCCGGTACGCGGCCTGATGATGCTGGGAATCGAGGGGCGCGGAACCGAGCGGATCATGTCCCGGATCGCGGCGATGCCGCAGGTGCGGGCGGTGCATTCGACCAATGGCGCGTGGGATCTGATCGCCGAGATCGGCACGCAGACGCTCGAGGAACTGGACGAGGTTCTGTTCACGATCCGCCGCATGGAAGGGGTGACGCGGTCCGAGACGAATCTGCTGCTGTCCACCCGCAAGGGCAGGGTGTGAAATCCTCGACCGCGCCGGCGGGCGTGCCCGGCGACTGTTCGGACCTTTCAGAGAGGGAATGGTGGGTGATAAGAGATTCGAACTCCTGACATCTTCGATGTGAACGAAGCGCTCTACCACTGAGCTAATCACCCGTCGGCAGGGGTATTACAGCGACTCAAATCGCTCCGCAAGGGGTGTTCGTCATCCGCCGCAACCTTTGTCGCACGGCCCGGCGGGGCCTGCCCGAGGCCCGGAAAAGGACAGGCGGCACCGAACGCCCTTGCGCCCCAAGTCAATCCGTCTATGAGTGATCGCCAACTGACCAAGGGAGACGTCCGCGATGAGGATGCGTGACACGTTCATCAAACCGATGCACCGCGAAGGCATCAAGTTCGTGGCGATCTTTGCCGCGATCACCGTCGTCCTGTTCCTGCTGTGGGAGCCGCTGGGCTGGATCGGCGTCGGCCTGACGGTCTGGTGCTACTACTTCTTCCGCGACCCGCAGCGCGTGACGCCCGACCGGAAAGGGGTGATCGTCAGTCCGGCGGATGGGATCGTGTCGCTGATCGAACCGGCCGTTCCTCCGAAAGAGCTGGGGATGCCCGACGAACCGCTGACCCGCGTCAGCGTGTTCATGAGCGTGTTCAACTGCCATGTGAACCGCGCGCCCATCGCCGGCGAGGTCAAGGCCGTCGCCTATCGTCCGGGCAAGTTCTTCAACGCCTCGCTGGACAAGGCGAGCGCCGACAATGAACGCAACAGCCTGTGCATCCGGATGCAGGACGGGCGCGACCTGGCCGTGGTCCAGATCGCGGGTCTGGTCGCCCGGCGCATCGTGTGCTTCGTCAAGCCGGGCCAGATGCTGGGAACCGGCGAACGGTTCGGGCTGATCCGCTTCGGCTCGCGGCTCGATGTGTATCTGCCCCACGGCGTGACGCCTTTGGTGCGCGTCGGGCAGACGATGGTTGCCGGTGAAACCGTGATCGCGCAGCTGAACGCGCCGGAAGCAGGATAGGCAGAAGGATCCCGATGGCTGAGCCCTCCGACAGATCCGAGTCCGGCTACGCTCTCATCCAGTTGCTGCCGAACGTCCTGACGATCACGGCGATCTGCGCCGGGCTGTCGGCCATCCGGTTCGGAGTTCAGGGGAACTACACGCTGGCGGTGCAGCTCATCGTGGCCGCCTGTGTGCTGGATGGGTTGGACGGTCGCATCGCGCGGCTTCTCAAAAGCACCAGCAAGATGGGCGCCGAGCTGGATTCGCTGGCCGATTTCCTCAATTTCGGGGTGGCGCCGCCACTCATCGTCTATTTCTGGGGCCTGCAGGATTTCAGCAGCTTCGGCTGGATCGCCGTCCTGATCTATGCCGTATGCTGCGTCACTCGGCTGGCCCGTTTCAACGTGACCAGCAAGTCCGAGGAAGCCAGCCAGGACAGCGCCTATTTCGTCGGGGTGCCATCGCCCGCGGGCGCGTTGCTGGTCATGCTGCCCATGTATCTTTCCTTTGCCTTCACGGACCTGCCGCAGGTGCCGGGTATGGTGACCTGTGTCTACATTGTCCTGATCGGTCTTCTGATGATCAGCCGCATCCCGACCTGGTCCTTCAAGACCACGCGGATTTCGCGCGAAAACGTGAAGTTCGTCCTCGTGGGGGTGGCCATTGCGGGGGCGGCCGTCCTGACTTTTGCATGGACGACCCTGATTGTGCTTTGCATCGGCTACGCGTCGATGGTTATCTGGGCTTGGTTCAGAAAACAGTTTCATTCAGACCGCTAGACGTGAAATGGATATAAAGGCCGTTCAATCCTCCTACGCCCGCTGGGCGCCCGTTTATGACAAGACTTTCGGAGTTCTGACCGATGCCGGCCGGCGGCGGGCCGTCGAATATGTCAACACCCGCTCCGGCAGCGTTCTCGAGGTCGGCGTCGGCACCGGGCTCTCGCTTGAACTCTACCGGCCCGAGTTGCAGGTGACCGGCATCGACTTCAGCGAGGACATGTTGCGCAAGGCCCGCGAAAAGGTGCGCGAATTGAACCTGCGCCAGGTCACGGAATTGCGGCAGATGGATGCTCGCACGCTCGACTTCCCGGACAACCATTTCGATACGGTGGTGGCGATGCATGTGCTGTCGGTGGTGCCGGAACCGGAAAAGGTGATGTCCGAGATCGCGCGGGTCTGCAAACCGGGCGGCAAGGTGGTGATCACCAACCACTTCGTGCGCTCGCAGGGGATTCTCTCGGTCCTGGGCAAGGGATTCGCCCCCTTGGCGAACATCATCGGCTGGCACTCGGATTTCGAGATCGAAACCGTTCTGCAGGAAGAGACCCTCAAGCTGGAACAGAGGGAACTGCTGCCGCCGATCGGGATGATGACCTTTCTCGTCCTCGGCAAATCCCCTACGCAATAGCAACAGCGTCCAGCGACGCCGTCCAGGTCGCAAAGGCGCTGTAGGTTCGTTGATTTCGGACTGTGCATTTTTGCACTTGGGTCGCGCTCTCGGCGCTATACCTTTTTTCTCCGAACGCTCTAGTTTTGTACAAACCGGACAAACCGCCGTTCGGAACCTGTACGAAACGGAACAAACCGGAGCCCGTCATGAGTTGGAACCCCGCCCTGGATCCGCACTGCCCGACCGGCGATGCCGTCGATTCCATCGAGACCGTCATCGTTCCCCGCGCCCGCGACCTCGGCGGATTCGAGGTGCGCCGGGCGCTTCCGGCCCCCCGCCGGCGCATGGTCGGGCCCTTCATTTTCTTCGACCAGATGGGGCCGGCCGAATTCGTGACGGGGCAGGGGATCGACGTCCGGCCGCACCCTCATATCGGCCTCGCCACGGTCACCTATCTCTACAAGGGTCGCCTGCATCACCGCGATTCCCTGGGCACCGATCAATGGATCACACCGGGCGCGGTGAACTGGATGATCGCTGGAAATGGCGTCACCCATTCCGAGCGCACGGACGGAGAGGCGCGCAGGCAACCTCTTGAAATGTTTGGAATACAGACCTGGGTGGCCCTGCCGGAAGAGCTGGAGGACAGCCCCGCCGCCTTCGAGCATGTGGGCGCTGCCGACCTGCCGTTCCTCGAGGCCGAGGGCAAGGAGGTCCGTTTGATCCTCGGCGATGCCTATGGCGAACGGTCGCCGGTTTCGGCCACGTCCGAGATGTTCTACGCCGACGCGGTTCTGGGGCCGGGCGCGGCGATTCCCTTGCCCGACAATCACGAGGACCGCGGGGTTCACGTGGTCGAGGGATCGGTCACCGTCGCGGGACAGACATTCGAGGCCGGGCAGATGATGGTCTTCCGCCCCGGCGACAAGCTCAGCCTGGCTGCAGGTGAACAGGGCGCGCGCCTGATGCTGCTGGGCGGCGCAACACTGAATGGCCCCCGCCACATCTGGTGGAACTTCGTGGCTTCCTCCAAAGACCGGATCGACGCCGCCAAGGAGGCCTGGCGCGCCGGTGACTGGACTCATGGCCGGTTCCGCTTGCCTCCGGGAGACGATCAGGAATTCACCCCCTTGCCCGAGCGTTGAGGCTCTGGCACCGATGGCAGCATGACCATTCGCCCTGCCACACCCTCGGATCTGCCCGCGATTCAGGCGCTGCACCTTGCCAGCTGGCGCGATTCCTATGCCGGGATGCTGCCCGACGATTTCCTGGGCGAGCCGGTCACGCGCGAGATGGCGCGGCTCTGGTCGGGCAGGCCGGGTCCGGGCGATCTGCTACTCGTGGCTTGGGAAGATGACCTTCTGGGCTTTGCCTACGTGAAGGTGAACCACGCCGACGGGCCACTGTTGGACAATCTGCATGTATCGCCGAAAGCCAGAGGGCGGGGCATCGGGGAAAGGTTGCTGCGGGCCGTCGCTGGCGAGTTGCAGGCGAGCGGGCGGGACCGGTTGTGGTTGGAAGTCCTGGATGAAAATTCCGGGGCGCGGCGGTTCTATCGCCGCATGGGCGGGGTGGAAGGCCCTGTTTTTATGGACGAAATATTCGGCCTTCCCGTCCCGTCGAGAAAAGTGGTTTTTCACGGCCTCGGCAATTTTTTCGATTGAGGGAAAAAAAGTGCAGATGGCCGCTTGACGATGCCCGAGCGTAGCCATAATACACCGCAACGCTCAGCAATGATTGAGCGGGCAGCGAGCGGTTGTAGCTCAGTTGGTTAGAGTACCGGCCTGTCACGCCGGGGGTCGCGGGTTCGAGCCCCGTCAACCGCGCCACCGCTGTCCAGCCCCGGATCCGGGCCAAGGGATCCAGAACATAGATGCGCGGTTGTAGCTCAGTTGGTTAGAGTACCGGCCTGTCACGCCGGGGGTCGCGGGTTCGAGCCCCGTCAACCGCGCCACTTTTCCCCTCACTGTCAAACTGTATGCCATCTTGGATGGGTTCGTCCGCGTGCCTGTCGTGGGGACTTGGTTGAAGCCATGAAAAAAGCCCGGAGCGGGTGTTGTTTCCGCGGTCCGGGCCTTTGTTTCTCGTATGTCTGACTCGTGTCAGGCGCGTTCCAGCTTTCCGCCGGCCTGAACCCAGTGGCCCAGCCCGCCTATGTTGTGAACGTCCTGATAGCCCAGTTGCTTGAGGATTCGCTTGCCCGCCATGCTGCGCGCGCCCGAGGCGCAATAGACGGCGATGCAGCCATCGGTTTTCAGGCCCTTCTGGAAGTCGGGGTGAGAGGGGTTGGCCATGTCCTGCAGGCGCATGAGCGGGATGTGCAGCGCGCCCTTGGCCTTTCCGGTGCTGCGCACCTCGGTGTGATCGCGGACGTCGATGACCGTCACCGTCCCCTTGGCGGCGCCTTCGATGGCTTCGGCGGCACTCATGCCGCGGCTCAACAGGTTGCCAAAATTGAACATGCTTGTGTCCCGCTCCGATGTCTGGTTGGTGTCAGGCATATAACATTCAAGAAATGGAATACAAGAGATTTCGGCATTGTTGCGCCTGTTCTCATTTTGTTCACCATTTTGGCTTGGAGACTCGCGGCGGCTCGCCTATTTCTATGGAGGTTGGAACCGGGGGCGTCATGGCTGAGCTGAAATCCATCGAGGTGCGCGGGGCGCGCGAACACAATCTCAAGGGCATCGACGTGGATATTCCACGCGATCAGCTTGTGGTCATCACCGGCCTGTCGGGGTCGGGCAAGTCCAGCCTTGCCTTCGACACGATCTATGCCGAGGGGCAGAGGCGGTATGTCGAAAGCCTCAGCGCCTATGCGCGCCAGTTCCTCGACATGATGGAAAAGCCCGACGTGGATCACATCAGCGGGCTGTCCCCGGCGATCTCGATCGAACAGAAAACCACGTCCAAGAACCCGCGCTCGACCGTGGGAACCGTCACCGAGATCTATGACTACCTGCGCCTGTTGTTCGCGCGGGCCGGAACGCCCTACAGCCCGGCCACGGGCCTGCCGATCGAGGCGCAGCAGGTGCAGGACATGGTCGACCGGATCATGGCGATGGAGGAGGGCACGCGCGGCTACCTTCTGGCCCCCATCGTCCGCGACCGGAAGGGGGAATACAAAAAGGAATTCCTGGAACTGCGCAAGCAGGGGTTCCAGCGGGTCAAGGTCGATGGCGCGTTCTATGAATTGGATGAGCCGCCTATACTGGACAAGAAGTTCCGCCACGACATCGACGTGGTCGTGGACCGCCTTGTCATCCGCGAAGGCATGGAAACACGTCTGGCCGACAGTCTGCGCACGGCGCTGGATCTGGCGGACGGCATCGCCATCCTGGAAACCGCGCCGAAAGAGGGCGAGCCCGAACGCATCACGTTCTCCGAGAATTTCGCCTGCCCGGTCAGCGGCTTCACCATCCCCGAGATCGAGCCGCGGCTGTTTTCCTTCAACGCGCCTTATGGCGCGTGCCCCGACTGTGACGGGCTTGGGGTCGAGCTGTTCTTTGACGAACGGCTGGTGGTGCCGGACCAGTCGCTGAGGCTTTATGACGGCGCGCTGGCGCCGTGGCGCAAGGGCAAGTCGCCCTATTTCCTGCAAACCATCGAGGCCATCGCACGGCATTACGAGTTCGACAAGAATACCCCGTGGAAAGACCTGCCGCCCCATGTGCAGCAGGTGTTCCTGTATGGCTCGGGCGACGAGGAGATTCCGTTCCGCTATGACGAGGGCGGGCGGGTCTACCAGGTCACCCGCACCTTCGAAGGCGTGATCCCGAACATGGAGCGGCGCTATCGCGAGACCGACAGCGCCTGGATCCGCGAGGAATTCGAGCGCTATCAGAACAACCGCCCCTGTCATACCTGCCGCGGCCACCGCCTGCGCGAAGAGGCCTTGGCGGTCAGGATCGCCGGCCTGCATATTGGCAATGTGGTGCAGATGTCGATCCGCGAGGCGCTGGCCTGGGTCGAGGATGCTCCGAACCACCTGAGCCAGCAGAAGAACGAAATCGCGCGAGCCATTTTCAAGGAAATCCGCGAGCGCCTCGGATTCCTGAATAACGTTGGATTGGAATACCTTACGCTGTCACGTTCAAGTGGAACCCTTTCGGGCGGCGAGAGCCAGCGCATCCGTCTGGCCAGCCAGATCGGCTCGGGCCTGACCGGGGTTCTCTATGTGCTGGACGAACCGTCGATCGGCCTGCACCAGCGCGACAATGACAGGCTGCTGGGCACGCTCAAGAACCTGCGCGATCAGGGCAATACCGTGATCGTGGTCGAGCACGACGAAGAGGCCATCCGCGAGGCCGACTATGTGTTCGACATCGGTCCGGGCGCGGGGGTGCATGGCGGGCAGGTTGTCAGCCAGGGAACGCCCGAGGAGATCGCGGCCGATGCCGCCTCGATCACCGGGCAATACCTGTCCGGTGCGCGCAAGATCCCGATCCCGGCGGTGCGCCGCGAGGGCAACGGCAAGGCGGTCACGGTGGTTGGCGCCTCGGGCAACAACCTGCGGGATGTCACGGTGGATTTCCCGCTTGGGAAATTCGTCTGCGTCACCGGTGTATCCGGCGGCGGCAAGTCCACCCTGACCATCGAGACACTGTTCAAGACCGCCTCGATGCGCCTGAATGGTGCGCGGCAGACGCCCGCGCCCTGCGAAACCATCAAGGGGCTCGAGCATCTGGACAAGGTGATCGACATCGACCAGCGCCCCATCGGGAGAACTCCGCGTTCAAATCCAGCGACTTACACCGGGGCCTTCACCCCGATCCGTGACTGGTTCGCCGGGCTGCCCGAGGCCAAGGCGCGCGGCTACAAGCCGGGGCGGTTCAGCTTCAACGTCAAGGGCGGGCGCTGCGAGGCCTGTCAGGGCGACGGTGTCATCAAGATCGAGATGCATTTTCTGCCCGATGTCTATGTTACTTGCGAAACCTGCAAGGGCGCGCGCTACAACCGCGAAACGCTGGAGATCAAGTTCAAGGGCAAGTCCATCGCCGACGTGCTGGACATGACGGTCGAGGACGCGCAGGAGTTCTTCAAGGCGGTCCCGGCGATCCGCGACAAGATGGACGCGCTGGCCCGCGTGGGGCTGGGCTACATCAAGGTTGGCCAGCAGGCGACGACGCTTTCGGGCGGCGAGGCGCAGCGGGTGAAACTGTCAAAGGAGCTGTCCAAGCGATCTACCGGGCGCACGCTGTATATCCTCGACGAGCCAACTACGGGTCTGCATTTCGAAGACGTGCGCAAGCTGTTGGAAGTGCTGCATGAGCTGGTCGATCAGGGCAACACGGTGGTGGTGATCGAACACAACCTCGACGTGGTCAAGACGGCCGATCACATCATCGACATCGGCCCCGAAGGCGGTGACGGCGGCGGCCAGATCGTGGCCGAGGGCACACCCGAAGAGGTGGCGGCGGTCGAGCGCAGCCACACCGGACGTTACCTCAAGCCGATGCTGGACGCACAGCGCGTGGCGGCGGAGTAGGCAAAAAAAACGAAAGTCTCCAAAGTTTCGGCCAATTCTTGTGTTATCGATCAGACGTGCACAATGAGGTGAAAAGCGGATGCATGTCTTGTCGCGTTATTCTGAAGATCTGAAAAAAATCGAAGCCAAGGGGAAAGTCGATATTGCCGAACAACTGGTCGAGGCGTCGCGGAACTCCGACCGGAGACCGATAGGCATCATGCTTGACTATCTGAAGCTTCGTCGACGCGGCAAGCTGAGATTATATGAATATTTTCAGTATGAACTGTATGACCGATCCAAGTGGTCGGAAGAGGAACGGGAACGGTTTATTTCCGCTCATATTCATTGGCCGTTGGTCAATCAGTGCAATGATCGAAGCTGGTGGGCGGTTACGGAGGACAAATGGCTGTCTACCGTGGTGTTGAAACATTGCGGGATCGCCATTCCGGAAAACGTTGCCGTTTTTGATCGGGGGACGCGTGAGTATCCGGGCATTGCCAAGTTGAGCGACGCAAGAGACGTCGAGACCCTGTTGAAAAATTGCGACGTATTCCCGCTATTCGCCAAGACCATGGACGGGATGTGGAGCGCCGGCGCGTTTCGAATTTTGGGGTGCACGGAAACTCATGCTTTGCTCGATGGGCACGAAGCCGTGACGTTCGAAGAGTTGGCCGACGGAGTGCTGGGCGAGAAGAGCTATTTGATCCAGCGTTGCCTGCAACCGCACAGGTTTTTCGAGGGCGTTACGGACGCGACGGCAACGGTTCGCTGTTTGAACCTGATCCGCAATGATGGGCTGAGTGTTCCATTTACTCTGCTCAAGCTGCCGCAGGCAGGGAATGTAGCGGACAATTTCTGGAGGGGTGGCAACCTGGTTTGTGATGTCGATCCCGAATCCGGTGAAATCCGCTCGATAGTCGCAAAGGACAAAGGGAAATTTCAGCGGTTGGACACATTGCCCGACAGTGACCGGAAGTTTCTGGGCGAAAAATTGCCGGACTGGGAGGCGTTGCTGGAGATGAATGCCAAGGTCGCGATGGTTCACAGCAAGAACCGTTTCGGTTCGACCGATATCGCGTTGACCGACAACGGGCCAGTCATCGTTGAGGTCAACAACGGTTGCGCTTTTGAACTTATCCAAATTGCGACCGGGAAGGGTTTTCTGACCGACGAAATCCTGGCCTTCTTTGAAAGCTGCGATGCAAAATTCTAGGGCGCATGGCGCCATCCACTGATCCGATTTGCACCTTTGGCGGGCAGGGGTACGTCACTCCGGCACCAAAACTGACCCGGCGGCAGGAGGCGCAGCTTGTGACTGCGCCCCTCGGGCTTGCCTGAAGAAGCTAAGACATCTCGGGGCACCTCCTGGCCATGGCCCTGCCGGTCACGGGATGACTTGCGCGCCCGACCGTGGCAGGCTGGCGCGCATTCAAAGGGGAGGACCGAGATGCGCAAGCTCCAGACCCAGGGGGTTCACCACATCACGCTGACGGGCGCCGACCGGCAGAGCACCATTGATTTCTGGGAGGGGGTTCTGGGCATGCCGTTCGTCTTTGAACAGCCCAATCTCGACAACCCGGACGAAGGCCATGTCTATTTCGATCCGGGCGATGGCAGGCTGATCACGGTATTCACCAACGAGACCCGCAAGGGAACGCCCGACCGCACACCAACCGATCCCGGCTGCGTGCATCACCTGGCCTTCAATGTCTCGCAGGCGACGTTCTGGCAGGCGGTCGAGCGGCTGGACGAGCGCGGCATCAGCCACTCCGGCCCCCGTGATCGGGGCTTCATGGACTCGATCTATTTCACCGACCCGCTGGGATTGCTGATCGAACTGGCCAGTTACCGCTTTGATCCGCCGACGGGCTGCACCCATGCCGACGTGCTGATCCGGGCGCATCGGATTCGGGTGACGCGTGGGGATTACAATATAGATCGGGCCCATCTGGCCGACGCGATCGAAGAACTGATCCTGCAGCGGCAGGACAGCCTGTCAGACGATCGCGGGCCGAAGAACCCGTACGGCTGACATCAGTCCAGGATATCAGCCACGGCCCCGATGAGGTTCAGAACCTCGTGGGTCTCCTTGTCGATCTGGTAAACGTAGTCCCCGGCGCGGACGTAATACCCGCCGCGACGCAGACCGTAGCGGTAGGGATCGTCGATCCAGTCGTAGCCGCCGTTGATGTAATCACCGACCCGATACCGGTTCTTGACCTGTCCGGGGGGGACGCAAGGCACGGCCTTTTTCGCAAGGCCGGGCGGGCAGTGTTTGGCATAACGGCCGGGCTTGACGCCGTATCCGGGGTCAACACGTTCAACCTTGAACTCGCTTTTGTCCCGGCCCTTTCCTTTTCCGTTCCCGTTTCCGGCCATGGCGGCAGCGGGGGACAAAACCAGCGCCAGGATGATGGCGGTGCAGGTGGGTCGTTTCATCGTTTCACGCCCTTTCATGCGGTATCGCCGAAACTATACGCTTCGACGATGCCACATGTAATCGGCTTTTGCCTAGCTTTCAGGGCGATGCGCGAAAAGATGCTGCTGCGCCTGTGTCAGTCGCGCCCGCGTTTTTCGAAGCGCGGGAGCATCGCCGAGAAGTCCATGCCCTGACCGCCTTCGTGTTCCACGAACTGCTCGTACAGCGCGGTGGCGGCCTTGCCCATCGGGGTGTCGGCATCGGCGCTTTCGGCGGCCTGCTGGCTGAGGCGCAGGTCCTTGAGCATCAGTTCGGCGGCAAAGCCGGGCTGGTAGTCGTTGTCGGCGGGTGATTGCGGCCCGACGCCGGGAGCGGGGCAGTAGGCGTTCATGCTCCAGCTGTAGCCCGAAGAGGTGCTGACCACGTCGAACATCTTTTGCCGGTCCAGCCCCAGCTTGTCGGCCAGCGCGAAGGCCTCACAGGTGGCGATCATGGTGACGCCGAGGATCATGTTGTTGCAGATCTTGGCAGCCTGGCCTGCGCCGGCCTCGCCGCAATGCACGGCTTTCTGGCCCATGATCTCGAACAGCGGGGCGGCCTTGGCAAAGGCTTCGTCCGAGCCGCCGGCCATGAAGGTCAGCGTTCCGGCCGTGGCACCGCCGACGCCGCCCGAAACCGGCGCATCCACCGGCAGAAGGCCGGCGGCCGCCGCCTTTTCAGCAACCGCGCGGGCGCTGTCCACGTCAACGGTCGAGCAATCGACGAAGGCCGCGCCCTTTTTCATGACGGGGATGATCTCGTCGGCCACGGCCCGGAGGATCTGGCCGTTGGGCAGCATGGTGATGACCACATCGGCATCCTTGGCCGCCTCGGCCCCGCTGGCGGCCATCGTGACGCCCTCGACCGAGACATCGGCCATGTCAAAGCCCACGACCTCGTGGCCTGCCTTTGTCAGGTTGGCGGCCATCGGCGCGCCCATGTTGCCCAGGCCAATGAACCCGATTTTCATCTTTCACTCCTCCTCGAAAGTCAGTGCATCCGCGCCAAGCGGTTGCAGCATCCTGGAAACCGCCACCGCGGGCACGTTCATGTCGGCATATTGCCACTGCGGATTGCGGTCCTTGTCAATGATCTGGGCCCGGATCCCCTCGAGGAAATCGCCATGTTCCATCGACCGATAGGTAAAGCGGTATTCCATCTCGAGCGCCTTGCGGATGGTCAGGGACGGCCCGCGCAGGCGGTGCAGCATCTCGACCGTGCAGGCCATCGAGATCGGGCTGTTGCGACCCAGCGCCTTGAGCGTGTCGCGGGCGAAATCGCTGTCTGCATTGCGCAGCGAGGTGAGGATGTCGCCCAGCGCCTCGCCGCCGAAATGGGCGTCGATTTCGGGTTGCATCTCCCTCAATGTGCCCTTGGGTGGCTCCGCCGCGTGGGTTTCCACATGGCTGGCGTCGCCCGAGGCCTCGAGCATCTCGATCAATGCCTCCCAGTGTTCCTGGGGAATGTAGTGATCGGCGAAACCGGCGAATATCGCGTCGTCCGGCCCCATCCGGCCCGCGGTCAGGCCCAGGTATTCGCCGACGCGGCCGGGGGCCAGGGCCAGCATCAGGGTGCCGCCGACATCGGGGATCAGGCCGATGCCGCATTCGGGCATGGCGATTTTCGAGCTTTCGCCGACGATGCGGTGGGTTCCGTGGCAGCCGATGCCAACACCGCCGCCCATGGTGAAACCCTGCATGAAGCTGATCACCGGCTTGGGATATTCGAAGATCATCGCGTTCATGCGGTATTCGTCGCGCCAGAAGGTGCGGCCGTAGTCGAAATCGCCCTTGGTGCCGGTCTCGTACAACTCGGCGATGTCGCCGCCGGCGCAAAAGGCCTTTTCGCCTTCGGCGTCGAGGATGACCAGATCCACGTCGTCATCCTCGCGCCAGTTGCGCAGCGCGGCGTCGATCGCCATGCACATGTCATAGCTCAGCGCATTCAGAGCATGGGGCCGGGTCAGGGTGATGCGGCCCGCGCGGCCGGTGACGCGGATGTCGATATCGGACATGGCCCCTCTCAGCGGTTGGCAAGCATGTGGCGCGAGATGATGACGCGCATGATTTCGTTGGTGCCTTCGAGGATCTGGTGGACGCGCAGATCGCGGACGATCTTTTCGACCCCGTAATCCGCCAGATAGCCGTAGCCGCCGAACAGTTGCAGACACCCGTTGGCCACGTCGAACGCGGTGTCTGTCACCATCAGCTTGGCCATGGCGCAGAACTTGCTGGCATCCGGCGCGCCCTGATCCAGCTTCCACGCCGCCTGACGCAGGAAGGTGCGGGCGGCCTGCAGGCGGGTCTCGTATTCGGCCAGACGGAACTGCAGCCCCTGGAACTGGTCGATGGTCTTGCCGAAGGCCTTGCGCTCGGACATGTAGGTCAGGGTGGCGTCCAGCGCCGCCTGCGCGCCGCCCAGCGCACCGGCCGAGATGTTCAGCCGCCCGCCGTCCAGACCGGCCATCGCGTAGACGAAACCGCGGCCTTCCTCGCCGATCAGGTTGTCATGCGGCACGAGGCAATCGTCGAACTGCACCTGCGCGGTGGGCTGCGCCTTCCAGCCCATCTTCTGCTCCAGCGCGCCAAAGCTGAGGCCCGGTGTGCCGTCCTCGACCACCACGGTCGAAATGCCCTTGGGGCTGTCGTCGCCGGTGCGCACCATCGTCACATAGGCATCCGAGTAGGAACCGCCCGAGATGAAGGCCTTGGTGCCGTTCAGCTTGTAGCCCTCGTTGGTCTTTTCGGCGCGGGTCTTGAGCGCGGCCGCGTCCGAGCCCGAGCCCGGCTCGGTCAGGCAGTAGCTGAACACCTTTTCCAGCGTGCAGAGCTGCGGCAGCCATTTCTGTTTGGTTTCCTCGCTGCCGAACTTGTCGATCATGCCGCCGCACATGTTGTGGATCGACAGGAACGAGCCGACGGCGGGGCAGGACATGGCCAGCGCCTCGAAAACAAGGGTCGCGTCCAGACGGCTGAGGCCGGTGCCGCCATATTCCTCGGACACGTAGAGCCCGCCAAAACCCAGTTCGCCGATGCGTGGCCACAGATCCTTGGGAATCGTGCCTTCGGCCTCCCACTGGCGGGCAAATGGCGCGATGTTTTCCTGCCCGAAGGCATAAGCCATGTCGAAAATGGCGTTTTGTTCCTCGGTCAGTGCGAAATCCATGGCCTTCTCCCCTTGGCGTGATGAATTGAACGACTGTTTATTTCCGAATTCTTACAGAAGTTTTTCACGCGCAGCAATCGTGCAGGCGATTTCCGGCATGTTTGGGATCGGGACGGGGCTTGGGCTATATTCGCCGGATGTTTGCATGTCCATTTTACAAGGGAGTATCGCAATGTCGAATTTCAAGATGGCGGTCGTCGTCATACACGGCATGGGCAGTCAGTTTTCGGGGGCGCAGCAGCCTTCCTCGGTGCTGACCTTCTCGAAGGAGTTGCGCAAGCGCGTGGCGCGTTTCGTCGGCTCGGACATGGGAGAGGTCGCATGGCGTGAAATCGTTTGGGCGCATGTGCTGCAGGGGCGTCAGGGCGAATACTTGCGAAGGATCAAACGGCGTACCGGGTATGATGACGTGCGCAGCTTCGTGGTGCGTAACCTGTCGGATGCCGCGTCCTATCGGCAGACGCCGGATGGAACGGACCAGACCTACGAGGACATTCACGCCGAGGTCGATCGCGTGATGGAAGATGTGCGAAGACAGGTCGGGAATGATGCCCCCGTTTTGCTTTTGGCGCATTCGCTGGGCGGGCATATCATGTCCAACTACATCTATGACCTGCAGCGCCACGAGGCGCGGACCGGGCAGACCATGTACGCCAGCCCCGTTCGGAACATGCAGACGGTCGCAGGGATCATGACCTTTGGCTGCAACATTCCGATCTTTCTGTTTGCCTATCCCGAGGACAGCATCAAACCGATCGACCCGCCGAATTCCGCACTGCCGGCAGGGCTGAAATTCCGGACCTGGTGGTACAACTTTTTCGACAAGCACGACGTGCTGGGATATCCGATGCGCGATTCCGCGCCGGCCTATGATCAACTGGTGGCCAGCCAGCAATTGCGAGATGTTTCAATCAACTCAGGCAATATTTTCACGTCTTGGAACCCGTTTTCGCATAACGGTTACTGGAAGGACCCGGACCTGTATGAACCTGTGGGGCGCATGATCCGGAACATGCTGCGGGCGTTGTGAGCCGCTTCACAAATCGGCGTGGAATTCCTCGATCAGGTGGCGCACCACCGCCTGTCCGGGGTCCTCGCCCTTGGCCTCGGCCTCGGCGTGGACCCGCCGTTGGCGCGTGGCAGAGGTTCCGGTTTCGGCGATCTGGCGCAGGCGTGCGATTTCGGTGAGGGTGCCCAGGGCCTCGGCGTCCTCGGCCAGAATGCCCATCAGTTCGTCCATCAACTCGGTCATCGGCTTGATCGACCGCGTTCCGAAGTCGATCAGCCCTTCGCCCACGCCATAACGCTGCGCCCGCCAGCGGTTCTCGGCGATGAGGAAGCGGTCATACTGCCGCCAGCGCAGGTTGCGCGCCTTGAGGCGGCAGAGCATGCGCACCAGCGCCTGAACCATAGCGGCCAGTGACAGCGTGTGCTCCAGTCGCGGCTGAACATCCATGATCCGGGTTTCCAGCGTCGGGAACCGGTGCGAGGGGCGCAGGTCCCACCAGATTTTCGTGGTGTCCTCGATGATGCCCAGTTCGACCAGCACGTGGGTCGTGCGTTCGTATTCCGACCAACTGCCAAAGACCGGGGGTAGGCCGGTGCGCGGCAGATTGTCGAAAATGGTCAGGCGGTAGGAGGACAGGTTCGTGTCGTCGCCCTCCCAGAACGGCGAGGAGGTGGACAGCGCCAGCAGGTGCGGCAGGAAATAGCAAAGCTGCGGCATCAGGTCGGTGCGCAGGGAGGGGTCTTCGACCCCCACATGGACATGCATCCCGCAGATCAGCATCCGCCGGGCCACGCCGCCAAGGGCATGATGCAGGGCGTCATAGCGTTCTTTGCGGGTGTGGTGCTGGTCTTTCCAGCTGGCGAAAGGGTGGCAGGAGACGGCGATCGGGGCCAGGTTGTGTTCGGCGGCGCGTTTCGAGACGCCAGAGCGCAGGCGCTTCAGATCCTCGCGCGCCCCGGCGATCGTGGCGTAGGGGTGGGTTCCCACCTCGATCTGGCATTGCAGGAATTCCGGGCTGACCTGGCCTTCGAAATCGCTCTGACAGGCCTTCATCAAGGCTTCGGGGGCGACGGCCAGTTGCAGGCTGTCCTTGTCGACCAGCAGGTATTCCTCCTCGATCCCAAGCGTGAAGTCCTGCTGCATTCCGTTCCTCCCTCCGGCTTTTGGGATCAGTGAATACGGATTGATGCGTTTTGCCAAGGGGTTCGCGCGGGTTCTTGCGCAGGTGCGACCTGGGCGGCTAAGGAGGTGCAGAGGCAAAGACGCAGCAGGAACGCACCCCATGAAACCCAGAAAATTCCCCCGAGCCAACGCATTTCTGGGTCGCTTCGGGGTCAAGGTGGTCGACCGGGCCATCGAAGAGGACGAGCAGGCACGGCTGGAAGCGTTCGAAAGGGCCGGCGGGTTGGCCGGCCCGGCTTATGCGCTGTCGCCCGGGATGGAAGGGTTCGACATATCGGGATTGGCAGAGGAATACCGGACTCATGCCGAGGCATTGGCGGCGCTGAAGGACCCGGCGAAGAACCAGACCGGTTATCGGCCCGGCAACGGGTATTACGACAGCCCGGATGCGGATGCGCTCTACCTGATGATCCGCCGCTACCGGCCCAAGCGGGTGATCGAGGTCGGATGCGGCAACTCGACCCGGGTCACGCGGCAGGCGGTGATCGACGGCGGGCTGGCGACGAGGATCACGGCGATCGACCCTTACCCGCGCGCAGACATCGCGCATGTCGTCGACCATTTCGAGCAGAAAAGGCTCGAGCAGGTGGAGCCGGAGATTTTCGCAGAGCTCGAGGCCGGTGATGTGCTGTTCATCGACTCGAGCCACGTCGTGCGCATGAGCAATGACGTGGCGCATCTGTTCTGCCGGATCATTCCCGCGCTGAAGCCGGGCGTCGTGATCCATGTGCATGACGTGTTCCTGCCCTACGAATATCCCAAACGCTTTTTCTACGACTGCCCCGGCTGGGGCGAGCAATACGTGCTCCATGCGATGCTGCAGTCGGGGGGCTACGAGATGCTCTGGCCCGGCTATTACCTGCAGCAGGCGCGGCCCGGCGCCGTCGAGGCTTTGCCGTTCCTGAAAGACGGGCGGGCGCAAAGCCTTTGGGTGCGCAAAAAGTAGAGCCGAAAAAAATTGTGATCCACTTCCGAGGCGCCGCCGTAATCCTTTCCATCACATGCAGGAGAGGAGAAAGCTGCAATGTTTCGTCGTACATTCATGGGAGTCGCCGCGGCCGTGGCAATGGTTGGTGCAATGCCGCTCAAGGCGAGTGCCGGTCAGGATATCGTGGACACCGCGGTTTCGGCAGGGTCCTTCACCACGCTGGTCGCCGCCGTTCAGGCCGCCGGGCTGGTGGATACGCTGAAGGGCGATGGGCCTTTCACCGTGTTCGCCCCCACCGATGAGGCGTTCGCGGCTTTGCCCGAAGGCACGGTGGAAACCCTGCTCAAGCCCGAGAACAAGGATCAACTGGTTGCGATCCTGACCTACCATGTCGTCCCGGCCAAGATTACGTCTGGTGAAATTGCCGGCAAGAAGGCCCAGGTGCTGACCGTTCAGGGCGACCGGCTGAGCGTCAACGCACGCAACGGCGTCAAGGTCGATGGCGCCGAGGTGATCTCGGCCGACATCATGGCAAGCAACGGCGTGATTCACGTCGTGGACAAGGTGCTGCTGCCGAATTGATCCTTCCGTCTTTCGGCACGCACGCCCCGGTCCGAAAGGGCCGGGGCTTTTCGTTCAGACCAGCCGCACCTGCGTTCCGATCTTGACCAGTTCGTACAACTCTTCGACGTGGTGATTGTACAGCCCGATGCAGCCCGAAGAGCTCTGCCGCCCGATCTTGCGGGTGTCATGCGTTCCGTGGACCAGGTAGGCCGGCCAGTCGAAATACATTGCGCGCGTGCCCAGCGGGTTGCCGGGATCGCCTCCTTCGACGCGCTCGGGCAGGGACGGGTCGCGTTCCCGCATCGAGGAGGTCGGCGTCCAGCTGGGGTTTTCCGCCTTGCGGACAATCTTGGTATAGCCGCGCTTGGTCAGCTCCTCGGACATGGGAACGGACGAGGGGTAGAGGCGATAGGTCATGCCGTCGCCTCCCCAGTAATGCACGGCGCGGCTGGTGATGTCGGCCAGCAGGCATCCGACGCCAAGCTCATCGAAATGGTCCTGCCAGTTCTGCTTTGAAAATGACGAGATGTTGCGGCGAACCGGCACCTGGGTTTCGATCGGCGGTTCGTTCGTGGGGATCGGAGTGAGCGATTGCGCACGGACGATGGCAGGCGCGGCCAGCGTGCCTGCAATGCCAAGAAGGGCGCTGCGGCGGGTCAATCTGGTCTGGGACAATGAAGCCTCCGAAACTGCTCGATAGCTGTTGGTTTTGGCGGCGAAACTAGGCGTTGAACTCGAGATTTTCCAGACGTCGGAATTGAAAATTTCGTGAGTCGCAAAGCGCCGCCGCATGTCGGCATGTCCTTGCCCAAAGAAGAAACCCCGGCGCGAGGGCCGGGGCTTCGGTTGTTTGGCGGACAGAACCGGAAATCAGTCCATCGGCTTGAAGTGGAACTCGCCGCCTTCTTTCAGGCCCGAGGGCCAGCGTGCGGTGACGGTCTTGGTGCGCGTGTAGAACTTGAACGCGTCCGGTCCGTGCTGGTTCAGGTCGCCGAAGGCCGATTTCTTCCATCCGCCGAAGGTGTGATAGGCCAGCGGCACCGGGATCGGGACGTTGATGCCGACCATGCCGATGTTCACCCGGTTGGCAAAGTCACGGGCGGTATCACCGTCGCGGGTGAAGATCGCGGTGCCGTTGCCGTATTCGTGATCCATCGCGTAGGACAGCGCCTCTTCGTAGGTCTTGGCGCGGACGGTGGACAGGACCGGGCCAAAGATCTCTTTCTTGTAGATGTCCATGTCGGTGGTCACATGGTCAAACAGGTGCGGGCCCACGAAAAAGCCGTTTTCATAGCCCTGCAGGCTGAAGTCGCGGCCATCGACCACGAGTTTCGCGCCCTGATCGACACCCGACTGAACCAGGCGCAGGATGTTTTCCTTGGCGGCGGCTGTCACGACCGGGCCGTAATCCACGTCGTCGCCTGCGGTGTAGGGGCCGACCTTCAGCTTTTCGATGCGCGGCACCAGCTTTTCGATCAGGCGGTCGGCGGTTTCCTCGCCCACCGGCACGGCAACCGAGATGGCCATGCAGCGTTCGCCCGCAGCACCGTAGCCGGCACCCACCAGCGCGTCGGCAGCCTGATCCATGTCTGCGTCGGGCATGACGATCATGTGGTTCTTGGCGCCGCCAAAGCACTGCACGCGCTTGCCGTTGGCGCAGCCGGTCGCATAGATGTATTCCGCGATCGGGGTCGAGCCGACGAAGCCGATCGACTGGATCACCGGGTTGTGCAGGATCGCATCCACGGCTTCCTTGTCGCCGTTCACCACCTGCAGGATGCCTTTGGGCAGACCGGCCTCTTCCAGCAGTTCGGCCAGCATCAGCGGAACGGACGGGTCACGCTCGGACGGCTTGAGGATGAAGGCGTTGCCGCAGGCGATGGCGGGCGCGAACATCCACATCGGGATCATGGCCGGGAAGTTGAACGGGGTGATCCCGGCGGTGACGCCCAGCGGCTGGCGCATCGAGTAGATGTCGATGCCGGGGCCGGCGCTGTCGGTGAACTCGCCTTTCAGCATCTGCGGCGCGCCGATGCAGTATTCGACCACTTCGAGGCCACGCTGCACGTCGCCCTTGGCATCGGGGAAGGTCTTGCCGTGTTCGCGGCTCAGCGCCTCGGCCAGCTTGTCCATGTCGCGGTTCAGCAGGTCCACGAACTTCATCAGCACACGCGCGCGGCGCTGCGGGTTGACGGCGGCCCAGGCGGGTTGCGCGGCGGCTGCGATTTCCACCGCCTTGTTGACCTCTTCGGTCGTGGCCAGCGGGCACTTGGCCTGAACTTCGCCGGTCGCGGGGTTGTAGACATCGCCGAAGCGGCCGGACGTTCCGGCAACGTGCTCGCCGTTGATGTAGTGGGTCAGTTCCTGCATCTCAGACTCCTCCGAATGAATTTGGGCGCACCATAGGCTTGCAGAAATCCCCTGAACAGAGGCAATGTTCCAAAGTAGCTTTGCAAAAATGCAGAGGAAGGGTGATGGAACCGAACTGGGACGACATGAAGATCTTCCTGGCCGTGGCGCGCGAGGAAAGCCTGTCGGCGGCGGGGCGGCTGCTGAAGCTGGACCCGGCGACCGTGGGGCGGCGGGTGGCGCGGCTGGAGCAGGCGCTGGACGCGCCACTGTTTGCCAAGTCGCCGCAGGGATATGTTCTGACGGAGGCTGGCGAGCGGTTGATGGCGCACGCGCAGAAAGCCGAAGAGGCGGTGCGGGCCGCATCCGGCGCGATGGCGGGGCTGGCGGGGACGCTCAGCGGCCAGATCCGTATCGGCGCGCCTGACGGCTGCGCAAACTATCTGCTGCCGCAGGTCTGCGCCAGGATCTGCGACGCCAACCCCGATCTCGATATCCAGATTCTGGCCTTGCCCCGGATCATCAACCTGTCGCGGCGCGAGGCGGATATGGCGGTGACGGTCAGCGCCCCGACGGCCGGGCAACTGCTGGTGCAGAAGATCAGTGATTACAAGCTGCACATGGTCGCCACGCGCAACTACCTGGAAAGTCACCCACCGATCAAAACCGTTGCCGGTCTGAAGGGACACAGGATGATCGGCTACATCCCCGACATGATTTTTGACCGCGAACTGGACTACCTGAACGATTTGGGGATCGAGCGTGTCGCTCTTGCATCAAACTCGGTGTCCGTTCAGCTGCGGCAGGTAACCTTGGGAACAGGTGTCTGCGTTGCCCATGACTTCACCTTGCCGTTCCACCCGGAACTGCGGAAAATACTGACGGATCAGGTCAGTCTGACGCGCAGTTTCCACTTGGTGCGGCATCAGGGAGACCAGCGAAACGAGCGCCTGAATCGTTTTGCCGAAGCCCTGACGCGGGGGATTCGCGAGGAGATTGCCAGACTGGAAGCGGCAGCTGCGTCTTGACAGGATAAGGCAATGCGGCAACGCTTTGGAAAACGTGACTTTATTTCGGAGGTGTTGCACATGCTGGTTCAGGCCATTTTGAAGACCAAGGCGACCGAGGGCGTCGTTTCGGTTCCTTCCTCCACGACGATTTCCGATGTGGCCAAGATCCTGGCTGAAAAGCGGATCGGGACCGTGGTCATTTCGGACGACGACGGGGCAACGGCTTTGGGCATTCTGTCCGAACGCGACATCGTCCGAGAGCTTGCGGTCAGTGGCAGCGGTTGTCTGTTCGGGACGGCGGGCACCTACATGACCAAGAATGTCGTCACCTGCGGCAGGAACGACAAGGTGCAGGACATCCTCCAGAAAATGACCGAAGGCCGCTTTCGCCATGTTCCGGTGCTGGAGGAAGGAAAGATGATCGGCCTGATCTCGATCGGGGACTTGGTCAAGGCGCAGCTTGCCGAACTGGCGATGGAAAAGGACGCTTTGCAAGGGATGATCATGGGGCACTGAGTCTGAACTGCGAAAGGGGGGCGCGTAACATCACGCGGCCTCTTGCACCCGCAGCGAAGTTGTGTTTGCTTCCGCAGAAATAATCTTACGCAGGAGAGCGTCATGCGGGTTGCATTATATCCCGGCACCTTCGATCCGATCACCTTGGGGCATATCGACATCATCCGTCGGGCCGCTGCATTGGTGGACAAGCTGGTGATCGGTGTCGCGATCAACCGGGACAAGGGGCCGATGTTCTCGCTGGAAGAGCGCGTGGCCATGATCGAGGCGGAATGCGCGCATCTGACTGCCGAGACAGGTACCGAGATCGTGGCCCATCCCTTTGAAAACCTGCTGATCGACTGCGCGCATGACGTTGGCGCGCAGATCATCATCCGAGGGCTGCGCGCGGTGGCCGATTTCGAGTATGAATTCCAGATGGTCGGCATGAACCGGGCGCTCGACGACTCGGTCGAGACTGTTTTTCTTATGGCCGATGCCCGCCGTCAGGCCATTGCCAGCAAGCTGGTGAAGGAGATCGCCCGCTTGGGTGGCGACGTGTCGAAATTCGTCACTCCGATGGTCGATGCGGCCTTGAAAGAGCGCTTGGGGCGCTGCTGAGCCGCTCGTCGCCCTTAGCGCCAGAAGGCCAGCCAATCGAGGAATTCGTAGAGTTTCTTGCCCAGAAACAGCAGATGCTCGGTGCCGAAGAGCGCGTAGTCGAGCAGGATCGCGCCCAGAATGAGCACCCCCAGCCATATGGCGATCCGGTTGGTCATGTCGGTCCCGCTGCAACAAAAAACGCCCGCCCAGATAATCTGAGCGGGCATTGCATAACAAGAGGTTAAGCGGCGATCAGCCCAGCTTGCCCATTGCCACGGCTACGTCGGCCATGCGCACTGAGAACCCCCATTCGTTGTCATACCACGCCAGCACGCGGACCATCCGGTCCTCGACCACGCGGGTCTGATCGGGGGCAAAGATCGAGCTTTCGTCGGTGTGGTTGAAGTCGGTGGAAACCAGCGGCGCGGGCTCGTAACCCAGAACGCGCTTCATCGGGCCCTCGGCGGCTTCCTTGACGATGGCGTTGATCTCTTCGGCGGTGACGTCACGGCTGGCGCGGAAGGTCAGGTCGACGGCCGAGACATTCGGGGTCGGCACGCGGATCGCCGAGCCGTCCAGACGCCCCTTGAGGCGCGGCAGAACCTCGCCCAGGGCCTTGGCGGCGCCGGTGCTGGTCGGGATCATCGACATGGCCGCGGCGCGGGCACGGTAGAGATCCTTGTGACGGCGGTCCAGCGTCGGTTGGTCGCCGGTATAGGCGTGGATCGTGGTCATGATGCCGTGCTCGATGCCCACGCCCTCGTCCAGCACCTTGGCCAGCGGCGCTAGGCAGTTGGTGGTGCAGGAGCCGTTCGAGATCATCTTGTCGCTGGCATCGAGCTGGTCATCGTTCACGCCGAAGACGATGGTCTTGTCCACGTTCTTGCCGGGGGCCGACAGCAGCACCTTCTTGGCGCCGCGCTCGAGGTGCACATTGGCCTTGGTGCCGTCGTTGAACTTGCCGGTGCATTCCAGCACCACGTCGCAGCCGTCCCAGCCCAGCTCATTCAGGTCGTAGGTCGAGAACATCTGCATGTCGCCGCGACCCAGGTTCATGGTGCCGTCACCGATGGTCACGTCGCCCGGGAAACGGCCATGAACGCTGTCATACTTGATCAGGTGGGCGGCGGTTTCCAGCGGGCCGGTGGCGTTGACCTTGATCACCTCAATATCGTCGCGGCCCGAAGCAGCGATGTGGGACAGGGTGCAGCGGCCGATGCGGCCAAAACCGTTGATGCCAACCTTGATGGTCATTTTGCGACTCCGAATGATGTGAAGCTTCGGGGCCGTATAACCGGGGGCGCGGGCTTTCAAAAGGGCGGAAAGCGGCACATCTGCAAGGTGTTAGCGAAAACATCCGCAGTTAGCGCAAAACCAACAGGGCATGCGCGGTTCCGGCGCCGTGCTTCGAGCCCGCTCAGGACCGGACCGTGACATTCGCCGCGTAATAGCCCTTGTCGCCGTCCATCAGAGTGAAGGTGACAGATGATCCCAGATCAAGGGTGTCCCAACCGGCTCCGGTGACGCTGTCGCGGTGAAAGAACGCCTCTTCGTCATTGGACAGTCGGATAAACCCATAGCCCTCATCCGGGAACAAGCGCACGATCTCGCCATGTACGCGCTCAGGGTGGCGTTTGACGTGGACGCGACCGGATTTGCGGGCCAGATCCTCCAGCTGGCCGCGGGCCGCATCGAAACTGTCGCGCAAGGCCACGCGGACATCCTCGTGGGCATCGATGTCGCCAGGCTTGCCGCTTACCACGACGGTTCCGATCGGCAGTTCCAAGGTGATCGAAACACGAAACAAGTGCCCCTGCTGGCCCTTGCGGGTGTCTTTTTCGATCCGGACCAAACAAGAGGTCGCCCGGCCGTAGAACTGTTCAAGCTTGGCGATCTTCTCCTTCACCAGCGTTGTCAGTGCCGGCGAAGAGTCCAGCCCGTGAAACGTGATTTGTGGTTCGTTCTGCATTGCCGCCTCCCATGATACAGGCTTGTCCATTTTCTCCGATATCCGGCTGCATATGACCATGACCTCGATCAACCCAAGGGATACATGCGGCAGATCAAGGGCGTGTCCGGTGCGCTGTGATATCATTCAACACTCCACAAGCGAGGAGTGAGAAAGATGAGCGCCTTGGGATTGAAAGTCATCGACGAAGCGGCGCATCAGACGAATATCTGGGTGAATGCCGTGAATGACGCGATCGGTTGGGATCACAAGCAACGCGCCTACCGTCTGCTGCGCGGCGTATTGCATGTGTTGCGGGACCATCTGAGCGTCGACGAGGCCGCGCAGTTCGGAGCGCAGTTGCCGGTGCTCATTCGTGGAATCTACTATGAGGGTTGGAATCCGTCGAAGACACCGGTCAAGATACGGAAAGCGGACGAGTTCATCGCGCAGCTTCAACGCTATTTCGATCCTGATCCGCTGGGCGATGCGCCACAGGCCGTGGCGGCGGTTCTGAAGGTCCTGCGCGAGCATGTCTCCGGTGGCGAAATGCAGGATGTCGAGAGCGCCTTCACGACGGATGTGCGCAAGCTGTTCGGCTGAAACGATTTGACCGTCATGGTTTCTGGTTGCGTCGCGCCGACCGGTCGATACGGTATGTCCGAGCGAACAGGAGTAACTTTTCATGAGTGGTCTACTTGCCCTGCTCGACGATGTGGCCGGAATAGCAAAGGTTGCGGCTGCGTCGGTCGACGATGTTGCCGCCAATGCCACCAAGGCAGGCGCAAAGGCGGCCGGTGCCGTGATCGACGATGCAGCAGTGACCCCGAAATATGTGCACGGGTTCGAGGCCAGCCGCGAGTTGCCGGTCATCTGGAAAATCGCCAAGGGATCGTTTCGGAACAAGTTGATCTTTCTTTTGCCCGCGGCGCTGCTGCTGTCCAGCTTTGCCCCATGGCTCATTTCCCCGTTGCTGATGCTGGGCGGGGGCTATCTGTGCTTTGAGGGGGCAGAGAAGATCTATCACGTGCTGGCGCCCCATGAGCAGCATCACGTCTTCAAGGAGGACGAGCCGGGCGATCCCGCGCATCTGGAAGAGCAGAAGGCGGCCGGGGCCATCAAGACCGACTTCATCCTGTCTGCCGAGATCATGACGATCGCGCTGGCGGCGATTCCGCCCGGCAACATCTGGATGGAGGCCGCAACCCTGGCCATGGTGGGGATTGGCATCACGATTGCCGTTTATGGCGCGGTGGCACTCATCGTGAAGGCCGACGATTTCGGTCTGTTCGTCGCCCAGAGCGGCAATTTCGCGCTGACCCGTTCGTTGGGGCGGGCGCTGGTGCGCGCGATGCCCGGTTTCATGAAGCTGCTGACCATCGTGGGCACTGCCGCGATGCTGTGGGTTGGTGGGTCAATCGTGATTCACGGCATGGAAGAGTTGGGCTTTGGCTGGCTGGGGCATCACATCCACGACTGGGCCTATGCAATCGGCCACGCGGTTCCCGAGCAATGGGCCGGCGTGACGGAATGGCTGGCCAAGGCGACGATGGATGGCGTTTTCGGGCTGTTGCTGGGCTTTGCCCTGATTCCGGTCGCCAGCAAGATAATAGCACCGGCGGTGGCCGCCATGTCCGGAGAAAAAGGCGGTCACTGAGAGAAAGACTCCGGCGGGACCGGAGAAGAAAAAAGGGCGGCCATTGCCGCCCTTGTTTTGTCTTGTCGCGAGAGTTGGCTCAAAGGCCCAGCAGTTCCTTGACCTTTGCCACGGTGGCCTCGGCAGTGATGCCGAAATGCTTGTAAAGCTCACCGGCTGGGGCCGAGGCGCCAAAGCTGGACATGCCGATGAAGCCGGCCTTGGCCTCGCGTCCGCGCTCGCCCAGCAGCCAGCGATCCCAGCCGCCCGCGCGAACCGCAGCTTCGATGCCGACGCGGACCGGACCTGCCGGCAGGACGCGCTTGCGATAGGCCTCGTCCTGTTCGGCGAACAGTTCCATGCAGGGCATCGAGACCACGCGGGTGCCGATGCCTTCGGCCTCGAGCATCGCCTTGGCCTCGAGCGCGATCGAAACCTCGGAACCGGTGGCAATCAGGATCGCCTGGCGCTTGCCTTCCGCCTCGGCCAGCACATAGGCGCCCTGTGCAGTCAGGTTCCTAGTCTTGTGCTGGGTGCGCACGGTCGGCAGGCCCTGGCGGGTCAGCGACAGCACCGATGGGCTGGTCTTGAAGGTCAAGGCCATTTCCCACGATTCGGCGGTTTCCACCGCGTCGGCTGGTCGGAACACATAGGTGTTCGGGGTCGCCCGGCTGATCGCCAGATGTTCGACCGGCTGGTGGGTGGGGCCGTCTTCGCCCAGCCCGATCGAGTCATGGGTCATGACGAACACGCTGGGGATCTTCATCAGCGCGGCTAGGCGCATAGCGGGGCGGGCATAGTCGGTGAAGGCCATGAAGGTGCCGCCATAGGGGCGGATGCCTCCGTGCAGCGCCATGCCGTTCATGGCGGCGGCCATGCCGTGTTCTCGGATGCCGTAGTAGATGTAGCGGCCCTTGCGGTTTTCGGGGTCAAAGACACCCAGATCCGCTGTTTTGGTGTTGTTCGAACCGGTCAAGTCGGCCGACCCGCCGACGGTCTCGGACATCACCGGGTTCACCACGCTCAGAACCTTTTCCGAGGCGGCGCGGGTGGCCAGTTTGGGCTGGTCCTCGGAAACCTGCTTTTTCAGCGCGCGGACGACGCTGGCCAGTTTCTTGGGCGTCTCGAATGCATAGGCGCGCTTGAACTCGGCCTGCTTGCGTTCCGACAGGGAGGCGAAACGCGCTTCCCATGCCTCGCGCTCGGCCGCGCCGCGGGCGCCGATGGCTTCCCAGGCGACCTTGACGTCGGCCGGGACTTCGAAGGCGCCCAGCGGGCAACCATAGGCTTCTTTCGCGGCCTTCAGCTGTTCGGCATCGGTCAGCGCGCCGTGACCCTTCGAGGTGTCCTGCGCGGCGTGGCCCAGGGCGATATGCGTCTTGCAGGCGATCATAGTGGGCTTTTTCGAAGCCTTGGCCTGAGTGAGGGCCGCGTCGATGGCCTTGGGGTCGTGACCGTCGATTTCGATCACATGCCAGCCCGAGGCGGCGAAACGGCGAACCTGGTCAGTGCGGTCCGACAGGTCTACGGTGCCATCGATGGTGATGTTGTTGTTGTCCCACAGGACGATCAGCTTGGACAGCTCATGACGGCCGGCCAGGCCGATGGCCTCTTGGCTGACCCCTTCCATCAAGCAGCCGTCTCCGGCAATCACATAGGTGTAGTGATCGACGACCTTCTTGCCATAGTGGGCGCGCTGGATTTCCTCGGCGATGGCAAAGCCGACGGCATTCGAGATGCCCTGACCCAGCGGGCCGGTGGTGGTCTCGATGCCTTGGGCCAGGAAGTTTTCAGGGTGACCTGCCGTCTTGGCGCCCAGCTGGCGGAAGTTCTTGATCTCGTCCAGCGTGATCTCGGGGTTCCCGGTCAGATAGAGCAGCGAATACAGCAGCATCGAACCGTGCCCAGCCGAGAGGATGAAGCGGTCGCGGTCCGGCCAGCTGGGGTTGGCGGCGTCGAATTTCAGGTGCTTTTCAAACAGCACGGTCGCGACATCGGCCATGCCCATGGGCATGCCGGAATGGCCGGAATTGGCGGCGGCCACCGCATCCAGGGTCAGCGAGCGGATGGCCGAAGCCTTGGCCAAGTGTTCGGGGTTCGCATTGCGCAGCGCAGTCAGGTCCACGGGACTTGTTCCTTTGGGTTACGGGCGAATTGCGCGCTCAATAGCATCCAGCCCTCAAAGTGCAAGCGGAACACGGCGGAACGGCGATTGCCCGCTTCAGGAGTGTTACGCAAGTGTTTGAAAGCAAATGGGGGGTATTTTCCGCACCATTTCGTTAGACTAGGGCTATTCAAGGCCGGTTCCGATTCGGGAAAGCCCCGGCGAGAAAACGAACCTTGGCAACAAAGGCGACACGGGCATGAGCCAGATCGAGGAATTACATAACCGCATTGTTTCAGCGATGGAGCGGATCAGTTCGGGCGTCGAAGTTCTGAGCCGTCAGGCGGCCGCTGCTGTTGGTGACGACCAGGCGCTGAGGGAGGCCTTGGAAGAGGAAAAGCTTGCCAATGCGCAGCTCGAGGAGCGGCTGAAGGCTCTCAAGGACCGTCACGCGGCCGAGATCGATGCGCTGCGGGCCGAGGCTGGAAACCAGGATGAGGTCCGCGCCTTGAAGGCCGAGATCGAAGAGCTGCGGCTTCAGGTCGAGGACAATTCCGAAGTGGAGGAGCTCAGGGCCCAGTTGGCAGAGGCGCGGGCGAAACTGGAAAACAGTGACGAAACCACGCGCTTGAAGGAAGAGATCGCTTCGCTGAAGACCGAATTGTCCGACAGTGAGCGAGTGGCCGAGTTGAGCGCGGAGCTTGAGATGCTGCGGGCCGAACGCGCCAGCCATGGGTCGGCGATGTCGCGGCTGGAACACGAATTGCGTCAATTGCAGAAGGCCAACGAGCAACTCCGAGACACGATCGCCGAATTGCGTGCATCGGCAGAGGCTGGCGTGACCAATCCTGAACTGCTGAACCGCGCCGCCGAGGCGGAACTCGAAGCGTTGCGTGCGGCGCGTGCAACCGATGCGGCCGAAGCTCACGCGGTTTTGGCAAGGCTTGAGCCATTGCTGGCCCAGGCCAATCTGGCGGAAGGAGAGGTGGAGTAATGCCCGAAGTAACCATTCAGATCGGCGGTCGCGGATTCCAGGTCGCCTGTCAGGAAGGCGAAGAGTCCTATCTCTATGCGGCCGCCAAGCTGCTGGATGACGAGGCACAGGTCTTGTCCGACCAGATCGGTCGAATGCCCGAGTCGCGCATGTTGCTGATGGCGGGGCTGATGCTTGCCGACAAGTCGGCTGCAACCGAGGAAAGGATCAGAGCCCTCGAAACGCAACTGGCCGAGCGCGAAGCCGAGATCGAGCAGCTTCGAAATGCCCCGCCTCCGCAACCGGAAAGGGTAGAGGTTGCCGTTGTCCCGCCCATGGTCACTGACACGCTGGCAGAACTGGCCGCCCGGGCCGAATCTCTGGCGGCGGCAATCGAGGAAAAGAGTAAATCCTGATGAGTCGTCTGCGTTGTCTGTTTTCCGGCGTGGCGGTGGCCGCTCTGGCGACCGCGGGCGCGGCTGAGACCAGTTTGCACACGGTGACTTATGTCTGTGAGCGGGGGGTGCAGGTCCCTGTGACCTTCATCAACCAGGACGAAGGGCAAAGCTATGCCGTCATGATGTTCGAGGGCAAGATGATCCCGATGCGTATTGCGCCGATGGGATCAGGCGCTCGCTATGTCGCATTGGATGAGCAGGACGGATACCGCCTGTGGACCAAGGGCGATGAGGCGATGATCGGCTATCTGGCGGCAGATCACACCGCCAGCGAGCAGATTTTCATGAAAGAATGCCGTATCGGCGAGTGAACCCGGTCAGGAGTTCGCTTCGCGGATCTTGTCGGCGGCTTCCTTGTTGTAGGCAACGCCGTTCTCGTCGAACAGGCTGTCCAACTCGCCCGAGAGGGTCATTTCGGTGATGATGTCGCAGCCGCCGACGAACTCGCCCTTGACGTAGAGCTGCGGGATGGTCGGCCAGTCGGAATAGTCCTTGATACCCTGGCGGACCTCGTCATCGGCCAGAACGTTGATGTCGGTGTATTCGACGCCCATGTAGTTCAGAACGCCTGCCACGCGCGACGAAAACCCGCACTGCGGCATTTCCTTGGTGCCTTTCATGTACAGCACCACGTCGTTGGCTTTGACGGTTTCGTCGATCCGGGTCTTGATGTCGCTCATTCTGTGTGTCCTTGTCTCTTCCTGCCCTGACAGCCAGTCATTTACGATGGCGGCTGAGCCTGCGGTTGCGATCTTCCAGACTTGGTTCGTCGGCGTCGGGCGCTTCGACCGGGTTGGGGTCTGACCGCTCTACCGCCGCGACCCGTTTCACTTCGGCCGGGTCGGGGCGCATTTCCGACAAACGTCGTCTGGTATTTCGTTTCAAATAGGCTTCAACGAGCGCCGAGGCAACCACCAGAACGGCGATTGCGGCAGCTATCCATATCAGCCAGTTGCTCATACTTTGCGGTCCCGGGCTTGTTTATCTGTCCCCGAGGCGCGGGGGCACCTTAGTCGGGCGCCTTTGTCGTCAGCGCCAGCGCGTGCAGCTTGCCGCTGTCGATTTCGGATTTCACCGCGGCATTGACGGCACGCTGCTGCTGGATGCGGCTTTTGCCCCGAAAGCTTTCGTCGATGACTTCGGCCGCCCAGTGGTTTCCGTCGCCCGCCAGATCGGTGATCGTGATTTTCGCCTCGGGAAAGCTTGCGCGGATCAGTGCTTCGATTTCATGGGCTTCCATGGCCATGTGGGGTTTCTCCTGATGTCTTGGTCAAGATGTAGAGTGATGCGCAGGGGCGCGCAAGAGTGGGGGAGCTCGTGAAAAAAGGAAAACCCGCGTCCGGGGGCGGATGCGGGTTCTCGTTTCTGGCTCTGGTTGAACCGACCGGTGTCAGGCGACAGCTGCGGCAAAGCTGGAACGGTAAACCTCCGCCAGTTCGCCCAGCGGCGCTTCAGAGTTGCCGATGCGCACGGTGTCGCCGGTAAAGCGACCCACCGAGGCGATCGGAACGCCGGCCTGACCGGCCGCGATCATCAGGGCCTCGGCCTGGTCAAAGTTGCAGGCGACCAGATAGCGGGCCTGATCCTCTCCGAACAGGATTTCGGTGGGGGCGTCGTCAACGTGAACGCCCACGCCCGAGGCCTCGGCCAGTTCGAAGGCCGCCAGCGCAAGGCCACCATCACTCAGGTCAGTGCAGGCCTTGATCATCTCGCGGTTGGCGCGGATGAAGTCGCCGTTGCGCTTCTCGGCCTCCAGATCGACATGGGGTGCGTCGCCGTCCTCGCGGTTGAAGACCTCAGCCAGCAGCGCGGACTGCCCCAGATGGCCGGTGGTTTCTCCGATCACCAGAGCAACGTGGCCTTCGCGCACCTCGCTGCCGATGATTTCGTCGGTGTGCTGCAACAGCCCGACGGCACCGATCGTCGGAGTGGGCAGGATCGCCTGACCGTCGGTTTCGTTGTAGAGCGACACGTTCCCGGACACGATCGGCATGTCGAGTGCGGAACAGGCCGCGCCGATACCTTTGATGGCGCCGACGAACTGGCCCATGATCTCGGGCTTTTCAGGGTTGCCGAAATTCAGGTTGTCGGTGGTTGCCAGCGGCTTGGCGCCCACGGCCGACAGGTTGCGATAGGCCTCGGCCACCGCCTGCTTGCCGCCTTCCTCGGGGTTGGCGCGCACATAGCGCGGGGTCACGTCCGAGGTGAAGGCCAGCACCTTGTCGGTGCCGTGCACGCGGACCATGCCCGCACCCAGCCCGGGGGTTCGGGCGGTATCGGCCATGACCATGGTGTCGTACTGTTCATAGACCCATTGCTTGGCCGCATAGTTGGGCGAGGAGATGAGCGCGCGCAGACCGTCGATCGGGTCGATCTGCGGCACTTCGGCCATCTCTTCGGCTGCCGGGGTTGGAACCCACGGCCGGTCATATTCCGGGGCGCGGCCGGACAGCGGCGACAACGGCAAGTCGGCCTTGACCTCGTTTCCGTGCATGATCAGGAAACGGTCCTCGGCGATTGTTTCGCCGACGATGGCAAAATCCAGATCCCATTTCTCGAACACGGCACGGGCCTCGGCCTCTTTCTCGGGCTTGAGCACCATGAGCATGCGTTCCTGCGACTCGGACAGCATCATCTCGTAGGCGGTCATGTTTTCTTCGCGCTGGGGCACGCGGTCGAGGTCGAGCTTGATGCCCAGCTTGCCCTTGTCGCCCATCTCGACGGCCGAGCAGGTCAGGCCCGCCGCGCCCATGTCCTGGATCGAGATCACGGCACCGGTCTGCATCAGTTCGAGGCAGGCTTCCATCAGGCGTTTTTCGGTGAAGGGGTCGCCGACCTGAACCGTGGGGCGTTTTTCCTCGATGGTGTCGTCGAACTCGGCCGAGGCCATCGTGGCGCCGCCAACGCCGTCGCGACCAGTCTTGGCGCCCAGGTACACGACGGGCATTCCGACGCCGGACGCGGCCGAGTAGAAGATCTTGTCGCTGTCGGCCAGACCTGCGGCAAAGGCGTTCACAAGGCAGTTGCCGTTGTAGGCCGGGTGGAACCGCACCTCGCCGCCGACGCAAGGAACGCCGAAGCAGTTGCCATAGCCGCCGATGCCTTCGACGACGCCGTGGACCAGCTGGCGCGTCTTGGGGTGGTCGGGTTCACCGAAGGACAGCGAGTTCATCGAAGCGATCGGGCGCGCGCCCATGGTGAAGACATCACGCAAGATGCCGCCGACACCCGTGGCCGCGCCTTGATAGGGCTCGATGTAGGAGGGGTGGTTGTGGCTTTCCATCTTGAAGACCACGGCCTGACCGTCGCCGATATCCACGACGCCGGCGTTTTCGCCGGGGCCGCAGATCACCTGCGGGCCGTCGGTGGGCAGGGTGCGCAGCCATTTCTTGGAAGATTTGTAGGAACAATGCTCGTTCCACATGGCTGAGAAGATGCCAAGCTCGGTAAAGGTGGGCTCGCGGCCGATGATCTCGAGGATCATGTCGTATTCTTCGGGCTTCAACCCGTGCGCGGCAATCAGTTCCGGTGTGATGGCGGGCTCTTGCATCGTCTGTCCTGTCCCCAAGCTGGCCGATATTGCGCGCCTTTTAGGGCAAGGGCGCGCCGGGGGAAAGGGCCAAGAACGCGCAGCCGTGTCAGAACCGCTGTCCGACGTAGATGTAGAGGTTGTCTTCCTGCTGATCGTTGCGGCTTAGGTCGATCGAGAAGTCGAGCGGAAATTTCTTGGAAACCCTGTAGCGCGCACCGACCCCATAAGCAGAATGTGTGCCGCCAGCCTCCAGATCGCTGAAACTCTGGCCGGTCTGCCCTGCGCCGGCAAAGGCGATGAGGCCGATGCGCTCGCCCAGCCGTTGGCGAAGCTCGACCTGCAGAGAAGCCGATCGAAAATCGAGAAGTTGGGTTGCCGAAAACCCCCGGAAGGAATCCACGGTTCCGATGCCGCATTGATCGAAGAACGGGGTCTCGGACGAAGCGGCGCAAACCGATAGCCGGCTGGCGATGACACCTTCGGCCCAGGGGCTCAGGTAAAAGGTGTAGTTGACGTAGGACTTGGAATAGTCCCGCACCAGCCCGCTGAGCCCGTAGCCCTGGAACGCTTCGAAATGCAGGACTTGGCCGCTGGTGGGGTAGATCGTGTCATCCCGTGTATCCCAGTCGGATACCACGCCCACATTCGCGACCTCGACATTCAGAAACTGGTCGAAAGGAGGGGGAATCGGCGGCAGCCCGGCAAAGGCGGGCGTGATCGTCGTATCGAGATACCGGAATGTCGCCCCGAAGGAGAAGTCAGGCGTTACACCGTACGAGAGGCTCAGTCTTCCCAGGATGCCGTCCTGCCGAATGGGAATGACGCCGATCCCGGTGAACAGGTCGTACTGAACATCGGCCTGCCCATAGAGCGCCTCGATGATCCATCGGTTGTTGTCCAGTTTGAGTTTGAATGCGCCGGCGGCGGCCGTGCTGCCATTGTCGGACCGCAACCCGCCGGCACCTATCACCGAAGGATCCGACCCTTCGTCCAGTTGGAACAGGTACCCCGCGCCCAGAACGAGCCCGGAACCGATCGTCGGGTTCGAAAAGGGGATCGGGGCGACGACGACCGATCCTTGCCGGAATCCGACGGTTTCGTCTTCGGCGTAGTCATCCAAGGCCTCAACGTGCTTTTCGATAACGCCGTTTGCATCCTGAGCGGCTGCAACGCTTGCCAAAGAGGTGATCACCGCTGCAAGCACCGGTCCTGTCGCATTTTCAAACACAGTAAGGTTCCACCGCTCCGGCAATTGGGTACGCCGCCCTATTTCTTTTCCTGCTGCTGCTGCTCGGCCTGTTGTTCGGCCTGCTGTGTTGCGATTTCACCGGCTGCCGCACTGATGGCCGCTTTCTGTTCATCTGAAAGATGCTCGACCTCCTCCAGGCCCGGGATCGCAACGCGGACCTCGCGGCGGGCGAACTCGATACCATTTTCCTTGAAGGCGGCCTTCACACGGTTGAAGATCTCCTTTCGCAGGGTGAACTGCTTGCCCGGTTTGGCCATGAACTTGCCCCGGATGATCATGCCGACGTCATCGAAATCGAAAACGCCCTGCGATTTGAACGGCTGCAGAAAGCCGTCCTTGTGGACCGGATCCTCCATCATCTCGGCGCCGATCTTCTTGAAGATCTTCTTGACCTTGTTCGGGTCGGTGTCGAAGGGGACCGTGAACTTCAGCTTCATGATGACCCAGTCGCGGCTGTAGTTGGTCAGCTTCTGGATCTCGCCGTAGGGGATGGTGTGCACCGGGCCGCGATGGTGGCGCAATTGCATCGACCGGATCGAGATCTTTTCGACCGTACCGGTGGTGCCGCCCACATCGACGTATTCGCCGACGCGGAAGGCGTCGTCGATCAGGAAGAAGATCCCGCCCACGATGTCGGCGACAAGTTTCTGGGCCCCGAAACCGATGGCAAGGCCCAGAATGCCGGCACCGGCCAGAAGCGGCGTGATGTCCAGCCCTAGCGCGCCCAGCGCAAGAAGGGCGAAGATCACGGCAATCGCGACCTGCGCCGTGACGCGCAACAGCGGCAGCACGGTGGCCAGACGCGAACCGCCTGCGCCGCCACCTTCACCTGCTTCCTCGTCGGGACTCTGCTCCGCGGCGGTCTGTTCCATGGCCAGCCGGCGATTGATCCAGAGCGATACCACTTCGTTCAGGATGTAGCCGATGGCGATGATCATGAAGAACTGGATGACCCGGCCTCCGGTGTCGGTACCCACGCCCGCGACATTGCGCAGGTCGATATCCCAGGCATTGGCGATCATCAGGATCACGAAAACACCGGCCAGAACGCGGCCAATGCGGATGTAGCTACGCTTGGTCGATTTGTGGGCGCGTTCGGCAATCGGCCCGCTGCCGATCATCGGCGGTTGCAGGTGCCGGACGAGGCCGCGGATCAACGTATCGATGGCAGGCGCCATGAGCAGCCAGAACATGGTCGTGAAATGCGCCCCGGCGGCGGCGTTTGCCATCGCCGGACTGTTCGAGGCTCCGAGATACTCGACGATGAGCCACATCGCGCCCGAGACCCCGATCGCGAAATAGGGGTAGTAGTCGGCAACCCTCTCATCGAATTCGGTGCGGTCCGGGTCGGATCCGCGCATCATGTCGCTAAGACCCTCGCGCGCGGTCCAGGCAATTACGGCGATGTAGATGTGAATCGAGGAATTCAGCCAGAAACCCAACCGCATCTCGGCCATCGGAACGCCGTTCTGTTGGTTGAAGATCAGGATGAACAGCGTGAAACCGATCAGCAGGAACAGCCCGATCAGGTTGCGGTGAAGATAGGTCGCCCAGTGGTCGTTCACGTTGACAAGGCGCAGAGAGGACTTCTCGGGGGCCAGCACGAAGCGCGATATGGCCGCACCCAGACGCGGGAACCAGATCAGGTAAAAGACGAATGGCGCCGCGAAGGATATTTGCTGCTCGTCCAGCAACCGCCGGCCGATGAAAACAAGGACATAGTAGAACACCACGAGGCCCAGGATTTCCCGGCAGAAGCGCTTGACCAGAAAAGTGACCGCACCGCGCAGATCGCTTTCGGCGTCGCTTGGCACCACCTTGATCCAGCGTCTGGTCCAGAGCCCCACGGCCTTTTCTGCGGCAAAGCCGATTGCCAGCGCCAGAGCGGTGAAGCCAAACAGCTTGGCCAATCCTTCGGTCCCGAATGTTGCACCGAAATTGGCGAAGGCCTGGATCTGGTTGGACAGCAAAGAGGGAACTTTTTGCAGCACGTCAAGCCATGACGCGACCATCGCGCCGCCGACTTCGGCCAGCGAGGCAATCAGCCCCTTTTTGTTTGTGGCTGCTTCCGTTTGTTTGGCCGCCACGGCGTCCAGACGTTCAAGCAACAGGGCGCGAACCTGATCGTCGGACATGCGAGCCACGAGATCATCGACCTGTTCGGGGGTCAGATCTTCGGGAATGACGACGCCCTGGGGTGCGCCAGCCGCCTCGGACCCCACGGAATCGGCGGCAGAAACCGGAAACGACAAAACAAGAATCGATACCAGCGCAATCAAAAGTCGGTTGAGGTGAAACATCAAAGAACCCTCGACATATTAAATCTGTTGTTTTTCGGGATCATAGGAAAAGGGGATTTCATTTCCCAGCCTCTTTGAGGCGAAATGTGAGAAACGTCGTCGGTGTGGCAAAAAAAAGGCCGAGCTCTAAGCTCGGCCGAAGTCCAACAGGGAGGTATGAAGAAGATGAGCGTTTCAGCATCATCGCCTTCGAGTGCTCATTTAGGGAGCGCATCGCCTCTGTTCAAGGAAATTCACGGTGCAAATGCCTCATGCCCGTTATGCTGCATGTGCATAGCTAAAGTTTTCCCATCTGTTTCAGTTGCTTGCGGTGCGCGATGATCTCATCCTGCACGAAGTCTCGAAACGCCGCGACGCGCTGCGAGTGCCGCAATTCCTCGGGGTAGGCCAGGTAGACCGGCACGTCGGCGCTTTCGATATCGGGAAGGACGCGCACGAGGTCGGGGAAGTCGTCGGTCACATAGTCGGGCAGAACGCCGATGCCCAGATTGTTCAGCACGCCTTGAAGCACCCCGAAATAGTTGTTCACATGCAGCAGGGAGGACGGATTGTAGGTCATTAGGTGCTGGACCAGCATCGCGCCTGCGCTGACCTGAGCCGCGGTTGGGTTCTGGCAGATGAGTCTGTGATGCTCCATATCGGCCAGCGTTTCCAATGGGTGTCCGCTGGCCGTCAGATATTCCCGCGTTGCGTAAAGCTGAATCTGCACGGTCATCAGGCGTTTCCTGACCAAATCGGCCTGGCTGGGCTCTTTCATGCGGATCGCCACGTCGGCCTCGCGCATCGGCAAGTCGAGGACGCGCTCTTCCAGCATCAGGTCGATGTTGAGTTCGGGATATTTCTCGTAAAGCTTGGGCAGGCGCGGGGCGAGCCAGAGGGTGCCAAAGCCGAAAGTGGTCGTGACGCGCAGTTCGCCGAACACTTCTTCTTCGCTGTCGCGGATGCGCGCGGCTGCCGCGTCCAGGCGCTTTGACATGGCGCTTGTGGCGTCGAAAAGAAGCTCACCCTGCTCGGTGAGAATCAGGCCGCGCGCATGGCGGTGAAACAGGGTCGCATTCAGCGATTCCTCAAGCGCGCGGATCTGCCGGCTGACCGCCGATTGCGACAGATTCAGCTTGTCGCCCGCATGGGTAAGGCTGCCCGCATCGGCAACCGCGTGAAATATTCTAAGCTTGTCCCAATCCATCGCCGCAACTTTCGTTATGAACCCGAAGCCCTATATGAAAGAGGTAACAAATTCCACAAGCAAACAAGGACGTTGAAACGGAAAGAGGAAAAAATCGCCTATACAGGTCAGAAATTATGACCTAATATGGGTGCAGCATAACGCACTCTATTCCGGCGAAGGGGAGACGTCAGATGAGTCAGGCGAAAATATCGCTCAATGACCGGTTCGATTTGGAAAAAAGCCCAGTTCTGTTGAACGGGACGCAGGCCTTGGTGCGCCTGATGCTGATGCAGAAGGAACGCGACCGGCAGGCGGGGCTGAACACTGCGGGGCTTGTGACCGGGTATCGAGGGTCTCCGCTGGGGGCTGTGGACCTGCAGATGGAGCGGGCGCGCAAGCACCTGACTGCACATGACGTCCTTTTCCAATACGGGCTGAACGAAGACCTGGCCGCCACCGCGCTGTGGGGCAGCCAGCAGGCTGGTCTGCGGGGCGATGGCAAGTTCGATGGCGTCTTTGGCCTGTGGTACGGCAAGGGGCCGGGGGTTGACCGTTCAGGTGACGTGATGCGGCACGCCAACATGGCCGGCACGTCCAGGCACGGCGGCGTTCTGATGGCGATGGGCGATGACCACACGGGCGAAAGCTCGACGGTCTTGCACCAGTCGGAATGGTCGCTGGTTGACATGTACATGCCCGTGGTCAGTCCGGCCGGGGTGCAGGAAATCCTCGACTACGGTATCTATGGTTTCGCATTGAGCCGGTTCGCGGGTGTCTGGGTCGGTCTCAAGACCATGAAGGACACGATCGAGGTGACCTCGGTCGTCGATGGCCGCCCGGATCGCATGAGCCTTGTGACGCCCGAGTTCGACATGCCCGAAGGTGGGCTGAACATCCGGCTGGGTGACACGCCGCATCTGCAGGAAGCCCGGATCATCGACTACAAGCGTTTTGCCGCCGAGACGTTCTCGCATGCCAACAAGATGGACAGGCGCATGTGGGGCAAGCCCGGCGCCAAGATCGGTATCGCGGCTGCGGGCAAGAACTGGCTGGATCTCGTCCATGCGATGACGCTGCTGAACATCGACGAGAACGAGGCCGAGCGGCTGGGGATCACCACCTACAAGATCGGCCAGACCTTCCCGCTGGACATGAAAGGCTTCCACGACTGGGCCGAAGGGCTGGACCTGATCATCATCGTCGAGGAAAAGCGCAAGCTGATCGAGGTGCAGGTCAAGGAGGCGATCTTTGACGATCGTCGCGGACGCCGGGTCTATGGCTGGTACAAGGGCGGTGCCGGGACCATGCACCGCGAGGAACTGTTCCCCACGCGCGGTGCGCTCGACCCGGTGATGATCGCCGAAAAGCTGGGCGACATCCTGATCGAAGAGGGGCGCGACACGGATGGAATCCGCGCGGGTCTCGCCAAGCTGGCCGAAGCACGCCGGGCCGACAATGCGCAGGAGATCGCGACGCGCCTGCCCTATTTCTGCTCGGGCTGTCCGCACAACACCTCGACCAAGCTGCCCGATGGCAGCCGCGCCTATGCCGGGATCGGGTGCCACTACATGGTGCAATGGATGGACCGGAACACCACCGGTTTCACGCAGATGGGCGGCGAAGGCGCCAACTGGATCGGCGAGGCGCCGTTCTCGACCACCAAGCATGTGTTCCAGAACCTGGGCGACGGCACCTACAACCACTCGGGCGTGCAGGCGATCCGGGCTGCCTTGGCGGCAAAGACCAACATCACCTTCAAGATTCTGTTCAACGATGCCGTCGCCATGACCGGCGGCCAGCACAACGAGGGGGATCTGACCGCCGAGCAGATCGTCAACGAGTTGAACGCGATGGGGGTCAAGCACATCGCCGTTGTCTATGACGAGAAGGAAGAGGTGAACTTCGCGGCCCTGCCCAAGGGTGTCGAGACCCATGAACGGGCCGAGTTGATGAACGTGCAGGAACGTTTCCGCGAGATCGAGGGCGTCTCGGCCATCGTCTATGTCCAGACCTGTGCCGCCGAAAAACGTCGTCGCCGCAAGAAGGGCGAGTTCCCCGATCCCGACAAGCGTGTGTTCATCAATACCGATATCTGCGAGGGCTGCGGCGATTGCGGCGTTCAGTCGAACTGTGTTTCGATCGTGCCGGTCGATACCGAACTGGGGCGCAAGCGGGCGATCGACCAGTCGAGCTGCAACAAGGACTATTCGTGCCTCAACGGGTTCTGCCCGTCCTTCGTGACGCTGGAGGGCGCCAAGATCCGCAAGGAAGCCACGACCGAGATCGACATTCCGCACCTGCCGATGCCTGAACTGCCGCAGATCGACGGCACGCATAACGTGGTCATCACCGGTGTCGGCGGCACCGGGGTCGTGACCATCGGGGCCATTCTGGCGCAGGCGGCGCAGATCGACGGCAAGGGCGCGGGCATGATGGAGATGGCAGGCCTGGCCCAGAAGGGTGGGGCGGTGCATATCCACTGCCGTCTGGCCAACCGGCCCGAGGACATCAGCGCGATCCGCGTCGCCACCGGCGAGGCGCACGCGCTGATCGGCGGCGATCTGGTCGTGTCGGCGGGGGCCAAGACATTGGGCCTGACGCAGTCAGGCAAGACCGGCGCGGTGGTCAACAGCCACGAGATCATCACCGGCGACTTCACCCGGAACACCGAGTTCCATATTCCGACCGAGCAGCTTTCGCTGGCGCTCGAGGCCAGGCTGAGGGATCGGCTGGACCTGTTCGATGCCTCGGAACTGGCGCGGGCTGTGATGGGCGACTCGATCTTTTCGAACATGATGGTGTTTGGCGCCGCATGGCAGCGCGGTCTGCTGCCGATCAGCCACGATGCGATCATCGGGGCGATCGAGCTGAACGGTGCGGCAGTCGAACGCAACAAGCGTGCCTTTGAAATCGGTCGCTGGGCCGTGCTGCATCCGCAGGAGGTCGAAAAGATCCTCAAGCCGACCGTGGTCGAACTGCCCAAGACGCTCGAGGAAAAGATCGATTTCCGAGCCGACCACCTTGTCGCCTATCAGGGCAAGCGTCTGGCAAAGCGGTATCGCGCCATGGTGGACGGTATCGAAGATGCGGCGCTGAAAGAGGCGGTCGCCAAGGGATACCACAAGCTGCTGTCCTACAAGGACGAGTACGAAGTGGCCCGGATGTTGCTGACCACCCGCGAAAAGGTGGAAAGCGAGTTCGACGGTGAGCCGAAGATGACCCTGCATCTCGCACCGCCGATCCTGGGTGGAAAGGGCCCGGATGGCCGCCCGAAAAAGCGGGAATACGGCGAATGGATGCTGGGGCCGCTCAAGCTGCTGGCCAAGATGAAATGGACGCGGGGAACCCCGCTCGACATCTTTGGCTACAGCGCGGACCGCAGGATGGAGCGGGCATTGATCCGACAGTATGAGAAGGACATGAAAGAGGTTCTGCCCAAGCTGACGCCGCAGACCCGTGACGCGATCATTGCCTTGGCGGAGCTGCCGCTCAAGATCCGGGGCTTTGGTCCGGTCATGAAGGAAAACGAGGCCAAGGCGGCCAAACGGCGCGAAGAACTGCTGGCGGTGATCCGTCAGGGCGGTCCGGAAATGAAGAAGGCGGCGGAATAAACCGTCGCACTTCTGTTGCAAGAGCTATGCAAGATTGCTGCCTGCCCTTATTTGGCGGGCAGCAATTCGGAGCAGCGCATGGCCTCGCGAAAACATATCGCCCGCGACATCTCTTACGCCCATTCCGCCTCGACCAGGGGCGGGCGGGTCGTGATCCGCCTGATGGAGAACTCGACCGGGCGGCTGCGCCTGATCAAGCGCGCAGAAGGTTACGAGAAAGAGGTGGCGAACGGCCGTGACTTCTGGTCGGTGATGGTCGAACGTTACGGGCTCACGTTGAGCGTCACAGGCGGGGCCTTGTCGAACATTCCCAAGGACGGCCCGCTGATCCTGATCGCCAACCATCCCTATGGCATTCTGGATGGGTTGATGATGGGGCACATCCTGTCGGAAACCAGGGGCGATTTTCGCATCCTCGCGAACCGCGTATTCCGCAAGGCCGAGGATCTGAACCAGACCATCCTGCCGATCGCATTCGATGAAACGAAGGAGGCGACGAGGCTGAACCTCGAGACGCGCAAGGCCGCATTGAGCTATCTTTCAGAGGGGGGAGCGATCGGGGTTTTCCCCGGCGGCACAGTCAGCACGGCGGTCCGGCCGTTCTCGCATCCGATGGACCCGGGCTGGCGCGGATTTACCGCGCGGATGGTGTCGAAGTCGAACGCCGTTGTGGTGCCGGTTTTCTTCGATGGGCATACTTCGCGTCTGTTCCAGATCGCAAGCCATCTGCACAGCACGCTGCGCATGGGGCTTTTGATCAAGGAGTTCAAGAAGCGCGTCGATACCCCGGTGGACGTGGTCATCGGCAAACCCATCGGGCGCGACATTCTCGACCCCTTGGCAGGTGACATGCGCAAGATGATGGATTTTCTGCGCAAAGCCACGTATGAGCTTTCCCCGACGCCGCTGAAGTCTTACGACTACGGCTATGAATTCGAGGAACGGCATCGCGCCTGAAGGGGCAAATGGCAGTAGGCATCTTTGATTCCGGGTTGGGCGGGCTGACCGTCCTGAATGCCGCGCAGAAACGTCTGCCGGAGGTGGATTTCCTGTATTTCGCCGACAGCGCCCACGCGCCCTATGGCGTGCGGGATTCGGAGGATATCTATCAACTCACCCGCAAGGCCGTGCATGACCTGTGGGACCGGGGTTGCAACCTTGTGATTCTGGCCTGCAACACCGCCAGCGCTGCGGCGCTGCGCCGGATGCAGGAGGAAGGCGTGCCCCCCGGCAAGCGTGTTCTGGGCGTCTTCGTGCCGCTGATCGAGGCCCTGACCGAGCGGCACTGGGGTGACAATTCGCCTCCGCGTGAGGTTGAGGTCAAACATGTGGCGCTCTTCGCGACCCCGGCGACCGTGGCCAGCCGGGCGTTCCAGCGCGAATTGGCCTTCCGGGCCATCGGCGTCGATGTCGAGGCGCAGAGCTGCGGCGGTGTGGTCGATGCGATCGAGGAGGGCGACCTGATCCTGGCCGAGGCGTTGGTGCGGTCCCATGTGGACGCGTTGAAACGCAAGATGCCCCATCCGCAGGCGGCCGTTCTGGGCTGCACCCATTACCCTCTGATGGAGACGACTTTCCAGGAGGCGCTGGGGCCCGAGGTCAAGGTTTTCAGCCAGGGGGCGCTGGTTGCCGAAAGCCTGGCGGACTATCTGCAACGGCACCCCGATATGTTGGGCACGGGAGAAGGTGGATTCCTGACCACCGGTCGTCCGGATTTCGTCAGCGACCGCGCGACGCAGTTTCTCCGACGACCGATCACCTTTCAGGCTGCCTGACTTCGGTCAAGGACGGCCCCGTTCCCTTTTCCTATTTCCGGGACCGTCGCATCGACGGTCGTGACATGTGACATCGAAGACGAGAGGTCTGCCATGACCCACAAAATCGCAATCCTTGGCGCCAGCGGCTATACCGGTGCAGAGCTTGTTCGGCTGATCTCCGAGCATCCGAACATGCAGATCACTGCGTTGGCCGCCGAACGCAAGGCCGGGCAGAGCATGGCGCAGGTCTTTCCGCATCTGCGGCACCTCGACCTGCCGGTGCTGTGCAAGATTTCCGAAATCGACTTCGGCCAGATCGACCTGTGCTTTTGCGCACTGCCGCACAAGACGTCGCAAGAGGTTATTCGCGAGCTTCCCAAGACCCTTAAGATTGTTGATCTGTCAGCGGATTTCCGGCTGCGCGATCCTGCGGAATACGAAAAGTGGTATGGCAATCCGCATGTGGCGCTGGAACAGCAGGCCGAGGCTGTCTATGGCCTGACCGAGTTCTACCGTGAGGAAATCCGCACTGCGCGGCTGGTGGCCGGCACCGGCTGCAATGCAGCAACCGGGCAATATGTGCTGCGGCCGCTGATCGCGGCCGGGGTGATTGATCTGGATGACATCATTCTTGACCTCAAATGCGCGGTGTCCGGGGCGGGGCGGTCGCTCAAGGAAAACCTGCTGCATGCCGAGTTGAGCGAAGGCTACAACGCCTATGCCATCGGTGGCACTCACCGGCATCTGGGCGAGTTCGATCAGGAGTTTTCGAAGATCGCCGGTCGTCCCGTGCAGGTTCAGTTCACCCCGCACTTGATTCCGGCGAACAGGGGCATTCTGGCTACGACCTATGTGCATGGCGATCCGCAGAGCGTCTACGAGACGTTGTGCCGTGCCTACGAGAACGAACCGTTCATCAAGATGCTGCCCTTTGGAGAAGCTCCTTCCACCCACCATGTGCGGGGTTCGAACTTCTGCCATATCGGCGTCACCGCCGACCGGATCGAGCGGCGCGCCATCGTCATCGGCGCGCTGGACAACCTGACGAAAGGTAGCAGTGGGCAGGCCTTGCAGAACGCCAACCTGATGCTAGGTGAGAATGAGACCACGGGCCTGATGATGGCCCCGCTTTTCCCGTGAGGACGAGATGAAATCGCTGAAGAAACAACGCCGTATTCAAGTCATCCTCTTGGCTGTCGTGGCCTTGGTGCTGGCCACGGGGCTGATCGGCTATGCAATGCGGGACGGCATCAATTTTTTCCGCGCGCCCAGCCAGGTCATCGCAGAACCGCCTGAACCGACGGAGGTTTTCCGTATGGGCGGCTTGGTCGAGGAAGGAACCCTGGTGCGTGACCAGGGCGAGACGGTGCGGTTCTCGGTCACTGATGGTGGTGCGAGCGTTCCGGTGGTCTACACCGGCGTTCTGCCCGATCTCTTTGCCGAAAACCAGGGGATGATCGGCACCGGGCGTTACGTTGACGGTGTCTTTGAAGCCACTGAAATTCTTGCGAAACACGACGAAACCTACATGCCTAAAGAGGTGATGGACGCGCTCAAGGAGCAAGGAGTCTATCAGGAGCCCGGCGAAAGCTGAACGCGGCTGCGCCGCGTGCCTCCGGCGGGAGTATTTTGGAATAGATGAAGGATGGGCGTTGCGCGGTCTGACCGGGTAGCGCCCTTTTCGGTTTTTGGGCGTTAAGTTTTCTGCCTGAGGCTTCCGGCAAAGGCGTGGAGGTTCGGAAGATGCTGACTGCTAGGCAGATTGCGGAAGAGATCGTCAGTCGGGAGGGTGGTTTCGTGAATGACCCGGACGATCCCGGCGGGGCGACCAAACATGGCGTGACACTTGGGACGCTGCGCCGGTTGGGGCTGGACCTGACAGAGGACGGAGAAATTGGACTGGAGGACGTCCACGCGGTGACCTGTGCACAGGCGGTGGAAATCTTTCTGACCCATTATTACCGGAGGCCACGAATTCACGAAGTTCGAGAGGAATTGAGGGCGTCCTTGTTCGACATGTACGTGAATGCCGGCTCTCACGCGGTTCGCATCCTGCAGCGGTTGCTTCGCGAGATGGGCCAATCGGTTGCGGTTGATGGAGTGATCGGGCCCAGGACTTTGCGCGCGGTAAATGAGGTTGCAGAGCCGGACCCCGTCCTGTTGCGCGATGCTTATGGGGTGGCGCGAAGAAACTATTATTTTCGGCTTGCGGACACGCGGCCTGGCTTGCGGAAATTTGTCCGCAGTCGAAGGGGGGGGAAGGGGGGGTGGATCAGGCGTGCCGAAGAATTCATGTCGCCGCGCTATCGTTTGAGCGAAACCGAGTTTCAGAAAAGGATTGCGGGATGGGGCTGATTTCCACTGTTCTGACGCTTTTGTTTGGCGGCGAGCGCAATGTGCTGCGCGAAACGGCCGAGGTATTCCGGGAGAATGCAGAGTCGGGGGCGGATCGGGCTGCGGTGGTGAAGGGGCAGGCGATGGCGCAATTCGCCGCCGAATTCGCGACGCCAGAAAAGGGCCGTTTTGACCGCTTCATGGACGGGGTGAACAGGTTGCCACGTCCCGCCCTGGCCCTGGGAACTTTAGGACTGTTCGTTGCGGCCATGGTGAATCCACTTTGGTTCGCAGAGCATATGCAGGGGCTGGCGCTGGTTCCTGAACCGTTGTGGTGGCTGTTGGGGGTGGTCGTGTCCTTTTACTTTGGCGCGCGCCATCAGGCCAAGGCGCAGGAGCTGCAGCGCGAGGTCGCGGGGGCCATGTTCAAAGCTCCGCAGGTGGTGGCAAACATCGCAGCGTTGCGGGCCATGCGGGCAGGCGATGTCGGCGCAGCCAACCCGGGGACGGACTCGGTGGTCGCTCAGTCATCGGTTGAACCCGATGCGAATCCGGCGCTCGACGACTGGCGCAGGCTTCGGCAGATATGAAGCGCGACACTATGTGCGCTGTCGGGGGGCTAAAGTGATTGGCACTCGTCGGAGCGAGAGACTATATGTCGGCCCATGATTACCGAACTTGGTCACTTCGCCCTCATCCTCGCCTTCCTCGTCGCGATCGTTCAAACCGTCGTGCCATTGGTGGGTGCCCAGAAACGCTGGTCCGGCTGGATGGCCATGGCCGAGCCCGCAGCCACCGCGCAGTTCCTGCTGACGGCCTTTGCATTCGGAGCATTGGTCTGGGCCTTCGTCGTTTCGGACTTTTCGTTGCGCGTGGTCGTATCTAACAGTCATTCGGCCAAGCCGATGCTCTACAAGATCAGCGGAACCTGGGGGAACCACGAAGGCTCGATGCTGCTGTGGGTGCTGATCGTGACCTTGTTTGGCGCCATGGCCGCCTGGTTCGGTGGGGGGCTGCCGCCGACGCTCAAGGCGCGGGTCCTGTCGGTGCAGGCGGCGATCGCTGTCGCCTTCTTTGCCTTCATTCTGTTCACCTCCAACCCGTTCGAGCGACTTGCGGTGCCGCCATTCGATGGTCGGGACCTGAACCCGCTGCTGCAGGATCCGGGCCTCGCCTTCCACCCGCCGTTTCTGTATCTCGGCTATGTGGGCCTGAGCATGGCGTTCAGCTTCGCCGTCGCGGCGCTGATCGAGGGGCGTGTGGACGCTGCCTGGGCGCGTTGGGTGCGGCCGTGGACGTTGGCGGCCTGGGTGTTCCTGACCATCGGGATCGCGTTGGGATCATGGTGGGCGTATTACGAGCTTGGCTGGGGCGGTTTCTGGTTCTGGGATCCGGTCGAGAATGCCTCGTTCATGCCCTGGCTGCTGGCGGCGGCGCTGCTGCATTCGGCCATCGTGGTGGAAAAGCGCGAGGCGCTGAAAAGCTGGACCATCCTGCTGGCGATCATTGCCTTCGGCTTCTCGCTGATTGGCACCTTCATCGTGCGCTCGGGCATCTTGACCTCGGTACATGCCTTCGCCAACGACCCGGAACGCGGCGTGTTCATCCTGGCGATTCTCGCGTTCTTCATCGGGGGCGCGCTGACCCTTTTTGCCGCGCGGGCGCAGGCGATGGAGGCCAAGGGCGTCTTTGGCATGGTCAGCCGGGAAAGCGCGCTGGTGGTGAACAACATACTTCTGGCCGTGAGCTGCTTCGTCGTGTTCTTCGGCACGCTGTGGCCGATCGTGGCCGAGATGGGGTTTGGCCGGAAGCTGTCGGTCGGCGCGCCGTTTTTCAACGCGGCCTTCACGCCCTTCATGGTGGCCTTGGGCCTGATCCTGCCGCTGGGGTCGATGTTGCCCTGGAAACGCGGCAAGCTGGGTAAGGTCGCGTGGTCGCTGCGCTATGCTTTCGGGCTGGCCTTGGCGCTGGCCATCATCGTCTGGGTCATGCAGACCGGACGCAGCGCGTTGGCACCTGTGGGCCTGTTCCTGGGGGCCTGGATCACTTTCGGTGCGGCGGTCGACCTGTGGAGTCGAACCGGGCGAAAGGGAAGCCTGTCACGATTGATGCGGCTGCCTCGCGCCGACTGGGGCAAGGCGGTGGCACATTCCGGTCTGGGGATCACCATGTTCGCCATTGCCGGGCTGATGGCTTGGGAGGTCGAGGACATCCGCGTGGCGCGAATCGGCGAGCCCTTTGAGGTCGGCGGGTTTACCCTGACGCTCGAGGACGTGCGGCGCGTAGAGGGCCCGAACTACCTTTCGACGATGGGTACGGTGACGCTGGAGCGGAACGGCCGTTTCATCACGACGCTGCACCCCGAAAAGAGGGATTACCCAGTGGCGCGGATGCCAACGACAGAGGCGGCGATCGACTATCGCTTTACCCGTGACGTCTATGTTGTGATCGGGGACCAGCAGGCCGACGGCAACTGGACCATGCGGACCTACATCAAGCCCTTTGCAAACTGGATCTGGGGTGGATCCATTTTGATGGCGCTTGGCGGTGTGCTGAGCCTGTCCGACCGCCGCTTCCGCGTTGCGGCCGGCGCCCGCAAGACCCCCAGCACAGGAGTGCCGGCGGAATGAAACGCCTTGTTTTGATCTTCATGTTGATGGCCGGGCCGCTGTTCGCGGTTCAGCCTGACGAGGTTCTGGACGATCCGGTTCTGGAGGAGCGCGCGCGGGAGCTCAGCAAGGGGTTGCGCTGTCTGGTGTGCCGGAATGAAAGCATCGACGACAGCAACGCCGAACTGGCCCGCGACCTGCGGTTGCTGGTGCGCGAACGGCTGGTGGCAGGAGACAGCGACGAAGAGGCGATTGCCTATATCGTTGACCGCTATGGCGAATATGTCCTGCTGAAGCCGACGACCTCGGGCGCCAATTGGGTGCTCTGGCTGGCCGGGCCGGCGATGATGCTGGTGGCTGCGTTCATGGGGTGGAGATTCGTGCGCAACCGTTCCACGGCCCGAGCAGCCCCGGTCGAGGCCAAGCTCACGGAAAGCGAAAAGGAACGCCTGCGCCAGATTCTCGAAGAGTGACGCGCGGTTTTGCTTTTCCCCAAGGGGCGCTTGCGTCAGTTTGCTGACAAACGGAACGCAGGCGAGGACCCCCGATGCAATATGAAACCATCACGTTCGAAATCAGTGACGATCTGGCCGTTCTGACGTTGAACCGGCCGGACAAGATGAATGCGCTGACCACACGGATGCGGGCGGAAATCACGCATGCGATGAAAGAGGGGGCAAAAAACGCGCGCGCCATCGTTCTGACCGGAGCGGGGGGTGCTTTCTGCACCGGGCAGGACCTGGGCGACGCCTCCAGCGCGGGAGAGATCGACCTCGAACGGTCTCTGCGGGACGAATATGAGCCGATGCTCGAAGCGGTCTATGACTGCCCGGTTCCGACGATCGCCGCAGTAAACGGCCCGGCGGCCGGGGCCGGCGCAAACCTGGCGCTTTGCGCGGACGTGGTGATTGCCACCGAAAGCGCCTATTTCCTGCAGGCCTTTGCGCGGATCGGTCTGATGCCGGACGCCGGCGGCACATGGTTCATGCCCCGGCAGATGGGGCTGGCCAAGGCGATGGGCGCGGCACTTTTCGCCGACAAGATCAGCGCACGACAGGCCGATGATTGGGGCCTGATCTGGGAGGCCGTGGCCGACGACGAGTTCGAGGCCCACTGGCGCAAGCGCGCGATGTATCTTGCCAAAGGCCCGACGGCGGGCTTCGCCGCGATCAAGAAGGCAATCCGGGGGTCCTTCGACCGGACCCTGCCCGAGCAGTTGGAGACCGAAGCGCATTTGCAGGGCGAATGCGGTCGGACGCGTGACTTCACCGAGGGCGTGGTTGCGTTCCTCGAAAAACGCCCGGCGAAGTTCGAAGGGCGCTAAAGCATTGACAAATTGGGGTGAAGGCGCGTCATGTAAAGGACATGACCGCTCCGACACCCAGCCCCTGCGCTGCGGTTCTTGAGCATCTGACGGGTCGGAACCGCGGCCACTATTCCTGGATAACAGCCGATGCCATGGACATCTGGCTGGACGGCAGGGGCAGCCTGCGCGTCGTTGTGCCGGGCGCCCAATTGCTGGAAGGCCAGCATGTGGCGCGCGTACTGCGGGACGGAACGGAGTTTTCTGTCCTGGCCGCCGAGGGCGCAGACATCTGGGTCAACCGGAAGAAGGTGGAACAGGCCCGCCTGTCACAAGGGGACATGATCGAATTCGGCGAGATCGGCCCACTGTCGCGGTTCCGCGTCTATGACGAAGAGCACAGGCCAGAACCCACTCTGCCCGAAATCCTGAGCGACGCATGGTCCTACATGCGCACCAGTCGAAGGCCGTTCCTGCAAAGGCTGGGGCGGGCCATGTGGGGCGTTTGCGGTCGGGTCTGCACCGATGCGACCCTTGTGTTTCGCGTCAGTGTTCTGGTGGCGCTGGTTGCCCTGAGCATCGCCGTCATCCTGCAATTCAGAGAAGACCGCAGCCTCCGCGCCCAGATCGAGAGCGGGCGGTTCCAAGTCGAGGCGGTCGCGGCGGCGCTGTCCGAGGCGCAGCGCGAGGCCATTCGGCCCGGTGACTTGGCTGCGCTCGAAGAAGAGCTGAGCGCGCGGGTGTCCGTGCAGGCCGAGCGGCTGAAGACGCTCGAGGCGCGCTCGGGGGCGGCCATGCGTGTCGTCGGTCAGGCGGCGGGCTCGGTCGCTTTCATCCAGGGAGGGTATGGGCTGCGGCACCGCGAGACCGGTCAGATGCTGCGGCATGTCATGGGGCCGGGCGGCATGCCTCTGCGGCTGCCGAACGGGCAGCCGATGCTGTCGTTGCAGGGTGACGGGCCGGTCGCCGAGGTGCAGTTCAACGGCACGGGCTTCGTTTTGCGGGACACCGGCCTGATCGTGACAAACAGGCATGTGGCCGTGCCGTGGGCGAACAAGCCGGGTGTGCAAATGGGCGGAGAGGCGATGGAGCCGGTGATGACCCGCTTCGTGGCCTACTTTCCGGGCGGTATCGGGCCTTTGGACCTGTCCCTGGTCGCAGCCAGCGATACCGCCGATCTCGCCCTGCTGATCCCAGGCGAAGGGGTGGAGTTGCCACCCGGCCTGCCATTGGCGGAACAGGCACCTGTTCCCGGGCAGGAGATTCTGGTGATGGGCTTCCCGACCGGGCTCATGTCACTGCTGGCGCAGTCCGGCGAGGAATTCGTCAAGGAACTGCGTGAACGCGGCGAGACCGGTTTCTGGCAGGTGGCCGAGAGGTTGTCCGAGGCAGGTCTGATGTCACCGCTGTCGAGCCGGGGAATCGTCGGGCAGGTGACAGGTGCCGCAGTGGTCTATGACGCTGAAACCACCCATGGTGGCAGCGGTGGCCCGGTTCTGAACCTGAAAGGCGAGGTCGTGGCGGTGAACGCGGCGATCATACCGGAATTCGGCGGGTCGAATTTTGGCGTTCCGGTAGAGCAGGTGCGCCGCTTGCTGGAAACCATTTCCGCAAGCCAGTAGGCGCAGGGGCCGGTCAAAACCAAGCCGCCCGCAGGCGGCTCGGTGCCCGGATCAATGGTCTGTTGCGCGGCCCGAAAGGGTCAGGCGCGGCGGCGGCCCCGGCGGCCCCGACGCTCTTCGCCGGACGTGTTTTCGCCGGTTCCGTCAGAGGCCGAGGTGAACGGGCCCAGGGCGGCCGTGATCTGATCCAACGTCGGTCGGTCGCCGCGCGGGATGCTGTCCAACGCCTCGCGCATCTTGCGCAGGTGGTCGGGCATCGTTCCGCAGCAGCCACCGATGATCTTTGCGCCCGCATCCCGTGCCATGGCGGCATACTGGCCCATCAGTTCCGGCGTGCCGTCATAGTGGATGTGGCCGTCCACGTATTTCGGAATTCCGGCATTGCCCTTGGAAATGATCGGGCGTTCGGTGCCCTGGGCCATGAACCCGAGAACGGTGCGCAGGATGTCCGACGCGCCGGTGCCGCAATTGGCGCCGAAAGCCAGCGGCGGATTCGGGAAGGTTTCCACCATCTGAGCGAGATCCGCCGAGGTCACGCCCATCATGGTCCGGCCCGCGGTGTCAAAGCTCATCGTTCCGCACCAGGGCATGTCGGCCAGCGCAAAGGCCTCGGCCGCGGCGCGGAACTCTTCCGGTGCGCTGATGGTTTCCAGCCACAGGACATCGACGCCGCCTTCCTTCAAGGCTTCGGCCTGTTCATGGAACATCTCGACCGCGATTGCATGGGACAGGGTGCCGACGGGCTCCATGATTTCGCCGGTCGGGCCGACCGATCCGCCAACGATCACCGGGCGTCCTGCCTTGTCTGCCACTTCGCGCCCCAGTTCGGCGCCGACCCGGTTCAACTCGCGCACGCGGTTCTGCGCGTCGTGCAGTTTCAGGCGGGCGGCGGTGCCGCCGAAGGTGTTGGTCAGAAACAGGTCGCTGCCGGCATCGACCGAGCCTTGATATAGCGCCGTGATCTTGTCCGGCGCGTCGGTGTTCCACAGCTCGGGCGCGTCGCCCGATTGCAGGCCCATGTTGAACAGGTTGGTGCCGGTGGCGCCATCGGCGAGGATGACGTCAAAATCGGCGAGCATGTCGGCAAATGCATTGGTCATGTTCGTGGATCCGTTGTCGTGGCATCGCGCGGATGCCTGAAATCGAGACGCCCCGTGTCTCATGAACGGGGCGTCAAATCAAACTCATAAAACTCATGAAGATCATGAGTCCCGCGTCGGGAGACCGCCGGCGGCCGCGACGTCTGCCTTACCGGTTGGATTCGGTCAGAAGCTGTTCCTTGGCTTCAGCCAGAAGTTCCGCCATTTTTCCTCGGATCGTCTGTTCGTCGGCGAGATCGCCCAGATAGGATTTGACGGCATTGACGACGTCGTCCTCGCTGACGTTCTGAATGTCCGTGTGAATCAGCTCATTGCCATATTTGCGGGCCTGTTCGACGGTCTCGCCCTTGAGAGCCGAGGCCCAGACGGCCATGAACCGGTTGCGGCGCATCCGGGCAAGGAACTGCATCTGTTCGTCATGGGCAAATTTGGCTTCAAACGCGGCTTCGCGATCGTCGAAAGTCGTCATGGGTGCGTTCCCCTGGATAATTTTTCTTCGATTCAGGTATGACGCCGCTATGCCGCATCTGCAAGAGGGCGCGGCCAGCTTGCGACACAACGGCGCTTGCCTTATGAGGGCGCCAACGCGAAGGGACTCATTCCCTCGCCCCAGACTGGAAAGGTCGCTCATGGCGCGTCGCAAGAAGATTTACGAAGGCAAGGCCAAGATCCTGTATGAAGGCCCCGAGCCGGGAACCATCGTTCAGTATTTCAAGGATGATGCCACCGCCTTCAACGCTGAAAAGAAGGACGTGATCGAAGGGAAGGGCGTGCTGAACAACCGCCTGAGCGAGTTCTTCATGAGCGGGCTGAACCAGATCGGAGTTCCGACCCACTTCATCCGACGCCTGAACATGCGCGAACAGCTGGTGCGCAGCTGCGAGATCATCCCGCTCGAGGTGATCGTGCGCAACTATGCGGCCGGTTCCATCAGCAAGCGCCTCGGGATCGCCGAGGGCACGCAGCTGCCGCGCCCGATCGTCGAATACTGCTACAAGGATGACTCGCTGGGTGATCCGCTGGTGACCGAAGAGCACATTGCCGCCTTTGGTTGGGCCAGCCAGCAGGACATGGACGACATCCTCAGCCTGGCGCTGCGGGTGAACGACTTTCTCAGCGGTGTGATGCTGGCCGTTGGCATCCGCCTGATCGATTTCAAGATCGAGATCGGCCGGGTGTACGAAGGTGACTACCAGCGCCTGATCGTGGCCGACGAGATCAGCCCCGACAGCTGCCGCCTGTGGGACATCGAAACCGGGCAGAAGCTGGACAAGGATGTGTTCCGCCGCGATCTGGGGAACTTGGCCGATGCGTATTCCGAAGTGGCGCGCCGCCTTGGCGTAATGCCCAAGAGCGCGGTGTCGAAGCCCACTCTGATCAACTGACGGCACCGCCCGGTTGGTCGGGCGGTGCAATTGAGTATTTGGAAAAAGGTGAAGCCCGCGGGTTTCGCAAGCGAACCAGAGGACGACGTGAGATGAAGGCACGTGTGCATGTGATGCTGAAAAACGGGGTTCTGGACCCGCAGGGCGAGGCGGTTCGCCATGCACTGGGCGCGATGGGTTTCGACAAGGTCGAAGGCGTGCGGCAGGGCAAGGTGATCGACCTCGAACTGGCAGAGGGCGCGACCGAGTCGGATGTGGCCGAGATGTGCGAAAAGCTGTTGGCCAACACCGTGATCGAACGCTACGAAATCGAGATGCTCTGATCCTGTCGGCCGCTCGGCCGCCGTTCCCCTACCGATACCGAGACCCAGGAGGTTCTGCCATGCGTGCAGCCGTTGTCGTTTTCCCCGGATCGAACTGCGACCGTGATCTGGCTGTCGCGTTCGAACAGGCCGGCTTCCAGGTGGAGATGGTCTGGCACAAGGATGCCGCCCTGCCGAAGGGCGTGGACATCGTTGGTGTGCCGGGAGGTTTCTCTTATGGCGACTATCTGCGCTGCGGCGCAATCGCGGCTCAGTCGCCGATCTGCAAGGCCGTGGTGGAGCATACCGAAAAAGGTGGTTACGCCATCGGGATCTGCAACGGTTTCCAGATCCTGACCGAGACCGGTATCCTGCCGGGCGCGTTGCTGCGCAATGCGAACCTCAAATATATTTGCCGCACCGTCGGACTGAAGGTGGAAACCGCCGACAGCGCGTTCACCGAGGGCTATGAAGCCGGTAGCGTGATCCAGATTCCGATCGCGCATCACGACGGGAACTATTTCGCAGATGATGAAACCCTGGCGGCGCTGCGCGATCAGGACCGTATCGCTTTCACCTATACCGAGAATCCTAACGGATCGCGTGGCGATATCGCCGGTATCCTGTCGGCGAACCGGCGGGTTTTGGGGATGATGCCGCACCCCGAACGGGCTGCCGATGCTGGGCATGGTGGCACGGATGGGGCGGCGCTCTTCCGCGCATTGGCGGGTGTATTGACGCCGGCGTGACTTGAGCACATGGCCCGGGAGGACTAGCTTCGGGCCATGAGTTCCGAAGAAGATCCGACGCAGGAAAGCTGGCGGTCCCGATTTGGCGGTGGATCGCTGGGGTGGCGGTTGCGCACCGCGGTGATCATTCTATTGGTGATCGCCGCCGCGACGGTCTGGGTCACCAATCGGTTGCTGACCGACAGGTTCACCGAAAGTACGCGCAACCGGGCGGAACTGCGTCTGGCGCTGTATTCCGGCAACCTTATCAGCGAACTTCGCCGAAACGCCATCGTTCCACAATTGCTGGCCCGCGATCCGACGCTGATCGCTGCCTTGCATTCGAGTGATTACTCGCTGTCGACGCAGCGCCTGATTTCTTTCGTCGATGAGATCGGGGCCGCCTCGCTGATGCTGCTCGACCGGGATGGGCGGTCGGTGGCGGCCACGGACAGGAACCGGTTGGGCGAAGCGCACAGGAATTCGCCATTTTTCGTTGATGCGATTCGTTCAAATTCCACCGTTTTCTCGGTAATCCAGCGCGAGGCGGGTGATTACAGTTTCTACTATGCGCGGCGTCTGGAGGCGGGGGCAGAAATTCTCGGGGTCATCGCCGTCGAGGTCGATCTGCGGAAATTCGAGCGCGCCTGGGCGGGGATTTCGGATGCGGTGATGGTGACAGACAGCACCGGCACCATCATCCTTTCCACCGAGCCTCAGTGGCGCGGAGTGGACGAGAGCGCGGCCTTGCTGCGGCAGCCGCCGGAAAATGCCATCGAGCGCGCGATCCGGGCAACGACGGATTGGACTGCTCTGCCACCCGACGCCTATGTGCAGGGTGAGGCGGTGATGCGCACGGAGAACCGCATACCGTTTCGCGGATGGAAGATGACGTCCTTCACTACCTATGCGTCGATTCGCGAGCGGGTGAATGGCGTGTTGGCGTTGGAAATCATGGGCTTCGCGATTCTGTTGGCGCTGGTTTTCTATGCGCTGAGTCGCAGAACGGCCTTGCGCATGGCGCTATTCCAGCGCGAGTCGGCGGAGCTTCGCGCATTGAACGCCCGGCTGCAGCGGGAAATTGCTGAGCGCAAACGGGTGGAAAAAACCCTGGAGGTGGCCGAGCAGACTCTGGCGCAGAGCTCGAAACTGGCCGCATTGGGCGAGATGTCGGCGGCGGTAAGCCACGAGTTGAACCAGCCACTTGCGGCCATGAAGACCTATCTCGCCGGGGCGCGTCTGTTGTTGCGACGCAATCGGCCTGAAGAGGCGCTTGCAAGCTTTGGGCGCATCGACGGCCTGATCGAGCGCATGGGGGCGATCACCCGACAGCTGAAATCCTATGCGCGCAAAGGAGCGGATGCGTTTTCGCCCGTGAATCTGGGCGATGCGCTGGCCTCGGCGCTGTCGATGATGGAGCCGCAATTGCGTCAGAGGCATGTCAAGATCACGCAGATCCTGCCTGAAGAGCCGGTCATGGTGATGGGTGACCGCATGCGTCTGGAGCAGGTTATGGTGAACCTCTTGAGAAATGCCTTGGATGCCACCAAATCTGTATCAGACCCGGATGTGGAAATCATCCTGGCGGCGGGGGATACCGCCATCTTGACGGTGCGTGACAACGGGCATGGTATCGAGAATATCGAGAACCTGTTCGAACCGTTCTATACCACCAAGCAACCGGGCGACGGGGTCGGGCTGGGGCTTGCCATCTCGTCGGGGATCGTGAACGACCATGGAGGACGGCTGACTGCGCGCAACGGTCAGCATGGCGGAGCGGTTTTCGAGATGCGCCTGCCAATACTGGACAAAGACGGCCTCGAGGCCGCCGAATGACGAGGAATGACTATGGCACAGGCCATGAAAATCGCCATCGTGGATGACGAACAAGACATGCGCCAGTCGATCAGCCAATGGCTGGCGCTGTCGGGCTATGACACCGAAACCTTCGCCAGCGCCGAAGACGCGCTCAAGGTGTTGGGACCGGACTATCCGGGAATCGTGATCTCGGACATCAAGATGCCGGGCATGGACGGTATCCAATTGCTGAAGAAACTCATGGGGGTGGACAGCGCCCTGCCGGTCATCATGATTACGGGGCATGGGGACGTGCCGATGGCGGTCGAGGCGATGCGGGTCGGGGCCTTTGATTTCCTGGAAAAGCCGTTCAATCCCGATCGGATGTCGGAACTGGCCAAACGCGCCAGCAACGCGCGGCGCCTGACGCTCGACAACCGCGCTTTGCGGCGCGAATTGTCTGGCGGGACTCAGATCATGGAAAAGCTGATCGGCGCCAGCCCGGTGATGGAACGTCTGCGAGAGGACATCCTCGATCTGGGGCAGGCCGACGGCCATGTTCTGATCGACGGCGAAACCGGCACCGGCAAGACGTTGGTGGCGCACGCGCTGCACGCGGTGGGAAGCCGGGCAGGCAAGAAATTCGTGCTGATCTCTTGTGCCGCCCTGGAGGAAGAGGCGCTGTCCAAGCGTCTGTTCGGCCCGATGATGCCCGAGGACTCGCAATTGCCTGCAATCGAAGAGGCGCGAGGCGGTACACTGGTGCTGGAGGATATCGAGGCGCTGAGCGACACGTTGCAGGCCAAGCTGTTGAGCGTGATGAACGAGCAGGGAACCCCGGCGGAAACCCGGATCGTCGCCATCTCGAACCTGCAGGAGGCCGGCAAGACCTGCGAGGATGTGCTGCGGCCGGACCTGTTCTATCGGCTGGCCGCGTTGCGCATCACCATGCCGCCGCTGCGCCAGCGGGGCGAGGACATCCTGACACTCTTTACCCGCCTCAGCGAACAGTTCGCCGAGGAATACGGCTGCGATGCGCCGCAGGTATCCGCCCAGGAAGCCGCGCAGCTGTTGCAGGCGCCTTGGCCGGGAAATGTGCGGCAACTGATCAACATCGCCGAACGCGCTGTGCTGCAGTCGCGCAGGGGATCGGGCACGATCGCCTCGTTGCTGATGTCGGATCATGACGAAATGCAGCCGGTGATGACGACGGAGGGCAAGCCGCTCAAGGAATATGTCGAGGCGTTCGAACGGATGCTGATTGACAACACGATGCGCCGCCACAAGGGGTCGATTGCCTCTGTGATGGAGGAGTTGTGCCTGCCGCGCCGGACTCTGAACGAGAAGATGGCGAAATACGGGTTGCAACGCTCGGATTATCTGTAGCGTGAAGGGGGCCAGCCCCCTCTTGGCCTTACAGGCCAATTCACCCCCGGGATATTTGTGGCCAGATGAAGGGGATGGGCGCATGCGTCGGGGGCGTCGTGCAGTTTGCCCATTGTCTTTTCCACAGGAGTGCTTTTATTGTGGCAGAACGGGCAGGGCCGTGATGTGCCTTGGTACCCAGAATCTTAGAGTTTCGCTGCTTTGCCTCGGATGGCGATGAACCCCGCAGGGCAAAGCAGACCGATTGTGCCCCAGCAAGGGGCAGTGGAATGCTTTCGCCCGGGCTTTCGGGGGAAAGGAATTAGTGGGCAGGTGAGCGGCCTAGCCGTGCCTGTCGGAGAAGAACCGCGATGACGCGCGCGCAACGATTGAGACACCGGGCAGGGGGCGAAAACGCCAGACCCTGCTGCGCGCCGTCCGAAATCGCCCTGACAAGACACCACCCCAAGAGCGCCCGCCCGCCCGGCCAGGGTAGGGTGACGCCTTCGGATCGGTGCACCAAGGAAACATGGCAAAGAAAATGCTTATCGATGCCACCCACGCGGAAGAGACCCGCGTCGTGGTGGTGGACGGCAACAAGGTCGAGGAGTTCGACTTTGAATCCGAAAACAAGCGCCAGCTTGCAGGCAACATCTATCTCGCAAAGGTAACTCGGGTCGAACCCTCGCTTCAGGCGGCTTTCGTCGATTATGGCGGGAACCGGCACGGTTTCCTCGCGTTTTCCGAAATCCATCCGGACTATTACCAGATCCCCGTCGCCGACCGCGAGGCGCTGATGGAGGAAGAGCGCGCCTATGCCGAGGCGATGAAGGCGCGCGACGAGGCGGAAGAAACCAAGCCGAAGCCCAGGCGGCGGTCGCGCTCGAAGACGCAGGCCGAGGATGTGAAATCCGAGGATCCGATCGAAACCAGGGAAGTGGCCTCGGAGCCGACTGGCATGGAGACCATCGACCTGGGTGAGAACGAGGACCATCTGGATGTGCCTGAAGCCACATCGCCGATGGAACGGGTCGCGGAAACGCCGGTCGAAGAGCCTGAGGATGCGCCTGCCGAGGAATACGGCGAGGGCGAGAAGGGGCAGGAGGCCCCGGCTCAAGCCGAAGCAACTGAAGAAAGCGCGGAGGGCACGGCGGAAGAGGTGCCCGAAGACGACGCAAGCGCTGAGTCGCAGCAAGAGGCGACCGGTGCCGAGGCCGAGGAAGCTGGCGAGGCCGCAGAAGGCGAGCAAGAGGCGGAGCGAGAAGAAAAAGAGGAAGCCGAGTCCGACGAGGATGAGGAAAGCCGGCCTTCGGCAGCTTCGGAGAAGGACGAAACCATCGAGTCCGTTGCCGAAGAGGACGACATCGAGGATATCCGTCCGCCGCGCAAGCCCCGTCCGCGCCGCTACAAGATCCAGGAAGTCATCAAGGTGCGGCAGGTCCTGCTGGTGCAGGTTGTCAAGGAAGAGCGCGGCAACAAGGGTGCTGCGCTGACCACCTATCTGTCTCTGGCCGGTCGCTATTGCGTGTTGATGCCCAACACCGCGCGTGGCGGTGGCATCAGCCGCAAGATCACCAATGCCGCCGACCGCAAGAAGCTCAAGGAAATCGCGGCCGAGATCGACGTGCCCAGTGGCGCCGGCCTGATCATTCGGACTGCGGGCGCCAAGCGGACAAAGTCCGAGATCAAGCGCGACTATGAGTATTTGCAGCGTCTGTGGGAGCAGATCCGCGAGTTGACCCTGAAATCCATCGCGCCGGCCAAGATCTACGAAGAGGGCGACCTGATCAAACGCTCGATCCGCGATCTTTACAGCCGCGATATCGACGAGGTGCTCGTCGAGGGCGAGAGCGGTTATCGCATCGCCAAGGACTTCATGAAGATGATCATGCCGTCGCACGCCAAGAACGTGAAACGGTACGAAGATCCGCTGCCGCTGTTCGCCCGCTACCAGGTGGAAAGCTACCTGAGTTCGATGTTCAACCCGACGGTTCAGCTGAAGTCGGGCGGCTATATCGTGATCGGCGTGACCGAGGCGCTGGTGGCAATCGACGTGAACTCGGGCCGGGCCACCAAGGAAGGCTCGATCGAGGAAACCGCGCTCAAGACCAACCTTGAGGCCGCCGAGGAGGTGGCGCGCCAGCTGCGCCTGCGTGACCTTGCGGGTCTGATCGTCATCGATTTCATAGACATGGACGAGCGCAAGAACAACCTGGCGGTCGAAAAACGGCTGAAGGACAAGCTGAAGACCGACCGGGCCCGCATCCAGGTGGGACGTATCTCGGGCTTTGGCTTGCTGGAGATGAGCCGTCAGAGATTGCGCCCGGGGATGATCGAGGCAACCACGCAGCCTTGCCCGTCCTGCCATGGCACCGGGTTGATCCGGTCGGACGACAACATGGCCTTGGCGATCCTGCGTCAGATTGAAGAGGAAGGCACCCGCCGCCGCTCGCGCGAGGTTCTGGTGCGGTGCCCGGTCAGCATCGCCAACTACCTGATGAACCAAAAGCGCGAGCATATCGCTCAGATCGAGGCGCGCTATGGCATGTCGGTGCGGGTCGAAGGCGACGTTCATCTGGTGAGCCCGGATTTCTCGATGGAGAAATTCAAGACCGCCAGCCGCATGGTGCCCGAAGCGACAGCTCCGGTCGTGTCCGTGGATGCCAAACTGATGGACGAGATCGATTCTTCCGAAGCGGAGGAAGAAACCGTCGTCGGGACGGAAGAGGAACCCAAAGCAAAGCCCAAGCGCAAGCGCCGCCGCCGCAGCCGCCGCAAGAAGGGTGCCGGCAACGGCGATGTCGCTGAGGAGACCAGGGTGCAGGACGAAGAGGCATCATCCTCCGAACAAGTTGCCGGAGAGCAGGCTTCGGAAACGCCGGTCGAAACTGCGCCCGAAGCGGTAGCGGAAGAAGAGGCTCCCAAACCCAAGAAGCGCCGTGCGCCGCGCCGGAAGAAGAAACAAGAAGAGACTTCCGAGGAAAGCGTGGATGCGGTTGAAACCGCCGAGATCTCGCCGAGCGAAGAGCTTGCTGTTTCCGACGCGGCTGCTGAGGCCGGGGAAGCTGCGGGTGCTCCGGCGGAAACTGCCGAGGAAGCCGTTGAAATCGTCGCGGCTGCGCCGGAGCAAGCGGAAGAGCCTCAGGCCGTGGCGGAGCCTGCTGATGCAGTTGACGAGGCTGAACCTGCCACCGCAGAGGCCGAAATCGAAGCGGAACAGCCAGAGCCTGTTGCGGAACTTGCCGAGGAGCCCAAGGCGGCACAGAGCGAGCCGGTGCTGGAGAGCGTTTCCGAAGACGCACCTGCCCCGGAGAAAAAGGACAAGCCCAAGCGCCGAGGTTGGTGGTCTTTGGGAACCTGATCGAGGAAAGGGCGGGTCATTGAGGCCCGCCTTTTTCTTATCCGCCCTTGCGGATCAGATAGCTGCGATAGCCCTGTTCCTCGGTCTGGGAAACCAGCGCATGGCCTGCCTCGGCGCAGAAATGCGGCACGTCGATGACGGCCGCCGGATCGTCCGCCAATATTCGCAGCAGCGCGCCATCGGGCATGGTTTTCAGCCGCTTTCGGGCCTTGAGGACGGGCAGGGGGCAGAGCAACCCCAGTGCGTCCAATGTCTCGGTTGCGTCGGTCATGTATGCCAGATATTCCGCCTTGCGTGATCTGTCCAGCGTCCGGGGCACGGGGATGTGACCGCATGGCCTCGTGACGCCGCCGCAATGATGGCATATGTGCAGGATATGTTTGGAATCGATATCATCGACGCGGGCCTTCTGCCTGCGATGCTCGTTGCAATGCTGGGTGGGATAATCAGCTTTCTCTCGCCCTGCGTTCTGCCTATCGTGCCGCCTTACCTGGCCTATATGAGCGGTGTGACCATTCACGAGATGCAGGATCAGGCGCAAGCGCGACGCAGGGCAACCCTGGCTGCGCTATTCTTTGTGCTGGGTCTTTCGACCGTGTTTCTACTGCTTGGGTTCACGGCTTCGGCGTTCGGCGCGTTTTTTCTGTCGAATCAGGAGCTTTTCGCAAAGATTTCAGGTGGAATCGTCATCATATTCGGCCTGCATTTTCTAAACGTTTTCCGCATTCCGATTCTGGACCGCGAAGCGCGGATGGAAACCGGAGATGCCGGCGGGTCGGTCTTTGGGGCCTATCTTCTGGGGCTGGCCTTTGCCTTTGGCTGGACCCCCTGCATCGGCCCGCAATTGGGGGCGATCCTGTCACTGGCGGCTTCCGAGGCCTCTGTGGCGCGTGGCACTTTCCTGCTTGGGGTCTATGCGGCCGGCTTGGGCATTCCCTTCCTGCTGGCGGCGATGTTCCTCAACCGCTCGATGTCGGTGATGAACCGGATCAAGCCACACATGGACAAGATCGAAAAGGCGATGGGGGCCTTGCTGCTGCTTGTCGGAATCATGTTGGTGACCGGGTTGTTTTCCTCGTTCAGCTGGTGGCTGCTGGAAACTTTCCCAGGCCTTGCGACGCTTGGCTAGCGCTGCATGGCTGACACTGACCCCGTTGCTGCGATAGGCTGCGCGGCAGAGGTAAGGGACATGAGCAGCCAGTCGCCGCAAAACAAGGTTTGCCGCCGCCGGGTTTTCTATATTCCCGGCTATGACCCGTTTCCACCGCGCAGGTATCGAGAGCTGTACCGCCGCGAGGCGGCCGAGCAGGCGCGGATTTCTGGTTACGTTGTCGAACTCAGACCGGGAAATGGCGATGGCCCTTATGGATGGGAAGTGACATCCAGACAGGATGGTTGCCTTGTGCATTCGGATATCCGCGTGCTGGTCTGGTCGGATGTCGTGCAGGCCAGCATGTCGAAATCCATTCCCGCGACCTACCTGCAACTGGTGCGAACCGCATGGATCTACATCTCGTCGGGCACCTTGTGGCGGCTCATGCGGATGCGCAAGGGGCCAGTCCTTGCCGTTCTCTATCCGGTCGGGATGTTGGTGCTGCAGTTGCTCTTTGCCGTCGGAGCAGGGTGGCTGGCGCTCTCGGTTGCACCTCTGGCGCCATGGGCCGGGCTGGTCTTGGCAGTCTTGGTGGCCGTTTTGATCCTGATGGGGTTCCGGAGTCTCAATCACCGGTTCCTCGTCTACTACCTGATGCAGGATTACGCGTTTTCCGCTCGGTTTTGGGGGCGGTATCCGCCGGAACTGGAAGCCAAAATATCGGAATTCTCGGATCTGGTCGGTGCTGCGATGCAGGATGACGTGGACGAGGTTCTTGTCGTCGGCCACAGCTGTGGGGCGCATATGGGCGTATCGGTTCTGGCTGATGTGATCCGTCGGGGGAACTTGTCCGGCAAAAGGCCTGCGTTAGGGTTTTTGTCACTGGGGCAGGTGGTGCCCATGGTCTCCTTCCTGCCTGAGGCGCACCGGTTGCGCGCCGACCTGAAACTCCTCAGCACCAGCGATGATTTGGCCTGGGTCGATGTTTCCGCCCCCGGTGACGGCTGTTCGTTTGCGCTCTGCGACCCGGTGGCGGTAAGCGGTGTCGCCATGCCCGAAAAACGCTGGCCTCTGGTTCTGTCAGCGGCCTTCACCCAGACGCTCTCACCGGCTCGCTGGGCCCAGCTGCGCTGGAAGTTCTTCAGGCTGCACTTCCAGTATCTGTGCGCCTTCGACCGGCCCGGCGACTACGACTATTTCCGGATCACTGCCGGCCCGATGACGCTGGCCGCTCGGTTCGAGGGTCGGGCACCGTCGCGGTCGCGTCTGGAGGTGGCCGTGTCGAAATACAGGTCGGTGGCCGCATGACACCGCCGAAACCGCCCGCGCGCGCCGACAAGGTTTCACTGTGGCGGTATCTGAAATTGTTCCGGCGGGACCTTCTGTCGGCGCAGCCACAACGGCTCTACCGTGCGTGGATGGCCGAGTTTCGCACGCCGTTCTTCAAGTCATTCCTGATCAACCAGCCACAGTTGATCGACACCGTCCTCAAGCAACGTCCCGATGACTTTCCCAAGTCCGATCGTATTCGCGAGGGGCTGAGGCCGCTGCTGGGCGAGTCGGTCTTTCTGACCAATGGAGAGGTCTGGAAACGCCAGCGCCGCATCATAGACCCGGCATTCGAAGGTGGCAGGCTGCGCGACACTTTCCCGGCGATGAAGGCCGCCGCCGATGCCTGCGTGACCCGTTTGCAGGATCATTTGGGGCAGGAAACGGAATTCGAAGAGGTCACCAGCCACGTTGCCGCGGATGTGATCTTTCGCACGTTGTTCTCCATTCCGATCGAGAACGAGATCGCTGCGCGGGTGTTCGACCGGTTCCGCGCCTACCAGCGTGCCCAGCCCCTGCTGAACCTCGCGGCCTTCATCCGGGTGCCGGGCTGGGTCCCGCGGTTTCATTCCCGTGCGACCCGGGCGAATGCCGCTGAAATACGGGGGCTGATCCGCCAGTTGACCCATCAGCGCATGGCCGAGATCAAGGCGGGAACCGCCCCCAATGATCTGGCCACCAAGATCATGACCACCGCCGATCCGATCACGGGCGAGACGTTCGACACGCAGGAAATGATCGACCAGGTGGCGATCTTTTTCCTCGCCGGCCACGAAACCAGCGCGTCCGCCCTGGCATGGACCTTGTATCTGATGGCGCTGTATCCCGAGTGGCAGGAGAAAGTGGCCCAAGAGGCAAGCGCACTTGATGACCAGAGTTTCGCGGTCATGTCCCGCCTCAAGCTCAGCCGCGACGTGTTCCGTGAGGCGCTGCGGCTCTACCCGCCTGTGCCGATGATGGTGCGCGAGGTGACGGGCCCAGAGCGGTTCCGGGACCGCGACGTTCCCAAGGGGGCGCAGATCGTGCTCAGCCCCTGGCACCTGCATCGTCATGAACGCGTGTGGGAGCGTCCCGACGAATTTGACCCGGCGCGCTGGCAAACGGAAAATGGCAAGTCATGCCAACGCAATGCCTACATCCCGTTCTCTGCCGGGCCACGGGTCTGCACCGGAGCGGGGTTTGCCATGGTCGAGGGGCCGCTGGTCCTTTCAACGCTCCTGCGCCGGTTTCGTTTCGAGCGTATCGAGGGGCGCGATCCGGTGCCGGTCGCGCATCTGACCGTAAGGGCAAAGGACGGCATCTGGTTGCGGATCCTTGAGCGCTAACACGCTACCATCCGCCCAAGCCTTGCTGTATGCGAAAGCGGAAGTCGGAATCAGATTGAACGGGAAAGTGATATGTCCAAGGCAGACCAGCGCGAACAGATGACCAACGGTGCGGGCTTCATTGCGGCTCTGGACCAGAGCGGCGGCTCGACCCCCAAGGCGTTGGCGCTTTATGGCGTGGATGCCTCGCAGTACGGGTCCGAAGAAGAGATGTTCGCCGAGATCCAGAACATGCGGGCGCGGATCATTCTTGCGGATGACTTCACCAAGGAAAAAGTGATCGGCGCGATCCTGTTCGAACGCACGCTGGGCGAAGAGATCGAGGGCCGCAAGGTGGCGGATTACTTGTGGTCTGTCAAAGGCATCGTGCCGTTTCTGAAGATCGACAAGGGGCTGGAGGAACAAGCCAACGGCGTGCAGATGATGAAGCCGATCCCGGGGCTGTCTGAAACGCTGGCAAAAGCCGCCTCGATGGGTGTATTCGGCACCAAGGAGCGTTCGGTGATCCACGAGGCCAACGCCGAGGGCATCGCCGCCGTGGTTGCGCAGCAATTCGACGTGGCGCGCGAGGTGATCGCGGCCGGCATGGTTCCGATCGTCGAGCCCGAGGTGAACATCCATTCGGAAACCAAGGCCGAGGCCGAGGACATCCTCAAGGCCGAGATCCTCAAACAGCTCGACACGCTGGAAGAGGGGCAGGACATCATGCTCAAGCTCACCCTGCCGACCAAGGCCAACCTCTATGACGAGCTGGCCGACCATCCGCGCGTGCTGCGTGTGGTGGCGTTGTCGGGAGGGTATTCGACCGAAGAGGCCTGCGACCTGCTGAGCAAGAACGACAAGATGATCGCATCCTTCTCGCGCGCCCTGACCGAGGGCCTCTCCAAGCAGATGTCGGATTCAGAGTTCAACGCCGCGCTTGGCAGCAACATCGACAAGATCTACCGCGCATCGGTGTGACGGTTCAGGCGCCCTACGGGGCGCCTTTTCATTCGGGCTTGGTGAATTCCCGCCGTAGCTTTGCGGCCTTTTCCCGCATCACGCAGCCCTCGGCGTGGTCGTTGACCAGACCCATCGCCTGCATGAAGGCGAAAACGGTGGTTGGGCCCACGAATTTCCAGCCGCGTTTCTTGAGATCCTTGGACATGGCGACTGATTCTGGCGAGGTCGAGGCGGACTGCGGCGGAGGAAGATCCTCGGGCCGCGCCTCGTATCGCCAGACATAGGCGGCCAGTGAACCCGTTTCGGCCACGAGTTCCTGCGCCCTGCGCGCGTTGTTGATGACTGCCTCGATCTTGCCGCGGTGGCGGATGATGCCTTGGTCCTGCAGCAGGCGCTCGACATCGTGATCGGTGAAATCGGCCATCTTGTGGAAGTCGAACCCGTGGAACGCCCTGCGAAAGTTCTCGCGCTTGGCCAGAATCGTCCGCCAACTCAGGCCCGACTGAAAGCTTTCGAGGCAGAGTTTCTCGAACAGGCGCTGATCGTCGCCGACGGGATAGCCCCATTCGTTGTCATGATAGTCAAAGAACTTGGGCGCGGCTTGGCACCAACGGCAGCGGGGGTGCCCGTCGGGGCCGAGAATCGTGTCGGTCATCTAATGATCCTGTTTTGTTCCACTTGTATTGGGCCAGCAATCCAGCCGCATATCAAGGGTCATTCGCGGTTGCGATACCAGTTCAGGATGAAAACCCGCATTGCCGACGCAAGGCCGGTTTCCGGGTCTCGCGCCGCATCAATTTCGGATGCCAACACGTTGATCGGCATTGATTTCGCCTTGGCGATCTCTCGGAAGGCCTGCCAGAATTCGTCTTCCAGGGAGACCGAGGTCCGGTGCCCCTTTAGGGTCAGCGAGCGTTTGACGGGCGGTCCGCTCATTCATCCAGCTCGTGATTGTCCAGATCGCGGCGGGCCTTGTCGGCGCGGGCCTTGTCCAGTTGTTTGTCCGCCTTGCTGCGCCCGAACGCCGCCGCGTTCCGGTCGGCGCGGGCCTTTTTCTCGGCCCGCGCCTTTTCCTTGCGATACCGGTTCAGGTTGACCGGCTTGCCCATCAGTCCTTGGGCCCGATCATCTGCTCGGGGCGCACGACGGCGTCAAAGGTCGCCTCGTCGACGAAGCCCAGCTTGATGGCCTCTTCCTTCAGCGTGGTGCCGTTCTTGTGCGCGGTCTTGGCGACCGTGGTGGCGTTGTCATAGCCGATGGTGGGCGCCAGAGCGGTGACCAGCATCAGCGATTCCTTCATCAGCTTGTCGATGCGCTCTTCGTTGGCCTTGATGCCCAGCAGCATGCGCTCGGTAAAGCTGTCGGTCGCGTCGCCCAGCAGCTGGATCGACTGCAGCAGGTTGTAGGCCATCATCGGGTTGTAGACGTTCAGCTCGAAATGACCCTGGCTGCCGGCGAACTTGATCGCGGCGTCGTTGCCCATGACGTGGGCCGCGACCTGGGTCAGTGCCTCGGCCTGGGTCGGGTTGACCTTGCCGGGCATGATCGACGAGCCGGGCTCGTTCTCCGGCAGGATCAGTTCGCCCAGACCCGAGCGCGGCCCCGAGCCGAGGAAGCGGATGTCGTTGGCGATCTTGTAGCAGCTGCCCGCGACCGTGGCCAAGGCGCCCGACAGGAACACCATCGCGTCATGGGCGGCCAGCGCCTCGAACTTGTTGGGCGCGGTGACGAAGGGCAGGCCGGTGATTTCGGCCATGTTGGCGGCGACGGCCTCGGCCCAGCCCTTCTGGGTGTTCAGCCCGGTGCCGACGGCGGTGCCGCCCTGCGCCAGCTCGTAGATGCCCGGCATGGCGGCGTTCACGCGGGCGATGCCCTGACGAATCTGATGGGCATAGCCGCTGAATTCCTGGCCCAGCGTCAGCGGAGTTGCGTCCTGCGTGTGGGTGCGCCCGATCTTGATGATGTCCTTGAATTCCTCGGACTTCTGCTCGAGCCCGGCGGCCAGCTTCTCCAGCCCCGGCAGCAGAACGTCGCGCACGCTCATCGCAGTGGCGATGTGCATGGCGGTGGGGAAAGTGTCGTTCGACGATTGCCCCATGTTGCAGTGATCGTTCGGGTGCACCGGGTCTTTCGAGCCGATGACGCCGCCCAGGATCTCGATGGCGCGGTTGGCGATCACCTCGTTGGCATTCATGTTCGACTGGGTGCCCGAGCCGGTCTGCCAGACGACCAGCGGGAAGTTGTCGTCGAACTTGCCTTCGAACACTTCACCGGCGGCCTGGATGATTGCGTCGGCAATCCTTGCGTCCAGCTTGCCCGTTGCCTTGTTCTGCATCGCGCAGGCTTTCTTGATCACGCCCAGCGCGCGGATGATGGCCACGGGCTGCTTCTCCCAGCCGATGGGGAAGTTCATGATCGAACGCTGTGTTTGCGCTCCCCAATACTTGTCGGCGGGCACTTCCAGCGGGCCAAAACTGTCGGTTTCAGTGCGGGTCTGAGACATCTGTCACTCCGTCAGGTATGCAGTTGTATGCCGTTTAGCCGGAGCGCCGTCAGGGCGCAATCGGCCAGTTGGGCGCACCATAGGGGCAAGCGCGCAAGAGGTATAGGCGCAAAGGCCGCGTCAAATTTTCGTGGTCGGGCAATTCGCGCCATTGTGCGCGACCGGCGCCCCTGTAGAATGGCGCAAGACAGACAAACGGAGGCGGCCATGCAGGGATCTATGAAGAACCGACGGACGCTGCGCCCGTGGTGGGTGGTGTTCAGCCTGTTCTGCCTTCTGTTCATGGCCGCTCCGGGGCAAGCCTCGGAGATCACGCCTTTCGTCGGGTCTTACAAGGGGTCGGCCGAGATCGTCGATGCCGACGGCACGACAACGCCGCGCGACATGAGCGTGACCATCACCGAGACCAAAAAAGGCTTCAACGTCAGTTGGACGACGACGACCTACAAGCCGGATGGTCGCATCAAGGAGGGGAGGTATTCCGTTGATTTCGTGCCATCAGACCGGCCGAATGTCTATGCTGCCGCGATGGCCCGGAATGTTTTCGGGCACGAGGTTCAACTCAACCCCATGAAGGGTGAGCCCTATGTGTGGGGACGCATCGAAGGCAATACGTTGACCGTATATTCGCTGTTCATCGATGACCACGGCGGCTACGAGATGCAACAGTTCGACCGCACGCTGGCGGAGGGCGGGCTGAACCTGTCATTTTCCCGTTTCCGAAACGGAACAAAATCCCGCTCGGTCGAAACCTTTCTCGAAAAGCAGTAGCGCTGCGCACGACGGGTTGGCGCCGTGCCCACCTTGCCCGATCACTTTCTGAAACTGTCGAGCGAAACCACGTCGGCGTCATGTTGTTCTTCGCCCGGGTCGTGGTCTTCCGCTTCGACGGTGTCGGGGATCTCCGAGAACTCTTCTTCTTCGCCCTCGTCACTGCTTTCGAACCTCAGGCCAAATTCGACTGACGGGTCCACGAAAGTCTTGATGGCAGTGTAGGGAATGTAGAGAGGTTCGGGGGTGTCTCCAAAGTTCAGCGTGATCGAAAATCCATCGTCATCAACGATCAGATTTTCGAACCAGTGCTGCATGACGATTGTCATGTCACCGGGATATCTCTGGCGCAGCCAGTCAGCGAGTTCCACGCCGTCGTGCCGGGTGTCGAATGTAATGAAAAAATGATGTGAACCGGGCAGTCCCTGTTCCGATACCTGGGCTAGAACGGTTTTGATCAGCCCCCGCATGGCGGTGTGCATCAGGTTCCCGTAATTGATGTCTCGCGACATTTCCAATCCTCAATAAACTTTCTCTCCAGCATAGGGGATTCCGACGGAAACAAAAGCCCATCTCTCGCAATATTGGTTAGAAGAAATGGCTTGTTGCCCCTACGGCCGCCATCACCGCCAAGGTTCTCGCCAAACCGGTTTTCGCGCCAAAAACAAGGGTTGCGGCCAGCAACGTGAAGGCCACCGCGAGCGGATCGACAGAGTCCGTCACGGGGCTCGGGATCGATACCGGCCCCAGACTGTATACGTGAACCGTTTCAAAGAGTACGTTCAAGCCAAACCACACAGAGAGGTTGAGAATCACACCGACCACGGCGGCAGTAATTGCGCGCAAGGCCGAAGACAGACGCGGGCGCGCGGCAATCTGCTCCAGATACGGTGCGGCAAGAAATATCCAAAGAAAACAGGGCACAAAAGTGGCCCAAAGCGCGACCGCCCCCGCAGCCAGCGCCAGCGGGGCACCGCCGGCGATCTGCCCGGTCAGCATGGCGACGAACTGCGTGACAAGGATGAGTGGCCCCGGTGTGGTTTCAGCCAGACCGAGCGCGTCGATCATCTGTTCGGTGGTGATCCAATGGTAGTGATCAACCACGGTCTGGGTCATATAGGCGAGAACCGCATAGGCGCCGCCAAAGGTGACAACGGCGAGTCGGGCAAAGAACCATCCCAGATCGCTGAGCAGTTCCTGCTCGGAAAATGTGAGCGTGATCAGGGGGGCCAGCCACAAGGTCATCCATAGCGCCGCCGTGGACAGCGGGCGAGGTTCGGCCGAAAGCGGTGGCATGATGGTTTCGCCTTTCTGATCCCCGGTCACGAACCCCAACAGTGCCGCGGCAAGAACGATCAGGGGAAATGGCAGGTCGAATGCAAAGATTGCCAGGAAGGCGCAGACCGCAATCAGGAAAGGCTTGGTGCCGTTCAGCGCCTTTCCGGAAAGTTTCAACAAGGCTTGCAGGACGATGACGATGACTGTTGCCTTGATGCCCAGAAAGGCGGACTGCACCACCGGCACGTCCCCGAATGCCGCGTAGAGGACGGCGAGAACGGCAATGACGACGGCGCCGGGCAAGACGAACAGGGTGCCGGCGATCAGGCCACCTGCGACGCCGCGCAGACGCCAGCCCGCATAGGTCGCCAGCTGCATGGCCTCGGGGCCGGGAAGAAGCATGCACAGCGACAGTGCCCGCAGGTAGGTCTGCTCGTCCAGCCAGGGGCGGTCTTCGACAAGTTCGCGATGCATCAGCGAGATCTGCGCAGCAGGCCCGCCAAAGGACAAGATGCCTATGCGCCCAAAGACGTGAAAGAGTTCGCCAATCGTCGGGGTCATGTCTGGCCGCGCGCTGTTCCATGCCCCAGCGGCAGAAATTTGTGGTGCGCCTTCTGGTGCCGTGCAGTCGTGTCGGTCATGGGGCCCGCCATCTTGGTTGGTGTCGTGCGCCCCGTTGAACAGCGGTGGGACGTTGTAAGACGGTATCGGTGTCCCACCGCGCATTGGCAAGCGATTTCAGGCCTTGCCGCTATGCCCAGTCCAGCCGTTGGCCGGTCATGCAGACGGGCAGGGTATCCTTTGGGAACTGTCCCAGCTGTTCGAAGAGTGAGATGAAGTCGAACTGATTGTAGGTCTCCACCATCTTGCCGTCGCGAAACCGCGCCATAACCTGACCAGTGACCTCGATCGGCGCCCCGTTGTCCGCGCGCGAAGTGTGAACGTGCAGAATTGCCGACAGCCAGTTGCCATCTTCGATGATCTTGGGAAGCTCGACGCGGATCTCGCCGAGAATGTGCCGGAATGCAGCCACCAGATCACGAAAATCATCCGGACCAACCTGCATTTCGGGAATCAGCCCCTCGGCCATCGTGTCGGGAGAAAAATATTTCTGGATCGCATCCGCGTTGCCCTGTTCCCAAACCTCGGCATACCACGCCTTCAGCACTTCTGATTTCGTCTTTTCGGGTCTCCGTACTGTTTGGCGGAACCCTGCCCGAAAAGGATGAACGAAGCCTGAACGGGCTCAGTCCAAATAGGGGACTTGTATGCACATGAAAGGTGAAATGCAGGTTTCTGTTGCCAGGTACCTGCGAACCCCGCCTTACGCGGCTAGGCGCAAGGGCTTAAGTTTTCGGTCTTGTTACCGCTTACGCAGCAACTGCAACCGGAGCACGATTGTCATTGGCAATTATGCTTTACGGACCGATAACGGTGGTACCTCACCGGGACAAAGCAAACCCCTTTACACGTTCGTCGATCCTGTTTCGGCCCCGCTGTCCCGCCAATGATGGGATTTTGGTGGAGCCGCCGGGTACCGCCCCCGGGTCCGATCCGCTTATTACGAGCGCGTTTATGTCCATAGTTCTTGCGAACGATCGAAATATAGTAAGCGCCTGTGGCCATTGCAAGCGGATGAGGCGTATTTGCCGGACTGACTTTGGTGCTGGAGTTTGCGATTCCAAAAACCAGAAAAAGCCATTAATATCAGATAATAATGGTGATATCTTGACGTCAGGGAGTCGCGGCTTGCGAACAGTGGCACGACTTTTCGTTGCGGTTGCAGGTCTCATATTGCCGCCCACAGACCGATGCCTCCGACCAGCAGCAGGCTGAACGCCCAGACAAGCTCCAGATCGAACCAGCTGCGGGACAGAAAGCGCAGGCCGAGCCATCGGAAAACCGCATAGGCCAGCGCCGCGCCCGCGCCGATCATCGCAAGCGTATGGATCACCGACACGGCAAGGGCGAGCCTGACGTTTTCCCCCATGATCTCGGCGGCCGCGCGATGGCCGGCGTCGCTCTCTTCCACGCTGCACAGGCCAAGATAGATCGGCAGAATCATCAGGGCCGCGCCATGCGCAAGTGCCACGAGGAAAGACCACAGGGCCAGGCGGGAAGGCGGCACGCGGGCCAGAAATCGCGGGTGTCGTCGCGTCACGGCGATGTAGAGACCCATGCCGATCACCAGAAGCGAGGCGGCGATGCGAATCTCGCGCTGCCATTCGATGAGTGTTGTCATCGCGGTAAACGGCAGCAGGATGGCCAACATTGCGACGAAATGGCCGGCGGCAAGGGCGGCCAGAGCGGCCCACAAGGCCGACGTCCGTCGCTCCATCATCGCGGCGGAGACCGCCAGGGGCCAGCCCATGCCAGGGTTGATGCCGTGATACAGACCGCTCAAAACGACGGCCAGCCAGAGGCCCGCCGTCGTGGTCGTCAGGTCGCCCAACTCAGACCGACGGGTAGCAGAAACTGTCGGTCGAGCAGTCGCCGCCCTCAAGCCGGATCTGGTGCGTGCGGTAGCCCTTGGGGAAATCGATCCAGAACTTCGGATCGAGCGCCAGGCCGCCATCCTCTCCGACATCTGCCTTGACCATCGCGGCCCCGCGGTCGCCGGGATAGAACTGGTCATCCCAAGTGGAATACAGCGAGTTGGTCCAGTAGACCCGCTTGCCGTCGCGGCTGATCTCGACCATCTGCGGGCCATAGCCGAAATCCTTGCCGTTGGGGTGCTTGGTCTTCTTGACGATGCCGCCGATCTCGACCTTGCCGGCGAGTTTCGGGTTCATCGGATCCGAGACGTCGTATTGATGCATTTCTCCGGTGCCCCAGCAAGATACATAGAGGAACCTGTCGTCCATGCTCAGGTCGATATCCGTCACCAGAGGCGGCACGGCCGAGAACCCCTTGAGCAGGTCGGGAAGGTCGTCCGGATCAGCGGGTTGCGGGTCGATGGTTATGGTTTTCCTAGCCTCGAAACTGCCGTCTTCGTTGCGCCACCAGGTGAAGACGGCCCCCTGCAAGTTGGTCGTGTCCACCACGACCCCGCAGAAGCCGTGCTGCTTGACCGGATCGTGCGCCGGCCTGATTTCCAGCGCCATCTGGTGGTTCTCGCCCAGGTCGATGGTCTGGATGTTGGTTCGGTTGCGCAGGTTCCAGAAATGGATGCGGTGCCCGTATTTGTTGGACAGAAGATCCTCGGGCACGAGCCCGTTCTCGAACTGCGGCGGCAGCGCCCATTCAGAACTGACCATGTAGTCGCGCGGCAGGTTCCACCAGAAGTCATAATGCTTGTCCTGCACGCCCCTCTCGATCTCGTAGCGGCCGATGATGTCGAATGTCTCGCAATCCATGATGAAGATGCCCGGCGGTCCATCCGTGCCATCGGGGCCACCGCCGCCAAGCGTGCTGACATAGATCCCCTCGGGGCCGCAATGGATGGTATGCGGGCGGGAATAGCCCGTTTTCGCAAAGACTTCCTCGGGTTCGATGATCTTGTGGATCTTGGCGTTCAACGGCTCCTTGACGTCGACGACATAGATGCGGCTGGACCGGATGCCGGGGATGATCAAGTACCTGCGTTCCAGAAACGCGTGCCCCGTCAGAGGCGACAGCGAAGACGAACAGGCGTTCCAGCCGAAATGGTGAAACTCGTCGCCCTTTTCGGGCATGATGACCGTGTGGACGATCTTGCAGTAATCGTCCGAACTGGGGTCCACATTCACCACGGCCAAACCATCGGGCTGCGAGAAGTCTGGGCTGAGCATCAGGGTGAAGGCCAGCTTTTCGACTGGTCCCTCCATCGCGAGCTTGGGTGACGGATAGAAGGTCGGGTCCGGTCTAAGGTTCATAACTTCCTCCCGTAACGATTTGATGTTTAATTATTTTGATGAGAACCGGTCTTGGTGCCGGCGAAATGCTGCCTGGCCAAGTGTCCGCCCAGCGGCCTTGGTCCGTCAAGAATCTTTTGAAATTGGGTCAGTCTGCCTGTTTTCGCCGACGTTCCGCGACGTCGCGGGCCAACTGGCGGGTATAGGCTTCGAGCTCGACCAGGGCCTCGTCGATCGCCTCAGCATTCCGGGCTTCGAGCGCATCTGCGATCCGGGTGTGCAGAGCTATGATCGCCTCGCGCGACCGCGCGGTAAAGGTGATCATGTTCATCAAGGGCTGCATTGCCTCGACCGCGCCGGCAAGTTGATAGGACAGGACCGGATTGCCCGCGCCATCGACGAGGGCGCGGTGAAAGGCGACGTCCGAGGCGCAGAAGGATTCATCGCTAAGGCCCGGTTGCGCCTGACGGAAAATCTCGGCCCTCATGGTGGCCAGTTGGTCCGGTGTCCGGCGCTCGGCCGCGAGCGGCGCACAGGCCCGCTCCAGCGCATAGCGCGCCTCGCAGGCGGTGTCGAAGCTGACCGCGTTCATCGACAGCAACAGCGTCGAGGTGGTAATCTGCTGCGAGTAGGCGTCCTCGAAACTCAGCCGGTTCACGAAGGCGCCACCGCTCGCGCCGCGCTGGGTTCGGATTAACGACTGCGCCGCCAGCCGTTTCAGGGCCTCGCGCACGGTGGGGCGGGACACTTGGAACTGATCCGCCAGTTCCGCCTCGGACGGCAGCCGGGCGTCAACGATCAACTCGCCCGACACGATCGCCTGCTTGATGGCTTGGGCGATCTGGGCGGACAGGTCGGCGGGATTTTGCGGGTCGATTTTCATGGCCGTGCATTTTTTATTTGTCTGACATTTAAAAGTCTGACATTTGAAAAGCAAGAGTTGAGTCGCAGGGAGGGTCGTGACCGTGCAACGGATAAGAGCCATGGCAGCGCCGCACTGGCTGGCCCTGTTCGCGGCCATCCTGCTTGCGTGGGGCGCGTTGTACCTGATGGCGGTTCCCGCCGAGATGCGCGCCTTGGGCGCCATCTATGGCGAGGATTTCTGGCGCAGCCTGTGCACGGTGACACCGGACGCGGCGGGGTTGTCAAAGATGGTGGCCATGTGGGCGCTGATGTCGGCGGCGATGATGGCGCCGACCGCGCTGCCGGCCTTTGCCACCTATGACGACCTGTCCCACGCCGCGCCGGGCACCCGGTTCGGACACCTGCTGGCGGGGTATCTGGCGGTCTGGCTGGGCTTTTCCGTTCTGGCCGCGCTGGCGCAGATGGCACTGTACCGGGCGGGCGCGGTGAACGGGCTGGGCGAAAGCGTCTCGGGGCTGTTGTCCGCGAGCCTTCTGGCGGTGGCCGGCCTGTACCAGTTTTCGGCCATCAAAGAGGCCTGCCTGAGCAAGTGCCGCCATCCGCTGACCTTCTTCATCCAGCATTGGGAGGAAGGCCCGTGGCGCAACGGGCTGCGGCTGGGGCTGGTCTGCCTGGGCTGCTGCTGGGCGCTGATGCTGCTGGCCTTCGTGGGCGGCGTGATGAACCTGGCTTTCATGGGGCTGGCCACGCTGCTGATGGTTTTCGAAAAATTGCCCGACCTGGGCCGACTTGTGACCCGCCCGCTGGGCGTGGCTTTGCTGGTCGGGGCCGCCTGGGTCGTGATTACGACAGTCTGACAAGAGGAGAGACAGACATGGCTTTGGATACGGTGGGCACGGTGCCCTGGACCATCAAGGGCGAGTTGATCCTGAACTGCAACTGCACGGTGTTCTGTCCCTGCGTGGTCAGCCTGGGCAAGCATCCGCCGACCGAGGGCTATTGCCAGGCCTGGGCGGGCATCCGCATCGACGAGGGCCAATACGGCGACGAGGACCTGTCGGGTCTGAACGTGGGCCTGTTCCTGGAAATTCCGGGCAACATGGGGCGCGGCAACTGGAAGGCCGCGGCCTTCATCGACGACCGAGCATCCGAGGCGGCCTATGAGGGGCTGGTCAACATCTTCTCGGGCGCGGCGCGGGGTACGACCGGGCTGTTCTCGGTTCTGGTCAGCGAGTTCCTGGGGGCCGAGCGGTCTCCGGTGCATTTCGAGACCGTGGGCAAGGAACGGCGTCTGATGGTCGGCAAGAAGATCCAAGGCTCAGTTGTTCCGGTCGAAGGCAAGGACGGCAAGGATATCGTCGTCACCAATACCGAATACTGGATGGGCCCTGACATCACCGTGGCCACCGCGACCAAGGGCAAGGTGCGCGCCTTTGGCCGGGTCTGGGATTTCGACGGCCGCTCGGCCGAGATCTGCCAGATCGACTGGCACGGGCCGAAGTGATGATCTCGGCCGAGTTCGCCCGACAGATGGCCCGCTACAATGCCTGGCAAAACAGGCAGTTGGCGGGCTGTCTCGCGGCGCTCGATCCCAAAGAGTTGACGAAAGATCGGGGGGCTTTCTTCGGGTCCATCCTGGGGACGGCCAACCATTTGCTGTGGGCCGATTGGCTTTGGGTATCCCGGTTCGATGGAGGACCGGAACCCGGCGGCGGCATCCCCGAGAGCGTGTCGATCTGCGCCGATCTGGAGGAATGGCGGCCAACGCGTCTTCAGACCGATGCCCGTATCGCCGACTGGGTGGACAAGCTGGAGGATGCGGCGTTGACCGGCGAGCTTACCTGGCATTCCGCCGTGCTTGGGCAGGATGTCACCAGGCCCTACGCGCTGTGCGTCGTCCATTTCTTCAACCATCAAACCCATCACCGGGGCCAGTTGCACCAAATGCTGACCGAAGCAGGAGCAGAAGCACCGGTGAGTGATCTGGTGTTCATGCCTGAGGAGCCTTGACATGGCGGTGATTACTCCGTCGCGCCGTGTGCGCAAAACCCCGTTCACGCCCGGAGTGGAGGCTGCGGGGGTTGGTGGATATACGGTCTACAACCACATGCTTTTGGCGACGTTTTTCGAAAGCGTCGAGGCCGATGCCGCGCATCTGAAACAACATGTCCAGGTGTGGGACGTGGCCTGTGAACGGCAGGTTCAGATCAAGGGGCCGGACGCCCTGCGGCTGATGAAGATGCTCAGCCCGCGCGACATGGACCGGATGCAGGCCGATCAGTGTTACTACGTGCCGACAGTGGACCACCGGGGGGGGATGCTGAACGATCCGGTGGCGGTGAAGCTGGCCGACGATCATTACTGGCTGTCCGTTGCGGACGGGGATCTGTGGCAGTTCGCTCTGGGGATCGCTATTGCGCATGGGCTGGATGTCGAAATCGACGAGCCGGATGTGTCGCCCCTGGCGGTTCAGGGACCCAAGGTCGACGATTTGATGGCACGCGTTTTCGGCGAGGAGGTGCGAGAGATCAGGTTCTTCCGCTACAAACGGCTCCCCTTCCAAGGACGTAAGTTCGTGGTGGCCCGGTCGGGATGGTCCAAGCAGGGCGGTTTTGAAATCTATGTGGAAGGCTCGGAATACGGCATGCCGCTTTGGGATGCCCTGTTCGCGGCCGGGGAGGATCTGAACGTGCGGGCCGGTTGTCCGAACAACATTGAACGGATCGAAAGCGGGCTTCTGAGCTTTGGCAGCGACATGAGGCGGGACAACACGCCTTATGAATGTGGCCTTGGGCGTTTCTGCAATTCGCCCGAGGAATACATCGGCAAGGCCGCGCTGGCCGAGCAGGCCAAAAACGGGCCGCCACGTCAGATTCGCCCGTTGGTGATCGAAGGCGAGATCGGGCTCTGCACCGGGTCATGGCCGCTGTTGGCTGAGGGGCGTCAGGTGGGGCAGGTTGCCTCGGCCGTCTTCTCTCCGGAGTTCGGGGTGAACGTGGCCATCGGCATGGTGGACCGCTCTCACTGGGCGCCGGGAACGCGAATCGAGATCGAAACGGAACACGGAATGCGGTGGGCCGTGGTGCAGGAGAAGTTCTGGAGGTAGGCGCGACGAGGTCGCGCCGCCTCCGGCGGGAGTATTTGGGAAAAGATGAAGATGTGGGGTGCGCACGGGCGGCCTCGACGAAAAGGAGAGAGATCATGTTCAACGCGTTGGTGGTTGAAAAAGATGAAGAAAGCGGTCAGGTGACCGCGTCGGTCAAGCAGCTTTCGGAAGACGTTTTGCCGAATGGTGAGGTGACCGTGGCGGTCGAGTATTCGACCGTGAACTACAAGGATGGCCTGTGCCTGAGTCCCAATGGCGGCGGGCTGGTTCGGAAGTACCCACATGTCCCGGGCATCGACTTTGCCGGAACGGTCGAGGCCTCTTCCGACGACCGCTACAAGCCGGGTGACAAGGTGGTTCTGACCGGTTGGCGCGTGGGTGAGGCGCATTGGGGCGGATATTCGCAGAAGGCCAACGTGCTGGCGGATTGGCTGGTGCCGTTGCCCGAGGGGCTGACCACCCGGCAGGCCATGGCGGTGGGCACCGCAGGCTTTACCGCGATGCTGGCGGTGATGGCGCTTGAGGATCACGGGTTGCAACCGGGGCAGGGTCCGGTCCTGGTAACCGGCGCCGCTGGTGGCGTGGGTTCGGTGGCGACGGCCATTCTGGCCAATCTCGGTTACGAGGTGGCGGCTGTCACCGGGCGCCCCGAGACCGGCGATTACCTGAAATCCCTCGGTGCTGCGACCATCGTGCCGCGCGAGGAACTGAACGAGACCACCAAGCGGCCGCTGGAGAGCGAAACCTGGGCTGGTTGCGTGGACGCCGTCGGCGGCGCGATGCTGGCGCGGGTGCTGGGGCAGATGAAATATGGCGCCTCGGTTGCCGCCGTTGGTCTGGCTGGCGGCGCGGCCTTGCCCGCGACCGTGATACCCTTTTTGTTGCGCGGGGTGAACCTGCTGGGCATCGACAGCGTCATGCAGCCCTACGAAAATCGCGTCCGCGCATGGAAGCGCATCGCGACTGACCTGCCGATGGACAAGCTCGAGGCGATGGTGCAGCCCGCCACGCTGGGTGATCTGCCGCAGCTGGGCGCAGACATTCTGAAGGGCAAGGTCAAAGGGCGCGTCGTCGTCGACGTGAACGCCTGAACCGATGCCTTGACCTGATGGCTGTCCGGCGACCCGTCGGGCAGCCGCTGCTGTTTTTTCGGAAGAAAACAAAAAAAGCCGCGAAACTGTTCTCGCCATTGCCACATTTCCCCGGCTAGATTGCTATACATCCCATTTCCGATGGCTTATGACCCATCCGAACAGCACCTGAATACGGGGAGTGAGCAGCATGTCTGACGATTTCGAACTGGACACCGATGACCTGAAACGCCGCATGGAAGGCGCGATGGCGAACCTGCGGACCGAATTCGCCTCGTTGCGAACGGGGCGGGCGTCGGCCTCGATGCTGGATCCGATCATGGTCGACGCTTACGGCTCGATGACCCCGATCAACCAGGTCGGCACGGTGAATGTGCCCGAACCTCGGATGGTCACCATTAATGTCTGGGACAAGTCCTTGGTCGGAAAGGTCGAAAAGGCGATCCGGGAAAGCGGTCTGGGCATCAATCCGCAGCTCAACGGCACCATCATCATGCTGCCGATTCCCGAACTGAACGAAGAGCGCCGCCGCGAGTTGACCAAGGTGGCCGGCCAATATGCGGAGCATGCGCGCGTGGCCATCCGCAATGTGCGCCGTGACGGTATGGATCAGATCAAGAAGGCCAAGGCTGACGGTATGTCCGAGGATGACCAGAAATTCTGGGAAAGCGAAGTCCAGGATCTGACCGACGAGATGATCAAGGCCGTGGATGCTGCGCTTGAGACCAAGCAAGCCGAGATCATGCAGGTCTGAACCGAGGTCATGTCCAGGGATCCCAAAATCGAATCTCCTGTTGGTCCGCGCCACGTCGCCATCATCATGGATGGCAATGGCCGCTGGGCGCAGGCACGGGGTCGGCCGCGGCTGTTCGGGCACCACGCTGGTGCCCGGCGCGTGCGCGAAGTGGTCGAGGCCTGTCCGCGATTGGGAATCGAATACCTGACGATCTTTGCTTTCTCGACCGAGAACTGGAAGCGTACGCAGGTCGAGGTGGCCGGGCTGATGAGCCTGTTCCGGCGCTATATCGCCAAGGAAACGCGGGCGCTAGCGGCGAACAACGTGCGAGTGCGCTTTATCGGCGATCGGGTGCGCCTCGACACGAAACTGGTGGAACTGATGGATGCGCTCGAGGCGCAGACCTGCGGCAATACCGGTGTCAACCTGACGGTGGCGCTGAACTATGGCGGGCGGGACGAGGTGGCCCGGGCCACCAAGAGGCTTGCGCAGGATGTTGCGGAAGGCAAGCTCAGGCCCGAAGACGTTGATGAAGAAACGCTGCCAAAATACTTGGATACCTGCGTTTTGCCGGATCCGGATCTGGTGATCCGCACGAGCGGCGAGGCCCGGATTTCGAACTTCCTGCTCTGGCAGTCGGCCTATGCCGAATACGAATTCATCGACACGTTGTGGCCGGATTTCACCGCCGCCGAACTGGAGCGTCTCTGTCGGAGTTTTGGAACCCGCGAACGAAGGTTCGGGAAGGTCCCAGCATGAACGAGGGCCGTTGGTCTGACCTCGCAGCCCGAACCGGGTCCGCCTTGGTTCTGATCGCCGTGGGCGCGGTCGAAGTCTGGCTGGGCGGGATTTGGTTCGAGGCATTCATCGCTATAGTCTGTGCGCTGATGATCTGGGAACTCGTCCGAATGGTCGAACCGGAGCGGTTCGGCGTTGCCGTCCAACTGGGACTTTTGACCGCGTTTGCGGTCGTGTTGAGCTACCACATGCCCTCCGTTTTCACGCTGCCCCTGCTTCTGGCGCCCGCTCTGGTCGGGGCAGGGCAGGTCGGCGCATATCGGGGGCTCTACGCTGTCTTTGCAATCTGGATTACGGCGGCGGGGCTCGGCTTCATCTCGATACGCGAGTCCATGGGGTTCGGCTGGATGGTGTGGCTTATCTCGGTCGTCGTGGTGACTGATGTGGCCGGGTATTTCGCTGGCAAGGCACTGGGCGGCCCCAAATTCTGGCCCAGGGTGAGCCCGAAAAAGACATGGTCGGGCACTGCAGGCGGATGGGTTGCGGCGGCGCTCGTGGGCGTGGGCTTTGCAGCTTACTACGAACTGGGCTTCGGGCTGGTGGTCGTCTCGGTTCTGACTTCCATGGCAAGCCAGGCCGGCGACATTGCCGAAAGCGCGATCAAGCGCACGGTCGGGGTGAAGGACAGCTCAAACCTCATTCCCGGCCATGGAGGATTCATGGACCGGTTTGACGGCATGATGGGGGCGGCGGTGTTCGTTCTGATTGCAGGGCTGATTTACTCGCCCGGAGCCATGTAATGCGAAAGGTTTCAATATTCGGCGCGACCGGATCGATCGGTCAGAACACCATCGACCTGATCGCTCGCGAGCCGGAGCGCTATGACGTGGTGGCGCTGACCGGCGGCGCGAATGTAAGCCAGTTGGCCAAGGACGCGATCCGTTTGGGCGCCGACGTGGCCGTGACGGCCTATGACGAAAATCTGGACGATCTGCGGGCGGCCTTGGCCGGCAGCGGGATCGAGGCCGCGTCGGGGCAAACCGCGCTGGTCGAGGTCGCGTCGCGCCCGGCTGACTGGGTGATGTCGGCCATCGTGGGATCGGCCGGGTTGGCGCCCGGGATCGAAGCGTTGAAGCAAGGCGCAACGCTCGCGTTGGCCAACAAGGAAACCTTGGTTTGCGCCGGCCGGCTTGTGCTGGAGACCGCGCGCCGGCATGGGGCCGGATTGCTACCGGTCGACAGCGAGCATTCCGCCGTTTTCCAGGCCCTCGTCGGCGAGGACATGTCCGCGGTCGAGCGCATCATCATCACTGCGAGCGGCGGTGCTTTTCGTGACTGGCCGATCGAGGATCTGGCCCGCGCGACGGTCGAACAGGCGTCGTGCCATCCGAACTGGAACATGGGGCAACGGATCACGATCGACAGCGCATCGATGTTCAACAAGGCGTTGGAAGTCATAGAAACACATGAATTTTTCGGGGTAGAACCGGACCGGATCGAGGTTCTGGTGCATCCTGAATCCATGGTGCACGCGCTGGTCGGGTTCCGTGACGGAGCCCTGATGGCGCATCTGGGCGCGCCGGACATGCGCCATGCCATCGGCTATGCTCTGCACTGGCCGGAAAGGCGCGACCTGCCCGTCGAGCGGCTGGATCTGGCCAAATTGGGACAGTTGCATTTCAGGACGCCGGACGAGAGCAGGTATCCCGCACTTCGCCTCGCCCGTGAGGTTATGGAACGTGGCGGCCTTGCCGGAGCAGCCTTCAATGCGGCCAAGGAGCGCGCGCTGGATCTGTTCATTGACCGCAAGATCGGGTTTCTGGAGATGGCCGATCGCGTAGAGGCGGTCCTGAGCCGCTTTGAAATGGACAATGGTTTGCTTGATCTCCCCATGACACTTGATAACGTTCTTGAAACGGACCATCTGGCACGTAGGTGGTTGGACGAGGCCGTGGTTACGCGAGCAGGTTAGGAATTTGGATATTTTTTCTTTGATCCCCCAATTTGGCGGTTTTGTTTACACGGTGGTTGCCTTCGTGGTGGCGCTTTCGGTCATCGTCGCGGTGCATGAATTTGGCCACTATATCGTCGGAAGATGGTCGGGCATTCACGCCGAGGTGTTTTCCGTGGGTATGGGCCCGGCGCTGTGGAGTCGTACCGACAAGCGCGGAACGCGATGGCAAATCGCAGCCTTTCCGTTTGGGGGCTATGTCAAGTTCCTCGGCGATTCCAACGCCGCCTCGGGCAAGGATAGCGAAACGATTGCCGAGATCTACCTGCGCGATCCAGAAGAATTGCGGCGGACAATGCATGGTGCGCCCTTGTGGGCGCGCACGGCAACGGTTGCTGCGGGCCCGGTGTTCAACTTCATCCTCTCCGTTCTGGTTTTCGGCCTGGTCTTCTGGAGCCAGGGGCAACCCAAGGACCCGCTGACCGTCGGCACGCTTTACCCGTTGCCGGGGGCGGTTCAGGAACTGCAGGTCGGGGATGAAATTGTCGCGATCGAAGAGATTCCGGTGCCGGGTTTCGGCGGCGAGGACGGCAGTTGGTCGAAATTCGTGAAAGCGCTGCCTGTCCAGCCGACTCTGGAATACAAGGTGCTGCGCGATGGTCAGGAACTGACGGTAAATGGTCCTTGGCTGTTCCCGCCTCGAATCCAGCAACTGGCTCCGCAAAGCGCCGCCATGGATAGCGGTCTGGCGGTCGGCGACGTCATTGTAGCAGTGGATGGAGAGCCGATATTCGCCTTTGAACAACTAAAGGAGAAGGCCGAAGGTTCGGATGGGCGCCCGTTGTTGCTGACTGTCTGGAGAGACGGTGCGGAACTCGAGTTTGCGCTGGCGCCGAGACGCACGGATGAGCCCAAACCCGGCGGCGGATTCGTCACGCGGTGGAGGATCGGAATTGTTGGCGGTATGGCACTGGAGCCGGCGACAGAGCCGACAGGGTTCGGCACTGCTCTGGTTGGCGGTGCATTGCAGACGTTGCAGGTCATCGAAGGATCGCTGTCGGGAATCTGGCACATGGTCACCGGCGCGATCAGCACCTGCAACATTTCCGGACCCATCGGGATTGCGGAAACTTCGGGCGAAATGGCGAGCCAAGGCGCGCAGAGCTTTGTATTTTTCATTGCGGTGCTTTCTACCGCAGTGGGGCTACTGAATCTCTTTCCCATTCCGGCGCTGGATGGCGGCCATCTGCTGTTTTACGCCTACGAGGCGGTGTCGGGACGTCCGCCCAGCGACGCGGCCTTGCGGGTGCTGATGGCGATCGGGATTACGATAATCCTGTCATTGATGGTGTTCGCCCTGAGCAACGACATTTTCTGCTGAGCAAGGTACACTGCGCCAAACTCTGGCCATATTCGCTGGATAGAATGCCGGAAAACAGGAACTATCCATGCGAACGCAGGCGGGCGAGACATGCCAAAAACTCTTGAGAATTCCTATCGTGGCCTGAGCCTATTGATGACCTTGAACTGGGACCGTTTCCTTAGCTTTGGTGCAATTGTCCTGGCTCTTGCATTGGGGGCCTATGTGGCGTCCCTGTGATTCCCTCCAGCAGGTGTAAGACAACGAAACGCGGCCCGACGGGCCGCGTTGTTGCTTTGTGCTTTTGACAACCTTTGGCAATGTGGGTACTCAGCTTTTAACGTCTCAAAAGAGCTGGGTAGTGATAACAATGACTGACGGGCGAGGCGCGGGCACATCCTGCGGTTGCGATGCGGCAAAGGTCCACATGTTGTGGCGGGTTGCAGCAGTTTTTTCCTTCGTTTTTGCAACGGTATTTCTGGTTCTGCCCCTGCCGGCAGATGCTCAGACCTACACCTTCAATTCGGTGCGGGTTGAAGGAAACCAACGCATAGAAACCGCTACCATCGTGGCGCGTACGGGAATCGAGCGCGGCAAGCCGGTGTCGGCGGGGCAAGTAAATGACGCATACCAGCGACTGCTTGACAGTGGCGTTTTTGAAACAGTCGAGCTGACGCCGAAAGGCGATACCCTGGTCATTTCGGTGACCGAGTATCCGACGATCAACCGGATCAGTTTCGAGGGCAATCGCCGGGTCAAGGACGAGGTGTTGCAGGACGCCATCGGCTCGCAGTCGCGCAAGGTGTTCACACCCGAGCAGGCCGAAAAGGACGCCAACACCGTCGCCGAGATCTACTCGGCTCAGGGCCGCGTCTCGGCCACCGTCGTGCCGCGCATCATCCGCCGCAGCGACAACCGCGTCGATCTGGTGTTCGAGATTTCCGAAGGCACCACGATCGAGATCGAACGGGTGAGCTTTGTCGGAAACCGTGCCTACTCGGACCGCCGTCTGCGCCAGGTGCTGGCAACCAAGCAGGCCAACCTGCTGCGGACCTTCCTGCGCTCGGATACCTTCATTGCCGACCGGATCGAATTCGACAAACAGGTGCTGCGTGATTTCTACCTGTCCCGCGGCTATGTCGATTTCCGCGTCAACAGCGCGAATGTTGAATTCACCCGCGAGCGCGATGCTTTCTACCTAGTGATGAACGTGACCGAGGGTCAGCAGTTCTCATTCGGAAAGATCACGACTGTCAGCGAGATCCCCGGCGTTGACCCCGCCGCCTATCAAAAGGCGTTGAAGATCAAGCCGGGCGTCACCTACTCGCCGTCGCTGGTGGAAAACTCCATCGCGCGCATGGAGCGGCTGGGCCTCAAGCAGGGCGTTGATTTCCTGCGGGTCGAGCCGCGCATCAAGCGCAACAACCGCGACCTGACGCTGGACGTAGAATTCGCGCTGACCAAGGGGCCGCGCATCTTTGTCGAACGGATCGACATCGAGGGCAACACCACGACCCTCGATCGCGTGATCCGCCGTCAGTTCAACTCGGTCGAGGGTGACCCCTTCAACCCGCGTGAGATCCGGCAAAGCGCCGAAAGGATCCGTGCGCTCGGGTTCTTCGCGACCGCAGACGTGGAAACCCGCGAAGGCTCGTCGCCAAGCCAAGTCATCATCGATGTCGATGTGGAAGAGCAGCCGACAGGCTCGCTCAGCCTCGGCGGTAGTTACTCGGTTTCGGATGGCTTCGGTGTCGCCATCGGCCTGCAGGAAACCAACTTCCTCGGTCGGGGACAGACTCTGGGCCTGACATTGTCGACGGCGCAGGACTCCGAGCAGTACGTTGTCAACTTTTCCGAGCCCTATCTTCTGGGCCGCAAGCTGCGCTTCGACCTCGGAACCGGACTGTCGACGCAGAACTCGAGCTTTGCGTCCTATGACGTCAAGCGCGTATTCTTCAATCCCGCTCTGACGTTCGATACCGGCGAGCTGTCCTCGGTTCAGTTCCGCTACAGCTGGCAGGACAGCGAGATGGAAGCCCGGGATGACGAAGTGAACGGGGCCGTCATCAGCTCCGAAATCGCGCAAGGCAAGCTGACCACGAGCCTGTTCGGAGTCAAGTATACCTATGACAGCCGTCTGGGTGGCCTGAATCCTAACTCCGGCATCCTGTTCTCGGTAGGTGTCGATGCCGCCGGTCTTGGCGGAGACAACGAGTTCATCAAGACCTCGGGCCGCGTCATTGCCCAGACCAAGGTGCTGAACGAAGAGGTGACTCTGCGGGCGACCCTGGAGGCGGGCGCCCTGTCCTGGAGTGGCAACAACTTCAGCCGGACGATTGACCGTTTCATCCTCGGGCCCAACACCTTCCGTGGTTTCGAACCGGCCGGTATCGGCCCGCGCGACCTGTCGAACGGGCAGGATGATGCCATCGGCGGCAACTACTACTGGGTCACCCGCCTGGAAGCCGAATTCCCGCTGGGTCTGCCCGAAGAGCTGGGGCTGCGCGGCGGCGTTTTCTACGACGTCGGAAACCTGTGGGATCTGTCGGATGTAAACACTGCCGGTGCGAACGTCGTCGGTGCCGACGGCTCCGTGCGGCATGTGGTCGGCCTGTCCTTCCTGTGGACCACCGGGTTCGGACCGCTCCAGTTCAACTTCTCGAAGGCGCTCAAGAAAGAAGATTTCGACAAGGAACAGAGTTTCGACCTGACCATTCAGGCCAGGTTCTGACGCCTGATGGACATAGGTCTGCTGAAATTTTTGCGACAGGGCCCCTTGCGGGCCCTGTGCGTCTTTCTGGCTCTGATGGGGCCCGTGGCGGGGCATGCGCAGCAGCTTGGTTTGCCCGAGGCACCGATCCTGACGATCTCAAGCGATCGCCTTTTTTCTGAATCGGCTTTCGGGCAGCGGGTCATCCGGGAAATCGAAGCCGAAGGAGCGGCGCTTGCTGCCGAAAACGAACGTATCGTCGCGGAACTGAGCCGGGAAGAGAAGGAACTGACGCAAAAGCGCGCCGAGATGGATCCTGACGCTTTCCGCGAATTGGCCGATGCCTTCGATCGCAAGGTGCAAAGCCACCGGGACGGCCAGCGCGCCAAGCTGGAGGCTCTTGGCGCGCGAGGCGAAGAGGCTCGCGGAACGTTTCTGCAACTGGCCCGCCCGATTCTCGTCGCGCTGCTACACGACTCGGGCGCTGGTGTCATTCTCGAACGGTCGAGCGTATTTCTCAGTTCCGATGCCACCGATATCACCGATATCGCAATCGCCCGCATAGATGCGGCGATTGGCGACGGCAGGGATCTGGAAAAGCCCAAGGGTAAATAGGCACGCTTGCTCTTGGAGAGCGGGATTGCTAACCACGCACGAAACACCAGTCCAGAACAGGAAAACTGCACGATGACCACGGAAACCAAGAGTGCCGACATTCAGCTGATTCAGCGGATCCTGCCGCACCGCTACCCGTTTCTGCTGGTCGACAAGGTCGTCGACATCAACGGCTACAAATCCGCTGTCGGAATCAAGAACGTCACGATGAACGAGCCGCACTTCCAGGGGCATTTTCCGGGAACGCCGATCATGCCCGGCGTCACAATCGTCGAAGCGATGGCGCAGACCGCCGGCGTGATGCTGGGTGTCGGATTCGACGTGGTCGATACCGAGCTGCTGATCTATTTCATGTCCATCGACAAGTGCAAGTTCCGCCGCAAGGTGGTGCCCGGAGATGTCATGAAAATGCATGTGACCACCGTGCGCGGCAAGCCGGGCGGCAAGCTGTTCAAGTTCAGCGGCGTCGCCTCGGTCGATGGAGAGGTTGCCGCCGAAGCCGAGTTCTCGGCCTATGTGGACTGGACCATGGAAAAAACCGCATGAGCCAGATTCATCCCAGCGCAATCATCGAAGACGGCGCCGAGATCGGACAGGATTGCGTTATCGGTCCGTTCTGCTTTGTCGGAGCCCAAGTGAAGCTGGGCGACCGGGTCGAGTTGAAATCGCATGTGGTGGTCACCGGCGATACGACCATCGGTGACGACAGCGTGATCTTCAATTTCGCGGTGATCGGAGAGATTCCGCAGGACCTGAAGTTCAAGGGTGAAAACACCCGTCTGGAAATCGGCAAGCGCAACCGCATTCGCGAGCATGTGACGGTCAATGCCGGCACCGAGGGTGGCGGCGGTGTCACTCGGATCGGCGATGACTGCCTGTTGATGGCCGGGGCGCATGTGGCCCATGACGTGCAGATCGGCAACCGGGTGATCATGGTGAACCATTCAGGCGCCGCAGGTCACTGCATCATCGAGGATGACGTTATCGTCGGCGGCCTCTCTGGTCTGCACCAGTGGGTGCGTGTCGGGCGCGGGGCCATCATAGGGGCGCTGACCATGGTGCCCAGCGATGTGATTCCCTATGGGCTGGTGCAGGCACCGCGCGGCAAGCTGGATGGTCTGAACCTGGTCGGCCTCAAGCGCCGTGGCGTTCCTCGGGCGGACATCTCGGCATTGCGGGCCGCGTTCCGCGAACTGTCCGAAGGTGACGGCACCTTCATGGAGCGCGCCAAGCGCCTGGGCGAGGGAGCCGACAGCGAATACGTCCAGCGGATCGTCGATTTCGTTACGGGCGAGAGCGACCGGTCCTTCCTGACGCCGGGGAAGTAGCACGATGCTGGCCCTGATCGCCGGAACCGGCGCATTGCCGGACGAGTTGGTGGCCCGGTTGCCCGAGCGCCCTTTGATCTGTGCGATGGAAGGGTTCGAGCCGGATCGCCTGACGGTGGACCGACACTTTCGTCTGGAAAAACTGGGCAGCTTCATCGCTGATTTGAAAGCGCGGGGCGTGACCGAGGTTTGCATGGCGGGCGCGGTGCGCCGTCCGGTCATCGACCCCAAACAGATCGACGCGGAAACCGCGCCCTTGGTGCCGATCCTGCAAAAGGCCGTCATGTCGGGCGATGACGGCGCTTTGCGGGCCGCCATCGGGATTTTCGAAAACGCCGGCCTGACGGTTCGGGCGGCGCATGAACTGGCCCCCGACATATTACCTCCGCTTGGTTGCCTGACCGAGGCGCAGCCTTCCGAGCAGGATCTTGAGGACGCGCATCGCGGCGCGGGCATCCTGCGCGCGATGAGTGCGGCCGATGTGGGGCAGGCCTGTGTGGTTCTGCGCGGGCAGGCTCTGGCGATCGAAGGTGTGTTCGGAACCGCCTGGATGCTGGAGACGCTGACACAGCGACCGGACGCAGGCGGCGGAGTGCTGTTCAAGGCGCCTAAACCCGATCAGGATCGTCGCGTGGATCTGCCCACCATAGGGCCTGACACGGTGACCGGAGCGGTGGCGGCCGGTCTGTCCGGTATCGTCATCGAAAAGGGTGGTGTCATCGTGCTGGACCGCGAACGGGTAATTGACGAGTGCGACCGCCTCGGCCTGTTCCTGCTGGTGCGGGAGCGCGCGGCCTGATGCGGGTGTTCCTGGTCGCCGGCGAACCATCGGGAGACCGGCTGGGCGGGGCACTGATGGAAGGGCTGAAAACGCTGGTTCCCGATGTCGAGTTCGATGGCGTCGGTGGCCCGCTGATGCAGGCACAGGGGCTGGACAGCCGCTTTCCGATGTCCGAACTCAGCGTCATGGGGCTGGTCGAGGTCCTGCCCAAGTTCTTTCACCTCAAGCGCCGCATCGCCGAGACGGCCCAGGCCGTTCTTGATACGCAGCCCGACGTCTTGATCACCATCGACAGCCCCGATTTCGGGCTGCGCGTGGCCAAGCTGGTCAAGGCGCAAGGCACGATCCGCACGGTGCACTACGTGGCGCCCAGCGTCTGGGCCTGGCGACCGGGGCGGGCGGACAAGATGGCCAAGGTCATCGACCATGTTCTGGCCCTGCTGCCGTTCGAGCCGCCCTACATGGAACGCGCCGGTATGGAGTGCGATTTCGTCGGCCACCCGGTGACGACCGAACCGGTCGCGACCGAAGAGGAAAAGGCCCGTTTCCGAGCGGAACATGGCCTTGGAGACGCTCCGATCCTTTTGGCCTTGCCCGGTTCCCGAAGGGGAGAGGTCGAGCGTCTCGCGCCGGTTTTCGGCGAGGCATTGAACTTGCACCTTGCTCGGAACCCCGAGATGCGGGTCGTGGTTCCGGCCGTTGCGCATATCGCGGATCAAGTGGCACAGCATGTGAGCGCGTGGCCAGGTGATCCCGTCGTCGTCGATCCGCGCGGTATGGAACCGCCTCTGGCTGCCACGCAAAAGCGAGCCGCATTCGGCGCGGCCGATCTGGCGCTGGCCGCCTCGGGAACCGTATCGCTGGAACTCGCGGCGCAGGCCACGCCCATGGTGATCGCCTACAAGCTGAACTGGCTGACCCAGAAGATGGCGGAACGGCTGGTCAAACTGGATACTGTGACGCTGGTCAATCTGGTCAGTGAAACACGCGCGGTTCCAGAGTGTCTTGGGCCGGACTGCCTACCGGAAAAGATCGCGGCACGGCTGGCCGAGGTTCAGGCGGACCCGCAGGCTCAGGCCGAGGCCATGCGCGTCACCATGGAGCGGCTGGGGCGCGGAGGAGAGGCGCCGGGTCTGCGCGCCGCACGCGCCGTGTTGTCAAGGATGGAAGCCTCCGCCTGATTTCTGGCCGTGTGGGACGGGGAAAGACGGGTCTATTCGCCTTTCCAGATCCACCCGCCGCCAAAGATGCGGCTGCCACCGGTTTCGTAGAACACGCAGGCCTGCCCGGGTGAGACGCCCTCCTCAGGCGTCAGCAGTTCGACCTCGGCGGTGGTGTCCGACAGGGGGCGAATGATCGCCTCGCGCGGGGGGCGGGTCGAACGGACCTTGACCGAGACATGCCACTCCTTCTGCGAGGTGAAGGGCGCATCGCCCAGCCAGTTGATCTCGCGCACTGGGATGGTGCGGGTGGCCAGCATCTCTTTGGGGCCGACGACGACCTGCTTGCGGTCCACGTCCAGCTTGACGACATAGAGCGGCTCGCTGAGCCCGCCGATGCCAAGGCCGCGCCTCTGGCCGATCGTGTAGTGGATCACGCCGTTGTGCTGGCCCAGAACGCGGCCATCGGTGTGAACGATCTCGCCGGGTTCGACCGCGCCGGGGCGCAGTTTCTCGATCACGCTGGCATAGTTGCCGTTGGGCACGAAACAGATGTCCTGGCTGTCGGGCTTGTCGGCCACGCTCAGCCCGTATTGCGCGGCCATCTGGCGGGTCGCGTCCTTGGACGGCAGGTGGCCCAGCGGGAAGCGCAGGAACTCCAGCTGCTCGGGCGTGGTCGAGAACAGGAAATAGGACTGGTCGCGGTTTGCATCCTCGGCGCAGTGCAACTCGGGGCCATTGGGGCCCATCTTGCGCTGGATGTAGTGGCCGGTCGCCATACAGTCAGCCTCGAGATCCTTTGCCGTTTCCAGCAGATCCTTGAACTTGACGCGCTCGTTGCAGCGGATGCAGGGAACAGGCGTAGCGCCCGCGAGGTAGCTGTCGGCGAACTCGTCGATCACCGCATCCTTGAAGATGTTTTCATAGTCCAAAACGTAGTGGGGAAACCCACGCTCCTCGGCCACGCGGCGGGCGTCGTGGATGTCGATCCCGGCGCAGCAGGCGCCTTTTTTGGCCAGCGCCGCCCCGTGGTCGTAGAGCTGCAGCGTGACACCCACCACGTCATAGCCCTGATCGGCCAGGTAGGCCGCCACGACCGAGCTGTCCACGCCACCAGACATGGCAACGACCACCCGTGTTTCCGACGGGGGTTTGGCAAAGCCAAGCGAGTTCACTGGGGTCTCGGTATCGAGGGCCATTTGCGTGGATCCTGTCCGGGTTAAGGAAGACCGGCAGAATATAGGAAAATCCTAGACACTCTCAAGGGGCGGTTTCACGCGGCATTAAGCACCGGCGGTCAGCGTAGCGGCACCAAGAAAGGAGCTGACAATGTTTTTGCACAAGGTGAATGGCCCCCGGTCGATCACCCTGCCGGATGGATCAATCCTGTCGCGGGCGGATCTGCCGCCTGAGGATACCAGACGATGGGTCGCGTCCCGAAAGGCAATTGTCGTGAAAGCCGTGGTTCACGGACTGCTTTCCGCGTCCGAGGCAAAGCAGAGATACGGGTTGAGCGATGAGGAATTCAATTCCTGGGTTGCCGCAATGGCCGATCACGGAATTGACGCCCTGAAGGTGACTTCGATGAAAAAATATCGACAACCAAGGGTTGATAAGGAATAACGGAACTATCGGTAACGTCAGATTAACCAATCATGGTCAAGGCTCGATACGAAACCGGAACATTGAGCGAGATGGAGAGATTTGATGCGCATTCTTCTTGTCGAGGACGATCCGACAACTTCCAAGAGCATCGAGTTGATGCTGACCCACGCCAATCTGAATGTCTATGCCACCGACCTCGGGGAAGAAGGCATCGATCTGGCGAAGCTTTATGATTACGACCTCATTCTTCTCGACCTGAATCTGCCCGACATGACGGGGCACGAGGTTTTGCGGCAGCTGCGGATTGCGCGGATCGATACGCCCATTCTGATCCTGTCCGGCGCGGATGACACGGAAAGCAAGATCAAGGGTTTTGGATACGGCGCCGACGACTACTTGACCAAACCCTTCCATCGCGAAGAACTGGTGGCGCGCATTCACGCCATCGTTCGTCGGTCGAAAGGACATTCGCAGTCGATCATCAAGACCGGCCGCATCGCGGTCAATCTGGACGCCAAGACGGTCGAGGCGGATGGAAAGCCGGTTCATCTGACCGGAAAGGAATACCAGATGCTCGAACTGCTGAGCCTGCGCAAGGGGACCACGCTGACCAAGGAGATGTTCCTCAATCACCTCTACGGCGGCATGGACGAGCCGGAACTCAAGATCATCGACGTTTTCATCTGCAAGCTGCGTAAGAAACTGAGCAACGCGACGGGCGGTGACAACTACATCGAAACGGTCTGGGGGCGGGGGTATGTCCTGCGTGAGCCCGAACCGGCGGCGGAGGATTCACCGCAAATTGCCGTAGGTGCCTGAACGGAAAGAATGCGTCGCCAAGGGTCCGGGGCGGCACCGCCACTCACGACACTGGAATATCTGGACCTGCTCATGGCCTCGCCCTATCACTGGGTTTCAAGATCGAGCGACAGGGCGAGGCCATGAACGACACGATTCCGGCAGACAAGCTGACCGAAGAGCAAGCGCGCGAAGAACTGGCCCGGCTTGCGTCTTTGATTTCCAGGGCCAACGAAAAGTATTACATTGAAGACGCTCCCGAGATCTCGGACGCGGAATACGATGCCCTCAAGCGCCGCAATGCCGAGATCGAGGCGCGCTTTCCGCACCTGAAACGCAGCGACAGTCCTACCGAACTGATCGGAGCGCAACCCGGCGAGGGATTCGCCAAGGTCACCCACGCGGTTCGCATGATGTCGCTGGGAAATGCCTTTGATGACGAGGACGTGGCCGATTTCGACCGGTCCGTCCGCAAGTATCTGGGGTTGGGACCAGAGGTGCCGCTGGCCTATACGGCGGAGCCCAAGATCGACGGGCTGTCGCTGTCGTTGCGCTATGAAAGGGGCGTGCTGGTTCAGGCCGCGACGCGCGGCGACGGCGAAGTGGGCGAGAACGTGACCGCCAATGCGCGCACCGTTCCCGATATTCCCAAGCGGATCGAAGACGCCCCGGAAGTTCTGGAGGTGCGCGGCGAAGTTTACATGTCTCATGCCGATTTCGACGCGCTCAATGCCCGGCAGGCCGAGGCGGGCGGCAAATTGTTCGCCAACCCACGCAACGCGGCGGCCGGGTCGCTGCGGCAGCTCGATGCCGAAATCACCCGCTCGCGGCCGCTGCGCTTTTTCGCATACTCCTGGGGCGAGATCTCGGAACCTCTGGGAGAGACCCAGATCGAGGCGATTGCCCGTTTGCAGGAATATGGCTTTCAGACCAACCCCTTGACCCGCCTGTGCGAGACGCTGGACGAAATGCTGGCGCATTACCGCGAGATCGAGGCGCAGCGGGCCACGCTCGGCTATGACATCGATGGCGTGGTCTACAAGGTCAACGACCTGGCCCTGCAGGCGCGGCTGGGCTTCCGCTCGACCACGCCCCGCTGGGCGATCGCGCACAAATTCCCGGCGGAACTGGCCTGGACCCGGCTCGAGGCCATCGACATTCAGGTCGGCCGCACTGGCGCGCTCAGCCCGGTCGCAAGGCTAAAGCCCGTGACGGTCGGTGGCGTTGTGGTCTCGAACGCCACCCTGCACAACGAGGACTACATAGCCGGTCGCGACGCAAAGGGAGGGCGGATCCGAGGCGGCAAGGACATCCGTGTCGGCGACTGGGTGCAGGTCTATCGGGCTGGCGACGTCATTCCCAAAGTGGCCGATGTTGACCTGTCGAAACGGCCGCCGGATGCGGTGCCTTTCGTCTTTCCCACCAAATGCCCGGAATGCGGCAGCGACGCGATCCGCGAAGAGGGCGACGCCGTCCGACGCTGCACCGGAGGCGTGATTTGTCCGGCGCAGGCCGTTGAAAAGCTGAAGCATTTCGTGTCGCGCAAGGCCTTCGACATCGAAGGCTTGGGCGCCAAGCAGATCGAGATGTTCTACAACGACCCTGACCTTCCGGTGAAAACCCCGGTGGACATCTTCACGCTCGAGGAACGGGACAAGGCCAACCTGAACAAGCTGGCCAACCGCAAGGGCTGGGGGCCGCAGAGTGTCTCCAAGCTCTGGGCCGCCATCAATGAAAAACGCACCATTCCCTTCGGGCGTTTGCTGTTTGCTTTGGGCATCCGGCATGTCGGAGAGGCGGCCTCGAACCTGATCGCCAACTATTATGGTACCTGGGAAGAGTTCGAGCGCAGCATCACCGCGGCTGCCGGCTGTGAGGGCCCGGAATGGGAGAGGTTGATCGGCATCGACGGCGTCGGAGAGGTCATGGCGCGGGCGCTGGTTTCCGCCTTTGCGCAAGAGGCCGAGCGGGCCAGCATCGACGCGCTGGTCGAGCAATTGACCGTCTTGCCAGCCCAACGCCCCGACACCACCGGCAGCCCGGTTGCCGGCAAGACCGTGGTGTTCACGGGCACGTTGGAAAAGATGACCCGGGCCGAGGCCAAGGCACGGGCCGAGGCGCTGGGGGCCAAGGTGTCGGGCTCGGTCAGCAAGAAGACCGATCTGGTGGTGGCTGGCCCTGGCGCTGGTTCCAAGGCCAAGAAGGCGGCTGAACTGGGAATCGAAACGCTGGACGAGGATGGCTGGTTGCAGCTGATCGGTCAGGCATGACGGGACGACCGGAGATACTGTTTCCACTCTTTGCCGAGCTCGAAACGCTTGAGGGCGTCGGGCCGAAAACGGCGCAGTTGTTTCGTCAGGTCGAGATCGAGACGCCCCGCGACGTGCTGTTCTGGCTGCCCTATGCGGTGGTGGACCGTCGCCGCCGCGACACGATCAAGGGGGCCGAGATCCCATCGACCCTCACGGTCGAGGTGACCATTGGGGCCCACAGCCCGCCGCGCAACAAGGGTGGCGCATACCGTGTACATGTCGAGGATGCGCAGACCGCGTTTCAGCTGGTGTTTTTTCATGCCCGCGGCGATTATCTGAAACGGGTCTTGCCGCAGGGCGCGCGCCGCGTGGTTTCGGGCAAGCTGGAGCTTTTCGATGGCATGGCCCAGATGGTCCATCCCGACCACATGCTGCCGGTCGAGCAGGCGGGTGAGATCCCCGAATTTGAACCCGTTTACCACCTGACGCAGGGCGTGACCCAAAAGACCGCATACAAGGCGGCGCAAAGCGCGTTGGCGCGCGCACCGAAACTGGCAGAATGGATCGACCCGGCACAAATCACGAAAGAGCGATGGCCGGACTGGTTGTCGGCAATAAAGGCGGCGCATGCGCCGCGCGGCCTCGATGACGTGGTTCCGACCGCTCCGGCGCGTGCGCGACTGGCCTATGACGAGCTTTTCGCGCACCAGCTGACCCTTGCGCTGGCACGACAACGTGAACGCAAGGCGCGCGGCATCGTCAGTGTCGGAACCGGCGCGCTGCAGTCGAAGGTTCTGGAAAATCTGCCGTATCGGCCGACCGGGGCCCAGACCCGCGCGATCGAGGAGATCGCCGCCGACATGGCCTCGGAGGCGAGGATGAACCGCCTGCTGCAAGGCGATGTGGGAGCGGGAAAAACACTGGTGGCCTTCATGGCGCTGCTGGTCGCGGTCGAGGCAGGCGGGCAAGGCGTGATGATGGCACCGACGGAAATCCTCGCACGCCAGCATCTCGAAGGGCTGCGCCCGCTGGCCGAAGAGGCGGGGGTTGTGCTGGAGATCCTGACCGGACGCGACAAGGGGGCAGAGCGAAAGGCGAAGCTGGCCGCGTTGAAACGCGGTGACATTCAGGTTCTTGTCGGCACTCATGCGGTGTTCCAAAGTGATGTGGAATTCCACGATCTGCGCCTTGCCGTCGTGGACGAGCAGCACCGCTTCGGTGTGCGGCAGCGGATGGAACTGGCCGACAAGGGTGTGGCCGCCGATGTGCTGGTGATGACCGCCACGCCGATCCCGCGCAGCCTGGCGCTGGCGCAATATGGGGATATGGACGTTTCGGTGTTGGACGAGAAGCCGCCGGGGCGCAAGCCGATCAAGACCGCCATTGTCAGCACGCAACGCATGGACGAAGTCGTCGCGCATCTGCGCAACGCGATCGAGAAGGGGCGCCAGTGCTATTGGGTCTGCCCGTTGGTGGACGAGTCCGAGGTTTCCGACCTGACCGCAGCAGAGGAGCGTTTCAAACGTCTGCGGGCGGTTCTGGGCGAAGGGGTCGTGGGGCTGGTTCATGGGCAGATGCCCCCGGCCGAAAAGGATGCGGCGATGGCTGCGTTTCAGGCTGGCGAGACCAAAGTGCTGGTCGCCACCACGGTGATCGAAGTGGGAGTCAACGTGCCCAACGCCACCATCATGGTGATCGAGCGGGCCGAGATTTTCGGGCTGGCGCAATTGCACCAGCTTCGAGGTCGGGTAGGGCGCGGTGATGCGGACTCGACCTGCTTGCTGATGTATCAGCCGCCCCTGAGCGAGGGCGGGCGCAGGCGGTTGGAGGTCTTGCGCGAAACCGAAGACGGTTTCCGTATTGCCGAAACGGATCTGGAGATGCGGGGGGCGGGTGATTTGATTGGAACCGCGCAATCCGGCCTGCCCAAGTTCCGCATTGCCGACCTGGAACGACAGGCTGGGCTGATGGCGGTCGCACAATCCGATGCGCGGGCCTTGCTTGCCGCCGACCCCACGCTGACATCCGACCGAGGCAAGGCGGCGCGTGTTCTGCTGTGGCTGATGAAACAGGACCAGGCGATCCGTTTGATTTCAGTGGGTTAAGCGATCGGATCACAAAAAGTTCGCAAATGTTCTCAAAAAGTTCTTTACAGACTCGGTCAGAAGTGAGAACAAAAGGTCAACAAAAGCTTAATTTGATGACCGGAGGTGAGACCATGCTGACCCAGATCAAGACCGCGTTGATCCGTTCCCAGAGCACTCTGTTGCAGGACGCCGTCGGGGTGGTGTCGCTCGTGGTCATGCTGATGGTTGCCCTGCACCTGCCGGGAAGTTTCTGACCTCATCTGCCTGCGATCTCGCGCCGGTCTGCCAGCATCGCCTGTCCCTATCTGATGCAAGGGTGACCTGCCCATCCCAAGACCCTTGAGGGGCCCTGCCTCGGCCCCGCCTGGCTGTTCCGAACCCTCGCGAGAACCGCACAACCTGCCGCCGCCCTCTCTGCCCGGGAGAGGCGGCGGTTTTTTGTCGGGGGCGCCGAAGCTCTAACTCGGCAAATGGGAGTGGTGGATCAGGCGCAGTTGGCCTGTTCTGCCTGTTCCATCGCCTCGGCGGTCGCTTCGAGGGCCAGCAGGATCGAGGCATGGCGGTTCTTGTACTCGCGGGCCGGCATCAGCACCTCGAGCCCGTCGAATGGCGCGTCGGGTGCGGGGCCGTTCTCTTTCAGCATTGCCTTGAGCTGATCGCGCGCCTTTTCCACCTGTTCGCGCGTGGCACCGATCACGGCGGCCCCCACCACAGCGGCTGACGCCTGACCAAGCGCGCAGGCTTTGACGTCCTGCCCGAACTCGGAGATTCGGCCATCTTTCACTTTGACATCGACCGTTACTGTCGAGCCGCACAGCGGCGAACGCTTTTTGACCGTCGCATCCGGGTTTTCCAACCGCTCGAGGTGCGGAATGTCGGCCGCAAGCGCCAGTATGCGGCTGGAATAGAGCTTGATCAGGTCAGTCTCGCCGGACATGGCTTCCCCTCGTTGGCTGTTCCCCATACATAGTGACCGTGTTCCGGGATGCAAAAGGTTTTTGCCCATGAAGTTCGACCCATCGACCTTGAAATTCAACGAGGCCGGCCTGATCCCGGCGATTGCCCAGGACGAGCGTTCGGGCGAGGTGCTGATGATGGCGTGGATGACCGCCGAAGCCGTCGAGAAAACGCTGTCATCGGGGCGGGTCACGTATTGGTCGCGCTCGCGGCAGTCTTTCTGGGTCAAGGGCGAAAGCTCTGGCCATGTGCAGGAACTGGTGGATTTCCGGGTGGACTGCGACCGGGATTGCCTGCTGGTGGTGGTGCGTCAGACTGGGCCGGCCTGTCACACCAACCGGCGGAGCTGTTTTTACACCGCGGTGCGAGATGGCCGTGAGGTCGAATTGATGGCGCCAGAAGAATGAATGGCCCGTTCCGGGCCATGCCTTCGACGAGAGTATTTTTGAAAAGATGAAGGTTTTAGGTCAGAGGCCGACCATTTCGCGAATGTCTTGCGGGGTCAGGCCATCCTGGCGGTAGCGTGCGATGGCCCGGGCGTCGTCGCGCTTGGCAAGACGTTTGCCGTTCTCGTCGCGGATCAGCTTGTGATGGTGGTAGATGGGGGTGGGCAGGCCGAGAAGCGCCTGCAGCAGGACGTGGATATGGGTGGCCTCTAACAGGTCTTCGCCGCGAACGACGTTGGTTATGTTCTGATCGGCGTCATCCACGACCACCGATAGGTGATAGGAGCTGTGCATGTTGCGGCGCACCAGAACGATGTCGCCGACTCTATCGATCAGATCGCCCGGTGAAAGTTCGTGCATGCCGGCATGAGCTGGACCGGTTTCGTGGAACCGCAGGGCAGGGGCCGCGGCCAGCGCCTTGCGGATATTGAGGCGCAGAACGTCATTGGAGCCCGTTTCGTCAAGTGGCCGGTGACGGCAAGTGCCGGGGTATATGCGCCCGTCAGGGCCGAACTGAGGCACGCCTTCCTGCGGGGCGCCGGCGGCGGCCTCGATGTCGGCGCGGTTGCACTTGCAGGGATAGACGAGACCCATTGCGATGAGCCGATTCAGGGCCTGCCGATAGCGTGGCAGGCGTTCGGACTGGCGCATGACCGGTTCCGGCCATGCGAGGCCAAGCCAATGCAGGTCGTCGTAGATCTGCGCTTCCCAATGGGGGCGGGCGCGACTCTGGTCGATATCCTCGATCCTGAGAAGGAATACTCCGCCCTCAGCCCGTGCCATGTCATGGGCCAGCAGCACCGAATAGGCGTGGCCGAGATGCAGGGGGCCGGTCGGGGATGGGGCGAATCGAGTGGTGAACGTCACGGTCTATCGACAATATTGCGCCGGGAGACAGGCTCGCCCCGGACGGTTGTTGTCCCTGCTGCCCAAGTAACAGTTGTGCCGCGTTCGAGTCCAGCCGCAGGAGGCGGAACCCTGTCCGCCTTGTCGTCCCACCGTTGGAAATACGGGCGTTCCTGAGCGAAAAAAAACCGCGGGTTCAGTCTTTCCCGAGCCAGCCCAGCCAGGCCGCCTTGGCGCGGTCGGTATAGGCCTTGTAGCGATCCTTGCGGCCGCGGCGTCCGCCCTTCAGTCCTTCAACAGGGCGGAACAGTCCGAAATTGACGTTCATCGGCTGGAAGGTTTTGGCCTCGGCACCGCCGGTGATGTGGTGGATGAGCGCACCCATCGCGCTGTCCTGCGGCACCTCGGGCAGCGGTTTGCCTTTCATCTCGGCCGCAGCCATCCGACCCGCCAACAGCCCCATCGCCGCGCTTTCGACGTAGCCCTCGACACCGGTGATCTGCCCGGCAAAGCGGATGTTCGGACGCGACTTGAGCCGCATTTGGCTGTCGAGAAGGGTGGGGGAATTGATGAAGGTGTTCCGATGAATGCCACCCAGACGCGCGAAGCTGGCGTTTTCCAGCCCCGGGATCATGCGAAAGACCTCGGTCTGCGCCCCGTATTTCATCTTGGTCTGGAAACCCACGATGTTGAACAGCGTTCCCAGCGCATTGTCGCGGCGCAGCTGAACCACGGCGTAGGGTTTGACATCGGGCTGATGCGGATTGGTCAGTCCCACAGGTTTCATCGGGCCATGGCGCAGGGTTTCGCGGCCGCGCTCGGCCATCACCTCGATGGGCAGACAGCCGTCGAAGTACCCGGCCGTTTCACCTTCGTGGAATTCGGTCTTGTCGGCGGCCAGCAGCGCGTCGATGAAAGCCTCGTACTGGTCACGATCCATCGGACAGTTGAGGTAGGCGGTGCGCTCTTCCTCGGTTTCGCCCTTGTCATAGCGCGACTGCATCCAGGCCTTGCTCATGTCGATCGTTTCGGCATAGACGATCGGGGCGATGGCGTCGAAAAAGGCCAGCGACTCGGCCCCGGTCACCTTGCGGATGGCTTCGCCCAATTTCGGCGAGGTCAGCGGCCCCGTTGCAAAGATCCAGTGGCCGTTTTCGGGCAATTCCGTGACTTCTTCGGCGGTGACCGAGACGCGCGGATGCGCGCGCAGCTTTGCGGTGACCGTTTCGGCAAAAGGTTCCCGATCAACCGCCAATGCGCCCCCAGCGGGCAGGCGGTGGGCATCCGCCGTCGTCATGATCAGCCCGTTGGCGGCCCGCATCTCCCAATGCAGCAATCCGACCGCGTTCTGTTCGTCATCGTCGGACCGGAAAGAGTTCGAGCACACCATTTCGGCCAGGTTGCCGGTCTGGTGCGCGAATGTGCCGACCTTGGGGCGCATTTCATGGATGACCACGTCAACGCCTGCCTCGGCGGCCTGCCAAGCAGCCTCGGATCCGGCCATGCCGCCGCCTACGATATGCAATCTTTCGCTCATGTGGTGCCACATAGGGTAGCAAGCCGAGCTGTGCAACGGCTTGCTGACGTGGGGCGCCCGCGCCTTTCAGGGCGCGACGGCCGCTTGTCGTCGAATTGGGAGCATCTTGGGGTCGCCGCTGCGGGAATGTCAGTGCCGGTGAGAGAAACCGGCCGGAGGGACCTTCCGTCCGCGGCGACCCAAAAGCTTGGATAAGGCAAGGCCTTGTCAAACCTTTGTCACAGTGTTGCCGTTATGGAAAGATTCAAGATGTCAACAATCCCGCCCGGATCGCGAAACAATTAACCAGTTGGCAACTTATTGGCTCCAATCCGGGTCCCGTTTTTCTATGAAGGCAGAGATTCCTTCCTCGGTGTCACGATAGAGCATGTTTTCGACCATCACGTCACCTGTATAGGCATAGGCCTGATCCAGTGGCATCTGGATCTGCTGATAAAAGGCCTGTTTCCCGATCTTTACGGCCGCGCCGAGTTTCGAGGCCAGCGTTTCGGCCAATGCGCGGGTTTCTTCCTCAAGCGCCTCAACGGGTACGGCCCGGTTCACCAAGCCCAGCTCGACTGCGCGGCCGGCTTCAATGAACTGACCGGTGGTGAGCATCTCGAAGGCGTGTTTCCTAGGAATGTTGCGGCTGAGCGCCACCATGGGGGTCGAACAGAATAGTCCGATATTCACCCCGTTGACGCCAAAGCGTGTTCCTTCGGCGGCGACAGCCAGATCGCAGCTCGCCACCAGCTGACAGCCTGCCGCGGTGGCGATGCCATGCACCTGCGCGATGACCGGTTGCGGCAGCAACTGGATCGACATCATCATGCGCGCACAGCGGTCGAAGAGATCCTTGAAATAGGCGCGGCCCCCGTCCTCGGCTTGGCGTCCGGCCGTCATCTGCTTCAGGTCGTGCCCGGCGCAGAACGCCTTTCCGGCACCCGACAGAATCACCGCCCGGATCGAACGATCCTCGCGCAACTCGTCGAACTGGGCCTGGAGCGCCGCCAGCATCTCGTCGCTGAGCGCGTTCAGCCGTTCGGGCGCGTTCATCTTCAAATGCGCAATCGCGCCGGTGTCGTTACGTTCCAGAATTGCCATCTTGCCCTCCGCGAGAAAGTCAGGGCAACTCTAAGGCCAGCAGACGAGGAGGGGAAGAATGTCATTGGCAATGAGCAAGGAAGAATTGGCGGATTATCTTGCGGCCGTATTTCCTCAGGTCAAAGAAGACTTTGCCATAGACGATCTGACCGAGGACACGATCACCATGCGCCTGCTGACGGCCGAGCGGCATCTGAGGCCGGGTGGAACGGTGTCCGGCCCCTCGATGTTCGCGCTTGCCGATGTCTGCGTCTACGCGATGGTTCTGGCAAGGCTTGGGCCGATGGCGCTGGCCGTGACGACGAACTGTTCGATGGATTTTATGCGCAAGCCCGAAGGCGGCGCTCAGATGGTCGCGAAATGCCGGCTGCTCAAGCTTGGGCGTTCGCTGGCCGTGGGGGACATCCTGATGTTCTCGGAAGGATCCAGCAAGCCGGTCGCCCGTGCTACTATGACTTATTCCATTCCGCCGATCGGGTCGGCAGCAGCTTCGGCGGGCTGACAAAAAGGGCCGGGGGCAAGCCCCGGCCAGGGAAGAGGCCCCTTTTCAGGGACTGGGGATTCCTGATTACTGCCAGAAGCGGCGGTCGTATTCCTGTTGCGCCGTCATGCGTGTCAGCCCAACATCCTTGAGCATCCTGTCATCCAGGCGGCTGAGATTGACTCGGGTTCGGCGCCGTTGTTCCCACCTTGTCACGGTCGCGGCAAAGCGCACGGCCACTGCGGCGATCAGCTGCAGCCGGGGGCTGGCGTTCAGCAGCGTCAGGGCGGGGCTATGCATTGCGCGTGTCATGACTGGGGTCCTTTCCGAATTGTATTGACACAAAATATATCACCTTGATACGCACAGTTGATACATTTGGCATTGTGCCGAAAACAAGGGAAAGATTGTAATGGATACAATTTGGCCGGAGAAGCTGCCGCAGACCAAGGGGCCGAAATATGTCCTGGTGGCCGAAACAATTCGAAATGCTATTGAAAACAAAGTATTGGGGGTTGGCGCCAAGCTGCCCCCGGTGCGAGAGCTGGCCTACAGGCTGCAGATCACGCCCGGAACCGTGGCGCGTGCCTATTCGATTCTGACCAACGAGGGATTGTTACAAGCCGAGGTCGGGCGTGGTACATTCGTGGCGCCTCCCAAACTTCCGGTCCTCGATGATGTCTGGTCGCGGCAGTTGCATCTCAGGGATGACAAATACGGCGCGGATGTCAGCCTGTTCAGCCCAAGGCTGGCGGATGTCGGACAGGTGGCGCTGATCCGGGAGTGTCTGATGAAGGTGGCGCAGGCCGAGCCCGAGATGTTCCTGAACTATCCGACTCGCGACGCCTATCAGCCGGCCCGGCAGGCGGTAGTGGAGTGGTTATCGGATGTTCCCTTGGGGCCGCTGACATCCGAGGATATTGTTCTGACCCACGGGGGGCAGAACGGCATCTGCGTCGTGTTCCAGACGGTGCTGAAAGGCCCCAGGCCCGTCATTCTGGTCGAGGATCTGTCCTATGCCGGTTTCCGCCGCGCGGCCGAGTTGATGCGCGCCGAGGTGGTGGGCATCAGAATGGACAAATGGGGGATCTGCCCCGAGGCGCTGGATCAAACCTTGCGGCAGACGCAGGCGCAAGCTGTCTGCGTGTCGCCCGAGGTGCAGAATCCGACCGGAAGCCATGCCCCGCTGGAGCGCCGGAAAGAGGTGGTCGAGGTCGCGCGACGGCACGATCTGCAGATCATCGAGGATGACTGCTATCGCATGGGCGATGCGCGGGCGCCCAGCTATCGCGCGCTGGCGCCTGAGCGGGGATGGCACGTGTCGTCGATCTCGAAAACGCTCACGCCGGCGCTGAGGGTCGGGTTCGCCATTGCGCCGCTGGAACGCAGCGCCGATTTGCGCCGCTCGGCGGAATATGGGTATTTTGGCCTGGCGCAACCTCTTGCCGAGTTGACCCGGTTGCTGCTCAGTGATCCGCGTTCACGCGAAATCGCGACGAAGGTCCGCGAGCGTATGGGGGAATATGTGCGTATCGCTGTGAATGCTCTTGGGGGGTTCGATCTGGTCTGGGATCCGCAGGTGCCCTTTGTCTGGCTGAAACTGCCCTCCGGCTGGCGCTCGGCCGCTTTCAGCAGGGCGGCAGAGCGCGAAGGGATACAGGTTCGCTCGGCGGATGAGTTCGCGCTGCGGGATGGCCGCGCTCCGAACGCGGTTCGCATCGCCATGAACGGGCACGTGTCGCTGGAGCGGTTCGAAGAGGCCATGCTGCGTCTTCGCAGTTTGCTGGACAACCCGCCGGAACAGATCAGCGTATAGGTGAATTGAGTGGGGTAAATAGATACCTATTTTGTAACGCGTTGAAAAAGCGAATGAAATAGTGGAATAGTGCGCTTGACGTGAACACGCCTTGCCCATAGAAACCGTCCATCGAATTCGGGCCGGTCTTGGTCGAGGCCGGTCTTTCACATCAAACAGGATTGTCCTGACATGAAAACCTTCTCTGCAACTCCTGCAGACATCGACAAGAAGTGGATCCTGATCGACGCCGAGGGCGTTGTTCTGGGCCGTCTTGCCTCGATCGTCGCCATGCGTCTGCGTGGCAAGCACAAGCCGTCGTTCACTCCGAACATGGACATGGGCGACAACGTCATCGTCATCAACGCCGACAAGGTGCAGATGACCGGCAAGAAGCGTGACGAGCACTTCTACTGGCACACCGGCCATCCGGGTGGCATCAAGTCGCGCACCAAGCAGCAGATCCTGGAAGGCGCGCACCCTGAGCGCGTGGTCTACCAGGCCGTCAAGCGCATGCTGCCGGGCAACCGGCTGTCGCGCAAGCAGATGACCAACCTGCGCATCTATGCCGGTGCCGAGCACCCGCACGAAGCCCAGGCCCCCGAAGTTCTGGATGTCAAATCCATGAACAAGAAAAACACCCGGAGCTAATGACCGATGGCTGATCAGATCAATACTCTCGAAGAGCTGAGCGCCGTCGCAGGCGTTGAAACCGTGGCCGAAGAAGCTGTCGTGCGCGAGCCTGTGCGTGACGAGCTGGGCCGTTCCTACGCAACCGGCAAGCGCAAAGACGCCGTGGCCCGCGTGTGGATCAAGCCGGGCTCCGGCAAGGTCACCGTGAACGGCAAGGATCAGGACGTGTACTTTGCGCGCCCCGTTCTGCAGCTGATCCTGCGCCAGCCGTTCCAGGTTGCCGGTGTCGAAGGTGAATTCGACGTGGTCGCAACCGTCAAGGGCGGTGGCCTGACCGGTCAGGCCGGTGCGGTCAAGCACGGCATCTCGAAGGCGCTGCAACTGTACGATCCGTCGCTGCGTCCGGCTCTGAAAGCCGCAGGTTTCCTGACCCGTGACAGCCGCGTCGTGGAACGTAAGAAATACGGTAAGCGCAAGGCTCGCCGCTCGTTCCAGTTCTCGAAGCGCTAATCGCCAGAGAGCATTACGCCGAAAAGCGAAAGGGCTCGCAAATGCGAGCCCTTTTTTGTTGCCACATCGTGGCGCGAAATCCGTAAAGGATTACTCCTCGTAGATTTTCTTCCACGCGCCGTTTTCGACCACGTTGACATAGACCGAATCCGCGCCCTGGTGATCATCGGGGCCATAGGTCATGTGGTTGCCGACCAGATCATCCTGATAGTCGAGCGATTCCATCGCAGCGATGAAGCTTTCATGGGTCAGGTCGGGCCCGGCCGCCTCCAGGGCCTTGACCATCATCTCGGCGGCCGCATAGCCCAGCATCGCAAAGCCCACCGGATCTTCGCCTGTTGCCGCCTTGTATTCCTCGATGAAGGCCTTGGGGGCAGGCTCGTCCGCGCGGGCCCACAGATCCTGCCAAGAGGCTGCGGCATAGAAGCCCTCGGTCACGCCGCCCGGAACCTGAGCAACCACGGTCAGGAAGCTGGCTGACGTGCCCAGGAACTTCATGTCGTTCAGGCCCATCTTTTTGGCGGTGCCGACGATGGTGATGGCCTGACGCACACCAAGCGCGATCGAGACGATGTCACAGCCTTCTTCCTTGAGCTTGCTGAGCGAGCCCACGAAATCGGTTTCATCCGGCTTGTGCGTCGTCTCGGCGGCAAAGGTGATGCCAGCTTCTTCGGCGCCTGCCTTGGTGCCCTCGAGGATCTCCTTGCCGAAATCGGTGGGCAGATACATCGAGCAGACCTTGTCGGCGCCAAACTCCTGCGCCAGATACTTCACCCCGACCCGGCTCTGGTCATAATAGCTGGAGAACGAGGTGAACTTGTTCTTCATCGGCTCCTGCAGCATCTGCCGCGCGGCCGACAGCGGTGCTACGTTCGGGATGCCCTTCGGATCGAGCAGCTTGAAACCCGCCAGGTTCATCGGCGTGCCGAGGCTCTGCAGCATTGCGAAGGCCTGATCGCGGTTCAGCAGCTTGTTGTAGCCCTGCATCGCGCGCGGCATCTGATAGCCGTGGTCCTCGACCACATAGCGGATCTTGCGACCATGCACGCCGCCGGCCGCGTTCACGCGATCGAAGACCACGTTCGCGCCCTTGGTCGCGGGCACGCCCACGGCGGCGAAGATGCCTGACAGATCGTTGACCGAACCGATCACGATCTCATCATCGGTGACGCCTTGGGTCTCCGCGCTGGCCAGCGTCGCCGCCGCTGTCAGAGCGGTGGCCGCAGCAAGGCTTGTTAGCATTTTCTTCATGTTTCTCCTCCCTTTGGGTAATCCCGGTTTCTATTTGTACATATCTTCGATGAGATGTGCGTGTTTCTTTTCAACAAAACTCCGTTTCAGTTTCATCGTGGCCGTCAATTCCTCGTCCTCGGCGGTCAGAAGCACGTCGATCAGGCGGAAATCCTTGATCTGCTCGACCCGCGCGAATTCCTTGTTCACGGCCTTCACTTCCTCGGCGATCAGGTCCTTCACCTCTTGCGCGGCGCAGAGCGAGGCGAAGTTCGAGAAGGGCACCTTGCGGTCCTGAGCGTATTTCTCGACGTTTTCCTGATCAATCATGATCAGAGCCGTCAGATACTTGCGCTTGTCGCCGATGATCACCGCGTCCGAGATATAGTGGCTGAACTTCAGCCGGCTTTCGATCTCGGCCGGGGTGATGTTCTTGCCGCCCGCGGTGATGATGATGTCCTTGAGGCGGCCAGTGATGGTGACATAGCCTTCTTCGTCCATGCGGCCGATATCGCCCGTACGCAGCCAGCCATCGTCGGTAAATGTTTCGGCGGTCTTCTCGTTGTTGCGCCAGTAGCCCTGAAAGATGTTCAGGCCGTGGACCTGGATTTCTCCGTTGTCTGCAATGCGGACGTCGATGCCGGGAACTGCCTTGCCGATCGTGCCGATCTTGTTTTCCTCAAGAGTGTTGATCGTGGCGATCCCGGCGGTCTCGGTCATGCCATAGCCCTCGACCAGCGGCACGCCGATGGCCCAGTACCATTTCAGCAGTTCCGGCGAGATCGGCGCTGCGCCGGTGCCACCGCGCCGCATCCTGTCCATGCCCAACATGCGCCGCAGGTTGCGTAGAACCAGACGATCCCAGAGCCAGAAACTGGCGGCCACTCCGGCGGGAACCGGTTTGTTGTCAATAAGGTATTCGGCCCGCTTCATCCCCGCCTTCAGTGCCATGCCAAAGGCGGCGCGGCCCGAGGGCGTGGCCTCCTGCGCCATGATCAGAACCTGCGAGTAGATTTTCTCCCAGACCCTCGGCACGGCCGTAAAGGTGTCGGGTGAGACTTCCTGCAGGTTTGCGAAAACCGTCTCGGGGCTTTCGGCAAAGTTCACCGTGCATTTCGACGCCAGCGGGAAATAGATCGACACGTCCCGTTCAAGGATGTGGCAGAGCGGCAGAAAGCAGAGCTGCTCGTCGGTCGGTTTCGTCGGCAGGCGATGCGCCCCGGCCTCGATCGCGGCCATGATGTTTTCATGGCTCAGCATCGCGCCTTTTGGCATGCCAGTCGTGCCCGAGGTGTAGATCAGCAGCGCGGTGTCCTGCGGGCTGGCCTTGGCGATCTCCGCTTCGAAGGCGTCCGGCTCTTCCTTTTCAGCCTGCCTGCCGATCTCGTAGAGGTCGTCGATCATCAGGCAGCGGTGGTGTTCGAGATCATGCAGCCCTTCGTCCTCGAGGATGATGACGTTCAGCAGGCCGGGCACTTCGCCTTCGACCTGAAGATACTTGTCCAGCTGTTCCTCGTCCTCGACGATCAGAAACCGGCTGTCGCTGTCATTGATGAGATAGGCGAGCTGGCTGGCCGAGTCGGTGGTGTAGACGCCCGAGGCGATGCCGCCCACGCATTGGATACCCATGTCGAAATAGGCCCATTCCTTGCGGTCCTCGCTGAGGATCGAGACGACCTCGCCGCGCTGCAGCCCGAGCTTGCGCAGGGCAAGGCCGATCCATTTGGCATGTTGCCAGTAGTCCGCCCAGGAATAGGATTTCCAGATCCCGAAATCCTTTTCCCGGTGCGCGGTTCGGTCCCCAAGCTCGGCGCAGCGTTTCTGGAACAGGCTGACGATGGTCGTGGTGCCATCGACCAGAACGGGGCGCTGGCCAGGCGTGGCGTTGAACGAAACGCCGTTGATTACGGTCTGGGCGGGCAGGGTGCTTGCATCCATCTTGCTCACCTCCATGTCTTCTTGCGTTTCCAGCGGCGGTTCTCGCGCGCGCCTTCCTCTTGAACCCCCAGATAGAAGTTCTGGATGTCCTCGGATTTCATCAATTCTTCGGCCGTGCCATCCATCACGATCCGGCCGACCTCCATGACATAGCCGTCATGCGCCAGTTCCAGTGCTGCGGCGGCGTTCTGCTCGACCAGCATCATGGTCATGTTCTGCTCTTCGTTCAGGCGCTTGAGGATGGCAAAGATCTCCTGCACGAGGATCGGCGACAGGCCGAGCGATGGCTCGTCCAGCAGCATGATCTTGGGGTTCCCCATCAGCCCCCGGCCGATGGCAAGCATCTGCTGCTGCCCGCCCGAGAGCGTTCCGGCCTCCTGGTCGCGGCGCTCGGCGAGGATCGGGAAATAGTTGAACACAAGATCCCGGTCGCGCTCGATCTGTGCCTTGTCATGAAGGGTATAGGCCCCGAGGCTGAGGTTTTCGTCCACCGTCAGCAGGGGAAAGACCTCGCGGCCTTCGGGGACATGCACGATGCCCTTCTGTACCACCTTGTGCGGTTCCCATCCCTGAATCTCTTCGCCATCAAAAGTAATCGTGCCCTTTTCCGGGTCCATCACGCCCGAGATGGTCTTCATCAGCGTCGTCTTGCCCGCGCCGTTGGCCCCCAGGATCGAGACGATGCGGCCGGGATGCACGTCCAGAGACACGCCGCGGATGGCCATGATGGGGCCGTAGAAGCTTTCGATGTTGCGGATCTTGAGTATGGGTTCGCTCATGATGCTTTCCCCAGATATGCTTCGATCACCGCCGGATGCGATTGCACCTCGGCCGGGGTTCCAAGGGCCAGCTTGGCGCCGTCGGCCATTGCCAGAACCCGGTCGGACACGCCCGAGACCAGGCCCATGTCGTGTTCGACCATGAGAACGGTGATCCCCATCTGCCGCCGGATGTCGTCGATCCACCAGCGCATGTCGGTGGTTTCCTCGACCGACAGCCCCGAGGCGGGTTCGTCCAGCAGCAGCAGTTTCGGGTCGGTCGCCAGCGCGCGGGCCACCTCGACCACCTTGCGAACGCCATAGGGCAGCCCCGCGATCATCTTGTCGCGATAGGCCTGCAGGTCGAGAAAATCGATGATCTCTTCGACCTTTTCCCGGTTCTCCAGTTCCTGCCGCTTGACCGATGGGGTAAAGAACAACTCCGAGACCAGGTTGCTTTTCCGGTGCCGATGCCGCCCGACCAGCAGGTTCTGCAAGACGGTTGCGTGTTCGAACAGTTCGATGTTCTGGAACGTCCGGGCCACGCCATAGGCGGCCACGCCCGACGGCTTGACCTTGAGCAGGTCGTGGCCGTCAAACCGGATCGAGCCTTCGTATGGATCATAAAAGCGCGATATCAGGTTGAAAACCGTGGATTTTCCCGCTCCGTTGGGGCCGACGATGGCAAAGACCTCGCCTTCTTCGACCGAGAATGACAGCCGGTCCACGGCCGTCAGGCCGCCGAATTTCAGCGTCACGTTTTCAAGCTCAAGCAGGCTCATCTCAGACGCTCTGTTTTCAGGTAGGATTTCTGCCGCTTGAACATGTCCTTGCGGTAGAAGGGGAAGAGTTCAAAGAAGGTGCGGATCTTGAGCCAGCGCCCGTAGATACCCATCGGTTCGAACAGGATGAAGGCGATCAGGATCATGCCGAAGACGCCGAATTCCAGCCCCGGAATGGCAACGGTGTCGCCGCCGAACAGGGCGCCGACATATTCCTTCGAGATGGAAAGGAACTGCGGCAGAAATCCGATCACGATGGCGCCGAAGAACGCTCCGTGGATCGAGCCCAGGCCGCCGATCACGATCATCATCAGCAACTGGATCGAGATCACGACGCTGAAGGTTTCGTTGTTGAACGCCCCGGCATAAAGCCCCATCAGCGCCCCGGCCCAGCCCGTGACGGCGCAGGAGATGCCAAACGAGATCGTCTTGGTCCGGGCGATGTCCACACCCATGGCCTGTGCCGAAACCTCGCTGTCGCGGACAGCGATGAAGCTGCGGCCGAGTGGCGCCCTCAGCAGGTTGATATAGCCCAGCGTGACAAGAACCGTCACCACCAGCACCAGCCAGTAGAAGTATGTCGGCGTGCCCCAGCGGTCGATCGTCAGGCCAAAGATGTCAACTCCGCTGATGAACTTGCCGGCAACCCCGCCGGTAATCGGCTCGGCCAGAACGATGATGTCGTCCATCAGGATCGAAAGGGCCAGCGTGAAGATCGCCAGGTAGATGCCGTGCAGTCGCAGGGCAGGGATGGCGATGGTCGCGCCGATGACACCCGTCAGGATGCCCGCCAGCGGGAAGGCCAGCAGAAACGGAACCCCCGCTTCCAGCAGGATCACGTTGGCATAGCAGCCAATCGCCAGAAAGGCCGCGTGGCCCAGGCTGGCCTGACCCGTGTGCCCGGTCAAGATCATCAGGCCCAGCCCGGCGATCGCCCAGACCAGCACGTTGGTCAATTCGCCCAGATAAAACATGTCCAGCCACCAAGGTGCGGCGATCATCACGGCTAGCAGAATCAGGTAGAGGCTCAGCTGATACCCGTCCTTCCAGGGGCGGATATCCTGCATGTAGTCGGTTTTGAAAATGATTCGCATGGGCCTAGACCTTCTTGACGCGCACTTGGCTGAACAGCCCGTGCGGGCGGAAAATCAGCACCGCAAGCAGCAGGGCGTATGGTGCGACCTGACTGTAGCCGGCCGCGATATAGCGGCTGGCGAAGGGTTCGATCACGCCGACGATCAGGCCGCCGGCCAACGCGCCCGGCAGGCTGCCAAAACCGCCGATCACCGCGGCCGCAAAGGCCTTGATGCCCATGAGGCCCGTGTTCGGGTCGACCGAGCCCTTGGCGGCGAACAGTATGCCTGCGACTGCGGCAACGGCTCCGGCCAGCGCCCAGATGAAACCCTGCACGCGCTTGACCGGGATGCCCATGTAGTAGGCCGCCAGCTGGTTCTGCGAGGCCCCCTGCATGGCAAGCCCCAGCTTGGTCTTGCTGAAGAAGACATAGAGCGCCCAGGTCAACAGCAGGGTGACGACGATGACGGCGACGTCCTCCATGCCCAGCACCAGCCCGCCAAAGCGAACCTCCTTGCCCGCCAGCGGGTTCTGCAGCGTCTGCGGTTCATGGCCCCAGATCAGGCCGGCCACGAACCGGATCACGAATCCCAGAGCGATGGTCAGGATCACCACCGATGTCTGGCTTTCGCCGAACATGCGCCGGATGATCAGCCGGTCGAGCAAATAGCCCAACCCGGCCATCAGCCCCAGCGAGATCGGCAGGGCCAGCCAGAAAGGCAGGCCCATGTATTCGGTGTTGGTCAACCCGATGGTCACGAAAGCACCGAGCATCATGAAATCGCCCTGGGCGAAGTTCACGGCCTCGGTCGCCTTGTAGATCAGAACGAAGCCAAGCGCGATCAGGCCGTAGACACAGCCATTCGCCAGCCCGCTGATCAGCAGCTGTATGTTATCCAAATTTTCCTCCCTGCGCCGGTATGCCCGGCGTCCTTTTTCATGACGGGCGCTCCTCACTTCGCCCGGGCATGTCTCTACTATGGCGTGATCATGACCTTTCCGTCAGTCTTTTTCAGCGCGTCTGGCAAACCTGACACAACGTCACGAAGCGGCAGGCGCGCGGAAACGTCGGTTTTCCAGCGCCCGTCGGCGAAACGCGCCTGCACCTCCTGCACGACACGCATCTGGTCTTCGGTCGGCGTGGACATCATCCATTGCGTCAGCCAGAACCCCTCGATCCGTTTGCCCATGAAAATCAGCTGCCCCATCTGGGTCAGCTTGGGCGGCTCGGCGCTGAGTTTGCCGTAGCTGACCCAGCGCGCCTTGTTGGGCATCGCGACAAAGATCTGTTCCGACAGCTGGTCCGACACCGCATCCAGGAAAACGCGCGGTTTCAACTCCTTGGAAATGGCCGCGAATTTCTTGAGCAGGTCAGGGTCCGTGGTGACCAGCACTTCTTCGGCGCCGAGTTTTTTCAGAGAATCCACGGCTTCGGCCCGGCGCACGAGCGCGATGGGCTTCAGCCCAAGATCACGCCCGAGGCTGCACATCAGCTTTCCAAGCTGGCTGGTGGCGGCGGAAATGACAAAGGCGTCGCCCTCGGACCGGGCGATGTCGACCATCGCCATGGCGGTCATCGGGTTGACGATCTGTGCCGCGCCGTCCTCGTCCGATATCTCGGGGCGTAGCGGAATGCACATCTGGGCCTGCGTCACGACATATTCGGCCCAAGCCCCGGACCCCGCCGCGACAAAGGCGACGCGTTGCCCTTGCAGGGCCTCGGCGCCGGCCCCGGTGGCCACGACATCCCCGCAACCTTCGAACCCGGCCGGGGCGCCCTTGACCCGGGGCTGCCCATACTCACCCTTGATGAAGTGGAGGTCGGACGGGTTGACCGACGCCATGCGCAGACGGATCAGAACCTGGCCCGGACCGGGTTGAGGCACGGGCAGTTCCGCCTCGGCGAGCCATTCCGAGGCGTCCTCGATGGCGGGGCCGGTCGCCTTGCCGGAAAATCCATCCTGGGTCTGAACGACCGCGAACATGGTGGCGGGTAGATCACTCATCTCAAATCCCTCTCGAAACTTCTGAGACTGGAAAATACGAACCCTCGAGGCCAAGCTGGCCTTTGCCCCGTCTCGGGGTTGAAGCGATGCAGCCAGTGGAATATTTCCGTTTGAAATCAGAAAGCTGCCGCGCCGCTCTCGGCAAAGTGTCCGTGGCGCGATCGTTTCTGAAATTCAGTCGATCGGCTGGTATCGGCTGATTATGTTGCAGGGCTGTCGTCAGGATCACTGGCGGGTCCGATTGGTGCGTTTGTGCACCGAGGCAATCACGCCCGCCGGTGTTCCGTCAATTCTCGGGTTCGATGACGTGGCGGAAAACGAGGATGAACCGGCCGGCGCAAGTCCTTTCGCCGGCCGGGGCAGTTCATTGCGCCATCAACTTGCGAAATTCTTCGATCTTGGCGGCGACAGTCTCGGGCGATGCCTTGATTTCGGCAAGGATCTGGATCAATTGGACCTTGGCCTCGTCCGAAAGCGTGCTGTCCTCGATGGCTTTGACCATCTTGTCATAATTGAACCCTTCTTCCGTCAGCGCGCCTTGCTCTTCCCAGGACTTGACCAGACCCTCGGCCTGTTTCTGAAGCGCTGCCAGTTGTTCACTGGTCAGTTCGGCGGCATCGTTCAGGGATTTTTCGGCTTGTTTCGCCATTTCGGCAGCCTTGTCAGTGGCTTGTTCAACGGCGTTGGTCGTTGCGTCGGCTGCAGCCTCGGCCGCTTCGCTCAAGGCATCTCCGGCATCCTGCACCGCGGCCTCGAAGCGCTCTGCCGGCGTTGGCTCGGGCTTGTTGAGAAAGTAAAATGCTCCGGCGGCAATCGCGATGATGACAACGACGGACACAATAATTCGGGACATTCTGGTCTCCTTTGGAATATGCGTCACTTGGGCGCTCAAATTTTTCCCGTTGGGCTCAATCTACTGAAGATGAGTTATTTCCGCTGGAAAAACGCCTGACAGGGTAGCCGCAAAACATGCCCATCGCCAAAGCAAAAAGGGGTTCGACAAATTTGTCGAACCCCTTTCCGTATCTTCTGGCTCCGGCGGTAGGGATCGAACCTACGACCAATTGATTAACAGTCAACTGCTCTACCGCTGAGCTACGCCGGAACTGCGCGCCATATAGCAATCCGGAATCCGGCCGTCCAGAGGGGATCGAAACAAAATTGGCAGAATTTTTCAGATCAACTCAACCGTTCAAACAGAGCGCTGGCGGACAACGCGCCTCGCGGCGCGATTCGCGATCTTCCAGTAAGATCAACGAGGTGAGCAAAGACGTTGCGTTCTGCCGCAGGCAGAAGCGCCGGCGGAGTTTCGGTATAGATACGTTCGGCCAGTTGCCGTGCGGTTGCCGGGCCGACTGCCAGCGCATCCAGTATCGCCGTCTCGCGGCCGAGTCGATGAGTCATCAGCCATTCAAGACGCTGGGCCGGCGACGACACCGGTGCGCCGTGCCCAGGGTGAAAAACGCTCCATTCACGTTCTGCAAGCCGGCGACAGGACGCCATGAAATCCGTCAAGTCTCCGTCCGGCGGGGACACGAGCGAACTGGCCCACCCCATGACGTGGTCGGCAGTGAAACACATGCTCCCCCAAGCCAGCGCGATGTGGTTCCCAAGATGCCCTGGGGTGTGAATGACCTCGAGAGACCAGCCATCGCCCTCAATCCGTTCTCCGTCTGCCACTTCGACATCAGGGCGAAAATCGCGATCGATGCCCTCACCGCCGCCTGCCAGCCCTTCTCGTGCCAGCCGCGCCATCACCGGGCTGCGTCCCGCCTCCGGCCCGCCAAAGGCATGGATGGGGGCTCCGGTCCGTTCGGCCAGTGGAGCGGCCAGTGGTGAGTGGTCCAGATGCGTGTGGGTCGCAATGATGTGGCTGACTCTCTGCCTTGGCCCCAACGCCGACAGAATCGCGTCCATATGCGCCGAATCCAGCGGTCCCGGATCGATGACCGCCACGTCCCTCTCGCCCAGAAGATAGGTATTGGTGCCGCGATAGGTCATCGGCGAAGGGTTGGGCGCCAGCACACGCCGCAGCCCCGGCGCCAGTTCGATGGGAACGCCTGCGGGCGGGTTGAAATCATCGGGCGGCTGCATCCTGTCCTCTTTCGCTTTTTCGTGTGGCTCGTTAGGCTTATCCCATGTCTCTCCCCTTGCTCAAACCCTATGTTCCGCGAAGCCTTTATGCCCGGGCGGCCATAATCCTCATTCTTCCGGTGGTCGTGGTCCTGCTGGTCGTGGCGGTGGCTTTTCTGCAGCGCCATCTTGAGGACGTGACGACGCAGATGACGCGGACCGTCTCTCGGGAAATCAAGCTTGTCATGAGCGAGATGAAAGACGCCGAAACGCAAGAGGAAGCGATCGCCCTGGCAGGTTCCGAGCTCGATGCCCTGCAAATGAAAGCGCGGTTCTTGAACCCCGGCGAGGTCCCGCCCGCAGCCACCCGGCGGTGGTATGACTTCACTGCCCCGATGGTGGTCGCGAACCTGACCAGGCTGGTCCCCGAAGTGCAGGTGGTATCGATTCCCGATAGCCGAAACACGATGGTTTATCTGGAAACCGATTTGGGGTTTCTGGAACTGACGCTGGATCCCAGACGCCTGTCCCCGGCTGCACCTCACCAACTTATCGTCACGATGGTGTTCTTCGCGGTTCTGATGACGTCGATTTCATTCCTCTACATGCGCAACCAGTTGCGGCCTATCACGCGTCTGGCCGATGCGGCGCAGGCCTTTGGGCGGGGCAGGGTGGTTCCGTATAGTCCCGGTGGCGCGATCGAAGTGCGCGCGGCGGGGAACGCCTTTCTGGACATGCGCGCCCGGATCGAACGTCAGATCGAACAGCGCACGCTCATGCTGTCGGGGGTAAGTCACGATCTGCGGACACCCCTGACTCGTCTCAAGCTGGGGTTGTCGATGCTGCCCGAAGAAGAGGCCGCTCCGCTGCTCCAGGATGTGAATGAGATGCAGGAGCTTCTCGACACTTTCCTCGAATTTTCCCGTGGGGCCTCGGAGGGAACACCCGAGGCGGTGGACCCAGCCGAGCTTCTGCAACAGATCGTCGAAGATGCCAGGCGTGCCGGGCGCGAGGTTGCACTGACGCAATGCGAAGGAAACGGCAAGGTCATGTTGCGGCCCACCGCGATTCGCCGGGCGGTCGAGAACTTGATCGGAAACGCGGTGCGCTATGGCACTCGCGCCGAGATCAGCATGGCTCTGACGCCAAGGACCTTGCGGATCAGGGTCGAGGATGACGGACCGGGCATCCCGCCCGAGCAGCGCAACGAAGCGGTGAAACCCTTCGCCCGCCTCGATCCTGCGCGCAACCAGAACCGCGGCAGCGGCGTCGGGCTGGGGCTGGCCATCGTGGCCGATGTGGCGCGGGCCCATGGCGGCGCGCTGAGACTTGGAAAAAGCGAACAGCTGGGTGGGTTGCGTGCCGATATCGTCATTGCGCGGTGAATTCTGGTAGGCCCGGAGGGACTCGAACCCCCAACCAAAGCGTTATGAGCGCTCTGCTCTAACCAATTGAGCTACAGGCCCGCCTTGCGCCTTGCGTATCACGAACATCGCCCGCGTCAAGCCTGACCGTTGCAAGAGCGGGCACAATCGACTAACCCGCCCGGAAAGCACTCATGAGGGATTTGCCATGACAGCGGGCAAGAGCGGCATGACCTATGCCGATGCGGGCGTGGATATCGATGCGGGCAACGCGCTTGTCGACCGGATCAAGCCTGCCGCAAAGCGGACGAACCGTCCGGGCGTGATGAGCGGTCTGGGCGGGTTCGGCGCGCTCTTCGATCTCCAGGCGGCCGGATACAGCGACCCGATTCTGGTGGGCGCGACCGATGGGGTCGGGACCAAGCTGCGGATCGCCATTGATACCGGCGTCGTGGACGGCGTGGGGATCGACCTTGTTGCCATGTGCGTCAATGACCTGATCTGCCAGGGTGCCGAGCCGCTGTTTTTCCTCGACTATTTCGCCACCGGCAAGCTGGAAACGGAAACCGCGGCGCGGATCATCGAAGGTATCGCCGAAGGCTGCGCGCGGTCGGGCTGCGCCCTGATCGGCGGCGAGACGGCAGAGATGCCGGGCATGTATCCCGAGGGCGATTTCGACCTTGCCGGCTTCGCCGTCGGCGCGATGGAGCGGGGCGCGGCTCTGCCAGCCGGTGTGCGGGAAGGCGACGTTCTGCTGGGGCTGGCCTCGGACGGTGTGCATTCCAACGGCTATTCGCTGGTCCGCCGCCTTGTCGAGCATTCCGGACTGGGCTGGGAATCGGACTGCCCCTTTGGCGAGGGCAAGCTGGGCGAGGTGCTGCTCACCCCGACCCGTCTTTATGTGAAACCGGCGCTGAGCGCGATCCGCGCAGGCGGGGTGAATGCCCTGGCCCACATCACCGGCGGCGGGCTGACCGAGAACCTGCCACGGGTTCTGCCCGAAGGCATGGGCGCGGCGATCGACCTGGGCACTTGGGAGCTGCCGCCGGTGTTCCGCTGGATGGCCGAAACCGGCGACATTGCCGAAGAGGAAATGCTCAAGACCTTCAACTGTGGCATCGGCATGATCGTGGTGTGCAAGGCAGACCGCGCCGACCAACTCGCTGGACTTCTGGCCGCCGAGGGCGAAACCGTGGCCCGTCTGGGCACCGTCACCGGCACATCCGGCGTAGCCTACGAGGGCGCGCTGCTGTGAGCCACAAGCGAGTCGCGATCCTGATTTCGGGCGGCGGGTCCAACATGGTGTCGCTGGTCGACAGCATGACCGGCGATCATCCGGCGCGGCCCTGTCTGGTTCTGTCGAATGACCCACAGGCAGGTGGTTTGAAAAAGGCGGCCGCGCGCGGTATCCCGACGGCCGTGGTCGATCACCGACCCTTTGCCGGGGACCGCGCCGCGTTCGAGGCGGAGCTGCTGAAACCGCTGCTGGCTGCCGAGCCGGACATCGTGTGTCTGGCGGGGTTCATGCGGGTTCTGACGGCCGATTTCGTCTCGCGGTTTCAGGGGCGCATGCTCAACATCCACCCCTCGCTTTTGCCCAAGTACAAGGGACTGCACACCCATGCCCGTGCGCTCGAGGCCGGGGACAAGGAACATGGATGCACCGTGCACGAGGTGACGGCGGCCCTGGACGACGGGCCGATCCTTGGGCAGGCGCGCGTTCCGGTCGAACCCGGCGATACGCCGGAAACGCTGGCCGCGCGGGTTCTGGAATGGGAGCACAAGCTGTATCCGGCCGTTCTGCGCCGGTTTGCTTTGGGCAACACTGAACCGGTTCTCTTGCCCTGATGGCTTGACTGCGATTTACACGCGCTTGCCGTTTGGCCTATGGTCCCGCGAGGTCCTGACACGATACGAATTTCGCCGGGAAGCCCAAGTAATACGAGCAAGAAACAGCATCGCGCATGAGAACTCTTACAACCACGCAAGAACTGGCCGAATTCTGCAAGGCGGCGGCCGCACATCCCTATGTCACCGTCGATACCGAGTTCCTGCGCGAAAGAACCTACTACTCCAAGCTCTGCCTGATTCAGCTGGCCTATCCCTCTGACGAAGAGGATAGCGCGGTCTTGGTGGACCCTCTGGCGGACAGTCTTTCACTGGAACCACTCCTTGACCTGTTTCGCGACGAAAACGTGGTCAAAGTCTTTCACGCTGCCCGTCAGGATCTCGAGATTTTCTGGGTCGAGGCGGGCGTCTTTCCGCAACCGCTGTTCGACACCCAGGTTGCGGCCATGGTCTGCGGCTTTGGCGAGCAGGTCGGGTATGAAACGCTGGTGCGCAAGATCTGCAAGCAGGGGCTGGACAAGACCTCGCGCTTCACCGACTGGTCGCGCCGGCCGCTGACCGATGCGCAAAAGACTTACGCTTTGGCGGACGTAACCCATTTGCGCAGGATCTATGAATATCTTGCAGCCGAGCTGAAAAAGACGAAACGAACCCATTGGGTGGCCGAAGAACTGCGGACGCTCACCGACTCCGCGACCTATGACATTCGCCCCGAAGAAGCATGGCGGCGCGTCAAGACGCGAACCAACTCACCCAAATTCCTGGCAGTGGTCAAGGAACTGGCCCAGTTCCGCGAGGCCTATGCGCAGGAAAAGAACATTCCGCGGAACCGCGTGTTCAAGGATGATGCGCTGATCGAACTGGCTTCGACCAAGCCCCGGACACATGCGGATCTGGGTGGGTCGCGCCTGTTGCTGCGCGAGGCCCGCAAGGGAGCGATCGCAGATGGAATCCTTGAGGCGGTCAAGCGGGGGGTGAACTGTCCGCCAGACAAGATGCCAAAGGCGGACAACAGCCGCGACAAGCTCAGGGTGAACCCGGCCTTGGCGGATCTTCTGCGGGTGCTGCTGAAATCCAAGACCGAAAGCTCCGGTGTGGCCGCGAAACTGATCGCGACCAGCTCTGAACTTGACCTGATCGCCGCCGGCGAGCGTGAAGTGCCCTCGATGAAGGGATGGCGCTACGAAGTGTTCGGAGAGGACGCTCTGCGCCTGTGCGAAGGCAAGATCGCGCTGGCGGCCAAGGGGCAGTCCGTCAAGGTCGTATCGCTCTGACGGTTTGGGATCAGCGTCTGCGGACTTCGCGCGCGTTTTGTTGACCTGATACGCGGATCAGGCGAACGCCCTCCAAGTCCTGCGACGACAAGGTGACCGCCTGGGTAACGGTGCGCGACCGTTCCGGACCTTGGGGGGTCGGATCCTCGGGATAGATCACCCGAAATGTGTAGGCCAGAACACCGTTTTGCGCATTTTCTTCGGAAACGATCGGCCGCAGCTGCGCACCGTAAGCACCCTGCCGGGTCGCAATTCCGGTTGCGGTCACGATTGCACCCGTAGTGGTCGGATCAACGCGCAACTCCGATATGACGGCGATTGGGAGGCTGCGGTCCGGCTGGTCGGGGCGCTCAAAAAGACCTTTGCCGGTTTTCTGCGGAACCAGCGGGTTCACCTGCTCGGCCTGAACCGAAGCGTCGGCGGTCGTCGATGTGCTGTCCCCGAACCAGTTCGATGGGTTCATCCGCGATTCCCGCCAACTGCTGCAAGCTGAAAGGGAAAGAGAGGCGACCAGAAGAACGGCAAGGGATTTTCGCATGGTACTCAGCACTTGGACATAATTTGCCCGAAACGGTTAGCCTATCTTTCGACACTTGAAAAGCCATCGCAGGGCTGGACAGTGCGGCCGAGGCGACTTAGGTCACTCCCGACAACCGCATCAAAAGGATCAGAACATGGCGACCCCTGCCTTTGAAGAAATCGTCGAAGATTTCGAATTTCTCGAAGATTGGGAAGATCGGTATCGCCATGTGATCGAGCAGGGCAAGGCGATGGAGCCGCTGGACGAGGCGCTCAAGGTGCCCGCAACCAAGGTCCATGGCTGCGCCAGCCAGGTATGGCTGCATCCCGTGATCGAGAACGGCATTTTCCGGTTCGACGGCGACAGTGATGCCCTGATCGTGCGCGGGCTGATCGCGGTGCTGAGGGCGCTTTACAACGGGTTGCCCGTTGCCGAAGTGCCAAAGGTCGATGCGCGTGCTGAAATGGCGCGGTTGGGTCTCAACGAGCATCTTTCGGCGCAAAGGTCGAATGGTTTGCGGGCGATGATCGAACGGATTCGCGAAGTGGCCACGGAAAGCGCCTGACTGAGGAAATGGGGCCGTGATCTCGGCCCCGTGACACGGGTCATCTGGACCAGTCGGACAGCGTGGTCTCCAGATCGCCGTAGCCGGTGAAGCGCCGCTCGAATGCCAGCCCCATGCGTTCCGCGCATTCGCGGGCACGTTCGGTCAATGCCGGGTCGTCCGTCTGGGCCTGATAGACCAGCTTGGTGTAGTTTCCGAAATACATGTCGCGCAATTCGGGGTGCCGGTCCAGGCCCAACGGCTTCCATACGAAGGCATCGAACTGACGCGCCAGAAAATCCGTCAGGAAAAACGCCGTGGCATCACTTTCACCATGCTCGGCAAACTTCTGATTTCCCTCAAAAAACGAGTAACAGTGAGGGCCTTCGACCATTTCAACACCCAGCCGTTCGCAAGTTTGCTGCAAAAGACCGCCAGTGCCACAATCGGCATAGACGACAAAGATCCGGTCGTAGGTCTCGCGATTTTTCTCAACGGCCTGCTCGACCGCATCGGGGATCCTTTCCGGATGCACGTGCAGGATCGCCGGAAGGCAGGTCAGATCCATGTGATCCCAGCCGTTTTTGGTCTTGATATCCAGAATTTCCCGCGCAAGGGCACCGCAGGCAATCAGCAGAATGCGCCCGGTCGGGCGCGTGACGGCCAAACCCTCCGTGGTCAGACGTTCGTCGCTTGGCAGGTTCTGGTCGGTCATGACGTGGCTTTGCCCTTGTGTCCATACAGTTAAGCACCAATCCTCATGTCGGCAAGCAGAGGCCCGATCTCGCCCGAGGCGACGCGGACAAAAAAGGCCGCCGGAACCGGCGGCCCTTCAATCGACTATTCAGCCTCTTCAGCCCGCCAGCTGGTTGTGCTTACGCGACACGAAGTCCTTGGCGGTCTCCACCGCCACGGCGGCATCGCGGCAATAGGCGTCGGCGCCGATGGCCTTGCCGAATTCCTCGTTGAGCGGCGCGCCACCCACCAGGACGATGTAGTCATCGCGCACGCCTTGCTCGACCATCGTGTCGATCACCACTTTCATGTAGGGCATGGTGGTGGTCAGCAGGGCCGACATGCCGAGGATGTCCGGCTGTTCGGTTTCCAGCGCTTCGAGATAGTTCTCGACCGGGTTGTTGATGCCGATATCGACAACCTCGAAACCTGCGCCTTCCATCATCATCGACACGAGGTTCTTTCCGATGTCGTGGATGTCGCCTTTGACGGTGCCGATCACCATCTTGCCGACACGCGGCGCGCCGGTTTCGGCCAGCAGCGGCTTGAGGATGGCCATGCCGCCCTTCATGGCGTTGGCGGCCAAAAGCACCTCGGGAACGAACAGGATGCCGTCGCGGAAGTCGGCGCCAACGATGGTCATGCCGCCCACCAAGGCCTTGGTGAGGATGTCATAGGGCGCCCATCCCCGCTCAAGCAGGATGTTCACGCCTTCTTCAATCTCTTCCTTGAGACCGTCATAGAGGTCATCAAACATCTGTTCGACGAGTTCGTCGTCGTTCAGTTCCGACAGGACGATGTCTTCTTCACCCGACATGAGCCGTTTCCCTGAGCTGATGGGGGGCGTGCCCCACTGTGGCAATTTGGTCCGTTTTTGCCATTTTGCCGCAGTTCGACTGCGTTGATTGCGACATTGGCGGTTCTGCTACCGACCTTTAGTCGAGAATCTGGCCGATCACGAACGAATTCTTCACAAGAAGAAGGTGAGCGGGATGCATGTTTAGGGTGTTTTGGTTCCTGATCGGGTGCTGTTGCCAGGCAGATCGGGCAAGATGTTGATTCTTGAAGGTGTTCGCTTTGTGTTCTAAATTGGGGAAATGGAACATAGAGGGAACAACGCGCCTTTTCGATACGCTACGCCGGGGCGGGGTGCCGCGTCGAACATGGCCGGTCGATTCGAGCGTTTCGCGACAGCGGCCGTTTCCGATGGGTGGAGCGCGGATGACGACCTGCCAGTGCTCAGAACGGTGGTAAGGGATGAGGTCGCCCGCAGCCTGATCACCTACAACCGTTCGCCCGACCTGCCTTTCGACCGCTCGATCAATCCGTACCGGGGGTGCGAGCATGGCTGCGTCTATTGTTTCGCGCGCCCGACCCACGCCTATCTGGGCATGTCGCCAGGGCTGGACTTCGAAACACGGCTGGTGGCTCGGCCCAATGCGGCCGAGATCCTGCGCAAGGAACTCTCGGCGCGGTCTTACAAGGTTGCCCCCATTGCCATCGGCACCAATACCGACCCATATCAGCCGATCGAGAAAGACCGCGGCATCACGCGGGCCTGTCTTGAGGTTCTCGAATCGTTTCATCATCCAGTCGCCATCGTCACCAAGGGCACATTGGTCGAGCGTGACCTGGACATTCTGGCCCGGATGGCGCGCGATGGATTGGTGCGGGTGGGAATTTCCGTGACCACGCTGGATGCCGACCTTTCACGCCGGATGGAGCCCCGTGCTCCGGCCCCGAAAAGGCGCCTGCGTACGATCGAGCGCCTGACCGGGGCAGGGGTTCCGGTGCGCCTGATGACATCGCCCCTGATCCCGGGCCTGACGGATCATGAACTGGAATCCTTGCTGGCTGCGGGCAAGAAGGCTGGCGCGGATGCCGCCAGCTGGATCATGCTGCGCCTGCCGCGCGAAGTCTCGCAGCTCTGGCAAGAGTGGCTGGCCGACCACGAGCCGGGGCGCGCGACCAAGGTGATGTCTCGGCTGCGCGAGATGCATGGAGGGCGAGACTATGACCCACGTTGGGGCCACCGTATGCGCGGCGAAGGGGAATATGCCCAGATGATCGGGCAGAGGTTCAGGGCCTGCGTGAAACGGCTTGGCCTGGCAATCGAAACGCCGCCGTTGCGGACCGATCTTTTCGCACGTCCCGTTCAGGCTGGCGACCAATTGTCATTGTTCTGAACGAAAAACGCCCCGGAAAGCCGGGGCGTTTCGAAAGCAGCGATGGCGACTTAGCGGTTTTCGATATCCACGTAGTCGCGCATGGTTTCGCCGAGATACAGCTGGCGCGGACGGCCGATCTTGTGCTGCGGGTCTGCCAGCTGTTCCTTCCACTGCGACACCCAGCCCACGGTCCGGGACACGGCGAAGATCGGAGTGAACATCGAGGTCGGGAAGCCCATCGCCTCGAGGATGATGCCCGAGTAGAAGTCCACATTCGGGAACAGCTTCTTCTCGATGAAGTAATCGTCGTGCAGCGCGATCTTCTCGAGCTCTTTTGCCACCTGCAACAGCGGGTTGTTGTCGATGCCCAGAAGGTCCAGAACCTCGTCGGCCGACTGTTTCATCACGGTCGCGCGCGGGTCCATGTTCTTGTAGACGCGGTGGCCAAAGCCCATCAGGCGGAACGGATCGTTCTTGTCCTTGGCGCGGGCGATGTATTCGGGGATGCGATCGACGGTGCCGATTTCCTTGAGCATCTCGAGGCAGGCCTGGTTGGCGCCGCCATGCGCCGGCCCCCAAAGACACGCGATGCCTGCCGCGATACAAGCGAACGGGTTCGCGCCCGAGGACGAAGCCAAGCGCACGGTCGAGGTCGAGGCGTTCTGCTCGTGGTCGGCGTGCAGGGTAAAGATGCGGTCCATGGCGCGCGCCAGGATCGGGTCGACATGGTATTCCTCGGCCGGCACGGCAAAGCACATGTGCAGGAAGTTGGCCGCGTAATCCAGGTCGTTGCGCGGATACACGAAAGGCTGACCCACCGAATACTTGTAGGCCATCGCGGCGATGGTCGGCATCTTGGCGATCAGGCGGTGGCTGGCGATTTCGCGCTGGCGTTCGTCCGAGACATCCGTCGAGTCATGGTAGAAGGCCGACATCGCGCCGACCACGCCCACCATGGTCGCCATCGGGTGACTATCCCGCCGGAAGCCCCGGAAGAAATAGTGCATCTGCTCGTGGATCATGGTGTGACGGGTGATCGTCGTCTCGAATTCCTCGAGTTGGGCCGCCGACGGCAGTTCGCCATAAAGCAGCAGATAGCAGACTTCGAGATAGTGCGATTTTGCCGCCAGTTGGTCGATCGGGTAACCACGATGCAGAAGTTCGCCCTTTTCCCCATCGATATAGGTGATGGTGCTGTCGCAGCTGGCCGTCGAAGTGAAGCCCGGATCATAGGTGAACACGCCTGCCTGACCATAGAGCTTGCGGATGTCGATCACGTCAGGCCCGACGGTGGGCGAAAAGACCGGCAGCTCATAGGTCTCGCCATGGACAGTCAGTGTGGCTGTTTTTTGGCTCTTAGTCATGGTTGTCCCTTCCTCAATCTTGCGCATGCCGGATTGATGTCCGGCTATGCGAGCGACGACCGCGCGGCGTGCGTGGGCCGTGTGTTAGCGGAGCAGCGTTACATGACCATGAAACCAGGTCTATTTCACTGCATCAGAAAGCCGCGCCAGGGTTTCTTCCCGCCCAAGCACGAGCATCATGTCAAAAACCGAAGGCGTCACGGCCCGGCCAGCCAGAACCGCCCGTAGAGGCCCCGCCAGCTTGCCGAACTTCATCCCCTGAGCTTCGGCAAACGCGTTCAGGGCTTCCTCCAGTCCGTCGCGTGTCCAGCTAGCATTTTGCACGTGCGGCGTCAATTCGTTCAGTATACCGTCGGATACCGAGGCAAGAGCCTTGGCGGCCTTCTCGTCAGGCACGATAGGTCTCGATTGCAGGACAAAATGCGCTTTTTCAAGCAGTTCCGGGAAGGTGCGGGCCCGATCCTTGAGGCAATACATCGCACGTTGCAGATCGTCACCCTGTTTTTCGGTCAAGGGCGGCAAATTCGCCGCAGCCAGGTAGGCTTCGATTTCATGCCGCAGCGCAGCAACATCCATGATCGCGATATGCTGACCACAGAGATTTTCCAGTTTTTTCAAGTCGAAGCGGGCCGGGCTCTTGCCGATCCCATCCAGGTCGAACCACTCCAGCGCCTGTTCATCGGTAAAGAACTCGTCATCGCCGTGGCTCCAGCCCAGCCGGGCCAGATAGTTCCTCATTCCCGCGGCCGGATAGCCCATGGCCTGGTATTCCTGGGCACCCAGAGCGCCGTGGCGCTTGCTGAGTTTCTTGCCATCGGGGCCATGAATCAACGGGATATGCGCCCAGACGGGCACGTCCCAGCCCATAGCTTCGTAAATCATCATCTGTCGCGCGGCATTGTTCAGATGGTCGTCACCGCGGATCACATGGGTCACGCCCATGTCGTGGTCGTCCACCACCACGGCCAGCATGTAGACCGGCGTGCCGTCCGACCGCAGCAGGATCATGTCATCCAATTGATCGTTGCGGATGGTCACGTCGCCCTGCACCCGATCCCGGATCACGGTCACGCCGTCCTGCGGCGCCTTGATTCGGATCACGAAAGGCGCGTCGGGATGGGTGGCCGGGTCGGCGTCGCGCCACGGGCTGCGGAACAGGGTCGATTTGCCCTCGGCCCGCGCCTGATCGCGGAAGGCTGCGATTTCTTCTTGTGTCGAAAAGCACTTGTAGGCCTTGCCCTCGGCCAGCAGCTGATGCGCCACTTCGGCATGGCGGTCTGCCCGGGCGAACTGGCTGATGACCTCGCCGTCATGGTCCAGCCCCAGCCATTCCATGCCCTTCAGTATGGCCTCGGTCGCCTCCGGGGTCGAACGCTCGCGGTCCGTATCCTCGATCCGCAGCAGGAACTTGCCCCCGCGCCCGCGCGCGTAGAGCCAGTTGAACAGCGCGGTCCGGGCTCCGCCGATATGCAGAAACCCGGTGGGAGATGGGGCAAAACGAGTAACGACCTGATCGGACATGGCTGCGGTTAACCTTTCGGTAACGGTGAAGGGATAGGTTGGCGCCTGTCTAACGAGCCGGGCCGACGGGGGCAACCATGCGCGTTCTGGCCAGGATAGAGGCCACCTTGCTGGCGCAGAGCGGGCATCTGTTTCCCTGGTTGCCGGTTTGGCTGGCGCTGGGAATCGGACTCTATTTCTCGCTGGGCCATGAGCCGTCTGCGCATGCCTATCTCGGCATCGCGCTGTTCGTCATTGGCCTTGTCTGGTTCAGCCGACACCTGCCGTCGGCATGGACACCGCTTGTTTGGGCGCTGAGCCTTGCCGCAGCCGGCTTCATGGTGGCTGGCGCGCGCGCCCATAGGGTGGCGGAACCGGTCCTTGAGTGGCGTTACTACGGCCCGATAGAGGGGAGGGTCGTGGCGCTGGACCGGTCCGCGTCGGATGCGCTGCGGGTCACGCTGGACCGGGTTCGCCTGAAAGGCGTTCCGACCGAGCGGAGACCGGCGCGCATCCGACTTTCTGTGCATGGCGACAGGGTGCCTCTGGCGCCGGGACAGAAGATCATGACAACTGGCCACCTCTCTCCGCCTCGAGGGCCAGTGGAGCCCGGCGGCTTCGACTTCCGCCGTCACGCCTGGTTCCAGAAGCTGGGAGCAGTCGGCTACACTCGAAATCCGGTTCTGACCGTCGCGCCGCCGGAGGAAGCGCTTGCCGGACTGCGAATTGCTGTTATCCGGGCCAGAATTTCTGCAAGGGTTCAGATGGTTTTGGGGGGTGAAGTCGGGGGATTCGCAGCTGCCGTAACCACCGGCGACCGCAGCGCCATCAGCAAGAAAACCGTCGAAAATCTGCGAGCGTCGAACCTTGCGCACTTGCTGGCAATCTCGGGGCTGCACATGGGGCTGCTTGTCGGGTTTGTCTATTCCGCCTTCAGAATTGGCCTTTCTTTCATCCCCGCGCTGGCGCTTCGCTTGCCGGTTCGAAAGATCGCGGCGATCGGGGCGCTGGTGGTCGCCTCGGGATATCTTGCGCTTTCGGGCAACAGCGTCGCTACCGAACGGGCCTTTGTAATGGTGGCGGTTATGCTTGGTGCGGTTCTGTTGGATCGCCGGGCCATCTCGCTCAGGGCCGTGGCCGTTGCGGCGCTGATCGTCCTCGTTCTTCGGCCCGAGTCGCTGCTCAGCCCGGGGTTCCAGATGTCCTTCGCGGCAACGACCGCGCTGGTCGCCGTCTTCGGCGGGTTGCGTGATGTTGAGATTGCGGTGCGACCGGCGTGGCTGCGCCCAGCGGGGGCGTTGTTCCTGTCGTCAGCGGTTGCCGGGCTGGCGACCGCGCCGGTAGCCGCGGCGCATTTCAACACGCTGGCACATTACGGGCTGCTCGCCAACCTGCTGTCCGTTCCGGTGATGGGAACGGTCGTGATTCCCGCCGCCGTACTGGCAGCCATTTTCGCTCCGCTTGGGCTGGAGGAGGTCGGGCTGTGGATCATGGGACTGGGTTTGAGCTGGATCCTCGGCGTTGCGGATTGGGTTGCAGGTCTGGACGGGGCGCGCGGTTTCGTGCCCAATCCTCCGACATATGTGCTCCCGGCCATGACGGTGGGCGTTCTCTGGGTGATCCTGTGGCAAGGCAGGTGGCGCTGGGGGGGCGTGGTGCCGGCGATCGTTGCCTTGGCGCTCTGGGGGCAGGGGCAGAGACCCGAAATCCTTATTGCCGATACCGGTGGGCTTGTCGGGGTCCTGACAGAGCAGGGGCGGGCGCTCAGCAAGAAGCGCGGGGGTCGTTTCATCGCCACTGTCTGGCTGGAAAATGACGGCGACGGAGCCGATCAGGCAGCCGCTGCCGCGCGCTGGCCCTTGAGTGACGGACCACGCCGCATTCAACTGCCGGGCAAAGAGTTGGTCCATATTGCGGGAAAGCGGCAAGCGAAAGACTTCACGCGCTGCAACGCCGGTCAGATCGTCGTATCTCAGGTGCCGCTGGCACCGCTCGGAGACTGTCAGGTCTTCGACCCCGAAAGGCTGAAACTGACCGGCAGCCTCGCCATCTCAGGCGAAAAGATTCTGAGCAGCGCGGAACTCTCTGGCACGCGCCTCTGGTCTCCGGCGCACAGCACGGATCGGCGCTTGGCGCAGACTCAATAGGTGCGGATCAGGCCCACCAGCCGGCCCTGCACCTTGACCTTGTCTTCCGGCAGCACGCGGGTTTCATAGGCCGGGTTCGCCGCTTCGAGCGCGATTGCGTTGCCGCGCCGGAAGAACCGCTTCAGCGTAGCCTCCTGATCCTCGACCAGTGCCACGACGATGTCTCCGTTGTCAGCGACAGAGGTTTCGCGGATCACCACCACGTCGCCATCATTGATCCCGGCGTCGATCATCGAGTCGCCGCGAACCTCCAGCGCATAATGCTCTCCCTGGCCCGAAACCATGCTTCCAGGAACCGCCACATGGTGCGAGGCATGGCTGATCGCCTCGATCGGAACACCGGCGGCGATCCGCCCCATTACGGGCAGTTCCATGGCATGTACGGTGACCGGCTCGACATTGGCCGGGCGGGGGCCAGAAGGTTTGTCGCCCTGGATCACGCGGGGCTTGAAACCGGCCGTCGGCTCTCCGCCTAGGCTTTCCGGCAGCTTTACGATCTCGATGGCGCGGGCGCGATGGGCAAGGCGGCGGATGAATCCCCTTTCTTCCAGCGCGGTGATCAGCCGGTGGATGCCCGATTTCGACCGCAGATCCAGCGCGACCTTCATTTCATCGAAGCTGGGCGGCACGCCATCGGCCTGCACGCGCTTGTGGATGAATTCCAGCAGATCCAACTGCTTTTTCGTCAGCATTGCTCGTACCTCGTCGCTCATGCGTTTGCATTTGTTCTACGCATGTTCACGTTTTGTGTCAACGAGTTTAGGCCAGCTTACAAGGGCAGGTAGAGCACTTCTTCCCCGGCTTCGCGCGCAGGATCTTCCGGTGGGCGCATCAAAAGGGCGTCTGCGCGCGCCAGAACACTCAGCAGAGAACTGTCCTGATTTTCAAAGGCCCGGATGCCACCGTCTTCGAGTTTCGCCCGCATGTAATGCTCGCGCATGCCGTTCCTTGGGATCGGGGCAACCAGCTTTGCGCGGCGGAAGGCGGGTACGGTGTCCTTCAGGCCCAGCATGTGCCGCACCAGGGGCGTCAGGAACAGGTATCCGCAGACCATTGCCGAAACCGGATTGCCCGGCAGCCCGACCATGGCCGCGTCGCCCATGCGTCCCGCCATCAGCGGTTTTCCGGGCTGCATCAGAACCTTGTAGAAAGACCGCTCCATGCCCAGCCCGGCGGCGACTGCGCCGACCAGATCGTGGTCTCCGACCGAGGCGCCGCCGATGGTAACGACCAGATCGGCCCCCGCGGCCAGACCGAACGCGGTTTCGAGCGAGGAAACGGTGTCGCGGGCGATGGGAAGCACGCGGACTTCAGCCCCCAGACCTTCCAGCAAGGCCTTCAGGCCGAAGGTGTTCGAGGCGATGATCTGGTTCGGGCCGGGCACTTCGCCGGGCATCACCAACTCGTCGCCGGTCGAGATCAGGGCGATCTGCGGCTTGCGGCTGACCGGAACCGTCGGGATGTTCATGGCCGCCATCAAGGCAACGTCCTCCGCGCTCAGCACACGCGGAGCTTCGACCTGGGTTCCCTTGCTGAAATCCACGCCGGCCGGGCGGATATTCGACTTTTCTCCCGGCTGATCGACGATGGTGATGATGTCTCCACGCCGTTCGACATTTTCCTGGATGACGATGAAATCAGCACCTTCCGGCACCGGCGCACCGGTAAAGATGCGAACGGCCTGACCCGCGCCGACGCGTCCGTCAAACCCATGCCCGGCTGCCGCCTCGCCGATGACCTTGAACATGGCGTGCAGTTCGACCTCGGCGGCCTTGACCGCGTATCCGTCCATCGAAGAGGCGGAAAAGGGCGGCTGGTCGAGTTGGGCCGTCACATCCCTGGCCAGAACCCGGCCCGCCGCCTCGATCAGCGGAACCTCCTCGGCCGGCAACGGCTGGACCAGATCGAACAACAGGCTGCGGGCTTCGTTGACCGTGATCATTTCGCTTCGTAACGTCCTGACTTGCCGCCATCTTTCAGGGTAACGCGGATGCCGCCGATCTCCATGGCCTTGTCCACGGCCTTGGCCATGTCATAGACGGTCAGGGCAGCGGTCGATACGGCCGTCAGCGCCTCCATCTCGACGCCGGTCTGGCCCGAGGTCTTTACCGTCGCCTCGATGCGGACGCCGGGCAGATCCGGGTCCAGCGTGAGTTCTACAGCCACCTTGGTCACCGGCAACGGATGGCAGAGGGGAATGAGGTCGGACGCCTTCTTGGCGCCCATGATCCCGGCAAGACGGGCGACACCAAGAACGTCGCCTTTCTTGGCCCGGCCTTCGCTGATGATGTCGAAGGTTTCCCGCGCCATACGGATATGTCCCTCGGCAACGGCAACCCGATCGGTTACCGCCTTGTCCGAGACATCGACCATATGCGCGTCGCCCTTATTGTCGAAATGTGTCAACGGCATCACATCGCCCCCGGAACAAGCGGGTTGGCCAGCAGCGCGCGGGTCGCTTCTGCAACGTCATCCTGCCGCATCAGGCTTTCTCCGATCAGGAAACGCCGCGCGCCATAGCGCGCCATGTCGGCCAGATCGGCAGGGGTGTTCAGGCCACTTTCGCTGACGATTGCGCGCCCGGCCGGAACCAGCTTGGACAGGCGACGTGTCGTATCAAGACTGGTCTCGAAGGTTTTGAGATTGCGGTTGTTTATGCCGATCAGAGGGCTTTTCAGATTGGTGGCGCGTTCAAGTTCGGTCTCGTCATGCACCTCGATCAGAACATCCATACCCCAGTCCAAGGCGGTCTGCTCAAGTTCGGCGGCCTGGGCATCCTCGACCGAGGCCATGATGATCAGGATGCAGTCTGCGCCGAGCGCGCGGGCCTCGACCACCTGGTAGGGGTCATACATGAAATCCTTGCGCAGCGCCGGCAGCGAACAGGCCTCGCGCGCGGCGGTCAGATACTCCTTGGCGCCCTGGAAACTGGGCGTGTCGGTCAGAACCGACAGGCAGGCCGCGCCGCCGTCCTCATAGGCCTGCGCCAGTGCCGGAGGATCAAAATCCGGGCGGATCAGACCCTTGGAGGGGCTTGCTTTCTTGATTTCCGCAATCAGGCCATAGCCGCGCCGGGCGGCGTCCTGCAGGGCCTTGCCGAACCCGCGCACCGGTCCGGCCTCGCGGGCCTCGAACTCAACTTCTGCCAGCGATTTCCGTTCCTTGTCGGCCGCAACTTCCTCCAGTTTGTAGGCCTTGATCTTGTCGAGGATTGTTTCGGTCATGCAGCGTCCTGTGTAATGCGGGCCAGAGTGGCGATCTTTTCCTTGGCTTTGCCGCTGTCGATGCTTTCGGCGGCCATGGCGACACCCTCGCGCAGGTCGCTGGCGGCATCAGCGACCACCAGCGCGGCGGCGGCGTTCAGCAGAACCGCGTCGCGATAGGCCGAGGCGGCGCCTCCCAGCAAGGCGCGGAAGGCAACGGCGTTTTCTTCGGGCGTGCCGCCCAGAATATCCTCGAAGGGATGCACGGGCAGCCCAGCGTCCTCGGGGTGCAGTTCGACTTCCTTGACGGCTTCGCCTTCCAGCGCGGCCACCCAGCTGACGCCGGAAATGCTCAGCTCGTCGGTGCCGTCCGAGCCGTGAACCAGCCAGGCGCGATCCGAGCCGAGCACACCCAGGGTTTCGGCCATGGGCCGGATCAGGTCGCGGCTGAACGCACCGGTCAGCTGGCGCTTGACCCCGGCGGGGTTCGTCAGCGGGCCGAGAATGTTGAAGATCGTGCGGGTCCCCAACTCTTGCCGGGTCGGCATCACATGCGCGATGGCCGGGTGGTGCATCGGCGCCATCATGAAGCCGATACCGGCCTCTTCCAGTGCTTTTTCAACGGTTTTCGGGCCGACCATCACGTTAATGCCCATCTGTCCCAGCGCATCCGCAGCACCGGATTTCGAGCTGAGATTGCGGTTGCCATGCTTGGCGACCACGACACCGGCGCCAGCCACCACAAAGGCGGTCGCCGTCGAGATGTTCAGCGTTCCCTTGCCGTCGCCGCCGGTGCCGACGATATCCATCGCGCCCTCGGGGGCCTTTACCGCGTTGCACTTGGCGCGCATCACGGCAGCGGCCGCGGCGTATTCGTCCACGGTTTCGCCGCGGGTCCGCATCGCCATCAACAGCCCCCCCATCTGGCTGGGCGTGGCTTCGCCCTCGAAAAGAAGCGTAAAGGCGGTTTCCGCCTCGGCGCGGGTCAGGGGCCTGTCGGCGGCGGCTCCGATCAGCGGTTTGAGTGCTTCACTCATGCGGGGACTTTCATTTCGTTCAGGAAATTCTTGAGCAGGGCATGGCCATGCTCCGAGGCGATGGACTCCGGGTGGAACTGCACGCCGTGAATGGGCAGCTCCCTGTGCTGCAGCCCCATGATCGTGCCATCCTCCAGCTCGGCCGTGATCTCAAGGCAGTCCGGCAGGCTTTCGCGCTCGACCACCAGCGAATGATAACGCGTCGCCTCGAAGGGCGAGGGGAGGCCGGCAAAGACACCTTTGCCGGTGTGTCGAATGGTGCCCATCTTGCCATGCACGATCTCATGGCAGCGCACCACCTTGCCGCCAAAGGACTGCCCGATGGTTTGGTGGCCCAGGCAGACGCCCAACAGAGGGGTCCGCGTTTCGGCGGCGGCCTGTGTCAGGGCCAGGCAGATGCCGGCCTGATCGGGGTCGCAGGGACCGGGGCTCAGCAGGATGCCGGCCGGGTTCATCGCCATCGCCTCTTGCACATCCAGCGCGTCATTGCGGCGCACGACCATTTCGGCGCCGAGCTCTCCGAGATAGTGGACGAGGTTGTAGGTAAACGAATCGTAGTTGTCGATCAGCAGCAGCATCTTGGCACAGGTCCCGGCAGGGCATTTGGGACTGGCGGTGCGGTCCCGGCCCAAGGTATAGTGTTCGGGACATACATGCTCAGGCTTGCGTGGCAGCGTCAAGGGCGCATCCGCACAGTTTTCGGGGCAAATCAACGCCGCAACAGACGGTACGCAACCGAGCGGGGCAGGAAACAAAAATAGGGGCAAGCAGAAATGGTCCGTTTTCTCGGAGGAATGATTGCCGGCACGGTCGTGGTAGTTGCCATTGGCGCGGTGCTGTCGCTGACCACGCCGCTGGTGCGCAGCCCGGATGTCGCCAGCAGCGTTCCGGAAACAACCTCGCTGGGACAGGACGTTACCGACAGTCAGGTGAAAGAGCCCGGCGCGGATGCCGATCTGGTCGAACTTGCGCCGCATGGCCCGCAAGACGACAAAACCGAGGCGGACAGTCTGACCGCCCTTGATGAATCGGCGACTCGACCTTCCGGCCGCCCTGCAGTCGGGACCATGACGGGCGATCTGGAAAGCCCGGAAACGGCAGTGGAAACGGGCGTGGATGTGGCGACGATTGCTCCGGTGGCGCCAACTGCTCCCACGTCACTGCCCAACTCGCCGCTTGAGGATGTTCAGCCGGTTGTCGTGGATAGTGCACCGGCGCTGCCATCGGTCATTGCAACGGAATCGGAAGCGGAAGCGTCGCCGGAAAGCGGCTCCGAGACGGAACCGGAGAGCGGAAAGCCGGTCGGGACGGAAACGGTGGATGAAGAGGCTGCAGAGGCCGCGCCCGTACAGCCGCCGCAGACGGAAACTGCGCCTGCCGCCGAACCTGCCCCAGAGCAAGAACCGGAAGTTCAGGAAACACAGCAGGCATCGCCATCTCTGCCGCGACTGGCCCCGTTGCCTCAAATCGGCGGGGATTCAGCACCCGCAGACGGGACGACGCCCGGCAACCGGGTTCTGCCGCTGACCGATCGTGACACGCAGCCCGAGGTCGAGACGCAACCGTTCATCGAACCCATCAAGGTCTACTCCGCTTCGTTTTCCAATCCGGACGCCAAGCCGCTCATGGCCATTGTGCTGTTCGATGAGATAGGGTCGTTCGGGGCCGAGGCGCTTCAGGGTTTGGCCTTTCCCGTGAGTATTGCCGTCAACCCGGCCGATCCCCAAGCCGAGGAAAAGCTGGCCCGTTACCGCGCCTTGGGGTTCGAAGTGCTGATGATTGCGGACCTGCCCAAGACGGCCAGCGCGCAGGACGCCGAGGTGTCGCTGTCCGTCTGGTTCGAGAAGCTGCCGGAAACCGTCGGCATCATCGAAGGAACCGAAACCGGCATTCACGGAAGCCGGAAGCTTGCGGAACACGTCGCGGCCATTGCTGGCGCGACCGGGCGCGGCCTGGTCACGCAGGACAGCGGTTTGAACACCGTGCAAAAGATGGCCGCCCGCAGAGGCATTCCCTCGGCCGTGGTGTTCCGCGATTTCGATGGCGCCGGGCAGGGTGCGCAGAAGATGCGGCGGTTCCTGGATCAGGCGGCATTCCGCGCCGGACAGGAGGGTGCCGTCGTCATGCTGGGCCGGGTGCGCCCCGAGACCATTTCTGCGCTGGTCCAGTGGGGCTTTGATGACAGTTCCGACCGGGTGGCGTTGGCGCCGATCTCGGCGGTGCTTCTGAAAGATCAGCAGTGACAAATGAACCCGCGCCGGTAGGGCGCGGGTCAAACCCCGCATTCATTATGCCCCGAGGTTCCGGGCGACAGGCTGTCAACAGGCTGTCAACGATTGCCCGACCCGGTGAACCGGGCCGCGTCGGCCGCCGCGCGACGGATGGCGTTCGACTTGTGCACCGTTTCCATGTATTCCGCCTCGGGGTCGCTGTCATAAACGACGCCGCCGCCCGCTTGGATATACAGCTTGCGGTCCTTCACGATGGCGGTGCGCAGCGCGATGCACATGTCCATGTCGCCGCCGGCGCTGAAATACCCCACGCCGCCGCCATAGATGCCGCGCTTTTCCGGCTCCAACTCGTCGATGATCTCCATCGCCCGCACCTTGGGGGCGCCGGACACCGTGCCCGCTGGCATGCCGGCGCAGAAGGCGTCCAGCGCGTCCTTGCCCTCGGCCAGTTCGCCCACGACGTTCGAGACGATGTGCATCACATGGCTGTAACGCTCGATGATGAATTTCTCGGTCGGACGAACCGTGCCAATCTTGGAAACCCGCCCGGCATCGTTGCGCCCCAGGTCCAGCAGCATGAGATGCTCGGCCAGTTCCTTCTGATCGGCCAGCAGATCGGCCTCCAGCGCGCGGTCCTCCTCGGGCGTGGCGCCGCGGGGGCGGGTGCCCGCGATCGGGCGGATGGTGACCTCTTTGCCGAACACACGCACGAGAATCTCGGGCGAGGCGCCGATCACCTGGAAGCCGCCGAAGTTGAAATAGAACATGAAGGGCGACGGGTTGGTGCGCCGCAGGCTGCGATACAGCGCGAAAGGCGGCAGGGGAAACTCCTGCGTCCAGCGCTGTGCCGGAACCACCTGAAAGATGTCGCCGGCGCGGATGTATTCCTTGGCCTTCTCGACCGCCTCCATGTAGCCCGACTTGGTAAAGTTCGACACCGGCGGAGCGACCTCGTGCGCCTCGCCCAGATCGCGGGTTTCGGCGGGCATGGCGCGTTCCAGATCGCGCACCGCGTCCATGACCCGTTCGGCCGCCTGGGCATAGGCCGCCTTGGCGGTCTGGCCTTCGCTGACCCATGCGGGGGAGACCACGGTGACCTCGCCCTTGACCCCGTCCAGCACCGCCACGACCGACGGGCGCATCATCACCGCATCCGGCAGCCCCAGAGGGTCGGGGTTGACGTTGGGCAGGTGCTCCACCAGCCGCACCATGTCATAGCCCAGATATCCGAACAGCCCCGCGGCGGCCTGAGGCAGGTCATCGGGCAGGTCAATGCGGCTTTCGGCCAGCAATGCCCGCAGATTGTCCAGCGGGTTGCCCTCCTGCGGCTCGAACGCATCGGCATCGAACCGGGCCGAGCGGTTGAGCGAGGATTTTTCCCTGTGGCAGCGCCAGATCAGATCCGGCTTCATCCCGATGATCGAATAACGTCCGCGCACCTCGCCGCCGGTGACCGATTCCAGCATGAAGGCATCCTTCTGCGCCCCCGTCAGCTTCAGCATCAGCGACACCGGCGTGTCCAGATCGGCGGCCAGGCGCGTATAGACGACCTGGTTTTCGCCAGCCTCGTAGGCGCGGGCGAAAGTGTCGAAATCGGGGGTCAGGGCCATGGTCGGTCTCTTACTGGAAATTGGCCTGCACGGCGTTCAGCGCACGCTGATCCAGCGTCGGTTGCGCGCGGATCTGAGTATCGCGGACATAGATGTTGAAGATGTTCTGCGCCAGCGCCTGATCCAACTGCGCCGACAGCGCCTCGCGCATCTGGGTCAATTCCTCGGTTTCCGCAGGCGGCAGCACTTCGTCCAGACGCACGATCAACGCGGTGCCGGGGCCGGGGATCACCTTCATGTCGCCGGGCTGCATCTTGAAGACCTGCTCCATGAAATCCGCCGGAACGCCGTCGATGAAGGCAGTGCGGGTCAGTCCGTTCTCGACCCGGAAGGGCAGGCCGGTCGCCGTAAAGTCGCCATCGGTCGCCAGTTTCGCGAGAACGCCATTGGCCTGCTCCAGCAGCGCCTGCGCGGTTTTCTCCTGCATCCACGCCGCGATCACACGGTTTTTCGCGCTCTCCAGCGGTTCGGGGCGGGGGGCCAGTTCTTCGTCAAGACGCAGAGCAAAGATCGAGCCGTCCTCGAGGAACGCGATTTCGGGGAAGTCGCCTTCGGTGACGGCTTCGGCGGCCGCGCGGAACCCGTCATAGGCGGCGATGCCTTCCGAGGATTCGGCGGTCCAGTCGATCTGCCCAAGCTCCATTTGGGTCTCATTGGCCAGTTCTTCCAAGGTTGCACCGCCGGCCAGCAGGTCGTTGATGTCCTCGGATTGCGCCTCGATTAGGCGGCGCGCGCGTTCGGCGGCCAGTTCGTCGCGCAGATCAGCTTCGGCTTCTTCGAAAGTGGTGATGTCTTCGGCAAGCGCACCGTTGACGCGGAAAAGGGCAGGGCCAAGGTCAGAGGGCAGGGGACCCAAGACTTCGCCGACTTCGGCGGCAAAGACTGCTTCGGCGGCCTCGCCCAGTTCGTCGGCCGTGATGTCGCCAAGGTCGATGTCACGCAGCTCAAGACCCCGGTCCTGCACCAGCTGCTCAAAGGTGGTGCCGCCGACCTCAAGCTGCGCAAGGGCGGTTTCCGCCGCCTCCTGGTCTGCAAAGACCAGTCGTTCGACAAGGCGGCGCTCGGGCTGCTTGAACTCGGCTTCGCGCTGTTCATACAGGCGACGGACCGACTCGTCGTCAACCTGCACCTCGTCCAGCAGCATCTCGGGCGAGAGCAGCGCATAGGTCAGCCGCTTGGTGCGCGGCAACTGGAACCGGTCGGTATGCTCTTCGTAATAGGCCTGGATCTGCTCCTCGGTCGGGGCGGCCACCGGGGCTTCCAGATGCTCGCTGGACAATGTGGCAACCGTGAAGCTGCGGCGGGCACCGACATAATCGGCCAGCGTCGACGCCATGGTGTCGGGCATGGAAACCCCGCCCATGATCGCGCCCTGCACCAAGGTGCGGGCAGCTTCCTTGCGCAGATCCTCTTCGAACTCAGCCTCGCTTACGCCGATCTGTTCCAGCTGAAAGCGGTAGGCCTCGCGGTCGAATTTCCCGTCAACGCCCTGAAAGGCCTGGATCGAAACGATTTCCTTTTGCAGGTTCTCGTCTCCGATCGAGACACCCAGTTGCGCTACTTCGTTGTCCAGCGAGGCGAGGGCGATCAGGCGCGCCAGCGCTGCCTGATCCAGGCCCATTTCGCGCGCCTGCGCCATTTGCAGGGGCTGCCCGGTCTGAGCCTCGACGGCCCGGATCTCGCGCTGCAATTCGCGGGCATACTGATCGACCGTCACGGTTTCGTCGCCGACCTGTGCCACGGTCCGCACCGTACCGCTCAGATTGACCGCGCCAAAGCCGGCAAGGCCGAGCATCAGCAGGCCCATGAGGATCCAGACGAAAGTTTTCGAAAAGCTCTTGATGCCCGCGGCCATGGTGCCCCCTTGGATTGTGGCGCGTTTGTCGCCCTGTTGATTGCGGCCCTGAATACGACGCGCGGTGCCGGGGGGCAAGCTCAGAAGGCCAGCGCCTGCAACCGCTGGAACAACTGCCCGATTCCCGCCCGGTCCAGATTGGCGAAGGCGATGCGCAGATGCCGTTTGCCGGCCTCGTCGCCTTCGGGCATGAACATCGTCCCCGGCAGCACGAGAATGCCGGCCTCGGAGACCAGCCGCCGGGCCAGTTCGTCCGATGCCATGTCGAAGGGATGTTCGAAATAGGCGAAATAGGCGCCCAGCCCCAGCAGCTTCCAGCCCTTCTCCTCCAGCGCCGGCATGCCTTCGGCAATGGCCGCGCGGCGATCGAGGATTTCGGCCCGTTCTCCGGCAACCCACTGGCTGAGGTTCTGCATCCCCCACAGGGCCGCGAATTGCCCGACCTGACCCGGGCAGATCGCAACGGTGTCGAGGAACTTCTCGATTTCCCCCAGCAGGGCCGGGCTGGTGGCCAGTGCGCCGACGCGGTGCCCGGTCAGCCGGTAGGCCTTGGAGAAGGAATAGAGGTGAACCAGCGTCTCGTCCCAGTCGGGCTGCGCGAACAGATCGTGGGGCGCGCCTTCGCGGCTGTCGAAATCGCGATAGGTTTCATCGACCAACAGCTTGATCCCATGCTCCTTCGCGAGATCGTAAAAGGCGTGGACCAGCTCGGCGGGGTATTCGACCCCTCCGGGATTGTTGGGCGTTACCAGCGTGATGGCGCGGGTTCTTTCGGCGATCAGAGACCGGGCTTTTTCGGGGTCGGGCAGCAGGTCGTCGCCCGTGCGCAGGTCAACAGCCCGCACGCCTGACATGTCCAGCCACATTTTGTGATTGAAATACCACGGCGTCGGCAGGATGACCTCGTCGCCCTCGCCGGTGATGGCCGAGATCGCCGCCGCGAAGGCCTGGTTGCAGCCCGAAGTGATCGCCACCTGCCACGCCTCGACCGGGGCGCGGTAATGCGCACTGATCTGCTTGGCCAGTTCCAGCCGCAGATTGTCATTTCCCAGAACGGGGCCGTAAAGATGGGCGCTGTCCTCGGTCGTCACGAAATCGGCCATGGCCTTGCGCAGGTTCGCCGGGGGCGGTTCGACTGGTGCGGCCTGGCTCACGTTGATCAGAGGACGGTTCTCCGCGAAGGTTACGCCTTCGATCCAGCGGCGCGCCTCCATGACCGGCGGGGCGAATGTTGCGGCGGTGCGGGTGATGCTCATGCGTCGCTCCAACAGGGCGTTTTGTCGGGAATTCGTGTCCTGGCCGAAAAAGAAAGCGCCCCGGAGGGACGCTTTCGGGTCAGTCGGTGCCGCGGTAGGGCTCTACGTACTGCAGGGCCATGTCCCACGGGAAAAAGATCCAGGTGTCCTGGCTGACCTCGGTGATGAAGGTGTCCACCATCGGCCGCCCCTTGGGCTTGGCATAGACCGTGGCGAAATGCGCCTTGGGATACATGTTGCGCACCAGTTCCAGCGTTTTGCCGCTGTCCACCAGGTCGTCGATGATCAGAACGCCTTCGCCGTCGCCCATCAGATCGGCATCGGGCGATTTCAGCACCTGCGCCTCGCCCTGAGCCTGATGGTGGTAGGACTTCACGCTGATCGTGTCGACCGTGCGGATGTCCAACTCGCGGCTGACGATCATCGCCGGCGCCATGCCGCCACGCGTGATTGCCACCACGGCCCGCCAGGCGCCTTCGTCGGGACCTTGCCCATCCAGGCGCCACGCCAGCGCCCGTGCGTCGCGATGGATCTGATCCCAGCTGATGTGAAATCCCTTTTCGTGGGGCAGGCGATCCTTGCCGGTCATGGTGTTATCCTTTTTCGATGTCCGGCGCGTCGACGGCCTTCATGCCGACGATGTGATAGCCCGAATCCACATGCAGGTTCTCGCCGGTCACGCCGCTGCTGAGATCCGACAGCAGATACAGCGCCGATTTGCCAACGTCGTCGATGGTCACGTTGCGACGCAGGGGCGAGTTGTATTCGTTCCATTTCATGATGTAGCGGAAATCGCCGATGCCGCTGGCGGCCAGCGTCTTGATCGGGCCGGCCGAGATCGCGTTCACGCGGATGCCGTCCTTGCCCAGATCCTCGGCCAGGTATTTCACCGACGCCTCCAGCGCGGCCTTGGCCACGCCCATGACATTGTAATGCGGCATGACCTGCTCGGCACCGTAATAGGTCAGCGTGATGGCGCTGCCGCCTTCGGTCATCAGTTTTTCCGCGCGCTGCATGACGGCAGTGAACGAGTAGACCGAGATATCCATCGTCAGCTTGAAGTTCGCGCGGCTGGTATCGACATAGCGGCCGCGCAGCTCGTTCTTGTCAGAGAACCCGATGGCGTGGACGACGAAATCCAGCCGGCCCCATTTCTTTTCCAGCTCGGCGAACAGGGCGTCGATCGAGTCCTCGTCGCCGACGTCGCAGGGAAGAACGATGTCGCTGCCCAGTTGCGCGGCCAGCGGATCGACACGCTTCTTCAACGCCTCGCCCTGGTATGAAAAAGCAAGCTCTGCCCCGGCTTCGGACAAGGCGCGGGCGATACCCCACGCGATGGACTTATCATTGGCCAGTCCCATGATGAGGCCGCGTTTGCCGGCCATCAACTGATTTGACATGTTCGGTTCTCCGCCTGTCGTCGCGTTGTGTTGCGTTGCGTTGGTTTATGCCATTGGTCTGGTTGCTTCAAGGCCGAGCGCCCTTGCTCGCGGCGAGTTCTCGCCGTAGGGTCAACCCAGAGGCGTTCCAGGGGATGGAAATGAGTGAACGAGCGGGCATTTTTGCCGGCGCCGATCCGTTCGAGATCGCGGGCCGGTGGCTGAAACAAGCTGAAGAATCGGAACCCAACGACCCCAACGCCATTGCCTTGGCAACCGTTGACCAGCAGGGCATGCCGAATGTCCGGATGGTGCTGCTGAAGGAAGTCGAACCCGACGCTTTTCTCTTTTATACCAACTATGAAAGCGCCAAGGCGGCCGAATTGGACAGCGCCGGAAAGGCGGCTTTCGTGATGCATTGGAAATCTTTGCGGCGTCAGATTCGTGTTCGTGGTACAATTACCCGTGAAGACGGCCCAAAGGCCGACGCGTATTTTGCCTCTCGCTCTTTGAAAAGCAGGCTGGGGGCGTGGGCATCGCGTCAGTCGCGGCCGCTTTCGAGCCGCGCGGCGCTCGTGGCCGAAGTGACCAAGTTGGCCGCGAAACTCGGGGCCAATCCGCCTCGCCCGCCATTCTGGGGTGGCTACAGGCTTGTGCCTGTCGAGATCGAATTCTGGGCGGACGGCGCGTTTCGCCTGCATGACCGGTTCGTGTGGCGGCGGGAAGTGCCAGGAGGTGAATGGAACGTGCAAAGACTGAATCCGTGACGTGAGGGCGTCTGGAATTGCAGTCCAGGAAACGGGGTTTTCAGGCTTGAAATTGCGGGCAGGAAGCCTAAACAACAGACCCTTAATGAACAAACATATCGGTGATGAGAAAGACGTGCCTGAAGATCTGAACGACATGTACCGAGTCCGTGGACACGTAAAATGGTTCGACCCTGCGAAAGGGTACGGGTTCGTCGTGTCCGAGACCGGAGGCCCGGATATCCTGCTGCATGTGAACGTTCTTCGGAACTTTGGCCAAAGCTCGGTCGCCGACGGCGCAGGCATCGAGATCATGACCCACCGCACCGAACGTGGGGTGCAGGCGGTCGAGGTTCTCAGCATAGAACCGCCGGCGCGCACCGATACGATGATGCTGGCTGATTTCGCCGATCTGGATCCCGAGGTCATCGCGCATGCGCCTTTGGAAGCGGCCCGCGTGAAATGGTTCGACAAGGGCAAGGGATTCGGGTTTGCCAACGTGTTCGGCCGCAGCGAGGACGTGTTCGTGCATATAGAAGTGCTGCGCCGCTCGGGGTTGGCCGATCTGCAACCCGGCGAAGCCTTGGCTCTGCGCGTGATTGACGGCAAACGGGGGCGGATGGCGGCGCAGGTTCTGGCTTGGGAAGCTGCACTCAACGACGACTGATGTGATCGCATGAGGGGTTTTCTTGCTGTTCTGGCCGTGCTGTCGGCGTTCCGGGCCGGAACGGCCGAAGCAGGCTGTTCAGCGGGCGTCGTGGATCTGAAAAACGACCGCGCCCAAGTGCGTTTCAATATCGAACTGGCCGTCACGCCCAGGGAAAGGGCGAAGGGCCTCATGTTCCGGACAGAACTGCCCCAACGCTCGGGGATGCTGTTTGTGTTCGACCCTCCGCAACCGGCGGTCTTCTGGATGAAGAACACCCTGATTCCGCTCGACATCATTTTTGCCGATCGGTCGGGTGTGGTGACGCGGGTGCATGAGGGGGCGATTCCCGGCGATGAAACCGTTATCGAGGGCGGAGACGCGGTTTTTGCCGTTCTTGAGGTCAACGCCGGCCAGGCTCGGCGCTTTGCCATCGGCCCGGGTACGGTGATGCGGCACGAAATTTTTTCGAAAGGTCCGCCTATCTGGCCGTGTTAGGGGTTTTCAAATCAGTTGCTCGCCGCTAGGAAAGCTCTCGGTCCGGGGCGTGGCGCAGTCTGGTAGCGCACCTGTTTTGGGTACAGGGGGTCGTAGGTTCGAATCCTGCCGCCCCGACCACTTTCCAGTCAGATCGGAGTTCCACCCGCCACGCGGTATAGGCGCGCGAGCTTTCTGTCCAATGTCGGGCTTTTGACCGCGATCTTCAGGATTCTGCCGCTTTTCTGCGGAACGAGAAGGAACATGTCGGCATCGACCTGGTAGCCCTGCGCAGTCTGAGTCGAGCTCAACTGTATGACGCTTTCGGGCAGTTTCTGGGGATACCCGTCGAAATTCAGTATGAGATAGGCAGTGGTTTCTGGGGGCAGCAACTGCCTGCATTCGAAGGTTCCCTTTTCCACGCGCCTGAATTCCTGGCCGGGATCGGCGCAGGCCGCTTCGAACGCTGCAAACAGATTCTCTGGAAATTCAGGGAACGCAGCACTGCGGGCAGGGCCGCCCACGTCCTGGGATGTGCAGGCCGCCAACACGGCCATGACGGAAAGACTCCACAGCGCGCGCATGGCCGGAAAATCCAAACAGTTGGTGTCACCTGCATCCGACTGTAGGGCATTGGCCATCCCCGCGCGACAGTGATTCTGCGAGCCTGCAGGGAATTTGCCATTTTCGATGGTGCTTCACTTTGTTCTGTAAACATGCCGGAGCTAAAGAGAAAATCCCGAATGCTCCGTCTCGATCCGAAAGCAGGGGGGCAGAGGAAAACCCTGTGGAGGAATCGCGAACAGCCGATTGCGGGGTTCCGAACCGATCGCGGTCAACAGAAAAGATTGTCTCTGAGACGTAAAAATGCCGTTGACCTGATATGGGAAGATACGCCAGATTGTGGAGGCCGGATGCGCTGCTACTAAATCTGGTAGGTAATAACCGGAAACGGCAGCGGGCGAGGGACGGAAAGCACATAAAGGTTACGTGCGGCCGATGGTCGTTGTTGCGCTGCGTTCAGCGGCGAGGGGCTTTCTTTTTCTTTGGCAAGCCGGCGACCGGATCGAAGAGCGTATCCCGGTTTTGATAGGTCGATTGACCGGGAATTGAGTTGGTTGAAGCTAGGGCGGCGGAAATGAAGATTGAAAGAAAATTCACCAAGGCAGGGCAGGATGCATACGCGGAGTTGGAGTTCGTCTCCACCACTTCCGAGATTCGCAATCCGGACGGAACCATCGTTTTCCGCCTTGACGATATCGAGGTGCCCGCACGCTGGAGCCAAGTCGCCAGCGACGTGATCGCCCAGAAATATTTCCGCAAGGCCGGCGTTCCCAGCAAGCTCAAGAAGGTCCGCGAAAAGGACGTGCCCGAATTCCTGTGGCGCTCGGTTCCGGCCGAGGACGCCGAGTTTGGTGGTGAAACCTCTTCCAAGCAGGTGTTCGACCGTCTGGCCGGCGCCTGGGCCTATTGGGGCTGGAAGGGTGGCTATTTCTCCACCGAGGAAGACGCGCGCGCCTATTTCGACGAGATGCGCTACATGCTGGCAACCCAACGCGCCGCACCCAACTCGCCGCAGTGGTTCAACACCGGTCTGCACTGGGCCTACGGGATCGATGGCCCGGCGCAGGGGCATTATTACGTCGACTACAAGACAGGCAAGCTGACCAAGTCGAAATCGGCCTACGAACATCCCCAGCCGCATGCATGCTTCATCCAGTCCGTCGATGACGACCTGGTGAACGAAGGCGGCATCATGGACCTTTGGGTGCGCGAGGCGCGCCTGTTCAAATACGGCTCGGGCACCGGGACCAACTTCAGCCATCTGCGCGCCGAAGGCGAGGCGCTGTCGGGTGGCGGCAAGTCCTCGGGGCTGATGGGCTTTCTCAAGATCGGCGACCGCGCCGCTGGCGCGATCAAATCAGGCGGGACAACCCGTCGAGCAGCAAAGATGGTGATCGTCGATGCAGATCATCCCGACATCGAGCAATTCATCGAATGGAAGGTGATCGAAGAGCAGAAGGTGGCCTCGATCGTTGCCGGATCGAAAATGCACGAAAAGATGCTGAACGGCATTTTCGAGGCCATCCGCACTTGGGACGGCGCACAGGACGACGCCTATGATCCCAAGAAGAACGACGCGCTGAAAGCGGCGATCCGCGAGGCGAAAAAGGTCGCGATCCCCGAGACTTACATCAAGCGCGTGCTGGACTATGCCAAGCAGGGCCATGACAGCATCGAGTTCCCGACCTACGACACCGACTGGGATTCCGAGGCCTACAATTCGGTCTCGGGGCAGAACTCGAACAACTCGATCCGCGTGACCAACGCCTTCCTCAAGGCTGTCGAAAAGGATGCCGACTGGCAGCTGATCAACCGCACCGACGGCAAGGTGGCCAAGGTGGTCAAGGCGCGCGACCTGTGGGAAAAAGTCGGCCACGCCGCCTGGGCCTGCGCCGATCCGGGCATTCAGTATCATGACACCGTGAACGAGTGGCACACCTGCCCCGAAGACGGCCCGATCCGCGGCTCGAACCCGTGCTCGGAGTACATGTTCCTCGATGACACGGCCTGCAACCTGGCCTCGATGAACCTGCTGACCTTCCTCAAGGATGGCGAGTTCCAGGCGGCCGACTACATGCACGCGGCCCGTCTGTGGACGCTGACGCTGGAAATCTCGGTGATGATGGCGCAGTTCCCGTCCAAGGAAATCGCGCAGCTTTCCTACGATTTCCGCACCCTGGGTCTGGGCTATGCCAATATCGGCGGTCTGCTGATGAACATGGGCTATGGCTATGACTCGCCCGAGGGCCGCGCCATCTGCGGTGCCCTGACCGCGATCATGACCGGCGTAGCTTATGCCACCTCGGCCGAGATTGCCGGAGAGTTGGGACCGTTCGCGGGCTACGAGCGTAACGCCGACCACATGCTGCGCGTCATCCGCAACCACCGCCGCGCCGCACAGGGCGTGACCGAGGGTTATGAGAAACTGTCGGTCAAGCCGGTGCCGCTGGATCACGCCAATTGCCCGGACAAACGCCTTGTCGATCTGGCCATGAGCGCATGGGACGAGGCGCTGAGCCTTGGCGAGAAGAACGGCTATCGCAACGCCCAGGCCACCGTGATCGCGCCGACCGGTACGATCGGTCTGGTGATGGATTGCGACACCACCGGGATCGAGCCCGACTTTGCGCTGGTCAAGTTCAAGAAGCTGGCCGGGGGCGGTTATTTCAAGATCATCAACCGCTCGGTTCCCGCCGCGCTTGAGAAGCTGGGCTATTCCTCGGCACAGATCGAGGAAATCGTGTCCTACGCGGTGGGCCACGGCACCATCGGCAACGCGCCGGGCATCAACCACACCTCGCTGACCGGCCACGGCTTTGGCCCCAACGAGCTGCGCAAGATCGACGAGGCGCTGGAAACGGCGTTCGACATCCGTTTCGTGTTCAACCAGTGGACCCTGGGCGAAGAGTTCTGCACCGGCGTTCTGGGCATCCCGGCCGCCAAGCTGAACGACCCGACCTTCGACCTGCTGCGGCACCTGGGCTTTACCAAGGCGGATATCGAGGCGGCCAACGACCATGTCTGCGGCACCATGACCCTCGAAGGTGCGCCGCACCTGAAGCCCGAGCATTACGCGATCTTCGATTGCGCCAACCCCTGCGGCAAGAAGGGCAAGCGCTTCCTCAGCGTTGACAGCCACATCACCATGATGGCCGCCGCGCAAAGCTTCATCTCGGGCGCGATCTCCAAGACGATCAACATGCCCAATGACGCGACCATCGAGGATTGCCAGAAGGCCTATGAACTGTCCTGGAGCCTCGGCATCAAGGCCAACGCGCTCTATCGCGACGGTTCGAAACTCAGTCAGCCTCTGGCAGCGGCGCTGGTCGAGGATGACGACGAGGCGGCGGAAGTGCTGGAAAGCGGCACCCCGCAGGAAAAGGCAGCGACCCTGGCCGAAAAGGTCATCGAGAAGGTCGTGGTCAAAGAGGTCATCCGCAGCCACCGCGAAAAGCTGCCGCATCGTCGCAAGGGCTATACCCAAAAGGCGGTCGTGGGCGGGCACAAGGTGTATCTGCGCACCGGCGAGTTCGAGGACGGAAAGCTGGGCGAGATCTTCATCGACATGCACAAGGAAGGCGCCGGCTTCCGCGCGATGATGAACAACTTCGCCATCGCCGTCTCGGTCGGCCTGCAATACGGTGTGCCGCTGGAAGAGTTCGTCGATGCCTTCACCTTCACCAAGTTCGAACCGGCGGGCATGGTGCAGGGCAACGACTCGATCAAGAACGCCACCTCGATCCTCGACTACATCTTCCGCGAACTGGCGGTCAGCTATCTCGACCGCACCGACCTGGCCCATGTGAAGCCCGAAGGTGCGACCTTCGACGATCTGGGCCGCGGCGAGGAAGAGGGCGTCTCGAACGTCTCGGAAATCAGTGAAACTTCGGCTTCCAAGTCACTGGAAGTGCTGAAGCAAATCAGCTCCACAGGCTATCTGCGCAAGCGGCTGCCGCAGGAACTGGCGGTGTTCAATCCGGCGCCGAACGGCTTTGGCGGCATGGCCGAGACGGCAACCACTTTCGAGGCCCGTTCCTCCGAAACCGTCATCGCCACCGAAACGGTCACCTCATCGGGCATGGATGCCCGCACCAAGGCGAAGATGCAGGGATACGAGGGCGATCCCTGCGGCGAATGCGGCAACTACACGCTGGTGCGCAACGGCACCTGCATGAAGTGCAACACCTGCGGGGCGACGAGCGGCTGCTCGTAACCCGCACGCGACGGAATCGCACCGGCGACGGTGCGTAGGGGCTTGGGTCTCCCTCGGTGATCCGGTCCCGACGAACAGGGGGCAAGGCAAAGCCTGAGACTTACCCAAAGGCGCCTTGCCCCACTCGGCGGAACATGCCCGTGTTCCGTCGGCGACAGGGTGGGACGGAATATCAGTCCTTCCCACTCGTACCGGGGGCGGGTGCGCCCGCCCTGAACGGCGTCCAGGCCGCAGGCAAAAAACCACCGGGCGGTAAACTAGATGAGCCTGGATGGCGAAACTTTCAGGAGGTCCCGAAACGGACCTCCTTTTTCTTTTTTGTGGCTGACGCCCGCAAAACCGGCCATATTTCGGGCAATCATTCAAAGGGTTTGCCAATGTCCGCGGTTCGCATCCTCTATTTCACCGACATACTGTGCGTCTGGGCCTATATCGCCGAACGGCGCGTTGCCGAACTGGACAAGGTATTCGGTGACCGTATCGAGATCGAGCCACGGTTCTGCAGCGTGTTTCCCGATGCCTGGACCAAGATCGAAACCACATGGCGCGACCGGGGCGGTTATGCCGCCTTCAACCGCCATCTCTGCGAGGTGGCCGAGCGATTTCCGCATATCGAACTGAGCGACAGGTTGTGGCTCGATGTTCGCCCGCGCACCTCGGCCAGTGCGCATCTCTACATCAAGGCGGTCGAGATCGCCGAGCGCAAGGCGCATGGTGACGACTTGCCGCCATATGCACAACGCGACTCGGTTCGCGCTGCGGCGGCCATGCGGCGCGCGTTTTTCGCGCAGGCCCGCGACATCTCGGAAATCGCCATTCAGCGCGAGATCTCCGAGGAGTTGGGCATAGATCATGACGCGGTGCGGGCGGCCGTCGCCTCGTCCGAGGCGGTCGCGGCGCTGGCGGCGGATATGGGCATGGCCCAGCAGAGCAACGTGACCGGCAGCCCCACATTCATCATGAACGAAGGGCGGCAGAGGCTGTTCGGCAATGTCGGCTATCGCCTGCTCGAGGCGAATGTGCAGGAGCTGCTGCGCAACCCCGACGAGGGCGCGGCCAGTTGGTGCTGATGGTTTCGGCGCAGGAGTGATGCGCCGAAACCGATGCATTGCAAGTGCTTACGATGACAAGTGAATGTTGAATCGGGCGCGGATTTCCGCGTCGAGGGTAGCATCGAACCGGGCCGGCGATCGCTCGGACAGGATCTGGTTCTTCCGCGCCACGGCCTTTTCGATCAGGTCCGGCTTGTCGCGTTCCGCCCATTCCTTGGGCGAGGTGCGGTCGCCAAACGTAGGATAGACATAGTCCACCTGCATCCGCCCCAAGGTCTGGCCGGTGCCCAGATAGTGACCGCTGCCGCCGAGGCAGACCTCGGCGATCTGGTCCAGCGCCAGCGTTTCCTCCGTCACCTCGATCCCGCGGACACAGCGCAGCGCCTGTCCGATCAGGTCATCGCCGAGGATCAGCGACTCATGGCAGAACCCCAGCAGCGAGGCGTGCATCCCGGCGGCCTCATAGACCATGTTGAGCCCGGACAGCCCCGCCATGACGTTCGAGCACATCTGCTCCCACCCGGCCTGCATGTCGGGCAGTTTCGAATCCGAAGCCCCGGCCGCGGCACCGCCCGGCAGCCCGTAGAAATGGTGCATCTGCGCGCAACCCGCCGTCAGCAGGGCCTGTTCACCCGAACCCACGCTCATCGCCCCGGTGCGCAGGTCCAGACCAAAGGGCCAGGTGCCTACGATGGCCGGGGCTCCGGGTTTGACGGCGTTAACGTAGACCAGACCAGCCAGGCATTCCGCCACGGCCTGCACGATGGCGCCCGCGATGGAGGAGGGGGCAGTCGCGCCAGCCATTCCCGCCGACAGCAGCAGCACGGGCATCCCGGCCTTGATGCACTCCTCCATGACCTGACAGCTTTCGGTGGCGAATTTCATCGGCGGAACGACGAAACAGTTCGAGTTCGACACGAAAGGCCGCTCGCGCCACTTGTCCTCGCCACCGGCGATCAGGTGCAGCATTTGCATCGCCGGGGCCACATAGCTGGGATCGGTGAAGGACGTCCCGATATGTTTGAACGTGCCCGAACAGCAGGCGTAGATCGTGTTCAGGTCCATTTCCAGATTGTCCGAAATGTCACGACAGACCATCGGACGTTGTACAAAATGGATGTTTTCCAGCTTTTCGCAGATACGCGCCGCGTCGTGCAGGTCCTGCACGGTGGAATCGCGATACTCACGGCCTTCGACATCCACCATGCTGACGGCAGCACCTGCGGTGCCGTAATGCACCCGGTTGCCCGAAAGCTGCAGATCCGTCTTGCCGTCACGGCTGTGGAGAGTGACCGAGCGGTTGGCGTTGGCCAGCGTGTCCTCGACCAGCGCGCGGGGGAAGCGGATGCGCCCGTCATCGCCCAAGGTGCAGCCGGCCGCTGTCAGATAGTCGATGCCGCTCTGCGGGGCATCGGCAAGGCCGATCTGCTCGAGCGCGTCGAGGGCCGCGCGGTGAATGCTTTCCATCCCTTCCTGTGTCAGAGGCTTCAGCCAGCCACCTTCCTGGCCGGGGCGCACGGGGCGCAGATGTTCGGGAAGTGATGTCGCGCGGGCAGCACGACGCGCGGCACGGCCTCCACCACGGGAGGAGCTGCGGGATTGATCGTTCATTTGGGTGTCCGTATTGAATTGGAGAATTGGGCTCAGCGGCAACCCATCTCCGGACGTCCACGTGCCGCACGCCCGCGATCCGCGCCGATCGTGCGGCTGACCAAGCAGATTTTCGACAGCTCACCCTGCATGCGGCTCCTCCACCCTTGAAGCAGGATATGCAGTTGCGACCGACAGGTTCTGTCCCATTTGCGACTATAAAACATGTCGATTTGAGGCGTTTTTCATGCCCAGGCAGGCCGGTTGAACCGAAAAAGGGCAACCGCCGGTAGACGATTGCCCAGTTGATTAAACGCTGCTGCGTCGTAAATGCGCGCGCGTGTCAGGCGTTTTCGCGCTGGTCGCTGAGAACCGCAGCAAAGCTGCACAACGTCCTGAGCGCGTTGGCAAAAGCGTCATCGTCGATCGTCATCGCCACGCGGACATGGCCTGCGGCTGCCTTGCCGAAACTTTCCCCGGGCATGACGGCGATGTGGTGCGTGTCGAGCAGGGCGTTGGCGAAAGCCTCACCAGTCAGGCCCGTGGCGCGGACGTCCAGCATCAGATACATCGCGCCTTGCGAGGGGATCATGGTGACCGCGTTCTGGGCACCCAGTATTTCCGTGGCCAGCGCGCGCCTGCGGCGGAACGGTTCCGAGATTTCGTCTTCAAGCTCGCGCCCTGCGCTGAGCGCAAAACTCGCCGCGTCCTGAATGAATCCGGGGACGCCATAGGTCGTGTGCGTTGCGAGGTTGATCAGGTGCTCGGTCACCTCAGCAGGCGCGACGATCCAGCCGCAGCGGGAGCCTGTCATGGCGTGGGACTTGGACATCGAACCGACGACCAGCGTGCGTTCGGCCATGTCCGGCAGGGCGCGGGGCGAGATGTGTTCGCCCTCCCAGACCTGCGTGTCATAGACCTCGTCCGAGATCAGCCACAGGTCGCGTTTTTTGCAGACCTCGGCGATCCCTTCCAGCGTTTCGCGGGAATAGACCACGCCGGTCGGGTTGTTGGGCGAGTTTATCAGCAGCGAAACCGCGCCTTCGGCGGCGGCGTCGATCTCCGAGGCGCGCGGCTGAAACGCGTCCCCAGCATGGGTCTGAACCGCCTTGGCAACGGCACCCACGCCGCGAATCGTTCCGGGATAGGTGGCGTAGTAGGGATCGAGATATAGAGCGGTGTCGCCGGCATTGCAGGCCGCTGCATGTGCCGCGAACAGCGCAGCCTGACCGCCGGGCGTTATCAGCACATTGTCACGGGTCGTGGGAACGCCGGTGCGGGTCTGCACCCGCGCGGCAACGGTATCGCGCAACAGGGCCGTGCCCGGAACCATCGCATATCCGGTGTGGCCGCCCACGGCCGAGTCGTTCATCGCTGCCAGGATCGACGGGTGGGTCGGGATGTCGTGCTCGCCGATCGTCAACTCGACGACGGCGATCCCCTCGGAGATCATGCGCCGCGCCCGATAGAACACGCCCCAGCCGTCGGAACCGCCGCCGGTCAGGTGGGTAATGCGATGCGACAGCTTCATGGCCTCTCTCCCTGAGTGTTTCAGCCGGAGAGGGGCAGAGGCAAAGGGCTTTGTCAACCGGGCGCGGGGCAATCGTCGGCGTCCTCTGATGGAAAGGAGGCTTGGCGGATCGTCGCGGTCATGCTATCCGGGGCGCATGAACCGGACCATTTGCATCATTATTGGCTGCATTCCCTGCTGAACTTTCACGCGGGCCGGTTTCTTTCGTTTTCATCTCCGAGACAAGTTGCTATGCCCGCGCCAACGCGCAAGCGCATGCTGTTGAGGACATGACCCGATGACGACGATCAAGCTGCACAACACGAGGACGCGGAAGAAGGAGGAATTCGTTCCGATCGATCCGAAGAATGTCCGGATGTATGTTTGCGGGCCGACCGTCTATGACCGGGCGCATCTGGGCAACGCGCGGCCGGTGGTGGTCTTTGACGTGCTCTACCGGTTGCTGCGCGAGGTTTATGGCGCAGAGCACGTGACTTACGTGCGGAACTTCACGGATGTGGACGACAAGATCAACGCCCGCGCCGCCGAGACGGGCCGGCCCATCGGCGAAATCACGGCCGAGACGACCCAGTGGTTCCTGGACGACATGGGCCAGTTGGGCGCTCTGGAGCCCGATCACATGCCGCGCGCGACCCAGTATATCGGTCAGATGATCGCGATGATCGAGGTGCTGATCGAAAAGGGTCATGCCTATGAGGCGGACGGGCATGTGCTGTTCGCGGTCGACTCGTGGAAAGAGGAGTATGGCAAGCTCTCGGGCCGGTCGGTCGATGACATGACCGCCGGAGCGCGGGTCGAGGTGGCGCCTTACAAGAAGAACCCGATGGATTTCGTGCTGTGGAAGCCTTCGACCGATGACCTGCCGGGGTGGGATTCGCCCTGGGGCCGGGGTCGCCCGGGCTGGCACATCGAATGCTCGGCCATGTCCTATGAACTGCTGGGCGCGAGTTTCGACATTCACGGCGGCGGCAACGACCTGATGTTCCCGCACCACGAGAACGAGATCGCGCAAAGTTGCTGCGCGCACCCCGAGGGGCGCTTTGCGAATTACTGGCTGCACAACGAGATGTTGCAGGTCGAGGGCAGAAAGATGTCCAAGTCTCTGGGCAACTTTTTTACCGTGCACGACCTGCTGGAAAAAGGCGTGCCGGGCGAGGTGATCCGCTTTGTTTTCCTGCAGACCCATTATCGCAAGCCGATGGACTGGACCGAGAAAAAGGCGCGCGAGGCCGAGGGCGTCCTGCGCAAGTGGCGGGCGCTGACGGCGGGCATCGAACCCGCCGCCAGCGCGGCGCCCGCGGTTGTCGATGCGCTTGCGGATGACCTGAACACGGCGGGCGCCATCGCCGAACTGCACCGTCTCGCTGCCGACGGAGATGCGGCCGGGCTGCTGGCCTCGGCGCAGCTGCTGGGCCTGTTGACCGAGGAAATCGGGGCTTGGGCCGAAGGCCCGAAACTGGATCTTTCCTCGCACGAGGCGCGTCTGGCTGCGGCAAGGGCAGAGGCGATGGAGAGCAAGGACTTTGCCGAGGTCGACAGGCTGAAGGCAGCCTATCTGGCGGCCGGGCTGGAGGTGCGCATGAGCAAGGCGGGCGTCGAGCTTGTTCCGGGGCCGGAGTTCGATGCGGCAAAGCTGGAGGGCGTGGGATGAGTGATCGGGTCACCGAGGCGCCAGAACGCCTGTATCTCTATGATACGACCCTTCGCGACGGGCAGCAGACGCAGGGCGTGCAGTTTTCGACCTCGGAAAAAGCGCAGATCGCCAAGGCTTTGGACGAGTTGGGCGTCGATTACATCGAAGGCGGCTGGCCCGGCGCGAACCCGACCGACAGCGCGTTTTTCAATGCGGCTCCGGCGACCCGGGCACGGCTGACAGCCTTTGGCATGACCAAGCGTTCGGGCCGATCTGCCGAAAATGACGACGTTCTGGCCGCGGTAATGAACGCAGGCACCCAGACCGTTTGTCTGGTCGGCAAGGCGCATGACTATCATGTGACCCACGCGCTCGGCATCCCGCTTGAGGAGAATGTCGAGAACATCCGGGCCTCGATGGCGCATATCGTGGCGCAGGGGCGCGAGGCGCTGTTCGACGCCGAGCATTTCTTTGACGGCTACAAGGACAACCCGGCCTATGCGGTCGAGGTTTGCCGCGCGGCGCTGGACGCAGGCGCGCGATGGGTGGTGCTGTGCGACACCAATGGCGGGGCGCTGCCGTCCGAGGTCGGGCGTATCGTGGGCGAGGTCATCGCGGCGGGTCTGCCTGGTGACCGGCTGGGAATTCACACTCACAATGACACCGAGAACGCGGTGGCCTGTTCTCTGGCTGCCGTCGATGCGGGCGCACGCCAGATACAGGGCACGTTGAACGGTCTGGGCGAGCGTTGCGGCAATGCGAACCTGACGGCATTGATCCCGACGTTGCTGCTCAAGGAACCCTATGCGTCGAGGTTCGAGACCGGCATCAGCCGTGAGGCCTTGGCGGGCCTGACGCGGGTCAGCCGGATGCTGGATGACATCCTGAACCGTGTGCCGACCAAACAGGCGGCTTACGTGGGCGCTTCGGCCTTTGCGCACAAGGCTGGGCTGCACGCGAGCGCCATTCTAAAGGACCCGTCGACCTATGAACACGTCGATCCGGCCAGTGTCGGCAACACGCGCATCATTCCGATGTCAAACCAGGCGGGGCAGTCGAACCTGCGCAAGCGTCTGACCGAGGCGGGGCTGGTGGTCGAGCCGGGGGATCCGGCGCTGGGACGCATTCTCGAACGGATCAAGGCGCGCGAGGCCGAGGGCTATTCCTACGACACCGCGCAGGCCTCGTTCGAGTTGCTGGCGCGGGAAGAGTTGGGACAGCTGCCGCAGTTCTTCGAGGTCAAGCGCTACAAGGTCACCGTCGAGCGCCGCAAGAACAAATACAACAAGATGGTCAGCCTGTCAGAGGCGGTCGTCGTGGTGAAGGTGGACGGTGAAAAGAAGCTGTCGGTCAGCGAGTCGCTGGATGAAAGCGGCAATGACCGGGGGCCAGTGAACGCGCTGGCCAAGGCTCTGGCCAAGGATCTGGGGCGCTATTCCGAAGTGCTCGACGACATGCACCTGGTCGATTTCAAGGTGCGCATCACGCAAGGTGGCACCGAGGCCGTGACCCGTGTCATCATCGACAGCGAGGACGGGCAGGGGCGGCGCTGGTCCACGGTGGGCGTCAGCGCCAACATAGTCGATGCCTCGTTCGAGGCGCTGCTGGAAGCGATCCAGTGGAAACTGGTCCGCGACTGCGGCACGAAAGAGACGGCGGCGTAATGGATTGGGATGCGTTCTTTACCCTGCACAAGGACCTGCCCCGCGAGGGGCCGGGCTGCGCCGAAGATGTGCTCTGGGCCTTGGAACGGGCCGGTCTGTCGGGTGAGGTGACTGTCTGCGACGCGGGATGCGGGCCGGGCGCCGATCTGGAAGTTCTTGCCGAAGCACTGCCGTTGGCGCGTCTGACCGGGATCGAAAAACCGCCGCAGTTCGTCAAAGAGGCGCGCGCACGCTGTGCCCGCTTTGGTGACCGTGTGCGCGTGATCGAAGGCGACATGGCAGAACCCGGCGGACCGTATGACCTGATCTGGTCCGCGGGCGCAATCTATTTCCTGGGGGTGACCGAAGGGTTGCAGGCATGGCGCGACGCGCTGACGCCCAGCGGCTGGGTGGCTTTCTCGGAGCCTGTCCGGATACCGGGGCCGCAGTCGGAAGCCGCGCGGGAGTTTTGGGCGGAATATCCTGCCTTGACCGATCTGGAGGGGGTAACAGCCCGGATCTCGCAGGCCGGGTATGAGGTGGTGGACCACCGTCTGATCATCGGAGAGCCGTGGGAGACCTATTATGCCCCGCTGCGGCAGCGGATTTTGGAACTGAGGGCGCAAGGCCCGGATGACGCGCTCGTAGAGGTATTGGACGCCCATGAGCGCGAGATTTCCTTGTGGGAGGCGGCGCGGGAACAAATCGCCTATGCGTTGTTCCTTGTGCGTCCGGCATGACGTTCGACGACGATCTTAAGGCCTGTGCCGCATTGGTTCACCGGGCTGATCCCGACCGGTTCATGGCCGCCATGGCCGCACCGGTCAAGGCGCGTGCGGTGCTGTTTCCCCTGTATGCGCTGAATGTCGAAGTCTCTCGCGCGCCCTGGGTCACGCAGGAGCCGATGATCGCCGAGATGCGGCTGCAATGGTGGCGGGATGCGCTGGAGGAAATCGCGGCAGGCGGGCAGGTCCGGCGGCACGAGGTCGTCACGCCTCTGGCAGCCGTTCTTTCGCCCGAGGCGGCGTCGGAAATGGATGAATACGTCGCCGTAAGGCGTTGGGACATCTATCGCGATCCGTTCGAGGATGCCGAGCACTTTGCCAACTACATAAACCAGAGCGCGGGAACCTTGATGTGGGCTGCAGCGCAAGCACTGGGTGAGGCTGACGAAAGCGTGGTCCGGGACCTTGGCTTTGCCTCGGGTGTTGCCAACTGGTTCCGGGCCATCCCGGAATTGGAATCCCGGGGCCGGGTTCCGTTGCTTGATGGCACGCCCGAAGGCGTTCGGCGGCTGGCGCAAGAGGCGCTGGACCGTCTGGCCCGAGCACGCGCCAACCGGGGCGCAGTGTCGAAGGAAGCGCGTCCGGCGATGCTGGCCGGTTGGCAGGCCGAGGCAATACTCGGACAAGCGTTGAAGGAACCGGCCCGTGTTGCCGTCGGTGCATTGGGGCAGAGCGAGTTTCGTCGCAGAGCCTCTTTGATACGGGCGGTCGTGACGGGGCGCTGGTAGCGGCCGTCGGTCAGACCGTCTCGGAATCGGCGGGCCGCAGCACGAGCCACAGCAGCGCACCGCCCGCCAGCGTCAGCAGCGGAATCATCGCCAGGTTGACGGCGGTCCAGCCCTCGATCGGGGAGCCGCCGGAACAGTTCATCAACCCGCCGGAGGCCAGCGACGCCAAGGTCACGCCGCCGAACACCAGAAGGTCATTGAGGCCCTGCATGCGCCCGCGCTCGTGCGGTGCGTGTGCGCCCGCCAGCATGGTCGTGGCGCCGATGAAGCCGAAGTTCCAGCCAACGCCCAGCAGGATCAGGGCGACAAAGAAATTGCCCAGATCCACGCCCTGCAACGCGACAAGCCCGGCGCCGGCCAGAATGGCCAGGCCCGACGCCACGATCTTTTCGACGCCGAACCGCGCGATCAGGTGGCCGGTGAAGAAGCTGGGGACATACATGGCCAGCACGTGGCTGGTGACCACGTCGGCGGCGTTGCCCTCGGTATAACCGCAGCCCACGACGGCCAGAGGGGTCGAGGTCATCACCAGGTTCATCAGCGCATAGGACACCATGGCGCAGATCACGGCGACGGCGATGCGCGGGTCGCTCAGAAGCTCGCGCCGGGTGCGCCCGCGCGGGCTGTCTTCGGTGAGACGCGGCGGTTTGGGGATGTCGAGGAAGAAGAACAGCCCCGAGCCGATAACGTTCACCGCGATGACGGCCAGATAGGTGCCCAGAAACGGGATGACATAGGCCTGAGAGGTCAGCTTGACGATCTGCGGGCCGATGATTGCGGCGGCCAGACCGCCCGCCATGACATAGGAAATCGCCTTGGGACGATAGTCGTCCGACGCGGTGTCGGCGGCGGCAAAGCGATAGAAACCGTGCGCGCTCATGTAAATGCCGGTCAGCAGGCTGCCGAGCAGAAAGATCGGAAACGACCCGAGGTAGAGGCCATAGGCTCCGACGACACCGCCAGCAGCCCCGGCCGTTGCGCCAACCAGAAACCCGACGCGCCGGCCCCATCTCTGCATGATCGACGAAATCGGCGTGGCGGCCAGCATCGAGCCCAGAACGATCAGAGAAATCGGCAGGGTGGCAAGGCAGGGGTTGGTCGCCAACGATTGCCCCGCAAGCCCGCCGACGGTAAAGATCATCGGCATCTGTGCGCCGAGAATGGCCTGCGCGGCCACCAGAACGGCGACATTGCGTTTGGCCTGGCTGTTGCCCGGATCGGTGGCGGTCTGTGTCATGCGGGCATGCCTATCGGCATTCGGAGAACACCTCAAGCGGATTGAATATGTATTGAAACAATCCAATCTGGTTTACGAAACGTCGAGCAGGTCGGAGGAACAGTGACAGTCGGTCGGATCATCGAAACCCCGGATTGCGTTGCCGAGGGAGCGGAATGGCTTGCAGGCCAATGCCAACGCATGGCCCATGCGATGGATCAGACCGGACCGTTGCCGCTGCGCCGCCGCCCGGACGGGTTTGCGCAGCTGCTCAGCGCCATCGTCAGTCAGCAGGTCAGCGTGGCCTCTGCCAACGCGATCTGGGGGCGGCTCAAGGAGGCCGGGCTGACAGGCCCGCGCAAGATCATGTGGGCCACGGACGAGGATTTGCGGGCTGCAGGTTTGAGCCGCCAGAAGATTCGCTATGCCCGGGCACTGGCAGAGGCGCGGATCGACTATCGGGCTTTGCGGGAGACACCCACTGAAGAGGTCGTTGCCATCCTGACGCAGGTGCCGGGGATCGGCGTCTGGACGGCCGAAATCTATGCGATGTTCTCTCTGGGCCGCGCCGATGTCTTTGCGCCGGGCGATCTGGCGCTGCAGGAAGCGGCACGGATGCTCTATGACCTGCCCGAGCGCCCCAGGGAAAAACACCTGCGGCAAATGGCCGAGGCCTGGTCGCCGTGGCGCTCGGTTGCGGCGCGCGTGCTGTGGGCCTATTACCGCGTGGCCAAGGACAGGGAAGGGATCAGATGACTCGGGTATTGAATGCGGGCCGCAAGGGGCCGGTCTCGGGCACCACGCGCTCGGTTGTGGTTTTCGTGCATGGGTATGGCGCCAATGGCGCGGATCTGCTGGGGCTGGCCGATGTTCTGGGGGAGCATCTGCCCGACACGCTGTTCGTGGCCCCTGATGCGCCTGAAAGCATCCCCGGCATGCCCTTCGGTTATCAGTGGTTCCCGATTCCGTGGATCGACGGCTCTTCCGAGGAGGAGGCGCGGCGCGGGATGGAAATGGCGGTCGAAGATTTCAACGCCTTTCTTGACGCTCTGATGGTGGATGAAGACGTCCTGCCCGAGCAGGTCGTGCTGTTCGGATTCTCGCAGGGCACCATGATGAGCCTGCATGTCGCTCCGCGCCGCGAGGATCCCGTGGCGGGGATCGTTGCATTCTCGGGTCGTCTGCTGGAACCCGATCTGCTGGCCGAAGAAGTGGTCAGCCGGATGCCGGTGCTGCTGGTGCATGGCGACCAAGACGACCTGGTGCCGCCGCAGTCGCTGCCAGAGGCGGCCGAAGCCCTGCAACGTGCCGGGTTCAAAGAGGTCTATGCCCATGTGATGAAAGGCACCGGCCACGGGATTTCGCCGGATGGCCTGAGCGTGGCGCTGGCCTTCATGCGGGACAAGCTGAGCCTGTAAGGTCCGCCCCCGGGCGGGCGGTCAGGGTCAATCCCACAACCAGCCTTCGGCAAACTCTACCGAGTTTCCGGCCGGGTCACGGAAATAGAGTGACCGCGCCCCGTTGGGCCAATCGAATTCCGCGTCGATGGGGGTGCCGGCCTCTTCCAGCCGGCGGCGCATTTGTCGGAACTGGTCCCGTTCCAGCACCAGACAGACATGGCCCGGCCCGCGCGCACCGTGTGGCGGCACCGGAAGGCGCGGATTGCTGGGCGGTAGCTCTGTCTTGTCCGGGTTGAAGATCAGCAGCACCGATGGGCCGACGCGGAAAAAGACATGCCGGTCCTGAACGCGCTGGATCTGCTCCAATCCCAACACCACGCCATAGAACACCTCGGCCTTGTCGAGGTCATCGACGTAAAGCGCCGCTTCGAGAATCCCGGTCGGGGCAGGGGGCTTGGTTGCTTCGCTCATGAACGCAGATTAGCAGGCCAGCAGCAACGCTGTCACCGGCGGCGCATTTTGTGCTTTGGTTTCGGCGCTGGCAGTTGCGGCATTGGCAAGGTTTCCCATTTGCCGGGGTCCAACCCGTCCAAGGTCCACTCCCCGATCCTGTAACGGATCAGGCGCAGCGTCGGGTGCCCGACCGCAGCGGTCATGCGGCGCACCTGTCGATTGCGCCCCTCGCGGATTGTCAGTTCGATCCAGCTGTCGGGCACCGACTTGCGCACCCGGATCGGGGGTGTGCGCGGCCAGAGCCCGGCGGGTTCGTCGATCCGCCGGGCCTTGGCCGGTCGGGTCAGCCCGTCTTTCAGTTCCACCCCGTCGCACAGGGCTTTGAGCCCCACCGCATCCGGCACGCCTTCAACCTGAACCCAATAGGTCTTGGCCATCTTGTGCTTTGGGTCCGAGATGCGCGCCTGCAGTCGCCCGTTGTCTGTCAGCAGCATCAACCCCTCGCTGTCGCGGTCCAGTCGGCCAGCCGGATAGACGCCGGGCAGGTCGATGAAGTCGGACAGCGTGCGGCGCGGCGAGACCGCGCTGCCGCGATCGGTGAATTGCGGCAATACGTCGAAAGGTTTGTTGAAGCGGATGAACCAGGACATGGAACCACCCCTTATCCTGTGCAGCCCGGTGGCGGCAAGCTGTGGATAACTGTCACGGGTATGTTACTCTCGCCAAGTAAACACACTGCGACATGTTGTGGAAACTCAGGGCTTGCCTGAGTTTATACACGATATATAGTCGTATTTAGGCCGGGGCGGGTGCTCCCCGCTCTGATGTCGAAACGGGCAGTGCAGGGCGAGGAGAGAGTCTGACATGGACGGAGACTTCAGGAGCGAGTTCGTCAGGGAACCGGGGGCGTTGAAACACCATCCAGCCTTGGTTCTGAATGCCGACTATCGTCCACTGTCCTATTACCCTCTGTCCCTTTGGCCCTGGCAGGAGGCAATCAAGGCCGCCTGGTTGGACAGGGTGGTCATCGTGGCCGAATATGACGAGGTCGTGCGCAGCCCGAGCACCGAGATACGAATACCGTCGGTCGTTGTTTTGAAAGACTACGTTAGACCCCAAAAGCGCGTGGCCTTCACGCGCTTTAATTTGTTTTTGAGGGACGAATTCCGCTGTCAGTATTGCGGCAGCAGGGGCGAGTTGACCTTTGATCACGTGGTGCCTCGTGCAGCGGGTGGTGTGACCAGTTGGCAGAACGTGGTGGCGGCCTGCAGCCCCTGCAATCTGCGCAAGGGCTCCAAGTCATTGCGGCAGGCAGGCATGACGTTGCGAAAGCCGCCACGCCAGCCGCAGGCCGAGGAACTTCAGAACATCGGGCGCAAGTTTCCCCCCAACCACCTGCATGCCAGCTGGATGGACTTCCTCTATTGGGATGCCGAATTGGAGGCGTGACCCGGCCCCATCACCGGGCGCGTGCAGCGGCGAGCCAGATCAGCGCGAACCCGAAAGACACGATCGCGTTCCAGCTGGCCATCGACAGGCCGAACATCTCCCACGGAACTTCGTCGCAACGCACCAGCGGCGCCGACATGATCTGCTCCATGAGCTGTTGCGTGCTCAGACCGCCGATATCGCCCGAAGTGCAGGTCGATGGGCCTTCCCACCAGCCACGCTCGACACCGGTGTGATATACCCCGATCCCCGAAGTCGTCAGCGCGGCAAGGGCACCTGCCACGGGCAGGTATCTTATGGCGGGCAGAGCCAGCGCCAGCCCTCCGATCAGAACTGCCGCCCCGTGCGGGTATCGCTGCCAGATGCACAGTTTGCAGGGCGCCATGCCGCCTAGATACTGAAAGCCCCAGGCCCCAAGCAGCATCGCCGCGGAGCCCAGTGCCGCGGCAAGGACAAGTGTTTTTCTGTCGATCATAGGTATCTCACCAGAAAGAAGCCCCCGATCAGGAGCGCAATGAACACGGTAAAGACCAAACCCAGCCGCTTTTCAATGAAACCCCGGATTGGTTCGCCGAAGCCCCAGAGCAGCCCGGCAACAACAAAAAAGCGCAAGGCCCGGGCAAGGATAGACGTGGCGATGAACGTTCCCAGTGGCATACCGGTCCAACCGGACATGATGGTGATGACCTTGTAGGGAAACGGAGTCACGCCGGCCGTCAGGACCGCCCAGAAGCCGAAGTCGTTGAACCGCGTGTTGAATGCCTCCATCGCCTCGGCCTTGCCCATGGCCTGCAGGATGGGTTGCCCGACGCTTTCATAGAAAAACGCCCCGATCGCATAACCCAGCAACCCGCCAAGGACAGAGGCGAGCAGTGCCACGGTCGCGATCAGCCATGCCTTTGACGGACGGGCCAGAACCATGGGAATCATCAGAACATCCGGGGGGATCGGAAAAAACGAGCTCTCCACGAAAGCTACAATTGCCAATGCCCACATGGCATGAGGGTGTTCGGCCAGACTGATTGTCCGGTCATAAAGCGATCGCAACATCGGGTGCGGTATCCAAATATCTGTTGCCCCAATGCCAAATCATGCGACCCGCGAGAGGTCAACCGCCTATGGGGCGAACGAGGCAGCATCAGTGATTTTTGCCTCTGGACCTTCCCGGCTTGCGACGCTAATTGAAACCCGTGGCCCAAGTGGCGGAATGGTAGACGCAGGGGATTCAAAATCCCCCGCCTTCACGGGCGTGTGAGTTCGAGTCTCACCTTGGGCACCACTTTGAACTCATTGAGCAAAACTGCTGGCGCGGCATTTGCGCTGCTCTGTGGCTGACAAGTTGGCAAAATGGTTTTCGGCTTCGAGGCAGGCACTTGCGCCTTTTTCCTGGTCTTTGCCCGTGCGGCCAAATCTTTCTCCTGAAAACGCCCCGTCTGAATTCGGCGCTATGGAAACGGAGCGCCGCCCGATTTTCGATTCCGAGCACCTCTAAAGCCATCCACGGCTTGCGCTTGCAACAAACGGCCAGCAGCCCGCAAAGGGGCCGAGAACTTCATGGAATGGATGCGGGCAGCGTTTCCGTTGCGCATCTGCACAAAACTGCGAGGGTCCGAGTGGTTTTCTGGAATTCCATAAATGGCGGAGGGAGAGGAATACAGAAAATCCTGTCTCAACGTAGCCACCAGTGGCTGATCACAGATCGAGGAATCGAGGCGGGTGTTGTCTGATACTCGCGAACTCTCCGGAGGTTTGGGACGCATGCGCAATTCGCGCAAACTTCTGACTTTACTCGTTTTTCCATTCACGCCTTGGTTTGCGAGCAACCAAACAGAGTTGTACGTAAGGAGTAACACATGCAACCGACTTGCTTGAACCAGAAGGAATTGGCGGCGCGTTGGAGGATCAGCCATCGAACGCTCGAGCGCTGGCGGTGGGCCTGCGAGGGACCAGTTTACATGAAAATCGGCGGCCGCGTGGTGTATCGGCTGGAAGACATCCTGGCGTTCGAACGCGCCATGCTTTTGGGCAAAACACGAGATCAGGTAGCGTATCTTGATCTGGTGGATTGAATCCCGATTAACTCAAGAAAAATTCTCCCGCTGTCTCCACAGTCGAGACTGCGGGAGGTTGCCATCATTGGCGCTCCTCCTCCGGATCAATGCTGACAATTCCAGTTCTCGGGCTTGGATCTTTGGCGCGAGATCGAAAAGCTTTGTCCTAAAATACCATCTCGCATGGCCGAGGTGGCACTATATCCGCTCCACGAAAAAACTCGGACGGAGTAAAGCAATTTGTGGCGCCCACTTGTCAAAGAAGCCGGTCGTGCAAAGAGACTAGATGAGCTTTGCCTTCTGCTTCCTTCCGCACGGGACAAACAGTTTTGCGCGACGGTGCGTGGCACGGCGGAAAGCCAAGACTTGAAAAAAATCGATCTCCTTTTGCGAAGCTCTGATTGCACAAGCTCAACCATTCCGCTAGCATCGCCTCAAGCACAGAAAATGTGCGCGCATAGTTACAATGCGCATCGGCCAAGCCGGGAGAGTGATGTGGAAGACAGCAAGGCGGAGCTTCGCTGGGGCGTCGAGCAACGGCTCGAGTTCATCGAGTTCCGCCTGTTTTGGGAGGGGCGCGTGAACCGCAGCGACCTGATGGATCAGTTCGGAGTTTCGGTGAACCAGGCGTCCGCCGACCTGAACCGCTACATCGGCCTGGCGCCCGACAACATGGTCTATGATAAAAGCGCCCGGACCTATGTGCGCACGCCAGACTTCAAAGCCCATTTCAGCGAACCCGACGCAAGCAAGTATCTGGCCCAGCTGCGTTCGGTCGCCGATGGTATCCTTGACCGAGAAGAAACCTGGATCACGGAGCTTCCTCCGTTTGCATCCGCACCGACGCCGGTTCGTGGCGTCAATCCCGCGACGCTCCGATCGGTCGTCGGCGCCATTCGCCGGTCGGAAGCGATCGAGGTGAAGTATCAAAGCCTGTCCCGCCCGGAGCCAAGCTGGCGCTGGATCGCGCCCCACGCCATCGCCTTCGACGGGTTCCGCTGGCACGCCCGGGCGTTTTGCGAGACTGATGAGCGCTTCAAGGACTTCCTGCTATCGCGAATGCTCAAAATCCGTGGCTCGCGAGAAGCCGAAGTCTCCCCCGGCGATGATCACGATTGGCATTCCGAGGTCACGCTGGAAGTCGGCCCCCACCCTGACCTCTCGGAAACTCAGGCAAAGGTCATAGCGCTCGACTACGGCATGCGCGGTGGCAAGGCGAAAATCAAGGTCCGGCGCGCGCTGCTCTATTACGCGCTCAGGCGGCTTGGGCTTGATACCGACCCGGGCGCGCGAAAGGCCCAGGATCAGCAAATCGTGCTCCTTAACAGGGAGCAATTAGCCATCTCATCACTTCTAGATTGAAAAGTATAGTTCTTCGGAAAGCTTGGCCATGGAAGAAAAAGCTTACTGGTCTGTCGAAATCGACACCGAGTATGCGGCGGCAAACTCCGCGCTTAACAACTATTTTTTTCGCGGGCGATTTGAAATGCTGCCAGTCTATCTTGATCTGGAGGGAGACGCAGAAACGGAAGTAGCCGAGGCTCTCGAGATTGAGCCTGATGAACTCGGGGATTTCGTAGGGTTATGCGTTTCACGATCACTTCGGTTCGATCGTGCGGACCCTTATGTAGATCATACCAGCTGGTTGAAGGACTGGAGCAAGGCTGGCCGGCGATCCCCGCCTCCCTTCACGGCACTTCTATGCGCTTTGTCCATCGCCGCCGAGAGAATGGGTGCCGATGAGAACTTCTCACCTAACAACTACTACGAGCGCTATTTCGAGTTGCTTGGGGTAAAGGGCGCGACAAACCAACAAAAACTTAAGCAGTACGCGAAAAGCACACGCCAGTTTTGGCGAGCATTGAACCTTTGGCTTTCTGAGAACGACTACTTGCTCGGAAGGCCAACCGCCAAACCGCTACTTAGCCATTGGCAGTACGCCAGCTATGCTCTCTCGCAAGCTCTTGTTAGAGACGCAGACCGCAGGCGATTTGAAGGTCTCTTTCTGGCGTACGATTTGACGCCTGGCGACCCAATTGGGGAGGCGGAGATGGCGCTCCTCGTGAATGACTGGATGACCTCGCATGGGTCATCCGGTCCAACTGCTTGGCTCAAGAAACTGTGGACCGCGAACGAGTTGAGAGAGCGCGTTGTCGCCGCCGCGCTTGACATGTTCGAAAGCTGGGAGCCGTCAGCGGCCGTAACGCCAGGGCAAGCGAAGAAGGCGCGGCTTCAGTGGCAACTAGGCTTCCCCGGGTTTCCTAGAAAGAGGGTAACTCTGGCGCTCTCGGTGACACGTGGTGGTAACGCCGAACCACTTCGCCCAATCAAACCGGAGAGCATTCTTGAGGATGAGTTCGTTCTGGAAGAAGGCGAGCCGGGCGTCCAATTCCTCGGACCGATCGGTTCGATAAACCTCGACCTTCTACTGCTACAATCGCAAACTTTCATGGGGCAACAAAGCGGCGTCACCTACAACTACATTGCTAAGCCCATCGTCGTGTTTTCGCGCTCTGCGGAAGGCACCATGTTCAGGGAGGTTACCCGTGCAAGCCTCTTCGAGGAGCACGCGATCCTGTGCCACGAAGCATGGCTCGAAAAAGTCGAAGGCCACCTCGCCAAGTGCGCGCGACCCGGGCATGCCGTGTTGCAATCGTCCGACATGCCGGGGATTCCAAGGGGTTGGTGCATCCTGAGAGGGGTCGAAATCGTGCGCTCCGTGGACAACGCACACGATAATTTCCATGCCCTGAATCCGCTTGATAGCACTGCTGCGATCGCTTGCGTTGGAGGCCTGAAACTCGGCCACGGAACGTGGCATGTTGATGCAAAACCGCACGTCGAAGCAAAATCCGAAAAAAGCGATGGTAAGCTCGAGATCCTGCATGAGCGATTCGGCCAAGACGACGAGATCGTGGCCTCATCGAAAGCAGTGGGTGACTTCATCGAACTCGATCTAGATCAAGTCGAGGTCGCACCGGGAACCAACCTGCGGGCCGTGGTGAAAGCCGGCAAAGCTGAATTGGCGGAAACGGATTTTTCGTTAAGAAGTGCAGACGTACCACGCCCGCTCGGTGGAAAACGCTTTTACCATCCGTTTGCCAGCGGCCAAGGGCTCTCCCTGAATTCAGAAACCATCTCCTTGAGTCCAGGAAACGGACTGGAGGGATGCACCATCGTGGGAAGGCTTAATGTTGAGCCAGATCAAAGCGTTTCGCCTCAACCAGAAACTTCCTCGAACAAGATTCCCGAGGGGATGGCAGAGGCCACTCCCGAGGTCGATTGGAATCATTCGCAGGACGCGGTCCACCAAGCCGCTGGGAGTTGCGTGATCCGCGGATATCACTACTGGGTCTACGAGCCGTTCGAGAAGGGGGACGATCGGTTCGAAGCCAAGATGGCCGAGTGCAAAGACTGCCACGTTCGCGCACTGTCTCGGTCGCGGGCGGTGGCGAAGAAAAACTGGAAAAAGAGCAAACAGGCACGATATGGGACACCGGTTCGGAGGCAAACGGCCACGCAAGGCGCGATACAGCAAGAGCACGGCGGAAGCTTACCTCAGACTAACTCCGTTTCGCTTGACACGGTTTTCGATGCTCTCTGCTACCTCGGTCAAGGCAGTTGGCATGCATTTCAGCGGCTAGTGGCATCCGTTTCAGAAGAACCGTGGTTTCCACGAACGTTGGCCGCTGACCTTTTCGCCCTCGGCCATCTTGAAATGAAGGACTCGATCCTTTCTGACGCATCTGATTGGTCGGTGCCTCCACCCGTTATGGTGGTGGGTCTCGACAAGAAGGCCCGTCTCGCCGGCTTCCACTCGAAGCTCTTACTTGGAAAGATCCGTGATGCGCTGGAGAGCGCAGGTGCAATCTACGAAGTGGTCTCGCAGCCAGGGCGCGTTACGCTGCATCGGTGGTCTGGGCTCGCTGGCCTGCCCTTAGACGCGCTGCTTGAAGGTATCACGGATCCGCACGGCCGCTCGGTGACAGTTGCCCACGACCTCGGCTTGGCGATTGCCAGAAACTTGCCGTCTATCGAAATGGCTTGGATGCTGGGGACACCAATGCATGTCGAAAGAGCGGACGCACTGGCCAAGTTCGACGTCAGAGACGCGCGCTGGATTAGAGCAGAGACCATTGAAGGCACTGGGGCTTACCGGGTTGGGCTGCACGGAACCCGTTACGTGTTCCGCGATCATAGTGGAGACACGCGCCAAGTTGGCCATCGGGTCGCCAAGATCTTGGCCGCAAAGAGCGAAGGTACACGGCTCCATGCCTACGACATTTCCACCGGCCGCTTCATCGCCGCTCTCGGGGCTGAGCCTCCAGGGTTGTTTGCCCGCGCTCTCGTCGCTTCTAGCGGTGCATTGCCATTAATTGAAGGGGGGCGCCTCATTTACGAGCGAGTCGCTCCCATGATCGCAACCATTATCTTGAAAAAACTTTACGAGGGAGACCGGACCGTTGCCTAACGCCACCCCGAACGAGGTGCTCAAGTACATCCAGGAAGCATATCACAAATACTATGACAGCGCGTTCTGGATGCGAGACGGGGCGCTAATGGCGGAGCGCCGTGAACTACTCGCGGAACCCGGCCTTACCGCTCAAGAAATCCTTCTCGAGGCTGTATTAGCGTATCCATCGGCGGTGCCTGTCGAAAAGGCTTGCGAGGAAGCGGGCCTACCTCCGAGCGTGGCGGAGCATCTTGGGAGAGTGGTATTTGGTGCGAACTACTCCCTCAGGAAGCACCAAGCCCAGTCACTAGTCACTTCATTGGCACCGAACGATGCGCCGACCAGGAACGTCGTGGTTACATCTGGGACGGGTTCCGGGAAGACCGAGAGTTTCCTCGTGCCCGTTATTGCGAGGCTCTTGGCTGAGAGGCTGGGCGGTGTCGGAAGCGGAACCTTGAACCAATGGTGGGAACGACCTTGGTCCCAAGAGACGCATTGGAACGGGATCCGGTCGGGGATTAGCGGGGGCCCCACGCCAGCTGTTCGTGCTTTGCTGCTCTATCCCACCAACGCGCTCGTCGAGGACCAGGTTGCCAGGCTTCGGCGCGCTGCTTTCCGCGCGAAGGCCATCCACGGCCAGCCGCTCTTCTACTTCGGCCGGTACACTGGGGCGACGCCTGGCGGAACGTTTTTCCCTAGCGGGCAACTCAAAGCAGGCGACCGGCAAAGGATCCGCGAGGTTGCGAAGGACCTTCGAAAGATTGCTGAAGAAGCAGAGCGGCTCCGCGACCGGGACGAGGAGATCCGCGGACAATTCCAAGATCCGACCTGCGGCGAAATGCTTACGCGGTGGGACATGATAGACGCGCCGCCGGACATCATGATCACCAACGTCTCGATGCTCAATGTCATGTTGATGCGGGACCACGAGGCGCCGATCTTCGAGGCGACAAAGAACTGGCTGCGCTCCTCTCCGAACAACCATTTTTCCCTGGTCGTCGACGAGCTTCACGGCTACCGCGGCACCGCGGGCACGGAAGTTGCACTCGTAATACGCAACTTGCTCCTGAGGCTTGGGATGGAACCGGGGTCACCGCAGCTCAGGTGCCTGGGGACCAGCGCCTCGCTGGATGGAGAAGAAGGTCGCGAATACCTCCAGCAGTTCTTCGGGGTGGATAAGTCGACGTTCGCCGTCTTCCCCGGAGAGCCACGCAAACCCAGCGTCGAGCTTCCCATCGACGAATCCCATGTCGCGGACAAGGCCGACGACATCATGAGGGGTGATCGCTCAGCTATCGACCAAGTGTTGTCGCGGTTTTCGGCACGCGATGCCCTCGGCTCGGCTTGCATTGCCGCCGGACGGAAAGACGACGGCGGCGTTGCGCCGGCAAGGGTCTCCAAGGTCAAGGAGAAGCTTTTCGGTCAGGGCGCAGCGGATACGTCGTTCGCTGCTCTTCTTCATGCGGCTGCAACAGAACAGTCGGTTTCTTTCACAGAACCGAAACCTTCTTTCCGAGCGCACATGTTCCTCCGGCAGATACAGGGCATGTGGGCATGCTCGAACCCCGCATGCAGCGAAGTGGAGGAGCGATTTCGCTACGAAGGACGGCAGATTGGAAAGATTTTCAAGCAGCCCGCTATCAAGTGTCCATGCGGTGGCCAGGTACTGGAGCTTCTCTATTGCTATGATTGCGGAGAGGCATACCTTGGGGGCTACGTTACCCCCAAGGTTGACGAGGACGAGGAAGGCGAAGTCTTCTTGGAGTCCGGTCCAACGGACCTTTCGTCTACCGTACCGGGCCTGGTCAACGAAAGGCCACATAGCCGCTTCCGTTGGTATTGGCCTGGAAAGTTGGTTCCTTCCGGCGTCACGACAAGTTGGCAACACAAGAACCCGGCGACAGGCAAGTCGGTTACCTTCGGCTTCGCGCCCGCCGTATACCGCCCGCTCTACGGCCACCTAGCCAAGGCGCAACCCGGCGAAACTCCCACTGGTACGCTTTTCCAAGTTCCAAAAGGCGTCGATGTGCCCGGGTTGCCAGGGCGCTGCCCAGCGTGCCAGTCATCGAAGAGCCAGAGCCGCATCCTAAAAGCCTTTTTCTCCGGCAGCCGTGTGAATAGCCCGATCCGGGGGCTCCGGACAGGTTTAAACGTGACAACGCAGGTTATCGCGGATCGCGCTACGTCGATCTTGGGCTCAGAGGATGTTGCCGCTCCAATGATCGCCTTTACCGATAGCCGAGACGACGCGGCAGACGTGGCGGCCGGCTTGGAGTTGAACCATTTTCGATCGCTCGTCAGACAACTCGTCTTTGCCGAGCTGGAGCCGAAGCAGGTGTTCTCGATAGACGACGCGAAAGAAGTAGCCAAGAAAGTACAGGCAGAAAACGATCTAGATGCTCGCGAGAAGGAAATAGCTGCGGCCATCAACGCGTTTCACCCCGACCTGATGCAATCCTTGCTGCTAGACAGCCTGCGCATGGCAAACGAGAGCCAGCGCGCCCGCATCAGGGAGTTTTCCGAGAAAGCGCTGGGAAACCCTGCTGTTGCCTGGAGTCAACTCGTTTCAGGCGTTCTTGCCCGCCTACTGGAGCTTGGTGAAAACCCGCAAGGAACCGATGCGTCGCGGCAAACTGTCGACAACGAGCCTTGGTGGCGCTTTTTCGACGAAACGCGGCCCAGCGGTGTCGCGCGCTTGGACGCCTCGGTCGAAGAAGCTGGCCGCCGCACTATCCGCGAAAACCTCTCTTCCCTCGTGGCCGCCGCGTTGTTTGACGGGGGCGGTCGCGACCTCGAAACCTTAGGCATTGCGTACGTCCGGCCGATTGGAGAATTCTCCGCAAAGCTGGGCTTGGAGCGTAGCGAAGCTGAGTGCATCCTTTCGAACGTTGTTCGCCTCCTCGGACAAGCTCGCCTCTACAGTGGTAGTGGCAGTAGCCAGTCGAGCACGAATACCCCGGCAGGGGTACGAAAATACTTGGAAAAAGCGGCACCCCGCCTCAACCGCGACCCAGTCGTACTAGCAGACGCGATTGGTGACCTCTTGAAAACCGAGGGCATCGCGAACGAGAACTGGGTTCTCCAGGTAACACGCTACGGGAGCCTGAAACTAGAGCTTGTCCCAATAGAATCTGGGCTGGCGCGCTGCGATCGCTGCTCGAGGATCTCGGCCAATACCACCGTGAAAGCGTGCACCTCGCTAAACTGCGAGTCGGAGAGCTTTTCCCCGATCGATCAACCCGAAGACGACTACTACCGCTGGTTGTCCGGTGAAAAAGCCCACCGTCTGCACGTTGAGGAACTTACCGGACAGACCAAGCCGCTATCGGAACAACGCAGGCGCCAAAGACTGTTCAAGGAAGCCTTCCTCGAAGGCGAAGAGCCACGAGTTCACGGCATCGACGTGCTGAGCGTAACCACCACCATGGAAGTGGGGGTCGACATCGGCTCCCTAGAACTCGTCATGATGGCCAACATGCCCCCGCAACGCTTTAACTACCAGCAGAGGGTCGGGCGCGCGGGTCGCGCAGGACAGAGCTTCTCGTATGCCCTCACTATTTGTCGCGGCGGCTCCCACGACGACTTTTACTACTCGAATCCCGAACGGATCACCGGTGACACCCCACCACAACCCTACCTTGACTTGTCGCGCCCGGAGATCGTCAGGCGCGTGGCAGCTGCCGAGACACTCCGAAGGGCATTCAATGCTCTTGCCGAACCGCCAAGCCGCAGCGCAAGTACCCATGGATCATTTGGTGCTACCAGTAGCTGGGAGTCAAAATACAAGGCGCCGGTTTCCGAGTGGCTGGCAACATCACCTGAGGTTACCGAGGTCGTCGATGCGCTATGCCTAAACGCCCCTCTTTCGACGGGTAAACGCGATTCAATAGAGGCCTACTGCCGCGAAAAGCTCGCCGACCATGTATCCGAGATCGTGAAGAGTGATCGTTATATCCAAGAAGAACTGAGCGAACGGCTCGCGACGGCGGGAATCCTGCCGATGTTTGGTTTTCCGACCCAAACGCGGAGCTTGTTCGGATTCAAACATGGCGCATCTGTTGACGAGATGGTCATTTCGGACCGTCCCCTTGACCACGCGGTATGGGCCTTCTCACCTGGCTCCGAGATCCCCAAGGACAAGCAGATCCACGTCGCGTGTGGTTTCGAGTACAAGCGGCAGGTCGGCGGCAGGATCATTTCAGACCCTGATCCGCTGGGAGACCCTCTAGTCTTTTCCAAGTGCGAGGAGGAAACCTGCGGAAACATCATGCAAGGCGCGTCCGAAACTTGCGATGTCTGTCAGTCAATGGCATCGCCCTTCAATCTCTACCAGCCAAAGGGATTCACGACGACCGGCAGGCCAAGGGATTACGACGGGCAACGTCAAAGGGGACCCGCGCTTAATCCACCTGTTTTGGCATTCAAGCCGGACTACTCGGCCGGCTTCGACGTTGGACCGATGAAAGTAGCTTTGACATCGGACGAACCGATTGCGCTCGTGAACGACGCAAGCGGCGAGATGTTCAACTTCCGGCGCAAGGTAAATTCGATCATCGTCAACGAAGAGCACTTCTACAGGGATGATCCACCCTACCGGGATCTCCAAGGCGAGCCCGAAACCACTGGCGCAATCGGGGCGGTATTCAACACAGACGTTATGACGCTTTTGCTCGGAAGCTTGCCCAACGTCGGATACAACGGCGTTCTCGACATCGATAACCAACCTGCGGCCAGGGCAGCCTTGGTCTCGTTCGGCGAATTCGTAAAGCTTGCCGCCGCTGTCGAGCTCGACGTGGATCCTTCCGAGCTTCGCGTCGGTACCCAGCGATGGCGAACGCCGCATTGCGTGACGATGCAAATCTACGTCGCCGATGCCCTGGAAAACGGTGCCGGCTACACGCGGCATATCTGCAACCCGAAGCGTCTCCGTGCCTTGCTGCAGCGACACTACGACGTGCGAAGAGTGGAGTGGGAGGCCGCAGATCATGCCCTTTGCGATCGATCCTGTCCAGACTGCCTGAGAAATTACAACAATCGTTTCTTGCACGCTGCGCTAGACTGGCGACTCGCCCTGGACGTCGCGGAGCTCGTACTTGGCCATCCCCTCGACACGGATCGCTGGCTTGCATCCTCTCAGAAAATCGGGAGTCGCGTAGTCGAACTCTGCAATTCGGAGGACGGCGACGTCTTCTTGGAACAAGCGGACAGCCTCTTCGCAGTCACACGTTTGAACCCAGGTCGATCCCTCGTTCTTTCGCACCCGCTTTGGTACACAACCAAGGATGGACCCGCGCAGGACCGCCAGCACGATGCCAAGCTAACGCTGCAGGCGAACTATGGGCCAGCCCATCAAGTCGACTTCGTTGATATCCGGGATCTCGCGGCATCCCCGCAGACCTACGTCGTCAAGCTACTGGAGGCGTGATGATTGAAATCGTAGGTACAGAAGGCACGAGCGAGTATAGAGCCGCAATCATGGTGCGGGACGCACTGGAGGCTATCTGGCCTGGCGTCGCCACGTCTCCAATTGAACAGGAAGACATCAAGATCGCCGTCAGCGTGAAGATCTCCGGCTATAGGGTGCAGGATATCGATATCGTTTTGGCGGGACAGCTTGTCCGTCCCCGCCAAATCCGCCCCATGCGCGTGATCCGGGGACACTCTGGAAGTAGACTGAACAATCGTCCCCTGTTGGTTGAAAGCTTTGTCGCGGCAATCGAAGTAAAAGACCACGACGAACGAAACGTGAGAGTGAACGGTGACCAAGTAGAGGTTCGATATTCGCGCTCCGGCAGAATAGAGAGGAAGAGCGCGACAGACCAAAATGTAAACCAAATGCATTCGCTCAAGGCCTATCTTTCGGATCAACATGCCGACGTCTTCGTCCGACGATGCCTGATTTTCCCGAGCCTTCAAAACATCTCCGCTCCTAGCGCCGTCGCGTCCGGGTTCAATGGCCACCAACTTATGAGCGCTATCGCGAGTTCATCACCTGTGCTGGAGCGAAAGGGTCAGGGATATCTTTCCGCGGGAAGCTCACAGTCCGTCGAGAAGGTATTGGCCTCTCCCCTCTTTCGCCCGATGATCCCGACCCGCCTCGACCGGGAGCGGATGGAACGGCTCGCCGTAAAGAACCCGGCAGTCGATGAAGTCCTGCAAACACTTGGCTCCGGAACGGTGTTCCTGAGAGGTTACGGCGGCACTGGAAAAACAGTCCTTCTACTCCAAACGGCGTGGAAGCAGTACAAAGTCGAAGGGAAGCGTACGCTGATCTTGACATACAACTTGGCGCTCGCCGCCGACATGCGCCGCCTAATGGCACTAGCCGGTATTCCTTCTTCCCCAGAAGATGGTGGAATCGAAATCTCGACGGTGATGTCGTTTCTTTACCGATGGTTCGCGAGATTCCATCTACTCGAGGAAGAGGCCCTCGACTTTTCTCGCTATCCCGAGCTCTGCGCCGCTGCACTCGAAATGGTTGAAAGTGGCGCTGTTGGGGTCGCAGACATCGAAGGCATCGTATCTGCGGAGCCCGATAGGTTCGATTTCGACCAAGTATTCGTCGACGAGGGGCAAGATTGGCCCTCGGGAGAAACGGCTCTTTTAAAGGTCCTCTACAGCCCTCGCCGGCTTTGCATAGCAGATGGCATCGACCAGTTCACCCGTGGCCAGCGGGCAGACTGGCGGAAAGGAATACCGCGCGAAGAACGGAAGACGCACAGCTTGACAACGTGCCTTCGGCTTAAGCGCAACCTTTCTCTTTTTGTCGGGGAGGTCGCAAGATCTACTGGTATGGGCTGGGAAGCCGAAGCCAACCCGGCCGCAGGCGGCGGACGCTTGATTGTCCTATGCAAACCTTACGAGACTGCGCAGGAGCTACACGAGCAGCTGGTACGCGAGTTGCGCGATGACGGGAACGCTCCGATTGACATGCTGTTCTGCGTGCCGCCGGACGGCGTGGAGCGCGACGGAAACGTCGTCCGAAGCTCGATGTCAACTGTCCTCTCTGAATGGGGCACCGAGACATGGGACGGGGTCGACCCGCACGCACGCCTAGACTTCCCACGGTCAAGCAATCAAGCGAGGATCGTCCAATATGCGTCCTGTCGTGGGCTCGAAGGGTGGACGGTGGTACTTGATCGCTTCGATAGTTTTCTCGCGCAGATAGCCTCGTGGAAAGACCATTCGGAGGAGACTGCGATGGAAGGATTCGTAGACCCAGAGATAGCCCGAAACAGGGAGGCGTGGCGTTGGGGCATGATTGCCCTCACGCGCCCTATCGACACGCTTGTCATCCAGCTTCAGGATGAGCACAGCGGGTATGGTAAGCAAGTGCTTGATATTGCCGCCAAGATGGAAGATTTCGCGGAAATCATCCGCTGACTCACTCGTTCCGAGGTTCCCAAGCAGGCCTTTTCACCAGACGTTACAACATCTGGTTTTCGCCTGGACTTCCCTAGCTACATGTGCTAGTTGGAATTGAAAGGTGTCCGGAGCGCGAGAGGTGAAGAATGCTGGAGATTACGACCATGCAAGAAGAGATGTTGAAAGCAGGCGAACTGGCTGCGACGAGCATGGTTTCGAGGCCTCGCGTCTACAGCATGGTCGATTTGTTTGCCGGGTGTGGCGGTCTGTCACTTGGCTTCGAGAATGCAGCCTTCACGCCTGTATTCGTCAACGAACTCCACGACGATGCCCTCAAGACCTACCTTCTAAATCGTCACCACGAGCTAGGCGGGATGCGTTTTTCGGACAACCCGGCGCTCCGGTGCAATGATGCCCACGACCTGAAAGATGAGCGATTAGAGCAGATGGTGGCGGACTTGAGCAGTATCCGCGAGATCGACTTCCGCTTCGACCGGACAGCGAACGAGGAGAGCGGCGGTGGAAGCACGCTCGACGTGCTCACCGGTGGACCGCCGTGCCAAGGCTATTCCGGGATCGGCATCCGCCGCTCCTACGCCGTGGATCGTAAGGTCATCCCGTCCAACCACCTCTACGGCCGGATGGCGGAGATCATTCGCCGGCTTCGCCCGCGCATCTTCCTTTTCGAGAACGTGCGCGGCCTACTCAACGCCAAGTGGACCCGCGAAGGAGGCGAGCCGATTTGGCCGGAGGTTCTTCGTGAATTCAAGGAGCATATCCCTGGCTACGAGGTGCGCTGGTCACTCGTCCATGCCAAGGACTACGGGGTGCCGCAGAACCGGCCACGCGTGCTGATCGTTGGTATCCGCAAGGACATCCTCGCCGATGCCAAGAAGAAGGGCGTTGAGAATCTAGATGATACGGCTGACACCGAAGACGCTGTAAAATGTGGCTTTCTGCCGGCAGGTTGTCCTGGCGAATACCCTGATCTAGGAGAACTTCTTGGCGACCTCCTCGACGATGACGTGGAAGATATTCTATTGAACCAGTCCTACGCGCCGGGGCCGTTCGAGACCAAGAGTTACCCCCGGGCAGCGAAAAAGGGCACGATCCAAGAGAGGCTGAGAAAGGCGCCGGATTGGTACCCGCACCGAGGAGTCCGACTGACCGAGCAGGAATATAGCAAGCACAAGTGGGCCGTGGTCGATAAGTTTCGATACATGCTCGGCCACAACGGCGAGATTCCGGAGAAGTACAAGACGCGCAAATTCTCGCAGCGCGTCTTGAAGGAAAAGTGGGGCAACGCCGAACCCAACATCACCGCGACTTCCCTGCCGGACGATTACGTCCACTACCGCCAGCCGCGCATCCTGACGGTGCGCGAATGGGCGCGGCTGCAGCTTTTTCCCGATTGGTACCAGTTTGCCGGCAAGCGCACGACGGGAGGCCTGCGTCGGGCCGGTAAGCCCACCGAGGGCATTTTTGACCGCGAAGTGCCCAAGTACACGCAGATCGGGAACGCCGTTCCCGTAGGCCTCGCCGAGCGTGTCGGCAAACACTTCAAGATGATCCTCGACGCGGCAGTCGATGCTTGAGAAAAGCGACACGAGCATTGCCGAGACCCTCGCGGTCTTCACACGTTACGATCTCGACGTGGGGCTCTTGGTTCCCACCGAGACCGGCATGCGGAAATCCATCATGGATGCCACGGCCGGCTTGCGGGAGTACTTCCAAGACACCGGTTTTCACGACTACGATATGCAGGAGCAGGGTCCCGACGCCAAGGTGATCCGCGAGGCCTTCTTCGTTCGACCGGACGGGCTGCAGCCCACCACGGCCTCTCTTTACCGCCCGGTGACGAAATCCGGCGATCCCCGGGTGTGGTTCGGTCGCCTCAAGGGGTACGCCGAGCCCTACAACCTCCTCGCGGTGCTAGTGCGTGACGACAAGGCGTACATCGTCAACTGCAGCGACCCGCGCATCCTGGCTTCCATCCATGATCCGTCGACCCCCTTGGGGGCCATCGCTGCCGCGCAGCGGCCGACTAGAGACCCCGTGGTCGAGGAATTGCTCGACATGATCCGCGACGTGTCTTCGCGTGGCTTCGTGCGAACCTTGAGACCCGGGGATACCGGCGTCGGCATGACGCTGGAGACGTTGCTGGGGATTAACGCGAACACTCGCAAGGCCCCGGACTACAAGGGCATCGAGCTGAAGGCTAAGCGCCTGCGAAAAGGCAAGGCAAACCGGGTAACTTTGTTCTCCCAAGCGCCGGATTGGAAATTGAGTCCGATCGGTTCCGCGTGGAACCTGTTGTCTACCTATGGCTACGAGCGCGACGGCAAGCTACGCCTGAACCACGAGATGAATGCCACGGCGCCCAACTCGATCGGGTTCTTCTTGGAGGTGGACGCCGCCCACGACTGGCTCCAGCAAAATTATCAAGACCCGGACATGGCGGCCACGCGCCACGTCACCACATGGGAACTGGAAAAGCTGCGTAATCGCCTGAAGGAAAAGCATCCGCAAACCTTTTGGGTCAGCGCTCGCTGTCGCGGGAAAGGAGCAAGCGAGGAGTTCCACTATGTCCAAGTCGAGCATACGCGCCAACCAAAGGTGCGGAACTTCGACGCTCTGCTCGAGGGCGGCGTAATTTCAGTCGATTACCTGATGTCACAGAAAGGGCATCAGCGGGTGCGCGACCACGGATACCTGTTCAAGATGCATGCAGCTGATTTCCCAGCGCTATTCCCACCGTCCGAGACGCATGTCCTCGCGTGACGAACTGACACGCAGCAACAAGCTCCGGCTCACCAAGCTCCGAAACCACCTTCTCGCTTGGTACGAGGCCGAGGGCCGCACCCTGCCCTGGCGGTCGCCTGCCGCTTCGACCTTCGAACGCATTTGCGTGGAGGTGCTGTTGCAACGCACCCGAGCAGAAACCGTTGCCGCGATCTACGCTTTTTTCTTCGCGCGGTTCCCGAGCTGGTCTTCGTTGGCCGACGCAGACATCCCAGAACTGGAAGAGGCCTTCAAGCCAATCGGGCTGTGGCGGCGACGTGCAAAGTCGATGAAATCACTTGCCGAGTATGCAGCGGCCCGCGCCGGGTGTTTCCCAGATGACCCCGCTGAGCTGGCACAGGTTCCTGGAGTGGGCCAATACGTTGCCAACGCGATCCTGCTTTTTCAACACGGCCAACCGCGCCCCCTGGTCGATGTCAACATGGCCCGCGTGATCGAGCGCTTCGTGCGCCCTCGCGTGCTCGCGGACATCCGCCACGATCCGTGGCTGCAAGCAGCGGCGCACTGGCTCGTTAGGGAGCGCCCGATCAAAACAAACTGGGCGACGCTAGACTTCGCGGCAAAGGTCTGCACAGCGCGCACGCCCCGCTGCCATTGCTGTCCCGTTAGCTCACGGTGCGATTGGCTGCGCCGCCGGGCTTTGCTGCAGCCCTGAATATGGAAAGCATCTCCTTGTTCGAAAGAAGGTCCGCCATCGAGACGTTGATGCACGATGTCCAGAAAGTGGTACCGTTGTCAGGGTCTGTCTCGTTTGCCTCCCATACCCTTCCCTTCGCCTCCAACGTCGCAATGTCGATGCCGCCCACTATGAACGCGTGGGAGAAGCGAAAGATGTCGGAAGCTGGTCGCTTCCTGTCCCTGAGAAGGGACACGAAGTAGTAGTAGTCCGGTCGCTGATGCTCGTGATTGTACAGCGGTACCGAGTTGTCATAGTTCCGCCGCGGCCTAACAGTCCTATCCTTTGTCTTAACGTCAAGCGTGATGCAGTTGGAGACGAGAAAGTCGTGCGTGGTATGGTGGCGATCGTCCGTGAACTGGATGCCATTCCGCCGAAGAAAATCCCCCATCACGAGTTCGCCAATGCAGCCCACGAAATTCGCCTGTAGTTTCCGATGAGAATATTCGTACTCGGGCAACGCGTTCGCCCGTTCGTAGGCCGCGCGAAGCATCTCTTTCGTCAATGGATAGCTCGCGTAAGTCTCCGCCAATGCGTGTTTCTCCCCTGCGCCTGCTAGAGATCGAAAGCTGACCGTCCGACAACGCGCCTCATGTCCGAGGTGAAAACCGAGTGGGGACGGTAGAGCCGCGTGCCGTAGATGTTCTGCACGTCGGCGATATCCTCTCCTCGTCGCGCTAGCTCGGCTTCAATCTGGCGCAACATGTCATCAGGCATGGAAATCGCGGAGAATCCCATTCTCTTGAACAATTGAATTCTTCTCCTGGTCACGAACTCGTCGGCCTGGTTGAAGAATCCGAAACCGATTCCCTCGATCGAGTTTGCCGAGTAGAGCAAGCGCTCCCGGGCGCTCTCGGTCTTTACTGAGATCAGGAGGTTGGTCGGTGCGCAGGGGATAAGGATATCTCCAAGGGCGCGAAGATCCCGCAGCGCACCCTTGTTCATTAGGGCGTGGCCGGGGACTTGCCAATCTGGCCACTTGTCGTGCTTCAATTCCATCCGTGGAACGCCCTCGTTCGTCAAGAGATCGCTACAGAGCAGCTCGGAGATATCGCCAACGCCGGCCTTGGGAACGCGGAAGGGCGGATACCGCCACTTTCGGCGACTCGGGCGCTGGATGGCGAAGGCCTGACCGATATTGGCCGACGAGATGCGAGCTCCGAGCGTTAGCTCGCACAAATGGACAACGGCCCTTGCGCTGACCGGCGCATCCATCTGGTTCACGAGGCAGGGGCATAGATCCAGCAGCGTTTCGAGGTGCGATTTCACGGTTGTAGGCGCCGGACGGCGGGTTGCGCCCGCTGCCGGAGGTTGGTTGAAGTCCCGTTTCAGCGCGTTCGCAAGGCCGGTGACTGCCAATGCCCTCCGCGGAGCTCGAGGTGGCACCACGATCTCGGCGACCTCATCCCAACTTCCGGCTCCTGTGCCCATGGGACAGTAAGGGTGAAGACAATCCATCCAGATCTTTTCCGTGCTCAATCGTCTTTCTAAGCCCCTGTCTATAAATTGCTTTTCCCTTGCACAAGCTGCGGCTTCGCATCAGAAGGCGAAGAGAACTTGGAATGGTATGGGTAATGGCCGCGGGCATGCCCGGTAACGCGCGGTTAACCTTTATCTAACATGATTTCGGCCATGGTTTGGAAAGTAGTCATTCGACCAAGACCTGATGCGCCAGATATGCGCCAGGGCTATGTGCGGGCCGAGAGCGAAGACGAAGCGCTCGCGCTTGTGAACAACAGGTTTGCCTTGCTTTGGCCTTGCCCTGGGAAGCTTTGGCCGGGAACACCGCGGTCTAACCTGTGCTGGTCAAACTGAAGCCGTTTTTTTGAGGTCCGCTGCAACCCACGATCTCACCGCTACTTCAAGCCGCTACTTCACCCCACCTTCGCCCCCCACAGTAAGGTCTTATCAGCGGCGAAATACCCGTCCGCCGTGCGGAAATACCCCTGCAGCTCCACAGTGTCGCCCGCCGTCAGCGGCACCATCGTCTGCAGCCAGAGGGCCGTGGCTTCCGAGACATGCGCGCCGCTGATCTCACCATAGGAGCCCCGGATTTCGGTCGTGCCGTTCAGGACAAGCCGTCCGCTCATGCGCGCGGAGGTGCTGGAATTGACCTTGTAGAGCAGCGTCGCGCCGAAGAGGTAGGTACCGTCGGCGGGCGCCACGAAGCGGTTGTTCGCGGCGTCGAAAGCGCCTTGGTCGTTGTAGTCGGTGTTGTTGATGGCGATCTTCGTCCAGGCGCCTACGCCGACATAGTTGTCATAGTTGGTATAGGCCTTGAAGCGGGGGAGCCGGGGCTGGTCGACGATGCCGCTCACGTTGTCGACGCTGAGCCCGTCGAAGAAGGTGCTGCCGTCGGCCGAGACCGCCAGCCGGAAGCGGTCGGAGCCGAACAGCCCGACCAGTGCCTTCGTCACGAAGCCGGTCTGCAGAGTGAGCCCGAGATCGTCGCCAGCCGCCTCCTTGTTTAGCTGCAAGAACAGATCGCCGGTGCCGCCCTCGGCCACGGTCTTGGCGGTCCAGAGTGCCGTGTTCAGCTTGGCCGAGAACGGGTTCGACGCATCCGCCGTCGTGCCGACCCCGAGCAGCGCCACGTTCTGCAGCGTCGTGGGCGTGGTGTCGACCCAGCCCGCGCCATCGTAGACCAGCAGCAAGCCCTCGTCCTCGACCCATGCGCGCCACCCCGTCCGCGGCGGCATTCGCAGCCAGGCGCCGTCGGTCCAGAGCGCCACGTTCAGGTCCCAGCCTGCCCAGTCGCCCGTCGCGCCGGAGCCGACGATGTAACGGTCGCCGTCGGCGGGGCTGCCAGGCGGCGCGGTCAGATCCCGGTCGAGGACGGAGAGCTGGACGAGCCCGTCGAGCAGCCGCAGTGCCTCGTTGTGGGTGACATGCTTCTGGGCCTGCGCCGCAAGGATGTAGGGCAACAGGAGATGGGTGGTGGCGTCGGACATGTGCAATCTCAGAATGTTAGCGTGACGGTCTTGGACGCGCCCCGCCCGACAAGGGCGGAGAGCTGGTAGATGCGGATGTCGACCGTGTCGCCGGGGGCGAGCGGCGTACCCCAGTCGGCGGCCTGCTGGGCGGCGGTGTAGACGACGCTGGTGGTGGCCGTGCTCAGCACCCGCTTCATGGTCGCGCCGTCGAGGATTTCGACCTCGTAGGCCTCGGTTTCCTCGCCGACCGGCACCTCAATCCCACCCCAACTGTCGGCGGAAAGCGCGCGGGAGCGACGCATCCAGCGGATGGTCAGGTCGCCGGGTGTGCGCGGCCTGCGCCAAGGCTGCTCGACGTGGGTGACGGAGAACGGCCGCAGCCCGACGCCCGCGGGCGTGAAGGCCTGCGCGACATAGGTCTCGTCGCTGACCGGACGGCTGGCAGGGCCAATGCGCCAGTTCCACGGGATACCGAGATCGGCTGCGGCGATCGGAAGCGAAGTGAGGCTGTCGTCGAGCATTACCACCCGCGCGCCCGAGGGCGCCGGGTTGCCCATAGCGCCCTCCGTCCCGCGTTGTCCGCGAAGGAGCCGGGTCAGGCGATACCGGCCCGGCGCGATCAGTTCGGCCACGCCCGCCTGGACGATCTCCCAGACGCCCGGAGCGCTCTCGATGGCCAGCGCATTGGCCCCGCCAAAGAGGGTCAGGTCGGTGACGCTTTCCAGCGTACCGGTGAGCAGATCGACGACCAGCACATTGCCGAGATCAAAGCGCGACGTCGGCCCGGCGTAGAAGTCTGAGGCCAGTGTCCCGATCCGGGCGCGTGACTGAGACGTTGTCAGAAGATCGAAGCCATCCGTCGACGGGCTGCGGAAGACCGCGATCTCTCCCGGCCACGGCATTGCATGCGCCGCGGCGAAAGGGCGGTGCGCTGGCTGGGCCTCGGTCAGCTGCGGCAGGTCGAGCAGCACTGTATCGGGCGCGCCGAAGACGACCGCCTGCGAGAGCGCCGAAGGCCGCGGCGCGCCGGGCGGCAGGTCGTAGGCGTCGCGATCCTGGCGAACGGCTTCGATCCCGCGGGCATCCGCATCGGCGATGGAGACGAGCCGCAGCGGGACGGCCCGGCCGTCATGAGTGAACGACACGACATCGGCGGGGTCGAGCGCGAGCCGCGATGGCGGCAGGCGGAAGGCGGCGCTCTCACGGCCGGTCCAGGCTTCCATGAGGGCGCGGCGGCAGCGGCGCTCGGCTTCCTCAGGCGGCACCGCAATCGGGAAAGACTCGGACGCGATCCGCGTCGTGTCGACGGTGATGCGCCGGGCCTCGACCTGCGCCGCCTCGTAATCCTCGTCGGCGCGAGCCACCTGCCACTTCAGGGCCTGGGGCAACTCCGTCTCCTGGCCGCGCGTCAGTTCCAGCACGTCACCCTCGCGCGCGGCGATCAGGTGGTCCGGAGAGACGCTCGCCGCCGCGGCCCGGCCGCGCATCACGAAGCGGATCACGCCCTCGGTCTCGACGGCGTCGAAACCGAAGTGGCGCGCCAGCGTGGTGATCGACGCGCGCGGGCTTTCCAACGCACCGATGGCATAGCCCTCCACCGCGCCCCAGAGGCCGGTGACGTCGATCCGGGACTCGGGCAGCCCGGCGCGCAGGCAGAGGTGCCGGACGAGTGCGGACAGCGATACTGCGCCGAGCCGCCCGGTCAGCCAGTGGCCGAGCCGCCAGTTCGCGCCATCGGTCCAGACGTCAGTCAGCGCCGGAAAGAACGGATAGGGGCGCGCGTCCCAGGTCCAGGCGGCGCATTCCGGCACATGCACCATCCGGCCGCCATAGACCGAGGACAGAGGGTTGTTCGCGGCCTCCCTCCAGAAGAGATAGGTCGCTTCGAGATAGGAGCGCTGGATCGCGTCGTCGCGCCAGCCGCGGGAGAAGTACGGCGTGAAGCTCTCCGATGACTTCGGATCGAAGAAGACGTTCGGCTGGTTCGTGCCGCGGTCAATCGCCGGGCAGCCCAGTTCGGTGAAGCGGATCGGTTTTGACTGCGGAAGCCACGGGGTGGTGCCACGGTCGCGGGAGGTGATCCAGCCAGCCAGCACATGCACGTCCTCGCCCGGCACGGACGAATATGGCCCGACGCGCAGTTGCACGGTCGTGTCGGTGATCGGCGCGACCCAGCTGAATGTCAGCCGCCAGATCCCGCCGCCGATGTCGGTAAGGGCGAGATCGAAGATATCCGGATCCGAGGTATACGGCGCCGCGCTGGAGAAATCGTCGATCCGGACCTCCTTGTTCGGCGCCCCGGTCAGGTTGACATAGATCCGGGCCTTGCCCGACGTCCCCGGCTTGAGGAGGACGCCGGTCTCATAGGTCTCGCCCGCCACCACAAGATCCTGCGCCGAGGCCGATTGCGCGAAATCGTTGGGCCCGTCGATGGCCGCGATCCTGGCGGCCGAGGTGAACGGGCCGAAACCTTCCGGGCTCGGCGACACGGTGGCTGTCGTCGGTGACCAGGTCGCGGGGGCATCGCCGTCGGGGATGGGATTGGCGCGCAGACCGCCGGGGCGATCGTGATGCGGCCGCGACCACCAGTTCCACAAGTTCTTGTAGCGAAACACCCATGGTTCGCCGTAAACGCCATCGGTGATCGGCGTGCGGACCTGCGCGGCGCGGTCGGCAGCGCTGGCATAGAACCAGTCGAAGCCCTCGCCGCCCGCGACGTTGGCCTGCAGATAGGCCCGGTCGTAGATCGCGGGCCAACCCTCTTGCGCATCGGCGTGCTCGAAGCCATCGCGCCAGTCGGAGAGCGGCAGGTAATTGTCGATGCCGATGAAATCGATCTCGGCATCGGCCCAGAGCGGGTCGAGGTGAAAGAACACGTCGCCGCTGCCGTCCTGCGGATGGTGGCCGAAATACTCCGACCAGTCGGCAGCATAGCTGATCGGCGTCCCCACCCCGAGTATGGAGCGCACATCGGCCGCCAGATCGCGGAAGGCCTGCACCGCCGGATAGCTGGACGCGCCCGAACGGATGGTCGTCAGCCCGCGCATCTCGGAGCCGATCAGGAAGGCGTCGACCCCGCCCGCAGCCGCACAGAGATGAGCGTAGTGCAGCACCATGCGCCGCAGGCCCCAGTCGGCGGCCGCGCCGGTCCAGGAGACCGTCTCGCCCGAGACCGCGAAGTCGGACGGACTGGCGCTGCCGAAGAAGGCCGACACCTGGCTTGCCGCTGTCGCGGTCTTGTCGACGCTGCCGGCATAGCCCGCCGCGGGCGAACAGGTGATCCGACCGCGCCAGGGGAAAGCCGGCTGGCCGGTCTCGGCGGCGTTGTCGCTGTAGGGGTTTGGCAGCGTGTTGCCGGGCGGGACGTCCATCAGGATGAACGGATAGAAGGTGACACGCAGCCCTCGGGCTTTCATCTCCTTGATCGCCTGCACGACCGCGAAGTCCGCCGGCGTGCCGCCATAGACCGGGCGGTCCTGGTCGTCGCGACTGACGAGATGGGCGGCGGACCGGCTCACGCCGTTCACCGACCACGTCTGCGGGCTCGTGGTCTTTTCCGAGACCTCGACGCCCGGCCGGATCGCACACTCGCCCACGCGCAGGTCGTTGCCGAACCAGGCGACCACGAGGCTCACGCTTTCCACCTTCGGCGCCATGGCCTGTAGCCGGTCCAGCGCCACCACCATGTCGGCGGTATCCGAGAGCGCGTTCAGGTTCTCTGAGGTCTGCGCGCCACCGCTGCCTTTGCGGATGCCGGTCGTGGCATAGGTGAACTCGCCCGAGGCCGGGATCATGGTGACGGCCTGCGTCAGCCCCTCGGCGGTGTCGGGATCGGCGAGTGGCCGGAACACCTCGAAGGAGAGCTGCGGAATACGGTTGCCGTAAGTGCCGAGCGGCAGGTCCTCGAAGACCACATAGGCCGTGCCGCGATAGGCGGGGGTATTCGCCGCACCCATCTTCGCCGCGATGAACGGGTCCGCCGTCTGCGCATCGTCGCCGGGATACCAGCGCCAGGTGATCCCGGCGGTGTCGAGCAGCTTGCCGTCTGCCCAGATGCGCCCGATGCCGGTGATCGGCCCCTCGCAGAGCGCGACCGCGAAGGAGGCGTAGTACAGATACTCGGTCGTCTTGACCTTGCCGCCCCCGCCACCCTTGCCGCTGCCCTGCGTGGTGGTCTTGGTCTCCTCGCGGAAATCGGTCGCCCAGATCACGTTCCCGCCCATGCGCATCCGGCCGTAGACGCGCGGGACGACGGCCCCCTCGGTGGACGACGTGATCCGAAGGCTGTCGAGCCGCGGGCCCTCGATCCGCTGCGTCGGCGCGAGCGACGACACGATCCAGCTGTCGACCACCGAGCCGATGGTCGAGCCGACGAAGCCGCCGATGGTGGCGGCGCTCACGCCGAGGATCGCGCCGCCGATGCTGCCGCCAATGGCGGCGCCAGCTGCGCCGAGGACAAGCGTTGCCAAGGGTCAGACCTCGTCAGGAAACAGGAAGGCGAAGGCGATGCGCCGCCGCCACGATTGGGTGAGCGGTTCCTCTATGACGCCAAGCCGCTCATAGGCGTGGAGGAATGTACCGGGCCCGGTGAGGATCCCGACATGCTTGGCGATGGCGCGCGGCATCATCCGGAACAACACGAGCGCGCCGGGGCCGGCGTCGGAGGGCGACACCTCGATCATCATGCTCCGCGCCCCCTCGGCCAGAACCTCGCGCGGGCCGGTCTCGCCCCAGTCTCGGCTGTAAGGCGGGATCGGGAACGGCTCTTGCCCGACCACCTCGCGCCAGACGCCGCGCGCGAGCCCGAGACAGTCGCAGCCCGCCCCGCGCAGGCTCGCCTGGTCGTGGTACGGCGTGCCGAGCCACGCGCGCGCCGCGGCAATGACTTGATCCGGATCGGCGGTGGCTCTCGTGCATCGCGAAGCGATGCACTGCCGCCCGTCGTTTCCGCTGGAAACGACGTTGGTCACAGAACGCCTCCGTCGTGGCCGCCGTCCTTGGTCGCGTAGCGCAGTATCGTGTCCTGGCCCGGTATATGCGGGAAGCCGCGGAAGTTGACGGTGTTGGCGAACTTCGCCCCGCAGGTCTCGATCCGCTTGTCGCAGCCCGCGCGGATGGTGAACGCGTCGCCCTCGGCGAGCGCGCGCACCGGCGCTTCGAGCAGAGTCAGAATGGCGACGCCATCCGCAACGTCATGGCCCAGCACCTCGGTGCGCCGCCCCGCATTCGCCCCGCTCGTCCATTCGACGGTGCCAAACGTGAACCAGCCGGCTTCGAAGCCGCTGAGCCCCGAGGCGGTGAAGGCCCGATCCCGCAGAAGGTCGATCACGGCGCCCAGGCCCTTGTAGACCGGATCATCGTGATCGACGCCGCAGCGCGCATCACCGAGCGCGGCGTCACATGTCGCCTGGAAGGTCCGCCCGACCGTCTGGCCCAGCACGTGCGCGAGGGAGCGGACCTCGGCGACGAAGGCCAGACGTCCACGCCGGATCTGGCCGATGGCGCCGCGCCGCATCAGCACGCGCTGGCTCGTGTCGGCCCAGTTCACGCGCCAGACCTCGACCTCGGCGTTGTCCCAGCGGCCGTCGAGGATATCGGTCTCGGTGATCCGGTCCGAGGTCAGCACGCCCTCGGCGTCCTGCGCGTCGACCGACAGGTCCGAACCGGAGCGAACCTCGGACGCAGTAAGGCCGCTTTCCGGCTCGAAGACCGTCCCTTCGAAGGTGAGCGTCCGGTCGTGGTCCGTGAAGCCGAAGGTGACGCCATCGGCGCGGCTGATCCGCCAGCACCAGGCGAGCGTGGTCGTCCCCTCTTCGAGATGGGTCTGCAGCGAGGGCGAGAGGGATTTCATCGGCAGGTCCCCGTCATGCGATCATCGAGATCGGCGATCCAGTCCGCCCACGCGGGCGGTACGTCGGCGACACTCGCCGCAGGTGGCCGTGCCAGCCGGGACTCGGCATAGGAAATGCAGCCTGCATTACCACCGGCCGTCGTTGCGGCGCAGCCGCTGAGCAGGATCGCCAGCGCCGCGGCCGTCGCGAACCGCATCGCGCCCGCGCTCAACGCGTCCAATCGTGTCTTCCAATGCATCGCGTTCCGCCTCCCGTTTGCCCGCGCGCTTCCCTTCCACACGACCCCAGATGCGGCCGAGGACGACGCCACCGACCACGCCCAGAGCGGCCACCACCCAGATCAGGAACTCAACCATCGCCGCGGAACCCGCGCTCGATCCGGTCGCGCAGACCGATCAGGCCGAGACCGAGGAACATCAGCCCTGCAGGCGAGGCATCGCCAGAGCCGGCCAGCAGCGCGACGAGCCGGGACAGTTCCCCGAGTGGCCCCTTGGCGGGCAGCGCGAGGGAGGCGATGCCCGTGAGCATGGCGAGAAGTCCCGCCCACCAGGTGAGCGAGTCAGGACGAAAGTAGCGCATGGGTTAGGCCCTCCGGATCAGGGTGGAGAAGAAGGTGGCCAGCCGGGCGAGCCAGCCTGTGGGCGCATCGGGCGTGGCTGGGTTGGCGGGCCTGGCTGGCCGCAGCAGTGCCAGCGCCTGTTCTTCGGTCAGGCGGCGGATCGGCCGCGAGAAGTCCACGCGGCCCGCGCGGTCCACGGACCAGACAGGGATCGTGCCGTTGGGATAGCGGCCATGGCGAAACAGGTCGCGCTCGATTTCCCGGCGCGGAATGATCGAGGCGGGCTTGCGCCAGTTCAGGAACGCGTCGGCGGCTGCGACGCGATTGCCGGCATTGAGATGCCGGGACAGCGCGGCGCGGGCGATGCCGCCGGTGTTGTAGTGGAACGAGACCAGCGCATCGAACTCGTGCAGTGCAAGCGGGACTGTCACCGCGGCCAGCACCTCGGCCTCGTAGCGCGCGAGGTCGGCCCGGAAGACCCGGAAAGCCTCGCGGATCCCGGCATCGAGATCGCCGGGCATGCCGCGGGCCATGGTCGCCGGATCGGGCGGCCCCGCGGCGGCCGTGTGGCCGATCCCGAAGGTCCAGGTGCCAGTGGAATCGCGGTAGGGCCCGGGCACGATACCCTCGTGCCGGGCAAGGGCCATGAGGCCCCGGTCTGTCATCTGCATGGGGTTACCTCATAAGCGAGAGGATCAGGATGAGCGCGGCGACCATCAGGCCGATACGCAGGCGGTGCGCGAAAGCGTCACGCGGGTCGTCGGCGCGACGCCGCAGGCCGCGCAGGACACGGACGAGCTCAGTCATCGTCGCCCTCCCGCGCCTGGCGCAGCCGCGCGAGCAGCATCTCGATCACGGCCGGGCCGAACACGCCGACGAGATAGGCGGCTGAACCGGCGGCGCCCCCGGCCGGGATCGCCTGCGGCGGCAGGCCGAGCCAGCTGGTGATGACGGCCATCGACAGGCTGCCCATCCCGGCGGCGATCAGCCCGCCGAGCAGGATGTGGCGCAGCGCATCGCGCAGGCGCATCTTCGTGGTCAGCGCGTTGGTCGCGCCGCCTAGCGCGCCCCAGGCGGCGAGGATCACCGCCGTCGAGGCCGCAAGGTCGCGCAGCACCGTTGCCACGAAGCCGGAATTGTCGTTCATCGCCGGATCTCCATTAGCGGGATGGAAGTGATGGAGCCGAGCCGCTCGATATCCAGCGTCACGTCGAGCGTGTCGGTGTCGAAGCGCACCGACACGTCGAACGCGAACCCGGCGGTGATGGCGGCGCCGGAGGCCGGGGCGGTGGTGAAGCTGACGATGCCGGTGGTGGTGTCGACGGACCAGCCGGTGGCCTGCTCAACACCGTCGATCGCAACCGTTACGGTTCCCGCCACCGGCTTGGTGATCGTCCGCACCCATGTCTGGCTGCCCGAGGTGTAACGCTTCACCAGTTGGAATGCCGTCGTCGTGCCATCCCCGGTGCCGATGACCTGATCGGTCGCAGATGGCGTCTGCGATGGTGCGCACGACTTGTAATCCGCCCAGTCCTTGAAGCGGAATCCGTAGAGCCGCCCGTTGCGAGCTTCGAAGAAGGCAACCACCGCCGCCAGATCGTCGGCGCGGCGGATGCCGTAGGCGACATCGTAGCGTCGGCGGCTGTTCGCCCAGCTCGCGTTGCGCTCCTCGTCGCCCGAGGCGAGTTCGACGATCTGCGTGCGCCGTTCCGGCCCGCCGCGAGCGCCGCGGCTGATGTTGTCGGGAAACCGCACCTCGTGAAACGCCATCGCCTAAAGTCCCCTGCGGCCCAGCGATACCGCCCGGGCAATGTCGGCCGCGACCTGTGTGCGGGATTGCCGGAAACTCTCGGCGTCACGGGTGTTGATGTTGATCGTGACGCCACCTGCAGCGCCAAAAGCTTGGGCCTCGCGGCGCGAGAGCACGCGCTCGCCCCGCTGCAGGATTGCGGGCACTTCGTCATGACGCAGGCCGGCCCAGCCTCCCGAATGCATCCGGGGCGCGCAAGCAAAGGCCATGGCCGGGACCATGCGCGACGGCGCTGGCCCGCCGACCACACCGCCCGCATGGAACACCCCCGCAAAGAGCCCACCCGCGCCGCCGAGGATGCCACCGAGGGCGCCTGCGAGCGGGCCAAGGATGAACCGCCTTGCCGCGAGCCGCGCCAGATCGGCAATGAGCGAGGTCACCAGATCGCGGAAATCCAGCTTGCCGGACTTCACGAACGCGGCCACGGCGTCCTCAGCGCTGCGAAACGCACCCACGAGCGCCTGGCCGATATCCGCACCGATGTCGCGGGCCTTGACGGCATAGTCGGCTAGTGTCGCGGTGACGGCCGCCCAGCCGGTGGCTGCCTGGTCCGCGCCGTCGGCATTGGCCGCCCCGGCCGCGCGTCCTGCCTGACCCGCTGTGTCCAGGGCGCCTGATACCCGATCCGCCGAGGCGGCGGCGGCGTCCAACGCATCCTCGCCCTCTTCTCCGCTTGCGCGCATCGCGGCCCGGAGCGCGTCGACGGCTTCGCGCACTCCGTCGAACGCGTGGGCGCGGGCCTCAGTGGCGCGGGCCCGCAATGCATCAGCCTGATGGCCTGCATTGCTGGCGGCGTGTTCGAGATAGGACGCGTAGCTCTGCGCCCCGAAGACGTCGATCCGGGCATCCGCCCCGATCCGCTCCGAGACCGCGTTGAAGGTCGGCCCGATCTGGCCGAGGAAGTCCGCCCACTTCTGCGACAGAAAGGCCATGAGGCGCAGCCAGATCGCCTCGATGTCGGCGCGCATGGCGCGGAAGTCATCGACGAAGGAGGTGACGGTAACCTTGATCCCGTCCCAGACCGCTTTCGCGACATTGCCCATGAGTTCCAGCGCCTCGCCGAAGCCGCCGGCGCCGCGCACGAGCCTGGTGAACTGGTAGATCAACTCGCCCGCGCCAACGATCAGTGCGCCGATGCCGGTGCGGATGAGCGCCCCGCGCAGGACCACGAGCGCAGTAGCGAGGCCACGCACGGACAAGGCAACAGCGGCAAGGCCGGCCACCCAGCGGCCCGCGAGGAAACCCGCGAAGGTCGCGGCATAGTTGGTCAGTCGGCCGATGTTCTCGAAGAGGCCGGTGATGGCCTGTCCGAGCGGTCCCGTGCGGCTCGCGACCGCCGCCATGGCATCGGCCACCGCTTCCAGCGCCGGTGCGGCGGCGACAGCCAACTGGTTCGAGAGCCCCCGCCAGACCAGCCCCAGCCGGGAGATCGCATCGTTCGTCCGCTCGATCTGGTCGGCGTCCTGCTCGGAGACCACGACCCCGAAGGCACGCACGTCCTCCGTCGCCTGGCGCAGCGTCGCGGTGTCGATCCGGCTCATGGCAATGGAGCCTTCCTCGCCAAAGAGCTGGCCCGAGACGGCCGCGCGCTCGGCGGCGGGCACGAAGTCCTCGATGGCCGCATTGATCGCGCCCACGCGCTCGTCGAGCGGCAGGGCCAGCAGGTCGGCGGCCGAAAGCCCGAGCCGTTCCAGCGCCTGCGCGGCAGGGCCGGTTCCCGCAGCTGCCTGGCTGAGACGGCGGGTCAGATCCTTCGTCGCCTGCTCGATGCCGGACATGGACACGCCCGCCAATTCGCCCGCGCGCTCGAGCGTCTGGATCGAGGCAACCGTGGTGCCGAGCGACTGCGCCAGCTTCGCCTGCGCATCGACCGTTTGCAGGCCCGAGCGCACCATGGCGACACCGGCAGCCGTGGCAGCGGCGACGGCGGCGGCAGCGGCGACCCGCACGCGTCGCGCAAAGCCCGCGAGCCGGGCGTTGGCCGCCTCCATCTCGCGGCTGAGGCGCCCGAAGCCTCGGGCACCGGCTTCGCCGACGCCTTCCAGTTCGGCGCGCACCTGCCGGCCGCCGACCGCGGCGAGGCGGACGCTAACCCTCTTCTCGACCATGCGCGTGTTCCATCTGTTCGTTGAGCTTGGTCACCATCACCGCTTCCATGACGGGCACGAGTTCGGCCATGGCGGCGGGCGGTATGCCGAGTGCATGCCCAAGCGCCAGAGCGGCGGAGAGGTCCCAGCCGATCACGGCACCAGGCAGCACGCGCAATTGACCGCCGAGCCGGCCGATAAGATCCCAGACCTGCCAGCCCTCATGGGTGAGCGGCCGGTTCAGCCGCGCCGGGCAGTCCGAGCAGGCTTGCTCGCAGCCCTCGCAGTATCGCTCGCCCCCGCCGAAGGACCATTCGGCGAGAGCGCGGAGGCGTTTTTTTCCTGCTCCAGCAGCAGACCCTTCGAGACATACGTCAACTGGAAGGCTTCGAAGATCGGCCAGATGTCGAGCAGGGCGTCGATGGACTCGGGGCTCGGGTCGATGGGATTGCCGTCGACATCACCCACGCCGTCCCAGACAAGCACCGCGCGGCGCGCCAGCGCCTTGGCGAAGGCGACCGCGCGTTCCTCGTCCGATGCGCCTTCGGGCACCGCCTCGACCTCCGGGTCGCTCCGGGTCGCCACCATCAGCGCGGTGGTCAGCGGGCGCAGTTGCACGCGGACGCCGGGCGCCAGCTCGAGCCAGCGCGGTTCGTTGGAAAGATCGAGGGTCAGCATGATCAGTAACTCGCAACTGCGTTCTTGAGAACGATTGTGCACATCTGCCCGGCCACGGAATCGTAGGCCGCCTGCCAGTCGAAGCTGGCCTGGATGCCCTGCGGGCCCTGAATTTCCACCCGGGGGCGCGGCAGGTAGACGGCGTGGGCGGTGATGGTCAGGCTCACATTCGCCGAGATCACCCACGAGAACTCGAGGCTGGCGGCCGTCCCGTTCAGCGCTTGGTCCATCAGGGTCGTGTCGGCAAAGCGCACGTCGATCTTGCCGGTGAGCGCGGCAATGGAGGGGTCCGCGCCGTCGATGCGGCCATCGTTGCGGATGGTCTCGATGCGCTCGACATTGTTTGCATAGGTCAGATCGGCCGAGACGATGTTGCCGAGTGCCGTGCCATTGCGCTTGATCGCCCCGTTGAAGTGCCCGAACCGCTGCAGGGCGTAGGCCGTGGGCGTGCCCGCCGCCGTGGCCGTGGCGACATTTTCACCCTGCGCCACCAGCTTGATATCGGCGGTCAGCAGGCCAGAGCGCTGCATGGCAATCCTCAACTGGTCCAGCACGCAGCCGGTATACATGGCAAAGCGCGGGATCTCCGGCATGGCCACCTCGATGGCCATGCTGGGCAGCGCCCACGAGCCGGACTTGAAGGTGTGGGTCTTGTTCGTGGTGCCGGTCGTCGTTGGCGTTCCGAAGGCCGCCTTCAGCCAGAAGCCGAAGGCCTCGGCATCGAGCGGCACGGTGATGTCGCCATCGGCCGTCACCGCGTCCTTGATCGGGGCCAGCGGATCGCGGCCGTAGCCGAGAAGCTCCGAGGCCAAGAGCGGCTGCTCGGCCCCGAGCGAGGCGCTGGCAAAGGGCATCTGCATGAAGCCCGAGGCCGGCGCGGTGCCATAAGTCGTCTCGAACGCGGCCGCGAGCTGCGACCGCGCCCCCTGGGCGCGTGCCATGGTGTTCTCCTTGAGTTGGGATCAGGCCAGCGGATCGGCCGTGGTGTAGTGAAGGATCACCGGGATGACGGCCGCCTTCAGACTCGCCGCGCCCTCGACCGGCAGATCCACGGGCTGCGGCGCTTCCGCCTCGCCCCAGTCGCAGAGCCCGCCCAGCGTCCGGTCGGCGGAGAGCGCCGCGCCGATGCTTGCGACGAGCGTGTCGAAGGCGGCGTCACGGTCGGTGCCCTGCACAACGGCCTCGATCTCGGCGCGGTGCTGGTAGTGGTAGGCGAGCGGCGAGAGCGTCACCTCCGGCTCCCCCGGCTCGCCGTCGCGAAGGATCAATAGCCCGTCGGCCGGTACGCGCTCGGGCAGCACCTCGCCGCGCAGGGCCGTGGCGGGCAGCGCCGAGAGCCGCGCGTGCAGCGCGGCGAGGATGGTTTCGCGAGGGGTGGGCATTTCTCATCGGGTCTTGAACTATCTAGAACCTCTCCTACCTTAAGATGTTGGCGATTTTTCAGGAGGGTCCGATGGGACTGTTTAGCAAGAAGTCTAGCGGTGGCGGCTACGAGAAATCCGGCTCCAAGGGCAAGCCTGGGCGGGGCTATGGCAAGGGGAAGGCGTATTCCAACCCAGACAAGTATAAGCCCCGCACTGAGGCTCAGGCCCGCCGCGAGGAGCGCAAGGTCGACCGCTTCTGGAAGTGAGTCCGACCTATCGCTAGCGTAGCAAGTAAGGTGCCACGACGATTCGGGGTGCCAATACACCAAGATTGCAAAAACGCATACACGACTGAGGGAGACAGATGCAGGGGCGGATCAAAGCGTACGTTCACGAAAAGGGGTTCGGCTTCATCAAGGTCGACGGGCAGTCCAATGATGTTTTTTTCCATATTTCAAGTGTTAAGGACACGTCCGTTCGTTGCGTCATTGACGAGCTTGTGGAGTTCGACGCGAGCGAAAGCAAGCGCAAGCCAGGCACGCTGGAAGCTTCAAACGTCAGGCTGGCGGCAGGCTATGAACACGCTGCATTCCGACCCACGGGACATCCGTCTTCGTACTTGCTCCAATGGGGGTTCACACAGCTTGACGACGTCGATCCTCGTGGGAACAAATGCCGCGGCGTCTTGCACGATCTAGCTAAAATCGCACTCGACGAGGATTGGGCCTACGGAGACACACATAATCCGCGAACCCCGTTTCCGATACTGCGAAATTACCTGATCAATACCTTCTACAAGCAGTACCGCGACGGACGAGTTGCCGAGGTCGCACACGGCGGAAAGAGTTGGGCAGCGTTCAACACTGGCCTAGTCGACGACCGATATGACCCGATCTTTGCTCTCTACGAGCAGAATGATCGCCCTCCGCGCCCATGGAAGTTCCATTCATTCTGTCGGCCGAACATCGGGCGCGACGGTCAGATATTGGCCCGTAACTTCAATCCCTTGCCCGCTGCCCCAAAGTACTTCGAGAAAGCAGAGGACGTCATTTTTGATCCGGATACCCCGATCCAGCCTCGCTACGATCACATCGTTTATGACAGTATCGAAAAGGGTCGGTATCCTGCCGAATTCTTGAAGAAGCATGTGCCCAATGGTCTAGAATGGACGGATCCGGCAAGTCTGGAAAAGCCGGATCGAGAGGCGTTTCTCCGCAGCTTTCGGGTGGCCCTTGAAGCCGACGCACGGACTGATCGCGACATTCGAAATCGGATCGACGATGCGATAGCTCTCGCTGTTAAACGAGCCCGATGGAACTTCAAAACCGCGATACCCCTCTATTACCCGAAGGCGAACGCGATAAGTCTTCTATTGCCAATCGCACTTGTTGATGACGACAAAGTTGACCTTGCACTTGTGGCAACCCGGACTGCCGCAGGCGGATACAGTGGCGAGACGGTCTATAAGCTTAAGTGGGCGTACGATCACGCCCGACTTGTATGCAGACCGGACAGCGACTGGCTGACTCCCAGCGCCGGCGACGGAGTTGAAGAGGATGATGAGCAGGTAGAAGAAGCCGCTGCGGAAGCCGCCGTTGAAGACTCGATTGCGGAAGAATACACCACTTCGGGTGAAGCTGAGATGGCAATGCATCGGGACGAAGGCCCATGGAGAAAGCCGTCAACCGATCCGGAGACGACGCGAAAGGAAAGCCTATTCAGCGGTCTCTTCGGTCGCCGTTAGCGAGTATGTAAGAGAACCTCACACCTGCCCCTCCATCCAGTTCGCCACGATCAGCCCCGGCACGCTGTCGCGCGCCCGCCCGGCATCACGGTTGAGGTCGAGCCGCTTCGGCAGCTTAACCTGCGGCACCAGCAGGAAGATCGGCACGGTGGCGCGGCCCCGGCCAGTCTTGGAGCGGGAGACGACACCGAGGCCCTTGGTGTTCAGCCGCCCGTCGGCCACCAGCAGGCTCGGCCCGCGCCGGCGATAGACGAAGCGCAGGCGCAGGCCTCGGCGGCGTTCCCATTCGCCCGGTGTCAGCTTTGCCCCACGCCGCCCCTTGCCGGCGGCGGGCAGCGGGATCGCCAGCCAGAAGCCGTCTTTCGAGCGGATCAGCGGGCCGGTGTCGTGGGCGCCGACGATGACCGGGGCCTTGGACCAGACCAGCGCGGCAGCGTTCAGGCTCTCGCCAGCCTTCGGGTAGGTCTGGTTCCGGATGGAGTTCGCGAGCCGCCGGCCGAGCCCCGCGCCGGTGATCTGGCCGCGCCAGGCGGTCTTGAGTCCGGTGCCGGCCTCGCGCATGGCGGCGGTGACGGCCTTCTCGCCCGCCTTCACCTCGGCGGCCATCGCGGCGACGAGGTCGGGGGTGACGTCCAGTTTCAGCTTCATGCTGGCCGCAGGTCCACGGTCCAGACGAGCCGCTCGCGGTCGCGGACCGGCTCGCCTTGAATGAGGAAGGCCTCGCCGTCGATCTCGATCCGGTCGCCGGGACGCGGGGTCGGAACTTCAGCAACGCGCAGGTCCACTCTTGTCGTTTCCGACCAGAGGCGCGCCTGGCCGAAGTCGGTGATGGCATCCGCCTGCCGGGAGACGACACGCACCAGAGCGGGCGCGCCCCCAGCGGAGGTGTAGATCGCCTCGCGCCCGATGTTGGGGTCATTGAACAGGGCATCCACGACGGCGGAGAACGCCGTCATCAGAAGCTCGCGTTCAGGCGCACCCGGCCGATCACGTCGCCCGCGCCGCCCGCGACGGCTTCGGTGGCGACGCCGATCAGGGTATTCGCCGTGGTGGTCTTGGTCGCCTCCTTGTTGGTGTTGTCCCAATAGACCTTGTCACCGGCCGACCAGGCCTGGGACGCGACCTTCTTCAGATCGAAGACACCGACAAGCGCGACCTCGAGGGTCTCGCCATTGACGGCGTCCCCGGCGGCCACGCCGAAGATGGAGCCGACAAGCAGGCCGTCGCCGGAGGTCACCGCATAGGGCGCGGTGAGCGTGATGGTGTTACCGGGCTGGACGTAGTTTTTCATGAGCGGGATCCTTTGCAAAAGGAAACGGGCGGCCCGATTGGACCGCCCGTCAGGGTTCAGATGTCAGGGATGGCCGGGTTTATGCCCCCGGATTCTTGTAAAGGCCGCGCCAGTCGATCGCCTTGGCGCCGAAATCAAGGCGGCACTTGATCTCGACGCCGTCGACGTCGAAGCCGTTGCGCGTCTCGATATAGGCGCCCTGCTGGCCCTCGAGATAGGCGTATTCGATGGTGTCGATCTGGTTCGGGCTGGCGGCCAAATACCAGGCGGTCTCGCTGGCGGCGTCGAGCCGCGGCTCGCTGATCGGCGTGAGCGTGCGGATCGATTGCGGCACGACGCTGGCGCTTGCGGCGGGCACGAGGTTCTGGGCGACCAGCTGCTCGGCCTTCAGCTCCAACGCCGCCGGCACGATCAGGTAGGCGGGGCGGACATTCAGCACCGTCTTCTTGTCGAGCCCGGTCTGCTTCGCCATCGCCGCGCGGGCCGCGCCGACGCTGGTCACGTCCAGCGCCGCGCCCGTGCCGGCGAGGTTCTTGTGGGTGGCGTGGAACAGCGCGTTGCCATCGGCCATGGCCGGGTTGGCGGTGATGATGCCCCAGACCACGTCCGACTCCAACTGCGCGATGGAATTGCCATACATCGCCGGGATCCGGGTGAAAGCGTCGAGATCGTCGTTGATCAGCGTCTGGCGGGTGATGGCAACCACCCGGCCATAGGTCTTGACCTTGTAGCTTTCCTTGCTCTCGCCCAGCGTGCCGCGCTTGAACTCGCCGCTTTCACTCACCTCGAGCAGCTGCGGCGCTTCGCCGAGTTGCACCCGGTGCATCGCCTTGAAGTCGGTGGCGAGCACCTGGCGGCAGAACAGCATGAAGGTGCGGGGATAGGCCTCATAGGCCTGCCGGAGCGTCTTGTTGGTGACGGCCGACAGGATCTCGGGGAAGTCCGAGGTCGAGTGCAGCGCCCGCGTCGCCACCTCGTCCCGCGACAGGCCGCGCGTGTTCACCCCCGCATTGCCGAGGCTCTCGCGTGCCAATTCCAGGAGCGTCATGCCGCGATATTGCCGCGCGGCATCTTCCAGTTCGAAGAGCGTCGGGCTGTAGCGGTGCAGCAGCGCGTTGACCACGGCCTCGCGCCGGGTGATCGCCTCGTCGCGTCCACCGAGCGGGATCGAGACCTGGCTGAAGGTGCGGGTTTCTTCGGATTTGGCGGCCACCTGGTCGAGGATCAGCCGGCGCGCCTCGTCGATATCGGTACCGCGTTTCACCAGATCCTCGGCAAAGCTGCGCTCGAGGTTCAGGCGGCCGGCGAGATCGTAGATCGTGGAGACGCGGTCGCGTTCCGCTTCCCGGGCGCGGGTGGCGGCTGCTTCGGCGTCAGGCGCCGGAGAGACCTCAGGCTTTTGCTGGCTCGGTTGCGCTCGGGTCTCGCTGACGGGCGCGTGCGGTTCCGTCGCGGGGGTCTTCGACGCGGGCATGGCAGTGTCCTCGGTCGCGACCGGTTCGGTCGGTTGGGTGATGGTGCGGAGTGCGGCGTCGGTGGCCGGGGTGTCGGTCTTGTCGCTCATCGGGATGGCTCCTGTGGTGGTGGGTTGCACGTCCCGGCGATGAAGGACGCAATCGTGAAGTTGGGATCCGGCGCGGAAGCCGGCGGCGGGGTCGGCGCCCACGGGCACGGCGGAGATCTCGAACGGGGTCCAGTCCACCGCCCGCCAGAGCTCCCGCTGGCCGTCCGGCTTCGAGATCTCGAAGCGGTGGATCTGGTAGCCGATGGAGACGGCGCGGATGTGCCCGGCCTCGATGTCGCGCCAGATGTCGCCCACGGCGTCGCGCTCCGAGAGCCGGATGCGGGCGATGCCCAGTCCGTTCTCGATCCGTGCCGAGCCCGGCACCACCGAGCCGATCACCGCGTCGAGATCGTGCGCCTTGTGCACCTTCAGGAACGGCGCGCCCGCGTTCAGCCGCTCGAGCCGCACATGCTCGGGCGCCATGCTGAGCTCCTCGTCATGCGGCTCGCCGAAGAGCGCGGCACGCCGCACCCGGGCGCCGGTCGACCAGATCACCTCGATGCTGCGCGTCTCCGGGTCGATGCTGGCAGGCCGCAGCTCCGCCGACCGGCGGAACGCCGGCAGTTCGATCGTCTGCTCCATGTTGATCAATCCTTTTCGTTTGGCCCGCGCCCGCGCCGAGTCAGTGGGGCGGATTCAGAAGCAAAGCTGCTTTTTCCGATCTTTCCCCTGAAGTAGACTGAAGCTGAAAGCACCTGCTCATGCCGGAAGGACCGAAATCCCATGCCCTCTAGCCTCGAAGCCGTACTCGCTGAATTGCCCGCTTCAGTCGCACAGCTGTTTCGCGAACTTCACGATCATCCAGATTTCACCTGTGCCGCCTTGAAGATTCAGCTGACGGTTCATTTCCGCGGGCAAAAGGTCGGCGGGTTGAATCGCCACACCAGCGAGTGGTATTTCTCAAAGATCTTCGTCGCTGATCACGGTGGCGAAACGATCCCTGAGAAACATGGATTCACCAAAATCCTGAAGAAACCGGACCACACATATTGGGGCCGGAGCGGCGCGGGTGCCTGCGAAGCTTTTCGATCCGCACTAAGCGAAATGACAGGTGTTTCACTTTAGCCAGTATTCTGATCGTTCACGGGGTCACTGGCTTGCGCGCTGCCGGTCTTGGTGACACGGCGCGGATCGCTGTCGAGCACGAGGCCCAGCTCGTCGAGCTTGGCGTTCGTGGCCGCGATCTCGGCCAGCACCGCGTCGGGGTTGCGGCCCTGCCGGGCGATGGCCTCGGCGAGCGTCATGGTGCCGGAGCGGATCGACAAGAGGTTCGCCATCGCGTCCTTCTGCGGGTCGACCGCCTCGAACTTCGGCGGCGACCATTCCACGGGCACGTCCGGCGTGGGGATGCGGCCCGCCGCCCACGCGGCCTCGGTGAACCAGCGCCACACGGGTGCGCAGAACATCGGAATGAAAAGCTGCCACTGCACAGCGTCGATCATCCGGCGGAACTCCACGAGCCCCGCCCGGATCGAGGAATAGTTGACCTGGCTCAAGTCCCCGGTCAGCAATTCGTAGGGCACCCGGAACCCGGCCGAGATCGTGTGCAGGCTCGCCCTCTTGTATTCGCCGTAGCCGCCGGTGGCGGCGGGCTGGTTGAAGCGGATGTCCTTGCCGCCGCGGGCATAGGCGATCAGCCCCGGCTCGAACTGCTCCACCCGGTTGCCGTCGGCGTCGACCACCGCGGGCGCGATGCCCTGCTGTGCCTCGTCATCGCCAAAGACGATGGCAGTGACGCAGGCCTCGGTTTTCTTGCGCACGATCTCTGCCACCTCGTAGTCGTCGAGATCGCGCAAGGTCCGGATCACCGGCGCGCCCCAGGGCACGCCACGCGCCTGCGTGCGCTGCTTCTCGTAGACATGGGCAATGTCGGTCGCAGGCACCGGGCGGCTCTGCAACCCGTTCTGCAGTGCCCCCCAAGCATCGCCGGGATGCTCGGCATGCAGCCAATAGGCCCGGCGCTTTCCGACCGGGTCGAACTCGATGCCCTGCACGAGGCGGCCATTGCCGATCGCCCCGGATTTCGTGGCGTCGAGGAAGTCGGCCTCAAGCACCTGCAATTGCAGCGGCACCGGTAGACCGTCACTTGCGCGGCGCAGACGTCGGCGCACCAGGACCTCGCCCGCCTCAACCATCTCGCGACAGATCAGGGTTTGAAGCCCATAGAAATCGAGCTGGCCGTCGGCATCGGCGGCGTCCGACCACCGCGCAAAGAGTGCATCTACCTTTCGATCCAGTTTGTTATTGCCGCTGGCGGCGCGCGGCATGATGCCCGCGCCGACGATGTTGTTTACCAGCACTGCCACGGCCTTGGCCGCATGCGGATTGTTTCGCACCAGATCGCGCATCCGATCCCGCAAGAGCGCCCCGGCAACGCCCACCTCGGTATCGGAGGAAGTGCCTGGGGCCCGCCACCCATCGGTTCGCCGCCCTTTGGCCGCGCCATCATATCCCCGCGTAAGGGTTTCGAAGGCCTGCCTGGCAAGGACTCGACGGGCCGCCGTGCGCGGTGCCACCGTGGCAATCGCGTGGTCAAACCAGTTCGCCGACATCAGCGATCCCCGCGCGAGAAGCCCGCGCGCCCGGCGATTGGCAACGGTTGCGCGGTGCCCGCGATAGCGCGCTCAATAGTCCGGATGCGGGCGAGCAGGTCTTCCGCCGAGCCGTAATCCACCGACTTGCCGTCATAGCTGACCCGGGTCGTGCCGCTGGCATAGGCACGGCGCAGCGCCGAAAGCTCGGCTTCCGTCCAGTTCGTCATCAAAACCATCCTCCACGCCGCCCGAGCCAGTCGGAGCGGCGCTTGCTCTGCGGGGCCTGTCCCTGCCTGTTGATCTGCCCTGCGGGATCCGCGGAGGCGTCGGCAACACCGAGTTGATCCTCGAGGTCGCGCCATTTTTCGTCCGTCCAACGATCCGCGCCCGCGATCCAGGCGGCGGCGCGGGCATAGACCCGGCAGTCCAGCGCCTCGTTCCGCTCTCGCAGCTTCTGCCATTCCAGCCGCGCAAAGCCGCGCTTCGTGCGCACCGTCACCAGTTGTTCGGCCACAAACTGCTTCAGCCATTCGTTCTCGACCCAATGCGGCAGGTGGACTGTGCCGGGGGCAAAGGCCGCACCGCCCACCATGTCCTCCTCGGTCGGCCGTTCGAGCCTCAGGAAGCGATAGGTCTCGGCCTTGAAGGTCGACACCGCCACGGTCCAGAGCCGTGCGCCCCGGCGCAGACGTTTGCCGCCCTCGGTTGCATCCACATAGGTGGGGCCCGACACCGGGCTCGCCCGGTTGAACCCCTCCACGCCCTTTACTGGCGAGACCTGCGCAAAACCTTGAGCCCGCGACCAGCCATAGACCGCTGGGGCCTCATAGCCCGTGTCGATGGCGAGCCGCGCGATCTTCAGATGTGCGCCGCGCTCATGCGGCCACGTTCGACCCAGCAGTTCCGTGAGTTCGCCCCAAGCTTCATGCCGGTCGGGCCCGCCTTCGATGACGATGTGATCGACCAGCCAGCTTTCCAGCCCTCGGCCCCAAGCCCAGACATCGACCTCGATGCGGTCCTTTTGGACATCGGCCCCGGCGGTCAGGAACAACCCGCCCGCCGGGACAATGCCCGGTTTCCAGCGTTCGCGCTGGTCGTAGAGCCGCTGCCAGTCCGGCGCTTCGCCCGTTTCAACCCATGTCTCGCCAAGGATTGTGTTGCGAAACGCCTTGATCGCCTCGTCCGATCCTTGAGCCGCGTCCCACGCCCGCACGATCCGCTCCCAGCTCAGCCAGCCGATCGGCGAATAGAGCGCCGAGAGGTGGTATCCCACAGTGTTCGGATCTGCCGCCGTAGCGGTTGCCCGCCATTCGCCAGCTTCCAGCATGGCCGTCTTGTGATGTTCCGCGATGGGCGTCTCGCAGCTCTCGCAGTGATATTCCGCCGTCTCCGGCTGTCCTTTTTCCCAGCGAAGCCGTTCGAACTTCAGCCACTGCATCGCGCCACAATGCGGACAGGGCACGAAGAACCGGCGTTGGTCACTGGCCTCGTAGTCCCGTTCGATCCGGCTCATCCCCCGAATGGTCGGCGTCGAGACCAGGAACACCTTGCGCCTGTGGGCAAAGGTCAGCGACCGCGCCTCAGCCAGCGTGACCGGATCGCCTTCCTCGTCGGCCGAGGCCGGATAGGCGTCAACCTCATCCAGAAAGATGTAGCGCGCCGGAGTCGAGCGGAGACCTACCGCCGAATTCGCCCCGGTCATGATCAGGATGCCGCCTGCGAATTCCTTCGACAGCATGGTGTTGCCGGCGTCGCGAGACCGGGCCGGTTTGACCCGCTCGCGCAGGACCGGGCTTTCGTCGATCAACGGATCGATCCGCTGCCGCGAGTTCCGTTTCGCCAGTTCCACCGTTGGCTGGACCGCAAGCATTGGCCCTGGCGCCTGGTGGATTGCAAAGCCGATCCAGTTGTTCCCGGCTTCCGTCGCACCGACCTGTGCCGCCTTCATGAACACGATCCGCTGCGTTGGATCGCCGGGCGACAGCCGATCCATGATCTCGCCCATGTAGGGCGTGCGCGCGGTGCGATACCGCCCCGGTTCGGCCGAGGCACGCCCCGAGAGCATCCGGTGCCGGTCCGCCCATTGCGAGACCGTCAGGTCCGGGTCCGGCGTGAGGCCTTCACTCCAGGCGCGCAGGATCTCGGCCGCGCCATCAAAGTCGTCCTCACCGGAGATCGGGTTTGACCTCGGCGAGATCGTCGAGCTGGGCACGGACATGTTTCTCCAGGACCTTTTGCATCGCGGCAGGCTCAACGCCCAGATCGGCCGCCATCAGCGCCGCTGCCCGAGCGGGCCAATTGACCCAGACATCGCGTTCCTGCCGCGCCAGCCGAAACACCAGCGACAGGGCTCGGGCCCGATCGATCAATTCGCCTTTCAGTTTTTGCAGCCGGAGGCGGCGCTCTTGCGCCTTCAGAACCTCGTTGGCCGTCTTGGCCTGCAGGAACGTCGTGCCGCTGCCCACAGGTGGGGCGGACATCCCTTGTTCGCGGAGCGTTTCGCCCACGGCCGAAACCGCGGCCTCAGAGACGGGTTTGAGCTTCGGCTTCGGTGCTTTGCGGGTTTTCGACGGATCGGTCGCCTGCGCGCGCAATGCGTCACTGGCCTCCGCATCGATGCTGCCATCGGCATGCAACACCAGCCGTCCCGTGGCCTTGGCCTTCTGGATCGCCCCGCGTGAGAGGCCGACGCGGGCGGCGTATTGGCGCTCGCTCAGACCCTCCATGGCGCGCTCCGGTTGTCATTAAAAATCATGTGCTTATGTGGTTGATAAGCCTCCCCACCAGAGCGAACGTGGTCTCACGAAAACGATGCAACTCACCTCGGAGCCGCCACGATGACCCGCCTGAACCCGATCACCACCCCGCGCTTTGAGGCCCGCGTCGAGAAGGCCCGGCGCAACCGCGAGGCAGCCCTGAGCGCCTTCATCGGCAAGAAGGCGGAGATCGACGAGATGCTGGCCCGACTGCAGGCGCTCAGCGGTGACCACTTCAACACCCACCCCGACGAAGTGAACTGGGGCCACGTCGGCACCCTCGAACACTACGCTAGCCTCCTGAAGCGCATCACCGACAGCGCCTTCGGCGAGGGCGAACACGCCGAGTGATCTCGGGCCCAGCCGGAACTCCCGCCGCGCGCCCTGCGCGGTGAGCCCGAACCGTGGCCCCAGTGGGGCCGCGCAAGTCGGGCGAACGGGTCGCAGAAGGCGCCGCATGTTGCGGGCCTCGAACACGGAGACGATCCCATGACCAAGCTTTCCGACGCGCAAGCGATCATCCTCAGCGCCGCCGCGCAGCGCGAGGACCGCAATGTTCTGCCGCTGCCCGGCTCGCTCCGCGGCGGCGCCGCCGCCAAGGTGGTCGGCGCGCTCCTCTCCCGCGGGCTGATCGCCGAGACCACGACCGACAGCCAGACCAAGGCCGACGCCGCGCTCAACCGGATCTGGCGCAACGACGAGGACGGCCACGCCATCCTCCTGCACATCACGGACGCGGGCCTCGCCGCCATCGGCGTCGAGCCGGTGAGCGGCGACAGAGCGCCCATGGGCGCCGACGAAGCGCCGAGTGCGGAGCCCCCGAAGGACGCTCCAGCCGAGGCCGACCCCGCACCCAAGGCGCGCACACCGAGCACGGGCACGAAACAGGCCAAGCTGATCGAGATGCTTCGCGCCGAGGGCGGCGCCACCATCGACGAGATCGTCGCCGTAACGGGGTGGCAAGCTCACACCGTGAGAGGAGCCATGTCCGGCGCGCTCAAGAAGAAACTGGGCCTGACGATCACATCCGAGAAGGTCGAGGGACGCGGCCGGGTCTACAGCCTGCCCCGCGTCTGACGCCGCACGCGACTTCGGTCTAGATTATGCCGCCCCGACAGGGGCGGCGGAGACCACTCGGTCTTCTCAGAAAGGCATCTCATCATCATATTCTGACGGCTTCGAATCCCCTACGGAATTTCTATCTGAGCTAGGCGCTATGTACGGCTGGCCATCTGTAAAAAACACGTCGTAACCATAATAAGTGGGGCGACGAATATGCGGGCGCGTGTTCTGGCGATCCCACTCGTTCAGCTCCTGATAGGAGTCGAAATGTGGCCCCCGAACATATCCCTTCGCTTTCATCGACGCCATCCAAGCGTCGTCCTCGTCCCACTGCGAGGCAGCCTCATATTCCTCGTCGCTGGGCTTACCCCACCAGCTTACCTTATCTTTCCAGTTTGATCTGTTGTACGATTCCGCGTAGCCATCGATTATTTCAGCAGCGTCAGCGCCGGCCCCAAATACATCCTCGAAGTCACCCATCGCTAAACCTGCGACCTACAAATCCAGTTTCGGATCGACACGACATTCGTTACTTCTCGATCAGCCGGCCATCTGAAGTCATCCACATTCCGTCACTGAGATAGGTATCTTCGCCAGAGTCGTCGATTGCGAACTCGTTGTAGATCGCCATCATCTCGCGAAGGGCCAAGACCGAAATGTCCTCAAAACCAATTCGATTAAGAATGGTCGAGGCGAGGTGGAGGAGATCCTCTGAGTCTGGATATACAGAAGTTTCAATATAGGGTCGATTAGCGTGGTCCCGCTTCGTCACAAAGTCCATTTCACGATCTGAAAGCACCTGTGCGGTTGCACTGATCAATGCCCCCTGGTCTTCATAGGCACGATAATCTCCAGTGTCCTCCGAGGCGGTTGCCGTCATAAGCCGAACGCCATTGGCATCAGAAATCAGTCGGTAGAAAACGTAGGGCTCGGAGCAGATCCGATATTCTTCTTGCCGCAACGAGAGTTTGGTAGACCTCTGGATAATCGCCATGATTCCGATCCGCGCACTTTTCGCTAACCTACACCTTACCGGCGCTCGGACAATAGCCATCCAACAAGGGCAAGGCGGACCTTTGGCTCACTCCTTTCGGTGCACCCGGATCGCCTCGAAAAGCCGGCGTAGGGCAAAAGAGCGCGCCATGCTCACGACCGTGAACACCGCGCCCATCTTCAGGTTTTGCTCGAGCGTCGTGTGCAGTCCGAAGACCGGGAAGATCAGGATCTGCGTCACGACCGCGACGCCGTAGCCGACCGACACGTTGGCGACGGCCTCGACCAGCGACATGGCCTGGCTCTGTTTCATGCGGCTGCATCCTCGTCCTTCGAAGCCGGGGTGTTGTCCAGCCGCTCGGCCTTCACCTCAGCGAAGGTCCGACCGTCGCCATCGAGGATCGCCTCGCGGCCGGTCTCGGCCTGCCAGCGCTCCACGGCGACATCTACGTAAGCCGTGCTGATCTCCATGGCGTAGACGCGGCGGCCGTTGGCCTCGCCTGCCATGATCTGCGAACCCGAGCCCGAGAACGGCTCGTAGCAAAGCCCGCCGCGGGAGACGTGCTGGCGCATCGGGATGCCGAAGGCGTCGAGCGGCTTCGGCGTCGGATGGTCGGGCCGCTCGTCCTTCGCGAAGGACGGCATCTCCCAGGTGGACGGCAACGTTTCCTCGGCCACCTTCGGCGGGCGGTTCGGGCGACGCCAACCCATGAAGCAGGGCTCGTGCTTCCAGAGGTAGTGCGACCGGGTCAGGACACCGCGGTCCTTCACCCAGATGATCTGCTGATGGACGAAGGCGCCGGCCTTTTCCCAGCAGGCTTCCAGCATCGCCTGGCGGCGGGAGGCGTGCCAGCAGTACCAGGCGGCATCCTCGGTGATGGCCTCGGAGACGGCGGCGGCGATGAACCCGTCGTAGAGCTCCGCACCCTGAGAACTGTCGTCCCAGGTCGTGCCATAGGACGCAGACCAATCCTTGTTCCGGGTCGGGTGGTTCGAGCCGTCGTAATCGACGAGGTACGGCGGATCGGTCGCGAACAGAACCGCCCGCTCGCCGTTCATCAGGCGGCGGACATCGTTGTGCGAGGTCGAGTCGCCACAGAGCAGCCGGTGATCGCCGAGAATCCAGAGATCGCCCGTCCGCGAGGCGGGATTGCGCGGCGGTTCGGGGATGGTCACCGGAGGCATCGAGCCCCCTGCGCCACCTTCTTCTTCACCGCACCCGTCCGGATCGAAAGCCAGGAGCTTGTCCAACTCGCCATCGGAGAAGCCGACCAGCGACAGGTCGTAGTCCTCGGCCAGAAGGTCATTCAGTTCGGCCGACAGCAGCGCCTCGTCCCAGGTGCCGAGTTCCGTGAGCTTGTTGTCCGCGATCCGGTAGGCCCGCCGCTGCGCCTCGCTCAGGTGGCCGAGCACGATCACCGGTGCCTCGGTCAGCCCGAGCTGCGTCGCAGCCAGCACGCGGCCGTGGCCGGCGATCAGCTCCCCGTCCTCGCCCACAAGACACGGCACGGTCCAGCCGAACTCGGCCATGCTGGCGGCGATCTTCGCGACCTGGTCCGCGCCGTGCGCCTTCGCGTTCTTCGCATAAGGCTGGAGCTTGGCCAGCGGCCAGGTCTCGATCCGCTCAGGGGCGAAGCTCAGCGTCATGGGCGATGTTCCGTGAGTGGTGGTGGATCCCGGCCGGTGTCCGGACTCCGGATGCCGCGCTGGACTCCTCGCGGGGTCCAGCGGCATCCGGGGGTATCCGGCCGGAAGGCCAGTGTTTATTGGGGTTTGCGCGGGGTGCGGGTGGATCCGGATTCCGGGTGGCTTCCCAAAAATCCGGTCCTGTCGCTGGCGAAATTCCGCGCCAAGCCCGCCAGCATAGGATTTCGGCCCGGAAGGAACCAAGTTTGCAAAGGGTTGGCGGGTTGGATCCCAGCTGGACCCTTCGGTGGACTCTCGGAAGCCAGCGGCTCAGGCCGTCCCGCGCGCGCCTCTCCCGAGGATACCTGATTTCTACCCCGGAAGAGCCGTTTTTGTCTCATCGAAAACTGTCTGCCAGACAATTTTCCATCCGCTACGCGCCGCGTGCGAGGCGGATCAGCTTGCGCTTGGAAAGCTGTCGGTTGACCGGTTGCCGGTTCAACGTCAGCGCGATGACCGAGAGCCCGTAGGCCCAATGCTGATGTGCCGCCGCCCTTTGCAGGCCCACGGCGTAGCAGATCTCCTTCCAGCGTTCGCCATGCGCTTTCATCCAGACGATCTTGCCGTCGATGGGATCCAGGCAGCCGGTCCAGGTCAGCGTCTCCTCCATCCGGCTGATCGCTTGCGGCGAAGGCAGCACGCGCATCTGCTTCGGCTCCTGGCACACCTTGTCGGCAAAGCTGTGGACGATCTCGGGCCAGGTCGAGAAATAGCCACGCCTGCGCGGGTCCGGGAGTCTGCGCAGGATCAGGGCCGCTTCCGCGAGCCGTTCCTCCACGAGGGCGGGTGTCCAATGGGTCATCGTTTGTCCTCCGTCTTGTCGGGACGCGCGCCGTAAAGACGCTCGCCGAGTTGCCGCACCAGTTCACGCTCAGGCCAAGTAAGCCGTTGGTCGTCAAGGGAAACTGCCAGCAGGCCTTGCTCCCGCCAGCCGTCACGTTTGACCTCATCGGGATCGCGTCGCCGTCCGCCATAGCCCGGCGGTGTGAAGCGCATCGCCTTCATGCCAGCCCTCCATTGGTTTCGATCGCCCAAAGCAGGATCGCGATGGCGTCAGCCTCGTTGTCGTCAGCCGGGCTGAAGCCGCGGACCCGGGCGGCCGCGATCATGGCGTCCTTGTTGGCGTTGCCCTTGCCGGTCGCGAAGCGCTTGATCGTGCCGACTGGGACGCCCTCGTAGGGAACGCCGCGCAGTTCGGCCCAGGAGGTCAGCGTCGCCATCAGCCCGCCGTAGACATGCGCAGCGTCCGTGCCGGCGTGGCGGCGGACCTCCTCGAACCAGATTGCCGCAATCGGCCCGGAGAGCCGATCCAGTTCGGCCAGCCAGTTGGTGAAGCGCAGGTAGCGCATGCCGCCGCCATCGAAGCGACCTGGACGGAAGGACACGGAGCCGGAGGTGATCAGCCCGTCGGCTCCATGCAGTGCCCATCCTGTGGTGGTACCGAGATCGAGCGCGAGCAAGGTGCGATCGGCGCGGTGCGCGACAGGCAGATCGGGGATTGCCTCGCGAGCGGAGGTGGCGAGAGTCAGGTCAGCCATGGGTGGTCTCCTTTTCTGGTTGGCTGCTCGGGTGGAAGACGACGGCGGCCTGGTGCTTGGCGGTACGGGGCCGCCGTCGTCGGATCGGGTTGTACAGGGAGCGTCGGAGCCCGCGCGCGCGGATACCCATCGACGTATGGGAGGAGAGGCCAAACCTGCCGGTTGGCCTCCCCATACGTAGTATGGGGGCTTCCCCACTCGCCTCATGTTTTGGGCGTAGAGCTCTGTTTTCATTGCGCTTTCACGGGGCGGGCAATGAGAGAGGCCGATGAGGAAGACCTTTCTCATCTTCATGCACAACCCATTGATTTCATTGGGCCATGAGGAAGGGATGAGAATGAGGAAGGCCGCGCTCATGATGAGGAAGTCAGTCATGGGCCTCCTCCGGATAGACCCAGACGGAGGGGTTCTCGACCTCGCGCGCGCGGCCGGAATGGGGGCATTTGTAATGGGTCGGTAGGACCGCTACGCCCTCTTCGAGAACCTCGCCAGTCTCGGCGTCGATGACGGGATCGCGGCCGAAGCGCATGTCCCGGACGACGAGATACCCGAAATGCGATTGCGTGCCGGGGAAACCGTGCTCCGTGAAATTTCGGCGGAACTTGATCTGCCCCTTGGTGGCGAGGACCGAGAGCCGTTCGCGGATGCTGTAGCGCCCGCCAAGATCGAGCTGGTTCTCGAACGCTTCGGCAAACTGGGTGGCGGTGTAGAGCCGTCCCTCGGCCGCCTCGTCGAAGATCAGCCCGAGCACGACCAGGTTCTTGCGATCCCGCTCCGCGTCATGCCTGGCACCCAGATCCTTGCGCACCAGCCGCTCGCTGCTCGGGGTGAGCTCGGCCCAGGTGCCATTCACCTTGTCGACCACCTTGGCAGGCAGCGCGGGGCCGTTGCGCAGCTCGATCTCCAGCCGGCGCTCGCTGGCCTCTTCGTCGGGCCGGTGCAGGATGAGACCGGTGGTGTAGAAGCCCCGGAGCGCGCTGGCGCCGGAAAGCGCGAGGAAAGGGTCCTCCTTCACCTGGTGCTTCGAGAGCTTCTTGGTGTGGTGGACGAGGATCACGCCGCAGTCGGGATTGACGTGGTCGCGCAGCACCTCGACCCGATCCTTCAGGAAGAACATCATGGCGGCGTTGTCGTTCTCGCCGCCGCCGTCGGGCCCGCCGTCGAAGAGGTTCCGGATCGGGTCGATGCAGAGGATGTCGAGCGGATCGTCGGGGAACGCGGACCTGATCGCCTCGGCCACGCGCGCGCTGCCCTCGGCATCGAGCAGCATCCGCAGCTTCGGCGTGACGATGAGGTTGTCGCGCGCGGCGACGATCAGCTCGGGCGGCAGGCCGATCTGCTGCATGCGCTCGCGCAGGTAGTGGTACTGGATCTCAGCCTGCAGGTAGAAGATCCGCAGCGGCCGTGGCGGGGTGAAGCCGAGGAAGGGCACGCCCGCCGCCAAATGCACCAGCAACGCGATCAGCAGGTCGCTCTTGCCGACCTTCGGCGCGCCGCCCAGCACCAGGAGCCCGCCCGGCGTCAGCACACGCGGGCCGATCAGGTCGGCGGGCATCGGGCTCTTGTCGTCGAGCAGCTGCCCCAGAGTGAAGCTGGGTATCTCGTCGGGCACCGGCGCGGCGCTGTCGAGCCGCACGAGCGGCGGGCCGTGGCGTTCGACATGGCGTGCCCAGAGGCGTTCGGATTCGCGCTTGAGCCGTTCCACCGGCCACTGGGGCCGCAGCATGGCGGCGTTGTAGCCGCAGATCGCTTCCCAGCCCTCGGCCTTCGAGAGGCGCCCCTCATGGACCAGCCGGATGAAATAGCCGATGGCGGCAGACGCCCCCTCGAAGCGCGACCAGTCGTCGGCGCCGCCCTCGCGCACCGGGGTGACCAGCACATCCTCCACGGCGGGTTTGTCGAGCGTGGCGAAGTCCGGCGTCAGGCTCACGCCCGGCGCGGGCGGCATGTCGACCACGGCCTCGGCGAACTCGTCTAGATCGCGCTCCAGCCGCGCGTTCAGTTCGACGATGCGCACCAGCGTCTTGAGGCCGTTCTTGTAATAGACCGAACCCGCCACGCGGATCGGCTGATGGGCCGAGCGGAAATGCATGTCGCCCCCGACCTTGGCGGCAATGTCGCCGCGCAGCCGGCAGAGGCGGGCAATGTCGTCGCCCTCGGCGGGTTCTGTGAGCTTCCACCAGACGTGCGCCTTGTGCTGCCCCTCGGGCGTAATCCCGCCGCTTTCCACCACCATGGTGGGCGGGCCGAGATGGCGTTCGAGATGGGCGCGCCTCGCGGCGATGTCCCCGCTGTCGATGTCCACGACCACGGCCTGCATCTGCGCCACGTCGGCGGCCTTGGCCCGGCCGGATTCTGTCACCGTGCCGGGGATGACGTAGACCGCGGCGCCCTCGCGCGCGGCCCAGCCCGCGAAGGTCGCCATCTTCTCGGGCGCCGTCTCGTCGGCCGCGATCCAGATGTTGTGCGGCCGTCCATCGATCCCCTGTCCCTTGTCGATGAAGCTGCGCACCGGGATCAGCCCGTCGCAGTAGCCAAAGACCACCTCCATGAAGGAGGCGATCTGCTCAGGATCCGGTTCGTCGCCGAACGGGTCGATCTGCGGCGCCGCGTCGTTGAAATCACGCCAGGGGTTGAAATGGACGAGGTTTTCCCCGGGTTGGTCGGTCGTGCTGTCGTCGCGCATGTTGGTGTCCTCGGGAGGCTCGGGCGGGTCTTTGGGCGTGTCGGTCATCCGGGCAGGCCCCAGCAGCGCTCGGCCCATGGGCAGAACCGGCATTCGAAGAAGTCGCGGATCCGGGCCACGCGCGGCAGCAACTCGCGCGCGTCGGTGGCCCGAAGGATCCTCACAGCGCGATCCGACATCCGCTGGGCGAGCTCGGCGTCGAAGGGCACGAGCTCGTGGTGCAGCTCGGCCGTGTCCTTGTTGATCGCGGTAAAGAGCGCCGGGTTGGTCGAGAGGCCCGTCACGCTCGCCTCCATGTAGGCCTGGTAGAGCGCGATCTGGGCGGCATAGACGGGCTTGGCGACGGTCACCCCTTTGGCCACCGTCTCACGCCAGTTCTTCGCGTTCATGGTCTTGCATTCCCAGAGGGCGGGTGTGCGCAGACCCATGGCGGTGGGGGCGCCCATGACAATCCCGTCGACATGGCCACGGATGCGCCCACCGGCGACCGAAAAGCCGAACTGGCCGCCATCTCGCTTCCGGGTGACCAGATCGAGCCCCGCCGCCCGCAGCCAGCGGATGGCGAGATCCTCGAGCGCGTGACCTATGGTGAAGATCCGGAGCGACCGACCCGAAAACTCCTGGCCGTCATCCTTGGGCGCATGGGCGAAATCGAACTGCAGCGCCCGCTCGCAGGCGTGGCCGAGACGCGAGGCGCCGAGATAGTCGCGCGGAGGCGTGGCTGCGCGCTCGGCCTCGAGGGCCGCGTCCACGGCCCCGTTGATGCGCTCCGCGATGCCGGGGCGGTGATTGTAGTCCAGCATCAAAACGGGATCTCCGACTCGGCGGCGATCTCGGCCATCTCGGCGCGGAACGCCTCGATGGTGGTAACGATCAAGCGGTGCATGTCGTTTTGGGTCAGCAGCCCCAGTTGCCGATCCCAGCCGATCCGCTCCATCTCTGGCGCGAGCGCGCGCATGACGGCGGGCAGCGCCTGGGTTTCCTCTTCAGTGAAATCGACCATGCTCAGTCCTCTCTTTGCTTTGCGGGTGAAGGCCGCTTGGCAGCCCATGGAACAGAACCAGCGGCGGTTTCGGTGGGGCCGCGGCCTGTGGGGATCGAACCAGCCGAAGCCGCGGGTGCGCGCGGTGCAGACGGCGCAGAGCGCCGGGCGCGGATGCCAGAGGCGATCAACGCCCGGTCGATCCGCAGCCTCTGCGGGCGGGGATGGGATTTCCGCGAAATGGCTCACGCCGCCCTCCGTTCCGGCGTGGCGGCGTCCTGGACCAACTGCCGGATCGCGCGTCTGTTGAACCGGAAGGAGATCAGCGCCGAGGCGTGGTAGCGGGTGATCCCGTAGTCGTGCCGCGCGCTCGGGGGCAGGTATTGCAGCTGCTTCTCGGTCGGCGCCTGCCGCAGCCAGCCGCGGGTCTTGAAGGCGCTCTCGTCGCTCTCATGCGCGTTCAGCCAGTCATCGGCCTGCGCAAGGCAGACGGCGCGCTCGCCGAGGCCGAGAAGCCGGGGCTGGACCCCGCGCCGGCCACCGACCGCATGCCAGAGCCCGCCCAGCCAGAAGATGCCGGCCCAGGCGGTGAAGCCCGTGGCCATCAGCGCCGCCTTGTCGCCGAAGAGATCTACCCACTGGAAACTCGACCGCTTCAAGAGGTCGATCTCGGTCATGACGAAGCTCTCGAGCGCTTCGGCGCCGGTCTCGTCCTTGGGTTCGACCAGCAGCGCGCCGCAGAGCGGGCATTCGCGGGCCGTCAGCGGGATCTCGGCCTCGCATTCCGGGCATGTCTTCGTGGGCGCCATGCCGCTCGCTTGGCGGCCATCGAGGTCCACGTCCTGCTCCAGCGTGCCGTGCATCAGGCTCGACGTTCCGAAATCCAGCACCACGCAATCGGTCTTGACGACGCCGGGATGTTCCTCGGGATCGATGGTGCGCAGGCCGCGCCCGACCATCTGGATCATGGTGGACTTGCAGGATGAGGGCCGTAGCAGGATGACGCAGGACGTGGGCGGGTGATCGAAGCCCTCCGTGAGCACGGAGACGTTGACCAGAACGGCGATCTCGCCCGTGGCATAGGCCGCGAGGATGTTGCGGCGTGCGTCGGCGGAAAGCTCGCCATGGATCAACCCCGCCGGAATGCCGGCCGCGTTGAAGGCCTCGGCGACGTGAGCGGCATGGGCGACGGTGGAGCAGAAAACGATGGTCGGCCGCCCTGCGGCCTTCTCGCGCCAGTGGCGGATCACCTCGTCGGTGACGGGGGCGCGGTCCATGATGCCGGCGACCTCGGTCATGTCGAAGTCGAGGGAGGTCTTGCGCACCTTCTGCAGTTGCGCGCGCACGCCCACGTCGATCACGAAGGTGCGCGGCGGCACGAGATGGCCCGAGGCGATCAACTCGCCCAGCCGGACCTGGTCGGCCACGTTGTCGAAGACCTCGCGCAGCCCCTTCCTGTCGCCCCGGTTCGGCGTGGCAGTGACACCGAAGATGCGGGCCTCGGGATTGGCGTCGTGGACCCGGTCGACGATGCGGCGGTAGCTGTCGGCAATGGCGTGATGCGCCTCGTCGATCACCAGCAGGTCGAGCCGCGGCATGGCCTTGAGATTGGCCGAGCGGCTCAGGGTCGGCGCCATGGCGAAGGTGACCTGGCCCGACCAGTCCTTCGTGGCGGCATCGACCACCGAGGTGGAGATATCGGGATTGACCCGGCCGAACTTCGCCCGGTTCTGGGCCGTCAACTCGTCGCGATGGGCCAGAACGCAGGCCCTGGCGCCGTCGCCGACGAACGATCCGGCAACCGCCGACAATGCGATCGACTTCCCGAATCCGGTGCTGGCGATGCTCAGCGTATTGCCGTGGGTCGAGAGCGCAGCGAGGCTGCGCTCCACGAAGAGTTTCTGGCGGGGACGAAGGCGCATGGGCGTGCCCTCACTCGGCCCAGGACGGGCGGCCCGGAGTTGCCGGGGCCGCCGGAGTTGGTGCCGACCTGACTGGAGCCGCCGGGGCCGTTGGCGCCATCGGCGCAGATGCCGTTCCCATGATCTGCGCGTAGTCCCGATGATCCGGCGTCACGGCCGCGCGGATCTCGTTCTTTTCCTCGCCCATGGCGTCGGTGCCGACATCGATCCTGGCGACGAACTCGAGCCCGTCGAGATCGGCAAAGCCGCCGATGCGCCGCGCCGCCTGCGCCTGGGGCGAGGTGTCCTTGTCGGAAATCCCCCGTGCCGAGTTCAGCATGCCCCGGATCAGGCTGCGGCCCATGTTGGCCCAGTCCGGCCCCTTGGGGCTCATGAGCCCGATCAGGGTGAAGATCTTGCGCCGGGCGTATTGCCCCTCGAGCACGGTGAACTCGCCGTTCAGGTAAACCGCCCCGGTGGAGCCGCGGGTGGCATAGCCCCCGGTCCAGCCCTGCGACGGGTCGTCGAAGCCGCCGGGGCGGATGGTGAGGCGCACCTTGGCGAGCGTGCCCTTGGGGATGAGGTTGGCGTTGGATTGCGCGTCGTTGAAGTCATTCCACAGGCCAGACATGGCATTGGTCCTTTCAGTTGGAGGGATCGGGTTCGGGGGTGGCGGCAGGCGCCGGGATCGCCGGCGGATCGATCACCAGCGGGCGCGCATCGAGCGGCAGTGGCTGGTGGATCTTGTCGATCAGGCGGCCCAGATCGGGGGGTTCGAGCATCTCCAGTCGGCCGGAGCGGTCTTTGGCCGGATAGCCCCAAGGGTTCTGCGTCTGGCAGACGAAGACCCGCCGCAGCTCGCCCTGTTGGTCGGGCAGCGAGGTCAGCGTCAGCACCTCGTCGACGATGCCGGGCAGTTCCAGCCCGGTCTTGGAGCCCTCGATCTGCGGCACGAAGACCTTGCGATTGAAGTCGTCGAGCTTCTCGTCGAGGATGCCGACAAAGATCACGTTCTTCGCCCGCGTGTGCTGCAGATGGGTGAGCCAGGCGATCATCTCGCGCCCATGCAGCCCGTAGGCGCCGCGCACGTCCGGCTTCCCGGTCTTGTCGGAATGCGCTTCGGGCTGGCCCTTGCACCACTGAAAGCAGAGTCGGCCGGCCACGGTGATCGAGTCGACGAAGATCGTGTCGTACTTGTCGAGCGCGGAGGGATCGCCGAACTTCTTGCAGACCGCCTCGAAATGCGCCCGGCTGTAGGGCTGGTCGTCCCTGAGCGCCGGGTTGGCCCCGCCGATGAATACCGCGAAATCCCGGCATTCGGTCCAGGTGCGCGGTCGGATCGTGTCGATGGCCAGCCCCTCGACGGCGAGATCGCCCGCTTCAAGGTCGAAGAACAGCGTCGTGCTTGCCTTGAGGGTGCGCAGCAGCGTGGTCTTGCCCGCGCCGCTGGCTCCGAAGATCGCGGCCTTCACGCCGCGCATCTCGGCCAGCCGCTCATCGGCGGTGATGATGGGGAGGGTCATTGATCCGCCCCTTCCGGCTTGATCTCGACCTTCAGTGCGCCGGGCCGCACGGTGCGGGCAGGCTCGAAACCGGCGCGGATCGCCTCGGGCCAGGCGGCGTATTTGCGCTCGGGCACCTTGTAGGTGACATCGACATATTGGGCAGGATCGTCGCCCGCGGCGCGGATGCGCTCGACCATGGCGGCAAGTTGCTCCTGGTTCCAATCGACGCGTTTCGGCAAATCCGCGACCACGGTGAAATCGCCATCGGCAATGCGGACGGTGCCGGTGTCCTTGCCGCAGGCGCGGCGGGCTTCGGCGGCGCGGGAACCGTAACGAACATCCAGCGCGGCGTTGAACCGAGCAGCGACGGCGCGCATCTGGCGCGCGGCCTCGGCGATCTCGCGCTGCAGGACGGCTAGGAGTTCGACCGGCAATTGGGCGATCTCGCCGGTGGACAGGTTGAGCAACTCGTCGATGCTCGGGGTGTTCTCGGGGTATGGCATAGGTGTCTCCTTTTTGGGGGGATGGGTGTCAGGCGGCTTCGAGCAGCCGCATGGAGAGCGGCGCGCCGGGCGGGCCCGGCCTGGGGCGGGCGATGGCGATGTAGGCAAATTCGTCGGGGCCGAGCCGGGTCTGCACGAGGTGCACCAGCCCCTGGTCCGCGGCGCGCATGGCCGCGGCCGCCACCTGTTGCAGGCTGCTTTGCTGCTCGGACGAAAGCCGCGAGACGACCGAGGTCGCGTCCACCGCGAGGAAGCCACGGTGATAGACCAGCGTCTCTCCAGGCTCGGCCTGCGCGATCCAGGCGCACAGCCCGACCTCGTCGAGCCCGGGGCCATTCAGCCCGTGGATCGGCACCACCTCGGCCTCGGTGATGGGCGACAGGCGTCCCATCACGCCGCTCCCGGCGCGGTGTCGGCGGTCTGTTGCAACTGGCCCTGCTCGAAGGCGATGATGTCCTCGAGCCGGTAGACCACCCGGCCGCCGATCTTCATGTAGGCCGGGCCTTCACCGGCCCACCGCCAGCGTTCCAGCGTGCGGTGGGAAATGGTCCAGCGCCGGGCGAGTTCCTTCTGGTTGAGACAATGTGGCTTCCGCATCCTGCTTCCCCTCGTTGATGGCTTCGGGGAAGTGATGCCAAATCCCGCTAGGGGATGTCGTCAGGATCAGCGGGGGATGCGGAGGGGGATCACTTGCGCCTTGCGGCAGTGGGGTTTCCGGTCAGGTGGGGGATGGGTGATCCCCCACCATCCCCCTGCCGATCCCCCTTTGGCGCAATCCGCGGGTCGGATCGTGAGGGAAAGAGGCGACTCAGTCGAGGTTCAGGCGATAGCCGCCCTTGCGGTCCGAGCGGATCAGCTGACGCCAGTTCTTCTTCGACTTGAACACGTCCGCCATGCGCAGGCTCTTCGAGCCGGCCATGCTCAGGATCGCCTTGCCGTTCTGCCAGGGCTCGCCGGCTAGAGCGGCGGCGTGCAGCGCGCGCACCACCTCGGCCTGGATCGGTCCGAGCTTGAAGCGGTAGCCGTTGCAGCGCACGTCTTGGTAGTCGGCGGAGGCGATGAAGGTGTTCTCCTCGCCTGCTCCCGAACGGCCGGAGAATCCGGATTGTATTTCAAAGCGATCTCGTTCATCCCGTCGCAGCAGGAGATCCCCGATCATCACGAGGACCGGTTCCGCGCCGTCTTGCACAACCGCGTAGCCAGCCCGGTCGGTGCGGAACGCGCGCACATGGATCTGGCCGCAGCGAAACAGCTGAAAGACGTCCTGCGCGTGCAGATCCAGCAAGCCGTTGAAGCGGGTTTGCTCCCACGGCACCGGTAACTGCTCCCCTTCCGGCGTCTCCTCGAAATCGCCGAACTCGATCGGTACGTCGAAGACCCGCACCGACAGTGTCAGCCTTTCATTCTCGGCGAGATACACAAGGTCATCCTCGCTGATCGACCAGCGTTCCAGGACCTCGGGCAGCGTGAAATACAGCTTCTCGATATGCACGCGCGCCCTCCGAATCCCGCCCCGATTGTTTACCATTTGTTCCTATTCGCTTGACGCCGCACGATCAATCCTGTTTTATCCTATTTCATCCACAACTCGCTGGGGACAACATGACCTTGCATCACACACTGGCCGATCGGCTCAGGGCCCGCGCGCACCAGCTCGGGCTCAGTCCCGCGCATGTGGCCGAGATGGCCGGGGTCAACCGCTCCTTCGTCTACGACATCCTGCGGGGCCGTTCGACCCGTCCGAACGTCGAGCGCCTCGGCGCCGTCGCGCAGGTGCTGAAGGTGGAGCGGGACTGGCTGATCCACGGCATCGGCGATGTCGAGGGCACGCCCCCCTTCATCGAGAACCCGGACGAGGCCTTCGTCTCCATCGCCCACGCAAGCCCGCGTCCTTCCATGGGCGGCGGCGCGGTGGTGCAGGATCACGAGGACAGCGCCGGCCGCGCCTATCACTTCCGACGCTCCTGGATAAAGGGCAGCCTCGGCGCCAGCCCCTCTCAGCTGCGCATCATGCATGTGGAGGGCGACAGCATGGCGCCGACGCTCCTGAGCGGCGACACGGTGCTGGTCGACATGGCCCGCCGCACGCCCAACCCGCCCGGCATCTTCGTGCTGGACGACGGCATGGGGCTGGTCGCCAAGCGGCTCGAGCATATCCCCAACAGCGACCCGCCCGCGGTGCGCGTGATCTCCGACAATCCCGTCTACAGCCCCTATGAACGAACGGCCGACGAAATCCACATCGTCGGCCGCATTCGTTGGTTCGCGCGGGAGATTTGAGGTGGTGGCGTTTCGGGAGATCGAAGATGCCGACCCGGCACTGACGTTCTCGCCGCTGGTGCGCGGGATCGAGAAGACCTTTGTCTGGATCGGCGAGCATGGCGGCATTCCCCTGACGCCGTCCAAGGCGTTCAAGCGGGTGTTCGTGCACTGGGCGGCGGCCGAGTTCGACTGGCCCGGCCATACCGAGGCGGATCTCTTCGCCGTCAACAAGGTGCTGAACGAATGGGATTTCCCGCCACTCGAAATCCTGCACGACCTGATGATCGCGATGAAGCTCGGCCGGCACTACAAGGGCGCGTTCCGGCTGACCAAGGCCGGTCAGGCGCTGATCGGTCATCCCGGACGCATCTTCGGCACCGTCGTCCCGTTCTTCCTGTTCCGCATCAAGCAAGCAAGCCAGTCGCGCTTCGACGACGCGCCGATCCTCGGCAACTGGGACGGGTTTCTGAACGTGCTGAACGTCGAGACCGAGGACGGCGCCACCGGCGACCACCTTCGCCGCGTGCTTTTCGGCGAGCCCGAGACAGGGCCGGTCCCGCACTATGACGATGTAATGGGCCAGCTCTACATACAGGTGCTGCGCCCGCTATGCTGGGCGGGACTCCTGCAGCAGGGGCGCGGAACGGCCAGCTACCGGTTCGAGGAGGCGAGGTTCATGAAGACGGCGTTGTGGCGGGCGGCGCTGCGGCTGGAGACGGATGGGATGGTGCAAGGGGCGACGCGGCATTGAGGCACATATGGTCCAGTTCGTCTGCCCATCGGGTTACAGCGCGCTGGTGCTGCGGTTTCCACAGGGGCGACCAACATATTTCGGAGAGTTCGCGCTTTCGGCTAAGCCTGCTCAATGCTTTATACAATCTCGGCATTTCGTAGATCGTCGCAAAAGGAAGTGTTTTCATGCCAATCTTTGACATTCCGAGTAACCGCTTGGTCGATCTATCGGATGCTGATCTTCGCGAACTGATCGCTCGGTTATGCGAGGCCGAGCGCGAACGACAAGGCGGTCATCGGAATGAGGTTCGTTGGGGAGGAAGCCAGACAGCTGCCGATGGCGGTCTCGACGTAGTGGTCGAGCCTACCGGTCCGTTCATTTCGGCTGGCCCCCTCGCGCGCCGAGACGTTGGCATTCAGGTGAAAGCCGCCGACCTCACTCCCGGCGCCATCGCCACCGAGATGCGTCCCGCAGGGAAGCTACGCCCCGCGATCTCGGCAATTGCGGCTCGAGGTGGCTCCTATCTCATCGCGAGCGCCGGGGCGAACTGCTCAGAGGCCATGCTCAAACGCCGCGTCGATGCCATGCGTGAAGCTGTCGCCGACGACCCGAATGGGACAAGACTAGAGCTGGCACTCTTGGACCGTAATGCCATCAGTCGATGGGTCAGTACACATCCCTCAGTGGCTGCTTGGTTACGCAGGCGCCTAAACCTTCCTATCCTCGCGGGCTGGCAGCCGTTTGGACGCTGGTCATCGACTCCAGAAGGAGAAGTTGACGATTTGATCTGCGAGGAAGGGCTTGTTTTTCATATTGAGCGTCGCGCTCCCATCCGAAATCTGCCTGAAGCGCTCGACGAGATAAGAAAACTGGTTCGTGATGGCACCAGTGCCGTGCGCATCGCCGGCCTTTCCGGAATTGGCAAGAGTCGGATAGCCCAAGCACTCTTCGAGCCGATAGGGTCCGTTTCGGCCTTGCCAGTTTCTCATGCGGTCTACACAGACTTGGGCCATTCTCCCGATCCTACACCAACTGGAATGCTGGAAGCACTGATTGAACGCGGCGCTCCAGCAGTTCTTGTGGTGGACAATTGCCCGCCCGACACTCACCAAGCACTAGCGCGGAAATTGGCAGAGCGCCCTGGAGCCGTCCGACTGATCTCGGTCGAGTATGATGTCCGAAGTGATCGTCCGGAAGAGACAGACGTCGTTCGCGTCGAAGCCGAAGGCTCCGACATTGTCGAAGCCCTACTTCGCCGTCGGCGCAACGATCTGTCCACGGGAGATGCTCGACGGCTTGCCGAACTTGCTCAAGGTAACGCTAGGCTCGGCTTCGCACTGGCTCAGGCGATCCCCCAAACTGGTAGCCTCACCGCATTCAATGACGCGGCGCTTTTTGATCGCTTGTTCTGGCAACGCGAGGAGCGAAACGAGGAGCTGGCTCGAGCCGCTGAGGTTCTATCGTTGGTCTACTCCTTTGAAGTGGACGGAGATGAGCAGCCGGATGAACTTCTCTTCTTAGGTTCGCTTGCTGAGTTGTCGCGTAGGGCAATGCATCGGCATGCAAGCACCCTGCTCGACAGGGGACTTGCGCAAGCAAGAAACAGATGGCGGGCAGTATTGCCCCACGCGCTTGCCAACCGTCTAGCCCGACAGGCGCTGAGATCAATCCCGTTCCGGAATATCGCCGACGGCTTTGCCGATAAACCGCGCCTTAGACGTTCACTCGCTCGACGGCTCTCTTACCTTCACGATTGCGAAGAGGCTCGACGCATTGTGACCCGATGGATGGAGCCTGGCGGACCGTTGCATGGCCCCGCGCCGGATCTCCAGGTGCTCGAAGCAGTGTGCCATTTGGTTCCTGAAGATGCGCTCCACGTTGTCAATGCAATGGTCACCGCTATTGCGGCGGCGCCAGAAGAATTCCCTCACCTAGACAGCTTGACCCGCATGATCGCGCGGATTGCACATTCTGAGGTCATGTTCCCTCATGCTTGCGAAAGCCTCGTTTCGCTGGCCATTGCTTTTGACGAACAACGAGCCTCCAATGCAGATGATGTGCTGAGCAGTCTTTTTGGCCTGTACCTCTCGGGGACTCTGGCTAAGACGGAAGCCCGCGTACAGGTGGCAAGCCAGTATCTTCTCGCGAACGATGCGAACCAGAATTCGCGGGGGGTCAGCATGCTCAAGTCGGCCTTGCGAACAGGCCACTGGTCTTCTTCAATCCTCTCATTCGATGACGCTCGCCCGGACTCTTTTGGATGGGAACCGCGTGGGGCTCAGGTTGAAGACTGGTTCTCCCGGTGGTTGGACTTGGCAGCGGAAACTGCTCTGGCTGGACCGGTAGAAGTAAGAGACAGTGTTAGAAAAGCACTCTCCGACGAGATTGACGGAATCTGGCGGTGCGTTCCAACTCTTCGCTCGAAAGTCAATGCCATTGCGCGTCAGTTGCACGAAGAGACACCTTGGGTGGAGGGGTGGCATGCGCTCCGGCGAATGCGATACCTGTTAAATAAGCGTGGTTCGGAGCTTTCTGCGGAAGGCTCGGCGCTGCTGCAAGAGCTCGTCGACGATATGGCACCCACGGACCTTTCCGCCCGAGTGCGCGCGGAAACCGTACGTGGTTGGGACCTCGATTCCGAAGACGACGATCATAGGGCCGCTGAGGCTAGGCGCGCCGATCGATTGGAGCTCCTTGGACAAGAATTGGCAGCTTCCCCTGATGTGCTCCAAGCGATCGGGAGAGACCTGTTCGAGCACGAAGGCCGGCCCCTCTACTCTCTCGGCATCGGGTTGGCTCAGGGAAATCGCGAACCAAGACGGACGTGGGAGATCCTACGCGATTTGTATTTGAGCGATCCCGATAAACCGCAACAGGTTGGCTTTCTCTCGGGACTACTGCACCAGCTAGACGAGAGCAGCCCAGCAATTGCGGAATCTATCAGGGCTGAGTGTCGCGCAACGCCTGGCCTCCGACGCATCTATTCAGTCTTTCTTCCCAAAGGCGTTCTTTCCGAGGGCGAATTTGAAAACGTTGTTGAGATCGCTGGCGAAGCAGAAACCGCCGCGTGGCTGCTGCACGATATAGCTTGGCGTGAAGAGCGTGAACTGAATGACGAGCAGCGTGTTCGGCTTCTTCGATCACTGTCGGGAAGAGAGGGCGGGGCATTTCTTGTGCTGGATGCTCTCAAAATGCTGGGGTTTGTCGAAAAGAGTTCACGCGACGCTTGGCCGAAGGATCTCAACGCTACAGGGATGGATGCCGTGATCGCCATCATCACAAATGAAGAGATCAACTCGAACATCGATCATGACATGGCTGAAACACTGTCGTACTGCATGCGTGATGAGAGTTCCGCCCTTGCAGAGCGGTGTATGGATGCGATCATCGCGCGGGCAGCGCGGCGCTACGGAAGCACATATGACGTTGAGCGTACGCTTGCTGAGTTGGCACGCAAAGCGCCTAAGATCTTTCTTTCTAGACTGTTCCCGGATGGAGAGGACGGACCTTCAATCCGACTTCGTAGCGGCTTAGATCGGGACTGTCTGATCCATGTGCCAGTGAACCCACTGATCGAATGGTGCCGCGAAGATCCCACTCGCTGGTCCAAGGTTGCGCCAAACATCTCGCCATTCACACGAGGCTCTCAAGATAACGATGAAGTAAGGGAGATCTCGGCCCAGGCTTTGGGTTTCCTCAACGCCGCGCCTTGCCCAGAGGAAATCGTAGAGGCCTATCTCGGATATCTCGCGCCCACGAGCTGGTCCGGTAGCAGAGCGGATATCATGGAAAGCCGCTTGAAGAGTATCGAAACGCTAACCAACCATCCCGCGCCAGAAGTTCGTCATACCATCGCCCGTTTGGTTCCAGGGATTCGCGCGAGAATTGCTCGTATCCGCCAAGCCGAACAGGAGGAAGAGCGCGAGCGAGACCAACGATTCGAGTGGTGATCTTGAAGCTAGTATCGTCTACGCGTCGTGTCCGATCCGCTTCCTTTTGTTTCGCGTTCTTACGACAACTCCCTGTTTTAGCTTGATATCTGTTATCGCGCCCGGCCACCACGGAGCAAACCGCCTCAGGAGGTTCGCTCCCCATGCCCGACGATCTGTCCTTCGCACCGCCCGCCGAGACACTCACGACCAACCAGCGGCTCGCTGAGCTCGCCGATATCCTCGCCGGCGCCATTTCGCGCGCCAACCCGCTGACCACGAACGAGAATTCTCCGACCGACCCAGACAGTTCTCTGGACATTCTCGCCCTCAGACGCCGTCGTCGGAGGCAGTTGCGAAACCGAGTTGGAGGCGAGGAATGAGGAACTCTCGATCGAATGGAAGCACCACAGGACGGCCCGACGTCCTGGCGGAACTGATGGCCCTGCGGGCGATGAGCGTGGCGCAGTTGCGCGAGAAATGGGAGGCGCTGTTCGGCGCGCCCGCGCCGAATGGCAGCCGTGGCAATCTCGAGCTTCGGCTCGGCTACCGCATCCAGGAACTGGCCCATGGGGGGCTGCGCCGCGAGACGCGCCGCACGCTCGATGTGCTGGCCGAGGAGATCGCTGCCGGCAAGCTGGGCGGCCTGGTCTCGGACCCGCGCAAGCCCGCCCCCGGCACCAAGCTGGTGCGCGAATGGGAGGGTGAGGAGCATGTCGTCACCGTGCTGGCGGACGGGTTCGAGTGGCAGGGGCGGCGCTTCAAGTCGCTCTCGGCCGCCGTGCGCGCCATCACCGGCGTGAACTGGAACGGCTGGCGCTTCTTTGGCCTCGACCGGACGGGAGGGGTGAAATGACCGCGCGACAAACGCCCGTGCGCCGCCTGCGCTGCGCCATCTACACCCGCAAGTCCACCGAGGAAGGGCTCGACATGGAATTCAACAGCCTCGACGCGCAGCGGGAAGCCTGCGAGGCCTACATCGCCAGCCAGCGCGCCGAGGGCTGGGCCTGCCTGCGCGACCGCTACGATGACGGCGGCTTTTCCGGCGGCACACTGGACCGCCCGGCGCTCAAGCAGCTGATCGCCGATATCGAGGACGGGCTGGTGGACGTGGTCGTGGTCTACAAGATCGACCGGCTCAGCCGCGCGCTGATGGATTTCTCGAAACTGGTGGAGATCTTCGACCGCCATGGCGTCACCTTCGTCTCGGTCACGCAATCCTTCAACACCACCACCTCCATGGGCCGGCTGACGCTGAACATCCTGCTCAGCTTCGCCCAGTTCGAGCGGGAGGTGATCGGCGAGCGGATCCGCGACAAGGTCGCGGCCTCGAAGAAGAAGGGCATGTGGATGGGCGGCTTCGTCCCGCTCGGCTATGACGCCATCGACCGCAAGCTGGTGATCAACCCGGCCGAAGCCGAGAACGTCCGCACCATCTTCGAGCTTTTTGCGCGGTCGGAGACCACCGCCTCGGTGGTGCGCGAACTGGACGCGCGCGGCATCCGTTCCAAGCGCGGCCGCCCCATCGACCGCGGCTCACTCTACAAGCTGCTGCACAACCGCATCTATCGCGGGGAGATCACCCACAAGGGCGCGGTCTATCCCGGCGCGCATGAGGCGATCATCAGCCCCGAGCTGTGGGACGCCGCCCATGCCGTACTGGCCGGCAACCGAAACCAGCGCGCCGGGCGCTCCCGAAGCACCGAGCCGGCGCTGCTGCGCGGGCTGATCTTCACCGAGACCGGCGCCGCGATGACCCCGCACCACACGAAGAAGGGCAATAGGCGGTACTGCTACTACGTCTCGATGGACGTGATCCAGAAGCGGCCGACGGCCGAGTTGCGCGGGCCCCAGCGGCTCCCCGCGGCCATGGTCGAGGAAGCGGTGATCGGCGAGATCCGGCGGCTGCTGCGCACGCCGGAGGTTATCGCGCGCACCGCGCGGGCCCTGAAGAAGGAGCGGCCCGACCTCGACGAGGGCACCGTAACCGCAGCACTCACGCAGTTCGACGATCTCTGGAAGGCGCTGATCCCGGCCGAGCAGGCCCGCGTCGTCCAGCTACTCGTGGCGCGCGTGACGGTGGGCGAGGACGGGCTCGACATCGATCTGCGCCACGACGGGCTTGGCGCGCTGGCAAGTCTCATGACGCCCGCACAGGAGGACGCCGCCTGATGCCCGCGAACGACACGATCCGCGTCCACATTCCGCTCACGGTCCGCAAGCGCGGCGGGCGGCCGCGCATCCTGCCGCCAAAGGACGTCGAGACGTCGGACCCGCCGCCGGGGCAGGATCCCCGCGTGCTGCGCGCCATTGGCCGGGCGTGGGCATGGCGGAAGCGGATAGAGCGCGGCGAGGTCACCACCATCGCCGATCTCGCCGCCGAGGAAGGCCTCTCCGACCGCTATGTCAGCCGCCTCCTGCGCCTCGCGTGGCTGGCGCCGGACGTTCTCGAGCGGTTGGTCGTGCGCCGCGAACCCTGCGCGATCAGCCTCTATGACCTGTGCTTCGTGGCGTCCCTACCGTGGGACGAGCAGCCAGCGCGGGTGTTCGACTAACCAAGAATGCAGCTGTTTCGGCTGCATGCCGAGTGGCACTCCTTGAAGGCTTGACGCGCCCGGAACACCCGGCTCTTTTCGAGTTATGGGATTGTTTCGCTTTCCATTTCTCAAACGAAATCCACCACAGCAAAACAATGCTGATGATCCCTCGCGTGTGCGGGGCGCTGGTGAATTGACCCTGCGCTTGTTCGGCATCAGCCTGAGGGTCGCTTCCGTAGCAGGTCGAACGCATGCAGGAAAGATCGGCCTGATGATGTTGATGGCGTGGATTTTTCTAGGGGTGCCTGACATTGACTTGGCACTGATGCCAATTCTCCATCACCGGTCAATCATCACGCATTCCATCCTTCCCGCTTTGGTGTTTCTGATTCTAGGCCGCTCACTTGGCGCGGCGCCTATCGCTGGAGCACTGATCGGCATCAGCGTGCATCTCGCCTGCGACATGCTATCGCCGATGGTAGGGTTTGCTCAGATCTGGCTACCGCAACCGTTCCTGATCCCGCTTGGCCCGCTCAGCTATCTCTGGCTTGGTGCCAACGTTCTCGTTGGCTATGTGCTGGCCCTGCGGCTTGCGATGGCAAGTCTGCATCCTGGCATAGCGGTCCCATTCGCTGTTGCGCTGAGTGGGGTGACAGGCGCTGCCTACGGGGCGCTGAACGAGCAGAGCGCTGCGGCTGTCATGGTCTCCGTATTGTTCCCGCTCATGACGGCAGGCTGGCTCTTCCTGAGGTCCCGCACCAAGGCTGCTTAGCAGTCAACGGACCACTGAAAAGCGAAAGTCCGCGTACCACGCTTACACCGTCATTGCTTCGCGGTACTCAGCCAGCACGCCCATCGGCTACGCCTCCCGCATGTTCGGTCTCTGTCTCGGTCGATAGCGATGGAAACAGGGCGCGCAGTTTTGGCGGCGTTGCGAGTCAGGTTGTTGGAAAGGCGAGAAAAATTCCGACCGAACCGAAATCGGGGCGGTTCGCCCGACCAGAGACGAGAGACCATTCAGAGACGAAAATCACTGTGCTCCGCCGTCTCAGCGGTTCGCACCCATCCGGCAAATCCCTTTGAATACGGGAGAAAATCCGCCTCGGTCGGGCGGCCTGAACGGGTTCGAAAGGGTGATGGTGGCGGAGAGACAGGGATTCGAACCCTGGGTGGGCTTGCACCCACAACGGTTTTCGAGACCGCCCCGTTCGACCACTCCGGCACCTCTCCGCGGGGGTCTGTGAGAGGGGGATTTAGTGGTGAACGCCGGGGGGTGCAAGCAGAAATTTCCGGTTTTTCTCCATAATCGGATTTTCCGTTGCCTGAAGTCAGAAATCACCTAGGCTGGATAGCATGACGCAAGTTCTTGTTCGCTTCACTTCACTCGTCCTGGTGATCCTTGTCGCTTTGCTGTGGGGTACAGTTCCTGTCAGGGCCGCGGAGCGCGAACGAATTGAAGCTTTCCTTGCAACGACGGGTTTCGATGTTGCGCTCGACAGCATCGCCTTTGCGTCATCTTCTGCGCCGGACATGCTGGGAATCGATCCGGGTGAATTCGGGGCCGAATGGAAGCGGCTGACCGAAGAGGTCTTCGACACCGGTGAAATGCGGGAACTGGCCGTGACGATTCTCGAACAGACGCTCAGCGACGATGCGCTCACCCACGCCGTTGAATTCTATGCCTCCGCTCTCGGCCAGCGTCTGGTCGAGGCTGAGAACGCGTCGCACATGATCGAAGATGACGAGGCCAAGCAGTTGGAGGGGCAAGCCATCATCGCCGAACTGGTCAAGAAAGGGTCGGGGCGGGTCGAAAGCCTCAAGCGGATGAACCGCGCTATCGATTCTGATGGCACCGCTCTCAGGGCCCTACAGGAAATCCAGATTCGCTTCTTGCTGGCGGCAAGCGCGGCAGGCGTGATCGACCTGCAATTGGACGCAGATGAACTGCGCGCGTTGATGAAGCAAAATGAAGCTGCGCTGCGGGGCGCCCTGCAACTGTCGGCGCTTGCCGGTGCGGCCTATACCTACAAGGGCTTCTCGGACGCCGAAATCGAGGCGTATGCCGATGCGTTGGAGCAACCGTTGATGCAGGAAGTCTACGAGTTGCTGAACGCTGTTCAATACGAGATCATGGCGGACAGGTTCGAGGCGCTGGCCGTTCGGATGGCCGGATTGCAGCCAGTGCAAGATATCTGATGCTCAGGGGCCTGTTCTTGGCGGCAATGTGCCTTTTCTGGCCATGTGCGGCCATGGCCGATGAAACAGTCGACCGTCTGGCCCATGCGCTTCGTCTCGAAGAAGTTGTCGAAATTCTGAGGGAGGAGGGCCTGAGGTATGGACAGGATCTCGACCAGCAGCTTCTGGAGAATAGCGGCGGTGTTCTATTCGAGGACAGGGTTCGACAGATCTACTCTCCAGCCTTCATGTCGGAATCCCTTCGGACCGCGCTGCGGGACGGTCTGACAAAAAGCCAGCGGGAACAGGCATCACTCTTTTTTGAAAGCGAACTCGGTCAGACCATCATTGCGTTGGAGAATTCGGCCCGCCGGGCCATCTCGGACCCGGAAGTTTTGGAAATGGCCAAGGCGCGGTACGAAGAGTCCGATCGCTCATCTTCGTTCTACCTGCTGGTCGATGAGTATGTTCGTGTCAACGATCTGGTTCAGCAAAACTTTGAGGGCGGGTTGGTGGCGGATTTTCTTTTCTTCCAGGGCATGGTGGAGGGCCGGGGTGCCCTGGGCGATGAGGGGGCCATGATATCGTCCATGCTAGCCAATGAAGATGCGAGGCGAAAGGAAACGGAAGATTGGCTGTTCAGCTTTCTTATGATGGCCTACCGACCGCTGAGCGACGCGGACATGCGCGAGAGTATCGCCTTTTCGCGGACTGACGCCGGACGCTCTCTGAACGAGGCTCTGTTCGACGGCTTCGACAAAATGTATGTGCGTATGCACTACGAGCTGGGCCACGCAGTAGGGAGCGCGATGGCGGCATCGGATCTGTGACCACCCAAACCTGTTGACATTTGCTCCGATTGTCTGGATAAGCGCGCATCCCGGGCGGGCATCTGTGCCGGGTATCGTTATTGTTTGGCCCGGAAGGATGCTCCTGAGGGTCTGAAATCCGCCCACGAATGGGCGCGCTGTTCGAGGCGGCGAAAGCCGGAAACACCCGTCTGACGGGGGGCCACAGAACGCGGCAATGAAAAGGAAAGACGCATGTTTGCGGTCCTCAAGACTGGCGGCAAGCAGTACAAGGTTCAGGCGGGCGATGTGCTCCGCGTTGAAAAGCTGGCTGCTGATGCAGGTGAAAAAGTTCAATTCAACGACGTTCTGATGCTGGGTGGCGATGCCCCCGTCGTCGGTGCGCCGTTCATCGAAGGTGCAGCCGTTCAGGCCGAAGTGATCGAGCAGATCAAGGGTGACAAGGTCATCAACTTCGTCAAGCGCCGTCGTAAGCACAGCTCGAAGCGCACCAAGGGCCACCGTCAGAAACTGACCCTGGTCCGGATCACCGACATCCTCACCTCGGGTGCGGACAAGTCGGGCGTGAAGGTTGCAACCGGTTCGGCTCCGGCAGGCGAAGCTGCCAAGGCAGCCAAACCCGCCAAACCCGCCAAGAAGGCCGCATCGAAAGCCGAAGCTCCGGCTGCCGCAGCCGCTGCCGACGATCTGACCAAGATCACCGGCGTTGGCCCTGCAGCCGCCAAGAAGCTGGCCGAGGCCGGAATCGAGAGCTTTGCCGCTCTGGCCGCCTTGTCGGACGAGCAGATTGCTGCTATCGAGACGATCAAAGTGAAACCCGAATGGGTTGAACAGGCCAAAGAACTGGCCCAGGGCTAAGGAGAGAGAGAATGGCACATAAAAAAGCTGGCGGTTCCTCCCGTAACGGCCGCGACTCTGCGGGTCGTCGCCTTGGCGTCAAGCTCTACGGCGGTCAGGCCGCTGTTGCAGGCAACATCATCGTGCGTCAGCGCGGCACCAAATTCTGGCCGGGCGAAGGCGTTGGCATGGGCAAGGATCACACCATCTTTGCAACCGTCGATGGCGCCGTGAAGTTCCACAAGGGCCTGAAAAACCGCACCTTCATTTCGGTCCTGCCAGTGGCGGAGGCCGCAGAGTAAGCCGAGACCCAACAAGGTTTGATGGAAAATCAGAGGGGACCGGCAGATAATGCCGGTCCCTTTTTCGTTCTTAACGTTTGAAGTACCGTTCCAATGGCCGTTGCGACCACAAGTTTCCTGATTTTCGCCGCCAGCCAGGTCGGCACGCCGGGACCGGCCAACATGGTCCTGCTGGGAACAGGTGCGCGCTATGGGCTGCGGGCCGCCTTGCCCTTTGTCGGGGGCGTCATCCTGGGCAAGCAGTTGATCATCTGGCCGGTCGGCTTTGGCCTGATGGAACTGGCGGAACAGGTGCCAACGGTATTCGAAGCTCTGAAATATGCTTCGGCGGCCTATATTTGCTGGCTGGCCTGGAAAATCGCCAATCTTCGCCTGTCGCCTGGAAGGGCTGTCGAGAAGGCGCCGGGATTCTGGGCCGGATTGCTGGTTCATCCGCTGAACCCCAAGGCCTGGGCGATGATCGTTGCCGGTTTCACCGGTTTCGTTGCCGCCGGGACATCCAGTTTCGAGGCAACGCTCACGATCGCTCTCAGCCTGTTGATCTGCCAAGCGGTTTTGCACCCGATCTGGACTTTCGCCGGGGACAGGATCGCACACACGGTTGCAGGAAGCCGCAGTGAGAAATATCTGATGTGGACATTGGCGGCGCTGACCGTCGGGTCCGTTCTTTTTGTGTTGTTCGGAGGAGGGGCGCACATATGAAACTTGAAACAATAATAAATCAGCCGGTAATCGAAACCGAGCGGTTCGACCTTCGCCCTTTGCGCAGGTCGGACGTGGGGCTGATCGAGCACTATGCCAGCGACGAGCGTGTGGCGCGGATGACGTCTTCGATTCCGCACCCGCTGCCGCCGAGCGCGACCGAGGCCTTCGTGACCCGCTCCATGAGCGAGGATCGCGTATCGGATGTCTGGGTCATGGATGCCACCAAGGATGGCGGTCCGGAGGTGATCGGGATCATCTCGCTGAAGCGGCTCGATCGGAACCAGTCCGAGGTCGGGTTCTGGGTTGCGCCGATCTATTGGAACACCGGCGTCGCCTCGATGGCAGTCGAAGCGTTGGTCAAAGCCAACCCGCTGAACAACTCGACCATGTTCGCCAGCGTGTTCCAGGACAACCCGGCCTCGGCCCGTGTATTGACCAATTGCGGGTTTCAATATCTGGGAGATGCCGAAACCTATTCCGTAGCCCGGGATGCCAATGTAGCAACCTGGACCTATAGCCGAAAACTCTGACTTGTGGCCGGTATGGCCTTTGCAGTAGGGGGACCCCATGAAATTTCTCGATCTTGCAAAGGTCTACATCCGGTCCGGGGCCGGAGGTAACGGCTGCGTCAGCTTTCGGCGCGAAAAATACATCGAATTCGGCGGGCCCGATGGCGGGGACGGCGGCAAGGGTGGTTCAGTCTGGGCCGAGGCGGTCGATGGGCTGAATACCCTGATCGACTTCCGCTATCAGCAGCACTTCTTTGCCAAGAACGGCCAGCCCGGCAAGGGCCAGCAGCGCACCGGCAAGGATGGCGACGACATCGTGCTGCGCGTGCCGGTCGGCACCGAGATCCTTGACGAAGACCAGGAAACCGTCCTCGCCGACCTGACCGAGGTTGGCGAGCGGGTCTTGCTGGCGCGTGGCGGCAATGGCGGCTTTGGCAACCTGCATTTCAAATCTTCCACCAACCAGGCGCCGCGCCGGGCGAATCCGGGGCAGGCCGGGGTGGAACGCACGATCTGGCTGCGGCTCAAGCTGATCGCCGATGTGGGGCTGCTGGGCATGCCGAATGCCGGCAAATCCACCTTTCTGGCCGCTACGTCGAACGCCCGACCCAAGATCGCGGATTATCCGTTCACGACGCTGCACCCAAATCTGGGCGTTGTCGGCGTGGACAACGTGGAATTCGTGGTGGCCGATATCCCCGGCCTGATCGAAGGTGCCCATGAGGGACGCGGGATCGGCGACCGCTTCCTCGGCCATGTCGAGCGCTGCGCCGTGCTGCTGCATCTGGTGGACGGAACCGCCGAGTCGGTTGTCGAGGATTACCAGACCATCATCCACGAGCTCGAGGCTTATGGCGGCGACCTGGCCACGAAACCTCGGATAACGGTGCTGAACAAGATCGACGCCCTGTCCGAGGAGCAACTGGACGAAGCGCGGAGCAAACTGGAAGATGCGGTTGGCGGCCCTGTCATGACCATGTCCGGCGCCACCCACAAGGGCGTGACCGAGGTGCTGCGCGCGCTGCGCACGAAGATCGACGAAGATCGCCTGCGCCACAAGCCCGTCGAGGAGAGCGAGCCTTGGCAGCCCTGACTTCGGCACGCAGAACGGTCGTGAAAATCGGGTCCGCGCTGTTGGTGGACCGGAACACGGGCCTGTTGCGATCGGACTGGCTGTTGTCTCTGGCGCAGGACGTGGCGTGGTTGAAGGGGCAGGGGATCGACGTCATCCTGGTTTCCTCTGGGTCGATCGCACTGGGTCGCGGAGTTCTGAACCTGCCCGCAGCAACGCTGGCGTTGGAACAATCGCAGGCCGCAGCGGCGGTTGGGCAGATCCGGCTGGCCCGCGCCTATGAAGAGGCCTTGACGCCGCACGGGATCACCACGGCGCAGGTGCTCGTGACGCTGGAGGACAGCGAAGACAGACGGCGTTATCTGAACTCGCGCGCAACGCTTGAGACCTTGTTGAGCCTGGGTGTCGTTCCTATTGTTAACGAAAACGATACAGTGGCCACGGATGAGATCCGGTACGGCGACAATGATCGCCTTGCAGCGCAGATCGCGGTGACCGTGGGCGCCGACCAGTTGATCCTGCTGTCGGACGTGGACGGGTTCTATTCCGCAAACCCGAACGAAGACGCAAGCGCCCGTCGCTTCGAGGTCGTCGAACAGATCACGCCCGAGATCGAGGCCATGGCAGGTGATGCCGGATCGGGCCTGTCAAAGGGCGGCATGAAGACCAAGCTGATGGCGGCCAAGATGGCAACCGCCGCTGGCTGCGACATGGTCATCACCGAAGGTTCGCCGCTCAATCCACTGAAAACGCTGGAAAACGGCACCAACTGCACTTGGTTCACGGCAACGCTGGATCCGCAGGCCGCACGCAAACGCTGGATCGCGGCGATGAGGCCGCGCGGCGAAATCATCGTGGATGAAGGCGCGGCCAGGGCGCTGGCCAATGGCAAGAGCCTGCTGCCCGCCGGGGTCGTCGAGGTGAACGGCGATTTCGGACGCGGTGACCCGGTGGCCATTCTGGATAGGGCAGAGCACAGGCTGGGGCAGGGGCTGAGCCGCTATACCGCCCGCGAAGCCGACGCAATCAAGGGACGCAAGTCCTCGGAAATCGAAGCAACCCTTGGGTACCCAGGGCGTGCGGCGTTGATACACCGGGACGATATGGCCCTCTGACCCTGTTCTTTGCTAGAAGAACGCAAACCCGACCGATCGGAAAGGCGCTCGCGATGAAGGATCTCGACAACATTCCCGCCCTGATGGCCGAACTGGGCGCTCGCGCCAAGGAAGCTGCCAATGAACTGGCCTTTGCCGGTGCAGAACAAAAGCGCAAGGCGCTTCTGGCCGCCGCGGATGCGGTCTGGGCCAATCGTGACAAGATCATCGAGGCCAACGCCAAGGATCTGGAGTTCGGCCGGCAAAAGGGTCTGAGCCCTGCGATGATGGACCGGTTGATGCTGGACGAGTCGCGCATCCAGGGCATGGTCGATGGCCTGCGCGCCGTGGCCGAGCAACCCGACCCGGTCGGAGAGGTCATGGCCGAGTGGGACATGCCTTCGGGCCTGAACATTCAGCGGGTGCGCACGCCGCTTGGCGTGATCGGGGTGATCTATGAAAGCCGCCCGAATGTGACGGCCGACGCCGGTGCCCTGTGCCTGAAATCCGGCAATGCAGTGATCCTCAGGGGCGGGTCCGAGAGCTTCCATTCCTCGGGGGCGATCCACGCTTGTTTGGTGGAAGGGTTGAAGGCCGCCGGTCTGCCGGAGGACGCGATCCAGCAGGTGCCGACCCGTGATCGGGCCGCGGTGCAGGAACTTCTGACCATGACCGAATATGTGGACGTCATCGTGCCGCGCGGCGGCAAGGGGCTGGTCGGATTGGTGCAGCGCGAGGCGCGTGTGCCCGTCTTTGCCCATCTCGAAGGCATCGTGCATATCTATGTCGACAAAGCCGCTGATCCGGCCAAGACGATCGACGTCGTTCTGAACGCCAAGACCCGGCGCACCGGCATCTGCGGTGCCGCCGAGTGCCTGCTGGTGCATCGGGACGTAGTGGAGACGCTTGGCAAGGATGTCGTTTCGGCTCTGCTTGCTGCTGGAGTCGAGGTTCATGCCGAGGGTGGACTGGCCATCGAAGGCACCGTTGCGGCAACGGCCGAGGATTGGGGCAAAGAGTTTCTCGACAGCATCATCGCGGCCCGACCCGTGGCCGATATAGATGAGGCCATCGCGCATATCCGAACCTACGGATCTGGTCACACCGACTGCATCATGACCGAAGATCCCCACGCTGCCGCCCTTTTCTTTGAACGGCTCGACAGCGCCATCCTGATGCAGAACGCTTCGACGCAGTTCGCGGACGGTGGCGAATTCGGCATGGGCGCTGAAATTGGCATCGCGACCGGCAAGATGCATGCACGTGGGCCGGTCGGAGCGGCGCAACTCACCAGTTTCAAATACCTAGTGCGTGGGAACGGAACGACTCGCGCCTGAGCGTGCTCAGAACCGGATGGCAATTCGGGTCGAGGTGGTATCGACCCGCAAACGCCGTCCGGCGGCTGCCGCCGCTTCGGGCAAGAGTGCGAACTGCACCAGCGCGGGGGTGATGCGCGCCGGGGCGGTCTTGCTGGTCAATCCGCGCCAGAGGTCGGGGTCGATCGTCAATTTGTCGGCCGTACCGGTGACGCTCCAATGACCGTTGTCGTATTCAATCTCGACATGCCCTCCAAGAGGCATTGCCGTCTCACAGCATTGCAGCGCGAGAAACGCCAGCCTGACCTCTTGTCGCGGTTTTGCCGTGGTCGGTCGCCAATGCGCTTTTAGTCTGCCCGCCTGCCCGAGAGCGTCGAGAAGCTCGGATACTTCAGAGCTGCCCAAGGTTTGGTCTCCCGCCTCGCCATAGGCAATCCGAAAGAACCGGATACGGGCGCCGGCATTGCCGACGCTTCCTGAAATCAGCTCCAGTTCGGGCCCACGCATGGCGCCGGCCATGTCCAGCAATTCAAGCCCGTTTGAGATGGCGCCGATCGGACTGATCAAGTCGTGGCAGATCCGGGACCCGATCAACGCGGCCAGGTTGACGTTGCTTTCTCCCAAGGCTAACTCCTGTTTCATCCGTCTCTCGCCCCCTACGCGCATCTGGCATGACCGACCTGAACGCCATACTTGCACCGGGCATGTATGTCCGCCACCCCGATTTTCCCGAGTGGGGGGTAGGGCAGGTGCAGTCCAACATCGACGGCAAGGTCACGGTCAATTTTCGCGATCAGGGCAAGGTTGTCATCGACGGGACACGGATCACCCTGTTGCCCGTTTTTGATCCGTGAAACTGATTGACGAAAGGTTAATTCAATCGCGTTTTCCCGCCTGCATGTTGCCATTTCGTAAAGAGGTGCTGTATCAGACGCATCGTCTGAAACCACTCCTGACCGTTGGATCGTGAATGCCGGATCACGGGCCCTCCATTACCATCAAAATCGCCGAGACAGACGCAGAATTGCGTGCGGCGCAACGGCTCCGCTACGATGTTTTCGTTCGCGAACTGGGGGCTGGCGGTGAGATGGTCGATCACGTCGCCGGCTTGGAGCGCGACCGCTTCGATCCGTTCTTCGACCATATGCTGGCCATCGACGATTCGACCGGACAGGTCATTGGTGTCTATCGCCTTTTACCTGGCGACCGAGCCGAAGAAATAGGCCAGTTCTATTCCGAGGGCGAGTATGACCTCGGTGTTCTCAAGTCCAGTGGTCGCAAACTTCTGGAGTTGGGCAGGTCCTGCGTGCACCCCGACTATCGCGGCGGAACCGCGATGTATCACCTCTGGAACGGGCTGGCCGATTATGTTTCCGAAAACGGGATCGAGGTTTTGTTCGGTGTCGCCAGTTTTCATGGCACCGACGTGCAGGCGCTGGCGCAGCCCTTGTCGATGCTGCACCACAATCACCTGGCACCGCCCGATTTGCGCGTGCGCGCGCAGCCGGGCGTATTCCAGAACATGGACCTTGTTGCCCCCGACAAGCTGGACCGACGCGCGGCGATGGTTCAGGTCCCGGCGCTGATCAAGGCATATCTGCGACTGGGTGGATTCGTGGGCGAGGGGGCCTTCATCGACCATGCATTCAACACCACTGATGTGTGCCTGATCCTGGACACGTCCCGCATGAACGACCGGCAGAGGCGTATCTATGGCGGAGCGTGACGTGACAAACCGAGCGCTCTGGTACAGCGAGGAGGCACCCGATCCGGTCAAGCTGGGCCTGCTGGGCTGGATTTTGGTGCTAGTTCGGGGCGTTCCCCTGTTCCTGCTGGTTCTAGGTGGTCTGATCGTGTTGCTGGCCGTCCGCCTGTTCGAACGCCCGTTGTGCGGGATGCGCCGCCCGGTTACGGCCTTCATTCCGCAATTCGTGTCCCGCAATGCGTTTCGGATGCTCGGGATCGGTTTCCAGACCTCGGGAGAGTTGATGCGTCAGCACGGCGCGGTTGTGGCCAACCATTCCTCTTGGCTGGACATCTTTGCGCTCAATGCCCGCAAGCGGGTGTATTTCGTGTCCAAGGCCGAGGTGGCCAAATGGCCCGGCATCGGCTGGCTGGCCCGCGCCACCGGAACCGTGTTTATCGAACGCGACCCCAGAAAGGCGCGCGCGCAGACCAAGCTGTTCGAGGAGCGCCTGAAGGCCGGGCACAAGCTGCTGTTCTTCCCCGAAGGCACCTCGACCGATGGGCTGCGGGTTCTGCCCTTCAAAACAACGCTTTTTGCGGCGTTCTTCGCCGAGGAACTGCGCGATTTCATGTATGTTCAGCCAGTGACCGTGATCTATCACGCACCGGCTGGGCAACCGGACCGTTTCTATGGCTGGTGGGGCGACATGGATTTCGGGCCGCATCTGCTCAAGACGCTGGGCGCGCTGCGACAGGGTCGGGTCGAATTGATCTATCACGCGCCGGCCAAGGTCAGCGACTTTCCCAACCGCAAGGCCCTGGCCGCCCATTGCGAAGACGCCATCCGGCACGCGCACGCCTTGGCGCGCCCCGAAAAATAGGGGCTTTTGCCCCTTGCGTTGCCCGAGATCCTGCCGTATACGCGCGCCATTCAAACCCGCAGGCGGGGTTTTGGCCTTTTTGGGGGAGACATCCCCATCTAGACCGCCGGTTGGAGCATCCGCTTCCCTAACCCCCGCCAAGGCGTAAACCGGAAAAAGGAAAATACAGCATGGCTCTTCCCGAGTTCACCATGCGTCAGCTGCTGGAAGCTGGCGTTCACTTCGGCCACCAGACCCAACGTTGGAACCCCCGCATGGCGCCCTACATCTATGGCGCGCGCAACGGTATCCACATCATCGACCTGACCCAGACCGTTCCGCTGCTGGACCAGGCGCTGCAGGTCATCCGTGACACCGTCGCCAAGGGTGGCCGCGTTCTGTTCGTTGGCACAAAGCGTCAGGCCGCCGGCCCGATCGCCGAAGCCGCCGAGAAATCGGCCCAGTACTACATGAACCACCGCTGGCTGGGTGGCACGCTGACCAACTGGAAGACCGTTTCGCAGTCGATCCAGCGTCTGAACCAGATCGACGAAGCGATGGAATCGGGCGCCGAGGGCCTGACCAAGAAAGAGCGTCTGGGCATGGAGCGTGACCAGGCCAAGCTGCAGGCGTCGCTGGGCGGTATTCGCGAGATGGGCGGCGTTCCGGACCTTCTGTTCGTCATCGACGTCAAGAAAGAAGCCCTGGCCATCGCCGAGGCCAACAAGCTGGGCATCCCGGTCGTCGCCGTCGTCGACACCAACTGCTCGCCCGATGGTGTTGACTACATCATCCCCGGCAACGACGACGCGGCCCGCGCAATCGCTCTGTACTGCGATCTGGCCGCCCGCGCCGCGCTCGACGGCATGTCGGCACAGTTGGGTGCTGCTGGCGTCGATCTGGGCGCCTTGGAAGAAGCCCCGGCCGAGGAAGCCCTTGCCGAAGGCTCCGAGGAAGCAGCCGAGGCGTAAGCCGCCCGTCATCGAAATGACATATGGGGCGGGGTATGACCTGCCCCAAATCCTTTTGAATTGAGGAGAGCCTAAACATGGCAATCACAGCAGCACTCGTTAAGGAACTGCGCGACGCGACCGGCGCAGGCATGATGGACGCCAAGAAGGCGCTGACTGAAACCAACGGTGACATGGACGCCGCCGTTGACTGGCTGCGCACCAAGGGACTGGCGAAAGCCGCCAAGAAGTCGGGCCGCACCGCAGCCGAGGGCCTCGTCGCCGTCGTCGTGGATGGTGGCAAGGGCGTCGCTGTCGAGGTCAACGCCGAAACCGACTTTGTCGCCAAGAACGCCGAATTCCAGGAAATGGTGTCGGGCATCGCCGCTGCGGCCCTGAACGTGGATGACGTCGAAGCGCTGAAAGGTGCCAATCTGGGCGGCAAGACAGTTGCAGACGTTCTGACCGACAAGATCGCCAAGATCGGCGAAAACATGACCCTGCGCCGGATGGCCAAGATCGAAGGCGACAAGGTCGTCTCTTACGTCCACAACGCGGCGACCGCAGGCATGGGCAAGATCGGCGTTCTGGTTGCGCTGTCGGGTGGCGATGAAGCCATCGGCAAACAGGTTGCGATGCACATCGCCGCCGTGAATCCGGCCGCTCTGTCCGAGGCCGATCTGGATCCGGCCGTGGTCGAAAAGGAAAAGCAGGTTCAGATGGACATCGCCCGTGAATCCGGCAAGCCGGAGCAGGTGATCGAAAAGATGATCGAGGGCCGCATGAAGAAATTCGTGGCCGAATCGACCCTGCTGAACCAGCAGTTCGTTGTGAACCCCGACCTGACCGTCGAAGCCGCCGCCAAGGAAGCCGGCGCAACCATCACCGGTTTCATCCGCCTGGAAGTGGGTGAAGGCATCGAGGTCGAGAAGGAAGACTTTGCCGCCGAAGTGGCAAAAGCCGCTCAGGGCTGATCTCCCGTTCCCCGGTCGCAGACCGGGGGCGCTATCAATAGCAACATGAAGCCGGCTGTGATTTATCCAGCCGGCTTTGATGTTATTGAGCAGCGATACCCGATCGCAGGTTAAAAAAACTGGCATTGAGCCAGCGTTTTTCGTTTCGATGTTTGATTGGGTCGAATTGAGGGGCCCCAGTGTGATGGGGATGGTCGGGGCCCCTCAAAATTTCCAACTCACAGGCGCGAAGAATATGCGCCGTTTTGCCGGATGGAACTCAGAGCTCTGTAATTGCAGAGGTGCGTTCAAAACGTTCCTTGGCCAAAGCCACCACTCACGGAACGGTATCATAATGCGATTTTGAACAGAGATTCGGAAGTCATGATTTCCTTACCGAACGTAAAGCGTGGCCGTGTTCCCTGTCACATTTTCGTTACTACCGTTCCATCACGAACATCTGGTTGTGCAGTGACGCCTTGAGGACCGCCTGAGCCGTGGTCTCAACCGACAAGGCTTCACGGGCCAGCCTCAGGTGCTTTTCGACAGTCGCCGGGGTCAGCCCCATAAGCAACGCGATGTCCTGAGTGGTCTTGCCGTCACCGACCCATTGCAGCGCCTCGCGTTGGCGCTTGGTCAGAGAGCGGTTTGGCGCGTTGTAGGGCAGGGTCAGGATTTTCAGATGCGCCATGTTGTTCATAAGCAGAATATCCTGGCCGTGTTCCTCCCACATCGCATCGAGCTCGTCTTGCGGGGTGTCGTTTTCAGCACACAACGAGATCGCGCCCTTGGAGCGCATCGAGACAGAATTGAAACTCACCGTATAGCCGCTGGTCACGCCCATGGATTTGTTGAATTCGTACACTTTGCGCTCTTGCGAAGTCATGACGTTGCTCGCCATCATCTCGCCGATCAGCCGCCAACTGGCCGCGCCTTCGTGTTTCAGCGCCCATTTCAACATCGGGGCGTGAAAATAAAGCCCCGAGTGAAGAAATCCGTCGAGATATTCCTGGCAGTGATTTGTCAGAATGACAAAGTCTTCCGGGTCGCCCAGCGAGGTTTCCGTGCGGTACTGGGTATGGCCATATAAAAGCCGGACAAAACCGTACTTTTCCATTTGCCGGCAATGGGCGTCCCACAATTCCTCAAGCGTCTTTGTGTAACTCAGAAAATGAAGATACTCTCGCAAATTCATCCGAGTGTTTCCCCCTCCAGATAAGCAGCGATGGCGTCCAGTGCCATAATATAGCCCCGGGCCCCGAACCCGCAAATCTGTCCGATCGCGACAGGTGCGATAAAGGATTTGTGCCGAAACGCCTCTCGCGCGTGGATGTTCGAAAGATGCACCTCCACCACCGGAACCTGCGCCGAGGAGATCGCATCCATCAAGGCAACAGACGTGTGGGTGTAGGCACCGGCGTTCAACACGATCCCATCCTGCGTTCCACGGGCTTTGTGGATCGCGTCAATCAACGCGCCTTCGTGGTTGGTTTGCAGGCATGTCACCTCCAGACCGCGGGCCGCGCCGTGCCGGGTGCAGGCGTCCTCGATCATCTTCAAGGTAACGTGCCCGTAAACCTCTGGCTGCCGTGTGCCGAGAAGGTTGAGGTTCGGGCCATTCAGGACCAGAATTTTACTCATGCGTGTATTTTCCCCACTGGCTCACTCATAGCCATGAATGGGCATAGCTGTCCACCGGTCTATGACCGATTTCACACTATACGCCTTCAACTGGCGGGAATATGACCAGATCTGGCCGGAACAGGTCCGAATACCGGATCAGGGGTGAAAAACGGTCAGGCCCAGCCAGCTTGCCACCAAAGCTGGCACCTCGCTTTTCTCGATGTCGACGGTCAGATCGTGGACCCGCAGCAGCTCGGTTTCGGATCGCTTGCGCACACGACTCAGGACAAATCGCCCCCGTATCCTGGCGCCAGCGCACACCGGTGCGAGGAAACGAAGCTTGTCAAACCCATAGTTGATCCCCATAGCCTGTCCGGGCAGGGGGGCAAAACAGTCGTAGAACATCCGGCTGGCAAGGGACAGCGTCAGAAACCCGTGGGCGATTGTGCCGCCAAACGGCGTTTCGGCGGCAGCGCGGGCCGGGTCAACGTGGATCCACTGGTCGTCAAGGGTCACCTTGGCGAACTCGTCGATCATTTCCTGCGTGACAGTGATCCAGTCAGACACCCCGACTTCGGTGCCGATGTTTTTCAGATCTGCCGCAAGGGTGTCGTCCAATGCAGACATGATTGCGCCCTCAGTCCATTGTGATCACGATCTTGCCCATGGCCTTGCGCGCCTGCATCATCTCCAACGCTTCGGCGGCCTGCTCCAGCGGATAGCGCGCACTGATCCGGGGTTTGATCTTGCCCGCTTCGTAAAGCCTGAACAGATCCCTCATGTTCTGGGCGTGCCCCTTGGGATCGCGGAATACCGATGCACCCCAGAAGACACCGACAATCTCAAATCCCTTTAACAGCGGCAGGTTGAGCGGGATTTTCGGGATGCCGGCGGGGAAACCGACGACCAGATAGCGGCCCTGCCACGCCATCGCCCGCAAGGCTGGCTCGGCATAGTCACCGCCCACGGCGTCATAGACAACATCGACACCTTCGCCGCCGGCAAGTTTCTTGATCTCGGCCGACAGCGCCTTTTGCGCGTCCTTGTCCATCTCGCGGGGGTAAACGAGGGTCTCATCTGCGCCGATCTGGCGACAGAACTCGGCCTTTTCTTCACAGGACACCGCAGCGATCACCCGGGCACCAGCAGCCTTGGCAAGCTCGATCGCGGCGGCCCCGACGCCCCCCGCAGCCCCAAGGATCAACAAGGTTTCTCCAGACTGCAGGTTGGCCCGATCCTTGAGCGCGTGATGGGACGTTCCGTAGGTAAAGATGAAACAGGCCGCATCCTCGTAGGGCATGGTGTCGGGGATCTTGACTGCCATTGCCGCCTTGAGTGTCAGATGCGTTGCAAACCCCCCGTGACCTGTCAAGGCCAGCACGCGGTCGCCTGCGGCAAAACCCTCGACGCCTTCGCCGACGGCCAGAACCTCGCCCGCGATCTCGCCGCCAGGCGCGAACGGGCGGGGCGGCTTCAACTGGTACAGATCCCGGATCATCAGAGTATCGGGGAAATTCACGCCTGACGCATGAACGCGCACCAGCAGTTCCCCCTTTTTCGGTTCGGGGTCAGGCAACTCGGTCAATTCCAGAGTTTCCGGCCCTCCGGGGGCGGTGCTGAGCATCGCTTTCATTCCCTCTCTCCTCTTGCTGTGCTGAGAAATCCGCAAACTGACGTTAAGTCTTCTGCCCACTCAACCGGTTGTCAACCGCATAACGAAATGCAATTTTGCTATGCGAAATCAGTTTCTGTGCGGGAGGAGACAGGGCATGGAAGCAACGGATTTACAGGCATTTCGTGCCGACCTGCGTGCATGGCTTGAGGAAAACTGCCCTCAGGAGATGCGCGATGGCCGCAATGACGAGGCTAGCATCTGTTGGGGAGGAAAGAACTGGAACTTTGCGTCAGAGGCACAAAGGATCTGGTTGGAACGTTGCGTCACCAAGGGCTATACCGTGCCGACCTGGCCGGTTGAGTATGGTGGCGCGGGCCTGAATCGCGAACAGGAGAAGATCTTTCACGAGGAAATGCGCCGTCTGAACGCGCGTTACCCTCTGCAGAGCTTCGGCATCTGGATGCTTGGGCCTGCGCTTTTGCACTTTGGCACCCACGAGCAGAAGCTGCACTATCTGCCGCCGATCGCGCGGGGTGAAATCCGCTGGTGCCAGGGATATTCCGAACCCGGCGCCGGTTCCGACCTGGCCAGCCTGCAGACCCGGTGCGAGGACAAGGGCGATCACTGGCTGGTCAACGGGCAGAAGATCTGGACCTCCTACGCTGACAAGGCCGACTGGATATTCGCGCTGGTTCGCACCGATCGCGAAGCGCCCAAGCACAAGGGCATTTCCTTCGTCCTGATCGACATGCAGTCCGAGGGCGTTTCCACGCGGCCCATCCGGCTGATCTCTGGCGTCTCACCGTTCTGCGAGACGTTCTTCGACAACGTAAAGGTTCCCAAGGATCAGGTTGTGGGCGAGGTCAATCGCGGCTGGGACGTGGCGAAATACCTGCTGACCCACGAACGTGAAATGATCTCTGCCGCTGGCGGGACTATGGGTTCGGGCCGCGCCCTCGGGGCGGTCTTGGCCGAGAGTGAAACCGGGCTGACGGACCCGATCCTGCGGGCCGACGCCATGCGGGCAGAGATCGACGGGCTTGCCATCGGGCTGACCTTGGAACGCTACAAGGATCAGGCCGAGGCCGGGCAGGGGGCCGGGGACGCCTCTGCAATGCTGAAATACATGGGCACCGAACTCAACAAGCGAAAGCTGGAGCTGGTGATGGCTGCTGGCGGCTCGGATGCCCTGGCATGGGAGGATGGCCGCGCCCCCAACTGGCTGCGGACCAAGGCCAATTCCATCGAGGGCGGCACATCCGAGGTGATGCTGTCCATCATCGCAAAACGTGTTCTGGGCCTGCCGGGGTGACGACATGGAAAAACTTGTGAAAAGCGAAGAAGAAACCCTTCTGGCAGACGCTGCGCGAGGCTTCCTTGACGATGCAGCCCCTGTATCTCGGTTGCGCGAAATGCGCGATGCCGGGAAAACCTATGATCCGGAGCTGTGGAAATCCATGGTGGACATGGGCTGGGCCGGGATCCTGGTGCCCGAATCCGCAGGTGGCTCGGACATGGGCCATGCTGCGGCCTGTGTGCTGGCCGAGGAAATGGGCAAGACATTGGCGGCATCGCCCTTCCTCTCGACGGCGGTCATCGCAGCGACGGCCTTGCGGCAGGTGACGGATCAGCGTGCGTCCGAGGCATTGGCGCGGATTGCCTCGGGCGATGCCACCTACGCTCTGGCGGTGGATGAGAGCGCCAAGTTCGATCCGGCCAAGACCCGGATGGAGGCGCGGGCCGAGGGCAACGGATTTCGACTGTCCGGCCAGAAGAAGTTTGTCGCCGACGGGGGAAATGCCGATCGTCTGCTTGTGCTGGCGCGAACCGGCGAAGATCTGACCCTGTTCGACCTGCCCGCTGACAGGGAAGGTATCTCGCGCGACGGCAAAGAGATGATCGACAGCCGAGACTCTGCGGACATCCGGTTCAACGATGTCGCGGCCACAGGCGATGAGGTTCTGGGCCAGGTTGGCGAGGCCATGGCGGTACTCAGGCCAGCGCTGGAGGCCGGGCAGGCGGCACTGGCCGCGGAAATGACCGGACTTGCGGCGGGCGCCTTAGGCACGACGATCGAGTATCTCAAGGAGCGCAAACAATTCGGCGTGCCGATCGGAGCCTTCCAGGCCCTGCAACACCGGGCCGCGCATCTGTGGTGCGAATGCGAGGTCACCGCCTCGGCAATACTGCACGCAGGCCGTATGTTGGATAATGATCCCGAAAACGCAACGCTGGCCGTCTCGCTGGCCAAGGCACGCGCGAGCGATACCGCCCAGCGGGCGGTGCAGGAGGGCGTGCAGATGCATGGCGGCATCGGGATGACCGACGCGTTCGACATGGGGTTCTACATGAAACGCGCCCGCGTCGCCGCCGAATGGTTGGGCGACTACGGATATCATGCAAACATCGTCGCGCAGTCGCGCGGATTTTGAGGAAAGATCATGACACCGGAAGAATTGTTTTCACTTCACGGCAAGACCGCGCTCGTCACGGGCGGCGCGACCGGGATTGGGCGAATGGCCGCCGAAGCGCTGGTTCGGGCCGGGGCCCGCGTGCTGATCGCCTCGCGCAAGGGTGACGCCTGCGAGGCGGTCGCGGCCGAACTGAACGCGCTGGACGCCCCCGGATCTGCAGAAGGTTTTGCAGGCGATATCGGCAGCAAGGAAGGTATCGACGCCTTGGTAGCCGAGGTCAAGAACCGGGCGGAAAAGCTTGATATTCTGATGAATAATGCTGGCGTGACCTGGGGTGCGCCGCTTGGTCAGTTCCCCTACGAGGCTTGGGAAAAGGTGATGTCGGTCAATGTGGCCGGTGTCTTTGACCTGACGCAGAAACTGCTGCCCATGCTGATGGCTTCGGGCACGCGGGACGACCCGGCGCGGGTGGTCAATGTCGGGTCGGTGATGGGAGAGATCCCGATGGGCGACGGCGCCTACAGCTATGCTGCATCCAAGGCCGCCGTCATTCATCTGACCAAGATCATGGCCAAGGAATTGTCACCCTATGCGGTCACGGTCAACGCGCTGGCGCCTGGGCCTTTCGTATCGCGAATGACCGCTTTCGCCACGGCGGATGAGGAGAAGCGCGAGAAGGTCGGCAGCGACGTGCCTCTTAAACGGGTCGGGCGGGACGAAGACATCGCGGGTTGCATGCTCTTTCTATGTGGACGGGGCGGTTCCTATGTGACCGGCGCCGTGATCCCGGTCTCGGGCGGGATCAATGTCATGTCGGGGCACAACATCTTTGAAAAAGCCCTGCAGTAGAATGGATTACTTCGCGATATTGATACGCGCGACAGCCGAGGATTGGACATGAAGGACATGGTCTGGAAACGCGACGAAAGCCATCTGCCCGAACAATTGCGGGGCTTGCGCCTGCCGATGATCGGCTCTCCGCTGTTCATCATATCGGTGCCGGAACTGGTGATCGCTCAGTGCAAGGCAGGGATCATCGGGTCGTTCCCCGCGCTGAACGCGCGCGAAGCGGAAGGAGAGCCTCCGCTGCTCGAAGCATGGCTCAAGCAGATCACCGAGGAACTGGATCGGCACAATCAGGAAAACCCCGACAACCCGGCCGCGCCATTTGCGGTGAACCAGATCGTGCATCGTTCGAACGCGCGGCTGGAGCGGGACCTGGAAATCTGCACCCGCTGGAAGGTGCCGGTCTGGATCACCTCGCTGGGCGCAAGGGTCGAGGTCAACGAGGCCGCCCACAGCTGCGGAGGGGTGGTGCTGCATGACGTCATCAACAACACCTTTGCCCGCAAGGCCATTGAAAAGGGCGCTGACGGCCTGATCGCCGTGGCAGCTGGCGCCGGTGGTCATGCCGGGCAACAATCCCCGATGGCGTTGATCCGCGAGATCCGTCAGTGGTTCAGCGGTCCGCTGGCCCTGTCTGGTGCCATCGCCTGTGGCGAGTCACTGCTGGCGGCACGGGCCATGGGGGCCGATTTCGGCTATGTCGGCTCTCCGTTCATCGCAACGCATGAGGCGAACGCGCAGGAGGACTACAAGCGGATGATCGTCGAAAGCGGGGCCGAGGACATCGTCTATTCCTCGCTGTTCACGGGCGTTCACGGCAACTACCTGAAAAAATCCGTCGTGCGCGCGGGCATGGACCCCGATAACCTGCCGTCGGCCGATGCCTCGACGATGAACTTTGGGGACGGTTCGTCCAAGCCGAAGGCATGGAAGGAAATCTGGGGATCAGGGCAGGGGATCGGGGAGGTCACCGAGATCGTCCATGCCGCTGATCTGGTTGACCGCATCGACCGTGAATACCGCGCAGCAGGCGCCAAACTGGCCGCCGAGTTCATCGGGTAAGCCATGGCGGAGCTTCTGGTCGTCCGACATGCGCAGGCCTCTTTCGGGTCTGACAACTATGACCGGCTGAGCGACCTCGGCCGCCAGCAATCGGCGCTGGCGGGTGAGGCTCTGCGGAATATGGGTTGGGTGCCGGACCGTCTGATCACCGGTGCTCTGGAGCGTCAGAAGCAAACCCTGCAGGCGATGGGGTTTAGCGAAGCACCGGAAGTTCATGCAGGCTGGAACGAATACGACTTTCACGACCTGTTGCGCGTTCGCTTTGGCGGCACGATCCCTGATCCCGTGCAGCACGACCGGAAAACCCATTTCCGCACCCTGCGCGAAACCCTGCGCGAGTGGCAGGCCGGCGGCGTCGCTGGCGCGCGCGAGAGCTGGGACGAGTTCCGCTCTCGCGTCGAAGCGGCCCGCGCCTTTGCAACTGAAACCGATGCGAGACGGGTGCTGGTCGTCAGTTCAGGCGGGGCAATTGGACAACTGGTCGCCGCCAGCCTGAATACCCCGCCAGAGCAGATGATCGCGCTGAACCTGCAGGTCAAGAACACCTCGATGACGCGGTTCATCTTCACGACCCGCGCCTTTTTTCTGCATGAATTCAACGCCACACCGCATTTCGCGCCACCGGAACACGCGGAAATGCTGACCTACAGCTGAGGACCTGACATGAGCGACGACACGCAAATCCTCGATATCGACGCCGTTGACGCATATCTGCGTGAGCATCTGGAAGGCTATGAAGGGCCGCTGAAAGCCAGGAAGTTCGACATTGGGCAGTCGAACCCGACATTCCTGCTGACGACTCCGAAAAAGAACTATGTCCTGCGGCGCAAGCCTCCCGGGGTGCTTCTGAAATCCGCCCATGCCGTGGATCGCGAGTTTCGCGTCCAGAAGGCCCTGGAGAACACCAAGGTTCCAGTCCCGCACATGTATCTGCTGTGCGAGGACGACAGCGTGATCGGGTCGGCCTTCTACGTGATGGAACACTTGGACGGCCGCAATTTCTTTGAACCGACCATGGAAGGCGAAAGCAACGAAACCCGCACCGCAGTCATTGACGAAATGAACCGGGTTCTGGCCGAGTTGCACATGGTGGATGTCGATGCCGTCGGGCTTTCGGATTTCGGGCCGCCGGGCAACTACTTCGAGCGCCAGATCGGCCGCTGGACCAAGCAGTACAGGGCCTCGGAAACCGGCACGATCCCTCAGATGGATGCCCTGATCGAAGCCTTGCAGCAGAACATACCGGCCGATGACGGCCAACGAACGCTTGTTCACGGCGACTACCGGATCGACAACATGATGTTCGAAAAGAACGGCACCCGCTGCCTTGGGGTTCTGGACTGGGAGCTTTCTACCATCGGCCACCCCTATGCCGACCTGGCCGCCGTCATCATGCAGTGGCAGATGCCGCCGGGAAAAGAGGGGCGGGGACTGGCTGGTATAGACCGCACAGCGCTCGGCCTACCTTCGGATCAGGAGTTCATCGCCCGCTACTGCGAGCGTCGCGGGTTGCCCGGGATCGAGAATTTTGGCTTCTACCTCGCCTTCAATTTTTTCAGGATGGCAGCGATCATCCAAGGCGTTTACAAGCGCGCCTTGGACGGAAATGCCTCGAACCCCGAAAGGGCGAAAAAGCTGGGGCAATATGTTTCGGTCTTTGCGCGGCACGGGCTTGAGGCGTTGAAAGCATAGGTGAAAACATGCCGGACAAGGGCCCGGGCGCTGTTCCCGACGAAGAAAAGGACAGAAATTTCGTGACTGCGCTGGCGCGCGGACTGGAGATCCTTCGGTGCTATCGCCCCGGTGAAACCAACCTGTCCAATCTCGACCTTTCAGAGCGCACCGGCCTGCCGAAGCCGACGGTTTCCAGACTGACCCATACGCTGTGCCAGCTGGGCTACCTCGTGCAGGACCACCAAGGGGGAAGCTACCGGTTGGGGGTCGGCGTTCTGCAACTGGGGTTCGGCGTTCTGGCTGGCATGGACATCTGCGACCGGGCAAGCGATGTCTTGCGGGCTTTGAGGAGCGGCCCGAACTCCTACATAACAGTCGCCCTGGGCGAGGCGCACCGGGCCGAGGTCGTTTATGTGGCGGTTCACAGGTCTCGTGAAAACGTGGCTCTGACGATGCATGTGGGTTCGCGGCTGCCGCTGTTCTTTTCCGCCATTGGACGCGCGATCCTGGTGGGCATGTCGGATCAGGAGCGCGAAGCCGCCATTGACTACGCCAGGCAGGATTTCGGCACACCTAAGGCGCAGTTACGCGATGCAATTCAAGCCGCGAAGGCCGACTTCGAAAGCCGGGGCTACTGTGCCGGCTACGGGTTGTGGCGCAAGGATGTCAATGCGATCGCGGCGCCCGTGCGTTCTCTGGACGATGGGCGGATCTATGGCCTCAACATTGGAGGGCCGAGTTTTCACGTACCCCCCGAACAGCTGGAGCGCGACTACAGCAAGCAACTGGCCGAGGCAGCGCGTTTCCTCGGGTTGGCGCCTTGCGTATCGACGCGCGACACACGGTCTCGCTACGGTGGAACAAAGGCAGAGGAGGGGAATGCATGACCAGTATTTTGACCCGCATCAAACATGGCGACGGTGTCGTCGAGTTGAGCTTGAACCGCGCACCGGTCAATGCGCTGAGCGCTGAACTCCTGATGAGCTTTGCCCGCGAAATCAATGCGATGTCTCAGGACCCGGAAGTGAAGGCAATCGTTTTATCAAGCCCATTCAAGGTGTTCTCGGCCGGTCTTGATCTAAAAGAGGCGCAGCGGTTCAACCTTTCCCAGCAGCATGCCATCGTCGAGGGGCTGAACGTGGGGTTTCTCTCGCTGTTCGCCTGCCCGAAACCCACGATATGCGCCTTGAACGGCGCAGCGATTGCGGGCGGTTTGTTCTTTGTCCTGGCCGCTGATTTCCGTGTCGCGGCCCCGCAGGCCAAGCTTGGGTTGGCCGAAGTACGAGTGGGCGCAAGTTTCCCCGTCGGCCCGATGGAAATAGCGCGCGCCACACTGGACCCCAACACACTTCGACGCCTGATGCTGACCGGACAGCCGATGGATGCCGAGACCGCGCACCGCGTTGGTGTGATTGATGAAATCGATCCGGACGTGCTGGTGCGCGCGGTGCGAGAAGCGAAAGCGATGGCACAGATACCGCCGCGGACCTACGCCACGGTAAAGCAACAAATCCGGGGTGGCACGATTTCGCTGATAGAACAAGAAATCGCAGGCGGCGCCAACGCCCCGGTAGGCGGGTGGTTCAACGAAGAGACCAAGGCTGCGATGAAGCGCATGATCGGCTGATATGTATTCCTACGTAATTCCCTTGAAGCGCCCGTCGGTCGAAACTCGGGCAACCGCGACGCAGGGAGAGGAATAGATCATGAAGACCATCCACACGCATGGGTTTGACCGGGCACGCTTGAATCGCATTGGCGACTGGATGCAGCGCTATGTCGATGAGCGCAAATATCCGGGCAGCTCGGTCCTGGTGACGCGCGGCGGGGAAGAGGTCTATTTCAATTCCTGCGGCTTGCGCAGCCTCGAGATGAACCTTCCGTTCGAGCGCGATACGCTTGTGCGCATCTACTCGATGACCAAGCCGGTCACCTCGGTCGCGGTGATGATGCTGGCCGAGCGGGGCATGTTCCATCTCGACGCGCCGGTTTCCAGCTTCATTCCCGGTTTCGCAGAAATGCAGGCGCTGGTTCCCGGAGCCGATCGGATTGACCAGGTCGAGCCTTCGACCTCTCCCACGCTGCACCAGCTGCTTACCCATACGAGCGGGCTGAGCTACCCGTTCAACCCCGGCGTTCTGGCGCAGGCGATGGACGAGCAGGACCTGATGTTCAAGCCGAACCAGGGGGAACTGGCCGGCATGGTGGATCAGGTCGCCAAGCTGCCGCTGGCGTTTCAGCCGGGGACGCGTTGGGAATACTCCGTCGGCATCGACGTTCTCGGCCGGGTCGTGGAAGTGGTCTCGGGAAAGACGCTGGCGCAATTCTTCGCCGAGGAAATCTTTGAGCCGCTGGAGATGACCGAAACCGCGTTCTGGGTGCCGGAAGGGGCAGGGGACCGCTTTGCCTCGCTTTATACGCCTCTGGCTGGCGACGCCATGGCGCTGAACGCCTCCAAGAGCGGCGGTGAGACCCTGCGGCTGGTCGACCAGGCCGGCAGATCGCCGTTCGAAAGCGCACGCATGTTCTCGGGTGGCGGAGGTCTGGTCGGCACAATCGACGATTACCAGCGTTTCGCCGAGATGCTGCGGCGTGGCGGCGAGGCCAATGGGCACAGATTGCTCAGCCCGAACACGTTGAACTTCATGATGCGAAATCATCTGCCGGGTGACATCGCCTCGATGGGGCCACAGAGCTTTGCCGAGCAACCGATGGAAGGCATGGGCTTTGGCCTGGGCGGCGCCGTGGTGCTCGAGCCGGGCAGGGCGCGTGTGCCCGGTTCGGTCGGGGACTTCAGCTGGGGCGGCATGGCCTCGACCTTTTTCTGGCTTGACCGGGCAAAGGATCTGACGGTCGTCTTTTTCACGCAACTCTCGCCATCGAGTTCCTATCCCTCGCGATCCGAGCTCAAGGCGCTGATACACGGAGCATTGATCGAATGACGCAATCTCGGCCGATATTGTGGACACCCTCGCCGGAACGGGCGGGCAACAGCCGCATGGCCGAGTTCATTCAATGGCTCCTGGACAATCGCGGGCTGCGCTTTGACGACTATAACGATCTCTGGCGCTGGAGCGTTGAGGATCTGGAGGGGTTCTGGTCGGCGATCCGGGACTTTTTCGACATCCGCTTCAGTGCCGCTTGCGATACTGTTCTGGCGGAACGGAAAATGCCCGGCGCGGTTTGGTTTCCCGGCGCAAAGGTGAACTTTGCCCGCCAAATGCTCAGATACGCTGAACAATCTCCTGAATTCACGGCTCTGGTTATGCAATCCGAAACCTTCGGGCGCTCGGAAATGACCTGGACAGAGCTGTCTGCGCAAGTAGCCAGCGTGGCCGAAAACCTGCGCAGCATGGGGGTCGGGCAGGGTGATCGGGTCGTCGCTATCCTGCCGAATACCGAAACGGCCATCATCGCGTTTCTCGCCACGGCCAGCATCGGCGCGATATGGTCGCTGTGCGCCCCGGATATGGGTGACGTGGCCATTCTCGACCGGTTCCGCCAGATCGAGCCGAAAGTCCTTGTCGCTCAGGATGGCTATGTGCATGGCGGCAAGAAGATCGACCGTCGGGACTTGCTGGAAAAGGTCAGGAACGGTCTGCCGTCGCTTGAGCATACGGTGCTGGTTTCGGTGTTTGACGATACCCCTGAGGGAACGACCGACTGGGCCGATCTGACGGGCGACAACGCCAGCCTGCACTTCGAAGACGTTCCATTCGATCACCCGCTCTGGGTGGTTTATTCCTCGGGCACCACCGGGAACCCCAAGCCGATCGTTCATGGGCATGGCGGTATTCTGCTGGAAGGGGCCAAGCAATCCCTGCATCAGGATCTTCGCGCCGGCGACCGGTTCTGCTGGCTGACATCCTCTGGCTGGGTCATGTGGAACGCGCAGTTCGTGGCCCTGGGGCAGGGCGCTACGGTGGTGATGTTCGACGGCGCGCCGAACCATCCCGACATGCTGGAGGTCTGGCGCTGCGTGGCGCGTGAACGTGTAAACTACTTCGGTGTAGGGGCTGCCTTCATCACTTTATGCGCCAAATCCGGGATACGGCCTCGCGAAGAATTGGATCTGAGCGCGCTGGTGTCGCTGGGCACAACCGGTTCCCCGCTGACCTCGGACGGCTACGAATGGGTTTATGAGGCGGTTGACCCGGACATCTGGCTGGCGCCGATCTCTGGCGGAACCGACCTGTGCGGCGCGTTCGTCGGCGGCAATCCGATGCTGCCGGTCCGGGCCGGAGAGATGCAGTGCCGCTTTCTCGGCAACGCTGTCCGCAGCTTTGATCCGCAAGGCAATGAATTGTTTGACGAAGTTGGGGAGCTGGTCTGCGCTGAACCGCTGCCGTCCATGCCGCTGTTCTTTTGGGGCGACGAGGATGGCTCGCGCCTGCATGACAGCTATTTCGATACCTATCCCGGCATCTGGCAGCATGGGGACTGGATAGAGATCACCAGCGAGGGTGGGGCGGTCATCTATGGGCGATCGGACGCCACGATAAACCGAAAAGGGCTGAGGCTTGGGTCATCCGAGATTTATCAGGCCGTTGAAGGGCTGGACGAAGTGCTCGACAGCCTCGTGGTAGACCTCGAATATCTCGGGCGCGAAAGCTTCATGCCGCTGTTCGTTGTGACTGCCGGCGTGCCGCTGGACGATGCACTGAAGGAGAAGATCAACAGTGCAATCCGCAGCTCGGTTTCAGCCCGCTTCGTTCCGAACGAGATCATACAGATCAAGGAAGTGCCGCGCACACTTTCTGGAAAGAAGCTGGAAGTGCCGGTGAAAAAGCTGTTACTTGGCGGCGACCCTGACAAGGTGGTGAACCGTGACTCGATGGCAAACCCCGAGAGTTTCGACTTCTTCGTCGCCTATGCCCAAGAACAGGGAATGCCGAGATGACTGACGCGGAACAGACGCTGCTTGACCTTATCGACATCGAGCGTCTGGAGGTGGACCTGTTTCGAGGAACAGGCTCGGGCGGTGAAACGCCGACGCGGATCTATGGCGGGCAGGTGGTGGCACAGGCCCTGGCGGCAGCGTATCGGACCGTCGAGGATCGGCTGTGCCATTCGTTGCATGCCTATTTCATCCGTCCCGGCGACCCAAGCATTCCCGTTGTTTATCAAGTGGATCGCGCGCGAGATGGAGGTTCGTTCACGACCCGCCGCGTGGTTGCGATTCAGCATGGTAAGCAGATCCTGAACCTCTCGGCTTCGTTCCATGTTCAGGACGAAGGCTGGGACCACCAGCACCCCATGCCAAAAGTCGCGGACCCCGAGGCACACCCGACCCGTGAGGCGTTGCGCCAGAAATATCTCGACCGCGTTCCCGAGAAACACCGCAAGGAATTCCTGCGCGAAAGGCCCATCGAGGTTCGTGAGGTCGATCCGCTGGATCTCTTCGATCCGGCCCCAAGCGATGACCGCAACCACCTGTGGTTCCGCATGGGTGCAGCGGCAGGAGCGGATGCCAAGACGCAGCATATCTTGCTGGCTTACGCCTCGGACATGGCCTTGCTGAGTTCTGGGCTAAGACCCCATGGACTGAGCTGGTTCAAGAACGAGGTGAACGGGGCCAGCCTGGACCACGCCATGTGGTTTCACGAGCCCATCCGTTTCGAAAACTGGCACCTATACACGATGGACGCGCCGTGGACCGGGCACGGCCGCAGCTTCAATCGCGGCGCAATCTATACCGAAGACGGAGTTCTGGTGGCGTCGGTAGCCCAGGAAGGCCTGATGCGACGACCCAAGAAACATTAACTGTTTTCGATAAACCTCTGATTAAGCTTCTGCATACCGCCGATCCAGCGGTCGTAGTCAGCTGCTTTCAGCTTGATGTAGTCCAGAACCTCGGGATGCGGAGTTACCAGGAAACGTTTCGCGCGGATGGCCTCGACACAGGCCTCGGCGACCTGTTCCGGCTCGAGCATACCGTCGATTGAGGCGACAGAGTCCTCGTGCCCGCGCGTCATTTCGGATCTCACGGCCTGAGGACAGAGGACCGAAACCCCAATTCCCTTGTCGCCGTAGGTCAGCGCCAGCCACTCGGCAAGGCCGACCGCTGCATGTTTCGTCACACCGTAAGGCGCTGCACCAGGTTGATTGAGAAGGCCGGCCGCCGAAGCCGTGTTGAGCAAGTAACCGCCGCCACGCGCAATCATGCGAGGCACTATGTGCCGCGCGGCCCAGACATGGGACATCACGTTGATTTCCCAGATCCGCTGCCACTGTTCATCGGGCACTTCCAGGCCGCCTAGAGTGAGAATTCCAGCGTTCGAGCAGAACAGATCAATCGGACCGATCTGTTCTTCGACATTCGTGATCAGTTTCTCGATATCTGCCTCGCGGCCAACGTCGCAGCGCATTGGCACGGCGCCGATTTCGTCGGCAACGCGCTGCGCGCCAGAAAAATCTATGTCTGCACAGATGACCGATCTTGCACCTTCGCTGACGAACCGCTTGGCCAAGCCTTTGCCGATCCCGCTGGCAGCTCCAGTGACGACGATGATCTTGTCTTTCAACTCCATTTGTTTCCTAAACCCTCCAAAGCCATCAACGAACGGCACAGGCAAGCAAGGTCACACAATGCACTGAAAAACATAAAGAGTTTCAGAAATCCGTGCTCAACTGCTCAACGCCAATTGTTGACTCGAGGCTATTTGGGTTTCCTTTGAGCGCCAACAAAAAGCTTAGGTCAGCTAGGGCGAACGTCACGTCAGGCTGTCACCGGTTACCATAATACATATTATGCGTTTAGTCCTTGATGCTCAAGCTGCTGCGGCTGTATCGGACTTTAGCGCTTGAAACGCCTCGTACTGAGACAGAAACACGCTCCCCGTCAGATGATCCAGGAAATGGCTGCGCTTCAAGCGATCCATGACTGGCCCCTTCACCTCGGACAGATGCAGTTTAACACCCAGGTCTTTCAGGCGTTGGTTGGTTGCCTCAAGCGATTCCAGAGCACTCAGGTCGATCTCGTTGACGGCGGAACACATCAGGATGACGTGGCGGATTTCGTCACGCCCATGGTGCACACGAGCAAGGATCATATCTTCCATGCGACGTGCATTTGCAAAATACAAGCTTTCGTCGATACGGAGCGAGACGATCTCGGGATCGGTCAGAACCTGATGGCGGCAGATGTTGCGAAAATGCTGGGTTCCCGGCACCTGCCCCACTTCCGCCACATGGGGACGCGCCGTTTTCCAGACGAACAAGGCCAGCGAGACGCCTACACCGGTTGCAACACCGACCTCGACACCCATCGCCAATGTCAGTGCAATCGTGGCGAAAACCGCGGCGAAATCCGCCTTTGAGTAGCCCCAGGCATGTTTCAGGATCGACAAATCGACCAGCGACAAAACAGCAACGATGATGGTTGCCGCCAGCGTGGCCTTGGGCAGGAAGAACAGCAATGGCGTCAGGGCCAAGGCGGCGAACAAAAGGCCCACGGCGGTAAAGGCGCCAGCTGCAGGAGTTTCGGCACCGGCGTCATAGTTTACGACGGAACGCGCAAATCCACCTGTTACCGGGTATCCTCCGGACATCCCCGACGAAATGTTCGAGGCACCCAGTGCAATCAGTTCCTGGTTCGGGTCGATCCGCTGTTTCTTCTTGGCGGCAAGTGTTTGTGCTACCGACACGCTTTCCACATACCCGATGATTGAGATCAGGATAGCAGGCGCGATCAATTGTCCGACCAATTCAAGGTCAATCTTGGGGAGTCCGAACGGAGGAAAACCGGTAGGCACCTGCCCCACGACCGCAACGCCATACTCGGGCAAATTCAACACCCACGCCAGAAAGGTCGTTCCGATCACGGCAAAGATCGGTCCGATCCGGGCTGCGGTCGCTGCCAAATACTCGGAGACTCCGAACTTCCGAACGAGGGTCCGCGCCATTCCCTTGCGAACCCAAAACAGAAAACCCAAAGCCGCAACGCCAATTAGCACCGTCGGGAAATTGACCAGGCCGATTTGCGAGAATACCTGGGACACGATTTCCGGGAATGTGTGACCGGACACGGAAATTCCCAGAATGTGCTTCAACTGGCTGGTGGCGATCAGGATCCCCGAAGCCGAGATGAAACCGGCAATCACGGGGTGCGACAAAAGGCTTGCCAAAGCCCCCAAGCGCAAGGCTCCCATCGCCACCAGGAACAGCCCGGAAAGCAGCGCCAGGACCCCGGCAGCCGCAACATAGTCAGCGACATTCGCAAGGCCCAAGGGTGCCAGCGCCGAAGCGGTCATAAGTGAGACCACGGCCACCGGCCCAACTGCGAGCGCCCTGCTGGTGCCAAAGATTGCGTAAGCGACCAAGGGAAGAATCGAGGCATAAAGCCCGACCTCGGCAGGCAGCCCGGCGAGCAGAGCATAGGCCAGTGATTGCGGAATTAGCATGATCGTCACGATCACTGCCGCCGTCAGGTCCCCCGTCAAGTTTGCCCGGGTATAGTCCTTTCCCCAATCTAGGATCGGAAAAAACCTTTGAATCTGCTCAGTTCTGAAACGTGTTCCAAGCATTCGCGCGATCACCATCCCCTGCCCCGACGAGTCTGTCAGGCCCGGCTCTATAAACATTCCTCTTTTTGCATATAAAGGATGAAGAGGGGTAATGAAACCTCCGGCAAAGAAAAAAGCGTGCCCCATTGAGCACGCTTCATGATCAGAATTTTCGATTGCTTCAGTAGAAAGCCTGCAGCCCGGTTTGGGCCCGCCCGAGGATCAGGGCGTGAACGTCATGGGTGCCTTCATAGGTGTTCACCGTCTCAAGGTTGACCATGTGGCGAATGACCTGGAACTCCAGCGAAATTCCGTTTCCGCCGTGCATGTCGCGGGCCATGCGGGCGATGTCCAGCGCCTTGCCGCAGTTGTTGCGCTTGACGATCGAGATCATCTCGGGCGCGGCGTTGGCCTCGTCCATCAGGCGGCCTACGCGCAGCGAAGCCTGAAGACCCAAGGCAATTTCGGTCTGCATGTCGGCCAGTTTGCGCTGGAACAGCTGTGTTTGGGCCAGCGGGCGATTGAACTGCTGGCGGTCCAGGCCGTATTGCCGCGCGGCGTGCCAGCAGCATTCGGCAGCCCCCATCGCACCCCAGCTGATGCCGTAACGGGCACGGTTGAGGCAGCCGAACGGCCCCTTCAGGCCTTGCACATGCGGCAGCAGCGCGTCCTCGCCGACTTCGACGCCATCCATGACGATTTCGCCGGTGATCGACGCGCGCAGGCTCAGCTTGTTCTGGATTTTAGGCGCGCTCAGGCCCTTCATGCCTTTTTCCAGGACAAAACCCCGGATCTTGCCGTCATGGGCGTCGGACTTGGCCCAGACCACGAACACATCGGCAATGGGCGCGTTCGAGATCCACATCTTGCTGCCGGTCAGGCGATAGCCTCCGTCGATCTTTTCGGCACGGGTCTTCATGCTGGCCGGGTCGCTGCCGGCATCGGGCTCGGTCAGGCCAAAGCAGCCGATCCATTCACCGCTGGCCAGCTTGGGCAGGTATTTTTGCCGCTGCTCTTCGCTGCCATAGGCGTAGATCGGATACATCACCAGCGAGCTTTGCACCGACATCATCGAGCGATAGCCGGAATCCACCCGCTCCACCTCGCGCGCAACCAGACCATAGGCCACATAGCCGGCGCCGATGCCGCCATACTGTTCCGGAATCGTGGTGCCCAGCAGGCCCATTTCTCCCATTTCGCGGAAGATTTCGGGGTCGGTCACTTCGTTCTGGAAGGCTTCGGTGACGCGCGGCTGCAGCTTTTCCTGCGCGTAGGCACGGGCGCTGGCCGCGATCATACGTTCATCTTCGGTCAGTTGGTCGGACAGACGGAACGGATCTTCCCAGTCGAACTTGCCAAGATCGGGCGCATCCTTGGCGCGCAGGGCCGGTTTGGTCACGGGGGCATTCATGGCGCATCTCCTCGTTTCAGGTTTGCGGGCACCCTACTCTGCTCATTTCGCAAAAAACAGCGAGACTTTCGCAAGGTTTCATGACAAAACCGCATACATGGATACTCCACGCCGCTATCTGCCCTCGATTTCCTCTCTACGCGCTCTCGAAGCACTGGATCGTCTGGGGTCGGCCTCGGCGGTCGCCGAGGAGCTGTCGCTGACCCAGAGCGCGGTCAGCCGCCAGTTGCAATCGCTTGAGGCACAGTTGGGAGTCGACCTGATCCAGCGCGACCGCAAGCGGCTGTCGCTGACACCGATCGCTCGGGAATACGTCCGCGAAATCCGCGAGGCGCTGAACCAGATCGCCCAGGCCTCGCTACGCCTGCATGTGGCGCCGGTGGGCGGCACGCTGAACTTGGCGATCCTTCCGACTTTCGGGATGCGGTGGCTGATGCCGCGCCTGCCCGAATTTGCGCGGCTGCATCCAGAGATCACCATCAACATGTCAACACGCTTGCGTCCGTTCAGCTTTGCCACAGAACCCTTTGATGCTGCGATACATTTCGGAGAACCTGACTGGCCCGGAACCGATCGGTTGCTACTGAAACTGGAACGAGTTCTGCCGGTATGTGCCCCCTCTCTGCTGCCGAACGGTGCCCCCAAGTCGCCGAAAGACCTGTTGCGGCTGCCTTTGCTGCACATCCAGACACGCCCCCACGCGTGGCAGGAATGGTTCAAGCAGATGGGCGTCGAGCAATCAGAGCCCCTGCCCGGCACCGTTCACGATCAGTTCTCGACGATCAGCCAGGCTGCAATCCACGGGCTGGGCGTGGCACTGCTGCCGAATTACCTGGTCGAGCAGGATCTTGCGACGGGCAGGTTGATGGCGGCCTACCCCGATGCGGTGGAAACGGTCGGCGCCTACTACCTGGTCTGGCCAAAGTCGAAATCCGACGATCCTTCGCTGCGCGAGTTTCGCCACTGGTTGGCGGCGCAGGCGCAGCCAGAGGATGCCTTGCCGCGATAACTCTTTACTCGCTCTCGCGCCTTGGCTGCCGCTTTCGGGCCGGCCTGCTTCGCTCCGGCCTAGATCGTTTGCGATGTCTTGTCGGCCTTGGGGCGCGCCTCGGTCGGGCGCTGCCCGGTCACCAGATAGATGGCCTGCTCGGCGACGGCCGTGACGTGATCGCCCATCCGTTCGATATTCTTCGCAATGAAATGCAGGTGCATACAGGCCGAGATGCTGCGCGGGTCCTCGGCCATGTGGGTCAGAAGTTCACGGAACAGCCCGTTGTACATCTGGTCCACTTCCTCGTCGCGTTCGATCACCTCTTCGGCCTTGGCCGCGTCGCGCTGGATATAGGCATCCAGCGCATCATGCAGCATCGACCGAACCTCTCGGGCCATCCGGCGCAGGGCCACTGCGCTGCCGCTGACTTCGGCTGTCTCCACAAGAACGGTTGTCCGCTTTGCGATGTTCTTGGCGTAATCCCCGATGCGTTCGAGATTTCCCGAGACCTTCAGAACCGACAGAACCAGCCGCAAATCACTGGCGGTCGGAGCGCGCAACGCGATCAGCCGCGCGGTTTCCTCATTGATCAGGTCCTCGAGTTCATCAATCGCCTTGTCGCTCTTGCGGACCTGCTGCGCCAGTTCCTCGTCGCGCGTTTCGAGCGACTTGGCCGCATTCCTGATGGCGTCTTCGACCAGCCCGCCCATGGACATGATGTGGGCCTGAATCTCTTCCAGGTCGCGGTCGAACGCCGAAATGATGTGTTGTTCGCTCATGAGTCTTTCCTGTCCTCAGCCGATCCGGCCGGTGATGTAACTTTCGGTTCGAGGATCCGTCGGGTTGGTGAAAATCTGCCCCGTCTCCCCGTATTCCACAAGGTTTCCCAGATGGAAGAAAGCGGTTTTCTGGCTGACCCTCGCGGCCTGCTGCATCGAATGGGTCACGATGATCACCGAAAATCGCTCGCGCAGTTCGTCGATAAGTTCTTCGACCTGCGCCGTGGCGATCGGATCGAGCGCCGAACACGGCTCGTCCATCAACAGAACTTCGGGCTGGGTCGCAATGGCGCGCGCGATGCACAGGCGCTGCTGCTGGCCGCCAGACAGACCTGTGCCCGGAGCGTCCAGGCGATCCTTTACCTCGTTCCAGATCGCGCCGCGGCGCAGAGATTTCTCAACGATTTCATCCAGCTCCGCCTTGCTTTTGGCCAATCCATGAATGCGCGGCCCATAGGCCACGTTGTCATAGATCGACTTTGGAAAGGGGTTCGGTTTCTGAAACACCATGCCGACCTTGGCCCGCAATTGAACGGGGTCGACACGTTTGTCATATATGTCACCGCCATCCAGCCGGATGTCTCCTTCGACACGGCAGCTTTCGATCGTGTCGTTCATCCGGTTCAGGCACCGCAGGAAGGTGGACTTGCCACAGCCCGAAGGACCGATGAAAGCGGTTACGGTTTTGTCTTCGATCTCGACGCTCACGTCCTTTATGGCATGCGTGTCGCCGTAAAAGACCTGCACATTTTTCGCGGCGATCTTGGGCTGGCTCGGTTTCACGGCTGTCTCCAGTCGAGTTTCTCTTGTCGTCTTCACTCGCTTTTACCACCTGTTGCAGGGATGATGGCATAGAATTCGGGCTGCGGACCCCAAGTTTGGCGCGGCGAACCCGCCGGTCAATTGCGCCCTTGGGGAATGTTTCCTCAACGGCTCTTAGCGGGGCAGGATGATGGAAAATTGCGATCCCTTGCCCAACTCGCTTTCCACGCGCAGCCGACCGCGGTGCCTGTTCACGATATGCTTCACGATTGCAAGGCCCAAGCCGGTACCGCCCAACTGGCGTGAACGGTGACTGTCGGCCCTGTAGAACCGCTCGGTCAGGCGCGGCAGATGAACCGGATCGATTCCGGGGCCTTTGTCCTCGACCACCACGGTCGCCGCTGGTCCGCGCACGGCAGGGTCGCGCTCGCGCAGGCTCAACGAGACGTTCACCACCCCACCGCTTCCGCCATACTTGATCGCGTTTTCGACCAGATTGGTAAAAACCTGGCGAAGCTGGTCCGCATCCCCGGTGACGGTGACCGGTTGCCCGGGAATGTCCAGGGAAAGTTCCACGCCGGCATCATCCGCCAGAGGCTGCAGGGATTTCAGCGTCGAGCGAAGTTGCCCCGTCAGGTCAACCTTCTCCCTTGGGCGTATCCTCTCCTGATTTTCGACCCGGTTCAGCGACAGCAGATCCCCGACAAGTCTGTTCATCCGGTCGGCCTCTTCCGCCATGATCTGCAGGAACCGATCACGGGCGGCGGCGTCCTCTCGGGCCGGGCCGCGCAGGGTTTCGATGAAACCCAGCAAAGCGGTCAGCGGCGTGCGCAATTCGTGGCTGACATTGGCGACAAAATCGCGCCGCATCTGGCCCGCCTGTTCCAGATGCGTCACATCCATGAAACTCACCAGAACAGCGCCAAGCGCGCCAACATACCGGCATTCCACCTCGAATGTCGTATCCTGCGCCCCGTCATTGGACAGGTGCCGGGTCTTTACCGGCTCTCTTCTGCCCATGCACCGCTCGATCGCGTCGATGACCTGCGGCTGACGCAGAACCGCTGCGAAGTGACGGCCGGGTATATGATCGCCGAGCAGTGATCGCGCCTCGTGGTTCGCGCCGACGATCCGCTCGGACCGATCGATCATTACCGCCGGCATGGGAAAGGCCGCTATGAGGTCCGAGATTTCTTCGTTGGACATGAAAGCGTCTCAGTCTTTGGCCAGCCCGGCGGGTACAGAACCTGTTGCCGCCCCTGTTACAGCGCAGTCAGGGTTTCACGGTACTTGCGCATGTTTTCCTGGTACTGCCGCGCACTCCAGGTGATCCGCTCGGCCGCCGCATCGTCCAGAACGCGCACCACCTTGCCGGGTGCCCCCATGACCAGCGAGTTGTCGGGGATTTCCTTGTTCTCGGTGATCAGGGCACCGGCCCCGATCAGGCAGTTCCTTCCGATCCTGGCTCCGTTCAGAACGATCGCCCCCATGCCGATCAGGGTGTTGTCGCCGATCGTGCAGCCATGCAGCATCACCTTGTGACCAATGGTGCAGTTCTTGCCGATGGTCAGTGGATAGCCCGGGTCGACATGCATGACACAGTTTTCCTGCACATTGCTGCCTGCGCCCACGCGGATTTCTTCGTGATCAGCCCGGATCGTGCAGCCGAACCAGACAGAAGAGCCCTCCTCCATCACGACCTTGCCGATCAGGTTCGCGTCGGGCGCAACCCATGTGTCCGGGTGAATTTGCGGTTTGTGAGGGCCAAGAGCGTAGATGGTCATGACAGTTCCTCGAATTCGGCCTGCAGCTTGCGGACATGTTCCTGCAGCGCAGGCTGCTGGATGCGTCGCATGCGCTCGGCGCTGACAATTGTTTTCAGTTTTTCCTCGGTCTCATCCAGATCGTCGTTGATCAGAACATAGTCGTAATAGCCCCAGTGGCTGATCTCGTCCCAGCTCTTGAGCATCCGTTTGGCGATAACGTCTTCGCTGTCCTGACCACGCGTCTCCAAACGGCGGCGCAGTTCCCGGATCGAAGGGGGCAGAATGAAGATGGAAAGGGCATGTTTGCCCAGGTCAGAGTTACGGATCTGGATCTCGCCCTGCCAGTCCACGTCGAACAGGACATCCCTGCCGCTGTTGATGGTATCCCTCACCGGTCCGGCCGGCGAACCGTAGAAGTTGCCAAATACATAGGCGTGTTCCAGCATTTCGCCGTTGGCCACCTTCTGCTTGAACTCATCTTCGCTGAGAAAGAAGTATTCCCGCCCGTCCACCTCACCCGGTCTCGGGGTTCGGGTGGTGGCAGAGACGGAAAAACTCAGTTCTTCGTCCCAGGCCATGAGACGTCTGGCCAGCGTGGACTTGCCCGCACCAGAGGGAGAGGAAAGGATTATCAGTAGACCCCGGCGATCCGCCATTTCTTTTCGTTCCCGCAAATTATTCTACGTTTTGCACTTGTTCGCGCATCTGGTCGATCACCGCCTTGAGTTCCAGCCCAACCGTTGTCAGGTCGGCGTTCTGTGATTTCGAGCAGAGCGTATTGGCTTCGCGGTTGAACTCCTGCATGAGAAAATCGAGCTTGCGCCCGACCGGCCCGCCCTGTTGCAACAGCTTGCGCGCCGCGGCCACATGGGCCGTCAACCGATCGATTTCTTCTGTGATATCCGCCTTGACCGCTATCAGCGCCAATTCCTGAGCCACCCGATCCGGGTCGGCGCCATCCGTATTGTCCAGAACCCGCGCAAGGTTCGCCTTCAGAGTTTCTGCCATCTGGATCTTGCGGTTTTCGGCCAGTTCAGCGGCCTGTCCCGCCAAAGCTTCCACCAGATCGAGTTGGGCGTGGAGAACATTGGCCAATGCCTCGCCTTCAGCCTCGCGCATGTCGAGAAACGCCCGCACCAAAGGGCCGAACTCGGCTTTGAGCCTTTCAACCAAAGGTGACGAATCCTCGTCTTCCGATCCGGCGTCCATCATTCCGCGCAAGGCCAGAAGATCCGATGCCCTGGATGGGGCCAAACTTATTCCCCGGTTCAAGGCAAGCGTTTCGGTTTCCGCCAGCGCATCGAGCGCGGCCGCCAGTGCCTGGCGGTTCAACGTCAGCGCTCCGGCCTCATCCTTGCGCACAACGCGTAACGTCAGGGTCACATTGCCTCTGCTGAGCGCCTTGGACAGATTCGCACGCAGTGCCGTTTCCAGACCGTTGAGCCAGTCCGGCACGCGCAGACGCAGGTCCAGACCCTTGCCGTTCACGCTGCGCAACTCCCAGCTCCAGCTATGTGCGCCGAACTCGCCCTTGCCCGAGGCGAAACCTGTCATGGATCTGATCATTTCTGTCCTCTAGCCTATGCGAACTCCCGCCGGACCGGCCGTTGCACCTAAAGCCATCCAACGTAACAGAGCAAGTGTTTGCTGGAAAATCCGAGGGGTTAACCATCTATTAAAGATTTGCTCCAAAATTGAATTAACCCGTGTCAGTTTAAACTGACAACGCCTCTTGCGCCATTTGGCTCAATGGCAGCGAGGGCGGCTGCGGAACGCAAGGCGGCAGGGGAACGCTCGGGATGAAACATTTTTTTGGAAACGACCCAGCAAGGCAAAAGGACAATATCATCGCGATGAACCGGTCTCGAAGTGGACGCAGCTATTCGCCCATTCGCTAGGCCGAGGCTTACTGGACCGCGCTGATGAGCACCGGCGGGATACCCAAACGAGCGGATATCGACCCACGCGGACTTGAAAACATTCTTGCTTACACATTCATTCTCGAACGCATCGCCCCTGGCGTTGCAAGATTTCGGCTGGCTGGCAATCATCTGTGCAAACTGGCCGGCATGGAAGTTCGCGGCATGCCTTTGACGGCTTTCTTCACTGCCCGAGCAAGAAAAGATGTCTCCGAGGTTCTGGAGAAGGTTTTTGGAATGCCGGCGATCGGGGAATTCGAGATGGCCTTGGAAAGCCGCGTGGGGCCGCCACGCCTGCAGGCTCGCATGATCCTGTTGCCATTGTTGAGTGACTTGGGCGATGTCAGCCGGGTTCTGGGTGTGCTGGTCGCCGACGACATTCCGGTCAAAAGGCCTTGTCGGTTCACGATCAGCGCGAGCCACGTCAAGAGCTTGGAACACCTGAGCCCGGACCATCCCGAACCGCGCCAATATGCGGCGGGTTTCGCGGAACCGCAGGATGCCTTTCGGCACCATGCCCCACATCTTCGTCTGGTCACCTCACGGGACGACTGAGTTTGACTCTCGGGGCTCCGGATTACTGTGCCGCAACGTCGGAGATGGCAGGCTCTATATTGTGGTTCACTCGGAACAGGTTCTCAGGATCGTAGCGCGCCTTGATCGCAGCCAGTCTGTCTCTGTTTGCCCCGTAGGCGCCTGACAGTCTCTCTTCCTCGTCCGCCGGCATGAAATTGACATAGACGCTCCCTGTTGCAAAGGGTGCCATGTCGTCGAAGAGCTGCCGCGCCCAGGCTATGCAGGTGTCGTCCTTGGCCGAATCCTCCCACCGGGTGTGCACATTCATAATGAAGTGGGAACTGCGGTGCGGATACGCGGTGTCGGACGGGCCGATCTGAGCCATGCGTCCACCGACATGCGCGATGAAGATCTCGCAGGCCGGATCCGGAAGGCCCGAAATGGCGTTCAGCAACGTGTCGATTGCGCCATCGGGCAAGGTTTCCAGATCATGGCTTTTCCAGTAATTCCGGACACCGGGCGTCAACAGCGGGTCAAAGGCTGCCTGCCAATCCACGAAGGCATGGGGGCTGATGACGTCCGCGATCGGCTCTCCAAGGGCGCGCAGCGGCTCCATAGCCTTCTCGCCTTCGGAAATGGGGCCGGTGTAACAGGCGGCGAAAACGAGGACCTCGCGGCCATGCCATTCATCCGGCAGGAACGGCAACGGTGGTGCCTGTCGCAGCACGCTCCAAACGGTAAGCGCATCGCTTGCGGTGTCGGCGATCTTGGCAAATTCTCTCAACAACTGCGGAGCCTGTTCGATCGGATGAACGATCAGGCCGGAAAGAACCTGCGGCCCCAACGGGTGCAACTGGAACTCAAAGGACGTGACTACCCCGAAATTGCCGCCGCCGCCGCGGATCGCCCAGAACAAGTCGGCATTCTGATCATTGCTGGCCGTCACGATGGATCCATCAGCCAAAACCACATCTGCCGAGATCAAGTTGTCGATCGTCATGCCGAACTTTCGCGTGGTCCAGCCGAAGCCGCCACCAAGCGTGAGGCCCGCAATGCCGGTCGTGGAGTTCACGCCCACCGGCACCGCGAGACCATGTGCCTGGGTTTCCTTGTCCACATCGCCGAGCGTTGCTCCGGGTTCGACCCGCGCCGTCCGGGCCCTGGGATCAACATGGATCGAGTTCATGTTCGACAGGTCAAGCATCAGCGCGTCGTCGGCAACTGCATGGCCCGCTATCTGGTGCCCCCCGGAACGCACCGCCATCAATAGGTTGTTTTCCCGAGCGAAATCCACTGCCAACCTGACATCCGCAGTTCCCAGCGCCCGGATGACCAGGGCGGGCTTCCGATCGACCATGGCATTCCAGAGTGAGCGCGCTTCGTCGAATTCCGGCTCGCCGTCCCTGTGGACACTGCCACGCAGAGCACTAACCAAACTGTCAACTTCCGCTTGGGCGACTTCGGTGAGCTTTCCGCTCAACGTCTTGAATTTCCGCATCTCTCCAGCTCCTTCTGAAAAAGAAGGTTCCTTGCCGGACAGACCTCGAATTCTCCAAGTCTTTTGGGGCCGTCATATTCCTTTGGTCAGTTCCCAGCCCATACGAGCCGAGCCGGTGTCAGGCAAACACCCCCGGATCGACCCTGTCTACGGCGGTTATGACGTCAGCCGGGATATTCAGCCGTTCCGCTGCCCGTCGTAGGGCATCTTCGTCGGGCGCTTCGTAAAGGCAATACGTTTTGCGTTTGTCCGCGCTCAAAAAGGAATAGATCCACTCGATCCCTTCTTCATCATTGATCTGCTTGATGTGCAACTTGCCTTCGTCGGAAAGCTCCAGCTTTTCGGCAAAATACCGCTCGATGATAAACTTGGGCATAAAGACTCCTGTTCCGGCGTCAAAATCTCAGTTTCGCTTCCCTTCGATATTTGACGCCAGGGAAATCATACCAAGCTGGCGGGAAATTTCCAATGCTTCACCCTCCATTTGGTCAGCCGTCGCGACGTCCTCCTTGCGCCCACGCATCCGCAAAGCACGAGCAAATTCAGCCTTTGTGTGCGCAATCCAAGGCTTGGCCCTCATCGCGGAATCCAGTTCCAGCGCCCGATCAAAATGGCGCCGGGCCACGTCCAAGTCGCCCAGAAACGCCGCGACGCTGCCCAACATCCGCCCGGCGGCACCGTTGCAAACGGTGGTCACACCGGCCGTGATGGTGCAGTCCTCATAGGGAAGAAGAAGTGAGTAGATTTCCTCGGCCACCTTGGCGTCGCCAACCGCGACGGCGACCTCGGCCAAGTAGGCCAGCGTGGTGGAATACATGGCATCCAGCGGCAGATCGAAACCGGCCTCGGACATTTCCGTCAGAATACGCTGGGCCGCTTCCAGATACCCCAGTTCCGCCGCAATCAAGGCAAACCCCGGTTTCCAGGCTTGATCTTCGGGATTGTCATCAAGCAGTCTTTTCATGACTGGCGCGACCTCGTGCAAGCGGGCCTGCTCGCGCCGGATCGTGAACATCTGGACGCTGTAAACACCTTCGACTTGGGGGCCGTGCGTGGTTTTTCCGATCGCAAAGGCATCCTTGCTGAGCGCCTCGGCCCTGTCGAAGTCACCATCCAGAATCGCAAGCATTGCGCGCCCATGGCGTTCGACCCAGTGCAGTTGGGGGTGTTTTCGCTCCTTGCCTATGACCAGAAGCTCATTCAACGAGCGTTCCACTCGCTCCCGGTCACCCATCTCGGCCGAAATGAACAGGTTGATGGTAAAGTTTCGCCCGCGGTCCGTGTCGCCCAGCCGCTCGGCTACTTCCTGCATTTCGTTCAGTCTGGATCGCCATTCCTGTACCTCTTCCTTTTCCTTCGCGATCAGAGGTGCCATGAACCGCGCCATCATCACCGAGAACTTCGCCTTGTCGTCGCCCAGTTTTCCGGCCAGTTCGATGGCTTGCCGGCTGAAGACCGAGCTTTCCGTGAACTTGCCTTCGAGAATCATGCAGCGTGAAAGCTGGCTCATGATCCGGCACCGCAGGAATTCTTCCTCGGCAGGAAGAACCTTCATCGCTTCGAGGCAGAGCGCAGATGCGATTTCGATGCTGTCATTGGCCATGAGATTGGCCTCGGAATAGTAGTATGCGGCATCGGCGAAAAGCTTGAAATCAGAAATGGACCGGGCTTCCTGGGCCGACCGATACAGTATCTTCAACGCCTCCTGCAGCCGCCCGATACTTTCATAGCTACGCCCCAGCAGCGTTTGCGCTACAATCTTTTCGGTGGTCAAGCCTTCCCCAAGAGCCTTTGCCATTCGCACCGTTTCCTCGGCATGTGACACCGCCTCGGCGCTTGCTGAACGTGCCAACGACCTTTCCGTAGCAAGCCTCCAACGGTCGAATGCGGCGGCGTAATCACCTGCCTCGGTCAGGTGACGGGCGACCAGTTCGGGGCTTCGCTCGACTTCCGCCGGCCTCAGGGTCATCAAAGCCGAAGCGACTGCGGCATGCTGGGCCCGCCGGGTCGAGGACAGCATGGACTGATAGGCGGTGTCCCGGATCAGCGCGTGCCGAAAGACAAAAAGACCCCTGCGAACCCCGCTTTCAAAGACAAGACCCTGTCGCTGGAGTTCCTCGAGGCAATCGTGGGTTTCCGCGGTTGTCTGCCCGGTAGCGGCCCGCACCAGCGCCAGATCGAATTCCCGCCCTATCACCGACGCCGTTAGGGCGGCTTGTTTGGCCTTGTCCGTAACCGCGTCCAGCCTCGCCATCAGGGCGCCTTGCAGGGTTGGCGGCACCGACGAGGACGCCTCCCGCCCACTGGTGAAGATAACTCTCGCAACCTCCTCAACGAACAAGGGAACGCCATCAGTGCGTTCGAGAATGTTCTCGAGCAAATCCTCTTCAGGATGGTTTCCCGTCATCTGATTGATGAGTTTCGCCACCTGATCGCGGTCGAACCGCCGAAGGTTGATGGTGGATATGTTGGAATAGTTTTCCGACCATCCGCTGCTCCACTCGGGTCGATGCGTGACCAGCACCATGAGCGGAATATCAGAGCATGTGGCGACGAAGCGGTCGAGCAACTGCGTGGTCGACGGATCCAGCCAGTGGGCATCCTCGACCACCAACAGAACGGGCCGCACCGAGGCGCGCGCACGTATCGCATCGACAAGGACCTGCGTTGTCAGGTCTCGTTGTTCCTGCGGCGGAAGCGACGTGACATCCTTTGCCTCCGGCGCGCTTGGGGACACTAGGGCCGCATAGACCGGCAAGCTCGTCTCGACGTCGAAATTTTGCCGAGCCACGAGCAAGGACCGAACCTTTTTGACAACGGCGCCTTCGTCGTCGTCAGGTTGCAGCTTGGCATCCTGGGATATCCTGTCGATCACAGGCAGAAAGGCGCTGCGGTTGAAATAGGGCGAGCAGTTCAGGCGCACCACATCCGTGGTTCGATGTTCGACGCATTTGGCCAGAAACTCCTCAAGAAGCCGGGATTTTCCGATTCCCGCTTCCCCGACCAGAAGCATGGTCTCACCGATCCCAGAACGGGCGCGCTCCCATGTCTGCTTCAGGATGCCCAACTCGTGTTCGCGCCCGACGATGTTTTCGCCGGATTCCCCGAATATGGCACGAAACCTGCTTTCCGCGCGCTGTTCTCTAACGACGCGCACCAGGCTGATCGTCTGGTCGAACCCCTTGAGGTCGAACGCGCCAATCCCCTCAACCTCGAAAAGCTTTCCAAGCATGGAGCGCGCATTCTCTGAAGTCGTGACCATGGCGTTTTCCGGGGCGATCGCCTGAATGCGGGCTGCGAGGTTCAGGACGGGGCCGGTCACCGCGGCCTCCTCATGCGTATTGGCCCCGACGAGATCCCCAATGACGACCGGCCCGCTTGCGATCCCGACGCGAGCGGCAAGGTTCCGGCCCAATGGCGTTTCGATCTCCTTGATCCGGCGCAGCGTCTCTAGTCCGAATTTCGCCGCCCGGTGCGCATGATCTTCGTAGGCCGTAGGCCAACCGAAGAATATGAGCATCCCGTCACCGAGATACTTGGCAATGTGCCCCCCGAAACGGGTCGCCTCGCCCGCAACGGTATCCTGAAACCGCCGAAGGACTTCGCGCATTTCTTCCGGGTCAAGGCGGTTGGTCAACTCGGTGGACCCAACAAGGTCGATGAAAAGAACGCTCAGGTGCCTCTTTTCCGCTGTAGCCCCCGGTTTTTCCCGAGGCTCGGGCGCGGGCGGCTCATCACTTTCCAATACGGTGACGTCAGCCTTGCCATGGGTCGACAATTTCCGGATTTCGGCCAGAAGGATCCGGCGATGCCCCAGACTGACGCCCAACTCCTTCAGGTCGTCTTCTCCCAGATACGGCAACGCGCGGAAATCGACATCGTTCTCGCGAAAGACGTCAGTGTATTTTCCAAGTCCGAGATCGTTCAGCCAGTCACCCAGCTGATCAGCGGCGGTTCCCATCCCGAAAGAATGGCCGGTATGCGCAATTTTCTCAAGGTTTTAGGCTTTCAAGAAAAAAACGGCGGACCGCTGGCCCGCCGTTCTGATCCGGCCTTTCTATCGCTACCCGGCAGCGCGCTTGGCGCGATTGCGGCGCAGATTGGTGAGTTCCTCGGCAACCAGGAATGCCAGCTCCAGCGACTGGCTTGCATTCAGGCGCGGGTCGCATGCGGTGTGGTAGCGATCCGAGAGGTTCTCTTCTGTAACCGCCCGAACACCTCCGGTACATTCGGTGACGTCCAGACCGGTCATCTCGAAGTGCACACCGCCCGGAATGGTGCCCTCTGCCTGATGCACGCCAAAGAACTCGCGTACCTCGCGCAGAACCGCATCGAACGGGCGGGTCTTGTAGCCGGTGGCCGATTTGATCGTGTTGCCGTGCATCGGATCGCAGACCCAGGTTACCTTGGCCCCTTCCTCGTTCACAGCCTTGATCAGACGCGGCAGGTGTTCGGCCACCTTGCCCGCTCCGAAACGCGCGATCAGGGTCAGACGCCCCTCTTCGTTCTCCGGGTTCAGCTTGGACATCAGAACCTTGAGGTCTTCGGCCGTGGTCGTGGGACCGCATTTCAGACCGATCGGGTTCAGGACGCCTCGGCAGAATTCGACATGAGCGCCGTCGGGCTGACGGGTGCGGTCGCCGATCCACAGCATGTGGCCCGAGCCGGCCAGCCAGTTGCCCGAGGTCGAATCCAATCGCGTCAGTGCCTCTTCATATTCCAGCAGCAGCGCTTCGTGGCTGGTGTAGAATTCCACGGTCGAGAATTCATGCGTGGTGTCGGCGGTGATGCCGGCCGCGGCCATGAAATCGATCGTGTCCTGGATCCGATCCGCGATTTCCGAGTATTTCTGCTCGTCCTGTTCGTTGGTAAAGCCCAATGTCCAGGAGTGCACGCGACTCATGTCAGCGAAGCCGCCGGTCGAGAAAGCGCGCAGAAGGTTCAGTGTCGCCGCCGCCTGCGTGTAGGCCTGCAGCATCTTTTTCGGGTCCGGCACCCGCGCCTCGGGCGTGAAGGCCAACTCGTTGATGATGTCGCCGCGGTAGCTGGGCAGCTCGACACCATCCACCACCTCGGTCGGCGCGCTGCGCGGCTTGGCGAACTGCCCCGCCATGCGGCCGACCTTGATGACCGGCACTTTGGCGCCATAGGTCAGCACCATCGCCATCTGCAGCATTACCTTGAACGTGTCGCGGATCGCGTCGGCGCTGAACTGGTCGAAACTCTCGGCGCAGTCGCCACCCTGCAGCAGGAACGCTTCGCCGCGGCCCGCGGCCCCCAGATGCTGTTTCAGGCGCCGCGCCTCGCCGGCAAAGACCAGCGGCGGATACTTGGATAGCTGCGCCTCGACCTGGGCCAGTGCGGCCGGATCGGTATAATCGGGCATCTGAACCCGCGGCTTGCTGCGCCAGTTCGATTTTTGCCACTCGGTCATAGCTTGTATCTCCGCTGAAGTATTCAGGGGGCTTCTATACAAAAAGCTGTGGTCAGTGACCATATCCGATTTGCGCCTCTTGACGACGCAAACAAGCTCTGAGCATGTTGACTGCCATATTTGCAGACACGCCCTCTGCAGGAAACGCCGAACCAAGGACAATCCGCCATGCAAGAGCAACGCCAAGTTGTCGAAGTGGAAAACGCAACGGCGAAACCACGACGCTTCATATTTGTCCTTCTGGACAAGTTTTCGATGCTGTCCTTTGCGTCGGCTCTGGACAGTCTTCGCATCGCCAACCGAATGGCGGACAAGGAACTCTACACCTGGAAACTGGTCGGAGAGGGCGGCGAAACCGCCCAATGTTCGGCGGGAACCTCGTTCAACCTCGACGACGATCTGGGAGAGCTCTCGCGCGATGACGTCGTGCTGGTCTGCGGCGGGGTCGATGTGCAGAAGGCCGCGACCAAGAAAATGCTGAACTGGCTGCGCCGCGAGGCGCGCAAGGGCATCCGCATCGGAGGGCTGTGCACCGCCGCGCATGTTCTGGCCAAGGCCGGTCTGCTGGAGGGCAAGCGGGCAACGATCCACTGGGAGAATGCCGACAGTTTCACCGAGGAATTCGAGAACGTGGAACTGACCAAATCCGTGTTCCTGATCGACGGCAACCGGATGACCACGGCGGGCGGCACATCCTCGATCGACCTGATGCTCAAGATCGTCGCCGACGATTTCGGCGAGGAGTTGGCGAACGCGGTCGCCGACCAGATGATCTATTCCTCGATCCGCACCGATCAGGACACGCAGCGCCTCTCGACCCCGACCCGCATCGGCGTGCGCCATCCCAAGCTGAGCCAGGTCATCCAGATGATGGAGAAGAACATCGAAGAGCCGATCTCGCCCGCGATACTGGCCAAGGACGTGGGCATGTCGACCCGGCAACTCGAAAGGTTGTTCCGGCGCTACCTGAACCGCTCGCCGAAACGCTATTACATGGAGTTGCGGCTGCAAAAGGCGCGGAACCTGCTGATGCAGACGGACATGAGCGTCATCAACGTGGCCCTGGCCTGCGGTTTCGCCAGCCCGTCGCATTTCTCGAAATGCTACCGGGCGCACTACAACACCACACCGTACCGGGAACGCGGCGCTCAGGCGTCGCGGTTGTCAATCTGAGGCAACGAGGGGGCTGATGCGATACACGGCCCCCTGCCCTTCGGATACGAACCAGATCGTTCCATCGGGGGCTTCGACAACGTCACGCACCCGTTCGGTTTCCGGCCCCTCGATCCGCTCCACTTCGCGCAGCGGATTACCGGCAAGCCGTGAGATGTAGTCGAATTTCAGCGAGCCGACGAAAATGTTGCCCTTCCACTCGGGCCACAGCTTGCCCGAATAGACCATCAACCCGGACGGGGCGATGGACGGATCCCAATAATACTCGGGTTGCTCCATGCCGGGTTTCGAGGTGCCTTCGCCGATCTTCGCACCCGAATAGTGCCTGCCGTAGGCGATGACCGGCCAGCCATAGTTGGCGCCCTTGCGGATCAGGTTCACCTCGTCGCCCCCTCTGGCGCCATGTTCGGACACCCACAACCGCCCCTGCAGATCCAACGCGGCGCCTTGCGGGTTACGATGGCCGAAAGACCAGATTTCCGGGCGAACCCCGGGTTGACCGACAAAGGGGTTGTCGGATGGGACGGACCCGTCCCGGTTGATCCTGATGACAGAGCCATTGTGATTGGAGCGGTCCTGCGCCGCCGGCCTGTTTCCCCGCTCGCCAATTGTCACGAACAATGTGCCATCCCTGGCTTCGACCACGCGGCTGCCAAAGTGCCGCCCGCCAGAGCCCTCGGCCACGGATTCGAAAACGATGCGCAAGCCCGTCAGGCGCTTGCCGTCCTCGCTGAGCCTGCCGATCGCCAGGGCGGTTCCCGCGCCACCGTCCTGCCTTTTGGAAAAGGTCAGAAATACCTCGCGCGAGCGGGCAAAGTCGCGCGGGATCGCAACATCCAGCAACCCACCCTGCCCCGCCGCGTAGACCTTTGGCACTCCTTTTACCCGGTTTTTCTTGCCGTCTTTCACATGCAGGAGTCGGCCACCGCGCTCGGTCACCAGTATGGATCCATCCGGCAAATGACCGACGGCCCAGGGTGTATCCAGCCCATCCACGACTTTCGTCACCGCAACGCGCCCGGCTCTGGTTTCGAGCGTATCGGCGAAAGCGGCAGTCAGAAGACAACAGACCAGAAGAATCACAGGAACAAGTCGCATCAAGAACCGCATTGAATCACGCTCCAATCGCCGCATCTCGTGTTGAGACTGCACATAAACCCCAACAAAACAAATTGGTTGGTTAGCGCAAACGCACAATTGTGTTAGGCCTTTTCTTTTCCCAAGAGCTTGCCTAGGGTCTGAGGCGAACGTTTCGTTCCAACTAGGGAGTATCCATATGAAAAAGCTGCTTACAGCAACTGCAGCCACCGCTCTGATGGCCGGCGCGGCCATGGCCGAAGAGGTCAAGATCGGTGTGATTCTCGGCTTCACCGGCCCGATCGAATCGCTGACCCCGTCGATGGCGGATGGCGCCGAACTGGCGATGAAGGAAGTCAGCGACAGCGGCATGCTGCTGGACGGCGCGACCGTGACCCCGGTTCGCGCGGACTCGACCTGCGTTGACGCGGGTGCTGCAACCGCGGCCGCCGAACGTCTGGTGACCTCGGACAAGGTTGACGGCATCATGGGCGCCGACTGCTCGGGCGTGACCGGTGCGATCCTGTCGAACGTGGCCGTGCCGAACGGCATCGTGATGATTTCGCCCTCGGCCACCTCGCCGGGCCTGTCGACCGCAGAGGACAATGGCTTGTTCTTCCGCACCGCTCCGTCGGACGCACGTCAGGGTCAGGTCATGACCGACATCCTGATCGAAGAAGGCATCAAGAGCGTTGCTCTGACCTACACCAACAACGACTATGGCAAGGGTCTGGCCGACAGCTTCCAGCAGGCGTTCGAAGCTGCTGGTGGCGAAGTCACCATTTCGGCCGCACATGAAGACGGCAAGGCAGACTACTCGGCCGAAGTCGGCGCTTTGGCAGCGGCTGGCGGCGACCGTCTGGTTGTGGCCGGATATGTGGACCAGGGTGGCTCGGGCATCGTGCGTGCCGCGATCGACTCGGGCGCCTTCGACACGTTCCATTTCCCCGATGGCATGATCGGCACCAAGCTGGAAGAAAACTTCGGCTCGGAAATCGACGGCTCGACCGGCCAGCACCCGGGCACCGACAGCCCCGGCGTTGCCAAGTTCAACGAGCTGGTGGGCGATGCCTTTGATTCGACCTCGCCCTTCACTCCGGAATCCTATGACGCCGCAGCACTGATCATGCTGGCCATGCAGGCGGCCGGTTCCAAGAACTCGGCCGACTACAAGGAAAAGGTGATGGAAGTCGCCAACGCGCCGGGTGAAAAGATCTATCCGGGCGAACTGGGCAAGGCGCTCCAGATCCTGAAGGACGGCGGCGATATCGACTATGTCGGCGCCACCGCGGTCGAGCTGATCGGACCCGGTGAAAGTGCCGGCAACTACCGCCAGATCGTGGTCGAAGGCGGCAAGATCACCACTGCGAAATACCGTTGATCCGGTAATTCAAGCGAATCTGAACGGCCCGGGCCTTGTGTCCGGGCCGTTTCAATGACAAAAGGCCGCACCTTTTTTAAGGAAGAGGCAACAACCAACAGGACCGCGTGACCAATCAGCGGCTAGGGGAAAACATGATCGTCGTCGAGGACGTGCATAAGCACTTCGGCGGGTTCCGCGCGGTGGATGGTGCATCGCTGGAAATCGCCAAAGGCTCCATTACCGGGCTGATAGGCCCGAACGGAGCGGGAAAGACCACTCTTTTCAATGTCATCGCAGGTGTCCTGCCGCCAACCAGCGGCAAGGTCACCATGGATGGCGAAGACATCACCGGCCTGCCGCCGCATGAGCTGTTTCACAAGGGACTGTTGCGCACCTTCCAGATCGCGCACGAGTTCTCCTCCATGACCTGTCGCGAGAATCTGATGATGGTTCCGGGCGGCCAGTCAGGAGAATCGCTGTGGAACACATGGTTCGGCCGCAAGCGGATCGCGGACGAAGAACGCGCTTTGCGGGCCAAGGCGGACGAGGTCCTGGAGTTCCTGACCATCGAACACTTGGCCGATCACAAGGCGGGCCAGGTTTCGGGCGGTCAGAAAAAGCTGCTGGAACTGGGCCGCACCATGATGGTGGACGCCAAGATCGTCTTTCTCGACGAGGTCGGCGCCGGTGTGAACCGCACCCTGTTGATGACCATCGCCGACACGATCCTGCGCCTGAACAAAGAGCGCGGCTATACCTTCGTCGTGATCGAGCATGACATGGATTTCATCGGCAAGATCTGCGACCCGGTGATCTGCATGGCCGAGGGCAAGGTTCTGGCCGAGGGCACCTTGGACGAGATCAAGGCCAACGAGCAAGTGATCGAGGCCTATCTGGGCACCGGCCTGAAGAACAAGGACAAGCTGGAGGCCGGGGCATGAGCGACAATCCGTATCAGGACGATCACGGCAACAAGGATGCCACGATCACCAACACCAAAGGCATGGGAACGATGACACCCGCGCATCGCGAGAGCGGTGAGACCCATTATGTCGGCGGTGGCCCCTTCCTCATCGGCGATTCGATGACCGGCGGCTATGGCAAGGGTCCCGACATCCTGCATGACTGCACCATCGCCGTGGACAAGGGCGAAATCGCCGTCATCGTCGGCCCCAACGGCGCCGGCAAATCCACCGCGATGAAGGCCGTTTTCGGCATGCTGAACGTGCGCTCGGGATCCGTCCGGCTGGATGGCGAAGACATCACCAACCTCAGCCCGCAGGACCGGGTGATCAAGGGCATGGGCTTCGTGCCGCAGACCTCGAACATCTTCACCTCGATGACGGTTCAGGAAAATCTCGAGATGGGGGCGTTCATCCGAACCGACGATTTCTCGGACACGATGGAACAGGTTTTCGAACTCTTCCCCATTCTGCGTGAAAAGCGCAATCAGCCCGCCGGAGAACTTTCGGGCGGTCAACGTCAGCAGGTGGCCGTTGGCCGCGCGCTGATGACCAAACCCAAGGTTCTGATGCTGGACGAGCCGACCGCCGGTGTTTCGCCCATCGTGATGGATGAGCTGTTCGACCGCATCATCGAAGTGTCGCGGACCGGGCTGCCGATCCTCATGGTCGAGCAGAACGCCCGTCAGGCCCTTGAAATCGCGGACAAAGGCTATGTCCTCGTTCAGGGTCGAAACGCTTACACCGGCACCGGGAAAGAGCTTCTGGCCGATCCCGAAGTGCGCAAATCCTTCCTTGGGGGCTGAGACATGGACTTCCTCAACGCCCTCGTGGCGCTTTCGAATTTCGTTCTGGTTCCAGCGATCGCCTATGGCAGCCAGTTGGCCCTGGGTGCGCTGGGTGTGACACTGATCTACGGCATCCTGCGCTTTTCGAACTTTGCCCATGGCGACACCATGGCCTTTGGCGCGATGATCGCGGTGCTGGTCACCTGGTGGATGCAGAGCGTCGGCATCGGTCTGGGCCCCTTGCCCACCGCGCTGCTGGCCCTGCCCTTTGCCATTCTGGGCTGCATGATCCTGGTGCTGATCACCGACCGGCTGGTTTATCGCTTCTACCGCGAACAAAAGGCCAAGCCGGTCATTCTGGTGATCGTGTCCATGGGCGTCATGTTCATCATGAACGGTCTTGTCCGTTTCATCATCGGACCCGACGATCAAAGGTTCGCCGATGGCGAACGCTTCCTGATCTCGGCGCGTGAGTTCAAGCAACTGACCGGGCTCAAGGAAGGTCTGGCGATCAAGACCACGCAGGGCATCACCGTTGTCGTGGCCGTCATCGCCGTGGCGCTGCTGTTCTGGTTCCTGAACAAGACCCGCACTGGCAAATCGATGCGCGCCTATTCGGACAACGAGGATCTGGCGCTGTTGTCGGGCATCAACCCCGAGCGCGTGGTGATGTATACATGGCTGATCGTGGCCGCTCTGGCGACCACGGCCGGTGTACTCTACGGTTTGGACAAGAGCTTCAAGCCCTTCGTCTATTTCCAGTTGCTGCTGCCGATCTTTGCATCCGCAATCGTCGGCGGCCTCGGCAACCCGCTGGGCGCGATCGCGGGCGGTTTCATCATCGCCTTCTCCGAGGTGACGATCACCTATGCCTGGAAAAAGGTGCTGACCTATCTGATGCCTGAAAGCCTCGAGCCGTCCGGCCTCGTGCAGCTTCTGTCGACAGACTACAAATTCGCCGTCAGCTTCGTGATCCTGCTGATCGTTCTACTGTTCAAGCCCACCGGGCTCTTCAAGGGGAAAGCGGTATGAGCGAACCCGTGAAAAACACTCTTCTCTTCGTCCTTGTCGGTGCCCTGATCCTGCTGACCGGCTTCATGCAGAGCTGGAACTCGGCACTGATGATCCTGAACATGGGCCTGATCTCGGCGATCATGGCCATTGGCGTGAACCTCCAGTGGGGTTTTGCGGGGCTGTTCAACGTCGGTGTGATGGGCTTTGTCGCGCTTGGTGGTCTGGCCGTGGTGCTGGTTTCAACGCCCCCCACCCCCGGCGCGTGGACCGCTGGCGGGTTCGGTATCCTGCTGGCGCTTCTGCTCGGTGCGGCAACGATCTTTGCCGCAGTCATGATCGCGCAGAAGATGCCCAAGGGGCGTATGCGGACCCTCACGATGATCGTGGTGCTCGTCGCCGGGTTCTTCGTCTTTCGGGCGGTCTTTGACCCCAATGTTGCTGCGGTCGAGGCAATCAGTCCGGCAACTTCCGGTCACATTGGCGGTCTGAACCTTCCGGTTCTGCTGGCCTGGCCCGCAGGCGGCCTGTTCGCCGCCGGGGCGGCTTGGCTGATCGGCAAGACGGCTCTGGGCCTGCGGTCCGACTACCTCGCCATCGCGACGCTGGGCATTGCCGAGATCATCATCGCGGTGATGAAGAACGAGGACTGGCTGGCGCGCGGCGTGAAGAACGTGATCGGCCTGCCCCGTCCGGTGCCTTACGAGATCGACCTGCAGAACGATCCGGGCTTTATCGAGAGGGCAAGCAGCTTGGGGCTCGATCCGGTCACGGCGTCCACGCTTTACGTCAAACTCGGCTATTCGGTACTGTTCCTGATCGTCCTGCTGGTTCTGCTGTGGATGGCCCAGATGGCGCTCAAGAGCCCCTGGGGCCGCATGATGCGCGCCATTCGGGACAACGAAGTCGCGGCCGAAGCGATGGGCAAGGACGTCACCCGCCGCCACCTGCAGATCTTCGTTCTCGGTTCGGCCGTCTGCGGTATCGCCGGCGCGATGATGACCACGCTGGACGGTCAACTGACCCCAGGCACGTATCAGCCGCTGCGCTTTACCTTCCTTGTCTGGGTGATGGTGATCGTCGGCGGCTCGGGCAACAACTTTGGCGCAGTGCTGGGCGCAATGTTGATCTGGTTCCTATGGGTACAGGTCGAACCCATCGGCCTCTGGCTGATGCAGGTTCTCACCGCGGGTCTGCCCGACGGCAGCGCGTTGAAAACTCATCTGTTGGACAGCGCCGCGCATATGCGCCTGCTGACGATGGGTGTCGTTCTGTTGCTGGTTCTCCGGTTCAGCCCACGCGGTCTGATCCCCGAGAAGTAAGGAACTGGCACTCAACCTATTGAAACCGCGCCTGAATTCGGGCGCGGTTTTTTCTGACCTTGGCCAAATGCCACGAATGATCCAGGTGTCGGCCAGAGCACTTCCCCTCTGAGCGGTAGAGGCCATATGACCTTTGCGATGCCGGTCGAGGTCAACGGTCGCGCCTGTTTCCCGGTGTTTGCCAAACACGGCAGGCTGAGTTGCGCGACGTGGTGGAAGTCGGTTCTCCGCCCGAATTTCTTCAAACCATTCCACGGCTTGCTACGGCCTGTCTCGCTCCCTGCCGTCCAGATTCCGGGGCCGCATGTGGTGCACAATCACGTCAAGATGGTCGGCTTGCAGCGCGCCGACCAATAAAAGCTTGTAAACAATGACCTCCTGTCGGCTAGAATGCGACAGCGCATCGTTGGCGCCACGAGGCGAGGCCTAACGCCAGCTTGTCGGAATTTTTCGTTTCAAGAAACACTATTGGTCAGGAGGGTCAAATGAATTTCGGAATAAAAACAGCGTTTTGCCTCGGCCTCGCAATGGCAACCCCCGGCCTTGCCAATGCGCAGCAGAGCGACTGGTCCTATGAAGCCAGCATTTACCTGTTCACGCCGGAAACGAACACCACTATAGCTACGCCGAGCCGCACGTTGAATGCCACACTGTCGTTCAGTGACGCGCTCGAGAACCTCGACATTGCGTTTATGGGCGCTTTTGGCGCCTCGAACGGTCAATGGAGCTTTATCGCCGATTACATGCTGACGGATATTTCATTTGGCAACCCGACACCCGGACCTGCCTTCAGCAGCCTCGACACATCCGTGAAAACGCAGATTTTCAACGCATATGCGGCCTATCGTGTTTATGAGGCTCCGACGGTCGCCGTTGATCTTGGCGCAGGCTTGCGGTGGTACAAGACCGACACGGAAATGACCCTCCAGCCGGGCGCCCTGCCCGGCGGCACAACTGTCGCCAAGGGCGATTGGGTGGACCCCCTCATCGCGATTCGGGCACGCTTTCAATTCAATGAAAAGTGGGCGGGCACCGCTTTCGCCGACTATGGCGGGTTTGAAAGTGGCAGTGACACTTGGCAGGTTCTGTTGACGGCAGATTACGCGCTGAACGAGAGATGGCTTTTGCGCGGCGGATATCGTTACATCGAGGTCAATCACGCCATCGACGGCGCCGATTACAGCTTCGACCAGTCCGGCCCGATTTTCGGCGCAACCTATCGCTTTTGAGGGCTCGGTAAAAACGTCCTGGTGCCGGCAAAAAATGTTCTCCTCCCTCTGGACGACGGAATCCGAGGTTGCTATATGGCGCGAACCGTTCCGGCGTAGCTCAGCGGTAGAGCAGTTGACTGTTAATCAATTGGTCGTAGGTTCGATCCCTACCGCCGGAGCCATGAAAAGCCCTCAAGTCTTTGGACTTGAGGGCTTTTTTGGTTGGGTGCACGGAATTATCCGGCCGCGTAATGTGTGAACACTTCGGCCGAGCCATCCCGCCGCAGCAGAAAGACGTCATAAGCTTCGCGTTCGCTCTCTGGCCCCATTCCTGGAGAGCCGTAGGGCATTCCGGGCACTGACAGTCCGATTGCATCCGGGCGTTCGTCCAGCAGGCGCCTGATATCGGCGACGGGGACATGCCCCTCAATCAGATAGCCACCGATCTTACCCGTATGGCACGAGGTCATGTTTTCCGGCAGGCCGTTGGACAGCTTGAATCGGTTGAGCGCGTCCCACGAGGTGTTTTCAACCGTGACGTCAAATCCATCGGTGCGCAGAATTTCAATCCACGCCCCGCAGCACCCGCAGTTTGGATCCTTCAGAACGTGCATAGGAGGAACCGCTGCGGCCCAGGATGGTATTGCTGCAGCGGCTGCAACGGCCGTTGTTCCGATCAAAAACGCGCGGCGGCTTGCGGTCATCATGTCTGTTTCCCTTTGCAAAAACGGGTCGAGCCACACCGTTTACCAAAACGGGCAGCCGCGCCTTGATATTCCTCAACAACCGAACCGAACGCCAACCTACTCCATCAGCACATTCGCAAACTGGTCTCGCAGGTTGCGCTTGAGCACTTTGCCCGTTGCGTTCAGCGGCAGAGCGTCCACGAAGACAACCTTGTCGGGGATCTGCCAACTGGCGATCTTGCCTTCGAAAAACGCCAGAATCTCCTCTTCGGTCGGGTCCTGTCCTTCGGCCTTGACCGCGACCAGCAGCGGACGTTCATCCCATTTGGGGTGGCTCACGCCGACCACCGCGGCATTGGCCAGCTTCGGATGCGCCACGGCGATGTTTTCCAACTCGACCGAACTGATCCATTCACCACCCGACTTGATGATGTCCTTGGAGCGGTCACGGATCGTCATGTAGCCGTCAGGATCGAGCGTTGCCACATCGCCGGTGGCGAACCACCCATCCTTCAGCAACTCTTGATCTTCCATGCGGAAATAGTTGGTCAGCACCCAGTGCCCCCGCACCATCAGATCGCCCTGGGTGATTCCATCGTTCGGCAGGTCATTGCCGTCATCATCGACGATCTTGAGCTCCACGCCGTATGGCGGGCGCCCCTGGTTCTCGCGCAGACGGTGCTGCTCTTCGATCGGAAGGTCGCGGTGCTTGGCAAGCGGATGGTTGGCCGTGCCCAGCGGGCTCATTTCCGACATGCCCCAAGCGTGGACCGTTTCGACGTCATACTTCTCGCGGAAGGTGTCGATCATCGACGGCGGGCACGCTGCACCGCCGATCACGGTGCGTTCGAGGCTCGCCAGCTTGCTGCCGGACTTTTCGGCATGGGCCAGCAGCCCCTGCCAGATGGTCGGAACGCCCATTGCCAACGTCACCCCGTATTTGTCGATCAGGCTGACCAGCGCCTCGCCATGCAGATCCGGCCCCGGCAGCACCATCCGCGAGCCGGACATGGCGCAGCCATAGGGCGAGCCCCAGGCGTTGACGTGGAACATCGGCACCACCGGCATCACGGTGTCCATCGCCGAATACCCGATCACGTCACGCGTGTTCGAGGCAAAGCTGTGCAACACGGTAGAGCGGTGGGAATACAGAACGCCCTTGGGATTGCCCGTGGTGCCCGAGGTGTAACACAGACTCGAGGCGGTATTTTCGTCGAACTCGGGCCACTCGAAATTTTCGTCGCCCGTTTCGATCAGCTCGTCATAGAACTGAAGGCCGGGGATCTGCTCCAGCGCTGCTTCATCGCGCGGCCCCATCAGGACGAAATGGCGAACTTCGGTCAGATTGTCCTTGAGCGCCGCCACCAGCGGCACGAAGGTCGCATCAAAGAACACGACCCGGTCCTGGGCGTGGTTGATGATATAGGTCAGCTGTTCAGGGAACAGCCGCGGATTGATCGTGTGGCAGACGAAGCCGGCGCCGGAGACGCCATAGTAGATCTCCAGGTGGCGCCGGTTGTTCCAGGCGATTGTGCCGATCCGGTCTTGCGGCTCGAGGACCAGCTTGCTCAGCGCCGAGCCCAGCCGGCGGGCATTGCGCGCGGTCTCGCCCCAACTGCTCTGCGTAACCCCGCCCGAAGTTTCCACCGACCAGATCTCTGTCGCGCCATGATAACGTTCCGCGTGGTCGATTAGCGATGAAATCAGCAGCGGCTGCGTCATCATCTGTCCCAGCATTCGAAATCCTCCCCAAGATGGATCGAAAGGCCTTTCCTCCCGATCGGAAATAGTCCGCCAATTGCGTCAGCCCCCGCAGTTGCGCAAGCACATGAGACGCTCTGACGGCGACCCTGCCAAGCAAAACGCGGCTTGACAACAATCCTTGCGCGACATGCCGCAACGGCAAATCCAACACGGAAATGACGTTCAGCGCTGGTGACGCCGCACATACTCGATCAGAGCCGCCGTAGAACCGTCGCGGCTGGCCGGGTCTGCTTCGCCCTCCAGAACAGGGCCGAGCGAGGTCGCCAGTTCCTTGCCCAGTTGCACCCCCCATTGGTCGAACGAGTTTATGCCAAGGATCGTTCCCTCGACGAAAACCCTGTGCTCATAGAGGGCAACGATCTGTCCCAGCGTGAAAGGCGTCAGCTTGGGATAGATCAGTGTGGTCGAAGGGCGGTTGCCGGGAAACACCCGGTGGCGTGCCTGACGTTCCAGTTCCGCGCCGGTCATTCCTTGGCCTGCCAGCATCTGTCGCGCATCCTCGACAGACCGTCCTCGCATCAACGCCTCGGATTGCGCCAGACAGTTTGCCAGCAGCAGGCGATGGTGATGAGCCAGTTCCGGCTCGTGTCCTTCGGCGGCGACCATGAATTCGCACGGAACGACGTCGGTTCCCTGGTGGATCAGCTGGAAAAAGGCGTGTTGCCCGTTGGTTCCCGGCTCTCCCCAGACGATCGGGCCGGACGGCACCGTCAGTGTTGAACCATCCATCGCCACGGATTTGCCGTTCGATTCCATTTCCAGCTGTTGCAGATAGGCCGGCAGCCGGGCGAGACGCTGATCATAGGGCAGAACGGCGCGAGTGGCATAGCCCAGAACCTGCCGGTGCCAGATGCCGACCAAGGCCAGCATGACGGGCATGTTCCGGTTCCACGGGGCAGACCGGAAATGCAGGTCCATCGCCTGCCCACCCCGCAGGAAAGCGTCAAAGGCGTGCGAGCCGATGGCGATCAAAACTGGCAACCCGATCGGCCCCCAGACCGAAAACCGACCGCCCACCCAGTTTCCGAAACCAAAAACCCGTTCGCCGGGGATGCCGAATGCCTCGGTCCGTTCAAGCGCACAGGAAACCGCCGCGAATTGGCGGTCGGGATCGCCCCCACCTTCGATCATCCAGGCCCGGGCCGTGCGGGCGTTGGTCATGGATTCGACAGTCGTGAAGGTTTTCGAGGCCACGATGACAAGGGTCCGTGTCGGATCCAGCGGCCGCAATGTGTCAGCAATATGAGCACCGTCCACGTTCGAGACAAAGTGCACACGTGGGCCGTCGTGATAGGGCGAAAGCGCCAGCGTCGCCATGACTGGCCCGAGATCAGACCCCCCGATTCCTATGTTGACAACATCGGTTATGCTGCCGCCGCCCCCCTGCGCGGCGCCGCCCCTGATCTCTTCGGCAAAGACCTGCATCCTGCGCAGAGTGTCCAGAACCTCGGGCATGATGTCCTGCCCATCGACCTTGACCGGGCCGCCGTCGAGATTGCGCAGCGCGGTATGCAGCACCGCCCTGCCCTCGGTTTCGTTGATTTTGTGGCCGCTGAACATCGCTTCGCGACGTTCGGCTACCCCTGCCTTGTCGCACAGCGCGGTCAGCGCGTTCCGAATGTCATCGTCGATGAGCGTCTTGGAGTAGTCGAAATACAAGTTGCCCGTTTCCGCCGAAAATTGCCGGGCGCGGTCGGGATCTGCAGAGAACAGGTCGAGGATGCGACGGCCGCGCGCTGCCGCGGCCAATGCCTTTAAGTCATCGAACATGCTTTCGTGATCCTACTCGGCCCAATGTACGGTGATACCGCTCAGCACGGCAGCGATCGGCGCTTCTTCCGGCGGCAGTGACAATGCTCTTTCCAATGCGGCCCTCTTTCGTGAGCCATAGATCACCAGATGCTTGGACAAGGCCCCGTCCAGAACCGGCGCAGTAAAGGTAATGCGGGGCTCGGGCTGCACTTCGGTCCGAGCCACGGCCAATATCGGAGCGTCGCTGTCCAGTGCTTCGGCAAGCCCGGGCATACCGGGATAGAGCGAGGCCGTATGCATGTCTTCGCCCATTCCCAGAACAAGTACATGCAACGGCAGCACCGGAGCGATAAGCGCCTCGACCTCGGGAAGAGCGTCCTCGGGCCTGGCCGAAGGCACATACAGGGGAACGAACTCTGCCGAGGCGGCGCGGTTCACCAACAGACGTTCCTGGATCAGACGCGCATTTGACCGCTCGTGGTCCTGCGGCACGCAACGCTCATCCGTCGGCACGACGCGCACGCGTTCCCACTCGATGTCAGCGGCGCACAAACTGTCGAAGATCGGACCAGGGGTAGTTCCTCCGGGCACCGCGAACGCAACGGTTTCTTCGTGGAGCAAAGCCGTCTCAAGATCTCCGGCGAGCTTGTTGGCCACGTCCATGGCCAGCAGATCGCGATCGGCATATTCCTGAATATTCATGGCTTTATCCCCTGCCAGCGGCGACCGTCTCGTTTCATCAGCAGCTCGGCGTCGCCCGGTCCGGTGCTACCGCAGTCATAAGGTTTGGGCACGTCGCCGCGTGACTGCCATCCGGCGATGATCGGGTCGGTCCAGGCCCATGCGGCCTCGACCTCGTCGCCGCGCATGAAAAGCGTCTGATTGCCCCGCACAACGTCCATTATAAGCCTTTCATAAGCGTCTGGCGAAACCTGATTTTCAGGCCCCAGCGCCTCGGCAAAGCTCATGTCCAGCGGCACGTCCACCAGGCGCATGCCGCCCTGCCCCGGTTCCTTGATGGTGACCTTCAGCGTGATGCCCTCGTTCGGTTGCAGCCGGATCGACAGAACATTCGCATGTCGCCCGGCATCTTCCCCGAAGATCGAGTGCGGCGCATCCTTGAACATAACGTTGATGACCGAGGACCGCGCCACCAACCGTTTCCCGGTGCGCAGATAGAACGGCGTTCCGGCCCATCTCCAGTTGCTGATATGGGCCCGGAGGGCAACGTAGCTTTCGGTCGTCGAGCGCGGGTTGCCGACAACCTCGCGATAACCGGGCAGCCCCTCGGCGGCCACGAACTGGCCGCGCACGATGTGATGCGGCAAGACCGGGTCGAGCGCCCGGATCACCTTGAGCTTTTCGTCGCGAACCGCATCGGGGTCGAACTTGGCGGGCGGCTCCATCGCGATCAGGCACAAAAGCTGCATGAGGTGATTCTGCATCATGTCGCGCATTGCGCCGGCGCGGTCGTAGTAACTCTCGCGGCCATCCACTCCGACGGTTTCCGCGACCGTTATCTGGATGTGATCGACATATTGGCTGTTCCACAAGGGCTCGAACAGCATGTTGCCAAAGCGGACAGCCATGAGGTTCTGGACTGTTTCCTTCCCAAGATAGTGGTCGATCCGATAGATCTGGTTCTCGTCGAAATGCGCGGCCAGCGTTGCGTTCAGCGATCTTGCACTGTCCAGATCATGACCGAACGGCTTTTCGACCACGATGCGGGTCTTTTCAGTCGCCATTCCAAAGGCCTCGATCCGCTCCGCCAAGGGGCCGAACAGCCGCGGTGCGACCGAAAAGTAAAAAGCACGAACCCTGTTCTGCCCCAACAGCCCAGCCAGTTCTTCCCAACCCTGCGGTCCTTCGGCCTCGACAGGCACATAGCGCAGACGGCTCAAGAAGCCTTCGACGGCCACCCGGTCCCGGGCGTGTTTGGGGGCGTGTTCCTTCAGGGCATCTGAAACCAGCGATCGGAACCCCGTGTCATCCAGGGTTCTGCGCGCTGCACCCACGATCTGGACATCACTCGGCCATTGACCGGCGCAGAACCGGCGAAACAATGCAGGCAGGATCTTGCGCCGGGCCAGATCCCCGGTTCCGCCGAAAATGACCAGGTCGAAAGGATCAACCGGTATGACACGAGAAACCATGAGTTTTTCTTAACCCCGTCGCCTCGACATGTCCAATGTTAGCGCAATCATTTCTTGGCAATCCTGCAATCAAAACTCCGTCAGCTACCTGCTTGCGACTTTAACTTCGCAAGCGCAATAGGCTAAATCGTTCAGACAGTTTCAACATCCGGATGCAGGAATGAAAGACGACTCTCCCAGCAACGCGAACATCGGCAAGTTCCAGAACAGATTCGTGACAGCCGATGGCCAAAAACGCGCATCGGTCCGCCTGACGCACCCGGAAACGCTGTGGTTCAACACGGGAACCCTGTGCAACATTGAATGCACCCACTGCTACATAGACAGCAGCCCGACCAACGACGCGCTGGTCTATATCTCGGCAGACGAGGTGAGCTCCTATCTCGATCAGATCGAAGAACGCGGCTGGCCGATCCGTGAGATCGGCTTTACTGGCGGCGAACCGTTCATGAATCCCGAGATGATCGACATGGCCCGCGCCGCGCTGGAACGTGGGTACGAGGTGCTGATTTTGACCAATGCCATGAGGCCAATGATGCGCAAGGCCATGCGTGAAGGCCTGTTGGACCTGCAGCACAAATTCGGCGGCCGGCTGACCTTACGCATATCCGTCGATCATTACTGCGCTGATTTTCACGATGAAGAACGCGGAGAAGGCAGCTTTTCCAAAACCCTCGAAGGCATGAAATGGTTGAGTGACAACGGCTTTCGCATGGCAGCGGCAGGTCGCAGTCTGTGGGGCGGGACCGAGGAAGAGAACCGCGCGGGTTTTGCCGCATTCTATGCCGAATATAGCTTTGGCATCGACGCCTACGATCCCGGCCAGACAGTTCTGTTCCCGGAAATGGACGAATCCGAGGAAGTGCCCGAAATCACCACGGCCTGCTGGGGACTCCTCGGCAAGTCGCCGGACGAGGTCATGTGTGCCAGTTCGCGCATGGTGGTCAAACGCAAGGGCGCGGCGTCTCCGGCGGTGTTGGCCTGCACGCTTCTGCCTTATTCAGCGGAATTCGAGATGGGGCCGACCCTGCGCGATGCCGAAGCGGACGTTCACTTGAACCACCCCCATTGCGCCAAGTTCTGTGTTCTTGGCGGTGCAAGCTGTTCGGCCTGATCGTCAGTTCAACTCGGGTGATTTCCAGAAACGTGTTCCGGAGGCCCCGGCAGCGACGCGCCAGCCTTTCTTGTCGAGCACGAAAACCGAGCGGCCATCGACGAACCTGGCCGACTGCTCTGTTCTGTCGTCGCCGTACATGACGCTGGATTCGGCGCTCGCCTCGAAGCCCTGAATCACAAACACGTCGAAATCGGCCTGGGTCTCGAAGAAGATTACGAACTGGGTCTCGAACCCACCGATGCCCAAAGCCGCCCCCAAACCGCCGGACCCCATGTTCATGTAGGTTCGGCTGCCGTCTGCCGTGGAAATTGCGACTCCACGGCCATATCCACCCGAGAAGGGAAATACCGTGACTTTACGGGTGTCAAACGCTGCATATCCGGCGCTGGCCTCATATATGGCTTTAGCATCGGGGTTTTCCGTCAAGAGGCGAGCGAGAATTTCGTCAGCCATCGCATCGAGCCGGGCACGCGTCTCTTCAGGAGTTGCTTCGTTGCTGATCAACTCGGATGTGGAATCGATCGACTCTTCAACCTTGTCCACCCCCTTGCCAATCGCCTCTCCAGCCTTGTCGACCCCCCGCTCGACTGCGCCGACCGTGCTTTCCGCGCCTTCCTTGATCTTGTCGAGAAGTCCATCAGCCGAAACCGGTGCACAGATGACAAGACAAAGAAAGACTGCGGCCAGAAACCTGTTCATGAAATGCCTCCGAGACGGGGTTGGACTAGCGCAACCATAGCCTATGGAAAATATTTGCAAGAAAAAAACTGCTGGCAGCCGGTCGGAAACGGCCGGTGCCAGAACACATACTTGTCGTATGGTCAGTTGATCCGGAACTCTCCGACGACGTTTCGCCATTCGCCGGATTTCAACATCTTGCGGTGGGTAAACCGGACAGAGTGCAGCGGGCCTTCGATTTCGCGCTGCCAGAACTCAATGAAACTGAACAGTTTCGGATGGTCCGGGGCGATGTCGTAGTCCTGCCAGATGAAGGTGTTCAGCACATGGACATAGTCCGGCATTCGATAGAAGAACTCGGCCGTGGTCAGGCCATACCCTTTCAGCATCAGTTCGGTTTCGGTTTTTTTCATGCAGATCTCCGTATTTTCCTCTGTCTCACAAGGATACCACGGAAATTCGCAAATCCGTATAAAAACAATGTGTTATATTGGCGTGAACGCTGTTTTCCCACTGACGGCGTTGCTTGCTTGCACCTTATGTGCCGGGTCTGATAAGATGCACCCACAAGATATAGACCCTGCACAGAGAACGGGCAGTTTACGTGAGCGATACGCCAGAAACCCCTGAAAACGAAGACATAAACCAGCCGGAGCGCCCGACATATGACGGCCCGACCGTGTCCATTGAATCCGAGATGCGGACCTCGTATCTGGACTATGCGATGTCGGTCATCGTCAGCCGCGCGATTCCGGATCTGCGGGACGGTCTGAAGCCGGTTCACAGGCGCATCCTCTACGCGATGCACGAATCCGGCAACACGCACGACAAACCCTATCGCAAGTCGGCGCGACCGGTGGGGGATGTCATGGGTAAATACCACCCGCACGGCGACAGCGCGATCTATGATGCGCTGGTGCGGATGGCGCAGGATTTTTCCATGTCGCTGCCGTTGCTGGACGGTCAGGGCAACTTTGGCTCGATGGACGGGGACAACCCGGCGGCCATGCGCTACACCGAAGTGCGGATGGACAAGCCTGCCGCGGCCCTGCTGGCGGATATCGAAAAAGAAACGGTCGATTTTCAGGACAACTACGACGGCAAGGACAAGGAGCCCACCGTCCTGCCCGCCCGTTTCCCGAACATGCTGGTCAACGGCGCCGGCGGCATCGCCGTGGGCATGGCGACCAACATCCCGCCGCACAACCTTGGCGAGGTGGTCGACGCGACGCTGGCCCTGATCGAGGAACCGGACCTGACAAGCGAACAGCTGATCGAATACATCCCCGGCCCCGACTTTCCCACGGGCGGCGTCATGCTGGGGCGCTCGGGTGCGCGCAAGGCCTACCTGGAGGGGCGCGGCAGCGTCATCATCCGCGCCAAGACCAGTGTCGAGGAACTGCGCAAGGATCGCTACGCCATTATCGTGCACGAGATCCCCTATCAGGTGAACAAGGCCGCGATGATCGAAAAGATCGCCGAGGCGGCGCGCGAAAAGCGGATCGAAGGCATTGCCCACGTGCAGGACGAATCCGACCGCAACGGCGTTCGGGTCGTGGTCGAGTTGAAGCGTGATGCGACACCCGACGTCGTGTTGAACCAGCTCTACCGTTTCACGCCCATGCAGACCTCGTTTGGCTGCAACATGCTGGCGCTGAATGGCGGACGGCCCGAACAACTGACCCTGCGACGCTTCCTGACCTGCTTCATCGACTTCCGCGAGGAGGTCGTTGCCCGGCGCACCGCCTATGACCTGCGCAAGGCCCGCGAACGCAGCCATATCCTGTGCGGTCTGGCCGTAGCCGTTTCCAACGTGGATGAGGTGGTCGCCACCATCCGCGCCTCGGCCGACGCAGCGGAAGCGCGTGAAAAGCTGATGTCCCGCCGCTGGCCTGCTGCCGACATCGCGGACTATATCCGGTTGATCGACGACCCGACCCACACGGTGAACGAGGATGGAACCTATAATCTGTCCGAGACACAGGCCCGCGCCATCCTCGACCTGCGGCTCCAGCGCCTCACCCAGATCGGTGTCAAGGAAGTCACGGACGAGCTTGAGGAACTGGCAGGCAAGATCAAGGAATACCTTGAAATCCTCGGCTCTCGCGAACGCATCATGGGCATCATCGCCGACGAGCTGCGCGAGGTAAAAGAGAACTTCGCCGTTCCGCGCCGCACCGAGATCGTCGACTGGTCGGGCGACATGGAAGACGAGGACCTGATCGAGCGCGAGGACATGGTTGTGACCGTGACCTCGGGCGGGTACATCAAGCGCACCCCGCTGGCCGAATTCCGCGCGCAGAAGCGCGGCGGCAAAGGCCTGTCTGGCATGCAGACCAAGGAAGAGGACGTGGTCACCACCCTCTTCGTGGCCAACACGCATACCCAGCTGCTGTTCTTCACCACCGACGGCATGGTCTACAAGCTCAAGACCTGGCGCCTGCCGCGCGGTGGACGCACCTCCAAGGGCAAGGCGATCGTCAACATCCTGCCGATCCCGTCAGGCGTATCCGTTGCAGCGATCATGCCCGTCGACGTGCCGGACGACGAGTGGGAAAACCTGCAAATCGTGTTTGCCACCAGCGCCGGAGACGTGCGACGCAACGCCTTGAGCGATTTCACGAACGTCAGGAGCAACGGCAAGATCGCCATGGACCTGCCCGAGGGCGTGGAACTGGTGAATGCACGCATCTGCTCGGAAGATGACGACGTGATGCTGGTCACCAATTCCGGCCGGGCGATACGCTTCCCCACGACCGACGTGCGGGTCTTCAAGGGGCGGAAATCGACCGGCGTGCGCGGCATCCGGCTCAACGAGGGCGACCGTGTCGTTTCGATGTCGGTGATCCGCCATTTCGAGGCGACCCCGGACGAGCGCGCCGCCTATTTGAAGATGCGCCGTCTGATGGCCGGCGTGACCGACGACACCGAGGTCGAAGAGGATGAAGGCAACGCCGACAGCATCCTGCCGCAGGAGCGCTATGCCGAAATGTCGGCGGCCGAAAACCTGATCCTGACGATCACGGCCAAGGGCGCGGGCAAGCTCAGTTCGTCGCATGACTATCCGGTGCGCGGGCGTGGCGGCATGGGCGTTGCTGCGATGGACAAAGCCATGCGCGGGGGCCCGCTGGTTGCCTCGTTCCCGGTCGAGATCGACGATCAGATCATGCTGGCAACCAACAAGGGCCAGTCAATCCGCGTGCCGGTCGACGGCATCTCGTTCCGATCGCGCTCGGCCGGAGGGGTCAAGGTCTTTGACACGGCCAAGGGCGAAGAGGTCGTCAGCGTCGCCTGGATCGCGGATCAGGGCGAAGAAGACGACGAATAGGACCTTTATCGGTCGTTTCAAAACGTCAGGGCTCTGGAGTTTGACTATTCCAGAGCCTTCCGTCATTTGAAGATGCGCGTGCCACCCATGCCTCTCCCTGTCATCTTTGGCGCGCCCGCCGGTAGACTTCGAGCTCCTGTGGCATGATCGGGCGCTCTTCAATTTCAACGGACACCGAGAATGGCACTCCGTTTCTAAGTGCCTTCAGTTCAACGATTTCTCCGATCTCAATGCCCCGAACACTGTTCATTGCAATCTCCATCGATGTTATCCTGACGCCATTCACATGGGTGATGACGTCACCGCCCAGCAAGACTTCCGCACCGCCCCACATCATTGGCCAGACCCCTCCTGTCAGCCCGGCTCGATCAGCAGCGCTTCCTGGTTCAACCGTTTCGATCAGGAAACCGGATTGCTCCTCCCATGCACTTCGCGGCACGCCAAGAACCTGCAAAATCGGGAAGGCGGTCATCTGTCCGTAGAGACCATGCCAAGGCCGGGAAACATGTCCTTCCTCGACAAGAGCGGTGATTACAGGTCGCAACACCTCAGTCGGAATGGCAAAGGCAATATTTTCAGCACCAGAATTGCTGATGTTCGACGTAATCATCCCGATGACCAGTCCGCATGAATTCAACAGAGGCCCTCCGGAATTGCCCGGACTGATCGCTGCGTCTGTTTGAATATACGGAGAAAGCCAACTTGATGTTGTCTGCCTCAATACCCTCCCGACGCCGGAAACGATGCCGGACGACATGGATTTTCCGATGCCAAGCGGAAAACCGACAGCAAAGGCTTGCTGTCCAATCTCGGCTTGCGCATCATTCGAAAATTCCAGCGGGGCATCGCTGAAATACTGGCCGCCTGTCACTTTCAGAACCGCTACATCCAGAGTCGGGTCTATTCCAACCACGGCAGCTTCGATCATCGAGCCCCCGTTGAAGACGACGATGATCTTGGAATCCGCGATCACATGATAGTTCGTCGCGATATATCCCTGCTCGAGCACAAACCCTGTGCCAGTGTTCATTGCCACGCGGCCTTCGACAAGAAACAGGTCGATCGAGAGCGTGGCTACCTGCACGACAGACGGTGAAGCGCGCGCGTAGATCTCGTTTGCGGACAAGACACAATCCGGGTCTTCGGCCTGTGCACCAAGTGGCACAGTACAAAGCACAAGTACCGAACTCAGGCGGACCAATCCCCGCGTCAAGAAATTTTCAGACATTCCCCCCCCAAACAAAACAACAATGCATTGATGGGAAGAAACACTAGTGAAGATGCCACGCGTGCGCTTTGCGCAGGATCAAAAGTCGAAAAGCCTCCAACCATAGCGCTCGTGGGAGTCCCGTTGACGCCGTTCGAGCGCCAGAAAACGAGGCCATGTTTCTTGGTGTCGAGATCGCGTTGCTGTCACAAGCCGTAAAGACTTCCGAACTTCTTTTCGAGGTACCGCAACAGTGGCTCCGGTCCCGGCTCTTGTCCGCTGGCGCGCCGGATCACGTCGCGCGGGGCATAAAGCCCACCATGGCGTTGCAGATTTTCCCGCAGCCAACCGGTTGCCCGCGTGGTATCCCCGGCCTCGAGCTGCGCGTCGAGATCCGGCACAGCACCCCGCAGCGCCTCGTGGAGGCAACCCGCATAGACATTGCCAAGGCTGTAGGTCGGGAAATAGCCGAACAGGCCCACCGACCAATGCACATCCTGCAGGCACCCGTTCGAGGGCTTGTTCACGGGATATCCGAAATCGGCCTCGAAGCGATCGTTCCAGGCGGCCTCGAGGTCGGAAACCTGCAGGTCTCCGGTCATCAGGGCCCGCTCGAGGTCAAAGCGCAGCATGATGTGCAGGTTGTATTGAACCTCGTCGGCCTCGGTCCGGATGTATCCGTTGTGAACGCGGTTCACGGCGGCATAGAATTCGTCTGCATCCGCGATCCCGAAATCTCCGAAGGTCTCGGTCATTTCACCGAACAGCCAACGGGTGAAGGCGCGCGAGCGGCCAAGCTGGTTCTCGTAGATGCGGCTTTGACTTTCATGAACGCCCATCGAGACTCCGCGCCCCAGAGGGGTCAGCGCGAAGTCCGGGTGGATGCCCTGCTCGTAGGCGGCGTGCCCGACCTCGTGGATGGTCGAGTATATGCAGTTGAACGGATCGGACTCGCTGGTGCGCGTGGTGATGCGAACGTCAGCACCGCTGCCCGAGCTGAACGGATGCACGGCCTTGTCCACCCGGCCCCGGCTCAGGTCATATCCGAAGGCCACCGCAAGCTTGTGCGAAAGCTGCATCTGCTTGCGTTCGTCGAAACTGCCCTCGACCGCCTTGGGTGCAGGCCGGTCCAGCACGGCGGCGCGCAAGGCGACCAGGCGCGGCCGCATCGCGTCGAAGATTTCGGCGATCTGGGCGCCTGTCGTGTGAGGCTCGTAATCCTCGACCATCGCGTCGTAGATGTCACCGCCCTGCGCCAGCGCCGCGCCCTCCTCGCGCTTGAGCGACACGACCTCCTCCAGAACCGGAAGGAATGCTGCCACGTCCTCATCCGCTCTGGCCTGCGCCCATTTCCCCTGCGCCTCAGAGGTCACGCGCGCGATGGTCTTGGCCAGATCGGCGGGAACCTTGGTCGCCCGATCATAAGCCCTGCGGATTTCTCGCAGATGCGCCGCGCTGACCTCGCATTCGGGCTCGGCGCGTTCCAGCAATTCGGCCACGCGCGGGTCGGACCGGCGAGCGTGCAGAACGGCCTCGATCGCAGCCATCTCCTCGCCTCGTTGTTGGGCGGCGCCACGCGGCATCACGGTTTCCTGATCCCACCCAAGCCGCCCTGCGATCTGGGCCAGCGCCGAGGTTTCACGCTGAAACGCCATCAATTCTTCAAAAGCGGTCATCGATATCAGGCTCCACGAAGCGAGGTTGCGATTGGATAGAGGCTGAGGAAGCGGGCGCGCAGGATCAACACCCAGACCCCAACGGCCAGCAACTGATGCAGAATGGCGATCTGCCAAGGCGCGCCGTAGAGAACGGTGAAAACGCCCAGCACCACCTGCACCGACAGAGCTGCAAAGGCAGCGTTGAAGGCGAAACGGGTCTGGGGGTGCGCGCTGCCGCGTCCGCGCAGCCAGACGAAGACACCGAAAGCAAACAACAGGTAACCCACGCAGCGGTGGATGAACTGCACCAGCCCCGGGCTTTCAAAGAAGTTTCGCCACATCGGTTCCAGGACCGCTGCATCGGGTGGCAGCAACTGACCGCCGATCAGCGGCCAGTCGGTGTAGGACCGGCCTGCGTCAATGCCGGCGACGAGCGCACCAATGAGTATTTGCAAAAAGGCGAAATGCATCAATCCGGTGGACAACGAAGATAGCCGAGCCTCTTTCGCCCGGCGGGCCTGAATCAAGTCGCGTTCTTCGCGGCGCAGCATGAAGATGTACCAGGCCAGGAAGCCAAGGATCACAAAGGCCAGCCCCAGATGGACGGCCAGACGGTAGCTGGCGACCGAGGTCATGCCTTCGCCCTGGGTCACGCCCGAGGCGACCATCCACCATCCTACGGCCCCCTGCACCCCGCCAAGGATGCCGGGGAGCAGCAGTCGCCCGGTCCAGCCGGCCGGTATCTGCCGCGCGATGAGGAACCCGGCAAAGCCCACGGCCCAGACCAGACCGATGAAGCGGCCAAGCTGGCGGTGGCCCCATTCCCACCAGTAGATCTCCTTGAAGTCGTCCAGTTCCATCCACTGGTTCTGGATTCGCCACTGGTCGATCTGCTTGTACTTGTCGAACTCGGCCTGCCAGTCCGCCTCGCTCATTGGCGGAATGGCCCCGGTGACCGGGCGCCATTCGGTGATCGAGAGGCCGCTATCGGTCAAGCGGGTCAGGCCGCCCACGACGATCATCGCAACAACCAGTGCAAACAGCGCCATCAGCCACAGGCGAATTCCCCGCCGGGCGCCGCCACGTCCGCGGTCGATCAAGCCCGGTTGAACCGCCTCTTGCTTTTGCTCGTCCGAGACCTCTTCAAAGATGCTGCGCTTGCTGCTCATGCGATCCTCGTGTCCTTCTGTTTCCCGCAAGCTAGAGCCACCGTCCGCCGGCGTCCAGCGTCAGCCTTTTTCCTTCCAGCGAACCATCTGACGCATGATTCCATGCAGCATCTGCACGTCTGCACGGGTCATGCGCATCCGCGACCAGAGGTTGCGCAGGTTCACCTTCATGCCGTCCGCCTTTTCGGGTGGATAGAAGAACCCGGCTTGTTCGAGCCGCTCTTCGTAATGTTCGGCCAGTTTCTCGACTTCAAGCCCCGTGGCCCAGTCCCCTTTGCCCAGGTCGGTTGCCTCATGCACCACGTCCCCGGTCTGGCGCATCCACTCGTAAGCGGTCAGCAGAACGCACTGCCCGAGGTTCAAAGAGGCATATTCCGGGTTCACCGGCACCGAGATGATCGCGTTGGCCTTGGCGATATCCTCGTTTTCCAGCCCGGCGCGTTCAGGCCCGAACAAGACTGCCACCTTTTCGCCGGCCGCAACCTTTTCAGCGGCGATCTGCATGGCGCGTTCGGGGCTGTAGACCGGCTTGGTCAGACCACGTTGCCGCGCCGTGGTGGCAAAAACATAGGTCCGGTCCGCCAGCGCACCTTCCAGATCGTCGAACAGTTGCGCTTCGTCCAGCAGCCGCCCTGCCCCGCTGGACATCGCGACGGCCTTGGGATTCGGCCATCCGTCGCGCGGAGCCACGATCCGCATCCGGTCCAAACCGAAATTCCACATGGCGCGCGCGGCGGCGCCGATGTTCTCTCCCATCTGCGGGCGAACGAGCACGAAAGAAGGCTGAGGTCTGTCGCTGGGCATGGTGTTCTCCGAGAATCCTGCCTGCTCTAATCCCCATCCTTGGACAGGGCAAGGCACCCGTGTCGCTTCGGATTGCAATTCCGCCCGATGCGGGCATAAAAGTTTGCTTCATGCCCGCAATCCGCTAAACCGCGCCAAAGACAAAGCGAAGGACGCGCCGATGGACACCCCCGAGCAGCCGCAGATCTATCTGATCACGCCCCCGGCAATCACTCTGAGCACCTTTCCCGACCAGCTTGCCCGCGTTCTCGACGGTGCCGAGATCGCCTGCATCCGCCTGGCGTTGGCTGGAAAGGACGAAGACACCATCGCACGCGCGGCCGATGCCTGCCGCGAGGTGGCACACGCCCGCGACGTGGCGCTTGTCATCTCGAACCACGTTCTGCTGGCGCAGCGGCTTGGCCTGGACGGGGTGCACCTGGATGACGCAGCCCGATCGGTCCGCGCCGCCCGGAAAGAGCTGGGGCCCGATGCCATCGTGGGCAGTTTCTGCGGAACCTCACGCCATGACGGGATGACCGCCGGCGAAGCAGGTGCCGACTATGTCGCGTTCGGTCCGATCGGCCAATCCGCCCTGGGGGACGGTTCGGTTGCCGAGCAGGACCTTTTCCAGTGGTGGTCGGAGATGATCGAGGTACCCGTTGTGGCCGAAGGCGGATTGACCGAAGACCTCGTCCGCAATTTTGCGCCATACACGGATTTCTTCGGAATTGGCGAGGAAATCTGGTCGGATGAAGACCCTCTGGCGAAGCTAAACACGTTGATCGCAGCAATGGGTTAAGCAGCCGCAAAGGACTGCACCAGCCAGAATCCACCAATGAACGCGATGATCACCGAGGCCGGAATGGCTATCCGGCCCCGGTACCAGGGCTTTCTGCGGAACCAGACTCCAACGGCAGCGAAGGCGGCGGCCATCACCGTAAGCAGCGCCAGTTCCGCCCCGACATAGACCCCGCTCATCGCGGCCACGAGCTGCGCCGGAGGAAGTCCGACGCCATCCAAGTCACCGGCGAGCGCGATTCCGTGGAGCGCACCAAAGGCGAGGACCGCCAAAAGCCGCCACAGATGCAGCCGCCGAACGAAGACGTTTTCCAACGCGACAAGTGTGACGGATGCAGCGACAAGTGAGGCGAGGATGTCGGCCGGAACCGCAATCGACCCCAATAACCTTGCCGCCAGACCGCCTGCCAGAGCCAGCGAAAAGACCCCGAACTGCACGGTCAGAGGCCGCGTTCGGGGAGAAAGGAAAAACAGCCCGAGCATGAACAGGATCTGTTCCTTGCCGTCTGGGAATATCCGCCCGAACCCGACGGGAATGTGCGCCTGAAAACTGTCTTTGGGGGCCATCGAGGCTCCGCCGGCCAAAGGTATCGGCGGGCTGGTTTCGCCGCCGCGCAAGAAACCGGTGTATGGCGCCTTGACTCCTTGCTGCCGCAAAACCACTGGCCCTGCCCCTTGAGGCCAGGTCACACGAACGCTGCGGGCATTCGGCGGAAGTTCGGCTGTCATCAGCAGGACGGTGCTGCGCGGCTCTTCGGGGTTTCCGACTACCGGAATGCGCGCGCCCTCGTAGGACAACTCAAGCCGACCGCCTGCTTCGATCGCCAACGCATTCTTCCATTCCCGGAAGAAGTTCCGAACCAGCGGCTCCAGTTGAACCGACGGCATGGCGCGCAGGCTTTTGTAGCTGTCCGCGTTCGCCCTGTCCGCATTGCCGGTGACATTGCCCAATTCAATACCGCTAAGAAACGCTTCGGCATCTATCTGTAATTCCAGAAAAAACAGGCCGTTCTCTACACGGAAATCGGCCACCGTCGCGGACACCGCGTCTGCGGTTGAACGAACTGGCAAGAAGAAGATCAAACCGGTGAAACACAGTATCAGGAAGATGCCTTTCAGGTCAGCTACCGCGTGCCTTCCTCGCATGCCTGCCTCGAATCCAATTGGAAAAAACGAAAACGCGAACTTTAGGGAAGTTTTCGGTCGAACCTCAGATAGATCAAGAGAAAAACGGCAGGCGAATATGTTTGCCGTTCAGGAATTCCGAGGATCTCCGGCTACCTTGCGCCAAGCTTACATCCCTTCTCCCTTGCGCCTGACCGGGCACTGCGGCATGACGGCCCAATGACCAAGAACACGGAAATTCTCTGCATCGGCTCTGTCCTATGGGACGTGATCGGGCGTTCGGCCAGCCACATGCGGCAGGGCTCGGACGTGCCCGGCCGCATCACCCGCCTTCCCGGAGGTGTCGCGATGAACATAGCGATGACCCTCGTCCGGTTCGGGATGAAGCCGACACTGTTGACCGCCATAGGACGCGACCCCGAGGGGGACGAGCTGGTGCATTCCTGCGCCATGCTCGGCATGGTTACCGAGCATATCTATCGCTCAGACGATCTGCCGACCGACAGATACATGGCCGTCGAGGGTGCAAATGGCCTGATCGCTGCGATCGCGGATGCGCATTCACTCGAGGCGGCCGGCGCCAAGATCCTGCGACCGCTGGTCCAGGGTCCGCTGGGATCGGAAGGCGCGCCATATGATGGACCCATCGCTTTGGATGGGAACCTGACCATGGGGCTGTTGGAAGAGATTGCGCAAAGCCCAGCCTTTGCCCGTGCCGACCTGCGCGTCGCCCCGGCGTCGCCGGGCAAGGCAGAACGTCTCTTGCCTTTCCTGCAGCATGGCCGGGCCACGCTTTACGTCAATCTCGAAGAAGCGGGCCTTCTGTGTCAGCGCGAGTTCGGCGATTCCGAAAGCGCCGCGCAGGCCCTGATGGATCGCGGAGCATTGCGGGTACTGGTGACCGATGGCGGGAACTCCGCCACCGAGGCCAACGCCGAAGGCGTCCTGAACCGCATGCCACCCCCCGTCCTCGTGACGCGCGTAACCGGCGCGGGAGACACGTTCATGGCGGCGCATATCGCCGCTGAATCCAGGGGCGCCGAACGCGAAGAGGCCCTGACCCGCGCACTGCACGCCGCCGCAACCTATGTTTCCGGAGAAACTCCACTGTGATCGACATTCAGTTTTCCACCGAAGTCCGCGACGCCAAAGATGCAGGCCGCCCGATTGTCGCTCTTGAAAGCACGATCATCACGCACGGCATGCCGCATCCTCAGAATGTCGAGGTCGCAAAACAGGTCGAAAAGGATATTCGCGACGCTGGCGCAGTCCCGGCGACGATCGCCGTGATCGACGGCAGGCTGCATGTCGGCCTCGAGCCCGAGCAACTCGACGCATTGGGTCAGGCAAAGGGCGTGGCCAAGCTTTCCCGCGCCGACATGGCGGCCTGCATGGCGAGTGGCGGCACGGGCGCGACGACGGTGGCGGCCACCATGATCGCTGCCCGTTTCGCTGGCATCGAGGTCTTTGCCACCGGCGGCATCGGCGGTGTTCATCAGGGGGCAGAGACCACCTTCGACATCTCGGCCGACCTGCATGAACTGGCGCAGACGCCGGTTACCGTCGTGGCCGCCGGGGCCAAGGCCATCCTCGATATCGCGAAAACGCTCGAAGTGCTGGAAACGCTCGGCGTTCCCGTCATCGCGGTCGGGCAGAACGAGTTTCCGGCCTTCTGGTCGTCACAGACACAATTCACTGCACCGCTGCGCATGGATGACCCTGCCCAGATCGCCCGCGCCCACCGGATGCGCCGGGAATTGGGCCTGCCAGGCGGGCAGTTGGTGGCCAACCCGATACCTGAAAAGGAGCAGATCCCCGCCGAGGAACTGGCACCGATCATTGCAGGCGCCCAAGCGGACGCCGAGGCCCACCGGATCACCGGCAAGGATGTCACGCCCTACCTGCTGCAGCGGATATTCGAGCAGACCGAGGGACGATCGCTGACGGCAAATATCGCCTTGGTGCGCAACAATGCCCGGCTTGCTGCTAAAATTGCCGGCGAATTGTGCGTTTCCAATGGGTAACAGGAACGTCGGATCCGTTGGGCTATTGCGCCGGTGCGATGAACTCCTTACCTAATCCGGCAAATCAATCGGAACCGACATGAACACACCTTTCGATGAAGAACCCAACCGACGCCCTGGCCTTTTCTCAAGGCTGAGGGCGTCGTTTCTGACGGGTATCGTCGTCATCGCCCCACTCTGGCTGACGCTGTGGCTCATCCTGTCGGTCGTGAGTTGGATCGACAGCGCGGTTCTTCCTCTGATCCCGGCACGGTTCCAACCCGAACAATACATCGGCATCAACATCCACGGCGTCGGCGTCATCTTTTTTCTGATCTTCACGATCATTGTCGGATGGATCGCCAAGGGCATCATCGGACGCTCGCTGATCCATTTCGCCGAAAGCCTGGTGGCGCGGATGCCGGTGGTTCGTTCGGTCTATTCCGGCATCAAGCAGATTTCGGAAACGGTTTTTGCACAGACTGAACGTTCCTTCGAAAAAGCCTGCCTGATCCAATACCCGCGGCGGGGAATCTGGGCGATCGGTTTCGTTTCGACCACCGCCAAAGGCGAGATCAGTCAGAAAGCCGAGACAGGGGGCGAGTTGCTGAGTGTCTTCGTTCCGACCACGCCCAACCCGACTTCGGGGTTCCTGCTGTATTTCCCGGCAGAGGACGTCATCATTCTGGATATGACGGTCGAGGACGCCGCCAAACTCGTTATTTCGGCCGGGCTGGTCTATCCCAACGAAAAAGACCCGACCCGTCCGCCGGAAGAAGTGGACGAAAGCGAGTCTCGGAAAGAAAAGAAGGCGGGCTGACACTTTCGTGCCAGCCCTATCTGACGCCGAGACCGAATTCTGGTTCCCGGAACTCTTCGATCACAGAGCGGTCCACCCTCCGTCAACCGAGATCGTCGTCCCCGTGATCTGCGCGGCCGCATCCGAGCACAGGAACACGGCGGTTCCGCCGAGCTGCTCGACCGTTGCGAACTCCTTGGACGGCTGCCGCACCAGCATCACGTTCTTTATGACCTCATCGCGGCTCATCCCGTATTCCTTCATGGTGTCGGGAATCTGGGCCTCGACCAGAGGGGTCAGAACGTAGCCGGGGCAGATCGCATTGCAGGTGATCGGCTCTTGCGCGGTTTCAAGCGCCACCGTCTTGGTCATTCCGACAATCCCGTGTTTGGCCGCCACATAGGCCGCCTTGAAGGGCGAGGCCGTAAGGCCGTGTGCCGAGGCGATGTTGACGATCCGGCCCCAGCCCGCCTTGCGCATCATCGGCAAGGCTGCTGCCGTGGTGTGGAAGGCCGAATTCAGGTTGATCGCGATGATGGCCTCCCACTTGTCGACCGGAAAACTGTCGATCGGGGAAACATGTTGAATGCCTGCGTTGTTCACAAGGATATCGCAGGCACCGGCCTGTTCGATCAGCGCCCGGCACTCGCCCCCGTCTGACATGTCGGCCTTGATGTATCTCGCATTTGTTCCGGTTTCCTGCGAGATCTCGGCGGCCAGGGCGTGATCCGCGTCGCGATCCGTGAACGAGTTCAACACCACGTCGGCCCCCGCCTTGGCCAGTTCCCGCGCAATGCCGAGGCCGATGCCCGAATTCGATCCAGTGATGATTGCCGTTTTTCCCTGCAAGGACATGGTCAGCCTCCCTAATTTGTTCGGTTGCCCGGAAGATTGCCATGCTGCACCTGCAAAGGGAATGGCAAACCGGGCGGAAAACGGCTCATCGGCACCAAAGGCCAGTTGCCGGCCCTTTCCTTCGGGCGGAAATTCAGAGAGGTGCTAGACAAAAAAACGCCCGCACGAGGCGGGCGTTAAGTTATTGAGGCAGGTTTCATACAGGCAAGAAACCTATCGAGCAGTGGCACCTTTATACGCAATTCTTCGCTGTCATCCAAGCTAAAAGTTTGAAAATACGGAAATCCATCGCTACGGTGATTCCCAACAAAATAAGGCCTGAGCAGGATTGTTGCCAAAGTGCGACTGAAATTTTTTCGCCCCTTCCGCCCGTTGATCGCGGGCGTGGCCCTCTTTTTTTCCGCCCCAGACACCCACGCAGATTCGGTGCATGGCATAGCTATGTATGGTGACCCAGCCCTGCCACCGGATTTTGTGTCTCTGCCGTATGCCAACCCGGAAGCGCCCAAGGGTGGCCGTGTGGTCTTTGGCAATACCGGAGGGTTCGACAGCCTCAATCCCTTCATCCAGAAAGGCAGCGTTCCGTGGCAACTCCGGTTCTGGTCTTTCGAGGGTCTGATGGGCCGATCCTGGGACGAACCCTTCTCGCTTTACGGCCTGCTGGCCGAATCAGTCGAGACGGCCCCGGACCGTTCCTGGGTCGAATTCACCTTGCGGGACGAAGCCCGATTCTCGGATGGCACGCCGGTAACGGTCGAGGATGTGATCTGGTCATACGAAATCTTGGGCACCAAGGGGCACCTGCGATATCGTGGTCTGTGGTCCAAGATCGCCAGCATCAAGCAAACCGGGCCGCGGTCGGTCCGCATTGCTTTTTCCGAGGCCGACCGCGAACTGGCCCTGATTGCCGGCATGCGCCCGATCCTGAAAAAAGCCCAGTGGGAAGGCAGGGACTTTGCCAACTCCGCGTTGCAGGATATTCCCATCGGAACCGGCCCATATATCGTGACCGACTTCGAAGCCGGGCGCTTTGTCACCCTGCGTCGGAATCCAGACTATTGGGGCGCAGATATTCCTTTTCGCCGGGGGACGATGAATTTCGATGAATTGCGGATCGAGTTCTACGGCGACGAAACCGTCCTTTTCGAGGCGTTCAAGGCTGGCGAGCTGAGCGTCAAGCGTGAGTTCAACGCTGAGAAATGGGAAACCCAATACAACTTTCCCGCCGTGCGCCGCGGCGACATCGTCAAGACCGAAATCCCACACGGCAAGCCTTCAGGCATGACCGGTTTCGTGATGAACACCCGCAAGGCGCCCTTCGACGACTGGCGCGTTCGCGAGGCCCTGCTGCTGGCCTTCAACTTCGAATACATCAACGACACCGTCACCGGTGGCGCGCAATCACGCATAACCTCTTATTTCTCAGGCTCGGAACTGGCCATGCAACCCGGTCCGGCCAACGGCAAGGTTCGCGAACTTCTCGAACCTTACGCCGACGACCTGCTGCCCGGCGCTCTCGACGGTTACTCCCTGCCCGAGGGAGATGGCTCGGCAAGGAACCGAAGAAATCTACGGAAGGCAGCAGCGCTGCTTGAGGAGGCCGGATGGAGCGTCAAGGGCGGCGCATTGACGAATGCCGAGGGAGACCCATTCGCGTTCTCCATTCTCATCCGGCAGGGCGACACTGACATGCAGACCGTGATCGAGATCTACGCGCGAGCGCTTGAGCGTCTGGGCATCTCGGCTGTCGCGGAAAAGGTGGACAATGCCCAGTATGCGGGCCGTATCGCCGAACTGGATTTTGACATGACACCGTTCCGCCGCGCCCTGTCTCTGTCGCCGGGCAATGAACAGCGGCTCTATTGGGGCAGCCAAGGGGCCGATGTGCCGGGCACTCGAAACCTGATGGGCATGTCTTCGCCGGCCGCCGACGCGATGATCGACGCCATGCTGGCGGCTGAGACCCGCGAAGACTTCATTGCCGCCACCCGCGCCCTGGACCGGGTTTTGACTTCGGGCCGCTATGTGATCCCGATCTGGAATTTCGACGTCGGGCGCATCGCGCATGTGAAAGAGATGAAGTTCCCCGAGCACATACCGATCTATGGAGATGGCCCGCAATACATGCCCGATGTCTGGTGGTACGAGGACTGACCTGAGCGCATTTTTCGAGATTTCCAGCGACGGGAGATCAGGCTGAGCGCAGGGTTTCAGGAGCCGATTCTGCAGAACTGGCGGAGGATCCACGGCTGGAACAGCCTGATGCCACTGAAGGACAAGCTATTTGTGAACTGCTGGGCGGTTCTTCGGCGGAAATCGGCACAGGGAATACGATCACCGCATCTGGTGGCGTGCAGGCTACTTTGATCGATATTTAGAGGTCATTCGTTCATATTGGAGCCGAACAAGAACTCTACCCAGTTTATTGAAAAGACTCCGGCATCTGATTGTTTCTTTTTTGACGCAAGAACCTCGGGCTGATCAGAAATCCGCATAAAATTTCGACACATAACCAGATTGCAGTTTCGCCCAGGAAAATGGGGAAAGTCGTCTTGCACATGTCCTGCCCCGGCAAGCCCCAAGTGTGTCAGAACATCTAATGCGAGCATCGTGGCCAGTTCCACTCAGCCATCGCTACCGCGACATTTTGTCAAGTCTCGACAAAACTGACATCGAAAGTAACATTTTTTGATGGGAGGGGAGCGTTCCGAGAACAAACCGAGGAAAGCTCGCAGATGTTGAACTGGTCAGACCTTACGCAAGATTGGGCCTCGTCCTATGCCCGCGCCAAGGCGCGGTTTCCGAATCTGCGTGATCGGGACATGGCGTTCGTCAAGAAGGACCGCAAGCGGTTCGAGGCCTATTTGGCCGAACGTCACCACCTGACTGTGAACGAAGCACACGAAGAGGTTGAAGATTTCCTGTTCACCGAGTCGCTCAACCGAGAGCTGCTTCGACGCTGATCACGCCAGGGACGTCACCCAGAGGATCGTCGCGTCTTCGTCGCTGACGGAGATGACGTTGTGACCCATGCTGCCGTCGTAATAGGCGCTGTCGCCGCGGCGCATTTCGACCGGCTCGTAAAACTCGGTATACAGCCGGACCACCCCGGTCAGAACATAAAGAAACTCTTCGCCGTCATGGCGGACCCAGCCGTCGAATTCGTCCATCGATCGGGCCCGCACGCGGGCGCGATACGGCAGCATCTGTTTCTTGGTCAGCGTTTCGGCCAGCAACTCGTGCTCATAGGTGGCCGTGGCATGGGCCGCACCCGCGCCTGATTTCGTTATGGCCATCCGCCCGATCACCTGCTCGCGCTGCGGCGGTGTGAATAGTTGCGGAACCGAGATCTGCAAGCCGACCGCCAGTTTCTTGAGCGCGTCATAGGTCGGCGACATCTGGCCGTTCTCGATCTTGCTGAGCGTGGATCGCGCCAGCCCTGCCTGACTGGCCGCCTGTTCCAGCGTCCAGTTCCGCGCCTTGCGCAACTCGCGCACACGCGCGCCCAGGTCCAGCGGTTCGGCCTCGGTTTCGGTTCCGTTGTCACGGGCGATGCGGATGATGGATTTCGGATCTCGGCTGTTCATGCCTAGGTCTATAGGCCCGCCCGCCTGTGCTTGCAACGTGCGACATCTCGGGCTAGCCAACACGAATGTTGTCTGTTTTCGATCATGGCCCGCCACCGCCCTGCCCCGCGCCGTTCAATCTTGCCGCGCATGTCATGGGCCGCGCAGATGCCTTGGCGGACAAGGTGGCACTGTCTGTCCTGCGCACCGATGGAGCCGAAAGCTGGACCTATGGTCAACTGCAATCCGCCATTCGCGGCACCGCGACTGGCCTTCTGCAGGCCGGTTTGAAACCCGGCGACATCCTGTTGATGCGGCTGGGAAACACTGTCGAGTTTCCCATAACCTATCTGGGCGCGATCACGGCTGGTATCGTTCCCGTGCCGACCTCGTCGCAGCTGACCGAGCCGGAAACGGCAAGGATAATTGCCGAATTGAGCCCCGCTGCGATTTTGCGCGATCCCGACGTTGCCTGTGCCGCCCACCCCTTTCAGATCGGTCTGACCGATCTGATCTCCATGCGGGACTTGCCGCCCGCCGAATACCAGATGGGCGATCCCGAGCGCATGGCCTATGTCGTCTATACGTCGGGCACCTCGGGCAAGCCCCGCGCGGTGGCCCATGCGCATCGCGCGATCTGGGCGCGGCAGATGATGATGGACGGCTGGTATGGGCTGACAGAGAATGACCGGCTTTGCCATGCGGGTGCATTCAACTGGACCTACACCCTTGGGACCGGGTTGATGGACCCCTGGACCATGGGCGCCACGGCTCTGATCCCTGAACCCGGCACCGATATCGGGGCGCTGCCGACGCTGCTTTGTACCCATGAGGCCACGGTCTTTGCCGCGGCTCCGGGCGTTTACAGGAAGATGTTGCAGGAAAGTGAAAAGATCGAATCGCCCACGCTCAGGCATGGGCTGTGTGCGGGCGAAAAACTGTCGCGGCATCTGCATGAAAGATGGGTCAAGGCAACCGGCACCGAGCTTTACGAGGCCTATGGCATGTCGGAATGCTCGACCTTCATCTCCTCCAGCCCGGCCCACCCTGCGCGCGGCGATGCTCTTGGGCAGCCGCAACCGGGGCGCCGCGTGGCGATCCTTGGCCCGGACGGCCCCGTGCCACAGGGCGCGGAGGGAACCATCGCCGTCCATCGGTCAGATCCGGGCCTGATGCTGACCTATCTCAACGCGCCTGAAGAGGCCGAGGCGCGGATGCAGGGCGAGTGGTTTCTGACCGGAGATCAGGGCGCGATGGCGGTGGATGGCCAGATTACCTATCTGGGCCGCGACGACGACATGATGAATGCCGGCGGATACCGGGTGTCTCCGGTCGAAGTCGAAGCGGTTCTGTCCCGCTATCCCGGCATCACGCAGGTCGGGGCAGCGGCGGTCGAGGTCAAAAAGGACACATTCGTGATCGCGGCCTTCTATACCGGGCCCGAAGAACTGGACGTCGCGGCCTTGCGCACCTATGTGGAGGCCAACCTGGCGCGCTACAAGCAGCCGCGCGCTTTCATCCATCTGCCGGCCCTGCCCACCGGCGGCAACGGAAAGCTCCTGCGCCGCGCTTTGCCGGCCTATTTCAAGGCAACGACCGAATGACCCAAACCGTCAAGCTCGACATCCTGTCCGATCCAATCTGCCCGTGGTGCTATATCGGCAAGACCAATCTGGACAAGGCGCTGGCAGCGATCCCGGATCACCCGTTCATCATCGAATGGCATCCCTTTCAGCTGAACCCGGACATGCCTGACGAGGGCATGGACAGGCGCGAATATCTCGAACGCAAGTTCGGCGGCAAGGAAGGCGCGGTCAAAGCCTATGCACCGGTTGTCGAGCACGCAGAAAAGGCGGGGCTGAACATCAATTTCGAAGCGATGCAGCGCACCCCGAACACGCTTGACGCACATCGTCTGATCCATTGGGCCGGGATCGAGGGCAAGCAGACCGCTGCCGTTGACGCGCTGTTCAAGGCCTATTTCGTCGATGGCCGTGATATCGGCGACCACGAGGTTCTGGCCGATATCGCCGACAGTATCGGCATGGACGCGGCGGTGGTCCTGAAACTGCTGAAATCCGATGCCGATCGCGAGGATATCCGAAAGCGTGACGCGCATTCCCGCCAGATGGGCGTGAACTCGGTTCCGACTTTCATCGTCGCGAACCAACATGCCGTTCCCGGCGCGCAACCGGCGGAGTTGTGGGAAAAGGTGATCAACGAGATCAAGGAGCAGCTGGAAGCTGCTGAATAAAGGCGAATTTTCCTGTCAGGAAAATGGCTGGATGGCCAGCCGAACTCAGGTCGGCCCCTGGCTGAATTGAATTCAGAACGGCAGGAAACCGTCTCCGAGTTCATAGTGTTTCACGGCCAGCAAGGGCTGATCTCCGTTGTAGGAAAACACGAAGACGTGGGCCATGTCGCCGGCCAGGGTCAGCCGGCAGAACACGGCCTCGGGGTCGAATTGTGCCGGGCAGCCCTCAAGGTCCGCGTGGGCAACTGACGCTTCGAATACCTCGTAGGTGAAGACACCGTTGCCTAAAAACGCCGTTCCGCCCTTGTGGGTTTCTCCTGGCCCCGAGGCGATCGCCGTGGTCGCGAACAACAAGGCTGCGGAAGTTGTAAAAAGGTTCTTCATAAGCGGTCTCCTTTCTTGGATTTTCTTTCCCTACTATTTTTGTAGGTTTTTTTTCAAGTCTGTTTTTCGTCGAATGACAACGTATGGAAAGCCGCTCTGGACCGCAGTTGTCGGCCGTGATAGCGCCAGCCGGTAAGGAGTTTTCGATGGCCGAAAGAATGTCCAAGGCAGAGTTCATCGCGTTGATCGCGATGATGTTCGCCACGATCGCGTTTTCGATCGACTCGATGCTGCCAGCACTACCGGAAATCGGCCAGCAACTCAGCCCCGATGACGTGAACCGGGCGCAGCTGATCCTGACCTCTTTCGTTCTGGGCATGGGGATCGGAACCTTTTTCACCGGCCCGCTATCCGATGCCTTCGGGCGCAAACCGGTGATCTTTGCCGGGGCGGCGCTCTATATCCTAGCGTCGGCCGTGGCCTGGGCCAGCTCATCGTTGGAACTGGTTCTGGCCGCCCGGGTGGCTCAGGGGCTGGGCGCGGCCGGTCCGCGCGTGGTCGCCATGGCCATCATCCGCGATCTGTTCTCGGGTCGGGAAATGGCGCGGATCGTCTCGATCGCGATGATGATCTTCACCCTGGTGCCTGCCATCGCCCCCATGGCCGGTGCGGCCGTGATCGCCTACGCCGGCTGGCGCGGCGTGTTCATGTCGTTCATCCTGTTCGCGTTGGTCATCATCCTGTGGATGGGGTTCCGCCTGCCAGAATCCCTGGCGGTCGAGGACCGGCGCCCGTTTCGCCTGCCACTGATGGTCGGTGCGGTGAAAGAGATGTTCGCCCATCCCACCGTGCGCCTGTCGATCTTTGTTCAGACCCTGTGCATGGGCATGCTGTTCACCATGCTGACCATGGTACAGCCGGTCTATGACGTGATCCACGACCGCGCCGACAGTTTCCCCTTCTGGTTCGGGTTCGTGGCGCTGATGTCCGGCTCGGCCAGCCTGCTGAACGCGGCCGTCGTGGTGCGCGTGGGGATGCGCCGCATGGTCACGTGGGCGCTGGCCGGTCAGATCCTGATTACCTCGTTGGTGATCGGGCTGAACATGTCGAACCTGTCGCCGCAGGCCTCGTTTGCGCTGTTCGTGTTCTGGCAGACCATGGTCTTTTTCATGGCCGGCGTCACCATGGGCAACCTCAACGCCATCGCGATGGAGCCGATGGGCCACATCGCCGGCATGGCAGCTTCGGTCATCGGGTCGATCTCGACCGTGTTGGCGGCCGCGATCGCCGCGCCCGTAGGGCTCCTCTTTGATGGGACTCTGGCACCGCTGACCACGGGCATTCTAACCATGTGTGTTCTGGCTTTTGGCCTGATGCTGCACATGGGGCGGATCGAAGATCGCCTGCCCGCATGATTTGGGTGGACTTGATCCGCAAGCCTTTCCTTTCATTGAGAGCTTGATTCTCGACGCCCCCTCAGATTCGATGCAGTCACCAAATGCCTTGCAAATCCAAAGGGGCAAATTCGTCCATGAAACTGATGTTCACCATCCCCTTTCTTTTCGCAGCCCTTCCCGCCGTGGCAGAACGCCAATCGTTTCCCCCGGTCGACGAAGCCAGCCGCGACCCATCGCTGGTGGCGTTTCGCGACCAGCTTCTGGCTGTTGTAAAGACGCGAAACACCGAGGCCGTCCTGTCTGCGGCATGCCCGGAAATCTACCTGAGTCACGGCGGTGACGGTGGCCACGAAGAGTTTCGCCAATTCCTGACGGTTCCTCCAGAAATGCTGGGCGAAGACTATCGCGATCAGGCGGAAGAAATGCGCGAAGAGTATTGGTCGGCGCTGGAAAAAACACTTTCGTCAGCAGGTTACTTCGACGACGAGGGCGAGTTCTGGATGCCCCATCAATGGAGGATCAGGCTGCCCGCGGATATTGACCCATTTTCCACATATTTCGTGGACGGAACCCGCGTTTCGCTGCGCGCTGCTCCAGACCCGAACGCCAAGGTTCTGGACTTGATCAGCCACGAGGTCGTGTGGATCGACCAATTTGCAGAGGACACCGAATACCAGGGCGTCATCCTGACCGACGGAACGCGCGGCTACATGCATTCCGACTTCTTGTGGTCGATGGTCGGCTATCGCGCGGCCTTCGTGAAATCGGAGGCTGGCGACTGGCAGCTGTGCACCTTCGTGGCCGGGGATTAGGCCACGTCCTCAGGCGCTGGCCTTCTTCTTTTTCTCGGCGGCCACCTTCTCGGCCAGATCGCGGGCAATGGCAAAGGCGCCCTTGATCTTGTCGCTGTCCTTCTTCCAGTCGCGCCGCACCACGATCTTGTTGTCCTTGACCTTGGCCAGCCCGCGCTGGTTCTGGATGAACTCGACCAGCCCCTGCGGCGAGGCGAACTTGTCGTTGTGAAACTGGATCGTGGCCCCCTTGGGCCCGCCGTCCAGCTTGGCGATGCCCGCGCGTTTGCACATGGCCTTGATCCGCACGACCAAGAGCAGCGTGTTCACCTCTTTCGGCAGCGGGCCGAACCGGTCGATCAGCTCGGCGGCAAAGCCCTCCAGCTCGACCTTGGTCGACAGCGACGACAGGCGGCGGTAGAGGCCCAGCCGTACGTCCAGATCGGGCACATAGTCTTCGGGGATCAGCACCGGAACGCCCAGGTTGATCTGCGGCGCCCACTGGTCGTCGGCATCGCTCAGCCCTTCCATCTCGCCAGCCTTGATCTTGGCGATCGCCTCTTCCAGCATCGACTGGTAGAGTTCGTACCCCACGTCGCGCATCTGGCCCGACTGCTCCTCGCCCAGCAGGTTGCCCGCGCCGCGAATGTCCAGGTCCTGGCTGGCCAGCGTGAACCCCGCCCCCAGCGTATCGAGCGAGCCCAGTACCCGCAGCCGCTTTTCCGCCGCCGGGGTCAGGGGCGTGCGCGGCTTGGTGGTCAGATAGGCATAGGCGCGGGTCTTGGACCGCCCCACCCGGCCCCGGATCTGATAGAGCTGCGCCAGCCCGAACATGTCGGCCCGGTGCACGACCATCGTGTTCGCGGTGGGAATGTCCAGCCCGCTTTCAACGATCGTGGTGGCCAGCAGGATGTCATACTTGCCGTCATAGAAGGCGTTCATCCGGTCGTCCAACTCGCCCGCCGCCATCTGGCCGTGGGCCACCACATAGGTCAGTTCGGGCAGCTGTTCCTTTAGGAATTCCTCGATCTCGGGCAGGTCCGAGATGCGCGGCACCACATAGAAACTCTGCCCGCCGCGATAGTGCTCGCGCAGCAGCGCCTCGCGGATGGTCACGGCGTCGAACTCGCTGACATAGGTGCGGATCGCCAGGCGATCCACGGGCGGCGTGCCGATGATCGACAGGTCGCGCACCCCGGTCAGGCTGAGTTGCAGCGTGCGTGGGATCGGCGTCGCGGTCAGCGTCAGCACATGCACGTCGGAACGCAGCTGCTTGAGCCGTTCCTTGTGGGCCACGCCGAAATGCTGTTCCTCGTCGATGATCAACAGCCCGAGGTTCTGGAACCGGATGCCCTTGGCCAGCAGCGCATGGGTACCGATCACGATATCGACCGTCCCCTTTGCCAGCCCCTCGCGGGTCTGCTGTGCCTCTTTGGCCGAGACGAAGCGTGACAATTGCCGGACTTCCAGCGGGAAGCCCCGGAACCGTTCCTTGAAGCTGGCGGCGTGCTGACGCGCCAGCAACGTGGTGGGCGCGATCACCGCCACCTGCAGGCCGGACATGGCCGCAACAAAGGCCGCGCGCATGGCAACTTCGGTCTTGCCGAACCCCACGTCGCCGCAGATCAGCCGATCCATCGGCGTGCCCGAGTGCAGGTCCTCCATCAAGTCGGCGATGGCGCGCAGCTGGTCCTCGGTTTCCTGATAGGGGAAGCGGGCGCTGAACTCCTCCCACGCGTGGGGCGGCGGGTCCATGATCGGAGCCTTGCGCAGGGCGCGTTCGGCGGCGATGCGGATCAGCCGGTCGGCCATCTCGCGGATGCGTTCCTTGAGCTTAGCCTTCTTGGCCTGCCACGCACCACCGCCCAGCTTGTCGAGCAAGCCCTCCTCGTGCCCGTATTTCGACAGCAGCTCGATGTTTTCGACCGGCAGGTACAGCTTGGCGCCCTCGGCATATTCCAGCAACAGGCATTCATGCGCCGCGCCGGCGGCAGCAATGACCTCCAACCCCTTGTAGCGTCCGATCCCGTGATCGACGTGAACCACCAGGTCACCGGGGCTGAGCGACTGGGTTTCAGTCAGGAAATTCTCGGCCTTGCGGCGCTTTTTGGGCTGACGGATCAGGCGGTCTCCCAGCACGTCCTGTTCCGAGATCACCGTCATGTCGGGCGTCTCGAACCCATGCTCCAACGCCCAGACCGCCAGGTGCAGCCCGCGTTTGCCGATTCGCGAGCCGTCCGAAACGGGGATCGCCTCGGCCAGACCCTCATCCTCGATCAGGCCTGCCAGGCGTTCGCGCGCACCCTCGGAGTAGGAGGCGACCAGAACAGGACCTTTTTCAAGCCTTGCTTGAATATGCTCCGCCAACGCACCGAAAAGACTGATGCTTTCCTGTTGGCGCTCGGGTGAAAAATTGCGCCCGAGGCGCCCGCCCGCATCGATGACACCGGGACCGCTGGATTGCGGCAACGGGTGAAATTGCAGAACCCGGAAATCCCTGACGGCCGCCTCCCACGCAGCATCATCCAGATAAAGCAGGCCGGGTGGCAGCGGTTTGTAGACCGTCTCCATCCGCGAGCGGTTTTCAAGCGCAAGCCGGCGGGTCTCGTATTGATCCTGAATGCTCTCCCAGCGGGCCAACCGCGCCGGTGTCACCTGATCGTCAAGCGTGACCGTCGCTCCGGGCAGGTAGTCGAACAGTGTTTCCAGTTCTTCGTGGAAGAAGGGCAGCCAATGCTCCATGCCCTGATGCTTGCGGCCAGCGCTGACCGCCTCGTAAAGCGGGTCATCGGTTCCGGCGGCGCCGAATTCGATCCGATAGTTCTGGCGGAATCGCGTGATTGCTGCATCATCCAGTATCACCTCGGACACCGGGGCGAGTTCCACCACCTCGAGCTTTTCCGTCGTGCGCTGCGTGACTGGATCAAACCGCCGCGCACCGTCCAGCACATCCCCGAACAGATCCAGGCGCACCGGCCCGCTTTCCCCGGGGGGAAAGATATCGATGATCCCGCCCCGGATCGCATAGTCACCGGGCTCCATCACGGTGGGGCTCTGACTGAATCCCATCCGCACGAGAAAGGCGCGCAAGGCCTCTTCGTCTATCCGATGATCCACGCGGGCGGTAAAGGCGGCCTCTTTCAGGACCGCACGGGCGGGCACCCTCTGGGTTGCGGCATTCAACGTGGTCAACAGCACGAAACGTTCCGGCATCTGATGGACCAGAGCCGCGAGAGTTGCCACCCGCGCCGCAGCGATATCGGGATTGGGGGAAACCCGGTCATAAGGCAGGCAATCCCAGCCGGGAAAGGTGAACACCGGCATGTCCGGCGCGAAAAACGCCAAAGCAGCGCGCATCGCCTCCATGCGCTTGTCGTCGCGCGCCACATGCAGCACCGGCGCCCCCGAGTGGGCGATCTCGTCCAGGATCAGCCTGGCGTCATAGCCCTCGGGGGCGCCGCCGACCGTTACGTGGTTCGCAGCCTTCATTGCCTCGCCTTTCCGAATTAATCTATCCCAGAACGCCGATCGAAAGGTTCTGGTACATGCCCCACATGGACGTGACAAGGATCGAGACCATCCCGATCAGCTGGACATAGAACCTGCACCGCAGAAGCAATTTGGCCACGGTCTCGATCCTGGGTTCCAGGCTTTGGATACGGCGGGCAAAAGACAGGTTCAACAGCGCAACCAGCGACATCGGGAAGGCCATCAGGAAAACCGCCTGGGCGAATTCGATCCCGTAGTAGAAGCCCAGCATTGCCAATGCCGACAGCAGAAAGGACACGAGGGTCAGCAACCAAACCCCTGATACATCAAAGATATAAAGAGTACGGTTCACATGGATACGAACCATGTCCAGAAGATCCGCCTCGGCCTGTCCGCCGACGCGCCGGGCGCGCTGGATCATGTCGTAGGGAACTCCGATTACCCAATGGCTGGCCGAAGACCAGAGAACCGCGACCGCGATCCAGAACCACAGATTCGAAAAACTCCGCATATCTATGAGTTCGAAAATCGTGGAATACCAATCCAATCGCGCGCCCCTTACCCTCGACTATCCTTGTCCGTTTTATCGCACACACGCGGCCATTGAGACCCTTGAGGCTGAAAAGAATTCATGCCACCCAATGCGCAGATGTGCAAGGAGAGTGCGCCATGAAACCGACCATAGCCCCCTACCCCAGCGGCCGTTTTCGCCGTGCCCGCCAATCCGAAGCCATCAGGGGGCTTGTGCGCGAGAACACCCTGACGGTCAACGATCTCATCTGGCCGGTCTTCGTGCGGGATGGCGAGGGCGTCGAAGAGCCGGTGCCCTCGATGCCCGGCGTGGTGCGCCGGTCGGTGGATCTGATCGCGGAAGCCGCGGTAGAGGCACAGGCGCTGGGCATTCCGGCGATCTGCCTGTTTCCCTATACCGATCCCGGTCTCAAGACCGAGGATTGCGCCGAGGCCTGGAATCCCGACAACCTCAGCAACCGGGCCATCCGGGCGATCAAGGCAGCCGCGCCCGACATCGCGGTGATGACTGACGTGGCGCTGGACCCCTACAATATCAACGGGCATGACGGCTATGTCGTCGATGGCGAGATCGTCAACGACGCCACGATCGAGGCGCTGGTCAAGATGACGCTGGCCCAGGCCGAGGCCGGGGCCGACATCATCGGTCCGTCCGACATGATGGACGGCCGGATTGGCGCGATGCGGCAGGCGCTGGAGGCCGCAGGGCACCACAACGTGATGATCCTGAGCTATGCCGCCAAGTATGCCAGCGCCTTCTACGGTCCGTTCCGCGACGCCGTAGGCGCTTCGGGGGCCCTGACCGGCGACAAGAAAACCTATCAGATGGACCCTGCGAACTCGAACGAGGCGCTGCGCCTGATCGAGCGCGACCTGACCGAGGGCGCAGACATGGTGATGATCAAGCCGGGCATGCCCTATCTGGACATCTGCCGACGGGTCAAGGACACCTTCGGCGCGCCGACCTACGCCTATCAGGTCTCGGGCGAATACGCGATGCTTCAGGCGGCGGCGCAGAATGGATGGCTCGACGGCGAAAAGGTCATGCTCGAAAGCCTGCTGGCCTTCAAGCGCGCCGGGTGCGACGGCATCCTGACCTATTTCGCGCCCGCGGTCGCCAGGATCCTGAACGGCTAACACGCCAAAATCACGCGGGTTTTCGCCGCTTTCCGGGTTTGCCCGCCACCTTCCCCGTGACAGGCCGCGACAAACAGCGTAATCTTGCGGCCAAGACCGGGCGCACCCGGCCAATTCAGGCAACATCAACAGAGAACGAAAACAAATGAGCAGTTCCCCCACCCCTCGACTGTCACGTCGCGGCTTTGCCTTGGGCATGGCTGGGCTGACCCTGACTGCCGCTTGCGGCAACGGTGTCGGCAACTCGAACGCCGCCACCATCGATGCGCGCGTCGATGCGACGCTTAACCAGTTGTATTCCCAGTATCCGAACACGGTCGAAATCGGTCAAAAGGCAAACGGCATTCTGGTCATGCCCTTGGTGACCGAAGCCGGCTTCATGTTCGGTGCGGGCTATGGCCGCGGTGCGCTGCGCATCAATGACGTCACCGTGGACTATTATTCCGCTGTCAAGGGAAGCGCCGGCTTCCAGATAGGGGCGCAGCAATATGCCCATGTCCTGTTCTTCATGACACAGGATGCGCTGAACGATTTCCGAAGCTCCAGCGGTTGGACCGCGGGAGCGGATGTCGGATACGTCCTGAAAGATCAGGGCGACTCGATCGCCACCGACACGACTACTCTGCTTTCGCCAGTTTTGGCTGCGGTCTTTGGTCAGGCAGGACTTCAGGTTGGTGCTTCACTGGAAGGCACCAAATACACGCGCATCATTCCGTGATCGGCACCCGCGGGGCAGGGCCTTGCGCACCGGCAAATGCACGGCATGCCCGGGGGTGTGATCCCCGGGCACGGAGCGGACGAGCAGATTTTCAAAGCGGACAGGCGCGCACCTCTTTCGAACTCGGCGCGCTTCAACTAGTCTCCGTCAGAGTTTTCACCTTCATGGCCCTTGTGGGGAGCTTATGAGTCTTCTGTTTCGTTGGCTGTTGCGCATTGCCGCAGGGCTGGTGGCGATGGTCGTGGCGGCTGTGGCACTGGTGTATTTCCTTGCCAGTCAGTCGCTGCCTGACTACGACCAGACCCTCGAAGTCGACGGGCTTTCTGCGCCAGTCGAGATCGTTCGTGACAATGCCAACGTGCCGCATATCTTTGGGGCATCCGACCCGGACGTGTTCTTTGGCCTGGGCTACGCGCATGCGCAGGACCGGCTGTGGCAGATGACCATGCTGCGAAGGACGGTCCAAGGGCGGCTTTCCGAGGTCTTCGGCAAGCGCACGGTAACCGTGGACAAACTGTTGCGGCGGCTCGACCTTTATCGACTGGCCCTGCAATCGGTCGAGGCTCAGGACGACTACACCAAAGCCGCGCTCAAAGCCTATGCCGCCGGCGTCAATGCAAGGCTGGCCGAGGTCAACGAAGAAGCCCTCGGCCGGGGCGCCCCCGAGATGTTCCTCTTCAACGCCCCCGTCGCCCCCTGGCAGCCCGGAGACAGCATCGCCATCATCAAGCTGATGGGGCTGCAGCTGTCCGGCCATCTGGAAGAGGAGGTTCTGCGGGCGCGAACCTCGTTGATGTTGGAAGATCCCGCCCGGCTTTCCGACATTCTGCCGGACGATCCGGGCTCGGGGATCGCGGCCTTGCCGGAATACGCCTCCTTGTTCCCGGATCTGCCGCGCTATGCGGAAACGATCCCGATGCCGGAGGACCCTCTGTCGCCCTTCCCTCGGCGCGGTCTGGCCGGCGCGTCGAACGCCTGGACCGCGGCCCCGAGCCGTTCCGCCAGCGGCGGAACCCTGCTCGCCAATGATCCTCACATGGGGTTCTCTGCGCCGGCCGCCTGGTATCTGGCGCGGCTGGAACTGGCCAATGGCGGCGTGATCGGCGCCTCGATTCCCGGCGTTCCAACCATCCTGACCGGGCGCAGCGACCGTTTGGGCTGGGGCCTGACGTCCTCGTATCTGGACGATCAGGACCTCTTTGTCGAAAAGCTGAACCCGGACGACCCCGAGGAATACCTCACCCCTGATGGCTACAAACGGTTCCAGACCCGCCCCTCGATCATCGAGATCAAGGACGCCCCGCCGATCACACTGACTTTGCGGTGGACGGAGAACGGCCCGGTCCTGCCTGGCACCTTCTACAACCTCGGAACCATCACGCCACGCGGCCATGTCATGTCGCTGTCCTGGACTCTGCTCAGCCCGCGCGACACCTCGATGTCGGCATCCATGGCCTTGATGAATGCCTCGAACGTGCGCGAAGCGATCGCGGCCACCGAAGGGTTCATCGCCCCGTCGCAGAACCTGTCTCTTGCGGATCGCTCGACCATTGCGATGAAAACCATCGGGGCGATGCCCAAGCGCGACCCCCGCCATCACAGCAAGGGCCGTTTGCCAAGTCAGGGATGGCTGCCCGAGAACCGCTGGCAGGGCCGCCTGCCCTATTCCAGCAACCCCGAGTTCGTGTCTCCGGCGGGCGGTCTGCTTGGCAATACCAACAACAAGATCATCGACCGCGCCTTCCCTGAACATGTCTCCTTCGCGTGGGGAGACACGCAGCGGGTGCATCGATGGGAAAAGCTGATGCAGGATCGCGAGGTGCATACGCGCGACAGCTTCATCGAGGCTCAGCTGGATACCGTCAGCTTCACCGCGCGCTCGCTTCTGCCCTTGATTGGGGCCGATCTGTGGTACACTGGGGAATCCGCCCCCGAGGGCACGCCCGAACGTCAGCGCCAGATCGCGTTGGCCCTGCTGGCAGAGTGGAACGGCGAGATGAACGAATACATGCCCGAGCCCCTGATCTATGCCGCCTGGATCAGGGCCTTGCAGAAACGCCTGATCGAAGATGACCTTGGCCCGCTGGCCGATGAGTTCAAGCATGTCGAGCCGCTGTTCATCGAGCGGGTTTATCGCGACATCGACGGCGCATCGGCCTGGTGCGACGTGCGTCAGAGCGCGCCGGTGGAAACCTGCACCGACATGGCCCGGATGGCCCTGGACGATGCGCTGATCTGGATCGCCGAACGCTACGGCAGTCAGCTCGAGTCGCTGCGCTGGGGTGATGCGCATCAGGCGGCCCATGACCACCAGGTCCTGGGCGAGGTGCCGCTGCTGCGCTATTTCGTGAACATCCGGCAATCCACCAGCGGTGGCGACAACACCCTGCAACGCGGGCGCACCTCGGGCGAAGACCCCAATCCCTTCCTGAACATTCATGGCGCCGGGTATCGCGGCGTCTACGATTTCGCCGATCCGGACAGTTCGGTCTTCATCACCTCGACGGGGCAGTCCGGTCATTTCCTGTCGCGCTACTATGACGACCAGGCCCAACTCTGGCGGCGGGGAGAATACGTTCCGATGTCTCTTGACGCCGAACTGGCCCGCGCCGCGGCCGTCGGCGTGACGCATCTGATCCCGCGGTGAGCCATGGAGGTTAACGGCGTCTCACTTATCGTTTTGGGGCTTCTGTTCCTGACAGGGCTGGCGGTAGACGCGCTGGGGCACAGAACAAAGCTGCCCCGGGTGACGCTGTTGCTGCTGTGCGGCTTGTTCGTAGGCGGCGCGGGGTTGGACCTGATCCCGCGGTCCGTTCAGGATCTTTACCCAATGGTTTCCGTGGTGGCGCTGGGGATGGTGGCGTTCCTGCTGGGCGGAGAACTGTCGCTGAACACATTGCGCGAGCATGGCCGGGGAATATTGGTGATCTCGCTGTCCGTCGTCATCGTGACCATGGTGGTTGTGTCTGCGGGGTTATGGGCGATCGGAATCTCGGCCAGCGCTGCCTTGTTGATCGGAGCCCTCGCAACCGCCACGGACCCTGCGGCCATTTATGACGTGGTCCGCGAAAAAAAGGCGAAAGGGGGCTTCAGCCGCACACTCAAGGGCATCGTGGCCATTGACGATGCGTGGGGCGTGATGCTTTTCGCCCTTGTTCTTGTAGTTGCACAACGCCTGAACGGGACGCTGCCGGACGATCAGCATTTGCTCTCCGGAGTATTCGAGGTTCTCGGATCAATCCTTCTGGGAACAGTCATTGGAATACCTGCAGCGTTCCTGACCGGGCGCCTGTCCGATGGCGAACCTCTTCGCATCGAGGCTTTGGGGCTCGTATGCCTGACGACCGGCCTCGCCCTTTGGCTTGAACTGTCATACCTGATTGCGGGCATGACGGCCGGCGCGGTCATCGCAAATCTGGCGCGACACCATACCAAGGCCTTTCGCGAGATCGAGCATCTGGAATGGCCTTTCATGATCATCTTTTTCATTCTGGCCGGTGCCAGCCTTGATTCCGGCGCCTTGCTGGCCGTGGGGCCGCTGGGGCTGGCCTATGTTCTCTTGCGGATACTTTCCCGCGTGTTGGGGGGCTGGATCGGCGGGGCTGCTGCTCGATCGCCAGAAAAAGAACGCCGGTGGTATGGAGTTGCGCTGCTTCCACAGGCGGGGGTGGCAATTGGCATGGCACTGATCGCCGCAGATCTATTCCCGGAGCACGGTTCAAACATCATGGCACTGGCTGTCAGTGCTACTGTCGTGTTCGAAATCATCGGTCCGCTGAGCGCTGCGTGGGCAATCACCCGCGTGGAAAAACCCAAGACATAGACGAACTCCCCTCAACTGGCATACCCTTGCACAACAGGGTGACACGAGGAGAGAGACGTATGGCAAGCACTCAGGACATCCTTCAGAACCTCGCGCGCGACTATGCTATCGCATGGAGTTCGGGCGACCCAGAGGCTGTTGCCGACTTCTTCGCCCCCGACGGCCAGATCGTCATCAACCGAGGAGACCCCATGAAAGGCCGCGCGGCGATCGTGGAAATGGCGCGAGGATTTCACTCGGAATTTCCCGATCTCGAAGTCCGCTGCGACATGATGCGAAAGGCCGGCGACCACGCGATCTTTGTCTGGACCCTGGAAGGCCATCACGCCGAAACCGGCAATCACGTCGTTACCCGCGGTTGGGAGGAGTGGGATCTGGACGCCGACTTCAAGGTGGTGTCATCCAAAGGCTGGTTCGACGCCGAGGATTATCAGCGCCAGATCGACGGCAGCTGAACGTCAGAGCTTGGCAAATTTCGCCTGTTGCCGAGGTGTCCAGAGCACGGTGATTTCGAACCCGTCCTCGGTCTGGTTTTCGTCCTGCACAACATCCTGTTCGAACAGCCACGCACGTTTGCGGCCGTCGCCAAACCCCAAGTGCAGGGTTTCTTCGTGACGCACGCCCTGCAGCTTTTCTGCAATCGCCTCCAGCAAGGGCTGGACACCGACGCCGGTCACGGCCGATATCGCGAAGACCTTTGGATCGCGGTCCGCGCGCGCAATTGCCGCCGTGCGTTCCTCTTCCGGCAGCAGGTCGATCTTGTTCCAGACCTCAAGCCGCGCGCGGTCCTCACCGACACCGAGAGAGGCAAGTATCGTCTCGACATCCTTGGCCTGCGCCTCGGTCTCGGGGTGGCTGATGTCGCGAACATGCACGATCAGGTCAGCCCCCAGAACCTCTTCCAGCGTTGCCCTGAAGGCCGCTACAAGTTCGGTCGGCAGGTTCGACACGAAACCCACGGTGTCCGAAAGGATCACCTCGGGGCCGTCCGGCAGCTGGACCCGCCGCATGGTCGGGTCCAGTGTGGCAAACAGCATGTCCTTGGCCATCACCTCGGCCCCGGTCAGGCGGTTGAACAGGGTCGATTTCCCGGCGTTGGTATAGCCCACAAGCGCCACGATCGGATAAGGCACCTTGGCGCGGGCAGCACGGTGCAGGGTCCGCGTCTTGACCACTTTCTGCAACTGCCGCCGCAGACGAACCAGCTGTTCATCGATGGCGCGGCGGTCGGCCTCGATCTGGGTTTCCCCGGGGCCACCTACGAACCCAAGACCACCCCGCTGGCGTTCCAGGTGTGTCCATGCCCGAACCAGACGGGTGCGCTGATAACTGAGTGCCGCCATTTCCACCTGGAGGACGCCCTCTCGGGTGCGGGCGCGATCCGAAAAGATCTCGAGGATCAACCCGGTCCGGTCGAGGATCTTGACCTTCCACTCGCGCTCGAGATTGCGCTGCTGAACAGGGGTGACCGGCCCATCGATCAGAACCAGCTCGATTTCGTTTTCCTTGAAGCGCGCCCCCAGTTCCTCGATCTTGCCGCTTCCGAACAGCAAGCCGGGCTGCGCCCGCGAAAGGCGCACGATCTCTGCCCCGATCACGTCCAGATCGGGCAAAGCCGCGGCAAGAGCCACGGCTTCTTCCAGCGCCGGTTCGGGTAGCCGGCGGTCTTGGTCTGTCTTGATATCCGGATGCAGCACCCAGGCACGGGTGCGCACCCTGTCATGTTCCATCAAGAGGCGTCTTCGCCCTCGTAAAGGTTGATAGGCTGAGACGGCATGATCGTGGAAATTGCGTGTTTATATACCAACTGCGACTGTCCGTCGCGGCGCAAAAGCACGCAGAAATTGTCGAACCAGGTGATGACACCCTGCAATTTCACGCCGTTTATCAGGAAAATTGTAACCGGGACTTTCGATTTCCGTACATTGTTCAGGAATGCGTCCTGAAGATTCTGTCTGTCCGAAGCCATATTTTTATTAACTCGCCATTGTTCTTGCTACGCGCTGCGGACCAACGCGCTCCCTTCGACGGAGTATGAAGCGGAGCGATCAGATATTCCAGACGAAAAAAACAGTCGAAAGAAAATCTGCGCGACCACTCAATCAGCTACGCCACAGCGATGGCGTAAGCAAGGCGATGATCGCCAATGTATCAAGGCGGCCGATGACCATGCCGGCGCACAGCACCAGCTTGGCCCCGGCCCCGAGTTCCACGAGTCGAATGGGAATTTCCGACGCCGTTTCAATCAGGGGGCCGGTTGTCGACAGCATGGCCACGGTAACGACCATCGCCTGCTCGAACCCCAGCCCCATCGCAGCCAGGATCATGCTGTACGAAGCCAAGGTTATCGCGAACAGCATCAGGAACACCCAGGCGATAAAGGCACCGTCGCGCTGAATGCGCCGGTTTTTCGCACTGGCCCCGCTGACCGAGGACGGGTGGATCAGTCGATCGATTTCGCGCGCGCCGTTCAGATACAGCGAATAGACCCGCAACAGTTTCACCCCTCCGGCGGTGGTTGCCACACCTCCGCCGATCAGCGCGAGCCCCATGAGGATCAGGCCCGGAGTTCCCAAGCCGGACCATTGCTGAGACTCGGCCCAGAACGTGCTTTGAAACCCGGTGGTGCTGAGGAAAGACAAGACCGTGAACACCCCGCCCCAAAGCGCGCGCAGCCCCTGCAGCGCGTCCATCTCTTCCTGAACTTCGAGCGCTCCTACCCAGTGTCTGAAAAACAGCAACATACTCACGCCAAACACGATCATCAGACCGATCCTGAACTCGGGATCCTTGTCCAGCCGCGAGTATCCCCGCGTTGCGGTATCAGACGAGAAGGTAAGCCGGGACAGGGCGAAGAGCAGGAAGAGAAACATGATCGCCTCTCCCGTCACTCCTGACACAGATCCATCCAACCCGCCGACCGGCGAGATGCCCGACGTCGCCATCACCGACATTGCATGACTCACTGCGGTCAGACCATTTTCACCGGCAATCACCAGCAACAACCAAATCACGGCGGTCAGTCCCGCATAAACCGGCAACAATGCCTGCGCGACGCGCAAAAGGTGGCCTCGCGGATCAACTTTTTCACTTTGTGCAATTCCTGACACCGGGCGGCCCGGCTCGCCCATCGCGGTCACCTCAAACCCACCGAGCGACAGGGGCGCTAGAATTGCCGATGCTGCAACCCACATCAACAATCCACCCATCCAGCCGACCTGCGCGCGCCAGAGATGCAGGGGCGCCGACAATCGCGACGGGTCGGCAAAAATATCGGCCCCTGTCGTCGTGAGTGCACTCACCATGTCGAAATAGGCGTTCAGAAAACTCGTCGTTCCCAAGGCATCATGCAGCGGGATCGCGAGGAACAGAGGCAGGATCGTGAAGGTTGCGAGCAAGACGGCCAGTTGACCGAGAGTGCCGCGTTTCGGGCGACGGTTCATCATCGACAGGGCAACCATCGAGATGATCACCAGACCGATCAGGCCCGAGTAGAAGAATGACCGCGAGGTATCCTCGTCATCGAGCGCCAGCGCGTAGCCGGCCGGAACCCACATGGCCAGAGACGCGATACCCCAAATCAGCAGAAACAGCGGCAGACGCCGCAAGGTCCCGATCTGTTGTCTCGTCCGCGCCGTCATCAGAAATAGTCGATGGAGACCTGCATGAGCCGCTCGACCTCGGGAACGTCGTCGGACATCGCAAAGATGGTGACCACGTCCTTTTCCTCGATCCGCAGGCTGCCGGTCGGGCGCACGATCTCATCCCCCTTTTTGACGGCGCCCACCAGTACCCCTTCGGGGAAGTCGATGTCTCGCAGTTTCTGGCCCGCCATGGGCGATGTCGACAGCACTTCGGCTTCGATCACTTCTGCCTCGGCGTCGCCGATGGAGTAGACGTGACGCACGCGCCCGTGGCGAACGTGCCGCAGGATCGAACTGACCGTGGTAGCGCGGGGATTGATGTAGGCGTCAATTCCCAGCGGCCCCGTCAAGGCCACCATGCTGGGGTCGTTGACCAGAGCGATCGCCAGAGCGCATCCGTCCGCCTTGGCCCGGACTGCGGCAAGCATGTTGGTGCGGTCGTCATCCGTCACTGCCAGCATAGCGTCGGCGCGTTCGATCCCGGCCTCGCTCAGCAAAGCCGAATCCAGCCCGTCGCCGTTCAGAACGATCGTGCGCTCCAGCATCTCGGCGGCGCGTTCCGCGGTTTTCCGATCTCTTTCGATGACCTTCGCGCGAACCCGGCTTTTGCGCTCCTCCAGCGTCTTGGCCACTTCCAGGCCGACATTTCCGCCACCGACGATGACGACTCGGTCTTGTTGCTTCTGCTTCTTGCCAAAGACCTCCATCGTCCGGTCCACATCTTCGACCTTGGTGAAGACGTAGCACTCGTCGTCCACGAAAAGCTGGTCATCCGGTTCAGGCGCGAACAGGGTGCCCTCGCGCCTCACACCGACCACGTTGGCACTCAGGGTCGAGAACAGATCGGTGAGTTGGCGCAACGGCGTGTTCACGATCGGGCAGTCCTCCTCGACACGGATTCCCAAAAGCTGCACGCGGCCTTCCATGAACATCTCGGTGTCGAAAGCCGCCGGAGCCGACAGGCGCCGCATGGCAGCGGCGGCGACCTCGCGCTCGGGGCTGATCACCACGTCGATGGGCAGGTGATCGCGGCGATACAGATCCGAGTGGATCGCCTCTAGGTAGGATTTTGCCCGCAGCCGGGCGATCTTGCGCTGGATCGAAAACACCGAATGCGCCATCTGACAGGTGACCATGTTCACCTCGTCGGAATAGGTGGCGGCAATGATCATGTCCGCGTCCCGAGCCCCCGCGCGCTCCAGCACGTCAGGATAGCTGGCAAAGCCCGCGATCCCCTGCACGTCAAGCGTCTCCGTCGCCCGGCGCACGAGATCCGGGTTGTTGTCGACCACCGTGACGTCGTTCAGTTCGCCCGACAGGTGCCGCGCGATCTGCCACCCCACCTGGCCTGCGCCGCAAATGATGACCTTCATGCTTCTGGCCCTTCTGCCTGAAAGCCTTGAATGACAGAAGCCAACCAACCGGTCAATTCAATTGTAATTTTCTAAGCTCCAAGGCAAGGTAACTGTATGAAAACAGTACTTCGCTTTGGTTTGTTCGTATCCGTTCTGACGGGGTGCAGCAGCCCGCTTTCGCTGTATTACCGCGAAGGTGTGCCCGTATCGCGCCTGCAGGCCGAGACCACCGATTGTCAGGTCAAGGCCCTAAAGGATGCACCGGTCGCCAATCAGGTGCGCCAGACCGCCCCCATTTATTATCCGGGTCGCACCAGGTGCGACAGTGCTGGTCGCTGCTATACTACGCCGGGGTGGTGGGAACCTGGCCGGGTATACTCGGTCGACGTGAACCAGGGACTGCGCAACCAGGTAGAGGCACAATGCATGGCCGCCAAGGGCTATCGCCCCGTCAGCCTGCCGGCCTGCAAGCAGGATGTGAAGTCACAGGTTCCGCCACGGCGCACCACGACCCTCCCGCCGCTTTCGCCGAATTCGTGTTTCGTCAAATATGACGACGGCAGCTTTCAGATCGTCACGCCTTAGCGCACCGAGATCGGAAACCGGCGTTACTCCGCCGGTTCCGGTTCGTCTACGCGGGCAACCCGCGCGCCCGACTTGTTCGATGTCACGACGCCAAGGGATTTGAGCTTGCGGTGCAGCGCGCTGCGCTCCATGCCCACAAAGCTGGCCGTGCGGCTGATGTTTCCGCCAAAGCGGTTGATCTGCGTCAGCAGATATTCCCGCTCAAAGGCTTCGCGTGCTTCGCGCAGCGGCAGCGTCGCCAGAGCCCCCGAGAGAACCACCCGCCCTTCGTCCTCGGCCTTCACATCGTCATTGGGCAGTTCCCGCGCCTCGATGGGCCCGGAGCCATCACCGAGAATCAGCACCCGCTCGATCAGGTTCTTGAGCTGACGCACGTTGCCGGGCCAGACCATCGTCTGTATAAGCGCCACCGCCTCGTCAGTCAGTTCCCGGATGGGCAGCCCCTGGGTTTCGTTGCAGATCTCGATGAAGTGTTTCGCCAAAAGCGGGATATCCTCGCGGCGCTCTTCCAGAGAAGGAACCGCGATCGGGACAACGTTCAGTCGGTGATAAAGTTCTTCGCGAAAACGACCCTCCTGGATTTCGACCTCAAGATCCTTGTTGGTCGAAGAAATTACCCGCAGATCCACCCTGACCTTGTCGGTTCCCCCAACACGCTGAAACTGCTGATCCACCAGCACGCGCAGGATCTTGGACTGGGTGCCCGGAGGCATGTCGGCGACCTCGTCGAAATAGATCACGCCGCCATGCGCTTCTTCCAGAAGGCCGGATTCGACGCCGCGTTCAGAGGTTTCGCGGCCGAACAGCACTTCTTCCATCCGCTCGGGCTCGACGCCCGCGCAGTTCACCGTCACGAAAGGACCATTGGCGCGGTTCGAATGTGCATGAATATAGCGTGCGGCAATCTCCTTGCCCGACCCGGCTGGCCCGCGCAACATCACCCGGCTGTTCGACTTGGTTACCTTGTCCAACTGGCTTTGCATGGCGCGGAAAGCGGCCGATTTGCCGATCATGTCCGAGCTGCTGACCTCTCGCCGCTTGAGCGCGGCGTTCTCGCGGCGCAGGCGCGAGGTTTCCATCGCCCGCCGGATAACCACCATCAGCTGGTCGATGTTGAAAGGCTTTTCGATGAAGTCGTAGGCCCCCTGTTTGATTGCCGCTACGGCAATCTCGATATTGCCGTGCCCGGAAATGATCACCACGGGCACATCCGGATTGTCGCGCTTGACCGCCTTGAGGATGTCGATCCCGTCCATCCGGCTGTCCTTGAGCCAGATGTCGAGGATCAACAGCCCCGGTGGTTCCGAATTGATCGCGGCCATGCACTCATCCGAGTTGCCGGCCAGCCGGGTGGAATAACCTTCGTCCTCGAGAATATCGGACACCAGTTCGCGAATATCTCGCTCGTCATCTACGATCAGAATATCACTCATGATTGGCCTGCTTTCATTTTGTTCTTGATTGCCTGCGTTCGCGGCGCGCCTGACGGGCCGTTCTCGACCCTGGGAAGACGGATCACGGCCATCGCGCCAAAATGGTCCTGCCCGTCGAATATCGGGGCATCCTCGAGCACGAGGCTACCGCCATGTTCTTCGATGATTTTCTTCACGATCGGCAGCCCCAGTCCGGTTCCCTCGTCCCGGGTGGTCACATAGGGCTCGAAAAGCCGCGCCCGGTCTTCGGGCAAGCCGACCCCGTTGTCGGCAATGGTAATTACGGTGCCTTCAGAGGCCGTTGTCAAAGTCACCTTGATCCGTGGCTCGAGGTTCTCCGGCGCGCCCTTTTTCTTGAGAGTTTCAATTGCCTCTCCGGCATTCTTGATGAGATTCGTCAGCGCCTGGTTGAGCATCGTCGAATCCACGTCGGCCAGAACCGGCTCGTCCGGAAGCTCCGCCTCGATCTTCACGTCCGGCTGACCGGCCTGCTGCAGAAGAACCGCCTCACGCACCAATTCGACCAGATTTTCCTGGTGCCGCTCCGGCTCGGGCATGCGGGCGAATTTCGAGAATTCGTCGACTATGCGCCTCAGATCATTGGTCTGGCGCACGATGACATCTGTCATGCTCTCCAGGCTTTCGCGGTCTTGTTCATCCAGCTTGCGGGAAAACTTCCGCTTGATCCGCTCGGCGCTCAACTGGATCGGGGTCAGCGGGTTCTTGATCTCGTGAGCGATCCTGCGGGCGACGTCCCCCCAAGCCGCCATGCGCTGGGCGCTGACAAGATCGGTCACATCGTCAAAGGCCACCACATAGCCTTCCAGCCGGGCGTCCGCTCTCCTGCGTGTGGACATCCGAACCAGCAAATGCTCCAGCCGCCCCTTTCGGGTCACCTTGATCTCGCCCTGGACGGTTTCGACGGTGCCTTCCTTTAGACTTTCGAACAGGGGGAGGAATTCCGGCACCGCGATGCCAAGGGCAAGGTTCTGTTCACTGCCCGACCAATCCAGCAGACTTTCCGCTGAACGGTTGACGAAGGTCACCTTCCCGTCGGGATCAAGACCCACGACACCCGATGTCACGGAACTCAGCACCGAGTCGAACATCCGGCGCCGCAACTCGATTTGCCGGGTGTTTTCCAGCAAAGCATTGCGCTGGGCCTTCAATTGCCGTGTCATCTGGTTGAAGTAGCGCCCCAGCATGGCGATCTCGTCATCACCCTTGTCCTCGACGACCTGAACGCTCAGATCTCCTCCGCCGACACGCTGAGCCGCTGTTGTCAGTCGCCCGACCGGTCGGGACAGCCTTTCGGCAAACCACATGCCCAGAGAAACGGCCGCAAGGATCAGGATTACCGCAAAACCAAGGTACAGAAGGCCGAATTCGAACAGAACCCGGCCTCTTTCGCTTTCAAGCTGCTGATAAAACCGGACCGTTTCCTTGGTCTCGTCCAAAAGGTTGAAGATGTCGCCGTCCACCTCACGGCTGACGTAGAGATAGCGGTCGAGATAGGCCTTGAGGGGCACGATGGCTCGAAACTCGTTGTTGTCCCAGTCCTTGATGATCAACAGCCCCTCATCCCGGGCCTGCGCGATCTGTTCGGGTGTCGGAGGTTCGAAATTGAACAGGTATGAGCGATCGCCGCGCGAACGGATCTCGCCGGTGCCGTCGATCACATAAGCCTCTCGCAGACCGCGCTGGATCTGCCCCTGCCCCTGAGCCAGAATCTCGCGCAATTCGGCGTCGGACACGTAAAAGTTGACTGCGCGGGCGTTATCTAGGAACCGTGCCAGAACCGTCGCATCTTGCGCCAGACCTTGACGATGTTCTGCCTCATACGCTTCGGCAGCGGACAGCGACGACCCCACGACCTGACGCACCCGGTCCGAGAACCAGCCCTCGAGGCCGATGTTTACCGTCAGACCGGCAAAGATGGCCACGGTCACGGTGGGCACCAGCGCCAACAGGGTGAAGACGCCGATCAGACGCAGGTGCAGGCGGGAACCCGCCGACTTGGCGCGTCGTGCGGCGACAAGCCTGCCCAACTGACTGAGCACGAGCGCGGCCAGAACCAGCACATAGACGAGGTCTGCCAAAAGTATGAGTCGCAGGCTCGGCGCTGTTGCGCCAAGGTCAAATGGTCCAATGACGAGATAGGTCGCAAGCGCCAGAACGGGGCCAAGAACAACCAACCCCAAGGTGCCGAAATTTCGGAACTTTCGGGAATTGCGCCACCGGCTTACCGATAGGATTGGCCCGTGCTGTGCCCGGCTTGCCACCTGCTGCCCTCATTCTGATGTGCCGCTCTCGCGGCTTACCGCCATATCTCGTGGTCCTTGCCGGGATGGCACCCGAATGCCACGATTTGTGTGGCGATATTACATCAGTTTGCGGCGCCGTGTCACCTGAATATCGAGATCGGAAATTTTTTTGCGCAACGTGTTCCGGTTTATCCCGAGAAGATCGGCGCATTTCGCCTGGTTCCCGCCCGTTGCATCCAGTGCAATCTCGATCAACGGCGCCTCGACCTCGCGCAGGATGCGCTGATACAAGCCCGGCGGCGGCAGGATGTTTCCATGCAGGTCGAAATACCGCCGCAGGTGTCGCGCGACCGAGGCCGACAGCTTTTCCTTCTCGCCGCCGCCCAGAACAGGCTCGACTTCCGGTTGACTGCCCAGAACGGCCTCGACTTCGCCTCGCGTGATTTCGGGCGCGCGGCTGGTCAGGCCCAACCGGCGAACCGCGTTCTCAAGCTGTCGTACGTTGCCGGGCCAGGAATAGCGCCGGACGAGATCGAGCGCCTCGGGGCTCAGCCTGCGCCGCGTCGCGCCATCTCGTTCCTCGCGGGCAAGGAAGTGATCGACCAGCAAGGGGATGTCATCTACCCGCTCGCGCAGCGCCGGGACGTGGACCGTTGCACCGCCGAGCCGATAGTAGAGGTCTTGCCGAATTCGACCGCTGTCCATTGCCTCGGCCAGGTCGGTCTGGCTGGTGGCCATGAAACGCGGAACGTGATCTCCGGGTGCGTCCATCATCCGCACGATACGCGCCTGAATTTCCTCTTCGATATCAGCCACTTCGTCGATCAACAAAGTGCCGCCGCGCACCCGCGCCAAGACCCGCGCAGGCCCTTCCAGCTCGCGCAGATCAGCCCCCCTGACCGTGACGAAAGGCAGGGTTCGGCGGTCGGAAAAATCATGTATCGCACGCGCGATCAGCGACTTCCCCGTGCCACTTTCCCCGGAAATCAATACCGGCAGATCGGTGTTCATGACACGGGCCACCAAACGATAGAGCGCCTGCATGACCGGTGTGCGACCGACCAGCGGCAATTCCTCGGGCCGCTCTTCGCCCGCCTCCTGTGGCGCCGAAGGTGCGCGGCGTTTCTGCTCCAATGCGCGGGCGGTTCGTTTCATCAGGTCCGGCAGGTCGAAGGGTTTGGGCAAGTAATCGTAAGCCTCGGCCTCGGCGGCCTGAATGGCCGTCATGATCGTGTTTTGCGCCGAAATCACGATCACAGGCAGGCCGGGCCGATCCTGCGCGATCTTCGGCAGCATCTCGAGCCCATTGCCATCCGGCATGACCACGTCTGAAATCACCACATCCCCCTTGCCTTCGGCAACCCAGCGCATGAGCGTGGTCAATGACGATGTGGCGTGAACCTTGCACCCGGCGCGCGTCAGCGCCTGTGTCAGAACGGTGCGGATCGTGCGGTCGTCATCGGCGACCAGGACAGTGCCATCCATCAGAGGCTCTCCTCTTCCAAGGTTTCCCGCGGCGCACGCGGAAGCGACAGCCGGAACACGGTGCGACCCGGAACCGAGTCCACCGCAATCCAGCCGTCATGGTCGGAAATGATCTTGCTGACCAGGGCAAGGCCCAGGCCGGTTCCGTTTTCACGCCCCGAGACGAACGGGTCGAAAATGTCGTCCCGGATGTTCTCGGGCAATCCGGGGCCATCGTCGATGATCTCGATCTGCAAGGGCAGTGAGTGCCCCGAGCCATCGCTGCGGCGCAGGCGGAAGGAATGTTCGAAATACGTGCGCAGACGGATCGTGCCGCCCTTGCCCCCGGCCGCTTCGGCCGCGTTCCTGAGCAGGTTCAGGATCACCTGCAACAACTGATCCGGGTCGCCATAGGCCAAGGGCAGCGAGGGGTCGTAATCCTCGATGATCGTCATGTCGGCGCCAAAGCCCAGCAGGGCGGATCGTCGCGCGCGGTCCAAGACGTCGTGGATATTGACCGGCTTGAGGTCGGGGCGAGAGAGGTTTCCGAACTGCTCGACCTGCTCCAGAAGCTTCACGATCCGGCGACTTTCCTCGACGATCAAATCCGTCAATTCAAGGTCTTGCGGGCTGATGTTCATGCTCAGAAGTTGTGCCGCGCCAGTGATCCCCGCCAGAGGATTCTTGATCTCGTGCGCGAGCATTTCCGCCATGCCGATCGCCGATTGTGCGGCGGATTTGACGGTATGGCTCTGCGTCATCCGCCCCGCCAGCTCGCGCGGAGAGATCGTCATGATCATCGCCCCCGGCTGTCCGATCAAAGGCGCGATCTGCATCGCGCATTGCAGTGGCGGGCGGCTGCCCGATCCCACGTCCACATCATTGACGAACAGGGGAGTGCCCTGTTTGCGCGCCCTCTGGAACGCCTCCTCCAGCGGAGCATCCACGGCGATCTGGTCCCAGACCGGATGACCAAGAACCGACTTGCGCGAGGCGTTCAGAAATCCCTCTCCGGCCGAGTTCACATCCGCGATCCTGTCCTCGGGGTCGATGATGAAGGCGGGAACCGGCAGCGAGGCCCAGATATCCTGATCAGTGGTCACGCGGCCCTCTCCGTCTCAGACTCCAGAGCATCGCCCAAAAGCCGCAGAACCTGGTCCGGTTCCCGCGAGGTCAGCACCGCGCGGCGCAGTTCCGCCCCGGTCCCGGCCTCGTCCATGTACCAGCCCAGATGTTTTCGCGCGACGCGCAGACCCAGATCGCTTCCGTAGAAACTCAGCATCGATTGGTAATGAGTCCGCACCATCTCGACCAGCGCCGCACCTTCGGGAATGTCCGGCGCATCCGCGCCGTAAAGGTCATGGCAAACCTGCGCCAGCAGCCATGGCTTTCCCTGAGCCCCCCGCCCGATCATCACACCATCGCCACCGGATTGGGCCAGCGCCTCGCGGGCCTTGGCGCTGTCGGTGATATCGCCATTTGCGATGACTGGGATGGAAACCGCCTCTTTGACGGCGCGGATCGCCTTCCAGTCGGCGCGCCCCTTGTAGAACTGGCAGCGTGTGCGGCCATGGATCGTGACCATTCGGATGCCGGCGTCCTCAGCCCGCCGCGCGACCTGCGGCGCGTTCAGCAGGCTGTCGTCCCATCCCAGCCGGGTTTTCAATGTGACGGGCAGGTCAACCGCCGCAACCACGGCCTCGATCAGTTTCAGCGCGTGATCGGGTGTTTTCAGCAGGGCCGAGCCGGAATAGCCATTCGTCACCTTCTTGGCCGGGCAGCCCATGTTGATGTCGATCACCCGCGCACCTCTGTCGGCGACCTGTCGTGCCGCCTCGGCCATCCAATGCGCCTCGCGCCCGGCCAGTTGCACCGCCGTATTCTCGACATCTGCCGACAACTCGGCCCGTTCGCGCACGCCGGGCTTGGCCTGAACCATCTCCTGGCTGGCGACCATTTCACTGACGACCATGCCCGCGCCAAAGCTCATGACGAGATCGCGGAAGGGCCGGTCGGTGATTCCGGCCATCGGCGCCAGAAGCACGGGCGGGTTCAGTTCCTTGTCGGCGAGACGCAGGGTCAATTTGCCTAATCCTTGTGCAGTCAGGAGTTTGATAACGAAATTGCAGCATATGAACAACAAAACACGGGCATTCAAGCCCGCCAAAACGGCATTTGCCTATTTTTTATGCACAACTTCCGTTGCGATTGCCTCTGCTCGCGCCGCCCCATAAACAGGACCGAAAGCAACAGAGGCCGAAACCTTCATGACAACAGCCGCCATCATCGTCGCAGCAGGACGTGGCCAACGCGCAGGAGGCGACGTGCCAAAGCAATGGCGCCCCTTGGCGGGGCGCAGGGTGGCCGACTGGACGTTGGAACGGTTCCGGGCAGCAGGGCTTGACCACATCGTTCTGGTTCTCTCGGCAGAGGATAGCGACGCGTGGGCGGAATTTTCCGGTTCGGACCTGATTTTGGCGACCGGCGGCGCGGATCGCGCCGGATCGGTGCGCAACGGGTTGCAAGCGCTCGCCGGGCGCGGCGTCGACAAGGTTCTGATCCATGACGTGGCCCGGCCCTGCGTGTCACAGCAGGTCATTTCCGACGTTCTGGCCGCGTTGGAAGAGCACACCGCGGCGGCGCCGGGGCTCGCCGTGACCGACGCTTTGTGGACCGGCGACGGAGCAAAGGTGACCGGGACACAGGACCGGGCAGGCCTCTATGCCGCGCAGACGCCGCAAGGGTTTCACTACGACGCCATCATGGCTGCCCATGCGGCCCATCCGGGTGGCGCCGCTGATGACGTCGAGGTGGCGCGCGCGGCCGGCATCGATGTTGCCATCGTTCCCGGCGACGCGGACAACATCAAGATAACCCGACCCGAGGACTTCGCCCGGGCGGAACGGATTTTGGGAGCTTCAATGGATATCAGGCTTGGCAACGGCTATGACGTGCATCGTTTCGGACCTGGGGATCACGTGATCCTGTGCGGAGTGAAAGTTCCCCATGATCGGGGGCTGCAAGGCCATTCGGATGCAGACGTAGGGATGCACGCGGTAACGGATGCGATCTATGGAGCCTTGGCCCGGGGTGACATCGGCCAGCACTTCCCGCCATCGGACCCGCAGTGGAAGGGCGCGGCCAGCGAGATTTTCCTGCGCCACGCGGTCGAACTGGCGGCAAGCCTCGGCTATGCCATCTCGAATGTCGATTGCACGCTAGTCTGCGAGCAGCCCAAGGTCGGCCCTCATGCCGCTGAGATGCGCGCAGAGATGGCACGGATCATGGGCCTGCGACCGGATCAGGTGTCCGTCAAGGCCACGACGTCGGAACGTCTCGGCTTCACCGGGCGCGGCGAGGGCATTGCCTCGATCGCTACGGCCTGTCTGGTGCGGCAATGAAACTGGCACAGATCATAGGCACCGTCGGTGGGGTCGGCTATCTGCGCCCTGCCCCCGGCACTTGGGGATCGCTCTCGGCGCTGCCGATGGTATGGGTCTTGCACTCGCTGGGCGGTTTTCCACTTGTGGTGCTGGCAACGCTGGCGGCATTTCTGGGTGGGCTCTGGGCCACTGGTGTAATGACCGCAGGGCAAGCGGATCACGACCCCTCGGAGATCGTCATCGACGAGGTGGCTGGCCAGTTCATCGCGCTCTGGGCAATTTCATACCCGGCCTGGGCGCACGGGATCGAGATCACGAAACTCTGGCCGGGCTGGATCGCGGGCTTTGTGCTGTTCCGCCTGTTCGACATTGCCAAGCCGGGGCCCGTCGGCTGGGCCGACCGACGCGGCGGGCCGCTGGGTGTGATGCTGGACGACGTGATCGCCGGTGTCTTTGCCGCGATCGGCGTGGCGGCACTGGCGGCGCTCACACATGGGGTTCTGGGACTATGACAGTTGCCGAAATACTCGATAGGGCACGGTCGCTCGGGGTGAAATTCGCCACGGCCGAAAGTTGCACCGGCGGCATGGTGGCGGCTGCCCTGACGGACATTCCCGGCAGTTCCGACGTGGTCGAGCGGGGCTTTGTCACCTACAGCAACGAGGCCAAGCAGGAAATGCTGGGGGTGCATGCCGAAATCCTCGCCAAATATGGCGCAGTCTCCGAGAATGTAGCTCGGGAAATGGCCGATGGCGCTCTCAGGTTTTCGCATGCGCAGTTGGCCGTTTCGATCACCGGCATCGCCGGCCCCGGCGGATCCGAATTCAAGCCCGAAGGGCGAGTTTGTTTCGGCCTTGCAGGCAAAGGCCTGGAGACATTCACCGAAACCATCGACTTCGGTGCACTGGGCCGTGACCGGGTGCGCCTTGCCGCGCGCGATCATGCCCTGACCCTGTTTGAACGCGGCCTTTCCCAAATTGCTGAAAAATAGGGCGGCCGCACAGAATTACCGCGCAAAAACGCGCCAATCCCAGGAAAGACAGCAAAACGGGCAGTTCCGAACCCCCTCGCCCCTTTTTTCCTCGTCTCCACTTGGGTTCAAGGCTCTCCACACCACTCACTCGATGCCGAATTGACCAATCTGGTCAAAATTCCGGCACAAGCGTAGCGAAAGGAGAGCGGCCCATGAACGGAGCCGATACAGCCTGGATCATCGTCGCAACGGCGCTGGTCCTGTTCATGACACTGCCGGGTCTTGCCCTGTTCTATGGCGGGCTTGTCCGCGCGCGAAACGTGCTGAGCGTGTTCATGCACTGCTTTGCCATCGCCTGTCTGATGAGCATTCTCTGGCTCGTCGCCGGCTATTCCATCGCTTTTGGCAGCGGCACCACGGGGCTCTGGGGTGGATTGGACAAGGCATTCCTGATCGGGATTACGCCCGACAGCCTGTCCGGCACCCTGCCCGAGGTTCTTTTCTTCGCCTTCCAGATGACTTTTGCCATCATCACTCCGGCTCTGATCGTGGGCGCTTATGTCGAACGTGTGGGCTTTGGTTTCGTGCTGACCTTTTCCGGCCTCTGGATGCTGCTGTGCTATGCGCCGGTGGTACACTGGATCTGGGGCGGAGGCATGCTGACCGATGGCGGCGTACTGGGAGAAACCGGCGTCAAGGACTTTGCCGGCGGGATCGTGGTTCACGAAACCGCCGGTCTTGCGGCGCTGATCGTCGCCGTCTTTCTGGGCCCCCGCCGCAACCGCACGACGCCGCCACACAACCCCGGCTTCGTCATGATCGGCGCCGCGATGCTGTGGGTCGGCTGGTTCGGCTTCAACGGTGGCTCGCAACTGGCTGCGGACGGCGGTGCCGCGATGGCGCTGACGGTCACCCATATCTCGGCCGCCACCGCTTCGCTGACCTGGGCCCTGTGGGAAAAGATCAAGTATGGCACGGCATCGCTGGTCGGTCTGGTCACCGGCACCATCGCCGGCCTGGCCTCGATCACCCCGGCGTCAGGTTTCGTCGATCCGGTGCAGGCGCTCATCATCGGCGCGGTGGCCGGCATCCTGTGCCAGGAAGCGGTCAACGTGGTGCGCAACATGCTCAAGATCGACGACACACTGGACGTGTTCGCGGTGCATGGCGTGGGCGGCATTTTTGGCACCCTGATGATCGCCGTATTCGGCCTTGGCAGTTGGACCGCACAGCTTGGCGGCCTGGTAATCGTGGGTGTCTTTACGTCAGTTGTCACGATTGTGCTGGTCAAGGTGGTTGCACTTGTCACCCCGCTTCGCGTAGATGCCGAAACCGAGACAAACGGGCTCGACCTTTCGGTTCACGGAGAGCGGGCCTATGACATGAGCAGCTGAGCCCACCTCTTCTGCTCTGCGCCCGCAAGGGCAAAAAGCGGGTCTATTTCGGCCCGCTTTTTCTTTTGGAAAACGGTTCAAGCAGCCGCAAGCCGCTCGGACAGGTCGGTCGCACGCCCTCCGGTGCGCAGCAGAGACCAGACCTCACCCGCCAAATCCGCACCGACCAGCTTCGCGGCCTTCTCGCGAACACGCTCCTCGCGCTCGCTCAGGGAAAGCGGAGCTTGCAGATCATGTGTCGCCTCGCGCCGTATTCCGTCCCGTCGAAGCAATGAAAGATGCGCCTGCGTTTCCGACAGGTTTTCATCTGCCTCGACCGTGATCCGCTCCCGCAAAGACATCAGCCGCGGGTCGGCGCAGACGGCATCGGAATAGCTCTCCAGCCTTGCGGTGTCGTGACCCAGGGCCTGCATGGCGATGACAGTGCGATAGGAAAACTTGGCGCCCAGCCCCGTCGTCGGCGCGGGCTGATTGCACACGCTCATCCAACGAGGATGCGTCCTGACCTTGATTTCAGCGACCTCCGGTTCGGCAATATCCAGCTTCAACGCCGCCTCGAGCGCCGCATGCAGACCGTGGCAGCAGGCGTGGAACTTGTGGCTGACGGATTCGAACAGCCATTCCTCGCCCAGACCTTCAAGCGCCGAATCCCTGTTGTTTTCCCCGTGATGGGTCGCACCAAAGCCGAAGGGGCCTTCCAGGGCCTCAACGTTCGGTTCAAACCCGCGTTGCACCAACAACACCGCCTCGGTCCCGGTCGCCGCAGCCTGCCCGGCATTGTAGGGTTTGCCCATCGTGCCGAACTGCACCTTCAGCCCGGCCGCGCGAGTAGCGGTGAGGCCAAGCGCCCTCTGCAACTGGGGTACGCTCAGGCCAGCCAGTCGCCCCGCCGCGGCGGCCGCGCCGAAGGCCCCGGCCGTTGCCGTCTGATGGAACCCCGCCTGGTAGTGACCGCGGCCCAACCAGAGCCCGACACGAATCGAAACCTCCATCCCCACAAGCGCCGCCTCAAGCAGCTCGACCAGCATTCGGTCATTCCATTCAGCCACCGCCAGAGCCGCCGGAATGACGGCGACCGATGGGTGTCCGATATGCGCGAAATGCGTGTCGTCATAGTCCAGCGCATGCGAGATGGTACCGTTGACCAGCGCCGCCGCCCGCATCGGCGCCGCGCCCTGCCCGAACAACCGGGCCTGTGGGGTTCCGCCCTCGTCCAGAACCATGCCGCGCACGATCCGCGACACCGGCTCGTCCGCGCCCGCCCGGCCGACCGCCAGCCAGTCCAATAGCGACAGCGATGCCACCATCCGGGCCTGAGCCGTGGTCGAAACCGGCCCGACTGCAAACTCGGCCAATATTTGGGAAAGATCAGTCATGCGCGCAGTCTAGCGCCGACCGCGGGCGGGTAAAGCCTCAGCCATAGAGTTCGGCGGCCCGTTGTTCAAAAGCTCGCACGATTCGGTGCATCGCTTCGTTGAACACGACGCCGATGATCCCCTGAAGAACAGCGTTCTTGAACTCAAAATCCACGTGGAACGAGACATTGCACCCACCGTCGGGCGCGTCCTCGAAGGACCAGTCGGATTTCATGTACTTGAACGGGCCATCCAGATAGACGGTGTCGATCCGCCTGTCCTTGGGAAACAGGGTCACCCGGCTGCCGAAACGCTCGCGGAACACCTTGAAGGAAATGACGAGATCGGCCTCCATCACCTGCGCCTCGCCCTGCGCATAGGTGCGTCGGATCCGGGCCGCGGCGCACCAAGGCAGGAATTGCGGATACTTGGCCACGTCCGCGACCAGATCGTACATCTGCTGGGCAGAGTAAGGCAGGTGGCGGGTTTCCGAATGGGTAGGCATCAGGACCGGTGATTTTGCATGACAACGGCGCGTCATGTCGTATGTTGCGCGCAAAAGATCAAGGGGGCACCGATGAGCCAACGCGCATATGTGATAGATGAGATGATCTCGGCCAAGGCCATCGCGGCCCGGATCGAGGAGCTGTGCCGCGAAATCACCGATGAATTCGGCGATACCGACAAACTGGTCGTCGTAGGCCTGCTGCGCGGCAGCTTCGTGTTCATCGCCGATCTGGTGCGCGAACTCGACCTTCCGATCGAGGTGGATTTCCTCGAGGCATCCTCGTACGGAGACGCCATGGAAAGCAGCCGCGAGGTGCGCATTCTCAAGGATTTGCGCGGTGCGATCGAAGGGCGCGACGTGCTGGTCGTCGAAGACATCGTGGATACCGGACACACGTTGAACCACGTCACCCGCCTGTTGCTCAGCCGCAAGCCCAGTCGGTTGAAGTCCATCGCACTGCTCGACAAGCCCAGCCGGCGCGAGGTCGATTTCCGCTCGGACTGGATCGGGTTCGAGATCCCCGACGAATTCGTCGTCGGATACGGCATCGACTATGCGCAGCGGAACAGGAACCTGCCCTATATCGGCAAGGTGCGTTTCCCAAGCGAATAGGCTGGACGCACCGGGCATGAATATCCGTCACCTCCTGCGAATGTCGAAATGGGCCCGCAATCCGCCCTCCGAGCGGCGGGTGAAGTTCGTTTTCGGCGTGCTTCTCGCCTGCCTGCTGATCGCGGGCATCGAGTATCTTGGCTGGTGGCCGGAATGGGCGCGGGTGCAATCCCTGCGCCCCTAGGCCCGAGCATCACGTTTCCTCAAAGGCTAGACGCAGGCCCATCACGCCGATACCGTCGCGCTATTGGTATTGGAGAATTGTGAAATGTTCAGGTTCATAGTTTCGTTTCTGGCTGTGCTGTCGGTTGTCTTGGCTACGGGAGTTGCCGAGGCCAAGGACAAGGGCAACAACAAGGGCAAAGGTCCCGACAAGGTCAAAGTGGACAAGGGGCAAGGCCCTAAGGCCGTTCCACCCGGTCAGGTCAAACGATACACCCGAGGCGCCAAACTTCCGAACGATCTGAACTTCGACTACATCGATGACCTCGACGACTGGAAGCTCAAGCCACTTCCGCCGGGGCAACGTTACATCAAGATCGACAACGAGATCGTATCCATTGCGGAGGACACCAAGACCGTCATCGATGCGGTTGGCATCGTCGGAGACCTGATGAAGTAGAAGCCTAACCTGTGAGTTGGCGGGCGGCTGTCAGGAAGATATCTGCACCGACAGCAATCAGGTCATCGGGGAAGTCATAATCCGGGTTGTGAAGCTGCGGATGTTCTTCCCCTGCCCCCAGCCAGAACATGGCCGCCTTTGCGCCTTTTGCAAACTGGCCGAAATCCTCCGAAAACTTCTGCGGCTTTTCCGACAGGCGCAACGGCACGCCCTGAACTCTACACGCCGCCGCCAGAATCTCGACCGCGTCGGGATCATTGGTGCAGGCGTCAAACACGTCATCATACGTGATTTCGACGCCCAGGCCATCCGCTTCGGCATGCTGCCGAACCAAAGCCTCGGCATCGGCCACAAGGCGCGCCATCCTGCCGTCGGAAACCGTTCGAAGCGTCACCCAAAGCTCTCCAAAACCCGGCGCCACGCCAAAAGTGCGTTCCCCCAATTCGGCATGTGTCAGAGTTGTCAGCGCGTATTCCGAATCCAGCTCTCCGCCCGGCCCCAATCCCGCCAAGGCCGGCATCAGCCGCGCCATGGCCTTTGCCGGCGAAAGCCCGTCCTGCGGCGCGGCCGCGTGGGACGTCTTTCCCTTTAGAACAACCCGCATCCCGCGCGAAGCGCAGTTTGCCGGCCCGGTGCAAAGCTCAACTCCTCCAAGAGCCAACCCTGGCAGATTGTGCAAGGAAAACACGTAGTCGGTCGCGACATTCCGAAATTTGGGGTCGGCCCGATAGGCCAAGGCCCCTTTCCCGGTTTCCTCGGCGGGTTGAAAAATCAGTACGATTCTACCCCGCGTCGGCCTCTGCCGCGCCAGTTCTTCGGCCACGCCCAAGACAATCGTCATGTGCCCGTCATGGCCGCAAAGATGCCCTTTGCCGGGAACACGCGAAACGTAGGGCGCGTCGGAAACCTCCTGAATGGGCAAGGCATCGAGTTCACAGCGGATGCCCACGCTCGGCCCTTCCTCGCCGCTATCAAAAACGGCCGCCACCCCGTGCCCACCAATACCGGTAACGATTTCTTCGGGCCGGTATTGACTGAGCAATTCGGCGATGCGGGCCGCGGTTTTTTCTTCCTGCCCGGAAACTTCCGGATACTGATGCAACTCGTGGCGCAGTGCTGTCAGACGCGCCAACGTCTCAGGCGTCATACCTTGCCCAGTTTCTTGTTCCGCGCCTCACGCAGGCGGGCGAAATCATTGCCCGCGTGGTATGACGACCGGGTCAACGGCGTGGCCGACACCATCAGGAAACCTTTGCCATAAGCGGCTTTTTCGTAGGCGGCGAACTCCTCCGGGGTGACAAACCGATCGACAGCGTGGTGCTTCGGCGTCGGCTGCAGGTACTGACCGATGGTCAGAAAATCGATATCGGCCGCCCGCATGTCGTCCATCACCTGGCGGACCTGCTGCTCGTTCTCGCCCAGGCCGACCATGATGCCCGACTTGGTGAACATCGAAGGATCCAGTTCCTTGACGCGCTGCAACAGGCGCAACGAATGGAAATAGCGCGCGCCGGGACGTACCTCGGGATACAGGCCCGGCACGGTTTCAAGATTGTGGTTGAACACGTCCGGCTTGGCCTCGACCACAATCTCCAGAACCGACGGATCGCATTTCAGGAAATCAGGCGTCAGAACCTCGATCGTCGTCTTGGGAGAGCGGTGGCGCACCGCCCGGATCGTCTGGGCAAAGTGCTCCGCGCCGCCGTCTTCCAGATCGTCGCGATCGACCGAAGTGATCACGACGTGGTTCAGCCCCAGTTTCTCGACCGCATGGGCGACCCGGCCCGGCTCGAAGGCGTCCAGCGCATCGGGGCGACCTGTGGCAATGTTGCAGAAAGTGCAGCCACGGGTGCAGATCTCGCCCATGATCATCATGGTGGCGTGACCCGCGCTCCAGCATTCGCCGACATTGGGGCAGCCCGCCTCTTCGCAGACCGTAACCAACTTGTTGTCGCGCATGATCTTGTGCGTGTCGGCATAGCCCTTGCCGCCGGGCGCCCTGACCCGGATCCAACTGGGTTTCTTGGGTTGCGCATTGTCCGGGCGATGCGCCTTTTCCGGGTGCCGTTGTTCGGGAATCTTAAGGTCACGCACAGGAGTTTTCCGTCGATTTTGGTAAATTTGCGATCCCGATAACATAACGCCGGGTCAAAAGTAACACCAGTGACGCATGGCCGCTATGCATCCGGTTTCTGCGAACGCAGAAAATAGCTGCAAATCAACTCCTACCCGGCTGTTAATCCGACGATTCCTGTAGTTAGCGCGCGCAGAATTTCAACTGTTGAAGCTCAGTTAGAATCATTTTAATTCGGCCGAAGGACAACAGTGATTCATCAGGAGCCAGAACATGAAAGCCGGCGCAAAACTGCCCAACGTGACCTTCCACACCCGCGTGCGCGACGAGTCCGTCGAGGGACCGAACCCCTATCGCTGGGAAGACAAGACGACCGCCGATTATTTCGCAGGCAAGCGCGTGATCCTGTTCTCGCTGCCGGGCGCGTTCACCCCCACCTGCTCGACCTATCAATTGCCCGGTTTCGAAAAGGGCTATGAAGAGTTCAAGGCACACGGCATCGATGAAATCTACTGCATGTCGGTGAATGACAGCTTCGTCATGAACAAGTGGGCACAGGACCAGAAGCTTGAAAACGTCAAGGTGATCCCGGACGGATCGGGCGAGTTCACCCGCAAGATGGGCATGCTGGTCGAAAAGGACAACCTGGGCTTTGGCATGCGGTCTTGGCGCTATGCTGCCATCGTCAACGACGGCGTGATCGAGGCCTGGTTCGAAGAGCCCGGCCTGATGGACAACTGCCCCGAGGACCCCTATGGCGTTTCCTCGCCCGAGAACCTGCTGAAATACCTGGCCGAAGCGAAACAGCCCGAACTGGCCTGAGCTTCGCAAAGTTACCTGTCAAGGGCCCGCATCAGCCGGGCCCTTTTTCTTGCCTGCCTCGAGCACCGCTTGAAAGAGGCACTCCGGCCCGTGTTTGTTCAACAATCTCCTCCCCGACCTGTCGGATGACCCGGGTCAGGTCATCGAACCACCCGTCCCCGGACGTCGAAGCTCGCCGGACCAGACCAACCGTTCTGGCCGGTTGTGGCTCGGTAAAGCGCAGCAACCGGAGGCCCGGAACCATCTCGGACTCGGAATAGGCTGCGAGTTCAGGCATCAAGGTCAGCCCGAACCCTGCCGCAACCAGCCTGGACAATGTGGCCAGCGAAGACGCGCCCATGTCGATGCCCGCGCTCGTCCGATCTTGGCCACAAACTTCCAGCGCCTGATCCGTCAGACAGTGACCGTCTTCCAGCAGCATCAACTGGGTGGTCTTTAGATCCGTTGGCCGCAATGCCTCGGGACTGTTTGTCAGGCTTTTGAGGCGGGATGCGCTTCCGGCCAATAGAAACCGGTCCTCGAACAGGGGTTCTTCGTGCAGCCCTTCTACCCCGGAGGGCAAGGCGAGAACCGCGGCATCAATTTCGCCCCTCCGCAACAATTCCAAAAGCCGCTCGGTTCTGGCTTCGCGGATCTGAACGCGCAGGGAAACATCCCCCGCCCTCAATGCGGCCAGAACACCTGGCAGAAGATAGGGCGCCATCGTCGGGATCAGCCCGAGCGACAGAGACCTGTGCCCGCCCGATGCATCCCTTGCAAACCGGTCTAGCCGCTCGGCCGTTTGAAGGACCTGCTGCGCAAGCCCCAACACATCACGGCCGAGCGGCGTCAACAGGATATCGCGGGCCCGGCGTTCGAACAGCGGGCCGCCCAACATCTCCTCCAGCGCCCTGATCTGAACAGACAAGGCCGGTTGTGAAACATGGCATACCTGCGCTGCCCGGCCGAAATTCCTCTGTTCCGCGACCGCTTTGAAATATTGAAGTTGCCTAAGGGTAAAATTCATAGGTGTTTACTATCACTTCACACCTTGCGGGCAACTTGTCTTTATGGAAATTGCAGTCAACGCGGGAAATCTAGCCGATCATTCGATCCCACTCTGCCTGCCTGTCGTAGTGTCGTTTCAACCTCTGCAAAGCGATCCGCAGCACGATCTTGCCAGAGCGCGCTGACCAGCCCATCCGTTTTTCCGTCAGTTCCAGCCCTTCCAGATAGCAGCAGCAGCGCAAGGCGACGTCACTCAGCCCCGGCCCGAGATCGGCAAGGGCATTCGCGACACGCTCGCGCGCTTCCGAGGAGCCGCCCCCACCGCTGGGCAAGCCCGCTTGCACTCCGCCTCTCAGGAAATTGTCCCAGTTTTGGGTTACCTGCGAACCGATCTGGGCCAGTTCAAAATCCTCCCGCAGCCGTTCACCGGCCTTGACCAGCGTTTCATCCAGGAATGGCTTTCCGTCCCGATCTTTTCGCCGCGACAGGGCGATCAGCGGGCTGTCGGCCATACCATACCTCACCCGACGCGGTCTCTGTCCGGCTCCGGCATTCTCGTGCCTCTGGGGTAGGAACGGTGTCTGCGCTTCGGCGCACCCGAATTCGTTTCGGTTGCGCGCGCGGTTTTCCGCTTCAGCCAGCAATTGGCCGAAGGCGCTGCGCCCCAGTGGCGTGATGTGATATCGCGCGATACGTCCGGGCTTGTCGCAGGCAATCCAGTCATTCAGGGCCAACGCCTGTGCGACCTGGCGGTCCACGACTGCGGTCCTGGTCGCTCCGGCCTCGCCTCCGTCACGAACGACAACCGCCTTTTCCATATCTTCGGCCACCGCCAGAACAGCACCAGCCTCGCTCAAGTGCTCCAAAACCCGCAAGGCTTCACGATTGAAAGCCTCAGTTTGCAGGGCCTTGTCTTCCGGCAGCGATACCGGAGTCCTCTGTCCATTCCCCGTGTCTTCACACCGTCCGGAATTTTTGCCCTCGGCGGGGAAATGAACAGCGGCAAGGGATTCCAGCGCGGCGTCAACCAAAGGATCGTCGCGCCGCATCTCGATCCGCCGAATTTGCCGCAAGACAGTCGAAGCATGACATCCCGCCGCGCGAGCCAGATCACGGATCGACCGCCCAGTCTCAGTATGGGCCAGATAACGCTGCGCGCCCTCGGGGACCCAAGCCGGAACGGTAATTGCTGTGCTATTTTCCATGGTTGCTTGCCCTCGTCGACACTGACATCACCTCAGTTCGCCAGCGTAACTATAGTTAACAAAACTCTACCTATGGTCGGTTTCGTTACCCGATCGTTAAAAGCCAGCGGCATCCAGCAGGATTGATTTAAAAAGATAAACAGTTCTGAAACCACCGTGCGTTGTCTTCTGCCGGTAGTAACACCCGCTTTGGTTGTGTCTAATTCTCTCTCATCAATTCACGAAAGGACCGCCGATGCAGGATGTCATGACACAGCTTTCGACGCTTCGCCGCCCCCGCCTTTTGATCCGGGCAGCACGGATTGGGGCACGGGAATACAACCGGGATCGCCACCTTCAGCGACTTCTCGGTTACGGAACCCTGCCGATCCCAGGTAGCGCGTTGATGAAACTGATGGATATGGAGCGACAGGTGGACGACCTGCGCCGTGAGGAGGATGCCGCCTACTCATTGGTCCGGCATCTAGATCTTCTCATCGCGTTGATGGGAGAGGCCCAGCTGTATCAAGCCAGCCGCGCCTCTCTGTATCGGTGATTACATGAAGGCGTCCGGCATCGACGCCTTTTTCTCTTCGACATAGGCCGACAGCGCAGCAGCGATACCGGGATCAAGCTCGGGTTGCCGGTAGTTGGCCAGCAAATGCTCAACCCGCTGCGCCGCCAAGGTCCGCGTATCGCGCGAGCCTTCGTCCTCCCAGGTCTCGAACGGCTTGTAGTCGAGCAGTTCGGTCTTCCAGAAGGCATCCTTGAAGTTGGCCTGAGTGTGTGCGCACCCCAGATAGTGCCCACCCGGGCCGACCTCGCGAATGGCATCCATGGCCTGTGCGTTCTCGTCATAGGCCACGCCCTTGGCCAGCCCGTGAAGAACGCCCAGTTGGTCGGCATCCATGACGAATTTCTCGAAATCCGCCACCAGACCGCCTTCGAGCCAGCCACAGGAATGCAGCATGAAGTTCACGCCCGACAGCAGCCCCATGTTGAGCGAGTTCGCCGTTTCATAAGCGGCCTGCGCATCCGGCAGTTTCGAGCCGCAGAACGACCCGGCCGAGCGGTAAGGCACGCCCAGACGGCGGGCCAACTGACCGGCACCATAGGTGATATGCGCGGCCTCAGGGGTTCCAAACGTGGGCGCGCCCGAGTTCATGTCGATCGAGGTCACGAAAGCCCCAAAGATTGCCGGGGCGCCGGGGCGGATCAGCTGCGAATAGGCGATCCCTGCCAGAACCTCGGCCAGAACCTGGGTCAGCGTGCCGGCCACCGAAACCGGCGCCATCGCGCCGCCGACGATGAAGGGCGAGATGATGCACGCCTGATTGTTCTTGGCATAGACCTCGAGCGCGCCCATCATCACGTCGTCGAAGGTCATCGGCGAGTTGATGTTGGTGAGCGAGGTCATCACTGTGTTTTCCTGCACGAACTCCTTGCCGAACAGGATCTCGCACATCTCGACGCTGTCCTGTGCGCGGCTGGGATCGGTCACCGAGCCCATGAAGGGCTTGTCGCTCAGCGTCATGTGCGCCATCAGCATGTCGAGGTGACGTTTGTTCACCGGAATGTCGGTCGGTTCGCACACCGTTCCGCCCGAGTGGTGCAGCCACTTGGACATGTAGGCCAGCTTCACGAATTTATTGAAGTCTTCCATCGTGGCGTAACGCCGACCGCCATGAATATCACGCACGAAGGGCGGGCCATAGACCGGAGCCAGAACCAGGTTGCGGCCACCGATCACCACCGATTTTTCCGGGTTCCGGGCGTGCTGGGTGAATTGGCTGGGCGCCGTTTCGCACAGCTTGCGCGCCAGACCGCGGGGGATACGGACCCGCTCGCCGACCACATCGGCCCCGGCTTCGCGCCAGCGTTCCAGCGCCTTGGGGTTGTCGATGAAGTTGACGCCCACCTCTTCCAGAACCGTCTCGGCGTTGTTTTCGATGATCTCTAGCGCCTCTTCGTTCAGGATCTCGAAGTTGGGAATGTTGCGTTCGATATATTTCGCGGTCTCGATGCGGACCGCGGTGCGCTCGGCGCGCCGTGCGGCACCGCCACCACCACGTCCTCTGCGCCGGCTTGTTGTCTCTGCCATGAGATGATCCCCTGGATAAGATGGTTCTGCTTTGGCGATCTAATTACAGGACGCCAACGTCCGTCCGAATATGAATTACGGCAATTGAGGGGGGAAAGCGACATGGACGAGGCGTCGCTAATGCTTTGACCCGTCTTCTAGCCAAGGGCATGATTGCAATATGGAACAGCAAAGCCAACCCGGCGATCGGCCCGACACCGAACGCAAGACCCTCAGCGCCGCGGAAATCGGTGCCGTGGCCCATCTCTATCGAGGCGAGGTGTATCGCAGCACGATCTGGCGAACGCGGCTGGACACCTCATCGAACTGGGCTGTGGTGACGCTGGGCGTGGCGCTTTCCATATCCTTCGCGTCGCCCGATGCCTCACCCCTGCCCTTGGTGCTGGTGGGGGTCCTCATCATCCTGTTTCTCATGCTCGAGGCGCGGCGCTATCGCTATTTCAACGTCTGGCGCGCGCGGGCACGATGGCTGGAAACTCATTTCTACGCACCGCTTCTCTACGACGGCGACCTGCACATGGAAGAGAACTGGCAAAAGGTGCTGGCCGAGGATTACCTGCGACCGCGCTACCACGTCGGATTCATGATCGCGATAGGCAGACGCATCCGGCGCAATTATCTCTGGATCCTGCTTATTCAATCCCTGGCCTTTGCCGGTAAGCTGGCGGTTCATCCGACTCCGGTCGAAAGCCTGGACCAGGCCTTTGAGCGCGCCGATGTCGGCCCCCTGCCCGGTGAAGTCATTGTCTTGATCGGTGTCGTGTATGTCGTGACATGGTCCTCGATCGCCATTTGGAGTTACCGCGTCGACGGGGAACGCGCGGCACGGCGCGGCGCAGCCAGCTCCCACTCGATGGGGTGAACTTGCGTTCTCTTTCTCGCCTCGGGGTCCTTGACCGCCTCATAGCTCTTGCACAACGCGACAGCCCGACCTAAGAGCCGGTCATGACCCAGACATCTCATGACCGCCTTCTTATCATCGACTTCGGCAGCCAGGTGACGCAGCTGATCGCCCGCCGCCTGCGCGAGCTGAACGTCTATTGTGAAATCCACCCCTACCAGAACGTCACCGCCGAGTTCATCCGCGAGATGGCCCCCAAGGCCGTGATCCTGTCCGGTGGCCCCGACAGCGTGACCCGCGAGGGTTCGCCGCGTGCGCCGCAGGAGCTGTTCGAGATGGGCATCCCGATCCTCGGGATCTGCTATGGCCAGCAGGTCATGATGACCCAACTGGGTGGCAAGGTGGAATCGGGGCATGGCACCGCCGAGTTCGGCCGCGCCTATGTCACGCCGAAAGGTCCCCATATCGACCTGTTGCGCGGCTGGTTCCTGGAAGGCGACGAGCAGGTCTGGATGTCTCATGGCGACCATGTCAGCCAGATTGCTCCGGGTTTCGAGGTCTACGGCACCTCGCCAAACGCGCCTTATGCGATCACTGCAGACCTCAAGCGTCACTTCTATGCGGTGCAGTTCCACCCCGAGGTGCACCACACGCCGAACGGCAAGACGCTGTATGAGAACTTCATCAAGATCGCGGGCTTTACCGGCGACTGGACGATGGGCGCCTATCGCGAGGAAATGATCCGCAAGATCCGCGAGCAGGTTGGCGACAAAAAGGTGATCTGCGCGCTGTCGGGCGGCGTTGACAGTTCGGTTGCAGCGATCCTCATCCACGAAGCGATCGGCGATCAATTGACCTGCGTCTTTGTCGACCACGGCCTGCTGCGCAAGAACGAAGCCGCCGAAGTGGTCGGCATGTTCCGCGAACATTACAACCTGCCCCTGATCCACGCCGACGAATCCGAACTGTTCCTTGGCGAACTGGAAGGTGTCAGCGACCCCGAGACCAAGCGCAAGATCATCGGCAAGCTGTTCATCGACGTGTTCCAGAAACATGCCGACACGATCGAAGGGGCAGAGTTCCTGGCCCAGGGCACACTCTACCCGGACGTGATCGAATCCGTGTCCTTCTCGGGCGGCCCTTCGGTGACCATCAAGTCGCACCACAACGTTGGCGGCCTGCCGGAAAAGATGGGCCTGAAACTGGTCGAGCCGCTGCGCGAGCTGTTCAAGGACGAGGTTCGCGCGCTGGGCCACGAGCTGGGCCTGCCCGCATCCTTCATCGGCCGCCACCCCTTCCCCGGCCCCGGTCTGGCCATCCGCTGCCCCGGCGAGATCACCCGCGAAAAGCTGGAGATCCTGCGCGAGGCCGACGCGATCTATATCGACCAGATCCGCAAACACGGGCTTTATGACGAGATCTGGCAGGCCTTCGTCGCGATCCTGCCGGTGCGCACCGTGGGCGTGATGGGCGACGGGCGCACCTATGACTATGCCTGTGCCCTGCGGGCGGTCACCTCGGTCGATGGGATGACCGCCGACTACTACCCGTTCAGCCACGAGTTCCTCGGTGAAACCGCCACGCGGATCATCAACGAGGTCAAGGGCATCAACCGCTGCACCTATGACATCACCTCGAAACCCCCGGGAACGATCGAGTGGGAGTGATCCGGCCGGGTCTCAAGTTTCCGAGCGCCGCCCCTAATGGGCGGCGTTTTCATTTGAAACTCGCCTTTTGCCGGCGCAGTTGTTAGCCCTTTCAACATGAGAGATCGAATGCAGATAGTCCTGACAGGTCACATGGACGTGCCCCCGGACCGGATCGATGCGGTTATGGCAGCCCTTCCCGACCACATCGCGCTGACCCGGGCAGAGCCAGGTTGTCTGTCTTTTGAAGTGAAACCCGCCCCGGGCCTGCCCGGCCGGCTTGTCGTTTCGGAACGCTTTCAAAGCAGGGCTGATTTCGAAGCACATCAGGCGCGCATCAAAGGCAGCCACTGGGCCGCGGTCACGCGGGGCATTGCTCGCCACTACAAGGTGTCCGAGGTTCCGGCATGAGCCCGACGAAGCGGGCCGCGATCTGGATGATCGGCGCGATTGTCTCCTTCTCGTCCATGGCCATCGCCGGTCGCGAGTTGAGCGCGGTTCACGACACCTTCGAAATCATGATGTATCGAAGTTTCGTCGGGATCCTCGTCGTCTCACTGGTATTGACCGCCACCGGCACCTGGCCGCATGTATCCACCCGCCGAATGGGCCTGCATGTCGCGCGAAACGTGGTGCATTTCATCGGGCAGAACCTCTGGTTCTTTGCCGTCACAGTGATCCCCCTGGCACAGGTGTTTGCACTGGAATTCACCCAACCGCTCTGGGTCATTGTTCTGTCGCCGCTGCTGTTGGGCGAACGACTGACGCCCGTGCGCGTAGCCGCAGCCCTGATCGGTTTCATCGGCATCCTGATCGTGACACGCCCCGGCGCGACTTCTCTGAACATCGGAATCCTCACGGCGGCCCTGTCAGCGGTTTTCTTTGCCCTGACAACCATTTCCACGAAGAAACTGACGCATTACGCTAGCATCGGCTGCATCATGTTGTGGCTCACCGTCATCCAGGCGGTGCTTGGCCTCGCGGCATCCGGCATCGACGGGGACATTGCGCTGCCAACGATGCAAACGGCCCCGTTCCTCGTCCTCGTCGGGCTTGCCGGTTTGCTGGCGCATTTCTGCATTACCAACGCCTTGGCCATCGCCCCGGCAACCGTGGTGGTGCCCATCGACTTTGCGCGCCTGCCGACGATTGCCGTGCTGGGCATGCTGCTTTACGGAGAGCCTTTGGACCTCTGGGTTCTGATCGGAGCGGTGGTGATCTTTGCCGGCAACTACATCAACATTCTCGATGCCTCCGGCCGGCTGCGCAGACGACGTGCATGAACCGTGTCTAGACCGCAATGCCATATGCGCAGGAAACGGGTCGCGCGGACCTGTCCTTGCCGGTAATCCACCCCCATGAGCGAACAAAAAGCCCTATCCCCCCGCGCCTGGTCCGAGTTGATCCTTCTCGGAGTGATCTGGGGCGCATCCTTCGTGTCCATCCGGATCGCATTGGATGAGGTTCCGGTGGCAACCTCTGTCCTGCACCGAACTTTCTGGGCGATGCTGGTCCTTTGGGCCGCCGTCCTGTTCCTGCGGCTACCCCTGCCCCGTGACCCGCGCATCTGGGGTGCCTTTCTGGTCATGGGGCTGCTCAACAACGTGATCCCCTTCGGCCTGATGGCCTGGGGGCAGCTTTACGTCGAAAGCGGGCTGACCTCGATCCTGAACGCCACGACGGCGATCTTCGGCGTGATCGTTGCCGCGATGGTCTTCCCTGACGAAAGGCTGACCCTGCACCGAATGGCCGGTGTGTGCCTCGGGTTTTTCGGGGTTGCCGCCGCCATCGGCCTGCAAAACTTCACCAGCTTCGACCTGCGCAGTGCCGCGCAACTGGCCATTCTTGCCGGCACCCTCTCTTACGCCTTCGCCGGAGCATGGGCGCGGTTGAAACTCGCCCATCTTCCCCCACAGGTCGCGGCCGCCGGCATGTTGACCGGATCGACACTTGCCGTTCTGCCGCTGGCCCTGCTGATCGACGGCCCGCCATCCTTTGACCTGCAGCCCGTGACATGGGCGGCCATCGCCTATTACTCGCTGATCGCGACCGCCGGGGCCTATCTGCTGTATTACCGCGTGCTTGCAATGGCGGGCAGCGGGAACCTGTTGCTGGTCACCCTCGTCATCCCGCCCGTCGCGATCCTGCTCGGAGCTCATATCCGGCACGAGGAACTGACGGCCCAGGCCTATGGGGGCTTTGCCCTGCTGGCGCTTGGCCTGATGATCCTGAACCGCTCGGGACGACGGCGCGATTGACGCCGCCTGTCCCCCGTTTTAGCAAGGGCGGAAAAGGAAGGTGGGTATGATCTACGGCTCGGCAAGAGAGTGGCGCGAGGCAGAGCGCAAAAAGGTGCTGTTCTTTGGCATGTCCGGGCTGGGCAAGACCCATGTCTCGAACCTTCTGCGCGATCAGGGAGACTGGTTCCACTACTCGATCGACTACCGCATCGGCACCCGCTACATGGGCGAATACATCGCCGACAACGCCAAGGCCCACGCGATGAAGGTGCCGTTCCTGCGCGATCTTCTTCTGTCGGATTCGATCTTCATCGGCTCGAACATCTCGTTCTCGAACCTGACCCCGGTCGCCGCCTATCTGGGAAAGCCCGGCAACCCCGAACTCGGGGGGCTGGAAATCAGCGAATACCGCCGCCGTCAGGAGCAATTCCGCCAGGCCGAGATCCATGCGCTGCTTGACACCGAGTATTTCATAGACCGGGCGCAGCGCCTCTATGGCTACCCGCATTTCATCTGTGACACCGGCGGGTCCATCTGCGAATGGGTGGAGCCGGACGATCCCAACGATCACGTCCTCACAGAACTGTCCCGTCACACGCTGATGATCTGGATCAAGGGCGACGAGGCGCACACCGAAAAGCTCGTCCGCCGTTTTGACAAGGCCCCCAAGCCGATGTCCTATCAGCCGGAATTCCTGACCCGCGTGTGGGACGAGTTCCTTGCCAGGGAAGGCTGCGCCGAGGATGAGGTGGACCCGGATGCCTTCATCCGCTGGACCTATGCGCAGGCCCTGGCCCACCGACAGCCGCGCTACGAGGCGATGGCGCGCAACTGGGGTATCACGGTCACCGCCGACGAGATTGGTGCGGTGCGCGATGCCGGCGATTTCGACGAGTTGATCGAACGCACCCTTGAGGCACGCGCCAAAGGCACCTAAATACCTGAATTCCTTCAAAACGAAGAACCAAGCCGATGCCGATCAAGATCCCTTCCGACCTGCCTGCCTACAACGTCCTCACCCGCGAGGGCGTCATGGTCATGTCCGAGGATCAGGCGGCGCGACAGGATATCCGGCCTCTGCATATCGGTCTGCTGAATCTCATGCCCAAGAAGATCCAGACCGAAAACCAGTTCGCGCGGCTGATCGGGGCCACGCCGCTGCAGATCGAGCTGTCGCTGATCCGCATGACCGAGCACAAGACCCGGAATACAGCCGCCGAGCACATGGCCGAGTTCTACCGCCCCTTTCAGGAGGTGAAGAACGAGAAGTTCGACGGGCTCATCATCACCGGTGCCCCTATCGAACATCTGGAGTTCCCGGAGGTCACCTATTGGGACGAGATCTGCGAGGTCTTTGACTGGACCCAGACCAGCGTGCATTCCACCTTCGGGGTCTGCTGGGGCGGCATGGCGATGATCAACCATTTCCACGGGGTCAAGAAACACATGCTGGACCACAAGGCGTTCGGCTGTTTCCGGCACAAGAACCTTGCCCCTGCCTCTCCGTACCTGCGCGGGTTTTCCGATGATCTTCTGATCCCGGTCAGCCGCTGGACCGAGATGAAGCAGGAAGAAATCGATGCCGTTCCCGGCCTTCGTACCCTGTTGGGCAGCGACGAGGTCGGCCCCTGCCTGGTCGAAGACCCAGAACACCGCGCGCTCTATATCTTCAACCACTTCGAATACGACAGTGACACGCTGAAGCAGGAATACGACCGTGACGTGGAAAACGGCACGCCGATCAACGTGCCGATCAACTATTACCCCGACGACGACCCCAGCAAGACTCCGCAGAACCGCTGGCGCAGCCACGCGCACCTGCTTTATGGCAACTGGATCAACGAGATCTACCAGACCACACCCTATGATCTGGACGCGATTGGCAACTAGATTTGAAACGAGTTCGCCAAGGACAAGACCCGGCCAACCGACAAGCGCCAGTTTGCGTTAATCCGATTCACATTCCATAGTAAGATGCGGATTTTACTGGGAGGCATCGGATGGCACGGCCAATGAAAGGCGCGATCACCGCCTATTTCAATGACGAATCCCCAAAGGAGATCCGCGAGGCCATTACCGCGGCCGACAAGGATGACATCCTGAACCCATCCTATCCCTACCGCGAGAGGATGAAGGGAAAGGTCTACGACAAAGAGATGCAGGCCCTGCAAATCGAACTGGTAAAATTGCAGTCTTGGGTCAAGGAAACCGGGCAACGCATCGCCATCATTTTCGAAGGCCGGGATGCTTCCGGAAAAGGAGGCACTATCAGAAGGTTCCGGGAAAACCTTAATCCAAGGGGCGCGCGGGTCGTTGCCCTAAGCAAACCCTCGGATGCAGAGCGCAGCCAATGGTATTTCCAGCGTTACATTTCTCACCTGCCATCTGCGGGCGAGATCGTTTTCTTTGACCGCAGCTGGTATAATCGGGGAGTTGTCGAGCATGTCTTCGGCTTCTGCGAGCCGGCCGAGCGCGAGAGGTTCTTTCGCCAGGTGAAGCCGCTGGAAGACGGACTGGTGAATGATGGTATCCGTCTGTTCAAGTTCTGGCTCAACGTCGGCCGCGCCGAGCAACTGAAACGATTCCTGGCCCGCGAAAACGACCCGTTGAAGCACTGGAAGCTCAGCCCGATCGACGTGGCGGGCCTGAGTAAATGGGATGATTACACCGCTGCCATCAGCGAAACGCTGACCAGATCGCATTCCGATGTATGCCCCTGGACCATCGTGCGCTCGGACGACAAGAAGAGGGCCCGTCTTGCCGCCATCCGTTCCGTGCTGACAGAACTTGACTATGACGACAAAACCAAGAAAGCCGTCGGAAAGCCGGACGGGAAAATCTGCGGAGGCCCCGAGATCTGGGATGGCTAAACGAGGGTATCATCACGGAAATCTACGGCAGGCCCTGATCGACGCAGCCCTTGTCCTGATCGAGGAAAAGGGCCCCACGGGCTTTACCCTGTCCGAGGCCGCCAAGAAGGCAGGAGTCACCCCTGCAGCCGTCTACCGCCATTTCGAAGGGCGTGAAGACCTGATCGCCGAAGCTGCGCGACAGGGCTTCGAGATGTTCGCGGACCTGATGCAATACGCCTATGACCAAGGCCAGCCATCAGCCCTAGCCGCGTTCGAAGCCACCGGGCGCGCCTATCTGGCTTTTGCGCGGAAACACCCCGGCCACTACATTTCGATGTTCGAAAGCGGCATCTCGATCAACCGCACACCGGAACTGGCCGCGGCCGCCAACCGGGCCAAATCCGTGCTGGAAAAGGCCGCGTCGGACCTGTCACAGCACATACCACCAGAAAAGCGCCCGCCGGCCTCCATGTTCAGTGCCCATATCTGGGCGTTGAGTCACGGAGTGGTTGAGCTTTACGCCAGAAACACCGGAACAGCCTCGCCTTTTTCGCCCGAAGACCTGCTTGAAACCGGCATCGGCATCTATCTGAGGGGTCTCGGATTGATCGCGCCCGACGATCAGTAGAGCGCCTGCACCGCCTCGGCGTGGAGTTGGGTCATGTCCAGCTTTTGGATTTCGACGCGCGCAAGGCCGATGAAACATTGACCAAGCTGACTTCACCCAGCCCCTTGATGTCTTCGGGTCCAAGATCCGAGACCTGAAACTCGTCGATCAGCGCATATTTCATCTCTTCCGGAGCCACGATTTTCATCGGGTTTGCAAAAACTTGCAGGCGAGACGCCATGTTCACCGCAGGCCCGAACACGTCATAGACATATTTCTGGATACCGACGACCGATCCCACGGCGGCGCCGGTCCCCAGCCCGATCCGCGCCTGCCATTTGTGCGGATGGCTTTCGTTGCGCCTTTCCAGGTAACGCAGAAAGCGGGTGGCGCAATGGGCAACGGCGGTCGCATGATCCGGTGTCGGGTCGGGCATACCAGCAACGGCCAGATATGCGTCCCCGATGGTCTTGATCCGCTCGCAGCCGAACTGTTCGACGATGCGGTCGAACGCCGTGAAGATGTCATTCAATTCGCTCAGTGTAATGGTCGGATCGGTGCGCGCCGCGAAATCGGTGAAATCCACGAAATCAAGCATCACCACCGAGACGTTTTCGTAAAGCTGCGGCGTTACCACGCCAAAGGTCTTGAACTCTTCGTAGACCGACCGCGGCATCAGGTTCAGCAACAGCCGCTCTACCCTCTCCTTTTCCCGCTCCAGCTCACGCGTGTTGCGCTCGACCATGGTCGAGTAGCTGTCGATCATGCTTTCCAGTTCACGGATTCGAGTGATGTTCTGGCATTCGATCACCATGATCTTTTCGTCCAGAGAGTTGGCAGCCGAGATATTCAGGGCGAAAACCAGCGTGCGTCGCTTGGGCTTGATCTGCAACTCGACAGAGTATTTCACTCCCTCATTGCGCACCCTATCCAGCTCTGTTTCGTCCAACCCCTCAAGAACCGATGTCAGCGATGCTCCGTCTTGTGGCGTTCCGAACCATTCGGCGAATGGTTCATTGTGGAATATGAAACTCAGGTCCGACGCCCGCACCACGGCCACGCCGACCCCGATCGCCCGCAGCAGGTTTTCATTGATCGCTGAAATGCTCATGCCGCGTCACGGACCACGATGATGGACCGTTTTTCCTCGATGGCCGCGAGGCAGGTTCGAATGTCCGGCTCGGACATGCCATGCTGGGACAGTGCTTCCGCGAACAGTTCGGCCATCTCGTCGAAATCAGCATGGCTGATGTTCAGGTGGCGATGCACCGCTTCGATCCGCTCGTCACTGAAGGACGCAGGCCCTCCGACCAGTGACGAGATGAATTTCGTCTGGTGGTCAATAAGGCGCGGCATGTCGATGTCTTCGAAGTAGCCACCGATCTGATCGGAATCCAGCGCCATTTCGTAGAAGGTCATCACGATCCGGCTGATGGTTTTGAAGCCGCCATATTTCTCGTAGATTGTCTGGCTCATCGCGCTCTCCCGAGAAAAAAGCCGGAACATTACGCGATCAGGATAGAGCAATAGGCCCGATTTGTTAACCGGCTCGACTTCTGGCGGAAAGTGAGCGCCATCAAAGTCAAACGTCCAGATCGTCCGCGCAGGGAATGTGGCCGACGAACCCGCCTTGCTCCAACAGCTTTTTCTCGCCCCCCAATCTCCACTCCAGTTTGCGCCGGGCCGCAAGTAGTTCTCTGCGCAAACGGAACCACAGCGGCCCCTTGTCCAAACCGCTGTTGATGGCCGAGGCCTGGGTTCGCTCGCTGGTTTTCAGAACTTCCGGAATGTCTTCCGCATCCCGCTGCAGAACAAACTGAATGGCGACCGCCGGAAAACATTGAAACATCCGCCACTCTGAACCGGGCGTGAATATGAAATCGTCCAGATGATCCGAAAATTGGGCGGACCGTGCCAGAAGCCTTTCGGCGCCATTTTTGGACAGGATGTAGCCGCCCGCACTCGAGGCCATCGTCAACAAAGGCCGGACCACTACGCCATTGATGTCCACTTCGGGCCCGAACCTGTTGATTTTGGGACAATAATCAATCTTCACCAGATCGTAGTCTTCGGCACCGGCCAACAGGTTGTCGATGACATCCGCAGCATGTCTGGACAAACGGAGGTCGTCCTCGAATATCGCAACAGCCTTCAGGTCTCGATCCACTGCGATTTCCCAGATGCGCCGGTGGCTTTCGAAACAGGCGATTTCACTCAGTTTCAGCCCCCAACGCCCGCCGGTACCGGGAACATAGCCCGTGTGATCCAGCGCACCGGGCTCGGCGGCGTCGGTGGCGCTCAGACGAGTTGGCAAGCCCAGGCCCCGCTCAACGAAATGGCTTTCGATAAACTCCCGGCGCTCGGGCACCCGATCGAGGTTGATATAGAAGATGTCCGCCCTTGGTTCGAGCTGGTCTTCCCGCACGTTGCTGCCTTCCTCTGTTGCGACATGGCCTTGCTGGCGTTGTGTCATACCCTCAATGGTCGGCAGGTGTCGATAGCCGGCCCAACCGCCCGCACGAAATCCAAAAGCCCGCCTATTCCGCCCCCCCTTTGTTGCCAGCCCGTCAGGGTGCTATGTTAAGCAAATCCCGGCATGAACATCGTCAACGGTTGCGTGGAAAAGCAATATGGCGCCAGTCACGCAGCCAAACCATACCGTTTCGACTTGCGGAGCATCATGGCGACACCTTAATCTCCGCCAAATCTGCTTACCTGCTGATTTCGAGTAACTACCAAATGAACATTCTCAAAATAAATCTGTCGCTCTTGGCATTTTCTTCCTTTGTTTCAGGCTGTTCGATTTCGCCTGAGAGCATGGAAACCGACCCGGTTCTGGTCGAAACGTCACAGGGCATCGTAACCTGCCAGCTCTACACGCAGTCGCGAGTTCTCTGGGACCGCGCGATTGACCGCCCCGAAAGCATGTCGGTTCAAGAAGCCGATGAGGTTTGCCGGAACGAAGGCTACCGGCGAATGAACGGTTGAGAACGGATTTCCGAGCTTCTCAACGGGCCCGGAACAGCCCGCCGAGTATGCCCCGAACGATCCGGCGTCCGGTTGTTCCCTTCATTTCCTTGATGACGGCCTCGGTCAGCGCGGATGCGAATGTGTCCTTTTTCCGGATGCTTTTTGCCGACGACCGCCCTACCCTCGTGCCGCTGTAACGCCGCGCAGATGCATATTCCCTTTCGGCAGGTGTCTGCGCCTCGACCACCTCCTCGGCTTCAGCCCGCTCGGCCTCGCGTGCCGCTTGATCCGCACGGGCGGCCAGAATCTCGTAGGCGGATTTCCGGTCGATCGGCTTGTCGTATTTCCCGGCCATTTCCGAAGAGGCCAGTATTTCGGCACGTTCCGCGTCCGAAATCGGACCAAGCTGCGAACTGGGGGGGCGGATCAGGGTGCGTTCGACCATTCCAGGAACACCCTTTTTCTGAAGCATCGAGGTTACGGCCTCGCCTACCCCGACTTCGCGAATTGCGGTTTCGGTGTCGAATGCGGGATTCTCCCGGTAGGTCTCGGCCGCCAGACGCAGGTTCTTTCGGTCCTTGGCCGTAAAGGCCCGCAACGCGTGCTGGATGCGGTTGCCGAGCTGGCCAAGGATATCTTCGGGGATATCCGCCGGATTCTGCGTGATGAAATACACGCCAACGCCCTTGGACCGGATCAGGCGTGCCACCTGCTCGACCTTGTCGACCAGAACCTTCGGCGCATCGTCGAACAGCAGATGGGCTTCGTCGAAGAAAAAGACCAGCTTCGGCTTGTCGGGGTCGCCGACCTCGGGCAGTTCCTCGAAAAGCTCGCTGAGCAGCCACAGCAAGAACGTGGCATAGAGGCGTGGGGCGGCCATCAGCTTGTCTGCCGCCAGTATGTTGACCACGCCGCGTCCGTCGTCATCGGTTCGCATCAGGTCGGAGAGTTCCAGAGCGGGCTCGCCAAACAGGCGGCTTCCTCCCTGATTGTCCAGCACCAGCAGCCGGCGCTGGATGGCCCCGACCGACGCCGTAGAAATGTTGCCGTATCTCAGGGACAGCTCTGCGCGGTGCTCTCCGATCCAGACCAGCAGCGCCTGAAGATCCTTGAGATCCAGAAGAGGCATTCCTTCTTCGTCCGCAACGCGGAAGGCAATGTTCACGATCCCTTCCTGGGCCTCGGTCAGCTCCAACAAGCGCGACAATAGAAGCGGACCCATTTCCGTAACCGTGGTCCGCACCGGGTGACCCTGTTCGCCGAACAGGTCCCAAAAGGCCACAGGGCTGGCGCGGTAGGCATAATCCGTGAAGCCGATGCGCGCCGCGCGCTCGGTGAAGGCCTTGTGCAGCTTTTGGTCCATCGATCCGGCCTTGGCGAGGCCGGAAAGATCGCCTTTCACGTCGGCCAGAAACACCGGAACGCCGGCTTGGGAAAACCCTTCGGCCAGGATTTGCAGGGTCACCGTCTTGCCGGTGCCCGTCGCGCCCGCGATCAGACCGTGGCGGTTGGCATATTTCAGCGACAAACCCTGGTGGACACCATACCCCTCGCCGGCACCGCCCAGAAAAACCTTTTCCTTCATATTACTTATGCCTCGAATTCTACCGGTCCCACCAAAGCATACAAAGTTAACCTTTACCTGCGATAGTCTTTTTGTCCCCTTCGAGAAATGTGACGAGGGGGCAGGCTTCCTCCCTGTCGACTGGCCGTGCCTGAGGGCACGGCGCCTTTTCAGAAACTGGATAGCCCAGCTGACTCATCCCGTTCGGCACGGGCCGCTTCAAAAAATCTGTCGATAACTGTTGACCCGTGGCCGCCCCTCTCGTAACGTCTCACCAATAACTAAGTCGGCCAGTCCGACGGGGAGACATCTTTCATAAAGGGAGCCGGTCTGTCGGCTCCCTTTTCTCTTTTCTCCCAATTGCTTCGGGTCGGCATTGGCGGAAATCCGACCATGCCCCCAGTTACCGAAACAATAGTTCCTGACACCCCAATCCAACCATGTTAGACGGGACCAAAAGCTGACCCGCACAATATGAGGCACATTCATGTTCAAGAAACTTGTTCCGCTCGGCGCAGCGGTGTTTGCCATGTGGCCCGGCCTGGCCGCAGCCCAGGAAACCACCCCCACGGCAGAGGAAAACCAGGCTGGCCAGACAGCAAACGAAACCCTTGATCTGGGACAACCGGTAAATTCCGAACCGACGGTCGGTCAGCGCTATTCCAAGGAAAAGTTCGGTGACTGGGATCTGGCCTGTATCAAAACAAACACCGAAACCGATCCCTGTTCTTTGTTGCAGATCCTGAACGGCAGCGAGGGGAACCCGATTGCCGAGATCTCGATGTTCCGCCTTCCCGAAGGCCAGCGGGCCGTCGCGGCCGCGACCATCATCGTGCCGCTGGAAACCCTGCTGCCCGCTCAGTTGACGATTTCCGTCGATGGCGCGCCGGGCAAGCGATACAACTACACCTTCTGCGCACCGATCGGCTGTGTCGCCCAGATCGGGCTGACACAGGCGGATATCGACGCCATGAAAAAGGGAAACAAGGCGACCCTGTCACTGGTTCCGGCCACAGCCCCGGATCAGGTCATCAATCTTGACCTGTCTCTCTCGGGTTTCACTGCCGGATATGACGTGGTGGACGTTGCCACCAACGGCTGACGCCTTGGGCAACAATCTTATCCGGGCCGCCAGTACCAACTGACGGCCCGGCTATTTTTCAGACCCGCTTCAAGGCCAGCACCGCATTCAGGCCGCCAAAGGCAAAGGCGTTGCTCAGGGCGATATCCACTTTGGCTTCCCGCGCTTCGTTCGGAACCACGTCCAGCGCGCATTCCGGGTCCGGCTCCTCATAGCCGATGGTTGGTGCGATGATACCGTCGCGCAGAGCCATTATGCAGGCCAGAAGCTCAACGGCGCCTGTTCCCCCAATCAGGTGGCCATGCATCGACTTGGTCGAGGAAATCATCAGGTCATCGGCATGCGGGCCGAACACGTCAGCCACAGCGGCACACTCCGTCTTGTCGTTGGCCGCTGTGCCCGTGCCATGCGCATTGATGTAGCCCACTTCACCCGCGTTGATCCTCGCATCAGCAAGTGCTCCCGCCATCGCGCGGGCTGCGCCCTGCTTGCTGGGCATCACGATATCGGCCGCATCTGATGACATCGCGAACCCGATGACCTCACACAGGATATCTGCGCCCCGGGCCTTGGCGTGCTCGTATTCTTCAAAAACGAAGACGCCTGCACCTTCGCCCTGCACCATGCCGTTTCTGTTCGCGCTGAACGGACGGCAGGCATCCTTGGACATGACCCGCAGACCCTCCCACGCTTTGACGCCCCCGAAACACAGCATGGACTCCGACCCACCCGTCACCATCGCTGGCGAAGCCCCACTGCGCACCATCTGAAAGGCCAGCGCCATAGCGTGGTTCGACGAGGCACAGGCGGTCGAGACGGTAAAGCTCGGCCCCTTGAGGTTGTATCCCATCGAGACGTGGCTTGCCGCGGCATTGTTCATGAGTTTCGGCACGACGAAAGGATGCACCCGGTTCTTGCCGTCTTCGTAAACCGAGCGGTAATTGTCATCCCAGGTGGAAACGCCGCCACCAGCCGTTCCGAGAACCACCCCGGATCGGGCGGCCAGTTCTCCGTGAAACTCGATACCGGACTGCTCGATCGCTTCCTTTGCGGCGGTCAGGGTAAATTGGGTGAACCGGTCATAGAGGCTCATTTGCTGGCGATTGAATCGCCCTTCGGCCTCGAAACCGCGAACCTGCCCTCCGATTTTGATGGCAAGGCGTTCGACATCGCGGAAATCCAGTTCCCCGATCCCGCAGCGGCCCTCGCGCATGGCTTCCAGCGTTGCGGGAACCGAATGCCCCAGCGCATTGATGGTGCCAGCCCCGGTAATGACGACGCGTTTCATGGCCGCCCGTCAGACCTTTTCCGCGACCAGTTTTTCAATGCCGGCGATGATCGCAGCGACGGACGATATGTCGAAATCGCTGGCCGTCGGCTCGTTCGCATTGAAGGGAATTGAAATGTCGAACTCTTCCTCGATCGCAAAAATGCTTTCGACCAGACCCAGGCTGTCGATGCCAAGATCCTCAAGCGTGCTCTCGGGTGTCACGTCCGATGGCTCCAGCATGGCCTGCTCAGCAATGATTGCAATGACGCGGTCGCTGATGCTCATATCAATCCCCTGATTTTCGCTTTGGGGCTGATTTAATCGCTCGAACCCTGTTTGGAAACCGCCTTTTTGAGTGCCTCGACGTCGCGCGCCAATCGCGGCAGGCGGCGCTGCGCCTTGTAGATCTCGGTATGCGTTTCCATTTTCACCCCCGGATAACCCATGATGACCCGGCCGGCGGGCACGTTCGAAAGGATTTTCGTGCCCCCGCCAGAGATCACCCGATCGCCGATGAAAATGTTGTCGACAACACCGGTTTGTCCTCCGAGAACCACATTGTTGCCGATCTCGACCGACCCTGACACGCCGGTTTGCCCGCACAGCAGGCAGTCGTTGCCGACCCGCGTGTTGTGGCCGACGTGGACCAGGTTGTCCAGTTTGGTGCCATTGCCGATGCGAGTGTTCCGGATGGTCCCGTTGTCGATGGTGCAGTTTGCCCCCACCTCGACGTCATCGCCGATCTCGACGGCACCCAGCGAGTGAATCCGCAGCCAGCTTTGCGCCTTGGCGTCCCCCTGATCGCCCATCGTCTTGCGCACATTTTCGACGCCGGAAACCTCTGGCGTGACAAAGCTGAACCCGTCCCCCCCGATCCGCGCGCCGGGTTGCGCGATGAAGCGGTCACCGATCACCGCCCGCGCGCCGATGCTGACCATCTCGCGCAGCACGGCGTTCTCACCCAGCGAAGCATCCATGCCGATCACGCAATGAGGACCGATCACCGAGCCATCACCAATCCTTGCTCGCGCTCCGACCACGGTCAGAGGTCCGATCGAAACGCCTGAACCGATCTCGGCCGTGGGGTCGATGACGGCAGAGGGATGGATTCCTTCGGCCACGCCCTGCCCCCGGTCCAGCATCGCGGTGATTCCGGCCATCGCCATACGTGGCCGCGGAACGAAGATCGCGGCCTCCAGGCCCATCGCACGCCAATCCGCGCCCGGCCACAACACCGCGGCCCGTGCAGATCCGGCAGCCAATGCCTCGGCATATTTCGGAGACATGGCCATCGCCAGATCCGTTTGACCGGCATCGCCCGGCTCGGCCACGCGCAGAATGGTCAGTTCTGTATTGCCGTCGGCTTCGGCGCCAAGCGCATCAGCGATTTGTTGGATGGTGAACTGCATGTCTCGGGGTTCCCTGTCAGAGGAAGTATTACCCCGTGCTTACCCCTGAACCAACGGCAGGACCACCCCTGCCTTCGACAGTTCTTCCCAGATCTTTTGATCCCGGCCGTAAACGTCCCGGCGATACTCGACCTCACCCTTGGAGCCAATATAGGCGGTGCGATAGATCAGGTGCACCGGAACGGGCTCTTTCAGCCGAACCGTCGTTTCCCGCCCCGTGCCAAGAACACGATGGAAATAGGCTTTGGGGTCGTCTTCCTGTCTTGCCAGCAAGGCATAGGCGAAACCAAAAGGATCCGCCAATCTGATACACCCATGCGAAAAGTCGCGCACCTCGCGAGAAAACAGGTGTTTTTGCGGGGTGTCGTGCATGTAGACGTTGTGCTTGTTGGGGAACATGAACTTGACCAGACCCAGGGCATTCTTCTGCCCCGGTGGCTGACGCATCGAAAACGGAAAGCTACGGGCGGAAAACTGGCTGAAATCCACCGCCCCGCGATTGATTTTGCGCCCGCGGCTGTCAGTGATTTCCAGATGGCTTACCGCATTGGGGTTGGCTCTCAACTTGGGCAGGTATTCCTTGGTGGCAATCGAGCGCGGAACATACCAGCTCGGGTTGACCACCATATGCTCCAGTTGGTCCGAAAATTCCGGGCTGCGGCGGTCGTGAGTATTTTTGCCGATCACCGCTCGGGTTTCGAAGGTTATGCGCCCCTGATCCACGATTTTGGCCGAAAAGTCGGTCTGGTTGACCAGAACGTGCCGCTCGCCCCGCTCCCGCGGCAGCCAGCGTTCGCGCTCCAGCGCTACGATGACCGACTGCAGCCGGTAGGCGACTGTGCGGTTCAACTCGGTGATCGTACCCTGCCCAGCGACTCCATCGGGCTCCAACCCGTGCGCAGTCTGGAATTTTTGCACAGCCTCCCGCAGAGTTTCATCATATGTCGGGCTGGCGGTGGGCTTGAGATATCCCATGCGAACCAAGCGATTGCGCAATGCCACAACTTCCGGCCCGGTGTCGCCCAGTTCCATCTTGCTCACCGGAACGGCTTCTCCCCAGCCGCCTTGGGTCAATTGACGCTCGAGCGCCATTTTCTGTTTCAGCAAGGCTCGGTACTGGCGGGTTTCAGGCGCCAGCGACTTGAAGTAGGCCCTGGGATCACCCCCCGAAACGCCCTGGAGCAGATCCGCCGGAGACACCTGCGGCCTTTTCCGCGCCACTCCCCCGTCGATGCGCGAAGGTTCCAGCAGACCCGAATGCAGGTCGCGGGCAAACGCGACAAAGACCCGGCTCATTTCCGCCTCGAGCAACCCGAGATCGCGAACCGATTTTGCCGACTCCATCCGGTTCAGAAGTTCCTGCAATCGGTACTTGCCCGCCGGAAGACCATGCATGCCGGCGGTCGACAATGCTTCTATCAGCCCGGCCCGCCGGGCCGCGGATTTCGCCGTTTGGCCCGTCCAGACGGGTTGATACGCATTGTTCCGGTAAAACTCGGCGAGCCCAGCATCAGCGCCAATCGACTCGGCAACGGCCTGCTTGAAGGCGGTGGTTTGAGCAAGCTCACCCGAAGCAGAAACGCTGGATGCCGCAGCTGAAAGAAAAGCAACGAGAAGATAGGCGGAACCTTGCCGAAATAGCTTCCTCATGAGACGGGCCTTGGTCATTCAAATCTACACAGATCACTCAAGCTTTCTTGGAGTCTCGGTCAATCGCCCGCTAAATGTCCATTCACAAATACACTATTGGAATTGATCCTGACACGCGTGGTGCGCTTTTGCATCGCCGTCCAAAACCGCCGCGGATGGACTTCAATTGTGGCGAAAATGAGGCACCCACGCCCGGATTGCGCAAAATCCCGCCGAAATGGACGCAAAGACGATATGACGCCCAAAGTTTTGTTGGCTCGGGAATCCTCGTATGCCATAAATCCCGCATCTGGGGATGGTAAGAGAAAAAATCGATATGGCGCACGTAACATCGCGCGCAGGCAGTAGAAGTACGGGACGAGCAGCAATGGCAGAGATCAGCTCTTCGGGTTTGACCCGGCGCGCACTGCTGGGTGTATTTGCAGCAACGGCAGTCGCAGCAGCGCCCACCTATTCCAACGCAGCAGGCTTTCTTCGCGGGGGTGGCGACATCCGGCGCATCAGGATGTATTCCGGGCGCACTGGCGAGCGTCTCGACATGATCTATTGGGTCGATGGTGACTACATCAAAGACGCGGTAAACGAAATCAACCACTTCATGCGGGATTGGCGCACCGATCAGGTCAAGACGATCGACCTGCGCACCGTCGACATCATGGCCGCAGCTCACAACCTGCTGGATGTCAACGAACCTTACATGCTGCTTTCGGGCTATCGCAGCCCGCAGACCAACGCAATGCTGCGCCGGCGCTCTCGCGGGGTCGCCAAGAACTCATTGCACATGAAAGGCCAAGCCGCTGACCTGCGACTTGCGTCCCGCTCGGTGAACCAGATGGCGAAGGCCGCCATGGCGTGTCGCGCAGGCGGTGTCGGCCGGTATTCCCGCTCGAATTTCGTCCACATGGATTGTGGTGAAGTACGAAGCTGGGGCGGCTGACATACAAAAAACCGCCCTGCTTCCCTCTACGCCCCCGCGCCGCAGGCGACGGGGGTTTTCCTTGTCTTCGGATCCGTCGGAGACTCAGCGCACCGGGCGACTTGCAGCAGCCCGGGGTCAAGCCCGATTGGATCCCGCATTCTGTTCCGAAACTGGCGCACCTGAGAGGATTCGAACCTCTGGCCTCTGCCTTCGGAGGGCAGCGCTCTATCCAGCTGAGCTACAGGTGCCTTGGCCGTTAACTAACCTTGTTCCGCCCCGGGTGCAACCGGATTTTGCAGGGCGCTCATAGCTTTTGCCGGCAATGATCATCCGAAAAGATCGTGAGCCAACTCCAGTGCTTCGATGAGTGTATCGACCTCTTCCATCGTGTTGTAGAGGCCAAAGCTGGCCCGGCAGGTCGCCGTGACACCGAGGTGATCCATCAGCGGCCCGGCACAGTGCTGCCCGGCCCTGACCGCCACGCCCTTTTTGTCGAGAATCGTCGATACGTCATGGGCATGTCCCGCGCCATCGATGGTAAAGCTGAAGATCGCCGCCTTGTCCGGTCGCGTGCCCTGAACCTGTATCCAGTTCAGCCCCGTCAGGCGCTCCAGCGCATAATCGCGCAGGCCTGCCTCGTGCGCGGCGATGTTCTCCATGCCGAGGCCCATCATGTATTCCAGCGCAACCCCAAGGCCGATGGTCTGAACGATGCCAGGAGTTCCCGCCTCGAACTTCATCGGCGGATCATTGTAGATCACATGGTCCTTGGTGACCTCCTTGATCATGTCGCCGCCGCCGATAAAGGGCCGCATCTCGGCCATGCGTTCGGATTTGATGTAAATGGCGCCCGACCCCGAGGGGCCATAGAGCTTGTGACCGGTGATCGCGTAAAAGTCACAGCCGATATCCTGCACATCGACCGGCATGTGCACCGCGCCCTGGCTGCCATCGACCAGAACCGGAACACCCTTGGCATGAGCGCCCTCGGTAACCGCCTTGACGTCCACCACGGTGCCCAGAACGTTCGAGCATTGCGTGATCGCGACCAGCTTCGTTTTCGGTCCGATCGCATCGATCACGGCCTGCGGATCGAGGCCCCCATCCGCATCCGTGTCGACCCATTTCAACACCACCCCCTGCCGCTCGCGCAAGAAGTGCCAGGGCACGATGTTGGCATGATGCTCCATCACGCTCAGAACGATCTCGTTTCCGGCCTCCATGCGCGGCATGGCCCAGCCATAGGCGACAAGGTTGATACCCTCGGTCGTGCCCGAGTTCATCACGATCTCGTCTTCGCTGCCTGCATTCAGGAACCGCGCGATCGTGCCGCGCACTGCCTCGTATTTCTCGGTTGCGAGGTTGGACAGGTAGTGCAGGCCACGATGAACGTTGGAATACTCCTGCGCATAGGCGTTGGTCACCGCGTCGATCACCACCTGCGGCTTCTGCGCCGAGGCGCCGTTGTCGAGATAGGTCAAAGGCTTGCCGTTCACCTGGCGCGACAGGATAGGAAAATCGGCGCGAATTTTCTGGACATCATACATAGGCAGCGGATCCCGGAATCGGCCCTCCGACGAGGGACAGAAGAATGAAGGAGACAATGGCGACAGCCAGCACCGACGCGATCAGCACGCCGACAGCGCGGGCCGGCGAGTTCAGGCGATGTGCCTGGTCTATGAAGTGAACGGTTATGTAGAGCCCCACCAGGAATGCGGCAAAGGCCAGCACGGCAGAAAGAATCGGTATCGTCAGCACGAGGATCAGTCCGGCGGCCTGAACCACAACCTTCAGAAACTGCATCCAGACCATCAATACCATGACATCGTAGAATGTACCGCGCCCTCCCAGCAGGCGCCCAACATGGCAAAACGCGAACGTCGTCACGACCAGCCCTCCGCCGACGATCGCCGCGTAAACAACAAGCGAGGGAGTAATCCCCTGCAGTTCAAAGCCGATAACAGGCAAAAGCAAGTTGGAGGCCGCTTGAAGCATCGTATTGAGAACGACCGCCAGCAACAAACCGAGCCACAGCACCTCACGCCCCAACCCGAGCGCCAATAGATACCTGGCAGCCTGGGCCGGGTCCTTGATCGTCATGACGGTCAGGTCGCGCAGGTTGATCTGGGTCATGTGGGGGCCCTTTCCGCTTGTTTCAGGCCGGAAAACCAGAACCAGCCAAAAACGATCACCCAGAGGATCCCAACTCCTTGGAGGGCCGGTCCCGGCCCGACGAAACCGGCCACCATCCCATGAAGAAGCATCAATGGACTGGAGGCCAACAGCGACCAGAACAGCGCCACACGGGCGCCGTACCAGTCTCCCCTGCCACCGAGGACCCGGGCGCAGACATGGCTTATTGCCGCAAGCACATAGAAGATCAGCGGCGCGATGATAACCCAAGCCAACAAGGCACCTCCGAGCAGCATGTTCAACTCTTGCCCGGTCAGATGCGCCTCGCGCGCCAAACGCGGCGTCTGGGCGACGAACACCAGCGCGCATCCCGCCATGAGAATTGCCAAGGCGCGATCTTCACGCTGCCCCATGTCGAGCAACCGCCGCACCACGCGCCCCGGCCCCCGATAGGTGGCGACAATATCCTTGGCGACCGGCATCAGCTGCGCCGTGCCAGCCAGCCTTGCAGGCGCGCAACGATATCTTCAACCAGCGCCGGATCTTCTATTTCGTCAACGGCCTCGGCCAGGAACGCCAAAGTCAGCATGTTGGTCGCGTCCTTTTCAGGCACTCCGCGCGAGCGCAGGTAGAACAGCGCCGTCTCATCGATCGCGCCCGAGGTGGACCCGTGCGAGCAGGCCACGTCATCGGCATAGATCTCGAGCTCGGGCTTGGCCAGAAACTGGCTGTCATCATCCAGCAGCAGCGACTGGCTGATCTGATAGCCGTCAGTCTTCTGGGCACCTTCCTTGACCAGGATCTTGCCCTGGAACACTCCGGTGGCGCCATTGCGAAGAACCTTCTTGAACACCTGGCGGCTTTCGCAGTTCACCGCGTCATGGGTGATGAACACGGTGTCGTCGTGGAGGAAGTCACCGTCGCCGACACAGGCGCCCGAAACATGTGCCACCCCCTCGTCGCCAGTCAGCTCGACCACTTGCTCATTTCGGGTAAGCACGCCGTTCACGGTCAGGGTGAAGGACTTGTAAACCGACTTCTCTCCCAGCCTCGTGAACATGTGGGTGGCGGCGCGGCGTTCGTGATCGCGCCCCTGTGCCCGCACATGGTGCAGCGTCCCGCCATCTGCAACGTCGATCTCCATGCACTTGTTGAAACGAGACGCGGCCGGGCCGTTTTCCAGGATGGTCACCTCGGCGCCGCTCTCGACACGGATCACATGATGCAGGATCGCGTCCGAAGTTTCGGATTCGTGCTTGTAGATCAGGCAAATCGGCTTCGAAGGCTTGCCTGTGACATGGATCGCCACGCCATCCGCAGCAAAAGCCGTGTTCAACGCCGCCAAGGGACGCGGTACAGGATTCTGCCCGCGAGCTTCAAGAACGCCATACAACTCCTTGGCCCAGTGAAAATCCTTGCAGCAGATGTCTTCGAGTCGCTCGATCTGCACACCTTCCAGGCTCAGGTCATCCGAGGCCTCGGGGCTGAATACGCCATCGACAAAGACGATCTTCAACCGGTCGATCTGGTCGAACATCAGGGGCTCGTCTGCCGTGAAGACAGCCGCCTTTGGCGCCTCGGGCTGAATCAGCGTATCCGGCCGCGTGTACTTCCAATATTCGTCACGCCGCCCCGGAAGCCCCATTTCGCGCACACGGGCCAGCGCCGCCTCGCGCGCATCCCGGGTGCAGCCTGCTGTCGGCAGGCTGAGCGACGCGAGCCGGGCTTCGGTCGGGCTTTGCTTTGCTTCGGGCAGGGCCATCAGTTCACCTCGGCAAGAATGTCGGCATAGCCGTTGTGTTCAACCTCAAGCGCCAGTTCCGGCCCGCCAGTCTTGACGATACGGCCATTGGCCATGATGTGAACGACATCCGGCTTGATGTGATCCAGCAGCCGCTGATAGTGCGTGATGACAAGGAAACCGCGCCCTTCGTCACGCAGTGCATTCACGCCGTCGGCCACCAGTTTCATCGCATCGACATCCAGCCCCGAGTCGGTTTCGTCGAGGATGCACATCTTGGGTTCCAGCATGGCCATCTGCAGGATCTCGTTCCGCTTCTTCTCGCCGCCTGAAAAGCCCACATTGACCGGACGCTTGAGCATGTCTGCGTCGATCTTCAGCGTCTTGGCCTTGGCGCGGACCAGCTTGAGGAAATCGGCAGCCGACAGCTCCTCTTCCCCGCGCACCTTGCGCTGGGCATTCACCGCCGTGCGCAGGAAGGTCATGTTGCCCACGCCCGGAATCTCGACCGGATACTGGAATGCCAGAAACAGGCCGAGGGCCGCGCGCTCTTCGGGCTCCAGTTCCAGCAGGTCTTCGCCATCGAGCGTCGCCGAGCCTTCGGTCACTTCGTAACCGTCCCGCCCCGACAACACGTAGCTGAGCGTCGACTTGCCCGACCCGTTCGGGCCCATGATCGCATGCACCTTGCCGGCTTCGACCGTCAGGTCGACGCCCTTGAGAATCTGCTTGTCCTCTTCTTCAAGTTTGACGTGCAGGTTTTTGATTTCAAGCATGATTTCCTCGTGTTCGTGTATCGTCCCCGCCGCACTGCGGGAGAAGTGTCAATTGTGGCGGCAAGCAGCGCCGCGGCGATCCAGCCCTGCCAAGCTCGGCGCTGATGGCGCGTCCGTCCTCTGTCCGAAGCCGGAACTGGCCGTGGCAAACGTCTGAAAAGGATTGATATGTCACGCGGCAACTCCTCGGCACCACCGTCGCCTGCCGGGCCTGAGCCGGGCAGCGACCCGGCTTATCCTACCGAACCCTCCAGAGAGATCGCGACAAGCTGTTGCGCTTCCATGGCAAATTCCATTGGCAGGGCCTGAAGCACATCCTTGCAGAAGCCGTTGACCACCAGCGCCACGGCCTCTTCCTCGTCCATGCCACGTTGGCGGCAGTAGAAGAGTTGATCGTCATCCACCTTTGATGTGGTCGCTTCGTGTTCGCAGCGGGACGAGTTGTTGCGCACCTCGATATAGGGCACGGTATGCGCCCCGCATTTGTCGCCGATCAGAAGGCTGTCGCACTGCGTGTAGTTGCGCGAGTTCTTCGCTTTGGGATGCATCGACACCAGCCCGCGATAGGTGTTCTGGGCCTTGCCCGCGCTGATGCCCTTGGACACGATGCGCGACTTGGTGTTCTTGCCCAGATGGATCATCTTGGTGCCGGTATCGGCCTGCTGCATGTTGTTGGTGATGGCGATCGAGTAGAACTCGCCCTGGCTGTCATCGCCGCGCAGGATGCAGGAGGGGTATTTCCAGGTCACGGCACTGCCGGTCTCGACTTGGGTCCACATCACCTTGGACCGGTCGCCCCGGCAATCGGCGCGCTTGGTGACGAAGTTGTAGATGCCACCCTTGCCGTTCTCGTCGCCGGGGAACCAGTTCTGCACGGTCGAGTATTTCACCTCGGCATCTTCCTCGACGATGATCTCGACCACCGCGGCGTGCAGCTGCGCGGTATCACGCTGCGGCGCGGTGCAGCCTTCCAGATAGGACACGTACGAGCCCTTGTCGGCGATGATCAGCGTGCGTTCGAACTGGCCGGTGTTTTCCGCGTTGATGCGGAAATAGGTGCTCAGTTCCATCGGGCAGCGCACGCCGGGCGGCACATAGACGAACGAGCCGTCCGAGAACACGGCCGAGTTCAGCGTGGCATAGAAGTTGTCCGACACCGGAACCACCGAGCCGAGGTATTTCTTGACCAGTTCGGGATGCTCTCTGATCGCCTCGGAGATCGAGCAAAAGATCACGCCATGTTTTTTCAACTCTTCCTGGAAGGTCGTGCCGACAGAAACCGAGTCGAACACCGCATCCACGGCCACCTTGCGGCCCTCGGCCGGGGCATCCTCGGCGCCTTCGACACCGGCCAGAATCATCTGTTCTTTCAGCGGGATACCCAGCTTTTCGTAAGTGGCCAGCAGTTTTGGATCAACCTCGTCCAGCGACTTGGGCTTGGTCTCCATCGACTTGGGTCGAGCATAATAATACTGATCCTGGAAATCGATTTCGGGATAATGGACCATGGCCCATTTCGGCTCTTTCATCTGGGTCCAGCGTTCGAACGCGGCCAGGCGCCATTCGGTCATCCACTCGGGCTCTTCGTTCTTTTCCGAGATCAGCCGGACGATATCCGGGTTCACGCCCTTGGGCGCATATTCCATCTCGATATCGGTATCCCAGCCATACTTGTAGGCTCCGACCTCGCGCACCGCGTCCACGGTTTCCTGATCGACACCTTCCTTGACCTGGGTCTGGTCCAAAGCCGCCATGGCTCTCTCCTTACTTTCTCACGCCGTTCTGGCGCGATGTCTTTCACGCTGTTTCAGCCAGGTATCGGCAAAGCGCATTATCTCTTCTTCGCTCGTCTGCGGTCCCAGCGACACGCGAATGGCGCTGGCCGCCTCGACCTCGTCAAATCCCATCGCCGTCAGCACACGGCTGGCGCGGACCTTGCCGCTGGAACAGGCCGAACCGGCCGAAATCGCAAACCCGGCCAAGTCCATCGCCATGACCTGCGTTTCGCCTTTCCATCCCGGCGTGATGAAGCAGGACGTGTTGGGAAGCCGACGCTCCTTTTTCCCGACAAAAATAGTCTCTTTTGCCGATTCCACAAGGCGCTCTTCTAGAATGTTTCTAAGTTTTTCGACCCGCTCCCAAGTGCCGTCCGACAACTCGCGCGAGGCTGCTTGAATTGCGGCCGCGAAGCCCGCAATTCCAATGACATTTTCCGTCCCGGACCGGCGCCCCATCTCTTGGCCGCCGCCAGGGGCCAGCGGTTCGATATCCACCCCCTGCCGCAAAATCAATGCGCCAACCCCTTTCGGCCCGCCAATCTTGTGGGCTGACATGATGGCCATGTCCGCCTCGCTCCAGGCGAAGGAAAACGGCAGCCGCCCCACGGCCTGCGTGATATCGAGCAGCAACCAGTCCGCCCGGCGCGCGCCATAGGGCCACTGGTTTTCCACCTTTTCCGGCGGCAGCGTAACAACGCCGGTTTCCGAGTTTGCCAGCCCCATCGCCAGCGTATGACCCGGACCATGAGGTCGATCAGATGCATTGGAGAGATCCAGATGCGACCACAAGGCATCATGCGCCGTATCCTGAACGAACACGTCACAGCCCTTGGGTCGATTGGCCAAAACCCTCGCCGCCTCGGTTGCACCCGAGGTAAAGATGACCTCCTGCGGCTTGCATCCGACGGCTTCGGCAACCACAGCCCTCGATCGCTCGATCAACGCCTTGGCCGCGCGTCCCTCGGCATGCACCGAAGACGGATTGCCGCATATGTCCATAGCGGCAATCATCGCCTCTCGCGCTTCGGGGCGAAGCGGCGCGGTGGCGTTGTAGTCGAGATAAACACGTTTCATGGATGCATCTTTTCACCCGAGGGAATCACCGTCATTGCGGATATCGCTCGCCTACCTCATTCGTCGACTACGGAAAACAGGCTTGGGACAGCGGGACAAGGCGCCAGATCGTTTCGGATCACATCCGAAAGACGGGTCTGGTGCAGGAAGACATATACATGTGCGCTGAGGCTTTCCCAAAGGCGATTGGTCAACGACTGTGCCCGGCTGCCTGAAGACGCCCCCGAGGCACCGGCCCCCTTGCGCAACGCATCCACGTTTTCGTCAACGGCAGACAACACCTCGACCACGCGGATTTCCGAAGCCGGGCGCGCCAGCCGATATCCGCCACCGGGACCTCGGACCGAAGTCACCAGTTCGGCACGGCGCAGCTTGACGAACAACTGTTCCAGGTACGGCAACGAGATATCCTGACGCTCGGAAATCTCACTCAAGGTAACCAGAGAATCGGTCGGCTGAAGCGCGATATCGGCCAAGGCCACCATCGCATAACGACCCTTGGTCGACAGCTTCATTTTCGTGTCCCCTAAGCCTCATACACGCGAAAACATTGACGTTCCGCCTGTCAGTGCGTATCTCCGACTGACAGCGTCGACAAGCAACGCAACCAACAATTAGAACCGCTCTAAAGTGGCCGACGGATATCGTCAAGAATATCCCGGCGCCGCGCAAAAACAGACAGGACAAAAGCACACATGCCCGAGGTGATTTTTCCAGGACCCGAAGGCCGCCTGGAAGGCCGTTACCACCCGCAAAAGGAAAAAGACGCACCGATCGCCATCGTGCTGCACCCCCACCCCCAGTTTGGCGGGACCATGAACAACAAGGTGGTCTACAACCTGCACTACGCCTTCTACAACATGGGGTTCACCGTTCTGCGGTTCAATTTCCGTGGCGTGGGGCGCAGCCAGGGCGAGTATGATCAGGGCGTGGGCGAGTTGAGCGATGCTGCCGCCGCGCTGGACTACCTGCAGTCGATGAACAACAACTCCAAGCATTGCTGGGTCGCCGGGTTCTCGTTCGGCGCGTGGATCGGCATGCAGTTGCTGATGCGCCGGCCCGAGATCACCGGCTTCATCAGTGTCTCGCCCCCGGCCAACATGTATGACTTCTCGTTCCTGGCGCCCTGCCCGTCGTCCGGGCTGATCATCAACGGCACCGCCGACCGCGTCGCGCCGCCTGCGGATACAAGGGCCCTGGTCAGCAAGTTGCACGAGCAGAAGGGGATCACCATTACCCATACCGAAGTCGAAGGAGCCGACCACTTCTTTCAAGAGCCGCATATGGATACGCTGATCACCAACGTCACCGACTATGTAAAGCGCCGCCTGACAGAGAATACCCGCTAATGTCCAACACACTCGACACCCTGGCTGCAAAACTGGCCGAGGATACGTTGAAGGTCATGGACGAAACCGGCCAGGATCGTTTGTTTGTCGAAGTCGGAGATGTTCTGGCGGCAGCCTCTCAGTCTCTGGAAGAAGCCTTTCTGACCGAGGTGCGCGTTCGCTTGGCGGAACGCAAGGCGCGCCAGTTCCTGGTCGGAAAGCTCACAGAGCATCGCAAGAAAGCCAAAGCCACGGAAAGTCAATGATGGGCCCGGACAAGGCTCTCTTGTTTCATACCGGCCAGGCCGATCGTTCTTGAAACGTCCAAATCAGGGTAAATGTGACCGAGCAGCACGGTTAAAAAAAAGGGGCCCGAAGGCCCCTTTTCCGCTGGTCTCGACCGGCAAGAAAACCGAAATACTTAGTACCCCCTCATCATGGACGGCCGCGCCATGTTCGACGGACCCCCCGTCAGCAAGCCACCCACGCGTAACAACCTTCATCGAAACCAGATTCAGCGTTCACAGTAGCCACCTCAATGCGGCAAACTGAAAAACCATTGATTTCTAACGTAATGTAGCAGTTTGGTTCTGCGGCGAAAGTCGGGTTTCCCTGACCTCTGTCAAACTCTCCGCAGTGGACGTGGCAGCGGTGCGAAAGAGCCTGCATATTCGATTTTTCTTGCCGATTGGCAGAATTCCATGTTCAAGCTCGGCGTGACACACCGATTGTCACCCCGTAAAGTCAGGACTCTGCCCGTGCCCAACGCCTATCTCATCCTTCTGCTCGCCGTTTTCGCTGAAACCGTTGGCACCACTGCATTGCAGGCAAGCCAACAGTTCACCCGGCTGTGGCCCTCGGTTCTTGTGGTGGTTGGCTACGGCCTGGCGTTCTATCTGATGGCCCTGACGCTCAAGGTGATGCCCGTCGGCATCGTCTATGCCATCTGGTCGGGCATGGGAATCGTTCTTATCGCTCTGATCGGACTGGTTGTCTTTGGTCAAAAGCTTGATTTCCCTGCCATTGCCGGACTCGGGTTGATCATCGGCGGAATTCTGATCATTCACCTGTTTTCCAAGACCGCCGCGCACTGAAAACGCGTTGGGGCTGGCATCTTTTGCCGCGCCGCGTTATGCGCGCGGCAACTTCCCGTTCAAAGGCTGACTTCATGGACCTGCGCAACATCGCAATCATCGCTCACGTGGACCACGGCAAGACGACCCTGGTGGATGAGCTTCTGAAACAATCCGGCGCGTTCCGCGAAAATCAGGCAGTGGCCGAACGCGCCATGGACAGCAACGATCTCGAGCGCGAGCGCGGCATCACCATTCTGGCCAAGGCCACCAGCGTCGAATGGAAAGGCACGCGCATCAACATCGTCGACACCCCCGGCCACGCCGATTTCGGCGGCGAGGTCGAGCGCATCCTCAGCATGGTCGATGGCGTCGTGCTGCTTGTCGATGCCGCCGAAGGCCCGATGCCCCAGACCAAGTTCGTGACCTCCAAGGCACTGGCCCTGGGGCTGCGCCCGATCGTGGTGCTGAACAAGGTCGACAAGCCCGACGCCGAGCCCGACCGCGCGCTGGACGAGTGTTTCGACCTGTTCGCCAACCTGGGCGCCGATGACGACCAACTGGATTTCCCGGCCATGTACGCCTCGGGGCGTTCGGGTTGGGCCGACATGGAACTGGACGGGCCGCGCAAGGATCTGTCGGCGCTGTTCGACCTGATCGTCGATCACGTTCCCGCCCCCCAGCAGATCGCGCGCAAGGACGAACCCTTCCGCATGCTGGCCACCACCCTTGGCAGCGACCCGTTCATCGGCCGCATCCTGACCGGCCGCGTGGAAAGCGGTACGCTCAAGGCCGGCGATGCGCTCAAGGCGCTCAGCCGTGATGGCGACCTGATCGAAAACTTCCGTGCCACCAAGATCCTCGCCTTCCGCGGCCTCAGCCAGCAGCCGATCGACGTGGCAGAGGCCGGCGACATCGTGACCATCGCGGGCATGAGCAAGGCCACCGTGGCGGATTCGCTGGTGGCACCCCAAGTGGACGAGGCCCTGCCCGCCCAGCCGATCGACCCGCCCACGATCACCGTCACCTTCGGCATCAACGACTCGCCACTGGCGGGGCGTGACGGCAAGAAGGTCCAGTCGCGCGTGATCCGCGACCGCCTGATGAAAGAGGCCGAATCAAACGTGGCCATCCAGATCACCGACACCCCGGGCGGCGAGGCCTTCGAGGTGGCCGGCCGCGGCGAATTGCAGATGGGTGTTCTGATCGAGAACATGCGCCGCGAAGGGTTCGAACTCAGCATCTCGCGCCCGCAGGTTCTGTTCCGCGAGGAAAACGGCCAGCGGCTGGAGCCGATCGAGGAAGTCACCATCGACGTGGATGATGAATATTCGGGCGCCGTCATCGAAAAGATCACCGGCGCGCGCAAGGGCGAACTGGTCGAGATGCGCCCCGCCGGAGCCGGCAAGACCCGCATCATCGCGCATGTGCCGTCGCGCGGGCTGATCGGCTATCACGGCGAGTTTCTGACCGACACCCGCGGCACCGGCGTTCTGAACCGCGTGTTCCATGGCTGGGCACCGCACAAGGGCCCGATTCCCGGACGGCGCGCCGGCGTTCTGATCTCGATGGAGAACGGCCAGGCCGTGGCCTATGCGCTGTGGAACCTGGAGGAGCGTGGTCGGATGTTCGTCGGCCCGCAAGCCGACGTGTACCAGGGCATGATCATCGGTGAGCATTCGCGCGACAACGACTTGGAAGTCAACCCGCTGAAGGGCAAGAAGCTGACCAACGTGCGCGCCAGCGGTTCTGACGACGCGGTTCGGCTGACTCCGCATGTCCAGTTCTCGCTGGAGGAGGCCATCGCCTATATCGATGACGACGAACTGGTCGAAGTGACTCCGAAAGCCATCCGTTTGCGCAAACGTTTCCTGGATCCGCACGAGCGCAAACGCATGGCCAAAGCCGGCTAAATGGTCAAACTTGGACATCGACCGGCGAAACATCAACAATATTGAAAAATGCAGCGTATTATTTCTCGTCATGCGAGTTGCGCGCTGACAGAGGTCGCCCCCAAAGGGCGGCCTTAAAACATTGATATCGATACTTTTTAACGAAATTTTCGTTGGCCCTCTTGACGCGGACACTTGGAAAACTGCCACACTTTTGACAATTTTCAGCGGGGAAATTGACGAAATTGTGGCGCGCAGATAACTTTAAAATCAACCAGTTTACGGTTTCATGGTTTGGAGATTTGTTATGAGTGCGAAGACGCGTTTTCTTTCGCTGGTGCTGGCTTCCACGTCACTTACTTTCCTATCGACGGCAAGTTTCGCCGCAGCGGAAAGATGCACGGTGCAGACTGCCCGGCAGTCCGTTTCGACCGAAACGCTGTGCTCCTGCCGCGTGGTCGAAGACCGGATGCTGCGCTACATTCAACGCCGGCCCGACTTCGAGGACATCCTGGCACGGACATTGGAATCCTGTCCCGCCTTCGCGGCGGTTTTGACAGACTTCCCAACGGCATCCTTCGGAGGACAAGGCGAAGCGGCAGGTGAAGCCGATCCGGGTTTGGAAACCGCTGAGGCTGGCCGCGATGGAAACGCCGGAGGCGGAAGTGGCTCCAGTTCTGGCAGTAGCGGCAGTTCCGGTGGCAGCGGCAGCTCCGGTGGGAATGGTGGCTCTCCTGGTAGCGATGGCCCCAGCGGCGCTCCCGGCGGTGACAACGGCGGCAATGGCGGCGGCGATACCGGTGGCGGTGATGGCGGCGGCGACAATGGCGGCAATGGCGGCGGCGACACCGGTGGCGGTGACGGCGGCGGCGACAATGGCGGCAATGGCGGCGGCGATACCGGTGGCGGTGATGGCGGCGGCGACAATGGCGGCAATGGCGGCGGCGATACCGGTGGCGGTGATGGCGGCGGCGACAATGGCGGCAATGGCGGCGGCAACGGCGGCGGCAATGGCGGCGGCAATGGCGGCGGTAACGGCGGCGGTAACGGCGGCGGCAACGGCGGCGGCGTTAATGGCAACAACGGCGACGGCAATGGTGGCGAGGGGGGTGCCAGCCCGGGCCAAGGCAGTGGCGCCAATAATGACGAAGACGACACCGGTGGCGGCAACGGCGGTGGCCAGGGCGGCGGCAACGGCGGTGGCCAGGGCGGCGGCAACGGCGGTGGCCAGGGCGGCGGCAATGGCGGTGGCCAGGGTGGCGGCAATGGCGGTGGCCAGGGTGGCAGCCCCAACAACTAAAGACGGTAGCACCGCCCCCAAAAAAAAGCGCGCCTCGCAGGCGCGCTTTTCATTTCCTGACCTCTTCGGATCCTAGCCTCTTCGGAAAACGCCGACCCAGTTTTCCGGGCGACTTGGATCCTGCATTCTCAGAAACAGATAGCGCGTTGCCTTCCAAGGCTTGATCCTGTCTGTCAGATTGTCCAGAACCAGATCCCCATAACTGGATCGATAGACCAAAACCGCATGGGAATTACGCCGGGTGTCCAGCACTGTGGCAAGCAACAACTTGCTCGGATCCAGGCCCATTTTCACCAGGTCCCTCTTTTTCAGCAGCGCGAAATCCTCGCAGTCCCCACCCCGCCGTGTAGGAAGGCTCCATTTTTCCTTTAGCCGGTATTGCGCTTGGTCTGAAACGGCGCGCGTTGATCTGTTGACCCGACGATTGACGGCTTTCACGATGCGAAGTTCCTGCTCTCGCGTAAGACTTTTAGCGCCGGAAGCCGCGCAGGCCCACGAATATTGCCTGCAAAGCGATCGAGCTCCGGTCGGTGGCGGAGCATTTACGACCGGCTGCAGGAACGGCGACGCAGATGCCTGCATCGGAGTTATTGTCGCAAAAAGCCCACTTGCGATAACGGCAACTCCCACTAGTGCTCTAGTTGCAGCAATCGCTTTGGAAACCTTCATATTTCCAAAATGTTTCATGCCGGTCCTCATTCCGCGTCAATCCTGACGATTGCTGCCTTTATGAACCGCGATTGTTTCCAAATATGGTTCAACAAACGCGAAGGCGAAGCAATCACGGCTCAAGCTGAGGGCGAAAAGCGGCGAAAATCCGTCAAACTTTGTGACGCTTTCGGGGTTTGAATCTGACCGGATTGATTGAATTTCGGGCCCATCTTTGTTTGATGGCTCTTAAAAACCGGCCTTAACCCACTAGAAACCCGACACAATATGGGGTGCACCGGCGCGAAGCCTGCGACTGATCATGAAATTTGGTTAACGTGAAAAGAAAAGGCCCGCCAAAGGGCGGGTCTTTCGACAAACAGCCAGTGATTCGACGACGCCTCTGATAAGGCTCGATCATTCCGTGGTTTCAACCACCAGCAACTCTCGCTCGGACGCGCCACGCGCGTGGCTCAGCGCCTCCTGATACTCGGGCGAATTGTAGCAGGCCACGGCAGCCTCGACCGACGGGAAGCGTGCCACAACGTTTCTGGGGCGCTCCTTGCCTTCCAGTTGCACATACCGGCCTCCTCGAGCAATGAATTCGCCGCCATGTTTGGCAATTGCCGGCCCGGCAAGCTCTGCGTACTTGCCGTAGGATTCTGCGTCATTGACGGTTACATGTGCGATCCAGAGTGCACCCATCTCATCCTCCCAAAATCTGTTCAGCAGCCTTGATCGCCGCGTCTGCGTTGGCAGCATCCTTGCCACCGCCCTGCGCCAGGTCTGGACGGCCCCCGCCCCCTTTTCCGCCCAGTTCCGCAACAGCGGCCCTGACCAGATCGACGGCCGAAACCCGGTCTGTCAAATCCTTTGTCACGCCTGCCGCCACAGCAGCTTTTCCGCCGGTATCCGCGATTAACAGCACGGCGCCCGATCCCAGCCGTTCCTTGTGCTCGTCGATCAGCGCGGGCAAGTCCTTGCCGGACACACCGCTTAGACTCTGGGCCAGAAAGCGGATTCCGTTCACATCACGGGCTTCGCCGCCACCCTGCCCTGCCCCTCCGGCCATGGCCAGTTCTCGGCGCAGCTGCGCGACCTCATTCTGCAACGCCTTGCGTTCGTCCAGCAGGGCGCGAACGCGATCGACCACCTCGGCGGGCTGCGCCTTGAGCATGGCCGTCACCTCGGACAGGCGCGCGGTTTCCTTGGCCAGGAATTCGAAAGCCGCCTCTCCGGTCAGGGCCTCGATACGGCGCACACCTGCAGCCGACGCACTGTCGCCCAGCAGGACGAAGGTTCCGATGTCTCCGGTCTGCTTCACATGGGTGCCGCCACACAGTTCGATGGAATAGGTCATCCCGTCCTGACCCTTGCCGGTTTCGGCGCGCCCCATCGAAACGACACGCACCTCATCCCCGTATTTCTCGCCGAACAGGGCCTGAGCACCAATCGCGCGGGCGTCGTCCGGCGTCATGATCCGGGTTTCGACAGTCGAATTCTGCCGGATGAAGCGGTTCACGTCAGAGGCGACCTTCTCCAGCTCTTCCTCGGTCAGCGCCTTGGAATGGCTGAAGTCAAAGCGCAGGCGGTCCTCGGCGTTCAGCGATCCGCGCTGCGCCACATGCGCCCCCAGAGTTTCGCGAAGGGCCTCGTGCAGCAGGTGGGTCGCCGAGTGGTTCGCCCGAATGGCCGAGCGGCGCGCGTGATCCACCTCGAGTTCGACCGGCTCTCCCTTGGTGAATGTTCCACGCTCGACCGTTACCTTGTGGGCATACACCTTGCCGTCGGCGAATTTCTTCGTGTCTTCGACCAAGGCAACCTCGTCGCGGTTCTCGAGCCGGCGAATGACGCCCGTATCCCCGACCTGACCGCCTGCCTCGGCATAGAACGGGGTCTGGTTCACGACGATCCAGCCGCTTCCCCCCTCGGGGATCTCGTCGACGATCGCGCCATCAACGACCAGCGCACTGATCTGCCCTTCGGCCTTTTCCGTGTCATAGCCAAGGAAATCGGTCGCGCCGGCGACATCGAGAACATCGAACCACACCGCCAGGTCTGCGGCTTCTCCCGACCCGGCCCAGGCGGCGCGCGCCTTTGCCTTCTGCTCGGCCATGGCAGCGTCAAACCCTTCGGTATCAACGACCCGGCCCTTTTCCCGCAGGGCGTCCTGCGTCAGGTCAAGAGGGAAACCGTAAGTGTCATAAAGCTTGAACGCGGCCTCGCCAGGCAAAGGCGCATCTTCGGGCAACGCCGCCAGTTCGTCGTCCAGAAGTTTCAGACCGCGGTCGAGCGTCTGCTTGAAGCGGGTTTCCTCCAACAGCAGCGTTTCCTCGATCAGCGCCTGGGCCTGACCGAGTTCGGGATACTGCGCCCCCATCTGCTGCACCAAAGCCGGAACCAGGCGGTGCATGACCGGATCCTTTGCCCCCAGCAGATGCGCGTGACGCATGGCACGACGCATGATCCGACGCAGAACATAGCCGCGCCCGTCATTCGAGGGCATGACGCCATCGGCGATCAGGAACGAAGTCGATCGCAGATGGTCGGCAATCACACGGTGATGCACGTTCTGGTCCCCGTAGGGATCGACATTGGTCACATGTGCGGATGCCTCGATCAGCGCCTTGAACAGATCGGTGTCATAGTTGTCATGGCTTTCTTGCAGCAGCGCGCCGATACGTTCGAGTCCCATCCCGGTGTCGATCGACTGCATGTCGAGTTCGCGCATCGAGCCATCCTCGAACTGCTCGTTCTGCATGAACACGATGTTCCAGATCTCGATGAACCGGTCGCCGTCCTCGTCCGGCGAGCCCGGAGGGCCGCCCCAGATATGTTCGCCGTGGTCATAGAAGATCTCGGTGCAGGGGCCGCAAGGGCCGGTCGGGCCCATTTGCCAGAAATTGTCACTGGTGGCGATGCGGATGATGCGGTCTTCGGGAACGCCGACCTTTTTCCAGATTTCAAAGGCCTCGTCATCGGTGTGATAAACCGTCGTCAACAGACGGCTCTTGTCGATGCCGAAATCCTTGGTGATCAGCTCCCAGGCAAAGGGGATTGCCTCTTTCTTGAAGTAATCTCCGAAAGAGAAGTTGCCGAGCATCTCGAAAAACGTGTGGTGCCGCGCCGTATAGCCGACATTGTCGAGGTCATTGTGCTTGCCACCAGCGCGGACACATTTCTGCGCGGTGGTGGCGCGTTTGTAGTCGCGGGTCTCGACGCCAGTGAACAGGTTCTTGAACTGAACCATACCGGAGTTGGTGAACATCAGCGTCGGATCGTTGCGTGGAACCAGCGGGCTGGATGGCACGACCTCGTGGCCGTTCTTGGCAAAGTAATTCAGAAAGGTGGAGCGAATTTCATTCAGCGTGGGCATGTGGCTCTCTCGGCGCGCATTCGACTTGATCTGCGATGGTTTAGCCCTGTCCTCGGGGATAGTCCACAGCGCAGAGGGTCACAGAAGAAAACAAGGCAGCTCTTGCGAGATGCCCTGATTCACGAGTTGCCTGTTTGGCGTCGAGGTCATGCGCATCAACGCCCCCATCAGGCCGCGCTTCAGGCTTCGAGGATATCATCCTCTTCCGCATTTGGCGGCATATCGAAGTCGAGCCCGTGCGCCGCGCGGATCTTGTCCTCGATCTCCAACGCGATACGGGTATTCTCACGCAGATACTGCTTGGCATTTTCCCGGCCCTGCCCGATGCGTTCGTCGCCGTAGCTGAACCACGACCCGGATTTCTCGACCACGCCGGCCTTGACGCCCAGGTCCAGCAACTCGCCCATCTTCGAGATGCCCTCGCCATACATGATGTCGAATTCCACCTGCTTGAAGGGCGGCGCCACCTTGTTCTTGACGACCTTCACGCGGGTCTGGTTTCCCACGACCTCATCCCGATCCTTGATCGCGCCGATCCGGCGGATATCAAGGCGAACCGAGCTATAGAATTTCAGCGCATTGCCGCCCGTGGTGGTTTCGGGGCTGCCGAACATCACGCCGATCTTCATGCGGATCTGGTTGATGAAGATCACCATGCAGTTCGAACGGCTGATCGAGGCAGTCAGCTTGCGCATGGCCTGGCTCATCAGGCGGGCCTGCACGCCGACGCTGCTGTCTCCCATGTCGCCTTCCAGTTCCGATTTCGGCGTCAGAGCCGCGACCGAGTCGACCACGACCATGTTCACCGCCCCCGACCGCACAAGAGTGTCGGTAATCTCGAGCGCCTGTTCCCCAGTATCGGGCTGCGAGATCAGCAGTTCGTCCAGGTCCACGCCCAGCTTGCGGGCATATTGCGGATCAAGCGCGTGTTCGGCGTCGACAAAGGCGCAGACACCGCCGCGTTTTTGCTGTTCGGCAATGCAGTGCAGCGTCAACGTGGTCTTGCCCGAGCTTTCCGGCCCGTAAATCTCAACGATGCGGCCCATAGGCAGACCACCGATGCCCAAGGCAATGTCCAGCCCGAGCGAGCCGGTCGAACTGGCCTCGATCTCCTGAATGGCATTCTCGCCGCCCAGCTTCATGATTGACCCCTTGCCGAACTGACGTTCGATCTGGGCCAGCGCGCTGTCCAGCGCCTTTTGCTTGTCTGCGTTCTGCTTGCTGCTCATCGTCAGAAGATCCGCCATTGTCCTGTCGCCTTCCTTTTGTCACACCCGCGGCCGGGCGGCAATCGCTGCTTTGTTCGCCTCTTGTTCCTTATGAGACCAAAAAGAGAACATTTCAACTCAAAACTTCTGAATCCAATTTTCTGCAATTGTGTTAAGGATGCCTTTACGGCAGTCTGCCCGGCAGAAATTCAACAGGGAAAAGGGGCTAAATGCTTGTTTTTCTGAAAGAACGCCTGGTTTTTCTTTCCGTCCCAAAGACTGGGACGACGGCTTTTCACACAGCGTTGCGATCTCGGGCTGACATCGTCGTGTCAAACCCACCCGAGCTCAAGCATTCAACGATCTATCGATATGATCGTTTTTTTCGCCCTATTTTTACCAAGCTTTTCGACACCGACCCCGAGGTAATGGCCGTCGTGCGGGAACCGATTGACTGGCTGGGCAGCTGGTACCGTTACCGGGCGCGCCCTGCCCTGCGCGGTCAGCCTGTATCAACGCAGGGGATAAGTTTCGATGACTTCGTGAGGGCCTATCTCAGGGGCGTTCGCCCGGAATATGCCAAGGTCGGCAGTCAATCCAAATTCCTGACCCCTCGCAGGAACGGCGTCGAGGTCGAGCACCTTTTCAAATATGAACACCAGGACAAGATCCTGGAATTCCTGCAAAACCGCTTGGGAGACGCTCTTGAACTGCAAAGGGAAAATGTCTCGCCCGTCATGCCGGCGACATTGTCCCGCGAGGTCGAAGATCTCTACCGCCGCAAATGTGCCGACGAGTTTCGCCTGCACGCATCAGCCACCTGAAACCGCATGTTGGAATTGGCGGGCGCCGCATGCACGTGGTCGGAAATATTCCTTGTCAACTCAATTGCTGATGTACCGTTGCCGTCAACTGGGACAATGAAAAAGGTTTCGGCAGGAACACCGAGTTTGGAATTTCCGGACCGGAATCCCCAAAGGCGCCCTCTGCATATCCGGACATGAATACAACGCGCACCTGCGGTCTTTCCGCCATGGCCTGTCTCACCCATGTTGGGCCGTCCATTCCCGGCATGACCACATCGGTAACGAAGACATCAACAGCAAGAGTCCTGTCTTCGAGTATCCGCAGCGCCTCTTCGGCGGACTCCGCCTCCAGGACAGTATAGCCGCGCAGGCGCAAGGCGCGCGACGCAAAGGCCCGGACCGGCGCTTCGTCTTCGACCAGCAGAACCACTCCTTCGCCCTGAATGGGTCCCTGTTTTTCAATCGGGCTCATTTTTATATGTTCGGAGCTTTCGACGTCGGCGCATACCGGCAAGTACACGATAAATTGCGATCCTTTCCCCAGGGAGCTGTCGACAAAAATGTAGCCCCCTGTCTGTTTTACGATGCCGTATACGGTGGACAGCCCCAGACCGGTTCCTTCCCCCGTGCGCTTGGTCGTGTAGAAGGGCTCGAACACCTTTTGCAGCTTGTCGGGGGCTATCCCGACGCCCTCGTCGATGACCTTGACGGACACATACTCGCCGACCGGCATGATCGCCCTGTCGCGCACCATCGGCTGCTCCAGCGACACAACCTCTGTTTCGATGCGAATTTCGCCGCCCTCCGGCATGGCATCACGCGCATTGACCACGAGATTCATGAGAACCTGCTCCAACTGCCGCTTGTCGGCCCTCACCGGTTTCAGAGCTGGGTCATGACTGAGCGTGAGGGTGACTTTTTCGCCCACCAGTCGATTCAGGAGATGTATCAGGTCTGACAGGGTGTCCCGCAGATCCAGCATTTCGGGTCGTAGTGTCTGCTTGCGTGAGAAGGCAAGCAACTGACTTACCAGCGCCGCGGCGCGGTTGGCGTTCTGATTTATCTGGACAAGATCGCCATAATCCGGGTCGCTTTGATCATGACGGAGCAGCAAGAGGTCGCAATGTCCTGAAATCGCGGTCAAAAGATTGTTGAAATCATGCGCCACGCCCCCTGCCAACTGGCCGACAGCCTGCATCTTCTGGCTTTGCACAAATTGTGCCTCGAGAGTCTTCAATTCGGTCGCATCATTCAGCACTGCTATCAATCCGACCTCGCCGTCACGAGTAACCCGGTTTAGCGTCACCTGAACGAACATTTCCCTGTCGCTTCGGACCAAGCGCAGAAATTCCGACCGCGGTGCCGCAGCCTGATCGACGGTTTCCTGCAACCACTCTCTGATCGGGCGCCCAAGCCCCTGCATCACCTGATCGATCATCGTGTCTTCGGTCAATCTGCCACCGATCAGTTGCGTCGCCAGCCGGTTGGCCTCTAGCACGAGGCCGGTTGGCGACAGACGCATCAGAGGCACTGGCAGTTCGGCAAAAGAGGTGCTCCCCTTCTCTTCCAGTTCAGATTGCAAAGGAATCAGCAGCAGTTTTGTGTCTGGACCAGACTGCTGGATTTCCACTGAGACCACCGCACGGATGCCATTTTTCGTACGAATTCGGCTGATCTGTCCGGTTTTGCGCGCCGAGATGGGAACCAGCTGCTCAACGGAAGTTGCCATTTCGCCTATCAGATCCTGGGCCGCCTTGTTCATGGCGGTTTCTTTTCCGTCGCCGCCAAAGGTCAGCACCGGCAAGGAGTTGAAACCTTGAGCACCTTCCAGGCCGAGGTCAGTGACTGGATCAGTTATTCGCCAGACGAACAACTCCTCGCTCAGGCAGGCCACATGGAAACACAGGCCACCTTCACGAGACTCGACCCTTTCTTCCGCGCGCCCAAGGGCTCTGGCACGTGCCATCAAACGAAAGAGAACTGCTTTGGGATTGGCCAAGGTCGCCCTCAGAACACGGTTCAGGCGGCTCGGCGAGTCCAGCGGATAGATTTGCCTCGCCGCACCGTTTGCCGCCTGCACGACACCCTCGCAGTCGGTCACGAAACAAGGCATGGCCTCTGTTTCGATGAATTTCGCCAGAGTGTCTTTGGCGGTCGCCAATACAAACCACGCCCGCAGTCCACGCACTAATTCGACCGCCAGCACCATCGAAAGCGCAATACCCGCGGCAGCAATCCCTTGAGAGACTGTCTCCGAGAACTGTCCGAACAGAATTGCCAAGAAGGCCGCCGAGGCCAACATGAACAGGACGAGCCAACGCACGCCCAATCTCCGATGATGCGCGAGGATCGGCTGCGGAAGAATGGAAGAATTCAACATGGCGCAACGTGAAATAGAAACTCTAGATATCGTTGTCGCGCGCGCAGGTTAACCCAAGCCTAACGCGATCATTCTACCTATGATTGCTATTTACGCGCCTATACTCGCGTCAAGTGCGAAGTAAAGAAACCATCAGTTCCTTGGAAGACCAGCCAGGACTTGTGGTATTTTTCCATCCAGTCAGGCCGTTTTCGCAGGAATGTGTCGATAACAGCGCTATTTTCGACATCCAGCATCGAACATGTCGCATAGGCAAGAATTCCGCCCTGCCCGACGGTATTGGCCACTCTGGAAAGAATGTCTGCCTGCATCTGCGTGAGCTCTTCCAACCTGTCAGCGGTCAATGCCCATTTTCCCGCCGGCGACCGGCGCCACGAACCGCTGCCCGAACATGGCGCGTCCACAAGCACCACGTCAAACGGAGCCTCTCTGGCTATGTCCTTTGAATCGAGCAGGGTGACTTTCACCCCTGCCCGTTCTGCACGGCCCGGAAGATCTCGCATTCTTGCTGGCGAGACATCATGTGCGAATACCTCGACACCCTTGTGGGCCGCCAGCGCCAGCGCCTTTCCTCCGCCCCCCGCGCAATAGTCCAGCACCCGCACTCCAGGGCGCAGTTTCAATGCGGCCACGACGGCCTGACTTGCCGCATCCTGAAGTTCGACGACACCGGCACGGTAAGCCGCGCTTTGCGCCACTTTCCTCGAGCCGACCGTCACTTCCAGTGCGGTCTCACACGCCGGGTGCTTCTGGGCAGTGATCCCATCCTCAGCCAGCAGTTCCATTGCCTCGGACACTGTCGCTTTTCGAATATTGACTCGCAGATGCACCGGGGCGCGGCGCTGCAAAGCCATCGCGGCTGCTTCGCTTTCCTCTCCCAGGCTGCGAACCAAGATGGGCCACAACCAGTCCGGAATGTCCAATCGCTCTGCGTCACTCCGTGGCGGACGGCCTGTTTCCTGTGGCTGAACCGGTAAAGGCGCGTGTCCCTGGCCGGTAAACAATTCCGCAGGGTCATCGCCCTTGGCGCGAACTGCTCCAAGCATCAGCCCACGTCCGGTCTCGGCGCCCCCCCAGGCGGCATAGGAACGCTTACGCCGAAGTGCGTCAAAGACGTGATCACGTATGGCCGCACGATCCTTTGATCCGGCAAAACGACTGCGTCGCGCCCAGCCCGTCAGCGCCTTCTCGGCCGGGGTTCCCGCGAGAATATCGTCCAGGATGTCGATGGCGGCCTGAACGCGGGCAGCGGGTGTCATGGCAGGTTCAGACCTCTTGCTTGCATCGCGCCCTTGCGCGCAGAGTTGTCCGCAAATCGCGCGCGGCGCTCAACCATAGGACGCCGCCCGATCATCGGCCGGTTGGTCACATCACGCGATAATTCGGACTTTCGCGGGTGATCTGCACATCATGCACATGGCTTTCCTTGAGGCCCGCGCCGGTGATCTTCACGAACTGACAGTTCTTGCGCATCTCTTCAACCGTCGCACATCCGGTATAGCCCATTGCCGCCCGCAAACCGCCCACCAACTGATGGATCACGGCCGAGGCCGAGCCCTTGTAGGGCACCTGCCCCTCGATCCCCTCGGGCACCAGCTTGTCGCTGGCGGCGTCCTTCTGGAAATACCGGTCGGCCGAGCCACGCGCCATGGCGCCGAGGCTGCCCATGCCACGGTAGGATTTGAACGACCGGCCCTGATACAGGATCACCTCGCCGGGGGACTCGTCGGTTCCGGCAATCATCGAGCCCACCATGGCGCAGGACGCGCCCGCCGCGATGGCCTTGGCGAAGTCGCCCGAGAACTTGATGCCGCCGTCGGCGATGACCGGCGTGTCACCGGCGGCTGCCGCGCAATCCATGACCGCGGTCAGTTGCGGCACGCCGACACCGGCGACCATCCGGGTGGTACAGATCGACCCCGGCCCGATCCCGACCTTAACCGCGTCGGCGCCTGCGTCGATCAACGCCTTTGTCGCCTCGGCCGTGGCCACGTTGCCGGCAATGATCTGCACTTCGTTGGAGAGCGCCTTTGCCCGCTTCACCGCGTCGATGACGCCTTGTGAATGTCCATGGGCGGTGTCCACCACGATGATGTCGACACCCGAATCCACCAGCGCCTCGGACCGCTCGAACCCGGCATCGCCCACGGACGTCGCCGCTGCCACGCGCAGGCGACCCAGCCGGTCCTTGCAGGCCGTGGGGTTCAGCACCGCCTGTTCGGTATCCTTCAGCGTCAACAGACCCGTCAGCTTGCCGTCGCCATCCACGACCAGCAGCTTCTCGATGCGGCGGGCCTTCATCAGGCTCTTGGCCTCTTCCAGATCCGCCGGCTCCCTGAGCATGGCCAGGTTTTCGGATGTCATCATCACCCGGATCGGAGTGTCGTCCGAAGTGGCAAAGCGCATGTCGCGGTTGGTGACAATGCCGACGACGCGCCCGTCTTCCTGGACAACCGGGAAGCCGGTGAAGTTGTAGCGTTCGACAAGTTTCTTGGCGTCGGCCAGCGTCTGATCGGGGCGCAGGGTTACGGGGTTGTAAACGATACCCGATTCAAACCTCTTGACCCGGCGCACCTCGCGAGCCTGTTCTTCGACCGTCAGGTTCTTGTGGATGACGCCGATCCCTCCGGCCTGTGCCATCGCGATGGCCATGCGCGACTCGGTCACCGTGTCCATCGCCGAACTCAGAAGCGGGATGTTCATGGTGATTTCGCGCGTCACCCGCGTCGAAGTATCGGCCGTCGACGGCAGCACCGACGAAGCCGCCGGAACCAGTAGAACATCGTCAAAGGTGAGTGCCTCACGAATCTGCATATTCGAACCCCATGCATAACCCCGTTTGGCGGTGACCCTATGGCATGGTTCTTGCCCGAGGAAAACCCCTTCCAAAATACTCTTCAACGCTCTTTCACGCGTCGCGGTGCGTTTGACGCCGTCGGCAGGCCGCGGAAACCGACAAAAACGACGCAACATGACCAAAACCTGCCGTTCAATGCCTTTCTCTTTTCCGCCAAGCCCATATGTTGCCCGGCATACGCGTGAACACCAAAGGCAAGTCACTCATGACCAGCGATCCCCTTGTCGTCTTCACCCCGTCGGGCAAACGCGGCCATTTTCCGGTCGGCACTCCGATTTTGACCGCGGCGCGCCAGCTGGGCGTCGATCTCGATTCGGTGTGCGGCGGGCGCGGCATCTGCTCGAAGTGCCAGATCACCCCGAGCTACGGCGAATTCCCCAAGCATGGCGTGACGGTCAAGGAAGATGCGCTGAGCGAGTGGAACGCGGTCGAGCAACGGTATGACGAAAAACGCGGCCTGAAACCGGGGCGGCGCCTCGGGTGTCAGGCGACGGTGCAGGGCGACGTGGTGATCGACGTGCCGCCCGAAAGCCAGGTCCACCGCCAGGTCGTCCGCAAGGCTGCCACGGCGCGAGCGATCACCATGGACCCGGCCACGCGCCTCTACTTCGTCGTGGTCGAAGAACCCGACATGCACTCACCCACCGGCGATCTGGAGCGGCTGGAGCGTGCCCTGCGTCAGCAATGGGATATCGAAGCCGTTCGCGCTGATCTGTCGCTTCTGTCGAAGCTTCAGCCGACGCTCAGGAAAGGCAAATGGGAAGTGACGGTCGCGGTTCACAAGGACCACACGGACCGGGTGGCGCAGATCGTCGAGATCTGGCCCGGCCTGCACGAAGGCGGTCTGTATGGCCTTGCCATCGACCTCGGCTCGACCACCATCGCCGCGCACCTGACCGACCTGGAAACCGGCGAGGTCAAGGCTTCCTCGGGCCTGATGAACCCGCAGATCCGCTTTGGCGAAGACCTGATGAGCCGCGTGTCCTACGCCATGATGAACCCGGGCGGCGACAAGGAAATGACCCAGGCAGTGCGCGAGGCGATCAACGACCTCGCCACCGCCATCGCGGCCGAGGCCGGCATCGACCCCGAACTGATCGTGGAAACCGTGTTTGTCTGCAACCCGGTCATGCATCACCTGCTGCTGGGGCTGGACCCGGTCGAGCTGGGCCAGGCACCCTTTGCGCTTGCCACCTCTGAAAGCCTGTCGCTGCCCGCGCGCGAGATGGACCTGACCGCCATCAACCCACGCGCGCAGGTCTATATCCTGCCCTGCATCGCGGGCCATGTCGGAGCAGACTGTGCCGCCGTGGCGTTAAGCGAGGAACCGGGGAAATCCGAGGACCTGGTGTTGATCGTCGATGTCGGCACCAATGCCGAGATCCTGCTGGGCAACACCTCCCGCGTTCTTGCCTGCTCGTCGCCCACCGGACCGGCCTTCGAGGGCGCACAGATCAGTTCGGGCCAGCGCGCCGCGCCTGGCGCGATCGAGCGGATCGAGATCGACCCCGTGACCAAAGAGCCCCGTTTCCGCGTGATCGGGTCCGACAAATGGTCCGACGAAGAAGGGTTCGAGGCCGACATCGCCACCACCGGCATCACCGGCATCTGTGGCTCGGGCATCATCGAGGCCGTGGCTGAAATGCGCATGGCCGGGCTGCTGGACGAAAGCGGCCTGATCGGCTCGGCCGAGCAGACCGGCACTTCGCGCTGCATCGCCGAAGGCCGAACGAACGCCTATCTGATCCACGATGCCAGCGCCGAGGGCGGGCCGCGCATCACCGTGACCCAGGGCGACATCCGCGCCATTCAACTGGCCAAGTCGGCGCTCTATGCCGGCGCCCGCCTGCTGATGGATGAAATGGGCGTGGACAAGGTGGATCGCATAGTTCTGGCCGGGGCTTTCGGCGCGCATATCTCGACCAAGCACGCGATGGTGCTGGGCATGATCCCGGACGCACCGCTGGACAAGGTCTCCAGCGCGGGCAACGCGGCCGGCACCGGCGCGCGCATCGCGCTGTGCAACATCGCCTCGCGATCCGAGATCGAACGCGTGGTGCGCGAGATCACCAAAGTGGAAACCGCGATCGAACCCAAGTTCCAGGAGCATTTCGTCGCCGCCAACGCGATCCCGCACAAGACCGATCCGTTCCCGGAGCTGGCCAAGGTCGTTACGCTGCCTTCGCCCAGCTTCAACACGGGCGGGGACGATGAAAACTCTGGTCGCCGCCGTCGCCGGAGGGCATAGTCGCCTCCGAAAGCGGAGGTCAGAATGCAGACGGTCAACGAGGAACAGGCGGAATACTGGGGCAAGTCCGAGTCAGGCGTCAAATGGCTGACATTCGAGGACCAGATCGACCGCGTGTTTCAGCCGGTGCTGGATCTGGTTCTGGACCGGGCGGAACTATCTGATGGCATGCGTGTGCTCGATATCGGCTGCGGCACCGGCGCCAGCACGCTGGCGGCCGCACGGCTCGTCGGGCCTTCGGGCCATGTTCTGGGCGTCGACATTTCCGCGCAGTTCCTCGACCGCGCCCGCGCCCGCGCGGCTGCCGAGAGCGCAGCCAATGTCACTTTCCAATTGGCCGATGCGCAGGTCGAGCCTTTCGAGCCGCAGGACCGGGATGCAGCGATCTCTCGGTTCGGGGTCATGTTCTTCAACGACAACGTCGCCGCCTTTGCCAACATCGCCGAAGCCTTGAAGCCCGGTGGGCGCATGACATTTGCCGCATGGGGAGAGTTGTCCGGAAACCCTTGGTTCCGGATTCCGCATATCGCGGCAACGTCGGTTCTGGGGCAGCCCCCCAAGGTCGACCGGAACGCCCCCGGCCCGCTCGCCTTTCATGACATCGACCGCGTGACGGGGCTGATGGCGCAGGCGGGGCTGACCGATATCCACGGCGAAGCCATCGACCTGCGACTGAACCCGGTTGGCGACATCGAAGAAACGGCAACACTCTGTACCCGTCTTGGCCCGGCGGCCCGCGTTCTTGCGCACTTCAACGGAACCGAAAAAGACGCCAAAACGATTCAGGGCAAAGTGGCCGAAGCCCTCGAACACTATGCCGAGGGCCACGTCGTGCGCTTGCCCGCCAAAATCAACCTGTATCAGGCCCGACGAGCAGGATAATCTTTCCGCACCACGTCAGGCCAGCACCGTTAACTTTTGTTTTTGTTGATGTTTACTGGAGCGGGTAGCGGGAATCGAACCCGCGCGTTCAGCTTGGGAAGCTGACAGGCTACCATTACATCATACCCGCCGCAGGCATCGAAATATCATCACGAGCCAGACAGGTTCAAGATGATTCCGCAGCGGATTTTGCCATCCGAAACGTTTTCGCCGCCCGTTACCGACGCCGCACCTATCGTCGGGTCCGCCCCGGCAAAGGGGCCGGCCTGCGCGTTTCAGCGCCCGGAAGTCCGGATATCGCCGGGCCGGGCCAAGTCAGGGCGCACGCGTGAATCCCCCACTCATCACCCTGCTCTCCAGCCATTTTGTTGCACCTCAATAGCCACCTGTCCTAATGCGCTCTGCAGTCTGGCGGCAGCTCGAAACTTCGCAATCCAAAAAAAGACCGGGCAAATTGCCCGGCCTTCTTTGCATTGCCTTTCAGGTGCGATCAGGCGCGGCGACGACGGCCACCGCCACGACGGCCTCGGCCCTCGGCTTGCTCCGCTCCGGCCTCGGCAGGAGGCTTGTTGAACTTGATCCATTCGCCGCCATGCGGGTCGTTGTTGGTCAGCAGGTTGGCCGCGCGGATGGCCTCCATCTCCTTGCCGGCGCGCGGCTTGGTCGAGCCCATTCCGAACATCTGGACGAAGGTCTCGTCATCCATGCCATCGGGCAGAATGATTCCGGCAGCCGCGACTTCGGCCTTTTTCTCGGCGATCTTCTTCTGCGTGACCGGCAAGGCCACCGGGTTCATGATGGCCGAGGTCATGCCTGCGGCCATCGCCATCGGCAGGAAAGCATTGTTGATGCCGTGGCGGTTCGGCAGGCCAAACGAGATGTTCGAGGCGCCGCAGGTCGTGTTCACACCCAGTTCCTCGCGCAGACGGCGCACCAAGGCAAAGACCTGCTGGCCCGCAGTGGCCATCGCGCCGATCGGCATCACCAGCGGGTCGACCACGATGTCGTGCGCCGGGATGCCGTAATCGGCTGCACGCTGCACGATCTTCTTGGCCACCTCGAACCGCACATCCGGATCTTCGGAGATCCCGGTGTCATCGTTCGAGATTGCCACCACCGGCACGTTGTATTTCTTGACCAGTGGCAGAACAAGTTCCAGGCGCTCCTCCTCGCCGGTGACCGAATTCAGCAACGGGCGGCCTTCGGCAGCCTCGAGCCCGGCCTCCAACGCGCCCGGAACCGAGCTGTCGATGCACAGCGGCACATCGACCAGACCCTGCACCAGTTCGACGAGCTTGGTCATCAGCGGCGGTTCGGTCTCGTTCGGGTTCGGGTTCGAGTTGTAGACCACACCGGCATTGATATCGAGAACGGTGGCCCCTGCAGCCACCTGCGCCAGAGCGTCCTTTTCGACTGTCGAGAAGTCGCCGGCCTCCAGCTCGGCGGCCAGTTTCTTGCGGCCCGTGGGGTTGATCCGCTCGCCGATCACGCAGAACGGCTCGTCAAAGCCCAGGACGGCGGTTTTTGTTTTTGATTCTACGACTGTACGGGTCATGTCCGATCCTTAGGAGTTTACGGGCTTTGCCGAAGCGCCGCCGTTTTCGATGGCCCAGTTGGCGTTGGTCTTGATGCCGCCAAGCGGGAAGAAGTGCACATTGGTGATGTTGAACTCGGGGTTGGCCGCCTTGTGTTCGGCCAGTGCGGTGATCACGTCGGTCGGCTCGTAGGGCAACAGCAGCTTGGACACGTCCATAGCGCGCTTCTGCAGCACCTTCAGCGACGGGCCCACACCGCAGGCGATCGCGAACTTGATCAGCGTCTGCAGCTTGGCCGGACCGGCGATCCCGATATGGATCGGCAGGTCAATGCCGGCCGCTTTCAGACCGTCGGCCCATGCGATGATCGGCTTTGCGTCAAAGGCAAACTGGGTGGCCAGCGCCATTTCGGCATCGGTGGTTTCGTTGAATTTCTGCTTCCAACGCAGTGCCTCGTCGACGTTTTTGGTCGAGCCGTCCGGGTCGATGTCCTTGTTGCCCTCGGGGTGACCTGCGACATGCAGGCGCTTGAAGCCCGCCTTGTCGAACAGGCCGGTTTCCATCAGCTGCATCGAGCAGTGAAACTCGCCATGCGGCTTGGCAACGCCACCGGCCAGCAGCAGCGCCTGATCGACGCCGGCCTCGCCCTGATACATGGCGATCCAATTTTCCAGCGTCGCCGCGTCCTTGATGATCCGCGCCGGAAAGTGCGGCATCACCGGAAAGCCTTCGGCCGCGATCCGCTTGGCGGTCTTGACCATGTCTTCGATGGGCGTGCCCTCGATATGGGCGATGTAGACGCGCGTGCCTTCGGGCAGCAGGTCGCGAAAATCTTCGACCTTCTCGGCGGTGCGCGGCATCACCTCGATCGAGTAATCCTTGAGAAACGCTTCGACGGTCGGATTCACCGGGGCCTTCTCGGCCGACTCGCGTTTCTTGAAGTTCAGCAAAGCCATCAAGGCCTCCATTCAATAAAGGGGCTCATGCCCAACCGTCGTTGGCGATCAGGGCCTTGAGGCGCTCCTGATCAAACTCAGCTTGCAGGCGCAGCGCCTCTTTCTCGGCGATCTCGGCAGGCTCGCCATCAACCGCGAAAGGTTCGGCCTTGCGCCATTCGGCCAGGTAGGCATCGGTGTCCTGTGCCCCTACCTTCATGGCGGCACGATCGATGGCTTGCTCGAACCGCTCTTCCAGCTGCCGCTTGGCCCCGCGTCGGCCCTTGCCGACGATGACCTGGGCTGGAATGTCCCGCCAGTAGACGATGGTGACATCAGGCATTGCGAATGATTCCTCCTAACCAGATGAACCGGTTCTAAACGGCATTGGGGGGCGGGGTCGGTCGGATTTCGACACCTGCCGTATTTCCAGCGACTTTTCGATTACCGTGGCACCCCCAGCATGTAACCGATCCTTCACCTGTTTCAGAGATCAAAATTCTCATGACCTTCATGAGCCGCTTGCGCCAACGACCGGGGCAACCTATGGTCGGGGTAACTCGAAATCGGAGGGCGTGAACATGGCGCCCAGGCGTCCCAGAGGTGCGGGCGCGTTCCCGAAAGCGGTCGAAAGCCCCGTGCCTGGCAAACCCGATCCGGATGCGCTGTATGCGGCACTGGATCTGGGTACAAATAGCTGCCGCATGTTGATTGCCCAGCCCAAGGGCAGCGGTTTTCATGTGGTGGACAGTTTTTCCAAGTCCGTGCAACTCGGGGCCGGGCTGGAACGGACCGGACGTTTGTCGCGGTCCTCGATGGCGCGCACCATTCAGGCGCTCAGAATCTGCCAGCAAAAGCTCAAGCGCAACAAGGTCACACGGATGCGCCTTGTCGCGACCGAGGCATGCCGCAGAGCCCGCAATGCGCGCGACTTCATCCGTCAGATCAAGCGTGAAACGGGACTCACGCTCGAGATCATCCAACCCGAGGAAGAAGCCCGTCTTGCGGTGATCTCGTGCGCGCCGCTGGTCTCGACCAAGACCGAGCAGCTTCTGGTGGTGGATATCGGTGGCGGCTCGACCGAGTTGGTGTGGATCGACATCTCGTCGGTTCCGCGCCGCGACCGGCCCGCCTCGATCATGCGGCTACACAACGGGTTTCACCCGCCCGACAGCCCGTTTCCGGCCGCCAAGGTGGTGGACTGGATCAGCGTTCCGTTGGGGGTCGCCACCCTGCGCGACCAGTTCCACGACGTCGAGGATGACGCGGCCCGTTTTGCGCTGATGAGTTGGTATTTCGAGGAAAACCTGGCCGACTTCGCCCCCTACAAGGACGAACAGGCGCGCGAGGGGTTCCAGATCGTCGGCACCAGCGGCACGGTAACCACCGTGGCCGCCTCGCACCTGGGACTGAAACGTTACGATCGCACCAAGGTCGATGGCTTGCGGATGACCTCGGATCAGATTGACAAGGTGATACGAGGCTATCTAGAACTCGGCCCTCACGGCCGCCGCCGCGACCCGCGCATCGGCGAAGACCGTCAGGCGCTGATCATGTCCGGCTCGGCCATCTTGCAGGCCCTGTTGCGCTGCTGGCCGACCGATCGGCTGTCTGTGGCTGACCGGGGCCTGCGCGAAGGGCTGCTTTACGCGCAGATGAGCGCGGACGGCGTATTGGAAGACGGACCATTCTGATGGCAAAGAAACCGACCGGAAAAAACACCTCGGGCCGTGGGCAGCGCGACCTGAAGGTCAAGGTCAAGACAGCGCGGGGGCGCAAACTCAGCTCGACGCGGTGGCTGCAGCGGCAGTTGAACGACCCCTATGTCAAGCGGGCGCAGGCCGAGGGGTATCGCGGACGCGCGGCCTACAAGATCATGGAACTGGACGACAAGTTTCGCTTTCTCGTTCCGGGGGCGCGAGTGGTCGATCTGGGCTGTGCGCCGGGAGGGTGGTGCCAGGTTGCCGTCAAACGGGTGAACGCGCTGGGCGAAAAGCCGGGAAAGAAGATCGGCAAGGTTCTGGGCATCGACCTGCAGGAGGTCGAACCCATCGCCGGCGCCGAGATCCACCAGCTGGACTTCATGTCCGACGAGGCAGACGAGAAAGTCAAGGAATGGCTGGGCGGGCCGGCGGACGTTGTGATGTCGGACATGGCCGCGGCCTCGTCCGGGCACAAGCAGACGGACCACCTGAGGATCATGGCCCTGTGCGAAACGGCCGCCTATTTTGCCTTTGACGTGCTCGAGCCGGGCGGCACCTTCGTCGCCAAGGTTCTTGCGGGCGGGGCCGAGGGAGAGCTCCAGAAGCTGCTCAAGCAGAAGTTCCAGAAGGTCGCCAACATCAAGCCGCCATCCTCGCGCTCGGACAGCTCGGAAAAGTTCGTGGTGGCAACCGGCTTCCGGGGTTGAGAGGTTTTCGCCCTGCCGTCGGTCCGGGTCAGCGCGGTCGGCGGGTGATGGCAAGGCGCTGCTCGCGAAGCGACGCCATCGCCTGCCCTTGCAGCATCAGTTCCTCGCCGCGATTGATGTCACGACATTTCATCTCAGAAATCCGGCGACAGGCTTCTTCGGTTGGCTTGTTTCTAAGAAGGCCTTCCACCGCCTGAAAGCGTCTGGGACCTGGAACATCATCACGCATGGCACACCTGAAACCTGGAAAGGGCCAATTCCCCTGGCCCTGCCATAGCATCCGATTGTGCTGTCAAAGTGGCGGAAACCTGGCCTTCGCTTGCCGCCTCATGGCCGCAATTCGGCCGCAAGCCTCTGCAACTGCGGATCGTTGGGCAGAATATCCAGCGCCTCGCGCAGAACGGCACGGGCCGCCGCCGGGCCACCGTTGATCTGCGCCAACCGGACCAGCATCGGCCAGGCCTCGGCGCGCTGCGGGTCCATCTTTACCACCTCGCGAAACGCTTGTTCTGCCGCTTTCGCATCGCGAAGGGTCAACGCCATGCCCCCCAGCACCATATGCGTTTCGGGAAAGTCCAGGCGATTGGACAGCGACCGCCGCCAATCGGCCATGGCCCGCCCCACCAACGCCTTTTGGCTTGGCGACAGCGTCTCTGCCCGGACTGCCAGGAACTCCCGCGCCGCTGCAAGACGCACCGACTGCATCCCGTCTTGCAATAGCGGCGACAGACGCGTGACACGTTCATCGACCTGAGCAGACCTCTGCAAGGCCACGGCATTGGCCCGGACCAACGGGTCGCCGTCGGACAGAAGCGGAGCGGTTTGACCGGAAATTTCAGGCGATCCGTAGGGCTGCAGCAGGTAAAGCGCCGTCGCCCGGACGATCGCCGGCTGCTTCTGGCTCGATGCCAGAGCGAGCAGTTCGGAGGCGGCGTCATCGGAGGCCTCGAAAGCCTTTGCAAAGGCTTCTCCGAAATGCGCCCCCCGCCTGTCGGATTGTGGAAACCATTCGGCAATCCTCTCGGCCGCCCAATCCTGCCCCTTGTTCCCATGACAATCGGTGCAGGCATCCGGCGCGCCGATCCGGGCGCCAAGTTCGGGCCTTGGGATACGGAAACTGTGATCGCGCCGGCCGTCAACGCCCATATAGACCCGCTCGATCATGTGGCAGCTTTTGCATTGGGCACCCTCGCTGTCTTTCGGGTGATGGTGGTGTTCCGGCGAGTCGTATGCCTGCTTGGCAAGCGTCGGAAATTCGGCATTGCCCACCGGCGAGTGGCATTGGGTGCAGACGGCATTTCCCTCGGCCTTCAGGGTCGCCCCATGCGGTTCATGACAGTTCATGCAGCCGACACCCTTGGCATACATCTTGGACTGCAGGAAGGACCCGTAGACATAAACCTCGTCCAGGATCTGCCCGTCCGGGTGGTAGAGACCGGGCCTGAGAACGGACAGGTTGTAGGCATCATGAAAGGCCGTTCCGGGCAGTGGGTTTCCATCCTGCAGCGGTTCGCGGCGGGAATGGCAGCCCGCGCATTGCTGGATTTCCGCCTCGGTATCGCCCTTGCCCCAACTCATCGTGAACCCGTATTCATCCACCCCTTCGGCAAGCGCCTTGCCGGTGGCCCAGTCCAGATGGGCCGAGCCGGGACCGTGGCAAGCCTCGCAACCCACGCCGATTTCAGACTGAGAGGAAGAATACCGACCTGTCTTCGGCCCGTAGTTCTTCTGAAATCCGGTGGCGTGGCACTCGGCGCAGCGTCCGTTCCAGTTCTTGTAAGGGCCGGTCCAATGCAGCCCGTCGTCGGGCGGCAGGTCCTGGTCGGGATACAGGTGAAACCATTCGCTTTTCTCGGTGTCCCAAACGACATCGAAGCTTTGCAGCCGCCCCGGTTCGGTTTCGAACAGGTATTGCTGCAACGGAGCGACGCCGACCACGCTGTGCAGCTTGTATCGGGCAGTCGTTCCGTCCTTTTCTGTCACCTCTGCGAAATAGTCGTCGCCTTCCGTGGAAAACCGCACGGTCATTCCGTCATGCGAATACTCGGTGCCGTCGAAATTCGCCAGAACCGTATCCGGGCCGGGCTTGGTCCATGCCTTGGCGTGATGTGACGAGGCCCAGGCGCTGACTTGTTCCTTGTGGCAGTCGGCGCAGCGGTCAGAGCCTACGTAGGCGGGAACCTGAGACCAAGCCGGGACGACGAGGAAAAACAGGGTAGACAGCGATGCCAAGGACAGGTGGGACATGAAAAACCTTGAATAATCCGTTTGCATGAATTTCGTCATCCGGTCGCCTTGCTTCGGGGCCTCTTCTGGCGCAGGTCCATCAAAGCGCCGTTGAATTCGGCCCCCAGTATCAGAATGGCGGCGCTTAGATACAGGTAGATCAGTCCGGCCATGACACCGGCAAGCCCGGCATAAGTTGTGCTGTAGGTCGCAAAACTACCGATGTAGATTGCGAATGCCCGGCCGCCGGCCGCCCACAACACCAGCGTAAGAACGACCCCCGGCAGGATCTGCCGCAAGCTGTGCCGGTGTGGAGGCAATATCAGATGGGCGCCGATGACGGTAACAGTCGGAAGGGCCACTGCGAAGGTCCAGCGCAACCGCTCTATCGAAAACACCTCGGTTGCATTGACCGCCGTGTGTTCCGAAACCAGTTGGGTGTAAACGGGCAGCACCACTTCGACCGTAGCCACGGCCAGAATGGCGGCGCCGCCTACGAGGACCAGAACAATCGCAAACAATTGCGCCTTCCAGAATGGCCAGGTATCGACATCATGATAGGCTTGGGTAATCGCAACCCGCACCGCGTTCACGCCGTTCGAAGCGAAAAAGACAGCCAGCAAACCGCCCACCGTGATAACACCCGACCCCGCTCCTTCGAGAACGCCCCTCAGCTCGGCAATGATCGGGTCGGCCACCTCTTTCGGCCAGGTTCCGAAGATCAATTCGATCAATTCATCGGTGACATACCTTTGAGACAGGCTGCCGGCCAGGCCCACCGTGAACAGCATGAAGGGAAACATCGCCAGCATCAGCGACATGGCCACGTGACTGCTCATGACGAAACCGTTTTTGGCAATGAACCTGCTGACCGCAAGCCGCAAGGCGCGGAACGGCAGTGCCAAAGAAGGATTCGATGAGGCGGTCATGCCGCCACCCTAGACCGACTTTTCGTTGGGAAGAACCCGCCTGATCACATCATTTTCGCTTGCCATGGCAGATAACCCGCTGGCGCCATTGCACAAACGGTCATAGCCGTGCAGGATCACCCCTGCGCCCGCGCAGGAACAACTGCCAGTCGCGAGAACCACGCCAGTTTGCGAGCCGCCAGATGGATAGGGAATCCGAGAGAAACAGACTCCACGCGCGCCTGAGCCTGCCGGTCGCACGCGACATCATGATCGTCGGTACACTTTCAGTTCTGGCGCTCTATGCGGGGGCCGGCTTTCTGATACCGTTGACCGTCGCTTTGCTGGTCAACGTCCTGATCATTGCGCTGAGCGACCGGTTCATCGCCCTGACCCATGCCCCCATCTGGCTGGCGAATCTGGCCGGGGTCACTGTCGTTCTCGCAGGCCTGTTTGTGATCATGTATGTGCTTGGCAGCCAGGCCACGCAATTCGTTCGCGAGATCAACACCTACGAGGACGAATTTGATACCGCCGTCCGGAGGATCACGGGGCTTGTCGGCAACGATGTAACCACTTTCATACGGGACAACCTCATAAGCATCGACCTGGCATTCGTTGCCCGCGCCGCGGTCGGCAGCGCCACCTCGTTGCTGAACCACTTCCTTCTCATAAGCCTGTATGTCGCCTTCCTGATGGCCGAGCGAGTGGCCTTTCGAAAAAAGATCCGCCTTGCCGCGCGCAGTCCGGAACTTGGCGCGGACCTGTCTGCGGTCATGGATGCGATTTCCATCAGCCTGCAACGATATGTCGGGGTAAAAACCTTCATCAGCGCCGTAACGGCGCTCATCAGCTATGGCATATTCCGACTGCTGGGCCTGGAATATGCCGAGACCTGGGCGGTTCTGACCTTCGCCCTCAACTTCATTCCGTCCATCGGCTCGATCATCGCGGTCGTCTTTCCGGCCTTGATCTCGCTCGTTCAGTTCGAATCCATCGGCCCGTTTCTTGTGATCGTGTTCGGCTGCGGGACTTTGCAGTTCCTGATCGGCAACTTTCTGGATCCGGCAATGCTTGGCCGGTCGCTCAACATGTCCACCTTTCTGGTCATTCTCGCATTAACCTTCTGGACGACGGTCTGGGGGATCGTTGGCGCCTTTCTCAGCGTCCCGTTGACGGTCTGCATCCTCATCATCTTCAGCCACGTCCCCGCACTACGGCCCGTTGCGATACTGATGTCACTGGACGGGAGGCTGGGCGAGACCGACGCAGACCGGAAATGAGGAACAGCGTCGAACCCGACCCAAATAGATTCCCGGTGTTTTTCTTGACGTTACGGAAGCCCAATCTGTTCGTTTGACTTGCTTGGCGATCACCCGCTAACCTGCCGCTGCATTCTTTGGATTCCATTTATTTCAATTCTCCTTATGGGACCAGAAGTTTGCTGCCGAAGTCTTCTTTGCTGAAGACTTTTCATCCACGAGTCATCCACGAGGCCATTGCCCCCTGCAAGCTTCAGGTAAAATGGCGCAATAGAGAAACATGAATTTGTCAGGAAACAAGTCATGAATTTGTCAGGAAACAAGAAAGGTGGTTGGCGTTCCTTCCTGCGCTCTTTGACCACCGCAACCTTTGCAGCCGTTGTCGCTTTGCCTGCCCTCGCGCAAGAGCAGAAGCCCAACATTCTGGTCATCTGGGGCGACGATGTCGGCCAGTCGAATATTTCCGCCTACACGATGGGCATGATGGGCTATCGCACCCCCAACATCGACCGCATCGCCAACGAGGGGATGATCTTTACTGACTATTACGGCGAACAGTCCTGCACCGCCGGCCGGTCGTCATACATCACCGGACAGTCGGTGTTTCGCACCGGCCTCAGCAAGGTCGGTCTGCCGGGCGCTGAACTGGGCCTGAAGGAAGAGGACCCGACCATCGCCGGGCTTCTCAAGGCCGAAGGCTACGTCACCGGGCAATTCGGCAAGAACCACTTGGGCGACCGGGATGAACATCTGCCGACAAACCATGGATTCGACGAGTTTTTCGGCAACCTCTACCATCTGAACGCCGAAGAAGAACCGGAAAACGAAGACTACCCGCAAGATCCGGAGTTTCGTGAACGCTTCGGCCCGCGCGGGGTCATCAAATCCTCGGCCGATGGCAGTATCGAAGATACCGGCCCGCTGACCAAGAAACGCATGGAAACGGTTGACGAGGAAACCATCGCCGCCGCCATCGACTTCATCAAGCGCGCTCATGAACAGGGCCAGCCCTTCTATGTCTGGTGGAACGGGACCCGCATGCATTTCCGCACACATGTGAAAGACGAGATGCGCGCCAAGGCCAACGAGATCGCAGGCAAGAACGTGGATGAATACACAGCAGGCATGATCGAGCACGACTTGCATGTCGGCCAGCTTCTTGACCTGTTGGATGAGCTTGGCATCGCCGACAACACCATCGTGCACTACTCGACCGACAACGGCCCGCATTACAACACCTGGCCCGATGCCGCCGCGACCCCGTTCTTCGGCGAGAAGAACACGAACTGGGAAGGCGGCTGGCGCGTGCCCTCGATGGTGCGCTGGCCCGGCAAGATCGCGGCCGGTTCGGTCACCAACGAAATCGTGCACCACATGGACTGGCTGCCCACCTACCTGCACGCCGCCGGGCATCCCGGCATCAAGGAAGAGCTGAAGCAGGGCGGCGTCCAGGCCATCGGTCGCGAATACAAGGTGCACCTGGACGGCTACGATATCCTGCCGCTGCTGACCGGTGAAACCGACAAGAGCCCGCGCAACGAGATCTTCTATTTCTCGGATGACGGTGATCTGACGGCCCTGCGCTACCAGGACTGGAAGATCATCTTCATGGAGCAGAAGGAGTACAAGACGCTTCGCGCCTGGATCGAGCCTTTCACGCCGCTGCGCGTGCCGCTGATCTTCAACCTGCGCCGTGATCCCTATGAGCGCAGCTACCGGACGTCGAACACCTACTACGACTGGCTGATCGACCGGGTCTATTTCCTGGTGCCGGCCCAGGAATATGTGGCGAACTTCCTGGCCACCTTCCAGGAATTTCCGCCGCGCCAGAAGGCCGCCAGCTTCAGTCTGGATCAGGTCATGGAGAAGATGGCAGCTCCTGTAGGCGACTGATCCAAGTCTTCGCAGTATCGTGGGCCGCCGAGTTTCTCGGCGGCCCTGAATGTTGAAACAGGAATTTTCTTGATGCTCAGATTCCCTCTACTGGCCGCAGGCGTTCTGACCGCCAACCTGGCCGCCGCCGACCCTCTGCCTTCGTGGAACGAAACCCAAGCCAGGGATCGGATCGTCACATTCGTCGAGTCGGTGACCGACCCGGAGTCGCCAGACTATGTTACCCCTTCCGATCGTATCGCGGTATTCGACAACGACGGCACGCTATGGGCCGAACAGCCCGCCTATTTCCAACTGTTCTTCGCCTTTGACCTTTTGGCAGAGCTTGCCGCAGAAGATCCGTCGATTCTGAGCTCGGACACTTTGAAAGCGGCCGCAGAGGGTGATCTGGAGACCGTCCTGAAGGGCGGCGAGGAAGCGCTGATCGAAGTGGTGAACGCCTCGCACTCTGGTCAGAGCGTCGATGAGTTCCAGACCGATGTCGAAGAATGGCTGGATGCCAGCCAACACCCCGATACCGGTATGGCTTTTGACGAAATGACCTATCAGCCGATGGTCGAACTGCTGCGCTATCTTAGGGACGAGGGGTTCAAGACCTACATCGTGTCGGGTGGCGGCATCCACTTCATGCGGGTTTTTGCCGAACAGGCCTACGGCATTCCGCCCGAGCAGATCCTCGGAACATACGGCAACAGCACCTATGACGTGATCGACGGCGTTCCGACCATCGTCAAGGCACCGGGTATCGCCTTTGTCGATGACAAGGAAGGCAAGGCCATCAACATCGACCGCATCATTGGCAAACGCCCGATCTTTGCGGCAGGCAACTCGGACGGCGACTTTGCCATGCTGGAATGGACCACCTCCGGCCAAGGTCCCCGGTTTGGTTTGATCGTCCATCATACCGACGCCGAGCGCGAATGGGCCTATGACCGCGACAGCCACATCGGGCGCCTGGCAAATGGGCTCGACAAGGGGCCGGATATGGGCTGGCTGATCGTGGATATGGCGAAGGACTGGTCGCGGGTTTACACTGGCCGCTAGCAACCGTTCGAAAGGTCTCTGGCTTTCATGTGGACCATATTCGTCTCTGCAAGCATTTTTGCGCTTTACTGCGCAGCCATTTACTTTTCCCTGCGCGCAGCACAGACCGCGCGCACCCCGCAGGGCGCAGTCGGCTGGGTGGTGTTTCTGCTGTCTGCGCCGGTTTTTGCGGTGCCTCTGTATCTGTTCCTCGGGCATCACCGTTTTCGGGGCTACCGTATCGCGCGGCGCGAAAGTGAAAGGGTCATCGAAGGGATAAAGGACCACGCGAACTTTGTGCGCCCCGACCCGGCGACCATGAAGATCAATCCCCTACCCTTCGAGGAGATCGCGAATCTGCCGGTATCCCGTGGCAATGGCGCCGAATTGCTGATCGACGGCGAGGCGACTTTCGAAGCGATTTTCAACGCCATCGACGCGGCCAAGTCCTACATTCTCATCCAGTTCTACATCGTACGCGATGACGAACTGGGCATTGAATTGCAGGAAAAACTGATCGCCGCCGCCAAACGCGGGGTGAAAGTGCGATTTCTGACGGACGCGGTGGGCAGCTACGGCTTGCCGCGCAGCTACTACGATACAATGCGTGAAGCCGGTGTCGATGTTGCCGCCCAACGGAAACGCAAAAAGGGGCCTGTATTCCGCTTTCAACTCAACTACCGCAACCACCGCAAGACCGTGGTGATCGACGGAAAGGTCGGTTTCATCGGTGGCCACAATGTCGGGGTCGAGTATCTGGGTCAGGATCCTGAATTCGGCCCGTGGCGGGACACCCACCTGCGCCTGGAGGGGCCGGTCGTCCGGCAGTTGCAGCTTATCTTCGTCGAGGACTGGCACTGGGCCTGCGGCGAAGATCTGATCGATGAGCTGGACTGGACACGCTTGCTGTCCGAGCAGGACATGAGTGGCCTGATCGTCGCCACCGGGCCGGGAGATCAGACCGAAACCGGGGCCATGATGTTCTTTGCGGCCATCACCGAGGCCAAGGAGCGCATCTGGATCGCCAGCCCCTATTTCGTGCCGGACATCGACGTAACCACGGCCCTGCAACACGCCGCACTGCGCGGTGTCGACGTTCGCATTCTGGTGCCGGATGTGGCCGATCACACGATTCCATGGCTGGCCGCATTCGCCTATTTCGACGAAATCCGGGAGTGTGGGGCCAAGGTGTTCCGCTATACCGAAGGTTTCATGCACCAGAAGGTTTTCGTGGTCGATGATACGCTTGCAGCCGTTGGAACGACGAACCTGGACAATCGCTCGTTCCGCCTGAACTTCGAGGCGATGGCCCTGTTCTTCGACCATCGGGCCGCCGAAGCCATTGCCAGGATGCTGAGTGATGACTTCGCTGAAAGCCGGGAACTTACCCTATTGCTGCACGAGCAGCCCGCGCGCATACGCCACGGCGCTCCGATCGCACGACTGTTTGCACCCATTCTCTAAGCCAGAAAACGGCCCTCGAAGATCTTGGTCATCAAGGCCACCAAATACGCAGTGGACAGACCAAAGGCCAGCAGGCCGGTCACCGATGCGAAGGTCCCGAAGATTCGCAGGTCATGCCCCAAGACGACGTCCCCATATCCAACGGTCGTAAACGTCACCAACGAAAAGTATAGGGCTGTATTCCAGTCCGGCAGAACCGAACCCAACACCCAGACCACCGCCCAGATCCAGACCTGAATCGTATGAGTCGCGATGATAAAGACCAGGGCAAGGCTGACGGGGCCGGCAGTACGTATGATCTGCCCCTTGTGAATCCATTTCTGCGACAGGTGCCGCAGTACAAGCGTGCACCACGTCAGAAAAACGATCTCGACCAGAACGCAAACACCCAGGTAGACACTGCCCCAGAGTATTTGTTGTGCCAGCGTCATGCCGATTTCCTCTCTTAACAGGTGGCCTTTGCACGCGCAGATTGGCCGCAAGTTCCGCGCGGAACAAGCCCCATCCCAACTTCTCTGCTGGTTAAAAATATTGTGGGAAACGGATTTACCCGGACCAACGCACTGGACAGTGCTCGTTCCGGTTGCACATTGTGGATGGAAAAAACGGAACTGGTCATGCTTTTGTCAATAGAGCACGTTCGAAAGGCCTATCCGGGCCAGCGCCCGGTCTTGCAGGATGTTTCGCTCGCGCTGGACCACGGAGAGACACTCGCGCTCACCGGAGAAAGCGGAAGCGGCAAAAGCACCTTGCTCAACCTGGCAGGTGCGCTCGATGCTTTTGACAGCGGTGAGATTACGCTGGACGGCAAGGCACTGTCCGCCCTCGACGATACCGGTCGTGCAGACCTGCGGCGGGATCGTGTTGCGCTGGTTTTCCAGCAGTTCAACCTGATCCCGTCCCTGACAGTCGGGCAGAACCTTGCCTTTCATGCGCGGCTCGGGGGGCGATTGGACAAGGCGTGGCTGTCCGAGCTTTCGCATCGGCTGGGTCTGGCGGATCTGCACGACCGCTACCCGGAAAACCTGTCCGGGGGCCAGCAACAGCGGGTCGCCATAGGACGCGCCTTGGCCGCTCGCCCCAAGCTTCTGTTGGCCGACGAACCGACCGGAAATCTGGATGAAAACGCCAGCAGGGAAGTCCTGGACCTGATGCTGGAACTGGTGCGGGAAACCGGTGCAGCTCTCTTGCTGGTTACCCATTCGGTCGAGATCGCCAACCGACTGGACCGACGCGCCCATCTGGCTGGTGGGAAGATCACATGATTGCCCCGGTCGTCCAGGCGCTTGCGTCACATTGGAGACGCCACGAGGTTCAACTGGCGACGTTGCTGATAGGGATCGCCCTGGCGACCGCCCTTTGGTCCGCGGTTCAGGCGATCAATGCCGAGGCGCGGGCCAGCTATGCACGCGCCGACGCGCAGCTCTCCGTGGGCCAATTCGACGAACTGCACGCACCCGGCGGTTTCATTCCCCTCGAGCTTTACGTGAAACTGAGACGGGCGGGCTGGCAGGTCGTGGCCGTTCTCGAAGGCCCCTTCCGCGTCGACGACCGCACCTTGCGGGTCATCGGCGTGGATCTTTTGTCATACCCTGCCCTGCCGGCGATTTCCGAGGCCCGCACCGGACCGGAGCCTCTTGGGCTGACAGAGATCCTTACCGCACCGGGACGGATCTTCGCCCGCCCCGACCTGGCCCCCTTGCTCGCGAACCACCCCGAACTGCCTCCGCTCATCGAAACCACCGCGGTGCCGCCGGATCTGATCCTGACAGACATCGGCGTGGCCGAGAAGCTGTTGAGTAAAAGAGGCCAGATCTCTCGGCTGGTCATCCTGCCCGATCAACCGGCAGGCCTTCCGCCATTGGCCGACCTCGCGCCCGAGTTGGAGCGAGTTCGACCGTCCGAGGCGGTAGACACGGCGCAACTGGCGAACAGTTTTCACCTCAACCTGTCCGCATTCGGCCTCTTGGCCTTTGCGGTCGGCCTCTTCATCGTGCATGGAACGGTCGGTCTGGCTATGGCGCAACGCCGCGGGATGTTCCGAACGCTGCGCGCATTGGGGGTTCCGCTGGCCCTGTTGATCCGAATGGTTCTGTGCGAACTGACGGCCATTGCGCTTGTAGGCGGCTTTCTCGGGCTGGTTCTCGGGTATTTTCTGGCAGGAGCGCTGTTGCCGGACGTCGCCGCCACGCTGCGCGGCCTCTATGGCGCTCCGATGGAAGGCCACGTGGTCCTGCGCCCCCTCTGGGTGGGTGCAGGGTTGGCCATGGCGGTTGGCGGAACGCTGCTGGCCAGCGGTCAATCCATGTGGCGCCTGTCGAAGTTGCCGCTTCTGGACGCGCCCGGACTGCAAGCGTGGCGCACCGGCATGACCTCTCCTCTGCGCACCGCCAAATACGGCGGCGCGCTGATTGCTACGGGCACGGCGACGCTAATGCTTGGCGATGGGCTGGCAGCCGGCTTCGTGATGCTGGCCGGCCTGTTGGTAGGGGCGGCGTTGCTTTTGCCCGCATTGCTGGCGCTGTTTCTGACCGGTTTCGAAAGACGCGCGAACGGCCCGGTCGCACAATGGGTCTGGGCCGATATGCGCGCGCAACTGCCGGGCCTGTCACTGGCTCTTATGGCACTGCTTTTGGCGCTGGCGACCAATATCGGTGTCGGAACCATGGTATCCAGCTTTCGCCTGACCTTCATAGGGTGGCTGGACCAGCGCCTGACCTCGGAGCTATATCTAACCGCGCGCGATGACCAGCAGGGTGCGGAGATCGCTGAGTGGCTGCGTCCGAGGTCTGACGCTGTCCTGCCCATTCGGCGTGTCGAGTTGCGCCACGAAACCGGCCCACTGTTTCTATACGGAATCGTGGACGATCCGACCTACCGGCAGAACTGGCCGCTGATCGCCTCGGCGCCGGATGTCTGGGACCGCGTGGCTGCGGGTGAAGCGGTGCTGATCAATGAACAACTGGCGCGGCGTGCCAATCTTTGGACCGGCGATCGACTGACCATCGCGCCGGATTGGTCGCTTGAAATCGCAGGCGTCTATTCTGATTACGGAAACCCCACCGGACAGGCCCTTGTGGCGATGCAGCAGTTCGACCTCCATGTGCCGGGTGCGCCGAACCGGCGTTTTGGCATCCGGACCGATCCGGCAAAGGCAACCGAACTGGCGCAAGCACTGAGGGACAGGTTCGACCTGCCGCCCCAGGCCGTGATCCACCAAGCCGCGATCAAGGCGCAATCCCTGGAGATTTTCGAGAACACCTTCGTCGTGACCTCTGCCCTGAACATTCTGACCCTTGGCATTTCGGGGTTTGCCATTCTGACCAGCCTTCTGACACTCTGGACGCAGCGTCTACCGCAGGTCGCCCCGGTCTGGGCCCTGGGGCTGACGCGCGCGCAACTGGCGCGACTGGAACTGCTGCGCAGCGTCCTTCTGGCCGCCCTGACAGCCTGCCTCGCGCTGCCGCTCGGCCTGATCCTGGCATGGATTCTGCTGGCCATCATCAATGTCGAGGCCTTCGGCTGGCGGCTTCCGATGCATCTGTTTCCATTCGACTGGGTGGTCCTTCTGGCTCTGACGCTGCTCGCCGCCGCCGTGGCTGCGGCGATCCCGGCCCTGCGGTTGAACCGCCTGCCACCTTCGGATTTGCTGAGAGTTTTTGCAAATGAGCGTTAGATTTCTGCCCTTGTTCCTGTTTCTGCCTTTCTCCGTTCTGGCTCAGGGATTTGCGGGTCTCGGCACGGACGCAGAGGGATACGAGACGCCTCGCCCCGGCTATGAATTCCAGTTCCCGGCCGACCACGGCGCGCACCCGGCGTTCCGCATCGAGTGGTGGTATGTGACGGCGACGCTGACCGGCGATGATGGCGAGAGCTACGGCATTCAGTGGACCTTGTTTCGCTCGGCGCTCAAGCCATTCGAACGACAAGGCTGGCAAAACCCCCAACTCTGGATCGGACACGCCGCCGTTACAACGGCAGAGCACCACCGGTTTGCCGAGCGGATCGCTCGCGGCGGCATCGGACAGGCCGGGGTGATCGCCACGCCGTTTTCCGCCTGGATAGACGATTGGGAAATGGCCGGCCCCGACATGGAGACGTTGTCGCTGTCCGCGCGCGGCGCGGATTTCAGCTATGAGATGAACCTCAAGGCACAAGGACCGCTGGTCTTTCACGGCGACCGCGGCTTTTCGGTGAAATCCGCCGATGGCCAGGCCAGCTACTACTACTCGCAACCAGCCTATGCCGTCACCGGCAGTCTGCGCCTGCCCGAGGGCGACGTTCAGGTGACAGGGCAGGCCTGGATGGATCGGGAGTGGTCGTCGCAACCCTTGTCCAAAGACCAGACGGGCTGGGACTGGTTCTCGCTGAACTTCGATAGTGGCGCGCGGCTGATGGCCTTTCGATTGCGCGGAGCACGCGGCGATTTCACCTCGGCCACATGGATCGCGCCGGATGGCACGACACGGTCAATCCCTGACGGGCTCGTGGAGACGGCACCACTGGAAACCGCCCGGGTAGCAGGGCGTGAGATTCCGGTGCGATGGCGTCTGAAACTGCCTGCGGAAAACCTGGATATCGAGGTTTCCGCGCTGAACCCTGACGCCTGGATGGAAACCTCCTTCCCATATTGGGAAGGCCCGGTGACGGTGGCTGGCACTCACCAGGGACGCGGCTACCTCGAAATGACCGGCTATGAATAAATGCCCCGCAGCACGCGGGGGAATGCCCAGCTTAGCGGACCACGTAAACCGAAACGTTGGAATGGCGGATCACTCGTGAGGCGTTGGGCCCCAGAAGATAATCCTTGATGTCCGGCTTGTGTGCACCGATCACGATCAGGTCGCTGCCTGCGGCTTCCGCCGCTTTCAGGATTTCCTGGTAAGCGGTTCCAGTCGCCACAACATGCCGGACGGAGGAGTTGCGCTCTTTGCCCAAGGCCGACTCGCACATCTCTACCAGCCGGTCATGGGCCTCTTTCACCGCCTTATCGTGGAACCCGGCCTCGAAGAACCCGGAAACCCAGGTTTCTCCGAAATCGGGCAGAACCGTCACCACGTCCAGCTGCGCGCCGTCCAGATCGGCCATCCGGGCTGCCTGCTGCAAGACCGGGACATCGTGATCACCATTGCTGAGGTCAATGGCGCAAAGCACTGATTTGGTCATGCGAGTACTCCTTGTCTTGCGGCGCGGCCGCGTTGCAGGAAGGCGATCAGGCCCAGAAGGAGAAGCGCAGGAATGAACATGAGCTCCTTGGGCAGTCCCTCGGCACGCTCCAGAACGGACACGATGCGAACTGGCTCATCTCCGTAGAAGTCATAATTGCCGAGTGTTTCGAAAAGCGGCGTCCCCGGGAACGGCTCTTCCAGCTTGAGCATGCCATCCTCTTCGAACACCAGCAGGCCCTGCGCTTCAAGTCGCGCAGCCCCATCGGCACCTTCGCCGATCGTTAGCGTGACATGAGATTCGCGCAGCTTGCCGGAATCGAAATCCGGGCCCTCTACGACAAGACGCCATTCGGTGCCAGGCTCGACCGCGCCAGCCTCTTGCACCAGCTCAGACGGTGGAATCTCGGCGTAAGGATCCTGCACCATGTTCATGAAGAAACCGGGCCGGAACAGCGCGAATGCGATCAGGATGAGAGCGACGCTTTCCCAGATCCGCGAACGGGTCAGGAACCAGCCCATGGTGCCCGCGGTGAACACCAGGATGCCGATGGTCGCCACGATGAACACGATGATGCCCTGCATCCACGTCACATCGATCAGCAACAGGTCGGTGTTGAAGATGAACACGAAGGGCAGCGCCACGGTCCGCAGGCTGTAGAAGAAGGCCACGAAACCGGTGCGAATGGCATCACCGCCGGAAACGGCCGCCGCGGCAAAGCTGGCAAGCCCCACGGGTGGCGTCACATCGGCCATGATCCCGAAGTAGAAGACGAAGAGATGCACCGCGATCAGAGGCACGATCAGGCCCGAATTGGCACCCAGTTGAACCACCACGCCCGCCATCAGTGAACTGACCACGATATAATTGGCCGTGGTCGGCAGGCCCATGCCCAGCACGAGGCTCAAGAGGCCCACCATCACCAGCATCAGGATCAGGTTGCCCCCCGACAGGAACTCGACCAGATCGGCCATCACCTGCCCGACACCCGTCAGGGTGACGGTGCCGACGATCACGCCGGCGGTGGCCGTGGCCAAAGCGATACCGATCATGTTGCGCGCACCATCGATCAGACCCTGCCAGAGGTCATGCAGGCCTTCGGCGAAAGTGGCGCCCATATTGCTCTGCCCGCGCAAGATCGCCTTGAGCGGCTTCTGTGTCACCAGGATCACGAAGAGAAGCAGCGTCGCCCAGAAGGCCGACAGTCCCGGCGACTTCTGTTCGATCATCAGGAAGTAAACCAGAACGATGATCGGCAGCAGGTAATACAGCCCAGACTTGTAGATCTCCGCAACCTCGGGAAGCTCGACCTTCTCGGCACTGGGATCATCGGCTTCGAGATCCGGCCCCTTCGCCGCAAGCCAGAGCAGCGCGAAATAGGCCAGGAATGTCAGAACGGCCAGCACCCAGCCGGAATTCTCTGGCACTGCCGCCACGATCCAGCGGATCGGATACTGGACACCGTAGCAGAGCAAAGCAAAGCCCACGAAGAACACCGCCATGCCGGCGATCGTGCGCCCGAGCGAAACCACCTTGTCGCCCAGCGTCGGCATGTTCAGCTTCACCGCTTCGAGATGCACGATGTAGATGAGCGCGATGTAGGAAATCACCGCCGGCAGGAAGGCATGGGTGATCACCTCGACATAGGAAATGCCCACATACTCCACCATGAGGAAGGCAGCCGCCCCCATCACGGGTGGCATGATCTGTCCGTTGACCGACGAGGCCACCTCGACCGCGCCGGCCTTTTCCGAGGAAAAGCCCACGCGCTTCATCAGCGGAATGGTGAATGTGCCCGTCGTCACGACGTTCGCGATCGAAGAGCCCGAGATCAGACCGGTCGCAGCAGACCCCACGACCGCTGCCTTTGCAGGCCCGCCGCGCAGGTGGCCAAGGGCCCCGAAGGCCATCTTGATGAAATAGTTCCCAGCCCCGGCCTTTTCGAGCAAGGCTCCGAAGAGCACGAAGAGGAACACGAACTTGGTCGAAACCCCCAAGGCGATGCCGAACACGCCTTCTGACGTGATCCACATGTGGCTCATGGCCTTTTGCAGGCTGGCGCCCTTCCAACGAATGACTTCAGGAACCCATTCGGAGGAGCCAAAGAACACGTAGGCCAGAAAGATCGTCGCGATGATCGCCATGGCCGGCCCCAGCGCCCGCCGGGCCGCCTCGAACAACAACAACAGGCCCGCCAGAGCGAACCACTTGTCGGTATGGTCGGCCAAGCCGCCGGCGTCCACGATTTTCTGGTAGAAGATATAACCATACAGCGCGATACCCGCGCCGACGATGCCCATGATCCAGTCCTGGATCGGAATATAGTCGCGCGGGCTGGATTTCAGGGCCGGATAGGCCGCGTAGGCAAGGAAGATGGCAAAGGCCAGATGGATTTGCCGCGAATTGTTCACGACGCTGCCGGGCAGCACGACGTTCGAAATCGGCGAGGCCAGAATGACCTGGAACACCGACCATATGACGGCGACGATCGCCAGAAAAAGACCGACATTTCCCGCCGGATCGCGAGCGCCGGCATCCGAGGATGCGACCAGTTCCTGCAGTTCTTCTTCGGAGAGCGGACGATTGCCGTGCGGCTCGGAGGTCATTTGCTTGTTCCCCTTCCCGCTGCCGTTGTCTGTCGGCAGCTTGTTTTCTTGTCACGGGTATGCCACGGGGCGCCGCATTTGCGCCCCGTGAGCTTGGTCCAGGCTTACTTCAGCCAGCCCTTTTCCTTGTAGTACTTCTCGGCACCCGGATGCAGCGGCGCCGACAGGCCGTCCTTGATCATTTCTTCCGGCTTGAGGTTGGCAAAGGCCGGGTGCAGCTTCTTGAAGTCTTCAAAGTTCTCGAACACCGAGGAAACCAGCGTATAGACGGCATCTTCGGACACATTGGCCGAGGTCACCAAGGTAGCGCCCACACCAAAGGTGTGCACGTCATCAGGGTTGCCGCGATAGGTACCGCCCACGATGGTCGCTTTGCGGTAGAAGGTATTCTGGTCAACCAGCCTGTCGATGCCCGGCCCTTCGACGCTGACCAGCACCGAGTCACATGCTGTGGTTGCCTCCTGGATCGAACCCGAGGGGTGACCCACGGTATAGACCATCGCGTCGATCTGGTTGTCGCACAGCGCGGCGGATTGTTCCGCGGCCTTCAGCTCGGTGGCCAGGGCGAAGTCTTTCATGGTCCATTCCTTGGCCGCCATCACGACTTCCATTGTGCCGCGCTGACCCGAACCGGGGTTGCCGATATTCACCCGCTTGCCCTTGAGGTCGTCAAAGGTCTTGATGCCGGAATCGGCGCGTGCGACGACCGTGAACGGCTCGGGATGGATCGAGAAGACCGCGCGCAGGTCTTCGAACTTGCCCGCATCCTGGAATTTCGAAGACCCGTTGTAGGCGTGGAACTGCCAGTCGGACTGCGCGACGCCAAACTCAAGCTCGCCCTCACGGATCGTGTTGATGTTGTAGACCGAACCGCCGGTCGACTCGACCGAGCAGCGAACACCATGTTCCTTGCGCCCCTTGTTGACCAGGCGACAGATCGCGCCCCCGGTCGGATAGTAAACACCGGTTACCCCACCAGTGCCAATTGTAATGAATTCCTCCGCGAATGCGGCCGGTGCCACGAATGCCGCCGTGACAATGGCACTGAGGCTGAGTTTGTTGATCTTTTTCATCTGAGAACTCCCAAGGTGTTGTTTTTTCGAGAGGACGGCATCTCCATCCCGCGCGGAGATGATGGCCCTACATAATAAATGCGTCTAGCGTAATGGGCCAAAACATATGTTTTCCCGTGCCCCCCGATGTTCCGAACGTTCCATTTCGTTCATCACGATGTCAAGTACCGCCGGAAGCCTGTTGATGTAAAACAACAATTTGAACGCAAACAGGACATGCTCCCCCTACGCCGGCATCTTGACCGCGAAAACTGGGGAATGACGCGGACCTGTTTCCTGCTCCACCCGCCGCGAGAGACTACCGGCAGGTTTCTCAGCGGGATCAGAGCGGCCTTTGGAAAAAGGCCGGAACCGCCCTGCCGTTGGAAATGCAGGCGAGAAAGCCGCGAGCTGCGTCCAGAGACTCTCGGATGGTCACATCCATGTCGAGATACCGATAAGTGCCGAGACGGCCAACGAAGGTCACACCGCCGGTGCGATCGGCCAGTTCGACGTATTTGCCCAGCAGTTCCTTTTCCCGGACTTGCCGGATCGGGTAGTAGGGAATGTCACCGGCCTCGGCAAATCGCGAGTACTCGCGGTAACAAACGGACTTCTCATGCCTCTCCCACGGCGCGAAATGCTTGTGCTCGGTAATGCGGGTAAAGGGCACGGCTTCGTCGGCATAGTTCATTACCGCACAGCCCTGGTAATCGCCTGAATAAGTAAATCGCTCGAAATCCAGCGTGCGATAACCCAACCGACCCAACGAATAATCGAAATACCCGTCCAGCGGCCCGGAATAGAAGACGTGGTCAAATTCCGCCGCCATGCCGCGTTCGAAGGTTACGCCAAGTTTGACGGTGATCGCGGGATGATCGAGGATGCGTTCGATCATCGCGGTATAGCCGTTTTCGGGCATGCCCTGAAACTTGTGAAAGAAATAGTTGTCGTCGTAGTTGAACCGCACCGGCAGCCGCTTGAGGATCGAAGCGGGTAATTCTGACGGATGGCACCCCCACTGCTTGATCGTGTAGCCCTTGAAAAAGGCCTCGTACAGTTCCTTGCCGACAAAGCGCAGGGCCTGCTCTTCAAAGGTCTGCGGATCTTCGATCGAGGTATCTGCCTGCTCTTCGGTGATAAAGGCATATGCCTCGTCCGGGCGCATTGCCTTGCCGAAGAACTGGTTGATCGTGTGCAGATTGACCGGCAACGAATAGACGCGCCCCTTGGAGGTGGTCTTTACCCGGTTCTTGAACGGCAAGAACGTCTCGTAGTCGTTGACGTAGGTCCAGACCTCTTCGTCGTCGGTGTGAAAGATATGCGGCCCATAGACGTGAACCAGCACACCTGTCTCGGCGTCGCGCTCGGTGTGACAGTTGCCGCCGATATGGTCGCGACTGTCCACCACCGTCACCTGATAGCCGTGATCGGCAAGCTCACGCCCGATCACCGCCCCGGACAGGCCCGCGCCGACCATCAGCATAGTGCCCTTTGTCATATCCGGCTCATCCCAAATCCATCGCCTCTTGTTACTCCGCCGTTCTTGCGCACCTGTGGGTGTGACTCGTAATCTCCAATGCGCTCACTTCATGCGAAGGCCGTCTTCTGGCTGTGCGAGATACCACCGATAGGTTTCGCGGATCCCTTCCTCGAGCCCAATCCGGGCCCGCCAGCCCATGTTGGCCAGCCGTGTAACATCCATCAGCTTGCGCATGGTGCCGTCGGGCTTGGAGGTATCCTGCGTTATCCGGCCATTGAAACCCGTGACCTTGGCCACCAAGGCCGCCAGTTCGGCAATCGAGATGTCCTCTCCACTGCCCACGTTGATATGGCTCAGCATCGGCTGGGTGTTGGCCTCGTATTCCGCGCGCGGCAGGTCGAGCACGAAAAGAGACGCCTCGGCCATGTCGTCCACATGCAGGAATTCGCGCCGCGGCTGGCCCGTGCCCCAGATCACCACTTCGTCCAGCCCGTCGCGCGCCGCCTCGTGAAAGCGGCGGATCAGGGCGGGCAGAACGTGGCTGTTTTCCGGGTGAAAGTTGTCGCCCGGCCCGTAAAGGTTCGTCGGCATGACCGAGCGATAATCGACGCCATGCTGGCGGTTGTAGCTTTCGCACAGCTTGATCCCTGCGATCTTTGCGATGGCGTATGGCTCATTTGTGGGCTCCAGCGTTCCGGTCAGCAAAGCATCCTCTCGCATCGGCTGCGGAGCCTCTTTCGGGTAGATGCAGGACGAGCCCAGTTGCAGCAGTTGATTGACACCGGCGGCAAAGGCCTGATGGATCACGTTGCACTCGATCATCAGGTTTTCATAGATGAAATCCGCCGGATAGGTGTTGTTGGCGTGAATACCGCCCACCTTGGCCGCGGCAAGGATCACCACGTCCGGGCGTTCGGCCTGCATGAAATCACGCACGGCCGACTGATCGGTCAGGTCCAACTCGGCATGGGTGCGGGTGACCAGCGCCAGCGCTTCGCCCGCCGCCTTGCGGGCCTCGAGCCGGCGCAGGATCGCCCCCCCCACCATGCCGCGGTGCCCGGCCACGTAGATCTTGCGCATCGCCGGACTCCTCAGCCGTTTTCCAGGCTGACCGGCAGGTCCAGCCCGTGCTCTTTCAGCAGCGCGTGACGGCGGGCGGTCTTCAGGTCTTCGGCCACCATCTCAGCGCACATCTCCTGCACGGTGATCTCCGGCTCCCAGCCCAGTTTCTGCTTGGCCTTCGAGGGATCACCCAGCAGCGTATCGACCTCGGCGGGGCGGAAATACTGCGGGTCGATCCGCATGATCACGTCACCGGGCTTCAGCGCCGGGGCCTTGTCGCCTTCGACTGCGGTCACGGTGGCGATCTCGTCCACGCCGCTGCCGGAAAACTCCAGGCCGATGCCCAACTCGGCGGCGGCCCAGCTGATGAACTGGCGCACCGAATACTGCTCGCCGGTGGCGATCACGTAATCTTCGGGAGTATCCTGTTGCAGCATCAGCCACTGCATGCGCACGTAATCCTTGGCGTGTCCCCAGTCGCGCAAAGAGTCGATATTGCCCATGTAGAGGCAGGGCTCGAGCCCCTGAGCGATATTGGCCAGTCCCCGGGTGATCTTGCGGGTCACGAAGGTCTCGCCCCGCCGCGGGCTCTCGTGGTTGAACAGGATGCCGTTGCAGGCATACATGCCATAGGCCTCACGATAGTTCACCGTGATCCAGTAGGAATAGAGCTTGGCGACAGCATAGGGCGAGCGCGGATAGAACGGCGTGGTCTCACGCTGGGGGATTTCCTGCACCAGACCATAGAGTTCGGAGGTCGAGGCCTGGTAGAAGCGGGTCTTCTTTTCCAACCCTAGGAACCGGATCGCCTCCAGCAGACGCAGGGTGCCGATCGCGTCCACATCCGCCGTGTATTCCGGTGACTCGAAGCTGACCGCGACATGGGACTGCGCGCCCAGGTTATAGACCTCGTCCGGCTGCACGTCCTGAATGATGCGCGTCAGGTTCGAGGTGTCGCTGAGATCCCCGTAGTGCAGCCGCAGCTTGGGGTTCGGCTCGTGCGGGTCCTGGTAGATGTGGTCGATGCGCTGTGTGTTGAACGACGAGGCGCGGCGCTTGATGCCATGCACCTCGTATCCCTTGGCCAGCAGAAATTCCGCCAGATACGAGCCGTCCTGCCCCGTGATCCCCGTGATCAGAGCTGTCTTGGTCATGAATGCACCGCCAGTTCCTTGTTGATTTGAATGCCCCGTGAGGTCGCGCCAAACAACTCCAAGTGCCCGCCGATTGCAAGTGGCGAAAACCCGGTCGGCGGCCGCCCCATCATGAAGCGCGCGCCACCGAACCATCACGGCCGGGCCGTCAGGTTCTGGCGATATTGGCGTGAGTTCCCCCCGTCGCCGGATTTCACCCACGCCGCGCAAACGGCGCGCGACAGCGAAGAAACTCGGGGGCGGCATCGCTTTTCGGTCGATGGCCAGCTTTGTGTCGTCAACGCCCCTTAGGTTCTCCCTGCGGCTTTGCGTTGCCGGGAAACTTGATGCAGGTTGCTGGGTGATCCGCCACATCAAGGAGGCCCCCGGAGTGACGCAACTGAAAGTGAACCTCATCGGCGCCGGTCGGGTGGGCCAGACATTCCTGAGACTTCTGAGCGCGAATCCCAACTGCGTAATTCAAGACGTGATGAGCACGAATTATCAATCGGCGCTCAACGCCGTCGAGTTCGCCGGAGCGGGACACGCCGTCAAGGAAGTTTCCGAACTTCGGCCCGCCGACCTTTGGCTGCTGAGCGTTCCCGACAGTCAGATATCTGCTGTCGCCAACAGCCTGGCCGAAGTCCTGGGCAGCGACGGCCCGCAAGCGAAGGCACCTGTCGCCGTTCATTTCAGCGGCTTTTTTGCCGCTTACGAGATGGCCCCGCTCGGCGCGCTGGGATGGCGTCTGGCCAGCGTGCACCCCGTTCTGAGCTTTTCAGATCCCGAAACCGCCTTGAAACGGTTCAGCGGGACCTATTGCGGCCTGGAAGGGGACGACGCCGCCCTTGCGCTTGTTGACCCTTTGTTGGTCCGGATGGGTGCACGGACATTCCCGATCAGGTCGGAACACAAAAGCCTCTACCACGCTGCAGCTGTGATCTCGAACAATTTCACCGTCGTGTTGCAGGCGATCGCCCGCGAGGCCTGGGCCGCGGCCGGGGTGCCTGACGAGATCGCGCGTGAACTGAACACATCGCTGTTGCGCGCGACCTATGAGAACGTCACGGCTCTTGGGCCGCGGGACGCGCTGACTGGTCCGGCCGCGCGGGGCGACGCATATGTCGTGGACAGGCAGGGCGAAGACGTCGCCGATTGGCACGCTGCCGCCGGGGTCCTCTATAGGGAAATGAGCGCACTGGCGCACAGGCTCAAGGCAGAAGGTAAAACGCTGGCGGACACCGAACCCGAGTCCTGAGGCACTGGTTTCCCGATACCGCCCTGCCCCCGACCGGCTTCATCGAGTTCTTCGAAATTTCGGCGCTCAAACAAGACTGGCACGGCAATACTCTACTCGTCGGCGGACCACCCAGGGCGGTCCTGACTTTCTCCCTGAACGGGTGGTGTTTACGGGTCTTTCGTTTGATGCCCCTGACAAGCTTGTCGGCCACATTCTTCGGTGTGCCGGATTTCCTTGTTCATCGTCGTGCCCAAATGGCTTCGATGAACCGGAACCGAAGGTTCCGTGACGCGAAATCCTCCGTTTCTCAAACCCCCAAAAACTCTCCAACGGGTTCTGACATCAGACAATCTGCATGGCTGCAATCAACTGATCCTCGATCAGGAGGGTCCTTCCATGGATTGAAAACACGACAGCCCAGGTATCGCCGGGAATGGGATACTCATTCGGGATTGAAACAACGGAAGGTTCATATGCCGCGGCTGCTGTTGATCGAGTATTCATCAGGGCCGCAGGGAAACAAGACGAGAGCCCCCGGGCCACGCAAAGCACCCAACCGCGCCTGGCCTCTATCTGCGTGGTCGGGCGGCACCATGACGCAAATCAAATCGAAACATCTGCCACCAAGCTACCATTTGGTGGTGAAACAAGGGAAAATTCCGCTTTGATCATCACGGGAGGGCGCCATGAATGACATTACAAGACGTCCACCCGAGCGGATCAAGTCGCTGGTCCGGCTGATCAAGAATTCCGGTCTCTACCCCCAGAACCCCATCGTGAACAGCGCGACGACCGAGCCGGTGATCTGGGTGGACGGGCGCGATCACCTGCTGTTCTGCTCGAACAACCTGCTGGGCCTGTCCAACCACCCCGAGGTCAAGGAGGCCGCGGCCAAGGCGCTGGACAGGTATGGGCTCGGCTCGGGCGGATCGCGCCAGATGGCGGCGAACATCGATGTTCACCGGGCGCTCGAGCGGCGGATAGCCGAGTTTGTCGGACAGGAAGACGCGATCTGCTTTGCCGCCGGCTACATGGCCAATGTCGGCGCCATTCCCGCCATTCTCAAGGTCGATTTCATCGAGGCACTGGCCAAGGTGCACCTGGGTCATGAATCGACACTGCCCGAAGAGGCCTCGGTCACGCCGGGCTGGGAAATCTTCAGCGAGGAACTCAACCATGCCAGCGTCGTGGATGGCGTCCGACTGGCCAAGGCGAAGGTTTCGAAATTTCCGCACAAGGATGTGGAAACACTCGAGAAACATCTGTCGGCCTCAGACCGGGAAAGCAAGTTCATCCTCAGCGATGGCGTGTTCAGCATGGACGGGGACATCGCGCCGATCCCCCAGTTGGCAGAGCTTGCCAATACACACGATTCCTTGCTGATGATCGACGATGCGCACGGTGTCGGCATGCTCGGCGCAAATGGGCGGGGCAGCCTGGAGCATCATGGGGTCCAAACGTCGCAGGTCGATCTGCAGATGGGCACTTTCACCAAGGCCTTCGGCGGTGTCGGGGGCTATGTCGCCGGGGATCGCGAGATCATCGACTTTCTTCGCATCTCGGCCCGCACCTACATCTTTTCAGCCCCGCTGCCGCCGGCCATCGCGGCCGGTGTCGCCGAAGCAATCGACATCGCAGAGCGGGAGCCGTGGCGGCGCGAAAAGGCGATGGAAAACGCCCGTTACTTCCGCCGCGAGGTTCAGGCCCTGGGTTTCGACACGCTGGGCAGCGAAGTGCACATCGTGCCAGTTCTGATCGGAAACGAGTTGGATGCGGCCGAATATACCCGCCTTTTGCGGCACCGCGGCATCGTCGCGCCTCATGCGCGGTATCCTGCGGTCGCCCTCGGGCAGGCGCGCATCCGCTTCGTGATGACCTGTGAACACGAGCGCGAGCAGATCGACTATTTGCTCAAATGCCTCGGCGAAGCACGCGATACACTCAGTCACTGAAAGGAGAAAGTTGCCCGAAACGGCTGCACAGAAAACTGCCCTGATCACTGGGGCGTCATCCGGAATAGGACGCGCCTTTGCCTTGGGCTACGCTGCACGCGGGGTGAATATCGTTGCTGTCGCACGGCGCCGTGCCCCGTTGGATGCACTGGCCTCCGAACTGTCGGCCCGGCACGGCGTCACGGTCACGGTTCTGCCGGCGGACCTGTCCAAGGCCGATGACCCGGAATACCTGTTTGAAACCTTGCCAAGGCAGGGCATCGCCATCGACATTCTGGTCAACAACGCCGGTTTCGGCGTGCCGGGGCATCTGTGCGAGAACGACTGGGAACGGCACCGCGCCACGATCGAGGTCATGGCTACGGCGCCTGTGCGGCTGGCCTATCTCTTCGCTCCGACCATGATCGAGAGAGGGCATGGCCGCATCATCAACGTGTCATCATTGTCAGCCCTGCTGCCGCCCCACGCTGGCGGAACGCTGTATTACCCAGTCAAATCCTTTCTCTACCAGTTCTCGCTGGCTTTCCGAGAAGAGATGCGGGGGCGTGGCGTCAACGTGACCGCAGTCTGCCCGGGCTTTACCGCCACCAACTTTCGCGCGGCCGCAGGCGGCACGGTGGAGTCGGTTGCCGTGCCACGCTGGCTGTGGTCATCGCCCGAGGACGTGGCCGACGCCGCTATTCGCGCGGCAGAGGCCAACAAGGCAGTCGTCATACCGGGGCTGTTCAACAAGGCGGTGGCTGCTACCTTCAAGCTCTTGCCCGGCCCCGTGGCGCGACGCATCATGCAATGACGTGCTCAGAACACGTCCGCCGCGCTGACATGGAGCGGGTGGTTTGCCAGCCTCGCCGCCAGATCGGGCTCCATCCCGACCGTATCGAGACACAGTTTCACCGACCCGTTCAACCCTCTGGACAGCAATCCGAACCGGCCGTGGCGCCGCAAGCGGGCAAGAACGGGACTGCGTTCGTCCAGCATGATCAGGCCGATACGCGCCTCGTGCCGGGCAAGGCAGGCTGATAGAACCGTGAAAAACTCGGCCTCCGATCCCTCTGGCACCAGCAGGTTTCCGAACCGCAAAATTCGCAGATCGCGCAAATCGATCACACGCTTCAGCCCAGGAACCAAAGGCAGCCCTTCAAGCAGGAGTTTCCCAGCGAATCCCGGCATGGACTCTACCGACCATCTCAGAACCTCGGCCTGAACGCCCGCCGCGACATTGCCTGCACGGCGATAGACAAAGCATTCGTCGGGGTTGACGGACGCATCGACGTCCACCAGTTCATGGTCCGCATACAGGTCCTTCAGAGCAGCCCGGAAACCGTCAATTTCTTCCCGGCCAATCCGGCCAACACGAGCATCCTCATGCGGGAAAAAACGCGTGAAGAGCAGCAGGGCGATATCGGCTTCGATGCTGTGGCCTACGCGGTCGGATAGCCTCAGCGAAAACTCCGTCGTGGATTCGACATAGGCAAACCCCAACCCCGGTTTGCCCAGCCTTGCTTCGCAATAAGGGCGGATCTGGTCGATCAGGATGCCGGCAAGCCCCTGATTCCGGCGATGCCGGACGGTTGCAGCCATCGCAAAGTGGTAGGCGTCGCACTCACTCCTCCCAACCGGCTTGCGGCAATGATCCAGAACGAAGACACACAGTTCTTCGCCGTGTTCCGACAGCACGAAGTAGAGGGGATCCCTCAGCCTTTGCAGCTTGGCCTCGATGTTCAGGATCTGGTATTTCGTGTCTCTGCTGCCCCAAACTGCTCCGCGCAGCAGATCCAGCATTTGCCCCGACGGCGTGCGATGGCAGGTGATGAGCCTGCCCTTCGCCGGATCCCTCCATAAAACTTCGGTCATTGCTCCGCCTCTTCGCCATCGGCACCCAAGATTGTAGCAGTCATGTCCTGAAACAACGCGCGGTCGGTCACGATCTTCGGCACCTTGTTCTGGCCGCCAAGATGGCGCCGCAACTTCATCCATCGAACGAACCCGCCAGGCGGCGCAAAACGAACCTCGGGCGGCCCGAGCGCCAAGTCTTTTTGCCTCAATTCGGCGTAATCCTCGTTCAGCGCGCAAAGCTGCCCGTCGATGACTTCGGATATCTTCGCGATGGCCTCGGCGGAGGGGCGTTCAATCGTTTCCAGCAGGTAGAGATGATGCCCGCCGGTCTCTTCGACAGCGGCCCCCACCGAATAATCGAGCACCGACAGCCCGAATGTTGCAGCCCCCCTTGCCACTGCCTGGGCGATTTCGGCCTCGATGAGGTGTTCCCCGAAGACCGACAAACCATTTTCCACCCGCCCGACGACCTTGAGCCTGGGCGGATCGCGATCCACCAGCCGGACCACGTCCCCGAGCAGATAGGCCCAGAGCCCTGCGGCGGTTGAAATGACCAGGGCATAGTCCTGCCCGATCTCTGCATCCGCCATCCAGTGGCGCACCGGCGCTTCGGATGACAGGGTTTCGACCGGGACAAATTCGAAGAACACCTCGCCATCCAGATGCAGCCGCAAACCCTCGCCGTCGCCCCGGTCGGCGATCGCGAAAACGCCCTCGCTGGCGGAATACATTTCCCTCGTCTCGGCATGGCTCCCGCTCAGGAGTCTGCGAAAGCGGTCACGGTAGGGCTCGAAATTGATGCCTCCATGCACGATCAATTCCAGGTTCGGGAACCAGTTGGACAGGCTGGCCGGACTATGGGGATGCCGCTTCGCCATGGCGTCAAGATAGATGAGAAGCCAGTTGGGCGACCCGCCCAGACAGCGGATGTCGCGGTTGACCGAGAGTTCGGCCAGCCGATCGATCTTGACCTGCCAGTCCGGCAGGTTGGCGATCTCGGGCGGCGGCAGGATCCGGTTTCGAAACACACCCGGCAAGGCCCCCATGGCAATCGCGCTGACCGCTCCCGTTGCAACGCCCTCCTGTTGCGGCTGCAGTCCGCTCGGCCCGGTCAAGCCAAGCGCCAGCCCACCGAACAGTCGGCTGGTTGGATGGTTGGTAAAATGAAAACAGAGAAGATCAAGAAACCCCCTCCCCGCGGCCCGGCGCATTTCCCGCGTGTAGGGTATGTATTTGGAACGGCCCGTGGTGGTGCCCGAGGTCATCGCGAAAAACGGAATCTGACCCGGCCAGGTGACGTTTGTCAGGTTCGGATATTCTGTTTGCCACCATTCCTTGAGAAACTGTGAATAGCGCCGAACTGGAACCCGCTTCTGAAAGTCGCCTATAGTCGAAAGCGACGGAAATCCGTGGCGCTGACCGAAACGCGTGGCGCGGGCCCGGTGCAGCAGCCTTTGCAACACTCTTTCCTGCACGGCAACCGGGTCCTGGGCATTCAGCCTGGCAACACGCAAGCGCGCATATGCACGTGCCGGCCCGCTGAAATCCAGAACCGGGGGCTTCACCGCATTTGAACCGTTTTGATCACGAAATCTCAGTAACGCCCTCCCCTCAGAAACCTGTAACCCGCTGATATCTGGTCAAATCAAACGGTCCTTCAGTTCTTTCCTGAAAGCAAACACTCAAACCCGTCCATTGACAATGATCGAGGTCATGTCCCAAGCTTTGTTCATCTGCCAGCATGATTTCAGCAACAGAATGGCAACGTTTTGGTGACAGAACAAACCCGACATACGCCCCCTGTTTCGCTGGATCGCCTCAAGTGGCGCTGTGACCCGGCGCAATTTTCCTTTGGCACGACCGAAGACCTGAAAGAGCCCGGCGACCTGATCGGCCAGGACAGGGCCGTGGATGCGATCAACCTCGCGGCTGGTATCCGCCAGTGCGATTTCAACGTCTTTGTTCTGGGACCATCGGGAACCGGACGGTTTCGGGCGGTGAAAGAACTGTTGAAGAGCCACGCGCAGTCCCTGCCGGCCCCGGATGATCTGGTTTACGTAAACAACTTCGCAGCGCCCCACAAACCCATCGCCCTGCGCTTGCCTCCGAAAACGGCACAGGCTCTGAAATCCGAGATCGAAGATCTGGTGGATGATCTGGGAATCGACATCCCCAACCTGTTCGAAACCGACGAATACCAGGCTACGCGGCGGGCCATCGACGAGGAGTTCTCGGAAAAGCAGGAAGCGGCAATGTCCGAGTTCGCCGAGAAGGCGCGCCAGCAAAACGTGGCCCTCCTGCGCACACCGATGGGTTTCATGCTGGCCGCCACGAAGGACGGCGAGGTCGTCAAGAAGGAGGAGTTTAGCACTCTGCCCGAGAAAGAGCAGGCCGAGATCGAAAAGAAGATCGTGGCGCTGCAGGAGGAACTGTCGGAAATCCTGAGGAATGTCCCCCGGCTGGAACGCGAGCGCAGGCACCGGATCGAGGCCACCAATGCTGAAATGACGGGCCAGATCGTGTCCGCCCGCGTGGACGAGACCGTGCGGAAATTCAAGGAGATCGAGGCGATTCAGGATTTCCTGAAAGCGGTCCGCGACGACATGATCTCGAATGCCGAGATGTTCCTTGCCACGACCCAGCAGAACGATAACGGGCCATTTCCGGATGAGGTCCGAAAGGCGCACCGTGCGCCCTGGTTCCGCCGCTACATGGTCAACGTCATAGTGTCACAGGAACCCGATGAAGAGGGCCACGCCCCGGTCGTGTTCGAGCACCTGCCCACGCTTGACCGATTGACGGGCCGGATCGAGCATGTCTCGCAGATGGGGGCTCTGGTCACCGATTTCACGATGATCAAGCCGGGCGCGCTTCATCGCGCAAACGGCGGGTATCTGGTTCTGGATGCGCGAAGGCTGCTGGCGGAACCGATGGCATGGACCGCGCTCAAGCAGTGCCTGCAGAACCGGTCGATCACCATCATCTCGATGGCCGAACGGCTGAGCCTTGTTTCCACCACCTCGCTGGAGCCCGACCCGATTCCGCTTGATGTCCGGGTGGTTCTGATTGGCGACCGGCTGTTGTATGCGCTTCTGGTCACGCTGGACCCCGAGTTTTCCGAACTGTTCAAGATCGAGGCCGATTTCGAAGAGGACATCAACCTTTCCCCAGAGACCAGCGACCAGTTCGTGCGCCTGATCGGCGCGCGCGCACGCAAGAACAATCTACGACCGGTCGATGCCGGAGGGGTGGCGCGTCTGCTGGACGAAACCACGCGCCGGACCGGCGATCGGCAGAAGATGAGCCTGCATCTAGGCGACATTGACGACCTGCTCAGCGAGGCGGACCACTATGCCTCGCTGGACGGACAGAACCGGATCCGGGCCGATGACATTCGCAAGGCGGTCGAGGAAAAACAGCGCCGTTCGGCGCGGATCAAGGAGCGGATGCGCGAGGCGGTCGCGCGCAAGACCATCCTGATCGACACGGACGGCGAGGCGGTCGGCCAGGTGAACGGCCTGTCTGTCATCGGGCTGGGCAGTTTCCGCTTTGGCCGCCCATCCCGCATCACCGCCCGGACGCGTCTTGGCGCGGGCAAGCTCGTGGATATCGAACGCGAGGTCGAACTGGGCGGCCCGCTGCACTCCAAGGGTGTGCTGATCCTGTCGAACTATCTGGCCACGAAATACGCGCTCGATGTGCCCTATTCCCTGCATGCCAGCCTGACCTTCGAACAAAGCTATGGCGGCGTCGACGGTGACTCGGCCTCGGCGGCCGAACTGTTTGCCCTGATCTCCTCGCTGTCCGAGGTGCCGATCCAGCAGGGTTTCGCGGTAACCGGTTCGGTCAACCAGGGCGGTCTGGTGCAGGCCATCGGCGGCGTCAACGAAAAGATCGAGGGCTTTTTCGAAACCTGCGTCGATCAGGGCCTGACCGGACGGCAGGGCGTGGTCATTCCGGCGTCGAACCTGGATCACGTAATGCTGCGGGACGATGTTTTCGAGGCGGTCGAGCAAGGAAAGTTCAGGATATTCGCCGTCGAGACCATAGATCAGGGAATAGAAATCCTGACCGGTCGCGAAGCCGGCGAAAGGCGCAGCGACGGCACCTTCCCGCCCGGCTCGATCAACGCGCTGGTCGAGGACAAGCTTGTCAGTTTCGCCGAAAAGCGCAGGGAATTTGCCCGCAAGGACGGCGAGGAAACGGACGGAAAGCGATGACCGGGGACCAGAATCGCAAGCGCCTGCTGATCGCGGCCGAAAGCTTTGTTGACGCAAGGCCGGCCATACAGATCGCCCGCCATCTGGCCGGAGTCGCGGTGAGCGATATCGGCGGTCTTCTGGTCGAACGGGCTTTGGAAACCGACACCCTGCCCTCTTTTGCCCAACGCGTCGTGACCTCTTCCGGATCTCTGGCCCTGTTGCCGCAAGCGTCCCGGATGCGCCAGATGCTGGAAAGCGATGCCAAGGCGTTTCAGGAACAACTGACGAGGCTGGCCAGGCAGTTCTCGGTCGGATGGAGTTTCGAGCGCGAGCCCGGCGATCCCGTCGAGCGGTTCATTCATGCTTCGGCGAAATGGGATTGGCTGGTCATCGGCCACAGGCGGATCGGGAGCTATCGGGGCTGCATCGTCACGATCCAACCCGAAAATCAGGCCACGCCGGATATTCCGTCTTTGTCCGACCTGATTGCCCGCGCCTCGCACGCAAGGACAATGTCCCTCAGCGCCTCGCTGCCTGCCGAAGAGATCCTGAAACGGCTAGAGCTGACCTGCGCCGAACTCGTGCTGATCGACGCCGCACGCGGCCCGATCCGCTCACCGGAACAGATCCGGATGCTGCTGGAAGCAGCGCGGTGTCCTGTATTCATTATCCGGCCACCTGAGACCAGCTAGGAATTGACCAGAACCGCCGCCCCGGACAACCGCCCCTGTCGCAGCCTTTCCAGTGCCTCGTTGGCCCGTTCCAGCGGAAAGGGCTCGACCTCGGTGCGAATCCCGGCCTGCTTCACGATGTCAAAGAATTCCTCTCCGTCCTTGCGGGTCAGGTTGGCGACTGACCTGATCGTTCTCTCGCCCCACAGGATTTCATAGGGAAACTGCGGAATATCGCTCATGTGAATGCCACCGCAGACGACCACCCCGCCCTTTCTGGTTGCCCGCAGCGCCGTGGGGACCAATCCACCGACCGGCGCAAACAGGATCGCCGCGTCCAGAGGCTCGGGCGCCTCTTGATCCGATCCCCCGGCCCAGTCAACTCCCATACGTCGCGCGAAGTCCTGCGCATCCTTGTCCCCCGGTCTGGTAAAGGCAAGAACCCGGCGGCCTTCCCATTTTGCCACCTGCGCGACGATATGGGCCGCTGCTCCGAACCCGAAGATGCCGATCGTTTTCGCATCCCCGGCAAACCGCAGCGAACGGTGCCCGATCAGGCCTGCACAAAGCAGGGGCGCAAGTTCAGCACTGCTGGGTCCCTCGGGCAACGGGAAGACATATCGCGCATCGGCCACGCAGTATTCGGCATATCCACCGTCACGGGTGTAGCCCGTGAACAGCGGCGCATCGCAGAGGTTTTCAGCGTCGTGCCGGCAATAGTGGCAACAGCCACACGTTCGGCCCAGCCACGGCACGCCGACACGCATCCCCGGCTCCAGCGCGGATTCCAGCGCCCTGGTTTCGACGATCTCACCCACGATCTCGTGCCCGAGGATCAGCGGCAGCTTCGGCTCGGTCAGATCACCATCGAGAACATGCAGATCGGTCCGGCACACACCGCAGGCAGCAACCCTGATCAGCACTTCGCCGGCTGCAGGTTCCGGCGTCGGGACCTCGGACATCTGCAGAGGTTTTCCAGGACCCGTCATTACCATCGCACGCATGACGCACATCCTTTTTTCCAGTCGCCACTTTCCTTCTGATGATAGCGCAGTCGCCCGCAAAGCTAGCACTCTGAATTCTTCAAGACCTTGATCTTGCACAATGTGTGCGCCTCAGCGGCCCCCTATGATAGACTTGCGGTCTATTTGTTGCGCTTCGGAAAAGCTGGAGAAACGGGCATGCCGGAGACCCATGAAGGCGCCACCAATCCTGCGTCGGCAATCGGATTCCTGTCGGACCCCGCAACTCATGGCGGGACTCCGGTCGAGCGTGTGGACACGCATATTTCGCACATTTTCCTGACAAGCAAAGAGGCATACAAACTCAAAAAACCGATCAAGACCAACTTTCTTGATTTCAGCACGTTGGAAAAGCGCGAAGCCGCATGCCGGCGTGAGCTCGAGGTGAACCGTGCGGTCGCCGAAGAAATCTATCTGGATGTAGTCCCGATCACCCGGCGCGATGGCGGGCTGCATCTTGGCGGCTCCGGCGACATTGTGGACTGGGTCGTGCGAATGCGCCGGTTTGACCGCACGAAGGAGTTCGACCGGCTTGCCGAACGTGGCGCGCTGGACGTCCCTCTTGCAGAGGCCTTGGCCGATGTCGTTGCTCGAATGCACCGGGATGCACCGGTCACGCCGGAATATGGCGGGGCCAAAAGGGTCGCGGCTACGATCAGGCAAATCACCGAAGCAATCTCGACCTCACCGGCAGCTGCGAGACTGAAAAATGATCTGGATGCCTGGGCATCAGAGGCCATGCCAACCCTGTCGCGCCGCGCACCGCAGCTGGATTCACGCCGCCGCCACGGCTATGTGCGGCGATGCCACGGCGACCTCCATCTTGGTAACATTTGCTTGGTAAAAGGCCGCCCAACGCCCTTTGACGCGATCGAATTCAACGAGGAAATGGCATCGACCGACGTGATCTACGACATCGCGTTCGTCGTGATGGACATGCTGGAGCGCGGTCTGCGCGAGCAGGCGAATGCGTTCCTGAGTCGCTATCTGGCTGCGACCCGCGACTATTCAGGGCTGAGCCTGTTGCCGCTCTTCCTCTCGATGCGGGCGGCAGTACGTGCCTTGGTCGCTGCCTCCCGCGACACGCCCGACAGCCATGAACCCGATGCGCGAGAGCGTTTGGCATTCGCACTCGATTGCCTCAGACGGCGAACGACACCACGCGTCATTGCGATGGGAGGTTTGTCGGGATCCGGAAAATCCACGGTGGCGCGGCTTGTCGCTCCGCGGATCGATACCGGGCTTGGCGCCGTCGTCCTGCGTTCGGATGTGGCCAGAAAACACTTGTTCGGGGTTCCCCCCGAACAGAAATTGCCGGACGAGGCCTATCGCCCCGAAACAAGCGCGCGCGTCTACAATCGTCTGCTGCGCGATGCCGGGCACACCCTGCGTCACGGGTTTCCGGTGTTGCTCGATGCGACATTCTTGTCACCGGAAGAGCGCAAGAATGTACGACTGTTGGCAAAAAGAAACTGCGTCCCCTTTTCGGGCATCTGGCTGGAGTGTGATCCCGACCTTCTGCGCACAAGGGTTCGCAACCGCGAAGGAGACGTCTCGGACGCCGGCGTCAGGGTGCTGGACAAGCAACTGGCCTTGCATGTGTCCCCGGACGACTGGATACATGTTTCCTCCGAAATTTCGCCGGACGAAACCGCATCGCGGGTACTATCGGCACTGAATCATTCCGCGGGTTGAGCCTCCGGCAAAGAGCCGCCGGAGATAGCACAGATCCGTCACAGCTTGCCCGGGCAAACCCTTGGCTCCCCCGGGCAGCGGAATCGGCGACAGGGCTTCAGCGGATGGCGATTTCGATCAGCGACGGCCCATCACGTTCCAATGCTTCGGCGACGGCCTTGGCGATGGCCTCTGGTGTCCCGGCCTCGCAACTTGGAACCCCCATCGAGCGCGAAAGCGCCTGGAAGTCGATTGCCGGGTCCTCGACGTTCATCCCCACGAACCGTCCCGCCACCGCATTCTTGCAGCCAAGATCCTTGGCCACCCGCTGCAGCACGTCGTAGCGGCGGTTGTTGAACACGATGAAGACGACCTTCTGCCGGTAATGCGCCGCACTCCACAGGGCTTGCGGAGAATACATGGCTCCGCCGTCGCCGACGAAAGAGAAGACCGGCCCGTCATGTGCAATCGCCGCGCCGACCGAGGCAGGCATCGAGCAACCCAGAACGCCGCCACGGGCAAAGAAATACCGCCCGGGCGATGCCTCGATCAGGTCGTTCACCGCGCCAAATGTCGCCGCACTGTCATTCGAAATCAGGGCACCCTCGGGCATTGCCCGCAGCACCGACAGCACCGCCGCATCCGGGGTCAGCGGTTGTTCGTCCGCCGCCGCCTCGATCTGCGCTGCAAGCTTGGCGCGATGCTCTGCGCGTGCCTTGGCCCTCTGCTCTGCCCGCACGGCCAATGCAGCGGCATCAACCCGTGGCGCCAACGCCTCGGCCACGGCACCAAGCGTCAAACCGATGTCACCGACCAACGCCATGTCGGCCGGGAACTCGCGCCCCGAGGCCGATGCGGTCTGCGTGACGTGATACAGCTTTGCCCCCTCGGGCAAGGGGTGCACGTCGCGATAGGGATAGGCGATGAAGGCACGACCACCGGCGACCAAGACGGCCTCGCAGTCTTTCAACCGCTCACGGATCACGGCAAAGTCGGCTTTCAGCACCCCGTCCCACCACGGGTTGGACCCCGGAAACGCGGTGCGCGAGCCGACCTGAGTGCCGAACACCCGGAATCCGCCGGTTTCGGCCAGTGCCACCAAACCATCAGCCGCATCCGCCGGCAGGTCATCTCCCATCAGGATCGCAACCCTTTCGGGATCATGCGCAGCAAGGCGTTCTGCCAAGGCAGCCGCATCGGGGGAAGCGCCGAAATGCGGCTCAGCCGATTTTGGTGGCACCGGTCCTTCGACCGGCATTTCCAGCACGTCCATCGGCAGGGACAGGAACACCGGCCCCGTCGGTGGCGTCATCGCCAGCGCAAAGGCCCGGCGCAGAGCCGGCCCCACGTCCTCGGGGCGGTGGATCTCGGTCGCCCACTTGGTCAGGGGCGCCGCGATCGAGACCAGATCACCCGACAGCCACGGATCGCTCATCAGGTGGCGCGTGTCCTGCTGCCCGGCGGTGATCACCAGCGGCGTACCAGAAGCCTTCGAGGCCACCAGCACGCCCATCGCATTGCCAAGCCCTCCGGCCGCATGCAGGTTGACGAATCCCGGCCGCCGCGCCGCCAGGGCCCAGCCATCCGCCATGCCAAGCGCGGTCGCCTCCTGCAGGCCCAGCACATAGGTCAGGTCGGGTGCATCCACCAGCGCGTCCAGCAGCGGCATCTCAGTCGAGCCGGGATTGCCGAAGATATGCGTGACACCCTCGTCGCGCAGGATTTCCAGAAGAACATCTCGGGCCAGTCGTGCCATTTCATGCCTCATGTTTTGGTTGTCCGGCAATCCATAGCCGGGCGCGCGCGCTATTTGCGGCTTTTCTTGCGCCAAAATGCCCGTTATCTTGCAATCTGATTGCCCAGGAATCCGCAAACGAGCAACAAAAACCCATGGACCACATCGACCGCAGCATACTGCGCCAATTGCAGGCTGATTCTTCGATCTCGAACCAGGATCTGGCCGCAAAGGTGGGGCTGTCGCCCTCGCCCTGCCTGCGCCGGGTGCGCGCGCTGGAGGCCTCGGGCGCGATCCGGGGCTATGTGGCGCTGGTGGACGGCGAAAGCGTCGGCGCAGGCTTTCGGGCCTTTGTCGAAGTTCGGCTGGAAAAACAGTCCGAAGCGTTCTCGAACACCTTCGAGAGCACGATCCTGCGCCGCGACGAAGTTCTTGAATGTTCTTTTATTACAGGTGACTACGACTACTTGCTAAAGGTCGCGGTCGAGGACATTACGGCGTTCCACAACTTCATGACGCAGGTTCTGGGGCGGCTGCCGGGGGTGGCAAATACCCGCACAATGATCCCGGTGAAACGGATCAAGGAAACAACCGCGCTGCGCATCGCCTGACGGCAATCGGCACGGGCCGGCAACGGGTCACTTCGTCTTCATTTGAGGAAATGCCGCGCCGCCCGGCCAGACCGAAACGGCGCGGTGAGGGGATTATCCGATCCCGCCGAGACACATGTACTTGATCTCGAGGAAATCGTCGCAGCCGTATTTCGAGCCTTCCCGGCCAAGACCCGACTGCTTGATGCCGCCAAAGGGCGCCACTTCGGTCGAGATCAGCCCGGTGTTGACGCCGACCATGCCGGTCTCCAGCCGCTCGCCCACGCGCCAGATGCGGCCGATGTCGCGGCTGTAGAAATAGCCGGCCAAGCCAAACTCGCTGTCATTGGCCAGACGCACGACGTCGTCTTCATCCTCGAAGCGGATCAGCGGGGCCAGCGGGCCAAAGGTTTCCTCGCGCGACACCACCATGTCCGGGGTCACGCCCGTCAACACCGTGGGCTGGAAGAAGGTCCCACCCAGATCGGAACGGGCACCGCCCTCGATCACCTCGGCACCCTTTTCCAGCGCGTCGGCGATATGCGCCTCGACCTTTTTCACGGCCGCTTCGTTGATCATCGGCCCGGTGGTCACGCCTTCGGCGAAACCGTCACCAACGTTCAGGGCCTGAACGCGCTCTTTCAGCTTGGCGGCGAAAGCGTCATAGACACCGGCCTGCACATAGATCCGGTTGGCGCAGACGCAGGTCTGGCCGTTGTTGCGGAACTTGGCGATCATCGCGCCTTCGACCGCCGCATCAAGATCGGCGTCGTCAAAGACGATGAACGGCGCGTTGCCACCCAGTTCCAGCGACATTTTCTTGATCGTGTCCGAGCACTGCCGCATCAGGATCTTGCCCACGCGGGTCGAGCCGGTGAAGGTGATCTTGGCGACCTTTTCGTTGGCGCAAAGCTCCTGCCCCACCCCGGCTGCGTCCGTGCTTGGGATCACGTTGAAGGCACCGGCCGGGATGCCCGCGCGCTCGGCCAGAACCGCCATGGCCAGCGCCGACAGAGGCGTCAACTCGGCCGGGCGGGCAACGAAGGTGCAGCCCACCGCCAAAGCCGGAGCTACCTTGCGCGCGATCATCGCGTTCGGGAAGTTCCACGGCGTGATCGAGCCCACGACACCCACCGGCTGCTTCAGCACCACGATACGCTTGTCGCGCTGGTGGCCGGGGATGACGTCGCCATAAACGCGCTTGGCCTCTTCCGCGAACCATTCGATGAACGAGGCGCCATAGAGGATTTCCCCCCGTGCCTCGGGCCAGGGCTTGCCCATTTCGGCGGTCAGGATGGTTGCCAGATCGTCGACATTTTCGACCATCAGGTCGAACCACTTGCGCAGCACGGCGGCGCGTTCCTTGCCGGTCCACTCGGCCCAGCCCGCCTTGGCATCATACGCCGCGTCAATCGCTGCCCTGGTGTCGGCCACGTCCAGATCGGCGACATGGGCGACGACCTCGCCATTGGCGGGATTCGTCACGGCGAAGGTCGTGTCATTTTCAACCCAACAGCCGTTTACATAGGCGCGGGTCTCCAGCAGAGACGGATCCTTGAGGTTCAGCGGCTTCACGTTCTGGTCCAGCATCTCAGCCCCCTTTCACCGCGTCCACCGATGCCTCGAGAATGTCCATCGCCTCGGCAAAGATCTCGTCCGGGATGGTCAGCGGCGCAAGGAAACGAATGACGTTGCCATAGACTCCGCAGGTCAGCAGAACGAGACCGCGCTCGAGCGCCTCGGCACGGATGGCATTGGCCATGTCGGGGTTCGGGGCGCTGCCATCGGCGGTGTTGAACTCGGCCGCCACCATGAAGCCCGGGCCGCGGATGTCCACCAGTTCCGGCGTGCGCTCGGCAATCGCGGCAAGCCGCTGCTTGAGCCGCGCGCCCAGTTCGTTGGCGCGGGCGCAGAGGTCTTCCTCTTCGATCACGTCCATCACCGCGTGCGCGGCCGCGATACCCAAGGGGTTGCCGCCATAGGTGCCACCCAGACCTCCGGGCTGGGCCGCGTCCATGACGTCGGCGCGTCCGGTCACGGCCGCCAGAGGCAGACCGCCCGCCAGGCCCTTGGCCATTGTGGTGATGTCCGCGGCCACGTCATAGCCTTCCATCGCGAACAGGTGGCCGGTGCGGGCAAAACCTGTCTGTACTTCGTCGGCGATCATCAGGATGCCGTGCTGATCGCACAGCGCGCGCAGCCCACGCATCAGTTCGGCCGGAGCCGGATAGAACCCGCCCTCGCCCTGAACAGGCTCGATGATGATGGCGGCAACGCGCTCGGGGTCCAGATCGGCCTTGAACAGCTTTTCGATCGCCCCCAGCGCATCGGCGGCATTGGTGCCATGCAGCTCGACCGGGAACGGAACGTGGAACACGTCCGGCATCATCGCGCCAAAGCCCTTCTTGTAGGGCGCGACCTTGCCGGTCAGCGACATGCCCATGAAGGTGCGGCCATGGAATCCGCCGCCAAATGCGATGACGGCCGGACGACCGGTCGCTGCACGGGCGACCTTGATGGCGTTCTCGACGGCTTCGGCACCGGTGGTGACGAAGATGGTCTTTTTCTCGAAATCGCCCGGAACCTTCTCGTTCAGCCGCTCGGCGAGGCGGACATAGTTCTCGTAAGGCAGAACCTGGTGGCAGGTATGGGTGAAATTCGCCATCTGGCGCTGCACCGCGTCCATCACCTTGGGGTGGCAGTGGCCGGTATTCACGACAGCGATCCCGGCGGCAAAGTCGATATAGCGGCGCCCTTCAACGTCCCAGACCTCGGCGTTCTTGGCGCGCTCCACATAAATCTGGGTCTGCATCCCGACACCCCGGGAAATGGCCGCCTCGCGGCGTTCTGCAATCTGTGCGTTGGACATGACATTTCCTTTCGCGAATGTCGGGCCGGCGGCCCTTGTTTCTTGATCCGCGAACAGTAGAGGGTTGGGGTATCGCTTAAAAGTCTGTTTCTTGATTGGCATAACTCATTGTTTTGTTTATTTTGGTTCACCCAACGTTGAGGATATCGAACATGGCGAACACTCTTGACGAGGATCTGGAACTGGGATTGCGGCTGCGCGCCTTGCGCGAACGGGCTGGGCTGTCGCAGCGTGCTCTTGCAAAGCGCGCCAACGTGACCAATTCCACGATTTCGCTGATCGAATCCGGCAAGACGAACCCCTCGGTAGGCGCGTTACGGCGGATTCTGGATGGCATACCGGTCAGCCTGTCCGAGTTCTTTGCCTTCGAGCCGGAGCCGGAGAAAACCGTGTTCTACGCGGCAGAGGATCTGACCGAGATCGGCAAGGGCGGGGTTTCGCTGAAACAGGTCGGCACCAACCTTTTCGGCCGGGCGATGATGATCCTGATGGAAACCTACGAGGTGAACGCGGACACCGGCCGCGTCATGTATGGACACGAGGCCGAGGAAGGCGGCATCGTGATCTCGGGCCGGATCGAGGTAACGGTGGGCGACCAGCGAAAGATTCTCGGACCGGGTGACGCCTATTACTTCGACAGCCGCACGCCGCACCGGTTCCGTCAGGTCGGCCCCGAGAAATGCGTCATCGTCAGCGCCTGCACGCCGCCGACATTCTGACCGGAGCGCTGCTTCAGGCCGGAGACAGGATGTGTTTCACGCCCTGGTACCCGGACAGGCCCCAAGGCCCCAATTCGCGGCCGATACCGCTGGCCTTGAAGCCGCCCCAGGCGGAGTCCGGGTATACGATCTGGGGCGTGTTGATCCAGATCTGGCCGGCCTCGATCCGGTCGGCGATAGCCTTGCCGCGGTCCCAGTCATCGGACACCACCGATCCGACAAGGCCATAACCGGTGTCATTTGCGATCGCTATGGCCTCTTCAACCGTCCCGAAGGTCGTTGTCGCCAGCACCGGGCCAAAGATTTCTTCGCGCCAGATCGCGTGATCGTGGGGCACGTTCCGGTAAATTGTGGGCTGGATGAAGTTCCCGGACCCAAGGTCCAATCCGCCGCCCCCGGCAACGCAGTCCAGTCCATCCACCTTGGCCTTTGCCAGGTAGTCGAGGACCTTGTGGTATTGCGCGCGGGTCGTGATCGGCCCCATCTCGGCGCCCTCGTCAAAGGGCGAACCGACTTTGATGCCGCGCGTCCTCTCGACAACAGCCTCGATCAAGGCAGGCTCGATCGACCGATCCACGATCAGCCGCGAGGTGGCCGAGCAGATCTGGCCGCAATTGAAGTAAATCCCGCCAATGATGCATTCGACCGCCTGTTCGATATCCGCATCCGCCGTCACGATGATCGGCGATTTGCCCCCCAGTTCCAGCGCGACAGGCAGGCAACGCGGTGCCACCGCAGCCATCACCTTGGCGCCGATCATGTTCGATCCGGTAAAGGAAATCTTGCGCAGCTCGGGCGCCGAGGTCAGGGCAATGCCGACCTCTGCCCCGCCGGTCACGATGTTCAGAACGCCGGCTGGCAACCCGATCTCTTCGGCAATATCGGCATAGACCAGTTCGATCAGCGGCGTCATTTCCGAGGTCTTCATCACCGCCGTGCATCCCGCCGCCAGTGCGGGCGCGATCTTCCATGCGCTGGTCACCAGCGGAAAGTTCCACGGAACGATCAGCCCGACCGGCCCGACCGGCTCGTGCCGCACCAACCCGAAATGCTCGCCGCCTGCGTGGTCCACCCGCGCATTCTGTCTGGCATCGAGCGTATCGGCGAGGCTGGCATAATAGTCGAAGGTGGCAATCGCGTCGCCGACATCGATCTCGGCCTCGACGCGCGGCTTGCCGTTGTTGCGCATCTGAAGCGCGACCAGCGCATCTTGCCGGGCTTTGAGACCACGGGCAAAGCCACGCAGGAATTCGGCGCGGGTAGCGCTGTCGGTGTCTTTCCATGCTGCAAAGGCCGATGCAGCGGCAGCAGAGGCATCCGCTACATCCTGCGCGTTTCCTGCCGGAACCGCCGCAAAACGCGCGTTGGTCGACGGGTCATGCACATCCAGCAGCGCCGCGCCCTCGTCCGAACGCCATTCGCCGTTCACAAATATGCCTGTCTTTCGGTCCAGCAAGTTCACGGCCGGGTCTCCGTAGTTGTTTGGGCCGCCCCCTTGGGGCGCGGCACAAAGTGGTGAATTGAACGAAGCCGTCTCAGACCAGCGGAAAGCCCAGCTTGGTGACGCCCTTCAGCCAGAGGTTCCGCCAGCCGCCTTTCTTGTCGGCGGTATCCATCGCATACATGGTGATCTGTGCGCCGATATGGCGGAATGGCTCGGGCGGGATCCAGTTCGGCATGGTCCTTGCGAACTCCATCTCGAGCTCGGGCCTGTCGCTGCCGAACAGCTTGGCCAGACCGAACTCGGCGCCGAACCGGCTGGTCGAGACGCCGAAGCCGGAATACCCCCCGGCATAGACCGCCTTGCCTCCGAAATAGGTCTGGAAATGCACCGCCATCCGCGTGGTCAGGCCAATCGGCCCGCTCCAGGCGTGGCTGAACCGCAGGTCATCAAGCTGCGGGAAGGTGCGGAAAAAGGCGTCCGCAAGGTTCTCGTAGGGCTCGGGGGTGCGGTCGAGTTCAGGGTCGCGCGGGCTGTTCATGAAATAGCCCAGCCGGCCGCCGAACAGAATCCTGTTGTCCTTGGTCAGGCGCATGTAGTTGAGCTGTGTGCGGGTGTCATAGACGCCCTGCCGGCTGGCCCAGCCGATCCGCGCCATCTGCTCGTCGCTCAGTGGTTCGGTCATCAGTACCCGGTCGCGGACCATGGCGACACGGCTGCGGATCTTCTTGTGCCCTGCCGCAAAGGCGTTGGTGCAGAGCAGCACCTTGGGTGTATGCACCTCGCCGTCGCGGGTGACGACGCGCAGGTGACTGCCTTCGTCCTCGATCCGCTTCATCGGGCATTGTTCGTACAGCCGCACACCCAGCGACAGCGCCGCGTGCTTCAGCCCCCAGGCCAGTTTCGCCGGATGCACCGTGCCGCTGTTCTTTTTCGACCAGAGCGCGCCATGGAACAAAGGGGAATTCAGTTGCTTGCGGGTCGCTTCACGATCCAGCAGTTCGACGTCGTGGCCATGGACCTCGTGCAACTCGTATTCCTCGCGCACCACGTCGATGTGGTCCTCGCTGACGGCCACGGTCAACTCGCCATTCCATTCGGCGTCGCAGTCGATCTTGTGGCGCTGCAGCGTGTCGAGAAAGCCCCGCATGTTGGCATGGCCCAACTGCTCCAGCCGCTCCAGATCGTTCGGGAAAACCCGCACCGCATTGTGCAGCCCGTGCATGACCGAGGTCGAGACGATGCCACCAGGCCGGCCCGAGGCGCCATAGGCAACCTTTTCCGCCTCGATCAGCACGACGTCGAGACCGGGATCGGCCTCCTTGGCCTGAATCGCCGCCCAAAGGCCGGTGAATCCGCCGCCGACAATCAGCAGATCGGCATCGGTGCGGCCGATCAGTTGCGGCTCGATCGCGGGAACCTCGCCATTGCCGTCCAGCCAGAAAGGAAACAGGGTCACGTCCCGTAGTGCGGTTTTGCTGAGCTCTGTCATCTCTTCGGTCTCGTGCCGTAGTCGTCTTTTGTCGCCCGGCGGCAGAACGGAAAAGTCGGTCTGCGCCGGGCCAGGATCGGCCGCCTTGCGGGTGCGCCACAGCGGCCGGGGAGTTCGCGTCGTCAGTCGTTGTAGATCACGTAGATCTTGCGCAGGGTCTCGAGCACCTCGAAACGGCCTTCGAACCCCTTGGGCACAATATAGCTGTCGCCGGGGCCGAATTCATGCACCGTGCCATCGGGATCGGTCAGCGCGACCTTGCCCGACAGGACCAGGCAGAACTCGTTCGTGTCGGGATAGCTGAGCGTTTCGGCATAGGGCGTGCATTCCCAGGTGCCGACCAGGAACTTGCCGTTCTCGGTCTCATAGTGCAGCGCGCCGGTTTCCTCGGCCTTGCCCGAGAGAACCGCCTCGGCCGGGACGACCGAGCAGGCTTCGAGCGGGCCATTGCTCAGGCCGTCTTTGGAAAGTGCGATAACGGAGGACATCAGGTTGTTTCCCTTGTTTCTTTCCGGCGCAAGTTGTCGCCGGTTGTTGCCTGTTCACCTGCACCCGCCCACGCTCAACACAGGAGGCGCGGCATGGCACGGATCGTCTGCTGACCCAGGCTAGGGATAATCGCGCCGCCTAAAATAACGCTTTGCAATACGATACATTTGGTGATTTCAATGCATCCATGAAGATCTCGGGCTCTGACATCCACCTGCTGACCGTTTTCGATAGTGTCGTGCGAAACAACGGCTTTTCCGCCGCGCAGGCGGAGCTGGGACTCAGCCAGCCGACGATTTCCAACCATATCACCGCGCTCGAAAAGCGGCTGGGGGTAAAGCTGTGCCAGCGTGGGCGGCGCGGCTTTCTGCTGACCGAAAAGGGCCGGATGGTGCATCAGATCAGCCAGGACCTGCTGGAAACGCTGGACGCACACTCTAGCGAACTGGCCGCGCTCAAGAGCAATCTGGTCGGGCGGCTGAAAGTGGCGGTGGTGGATTGCGTTGCCACCGACCAGAACATGAAGCTGCCCGAGGCGATCAACAGGCTGGCCGAAACCGCCCCCGCCATCCGGCTGGAACTGAGTGTTGAACGGCCGCAAAACATCCTGAGCGGCGTTGCCAGCGGCGAGTATCACGTTGCGCTCGGCGGCTTCGACAACCGGATCAACGGGCTGGAATACGAAGACCTCTACGAAGAACATCATGCGCTTTTTTGCGGCAAGGCGCACCCTCTGTTCGAACTCCCGGACGAGGAGATCACCCAGGAAATCGCCTACGCACACCCTTGGGTGCATCGCGGTTATTGGAGCCGCCAGCGCCAGAAAACCTTTATGCAAGTCGATGCAGACCGGATCGCGCATCATATCGAGGCGCAGTTGATCCTCATCCTCAGCGGCAGTTATCTGGGGCTGCTGCCGGTTCACCACGCCGCCATTTACGAGGCATCCGGGCGGCTGCGCCGCCTGCCCATGACCAACGACGATTTCACGTCGAAGATTCAAATGGTCACCAGATCGGGGCACAAGCAAAAGGTCATCGCATTCTTTTGCGATGCTCTGCGCCAGCAATATTCCGGCTGATACATTTGCCCAGACAAATGCATTCGTTGACGCCCTGATATTTATGGGCCCTGCCATCGTGCACTAGCGTTTTCGGAACCTGCCAACCTGCCTTGTCAGAAAAGGGTCTCCGGATGCGCGACAAGCCCACACCCCCGTTCAATCAACCTCTTGGCGGCAACGCCATGCCGCGTTTCGGCGGGGACGCCACCATGATGCGGCTGCCGTCGCAGAAGACGGCCGAAGGGCTGGACGCCTGTTTCGTGGGCATTCCGATGGATATCGGCGCATCCAACCGGGCCGGCACCCGCCACGGGCCGCGCGCGATCCGCGCCGAAAGCTGTATGCTGCGCCCGTTCAACATGGCCACCGGCGCAGCCCCCTTTGCCAACATGCAGGTTGCCGATATCCGCGACATCGCGATCAACACCTTCGACCTGAAAAAGACCGTCGATATCATCACCGCCGGCTACAAGGACATTCTGACGAACGACGTCGTGCCCCTGACGCTGGGCGGCGACCACACCCTGACCTATCCGGTTCTGCGCGCCATCGCCGACAGGCACGGCCCGGTCGCCCTGATCCATGTCGATGCCCATGCCGATACCAATGACGAGATGTTCGGCGAGAAGATCGCGCATGGCACCCCGTTCCGCCGCGCCGTCGAGGACGGGCTGCTGATCAACGACAAGGTGTTCCAGATCGGCCTGCGCGGCACCGGCTATGCGCCCGGCGACTTCGACTGGGGCCGCGAACAGGGCTTCACCGTAATCCCGGCCGAAGAATGCTGGCACAAGTCGCTGGCCCCGCTGATGGAGGACATCCGCAGGCAGATCGGCGACGCGCCTGTCTATCTGACCTACGACATCGACAGCCTGGACCCGGCCTATGCGCCCGGCACCGGCACCGTCGAGATGGGCGGCCTGACCACCATTCAGGCGCTCGAGATCGTGCGCGGCTGCGCCGGCCTGAACATCGTCGGCGGCGATCTGGTCGAGGTCTCGCCCCCCTATGACCCCAGCGGCAACACGGCGCTGATCGGCGCCAATCTGCTCTACGAGATGCTCTGCGTTCTGCCCAAGAGCCAGACCGCATAAGCCACCAACAAGGAGGACCCCATGACCACTTCACTCACCCGCCGCCATTTCCTGGGCACGGTCGCCGCCGCCGGCGCCGCCACTCTCGCCGCCCCGTCGATTTCCCGCGCCGCATCGCGGACGCTCCGCGTCGGCACCTATGGCGGGTTCTTCGAGGACAGCTTCAAGGAATTCATCTACCCCGACTTCACCGCCGCGACCGGCATCGAGGTGCAGTCGATCGCGGTGCCGACCGGCGAGGCATGGCTGGTGCAGATCAAGAACGCCGCCCGCGCCAAGAGCGCCCCGACCGACGTGTCGCTGATGGCCGGCGTTCCGCGCAAGCGCGGGGCCGATCAGCAGCTGTTCAGGCGTCTGGATGACAGCAAGATCCCGAATCTCGCCAACCTGCCCGAACACTTCATCGAGCGTTACGACGACGGCTCGCTCTATGCGGCCGGCGCGGTGTCCTGGTACATCACGCTGTGCACCAACACAGACGAGATCGCGGACGAGCCGCAAAGCTGGAACGCGCTGTGGGATCCGGCCAACAAGGACCTGATCGGCCTGCTGGCCCTGCCCTCGAACTCGTACCTGCTGGAAATCACCGCAGCGACCCATTTCGGCGGCCCCGACATCCTGCAGACCCGCGAGGGCATCGAAAAGGTTTTTGCCAAGCTCGAGGAACTGGTTCCAAACGTCCGCCTCTGGTACCGCGACGAGGGCGCCTTCCAGCAGGCACTTCAGGACGGCGAGATCCCGATGGGCCAGTACTACCACGACGTGGCCGGGCTGGCCGCGGCCGAAGGCTTCCCGGTGCGTTCAACCTTCCCGAAAGAGGGCGGCGTGCTCGACTCGGGCTACTGGATCGTGCCGGAACACGCCGAGCCGGTCGACGAGGCGCATGAGTTCATCAACTACATCTGCCAGCCCGAGATTCAGGCCAGCCTGTCGCGCAATGTCGGCACCGCGCCGGTGATCGACCCGGCCCTGACCGACCTGACCGCCGAGGAACTGGCCGCCGTCAGCAGCAGCCAGGCACCGATCCTCCCGCAATACCACATCTACAAGGAACACGGGGAATGGATCTCTGACCGCTGGAACCAGATGATCGGCGGCTGAGCCATCCCTCTCTACACGCCCGTCCCCGTTTGATTTCGGGGGCGGGCGTACCCGCAATACCACCCGGAGACCCATGCCATGAGCGGCCTCGAAATCAGCAATGTAAGCAAGCACTACGGCGCGGTGACTGCCGTCAACGACGTCAACCTGCGGTTCAACAAGGGCGAGATGATCTGTTTCCTCGGCCCCTCGGGCTGCGGCAAGACCACCTTGCTGCGGATGATTGCGGGCCTCGAAGAGCCGACCAGCGGCACCATCCATTTCGAAGGCCGCGACCTGACCCACGTTCCGGTTCACAAACGCAATATCGGCATGGTGTTCCAGTCCTTTGCCCTGTTTCCGCACCTGAGCGTGGGCGAGAACATCGCCTATTCCATGAAGATCCGTGGCCATTCCCGCGCTGAGCGCGAGGACCGGGTGCGCGAGTTGCTCGACATGATCCACCTGCCGGGGATCGAGGATCGCCGCATCTCGCAACTGTCCGGCGGTCAGCGTCAGCGTGTGGCAATCGCCCGCGCCCTCGCGCTGAACCCCGAGATCTTCCTGCTCGACGAACCGATGAGCGCGCTGGACGCCAACCTGCGCGAAGCCATGCAGATCGAGCTGCGCAAGCTGCAGCAAGAGCTTGGCATCACCACCGTCGTCGTCACCCATGACCAGACCGAGGCGATGACCATGGCCGACAACATCGTGGTCATGGGCAAGGCCAAGGTTCTGCAAAGTGGCAAGCCGCTGGATATCTACAAGTCCCCCGTCGACAAGTTCGTTGCCGGTTTCATCGGTACTTCCAACCTGCTGCCCGCAACATTCTCGGGCAACGGCGCGGTGGGCTTCGGCGCGACCGACGTGAAATACTCAGCCGCCAACGGCAGTTTTGCCAATGGCGAGCAGGTTCTGCTGATGACCCGGCCCGAAGAGATCTTCGTGCACAAGGCCTCCGAGACACGGCCCGAGAACGCCATCGAAGGCACCGTGACCTTCGTGCGCGACATAGGCGCGACCATCGAGATCCTGGTGGACTGCAACGGATACGAGGTGATCTCGGTGCTCACCCCAAAAGACGACCCTGACGTGCATGTCGGCACGAAGGTCTTTGTCGAAATGCCGCCTGCCGCCTGCAGCGTTCTTGCCGCGTGACGTGACCGCCATGACCCGCAAAGCCCTCTCACAGGCCCTGCCCCTGATACCGTCATCGGTGATGATCGGTGTATTTTTCCTGATCCCCTTCGTCCTGATCCTGCTGGCCAGCGTCGCCACCCTGACCCCCGAAGGCGACATGGCCTATGGCTTCGACCTGTCGCATTTCGAGCGGTTCCTCAGTTGGTTCTACATCCAGCGCGCGCTGTTCTCGGCCGGCATGTGCGCGCTGATCGCGGTGCTCAGCCTGCTGATCGCCTTTCCCTTCACCTATATGCTGACCACCTTCTCGGACCGCGCCAAGAAGATCTGGCTGATCTACATTCTCGCGCAACTGTCGCTGTCCGAAGTGCTGATCGCCTTCAGCTGGCAGATCCTGCTGTCGCGCACCGCCGGGCTGGGCAACATCCTTGAATGGGTCGGCATCGCCGAGAAGTCCTTTGCCATGGCCCCCTCGGCCGGCGCGGTGATTGCGGCGCTGGTCTATCTGGCGGTGCCCTTCGCGGTGCTGCTGCTCTACCCCGCGCTCAGCCGCATGGATCGCAGCCTGATCGAGGCCGCGCGGACACTGGGCACCTCACCCCTGCGCAGCTTTTTCACCATCGTGATCCCGGTCAACCGCTCGGCCATCGTTTCCAGCAGCGTGACGATCTTCGTGCTGACACTGGGCGCCATCATCGTGCCGCAGGTTCTGGGCAGCCCCGAGCACTGGACGCTGTCCGTTCTGATCACCGACCAGGCGATCTTCAACTTCAACCTGCCCTTCGCCTCGGCGCTGGCGGTGGTGCTGCTGATCCTCAGCGCCAGCGTGATCGGCTTGGTGATGCGCTTTTCCGGAGGAGAGAAGTGATGAAGCTCCTGCGCAATTCCTACCTGGCCCTGTTTGCCATCTACCTCGTCGGCCCGATCCTTGTAATCACGGCCGTGTCGTTCAACGCCAAGAAGTTCCTGGCCTTTCCGCCGCGCGGCTTCTCGTTCCGCTGGTACGCCGAGATCTTCGTCGCAAACGACTGGTTCGCGGCGCTGATGAACTCCCTGCTGATCGCCGCCTGCTCGGCCTTTCTGGCGGTGCTGGTCGCGATACCCGTCTCTTACATGGCATGGCGGCACGGGCTGCGCTATGCCAAGGCGCTGTTCTCGTTGGGCATCGCCCCGTTCATCCTGCCACCGGTCATCATGGCGCTGGCCTTCCTGCTGTTCTTCGCCAATGTCGGCATGCACGGCTGGACCATCAACGTCATCATCGCCCACGCGATCTTTCTGCTGGCGCTGCCACTGGTCACCGTATCGCTTGGGCTGGAAAGCGTTGACATGTCGCTGATTGAGGCCAGCCAGACCATGGGCGCCGACAACGCAACGGTGTTCCGCACCGTGATCCTGCCGATCGCCGCGCCCTTTGCCTTTGCCGGTTTCGCCTTCTGCTTCGTGCTGAGCCTGAACGAATACATCATCGCCCTGATGACCGTGGGCTTCACCGTAGAAACCCTGCCGATCAAGATCTTCAACGCGCTGCGCTACGGCTATACGCCGGTGATCGCCTCGATCGCGGTTGTTTTCCTCGTCATCAACGTGCTGGTCTTCAGCCTGATTGCGAAATTCAGCAACCTGTCGCGTATTCTCGGCGCGATGGACTGACAGCCGCCCTCAGAAGGATACCCGAGACATGAGCATCAAAGACCTGCCACAGAATGACGTCGCCATCACCCGCGAGGAAATTCGCGGCATGATGGGAGAGGTCAGTTATGCCGGCGTCACCAGCTTTGCCCGCTGCAAATACACCAAGGACCTGACCGGCGTGGACGTGGCGATCTCGGGCGTGCCCTTCGATTGCTCAGTCACCCATCGCAGCGGTTCGCGCTTTGGCCCGCGCCAGATCCGCGAGATGTCGGCCATGCTGGCATGGGACGCCCCCTATGGCTGGCCCGTGAACCCGTTCGAGGCATTGTCGATCGTCGACTATGGCGACTGCCCCTTCGATCACGGCAAGATCCATGAGGTCCCCGCTGCCATCGAGCATCACGTCCGCACCATTCTCGAGGCCGGCGCCGCCTCGGTCATCATGGGCGGTGATCACTTCATCACCCTGCCGATCCTCAAGGCGCATGCCGAGAAACATGGCCCGGTTTCCTTCATCCAGTTCGACGCCCATTCCGACACCTGGGCCGATGACGACCCCGACCGGATCGACCACGGCACCTTCATGTATCACGCGGTCAAGCGCGGCTATGTGCAGCCCGCAAGCTCGGTTCAGGTGGGCATCCGCACCACCAACCCCGACCCTCTGGGCGTGAACACGCTGGATGCGCGGTTCGTACATGAACACGGGCCAGTCGCGACCGCGAAACGGATCAAGGAGATCGTCGGAGATACCCCGACCTACATCACCTTCGACATCGACGGGCTGGACCCGGCTTTCGCGCCGGGCACCGGCACCCCGGTTTTCGGAGGACTGACCTCGGGTCAGGTCGCGATCATCCTGCGCGACATTGCCGGGATCAACATCATCGGCGGCGACGTGGTCGAGGTCTCGCCCCCCTATGACACGTCGGGCGCAACGGCGGTTGCCGGGTCGCAGATCGTTCTGGAACTGCTGTGCCTTCTGGCCAACAAGCACGCGGCCTGACTGTACGGCACCAAGTATGAGGGACGTCAGGCGTCCCTCTTGCCGATTTCTCCGCAGACGGATCTGCCAAGCCACGCGCGCCTTTCCTCGGCGCCTTCGTGCATGGCCAGCGCATAGGCCAGCTTGGCATAGGCCGCCTCGACGGTCATGTCGCGCCCGTCGATCACGCCATGTTCACGCAGGATCGCAGCCGAGGCATAGGTTCCGAACGCCAGCCCGCCCTCGGGGCACTGGCTGACGGCGACGACCGGGATTTGCCTGACCTCGGCTATCTCCAGCGCGCGGCGCAGCTCGGCCGTATTCGGAACGGTTCCAGAGCCGTAACATCGCAGAACCACTCCGTCACAGGTCTCGACCGCGGCTTCCAGCACCTTGCCCGCCACACCCGGAGCCACCGCCAGCACCGCGATGGAATGCGCCCCGGCCTCGTGCAGCCTGAATTCCGCAGCCACGTGCCGCGGCGGGATGTCGCTCGGGTCTGCGGCAAAGGCGTCGAACGCCCGGGAATGCGATTTCCGCACCCGCGCCCCGTGCAAAAGCCGGCCCGCGAACTGAACCCAGACCCCGGCTGGCGCCGTCGTCGCCGCAATCAGCGCGTCGATCAGATTGCGCTCGCCATCGTTGCCCCTGACGGTCAGGGGCAGCATCGCGCCCGTCAGAACCACCGGCTTTGACAATCCGGCCAGCGCAAAGCAGAGGGCGCCAGCGCTATAGGCCATCGTGTCGGTCCCATGCGTGACGACGAACCCGTCGTAGCGGTCGTGATTTTCGTAAATGACCCCCGCGATGCGGTTCCAGTCGGCCGGGGTGGCGTTTGCGCTGTCGATCAGGGGTTTCAGCGCAATGATATCGACACGCTCGGGAATCCCGGGCTCGCCCACAAGGCTTTCGACGAACTCTTCGACAACGCCTGCCATGGGCGCGAACCCGTCTTTCGCCGCGACCATGCCGATCGTGCCACCTGTATGGATCAGGAGTATCGCCAATTTCCGCCCTTCCTTCTGTCGGTGCCGCACCTGCCCGGCCACAATCGTGGCAGCAGTGTCGAAAACTGCACTTATGGTAGCTTCCCGACCTCGCCTGTGCCATCCAGAGCATCTGGCCTCAAGTGCGTTCTCAATATCCGCATGGATCCGTCCCCGCAGCAGGCCCGGCGGTTCAACCAAACGGTGCTGCAAGCCCCTCCTGCGCCGTCAAGTTGTCACGCGGGTCTCGCATTCCCTAGAAATCCGGCCTAAGGGGGACAGGCCAGAAAACTCCAGAATACGAAGGACAGGTCAAAATGATCGAACGGCTCGAAACTTCGGCGCGCATGAGCAAGATCGTGAAACACAACGGCGTCGTCTATCTCTGCGGCCAGGTCGGCAGCGGCGCAACAGTCACCGAGCAGACACAGGATTGCCTTTCGCGCGTCGATGCGCTCTTGAAACAGGCCGGCTCCTCTCGGGAAAACATCCTGCAGGCCATCGTCTGGCTGGCGGACATGAAGGACTTCGACGAGATGAACGCGGTCTGGGATGCGTGGGTTCCCGAGGGTCACGCTCCGGCGCGTGCCTGCGGCGAAGCGCGGCTGGCCCGCGAAGAGCTCAAGGTCGAGATCATCGTGACGGCGGCGGTCTGACGGCTGCCATCCAGCTTGTTCAGCAGGGACCGCAGCTGAATCACGGAGAATCACCACCGGAAAACCATAGCCCGTGGCATGGCAGCCATCGGCGGGCTGTTGCTGATATTCCGCGCATGGCAGATGCTGTGGTGCTTGCGGTCACACACCGGCACTCGCAGCAGTGGGCGAGAATTTCCGCTGTTGCCGCCAATCGGCGCCACCCGCCCGTTCCAAGCTGGCTGCAAGTGCTCGAACCGGCCCCAATCCACCTGAAGGCTCGGGTCCGGGGCCGTTCGAGACCAAATTCAACCTACTGCAATTTGGCGACAAATTCGTCGCGCGGGCTTCAAATCATGGCCATTCGGGTCATCCATCTCGCCAAAAGACTTCTGCGCAGCATTTCAGACTCAAAGATGTCTTTGCGATGGATCATTTCATGCGGGCGTCGGCCAACACCCAACGCAGCGCGGATCAGGAGGTTTTGCGACGCGGCACCCTATGCTGGAAAAACTCTCGAAAATCTGCCATAATCCGCCAATTATTTCGGCGTCCCCCTCTTAGGCCGACCCAAGACCCAGTAAAGCAAAAATCAATTCAAACTCTCGGAACGACGCGGTTCCGAGTGAAGGGAGACTGATGGACGGTACTCTCTTGCAAACGGATTTGGCGTTTGATGGAGCAGAAGGTTTCGGCTCCGGTGCAGATGGCGGCCGCGGCGGTCAGATCGTGAAAGTCACGTCTCTGGCCGAGGAAGGCCCTGGAACGCTGAGATGGGCGCTGGAAGAGCTCGCGGGGCCACGGATCGTGGTTTTCGAGGTCAGTGGCCGTATCGACCTGACCGCACCGATCTACGTCAATGGGGACGTGACCATCGCGGGCCAGACCTCTCCGGAAGGCATCACCATAACGGGCGCCAAATTGCGCATTGTAGAAAGCGACGTCATCGTGCGGGGGATGCATTTCCGCCCCGGTGACGGTGAGGGTGACTCGGGCGATCAACGCGATGGGATTTCCATCGGCGGCCCGCTTCAAACCGTTGAAAACGTGATCGTCGACGGCAACTCGTTCAGTTGGTCCGTCGATGAGCTTGTCACGGTTTGGTATGGTGCGCGAAACATCACCCTTTCGAACAATATCTTTGCCGAAGCCTTGAAGAACTCGATTCACCCGAAGGGCGATCACTCGATGGGTGTGCTGATTGGCGACGGAAGCTCGAATGTTACCATCGTCCGAAACCTTTTCGCGCACAACGAATTCCGCAACGCAACCGTCAAGGACAACTCCACGGAAATCGAGTTCATCAACAACCTGATCTACAATTACGGAGACCGAGGTTTCCGAGGTCATTCGGAAATCACGGCCAACATCATCGGAAACATCTACCTTCCCGGCTCGGACACGGGAAACACTGCCGCCATCCAGTTGGTAGGACCGGGCGACGGCACGGCCTATTACCTGGACGACAACATCGCTGATGTCGATGGCGACGCTGTATCGACAATCTCTGACAGTCCGGTTTTCGCGCCGAGCAACGTGTCAGTCCTGCCATCGTCACAGGTGATGGACTACGTGCTTGCGAATGCCGGCGCGCGTTTCCCGTCTTTGGGGTCAATCGACGCGAGGATCATTCAGTCGGTGATCGATGGGACCGGAAACATCATCGACTCTCCCGACGACGTCGGCGGTTATGAAACCGTGGCGAACCCCCCACCCCCAAGCGATCGGGACAATGATGGTGTGCCGGACAGCCACGAAGAGGCTGTCGGCACCGATCCAGATGTTTTCGATGCCCATGATGACGTTGACGGCAACGGAATCTCAAACATCGAAGATTACATCAACGGGCTGATCCAAAGGGCCGACACGAACGGCCCATTCGTCCAATCGTCTGCAGCCGCCAACATCGGGCCCGCGCAAGCCGGAACGACGACCACCGGCGTCACCGTCACCTACGCCGACAACGAGGCCATCGACACCGCCACCATCGACGTCGGCGACATCACCGTCACCGGACCCGGCGGCGCGCTGTCAGTTACCGGCGTCAGCCTCGACACCGCAAACGACGGGACTCCGCGCACCGCCACCTATACGGTCGCGGCACCGGGCGGCAGCTGGGACAGCGCCGATGACGGCGCCTACACCGTCGCGTTGCTTGCCGGAGAGGTCGCCGACACCAGCGGCAATACCGTTGCAGCCAATGCCAACTTGACCGCCTTCAACGTCGACACCGTCGACACTATCATTCCTGTGGTCCAGAATATTTCAGCCCCCGACATCGGTGCCGCTGACCTCGGCAATAGCAGCACAGAAATTGCCATGGTTTTCGCCGACAACATCGCCATCGACACCGCCAGCATCGACGCCGGCGACATCACCGTCACCGGACCCGGCGGCGCGCTCTCGGTGACCGGCGTCAGCCTCGACACCGCCAG
>NZ_LQBQ01000002.1 GCF_001507595.1 Ruegeria marisrubri
AGGCACCCGCATTGACCACAACATAACCGATGAGACATAAACAAAGGTGGGTCAGTTCTCGGTGAAAATACCGGGTCACTTCTCAGCAGAAATCAACATCTGAGACTTCAAAGACATCAGTTTCCGGTGCGGCACTTACTAACTGGGCAGATACGGACTTGAAATTCTTGCTCCACGGATACGGAATGAATGGCTTGCTGAAGGGAGGATGAATTAGCGGAGCCATTTGCTCCAGTACTCGCCCCTCATTTTCCATCTGTGATGCCAGAACAAACTTGTTGAACGCCTGAGTTCGTTGTGGGCTTTCTATCCATTCCTGAATGCAGCTGTGATCAGCCTTCTTCTGCACGTATTCCGTTGCGTATCCTTTGGCGAGGCCTTCGTACACGTTTCCCACTCTCATTATTATTGCCGTGTGTCACCTGGCACATGCCGGCGTTCCAAGAATTCTTCGCCCACTTTGAGGTTATATCTGAGCCGAAAAAGTAACTGGAAACAATCGATTCCTCTGCTTCGAAAGGAGCATAAACTGGTCATGCGACCACAATAGGGCAAAGGTACGGCTTTGGTTATTGTCGAGCCGGAGCGTCTTTCCGTGGGGTGAGTCGCTCCGGCTCCCATGCGAGGTAATTCTCGCAAATCTGGCCGAGTGGATAATCTCGGCTTGGTGGGCCCCGCGCGGGTTCGCCGCCATCCCCACCGCCGCGCTTGATCCGCCCCACTGTGCGGCGTCTCCTGCGGTCCCCGCGCTTCTATGGGTCCGGGTCCCCGAATGCAGCCCAGCCGAAATTGACCGAACTGCTTGGATCAGGAGGCCAAGGCCTCCGTCTCCGTGATCTTTTCGAACTCAGGCAGAAACTCGGGATGATACATCTCGAGGTACCGCGTAACGCGTGCATTGGTGATGAGCTTTGAGACATAGCCACGCGCGAGAACCAGATCGAGGTGATCACTGCCATAGGTGTCCTCGACCAGGCGCAACTCTCGCTCCAAGTTTGCGGACTCGCGCTCCATCAGCTCGAGTTGCTGTCGGGAGATCCCTTTCACAGCTTTAGGCTTCTCCGGATCTTTCAGCTGGCTTGCCGGTGTCGCCGCCAGAAGCGAGCGGGCGTAATTGACGGTGTATTTGTTCATCGTCACCATCAGCTCCGCGGCTTCGATCTGGCGCATTGGCTTCATCTTCTTCAGGATCTGGAAACCTGTCAGCGCGACCTGCTTATCCTTGAGAAGCTCAGCTGCCTCTGGGCAGATGCCGTCCAGAAGTCGCTTTTTGTCCTGCAAGGATTTGACGTTCACGTTGAGCGCCCGGGCCAGCCGTTCTTCGGGTACACCGCGCTCGAGCGCTTTCAGGATCATCTTGTGTTCCTGAATGGTGGCAAGGCGGCTGATGCGCTTGTTGTAGGTAAAGGCCTCATCGTCCGTCGAAACCTGACACGGCGCGTCCTGCTCACCGAGATCGACCAGGATCGCGAGGCGCACGTGCCCGTCGAGCAGCATGTATTTCTCGGGATCGGCTTGGTCGCGGACGACGACGAGGGGCTCAACGAGCCCGACCTCTTTGATGGAGGCGACGACCTGGCGGTATTTCACCGTTTCCTTGGTTTCTTTCCGAACGGCGTAGAGCGGGCAAATCTGCTCGAGCGGCAGGTGAATCAGCTCTTTCTCAAACGCCATGTTGATCGGCTTGGAGCGTCCGGATCGCGTCATCAGATGTCTCCTGTTCGAGCGGACAGGCGGTCAGAGAGGTTCTTCGGAATCGTCGCCAATCCTTCGGCTCTGAGAAGCGTGACGAAGTTTTCGTCATTCAGGAGTTTGCGAAGGGCCTCCGTGATGAACATCAGCTCGTTGCGTGTCGCCGTTGCCTTGCGCAGAAGAACCTGTTTCTTTTCGACATCGTTCTGATAGGTGCGGATCAAGCTTTCGACCGACAGCGTTCGTCTCTTCTTTCGGTCCGCGCTCGGTTGTCCTTTCCCGTATTGCTGACGGGCCTCGACCAGGCGTTTCGCAGCCATCAGTCGGCCACCGCGCAGCTGGTTGTTCTCGTAGGCCTCGCGTAGAACGTCCTGCACGTCCGTGTCTTTTGCCTCCGCGATATCGACGGCGACGCTGACCGGGAGCTTTCCGCTTTCAACGGCTCTGAGAAGTCTGTGCTCGCCGCTCTCGAGCAGCCGAAGGACGCCGCGGACATATTTTAGTGAGAGCTGGGTTTTGCGGGCGATTTCTGGGCCAGAGTAACCGCGCTCCTTCAAACCTTTGATGTCACGCAGAAGGTCGAGCGCCCGATGCTGCCGGCGCGCTAGGTTTTCTACGAGGCTCATCACCAGACAGTCTGGACCTGTCACGCTTTCGTGCCGCTCCGGTTGCTCACTTAAGCGACCTTTCGTTCGAAGGCCAAGGGGCTTTTCCAGCCCAATGCTGAGTGCCTTCGACGCGGATTGTAGAAGCCGTTGATGTATTCGAAGATGGCCATCTCAGCATCGCGACGTGTCCGCCAGGATCGCTGCCACAGCAGTTCCGCCTTGATGGTCTTGAAGAAGGTTTCTACGGCAGCGTTGTCGTAACAATTCCCGGTCCCGCTCATTGATACCTCGAAGCCGTGCTGGCGCAGGACCTTCTGGTAGTCGTGGGAACAGTATTGGCTACCGCGGTCCGTGTGATGGATGCAGCCTTTCGATGGTCGCCGCAACGCAATAGCCATGTTCAACGCCCGGATCGCCAGGTCCCGCTTCATGCGATTGCTGACGGCCCAGCCGATCACCCGCCGGGAATGCAGATCGAGGATGACCGCCAGATACAGCCAGCCCTCTTGGGTCCAGACATAGCTGATGTCACCCGCCCATTTCCGGTTCGGACGGGCTGCCGAGAAGTCCCGGTTCAGCAAGTTCGGTGCGATGTTGAAGCTGTGGTTGCTGTCCGTGGTCGCCTTGAACTTCCTGTTCCTTCTAACCGCAATGCCGTTGTCACGCATCAAGCGTCCGATGCGGCGGTGGCCGACTGGCAGGCCCAACTCTTTCAATTCCTCGGTCATGCGTGGCCGGCCATAGCTGCCGAGAGACAGGGCGAACTGTTCACGGATATGAGCCAGCACAACCATGTCCTTGCGTTGGCTCTGGCTGAGGGGACGGCTTCGGAAGGCCCGATACCCCCGCGGGCTGACATCCATGATCTGGCAAAGCCGTTCGACGGGCAACATTTCGGCGTTCTTTGCGATGAAAGCGAACCTCATTTGCTTCGCTCCGCAAAGAACTGGGTGGCCTTTTTTAGCACGTCCCTCTCCTCCCGGAGCATACGGTTCTCTTTCCGCAGCTCGGCGACCTCGCGCTCGAGATCGGATTGGGCGGCTGGCTTCTCAGGATTGCGCCGATCCTGCTGAATCCAACGGCTCAACGTCGAGAAGCCGATACCGAAATCGGCTGCCACTTGCTTACGAGGCAAGCCGCTCGTCAACGCTACGCGCACTGCCTCGGCGCGGAATTCCGGGGTTGGTTTCTGTGCCATGATGTCTCTCCTTTGTGGCAAAATACCAAGTCAAAGGAGCGGAACAATTCCGTGACAGGTCCAGTCTTCGCTGCTGGCGTCGATGACGATCGCCGGGATTTCTGATTGGCCAAGCTCTTGGAAAGCCTCCAGCCGCCCCTGTCCACAGACCAGATCGTATCGCAAGCCATCCTCGCTCTGGCGGGCTGCGACAGTGATCGGCCGTTTAAGTCCGAGCTCGGCAATGTTGTCGACGATCTCTCGGAAAGCTTTTCGGTTCCTCACGCGCGCGTTCACTACTGTGATGCGATCCATCGGGATCAATTCAGCGGTTTGGGATTGCGGGTCTGCCATCAGGCCACCTCCGGAACAGGAACGTGGATCGCCATATCGAACAAGGGGTCCAGGGTCTCGAAGCGATAGGCATCGAGCGACAAGCCGTTATGCTCGGCCAGGCGGATGCGGGGGAGAGTCATGTCGAGGCTTGGGAGGAGGTAGTAGTCGAGCGGCCGTTGGTTTGGCCGATCCATGCGCACCGCAATCGTGATGTCAGGTTTGAGGCTCATGTCGAAGCGGATATTCCACCGCAAAGAGCCCGCACTGGTTTCGCTGCAACGGACGATGACGAGAGACGCGGTGAATTCGCCGTTTATGGTGAGCAGGTCTGTCTTGGCGTGTCGTTCGACGCTGCCGCCCGAAGCTTCGATGCCGGCAATCGTCTCGGCGACAATATCCGGATGAAGCTCGCGTAAGCGTCGATTGACCTCGATATATCTGTAGTCCCGATCTGGCTTGAACCCGACCAGCCGATAGGCGCGCAGCAGGCTCCCAAACCGTGACCGATACGCGCTGCTGGATGGCAGCGCGTCGGCTTCGTCTATGACGAGACCGGACAGAAAGCCCTGGGCCTCGAATACCTCCTTCAAGCCCTCGAGCATTTCGTCGTCGGTGAGCTTGCTCGATCGGGCACTGATGATGGCGTTGGCCGCTGCAAACAGATCCGGATCGACGATCCCCTCGAAGGCACCCTGGGCGCGGACCCAGATCTCAGGATCGTTTTGCACACGCCGCTTCTTCAGTTTGAACGAGCTGCGGTTCCAGACGTTGTTCCCGATATACTTCTCGTTGATCAGGATTTGGTGCACGGTCCCGCGGGTCCAGGCGCGGTCGAGGTCCGTAAGAATCCCGCGGGCATTGAGAGCCTCGGCAATTTCGGTCTCGGATTTCAGGTCTTCAACGAAGGCTTGGAAAATCTCTTGGACGACAGCGATCTCTTCCGCGGGCCCCGGGACGAGGGTGACGCGATCCGTCTGGATGCTCTTGTGCTGACCGCGTTCCAGGATGCCCTTCGTTACCCCATGCTCGTCTATGAGCATGCGCCGCAGGCCGAAGCCGGGTGGGCCGCCTTGGCGATAGCCCAGTTCGATCAAACGGCTTTGACCGGTGAAGACCTTTTGCGAGAGTTCCCGGCTGTACTCGCCTGCCATGGCGCGCTTGACGCCTTTGACGATCGTAGAGACCGGGCTGCCGTCGTTCTCGAATTGCTCGGCGCAATAGATGACGGAGATGCCGGCGCGTTTGCAGATGTACTCGTAATAGGCGCTCTCATCCGCATCCTGAAACCGCCCCCACCGGCTGATGTCGTACACCAGCACGGCCCCGTAATCTGCGCGACCTGATTGAATGTCATCGATGAGCTGCTTGAGCCCATCGCGCCCTTGGATCCTTAATCCGCTCTTACCCTCATCCGAATACGTTCGGACGATCTCGATCCCGCGCTGCTCTGCATAATGCGCGATCGCATCAGACTGGTTCTCGGTCGAGTAGCGTTGGTGCTCGGTCGACATGCGAACGTATTGAGCAGCGCGCCGAGGCGGCGCTCCCCTTGGCGCCATTGCGCCTCCGTCATGTCCGTCCCTCCAGCTCAAGAACCGAGCCTTTCATTTTTCGCCTTCGGCAAGTCACGGGAAATGCCCGTGATTCCATGGGGCCGAAGCATAGACGCGGAGGTTCGGAAAAATGTTTCCTAAGATGGGCAAGACTTTTCCAGATGACGACGAAGGGAAGGTCGATCGACTAAAATACCAAATGGCCATTTCGGCCGCGTTGAAGCGGGAGCTCGGCGGATCTCATCGGGCGATCAAGATCGTGATGCGCTGGACGGGTGTCTCGGAGCGAACAGCCAAGAACTGGCTTGCCGGCTCCCACGGTCCGGCTGGAGAGCACCTGGTCGAGCTCATGCGGAATTCGAACGAGGTGTTGGCAGCCGTGCTTTCGCTGGCCGGGCGAGGTGAGTTGAAGATCGGGGCGGGACTTCACGAAACCCGCGAGAGCGTTCTTCAGGTGCTCAATGTCTTGGACGGCCTTCTCGGAACTTCCGAGGCAGGGGCTGGTGAAAACGAGTAGGCGGTGTTTCGCGCCAGGTGCGCGGCACTCCTGAGTAGAGTGACGTTCAGTTCGAAGTCGCTTCGCTCGATTAAAACCGAGAAAATTCAGAAAGTTAGAAAGTCGCCCGGAGTTCGCCTGGTGTTCGCCTGGTGTTCTCGTGTGCCGCCCTTTTAGTAGAGACTGGTTCGCATTGGTCTCCCAGCACCGCCACCCACCCATTTCACTCAGTTCTTGTGGCATGTGCAACATGCCGTATCTCCGCAGATAATAACCACTTATCGTTTCGTAATCTCATATTGAGTTTTACTGGATTGCATATATCATTGTTCATTGAGTGGTATGTTTTGTGGTATTCATGTGTCTGCCCTGAGCGGGAAGTTAACCAAGAAGCTGGTGGAAAATCTGGGTCCGGGTCGGCATGGCGACGGTTCTGGCCTGTATCTTGTTGTCGATCCCTCTGGCGCGCGGCGCTGGATCGTACGGGTCACGGTCAAGGGACAGAAGAATCGCAAAGGCGCTCCGCTACGTACGGATTTCGGTTTGGGTGGAGCAGATGTGGTCACCCTGAACCAGGCACGTGAAAGAGCGCTCGAATACCGCCGCATGGCGAAAGCCGGGTTGAACCCGCGTTTCAATGCGCAGCGAGAAGTCCCAACCTTCGAAGAACTCAGCCGTCAGGTTCACATCGATCGCCTGCCGACATGGAAGAATGCCAAGCATGGTCAGCAATGGCTCAACACCTTGCGCGACTATGCGTTCTCCAAGATCGGCCGCATGCCCGTGGACAGCATTGGTCAGCCCGAAGTGCTGATGTGCCTGTCCCCCATCTGGACCGAGAAACACGAAACCGCAAAGCGACTGTCGCAACGTATCAAGACGGTGCTCGACGTGGCAAAGTCCAAGGGCTTTCGCTCAGGCGAGAACCCGGTGACCGCGATCCGCGAAGGCAAGGTGCTGCCCACCGTCAAGGCCAAGGTCCAGCACCATGATGCAATGCCGTGGCAAGAGGTGCCCGCGTTCTATGCCGAGTTGCAGGCCCGCTCAGCCATGGCCGCCAAGGCGCTGCAGTTCACCATTCTGACCGCCTGCCGGACCTCTGAAGTGCTGGAGATGAAATGGCCCGAGGTCGATGTTGATGCGCGGCTGTGGACCATTCCTGCGGAACGCATGAAAAGCGGGAAGGTCCATCGAGTGCCTCTCACCGACGAAATGCTGGGGATTCTGGAGCCGCTGCGTGCGTTGGCCTCTGACTATGTGTTCGAGGGGCAAAAGCGGCATCAGCCCCTGTCAAACATGTCCATGCTAATGTTGCTGCGCCGGATGCGGCAGGATGGCGTCACTGTGCATGGCTTCCGCAGTTCGTTTCGGGATTGGGTGGCGGAGGCTGCAAACGCACCGCGCGAGCTGGCAGAGGCGGCCTTGGCCCATCAGGTTGGTTCGGATGTGGAGCGGGCCTATGCACGGTCGGATTTGTTGGAAAGGCGGCGTGAATTGATTGAGCGCTGGTGCAGGTTCATTTGCTAACGACATGATCGGAGGAAACGAGTTTATTGGAACGGTTTTCGGAAGAAGAAATTGAACGGTTAAACAGAGTTCTTTCCTATGAACTAAACCCATTCGTTCATGGCGAGGGCAAAAAGAAACCAGTTCCAATTGGCAGGAAATCGAAGGACTGGTTATTCGAAACTCGAATGAATTTACCTTCCGATGCGAATGCCGAGCTCGACCGGATTGGTTTCGACGAGCTGCCAGATCAAGTTCGCATCCAAATTTTGAACGAGATTTTGGAAGAAAGACAGGTTAGTTCAGCGCCCAAATGGTGGGAGATGAATTTCTTTCAGTTTTCCATAAATGACCTCTGGGATTTTTTCGTGGAGCAATGTCGAAAAAACTATGAAATTGACCACACGAGAGAGTATTTTGACTTTCTCATTGCATCGTTAGATGAGTTGGAAGAGGCTCGGCATATCCTTCGAGTTAGCAAAATAAACAAAACCAAATACTCCCAAGAGCAGATAGATGCCGCGCTCGCAGTTTTTGATAGAAGCTACCCTCTTGACTTCAGCGACTACGAAGAAGTTCCACAGCGTTCGAGGAGTCCGCTAGACAAACTAAGAGAAGCGTTGGCATTCGAGCTCAAGAAGCTCGATTCAGTATTCAGTAAGCGTTGGCTTGAGTTCAAAATACTGGACGAGTTAGCGGGGTTTAAAAGTTACGTTCATGATGGTTCAAGGGATAGCGAACTGAGCAAAGCCTTAGCTGGGCAATTGCGACACTATATGTACGGCGAACTCATGGCATTGGGTCGGATGGTTGAACATTACCGCTGGAAGTTCAGCTACGAGGATGCAGCAATAGCAGGAATGCAGTCGGCCAATATTCGAAAAAGGGCAGGTGACGCAGGTGCGCGTGCGTCCCGGGAACGCAGGTTGGCCAACCTGGAAGTGCTGTTGCAAGAGATCGAGAAACTGGGAAGTGCCGCTGGTCTCATAAGCGAAGATCGCATTGTGGCCGAGGCTTTTGAACGTGCGCGCAAACAAAACCCTCAAATGCCTCAGTCCAATAAAACGGTGGAAAACTACCTCACTACTCTGAGATCTGAAGAGCCTTTCAAATCAAGGTACGAAGCGGTGTTCAGGAAAAACGCTTAAGCGTTTTCTCACTTCGGGAAGACGCTTAAGCGCTGGAAAAAGTCTGGTGACACTTCGGCAAAGCTGCCCATAATTGGGAGCCATCGAAACAGTCCAGAAGGATTTCAACGATGGCAAACGTCTTCAACGACGACCGAGTCTATTTTCCAGAAGACCCAGAAATGCAGTTGCTGGGAAATCGGGAAAAGCTGGCTCAATGGCGCCACCGCATGTGTGGTCCGGCCTTTATCCGCATCGGTCGGCGGATCGCCTATCACGGTGCTGATTTGAACGCCTGGCTGGCGGCTCAGCGCACCGATCCCAACAACGAGGCTGCATAATGAAAAACCCCAACTCCACGCGCGGAGTCGGGGCTTTTCCCGTGACATCAGCTGCCACCGTCGCAAGTCCAGATGATGCCACAGGAAACCCCGCGCCGACAAGACAGAACGAGCGCCGGTACTACTGGTCGCCTATGAGCCATTCGGTTGAACGGGTGATCATTCGGAAAGGGCGGATCGAGCATGGCTGACATGTCCTTCACCAAGTCCCTCAACAATAGTCACGACTGTGGGCCGGAGGCAGGCATGAGCAAGACCACGAAGGACACCGGCAAAACATTGAAACCTTCTGAACCTGAGCTCACTGAAGCAGAGGCAGCTGCAGTTTTGGCTGTTCGGGAAAAGAGGCGGTCGCATGTAAGAGCACCGGACTTGAGGCTCGATTTCGATGAGGGCAAGCGAAGCCTCACTGTGGGACACAAGGGCAAGGAGCCGTTGGCGGCGACCGCTTTGGCAATGCATGAGCTTGGGACCGCGGACTCAAGGTTCTTCGAAGGCGTAGTGGAGCAGGTGGCGGCTCTTGGCAAACAAGGCAGCGCTGTTTCTGAAACCTCCTCGAACTTTGTACTGTCCGTGGTTGGAGGTGTACAGCCGCAGGACGAAATAGAGGCAATGCTGGCGATCCAGATGGGGGCCATCCACCAAGCAACCATGATGATGGCGCGCAGGCTAAATCATGTCGAAACCATCCCGCAACAAGATGCAGCGGAGCGTGCGCTCAACAAGCTGGCGCGTACATTCACAAGCCAGGTTGAGACATTGAAAAGGTACCGCTCAAAGGCGGATCAAACTGTCCGGGTTGAACGCGTAGAGGTGAAGGAAGGAGGGCAGGCAATTGTCGGCAATGTCCACCATAGGGGGCAGGGCAATGACAAAAAGTGACGTCAACCTCATGGACCCTACCAAGAGGCTTCGAGAGGCGCCAAGATGCACTGCGACGGCAAAATCCTCCGGCAAACGGTGCAGAGCGCCCGCGGTTCGAGGCTGGTGTGTTTGCCGTGTTCATGGCGCGCGTGGTGGACACATTGCGGGCCCATCACATCCATCATGGAAGCACGGTCATCGATCTCAAGAGGCGAAAGAGATGAGAAAAGCAGTCGTTGATTTGATCCGAACCCAACGAAATTTGGAGAAATTGATCAAATAGGGTTCAGGTGTTACCGCCAGTGTCCGGTTGCCCTATGAAAGCGGTCATCCAAAACCGTCAGTGAAATGGCTGTTTTGAGCCCAATAGAAACGAATGCTGCACTATGAACGAATGGGAAAGGATGCAAGCAAGCTGTCATTGCCCATATTGGCACCGCACAAGATCGAACATTTCAACGGGGGCATCCCAAGACCAGACGAAAACCGATGAAGCTCAATGATTGCAAAAAAGTTTCGACAATTGTTCAAGGTCCTGGCGGAATTTCTCGTCTGCATCGTCCAGGCTGACGCTGTCATCGGCTATGAACTGGAAGAAGCGGATGTTCTGAAGCGAAAAAAGGCAGTCCGCCAATGCATCCGGATTGACCTCTTTCGACACGGTTCCCTGCTGTTGAAGGGACCGGATCAACCCTGCCATCTTGCCGATCAGAACCTCGTCCAATGCGGTGTATGTCCGCCCGAAATCTCCGCTGCCGTCATGGATCGACGCCGAGACCACCTCTCTCCAGGTAGGCTTGCGCAGATACGTCATGGCGTGTTTGCGCAGGATGCGGCCAAATTCCAGCACCGCCGGAACCAGATCGCCCTGCCAGCCATCCGTCAGGTCATCCAACTGCTGGATCAGGATCGTGTCGCTTTCCCCAACCAAGGCCAAGAGGATGCCGGCCTTGGTTCCGAAGTAGTTGTAGACCGTGGCTGGCGAGACATCTGAATCGGCGGCGATGTCCTCGATCTTCACCTCTGTATAGCCGATTTTCTGGAATTTTTCCCGCGCAACGTCAAGAATCCGCGCCCGCCTCGATGCTTTCTGTCTTTGCCTAAGGCTCTGATTCATAATGATCCTTTCGTGATGTAAACATGATCATTACATGTAATTCAGAGCCATCTCAATAATAAGATTGACATAAAACTTATAGTCACTCTAAATTTATGCTACATATAACCAAGGGAGGTCAGAAGACCCATGCGTCGTATTCTATTAACCTGCAAGGCGTTGGCGGTCGGTGCCGCCTTGACCGCCGCATCTGTAACCGCGACTTTTGCCGAAGACTTCAAAGTGGCCATCGTACTGCCCGGTGTCATCACCGACGGGTCTTTCAACCAGGCGGGCTACGAGGGTGTTCAGCGCGCTGCTGAAAAGCTGGGGATCGATTTTGCCTATTCCGAGAAGACGGCCCAGCCGGATCAGCCCGAGGCGCTGTCGGATTATGCCCGTCGCGGTTATGATCTGGTGATCGGACACGGGGGCGAATTCCAGGAATCGGTCGACCGTATCGCAAGGCGGTTCCCCGACACGAAATTCCTAATCGTCAACGGAACCGAGCCCGGCGACAACGTGGCAACGATGAGCTTCGATTTCCCCGCCCTGGGCTATGTGATGGGATATGTCTCGGGCAAGACATCGGAAACCGGTAAGGCCGGCTATGTCGGCGCGCAAAAGCTGTTGTTCTATGTTCAGCTTGGCGAGGGCTTTGAAAAGGGCTTTATGGATGCCCGCCCGGATGGCGAGGTGTTCACCGCCTGGACCAATGACTGGGACGATGTCGCCAAGGGCAAAGAAGCAGCGCTGAACCTGATCAGTCAGGGCGCGGATGTCATTTTCCCGTCTATGGACAACGCCGTGGTCGGCAGCCTGCAGGGCGTCAAGGAAAAGGGCGCAATGGCCATCGGCATCTACTATGACGCCATTGCCGACTGGCCCGACACCGTGATCCAGTCGGCGATCTTCGACATGCGCAGCGCGCTCGGAGAGGTCATCGCCAAGGCGCAGGCCGGTGAATTGGAGGGCACCTCCTATATCTTCGGGCTTGAAACCCCCGTTGCAGCCCGAGTCGGCAGTTACTCCGACCGCGTGACGGAAGCCACCCAAGACGAGGTTACCGCGCTGATCGACAAGATCATCGCCGGCGAGGTGGAAACCCACTAGGGTCGCCGAACATCAGGCGCGCGCTTGCGTGCGCCTGAATGTATCATGTCCAACACAGCAACCGGAGCAAACAGATGGGCGGCACCGCTCTCTCCTTGCGTGGGATTTCCAAATTGTTCGGAACCTTCCGCGCGCTTGATCAGGTCGACATGCAGATCGAAAATGGCACTGTCCACGCCATCCTGGGCGAAAACGGCGCCGGCAAGACGACGCTGATGAACATCCTCTTCGGGCTATATCAGCCGGAAGAGGGGCAGATTTCCCTCCGCGGGACAGCCACCACCATTCCGTCACCAAGGCACGCGATGGATATGGGGATCGGGATGATCCATCAGCACTTCATGCTGGTCGACAGCCTGACCGTTGCCGAGAATGTCGCGCTTGGCCTGCCCGGTCAGGGCATGACGCTGGACCTTGACCGGATCGCCGACCGGCTGGCGCAGCTGTCCGCCGAATATGATTTCGACATCGACCCGCATCAGGAAGTCTGGAAGCTGCCCATCGGCATGCGGCAACGGGTGGAAATCCTGAAGGTGTTGTTCCGCGACGCTGACATCATCATCCTCGACGAACCGACAAGCGTTCTGGCCCCCAACGAAATCGCCAGTTTCCTTGACGGGCTACGGCGGCTGCGCGCCCTGGGCAAGACCGTGATCTTCATCACCCACAAGCTGGACGAGGTCGAAGCCGTGGCCGACAACGTCACGATCCTTCAGCACGGGCGCGTCAGCGCCGAGGTCAGGGTGGCCGAGTCGAACGCCAAGGACATGGCCCGGCTGATGGTCGGGCGCGAGGTGGTGCATGACAAGATGGACCGGGGCGACAGCAAGCCCGGCGAGGTGATCTTTCGCGCCGACGGGCTGCGCGCCCGGGATCAGCGCGGGATCGAGGCGCTCAAGGGCGTGTCCATCGAGATCCGCGCAGGCGAAGTTCTGGGCATTGCGGGCGTGGACGGCAACGGGCAGGCGGAACTGGCCAATGTCGTCGCCGGCCTGATGGCGCCGGAGGCCGGTACCGTCACGATCGACGGCGTGGATGTCACCACCAGCTCGGCCCATGCGCGGCGGCACCGGAACCGGTTGTCCTACGTGCCCGAAGACCGCCACCATACCGGGCTGGTGCTGGATTTCACCATTGCCCAGAACGCCATGATGCGGGATTTCAATGTGCCGCCGTTTTCGAAATGGGGGATCATCAACACGTCGCAGGTGCGCAAGACGGCACGGGATTGGGTCGACCGCTATGACGTGCGGATGCGGTCAATTGACCAGAAGGTGCGGTTCCTGTCCGGCGGCAACCAGCAAAAGCTGATCTTTGCCCGCGAGGTGGAATGCGACCCGCGCGTTTTCGTCGTGATGCAGCCCTGCAAGGGGCTTGACGTGGGCGCCATCGAGGCGGTGCAGCGCACGGTCATGCGCGAACGCGCCGAGGGCAAGGCGATCCTCTACATATCGACCGAGCTTGAGCACATCATGACCGTGGCCGACCGGATCGCCGTGATGTGCGCCGGAGAGATCACCGGCACGCTGACGCCGGACGAAGTGACTGACGAACGTATTGGCGCACTCATGGGCGGCCTGTCTGAGAAGGAGGCGGTCTGATGCAAGGCGTGATCCGCTATTTCTATGTTTTCCGGCCGGTCTGGGCCGTCCTGCTGGCGCTGTTCGTCGGCTCGGGGCTGATCCTGCTTGCGGGCGTTTCCCCGATCGCGGCCTATGGCGAACTCTTCAAGGGCGCGTTCCTTGACTACTGGGGGCTGGCCGGAACGCTGGTCAAGACCTCGCCGATCCTGCTGGCCGGGCTGGCGGTGATCCTGCCCTTGCGGGCGGGGCTTCTGAACATCGGCGCCGAGGGACAGATTTACATGGGCGGGCTGTTTTCGGCCATGGCCGCCTTGCTGCTGCCCGAGATGAACCCGTGGGTCCATGTACCGATCTGCATTCTGGCCGGGGCTCTTGGCGGCGGTATCTGGGGGCTGATCCCGGGTTACCTGAAAGCCTATCACGGCATGAACGAGGTGATCCTGACGATCCTGATGAACTTTGTCGCCATCAATATCGTCAGCTATGTCGCCGGTGGCCCGATGATGCAGGAAGGGGCGCCATACCCCTATTCCGAGGAAATCAGCGAAGGGCTGTGGCTGCCCTGGATCATGCCATCGACCGATGCTCATGCCGGGGTGATCATCGGCGTTGCGCTTGCCATGATCCTGTTCTTCGTGCTGCGCTATTCAACCATCGGTTTCGCGCTGGACATGATCGGCAAGAACGCGACAGCCGCGACCTATGCCGGCGTTCCCGTCAAACCCTACGTGGTGGGCGTGATGTTCGCCGCCGGAGCCATCGGCGGGCTGGCCGGCACGTTCGAGGTGCTGGGCCTGAAATACCGGCTCTATCACCATTTCTCGCCGGGCTATGGCTTTGACGGGATCGTGGTGGCCTTCCTGGCAACGGTGAACCCGCTGCTGGCGCCGCTTGCCGCGTTCTTCCTCGCGGGGCTCAAGGCTGGGGCGCTTGTCATGCAGCGTGTCGTGGGGCTGGAAAGCACCGTGATCGAGGCCATTCAGGGGCTGGTGATCATCTTCGTCGCCGCCAGCCTGGGCCTGAAATACGACGCCCAGAAATGGGCGGCCCGCCTGATGCGCCGCCGCAAACGCCTGGACGCCGAACTGGGCGATACATTCCAGCCCAAAGTCGGAGGAGATGAGATATGATCGACCTGCTGACCGATCCGCAGGCCCTGACCGATTTCCTGTCAACCAGCCTGCGTCTGTCCATCCCGATCATCTTTGCTGCTGTGGGCGGGGTGATCTCGGAACGCAGCGGTGTCTTCAACATCGCGCTCGAAGGCTGCATCCTTGGGGGCGCATTCGGGGCCGCGGTGGGTGCCTATCTGATCGGCCATCCTGTTGGCGGGTTGCTGCTGGGGGTCTTCGTGGCGATGATGGCCGGACTGATCCTTGCCGGGCTCGCCGTGGGGCTTGCCATAAACCAGCTTGTCGCCGGGATCGCCATCAACATCCTGATGCTTGGCCTGACATCCTACCTAGCGCGGCTGATCCTTGGCGCCGACGCCACATCGACGCTGCCGGGCTTTGGCCCGATTGCCATTCCGGGCCTGTCGGCCATCCCGGTTCTCGGGCCGGTGCTGTTCGAACAGGACCTGCTGACCTATCTGATGTATCTCCTGGTGCCCCTGTCTTGGTGGGTCATCTACAAGACGCCCTGGGGCCTGAACCTGCGGGCCATCGGGGACTATCCTGTCGCCGCCGACAGCGCCGGTATCAGCGTTCCCAAAGTGCGGCTGTTCGCCGTGCTGGCCAGTTGCGCCATGGCAGGCTTGGGCGGATGTTATCTGGTGCTGAGCCAAGTCTTCGTCTTCACCGAACATATGAGCGCGGGCAAGGGGTTCATCGCCCTGGCGGCGCTGATCCTTGGCCGCTGGAACCCGATCGGTGCCTTGCTGGCCTGTCTGTTCTTCGGCCTTTCGGACGCGATGCAGCTTCGCCTGCAATTCAACAGCCCCGACGTGCCTTACCAGCTCTTTTCGATGGTGCCATTCCTCGCCTCATTTCTGGCGCTGGTGGTGTTTGCCGGCAAGGTCCGGCCCCCGGCCGCCATTGGCATCCGTTACGAAAGGGGAGGCAAGTGATGACCGGACAAGCCATGATCCAGAACCCGGTGCCTTGGCCCAATGGTGCCAAATGCGCCTGCTGCGTCACCTTTGACATGGATGCCGACAGCCTCATTCACCTTGACCACCCGAAAGACGGATACCGACGCGCCTCGGCGATCTCGATGCTGCAATATGGCCCCAACGTCGCCATTCCGCGCATTGTCGAAACCTATCGCCGCCTTGGCATACGGCAGACCTTCTTCATCCCGGCCTGGTGCATGGAAACCTATCCGGATGCGGTCGAGGCCATTCTCAAAGGCGGTCACGAGATTGGCCAGCATGGGTATCTACACGAAAACCCGGTGCACCAGAGCCGCGAGGAACAAGCCGAATGGATGGATCGGTCAATCGAGGTGATCGACCGGATGACTGGCCAGCATCCGCGTGGCTGGCGCGCGCCGCTTTACAATTTCTCGAATCATTCGGCGGAACTGCTGATCGAGCGGGGCTTTCGCTATGACGCTTCGCTGATGGGTGATGACGTGCCCTATATCGTGGACGGAAAAGGCGGCAGCTTTGTCGAGCTGCCGTCGCATTGGGGGCTGGACGACTGGCCGCAATACGTTCAGTCGATGGATCTCGACTACATGATGCCGATCCGTTCGCCGAAAACAGGGTGGGAACCGTTTGTTCAGGAATTCGAAGCGGCCTATCGCCATGGCGGACTGTGGGTGCCGGTCGTGCATCCATTCGCCACCGGCCGTCTGTCGCGCTGGGAGGTTGTCGCAAGCTTTCTGGAGAATGTGCTGAGCCGGGGCGATGTCTGGTTCGCGCCGATGGAAGAGATCGCCGCCCATGTCGAAAAGGTCACGCAAAACGGACAATATACGCCGCGCCGGGTCGCGATGCCGCAATATGCCGGTCCGGTCACGGTCTGAAATCAATAAAAGGGAAGTTTGCAATGTCCAATCATGGATACGAATCCGGCCGCTTGAATCTGCCGTTTGTCGGCATCTGCACCTTCGGGAAACACGCTTATGTTGAGGACTGGGACGCAATAAACGCCGATGTTGCCGTACTGGGCGCTCCGTTTGATTTCGGCTGCCAGTGGCGCTCGGGCGCGCGGATGGGACCGCGGGCAATCCGCGAGGCCTCGACCCTGTTTTCCTTTGGCCATGCCGGCGCCTATGACCACGAGGACGATGTCACCTATCTTGATCCGTCCAAGGTCACCATCGTCGATATGGGGGATGCCGACATTGTGCATACCGATACCGAAAAGAGCCATGCCAATATCGAATACGGCGTGCGCAAGATCCTGAAGGCGGGGGCGTTGCCGGTGGTGCTGGGGGGCGACCACTCGGTCAATATTCCCTGCATCAATGCCTTTGACGATCAGGAGCCGATCCACGTAGTGCAGATCGATGCGCATCTGGATTTCGTGGATGAACGCCACGGTGTGCGTTACGGTCACGGCAACCCGATGCGCCGCGCCGCCGAAAAGGACTACGTGACCGGCCTGAGCCAGATCGGTATCCGCAACGTCTCGTCCACCGCGCGGGACGGCTATGTCGATGCCCGCGCCATGGGGTCGGACATCCAGTCGGTACGTCAGGTGCGAAAAATGGGCACCAAGGCGATGCTGGCGCGTATTCCCGAGGGCGCGCGCTATTACGTGACCATCGACATCGACGCGTTCGACCCCTCGATTGCGCCGGGCACCGGCACACCCAGCCACGGCGGCTTTCAGTATTACGAAGTGCTGGAACTGATGGCGGGCCTTGCCAAGCGTGGCGACATCGTCGGGATCGATCTGGTCGAGGTGGCACCGGATTACGACCGGACGGGATCTACCCAGATACTGGCCGCCCAGTTGCTGATGAACATCATTGGGCGGGTGCTGCATGAGCGGGAAATGAGATAACGGGTCAGTTTGTTGGAAAGGCTGATTGGATTTGCAGAGCAGCCGTTGGCTTTCGGGTAGGGGAATTCTGCTTTGTCCGCTGAGTTGCCACCCGGGCAGTCCAGTTCCAACGGCTGCTAGGTGCAATAATAAGGCCGTTGAGCCCAGATTTCGCGATTCCTCCGCTCCTGTGCGCACCCGCGCGAGGGAAAATCTGTATTACAGATATCAAAATGGGAGGTAGTCGGTACTACCTAAGAAGCACGTGAAGAATGAAGCGCCCCCTCTGCGCGTTCTCAGCAGTCAGCGCTCTGCGGGTATCATCAGCTGGTTGGCGTATCCAAGCAGACATTCTTGGCGCTATGAACCCTGTTACTGAGTGTGGAATTTCCGAAATTTCAACAAACAGTGGTATTTTTTGTGGTATGATTTTCCATCATTCTATTTTTTCATGCATTTTCATTTTGTTATACCTCTTGTTAGGCTGCCTTCGTCCGCCATTACATTGCATAAATAATTGTATTTATTGCATAAATTCGAAGGGCGCGCTATCCACCTGCCAACGCCCCCCAATCTCAGAACGCTATATCTGACACGGATTCACGCAATCGAAACAATGTCTTATTCGCTATTGCGTCGCTTGGCTTGCCTTTTTCGCCCGATATTCTGCCATTGACGCATGGAATATTCTCAACGCTTCGTCAGTCGAAACCGTGCTATCCGCAAGTCCGCCGCATAATCAAACCAACCAGATGAGCCAGACCCTCTCTTAGTTCAGGCGGCCATCTGTCCCAAAATCCCTGACGACGGACAGTTGTAATTCCCGCCGGTTGCGCGGGGTGAGCGGATCCTTCGTCGAGCTTTTGAGTTCCCGATCCGGCGCAACACCCGCAGCAGCGACCAATCGGAGCGGTCCCCAAAGCACCCCCGCTGCCCTTGCGGCGAGCAGTTCCAAACGTCGGGATCCGGATGCCGGTATGGCTCAATCAGTTCGAACGAGCTTCCGGCGAGAAATCCGCCAGGTTCATTTGGACCGCCTTCTTCGATCCCCCCTGGACGTGCGTGTCAGAAGACTCTGCGCCGATATCTCCAAATACCGGGAAATCCACGAAAAACTCCGTACCGACTCCGACTTCGCTGTGATAGTCGATGGTGCCGCCGAAATGCTCGACAATCTCTTTCGAGATGCTCATCCCGAGGCCCGTGCCTCCGACGTGACGCTCGTCCGATGAATCGATTTGCGAGAACCTCTCGAAGACCTTGTCCTTGCAGCCGTCGGGGATACCGACGCCCTGATCCTTCACGAAGATTCGCACCCGCTCGCCGATCCTCTTGCAGCCGACGGTGACCGTGCCACCCTCGAAGGAAAACTTGGCCGCGTTGGATATCATGTTGGCCAACACCTGCATCAGGCGAGATGTGTCACCCTGGATGCAAAGCTCGTCGCGGCTCTGGCAATCCGCCTCGATCCGGACCTTGTGCGCGCTGGCATATCCCGAACAGCTGGCGATCGCCTCTTGGACAAGAGAGCATACGTCAACCGTTTCCATGCAATAGGCCATTTCTCCGGCTTCCATTTTCTGGATGTCCAGAACATCGTTGATCAGGGACGACAGCCGCTCGCTGTTCTTGGTGGCCATATCGATGAGGCTGCGCATTTTTTCGGGTACTTCGCCCAGCGCCCCGGAATTGATCAGGTCAAGTGAACCCTTGATCGATGTCAGAGGCGTTCGAAGCTCGTGGCTGACCGTCGAGATGAACTGGGTCTTGGCAACATAAGCGGCCTTGGTGCGCTCATGTTCTTCCTTGAGCTTTTCCATCTGCTCAAGGTTGGTCCGGTAAAGCTTCAAGAAAACAAGAGAACAGTCGATGAGAAAATACATGACAAACACAACCGTAAAGAAATGTAACCACAAATCAGACGAAAGGTCGGGGCGTTCGACCCAGATATCCTTGACGACAATCACGATGAACGAGGCACCATACATCGTCAGGCGAACAATCAACGCAGAGACGATCTGATGGTTGTTCATCGCGGCAAACAAGGCTGCGGCGAACAAAAAGAACAACGGAGTGAAGTGATCGCCCGCCGGCTGCTCGAAGGCCACTGACACAGCGTACAAGCAGATGGCGGCAGAACTCAGGCTCGCGTTCAGCAACAACCAAATGCGGATCATGGATATCGCTTTGTGCTCGTGCTTTTTCACACTCGCCACACGCTTGGCGAGCAAATAGTCCTGTGCTTCGCAAATGAGGACCGTGCCGTAGAACAGCACCGCCCTGAACGGATCGAAAAAGAACCCGGTCAATACCGTTGCGGCAAGATAAATCGCCTGCCTCTGCCAGAAGAGCACAAGGATCATCGCGGAGTAATCCTTGATGTTCTGCAGAACCCGGCTGTCGGGTACCGTGGAAACTCTGCCTGGTTGCGCTGCTTCGATGGCGGCCATCTCAACTACTTCTTTGTTCATTGCCTCAGGGTAGCTCTAGCGAAACATTGCGGAATCAGTTGGTCACAATTGGGTTCACAGTTTGGCAGAACGCGATCCGGCGCGGAGCGGCCCGACCCGCCGGCAGCAAGATCACCGCCAAAACGGTCAGCCGGATTTGCCCTGATGCGATAACGGGGAACCAAGGCATCCGGGCGGCAGGGCCTATTCCGGACCATCTCGCAGAAAGGGCACAAAACCCGCTTGCGCTCGGCGGTTTTTTTGAACTCCGCCGGCAGCGCGAGGCAACCACCGGGATGAATTCGACAAGGCTGAAACCGGCTACGCGATTATTTTCGCGTCAGGCAACTTTCCTCTCCGACGAGTTCGAGCATCACCCTTTCGTAAACTCGTTTGCGGACAGTCTCTTGCTGCACGGGCTCGAGTTCTTCATTCAGAACCGAAAGGGAATTCACGCCATCGATGAGTTCCAACTCCTGCCTGTTCACGTTTTCCAGCGCTTTGGCCATCGCAGCAAAGGCGCCGGCCCTTGAAATCGAACGCATGGACACACGTTTGCCCATCAAGGCATGAAGCTGACCCGAGGCACCGCGTCTGCCTAGAATCGCCTTGAACACCTGATTCAGACGTTCCTTGGACGGAAGCGCACCGGTGCGAGACCTCCCATGCGTAACGATGAGAAAGGCCCCGCTGCCGCGATAGGAAAACACGGGGGCAGCGTCCTTGGTGGCTATTTCTATGGCGCGACCGAGGTCCGAAACAGCACGCCGGAAATCACCAAAGCTGCTTAGATGATAATAGTTTTCCGCATCCAGCAGCTTGACGGCGGTGACCGACGAATCAAACAGACGCCCCCTGGAAAGTTGATCAATGTAGTTGTCGAACTCGACATACTGCAGAATTCGGTTCGGCCCGTGGATCGACAGGGGATCTTCGAAACTGAACTTCTGATTGTGGTCCAGTTCTTCGCGAAGACATTTCGCCGAGTTCAGGTTCCGCCTGGCTTCGATCCGCTCCTGCTTGAGGAGGTGGGCCGCGCTCATACGATTGCGAAGATCCAGAAAGTCGAACGGTTTGGTGATGTAATCGGACGCGCCTTCCAGAAACGCTTCTTCAACGTATTTCCGGTCACTCATCGCAGTCAGCATTATCGCCGGCGTTTCACTGTAATCTGGCAGGCTCCGGATTTTCTTGAGCAGTTCTATTCCGCTGGTTCCCGGCATCTGAATATCCAGGAGCAGGCAATCGAATGGCGTGTCGGACGCCTTGACGATCTCCAGCGCGCTGGAAGCCGAGTCGGCAACCGAAACGTCGCAGTTTCCAAACGCAGCGAGCGCCGTCTGCAGAAGCTCGAGGATGCTTTGCTCGTCGTCGACGGCCAAGACCTTGAGCATCTTCTGTTTCTGCGCTCGGTGCTCCAGCTTGCGCTGGAACTTCTCTCTTCCCGGGTTCGAATGTTTCATGAGTATTGAACCCCTTTTGACTGTACTTATTGGCCAGCCTAGGCAACGAGTGGGACGAAACAGCGGCAAAACTGAAAAAAACGACTGGGTTTCTGGCGTTTTTTGGGAAATTTTGTGGCGGCCAGTTTTCGGATCGTGTTGTCCGAAGGGGAACCCCGCAAAGAGACCCTAGGTCACGCAGGAGTCGGCTACGGAGATCAGCTTGCCCCGCAACGACAGAGGAAACGGACCGCCTTCGAGATAAGATGCAACACTGCTCAAGCACGCCCGCGAACACCCGACGCGCTGGAACCGCCGCGGCGGCAGCCCCGGATCTTCACTGAAAGCGCGTCAAACCGCCCGCGGTTTCGACGTTTGGGCAAGACCACCTAGTTCGTATGGCCATAAATATTGAACAACACGGATTGACTGACGGTTCCGTCAATAGAGAATTTCGCGCCAATGGGTGTGGCCCCAACCCCCAGTCGCCGCGACCACCGGGACCAAACTGCGGGGACGATCCCAAGCAACCTGGATGCGCCGTTTTCCTTCGCAGCCAGCGTCATGTTGCGAAACAGCTCTTGCTGAACGACGGCTCGGCGCGCCGACGGAACGATATCCGTGATGAAGAATCGCGAGGCCTCCCAGATATTCGGATTTACCGGTGCTTCGAAAAACAGCACATCCGTCGGCAAACTCGCGAGGAGGCCCCTCTGCGCATCTCGCAACATGTAGCTATAGATACCGCATTCTGCCGTGGTAGGGAGCAGTCGCACCCCACCGATTATCTCACCGAATTCATGGAGCACCACCCAGCGGCAGGCCGGCGTGTCATACTGGTCGAACTCCATCCCATCGACTTCGCCCACCTGCCAGTGCAATCGGTCGATGAAGATGGATTTTCGCGCCTCGAGATACTTCGTAAGCAGCGTGCCGTGTTCATGCATGCTGCGAAAACTCATGGTCGTCGCCTTTATGCCGCCAAGGCTTGGCCGGCGCGACGGAAGGCTGCGTCGGAGCGAAAAGATATTGCGCTGTGCAGTTGGTCTCGGCGCAGCCGGAGCATCAACAACAGGCTCCAGTTCCGGAAAAACGCTGGACGCCCGGTGAACCCGTTCAATCCTCAACGACTGAACCATATTTCGCCCCCATTTTTGACACACTTATGACAAAATGCTTTTTGCCAAGTCCACACTTAAGTGGAGTTCGCCTCTGGATTGCAAGCGTTGTGTGGCCGAAACGCACTCCTCCGCACAGAATCCAACCGATGACGGCGCGTCACCTCAGGGGTATCGCCGAAAATTTTTCGTTTAGGCGATAGGGTTAAACGAGCCCAATCGGCCGAGAGATGCAGGCGGATTCCCCGAATTCACGACGCTCGCATGTTATCGCCTTTCGGGCGAGTTTCCCGCGGCAATCCAGCCGTGGCCGGCAGCAAGTTTTCCCAGGGAATTTCCCCCGGTTTCAGCCCTTGCGAACACCCGAATTCTGCGGAAGCCGCCCTTGACCGAAACACCTTGACGCCCCTGACGGGCCATTGTTTCGCCGTTTTCACCCCATAACCTGCAAGAACCCCCCCCGGCAGGTTCGCTTGCAAGGCGTTTCCTGCTCCATGTCCACGTCGGCGGCATATTCGCGCGACGTCAACCAATGGTGACTAGTAATGAGAATACTTGCCGTAGACGACGACCTGAGCATCCTGGAGTTGCTGACCCACATCCTGACGGCTTTCGGGTACGAGGACGTCGTCACTGCCAAGAGCGGTCGCGAGGCGCTCCGGATCCTGTCAGAAACGACAGAGGCTTTCGACTGCCTGCTTCTGGATGTGCAAATGCCTCAAATGAACGGGATAACTCTGTGCGAGGAAGCGCGGAAACTTCCTGACTACAGGTTCACGCCGATCATCATGGTGACCGCCATGGTGCAGAAGCAGTACATAGACGAGGCCTTCGAAGTCGGCGCGACTGACTACGTCACCAAGCCTTTCGAGTTCGACGATCTGAAACAAAGGCTTTCGGATGCGTACAGGCTTGCAGCGGAACGGAAGGCCGCGATCGAGGCGCTCGAAGCCTGCGAACACGCGTCGAACGTAACAAAGGTCAAGCCGGATTTTCATCTGAGTGATCCGCTGCATTTTTCGGACCTGGCGGGTTGCTTCGGTTTGTCCGAATTCGAGAACTACGTTGTCCAGATCGCAACGACACATCCTCTGAACTCGAAAATCGTGGCCGTGAAAGTCACGAACGCCGAGCAGATCTTCAATTTCAGCACCCCCGACGAGTTTCGGAAAATCATGGCTTCGGCAGGCGACGCGCTGTTGTCTGCCACGCAGGAGACGCGCAACTTCGCCACGTACTGGGGAAACGGCGTGTTCCTGCTTGCTCTCGACAACGACGAGGAGCAGAGCGACCATTGGCTGGCACAAAAGCTGTCGGATATCTCTGCCGAAGGCGCCATCGACGCCCTGCCGAACACCAAGCTCACCTACCGGGTTGGCGAAGAAATCAGCCTGCAGGCCGCATCGAAACTGGATGCGATTTTCACGATCAACAAAGCTGTGGAGCAGGTCGAGTGGCCATCCTGGCAGAGGGAGGTCGGCTGAATCCGCCGGGCCATATCTTGGTCTCGCACATCCCTGCTCCCGAGCCGCCCCAATCCTTCTGCCGAACCCTGAAATCAGCCGCCGATGGGCAGGCACAGCATTCGGTTTCCGCTGTCGTTGCCGTACGTCACCGAGGGACCCGGGGCCCCACTCGAACTAGCCGAGCGCACCCGCGACCCACCGCAGCCAGATTTCCGGGGCGCTGCGGAACACGTTGATGTCCACCTCGCCATCAATGCCCGGGACCAGGCCGGTGCCGGTATATTGCCAGAACGTCCAGTAGGCGCCCGGATACACCTGCCTTGGATGGCCTGCGACCGAACGCAGCCAGAACTGGGTTCCGCGCAGGCGTCCGATCCCGGTGTCGCTGTAGAAATCCACGGTCGTATAGACAATCGGTCGACGCCCGTAATGCGCCTCGAGCATGTCGAGGAACTTCTTCGCCTCGGCGCGCACCTTCTTGCCATCCGGCCGCAGGGTGCAGGTCTTGGAATAGGGCGTCCACTCCATGTCCAGCACATGGGGCAGATCCGCGCCGCGCGGAACGTGGCGGATGAACCAGCGCGCCTGTTCTTCGGCGGGCCGGCAGAAGTAGAAATAGTGATAGGCGCCCCACGGAACCCCTGCCGCCCTCGCGCCGCGCCGGTGCGCGTCGAACATCGGATCCGCCAGATCGCCGCCCTCGGTCGCCTTGATGAAAACGAAGTTGACGCCCGCCGCCTTGGCCGTCGGCCAGTCGATATCGCCCTGCCAGCGCGACACGTCGATGCCATGGATCGGGAATGAGGTCGGGCCGCGCCCCTTCCAGGAATGCGGATCTGCGTCACCGAACTTGGGATAGGTCACAAGGGATCTCGCCAGAGCCCTGTAATCCGGGCCTGTCGCGGTCTCCACCTCGGGCGTCGGGCGACCACAGGACACCACAAGTAAAAACAACAGCAGGAAAGGTATTAATTTCCGCATCGAACCGCTCTGCCTCAATTCAATTGAAAGTATCTTTTTCTTGCTTACAGAATGAGGCATTGCCCAGAAATCGCAACGCCGCAGATGTGCGGATGCAGGTTCCCGCCGATCGGCCCCTGTTTTCGAAAAGATGCAATTGGCCGGGATTCAGGGCTTGATCCCCATGGGCAAAACCCCTAAACGACCGCAATCCGGACTCGCCTGCGGCGACTCCGGCGTTTTGGGTTGCATCGCACCATTTCGCCAGGCTTTCTTCGGCCCTCGGCGTGGCGCGGACGATCCGATCCGAAGGAACATTCGACCTGACCTCTGGCGGGCTGCTACCGGCGGGACCCGATGGAGACCAAGAGCTCTCAGGCCGTGCTTAACTTCGTGGGCCAACCACGAGCAGATAGGAGAAACTGCGATGGACCTGATCGCACAGCTCGAGGCGGAACAGATTGCCGCCCTGGGGAAGGACATCCCCGACTTCAAAGCCGGTGACACCATTCGCGTCGGCTACAAGGTGACCGAAGGCTCGCGCACCCGCGTGCAGAACTACGAAGGCGTCTGCATCGCGCGCAAGAACGGCAATGGCATTGCCGGCTCGTTCACCGTTCGCAAGATTTCGTTCGGCGAAGGCGTGGAGCGTGTGTTCCCGCTGTACTCGACCAACATCGACAGCATCACCGTTGTCCGTCGTGGTAAAGTCCGCCGCGCCAAACTGTACTATCTGCGCTCGCGCCGCGGCAAATCTGCCCGTATCGCAGAAGTCACCAACTACAAGCCCAAGGCTGGCGCCGAGGCGTAAGGAGCGGAAAGATGAAAAAAGACATCCATCCCGACTACCACATCATCGACGTCAAGATGACCGACGGCACCGTGGTTCAGATGAAATCCACCTGGGGCAGCGAAGGCGATACGCTTGCCCTGGAAATCGACCCCAGCTCGCACCCGGCCTGGACCGGTGGCGGCACCCGCCTGATGGACGCAGGCGGCCGCGTGTCGAAGTTCAAGAAGAAATACGAAGGTCTGGGCTTCTGATCCGGCATCTTCGCGACAGACAAGGGCCGTCCCCGCGGGGCGGCCCTTTTTCATTGGTTTCATTGGTGCAAACGGGTTCCGTTCACCCCCAATCCGGTTTTTCGGTTCTTCCCTTCAGATTCGCCACAACATATAGTGCATGGCAACAACGCGCCGACAAAGGCGCGGCGGTCGGGGAATACAGGCATGGCGCATATCATCGTCGTAGGGAACGAAAAGGGCGGAGCGGGCAAATCCACTGTTTCGATGCATGTGGCGACCGCGCTGGCCCGGCTTGGCCACAAGGTCAGCTCCCTGGACCTCGACCTGCGGCAACGCACCCTGGGGCGCTATTTCGAGAACCGGCGCAACTTCTTGAACGGCTCCGATCTCAACCTGCCCACCCCCTATCACCACGACCTGCCCGAGATCGACCCGGCCTCGCTGAAGCCCGGCGAGAACATCTATGACCACCGCCTCTCGGCGGCCGTGGCCGAACTGGAAAGCGACAGCGATTTCATCCTGATCGACTGTCCGGGCTCGCATACGCGCCTCAGCCAGGTGGCGCATTCGCTGGCCGATACGCTGATCACCCCGCTCAATGACAGTTTCATCGATTTCGACCTTCTGGCGCGGATCGACTCGAAGGGCGAAAAGATCCTCGGCCCCTCGGTCTATTCCGAGATGGTGTGGAACGCCCGCCAGCTCAGGGCGCAGGCGGGGCTGAAGCCGGTGGACTGGGTCGTGGTCCGCAACCGCGTGGGCACCCAGCGCATGGTCAACAAGGAAAAGATGCAGCGCGCGGTGGACATGCTGTCCAAGCGCATCGGCTTCCGCGTCGCCTCGGGCTTTTCCGAGCGCGTCATCTTCCGCGAGTTGTTCCCCCGCGGCCTGACCCTGCTGGACCTCAAGGACATCGGGGTGAAACAGCTCAACATCTCGAACATCGCCGCGCGGCAGGAACTGCGCGACATGATGCGCGAACTGAACCTGCCGGGTGTCGAAATCGATTTCTAGGCTGTTGGCTGATACAGCGTGAACAGCTCCTTGGGCTCTGCAACACCGCGGAGCATGTAACGGCCAAGAGATACCAGATCGCGACCGCTGTCGCCCGCAGCCCTGGCAACATCGTCCGATATGAGAATCCGCTGATCCAGAGCCCGGTGCATCCCGGCGATCCGGGCGGCCTGATTTACCGCCGGACCGATGACGGTGAAGTCCAGCCGGTTTTCAGCACCGATATTGCCGTACAGAATTTCACCCGAATGCAGGGCCAGCGTGTAGTTGGACACCGGCAAGCCGGCCGCAGCGCGCTGCGCGTTCAGTTCGGTCATCCTGTCTTGCAGCTTGGCAACGGCTGCCAGTGCGGCACGAGCGTCCTCGTCGCTTTCGCCGACATCGAACATCGCCATCAAGCCGTCTCCCATGAATTTGAGGATGTTGCCCCCGCACCCCTGTACGACCTCGACCGCGACAGCCAGGTAATCGTTCAGCATCGCGATGATGTCCGAACCTGGCAGACGTTCGGACAGGCCGGTGAACCCCTCGAGGTCAAAGTTCCAGATTACCGCGTCGATCATCTGAAGCGAACCGCGGCGGATCTCGCCTGACAACACCCGCTGCCCCGCATCGCGCCCCAGATAGACCTTGAGAAGGTCCTCGGCCAATTTCCGGTTGGATGCGGATTTCAAGGCCAGCCCCAGTTGCGGCATCGTGTATCGGATCAGGCCGAGCTGCTGCTCGGCAAAGCCTTCGGGGTGATCGGTGGTCCAAGACATCAGAACGCCCTCAGGCATTTGGTCCAGCGCGATCCGCTGGCCCGGATCGACCTTTTGCAATACCAGACCCGAGGCGAAATAGTCGGTCGCACCTTTCTGATGCAGTTCGTTGAGGAACGGGAACCGGCTGGGCTCGTTCTGGTCCCTCAACCGTTCACGTAATTCCATCGCACCGGTCCTGAGCATCTCGTAAAGCGGGCTCGACACCCATTGCTCGGGCGGTTCCTCGCGATGTTCGTAGTTCTCGACGCTGCCACCCTCGTCACGATACCAGTTGAACCCGGTGCCTCCATAGGTCGGGTGATAGGCGCTTTGGGCCGCATGAAAGCGCATCAGCGGCACTCCGGCCTCAACCAGCCGGACGCAGTAGCCTTCCAGGATCTCGGGCTGCTCGGCCCCTTCCAGCCCCCGTTCGAGAAGCCAGTCGATCAGCTCATCGGCGGAGGATCGTGGGGGGCTCGAGGTCATTGAGGGCTCCGAATGGTTTGAACCCGACTTGGGGTCGGGGGCGGCGGATTACCAGAGGCTCACTCCATTCCCGCCAGTCTGCGCAGCATCATCCTCAGCAACGCCGCCTCGCCCTTGGTGAAATGCGCCGCCAGCTTGGCGTCGTAGCTTTCGGCGATGCCGCGCAATTCACGGTAGACCGCGGAACCGGCCGGCGTCAGCGTCAATCTTTCCACCCGGCGGTCCCTTTCGTCACGGGTTCGGCTCAGATAGCGGCGCTTCTCCAGCCGATGCACGGCCCGGCTGATCTTGGTCTTGTGGATCTTGGCGCGCTCGCCGATTTCCTTGGCGGTCATCTCGCCATGAATCCCGAGGTGGAACAGAACCCGCCACTCGGTGCGCAGCATGCCATAGCGATTCTTGTATACTCTCTGAAACTCCAGCGAGCTTTCCTCGGCGGCCTGATTCAGCAGGAATGGCAGGAAATTTCGCAGGTCGAAGGTATCTTTTTCGGCATTTTTCGCATCAGTCATGCTTGTTAGTTACAAAATCAACTATTATCCGACAAGCGACAAACGGAGGAACGCGCAATGAATCGTCCGACTGACCCGCACGCATTGACCCAAGCCAGCACGCCCGTCGGCACCCACGAAGGCTACATGCCGGGCTTTGGCAACGATTTTGAGACCGAGGCGCTGCCGGGCGCTCTGCCGCAGGGCATGAACAGTCCGCAGAAATGTAACTATGGACTATATGGTGAACAGCTGAGCGGCACGGCCTTTACCGCCAACCCGCCCGAGCGCACCTGGTGCTATCGCATCCGCCCCTCGGTGAAACACTCGCACCGCTACGAAAAGATCGACCTGCCCTATTGGAAATCGGCGCCCCATGTCGTGGATGACGTGATCTCGCTGGGGCAATACCGGTGGGACGCGGTGCCCCACTCGGATGAACCGCTGACCTGGCTGACCGGCATGCGCACCATGACCACCGCCGGGGACGTGAACACCCAGGTCGGCATGGCCAGCCATATCTACCTGGTCACCGAGTCTATGGTGGATGACTATTTCTTCTCGGCCGATTCCGAGCTGCTGGTGGTGCCTCAGGAAGGCCGCCTGCGCTTTGCGACCGAGTTGGGCATCATCGACCTGGAACCCAAGGAGATCGCCATCATCCCGCGCGGGCTGGTCTATCGCGTCGAAGTGCTGGAAGGCCCCTGCCGAGGGTTCGTCTGCGAAAATTACGGCCAGAAATTCGAGCTGCCGGGCCGCGGCCCGATCGGCGCCAACTGCATGGCCAACCCGCGCGACTTCAAGGCGCCGGTGGCGGCCTTCGAGGATCGCGAGGTGCCCTCGACCGTGACGATCAAGTGGTGCGGCCAGTTCCACACCACGAAAATCGGCCACAGCCCGCTGGACGTGGTGGCCTGGCACGGCAACTACGCACCCTACAAATACGACCTGCGCAACTACTGCCCGGTCGGCGCGATCCTGTTCGACCACCCGGACCCCTCGATCTTCACCGTGCTGACCGCGCCTTCGGGCGTGCCGGGCACCGCGAATATCGACTTCGTTCTTTTCCGCGAACGCTGGATGGTGATGGAGGACACGTTCCGCCCGCCGTGGTACCACAAGAACATCATGTCCGAGCTGATGGGCAACATCTATGGCCAGTATGACGCCAAGCCGCAGGGCTTCGTGCCGGGCGGCATGAGCCTGCACAACATGATGATCCCGCACGGCCCGGACAAGGAAGCCTTTGAAAAGGCGTCCAACGCCAATCTGGGGCCGGACAAGCTGGACAACACGATGTCCTTCATGTTCGAGACCCGCTTCCCGCAGCACCTGACCGCCTTCGCCGCGAACGAGGCGCCGCTGCAGGACGACTACATCGACTGCTGGACGGATCTGGAGAAGAAATTCGACGGCACGCCCGGCAAGAAATGACCCCGGCGGCCCCCGGCCACCGCACCGCACAAGGAACCGCATATGCCTTTGATGAAATCCTGGGTGGATTCGGCCAATGACGCGAACCACCCGTTTCCCCTGAACAACCTGCCCTATGGCGTCTTTTCGACCGAGGGCACCGAGCCACGCTGCGGTGTCGCCATCGGCGACATGATCCTCGACGTCACGGCGGCCGAGGCCGAGGGGTTGGTCGCCCTGGCCGACTATCCTTTGTTCGATGTTCCGTTCTGGAACGAGCTGATGGAGGAAGGCCCCGCCGTCTGGGCCGCACTGCGCGAACGTCTGATCGCACTGCTCTCGGAGGGATCGGAAGAGCGCACCAAGGTCGAACCCCTGCTGGTCCCGATGGAGTCGGCCGAGCTGCACATGCCCTTCGCCGTCAGCGAATACACCGATTTCTATGCGGGCAAGAACCATGCCTTCAACGTGGGCACCATGTTCCGCGGCCCGGAAAATGCGCTGCCGCCCAACTGGCTGCACATTCCCATCGGCTACAACGGGCGGGCCTCGTCGGTGGTGGTCTCGGGCACCGATATCCGCCGCCCCTGGGGGCAGCTGAAATCCCCCGACCATGACCGCCCTGCCTTTCTGCCCAGCCGCCGTTTCGACATCGAGCTGGAGATGGGCGCCATCGTCGGCACCCCGTCCGACGGCCCGATCACGGTGCAGGAGGCCGACGACCACATCTTTGGCTACGTCCTGCTGAACGACTGGTCGGCGCGCGACATCCAGGCCTGGGAATACCAGCCGCTGGGCCCGTTCCAGGCCAAGGCCACCGCCACCTCGATTTCCCCCTGGATCGTGACCAAGGCGGCGCTGGACCCGTTCCGCTGCGACACGCCCACGCGCGAGGTCGAACTGCTGGACCACCTCAAGGATTGCGGCCCGATGCTCTACGACATCGAGCTCGAGGTGACGATGGCCCCAGAGGGCAAACCGGCGACCACCATCGCCCGCACCAACTACAAGGAAATGTATTATTCCTCGGCGCAGCAACTGGCGCATCACACCACCTCGGGCTGCCCGATGAACGTGGGCGACCTGCTGGGCTCGGGCACGATCTCCGGGCCGACGAAGGATAGCCGCGGTTCACTGCTGGAGCTCAGCTGGGGCGGCAAGGAACCGATCACGCTGGATACCGGCGAATCCCGCAGTTTCATCGAGGACGGCGACACACTGACCCTCAAAGGTGCGGCCCGCGGCGATGGCTACACGATCGGCTTCGGCGACTGCGTGGGCAAGCTGCTGCCCGCACTGGATGACCCGTACGAAAGATGACGAACTGATCTTCATCTTTTCAAAAATACTCCCGCCGGAGGCATCCGATAGCTGCCACCGGCGCATCCGCAAAAAGGACAGAACCACATGGCCAAGGCATTCGCGTCCCAAGGGGACATGACCGAAAAGAAAATCTCCTTCACCGAAGTGGGCGAAGGGCTTTATGCCTTCACCGCCGAAGGCGACCCCAATTCCGGCGTCATCATCGGCGACGACAGCGTGATGGTGGTCGAAGCGCAGGCCACGCCGCGCCTGGCGCAGAAGGTGATCGACTGCATCCGCTCGGTGACCGACAAGCCGATCACCCATGTGGCGCTGACCCACTACCATGCCGTTCGCGTGCTGGGCGCCAGCGCCTTCGGCGCGCAGCAGATCATCATGTCGGACATGGCCCGCGCCATGGTCGTCGAGCGCGGGAAAGAGGATTGGGACAGCGAGTTCCAGCGCTTCCCGCGCCTGTTCGAAGGCCATGAAAGCATCCCCGGCCTGACCTGGCCCACCACCACCTTCAGCGACACGATGACGGTCTATCTGGGCAACCGCCGGGTCGACCTGATGCATCTGGGCCGGGCCCATACGGCCGGCGACATCGTCATCCACGTCCCCGACCAGAACGTGATGTTCACCGGCGACATCGTGGAATACCACTCGGCCTGCTATTGCGGCGACGGGCATTTCAACGACTGGGGCGACACGCTGGATCAGATCCAGTGGTTCGACGTCGACGCCATCGCGCCGGGGCGCGGCGATGCGCTGGTGGGCAAGGAAATGGTGAACGCCGCCATCGAGAACACCCGCGATTTCGTCGAAAGCACCTATCGCCCGGCAGCAAAGGTTGCGGCACGCGGCGGCAGCCTGAAAGAAGCCTGGGACGCAGTGCGCGCGGAATGCGATCCGAAATTCTCGGACTACGCCATTTACGAGCACTGCCTGCCCTTCAACGTCGCCCGCGCCTATGACGAGGCGCGCGGCATCGACACCCCGCGCATCTGGACCGCCCAGCGCGATCTGGAGATGTGGGAAGCCCTGCAGGGCTGATCGCCTGACGGGGCGGTATTGACTCAGGTCGTATCGCCCCCCGGGAAACGATGAGAGCATGAAACAAGACCTCCGGCGCCGGCGTGGCGGAGGACAGGAAAGGTGCGCCCCGCGCACACCCAAATCGGAGGAGAACCCGTGAGCAAGATATTCGAAGTTCCACTCTACGCCTACGAGCGGAGTCCCGACCAGGACGCGCCCGCTCCGGTGCGCCACAAGGTGATCGTGGTCGGGGCCGGCCCGATCGGTCTGGCCGCCGCCATCGACCTTGCCCAGCAGGGGGTCGAGGTCGTCGTGCTGGATGACAATGACAAGGTCAGCTTCGGCAGCCGGGCCGTGTGCTATGCCAAGCGCCCGCTGGAAATCCTCGACCGGCTGGGTTGTGGCCAGCCGATGGTCGACAAGGGCGTCGAATGGAACATCGGCAAGGTCTTCTTCAACGACCGCCAGGTCTATGAGTTCAACCTGCTCCCCGAGGAAGGCCATCAGCGCCCGGCCTTCATCAACCTGCAGCAATACTATTTCGAAGAATACCTGGTGAACCGGGTTCGCGAATTGCAGGCCGAAGGCGCACCCATCGAAATCCGCGGCCGCAACAAGGTCGAAGCCATCGGAACGCATCCCGACCATGTGAAAGTGGAAGTGGACACGCCCGAGGGCGCGTACACCGTCGAAGCCGACTGGCTGATCGCCTGCGACGGCGCCGGCTCGCCGATCCGCTCGATGCTGGGGCTCGATTTCGTCGGCCGCGTGTTCGAGGACAACTTCCTGATCGCCGACGTGATCATGGAGGCCGACTTCCCCACCGAACGCTGGTTCTGGTTCGATCCGCCCTTCAACCGGGGCCAGTCGGCGCTGTTGCACAAGCAGCCCGACAATGTCTGGCGCATCGACCTGCAGCTGGGCTGGGACATCGACAAGGAACGCGAGAAGCGCCCCGAAAACGTGATCCCGCGTCTCAAGGCGATGCTGGGAGAGGACGTTCAGTTCGAGCTGGAATGGGTCTCGATCTATACCTTCCAGTGCCGCCGGATGGAAAAGTTCCGCCACGGCCGGGTGATCTTTGCCGGGGACGCCGCGCACCAGGTTTCGCCCTTCGGCGCGCGCGGGGCCAATTCCGGCCTGCAGGACACCGACAACCTGTGCTGGAAACTGAAGCTGGTGCTGGACGGCAAGGCGCCGGAAAGCCTGCTGGACAGCTACGACTATGAACGCATCCACGGCGCGGACGAGAACATCCTGAATTCAACCCGTTCGACCGATTTCATCACTCCGAAATCCGATATGTCGCGCATCCTGCGCGATGCGGTTCTGGATCTCAGCGAGCACTATGAATTCGCGCGGCCGCTGGTGAACTCGGGGCGTCTGTCGGTGCCCTGCACCTATGACGGCTCGCCGCTCAACTCGGCGGATGCGCTGGACGGCCCCGAGCGGACCCGCCCCGGCTCGCCCTGCCCCGACGCGCCGCTCGAGGATGGCTTCCTGCTGCCCAGGCTGGGCGGGAAATTCACGCTGCTGACCATCGACGCGGATGCACCGGACGTGATCGAAGAGGACGGGATCGAAGTCACCCGCCTTGCTCTTTCGGTCAAGGACGACCCGACGCAGGAACTCAAGCGCCGCTATCTGGGCGAGGCCGAAAGCGCGGTCTACCTGATCCGCCCGGATCAACACGTGGCCGCCCGCAGCCCGAGTTTCGACGAACAATCGATCCGGCACGCCATCCGCCGTGCCACAGGCAAGGAGCACGCCAATGTCTGACCTGATCCTGACACCGAACATCGACACCCCCGACGATTTCTATGCCGTACTTCTGGCGGCCCATGAAGGGCTCGGCAAGGACGAGAGCGACGCGCTGAACGCCCGCCTCGTGCTGGTTCTGGCAAACCACATCGGCGACCGGTCGATCCTGAGCCAGGCGCTCAAGGCCGCCGCCCTGAAACAGGAGTGACTTTCATGAAAATCGAACAGATCCACCACGTCGCCTATCGCTGCAAGGACGCCAAGGAAACCGTCGAATGGTATGGCAAGATGCTGAACATGGGTTTCATCCTGGCCATTGCCGAGGATCATGTGCCCTCGACCCACGAGCCCGATCCCTACATGCACATCTTCCTGGATGCGGGGAACGGGAACGTTCTGGCGTTCTTCGAACTGCCGACCAAGCCCGAGATGGGGCGCGACCCGAACACGCCGAAATGGGTGCAGCACATCGCCTTCAAGGTGAAGGACCGCGATGAGCTGATCAAGTTCAAGGATCATCTCGAAGCCAATGGCGTCGAGGTTCTCGGCGTGACCGATCACTCGATCTTCCACTCGATCTATTTCTTCGACCCGAACGGCCACCGCATCGAACTGGCCTGCCCGGACCCGGCGGAAGAAGAAATGCTGGGCAAGCTGGACGCGGTGAAATGGGAGATGCTCGAGGAATGGTCCAAGACCAAGAAAGCGCCCAAACATGCGGACTGGCTGCATGCCAAGGAACTGGGTAAGTCTTGATCCCGACAAGACGTGACAACAGTGGCAACCGGCCCCGCGCCGGTTGTCATGGCTTTTGGGGAGGAACCGAATGAGTGATGTCGTTCTCTATGACTACTGGCGCTCGTCAGCCAGCTACCGGGTGCGGATCGCGCTGAACCTGGCCGGGATCGCCTACAACTCGGTTCCGGTGGACCTGACCAAGGGCGAGCAGCGCAGCCCCGAGCACCTTGGGCGCAACCCGCAGGGCTTGGTCCCGGTCCTCGCAATCGACGGGCTGCAGCTGACGCAATCGCTGGCGATCCTCGACTATCTCGACCAGACCCGCGGATTGGGCCTGCTGCCCAAGGAGCCCGCGGCCCGTGCCAAGGCGCTGGCCCTGGCACATTCGATCGCGGTGGACATTCACCCGGTCTGCAACCTTCAGGTGGCCCGGCATGCTACCGCCCTGTCCGGCGGAGCCGAGGGGATGCCCGGCGACTGGATGCGCCACTTCATCCGGCCGGGCCTGATGGCCTTTGAAAAGCTGCTGGAAGGGTTCGAGCAAGCCCCCTACTGCACCGGTCGAACGCCGGGCCTGGCCGATATCTGCCTGATCCCGCAGATCTACAACGCGCGCCGGTGGGAGGTGAAACTGTCCGACATGCCGCGCATTCTGGCCATCGAAGCAGCCTGCGCCGAGCACCCGGCCTTTGCCGAAGCCCACCCGGACGTCTGCCGACCGGCAGATTGACGGGAACCGTCACGTTGGGGCGGCCCGTCGTCAGGCCGCCTTCCACTTGATGGAACACCCCATTGACGGGATCTGCTCGGCGGGGCCACGCCCGGTTTCGGCAATCTGCTTCATCGCCTCGAACAGGTCCCGCCGCAGGTCCGCCGGCCCGGCCTTGTTGCGCGATGCGTCCAGCCGACCCCGGTATTGCAGCCCGAGCTCGCGGTTGAAGCCGAAGAAATCCGGCGTGCAGGCGGCCCCGTAGCTGCGTGCGACCGATTGGTCCTCGTCATGAAGATAGGGGAAGGGAAAGGCGTGTTCCTCGGCCATCTTCTTCATGTTTTCAAGGCTGTCCGCCGGGTAGCTTTCCGCGTCGTTCGAACAGATGGCCGCGACTCCGATGCCCAGTTTCTTCAGGTCGCGGGCATCGCGGATGATCCGGTCAAGCACGGCGAGAACGTAAGGGCAGTGATTGCAGATGAACATCACGAGCGTTCCGTTTTCGCCCGCGACATCCGCCAACCGATAGGTCCGCCCATCAGTCCCCGGCAGTTCGAAATCCGGCGCTGGCCAGTCGAAATCGCAGACAGGTGGTGTCGCCGCCATGTTGAACCTCGCTGTTTCAATCTGTTGCACACAGTTAACCCGGGCACCCTCCGAGGCGTCAACATTGCAGAGTCTCTTTGCGCTGGACAGGAGGCCGGCGCTCTCTCTTACTGGCGCGTAACAACACGCAAGGAGGGCGCGATATGGCGAAACACGGTTACGAAGGCGGTCGGCTCAACCTGCCTTTCGTCGGGATCTGCACGTTCGGGAAATACCCCTATGTCGAGGATTGGGACGAGATCGAGGCCGATGCCGCCATTCTGGGCGCGCCGTTCGACTTTGGCTGCCAATGGCGCTCGGGCGCGCGCATGGGGCCGCGGGCAATACGCGAGGCCTCGACCCTGTTCGCCTTCGGTCACGCAGGGGCTTATGATTTCGAGGATGACATCACCTATCTGGAGCCCGACAAGGTCAGGATCGTCGATCTGGGCGACGCGGATATCATCCACACGGACACGATGCAGAGCCACGCCAATATCGAGTATGGCGTCCGCAAGATACTGCGGGCCGGCGCCCTGCCGGTGGTTCTCGGGGGCGATCATTCGGTCAACATTCCCTGCATCAACGCCTTCGACGATCAGGAGCCGATCCACGTGGTCCAGATCGACGCGCATCTGGATTTCGTGGATGAACGGCACGGCGTTAGATACGGGCACGGGAACCCCATGCGCAGGGCCGCCGAGAAACCCTATGTCACCGGGCTGACGCAGATCGGCATCCGGAACGTCTCGTCCACCGCCAAGGATGGCTATGACGCGGCGCGGGCGATGGGGTCGGACATCCAGTCGGTGCGCCATGTGCGCCGCATGGGCACCGACGCCATGCTGGAGCGCATCCCCGCCGACGCGCGCTATTACCTGACCGTCGACATCGACGCCTTCGACCCCTCGATCGCACCGGGAACGGGAACCCCCAGCCATGGCGGCTTTCTTTACTACGAGGTCTTGGAACTGATAGACGGGCTGGCCAGACGCGGTCAGATCGTCGGCATCGACCTTGTCGAGGTGGCCCCAGACTATGACCAGACCGGCAGCACCTCGATCCTTGCGGCCCAGCTGCTCATGAACACGCTGGGGCGCGTTCTGCATCACCGGAAGGCGTAGGCCGTTCAGTTCGACCCCGGCCGGAAAGCGGAAAGCCGCCTTGTGGCGGCTTTCTTTTTGGCCATCCGGGTGGTCACAGGGCGCGGGCCCGGTCGCGCAGAATGAATTTCTGGATTTTGCCGGTGGAGGTCTTGGGCAGGGCGCCGAACACCACGGTCTTGGGCGCCTTGAAATGGGCCATGTTGTCCCGGCAGAACGCGATCAGCTCGGCTTCGGTCGCCTCGGTGCCGGGTTTCAACTCGACGAAGGCGCAAGGCGTCTCGCCCCATTTCTCGTCCGGCTTGGCGACCACGGCGGCCTCCATCACGGCGGGATGCTTGTAGAGGATATCCTCGACCTCGACCGACGAGATGTTCTCGCCCCCCGATATGATGATGTCCTTGGACCGGTCCTTGAGCGCGATATAGCCGTCGGGATGCATGACCCCCAGATCGCCCGAGGCGAACCAGCCGCCGCGAAACGCCTTTTGCGTGGCCTCGGGGTTCTTGAGGTAACCCTTCATCACGATGTTGCCCTGCATGAAGATCTCGCCCATGGTCTCGCCATCGGCCGGGACCGGCTCCATCGTCTCGGGGTCGGCCACCATCAACCCGGACAGCGCCACGTATTTCACTCCCTGCCGCACCTTGAGCGCGGCGCGTTCCTCGGCGGGTTTGTCGTTCCATTCCTCCTTCCAGGCGCACACGACCGAAGGCCCGTAGGTTTCAGTCAGGCCGTAAACGTGAGTGACGTCGATACCCATCGCCTCCATCTTTTCGATCACGGCGGCGGGCGGCGGGGCACCGGCTGTCATCACCTTGATCTCGTGATCGAAGTCCTTGAGGTGACCGGGCGCATTGGCCAGCATGTTCAGCACGATCGGCGCGCCGCAGAAATGGGTGACCTTCTCGTCCCGGAACGCCTTGTAGATCGGTTCGTCCCGCACCGCGCGCAGGCAGACCGAGGTTCCCGCATTGGCGGCCATGGTCCAGGGGAAACACCAGCCGTTGCAGTGGAACATCGGCAACGTCCACAGATAGACCGAATGCTGCGGCATCCCCCATGTCAGGATGTTCGAGGTGGCGTTCAGCGCCGCGCCGCGGTGGTGATAGACCACGCCCTTGGGGTTGCCCGTGGTGCCCGAGGTATAGTTCAGGGTGATGGCGTCCCACTCGTCCTGCGGCAGCGACCAGTCGAATTCCGGGTCGCCCTCGGCCAGCAGATCGTCATAGGTCAGCGCGCCCAGTTTCTCGCCACCGCCGAAACTCGGGTCCTCGATGTCGATCACCAGAATGTCGTGATCCACCTGTTCCAGCGCCTGTTTCACAACCTCCGAAAACTCGGGATCGACCAGCAGCACCTTGGATTCGGCATGGTTTAGGATGAAGGCGATGATCGGGGCATCCAGCCGTGTGTTGATCGCGTTCAGGACCGCGCCCGTCATGGGAACGCCGAAATGGGCCTCGTACATCTCGGGGATGTTGGCAGCGATGACCGACACCGTGTCCCCGCGCCCGATTCCACGCTGCGCCAAGGCACTGGCCAGCCTGCGGCAGCGCGCATAGGTGTCCGACCACGTATAGCGCCTGTCGCCATAGACCACCGACGGATAGTCCGGGTAAACCGAGGCGGTCCGCTCGATGTAGCTCAGCGGCGTCAAGGCCGCGAAGTTTGCACGGTTTTTATCCAGATCGCGCTCGTATATGTTTGGCGTCGTCATCTGCCATTCCTCCCTCGTCTTCGAGCATGAGTTTGAGCACAAAGGATTGCCCCTGACAAACCCGTAAAAATACCGACCCGGGCAGGACTGGCGATACGCGATGCGGCGATCTGGCCCTATCTAATCTGGGCCTTTCGCTGTGATCTGATCATAGGAATTCAAACCGCTTGGGCGGGAGCTATCCCGTTTCTAGCGCCTCGTCACTCTCTGAAAGGACATGTCATGGACGGCACGTTCAACGAAAACGATCTCAGCCGCATCGTCGAAGCCGATCGCGCGCATATCTGGCATCACCTGATCCAGCACAAGCCCTTTGAAACCAACGACCCGCGCATCATCGTCGAAGGCAAGGGCATGCGCGTCTGGGACCAGAAGGGCAAGGAGCACCTGGATGCCGTCTCGGGCGGTGTTTGGACGGTGAACGTGGGCTATGGCCGCGAATCCATCTGCAAGGCCGTCTATGACCAGCTGATGAAACTGTGCTATTTCGCCCAGTCGGCGGGCTCGATCCCCGGCGCGATCTTTGCCGAGAAACTGATCGAGAAGATGCCGGGCATGAGCCGGGTCTACTACACCAACTCGGGGAGTGAGGCGAACGAGAAGGCCTTCAAGATGGTCCGCCAGATCGCGCACAAGCGCTATGGCGGCAAGAAGACCAAGATCCTGTATCGCGACCGCGACTATCACGGCTCGACCCTGGCGGCGATGTCGGCGGGCGGTCAGGATGAGCGCAACGCGCAGTACGGCCCCTTCGCCCCCGATTTCGTGCGCGTGCCGCACTGCATGGAATACCGCAAGCACGAGCTGGACGGTGCGCCCGAGGAGAATTTCGGCGAATGGGCCGCCGATCAGATCGAAGCCGTGATCCTGCGCGAAGGCCCCGACACGGTGGGCGCGCTGTGCCTTGAACCGGTGACCGCCGGCGGCGGCGTGATCGAGGCGCCCGAGGGCTATTGGCAGCGCGTGCAGGAGATCTGCAAGAAGTACGACATCCTGCTGCATATCGACGAGGTCGTCTGCGGCGTGGGCCGCACCGGCACCTGGTTCGGCTATCAGCAATACGGCATCAAGCCCGATTTCGTGACCATGGCCAAGGGCGTGGCCTCGGGCTATGCGGCGATTGCCTGCATGGTGACCACCGAAGAGGTGTTCAACATGTTCAAGGACAATGCCGACGATCCGCTGAACTATTTCCGCGACATCTCGACCTTTGGCGGCTGCACCGCCGGGCCGGCCGCGGCGATCGAGAACATGCGCATCATCGAGGACGAGAACCTGCTGGCCAATTGTGCCGCGATGGGGGATCGCATGATGGGCAACCTGCAGGCGCTGATGGAAAAGCACAAGGTCATCGGTGACGTGCGCGGCAAGGGACTGTTCCTGGGTGCCGAACTGGTGGCGGATCGTGCGACCAAGGAGCCCGTGGACGAGAAGCTAGCCCAAGCGGTCGTGGCCGACTGCATGGCGCAGGGCGTGATCATCGGCGTCACCAACCGCTCGGTGCCGGGCAAGAACAACACGCTGTGCTTCTCGCCGGCCCTGATCGCAACGGCAGACGATATCGACCAGATCACCGACGCCGTGGACGGCGCCTTGGGCCGCGTGTTCGGCTGACGACACCTACACCTGCCAGCACAGCTCCTCCCTGCGGCAGGTGCCCTCCCGAACCGGCGCGTCTCGCGCCGGTTCTTTCTGTTTGCTCCCCCAAAAAACGCGGAACTGGCATCTGCCGGAACTGGCCAGAGCACCGAGGTCTTTCCAATGTTTCCCGATCTGCCAGACCGCTGCCGGTCGCGATTTTCCTGTATCGGCTTGGGGCTTTGTGACATCAAAAGCCCCCTCCGAAGGGGCGCGCAAGGGCACTGCCTTGCGAATTTTCGGGTCGGAATACGTGGCTTTCGATGATCCGATCGCTCGACTGATGCGTAGAGGTAGGTGCAGGCCCGCTGGCAGGCCTTCTGCCACGGCATTTCGAACGAAAGGTTAGGACGATGAAACGGACTTTGGCTCTTTTCACAACTGTCGCTGCACTTGCCGCCGGCTCGGCGATAGCGCAATCCTCTGGCAACTGGACGGGTTTCTATGCCGGTGGCCAGATCGGTTACGCGGATATCGGCACGAATGTTTCCGGTATCGACGGAGATGGCGTGATCGGTGGTATCATCCTTGGTTACGACTACGATCTGGGTGACTGGGTCATCGGCGGCGGTTTTGACTATGACTGGACCGATATCGGCCTGTCCGGTGCCGCGACCGTCGAAGACGTATGGCGCCTGAAAGCGCGGGCCGGTTACAAGGTCAATCCGCAGGGCCTGTTCTACGGCGTTGCGGGCTATGCCGAAGCAAGCACGGACACGCTGGGCAGCGATGACGGCTGGTTCATCGGCGCGGGATACGAGCAGGTCGTGGCCCCCAATGTCAGCGTCGCGGGCGAACTGCTCTATCACGAGTTTAACAATTTCAACTCATCCGGGGTGGATGTGGACGCGACCACATTCCAGTTCCGGGCGGCCTATCGCTTCTGACCCTGCCCTTCAGCGCAGCGACCAAGGCCCGGCACCATCGGCCGGGCCAATTCATCAAAGTTCCAGAATGGTGCTTCCTGTCGTCTGCCGGGCCTCGAGCGCGCGGTGCGCATCGGCCACGTTCTCCAAATGAAACCGCTGGTCGATGTGAATCTTGACTTCGCCGCCCTCGACCTTTCCGAACAACCGACGCGCCATGGCCTGGCAGACGGTGTGATTTGCGATATGCGTGAACAGGGTTGGCCGGGTGATCTTGAGCGACCCCTTCTGCGCGAGGATCCCAAGGTTGAACGGGGGAACAGGCCCCGACGCATTGCCGAACGAGATCATCATGCCCAGGGGCTTGAGGCAGTCGAGCGACCCCTCGAACGTGTCTGCACCGATGGAATCCATCACCGCGTCCACGCCTTTGCCATCGGTCAGTTCCCGCACCCGCTCGACGAAATTCTCGGTCCGGTAGTTGATGCAGTGGGTGGCTCCATTGAAATGCGCCAGCCGGCATTTTTCATCCGTCCCGGCGGTCCCGATCAGCTTGATCCCCTCGGATTTGGCCCATTGGCAGGCGATCAGGCCGACACCACCGGCCGCGGCGTGAAACAAGACCGTATCACCCCGCTTGAGCGGCGTCGTCCGGTGGAACAGGTATTCGACGGTCATCCCCTTGAGCATCATCGCCGCCGCGGTTTCGAACGAAATCCCGTCGGGCAGCGGGCAGACCTGGGCAGCGGGCATCACCCGCGCCTCGCAATACGCGCCGGGCGGGTCGGCGGCATAGGCCGCCCTCTGGCCGGGTTCCAGGTGCGTGACCCCCTCGCCCACCGCCTCGATCACGCCTGCGGCCTCCATTCCCAGCGCGTGCGGCAGTTGCAGCGGGTAGAGGCCCGTGCGGTGATAGACGTCGATGAAGTTCAGCCCGCACGCATGATGCCGGATGCGGACCTCGCCCGGGCCCGGCTCACCCAGCGGCCGGTCCTCGAACCTCAACACTTCCGGTCCGCCGAATTCATGAATCACAACTGTGCGTGCGGTATCGTGCATGACGTCCTCCCCAGATTTTCTACCAAGCTAACATGGCCGCTTCGTCAGGCAATCATTTCGATCTCGCAGAGGTGATTCGGAGCGGCCGATTGATGTGCTATCATTGCCGCATGGCGTTGCCGGCTGTTCCGGCCAAGGGCAACCCCGATGCCGGAAACCTCCCGGGGCGCGCGATATCGCCAAGGAAAGGGATGATCATGGCGAAAACAATTGGAAACCCGGTCAGTTGGTTCGCCCGCAACCTCGGGGCAGCCAGCGACCATGTAACTGAAAGTGTCGGCCAGATCGGCAGTATCGACACCAAGCATCTGCCGATGGTGCAAACCCTGACGATGCAGGATCTGCGGGCCTGCCTGCGGGCCGGATACCAAGACTTTCTGGCGGCCCGCGCAGACGCCGTTTTCGTGGCGGTTATCTATCCGATTGCCGGTCTGATCCTGATCGGCTTCGGCTTCCACATGGATTTGGTTCCTCTGCTCGCCCCTCTGGTCATGGGGTTTGCCCTGCTGGGACCTGTCGCGGCGCTCGGCCTTTACGAGGTCAGCCGAAGGCGGGAAAGAGGAGAAGAGGTGCACTGGCTGGATGCGTTCGGCGTGTTCCGGTCTCCGTCCTTTGGGGCGATCCTGGTGCTGGGCTTCTACCTTGTGATGATATTCCTGGTGTGGTTGGCAAGCGCACACAGCATTTACGCCTTCACGCTGGGCCCGGAACCGCCAGCCTCGTTTGGTGCCTTCATCACGGATGTGTTCACCACCAGCGCAGGCTGGAGCATGATCCTGCTGGGATCGCTCGTGGGCTTCGTCTTTGCGCTTGTGACGCTGGCGATCAGCGTGGTCAGCTTCCCGCTGTTGCTCGACCGGAAGGTCGGCGTTCCGGTGGCGGTGGTGACCTCGGTTCAGGTGTTCCGGCAGAATCCGGGCGTCATTCTGGCCTGGGGCTTCATCGTTGCCGGATTGCTCGCTTTGGGCTCGATCCCGCTGCTGCTGGGGCTGATCTTTGTCATGCCCATTCTCGGTCACGCGACCTGGCATCTGTATCGCCGGGCGGTTGCCTGACGGCACGAAACGCGCGCGGGAACGTATAACCCGCGCGCGTCGCTTTTTGCCTCAGCCCGAGACTTTCAGAACGATCTTGCCGATATGGCCCGAGCTTTCCATGCGCGCATGGGCGGCGGCGGCGTCGGCCAGATCGAATTCGCTGTCCATCACGGGTGCGACCTTTCCGGCCTCGAGCAGCGGCCAGACGGCCTCGCGCAGGTCCTGCGCGATCTGCGCCTTGGCCAGATCGCTTTGCGGGCGCAGGGTGCTGCCGGTCAGCGTCAGCCGCTTGACCATCATCAGCGCAAAGTTCAACTCGACCACCGGCCCCTGCAGGAAAGCGATCTGAACCAACCTGCCATCATTGGCCAGCGCCTTGACGTTGCGCGGGATATAGTCGCCGCCCACCATGTCGAGGATCAGGTTCGCGCCGCCTTCGGCCTGCATCACCTTGACGAAGTCCTCTTCCCGGTAGTTGATCGCCTTTTCGGCCCCCAGACGGACACAGGCGTCGCATTTCTCCTGAGACCCGGCCGTTGCGAACACCCGCGCACCAAAGGCATGGGCCAGTTGGATCGCCGTTGTTCCGATCCCGCTGGATCCGCCATGAACCAGAAACCGCTCGCCCGCCTTCAGCCCGCCGCGGGTGAAGACATTGGACCAGACGGTGAAAAAGGTTTCGGGCAGGCAGGCGGCCTCTTTCATGCCCATGCCCGCCGGAACCGGCAGACAATGCGCGGCCGGCGTCGCCACGTATTCGGCATAACCGCCGCCGGGCAGAAGCGCGCAGACCCTGTCGCCGATCGCCAGCCCCTCGACACCGGGGCCCACGGCCACCACCTCGCCCGAGGCTTCCAGACCGGGCAGATCGCTTGCGCCCGGCGGCGGATCATAGGCACCGGCGCGTTGCAGGGCGTCCGGACGGTTCACGCCCGCATAGGCCACCTTCAGGACCACCTGCCCGTTGGCGGGCGCGGGGATCGGGCGTTCGGTCAGCTGCAGAACATCCGGCCCACCCGGGCGCGTGATCTCGACGGCTCTCATCATCTGGGTCATCGGCAAATCTCCTTTGCGCAATGCCTAGCAGGCGGAACCCTCAAGGCATAGCCGCAAGCGACCGTTCCGCGCCTATTTCCGGGGGGATAGCGAACCGGGCAGATCTTTGACCGCGTCCGTCGGAGCGTGGATCTGCTCGGCCAGCCAGTTCGGCACTGCCAGCAAAGGCTTGAGCAGCGGATTGTCCCTGACCTGCGCCTTGAACTTCTCGAATTGCATGACGTCCTCGATCCGGCGGTCCAGGAACTCCCAGGTCGCCTGATGATCGGGCGAGTCGTCACCCAGCCAATAGAGAATCGTCGAGGAATAGACCGCAGCCAGCGTGGCCCGTTTTGTGTACCAGTTCACGTCCTGCGAGGTATCGCCCAACGCGGTCCAGATCAGGTCACAGGTGCCCCAGATGGCTTTGGCGCCGTCGGCCGCATGGGTCGGCAGCGAAAACAGGGTGACGCCGCGCCGAACGACCTCTTTGTCCTCCACCGCCTCCAGCCGGAACCGCACCGCCGCCGCGATCCTGTCGCGGAATTTCATGTCGCTCAGATCCTCGGCCTTCAGCCGCTCGAGCATCGCGGCATCGCCCCGGCGATGAAACGCAAGCGCCAGATCGACCGCCCCGCGCGGGCAGACCGCGCGCGCCAGCGTCTCGTCCAGCCCGGTATCCGCGATGGCCGCGCGAAAGCAGGTTTCCGACCAGCCGTCGAACGGAACATGGACGAGCGCCGCGTCCAGCAACCGCTCTTTTGCATCTTCATGGGACGTCGTCATCGCAGGCCTCCTGATTTCGGTCCCACTACTAGACAAGTTTGCCGGGCTTTGCTATATGGCCAATTCCTGCAAATTTCCTTGCAACTCAACTTAGAAAGGTGGTGACAACCACATGCAGGTTAGTGTTCGCGACAACAATGTCGATCAGGCGCTCCGTGCCCTGAAGAAAAAGCTGCAGCGCGAAGGCGTTTTCCGCGAAATGAAGCTCAAGCAGCATTTCGAGAAGCCGTCCGAGAAAAAAGCGCGTGAGAAAGCTGAAGCGATCCGCCGTGCCCGTAAACTGGCACGCAAGAAAGCCCAGCGTGAAGGTCTGCTCTGAGCAAACCTCCTCCAGCTTTGGATGACACTATTTGACGACCCCCGCGGCCCTGCCCGGGGGTTTGTCGTTTCCGGACTAGCGTTGGCGCAGCAGGCTGGATCTTTTGCCCCGGCCGGCGCGACCGTTCCGCAGGCTTTCGCGGAACACGATCATCAGGCCCGCGCCAACGATCAGGGTCAGGCCGATCCATGTCGCCACGCCCGGCAGCGCACCGAACACCACGTATCCCCACAGGACCGACCAGGGCAGATAGGTGTATTCGAAGGGCGTCACGACGCTTGCCTCGGCCAGCCGGTAGGCCTGGCTGAGAGCGAAGAAGCCGAGCCCGGAAATTCCCCCGAGCGCCAGCAGCAACAGCCAGTCCCGCGTCGTCGGCGTCGCCCAGTCGCGGTAGAGAAAGGCGATGCTGGGATGCGGCGACCCGGCCTCGACCCCGGAAAAGGCCAGGCCCAGCGCGCCGCCCATGACGATGAAGAAGATCACGGCGAACAAGGTCATCATGCCGCCGTTGCTGCGGTTGCCCAGACGCCGGGTGCAGATGATCGAGATCGCATAGCTGATCGCCGCCAGCAGCGCCAGAATCGCCGCCGGTTCGAACACGGCCGCGCCCGGCTGCACGATGACCAGAACGCCGATCAGGCCGGTCGCCACGGCGCCCCAGCGATAGAGTCCCACCCGTTCGCTGAGAAACAGCGGCGCCATCATCGTGACGAAGATCGGCGTCGAAAAGGTGATCGCCGCCGTCTCGGCCATGCCGATCGTCGCCAGCGCCATGTAATAGCCCAGGAAAAAGCCGAACATGGATGCCGCCCGCAGCAACTGCAACGGGATGGAGCCGAGCTTGAGCGGCCAGAGCGACCCTTCGAACCATGCGATCGCCGCGACCAGAGGCAGGGCAAAGATGCCCCGCCAGAATATGATCTGGTGCACGGCAAACTCGCCGCTGAGGCTTTTGATGATGACGTCCTGAATGGGAAACAGCGTCGTCGCCAGCAAAAGCCAGAGTATTCCGGCAACAGGATGCGAGGCGTAGCCTGCAACAGAGATCGGCGCTGTGAACTGGTCGGTCGCTGCCATGGAGATTCCCGCTTTTCGATCTCAGGACAAGCTGCCCCAACCGAAAATACGGTCTTGCGCTTCAGCGACAGAAAGGTCGCTGGCGAACAACCCAGGCCGAAAAAGCTCCGAGCCATCGGGCTTCCACGACGCGTCCGATCCTTGAACCCCAAAAAAAGGCGGCCCCGGAAAGGCCGCCCTTGGTGATTGCCATTTCTGGCTGGTCAGTTGCTGCCGGTCCCGCCCGACTGCAAGGTCGACAGCACCTGGTCGATTGAGAAGCTCGCCGGTTTCTGGCGCGGCGGGAAGTCCTTGAAGGTTTCAAGGAACTGCGCCACGAAGGCCTGCGCGGGCACCAGCAGATAGGCGCGCTCCAACCGCCATTGCGAATAGCCGATGGATTCATGATCGGCGCGTTCAAACGGATCGGAATACAGGTTGAACACTTTCGGCAGACGCAATGGTGTCAGCGGCTCTTGCCAGACGTCGAACCCATGCGCGCGCTGTTCTGCAAAAACGACTTTCCACTGGTCATAGCGCAGGTTCATCAGATCCCCCCCGTCAGAGAAATAGAAGAACTCGCGCCGTGGCCCCTTGTCCGTTTCACCCCGGAAATAGGGCATGAAGTCGTAACCATCGAGGTGGACAGGCTCGTTGCCCTCGCCAAAGGGCGCCTCGGTCAGCATCCGTTCCTTCATATCCGGGTCACCCAGCGCCGACATGAAGGTCGGGAACCAGTCGAGGTGGCTGATGATCTGGTTCGACACCCGGCCCGGCTCGATCACGCCCGGCCATTTGATCATCATCGGAACGCGGAAACCGCCATCCCAGTTGTCATTCTTTTCACCGCGGAACGGTGTGGTGCCACCATCGGGCCACGAGAACACCTCGGCCCCGTTGTCGGTCGAATACATCACCACCGTGTTGTCGGCGATGCCAAGCTCTTCGAGCTTGTCCAGCATCTGGCCAACCATCTTGTCATGCTCGACCATCCCGTCGGGATAGACGCCCAGACCCGTCACGCCCTGGCTCTCTTCCTTGAGGTGGGTAAAGATGTGCATGCGCGTCGTATTGTACCACAAAAAGAACGGCTTATCCTGTTCGACAGCCCGATCCATGAAGTCGAGCGCACCGGCGGTCACCTCCTCGTCGATGGTCTCCATCCGTTTGCGGGTCAGCGGGCCGGTATCTTCGATGCTGCCATCCGCACTGGACTTGATCACGCCACGCGGCCCGAAATTCTCGCGGAAGGCCGGGTCCTTGGGATAGTCCACGTTTTCCGGCTCTTCCTCGGCGTTCAGGTGGTAGAGGTTGCCGAAAAACTCGTCGAAACCGTGATTGGTCGGCAGATGCTCATCCCGATCGCCCAGGTGGTTCTTGCCGTATTGGCCCGTCATGTAGCCCTTGGACTTCATGTATTCGGCGATGGTGGGGTCCTTTTCGCTCATCCCCTCCTTGGCGCCCGGCAGCCCGACCTTGAGCAGACCGGTCCGGAAACCGCTTTGCCCGGTGACGAAAGAAGCGCGGCCAGCGGTGCAGCTCTGTTCGCCATAACCGTGGGTGAAGAGCATCCCCTCTTTGGCGATGCGGTCGATGTTCGGGGTCTCATACCCCATCATGCCCTGATTGTAGGCGCTGACATTCCAATAGCCGATATCGTCGCCCCAGATGATCAGAAAGTTGGGCTGGTCTGCTGCCAAAGCTGAAGTGGCACCAAATGCTGCCACCGAAAGCACCGCTGTGGCGGCAAACCTTCTGGCGAATTGCTCAAGAAAACCCATAAAGCTCTCTCCTATGAATTGCGAAAAACATTAGCCGGATAGACCGACGCACGAACGGTGCGTCACCAGCCGTCACCAATCAACCTATTTTGACTCCGCTCAGGCGTTTCGGCGAGTTCCGCACCAGCCGAAACGTCAAAGGCAGGAAGGGTCAGTAAATCTTGGGCACGTACAACTCGTCCGGCAGAACACGGCGTTCGTAATCGGGATTGTATTTCCGATCCGGCAGCGTGACCTTTTCCTGCGGCACTTCTTCATACGGGATCTTGGTCAGGATGTGCTCGATGCAGTTCAGCCGTTCGCGCTTCTTGTCGTTGCCCTCGACGATGTACCAGGGCGCCTCGGGGATGTTGGTGCGGAACAGCATGTCCTCCTTGGCCTTGGTGTAATCCTCCCAACGGATCCGCGACTCCAGGTCCATCGGCGACAGTTTCCATTGCTTCATCGGGTCATGGATGCGCATGAGGAACCGCAGCTGCTGCTCTTCGTCCGTGATCGAAAACCAGTATTTCAGCAGGATGATGCCGGACCGCACCAGCATCCGCTCGAATTCGGGAACGTCCTGAAAGAACTGCTCCACCTGGTCCTCGGTGGCGAACCCCATGACCCGCTCGACCCCGGCGCGGTTGTACCACGAGCGGTCGAAGAACACGATCTCGCCCGCCGCGGGCAGGTGCGGCACGTAGCGCTGGAAATACCATTGGCTCTGCTCCCGCCGGCTGGGCGCCGGCAAGGCCACCACCCGGGCGACACGCGGGTTCAGCCGCTGGGTGATCCGCTTGATCACGCCCCCTTTCCCGGCGGCATCGCGGCCTTCGAACAGGATGCAGATCTTGGCGCCGGTATGCTGAACCCAGTCCTGCACCTTGATCAGCTCGGCCTGCAGCCTCAGCAGGTTGCGGAAATAGACCTTGCGGTCGAGCATGTCAGGATGCTGTTCCTGGTAGATCTTGCGGATCTCCATCGACAGCATCGGTTCGTTGAACTCGATCTCGAAATCCTCGTCCAACGTGTCCTGCAGCTCGGCTTCCAGCCAGTCCATGGGGGCGTCATTCTTTTCTTCGGCCAATGTCTTTTCCTTGTCTTCAATGGTGTTCCGGCGAAGAGCATGGGCGCAAATGCCTGTCGTTCAGCCAGTCGAAACCTTCAATCCTCATTGACAAATCTGAACCTCTCCCCCGGCAGATACAAGGTCTGAACCCGGCATATTTTCAGCCGGTCGGCTGCTTCAGACAGGAAGGGCCGTCGTCTTGAATACCGTCCGCAGGGCAAACGAACTCTGCATCTGGGCCACGCCGGGCAGGCGCGACAGGTATTGCTTGTGAATGCGCGCAAAGTCCTCGGTGTTTTCGGCCACGACCTTGAGGATGTAATCCGCCGTGCCCGCCATCAGGTGGCATTCCAGAACATCCGGGATCCGCGCCACCGCCTTTTCGAAGGCGTCCAGAACCTCTTCGGCCTGCCCCTGCAGGGTGATCTCGACAAAGACCGTGGTCGGCACCCCCATCTTGCGTGCATTGAGCAGGGCGACATAGTCGCGGATGTATCCCTCGGCCTCGAGCCGCTGCACCCGCCGGTGGCAGGCGGACGGAGACAGGTTGACCTGCTCGGAGAGCTCGGCATTGGACATCCGCCCTTTCTTCTGAAGGGCCGCAAGAATCTTTCGATCGGTTGCATCAAGGCTCATTCACGCACATCCTTTGCATGATTTCTCGGATTCTTCGAAGTTTATCCTGCACACCCGACCCATGGCGAGCAGGGTTTCACAGAAATTGCGCGCGGACTTGCACATAATTTAGGCAGTATTTGAACGGAGAGACCACAATGAAAATCGGTTGCCCCAAGGAAATCAAACCGCAGGAGTTCCGCGTCGGCATGACCCCGAACGCGGCCCAGGAAGCGGTCGCCAACGGCCATGAGGTCATCATCGAAACCAATGCCGGCATGGGTTCGGGCTTTGACGACGCGGCCTATGTCGCCGCCGGCGCCCGGATCGTGGACACCGCCGAAGAGGTGTTCGCCACCGCCGACATGATCGTCAAGGTCAAGGAGCCGCAGGCGGTCGAGCGCAAGATGCTGCGCGAAGGCCAGCTGCTGTTCACCTATCTGCACCTCGCCCCCGACCCGGAGCAGACCAAGGACCTGCTCGAGTCCGGCTGCACCGCCATCGCCTATGAAACCGTGACCGACGACCGCGGCGGCCTGCCCCTTCTGGCGCCCATGTCCGAGGTCGCTGGCCGTCTGGCCCCGCAGGTCGGCTCGTGGACCCTGCAAAAGGCCAATGGTGGCCGCGGCGTTCTGATGGGCGGCGTGCCGGGCGTGGGTCCGGCCAAGGTCGTCGTGATCGGCGGCGGCGTGGTCGGCACCCATGCGGCCAAGATTGCTGCCGGCATGGGGGCCGATGTGACGGTTCTGGACCGTTCGCTGCCTCGCCTGCGTTACCTCGACGACGTGTTCGGCGGCCTGTTCAAGAACCAGTATTCGACCGCCGGCGCCACTGCTGAACTGATCCAGGATGCCGACATGGTGATCGGCGCCGTCCTGATCCCCGGCGCGGCTGCGCCGAAACTGATCTCACGCGAGCAGCTTTCGACCATGAAACCCGGCGCGGTTCTGGTGGATGTGGCCATCGACCAGGGCGGCTGCTTCGAAACCTCGAAGCCCACCACCCACGCCGACCCGATCTACGAGGTCGACGGCATCATGCATTACTGCGTGGCCAACATGCCGGGCGCGGTGGCGCGCACCTCGACCATCGCGCTGGGCAACGCCACCATGCCCTTCATGCTCAACCTGGCCAACAAGGGCTGGCGCAAGGCCTGCGAAGAAGATCCACACCTGCTGGCGGGCCTCAATGTTCATGCAGGCCAGCTGACCTATTACGAAGTCGGCAAGGCGCTGGGTCTGGATGTCGTGTCGCCGAACGTGATCATCAAGGCCGCCTGATCGCGACCTAAGTCAAAGCAACAAGAAAGGCCCGCCCCTGAGGCGGGTCTTTCACCTTTTGCCAGCGTTGTCGCGGCGCTACGCCTGTTTCTGGATTTCCACCGTGTGCGGATAGGGAATCGAGATGCCTTGCTTGTCAAAGGCCTCCTTGACCGCCTTGGTGAGCTGGAACTTGAGATCCCAATAATCATCCGTGGCACACCAAAGCCGCGCGGTCACATCCACCGAGCTGTCGCCCAGATTGGTGACCCGAACCCACGGCTCGGGGTCTGACAGGACGCGCCCGTCCGCCTTGGCGACATCCAGAATGATCTGCATGGCCTTGTCGGCGTCATCGCCATAATCGATCCCGAACACCAGATCGACGCGCCGCGTGTCATGGGCCGAGTAGTTGAAGATGATCGACCCCCATGCCTGCCCGTTCGGCACGATGATCTGCACGTTGTCCGGGGTCACAAGTTCGGTCGTGAACAGGTTCAGGTCCACGACGGTGCCCGACGTGCCGCCGATATCGACGAACTGACCCAGTTTGTAGGGCCGGAACACCACCAGCATGACACCCGCCGCCAGGTCGCTGAGAGTGCCCTGCAAAGCCAGGCCGATGGCCAGCGATGCGGCCCCGAGGATGGCCACGATGCTCGTTGCCTGAATTCCGAAAATGCCCAGAACCGCGACCAGAACGATCGCCAGGATCACCCATTTCACCAGGCTCGCAACGAAGTTCCCAAGCGTCGGGTCGATCTGGGGCGTCGCGTTGATCCGACGCCGGACCAGGCGGCCGGCCATTCCGGCCACGGCCCACCCGACGACGAGGACGATCAGCGCCTTGACCGTATTCATCACAAGAGGCGCCAATCCGCCCGTGCCTGCAAGTATGTCTTCCACACCCATCTCCTTTTCAACAAATTGCATGTCCACGCCGACGACGTGGAAATTGGCCGGATGATCGGGGAAAATCGGCCACAGGTCTAGGATGCGGACAGATTGAAAACTCCCATGTTGCTCATTGGGAAACAGGGGTGGGTTGCAACCCGGTGCGAACTGAAGTTGCCAATAGCGCCCTACGTCGCCGCCTCCCGCATCGTATCGGCGATCTTCTCCGCGATCATGATGGTCGGCGCATTCGTGTTGCCACCGATCAGCGTGGGCATGATCGACGCATCCACCACCCGCAACCCCTCGACGCCATGCACCCGCGCCTCGGTATCGACGACGGCCATGTCATCGACGCCCATCTTGCAGGTGCCGACGGGATGATAAATCGTATCGGCACGGGCGCGGATATCCGCCTCCAACCCCGCATCGCTGCCATCGTGGGGATAGAGCCGCTTGCCCCGCCAATCCGCCAAGGGCGGCGCCTCCAGAATGGCCTCCATCTGCCGTGCGGCGGTTTTCAACAGCTTCAGGTCGCGCTCGTCGCTCAGAAAGGCCGGATCGATCCGGGGTGCGGTCGAAGCCCGGTCCGAGGCCAGCCCGACCTGGCCGCGACTGAATGGCCGCAATACGCAGGCGTGGCAGGAAAACCCGTGCCGGAAATGGATCTTGCGCATGTGGTCATCGACGATGCCCACGACAAAGTGCAGTTGGATGTCAGGACGCGGCTGGGACGGATCGGATTTCAGGAAAGCCCCGCCTTCGGCGAAGGGGGTCGAGAACAGCCCGCCGCCCTCGCGCCGCCACTTCATCCCGGCCTTCGCCAGATCCCACAGGCCGCCGGGCGTCAAGCCGATCACGTCCTTGCGTTTCGAGTGGTAGCTGATGACATAATCGAGATGGTCCTGCAGGTTCTGCCCCACGCCGGGGAGCTCGTGCACGACAGGAATCCCGTGCTGTGCAAGCTCATCCTCGGGGCCGACACCCGACAACATCAGCAACTGGGGCGAGCCGAACGCGCCACCCGACAGGATGACTTCGCGTTTGGCCCGGATCTCCTCGACGGTGCCCTTGCGGCGGATCTCAACTCCTGTCGCGCGCTTGCCTTCGAAAACGATCCGCTGCGCGGCGGCCTTCGTCAGAATGGTCAGGTTCGACCTGTTCAGGTTGTCGCGCAGATAGGCAGCGGCAGCCGAACAACGTTCGCCCTTGTGCGGACCGTCATGGAATTGCGTCACCTGGTAGAGCCCCGCGCCCTCCTGCTCGGGGCCGTTGAAATCCGGGTTGCTCCGAACCTGCTGCTGGGCGCAGGCCTCGACGAAAGCGTGCGAGATCGGGCGCGGCTCGGACTGGTCGGCAACCTGCAAAGGCCCTTCGTCGCCATGCAACTCGTCCGCGCCCCGGGCATTCCCCTCGGCCCTTCGGAAATAAGGCAGGACGCTCTGCCAGTCCCACCCCTCGCACCCGAGTTCGGCCCAGTCGTCATAATCCGACGGATGCCCACGAACATAGAGCATGGCGTTGATCGCCGACGACCCGCCCAGCGCCTTGCCGCGCGGCTGAAAGCCCTTGCGATTGTTCAGGCCCGGCTGCGGCACCGTTTCGAAGGCCCAGTTGTTGATCTTGGGCCGCCCCGAGATCATTGCGGCAACCATGGCAGGCGCGCGGATCAAAAGGCCCTGGCCGTCGCCGCCCGCTTCGATCAGGCACACGGAAACATCCGGCGACTCGCTCAGCCGCGAGGCCAAAACGCACCCGGCAGACCCGCCACCCACGATCACATAGTCGAATTCCATCACCGCCCTCCCCATGCAGCTTTGGGAAAGCGTAGGAACGGCAGGTTATTGCATCAAGAATGACGTGGCGCGACTCAGTCGGGCAGCTTGCCCGTCAGGACATAGCGCAGGATCTCGACGACCTGTCTCGGCTCTTCGGCCACGGCAAGCGCGGCCGCGTCCACCTCTTTCAGCGCGTGCTGGTGGTCGGGCCCGTGCAACACGATGATCGACTTGCCAAGCCCAGCCGCGTATCCGGCGTCAAAGGCCGCGTTCCACTGCTTGTATTTTTCGCCGAATCGAACGACCACCACGTCGGCGTCGGCAATGCCCTTGCGGGTGCGGATCGCGTTCAGCTTGGCACCCTTGTGGTCGTGCCAGAACTTGTCGGACTCGGCCCCGAGAATGGCGACCCCGCAATCGTCGCTGGCATCGTGGTCGGTCACCGGGCCGGTGAAGGTGATGTCCAGCCCCTGCGCCCCATCAATGATCTGCTCGCGCCAATCCGTATGGATTTCACCCGACAGGTAAACGTTCAGTCCCATGGTCTTCTCCATTGTGCTCGAAGCCGGACCATAGCTGGGTCAGTTTCAAAACCCAACGTCCTGCGGGACATTCCGCCTCAGATCTTGCGCGCGACGATGAACCGGCGCGCATCCGTTGCCGGGAAACTGTCGCGCTCGATGATCTCGAACCCGGCCCGCTCGATGGCGGCATCCAGTTCTTCTTCGGCCATGAAGCGAACGAACGGCGCCTTGCCCAGCATCTGCAGGACCGGAAGGATCAGCCGCATCACCCGATAGCGCAGGCTGCCAGCCCGTTGGGCACAGAATGTCTTGGAGATGAACAGCCCTCCGGGTTTCAGCACCTCGGATATGCCCGAAAGGGTCCCGTCCAGGTCCTCGACCAGATGCAGCAGGTTGAAGGCCATCGCGGCGTCGAACGGCCCCTTGGGCGGGCTGCCGGCCTCGGCCTCGACAAAGCGCACATTGGTCGCCTTCTGCTCGTCCGCCTTGCGCGCCCCGACCGCCAGCATCCCGGCCGAGACATCGCTGGCCACGACCTCGGCAACGCTTGGCGCCAGTCTCAGCGCGGTCGTCCCGGTGCCGCACCCGAGTTCCAGCACCTTGTCGGACGGCGTCAGGCAGGACGCGGTTCGGCGCAGGGTCAGTTCATAGGAATCCATGTCCTTGATGGGGGTCCGGGCGTATTTTTCGGCGATCCCGTCCCAGAATTTGGCCGTGGCATTCATGTCATCTCTCCTTTGGGCGCAGTTTATTTATGCAAGAATCAAAGATAAATTGCCGAATATCGTAGAGCAGTTATACATATCTGCATGGTTGAGCTTGGCGACTTCGACTGGAACCACATCCGGGCCTTTCTGGCGACGGCAGAGGCCGGCTCGCTTTCGGCTGCTGCGCGGCAGTTGCGGCAGACGCAGCCGACGCTCAGCCGGCAGGTGGCGGCATTGGAGGCCGATCTGGGCGTGATGCTGTTCGAGCGCGTCGGCCGGTCGCTGGAGTTGACGCAGGCCGGGCTCGAGCTGCTGGAGCACACGCGCGCAATGGGTGAGGCAGCCAACCGGATCGCCCTGACCGCCTCGGGTCAGGCGCAGTCGATCGAAGGCGAGGTCAGGATCACCGCAAGCGACGTGATGTCCGCCCATGTCCTGCCAGACGTGCTGCGCGACATCCGCGAGCGCGCGCCGCTGCTGCGCATCGAGGTGATCGCCACAAATGACATTCGCGACCTGATGCGGCGCGAGGCGGATATCGCCATCCGCCATGTGCGCCCCGACCAACCCGACCTGATCGCGCGCCTGGTGCGCGAGGCCCGGGCCCACCTCTACGCCGCCTCGACTTACCTGGAACGAAAGGGGCGACCCAGGACGATGGCCGAGCTGCCGGCTCATGACTTCGTGGGCTTCGGTGACACCGCCCGAATGATCGAGTTTCTTGCCCCGCTCGGCATTCACCTGCGTCAACAGAATTTCCCGATTGGATCGCCCAGCGGCATCGTGGCCTGGGAATATGTCAGGCAGGGTTTCGGACTGGCGCCCATGCCAGAAGAGGTCGGTGACGCCACCGCAGGAGTCGAGCGCGTCTTGCCGGACATGGAGCCGATCCTGTTCCCGATCTGGCTGACCACGCACCGGGAGTTGCATACCAGTCGGCGTATTCGGTTGGTCTTTGACCTCTTGGCCGAGCATCTGGCGCGCCAAGAGCCCGGAAAATGAAAAACGCGCCCGAAGGCGCGTTTCTCGAAATCACAGGGATCGCAAATCAGCCGCGCAGAACGCCGCCGGTGGCCTTGGTGACCTTGGCGATGATCTTTTCGGCGACCGCCTCGATATCCTTTTCCTTCAGCGTCTTCTCGGTCGGCTGAAGCCGAACGGTGATGGCCAGAGATTTCTTGCCCTCTCCCACGCTGCCGCCGATGAACTCGTCGAACACGCGAACCTCTTCGATCAGCTGCTTGTCGGCACCGGCGGCGGCATTGACCAGCGTCAGCGCCTCGACATCGGCATCGACCACGAAGGCAAAGTCGCGCTCGACCGCCTGCAGATCGCGCAGTTCCAGCGCCGAACGTGTCGCCCCCGACTTGCGCGGCAGCGGCACCTGATCGGGCCAGATGGTGAAGGCCACGGCCGGCCCCTTGACGTCCATCGCCTGCAACACGCGCGGATGCAGCTCGCCAAAGACACCCAGCACCTTTTTCGGTCCCAAGCAGATCTTGCCGTGACGGCCAGGGTGCCACCAGCCCTGCGCTCCACGCATGATCTGGACCTTGGCGGGCGCGCCGATCGCCGACAGCACGGCTTCGGCATCGGCCTTGACGTCGAACACGTCCACCGGGCGGGACGCGCCATGCACGTCCTTGGGGCCGGTCCGCCCGACCAGCAGGCCGGACACCTGCGTGTGCTGATCGCCCGGCTCACCGCCGTCAAAGGCGGGGCCGACCTCGAACAGCGCCAGATCGGCGAAGCCACGCGCCTGATTGCGGGCCGCCGCCTGCAGCAGCCCCGGCAGAAGGTCGGGGCGCATGTGACTCATCTCGGACGAGATCGGGTTTTCCAGCATCGTCTCGTCGTCACCGCCGCCGAACAGCTCGGCCGACGCCTTGTCGATGAAGGTGTAAGTGACGCATTCGTTGTAGCCCAGCGCCGCACAAGTGCGCCGCGCCATCGACTGGCGGCGCTGCGCCGGGGTCATGACCGGTTTGGGGATGCCATCGGTCACGCGCGGCAGCGGCTTGCCCTGCAGCTTGGTGAGAGAGGCGATACGCGCCACTTCCTCGACCAGATCGGCCTCGCCCATGATGTCGGGTCGCCAGCTGGGCACATGGGCCATGTTGCCCTCGAGCCGGAAGCCCAGGCGGGTCAGGGTCTGGCGCTGCTCGCTTTCGGGGATATCCATGCCGACCAGCGACTGCACGCGCTCGGCGTCCAGTTTGTAGGCGCGCGAATGATCCGGCACCTTGCCCGCAACCACCACGTCCGAGGCCTCGCCTCCGCAGATGTCGAGGATCATCTGGGTCGCGTGCTCGAGCCCTTCCAGCGTGTATTCCGGGTCGACCCCACGCTCGAACCGATACCGCGCGTCCGAGTTGATCTTGAGCGCGCGGCCCGCCAGCGCGATCTGGACATGGTTCCAGTAGGCGCTTTCCAGGAACACGTTCACCGTTTCTTCGGTGCAGCCGGTTTCCAGCCCGCCCATGATGCCCGCGATGGACTCGGGGCCGTTGTCGTCGGAAATCACCATCATGCCGGGCTGGAGCGTGTATTCCTTTTCGTCCAGCGCCACCAGCTTCTCACCGCCCTTGGCGCGGTGCACCCGCAGGTTGCCCTTGACCTTGTCGGCGTCAAACACGTGCAGCGGCCGGTTGTGGTCGAAGGTCATGTAGTTGGTGATGTCCACCAGCGCCGAGATCGGGCGCAGGCCGATGGCCTTCAGCTGGTCCTGCAGCCATTGCGGGCTGGGGCCGTTTTTCACGCCCCGGATCATCCGGCCGGTGAACAGCGGACAGCCGTCCAGCGTATCTTCGTCGATAGTGACCTTGATCGGGCACTCGAACTCTCCGGGCACCGGCGCATAGTCGCGGGTCTTGAGCGTGCCCAGACCGCGCGCTGCCAGATCGCGCGCGATGCCCGCCACGCCCAGCGCGTCGGGGCGGTTGGGGGTGATGGCGATCTCGATCACCGGATCGACCTTGGCCGGGTCGTTCTCGGCCAGCCAGTCCACGAAACGCTGGCCAACCTCGCCCGAGGGCAGCTCGATGATGCCGTCATGCTCGTCCGACAGCTCCATCTCGCGCTCCGAAGCCATCATGCCAAAGCTCTCGATGCCGCGGATCTTGCCGACCTGGATGGTGGTGTCGATGCCAGGCACATAGGTGCCGGGCTTGGCGACGACCACGGTGATGCCTTCACGGGCGTTGGGCGCACCGCAGATGATCTGCTTTTCGCCCTCGTCGGTCTCGACCTTGCAGACGCGCAGCCGGTCGGCATCGGGGTGCTTCTCGGCGTGTTTCACATAACCGAGTGTGAAATCCTTGAGCCGCTCGGCGGGATTGATGACCTCTTCGACCTCGAGCCCGAGATCGGTCAGCGCCTCGGCGATCTCATCAACCGAGGCGTCGGTGTCCAGGTGGTCTTTCAGCCAGGAGAGGGTGAATTTCATTTCTGTTTTCCTGTCCGGTAAGGCGGGCCAACCCGCCGAAATCTCTTGGGCAGCAGGGCAAGCCCCACGCTATTTCATCGTGACAAACCGCCATGCAGCGTCGGTATATCCAGTGCAGCAAAGCCGTAGTGGCGCAGCCAACGCAGGTCACTGTCAAAGAACGCCCGCAGATCCGGGATGCCGTATTTCAGCATCGCCAGACGGTCGATGCCGATGCCGAAGGCAAAGCCCTGATAGACCTCGGGGTCGATCCCGCCGGCGGCGATCACCTTGGGGTGGACCATGCCGGAGCCCAGAATCTCCATCCAGTCGTCGCCCTCGCCGATCTTCAGCTGGCCGCCCTCCCAGGAACAGCGGATATCGACCTCGGCCGAGGGTTCGGTGAACGGGAAATGCGAGGCGCGGAAGCGCAGTTCGACGTCGTCGACCTCGAAGAACGCCTTGACGAATTCTTCCAGGACCCATTTCAGGTTCGCCATCGAGATGTCCTTGTCGATGGCCAGCCCTTCGACCTGGTGGAACATCGGCGTGTGGGTCTGGTCATAGTCGGCGCGGTACACACCGCCCGGACAGATCACGCGGATCGGCGCGCCCTGCAGCTCCATCGACCGGATCTGAACCGGCGAGGTATGGGTGCGCAGCACATGCGGCGGCCGGTCGTCGCCCGGCGCGCGGTGCATGTAGAACGTGTCCATCTCGGCCCGCGCGGGGTGGTGGCCCGGGATGTTCAGGGCGTCGAAATTGTGCCAGTCGGTCTCGATCCGCGGCCCTTCGGCCACCGAAAAGCCCAGCTCGGCAAAGATCGCGGTCAGTTCTTCGGTCGCCTGGCTGACGGGGTGGACCGTGCCCTGCCGGCGGTGGCGGGCCGGCAGCGTGACATCCAGCCACTCGGTGCGCAGGCGTTCATCCAGCGCCGCGTCGGCCAGAGCGGCCTTCTTGGCGGCCAGCGCCGCGTTGATCTCGTCCTTCAGCGCGTTTAGCGCGGGGCCGACGGCCTTGCGCTCTTCGGGTGTCATTTTGCCCAGTTCGCGCATTTTCAGGGCGATTTCGCCCTTCTTGCCGACAGCTGCCACGCGGATCGCCTCGAGCGCGTCCTCGTCGGCGGCCTCTGCAATCTGCCCAAGGTATTTTGCCTTAAGATCGTCCATGACGGTCCCCTGAATTCTTCTTGCGTCCTGCTATCACAGCAGAGGCTGAAAGCAAGAGCCGCAGCGCCCGCCAGTGCCGAGGGTTGCAGCTGTGCCGCCCTCGGGCCACGCGAAACGGGCCCCTTTTCGTGAAAACCGACCGCAAGTCTGCTATTGTTCCGGCAATTCCCGACAATTCCGATTTTTCAACACGAAGGAGAGCGCCATGGCCCATACAGACTGGTTTATCGAGGCAAGGAGTTTCGGGAACTGCAACTGCGACTATGGCTGCCCATGTCAATTCGAACGCGACCCGACGCAGGGCAACTGCACGGGCTTCGAAATCCTTCACATCGACAAGGGGCATTTCGGGGACATCGACCTGAGCGGCGTGCGCTGCGCGACGCTCTACGCCTGGCCGGGACCGATCTACAAGGGCGGCGGCGCGTTGCAGGCGATCATCGACGACCGCGCCAGCGAGGCGCAGCGGGATGCGTTGTGCCGCGTGCTGCATGGCGAGGACACCGACCCCGAGGCGACCCATTGGTGGGTCTTTCATGCCATGTGCGACACGATCCACGAACCATTGAGCCGGCGAATAGACATCGAGATGGATATCGACGGGCGCAGGGCAAGGGCATCGATAGACGGCATGCTCGAGTCGACCGGCCGCCCGATCAAGCCTCCGCACAGCGATGGCGAGCACCGGGTCAGGATCGACCTGCCCCACGGGATCGAGTTCCGGCTGGCCGAGGTGGGAAGCGCCTCGACCAAGGCCAGCGGCGCGATCCCGCTGGATCTGGACGACAGCTACGGCCAATGGGCGATCATCCGTCACGGTCCGCATGGTGTGCCGGCCTGACGGGCCAGAAACGAAAAGGGCCGCTCCCGAAGGAGCGGCCCCGTTTCACTGTCTCTCGAAAGAGGATCAGGCCGACAGAGCAGCCTGTGCCTTGGCGACGATCGCGCCGAACGCTTCCGGTTCGTGCACGGCCAGGTCGGCCAGAACTTTGCGGTCCACTTCGATGCCGGCCAGGTTCAGGCCGTTGATGAAGCGGGAATAGGTCAGAGCCTCGTCATGAGCGCGCACAGCGGCGTTGATGCGCTGGATCCACAGCGCACGGAAGTTGCGCTTGCGGTTCTTGCGGTCGCGGGTTGCATACTGGTTGGCCTTGTCAACGGCCTGACGGGCAACCTTGAAGGTGTTCTTGCGGCGGCCATAGTAACCTTTGGCGGCCTTGATGACCTTCTTGTGACGGGCGTGAGTCGTGGTTCCACCTTTAACGCGGGACATCTCTCAAATCTCCTCTTAGCGGTCGTAGGGCATGTAGCCCTTGACGATCTTGGCGTCGGGGGCGGACAGGGTGGTGGTGCCACGGGCATCGCGGATGAACTTGTTGGTCCGCTTGATCATGCCGTGACGCTTGCCGGCCTGGGCCGACTTGACCTTGCCGGTCGCGGTCATCTTGAAGCGCTTCTTGGCGCTCGACTTGGTCTTCATCTTGGGCATTTCCGTCTCCTTTCACGGGTTCGGTTCTTGACGCGACTCGGCATGCCACATCGGCCGGTCGCGCGGTCAGAGGCGCCGTTTACGCAAGTCTTGTCCGGCTGGCAAGAGGGTTTTGCCCGGAATCTGGCCGCAAACCCGGAAAAACCCGCCCGATCAGCCCGGATCGGTATTGTAGATCAGCCGCTCGTCACAAGGCGCCACCCGCAGGATGTTCGTGGTGCCCGGCACGTTGAAGGGAACGCCCGCCGTTACGACGATCTGGTCGGTCTCACAGGCGAATCCCCCCGAGCGGGCCGCACGAGCGGCGTTGACCACCGCCCCCTTGAACCGCTCCAGTTCCGGCGTCATCACGCAGTGGCACCCCCAGCTCAGGCATAGCCGCCGCGCGGTGCCGACCAGAGATGTCATGGCGATGATCGGAACGCCGGGGCGTTCCCGGGCGGTCAGCAACGCGGTCGTGCCGCTTTGCGTAAAGCAGCAGATGGCCTTGATGTCGGTCTTCTCCGCGATTTCACGAGCTGCGGCGACGATGGCGTCGGCGACGGTCGACCCCCTGGCCGTGCGCGACGCGTTGATGATCTGGGTGTAGGTGGGGTCGGCCTCGACCTCGACCGCAACCCGGTCCATCGTCTTCACCGCTTCGACCGGATAGCTGCCGGCGGCCGATTCCGCGCTCAGCATGATGGCGTCGGTGCCTTCGTAGATGGCGGTGGCCACGTCCGAAACCTCGGCCCGCGTGGGCATCGGGCTTTCGATCATGCTTTCCAGCATCTGCGTTGCCACGATCACCGGCTTTGCGGCCGCGCGGCACTTGCGCACCAGGCGCTTCTGGATAGGGGGCACCGCCGAAACCGGCAATTCGACACCCAGATCGCCCCGCGCGACCATGATCCCGTCCGAGGCATCGAGGATCTCGTCAAAGGCTTCGACCGCCGCGGGTTTTTCGATCTTCGACAGGATCGCGGCGCGCCCGTCAGCCAGCGCGCGGGCTTCGAACACGTCCTTGGCGCGTTGAACGAAACTCAGCGCCAGCCAGTCGACCCCAAGTTGGCAAACGAATTCCAGATCGGCGCGATCCTTTTCCGACAGCGCCGCCAAAGGCAGCACCACATCGGGCACGTTCACGCCCTTGCGGTTCGAGATCGTCCCACCGGTCTCCACCCTGCAGTCGGCAAAATCGCGGCCGCAGTGTTCGACCACCAGCCTGATCTTGCCGTCATTGACCAGCAGATGCGCACCCGGCTCCAGCGCCTCGAAAATCTCGGGATGCGGCAGGCAGACCCGGCTGGCGTCGCCATCCGCCTCATCCAGATCAAGCCGGAACGAGGCGCCCTCCGCAAGTTCCTCTTCGCCATTGGCAAAGACACCGACGCGCAGCTTCGGCCCCTGCAGGTCGGCCAGAATGGCGATCGGGCTGTCCAGATCCTTCTCCACCTGCCGGATGATCCGGTGCTTCTCGCGGATCTCGTCATGGCTGCCGTGGCTCATGTTCAGGCGGAACACATCCGCGCCCGCCTCATGCAGGGCCCGGATCATCTCGTAGCTTTCGGATGCCGGCCCAAGGGTCGCCACGATTTTCACATTTCTCAGGCGTCGCATTGGCTCCGCTCACCTCCATCCCGCCTTGTTATCGCAAACAGTGTTGGCGCCGCTTATCGCCCAATTCCCTTTCCCAAGCAACTGCCCTAAAGGTGCGACAAACAAGATGACAGGCAGATGACATACACTCCGTTTTTCATTCATGGTGAAGATCGGCCCTCGCGCTGGCTGATCACCTGCGACCACGCGACCAACATGGTGCCACCCGAGATCAACGGCGGCGACCTTGGGCTGCCGCGCGAGGACATGGAGCGCCACATCGCTTACGACGTCGGCGCCTACGAGGTTTCCAAACATCTGGGCGAGTTGATGAACGCACCGGTGATCGCGGCCAATTTCTCGCGGCTGGTGATCGACCCGAACCGCGGAGAGGACGACCCGACCCTCCTGATGAAGCTTTATGACGGCTCGATCATTCCGGGCAACCGCCACGCCGACGATGCCGAGCGCGAGCGTCGGCTGAACATGTGCTACCGGCCCTATCACGAGGCCCTCGCGCGCATGGCATCGCTGCCGCACGCAGTGATCCTTTCCATGCATTCTTTTACAAGGCAACTGCGAGGCCGCGATCCACGCCCCTGGCATATCGGCGTCCTTCACACGGATGACGAACGCCTGTCCCGCCCGCTCATCGAGCGTCTGCGGGCCGAGGGCGATCTCTGCGTCGGGGTCAACGAACCTTATGGCGGCCACCTGCCCGGTGACTCGATCGACAAGCACTGCACCGCCCACAACCGCCCGAACGTGCTGATCGAACTCAGAAACGACCTGATCGCCGATCACGCGGGTCAGCGGGCATGGGCCGAACGTCTGGCCCCCATTCTGGAGCAGGCACTGGCAGACAGCGGCCTCTGAAGCGGTGAACCTCTGACCACAGCTTCTTGTGGGACCGTCTCGACGTCCCCACATTCTGTGGAGAGGAGCCACCAATGACGCAAGAGACGCTGACCGCCTTTTTCGGCTGGATGACCGTTCTGAATCTGGGCTTTCTGACGCTGAGCACCCTCATGATCGTCGCCCTGCGGGACTGGATGGCCGGCTTTCATGGCCGGATGTTCGACATGGATCCGTCCGAGGTGAGAAAAGCCTATTTCCGCTACCTCGCCCATTACAAGGTTCTGACCTTCATCTTCTGCCTGATGCCTTGGCTGGCGCTGAAGTTGGTGTGACCGGCCGGTTGTCACCCCAATCGTGGCTTGCTACCCCGTTTGCAGGATCCCAACTCACCCACCCGGAGCCATGACATGGACAAGCAAACCGAAATCGAACTTCAGGCCGCCGCCTTCCGCCGCCTTCAGAAACACCTGATGGAAGACCGGACCGACGTTCAGAACATCGACATGATGAATCTGGCCGGGTTCTGCCGCAATTGCCTGGCGCGCTGGTATCAGGAAGCAGCCAACGAAAGAGGCATCGAGATGGGCAAGGACGAGGCCCGCGAGATATTCTATGGCATGACCATGGATGAGTGGAAAGCCAACTACCAGACCGAGGCGAGCCCCGAGAAACAAGCCGCTTTCAAGGTGGCCTTCGAAGAGAACGTGCTCAAGAAAGAATAGGCGCGGGGGCGACATCCGAACCGCCGGACGTTCGCGAATCCGCGCACAGACCCTGTTCGTAACGCACGGTTCCGATTTGTTGCCACTGGGCTATCTTCTGTGTCATGCACAACCGCCCCGAGGCCGGCATGACACGGACACTTCCCACCTATTTCATATCGCATGGAGGCGGCCCGTGGCCGTGGCTGCCGGCGATGCGGCGTCGCTTCGCCGAACTTGAAACCTCGCTGGCCCGGATGCCGCAGGAAATCGGCCAACGCCCCTCGGCCGTCCTGATGATCTCGGGGCATTGGGAGGAAAGCGATGCCTATGCTGTCATGTCCTCGGCCCACCCGCCGATGGTCTATGACTATTCCGGCTTTCCGCCCGAAACCTACCAGATCACCTATCCGGCCCCCGGCGCCCGCGAACTGGCCCAGCGCACGGCCGAACTGATCTCGGCGGCGGGTCTGCCCACACGGCTGGACCCGGAACGGGGGTTCGACCACGGCACCTTTGCCCCGATGGCGGTCATGTATCCACAGGCGGATGTGCCGACCTACCAGATCTCGCTGCGCAGCCACTACGACCCGGCCGAACACCTGGCGCTGGGCCGGGCGCTGGCCCCGCTGCGCGACGAAGGCGTGCTGATCGTGGGATCGGGCCTGAGCTACCACAACCTCCGGCTCATGGGGCGCGAGGGCGAAGTACCCTCGGCCAGGTTCGATGCATGGCTGAATGAGGCTCTGGCGCTGCAGCCGGCCGAACGCACCAAGGCCCTGATCGATTGGGAAAGCGCGCCCTACGCGCGCATCTGCCACGCGCAGGAAGATCACCTGGTGCCGCTCTTCGTGGCGCTGGGGGCCGCCGAAGAGGCCCCCGCCACGCGGGTCTATCACGAAACCCAGTTCTTCGGCGCCCTGACCGCGTCGAGCTATCGCTTCGGCTGACGCGCGGGGCAGCCGTCAGATCGCGGTCTTGCGGCTTTCTTCCAGGTAGATTTCGCGCAGACGCTTCGCGATCGGCCCCGGCGTGCCATCGCCCAGCTTGACGCCGTCGATTTCGACGACCGGCATGACAAAGGCGCTGGCCGAGGTGGTAAAGGCCTCGTCCGCCTCTTTCGCCTCGTCGATGGTGAACAGGCGCTCTTCGATCTCCATCTGCGCCTCGGCAGCCAGCCGCAGCACCGCCTTGCGGGTGATCCCGTGCAGGATTTCGTTGGACAGCGGGCGGGTGACGATCTTGCCGTTCTTGACGAAATAGGCGTTGTTCGACGTGCCCTCGGTCACATAGCCGTCCTCCACCATCCAGGCGTCGTCGCAGCCGGCCGCCTTGGCCATCATCTTGCCCATGGACGGGTAAAGCAGCTGGGTCGTCTTGATGTCGCGGCGGCCCCAGCGGATGTCCTCGATCGAGATGATTTTGGCGCCTTTCTTCGCAGCGGGGTTGTCGGCCAGACCGGGCTTGTTCTGGGTGAACAGCACGAGGGTCGGCTTGACGTCCTCGGGCGGGAACACAAAGTCCCGGTCCCCGTCCGAACCACGGGTCACCTGAAGATAGACCAGCCCCTCTTCGATATTGTTGCGCTTCACCAACTCGCGGTGGATCTCCAGCAACTCAGACTCGCTGCAGGGCTGCTGCATGTCCAACTCGGTCAGCGACCGCGCCAGCCGCACCGCGTGGCCGTGAAAATCGATCAGCTTGCCGTCCAGCACGCTGGTCACCTCGTAAACGGCATCCGCCATCAGGAAGCCTCGGTCAAAGATCGAAACCTTGGCCTCGGTTTCGGGCAGGTATTCGCCATTCACGTAAACGGTGCGGGTCATGTTCATCTCCATCAGCCCCAGAGCGCCGCCTCGGGCGGGTGCACTCCGGCATCGTCGAAAATCAGTGGGGTGTCGCGGTCTTCGGCCAACAGAAGCGGCCCGTCAAGGTCCGTCACCAGCGCACCCTGCGCCACCAGTGTCGCAGGCGCCATCGCCAGCGAGGAGCCGACCATGCAGCCGACCATGATTCCATAGCCTCGCGCCTGCGCCTCGCGGCGCAATTCCAGCGCCTCGGTCAGGCCGCCGGTCTTGTCCAGCTTGATGTTGATCACATCGTATTTGCCCTTGAGGCCGGGCAGGCTTGCACGGTCATGGCAACTTTCGTCGGCGCAGACGGGCACCGGGCGCTCCATCCCGATCAGGGCGTCGTCGTCCCCGGCGGGCAAGGGCTGTTCGACCAATGCAACGCCCAGGCGCACCAGATGCGGCGCCAGATCGGCATAAACCCCGGCCGACCAGCCCTCGTTGGCATCCACGATTATCCTCGCATCGGGAGCCCCGGCCCGGACCGCCTCGAGGCGCGGCATGTCGTCCGGCGTGCCCAGCTTGATCTTCAAAAGCGGTCGATGCGCATTCTTCGCCGCCTGCGCCTGCATCGCCTCGGGCGTGTCCAGCGACAGCGTATAGGCGGTGATCTCGGGCTTGGGCGCGGGCAGCCCGGCCAGTTCCCAGGCGCGCTTGCCCGCCCGCTTGGCCTCGAGATCCCACAGGGCGCAGTCCACCGCATTGCGCGCAGCGCCAGCCGGCAAGAGACCCATCAAGGATTCGCGAGTGAACTCGGCGGGCAGACCCGCTATCTCGGCCTCGACCGAGTCCAGCGTCTCGCCGTAGCGGGCATAGGGCACGCACTCACCCCGGCCCCGATGCTCTCCGTCCGAGACATGAACCGTCAGCACCTTCGCCTCGGTTCGCGACCCGCGCGAGATGGTGAACACCTGCGCCAGACGGAATACGTCACGAGTGACTTCTATCTGCACGCGCCCGCTCCTTCATCTTTTCCCAAATACTCCCGCCGGAGGCGGAACCGGCCCGCCACCGGCGGGCCGTTTGGATCACATCGCGGCCAGCGCGTCCACCAGCTTGCCCGAGCCGAAACGGAACGGATCGGTCGCCGGCAGGCCCATGTCCGCCTCGACCTGCGCCAGATAGGCCTCGGCATCGGCCTCGCTCATGTGCTGGGTGTTCACCGACACCCCGACCACCTGGCAGTCGGGGTTCGCCACGCGCGCGATCTGCAGCGCCGTATCCCGCAGCGTTTCCAGCGACGGCAAGGAATAGGTCGGCAGGCCGCGCATATGCTCGCGGGTCGGCTCGTGGCAGAGGATCAGCGCATCAGGCTGGCCCCCGTGGATCAATGCCATCGTCACGCCGGAATACGAGACATGAAACAGCGACCCCTGCCCCTCGATCAGATCCCAGTGGTCGTCATCATTGTCGGGCGTCAGCCATTCGATCGAACCAGCCATGAAATCGGCGACAACCGCATCCAGCGGCACACCGTCTCCGGTGATCAGGATGCCCGTCTGCCCGGTGGCGCGGAAGGTGCATTTCATGCCACGCTCGCGCATCTCCCGGTCCATGGCCAGCGCCGTATACATCTTGCCCACCGAGCAATCCGTGCCAACGGCGAGGCACCGCTTGCCCTTGCGCCTGATGCCGTTGGCGATCGGATAGTCCACCTCGGGCACCCGCACGTCATGCAGCTTGCGCCCGGTCGCCTCGGCCACGGCAACCAGGTCAGGCTCGTCACGCAGAAGGTTGTGCAGACCCGAGGCCAGGTCGAAGCCTTCCTCCAGCGCCATCACCAGAACCTTCTTCCACTCCTGGCTGATCACACCACCGCGGTTTGCGACACCGATCACCAGCGTCTTGGCACCGGCTTCGCGCGCCTCGACCAGATCCATGTCCTTCAGCCCCAGATCGGCCTTGCAGCCCTCCATGCGGAACTGTCCCACGGCATTCTCGGGGCGCCAGTCCTTGATGCCTTGGGCAACCTTCGCCGCCAGTTGGTCGGGCGCATCGCCCAAAAACAGCAGATACGGTGTCTCGATCATTGCGGTGCACTCCATTGATTCCGGCCTAAACTATTGAACCGGGCTGACGAGCATCTCGCGTTTTTCCGCGATCCGCAGGCAATCACCGGGAGATTTTTGCGCACTGGCAGAAGAATCCGCAAGAAGCTTCGAAGTTTTCAAAATGATTAATATTTCATCACCGATTTCGCCCCCCTTTTCGCTGAATGCTGCAACAGCAATGCTGCGGACGCACAAAGATGCTTGCGCATGGCCGCGCAATTTAATACCCCATTCACCAAGAAAATCGCAATTTCCTTACCCGCAAGAGGACCAACATGAGCTTCCGTATCCAGCCCGCCGCCCCCGCGCGCCCCAATCGCTGCCAGCTGTTCGGCCCCGGTTCGAACCCAAAGCTGTTTCCCAAGATGGCGGCGTCGGCTGCCGACGTGATCAATCTCGACCTCGAGGATTCGGTTGCGCCCTCCGACAAGGATCTTGCCCGCGCCAACGTGATCGAGGCGCTCAACACCATCGACTGGGGCAACAAGTACATGTCCGTGCGGATCAACGGTCTGGACACGCCCTATTGGTATCGTGACGTGGTGGACCTGCTGGAACAGGCCGGGGACCGTCTGGACCAGATCATGATCCCCAAGGTCGGCTGCGCGGCGGATGTCTATGCCGTGGACGCCTTGGTGACGGCTGTCGAGCGCGCCAAGGGGCGAACCAAGCCGATCTCGCTCGAGGTGATCATCGAATCCGCCGCCGGCATCGCACATGTCGAGGAAATCGCCGCATCGTCGCCCCGCCTGCAGGCCATGAGTCTGGGTGCTGCCGATTTCGCCGCCTCGATGGGGATGCAAACCACCGGCATCGGCGGGACACAGGAAAACTACTACATGCTGCATGACGGCACCAAGCACTGGTCCGACCCGTGGCACTGGGCCCAGGCCGCCATCGTCGCCGCCTGCCGCACCCACGGCGTGCTGCCGGTGGATGGGCCGTTCGGCGACTTCTCGGATGACGAGGGTTACATCGCGCAGGCCAAACGCTCGGCCACGCTTGGCATGGTCGGCAAATGGGCCATCCACCCCAAGCAGATCGCGCTGGCCAATCAGGTCTTCACCCCGTCGGAAGAGGCGGTGAACGAGGCGCGCGAAATCCTCGCCGCGATGGAACAGGCCAAGGCCAATGGCGAAGGCGCCACCGTCTACAAGGGCCGTCTGGTCGACATCGCGTCGATCAAGCAGGCCGAAGTGATCGTGGCGCAGGCCGAGCTGATCGCCGCGAACGGCTGAACCACAGAAAAGGAAAACGGGGCCGAACGGCCCCGTTTTTTCCGAACTGAAAGCGGCTCAGTATCCGAACACGTTGTTCGGCACCCACTGCATCTTGCCGCCCTTCTTGCCCCATTTCATCATCAGGCAAGAGGTGCTGTATTTCTGGAAATACACGATCTGCAGATCATACCACCCGGCCTTGGGCACCTCGACCTCGACCCGCTGGTTGGCATCGCATGGTTGCCGCTCTTTGAAGTAGCCCACCTGCTGGCCGCCGATCCGTGCGTCGATGCCGTCATTTGACCAGGTCTCAAGCTCGTAGATCCCCGGCGCGTCAAAACGGATGTATCCCCGGATGTCGGCGGCCACGTTGAAGGCCTTGTTGAAGGTCAAAACCGGGTCGCCTTCGTCGGTGTCGCGATAATCGAGCCCGCGCAGCGGCTGACCGGGCTTGGCGCTGCGAACCATCTGCTTTGCGGTGTCGATCGACTGGATCTTGGCCGGCGGGTCGCCCGCCCAGGCATATTTCACCGCCAGACCGGCCTTGGGATTGCTCGGCTGCGGGTTGGCGGGGGTGAGCTTCAGCGGCGCGGCCAGCGCGGCCGCGGCACAAAGAGTGCCGGCCATGGCCAGCAATCCGGTCCAGACGGTCTTCATCCTGTTCTCCCTGTCAGAGAGCCGGCACAACCGGCCCGAGCCTGCCCATCACGCGGTCCTTGATTGGAATCTAGGCCGCAACGCCCTGTGGAACAAGGCCCTTCACGCGCGCAGAACCTTGGGAGACCCCATAACCACATAAGAAGTGACCGACGTCACATGCGGCGTCGTTCCCAGAGTTTCCGTATTAAACTGCTTGTAACTGGCCAGATCGGCGCATTCCACGCGCAGCAGATACTCGACGGCGGCGGCCTGGTTCAGGTCTTTGACGCCTTCCCCTTCAGCTACACGGCGCTCAAGGCCGGTTCCGTGATTTATCTGCTGTGGCTGGCCTGGAAGATCGCGCATGCCGCTCCGACCCCGCAGAGTGAAACGACCGGGCGATCGTTTTCGTCGCGGTCGTGTTCGGTGCGATCAACCTGCCTACGGTCAGCTCGTGGACGCTGGCTGGCCTGCAGATGGCGCGGATTCTGACCAATCCGCGGCGGCTGGCCTTGTTCAACTGGACCATGGCCGCGCTGCTGGTTGCCTCGCTTTACCCCGTGCTCTGGCCCAACTGAGCGCGAGGCGAGTTGCATCTGACGTGACCAGAGGTCATATAGCGTGGAAATTCCGCGTTGAGAGGCGTCATGACCCAGTATCTGGATTTCGAGAAACCCCTGGCCGAGATCGAAGGCAAGGCCGAGGAGTTGCGCGCGTTGGCCCGCGCCAACGAAGAGATGGACGTATCGGAAGAAGCGGCGGCGCTGGATGCGAAAGCGTCGAAACTGCTGGACGAGTTGTACAGGGATCTGACCCCCTGGCGGAAATGCCAGGTCGCGCGTCATCCCGAGCGGCCCCATTGCAAGGACTATATCGAGGCGCTGTTCACGGAATACACTCCGTTGGCGGGCGACCGGAACTTTGCCGATGACCTTGCGGTGATGGGCGGCCTTGCCCGTTTCAATGACAAACCCGTCATGGTGATCGGCCACGAAAAGGGCAGCGACACCAAATCGCGGATCGAGCGCAATTTCGGCATGGCGCGACCGGAAGGCTACCGCAAGGCCGTGCGCCTGATGGAAATGGCCGGACGTTTCGGCCTGCCCGTGATCACCCTAGTCGATACGGCGGGGGCCTATCCCGGCAAGGGTGCCGAGGAACGCGGCCAGTCCGAGGCCATCGCGCGCTCGACCGAGATGTGCCTGAAGATTGGCGTGCCGCTGGTGTCGGTGATCATCGGAGAGGGTGGCTCGGGCGGCGCCGTGGCTTTTGCCACAGCCAACCGCGTCGCGATGCTGGAACACTCGATCTATTCGGTGATTTCGCCCGAGGGCTGCGCCTCGATCCTGTGGAAGGATGCCGAGAAGATGCGCGAGGCCGCCGATGCGCTGCGCTTGACCGCGCAGGACCTCAAGAAACTGGGCGTGATCGACCACATCATCCCCGAGCCACGCGGCGGGGCGCATCGCAACCGGCAGGGCACGATCGAGGCCGTGCGCGAGGCGCTGGCCGGAATGCTGAAAGAACTCGAAGGCAAGGATGCGGCCGCGCTGATCCAGGATCGGCGGCAGAAATTCCTCGACATCGGCTCGAAAGGGCTGGCGGCCTGATCCGTCAGCCGCCCAGCCGTCGCAACAACGCCACCGAAGGTTCCCCGGTCACCGGCAGTCCGCTGGCGCTCTGATAGGCGCTGATCGCGGACTTGGTATTGTTGCCGATCACCCCGTCGGCACCCTGCGTGTCATAGCCGGCAGAGGTCAGGCGGCGCTGCAGATCCTTGCGATCTTCCAGGGTCAGGCCGTTTTCATCCGGCCCGAATGACGCCTGGAACGGCCCTCCGCCCGCGATCCGGTCGGCCAGATGCCCGACGCCGATCGCGTAGCTGTCCGAGTTGTTGTAGCGCTTGATCACCTTGAAATTGCGGAACACGGCAATGCGCGGTCCGGGTTTCTGGGGCTGCAGAACCGCAATCGGCGTGCCCGAACTGGCCGCGGCCGAACCCACCTCGCCGCCCCAGGGCTGGCCGCGCACCCACCCTGCGCGCGACAGGTAGGCCGCGGTAGAGGCAAGTGAATCCGTCGGGTCGTCGGACCAGATGTCGCGACGCCCGTCGCCAGTGAAATCCACCGCATAGGCAAGATACGAGGTCGGGATGAACTGCGTGTGCCCCATCGCACCGGCCCAGCTGCCGGTCATCCGTTCGGGCGTGGTATCGCCGTTCTGCAGGATCTTCAGCGCCGCGATCAGCTGGCTTTCGAAGAACGAGCCGCGCCGGCCGTCATAGGCCAGAGTGGAGAGGGCGGAAATGACGGGAACATCGCCGCGGCGCTGGCCATAGCGGCTTTCAAGCCCCCAGATGGCAACGACGATCTCCTTGTCCACGCCATAGCGCGATTCGATCTGCGACAGGGTGGCGCCATGTCGCTGAAGCATCTGCCTTCCGGTGCCGATGCGTTCATCCGAAGCGGCGATGGCCAGATAGTCCTCGAGCGAACGCTTGAACTCGACCTGGTTGCGATCCTTCTCGATCACGCCCGGCAGATATCCCGCCCCGCGAAACGCGCGATCGATGGTCGATTGCGAAATGCCCTTGGCCGCAGCGCGACCCTTGAAGCCTGCCACCCAGGCATCCCAGCCCGAATTCGGGACGGCGCGCATGCGCGACGCAGGCGCATTCTGCGTGACCCCGCCTCCTGAACAGGCGGACAGAAAAACCGCACCGATGCCAAGAGAGAAAACGCGCCGATTGATCATGGTCCTGCCCTGCTCTTGTATGCCTCGGGCCAAATCTACCGCGATCAGCCCCACGGCACCAGACACGACGGCCGAGAAAACCCGATGGGCGACAAGCCGCTCAGGACACCAGAAGCCGCAGCCCCTGCGTCACGTCCGAGCGCACGGCAAGGCGCAAACCGGGCTCGTCTCCGGCCTTCAGCGCGGCGATGATCAGCTTGTGGTAATGCGGCGGCTCGGTCCGGCGCAGCCGGCCGTAAAGCGCCCGCATCGTCGGACCAAGTTGCAGCCAGACGGTTTCGGCAATCGCCAGCATCGCGGGGGCCTGGGCCCGCAGGTAGAGCGTCCGGTGAAACTCGAGATTGGCGCGGATGTAACCCACGGCATCCCGCTTGTTCACCATCTCGGCCACGTTCATGTTGATCGTCTGGAGCCTGTCTATCAGCGCGATATGCGCACGCGGCAGGGCACGGCTGGCCAGTTCCACCTCAAGCAGCGCGCGCAGGGCGGCAAGTTCCTCGATCCGGTCATTGGTCAGTTCGGGCGTCGAAACCCGGCCCGACGAGGACAGGAACAGCGCCCCCTCGGCCGCCAGGCGGCGCACGGCCTCGCGCGCGGGCGTCATCGAGACACCGAATTCCTTGCCGATCCCGCGCAGGGTAAAGGCCTGGCCGGGCGGGATCTCGCCATGCATGATTCTCGACCGCAGGGTGCGATAGACCTGATCGTGGGTAGCGGTTTGCGTGTCGGAGGGGCGCGCGTTCAACATGCACCCATGTGATCACAAAACGCCCCCCCGTCAACTCTCACCTGCATCGAACCGGTAACGGTGTAGCGTCGCCCCATTGTCACGCAGCCACCGGCGGGGGCGGTCGTAGGCGCCGAAAATCCCCTGGACATGCGCCCAGAACGCGGGGGAGTGATTCATCTCGGCCAGATGCGCGACTTCGTGCGCGGCGACATAGCGCAGGACGTCAGGAGGCGCGAGAATCAATCGCCAGGAAAACATCAACCTGCCGTCCGTGCTGCACGACCCCCAGCGGGACCGCGTGTCACGCAGGGTCAGTCGCGCATAGGGGCGGCCCAGCGCCGAGGCATACCCGTCGCAGGCCTCGGTCAGCCGTTCACGGGCAAGCTCTTTCAGAAACCTGGACAATCGCCGTGCCTCCGCACCCTCGGGAACCGCGACTTCGCCTTGGTGCAGCTCGACGCGCCGCCCCTTGGCCGGAACGATTCGGTGCGAATGGCCCTCGATCGGAACTGTTTCGCCGAATGCGACGCGGATTTCTTCGGGCCGCGACTGCAGATGTCGGCGAATCCAGTCTTCCTTTGTCCGGGCGAAATCCAGAGCCTCCGACTCGGGCACACCGACCGGCAAGGTCAGCGTAACGCGCCCGTCCAATTGGGAAATTCGCAGACTGATCCTGCGCGCGCGCGCCGAACGGCGCAGGGTCAGCGGCACCGGAGGATGGCCATTCAATGCGTGTCGTCCCAAGACGCCCCTCTCCTGTGCGCAAAGGCTTTGACAGTCCCTACCGCTTGTGGCAGGTGACCTGAATCGTTGCTACGACTCACCAGATATCAAGGGGATTTCACATGCCCAAGGAAGAATGGGGTGTAAAGCGTGTTTGCCCGACCACCGGCAAACGGTTTTATGACCTGAACAAGGACCCGATCGTCAGCCCCTATACCGGCGAGATCGTGGAACTGGAAACCGGCAAGAGCCGGATGATCTCGGCTGATGCCGAGGATGCAGCCTCGGCCAAGGCCCGTCAGTCGGTCACGGAAGACGATCTCGTCCTGGATGATGACGACGCCGTCGACGTCGAACTGGATGACGACATTCTCGAAGAAGACGACGACGACAACGTCTCGCTGGACGACATCACCGACATGTCCTCCGATGACGAGTCCTGACGCAAGACAGGGGCGGCATGGATGCCCGCCCCGTTCGCGCCTCCGAGGAGGGCGGCCGCGGCTAGGATCGAGTTCAAAGTTTTTCGTTTGAATCGTTTTTTTGGGCTTGCACTCCGCATCCGCGTTTCATAAACGTCCGTCCACCGCCAAGGCGGTACCGGAATGGGGCCTTAGCTCAGTTGGGAGAGCGCTTGCATGGCATGCAAGAGGTCAGGGGTTCGACTCCCCTAGGCTCCACCATTTACCTGCAGATCCAGGCAAAATCCGAACAACAGACACAGAGCAGCGTGGCCGTTGCGCAGCCTGAAGCCGCACGGTGCGTCTTTCCCGTCTTCGGAATGGCAATTTAAACCACTGCTGGTCGTTGCAAAGGACGAGGACAACATCGCCCCTTCCCCAAAGGACGAGGACAACATCGCCCCTTCCCCGCCGCCCCGGAATGATTGTGCGGTCAATGATCCGCCTGGCTCTTACGCCCCGAAGGTTGCCACATAGCGGATGATGATGGGAGCCAGAATCAGGGCGAGCAGAACCGGCAACATGAGAAAGGCCATGACAGCCGACATCTGCACCGGCAATTTGTTGGCCTTCTCCTGCGCCCGCGTTTGCCGCAGTTCGCGCATTTCTTCTGCATAGGTATTCAGGGCGCTCGCGAGCGGAACGCCAAAACGGGCCGACTGCAGAACCACGCTCACGAAGGAGTTCATTTCCTCGATTCCCGTTCTGCGCGCCATCCTCATGAGAGCCGCTTCCCGGTCACGCCCGGCCTGGATCTCGCTCAGGGCGATCAGAATTTCTTCGGACATTTCCGGGGCCACGCGCTGTATTTCCACGCCCACCTTCAGCAAGGCATGGTCAAAACCCATCCCGGCCTCGATACCGATCTGCAAGAGATCGAGCATATTCGGAAAGGCTTCCTCCATCCTCCGTTTGCGCTCTTTGATCCGCGCGTTGAGCCAGTACTGCGGAACGAAAAAGCCCAGCCAGCAAAGAATCGCCACGTTCCTGAAAATGGCAAACGTATCCAGACCCGACACATATCGACCCAGCCAAGCTCCGAAATCGTTGGCCGGTTGCCACGCCACCGCCGCAAGAAAGACCAGGGGCAGAAACGTCGCCAACCCCAGTCGGATCAGGTAGAAATTCGCAATCGCATTTTCACCGCGGAATCCCGAACGCGCGAGCGCCTGCCCGACCTCGAACCGGAGGTTTGCATCATTGGGGATAAGCGCGGCACTCAGCCCAGTCGGGTTTTTTCCCTCAACGTTTTCTGGAACCTCCCGAGCCAGGTTGCCGCGCGCACGCTTGGGCGCCATCCTTTCGGCAGCGGATGCTCTTTCGCTCAGAGAAGACGAAATGCCAAAGAAGGCCAAGACAGCTCCGATGGCGACCAATCCGAACACGACGACCTGGGTGGCCAATTCGCCTTCGAAAAACGATCCAATAAACGAGAAGTCCATATCCGTCTCCTCAGATCCTGAAATTGACGAGTTTCAGCAGAATGAAGGCGTTCAGCACTACTGCAAAGGCGATCGCACCCATGATTGGCCAGAAGATCGGATAGTGCATGACGTCGCCATAAAAGCTGGGCGTAAAGATGGTCATGACCAAAACGATCGCGACCGGGACGCAGGAAAGAATATAGGCGGTCATGCGCCCTTCGGCCGTGATCGCCTTGATCTTGCGGCGCAGGGACATTCTAGCGCGGATCACACGGGCCAGAGTACGCAGAATTCCGGCCAGGTCACCTCCGGTGCCGTGCTGCATGGTCAGGGCGACCGCCAGGTACTGGATATCCTCCTCCTCCAAGCGATCGGCCATTGCCCTGATCGCAGTGGTCAATTCGTCACCGTAAGCGACCTGGTCCACGACGAGACCGAACTCGGTGCCAATGGGATCGGGCATTTCGTTGGCAACGCTCTGCAGCGTCGTGTTGAGAGGATGGCCCACCTTCAGCCCGCGTGACATCAGATCCAGTGCATCAGGCAGTTGCTTGACCAGATTCGCTTTGCGTTTGTTGAGGTTGTTGCCCACGATGGCCAGCGGCAGGATCAGGAAAACAAGGGCTGAAACCGGGATCACTTTCATCGGATCGGAAACCATCGAACCCGCGATGGAAGAAATGAGGAAGGCCGCGCCACACCCGATAAGGAACATTTCGGGCGGCATCGACAGGTCCGAGGCCTTCAGCGCGGCAGGCAGATCCCCCGCAAACGGGATCTTCTTCATCAACGGTTTCGACGGGGGCGGTTTCAACAAGTTGAGGACATCTTCGCCGGTTTTGCCTTCGTTCAGCATCTTGATCCGGCGGTTTATGGCCTCCTCGCGGTTTTCACCCCTTTTGAGAAACTGGCGGATACCCTCGAATGCGATCAGAGCGCCCAGGAATATCGTCAGTGTGATCACGAACCTGACATCGTAACCGGCAACCTCCAATTCAGGGCCGAACAACGTGTCCAGGCTCAACTGAGACAGAAAGGTTCGGAAATTCTCAAACATACCGGCCTCCCTCAGTTGAACTTGATGCTGGACAAGTCGACTCCTGCAGCGGCCAGAACATCGCTCGACTTGGGGCGAATGCCCGTCGGCATGAAGCGGCCCTTGACCCTGCCGGCCTCGTCTTTGCCTTCGCGTTTGAAGACAAAGATGTCCTGCATGGTCACGATATCACCTTCCATGCCGGTAATCTCGGACACGGACATGACCCGGCGCGAACCATCCGACAGGCGGTTGAGCTGCAGGACGAAATGGATTGCTGAGGCGATCGTTGCCCGGATTGCCGCGTGCGGCAGCTCCAGCCCCCCCATCTGCACCATCTGCTCGACTCGCGACAGGGCGTCGCGCGGGCTGTTTGCGTGAACCGTGGTCATAGAGCCGTCATGGCCCGTATTCATGGCCTGCAGCATGTCGAACGCCTCGGCGCCGCGAACCTCGCCCACGATGATCCGGTCAGGCCGCATACGCAGCGCGTTCCGAACCAGGTCGCGCTGATGCACGGCGCCGGTTCCGTCCAGGCCGGCCGGGCGGGTTTCCATTCGCAGGACATGTTCCTGCTGCAGCTGGAGTTCGGCCGCATCCTCGATCGTGACGATCCGCTCTTTCGGGCTGATGTAGGACGACAGGGCATTCAGCATCGTCGTCTTGCCCGAACCCGTACCCCCGGAAATGAGGATGTTCATCTTGGCGTCCACGAGGCCACGCAGCAGCGCCGCGGCGCTCTCGTTCAGCGCCTCGTTCTTGATCAGGCGCTCCATCGTCAGAGGGACCTTGGAGAACTTCCGGATCGAAAGCGCAGGGCCGTCCAGGGCACATGGGCGGATGATCGCGTTGACGCGGCTGCCGTCATCCAGTCGCGCATCGACCCATGGCTGCCGTTCATCGATCCGGCGACCCACGCGGCTGACGATCTTGTCGATGATCCGCAACAGATGCCGTTCGTCCCTGAACCGCGTCGCCGTTTTTTCCAGAACGCCATCGCGTTCAACGAACACCTGCTGGTGCCCATTCACCAGAATGTCGTTGACGGAAGGGTCGGCCAAAAGGGGTTCGAGCGGTCCGAGCCCCAACACTTCGTACATCAATTCATCGACGAGAGGCTTGATCTCGTCGCTGCGCATCGCCCGCCCCTCGGCCCGCAGCGTCTCGGTGACATGCTTGCCGATTTCGCCCCGCAGGGTGTCTTCTTCAACCTTGTCGATTACCGCGAGGTTGAGCTTGTCCAGAAGCGTATTGTGCAACCGGCCCTTGAGTTCCAGTCGGTCGACTTCGACATCATGCTGCAGCGCCAGTTTTTCGGCCTCGAACGAGGAGATTTCTGCCGCATCTTCTACCGGTTTCTTGTCGCTCAGCTGGACAACCTTTGCCACCTCTGTGGGCCGGCGGGTAACTCTATCAAATTCACGGAACATTAGCTGACCCTCACTTACTCATCATCTTCATTTCACAGTTGCCCAAACTTCAGTGGTGGCCAGCCCGCGGCGGCAACGCGTGGGACATGTCCAGTGCCATCTTCCGAATGGTCTTGGTGAGCGGCGCGCGGCTCGAAACATCGTGGAGAGGTACGCCACGATCCAGCGCCTCGCGGGTCGTTCTTTCGTCCTTCGGCACCCAATACGAAAATTCCTTGTCCAGCAGCTTGGTCGCAGCCCTGTGATGCGCCGCCTGGATCAACGGCTTCTTTTCGAAGCTGGCAACCAGCTGAATTTCCAACGCCGGGTTTTCCGCCTGATAGAAATCCATCAGTTTCCGCGCTGAGCGCACCGAAGGAACGGAGACGTCCGTCACCAGATAGAGTCTGTCGGCCTGCGTCAGAACCGGTGTCAGCCATTCGACCAGGGCGCGCGGCAGATCAACCACGATATAGTCGTGGCTACGCTTCAGGCTGTCGAGAATGGCCGAGACCTGCTCTTCCTTGATTGCATTCAGAGGCCCGTAGCGCGACGGGGCGGGCAAAACATCGACGCCGCATTTCGATTTCGTCATCGCCTGTTCCAGAAACGCACTGTCCGGAATGCTGCCCTCCATCGCCATGCGCCACATCGCGTCGCTTTCCTCGACATCCATCATCGCGGCAAGCGATCCAAACTGGAAATCAAGGTCGACCAGCGCGACGTCGTTCTTTGCCTTCTTCTTGAAGAAGCCCTGCTTGTCCTGCAATTCGTTGGCGAGGTTTGCCGCCAGGATGGACGAACCGACGCCTCCGCGAGACTGGGCAACGGCGATCACCTTGCCTTGCGTCGCATGCCCGCCCCAAATCGCGGGAAGCTGTGCTTCGCGGCGTTCGCGAATGGACTGGACCTGCGGGATGATCTCATCCTGCACCGAATTTCTCGGGAGCACATCATCCACGCCGATCCGGCGCAGTTGGCGTGCCTTTTCCAGCGGCAGGTTGTCGGATGCCAGCGCAATGATGATCGCGTTGGGCCGACGCGCCTCGCAGATGTCACGTGCAGACTGAAGAAGATTGTCGTCGCTCTCGTCCAGATCGAAGAGAACCACGTCATTCCGCCCAACCAGAGGAATCGCGGATCCATTTACGCCCGCGACCGTTCCCTGCTTGCCGGTGAAGCGGCAGCCGGCTTCCTTCGCCAGCGACTTTTCAATCGTCGAATAGATTTCCTGATCCGGCGAAATCAAAAGAACTGATAATTGTGAGTTACTCATGAAACCTCTCCTTAGTCTCCGGCTCCGCTGTCGAGATCCTCACCTGGAACCGAGGTGCTCATGGCTGGGATCGAAATGCTGTTTGGTGTGCTTGCTGCGAGTGTCGGGTCGTTTGCCGCCAAGGCAGCCAGACCACCGATCGGCAGGACGAAATCAAAGTTCACGTTGACCAGCTCGGCCGTGACCACCGGCGTGTAGGGCCCGCCAAGGAAGCCGAGATCGGGATCCTGGGAATAGGTGAACTGCACGTTGCTGGGGCTGGATCCGGGCGGCAAAAGCGGCTCTATGCTCGTCCACACCCGATCTGCATAGGTTCCGTCATACACACCGTCATCAAGGGCGTTCGAAAGGGTGCAGCTGACCGCGGCGACAGTTGCGCAGACACCTGTGCCTCGGCACAGCGTGCCATATTGCGTGTTGGCCGGCGGCGGGTCGGTGATTTCGTGAACGGTGGGCACCCCTGCACAAAGCGGCGGCCCCACCGTCGCGAGACGCGCGGCCATCTGCATGGCTTTCTGCGACATCGTCGAATTCCAGAACAGACGCCCGTATTCCAGGACGCCGAACATCAGCAGCAGGAACAGCGGCAGCACGATGGCAAGCTCGACCAACGCGGTGCCGCGGGTGTCGCGCCGAAACGCTCGGGTGATATGCGGCCAGTTTGTCATACTCCGAAAATCCTGCTCTGATCGGCGACCTCGGTCACAACCGGCCCCAGCGGGTTTCCGAACCATCCGAAGACGCCGCCAAAAATGTAGTCGATCTGAACTTGGGCACGGACTTCGACCACGCAGGTCGGGTCGATGCGATAGGCACCGGTTCTGGTGTGAAGCACCGGGATCACGTCCAGAAGGGTGGCCCCCCCCGGGATGACCGATGGTCCGTTCAGGCGGTTCTCGACGATATCCGTCACCATGGCATCGTAGCCTGCAACGCTTCCGGCCGGGCAAAGATCGATCGGCGCGATCCGGGCCACCATCCGCGATGCGTCGCGCACCCCGGCGGCCGCCGACTGATATATCCAGGTGATCCGCCCGCCTTCGATGATGATGGCGATGAACAGCAGGATAAGGGGCAGGACAATGGCGAATTCGACTACGGGTCCGCCAGCATCACAGCCTTTCAGCCGGGCGATATGTTTTCTGAGCCGTTTCATCTGTATAGCCGCACCACATCCCGGAAAATGGAGTCGATATTGCTGCTGCCGGCACCGCCGCCAACTTTTTCGACAACCTCGACGTAGATGTCGAAATCCGATCCCGAAGAACTTTCGAGCGGCTGGATCAGGAACACTTTCACGAATTCCTTGACCGGCACGTCCTGCGTACGCCCCTGGATCGGGTTTGCTGCGCAATCAATGGCCGCGGCGATGAAAGTACGACGGTTCGGATCATCAACCGTGGTGTTTGCGCATTGCGGCCTGCCGCTTTCGCTCCGGCCTTCGAGAATGTCATCACCTGCCGCGGTCCTGCTGATCTCCTCCAGGTACATGTCGTACCGCGTGGTGCCGACTGGCGTCGGCGGGCCCGCCGGATGCGGTGTCAGCGAGTTCGGCGGATCCACATAGGTACCGCCATTGCCATAGTTCAGGGAAAGATACTTGTCCTTGCCCTGCGACCAGTCGGCGTCACCAAAGCGGGCATAGGGTGCGCAGGAATCCGTCGCAAAGCAGTCATCCGGCGGGAAGGGCATCGAATCCGTTGACACAGTCGGGTTGTTCTTCAGGCACCCGCCGCCAGAGTTTTCCCACCCGCTGATGACCTGCGGACCGGGGGCATAGTCAGGGTCATTCTTGAGCTGGCTCATGGTCGCCATGAAAATGTCGAAGCGCGAGTTGTAGATGGCGCTGCCGATCCCGTTCCTCTGCCCGACTTCCGTATCGACGCCGGTTTGCTTGACGCATTTGGTCAGAGGCCCGTTCGCCGCAACCATGCAGATATACAGTTTCGATCCGGTCAGCCCCGCGCAGGGACCGGTGGGGTTGATCAGGTTGTCTTCGGGATCGAGAAAGCCGAAGTTTCCGGGCTCCCAGAAGGCATTGTTGCCACCGGTGCGCAGGTTGATCGTCGCCCCCTTGTTCGCGTCAGCCGTCCAGTTCGGCGGAATGCAGAACATCAGCGGCGTGACATCGCAGGCGTATTGCGTGTACCCGGCGATCGCCACGGCGCCGACCGTCCCATCCGGCCCGGCAACACCCAGCAGCGCGGCAAGCGCGTTCGCGAAGGGCAGGAAAACGGTTCTGGGGGTCGCCGTGACCTCGACCATGCCGGCCTGGGTCGGATCATTGGTCACGAAGGCGTCAACCGGGTCATTGTCATCGGGATCGGCGGCCGCGTCCGGCAGGCCGCTCAGGAACCGCAGCGAGAAATCGGCGATCGAGTCCAGATCGCGGTCGCCGGTGGCAAAGCTCTGACGGTCGCGGATCATGTTTTCCGCCGCAAGCGTGGCGCGGGTGATCGCGTCGTTGCTGCCATCCAGTTCGCCGGCAGCTGCCAGCGCGACGTGGTCGGCATAGGCCTGAAGGTCCGTCTGCGTCGAGGCCATCCGCCCCAGATCGAAGGTCAGCGCGGTCATTCCGAAGATGACGACCAGGAACAGCGCGACAAAGACCAGGATCATGCCCCCTTCGTCTTTCTTGAATTCGCTGATCCGTTTCATGGCGGTCACTCCACTGGCTTCCTGTCGATCAGTTCACGGGGACTTCTTCTTCGGAAGTGCTGCCGACAACGGGAACCTCTTCGATTTCACCCGTGCCGCGGCGCACGCGGACGATCGGCTTGGGGGCACCTTCCTCGAGCGGCGATTTCTCAAGCAGGATGTCGCTCAGGCGAACCGCTTCCAGAGGCTTGTCCTCTTCGGTGTTCAGCGAGCGCAGCGACAGGCTCAGCTGCCCGGCCTTCTGCGCCAGCGCCAGGCGTTGGCCCTGCTCGGGCGTCACTTCGACCGTCACCGTGCGCGCGACGCCGGGCTGGTCGAGATCCTCGTCCGCCTTCTGGTCAACGCCGATGACCCGGATGTTCTGCAGGATGGTGACCGCGCGCAGCGTGTCGCCGCTGCCTTGGGTCAGCACGATATCGACATTGTCGCCCGGCGTGACAAAGCCGCCAACGCCGGTCTGAGCGTTCACGTTCAGCGCCATGGCGCGGTTGTTTTCGCCGATTGTCTGGACGATGGTGACCTTCTCGCCGAAATTCGACACTTTCGAGGTCAGCAGGATTTCGCCCTGGGCCAGTGCCCGCTTGGCGCGGCGCGGCTCGCCACCGTTTTGCGGCAGAACCTGGTCATAGCTGGTGAAGACACCCTTCGGCACCGATTCCGCAGGCCATTCGATCGAGGTCAGCTGGTGCCCCTCGATCGTTGCGCCGAACGGAATGTCCTCGGCCGCGGCCACCACCCGGACGATCGTCGGATCAGCGACCTGGGATGCCTCTTGCAGTTGATTTTGCGCAACGAGAACCGCGCCGCCAGCCACAGCGATCCCGAAAACCGTCATCATCAAGGATTTCAATCTCATTTTCGTCTCCTAATTCTGTGGCGCATTCGTCATCGATCCGGACAACGGCTTCACGTCAGGCGCACCGCACCATCCAACTGTTCCGAACAGTGCGAAGATGAACTGGTCTGCCGGGTGTTCCGCGGTTTGGCCATGCGAAACACCCGACATCAGGTGGGCAGCCATGAAATGGACGCTGCCATGGCACGCACTCGGGTGCGCGGAAACCTGCATCAAATGAGTTTGTGCCATTTCTGCAGCGTTAGCCGCTGCAGAATTTGTCAGGTGTGACCGGTCGATCAGCAGCCACCGGCAGTGGAAAGAGCGTTTCCTTGGATCACGTTATCCGCGTCACAGAAGTTGTCTTGGGTGTGCACCGCCAGGTTGGAGACGATGAAGCCGCCAACACCAATCGCGACCAGCAGCGCAATCGCATATTCCACCAGGGTTGCCCCACGCTCGTCGCGGCGCAGCTGCACGAAAATTTTGCGGACAGTATTCAACATGTTTGTTACTCCATACTACGTTGTACTAAGCGGGCTAATTTGCGCCGCACTTACACGAGGCAGACTTCCCCCGTCACACAATTCACTACCAAACCGTTAATCTTTCCGCGTCCCCCCAAACGGAAAGGAATTCAAGCACAGGTTGAATTCTTCGTGGTTTTTGACATTTTCTTGGCCAAACTTGGCGAATCGGGCCGCATTGTGATTCGCCCTGCCCATGGCGAGTGATTCTCTGCCGTTACAAGAATGCGGGTCGCCAAGGGCGGGCCGCCTGCCCGCCGCAACACAATTCTCTTCTCGCCGGGGAAAACACGAAAGGCAGGCGCCCCATCAATTACCGCCGAAAATATCCCTGAGCAGCTTTTCCACCGCAAAGCCCAGCCCGCCGCCGCCCTTCCGGCTCCGGTTGGGTTGGGCTGTCTGGGTGGGCTCCTTGGGCGGCTGCATGGGCAGGGGTGTCGGCGTCATGCCCTCGGTCACCCGCATCATGGTTTCGTGCCAGATCTCGGCGGGCAGACCACCGCCAGTGACCCCCGAAAGCGGCGTGTTGTCGTCATAGCCCATCCAGACCCCGGCCACATAATCGGCGGTGAAGCCGATGAACCAGGCATCCCGCGCCGCCTGCGTGGTGCCGGTCTTGCCCGCCACCTGCCAGCCCGGCAGCGCCGCCCGTTTGCCCGACCCTTCCGAGACGACCTTCTCCATCATCCAGATCAGCTGCTGCGCCGCATCGGTGCGGATCACCCGTTCGCCGATGCCGGTCGTGGTCACCATCAGCGGCTGGTCGTCGCCCAGCAGTTTCAACTCGGTCAGCCCGTAGGGCTCCACCGAGGAGCCGCCATTGAGGATGCCCGCATAGGCGCCGGTCATCTCGATCAGCGTGCTTTCCGAGACCCCCAGCGCCAGCGCGGGCCCCGAGGCCAGATCGCTGTCGATGCCAAAGCCGCTGGCCACGGTACGCACATTGTCCAGTCCGGCGATGTTGGCCACCTTCACGGCGGGGACGTTCAGAGAATCCCTCAGCGCCCGCGTCAACGTCACGCGACCGTAATGCTTGTTGGTGTAGTTCTTCGGGCACCACTGGCCCGAGCCGGGGATCATCTCGCAATAAGGTTCGTCCACCACCGTATCGAGCGGTGAATATCCCAGTTCCAGCGCAGTGGCATAGACGAAGGGCTTGAAGGAAGAACCGGTCTGCCGCAGCGCCTGGGTCGCGCGGTTGAACGCGCCCGAGACGCGGGTCTTGCGCCCGCCGACCATGGCGCGGACCGCGCCGTCCGCCGACATCACCACGATGGCCGCCTGCGCCTTGGAGCCGGGTTTGACCTTTTCCTGGAAGATGAACTTGAGCGCCTCTTCCGCCGCCGCCTGTATCCGCTGGTCCAGCGTGGTGCGGATCACCACGTCTTCGGTCGTGTTGCGGGTAAAGAATTCCGGCCCGCTGGCCATCACCCAATCGGCGAAATACCCGCCCGCCCGGGCCGCTGCCGCCTCGGAGAGCTGCGCGGGGTTGTTGCGCGCGTCCCGGGCCTGGGCTGCGGTCAGATATCCCTGATCCTCCATCAGCCCGATGACCACATTCGCCCTGTTCTGCGACCGTTGCAGGTTGTTGGTCGGCGCATATCGGGTCGGCGCCACCAGCAGACCGGCCAGCATCGCCGCCTCGGCCGGGTCGACTTCGGCCGCCGATTTTCCGAAGTATCGCTGGCTGGCGGCCTCGAACCCACGCGCGCCCGCGCCAAGGAAGGCCCGGTTGAGATAGATCGTCAGGATCTCGTCCTTGGTATACTTGACCTCCATCGCCATCGCATAGATGGCCTCCTTGGCCTTGCGCCACAGCGAGCCCTGGCGGCAGTCGGCCTCGTAGGCGGCCTCGGAGTCCCATTTCTCTGGCTCGTAGGGCACGCCCAGACACAACAGCTTGGCGGTCTGCTGGGTGATGGTCGAGCCGCCGTGCCCGGACAAAGGGCCGCGCCCTTCGCTCAGATTGATGCGGATGGCGCTGGCGATGCCGCGCGGGCTGATGCCGAAATGGCGATAGAAACGCTTGTCCTCGGTGGCGATGACCGCGTGCTTGAGATGCGGCGAGACGGTGTCTGCGGTGATCACGCCCCCGAACTGGTCGCCGCGCCACGCAAACACCTTGCCGTCACGGTCCAGCAGCGTGACCGAGCCGCGCGCGCGCCCGTCCAGCAGGGCCTCGGATTCGGGAAGGGTCGTGTAAACCAGCCCCACCGCCAGGGCGATCAGCAGCGCGGCAACCATTCCCACGCGCCAGGTGATGCCCCAGACAAGGCGGAACAACCAACCAAAGAAACGGCGGAACAGACCGAGGATTCCACCTCCGCCGCCGGACTTTTTCGTTGACCGGCGCGTTGTGCGGCGCGACGGTTTTTTCGCCCCGGATTTTCCCGATGTTGCCTTGCGTGCCGGCTTTTTGCCTCCGGCCTTGCCCGAAGGTTTGCCCCTGCCCGCGGACGGGTATCTCTTGTCCGCCACCAGCCGTGGCTTGCGGCGCTTGGACTCAGTCATGCTCAACTCTGCCCGTTTCTTGTTTGAGCCGGACAATAGCCTGCCCGGCCGCCGGTGTAGAGGTGCGATTTTCCATAAACCATGCTTGCAGGAGCGATTAAAAAATAATCACCCTACCGGATATGTGCAAAAAATGTGCAATATTTCTGATGTTTTGGAAAATCAACCCCACTGAGCGGTTCCTCTAAGCCCCATGCCACGGCTTTTCTGCACGTGCAAACAGGCCGGGTGGCCGGCAAGGCAAAGGGGTAAAGACGTGAAACTCATCATTGCGACAATCAAGCCGTTCAAGCTCGAGGAGGTGCGCGAGGCACTGACCGAAGCGGGCGTGCGCGGCATGATGGTGACCGAGATCAAGGGCTTCGGCTCGCAGTCCGGTCACACGGAAATCTACCGGGGCGCGGAATATGCCGTGAATTTCGTTCCCAAGATCAAGCTCGAAATCGTGGTTCCCGCCACGATGGTCGAACAGATCACGGAAACCATCTCCTCGACCGCAAGGACCGGCAAGATCGGCGACGGCAAGATCTTCGTGCTCGACGTCGAGCAGGCCGTGCGCGTGCGGACCGGGGAAACCGACGAAGATGCGCTCTGAGCGCCGCCACTTCCACTCCGAGGACATCAAAATGAACCTAATCAAAACTCTCATTCCCGCGGTCGCGATCGCCGCGTTGCCGCAAATGGGCCTGGCCCAGGAGGCCGCAGCCAGCGGCGAGGCGGCGCAACATACGCAATACATCCTGACCTCGTTGCTGTTTCTGGTCGGCGGTTTCCTGGTCTTCTGGATGGCCGCGGGCTTTGCCATGCTCGAAGCCGGCCTGGTCCGCTCCAAGAACGTGACCATGCAGCTGACCAAGAACATCGCGCTGTTTTCGCTGGCCGCGATCATGTACTGGCTGGTTGGCTTCAACCTGATGTATCCGGGCGATGGCTGGTCGATCACCGGTTTCCTGGGGGCGTTCTCGCCCACATCTCTCGAACCCGTTGGGCTGGCCGACACGGAAACCGACCTGTCCTATGCGTCTGTCGGTTCCGACTTCTTCTTCCAGCTCATGTTCTGCGCCACCACCGCCTCGATCGTTTCGGGCACCATGGCCGAGCGCGTCAAGCTGTGGCCCTTCCTGCTGTTCGTGGTCGTGTTGACCGGCATCATCTACCCGATCGAGGCCTCGTGGCAGTGGGGCGGCGGCTGGCTGTCCGAGATGGGTTTCTCTGACTTCGCCGGTTCGACCCTGGTCCATGCCGCAGGCGGTTTCGCCGCTCTGGCCGGCGCCATCGTGCTGGGTCCGCGCATCGGCAAGTTCACCAAGGACGGCAAGGTCCATCCGATCCCGGGCTCGAACCTCGCCCTGGCCACGCTGGGCACCTTCATCCTGTGGCTCGGCTGGTTCGGCTTCAACGGCGGTTCGCAGCTGGCCATGGGCACCATCGGTGACGTTGCCGACATCAGCCGCATCTTTGCCAACACCAACATGGCCGCTGCCGCCGGCGCCGTCGCCGTGCTGCTGCTGACCCAGGTGCGCTATGGCAAGGTCGATCTGACCATGACGCTGAACGGCGCGCTGGCCGGCCTTGTGTCGATCACCGCCGAGCCGCTGGCCCCGTCGCTGTTCCAGTCGCTGATAATCGGCGGCATCGGCGGCGTGATCGTGGTTTTCGCGGTTCCGATGCTGGACCGCATGAAGATCGACGACGTCGTCGGCGCCATCCCGGTGCACCTGATCGCGGGTTTCTGGGGCACCTTCATCGTGGCCTGGACCAACTCGGACGCTTCCTTCGTCACCCAGATCATCGGGTTCCTGGCAATCGGCATCTTCGTCTTCGCGGTCAGCTATGTCCTGTTCGCGATCATCAAGGCCACCGTGGGCCTGCGGGTCGGCGAGGAAGAAGAGATCAACGGTCTCGACATGGCCGAGCTGGGGATGGAAGCCTATCCCGAGTTCTCCAAGGGCTGAGCGCCCCGCCACAACAACAAAAAAAACCCGGGCATCCGCGCCCGGGTTTTCTCTTTTTCCAAAGATGGTGTCGACTCAGACGCCGACCTCGACGATCGCCTTGGCAAGGATCGGCACGGTTTTTTCATTCAGGCCGGCGATGTTCATGCGGCTGTCGCCGACCATGTAGATGCCATGCTCGACCCGCAGCTTCTCGACCAGTTCGGGCGAGGCGCCGAGGCGCGAGAACATGCCGCGATGCTGGGCAAGGAAACCGAACCGGTCCGAGCCGGTCAGGCGCTGCAGTTCGTCGGCCAGTTGCTGGCGCAGACCCAGCATCGACAGGCGCACCTCTTCCAGTTCCGCCGCCCAGTCGGCGCGCAGCTCTTCGTCCTGCAGGATCCGGGTCACGACTCGCGCGCCATGATCCGGCGGGAACGAGTAGTTCTGGCGGTTCAGGAAGGCCAGCGTGCCCTGGTTCAGCGCGGTCTGACCGGCATCGGCGCTGACGGCCATCAAAAGGCCGGTGCGCTCGCGATAGACGCCGAAGTTCTTCGAGCAGGAAGCGGCGATCAGGCATTCCTTGACCGAAGAGGCGACAAGGCGGGTCGCCTGCGCGTCCTCGTTCAGTCCGTCGCCGAAACCCTGGTAGGCGATGTCGATCATGGCCACCAGGCCGCGGTCGTTGATCAGGTTCACCACCTCTTGCCACTGCACCATGTTCAGGTTGGCGCCGGTCGGGTTGTGGCAGCAACCATGCAGCAGCACCACGTCGCCGGCATTGGCGGTCTTGAGGTCCTCGATCATGCCGTCGAAATCGACGCCGCGGGTTTCATCGTCGAAATAGCGGTAGGCGACGGTTTCGATGCCCAGGTAGTTCAGAATCGAAATGTGGTTCGGCCAGGTCGGGTTCGAGACGAACACCCGGGCCGAGGGGTTGGCCATGCGGATCAATTCAAACGCCTGACGGCAAGCGCCGGTTCCACCCGGCGTCGCAACAGCCGCCACATTGGCGCGCGGCACCGTGGTTCCGAGAATGAGGTTGATCATCACGTCCGCATAGGCCGGGTCACCAGCCAGACCGGTATAGGCCTTGGTCTGCTGCTCTTCCCAGATGCGAAGCTCGGCGGCCTTGACCGCGCGCATGACGGGCGTCACGCCGTCGGCATTCTTGTAGACGCCCACGCCCAAGTCGATCTTCTGCTCGCGCGGGTCATCGCGATACATCTGCATCAACGCCAGGATCTTGTCGGCTGGCTGCGGCTTGAGGTTCTCGAACATCAGGACTCTCCGGTTGCGACGGGCAGGGTCGGGAAGGCACCCCATTCGGCCCAGCTGCCGTCATAAAGCGAGTGATCTTTCTTGCCCATGCGCTCGAGCGCAAGGCTGATGATGGCTGCGGTCACGCCGGATCCGCAGGTGGTGATGGCGGGTTTCGACAGTTCGACGCCGGCAGCCTCGAACACGGCGCGGCATTCTTCGGGTGATTTCATCGTGCCATCCTTGTTGAGCAGGCTGTCAAAGGGCACGTTGCGCGAGCCGGGGATATGGCCCGACCGCAGGCCTTCGCGCGGTTCCGGCTCGGTTCCGGCAAAGCGCCCGGCGGAACGGGCGTCGATGATCTCGTGATCGGCCAGCTTGGCGGCGGCCGACACTTGGGTCACGTCGCGGACAAGGTGGTTCTGCACGCGCACGGTCATGTGGCGGTCGCGGATCACCGGGGGCAGGTCCTCGATTTCGCGACCTTCGGCCTTCCATTTGGGAAAGCCGCCGTCCAGAACGGCCACGTTTTCCTGCCCCATCAGGCGGAACAGCCACCAGACGCGGGCCGCCGACATCAAGCCGGCGCCGTCATAGACCACGACCTGATGGCCGTCGCCGACGCCCATGGCACGCAGGCGCGACATGAATTTCTCCACCGGCGGCGCCATGTGCGGCAGGTCCGAGCGGTGATCGGAAATCTCGTCAATGTCAAAGAAGCGGGCACCGGGGATATGCGCCTCGTCATATTCGGCTTTCGCGTCGCGGCCCTGCTGGGGCAGGTACCAGGACCCATCCAGAATCCGAAGGTCCGGATCCTTGAGATGAGCGGCAAGCCAGTCTGTGGAAACGAGGGTTTTCGGATCGTCCTGCATCAATGCCTCCCCTATGCGCGCAGGGTTTTCCCTATACTTCAGCGGATATTGATTCAAGGTGAGAACGGCGCAGAAGGGGGGTAGGATGCCGCAGGCGTCACGGTTCTCGGCGCAGTCTGAAATACTGAACGATCCCCACCATGCTGATCGCGATCCAGAAGCCTTCGATCAGCATCGAGGCCAGATTGAAATTCTGCAGCAGCGAATAGACGATCAGCACCGAGCCGACGAGGTTCACCACCGGAAACGCCAGATCGTCGGAGTTCATCATCCGCATCTGGGTGGCGAAATAGGCCGCAACCACGATCAGCGCCCCGAAAGACCCGATGGCATCGGCCAGCGTCAGGCCGTTCAGGAATTCCGTCATCGGGTTGCCTCCTTCTGCCGCATCAACCGGCCGCGGCGGTCGCGGGCCGGTGTCCGTAGTGATGCATGTTCAAGAATGCCGCGCCCTCGGGCCCGGCGCGATATCCATGCGGCAGATCGGCCGGAAAGCGCAACCCCTGGCCCGCGTTCAGCGGCACCCATTCGCCGTTCCGCAGCACCTCAAGCAAGCCGTTCAACACAAAAACTTCCTCGGTCACGCCGGCGGCATGGGCGGGGGATTCGTGGCATTGGTTGCTGTCCAGTTCGACGTGAAAGGTCTCGGCCCCCAACACCGGATCAAAGGGAAAGACAATCTTGACCTTCAGACTGCCTGGGAAGGTCACGGTGCGGAACCGGGCCGCATCCGCCGGGTCGCGCAGGGCGCTGGTGCCGATCAAGGCGCTCAACGGCAGTTGGAACCCTTTGGCGATCTTCCACAGCGTCGCGATGGTGGGGCTGGATTCGCCGCGCTCGATCTGGCCCAGCATGGCCTTGCTGACGCCGGTCAGTTCGGCCGCCTTGGACAGACTCAGGCCCGCGGCAGCGCGCACGTCGCGCAGTTTCAGAGTGATGTCGTCTGATTCCATGATCTGGCCTTGCGTTTCCCCTTGTGCGTTATAGCGCACATATGTTACGTGCGCTATAACGCACGAAACCTTGGTTTTGCAACCGGGGCAAAAGGGAAACAGCATCATGCCAATGTACCGATCCAGAACTTCGACCCATGGCCGCAACATGGCCGGTGCCCGCGGCCTGTGGCGCGCCACCGGAATGGGCGACGACGATTTCGGCAAGCCGATCATCGCCATCGTCAACTCGTTTACGCAATTCGTGCCGGGGCACGTCCACCTCAAGGACCTGGGCCAGATGGTCGCCCGCGAGGTCGAGGCGGCGGGTGGTGTCGCCAAGGAGTTCAACACCATCGCCGTCGATGACGGCATCGCCATGGGTCATGACGGGATGCTGTATTCGCTGCCCTCGCGCGAGATCATCGCCGACAGCGTAGAATACATGGTCAACGCGCACTGTGCCGATGCGATGGTCTGCATCTCGAACTGCGACAAGATCACCCCGGGCATGCTGATGGCGGCGATGCGACTGAATATTCCAACCATTTTCGTGTCGGGCGGGCCGATGGAGGCCGGCAAGATCGACATCGCCGATCTGGAGGTCAAGAAGATCGACCTGGTCGATGCGATGGTCGCGGCGGCCAGCGATGCCTATACCGACGAACAGGTGCAGCATATCGAAGAAAACGCCTGCCCCACCTGTGGGTCGTGCTCGGGCATGTTCACGGCGAACTCGATGAACTGTCTGGCCGAGGCACTGGGTCTGGCGCTGCCGGGCAATGGCTCGACCCTGGCCACCCATGCCGACCGCAAGGAACTGTTCCTGGAGGCCGGACGCCGCATCGTCGAGATCACCAAGCGCCATTATGATCTGGATGAAAAAGGCTTCCTGCCGCGCGAGATCGCGACCTTCGAGGCCTTCGAAAACGCCATGAGCCTGGACATCGCCATGGGCGGCTCGACCAACACGGTGCTGCACCTGCTGGCCATCGCGCATGAGGGTGAGGTGAACTTCACCATGTCCGACATGGACCGGCTCAGCCGCAAGGTGCCCTGCCTGTGCAAGGTCGCGCCCAACACCGAAAACGTCCACATGGAGGACGTGCACCGCGCGGGTGGCATCTTTTCGATCCTGGGCGAGTTGAGCCGCGCCGGCCTGCTGCATGACGACTGCCGGACGGTGCATTCCGCCACCATGGCCGAGGCGATCGCCAACTGGGACATCAAGGTCACCAACAACCCCAAGGCGCAAGAGCTGTTCAAGGCCGCGCCGGGCGGCGTGCGGACGACCCAGGCCTTCAGCCAGTCGAACCGCTACAAGGAACTGGACACCGACCGCGTGAACGGCGTGATCCGGTCCAAGGAACATGCGTTCAGCCAGGATGGTGGTCTGGCGGTGCTGTTCGGCAACATCGCGCGCGATGGCTGTATCGTGAAGACCGCGGGTGTAGACGAGAACATCCTGAAATTCACCGGCACCGCCTATGTCTGCGAAAGCCAGGACCAGGCGGTGAACGACATCCTGACCGGCAAGGTCAAGGAAGGCGACGTCGTCGTGATCCGCTATGAAGGCCCCCGCGGCGGGCCGGGCATGCAGGAAATGCTGTACCCGACCTCGTACCTGAAATCCAAGGGCCTGGGCAAAGCCTGCGCGCTGCTGACCGACGGACGTTTTTCGGGCGGCACTTCGGGCCTGTCGATCGGCCACGTCTCGCCCGAGGCGGCCGAAGGCGGCGAGATCGGTCTGGTGCAGAACGGGGACACGATCGAGATCGACATCCCCAACCGCTCGATCCACCTGGCCGTGTCCGACGAGGAACTGGCCGAGCGCCGCAAGGCGCAGGACGCGAAAGGCTGGGAGCCGGCGCAGCCGCGCAAACGCAAGGTGTCCACGGCGCTGAAGGCCTATGCGAAGCTGGCCACAAGTGCGGCAAAGGGTGCCGTGCGCCAGGCCTGAACCCTACCAGCCCGCATGTTGCGGGACGGCCTGCCCCTTTCTCCCGAAGGGCTCCCGCGCCTGACAGGACCCTTCGGCGATGCCGATGCCTCCGTCAGCCTTGGGCCGGGCGCCGCGCAAAGCGCGGCGCCCGGCCCAACCAGAGGAGATGTCTCGTCAGAGACATTGACGATGGGCGGGAGTTCTTCGATCCTTCGGATCAGTCGCCGAGCTTGGCGTGTATCTCGTCCAGATCGATTTCTCCGGTCGGCATCTTGTTGGCCGGGTTCTCGAAATCGTATTTGAACAATTCGAAATCGCGTTTGTAGATTTCATAGACGAGATGCATCGACAGATCGTCGAAGTAATCCTCGACAGGATGCGCGCGTTTGGGTCCGTGGCCCTCGGATTCATTGAATCTCGGGATCTCGGACAGGTTCACCGGATGCGGCGTGTCGATATGATCGAGAACATCCTGCATCCCCTCGTTGAACCGTTCGGTCCAGAATATCCGGTCATAACGCCCGCCATTGACGACGAAGGTCGAGACGTGTCCTGACATGGATGACCAGTGAATGTCCGGATCCATCGGGCGCCGCCAGCGGATGGTGTCGCGGGCAAAAAGAAGAAAGCGGCGGAAGCTCTGGATCTGGTCGAACTCTCCCTTGCCGTCATCCCCGCCGACTTCGATCCCGTAGTTGTAGATCAGGCTCGGCACCAGATTTCCGCGATACCGCTTGCCGTTGCGCTGGATGCCGCAGATCTTGTCAAAGAACGAGCTGAGAATCCGGGTGTAGGGATTCCGGACGCAGGTGAAGGCAAAACTGCTATGCGCCTTGACCGTCCGCGAAATCGCATCCTGGCTGCCGTCCATCGCCCATTTGTGCAGCCCTGCCTGCGCATCGTGAATATCACCATCGAAGAAATGGCCGTGATCGGAGTAATACATGATCTGGCCGATGGTGGAGCAGGCGCATTTCGGCACGACGCGATAGACCATGCTCTCGCTTTCCGTCATCCATGTGCCGGGAAAACCCATCCGCCGCGCCTCCTATGCCCTTCGCATCTCAAATTGATTGGCAGTTTATTGGAAATCAAGGAAGCAAAAATATTCTGTTTATTCAATCGGCCATCGCCTTTATCAGGGCAGGAAATGAGCAGTTGCTGAGATCATCGTTTCGGAAATGGCAAAGATCGCCTATATCCTGCTGTGCCACAAGAACCCGGATGCGATCATTGCGCAAGCCGGGCAGCTGACGGCAGCCGGCGATTGCATGTCGATTCATTTCGACGCCCGTGCGAACCCCGCCGACTATCGCCGCATCCGGACCGAGCTGGCCGGCAATCCGAACGTCACCTTCGCCAGAAAACGCGTCAAATGTGGCTGGGGAGAGTGGTCTCTGGTTCGGGCCTCGTTGAACGCGATCGAAGCAGCCGTGGAAGCATTCCCGCTTGCGACGCATTTCTACATGCTGTCCGGTGACTGCATGGCGATCAAGACGGCGCAATATGTACACCGGTTCCTCGATGAGAATGACAAGGATTTCATCGAAAGCCACGACTTTTTCGAGAGCAATTGGATCAAGACCGGCCTGAAGAAGGATCGATTGATCTATCGACACTTTTTCAACGAACGGAACAACCCTTGGTGGTTCTACACCTCGTACAACCTGCAAAAGCGGTTCGGCATGGCACGCGAGACCCCGCATGACATCCAGGTCATGATCGGCAGCCAATGGTGGTGCCTGCGGCGCCGGACGATCGAGCGGATCCTCGAATTCACACGCGCTCGCCGGGACGTCATGCTCTTTTTCTTGACGACCTGGATACCGGACGAGACCTTTTTTCAGACGTTGGTCCGACACCTGATCCCGGAACGCGAGATCGAAAACCGGACCCTCACGTTCCTGATGTTTTCCGACTACGGGATGCCCGTGACGTTCTACAACGATCACTACGACATGCTGTTGGCGCAGGACTTCCTGTTCGCACGCAAGATCAGCCCGGAAGCCTTGAAACTCAAGGAGCGGCTCGGCCAGCTCTACGCGGCCGAGGGCATCGAATTCCGGGTCTCGAACGAGGGGCGGAACCTGTACACGTTTCTGACCGGCCGTGGCCGGGTCGGGCGCCGCTTTGCGAAACGGTTCTGGGAGGCCGAAAGCACGCTGGGCCCGAGGCGCGAATTGCTGCTGGTCGTCTGCAAGAAATGGCACGTGGCAAAGCGCCTCGTGGATCAGATCCGGCGCGAAACGGACGTGCCGGCGGTCGAATACCTGTTCAACGAAGAGAGCGCCGGCCTGCCCGACCTTGGCGGCATCGAAAAGACGCTCGGCAAGCGAACACGACATCGCCGCGCCCTGGTGCGGATGCTGTTCGAACACTTCGAGACTGAAAGGCTGGTCCTATGCCTCGACCCCGCTGATCTGGACCTGATGCAGGATCTCTGTTCCGACAGGGCGACGACGCGGCTGCTTGAAATCGAATGCCAGTATTCGGATGACTACCTGGTGGGGCATGCTCGGCGGGTCGGCCTCGCCGGAGAGCACACGCCGACGGGCACGCTCGACGCGTTGCTGCCGACGATTCGGAATGATCTTGCGCATGAAGCGGAGCGAATCCGCGACGCGGATTTTTCCCATTACTGGCTCCTGCGAGAAACGGCGCCGTGGTCGGAAAACACCGAAAAGATCGCCGAATTTCTGTCCGTGTCAGAAGAGCAGGCGGCGAGAGTAATGAGCATCGATTATCTGTTTTCCGATTGAACCGAATACGTGAGGCGAACTGGCAACCTGCTTTTTTCGCTTGCCGGGTCTAGCTGGGCCGCGTTGGCCTTGACCGGCACACCGTTTACCGCGGATGTCCCTCTGGGTTCGGTTCAGGGCGGGACGATGCTATGAGGCGCGCCTCGGCTCGGCCCGCGAAATCCTGGACAATGCACGAACGCGAAACTAGCGCGCGAAAACCCGTGACAGGATTGCGCCCAGCGCCTCGGCATCGGCCTGGGTGAAGGCATCGGGTTGGTCACTGTCGATGTCGAAGACCGCGATGATATCGCCAGCAGCGTTGCGAACCGGCAGAACCAATTCCGATCGGGTGGAGGACGCACAGGCGATATGGCCCGGGAAAGCGTCCACGTCCGGCACCAGCTGCACCTCTCCGGTGCGGGCGGCGGCTCCGCAGACACCTTTGTCGAAAGGGATGACAAGGCAGCCATGCCCGCCCTGATAGGGGCCGATCTTGAGCAGACCGGGTTCGGTCACACGGTAGAACCCCGTCCAGTCGAAACGCTCGTCGGAATGGTGGACCTCGCATGTTACGGTGGCCATCAGGGCGACCTCGTCGGTTTCGCCCTCGGTCAAGGCAGAGATCGTTTTTGCAAGTGAATCGTAGTCTGCGGTCATGGTCGGGCCCGTGTATGGGGGAGGGGGCGCTGCCCCCTCTTGAGCCTACGGCTCAATTCACCCCCGGAGTATTTTCCAAAAGGTGAAGGGTCACACCCGTTCGATTGCGATGGCGGTTCCTTCGCCGCCGCCGATGCAGATTGCCGCGACCCCGCGCTTCAGCCCGCGCTTTTCAAGTGCGTTGAGAAGGGTCACCATGATGCGGGCGCCGGAGGCCCCGATCGGGTGGCCCAGCGCGCAGGCTCCGCCGTTCACGTTCACCTTGTCGCGCGGCAGTCCCATTTCGCGCATGAACGCCATCGGCACGACCGCAAAGGCTTCGTTGATCTCCCAGAGGTCCACGTCGTCCTTGCTCCAGCCGATCCGTTCGAGCAGTTTCCGCGCGGCCGGAACCGGCGCGGTGGTGAACAGGCCCGGCGCCTGGGCATGGCTGGCGTGGCCGACGATGCGGGCACGCACGTTGAGGCCCTGCGCCTCGGCGGCATCGGCCGAGGCGAGCACCAGCGCCGCAGCCCCGTCGGAGATCGACGAGGAGTTGGCCGCCGTCACCGTGCCGTCCTTGCGGAAGGCGGGCTTCAGCGTCGGGATCTTTTCGGGACGCGCCGATTTGGGCTGTTCGTCCGCGTCGCAGATGACCTCGCCCTTGCGGGTCTTCACGGCGACGGGTGAGATTTCGCCGTCGAAGGCGCCGGTTTCCTGTGCGGACAGGGCATTGGACAGCGATTGCAGGGCGTATTCGTCCTGTGCTTCGCGAGTGAACTGATAGGTTTCGGCGCAATCCTCGGCGAAGGTACCCATCAGGCGGCCCTTGTCATAGGCATCTTCGAGGCCGTCGAGGAACATGTGATCGATCACCTGGCTGTGGCCGATCCGCGCCCCTCCGCGCATCTTGGGCAGCAGGTAGGGAGCGTTGGTCATGCTTTCCATCCCACCCGCGATCATGGTGTCCGCGTGGCCGAGTGCGATCTGGTCGAAGGCCATCATCGCGGCCTTCATCCCCGAGCCACACATCTTGTTGAGCGTGGTGGCCGGAACCTCTTCGCCCAAGCCGCCGGCAAAACCCGCCTGCCGCGCCGGTGCCTGACCCTGTCCCGCGGGCAGGACACAGCCCACCAGCAGCTCGTCCACGGTCGTGGCCCCAGCCCCTTCGAGCGCGGCCCGAATGGCAGTGCCGCCCAGCTCGGCGGCGCTGACGCCTTCGAACATGCCTTGGAACCCGCCCATCGGTGTGCGGGCAGCGCCGGCAATGACAACCTCTTTCATCTCGAAACTCCTCCTGATCTGCGAGGTTGAATACCGAATGGTAAGTTTTGCCGTCTAGCGTATTTCTACGCAACCGCAGCAATTTTTACGGGATATGAATATATGAGCCTGACCAGCACCATGCACGCGCAAACGCAGGTGATCACGGTCAATGCCGACCGGATCGACGCGGCAATGGCCATTCGGTTCAAGGAGGAGATGCGGGTAGAGACGGAATCCGCGCCGGACCGGGTCATCCTGGATCTGACTTCAGTTCAATTCATCGATTCCAGCGGCCTTGGCGCGATCGTGGCGTCCATGAAACAGCTGGGAGGCAATCGCCGCCTGGAATTGGCCGGGCTGACCCCGGTTGTTGTCAAGGTGTTCCGACTGACGCGCATGGACACTGTATTTACCCTGCACCCCACTCTCGGCGATGCAATTGCCAAGTGTGCAGGGTGACTCGCTGCGGGAGATGACCGGCATTGTGGCGCGACCAGGACAGAGTGGAGCTCTCTTTTCCCGCGGTTGAGGTCGCTGCGAGTGCCGGATTGGCTAACCTGTCCGCACAGCTCGCGGCCCGTGGTTTGCCGCAGGAGCGTGCGGGCGACGTGAAAATTGCCTTGGCCGAGGCCATCAACAATGTGGTGGAGCATGCCTATGCGGGGATGGAGCCCGCTCTGGTTCAAGTGGAATGCCGTTTCGGCCCGAACCGGCTGGACATCCTGATCTCGGACACGGGCCGACCGCTGCCCGGCGCGCGTCCACCCGATGGCGAACCGGCAAGCGTAGATACGCCTCTTCAGGACTTGCCTGAGGGCGGATTCGGATGGTTTCTCATCCGGCAATTGGCCAAAGATGTGCGATATGAACGCCGCGACGGGAGTAACCGGCTGCACCTGCGCTTTGATCTGCGCTGCGCGGACGCCACGGCACTTGGTCATAATAAGGCCCAAATCAGGTCATGACCTCACCTAAAAGCAGGCTGACAATCCTCGGGTAGCTCACTTCAGCTTCCCTCGGCGCTGCGTTTCACAGCCCCCAAAACAGTGAGCAGCGCCGAGGACCTCTTTGCGTCGGCAACTGGACAAAGGCGTTGAAACGTCTAGGCTCTCGCCAATACTTGGAGAGAGCAGCAGAATGCGCAATTTTCATTTGCCCGGCCGGTCCGAAGTGCTGGCGACAGAGGGGATGTGCGCGACATCCCACCCTTTGGCCGCGCAGGCGGCATTGGACATCCTCAAATCCGGCGGCAATGCCATGGACGCGGCAATCTCTGGTGCCGTTCTGTTGGGAATCTGCGAACCGCAGATGACCGGGCTCGGCGGCGACTGCTTCGTGCTGTACAACCGGCCGGGCGAGACGAAAATCCGGGCCCTGAATGGGTCGGGTCGCGCACCGGCTGCGGCCGATGCGCAGGAGTTGAGAGACGCCGGTTTGACCAGTGTCCCCATCGGTAGCCCGCATGCCATTACGGTGCCGGGTGCCGTGGACGCGTTCTGTCACCTGTCGGAAACCGAGGGACGGCTCGAGTTGGGAGCCATCCTGCAGCCGGCAATCCACTACGCGGAGCGCGGTGTGCCGGTTGCCCCGCGGGTGGCCTTCGACTGGATTCCCGGGGCTGAAGCCCTGCAAGGCGCAGCGCGCAACCACTATCTGATCCACGGTCGTGTTCCCTCGGTCGGCCAGATGTTCCGCGCACCTCGGCAGGCCGAGGTCCTGCACAGGATCGCGCGACAAGGGCGCGATGCCTTCTACACCGGCGAGGTGGCCGAGGACATGGTCGCTTCGCTCAACGCGATGGGTGGCTGCCATACGGTCGAGGATTTCGCCGCCACGCGCTGCATGGAAACCGAACCGGTAAGCGGCGAATACAAGGGGTTGGAACTGCTCGAACATCCGCCCAACGGCCAGGGCGCGACCGCGATTCTGATGCTCAACATTCTAAGCCACTTCGACATCGCCGCGATGGATCCGCTGGGATCCGAGCGGGTCCATATCGAGGCCGAAGCGGCCAAGCTGGCCTATGACGCGCGCAACCGGTTCATTGCCGATCCCGACCACACGGCGCGGATGGAGCATTTCCTCGCGCCCGAGACCGCAGCCCGGCTTGCGGCCCTGATCGACCCGAAACGGGCTATGCCCGCGGCCGCGCCGCTGACCGAGGCGGTGCACAAGGATACTGTCTATATCACCGTCGTGGATCGCGACCGGATGGCGGTATCCCTGATCTATTCGATCTACCACAGTTTCGGGTCCGGTATCGCCTCCGAGAAGTTCGGCATCCTTCTCCAGAACCGCGGGGCCGGCTTCACGCTGGAGCCGGGCCATCCGAACGAACTGGCGGGCGGCAAGAGGCCCATGCACACGATCATACCGGGATTCCTGCGTGAGAATGGTCGAATTTCGATGCCGTTCGGCGTAATGGGCGGCGCCTATCAGCCCAACGGCCACGCCCGGTTCCTGACCAACCTTGCGGATGCGGGAATGGGCCTTCAGGCGGCCATCGACGCCCCGCGCGCCTTTGCCGATGGAGGCATGCTGAAGGTAGAGCAAGGGTACTCCGACAAGGTTCGGCAGCAACTGGCCGATCTCGGGCACAGGGTCGAAGTTCCGCCCGCCCCGATCGGCGGCGCACAGGCCATTCGCATTCGGGACAACGGCACACTCGAAGGTGCCAGCGATCCACGCAAGGACGGCTGCGCGCTGGGATATTGATACATTGGGCCCCCGGGACATTCCCGGGCCGTGCCTGTCAGTTCAAATGGACGTGCAGCGGATAAGCGCCGTCCTGGAAAGGACCGAACATTTCGGGAATGTCGGGATGGTCCAACGGTTCTCCCGACGGGTCTTCGATAAGGTTCTGTTCCGAAACATAGGCAACGTAATAGGTTTGGTCATTCTCGGCGAGCAGGTGATAATAAGGCTGCTCTTTCGCCGGCCGGCTGTCTTCCGGGATCGCCAGATACCATTCTTCGGTATTGGAGAATTCCGGATCGACATCGAAAACCACCCCTCGGAAGGGGTGCTTTTTATGGCGGACCACTTGGCCCAAGGAATACTTGGCACACGTTTTTAACATGGTACTAGCCCCCGCCTATCTTGGTACCCCCAAATGGGCCTGAATGTCTATTGATTGATCCAAGATTCAAAGAAACAGTCTGTGAACCTGGCTCGTACAGTGCCTGAACTCGGTATCCCGGAGACAGGATAACAAGCAGGTTTGTTTGAAGAATTCGGCGCCGAGTTTGCGGCACTTGAGGCGTCGATCAAGGCTATGACCCTGTATCAATTGTGATTTCCTCGCCGTCCGAAATGCGTTAAACTGGTCGAAAAAAGGCAAGAGGCACATGAGCAGAACTCTTTGCGCACTGTTGGCAGTGCTGCTGCTGGCGTCCTGTGGCGGGTCAAAGGCTCCGCCCAGCAATCTCAATGATGCCTGCAGCATCGCCAAGCAGCGCCCCGACTACATGAAAGCATTCAAAGCCACGGAACGCCGCTGGGGCGTTCCGGTTCACGTCCAGATGGCGACGATCTATCAGGAGAGCAAGTATCGCCATGACGCCCGCACGCCGCACAAATACGTTCTGGGCGTGATTCCGATGGGCCGGCAGAGCAGCGCCTATGGTTTCAGCCAGGCGCTGGATGGCACCTGGGAGCAATACCAGAAGGAAACCGGCAAGCGTCGGGCCAAGCGGGACCGCATCCGGGATGCCTCGGATTTCGTGGGCTGGTACATGAACAAGAGCTGGGAAAAGAACGGCATTCCCCCCAGCGACACCCGGAATCAGTATCTGGCCTATCACGAGGGTCATGCCGGTTACGCACGCGGCACCTATCGCGGAAAGTCGTGGCTGTTGCGGGTTGCCGACGACGTCGATGCCCGCGCCGAGCGGTATCGCCAGCAACTGGCCTTCTGCGGATATTGAACCCCGGACCGGGCGCCTCAGCGATCCGTCGAGACGCCCGGCTCCCCGTCCACAAACAGGTTCTGGTTGAAGCTGTTGCCCTTGGTCAGCGGCCCGAGGATCACGGTCGTGCGTGATCCGGCGCTGTCATGCACCACCCATTTGCGCAGCTCGACCGGGTCGCCGGTGAACATCAGTTCGATCTTGCCATATTCTGGGTTTTTCGGGTCCTGCGCGGTCACCACCGTAGCGGTGCCGTCGAACCCGTGACCGACGACCATGTTGGCCTGCCCCAGATCCACGTTGCGGGCCAGAACGATCGAGAGCGGAGTCTTGCTGAGCGGATACTGCTCGGGCGGCTGGTTCGATTTGGGATCGTGGATGATCACCGTCCCGCCCTTGGCGACGACGACGGCACGTTCCGGCGGGTCGTATTCAAACCGCATCCGGCCGGGGCGCTGCAGCCACAGCTTGCCGGTGCTCAGAGATCCATCGTCATTCACCTGCGTGAAGGTCGTCTCGACGGTCGTCAGGCTGTTCAGGTATCTTGAAATCTCGGAAAGCGGCAGCTTGTCGGCTGCCCAGGCGGCGGGCGCCGCCAACGATAGCACGAGGGCAAAGGCAATCTGTTTCATGTGAGATCAGATAGGTGCTCTGCCCCCGTTTGGAAATGCCTCACTGCTCGGGCACCAGAATTTCGCGCTTGCCGACATGGTTGGCGGCGGACACCACGCCCTCGTCCTCCATCTGCTCGACCAGACGCGCGGCCTTGTTGTAGCCGATGGCCAGCTTGCGCTGGATGTAGGAGGTCGAGCACTTGCGGTCCTTGATCACGATGGCAACCGCCTGATCGTAGAGCGCGTCCTCTCCGTCGGTATTGCCACCCGTGTTCAGGCCCAGAACCGCGTCGATATTGCTGACCTTTTCCTCGTCCGGCCCCTCGACGACGCCACCGACATAGTCCGGCGGGCCGAACTGTTTGAGGTGGTTGACCACCTCTTCGACCTCTTCGTCCGACACGAACGGCCCGTGGCAACGGGTGATCTTGGCGCCCCCGGCCATATACAGCATGTCGCCTTGGCCCAGCAACTGCTCGGCCCCCATTTCGCCCAGGATGGTGCGGCTGTCGACCTTGGACGTCACCTGGAACGAGATCCGGGTCGGGAAATTGGCCTTGATCGTGCCGGTGATGACGTCCACCGACGGGCGCTGCGTCGCCATGATCAGGTGGATGCCCGAGGCCCGCGCCATCTGCGCCAGACGCTGGATGCAGGCCTCGATCTCTTTGCCCGCCACCATCATCAGGTCGGCCATCTCGTCGACGATGACGACGATATAGGGCATGGCCTTGGGCTCGAATTCCTCGGTCTCGAAAATCGGCTCGCCGGTTTCGTCGTCGAACCCGGTCTGGACCGTGCGGCTGAACATCTCGCCCTTGGCCAGCGCATCCTTCACCCGGCCGTTGTAGCCGGCGATGTTGCGCACGCCCATCTTGGACATCTTGCGATAGCGGTCCTCCATTTCGCCCACGACCCATTTCAGGGCGACAACCGCCTTTTTTGGGTCGGTCACGACCGGCGACAGCAGGTGCGGAATGCCGTCATAGACGCTGAGTTCCAGCATCTTGGGGTCGATCATGATCAGGCGGCATTCATCCGGCGTCAGTTTGTACAAGAGCGACAGGATCATCGTGTTGATCGCCACCGACTTGCCCGAGCCGGTCGTCCCCGCGATCAGCAGGTGAGGCATCTTGGCCAGGTTGGCCACCACGGAATCGCCGCCGATATCCTTGCCCAGCGCCAGCGGCAGCGCGTGGTTGCCGTCACCGAAATCGCGGCTGGCAAGGATTTCGCGCAGCACCACCATCTCGCGGTTCTCGTTGGGCAGTTCGATGCCGATGACCGAACGGCCGGGGACGGTGGAGACCCGCGCCGACAGCGCCGACATCGACCGGGCGATGTCATCGGCCAGACCGATGACCCGGCTGGCCTTCAGGCCCGGCGCCGGTTCCAGTTCATACATGGTGACCACCGGGCCGGGGCGCACGCTGACGATCTCGCCCTTGACGCCATAGTCATCCAGCACGTTTTCCAGCATCCGCGCGTTTTCCTCAAGCGCCTCGTCGCTGAGGTGGTGACGCTGGATGCTGACAGGGTTGGTCAGCAGGCTGAGCGGCGGCAGTTCGAAATCCGAGGCACTGTCCTCGAACGACAATCCGGGCTGCGCCTCGGCCTTGGCCCGGCGCGACGGTTGCGGCGCACGGCGCACCGGCTGGGCGACGACCGGCCTGCGTGGCTCGGCCACCGGGATCTTCATCGCTGCCGGGCGGGGCTGCGACATGGCAAGCGGCTCGTCATCCTCTTCGATCACAGGGTCAGGCTGCATCTGGTCGGCCAGATTGCCCGCACTGGCCGTTACCGGCGGTTCCGGCGGCAGTTCTCCGTGACGTCCGGCGTCCAGAACCAGCGGGTCAGGGCCACGTCCTCGCCCCTTGGTCAGCGGGAGCGTCGGATCGGGTTCGGGCTCCATGACGCCGGCGGCGACCTTGCGGCTGCGCACGGCGGCGGCGATCTTGGAGCGGATCCGGTCGTCGCCGGGCATCTCGTCATAGCCCTGCACCGGCTCGCGTTCGACCAGTTCGGGTTCCGGCATCGGCTCCGGGCGGCGGATCAGGCCGGGCATCCGCGACAGCAGACCCGGTTTCGGCGCAGGTTCCGGGGTTTCAAGCATGGGATCCTCGACCATCGGGTCGACATAGGCAACGTCGTCGTCCAGAACCGCGTCGGCCGCCACGGCACGGGCCGCCTTGCGTTCGGCCCGTTGGGCGCGGCGGGCGCGCGCCGCTTGGGCGGTGGCCGAAGCGCCCCGGCCCAGCAGGGTCATCAGCAGGTCATAGGCCATCACCAGCCCGATCAGGAACGCGCGGAAGCCACGCCTCACGTCCGCCGTGGTGAAGCCGAGAACGAAAATGCCCAGCGCCAGCATCCCGGCCGCCATCATCAGCGACATCAGCTTGACCATGAAATGCGACGAGACCGGCAGCAGCGTCAGCAAGGCCCCCATCACGGTGTCGCCGAACAGCCCGCCCAGCCCGTAGCTGTGCGTCGCGCGCCATTCGGCACCGGGCACCAGCGTCGCGGCATAGACCGACACGACGGCGATCCAGATCGGGGCAAAGATCAGGCGGGCGACGGCGCGTTCTTCGCCCAGATGCAGGGCAAAGCGCACGCCCCAGGCGATAAGCACCAGCGCGATGCCCCAGCTGCCCCAGCCCACGATCATGAACAGCGGCGCCGCGATCGAGGCGCCGATCCGCCCCATCCAGTTCTGCACCGGCGCGTCGGTCGAGACCATCCAGTTGGGATCGTCCGGGGTGTAGGACCCGATCATCGCGGCGGCGGCAAAGCCCAGCACGATCAGCGCGATGCCGATCAGTTCCTTGCTGCGTTTCTCGATCGCCGCCTGCATGTTGCTGTCCAGCAGCGGGTCGCGGTTGCGCGCGTTGTATGATGCCATGCTACCCTCGTACCTCACGTATAGATGCAGTCGCGCAGCGTGATCAGCCCGCGCCGCATCTCTGTTTTTGGGGCCACCATGGCGACCCGAATATATCCCTCGCCCGGGTTCTGACCCGGTTTTCCCTGCGCCAGATAGGCACCCGGCAATACCCGAACCCCGGTTTCGCGCCAGAGTTTCAGCGCCGCCTGCTCGCCGTCATCCACCGGCAGCCACAGGAAGAACCCCGCCTCGGGCGACATGTAGCCCTGCACACCGGCAAAAACCTCGTCGGCGATGCGGTATTTCTCTTGGTAGAGCGCGCGGTTCTCCTGAACATGCGCCTCGTCGGCCCACACCCTTGCAGCGGCGGCCTGCAGCGGCGATGGCAGCGGCGCACCGGAATAGGCCCGCAGCTGCTTGACCCGCCGGATCGATTCCGGCCCGCCCGCGATCAGCCCCGACCGCAGACCCGCCAGGTTCGAACGTTTCGACAGCGAGTTGAACAGCGTGATCCGTTCCGGGTCGGCCCCAAGTTCCTGCGCCACGGTCAGGACTCCTGTCGGTGCCTCGTCGCGGTAGATCTCGGAATAGCATTCGTCGGCGAAAATGCGGAAATCGTATTGCTCGGCCAGCCGGATCAGCTCGACCCAATAGCCGCGCGACGCCACCGCGCCCTGCGGATTGGCGGGGGAACAGACATAGGCCACGGCGGTGCGGTTCAGCACATCCTCGGGCAGCCCGGCATAGTCGGGCAGGTGCCCGGTGGCCGCGGTGGCCGGCACGAAATACGGCTCGGCCCCGACCGAGATCGAGGCGACCATGTAAACCTGGTAGAACGGGTTGGGGCACAGCACGATCGGCTGTCTGCCGTTCTTCTGCTCGGGGCAGAGCGCCATGGCGGCGTTGTAGAGCCCCTCGCGCGTGCCGTTCAGCGCCATCACGTTGGAATCGGGGTCCATCGCGACGCCATAGCGGCGCTCGATCCAGTCGGTGATGGCCTTGCGCAGTTCCGGCGTGCCGTCGTTGTTGGGATAGCCCTGAAACCCGGCCGCGTTTTCCATGATGACGTCCGTCACCCAGGCGGGAAAAGCATGCTTGGGCTCTCCGATCGTCATATGCACGACGTCACCGCCCGGCTCGTGCTGATCGAGCAAGGCGCGCAGACGCGGAAATGCATATGGCGGTAGGTTCGAAAACCGCTCGGGAAAATCCATCACAACTGCCTCAATACCGGGATCGTTGACGCCCCGTTTTGCCCCAAATTACAGGCGGGGCCTTGTTTCGTCCAGACAAAGTGACGGCGAAACAGGGGATTGTGGCATTCAGGTCAGGGCCTTTTCGGCCGCCGCGCCCAGCCGCAGCAGCGCCTCTTCCCCGTTCGGATGGCCCAGCAGCATCAGCCCGCAACCGGGCGTTCCGGCGGGCAGCGTCAGCGCCGCCAGCCCCATCAGGTTGCCGATCCGCGTGTTGCGCAGGGCCAGAAGATTCTCGGTGACATAGTAGTCATGGTCGTTCATCAACCGTTCCCGGCCGGGCGGCAGGATCGGCGCGGTCGGGGCCAGCACGGCGTCAAAACCGGCGGTGGCCGCGTCCCATGCCGCGCGGCAGTTTTCCAGTCTGGCCCATGCGGCGACATAATCGGGGCCCGAGAACATCCTGCCCGCCCGGAACCGTTCGAGGATCTCGGGATACATCGCGCCGGGATTCGCCTCGATCACGTCGCGCCACAGGCCGTAGGCCTCGGCGGTGTAGAGCGCCCCCGACAGCGCCATCGCCTCGGACAGCTCCGGCACCTCCAGCGGCACGATCTCGGCCCCTGCGGCGGCCAGTCGCTGCAGGGCCGCGTCATGGGCCTTGCCCGGCGCCTCCCGCAGATCATCCCGCGCCACGGTCCGCAGGTCGGCAAAGCGCCGCCCCTTCAGCGATGCGCCCCGCAGATCGGCCGGCGTGCCGCCCTCGAGCAGCGCCAGCACCTGCGCCGCGTCCTCGACCGAGCGGGCCAGCGGGCCGACCGTGTCGAATTTCAGGCACAGCGGCACCACGCCTTCGAGGCTCAGACGGCCCGAAGTGGTCTTGAGCCCCACCAGGTCGTTCCAGGCCGAGGGGATGCGCACCGAGCCGCCCGTGTCGGACCCGATGCCGCAAGCCGCCAGCCCCCAGGCCACCGATGCCGCCGCGCCCGAGGACGACCCGCCGGGAACGGCCGCCTCGTCGTGGATGCAGGGGGGCGTCGCGGTGATCGGGTTCAGGCCCAGCCCCGAAAAGGCCAGCTCGCTCATGTGGGTCTTGCCCAGGCAGACCGTGCCCATCGCGGTGGCGTTTCGCACCACCACGGCGTCAGCCTCGGGCACGCGATCCTTGAGCAGGGCCGAGCCAGCCTCGGTTCCGATCCCGGCAGTGTCGAACAGGTCTTTCCAACTGATCGGCACGCCATCGAGCAGCGAGCGCCGCAGACCCAGCCGGGCTCGGTCCCGCGCGGCCAGTGCCTCGGCCCGGGCGCGGTGGTGGGTGACGCGGGCATAGATGCGGTCGCGATGCGGATGGGCGTCGATGGCGGACAGGTAGCACTCGGTCAGTTCAACCGGGTCGATCTGCCCTGCCCCGATCCCCCGGCCCAGATCGCTTGCCGTCATCCTCAGCCAGTCCTGCATCTCTGCCTCCGCTTTTGTCAGTCTTCGCGACGGTAGCGACAGGACGGACCATGGACAATCCCGAACGGTCGCGCATATTGCAGGCCATGGAAAAGGTTTCGGATATCCTGATCGGGGGCGGCGGCCTGAATGGCCCGGCCTTGGCATTGGCACTGGCGCAGACCGGTCACTCGGTGACGGTGATCGACGCACTGGCCGAGAAAGTACGCAAGAACGCGGCCTTTGACGGGCGCGCCTACGCGCTGGCGCTGGCCTCGAAACGGCTGCTGGCGGCCATCGGTATCTGGGAGCGGGTCGCCGAGCACGCGCAGCCGATGCTGGAGATCAAGGTGACCGATGGCCATGCGGGCGAAGGGCCTTCGCCGTTCTTCATGCATTTCGACCATGCCGAGATCGAGGAAGGCCCGATGGGCTACATGGTCGAGGACCGCCACCTGCGCCGGGCGTTTCTGGACGCCATGGCCGAGGAAAAGGCGATCACCCAGATCAGCGGCAAGTCGGTGGTGGCGCAGGAAACCGATGCCACCGGCGCGACCGTGACGCTGGACGACGGAACCCATCTGCGCGGACGCCTGCTGGTCGGCTGCGACGGACGCCGCAGCGGCACCGCGCAGAGGGCCGGGATCAAGCGCACCGGCTGGGACTATGGCCAGACGGCGCTGGTCTGCGCCATCGCGCATGAGAAACCGCATCACGGCATCGCGCACCAGTTCTTCATGCCGCCGGGGCCGCTGGCGATCCTGCCGCTGACCGGCAACCGCAGCTCGATCGTCTGGAGCGAGCGCAGCGAGATGGCCCAGCGCATCAACGCAATGTCGGACGAGGATTACCTTCAGGTGCTGCGCCCGCGCTTTGGCGATTTCCTGGGCGAGATCAAGCTGGAGGGCCAGCGGTTCACCTATCCGCTGAACCTGACCGTCGCCAATTCCTTCATCGCCGAGCGGCTGGCGCTGGTGGGCGATGCCGCGCACGGGATGCACCCGATCGCGGGTCAGGGCCTGAACGCAGGTCTGCGTGACGTGGGCGCCCTGGCCGAGGTGCTGACGCTGGCCGGGCGGCGGGGCGAGGACATCGGCTCGACCCTCGTTCTGGAACGGTATCAGGAGTGGCGGCGGTTCGACACGGCGACGCTTGCGCTGGCGACGGATGCGTTCAACCGGCTGTTTTCCAACGACAACCCCATCCTGCGGCTGGGCCGCGACATCGGCATGGGCGTCGTCAACGCCATTCCCGGCCTGCGCCGTGGCTTCGTGCGCGAGGCCGCCGGGCTGACCGGAGACCTGCCGAAACTTCTGCAGGGGCGCGCGATCTAGTCCAGCTTGCGGGCTTCGTCCACCAGCATGACCGGGATGCCGTTGCGGATCGGAAAGGCAAGGCCAGCCGCCTTCGAGATCAGTTCCTGCCGCTCGGCGTCATACTCAAGCGTGGTGTGCGTCTGCGGGCAGACCAGCGCCTCGAGCATCCGGCGATCAAAGGCGGGTTGGGGTTCGGTCATTGCAGGGTTTCCTCGTTTGAGCCGCCGCGCAGGGCGAATTCGATCAAAGTGACCAGCGTTTCGCGCCGGGTTTTCAGGCAGGGCGCCTCGAGCAGCGCCTGTTTGTCCTCGGGGTCGAAATCCAGCAGCATCGACAGGGAGTTGACGAGCAGTTCGTCATCGGCGTCCTTGAGCGTCTCCCAATCGGTCGAGAGGTGACGCGCGGCGAAGAACCGCTCGAGCAGGCGCAGAAAGCGGGTCCGGTTGAAGGTGTCATCCGCCTCGGGCTTGCCCAGATCACGTTCGAACCCGTCCCAGGACACGGTGCAACGCTGATAGGGCGCAAAACCATCGACGCGCGAACGGATGCGAAAGCGCGAGATGCCGGTCAGGGTGATCAGATAGCGCCCGTCCTCGGTTTCCGAGAACTGCGTGACCCGCCCGGCGCAGCCGATCAGGTGCAGATTGTCACCGTTTCCCTTGCAGGGGTTGGGCTGGACCATGCCGATCAGCCGCTCGGACGTCTTCAGCGCGTCATCCAGCATCTGCAGATAGCGCGGCTCGAAGATGTGCAGCGGCAACCGCGCCCGGGGCAGCAGAAGCGCACCGGGCAACGGGAAGACCGGAACCGTCTCCGGAAGATCGGCTGGGTGCATCATGTACCCGAGTGTAGCTCTGATCCGGATTTAGGCAAATATCATCGAACTGAGCTTGCGCCGGCCGTTCAGAACGATCGGGTCGTTCGGCTTGAGCGCGTCGAAAATGGTGAACAGCTGCGTCTTGGCGGCGCCGTCATTCCATTCGCGGTCGCGGCGGAAGAGCTCGAGCAGCTGCGCTACGGCCTCTTCGGCATTGCCATTGGCATAGAGCGCCTGCGCCAGATCGAACCGGGCCTGATGATTGTCCGGCTCGGCCTCGACCTGCGCGGTCAATTCGGCGACCGGCCCGGCATCGGCGGCCTGCTTGGCCAGTTCCAGCTGGGCATGGGCCGCTTCCAGTTCGGGAGCGCCGGAAATTTCGGCGGGTGCGCCGTTCAGAACCGCCTCGGCCTGGTCCAGATCGCCCAGAGCGATATGCGCGCGCACCAGCCCGCCATAGGCACCGGCATGGTTGGGATCCTCGCCCAGAATGGCGGCGAAGGTCTGTGCCGCGTCCGCAGCGGCGCCCTCGGCCAGCATCTCTTCGGCCGCGGCAACCGCATCATCCAGCTGCTCCCCCGGGCTTTCGCCCCCGGCGGCCTTGATCACGCGATCCACGAAGGCCTTGATCTCTGACCCCGGCAGCGCGCCCTGGAACCCGTCAACCGGCTGCCCCTTGTAGAAGGCATAAACCGTCGGGATCGACTGGATGCGCATCTGCGCCGCGATCATCTGCGACTCGTCCACGTTGATCTTGACCATCTTCACCGCGCCCTTGGCCGCGGTCACGGCCTCTTCCAGCATCGGGCCCAGCGTCTTGCACGGGCCGCACCAGGGCGCCCAGAAGTCCACGATCACCGGAACCTGCTGCGACTCCTCGACCACGTCGGTCATGAAGGTGGCTTCGGTCCCGTCCTTGATGAGATCGGTGGCGGCGGGTGTGCCTGCGCCGTTCAGAATATCCATGGCTTCAACTCTCCGGTTCGAACTTGGCCTCTATATGCAGTCGCTTGCACCGGAAACCAAGAGCCGAGTTCAACGGTACCGCCCACTCAGAGATCGAATGTCGCGAAAACGGGGGCGTGATCGCTGGGCTTCTCCCATCCGCGGGCATCGCGCAGGATGCGGCTGGAATGGCCCGCGTTCGAGATGTCGGGCGTCGCCCAGATGTGATCCAGCCGCCGGCCCTTGTCGGCGGCATCCCAGTCGCGCGCCCGGTAGGACCACCAGCTGTAGAGCTGCCCCTCGGGGATGTCCTGACGGGTAATGTCCACCCAGCGGCCGGCGTCCTGCGTCTCGGCCAGATGCTCGACCTCGATGGGGGTATGCGAGACGACCTTGAGCAACTGCTTGTGCGACCAGACGTCATCCTCGCGCGGGGCGATGTTCAGATCGCCCACCAGAATGGATTTCTCGGGGCGCTCGGCGTGGAACCAGTCGCGCATGTCGGTGAGGTAGTCGAGTTTCTGACCGAATTTCTCGTTCACCTCGCGATCCGGCACGTCGCCGCCCGCCGGGACGTAAAAGTTGTGAATGACGACGCCATTCTCAAGCCGCCCGGCCACGTGGCGAGCATGGCCCAGACCGGCGAAATCCTTGTCGCCCAGATCCTCGATCGGCAGCCGCGACAGGATGGCGACGCCGTTATAGCCCTTCTGGCCCCGCGCGATCATGTGGCCATAGCCCAGCTCTCGGAAACCCTCCATCGGGATCTTGTCCACCGGCGACTTGCACTCCTGCAGACACAGGACATCCGGTGCCGCTTCCTGCAGCAGTTTGATCACGATGGGCTCGCGCAGACGGACCGAGTTGATGTTCCAGGTGGCGAGCGTGAAGGGCATGGGCGGGTCTTCCTTGGTCAAAGTCAGCACAACCTAACGCGAGGGGCGGTGATGTGCCATCGGAAATGGGTGCAACACGCAGGAGACCCTACACAGGTCAAAAAAAGGCCGGGCCAATGGCCCGGCCAGTCCAACAGGGAGGTACATGTCATGACCCGGACATGCGCGGGTTGAGTAAACCTTAAACTTGCAGACAAGGTATCACTTTGACCGAAGTCAATCCATACCGACTTACGTCACAAGCCTATATCCGCCCGACTCTGTGACCAAAAGGCGCGCATTCGAAGGATCGGGCTCGATTTTCTGGCGCAGCCGGTAGATATGCGTTTCCAGTGTGTGGGTCGTCACGCCGGCATTGTAGCCCCAGACCTCGTGCAGCAAAACGTCGCGCGGAACCACGCCATCCGTCGAGCGATACAGGAACTTGAGGATGTTGGTCTCTTTCTCGGTCAGGCGGATCTTCCGGTCATCCTCGGTGATCAGCATCTTCATCGCCGGTTTGAACGTGTAAGGCCCAAGGACAAAGATCGCGTCCTCGGACTGTTCATGCTGGCGCAGCTGTGCCCGGATCCGGGCCAGCAGCACCGGAAACTTGAACGGCTTGGAGACATAGTCGTTGGCCCCGGCATCCAGACCCAGGATGGTGTCGGCATCGCTGTCATGGCCGGTCAGCATCAGGATCGGGCTCTTGACCCCCTGCTTGCGCATGAGCCGGCACAGCTCGCGCCCGTCGGTATCCGGAAGGCCCACGTCGAGAATGATCAGGTCATAGATCGCCTCTTTCACGCGCTCCAATGCGCTTTGGCCGTCCGACGCCTCGAACACGTCGAAATCCTCGGTCAGCACCAACTGTTCGCTGAGCGCCTCGCGCAGATCATCGTCGTCATCCACCAGCAGGATTTTCTTGAGCTGAGCCATGTCCCGGTCCTCCTGATCCTTTTGCATCACTTGAGCGCCAGAAGTGCAATCGGCAATATTTGCTGCAAGGCACTCACGTCCTCGTGTCCAATGCGACGGAAATGTTTCACATTTCTCGAACAAGCGCATAAGTAGGGCGCGGAGCGTTACAGGATAACAGGCATGAGTCTTTTTCCGGATATTACCGAGCTTCTGGCACGCGCCCGCGCAGACCTGCGCATGGGCGTGCCGGTCGTGCTGGTCGATGACACCGGTTTCAGCGTGCTGGCGCTGTCGGCGGAAACCCTCGGCCCGCAGCGGCTGGCCGATCTTCGGGCACTGGGCGGCACGCCCGTGGTGGCCATCACCGGGCGCCGGGCGGAGACGCTGAAGGCGCGCGCCTATGACGGCGATCTGGCGCGGGTGGTGATCCCGGCAGACGTGGACATGGCCTGGGTGCAGGCGGTGGCCGATCCTTCGGACGATCTGAACGCGCCGATGAAGGGGCCGCTGATGACCCAGCGCGACGGCAGCGCCAGCCTGCATCGCATCGCGATCGCACTGACGAAATCCGCGCGACTTCTGCCGGCGGCGGTGGTGCTGCCCATCGAGGATGGCCGCGCCTTTGCCGCCACGCATGGGCTGACCTGCATCAATCACGCGCTTGCCGCCCCACACCTGGCCGACCGCAGCCCCCTGCACGAGGTTGTCGCCGCACGCCTGCCGATGGAGGTGTCCGAGGCCGGTCGCCTGCACGTCTTCCGCCCCGAGGATGGCGGCGAAGAGCATTACGCGGTCGAGATCGGCCGCCCCGACAGGGACAAGCCGGTTCTCGCGCGTCTGCACTCGGCCTGCTTCACCGGCGACCTGATGGGCAGCCTGAAATGCGATTGCGGCCCGCAGCTGCGCGGTGCCCTTGCCCAGATGGGAGCCGAAGGCGCGGGCGTGCTGCTCTATCTCAACCAGGAGGGGCGGGGCATCGGGCTGGCCAACAAGATGCGCGCCTATTTCCTGCAGGACCAGGGATTCGACACGGTCGAGGCCAACCACCGGCTGGGCTTCGAGGATGACGAGCGCGATTTCCGCCTCGGTTCGGACATCCTGAAATCCATGGGCTTCAAATCGGTGCGGCTGTTGACCAACAACCCGGCCAAGATCGCGATGATGGAGCGCACTGGCATCGCGGTGACCGAACGTGTGCCGCTCAAGGTCGGCGAGACGGCCCACAACCGTGGCTATCTGGCAACCAAGGCCGCCAAGTCGGGCCACCTGCTGTGACGCCTTTCGATCTGGTCCTGACGCCGCAGGGCGTCCGGTTTCGCGGCCGCCGGTTTCCCTGTTCGATCGGTCGAGGCGGCCTGAGCGGCAACAAGCGTGAAGGCGACAGCGCCACGCCGACCGGGACGCACCGCATCGTGGGAATGCTCTACCGGCCTGACCGGATGGCGGCTCCTGCGTCTTGGGCCGTCGCGATCGGGCCGGGGGATCTGTGGTCGGATGACATGGGCGACGCGGCCTACAACCATCTGGTCCGCGCGCCCTACGGGCGCAGCCACGAAAAGCTGCGCCGTGCCGATCCGCTGTATGATCTTGTTCTGATCACCGACTGGAACTGGCCGAACGCCGTTCCGGGACGTGGTTCGGCGATCTTTGTCCACCAATGGCGGCGCCCGGGCTATCCCACCGAGGGCTGCGTGGCCTTCCGCCGCGATCACCTGCGCTGGATTGCGGAAAGAATTGTGCCGGGAACGCGGCTGATCATCCCTGCGGCTTGACCCGCTCGCCGAAAATCGCCGAGCCGATACGCACATGGGTCGCGCCCAGCGCGATGGCCTTTTCGAAATCGTCGCTCATGCCCATCGAGAGATCCGACAGCCCGTTGCGCTCGGCGATCTTGGCCAGCAGCGCGAAATGCAGCGAGGGTTCCTCGTCAACGGGCGGGATGCACATCAACCCGCGCACCGGCAGATCCAGCGCCTTGCATTCGGCGATGAACGAATCCGCCTCGGCCGGCATGACGCCCGCCTTCTGTTCTTCCTCGCCCGTGTTCACCTGAACGAACAGGTCCGGGCATTTGCCCATCTCCTGCGCGAGACGGGCGATGGTTTTCGCCAGCTTGGGCCGGTCAACCGAATGGATGGCGTGGAAAAGCTCCATTGCCTGCCGCGCCTTGTTGGTCTGCAGGGGGCCGATCAGGTGCAGGTCGATACCTTCGTAGCGCTCCATGAAGGCGGGCCACTTGCCGGCCGCCTCCTGCACGCGGTTTTCGCCAAAGCACCGGTGACCCTGCTGCAACACGGCCTCGACCCGCTCGTCCGGCTGCACCTTGGACACGGCGATCAGCTTGACCGACCCGGCGGGGCGGCCTGCCGCGGCCTCGGCCTTGGCGATGCGGGCGGTGATGTCTTGCAACGGCATGAGGCTCCTCGATCTGTTGTTTTCCGGCAGGAAAACACCAACTGGGCGCAAAAGAAAAGGGCAGGTCCGAAGACCTGCCCAGATTCGATACCGTCAAGCGGTGTTCAGCTTAGAAGCTGAAGTACACACCAGCCTGGAAGGTGTCGTTGTCGTTCGACGCACGGCGGTAGCCGGTTTCGAACGATGCGCCGCCACCCAGGTCGTAGCTGTAGTGGATGCCGTAGGACGAACCTTCGCCGCCGTTGCCGGTTGCGTCGGTGTTGTCGGAACGGCCAGCAGCCACGTCGGTTGCCGAGACTGCGTCTTCGTCGGTGTAGAAGGCGACCAGGTTCGAAGCTGCGCCGATGTCGACGTTGCCGTAGATGCCCCACTTGTCGATGCCGTCGTTGTCGGCATAGGCGATGCGGGCGCCCCAGTTGCCGGCGTCATACGAACCGGTGACGATGGTCTTGTCTTCCCACATGTTGCCGCTGTTCTGGTGCGACACTGCGAAGGTCCAGCCTTCCCAGCTGTAGGCCAGCATGATGCCGAAGCGGTCTTCACCTTCGGTGACCGAAGTCAGGGTACCGGCGGTGTTGAAGTTCAGGATGTCGTTGTCCAGCGAGTACGAGATGTGGCCGGTGAAGCCGTTGATCGAGTACAGAGCTTCAACACCGTTCGAGCCAGCGCCTGCCGACGAATATGCGTCCCAGTTGAAGTACTCGTCGTTGACGTTACCAACGTGCGACACGAAGCCGGCGCCGTCGATGCCGATACCTGCGGTACGGGTCTCGAGGTAGACGCCGGGGGTGTTTTCGACTGCGCCGATGATGTTGCCGACGTTCACGCGCAGGCCTTCATAGACGACGCCGAAACGTGCGCCGTTGAAGATGCCGGTGCCCGGAACGTTGTCGCGGCTTTCGACCTGAGCGCGCAGACGTGCGTCGAATGCAACACCCGAATCGGTTTCTGCCGACATGTCGAACTGAACGCGCAGACGGCTGGTGATGCTGGTTTTATCAACGCCGTTGTAGTTGGCGTCGGTCATGCTCTTCGAGTTGCCGTCGTTGTAGTCCAGACCAAAACGGCCGTAGCCGCTGATACGAACGTCTGCAGCTGCGACGCTTGCGGTCGCGATCAGCGCAGTCGTTGCGAAGAGAACTTTTTTCATCTTGTTTCCCTCGGTTTCTATTCACATGCCCAAACCGGAGAATCCGGCGTGGATATGGACAGGGGTTTCGCTCTTTCACCCCTGATTTGGCAAGCCTCGGGCGCCACCGAAATGCAAAGTCGTCCCGGATGGTGCAGCTTTGCCACACTGGCGGCTTGCCGCCTATTGCCCGACGCCATGGACCCGTTTGCGCCGATGGATACGGACTTGCCCATATCAACGTGCTTTTGTAGGACTTCTGCACAACAAAGAATGGCGGGAGCCCCTGATGAAACTTCAAAAGCCCTTGAAAGTCGCCATGTTCCTGGCCATCGGGGTCGGCCTGGCCGCCTGCGGAAACAGGGGTGGCAGCGTCAGCGTTGCAGATGCGCCACCCACGGATGACGGAATCATCGCAAACAACCCTGAAACCGCGGCACTTTCTTATGAAAAGTCCTCGATCTGGGATGTTTTCGGACCGAACAAGTCGGAACAGACCGGAAATGTGAATCGCTATCTCTGGGCCGCCTCGCTGGACGTTCTGAATTTTCTGCCCCTGCAATCGGCCGACCCGTTTACCGGCGTGATCATCACCGGCTACGGCACCCCTCCGGGCGGCGGCCGTTCCTATCGCGCGACGGTGCATATCAAGGATCCCGCACTCGAGGCGCGCTCGCTGTCGGTTGCGCTGCAGACAAGCGGCGGACGCCCGGTAAGCGCGGCGACGGCCCGCGCGGTCGAGGATGCGATCCTGTCGCGGGCCCGCCAGATGCGGATCGCCGACGACAAACTCTAGAATCCCGCGGCAAATCGCTCTATCACCACGCCGGGTTCACGCCCGGCGTTTTCATTCATCAAGGATCAGGATCGCCATGTCGCGCTACTCCGCCAACGAAATCGAAGCCAAATGGCAAGAAGCCTGGGACAAGGCCGGGATCTTCACCGCGACCCGCAGCGCGGACAAGCCGAAATACTATGTGCTCGAGATGTTCCCCTATCCGTCGGGACGCATCCACATGGGGCATGTGCGCAACTACACGATGGGCGACGTGATCGCCCGTTACAAGCTGAGCACCGGGCACAACGTGCTGCACCCGATGGGGTGGGATGCCTTTGGAATGCCTGCGGAAAATGCCGCCATGGCGATCGGCGGCCACCCCAAGGAGTGGACCTACAACAACATCGCCGACATGCGCGGCCAGATGAAGCCGCTGGGCCTGTCGATCGACTGGTCTCGCGAGTTCGCCACCTGCGACCCGGAATACTATGGCCAGCAGCAGGCGCTGTTCCTCGACATGCTCGAGGCGGGGCTCGTCTATCGCAAGAACGCCGTGGTGAACTGGGACCCGGTGGACATGACCGTTCTGGCCAACGAGCAGGTCGAGAACGGGCGCGGCTGGCGCTCGGGCGCGCTGGTGGAGCGGCGCGAGCTGACCCAGTGGTTCTTCAAGATCTCGTCGATGTCCGAAGAGTTGCTCTCGGCTCTGGATACGCTCGAGAACTGGCCCGCCAAGGTGCGGCTGATGCAGGAGAACTGGATCGGCAAGTCGCGCGGGCTGGAATTTGCATTCGAGCGCACCGATGGCGGCGAGCCCATCACCGTCTACACCACGCGGCCCGACACCCTGATGGGGGCCTCGTTCGTGGGCATCTCGCCCGATCACCCGATCGCCAAGCAGCTTGAGGCCGAGAACCCGAAAGTCGCTGAATTCGTTGCGGAATGCCGTAAGGGCGGCACCACGGAAGAGGCCATCGAAACCGCCGAGAAACTGGGCTTCGACACCGGCATCCGCGTCAGGCACCCGCTGGACCCGAACTGGGAGCTACCGGTCTGGATCGCGAATTTCATCCTGATGGATTATGGCACCGGCGCGATCTTTGCCTGCCCCGCTCATGACCAGCGCGACCTGGATTTCTGCCGCAAATACGACCTGCCGGTGATCGACACCTTCTTTGCGCTGGACGACGACACGCCGGTGGACAACGTCGCCTTCGTTCCGCCCAAGGAACAGAAGGTGCGCTGGGTGAATCACTTCGCCGGTCTGACCGAGGCCACCGGGCAGGAAGCCATCGACGCCACCATCGATTTTGCCGAGAAGGCCGGCTGGGGCAAGGGCGTCACCAAGTATCGCCTGCGCGACTGGGGGCTGAGCCGCCAACGTTATTGGGGCTGCCCGATTCCGGTGGTGCATTGCGACGACTGCGGCGTGGTGCCGGAAAAGAAGGAAAACCTGCCGATTCGCCTGCCTGATGACGTCACCTTTGACAAGCCGGGCAACCCGCTGGACCGTCACCCGACCTGGCGCGACTGCGCCTGCCCGTGCTGCGGCAAACCGGCCAAGCGCGAAACCGACACGATGGACACCTTCGTCGATTCGTCGTGGTATTTCGCCCGTTTCACCGCCCCGCGCGCCGAAACTCCGACCGATCTGGCCGAGGCCGAATACTGGATGAATGTGGACCAGTATATCGGCGGTATCGAACACGCGATCCTGCACCTGCTCTATTCTCGGTTCTTTGCCCGCGCCATGCACATCACCGGGCACCTGCCGAAAAAGGCTTGCGAACCGTTCGATGCTCTGTTCACGCAGGGCATGGTGACCCACGAGATCTACCAGACCCGCGACGCAAAGGGCCGCCCGGTCTATCACCTGCCCGAGGACGTGATCGAACTGAACGTGGACGGCAAGCGCCAGGTGGTGCTGCGCCATGACCTGCTGGTCAAGGAAGGCGCCAGCGACGAGGAACTGTTCCTGATCGCCAAGAGCAACGACCTGGTGGTCGAAACCGTGCCGTCGGCCAAGATGTCGAAATCGAAGAAGAACGTGGTCGATCCGGTCTCGATCATCTCGGCCTTTGGCGCGGACACCGCGCGTTGGTTCGTGCTGTCGGACAGCCCGCCCGAGCGCGACGTGGAATGGACGGCCGCCGGCGCCGAGGCCGCGCACAAGCATCTGAGCCGCGTTTATCGAATCGCGTCCGAGATCGCCGCTTCGGACGTGGCCGCCAACGCCGCCGACGAGGACTTGCTGCGCGAAATGCACAAGACGATCCGGGACGTGACGAACGGAATCGAGTCCTTCGGCTTCAACGCCTCGATCGCCAAGCTCTATGCCTTTACCAACACCCTGGCCAAATCCAAGGCCGGCACCGCCGCCAAGACACAGGCTGCGAAAACGCTGGCTCAGTTGATGTCGCCGATGACCCCGCACCTGAGCGAGGAAATCTGGCAGATGCTGAGTGGCGAAGGCCTGGTGGCAACCGCCCCCTGGCCGGTTGCCGATGAATCCATGCTGGTGGATGACACGGTGACGCTGCCGATCCAGATCAACGGCAAGCGGCGTGCGGAAATCACCGTCGCCAAGGATCTGGACAAGGCGGAGGTCGAAAAAGTCGCGCTCAGCACCGAAGCTGTGCAGCGGGCGCTGGATGGGGCGTCGCCGAAAAAGGTTATCGTTGTACCGGGCCGGATCGTGAATGTCGTCGTTTGACCGAAGAACCCTGCTGATCTTGCCGCTGGCGCTGGCCGCTTGCGGATTTCAGCCCGTCTATGCGCCGGACGGCACCGCCTCGGCGCTGGACGGCAAGGTTCGGGTGTCCGCACCGAATTCCGTGGAAACCTACCTGCTGGTACAGAATCTCGAGCAACGGCTGGGTCGCAGCGCGAAGGCGGGCGGCGAATACGATCTGAAGGTCAGACTGACGACCAATACTCAACGCCTGGCCGTGTCCACGGCCAACGAAACCAACCGGTACAATATCATCGGCAGAGTGAACTATTCGCTGCAACGCTCGGCAACGGGCGAGGTTCTGGCATCTGGCGCGGTCGACAACTTCGTTGGTTATTCGGCCGCCGGCTCGACGGTCGAGACCCTTGCCGACGAGCGCGACGCGAAAGAGCGGCTGATGGTCATTCTGGCGGATCAGGTGGTCACCCGCCTCTATTCCACTCTGGACCTGCCCGCATGAAGCTGAGTTCGCGCGAGGCAGAGGGCTATTTCGCCAAGCCGGACGCGGACAAGGCAGGGCTTCTGATCTACGGATCGGACGCCATGCGGGTGGCGCTGAAACGCCAACAGGTGATCGCGGCCTTGCTTGGCCCCAACGCCGAAGAGGAAATGCGCCTGTCGCGAATCCCCGGAGGCGACCTGCGAGGCGATCCGGCGCTGTTGCTGGATGCGGTCAAGGCGGTCGGCTTTTTTCCCGGCCCCCGCGCCGCCTTTGTCGAGGATGCAACCGAAACCGCCGCCCCCGCGATTCTGACCGCGTTGGAGGAATGGGCGCCGGGCGACGCCCAGATCATCGTCACGGCCGGGCAGTTGAAGGCCAGTTCGAAACTGCGCAAGGCGTTCGAGTCCCATCGCAACGCCTATGCAGTGGGAATCTACGACGACCCGCCATCGCGCGCCGAAATCGAACGGACATTGTCCGAGGCCGGCATTCGCAACGTTCCACGCGATTCGATGACGGCGCTGAGTGAATTGGCGGCCGATCTTGGGCCCGGCGACTTTTCTCAAACCATTGAAAAACTGGCCCTTTACAAGCGCGGCGACGAGTCCGAACTGAACATCGACGACATCGAGGCCTGTGCGCCGCGCTCGACCGAAGCGGCCCTTGACGATGTTCTGAACGTGGTCGCCGAAGGTCGTTCTGGCGAGATCGGCCCGTTGATCCAGCGAATGCAGGCGCAGGGCACGACCGCCGTCAGTCTCATCATCAGTGCGAACCGGCATTTCCGCACGCTCTATGCCTGCGCCTCGGATCCGGGGGGGCCGGCGCAGGGCATCGGCAAACTTCGTCCTCCGGTTTTCGGAAAACGCCGTGATCGGATATTGCGGCAGGCGCAGGGCTGGGGCGCGCCCAAACTGGAAACCGCCCTGACGGTTCTGACCGACACCGACCTTGCCCTGCGGTCCGCCGGACAGACCGCCCCGGCGATGGCCCTTGTCGAGCGGGCGATGATCCGTCTGGCGATGCTGGCCCGCGCGCGCTGAGGCGGGCGACGGGACGTTCCGTCTTGACGGATGCCGTTGGCGGCCCACACTGCCTCGCAGAACCGACCAACAGGGAACGCAGCATGTACAAAGTCTATGGAAAGCCCACCAATCGCGCCTTTCGCGTGTTGTGGCTGCTGGAAGAACTCGGACAGGACTATGAACTCATCCAAGCCGGCCCGCATGACCCGCGGGTTCTGGAACTGAATCCATCCGGCAAGGTGCCGATTCTGGTGGACGGAGATGCAGTGTTCTCTGACAGCAACGCGATCATGACCTATCTTGCCGACAAGCACGGGGATTTCACCTATCCGGCCGGCACCAAGGAACGCGCGGAACAGGATTCGCTGCTGCACGCGCTGATCGACGAGTTCGATGCGGTTCTGTGGGCGGCGACGCGCCACAAGTTCATCCTGCCCGAGGACAAGCGCGCGCCCAAGTTCATAGAGACCGCGAAATGGGAGTTCGACCGCAATTTCCAGCGCATGAGCGAGCGGTTCAAGGGCCCTTTCCTGCAGGGCGACAAGATGACGATCGCCGACATCCTGTGCGTACACTGCATGAGCTGGGCCAAGGCAGCGGGTTTCCCGATGAATTCGGATGTGCTCAAGGCCTATGGCAAGGAGATGCGGAACCGTCCCGCCTATCGGCGCCTTACCGAGCAGACTCAGACGGCCTGAACTAACCGGTCCGCTTCAGCCAGTCTGCGGCGGACCGGCCGGCCCAGCGCCCCGTGGCAAGGCAGGCGGTCAGCAGGTAGCCGCCCGTGGGGGCCTCCCAGTCCAGCATTTCTCCGGCGCAGAACACCCCCGGCAGAGCCTTCAGCATCAGCCCGTCATCCAGTGCCTCGCGCTTTACGCCACCGGCGGTGGATATTGCCTCGTCCAGGGGGCGCAATCCGGCGTGACGGACGGGCAGAGACTTGATGACCCGCGCCAGATCCTCGGGCTGTCGCGGCAGTGGGCGGGCGAACTCCATCAGCAGCGCGGTGCGCACGGGGCCGAGCTTCAGCACCTTGCGCAGGTGGTTGGACAGGCTGGCCTTGCCGCGCGGTTTGCCGAGGCGGCGGGTCAAATCCTTCTGCGAAACGTCCGGCAATAGGTCGATGGTCAACGCTGCACCCTGCCGCACCGGCTTGCAGATCATGTAGATGCCGCCGCCCTCGAGGCCGCGGGACGAGATCACCGCCTCTGCGCGCGTGCGGATGCCGCCCGCCTGCAGAGCCACGCCCTTGATCGGGGCGCCGAACAGCGGCCGCATATGTTCGGACCAATCGACCAGCAGACCGGCATTGGCCGGTGCGAAATCGGCCAGCGCGACGCGGCGTTTCGCGAGGATCGACGCCCAGGCCCCATCCGAGCCGAGCCGCGACCAGCTGGCGCCGCCAAGCGCGAGGATCGTGGCATCGGGCGTGAGACCCTGCGGGCCCGACGGCGTTTCGAAGGTCACGGTGCTCTCGTTCCAGCCGGTCCAGCGCCAGCGGGTGCGGATTTCGACACCTTTCTCGCCCAATCGGGTCAGCCACGCGCGCAGCAGCGGTGACGCCTTCATCGCCTTGGGAAACACCCTGCCCGTCGATCCGGTGAACACCTCCTGCCCCAGATCGCGCGCCCAGGCCTGCACCGCCTGCGCATCGAAATCGCGTATCATCGGCTGCAGCCAGTCGGCCGCCTCGTCATAGGCCCGGATCAGCTCGTCAAAAGGTTCGTCCTTGGTCAGGTTCAGGCCCGATTTGCCCGCCATCAGGAATTTGCGCGCGACCGAGGGCTTGGCTTCGACCACGATCACGTCATGGCCAGCCGAGGCCAGTTCTTCTGCCGCCATCAACCCCGCCGGGCCGGCTCCGATCACGACTGCCTGTGCCATTCCTCTTGCCTCTTGCGTTCAACGGGGCAACGCTGTTGTGCGAGTGCCAAACGAGGGGCGAAATGTCCGATCCCATCTGCCCGCTTTGCGACCGCCCGATCCCCGACGGGACCGGCAGCCTGCACCATCTGGTCCCAAAACTGAAGGGAGGCAAGGGCGGGCCGACGGTTCTGCTGCACCAGATCTGCCACAAGGAGATCCACGCCACCCTGACCGAGGCCGAACTGGCGCGGGACTACAACTCGGTCGAGGCCCTGCGCGCCCATCCCCGGCTTGCGAAATTCCTGGCATGGGTCGGCAAGCGCCCGCCCGGATTCCGCTCGAAAGTGCCGGGCAGGCGGCGGTTGCGCTGAACGCCCGGCCCTAGCGGCACATCTCGGCGATGCCTGCGGCGATGTCGGGCTTGGCTGCGACGCTGTCGGCAACCAGTTCGCGGGCCACCTGCATCACCGCGTCAGGCTCAACCACCCGATCCACGAGACCAAAGGCATAGGCCTCTTCGGCGGTGATCTTCTGACCCGCCATGAAGATCAGCTTGGTCCGCGCCGGACCGATCAGCGCCGCCATGCGCCTTGGGTCCGACGGCTGCGGCAGAAACCCCAGCTTCATCACCGGGTAGAAAAACCTGGCCGCTGGCACGGCGATCCGCAGATCGCAGGCCAGAACCATGCCATTCGCGCCCCCGGCCAGCGTGCCGTTCAGCGCCGCCACGGTCAGGCAGGGCAGTTCAGCGATCGCGCCCGACAGCCTCTCCCACACGCCCGACGTGGCTAGCCCCGCACGGGCTTCGTCCAGATCGGCCCCGGCGCTGAACACCTTGCCCGCGCCGGTCAGGATCAACGCCTTTGCCTCGGTCGCGGCCTCGGCGATCTCGGCCAGCTCGGTCAGCATCGCCTCGGTCAGCGAATTGGCCTTGTCGGGACGGTTGATGGTGACGATCCAAAGACCGTCCTCCTTGACCAGTTCGATCATTTCAGCCCGACCCGCTTGCGGATGGCCTCGTCGCGCAGCGCGATCTCGGTGCCCAGGAACTCGTCGGCATCCGAGGAACACATCCACAAAAGCGCCCGCGCGGGCCAGTCAGGCGGTATATGCGCCGACCAGTCCAGCTGGCTGACAGGATTGATGCCGCTGGCCTTGATCTCGCGCTGCATCTGCGTCGCCACGGTGCCCGGTGACAGGCCCATGGCGCGAATACCGTGATGGCTTTCTTCCAGGTGCAGGCATTCGGTCAGCATCGCCGCTCCGGCCTTGGACGCGCAATAGTGGCTCCAGGCCTCGACCGGCGCGTGGGCCGCACCCGAAGAGATGGTCAGGATCGTGCCGCCCCCGGCCTGACGCATCACGGGCAGGGCCGCGCGCATGCCATAGAAAACGCCCTTGAGATTGATGTCGATGACACGACTCCAGCCGGCCGGGTCTGCCCGAAACATGTGTGAAATCGGCTCGACCACGCCGGCGTTGCCGATCAACACGTCCAGCCCGCCGAACCGGGAGACGCAGGCAGAAACCGCCTGCTCGACCTGCGCGTAGTCGCTGACGTCACAGGGCAATGCGATGGCCTGATCACCGATTTCAGCCGCCAGCGCCGTGATCTGGTCGCCGCCCCGGGCAACCAGCGCAACATTCGCACCGGCTGCGGCAAAAATGCGCGCCGTTTCGGCCCCGATCCCGCGGCTCGCGCCCGTGATCAGAACGGTTTTTCCCTGCATATCCATCGTGCTGTCCCTTTGATCCAGTGCCGGACTCGAGTCGTAACCCGCAAACGGGGAAAGGGTCCAGCCCTTCCCCCTTGACGCCCGCCGCCCCAAGGTCGACGATGCGCGCGAAATTGATCAAGAAGGGTTCCCTAATGTCTGTTTTTCTCCGCCGCAGTTGCGGCGCCGCGATTGCATATGCCATTGCCACACAAGGCGCCTGGGCCGATCTGACCGCGGATCAGGTCTGGGCCGACTGGCAGGCCTATATGGGCGGCATGGGCTACCAGGTATCCGGCGATGCAAGCAGCGCGGGCGATGTCACGACCATCAGCGACATGACCATGATGATGGAAATACCCGAGGAGAACGGACAGTTCTCGATGGTCATCCCCGAGGTGACGCTGACCGAAAACGGCGACGGGACGGTGAACCTGGGCTTTCCGGCGTCTTTCCCGCTGCTGATCGAAGGCGAGGCCGAGGGCGAAGTGTTCCGCGTCGAGCTGACATACACCCATGACGGCATGACCGTGCTGGTCTCGGGCTCTCCCGAGGACATGACCTATGCGTATTCCGCGGCCAGTGTCGGCGTGGAACTGACCTCGGTCGAGGCGGATGGCGAAGTCATGCCCAAAGAGGCCCTGTCCGCGTCGATGAACATGGCCGATGTCTCGGGCATGTCGAAAATGGTGATCGGTGAGAACCGAGGGCTGGAGCAGAACTTCACTGCCGGCAGCCTGACCTACGATATCGCCTTTGACGACCCCGAGTCCAAGGATGCCGGAAAGTTCAAGGGCAACATGAACGGGTTGGCCTTCGAGGGCAGCGGCACGATGCCGGCAGAGATGACTGCAGGCGATTATCAAAGCATGATCGACGCCGGGTTCGATTTTGCCGGTACCTTCACCTATGACTCGGGCGCGTCCGATATTGCCGGCACCGGTGAGGACGAGGACTTCACCTTGAACACCTCTTCCAAGGGCGGCCGGTTCGCCATCGCCATGGACGCCAGCCGGATCGCCTATGACATCGCGCAGAATGGCGTCAAGCTGGCCGTGAGCACCGTCGAGTTGCCTTTCCCACTGGAACTGGCAATGGCATCGGCGGGGTTCAAGTTCGAGATCCCGGTTCAGGCATCGGACGAGGAACAGCCCTTTGCACTTGCGATGAACCTGACCGGCTTCACCATGTCCGACGTCCTATGGGGCATGTTCGACCCGACCGGCGCGCTGCCGCGGGATCCGGCGACGATCGCGATCGACACTTCGGGCACGGCCAAGGTCAAGGTGAACTTCCTCGATCCGGCCGTCGCCGAGACGCTCGAGGCAACCGGCGCGGCACCGGGTGAGCCGCATTCGCTCAAGATCAACGAGTTTCTGGTGTCGATGGTGGGGGCCGTGCTGTCCGGCACCGGCGAATTCACTTTCGACAATTCCAACCTCGAGGCCTTTGACGGCATGCCTGCGCCAACCGGCGTCGCCAACCTGCAGCTTGTCGGCGCAAATGCCCTGATCGACAAGCTGATCGCCATGGGCGTGATGTCCGAAAACGACGCCATGGGGGCGCGGATGATGATGGGCATGTTCGGCGTTCCGGGCGATGCGCCGGATACGCTGAACTCGACCATCGAGATCAACGAACAGGGCCAGATCCTGGCCAATGGCCAGCGGATCAAGTGATCTGACACACTGGAAAAGGCAGGGGGCCGCCACCAGCGCGGCCCTTTGTTATTGGCACGGGTCTTGCAGGACGGGCAGGCCAAGGCTAGGTCGGGATGAGAAAAACGGAGGCCTCATGACCCGGACGCCAGAAGAAATCAGCCTTGCCCTTCTCGACGCCGCCCGCAAGGCGGGCGCCGATGCCGCCGATGCGCTGGTGGTCGATGGGTCCTCGGTTTCCGTCGAGGTGCGAAATGGCGCGCTGGAACATGCCGAACGCTCGGAAGGCACCGATCTGGGGCTGCGGGTGCTGCTGGGCAAGCGGCAGGCGATAGTCTCCAGTTCGGACAGCCGGCCGGAAACCCTGACGGCGATGGCCGAGCGCGCCGTGGCGATGGCCCGCGAAGCACCCGAAGACCCCTATGCCGGTCTCGCCGATCCGCAGGATGTCGCGCGGGACTGGGATCTGGACGCGCTGGAGATGTTCGATCCCACGCCCGAGCCTTCGGCCGAGATCCTGATGCAGGATGCGCTTAAGGCCGAGGCGGCGGCCCTGGCCGTCGAGGGCGTCTCGCAGGTGTCCGATGCTGCTGCAGGTTTTGGCACGCATCGGGTGCATCTGAGCGCCACCAACGGATTTTCCGGCGGCTACGCCCGCACCAGCCGCTCGGTGTCCTGCGTCGCCATCTCGGGGCACGGCACCGGGATGGAGCGCGACTATGACGGCGATGCCCGCACCTTTCAGGCCGACCTGCGCAGCCCCGCCGAGGTCGGCCGCACCGCAGGCGAACGCGCCGTCGAGCGCGTCGGCGCGCGCAAGCCCGCCACCGGCACTTTTCCGGTTCTGTTCGACGAGCGGATTTCCTCGTCGCTGATCGGGCACCTTCTGGCCGCCAGCAACGGGGCCGCCATCGCCCGTGGCGCCTCGTGGCTCAAGGATTGCCTCGGCGAACAGGTTCTGCCCGAGAACCTGTCTTTGATCGAAGACCCGCACCGCCCGCGCATCTCGGGAACACGCCCCTTTGACGCCGAAGGCCTGCCGACCCGGAAACGCGCGATCGTCGAGAACGGCGTGCTGACCGGCTGGACGCTGGATCTGTCCAGCGCGCGCAAGCTGGACATGGCGCCCACAGGCAACGCCGCGCGGGGCGTGTCCGGGCCTCCCGCGCCCAGCAACTGGAACCTGAGCCTGACGCAAGGCGACAAGAGCCGCGAGGAGTTGCTGCGCGACATGGGCACCGGTCTGCTGGTCACGTCGATGATCGGTGCAACCATCAACCCCAATACCGGCGACTATTCGCGGGGCGCTTCGGGGTTCTGGGTCGAGAACGGTGAAATCACCCATCCGGTGAACGAATGCACCATTGCCGGCAACCTGCGCGACATGCTGCGCCGGATCATTCCGGCCAATGACGCCCGGACCTATCTGTCGCGCGTGGTGCCGTCGATCCTGATCGAAGGGATGACACTTGCCGGCAACTGACCTGCCCCTGCTGATCGACGCCGCGCTGGAGGCCGGGCGGATCGCGACCCGCTATTCGGGGCAAACCGCCGCGCGCTGGGACAAGCCCCAGGGCGCCGGCCCGGTGACCGAGGCGGACCTGGCGGTCAACGCGATGCTCGAACAACGCCTGCCGGCGGCGCGGCCGGGCTATGGCTGGCTAAGCGAGGAAACCGAGGACACGACCGACCGGCTGGAGCGGGAACGGGTGTTCATCATCGACCCGATCGACGGCACCCGCAGCTTTGCCGAAGGGTCCCGAACCTGGGCGCATTCGCTGGCGGTGGCGGAAAACGGCGTGGTGACCGCGGCCGTGATCTATCTGCCGATGCGCGACCTGCTGTATGCGGCGGCGGCAGGCCAGGGCGCAACGCTGAACGGCAAGCCGATCGCCGCGTCCCAGACGGCCTCTCTCGAGGAAGCCGAGATACTGGCGGCCCGACCGAACCTTGAAGGCCGCCACTGGCGCGGCGGACAGGCGCCCGCGTTCACCCGCGCCTACCGGCCCTCGCTGGCCTATCGCATGGCGCTGGTCGGACAGGGACGTTTTGACGCCATGCTGACCCTTCGGCCAAGCTGGGAGTGGGACATCGCCGCCGGAGACCTGATCCTGCGCGAAGCGCAGGGCAAGTGCACCGACCGCAGCGGCAAGCCCCTGCGCTTCAACAATCCGAATCCACGGCTGAACGGCGTTATTGCCGGCGGGACGGGAATCCATGCGCTTCTGTGCGAGAACCTCGACCCCGACGGAACTGGGATTCAGGCATGAGCCGCCCGCGCTCGCTCAGTCTGGCCGCCTATCGCTTCCTGTCCTGGCCACGGCAGGCCAGGGCCGGCGCATATCGGGCGCAGAGGCCCGAGGGCGAGTTGCTGTGGGTCCACGTCAATGCGTGGGATCGGCTTGCCCCCGTCGAAGACCTCTGCCGCCGGCTTCTGCCGCAGCGGCCGGGTCTGTCCGTCTTCCTGACCGGCCCGTCGGATGCGGAGCCGAGCACGTGGGGGGACTGCGAATTTCCCCTGCTGCCGCTGCCCGGCGACAACACATCGGCGGTTCGCGGCTTTCTGAACCATTGGCGCCCGGATATGGGCCTTTGGATCGGCGGAGGCGTGCTGCCCAATCTCGTGAGCCAGGCGGCCGATCGGAATATTCCTCTGGTTCTGCTCGAAGCTGACGTCGATGTCCGCGTCTCGCGCTTGCGCAGCTGGTTGCCCGACATCTCCCGATATACGCTGGACTGTTTTCAGTCGATCCTGACCACCAGCGAGGCCAAGGCCCGCCAGATCCGCCGTCTTGGCATTCCCTTCGCCAAGGTCTCGATCGCCGCGCCTCTACAGGTCAGCCCGAACCCGCGGCCTTGGCCCGAGGACGAGTTGATCGAGACCAATCACGCCCTCGCCGGGCGCCCCGTCTGGCTGGCCGCCTGGGTTCAGGCCAAGGAGTTCATCTCGGTCGTGAGCGCCCACCGACAGGCCCTGCGCCTGTTGCACAGGCTTGTCCTGATCCTTCATGTCGCCGATCCGACAGAAGCCGCGCCCTTGCGCAAGCGGCTGGAGGACATGGACCTGCGCTGTGCCGACTGGGATGCCGGCGACCCGATCGAGGATGCGACGCAGGTCATCCTGTCGGCCTATCCCGAGGATCTGGGGCTTTGGTATCGGGTCTCTCCGGTCACGTTCATGGGCAGTTCTCTGGAAACCACGGCGCAGGGGCACAATCCTCTGATCGCCACATCGCTTGGCTCTGCCGTGATCCATGGCCCCAATGTCGACCGGCACAGGGATCTCTATGCGCGGCTCGACGAAATCGGCGCAGCCTGTCAGGTTCAGAGTGAAGAAGAGCTGGGGCATCGCGTGGTCGAACTGCTAGCGCCTGACCGGGCCGCGGACATGGCGCTGGCGGGGTGGAACCTTGTGACAGAAGGCGCACAACTGACGGACGAGTTGATCGACATGGTTCAGGAACATCTGGATCGGCGGAGGGGGGAACATGCGGGCGCCTGACTTCTGGAACACGCCCCCGGACCGGTTGCACTGGAAAGCGCGGCTGCTGAAACCGCTCGGGCAGCTCTACGCGCGCGCGACGGCCCGGCGGCTTGCCTCTGCCGAAGGGATCCGGCCCGGGGTGCCGGTCATCTGTGTCGGCAACCTCAACGCCGGGGGCACTGGCAAGACACCGACGGCGATCTGGGTGGTCGAGCAGTTGCGCGACGCCTGGCACACCCCCCATGTCGTGACCCGGGGGCATGGCGGTTCGCTGGAAGGCCCGGTGATGGTCGATCCGCGCAGGCACACGGCAGCACAGGTCGGAGACGAGCCGCTCTTGCTGGCGGCATTCGCCGAGGTCTGGGTCGCCAAGGACCGGGCGGCGGGTGCGCGGGCGGCAGTCGAGGCCGGCGCGACCGTCATCGTTCTGGATGACGGTTTTCAGAACCCTTCGGTGGCCAAGGATTTCTCGCTGATCGTCGTGGACGCGGGGCTTGGGTTCGGAAACGGTCTGTGCCTGCCCGCCGGCCCCTTGCGGGAACCGGTCGATGTCGGACTGCGCCGAGCAGACCTCGTGCTGTCGCTGGGGCCCCCGGACGCGCAGGAGCAGTTTTCGAAGCAATGGGGCGCACGGCTGGGCGTTCCGCACGCCACCGGCGAGCTTCAACCGTTGCAGACCGGCATGGACTGGGGCAGCACGCCGGTTCTGGCCTTTGCCGGCATCGGCCACCCCGAGAAATTCTTTCGGACGCTGCGCCGACAGGGCGTGAACCTTCTCCGGGCCGAGGCGCTGGAGGACCACCAGCCACTCACCCCTGCGCTTATGGCAAGGCTGGAGAACGAGGCGCGATTGCTCGGTGCGCAGATGGTGACGACGGAAAAGGACGCGGTGCGGCTGCCGCCGGCCTTCCGCAGCAAGGTGATCACCCTACCCGTGCGCCTGCACGTGAACGAAGACGACATGGTTCGGGAAAGGATGCTGGCGGCAGCGCCCTCACCCTAAAGCATCCGACGTTTAACCTGAGGCACATCCTGCAGCCTTGAAGTAGTTCCAGCATTCGTCCGGAGAAAAGAGGTCGCAGATTTCGCTGAGTGCATTGAACAAGTCCGTGAAGGTTCTCGCTCCGATGCGGCGGAGGTGGGCTTTGAGCTTGGAGAATGCCATCTCGATCACTGACCGGCAATGCATTGCGTAGCAATGTCACGAGAGGTGGGGTTCAGGTCGGGGCTATACGGGGGCAGGAACAGGATCCAGCAGCCGGCCTTTTGCATGGCTTTGGCCGCGGAGGCATTTTTGTGGGTGGCGAGGTTGTCTAGGATGACGACGGTTCCACGATCGGCGCACGAATAGAAACGCCGCCCGGAGGCGGCGCGTAAGCAATTGGCTATGTTCGGTAGTATTGGTTGCGGGGAGAGGATTTGAACCTCTGACCTTCAGGTTATGAGATAGCTTGCGGTAACCTGCATCAACTACGCCCACCGACGCTGCTTTACCCTATCTTATTGGAATCGTTGTTTTATTATTGACGACCCGCACACCCAGTTCCTACCTGTTACGCCATGAACCGCTTCCAGTTGCTTCCACAATGCTTCCACGGGGCGGATATAGGGAAAGGGATGAGGGATGCCGAAACTGACCAAACGCGCAGTCGAAGCGTTGCCGCTTGAGGCTAAAGATTACTTTGTCTGGGACAGCCAGATTGCCGGGTTCGGGGTGCGCGTCATGCCCTCCGGGGCCAAGACCTATCAGGCGCAGTATCGCAAGGGCGGACGAACCCGGCGGGTTTCCATTGGTCGGCATGGCAAGATCACCGTCGACGAGGCGCGCAAGCTGGCAAAAGAAGTCATGGGACAAGTGGCGAAGGGCGAGAACCCCGCCGAAGAGATTGCCCAGCATCGCCGCGCGCCCACGGTCGCGGCCTTGTGTGAGCGGTTTTTTGACGCCCACGTCAAGGAACGCTGCAAGCCCTCCACCCAAAGGGAATACCGCAGGGCAATCGACCTGTTCATTGCCCCTGCCTTGGGAAGTTTCAAAGTGGTGGACGTGGAGCGGAAGGACATCACCGAGTTGCATCACAAGTTCAGAGACAAACCCTATCAGGCAAACCGGACTTTGGGTGTGCTGTCCAAGATGTTCAATCTGGCGGAAATCTGGGGCTTGCGGCCGGACGGGTCGAACCCGTGCCGCCACGTGCCGAAATACCGGGAAGAGAAACGGGAACGATACCTTCACCAAGACGAGCTTCAACGTCTTGGGCAGGTGTTGGCGGAAGCGGAACAGGACGGGTCGGAGACGCCCTTTGTCGTGGCCGCATTCCGGTTGCTGATCCTGACCGGCTGTCGGCTTGGGGAAATCCAGACCTTGCAATGGTCGTTCATCACCGACGCAGGAATGGAGCTTCCCGACACCAAGACGGGCGCGCGGCGCATTCCCCTACCCCAAGCCGCCAGAGCGGTTCTGAGCGCCCTCCCACGGCTTCCTGACAACCCTTACGTCATTGCCGGGGCTGTTCCCGGCCACTACGCCACCGACCTACAGAAACCGTGGCGGCGTATACGTAAACGGGCCGGGTTGCCGAATGTGCGAATTCACGACTTGCGTCACACCTATGCGTCGAATGCCGTATCTTCCGGCATGCCGATCCAGATGGTCGGGCGCTTGTTGGGTCACAGCCAGATTCAGACCACCATGCGGTATGCGCATCTGGCCGATGATCCGGTACGGCGGGCGGCGGAAGAAAACGCGGCACGGCTCAACACGTTCGTTGGCGCGCAGGTGCCCGGTCACGGGCTGCGTTTAGTTAAGTAATTAGTTAGGCGCGGCTCCCCCCCATAAACGTATACGTAGGCCCACGTTATGTAGGGGCTTACGTATACGGTACGTTACGTAGCATCCCGGGCCGCCCCTTCCCGGGGTATTCGCGGGGCCGGGAATACCCCGGGAAGGGGGAAGCCAAAATCGCGAGTGTCCGCTCCGAGCCCCGTCTCCTGGATGCTGCGGGCTCGACGAATTGGTAGAATGCCGACTGAGCAGGCATCCGATGGATTTGGTCATGTGTCCGGTGCCCGAGTCATTGCGGTCGTTTGATTTTGGCCCTTTTTCAGTTACGTTTGGACGGATCGGGAATTGGGAGGACGCGATGACGAAGATAGGACACGGAACACCAAACATCGCGTTTGCCGCATTCGTGGCACTGATTGTTGGCACACAGGCAATCGCCTTTGAGGGGGTGGTGAAGCCTGAAACTGTCGCTGGCGGAGATGTCTATTCGCCGTTCGTCGGTCGGTCCTACCCCGATCAGGTACTGTTCGGCGACCTTCATTTCCATACCGAGATTTCCTTTGACGCGGGGCTTATCGGAACGTCGCTCAACATTCATGACGCCTTCCGCATTGCCCGGGGCGAGAAGATCATCTCGAACACCGGACAGCCGGTGCAGCTGATCCGACCACTCGACTTTCTGGCGATAACAGAACACGCAGAAATGTTGGGGCTCGCGACGGCGATGCGAACGTCCGATCCGCGCCTGTTGCAGGACGAGTGGGGGCGCAAGACCCACGCGCTGTTCAATTCGGGCCAGGAGGGCCGGATGGCCGCCTTTGCCGACATCATCGACATCGGAACCGTTCAGGGCCGCGACCCGACCGCGGGGCTCGACCTCGACGGAGACATCTGGCTCGATATCGTCGAGACGGTGGAGCAATACAACGATCCGGGCAGCTTCACTGCGCTGACCGGGTTCGAGTGGACGTTCACGCCCCAAGGGGACAACCTGCATCGCGTCGTGATTTTTGGCGATGACGCGGACAAGACGTCTCAGACGCGTCCCTTTACCTTTTTTGAGGGCGCGGACCCCGAACTGCTGTGGAATTACCTTGCGGGCTACGAGGAAAAGACCGGCGGTCAGGTCATCGCGGTGCCGCACAATGCCAACATGTCGAACGGGCTGATGTTCGCACCGACCAAATTCGACGGCTCACCGATGGATGCGGACTATGCCGCCAAGCGCATCCGCTGGGAGCCCATGCACGAGATGACCCAGATCAAGGGGGATGAGGAAACCCACCCGATGCTCTCACCCGATGATGAGTTCGCGGATTTCGAAACCTGGGATGTAGCCAATCTGTCGGGAACGGCGGCCAAGACACCGGAGATGCTGCGCTACGAGTACGCCCGATCCGCGTTGAAGGTCGGACTGGAAATCGAACGTGAGATCGGCGTGAACCCGTTCAAGTTCGGTTTCTACGGCACGACGGACACACACACCGCGATCCCGACCACGCGCGAGGACAATTACTTCGGAAAGTACCAGCACACCGAGCCTTCGGCCAACCGGCACAACATGGATGTGATCCCGGCAGAGGACCCGGCCCTGCGGATCGTGACGGCACAGGAAAGCGCGGCCGGCCTCACGGCCGTCTGGGCGCGGGAGAACACGCGGGACGAGGTTTTCGGTGCCATCACGCGCAAGGAAGCCTATGCGACCACGGGCAGCCGCATTCGTGTGCGTGTCTTTGGCGGTTGGGGTTTCGAGAAAGACGACCTGCATGCTGCCGATTTCGTCGCCAACGGCTATACGGGCGGCGTACCGATGGGTGGCACGTTGAAGGCAAGTCCGGATGGAGGCGCGCCCCGGTTCCTGATCCGCGCACTGCGCGACCCGGACGGAGCCAACCTGGACCGAATTCAGATCATCAAGGGGTGGCTGGACGCGGACGGAGAAAGCCATGAGCGGGTATACGACGTGGCGGTCTCCGGCGACCGGAAGATCGACGAGGATGGGAGGGCGCGCGAGGCGGTCGGCTCAACCGTGGATATCCCTTCTGCCACCTATGCCAACTCGATTGGAGCACCGGCGCTTTCCGGATACTGGCAGGACCCCGAGTTCGATGCGGCGGAGGATGCGTTCTACTACGTCCGCGTGATCGAGATCCCGACGCCCCGCTGGACAACGTATGACGCGGCCTTCTATGGGGTTCCGCTCCCCGACAGCGTTCCGCCGACCGTGCAGGACCGCGCCTATACCTCGCCGATTTGGTACACCGGCACTGAGTAGGGCGCTCGAAGACGGAAGGTCCGCTCTACCTTTGGAGTAGTCGTTGGTCCGAACAGGATTGACGGCGGCAATGCGCAGTGAGCGGACCAATCAGTCAGCATTGGGAGCGGCAGTTTTGTCCGCTCAACCGTCAATGTTTGATGACTGCTCCGAGCTTAGGAGGGTGCTCCGCCATGCGATACGTATAAGTAGGCGAGACGACGCGCCCTATTAACTAAACGTCCCGTATGACGTACGGATTGCTAACTAATTAATTAGAGGCGATGCAGTGGCTCGGGAAACAACAGACCAGTTGAATCGTTTGTGGCACAAGGGTGTGCCGATGGCGCAGGCTTGGGTGACATACGCCAAGCCGGATCTGAAAGAACGCTGGGCGGAGCTTCAGCAGCGTTCGGCGAGCGATGCGTTCGAAAAAGGCGCTGAAATGGCATCTGCATCGGAAGGCGATGCAATTGCAAAAATCCAGATGGCGCTCGAAGGGCCGCAGAAAATCCTCAGAGCTCGCACCGAGCTTCGGGAAACCCTGCAAAAGAACATTTTGAAGTATATCGCGGGCGGCCACCTTCATAGCTTTGGCTACGAATTGCCGAGAAAGGTATCCAGTGCCCCGGTCGCGATCCCTAAAGCCGCCTGGGCCGGTCGCTGCGACTGGACCAGAGGAAAACTGAGCTACAGGGGGTTGGAATTTGTCGACATCCGTCTCACGACCAACCGCATCCGCAATGAAATCCTTGAACGCGGCCACGTGGACACCCGCCCAACGCGACCACAAGGACGGCCATCGGTGGCGCCAGAAATCAAGAAGGCGTTTTTTGCGCTCCATGAGGCCGGAAAAATTGATCCCAAGGCTTCACTGAAGTCACATTATTCGGAGATCAGAAGGTGGCTGGAATTGAACTGCCCAAACCTTCCGGTGCCGCCTGCCAGCATAAATTCTGAGACTATCAGAAAAACTATTTCACCTCTTTTCAAGGCGTTAAAAGAAACCAATAAACAATAAAACATTTCGGATTTTGTTGCCATTTTTCGTGGTTCGAATCTGGTCCAAACCGAGAGCATCTGCAATTCAACACGGAGAAAACAGATGCTCAGCAGGGAACCTGCAAACGACAACAACCGCCCGGCAACGGATTATCTGGACGGCTTCATTGACGAAAGCAAAGCCGCCGATTTCCTATGCCAGAGCGTGCGCACCATCCAGAAATGGCGCGTGACCGGGTTCGGCCCGAAATTCTACAAGTCGGGCCGCTCGGTGCGCTATCGC
>NZ_LQBQ01000003.1 GCF_001507595.1 Ruegeria marisrubri
GCGATAGCGCACCGAGCGGCCCGACTTGTAGAATTTCGGGCCGAACCCGGTCACGCGCCATTTCTGGATGGTGCGCACGCTCTGGCATAGGAAATCGGCAGCTTTGCTTTCGTCAATAAAGCCGTCCAGATAGTCCGTGGCCGGGCGGTTGTTGTCGTTTGCAGGTTCCTTGGTGAGCATCTGTTTTCTCCCTTTCGAATCTCAGATGCTCTTGATTTGGACCAATCCCCAATCTCGAAAAATATCTTTAAATCCCCAAACAATTTATAGTTTGGAGGATTCCTTCAACTCATTGAAAAGAGGCGCAAAGTACTTTTGGATTGTTTTGTCCGATATGTATGCGGGTGGCACTTCGAGGTCCGGTCGGTGCAATTCAAGCCACCTTTTGACCTTCGGGTAATGTGACATCTGCGACGCTTCCGGATCAATTTCACCGGCTTCGTGGAGCCCGTGAAAGGCCGCTTCGATGTCACGCTTGACCGAAGGCCTGCCGGGCGCTCGGGTCGGTGTGGTATCCACGTTGCCGCGTTCGAGGATTTCATTGCGGATGCGGTTGGTCGTGAGGCGGATGTCGACAAATTCCAATCCCCTGTAGCTCAGAGCACCTCCGGTCCAATCGCAGCGACCGGCCCATGCAGCTTTCGGGATTGCGACAGGGGCACTGGAAACCTTTCTCGGCAATTCGTAGCCAAAGCCATGAAGGTGGCCGCCCGCGATATACTTCAAAATGTTCTTTTGCAGGGTTTCCCGAAGCTCGGTGCGAGCCCTGAGGATTTTCTGCGGCCCTTCGAGCGCCATTTGGATTTTTGCAACTGCATCGCCTTCAGATGCAGATGCCATTGCAGCGCCTTTTTCGAACGCATCGCTCGCCGAACGCTGCTGAAGCTCTGCCCAGCGTTCTTTCAGATCCGGCTTGGCGTATGTCACCCAAGCCTGCGTCATCGGCACACCCTTGTGCCACAAACGATTCAACTGGTCTGTTGTTTCCTGGGCCACTGCATCGCCTCTAATTAATTAGTTAGCAATCCGTACGCCATACGGCGCGTTTAGTTAATAGGGTGCGTGTTCCCGCCTGCGCCTACGTGTACGGGCCACTCTCCACCCTATGTAACGTAGAGTCGACGCGCGCCCCTATGTAGCGTAGGCTTACGTATACGTTTACGGGGGGAGTCGCGCCTAACTAATTACTTGACTAGGCGCAGCCCGGGACTGGTTTCCTGCGCCCCAACGATTGCGTTTAGCCGTGCCGCGTTATCTTCCGCCGCCCGCCGCACCGGATCATCGGCCAGATGCGCGTACCGCATGGTGGTCTGAATCTGGCTGTGACCCAACAACCGCCCGACCATCTGAATCGGCATGCCCGACGATACCGCATTCGACGCATAGGTATGACGCAGGTCGTGAATTCGCACATTTGGCAACCCGGCACGTGCACGTATGCGCCGCCACGGTTTTTGCAGGTCGGTGGCATAGTGGCCGGGAACAGCCCCGGCAATGACGTACGGGTTGTCAGGCAGCCGTGGGAGGGCGCTCAGAACCGCTCTGGCGGCTTGGGGCAGGGGAATGCGCCGCGCGCCTGTCTTGGTATCTGGTAGCTCCATTCCCGCGTCAGTGATGAACGACCATTGCAAGGTCTGGATTTCCCCAAGCCGACAGCCGGTCAGGATCAGCAGTCGGAACGCGGCGACGACGAAGGGCGTTTCCGACCCGTCCTGTTCCGCTTCCGCCAATACCTGCCCAAGACGTTGCAACTCGTCTTGGTTCAGGTATCGTTCGCGCTTCGCTTCCCGGTATTTCGGCACGTGGCGGCAGGGGTTCGACCCGTCAGGCCGCAAGCCCCAGATTTCCGCCAGATTGAACATCTTGGACAGCACACCCAAAGTCCGGTTTGCCTGATAAGGCTTGTCTCTGAACTTGTGATGCAACTCGGCAATGTCTTTCCGCTCCACGTCCACCACTTTGAAGCTCCCCAAGGCAGGGGCAATGAACAGGTCTATTGCCCTGCGGTATTCCCTTTGGGTGGAGGGCTTGCAGCGTTCCTTGACGTGGCTGTCAAAGAACCGCTCACACAAGGCCGCGACCGTCGGCGCACGGCGATGCTGGGCAATCTCTTCGGCGGGGTTCTCGCCCTTGGCGACTTGCCCCATGACTTCTTTTGCCAGCTTGCGGGCTTCGTCGACGGTGATCTTGCCATGCCGACCGATTGAGACCCGCCGGGTTCTTCCGCCTTTGCGGTACTGCGCCTGATAGGTCTTGGCTCCGGACGGCATCACGCGCACCCCGAACCCGGCAATCTGGCTGTCCCAGACAAAGTAATCTTTCGCCTCAAGCGGCAAGGCGTCTACGGCGCGTTTGGTCAGTTTCGGCATCCCTCATCTCTCTCCCTGTTTCCGCCCCGTGGAAGCATTGTGGAAGCAACTGGAAGCGGTTCATGGCGTAACAGGTAGGAACTGGGTGTGCGGATCGTCAATAATAAAACAACGATTACAATAAGATAGGGTAAGTTGGCGTTTGCCGGAGTAGATGGTGCAGATTCCCGCAAGCTATCTCATAACCTGAAGGTCAGAGGTTCAAATCCTCTCCCCGCAACCAATCTTTCCAATCAGATATCAAATGCTTAGCGCCCCAAGGGGCGCTTCCTGCGTTTGAGGCCGCAGCAGCCGGTGCTCCAACGGTGCTACGGAAGAGAGCAAAGTACAGAACTGCAATAGGTATTCGGTGAATCGGTCTAGCCTTCTTGAACAATTGTCCGACCGCTGCCATGGCGGATCTTCGCACCACCGGTAACATGAACGACCGATATGGATCTGTACTTAAGGGAGTGCTTCAAACTACATCGTCATCCAACACAAATATCTCAAGAGCCCATTTTTTGAGATAAGGTTGAACTTGACAGTGGATTTTGCTCTACCCAGCAGTTACTCGGCAAGGCGAGGTTACCGCTTTCGTCTCCTTCACTGCAGAACCGGCTATTGTGAAAAACAACCCAAGATTGAAATCTTGTGTGTTTGGGGGGATGTCTGGAAACATTTGGTGTGGTATGACTGTAAGAAGAATAGGTTTGGCCTCGGATGAAGGGCGGGGCTTTTTGTGGTGAGAAACAGTGGCAGGAGTTACGAATGTTGCATTATGTTGGCATATTGATTGGAAAGCTGAAACGCGACGAGCGGGGGGCAACCCTGGTAGAATACGCGATCGCATTGCTGGTCGCGATCGGAGTGGGCGGTTTTGTTGTTACGAACCTTTCCACAAATACCCAAGACAATTTCTGCAGTGCTGACGACGCGGTTCAGGGAGCAGCGCCTGACGGCTGCTGACTGGGGTGGCTTTCGCTGGTTTGGACGGTTCGGCGTGATTTTCCGGCCTGTCAACCAGCGAACCGATCCGGGTTTTCCGGAACCGGATATGTTGGTTGGACCGGCCGATATGGAAGAAACGAGCCTCTCGTGGCTTGGTGTTGCATTCTGCTGCGGAGAACCGGGGCGGAGCGTTTCCTGAAGTCGGCCTGGCGTCAATGCATCCGCGCTTTATGCGGATGCTCGCTTGCCATTTGGCAAGAGCGCCCGGACAGTTCGACCCCCCATTGACTGCAAGAGACCGTCCGGAATGGACGGTCTTTTCTTGCTGGCCCCTGTCGACTGGAATTGCAAGACGCGCCGCGGAAGCCCCGCCGGTGAAGGGGTCTCCGGCACTATTCAGGGCTGCAATCGTTGGTTGCCGAACCCTTCTGCCAGCGAATTCCAGAACTCCTCGGCCGCCGGGTTGAGACGGCGTGCGGGGTTCGAGATCATCCGCAACTCTCGATCCGCCCGAATGTCCTCGGGTGCAACGAAGCCGATACCATCTGGCCTGTGCGTCAATGCACTGTCAGGCAGCACAGTGGCACCCAGCCCTTCGCGCACGAAGGAGATCAGCGCGGTCGTGTTGCGCGCCTGCAAATTGCAGGAATGCAGCAACTCGAGCACGACCGGCGAGGGTACCAGGTCGCAGAGCGGGTTGGCGATCAAAGGTTCCTGGCGCAGAAGCGACCAGCTCTGTTCCGCGCCCTTGGACAGTGCCCTCGCGATTTCGCCGTCTTCGTGAAAGGCAATGCCAAGCCTGTCCTGCATGATCACGACGCCTTCGACTTCATCTTCACTGGCGGACCCGGTGACGATGCCGATATCCGCCTCATCCATGCGCACGCGGCGGCGCACCGAGGCGCTGTCGAGGTCGCTGATTTCCAGGCGCACCCCGGGGCGGGTCTTGCGGAACGCGGCGATCGCGCGCGGCAGGAACGTGACCGTGACCGAGGGAACCGCGGCTATGCGCACCGTGCCGGCGATGGAACTGGTCAGCCGGATGATTGCCTCTCTGCTGCTTTCGAAGACGTCCGTTGCCCGCGTCGCCTCGGCCAGGACGAGTTCGCCGAGCTTGGTCAGTTGGTTCTTCCGTTCGCCTTCGAAAAGCGGGGCGCCAATGTTGTCCTCGAGCTGGGCAAGCATCATCGACACGGCCGACGGGGTGCGGCCGAGGATCGCTGCCGCCTGTGACAGGGCGCCTTGTTCCGCCACGACGCGAAAGACGCGCAGCATTTCCAGTTTGATAGCCATTTCAAAATTCCTGAAATGATGTTCAGAAGTTCAAGATTGCCTGAAGGGCGGTCGCAGGTCTAGCCTTCGCGAAATCAAGGAGACCATCATGGCACAGGCGACAGGATTGCATATCGCAGGACGTTGGCAGCAGGGGGCGTCGGTCATCGAGAACCGCAATCCCTCGGACATCACCGATCTGATCGGCGAATACGCCCAGGCCAGCAGCGCCCAGCTTGACGAGGCCATCGCGGCCGCCCGTCAGGCGCAGCCGGCGTGGTGGCGCGCGGGTGTGCAGAAGCGGCACGATGTCCTGATGGCCATCGGCTCCGAGCTGATGGCGCGGGCCGAAGAGATTGGCCGGATGGTGTCGCGCGAGGAAGGCAAGCCGCTGGCCGAAGGCAAGGGCGAGGTCTATCGCGCCGGCCAATTCTTCACCTATTTCGCCGCCGAGGTGCTGCGCAACCAGGGGGATCTGGCCGAAAGCGTGCGGCCGGGGATCGAGATCGACGTGCGGCGTGAGCCGGTGGGCGTCGTGGCGATCATCAGCCCGTGGAACTTTCCGGTGGCCACCCCCGCGTGGAAGATCGCCCCGGCGCTGGCCTTTGGCAACGCTGTGGTGTGGAAGCCCGCCAACCTGACCCCGGCCAGTGCCGTCGCGCTGACCGAGATCATCGTCAAGCAGGACATTCCCGCCGGGCTGTTCAACCTGGTCACTGGCTCGGGCCGCGACGTGGGGCAGCGTCTGGTCGAAAGCCGCGACGTGGACGCGATCAGCTTTACCGGCTCGGTTCCGGTCGGGCGCGGTATTGCCGCCAGCGCGATTGCCAACATGACCAAGATCCAGATGGAGATGGGCTCGAAGAACCCGATGATCGTGATGGATGACGCCGATCTGGATCTGGCGGTTGCGCATGTGGCCAACGCGGCCTTTGGCGGGACCGGGCAGAAATGCACCGCCGCATCGCGCCTGATCGTGCATGACGCCATTCACGACGCCTTCGTCGAAAAACTGGCCGCAGCGGCGCAGGCGCTCAAGGTCGGGCACGCGCTGGAAGAGGGAACCCAGATCGGCCCGGCCGTCTCAGAGGGTCAGTTGCAGCAGAACCTGGACTATGTGGCGCTCGGCAAATCCGAGGGCGCGGAACTGGTCTGCGGTGGAGAGCGGCTGACCCGCCCGACCGAGGGCTACTTCATGGCGCCGACCGTCTTTGCCAGCACGCGCAATGACATGCGCATCAACCGCGAAGAGATGTTCGCCCCGATCACCTGCGTGATCAAGGCCGGCAGCTATGACGAGGCGCTCTCGATCGCCAATGACAGCGAATTCGGCCTGACCGCGGGCATCATGACCCGCTCGCTGGCCCGGGCCAATCACTTCCGCGCCAACATGCGCGCCGGCTGCGTCATGGTGAACCTGCCCACCGCAGGCACCGATTATCACGTCCCCTTCGGCGGGCGCGGCGCCTCGTCCTATGGCCCGCGCGAGCAGGGCCGTTATGCCGCCGAGTTCTACACCACCGTCAAGACCGCCTATGTCGCGGCCGGAGCGCCGGAATGAAACCGCTGATCGACGGCCTGCAATACGCCAACTGGTCGGAAAAGATCCTCCGCCAGATGCGCGAGGGCGGAGTCGATGCCGTCCACGTCACCATCACCTATCACGAGAACTTCCGCGAGACGGTTCTGAACATCGAGAAATGGAACCGCTGGTTCGAGCAGTTCCCGGACCTGATCTTTCAGGGGCGCACCGCGTCCGACGTGACCCGCGCCCGTGAATCCGGCCGGACCGCGATCTTTTTCGGGTCGCAGAACCCGTCCTGCATCGAGGATGACATCGGGCTGGTCGAGGTGATGCACACGCTGGGCCTGCGGTTCATGCAACTGACCTACAACAACCAGTCGCTGCTGGCCTCGGGCTGTTACGAGGAAGACGACACCGGCCTGACCCGCATGGGGCGCGAGGTGGTGGCCGAGATGAACCGGGTGGGGCTGGTCGTGGACATGAGCCATTCGGGCGAACGCTCGACGCTTGAGGCGATCGAACATTCGACGCGCCCGATCGCCATCACCCATGCCAACCCCCACAGCTGGCACCCGGCGCTGCGGAACAAGTCCGAGACCGTGCTGCGCGCGCTCGGGGAAAGCGGCGGGATGCTGGGCTTTTCGGTCTACCCCCACCACCTGAAGGGCGGCAGCGCCTGCGGCTTGCAGGATTTCTGCGACATGATCGCGCGCACGGCCGATCTGATGGGCATCGACCATGTGGGCATCGGCACCGACCTCTGCCAGGATCAGCCTGACAGCGTGGTCGAGTGGATGCGCGTGGGCCGCTGGACCAAGGCCATCGACTATGGCGAAGGCAGCGCCGCCGCGCCGGGCTTTCCGCCGATGCCGGACTGGTTCGCGGACAACCGCGACTTTGGCAACATCCAGGGCGGATTGCGGGCGACCGGGATGGGTGACGCGGACATCGCCGCCGTCATGGGAGGCAACTGGCTGCGGTTTTTCGGAACGAGTTTTGGAGGGCAGGCAGAAGAGACGCCCCCCGGTCTTTCCACCAGATGGCAATAGGGCGATTGGAATGGCGATCTCGGTGCAAGCAGGATCATGGCGAACCCGCACTAGGGCACGCGTCGGGCACGAGATGTTCCGGGCCTTGGAGATGCGCGCAATGGCGTTGATACTGACCCCGACCGGTTCAGGCAGGTTCGGCGCGTTGAAGGGTGACGGCGCCGCGGCGCCGGTCTGCCGGAAGCCGGATCAACCGAAGGTGATCGACCTATGAGAAAACACGAGGCCCAATTCGACAAGACCGCCAAACCAGAGCGCCGCTCGCCGGAATGCGTGATGCGGCTGGCCCGGATGGGTTCGGCCCACCCGACGCGCCTGTCCTTCCTGCGCGTGATGCTGCGCCGGATGAAGGAGGAAGGCTGGCGTTTCGACCGGCCGGTCTGGGAGATCGACGCGAAAGGCGTTGGCCGGGCGGTCTACCGCGCCATCGGCCCGGTTCGGACCTACAGTCTGGTGGCCTTTGCCCATGACCTGCCGGACGAGATGCGCTCGGACCGGGTGATCGCCACGGCCTGGGACGCGACCTTCACGCTGTTCGACGGCAGCCCGACGGCTGAGGACCTGGACCGGCTGGCCCAAAACGTCCCGCTGCAGGAGGCCGGGCGCATAAGTGAACGCGAGCTGTCTCTCAGCCGCGCGAACCGCTCGGTCCGGTTGTGGGCGCATGTGGTTGACCGGCTGGCCCAGGGGCGCCAGCCCGACCCGGAAGAGATCGAGAAGGTCGGATACCTGATGCGGACCACGGCGGTTTACGGCTCGGGCAAGTTCGGCGCTGCCGACCGCCGGCAGATCGCCGACCGGCCGGAACTCGCCGCGCCGTTCCAGGCCGAGATGCTGTCGGTCTGGCTGACCCGGCAATTCACGGTCGATATCGTGGAACATCTGGCTGCGGCCAAGGGGGGCGCCTCGGCCGTGCGCCTGTCGCCGCAGATCAAAGGCCGCCTCGGCGTCGGCAACTCCACCGGCCTTGGCATGGCACCCTTCCTTGTGCGCCACCCGGTGCTGCTGAACAACTGGATGGCGGCACGGGAAGAGGCGCTGGCGCGCGTCCGCGCGTTGGGCGCGGCCTCTCCCGAACAGGTCGAAGCCCTGCACCGGGCCTATGAGGCCGCCTGCGAGAATGCGGCGCTTTGGCGGTCCGAGCACCCGATCCAGGTTCGGAAACTGGCTGATCTGAGGGCGGATCTGGAACGGATCGGGGACCGCCTGACAACCTTTCCCGGAGATGAGGCACGGCCTTGGGACGGACTCTGGCGGTGGGGGGAGGACGCCCTCACGCTTGAGGGGCAGGAGATGCTGTTCGCGCTGCTGTTGGAGCCGCATGGCGAGCTGATCGACGATCTGGCGTCCTGCATGGCCGCGGACGAAGAGTCCGCCTTTGCGATCGATGGCGCGATGTCGGTGGGGCAGCTTAGGTCAATTCTGCACAAGCATTATGACTGGGCGCTTGCGACCGATTTCTCGCGCCCCGAGAATGCCGCGCGGTTCTGGTATGTGTCCGAGGAAAAGCTGGAGCCGCGCCTTGGCGACCGTGCCACCGATGCAGGCGTTGAACGCGAACAGCCGCTCTGCGCGGGGCTGCTTGCCAAGAACTTGGATGACGCCCTGTCGGGCTGGCCGGATCCCGAAACCGTCGCCGCCTTTCTGCTGCGCCACCCCGAGCATCGCTTCATGGTGCGGCGCGCGCAGATCGTCGCGCAATATCCCTATGCCGAGGTTCGCGACAACCTGATCGCAGAGGACATGTTGCCCATCGACCTGATGCGTTGCAAGCTGGCCTTCTTCGGCGCCACCCATTTCGACCCGAGATCCGACAAATGGGTGCGGATCAGCCTGTTCCAGGGCGCGCCCTATCCGTTGGACATGCAGGGGAGCAGTTCGGCATGACCTATGAACCCAACGACCCGACACATTCGGGGCCCGTTTTCGAGGACGGGCCGGAAAGCGACCACTTGTCCCGCAACGAAATCGAAAGCCTGTCGATGAAGGCCGCGCGGGGCGCGGGAATGCCCTGGGGGCTGGCCGAAGAGGCCGGCTGGGCCACAGGCTGGCTGCATGCCCGCGGATTGGATGGGACGAGTGCCTTGCTGGCTCATCTGCAGCACATGGATGGAACGCCCTGGCAAGAGGCCTCGCCTGTCGTTCGCCATGGCGCGTGGGGATCGACCACCGGCGGCCTGCTGTGCCCTATCGCCGTTGGAACGGCGTTGAGCGATTTCTGCGGGTTGCCCGAAGGCAGTCTCGCAGATGGCGGGCTTGCAATTGACCCGGTTGCTCGGCCGGTGCTGCTGCTGCCGTTCCTGTCGCGGGTCGCAGGGCGATCGAATCAGGCGGTGACCTGTACCGGAGCCGGGTCCCTTGTCACCGTTTCTGCCATGGGGCTTGTGGCCGGTGATTTCGACCGGTTCTGTGCCTTGTCCCAGTCGGCTATCGAACTGACCGCGACCGCGCCTCCCGAGGGAACCAGCAGGCCGGCGGGCGATTTCACATGCAGGCGCGCGACACTGACGGCGCTCAATGGCCTTGCGATGCGCACGACCGTGCCACCCTCTGAAAAGTCACGCGCCGACGCTGGTGCGGCGACCACTGACAACGACTGAACGGTGGACCGGAAGAAAGGTGGTATGGCGATCACCCACCTGAAACCCGGCTCCTGTATGAGCGAAGCCGTCCGCGTCGGAGAAATCATTTTTCAGGCCGGGCAGATCACCGGAGATAAGGGCACCGGTATCGAAGTGCAGACACAGCAGGTTCTGGACGGGATAGACCAGGCCATGGCCGAGTTTGTCTGCTGGCAATCCGATGTCTTCTGGATTCAGGTTTGGTTGGTGGGGGCAGAAACGGGGGCATTTCCCGGGGCACTCGGGTGCCACGGGTGTCCGTCTATCGATGTTCTGATGAAGTGGCTGGGGTGGTAGGAAACCTTGCCGACCGATGATTGTTATCGGCATTTTCCACTAGCCCGAGAAACTGGGGCGGTTTCGGGGGCATTTTGCGGAGTAGAGCGATGGCGGGTCTGCGCCGGGCATTTCAACCGCCAGAGTGACCGTCGACCACCGCTATCGACCCCGTGGCTGGAGACCTGCTGACTGGTGCTGACGGGTTGGTGGCTGGGGGATGCAGCAGCCTCAAAGCATAAGCGTTACTTGTTGGAGAAGCCGTATCCATCAGCGCTTTCGAGCGAAACGCCGCTTTCTCGTCATCTGTTCGCTGTCAGCTACTCGGATACCGGCCACTTCAACACCCGGCTCTCAAGAGAGCGTCCGCGTGACTTGGCGATGTAGGCCGGATCGCGTCCACCACGATAGCGAGGGCCCTTTTCCACATTGGCAAAGTTGTCGTCGCCAGCCCCGCCCTGCGGCGCTCCGATCCAATAGTCGTCATACGCTCGCAGCTGATATTCCATCCGTCCGGACAACCCACCATTCAAGGGGATTTCGGCGCCGACACCAAGCAAGAAGCCGAGTTCGCTTTCATCCCTGGTCACAACCGGCCCGGAATGCAATTGGTACTGACTGGTGAAGTTGCTGGAAATCGCGCCGAAGCGGCCATACAACAAAGCATTTCCGGGGGTTCTCAATCCCGAGATGGCGCTCAAGCTATAGGCATTGCCGCGCTCGACCGAGAAATTCCGCGCACCGGAATGGGGCCATTCCCCATCATTGAACTCGACCTCGGCCTCCAAGCCGAGCACGAGATCATTCAGGTTTGCCCGATACCCTGCAAACAATCCTGCGACAGGGCTGTTGTCACCGAAATCGGCGGTCAAGAACCCGTTTGAGCCTCGCGGGCCGTCCACCTTGGTTTGCGTAGCCAGGTTCCCGACATGCCCGCCGATGTAGAAACTGGATGCCCCCCAGGATGCGAGATTGCCGGTGCCCTCATCATAATAATTGTCCAGCGCGGCCCCCAACCGCAGGGAAATACGATGTTCATCGTATTCCGCTCCGGCCGCGTCCGACTGTCTTTGTTGAAAGCTGTAGTCCGTATCCAGATAAACGCGAGGATTGAAGTAGTACCGCAGGGATAGTCCCGTTTCCGCCAAATAGTCGGTGCGGTCAGTCTGTTGATAGTCATTCTGGGTCAGGAAAAAGTAACCGGCGAGCGATACGTTCTGCGAAACCCGATGCCGCAACCGCAGCCCCGCAGAGGTCGCCAAATAGCCGGACGCGCCGGTCAGGGTGGTTTCTTCCAAGCTACGTTCGACAATGCCGGTCAATCGTGTGGAGTCACCAATCGACGAACTTAGATCAAGGCCGAAGTCGGGTGCCGTGACTGTATCAAAAGCCGGGTCTTCGTAATCCTGGCTCAGAATCCCAAGCATCACCTCACCGCGCGCGTTACCGATAGAACCGGTGTATCCAACGGCTGCTCTCAGGCCATCGGAATCGCGTTCCACCGCGGTGTCATAGTCCCGCTTTTCATAGATTCCCTGAACGAACACCTCGCCGTTTTCGGTTTTCGAAACACCGATGCGCCCGCCTGCCTCCAAGTGAGTGCGATCACGGTCGTCATTGTCGATGCGTATCCCCGAAATGCTGTCCACGTCATCAAAATCGAGATCACGGGCATTGATGCCAAACCGGTATCTTCTTTCGTCGATTCGACCGCCGACCCCGAAATACCCGCTGGTCTCATCATATACTGTCGGCTCGATACCAAACACAGCATCTGGAGAACTGCGGCTTTCGTGTTCGTGCGCAAAGTCCAGGCCTCCAAAGACGAAAAACTGGCGATCGAATTGGTATCTGAAGTCCGCGCCAACGCTGTAGTCATCATAGTCTTCTGAGCCGTAGTCTGCATAACGGCCAAGTTCTGCCCGAGCATCCAGTCCGAGACTGAACTTCTCGCCTGTTAGCGACAGCCTCGCCCAAGGCGCAATGATCGTTACGAAATCATCACGGCGGTCGTTTGACGTCGCGAAGACGTTGTCGGTGTATTCTTCGGCCAGACTGACGCCAGCGTCGAAATCAACCTGTGCTGCATCCTGAGCCCACACAGAGGGTGCCAGTAATTGCCCGACCGATGCGCCAGCGACAATTGGAAGGAACTTTCTCGTAAGCACTGCCCGACCTTATCCTCAATGTATTCCGAATAATTTATGTATTGATACGACAAGTCGCTGGTGCGTTGACCTGTGTCAATCAAATGCTGAAAACATACGAACCCCTGTTTGACGGCTGCGGTTTTGATACAACGGTTGTCCACTATAATGGCCATCAGTGTGCGAAAGGTATTTTCCGCTCGCCAGCGGGTCACATTCCGCTCCGAAGCCAAGTCTACGGAACACGCGCCACCCAAAAAGAAAAGGAAGTAGCCCCCCGGCAACCCGCTAAGGGCCGCCGAGGGATAGTGTTATGAGGGTGGTCTTCGGTTGACGACATAGTCAGCCAGCCATTGCCAGTAGGCTTCAGCGTCACGATACCCCTGAGCCTGAGCAGCCAGATCTTCCGCTGCCTTACGGGTGCAACCACCATCGTATTCAGCGATAGCGGCTCGTTCCTCGAACGCGTCAATGTCGGGGAACGTCATGTCGGTAACCGGATCTGGTCCACGATCGACCGGCGCTGCTCGTCACTGATGCCAGCCGAGTAAATGCCATAGGTGATCCCGTTCTCCGACCGCGCCGACTTGTGGCCGACCAGAGACGCCGTGAAGTGCTCTGGAACACCGGTTCGCTCGCACTGGGTAATGAACCACTTCCTGGTCGAGTGAAACACTAACCCCGGTCGCGCCAGATCAAGCCGCCGTCTCAGTCTCGCGAACCCCTTGGTCACCTGCGCGACAGTCAGGTCAGGGAACAGTGGGCCAGTCGATGGCAGTCGTCGAAACACCTCGTCCAAGACAGGGTGAACCGGAACCAGTCGCTCCGCCGCCTCCGTCTTCAGCAGTCGAAGCTGGTTGGGTCTCACATGAACGAACGACCCGAGGTTGCCCTTGGACACCAGATCATCCCTGAGCAACCCGACCGCTTCCCCCGCGCGCATTCCCGACAGCAGACAGGTCAGCAGAACAGGATGCAGATCCCGGTCCTTGGCTCGGAGCAGTTGGACCACCTCATCGTCGGTCGGAACCGCGTAAGGCGCTGGGCGCACCTTCCGATCGAAAGGAACCGTCCGAAACGGATTGGCCTCCAGATGCCCCTCGTAGACCACCCAGTCGAGAAAGTGATTGACCTGCGACCAGATCCGCCGCTGGGTTCTGGCCGTTATGGTCACCGACCCCCGCGACGAGTAGGCGACGAGTTGGTCCAAGGTTAACCCTCTCGTGGTTTCGCTCTTGCCGATCATCGGGGAAAGCTGAGAGATCAGGCTCAGGAACTCCCGTCCGTCAGCCCTGGACAAGCTGCAGACAGACCGCTCACCAAACTTGCTGGTGAACAACCCGACGGAGTATCGGACCGATTTGAACCCGCTGGGCCGTAATGCGTTGCTGCGCTTTGAGAGGTAAACTCTACTTGCGTCGCGCACGGACACCTTCAGGCGTCGGAGACGACCCGGACGATCAGGTCCAGCGCCGGTTCGCCGTACTCGCCAGCCAGAGGGCCGGTCAGCGCGGTCCCGGTCACGCAGTCTTCGAACACCTCGTCCACGAGGAACAGATGCTCGGGGACGTCATCGAAGGCCCGGATCACCACGACGTCACCGGGTTTCAGGTCCAACTCAGTCATCGTAGCCTCCGTTCTTCCAAGACCAGAGGACCGCCAGCAGAACCAGCGCCGAGACAACGGGGTGGGAACGCGAGATCACCCAGAGCATCGTCGTCAGGACGGCCTTGGGCGGTGGGCGCAAAAGAAAACCCCCGGCGAGGACGCCGAGGGCAGACAGGTACTTCATGGATCAAACTCCTGCAGTTGCATCTTTATTTAGGTACAGGAGGGTCCTCGGTTTTGGCGCTAGATGTTGCGTGGATCGGCCCGGCATGCTCTTATTCGGAGAATGTTTTTAGTTGGTTTCGCGTTGGAGTGCTTATGACTGGATCGCCGCTGGCTGACGTAATCGTCGTTCTTCTTACCGTCTCACCGGTCCTTGCTATTGTTTTTCTAGTACTTTGGTTGAAACGTAGGCGCGATCTGAAAGCTCTAGAGTTTGAAACCGACAAACGTGACGCTGAGCTGACTAGGCAGATCCAAGCCGCTGAGAATAGCAAGCATCAACTCGAGGAGCGCTTTTCTGCGATCTTGGACATCGAGGCCGAAGTTCAGAAAACTCGAACGGAACGAGATCGGATCGAGAGAGAAATTGAAAGCCTTCGCGCCACCTACAAGGAGAAACGACAGATCTACGACCGCCTGCTCGAACAAGTGGCCATATTTGACGAGCAAATCTCCTTTGCCGAGTTTGGCGTTTACCAGCCGCATTTCGAGTTCGGTGACAGCGAACGATATAAGGAGGCCATAAAGGCGGTGCGGGACGAACAGAAAAACGTGGTGAAGGCTAAGACAGCTGTCGATGTACATACCGCGTGGACGGTCGAAGGTTCTAAAGCAAAAGGCCAGACGATGGCCAATCGGGCTGTTCGGTTGGCACTTCGGGCCTTCAACGCTGAGGCGGATGCAGCAATCGCTAACACCAGATGGAACAACGCCGAGGCGATGATCCGACGTATCGAAAACGCGTGCACCCAGATCAACAAGGCAAACGCATCTCTGAATATTGAGATCACGCAATACTATCTGGACTTGAAGCTGAGAGAGCTTAGGCTGACGCATGAATATCGTGAACAACTCAAGGCTGAACGTGACGAGCGCGCAGAAGAGGCTCGGCTTCAGCGCGAGGAGAAACGGCTTGAGGTAGAGGCCGAAGAAGCTCGCCGCGAAGAAGAAAAATACGAAGCCATGCTGGCAAAGGCTCGAGCGGAAGCTGGAGCAATCCAGTCGGAAGATCAAGGTGCCAAGATCGCTGAACTCGAAAGACAGCTAGCGGAGGCGCATGAAAAGACGGAACGGGCTCAGGCGATGGCAGAGCGTACTAAGACTGGTTTTGTCTATATCATTTCGAACGTTGGGTCATTTGGCGAAGACGTGGTCAAGATTGGATTAACCAGACGGCTAGATCCTGCTGATCGCGTCAGGGAACTGGGAGACGCATCGGTGCCCTTCCTTTTCGATACGCATGCTATGATCTATTCTGAAGAAGCCCCCGCACTGGAGGCGGCTCTCCATGCAGAGTTTGACGGCCAGCGAGTCAATGGTGCCAACATGCGGAAAGAGTTTTTCCGGGCTACCCTTGAGGAAGTCGAGGCGGCTGTTCGCTTTCTCGCGCCAGATGCCGAATTTCACAAAGACGTTGAGGCGCAGGAATTCCGGGAGACATTGGCAAAGCGAAAACAACAGTTGGAGGCGGAACGCCAAGATGAAAAGCTCATGTTCCCCGCGGAAATCTGAAGCGACAATACGCACTGAAATACAAGCGTAATCGGAAGGAATATGAGAGTTATCCAGCCAAAAGGGACCAAAGGAAGCTTGAAATGGATTCAAGAAATGATCCAATGCTATCCTGACCTTCTTCAGCCGTCAGGACTTCCAACTATCGAATGGGTTTCACCTCTAGCGGAAGATGAATACGCCGAGTATCGCGATGAGGCATTCTTGGACCGCCTCGGTATCGGGCACCTCACAGCGTCACTGAAAGACTTCTGGCCGCAACGTGGACCTCAGTGGGATGCTTTGGGAGTGACTTCGAGTGGCCCGGTGCTCGTCGAGGCAAAAGCACACGTTCGCGAGTTTTTTTCGCCGCCGTCGCAAGCCGGTCAACGCTCTCGTAAACAGATTGATCGCGCCTTCGCCTCAGTCCGGGCCGATCTTGGGGTTGGCCGGGCCACTGACTGGTCAGAACTCTATTATCAGTACGCCAATCGCATAGCTTTCCTATGGTGGCTCCGCGAGTAACCGGGCGGTGATTGACGAGACGACGGTGGTTCGCCATCGCTGCCACAACGAGCGCTGCTGTCGGCCGGAGCATCTGGTCGAGGGGTCGGCGGCGGATAACAAGCGCGACGACTGGGACTTCTGGGCGAACGGGGTCGATTACGACCTGCTATAAACGTGGCATGGGCCTTCACCGACCTCTGAGGGCCCACCCTGCACACCCGTAACACCCAAAACCACTGGGGCAGAAACGGGGGCATTTCCCGGGGCACTCGGGTGCAACGGGTGTCCGTCTATCGATGTTCTGATGAAGTGGCTGGGGTGGTAGGATTCGAACCTACGGTACGCGGTACCAAAAACCGTTGCCTTACCACTTGGCTACACCCCAACGGTGAGCGGCTATCTACGGCCATTGCATCCGGGGTTCAAGGCCCCTTTCGCAAAAAAATCGCACCGCCGCTCGCATTTTTTAGCTGACCACTAGGCGCGGCATTGAACGAGCACGGCACCGGCGCGGCCACCGGTTTCGACGGCTTCATGGGCGGCCGCGCAATCGGCCAGATCATACACCGATTGGACTGGGCAGTCCAAGGCGCCGTCCTGCAATGCGGCGGCCAATCGGTCGATGGCCTGCTTGCGTATCGACGCCGACAGCAGGTAGACCAGCACCATCTCGAGCGTCACGGCTTTGAACATCAGCGCGTAGAAGGGCAGGGTCGGTGCCATGTCCTTGGCTGAACCATATGCGTTGATGCGTCCGTTTTCGGCGATGACCTCCGTATCGGTCTCCACGTTCACGCCGAATTCCACCTCGACGATTCGCTGCACCGGATCGCCGCCATTGGCCGAGAGAATCTGTTCGGCCAAGTCGGGGTCTGCATAGTCCAGCGCAACGTCCGCTCCGGCGGCGCGTACGCGGTCCAGGCTGCCTGCACCCGCCGTGGCGATCACCCTGGCGCCGCCCCATTTGGCCAGTTGGACGGCCAGGTAGCCGACCGTCCCCGCGCCCCCATGAACCAGAACGGTCTGACCCGCTATGTCGCCGCCCGAAAAAACCGTATGGCAAGCCGTCAGCCCAGGGATTCCCAGCACTGCGCCGGTTTCCAGCGAGACGGATTCCGGCAGGGGCACCGCCTGCTCGGAGGGCAGTGATATCTTTTCGGCGGCGGTTCCGAAGGCGCGCCGCCACTGGCCGTTCCAGACCCAGACCCGCTGGCCGATCCGCGAGGGCGACACGCCCTCGCCCACTGCCGAGATCACGCCGGAGCCGTCGCTGTGGGGGACGATGACCGGATAAGGCGGCTTGGTTACGCCCGGCCGGGCGCCGGCCCGGGCCTTGACGTCCGACGGGTTCACCCCGGAAAAGGCCAGATCGACCACCACTTCACCGGGCCCGGGGTTCGGCGGTTCCATTTCGCTGATCCGCAAAACGTCCCGCGCCGTTCCGAATTCGCTATAGGTTATGGCCCTCATCCTGCTCCACCTGTTCTTGAAGTCCTGCCAGGAATTCCGGCAAGACGCGGTTTCACTCTGGAAACACATGATGGGCGCGATGGGCACGCATCGCAACACAAGACCGCACCGTCCTGCAGCGCCGTTTCGGGCAGAAGAAACCCCGGCCTGTGGGCCCCGAAAGTTCCGCGCAAACTTTCCCTTGCCCTCAAAACGACTCTCCCTTATAGGGACGCATCCTGCGATCACCCGGGCCTCCCGGGGGATTCGCATGTCTATCATTCATCCACCAGGTCAAAGGTGACCCGAGAAGGGGCCTTCTGGTGTTTTGAGCAAAGGAAAAGGCGATGAACGCCCAGGAACTGCGTAACAAGACCCCGGACCAGCTCCGGGAGGACCTGGTCAACCTGAAAAAGGAAGCATTCAATCTGCGCTTCCAGCAGGCGACCGGCCAACTCGAGAACACCGCCCGGATCAAAAGCGTGCGCCGCGACGTGGCGCGCGTCCAGACCGTGCTGAACGAAAAAGCCGCTGAAGCTGCGAACTGAGGAGCCTGAATAGATGCCCAAACGTATTCTGCAAGGCACCGTGACCAGCGACGCCAACGAACAGACCGTCACCGTGCTGGTGGAGCGCCGCTTCACGCACCCGGTTCTGAAGAAGACCATCCGTAAGTCCAAGAAATACCGGGCTCACGATGAAAAGAACGCCTTCAAGGTCGGCGACACCGTTCGCATCATCGAATGCGCGCCGAAATCGAAGACGAAACGCTGGGAGGTTCTGGAGGCGTAAGCCCCCGGAACTTTCCCTTTGTCGAAACCCTGGGGGAACTAACGAGACCAGCCCCCACAGGTCGGGAGAAACCACATGATCCAGATGCAGACCAATCTGGATGTCGCTGACAACTCCGGCGCACGCCGAGTTCAGTGCATCAAGGTCCTGGGTGGTTCCAAGCGTAAATACGCCTCCGTCGGCGACATCATCGTCGTCTCGGTGAAGGAAGCCATCCCGCGCGGCCGCGTGAAGAAAGGTGACGTCCGCAAGGCCGTCGTCGTGCGCACCGCCAAGGAAGTCCGTCGCGAAGACGGCACCGCGATCCGTTTCGATCGCAACGCCGCCGTCATCCTCAACAACAACCTGGAGCCGGTCGGCACCCGTATCTTCGGGCCGGTTGTTCGCGAGCTGCGCGCGAAGAACTTCATGAAGATCATTTCGCTGGCTCCGGAGGTGCTGTAATCATGGCTGCTAAACTCCGCAAAGGCGACAAGGTCGTCGTGCTGGCCGGCAAGGACAAGGGCAAAGAGGGCACCATCACCTCGGTCGACCCGAAAGCCGGCAAAGCTGTTGTCGACGGCGTGAACATCGCCATCCGCCACACCCGCCAGTCGCAGACCTCGCAGGGCGGCCGTCTGCCCAAGGCGATGCCGATCGACCTGTCGAACCTGGCGCTGCTGGACAAGAACGGCAAGGCAACCCGCGTCGGCTTCCGCATGGAAGGTGACAAGAAGGTTCGTTACGCCAAGACCACGGGGGACGTGATCGATGCTTGATGCTGCAAACTACACCCCGCGTCTGAAGACTCAGTACGCCGACAAGATCCGCGCCGCTCTGAAAGAAGAGTTCGGCTACAAGAACGACATGATGATCCCCAAGCTGGAGAAGATCGTTCTGAACATCGGCTGTGGCGCTGAGGCGGTGAAGGACTCGAAGAAAGCCAAGTCGGCCGTCGAGGACCTGACCGCGATCGCTGGTCAGAAGGCCGTTGCGACCAAGGCGAAGAAGTCGATCGCAGGCTTCCGCGTCCGTGAAGACATGCCGCTGGGCGCCAAGGTGACCCTGCGCGGCGACCGGATGTACGAATTCCTGGATCGTCTGATCACCATCGCGCTGCCGCGCGTGCGTGACTTCCGCGGTGTGAAACCCGCTTTCGACGGCCGTGGCAACTTTGCCATGGGTCTGAAAGAGCACATCGTGTTCCCGGAAATCGACTTCGACAAGGTCGACGAGGTCTGGGGCATGGACATCGTAATTGCCACCACAGCGAAAACCGACGCTGAAGCAAAGAGCCTGTTGAAGCACTTCAACATGCCGTTCAACGCGTAAGCGCCGGGAGGATTAGACATGGCTAAAAAAGCAATGATCGAGCGCGAGAAGAAGCGCGAGCGTCTGGTGGCAAAATACGCCGCGAAGCGCGCCGAGCTGAAAGAAATCGCGAATGACGAAAGCCGCCCGATGGAAGAGCGCTTCAAGGCGCGTCTGAAACTGGCGAAACTGCCGCGCAACAGCTCGGCAACCCGTCTGCACAACCGCTGTCAGCTGACCGGCCGTCCCCACGCTTACTACCGTAAGCTCAAGGTCAGCCGTATCGCGCTGCGCGAGCTGGGCTCTGCTGGTCAGATCCCCGGCATGGTGAAATCGAGCTGGTAAGGAGAGAGTGAGATGAACGATCCTATCGGCGATATGCTCACCCGTATCCGCAACGCGCAGATGCGCGGCAAGTCCACCGTGATCACTCCGGCGTCGAAACTGCGCGCCTGGGTTCTGGACGTGCTGGCGGACGAGGGCTACATCCGCGGCTATGAAAAAGTGACTGGTGAAAACGGTCACCCGGCGCTTGAGATCAGCCTGAAATACTACGAAGGCACCCCTGTCATTCGCGAGCTCAAGCGGGTCTCGAAACCCGGCCGCCGCGTGTACATGGGCGTCAATGACATTCCGCAGGTCCGTCAGGGTCTGGGCGTGTCGATTGTCAGCACTCCGAAAGGTGTGATGTCGGACGCGAACGCTCGCTCCAACAATGTTGGCGGCGAAGTGCTCTGCACCGTCTTCTAAGGAGGTCCGGATATGTCTCGTATTGGTAAGAAACCGGTCGAGCTGCCCAGCGGCGTTACCGCCTCTGTGTCCGGCCAGACCATCGAAGTCAAAGGTCCGAAAGGCACCCGCAGCTTCACCGCCACCGACGACGTGACCCTCGCTGTCGAAGACAACGTGGTCACGGTCACCCCGCGTGGCACCTCGAAGCGCGCACGCCAGCAGTGGGGCATGAGCCGCACCATGGTCTCCAACCTGGTGACCGGCGTGACCCAGGGTTTCAAGAAAGAGCTTGAGATCAGCGGTGTGGGTTACCGGGCTCAGATGCAGGGCAACACCCTGAAGCTGAACCTGGGCTACAGCCACGATGTCGACTATGTCGCTCCGGAAGGTGTCACCATCACCGCTCCGAAGCAGACCGAGATCGTCGTCGAAGGCATCGACCAGCAGCTCGTCGGCGAAGTCGCGGCCCAGATCCGCGAATGGCGCCGCCCGGAACCCTACAAGGGCAAGGGCATCAAGTACAAAGACGAGTACATCTTCCGCAAGGAAGGCAAGAAGAAGTAAGGACGCTAGACATGGCAAACAGCAAACGTACCCTGTTTCTGAAGCGCCGCCTGCGCGTTCGGAACAAGCTTCGCAAGGTCAATGCCGGGCGTCCGCGCCTGTCGGTGCACCGCTCGAACAAGAACATCTCGGTCCAGCTGATCGACGACGTTCGCGGCGTGACCCTGGCTTCGGCCTCGACCCTGGAAAAGGATCTGGGCGTCGTCGGCAAGAACAACATCGAAGCGGCTGCCAAGGTGGGCGCGGCGATCGCCGAGCGCGCCAAGAAGGCCGGTGTCGAAGAAGCATACTTCGATCGTGGCGGCTTCCTGTTCCACGGCAAGGTGAAGGCTCTGGCCGACGCCGCGCGTGAAGGTGGGCTGAAACTGTAAGAACCTGTGGGTGGCCGCCCGGCCACCCCGATGATCCGGGAACCGGCCCTGTTCCGGTTCACCTGGATTGGCAAAAACGGCGCCACGCGCCAGAGAGAGAGGAATGCCGAATGGCAGAACGTGAAAACCGCCGGGGCGGCCGTCGCGAACGCGAGGAAGCACCGGAATTCGCCGATCGTCTTGTTGCGATCAACCGTGTTTCGAAAACCGTCAAGGGTGGTAAGCGCTTCGGCTTCGCCGCTCTGGTGGTTGTTGGCGACCAGAAGGGCCGCGTCGGCTTTGGCAAGGGCAAGGCGAAAGAAGTGCCCGAGGCCATCCGCAAGGCCACCGAGCAGGCAAAGCGCAACATGATCCGTGTTCCGCTGCGCGAAGGCCGCACCCTGCACCACGACATCGAAGGCCGTCATGGCGCCGGTAAAGTGGTCATGCGCACCGCGCCGGAAGGTACCGGTATCATCGCCGGTGGTCCGATGCGTGCCGTGTTCGAAATGCTGGGCGTCAAGGACGTGGTTTCCAAGTCGCTGGGCAGCACGAACCCCTACAACATGATCCGCGCCACCATCAACGGCCTGCAGAAAGAGCAGAGCCCGCGTTCGGTCGCCGCGCGTCGTGGCAAGAAGGTTGCCGACATCCTGCCCAAGCGGGAAGAAGCACCGGCCGCTGCCGAAGCAGCCGAAGCCTAAGGAGACGTCACCATGGCAAAAACCATCGTCGTCAAGCAGATCGGTTCTCCGATCCGTCGCCCCGCCGACCAGCGCGCAACCCTGATCGGCCTGGGCCTGAACAAGATGCACAAGACCCGCGAGCTCGAGGACACCCCCTCGATCCGCGGCATGATCAACAAGATCCCGCATCTGGTCGAGATCGTCGAAGAGCGCGACTGATCGACCTGCGCTGACTACCGGCGTATCGAACGAAAGACACCCTCGGAACTGCTCCGGGGGTGTTTGTTTTTTGTGACTGGCATTCCGCTATCGCATAGCGGCTAGACCGATTCAGAGATTGTCCACGGTGCCGACCGAACCTACTTCCCTGCGATCCGCATCTATTTTGGAAGGCTGCTTGGGAATACGCCCAAGCCAAGGAAAGGAAACGCAAATGGCAGACATCGTGAACATTCCCAATGCCGGGCTGAACCTCTGGGGCCGGATCAGGAATCTCGTGGACGGGATCAAACAGGCCCGCGCCCGCGCGGTCGAGTACAACCGCACTTATTCCGAGCTGCAGAGCCTGTCGGACCGTGAACTGAACGACATCGGCATCCGTCGCTGCGATATTCAGGACATTGCCGAAAAGCACGTCTATTGCCGCTGAGGTCTTGCGCGTGCAGCTCAGGGCCTGCGCGCGCCACGGCAACGGCCCGAAAGAGCCCCGGAGTCCAGCGCCCCGACAGCGGGGCGTTTGGCGTCTGTGGGCATGTTGCCGCCGCAAGCCCTTGCGTGGCTGGGCAAGTGGGTTTATACGCCCCCGGTGGCCCGACGGCCGCATGAGAATCAAAACCAAGAAATGCCGTGTTTGGCCCATCACGCTTCGGGGGCCACATCCGGCTCAGGAGAAGCGAAATGAAACTGCACGAACTGCGCGACAATCCCGGCGCCGCTCCCAAGAAAACCCGTGTTGGCCGTGGCCCTGGCTCGGGCAAGGGTAAGATGGGTGGCCGTGGTATCAAGGGTCAGAAATCCCGCTCGGGTGTGGCCATCAACGGCTACGAAGGCGGCCAGATGCCGCTGTATCAGCGTCTGCCCAAGCGTGGCTTCAACAAGCCGAACCGCAAGGCATACGCCGTCGTCAACCTGGGCCTGATCCAGAAGTTCGTCGATGCCGGCAAGCTGGACGCCAAGGCCGCGATCACCGAGGACGCGCTGGTCGCATCCGGTCTGGTGCGCCGCAAGCTGGACGGTATCCGCGTTCTGGCCAAGGGCGAAATCAGCGCCAAGGTGAACCTGGAAGTGACCGGTGCCTCGCAAGCGGCGATTGAAGCCGTCGAGAAAGCGGGCGGTTCACTCAAGGTCACAAAAGCCGCTGCGGCAGAGTAAGCGCTTGTGAGCGGGCGCCGACCCGCTTACATAGACCACAGAGTTTTCCAAGACGCCGCCCGAGCCGGAAAACGGTTCCGGGCGGTGTTTTCATAAGAGAGACCGATTTATGGTATCAGCAGCAGAACAAATGGCAGCCAACACGAGCTGGGCTGCCCTTGGCAAGGCCACCGATCTGCGCAACCGCATCCTGTTCACGCTGGGTTTGCTGATCGTCTATCGCCTGGGCACCTTCATTCCGGTGCCGGGGATCGACGGACAGGCCCTGCGCGAGTTCATGGAGCAGGCGGGGCAGGGCATCGGCGGCATGGTTTCGATGTTCACCGGCGGGGCGCTGGGGCGGATGGGTATCTTTGCCCTCGGCATCATGCCCTATATCTCGGCGTCGATCATCGTGCAGCTGCTGACCTCGATGGTTCCGGCGCTCGAACAGCTCAAGAAAGAGGGCGAGCAGGGCCGCAAGAAGATCAACCAGTACACCCGTTTCGGCACCGTGGCGCTGGCCACCGTGCAGGCCTATGGCCTGGCGGTTTCGCTGGAATCGGGGGATCTGGCAACGGATCCGGGGCTCTATTTCCGGTTCTCGACCATGATCACTCTGGTCGGCGGCACCATGTTCCTGATGTGGCTGGGTGAACAGATCACCGCACGCGGCATCGGCAATGGCATCTCGTTGATCATCTTCGTGGGCATCATCGCCGAGGTTCCGGCAGCCCTGGCGCAGTTCTTCGCCTCGGGCCGTTCCGGCGCGATCAGCCCGGCCGTGATCGTCGGCGTCATCGTCATGGTGATCGTGGTCATCACCTTCGTGGTGTTCATGGAACGCGCATTGCGCAAGATCCACATCCAGTATCCCCGCCGCCAGGTCGGCATGAAGATCTATGACGGCGGCTCCAGCCACCTGCCCGTCAAGGTCAACCCGGCGGGCGTCATCCCGGCGATCTTTGCCAGCTCGCTGCTGCTGTTGCCGGTGACCATCTCGACCTTCTCGTCGGGCGCGGCGAACGGGCCGATCATGTCCTGGCTGCTGGCGAATTTCGGTCCGGGCCAGCCGCTTTACCTGCTGTTCTTCGCCTCGATGATCGTGTTCTTCGCCTATTTCTACACGTTCAACGTGTCGTTCAAACCGGATGACGTGGCGGACAACCTGAAAAAACAGAATGGTTTCGTTCCGGGCATCCGTCCGGGCAAGAAGACCGCCGAGTATCTGGAATACGTCGTCAACCGCGTGCTGGTGCTGGGCTCGGCCTATCTGGCGGCGGTCTGCCTGCTGCCCGAGATCCTGCGCGGCCAGTTCGCCATCCCGTTCTATTTCGGCGGCACCTCGGTTCTGATCATCGTTTCCGTGACCATGGACACGATCCAGCAGGTCCAGAGCCATCTGCTCGCGCATCAATACGAAGGTCTGATCGAGAAGTCGCAGCTGCGCGGCAAGGGTAAGAAACGCGGCCGGAGGGGGCCAGCTCGTCGATGAATATCATTCTTCTGGGACCGCCGGGCGCGGGCAAGGGCACACAGGCGCGGCATCTGGTCGAAACCCGCGGCATGATTCAGCTGAGCACCGGCGACATGCTGCGCGAGGCCAAGACCTCGGGCACGGAAATGGGCAAGAAGGTCGCCGAGATCATGGATGCCGGCAAGCTGGTGACCGACGAGATCGTGATCGGCCTGATCGAGGAAAAGCTGCAGTCCGAGGCCGGCGCCGGTTTCATCTTTGACGGTTTCCCGCGCACGCTGGCGCAGGCGGATGCCCTGGCGGCGCTGCTGGCCAAGCTGGGCCAGTCGCTTCACACCGTTATCGAGATGCGGGTGGACGACGAAGCCCTGGTCAAGCGGATCTCGGGCCGCTTCACCTGCGGCAATTGCGGCGAGGTCTATCACGACGAGACCAAGCCGACGAAGGTCGAGGGCGTCTGCGACAAATGTGGCGGCACCGAGATGGTTCGCCGCGCCGATGACAACGAAGAAAGCCTGCGCACCCGCCTGATGGAATATTACAAGAAGACCTCGCCCCTGATCGGCTACTACTATGCCAAGGGTGACCTTCGACCGGTGAATGGCCTGGCCGATATTGACGAGGTGACCGCCTCGATAGAGGCCATCCTCAGCTGACCTGCGATAGGGGCTTGACGGCCAGCCGAAAAGCCCATATCGACCCACATCCCCAATGGGAATCAACCGCGCAGGCGGGATTCGTCCTGCCTGCCTGGACTACCTCGTACAAATGCTGGACCCTCTGGCGCCACTGCCACGGTCAAGTGTTGTGAAAAAAGGTTCTGGAATTACGGAACCGCAACGAAAGGAAAGTGACACGTGGCACGTATTGCCGGCGTAAACATCCCGACTGCCAAGCGGGTACCCATCGCCCTCACCTACATCACCGGTATCGGCAACACCTCGGCCAAGGCGATCTGCGAAGCCGTGGGCATCGACGAGAGCCGCCGGGTGAACGAACTGTCGGATGCCGAAGTTCTGGCCATCCGCGAGCACATCGACGCCAACTACACCGTCGAAGGTGACCTGCGTCGTGAAGTGCAGATGAACATCAAGCGCCTGATGGATCTGGGCTGCTATCGCGGTCTGCGTCACCGCCGCAACCTGCCGGTTCGCGGTCAGCGCACCCACACCAACGCTCGTACCCGCAAAGGCCCCGCAAAGCCGATCGCGGGCAAGAAGAAGTAAGGAGGGTCTGACCGATGGCACGTGACAAGACACGCGTAAAACGCAAAGAGCGCAAGAACATCGCATCGGGCGTCGCCCATGTGAATTCGACCTTCAACAACACCAAGATCCTGATCTCGGACGTGCAGGGCAACGCCATCTCGTGGTCGTCGGCCGGCACCATGGGCTTCAAGGGGTCGCGGAAATCGACCCCCTACGCCGCGCAGATGGCCGCCGAAGACGCCGGCCGCAAGGCGCAGGAACATGGCGTCAAGACGCTGGAAGTCGAAGTTCAGGGCCCCGGTTCGGGTCGTGAATCGGCACTGCGCGCGCTGGCTGCCGTGGGCTTCAACATCACGTCGATCCGCGACGTGACCCCGATTGCCCACAACGGCTGCCGCCCGCCGAAGCGCCGCCGCGTCTAAGCGATCGAATTATCAGGCTGGGGCCGTGTTTCCGCACGGCCCCGGTGCGCCGTTTTGAAACCTCGGGCGTCTGCACCTTTCTCGGTCATGGGGCGCAGACAGGAATGGAGGGATTACATGATCCACAAGAATTGGGCAGAATTGATCAAGCCGACCCAACTTGAAGGCAAGCCGGGCAACGATCCTGCGCGCCAGGCGACCCTGATTGCCGAACCGCTTGAGCGCGGCTTTGGTCTGACGCTCGGCAACGCGCTGCGCCGCGTCCTGATGAGCTCGCTGCAAGGTGCGGCCATCACCAGCGTCCAGATCGACAACGTTCTGCACGAGTTCTCGTCGGTCGCCGGCGTTCGCGAGGACGTCACCGACATCATCCTGAACCTCAAGCAGGTTGCCCTGCGCATGGAAGTCGAAGGCCCCAAGCGCCTGTCGATCAACGCCAAGGGCCCGGCCGTCGTCACCGCTGGCGACATCAGCGAAAGCGCCGGCATCGAGGTTCTGAACCGCGACCACGTCATCTGCCACCTGGACGATGGCGCCGACCTGTTCATGGAACTGACCGTCAACACGGGCAAGGGCTATGTCTCGGCCGAGAAGAACAAGCCCGAAGACGCCCCCATCGGCCTGATCCCGATCGACGCGATCTACTCGCCGGTCAAGAAGGTCGCCTATGACGTTCAGCCGACCCGCGAAGGCCAGGTTCTGGACTATGACAAGCTGACCATGAAGATCGAAACCGACGGTTCGATCACTCCCGAGGACGCACTGGCCTTTGCCGCCCGCATCCTGCAGGACCAGCTGTCGATCTTCGTCAACTTCGAAGAACCCGAAGCAGCCGGCCGCCAGGACGAGGACGAGGGTCTGGAGTTCAACCCGCTGCTGCTCAAGAAAGTGGACGAGCTGGAACTGTCGGTCCGTTCGGCAAACTGCCTGAAGAACGACAACATCGTCTATATCGGCGACCTGATCCAGAAGACCGAAGCCGAGATGCTGCGCACCCCGAACTTCGGCCGCAAGTCGCTCAACGAGATCAAGGAAGTTCTCTCGGGCATGGGTCTGCACCTGGGCATGGATGTCGAGGACTGGCCGCCGGACAACATCGAGGAACTGGCCAAGAAATTCGAAGACGCGTTCTAAGCGCGTCTTCACCAATGCCCGGCCCGAAATGGGAATATCCGGGGACCATATGGGCATTTCCGCCCCAAGGAGAGCCGGTGACACGCATCGCCGGCCAGACAAAGCAAAACGCGAAAGAAGGAACTGAAAAATGCGTCACGCACGTGGTTACCGCCGCCTGAACCGCACTCATGAGCACCGCAAGGCTCTGTTTGCCAACATGGCCGGCTCGCTCATCGAGCACGAACAGATCAAGACCACCCTGCCCAAGGCGAAAGAACTGCGCCCGATCGTGGAAAAGCTGATCACCCTCGCGAAGCGCGGTGATCTGCACGCCCGCCGTCAGGCCGCTGCCCGCCTGAAAGAGGACAAGGACGTCGCCAAGCTGTTCGAGGTTCTGGGGCCCCGCTACAAGGACCGTCAGGGCGGCTATGTCCGCATCCTGAAGGCCGGCTTCCGTTATGGCGACATGGCGCCGATGGCGATCATCGAATTCGTTGATCGTGACGTCGATGCCAAAGGCGCGGCCGACAAGGCCCGCGTCGCCGCTGAAGAGGCTGAAGCCGAAGAATAAGCCCGTCACCCAATAGGGTCGATGGTTGCCCCCGCTCCTCGCGAGCGGGGGCTTTCTTTTCCGTGGTGTCCGTCGGGCCGGGGCCTACATCGCGTCCATCTCGGCCTTGATAAGCGTTTCCAGTTTCGGCACCGGATGATTGGTCAGGTCTTTCGGAATTTCCGCGACGACCCGCCTTGCAACTTCCTGGTGCAACGCAGGGCGCAGGGCGCCCAGCACTTTCGGCGAGGCCACGAGGACAAGGGAGTCATAAGCGCCCTTGAGCGCCCGTTTGTATAGAAGATCCGCCAGTTCCGCCGCGAAGCGGTCGCGGGCATCCTGCTGCCAATTCGGCTCCGCCACAGCCGATTTCTGGTTGGGGCCGCCGTCCGCGCGGCGGCCTGACTGATCGGTTGGCTTCAGATCGTCCGCGCCGACGGTCGGCATCTGTTCTGCGATCACTTCGAAACTTGGCGCGGGGTATTCCACGAGATTGCGCAACAGCAACGCCTTGTTGCCGTCGGCCACCACGATCCAGGCGCCTTTTCTCAGTTTCACCATGTTGTTCTCCCCCAATGCCGTAACGAAATCCGACAGTTCCGTTGAGACTGGAACCGTTCGATCATCATCCACGGCAAGGCGACCCGGGGCAAGTCGCATGGTCGCCGCCTTGCTTGCATTCGCTCCCTTCTGGCCGCATATCAGATGCCAGTTCAAAGGAAATGCCATGATCCGTGCCCTGATTATCGCGCTTGGCCTCGTTGTTGCTGCACCTGCGCTGTCGGAAACCCGCGTGCCACAGTCCCAGGCCGAGATCGCTCTTGGCTTTGCCCCCGTCGTGAAACGCGCCGCGCCCGCCGTGGTCAACATCTATGCCCGGATCATCCGGCCGGGCCGGGGCAATACGCTGTTTGACGACCCGTTCTTCCGCGATTTCTTCGGTGGCGGCTTCGGTGCCCCACGGCCGCGGGTGCAGAACTCGCTCGGGTCCGGCGTGATCCTGTCCGAAGACGGCTATGTCGTGTCGAACTACCATGTCGTAGGCATGGCGACCGAGATTCAGGTGGTCACCACCGACCGGCGCGAATTCACCGCCGAAGTGGTGCTGGGGGATGAGGAAAGCGACATCGCCATTCTTCGCCTCAAGGATGCCGAGGGGCTGCCCTTTCTCAGGCTGCGCGACTCGGACCATGTCGAGGTGGGCGAGCTGGCGCTGGCCATCGGCAATCCGTTCGGGGTGGGGCAGACGGTCTCGTCGGGCATCATTTCAGGGCTTGCGCGTTCGGGTACGGCGACCGGCAACGGGCGCGGCTATTTCATCCAGACCGACGCCCCGATCAACCCCGGCAACTCGGGCGGCGCACTGATCGACGTGAACGGAGACCTGATCGGCATCAATACCTCGATCCTCACACGATCCGGTGGCTCGAACGGGATCGGCTTTGCGATCCCTGCCAATCTCGTGGCCGAGTTTCTGCGGCAGGCGCGGGCTGGGAACAAGACCTTTGTCCGCCCCTGGGCGGGCATGGCCGGGCAACCGATGACCGCCGATATCGCCGAGTCTCTGGGCTTGTCGGTTCCCGAGGGCGTGGTGATCTCGGATCTGCACCCCGAAAGCCCGATCGCCAAGGCCGGGTTCCGGGTGGGGGATGTCATAACCCATGTGGATGGAGGCGAGGTCAACTCGCCGGCCGAGATGAAGTTCCGCATGTCGGTGGCGGGGATTGGCGGCGTGTCGGTCATGACGCGGCTGCGCAACGGCCAGCGCGACCAGATCGAGGTGCCCATGATCGAGGCGCCCGACGTGCCCCCCGCCGAGGAAACGGTGCTGGGTGACCGGACGGTCCTGCCGGGGCTGACCGTCGCGCGGGCGAACCCTGCGGTGATCGCGCGCTTGGGTCTGCCGTTGTCGATCAAGGGCGTCGTCGTGCTGGATGCCGGGCCATATGGCGCGCGGGTGGGCCTGCAGCCCGGAGACGTGCTGGCCGCGGTGAATGATCAACAGGTAACCAGCCCCGGCGACGTGCGCGCCGCGCTGACCAATCCCGGCCGCTGGATCAAGATCGACCTTCAACGTCGCGGCCAATGGGTTTCGCTGCGGTTCCGGATCTGACCGATGGCCGATCTGTTCGACAGCGGAGCAAAGACACCGGCCGCCGAGCCCCCCCGGCCGCTGGCCGACCGGCTGCGCCCGAAATCGCTGGGCGAGGTGATCGGGCAGGACCAAGTGCTGGGCCCGGACGCGCCGCTTGGGGTGATGCTGTCGTCGGGCAGCCTGTCGAGCCTGATCTTCTGGGGCCCGCCCGGCGTGGGCAAGACCACCATCGCGCGGCTGCTGGCCGATGAAACCGATCTGCATTTCGTGCAGATCAGTGCGATTTTCACCGGGGTGCCGGAGCTGAAGAAAGTGTTCGAGGCGGCGAAGATCCGCCGCCGGAACGGGCAGGGGACACTGTTGTTCGTGGATGAGATCCACCGCTTCAACAAGGCGCAGCAGGACGGCTTCCTGCCGCACATGGAGGACGGCACGATCCTGCTGGTGGGGGCGACCACGGAAAACCCCTCGTTCGAGCTGAACGCGGCGCTTCTCAGCCGCGCGCAGGTTCTGGTGCTGGAGCGGCTGAGCCTTGCCGACCTCGAACGACTGACCCAGCGCGCCGAAAAAGAGCTTGGCCGCGCCCTGCCGCTGACGCCGGCAGCGCGGGATGCGCTGCAGGAAATGGCCGACGGCGACGGGCGGGCGCTCTTGAACCTGATCGAGCAGGTCTCGGCCTGGAAGGTGGACGGCCCTCTGGATACCGAGGCGCTGGCAAACCGACTGATGCGGCGGGCGGCGAAATACGACAAGTCCGGCGACGAGCACTACAACCTGATTTCGGCCCTGCACAAATCCGTGCGCGGGTCCGACCCGGACGCGGCGCTCTACTGGTTCGCGCGGATGCTGACCGGGGGCGAGGATCCGCGTTATCTGGCGCGGCGGATCACCCGGATGGCGGTCGAGGATATCGGTCTGGCCGACCCGCAGGCGCAGTCGATCTGCCTGCATGCGTGGGAGGTCTATGAACGGCTCGGCTCGCCCGAGGGTGAGCTGGCGCTGGCGCAGGCCGTTGTCTATCTGGCATTGGCGCCGAAATCGAACGGGGCCTATGTGGGCTACAAGGCCGCGATGAAGCTGGCCAGGCAGTCGGGCAGCGAGCCGCCCCCAAAACACATCCTGAACGCGCCGACCTCGCTGATGAAGGATCAGGGCTATGGCGCGGGCTATGCCTATGACCACGATGCCGAAGACGGGTTCTCGGGGCAGAACTACTTTCCCGAAGCCATGAAACGCCCCGTGCTCTACCAGCCGGTCGAACGCGGGTTCGAGCGTGAGTTGAAGAAACGGCTGGACTACTTCGCCAAGCTCCGGACACAGCGCAACCGGTAACGACGTCGGGTCATTTGCGTTGTGTCGCGGCGTCTTTCAAGACAGACGGTCTCGCATCGGCTTCCCTTGGGTCACGCTGTTGGCAGGAGGAGACCGCTATGGCTGTGACAATCGAAAAGACGGATGACGTCTGGACCATCATCCACGACCGCCCCGAGGCGCGCAATGCGGTGGACACCGAACATGCGCATGCCTTGGTCGAGGCGTTCATGGAATTCGAAACCGGACCCGCGAAAACAGCGGTGTTCTGGGGCAAGGGTGGCAATTTCTGCGCGGGTTGGGATTTGAAACTAGCCGCATCGCTGTCGGATCCGCAAAAGCGCGAGGCCTATTTCGATGCACACGCTTTCCCGATCGGAGCCGCCCCGGTCGGGCCCGGCCCGTTGGGTCCGTCGCGGCTGGAGCTTTCCAAGCCCGTCATCGGCGCGATCGAAGGAGCAGCAGTTGCCGGGGGCATGGAACTGGCGCTGTGGTGCGACATCCGGGTGATGGCCGACACCGCCTATCTCGGCGTCTACTGCCGCCGCTGGGGGATCACCCTGATGGACGGCGGGTCGGTGCGCTTGCCGCGGCTTGTCGGGCAGGGCAAGGCGCTGGAAATTGCGCTGACCGGACGCAAGGTCGAGGCGGAAGAGTGCTATCGCATCGGTCTGGCGGAACGGGTGGTGCCGCACGGGCAGGCGCGCGCCGAGGCCGAGGCGCTAGCCCAGGAAATCGCCCGCTTCCCGCAAGAGGCGGTCCGGGCCGATCGGCGCTCGATCATCGAGACCCGCGGCATGCAGGTGCGAGATGCGCTCAAGGTCGAATGGGCGAACGGGCTGGACGCGATCCGCCGCGAGGGAACGGCAGGCGCCGGGCGTTTCCGCGATGGCGCCGGTCGTCACGGCGATTTCACCAATATCTGAACGCTTTCGGGTCTGGGCGGGTCAGGCGAGCACCTCCCCAGCCCGATTACCTCAATTGTTGGCCGAAAACGCCAGCAAAACTTGACATCCCCGCCCGCCCGCGCGACAGGAGCGCCATGTTTTCTTCGGTTCTTCAAGTGGCGCTTGGCGGCGCGGTCGGGGCGACGCTCCGGTATCTCACGGGCATGGGCGTGTTTCGCGTTCTGGGCCCGCAGGAGTTTCCGGTGGCGATCATCATCGTCAATGTCATCGGGTCCTTCCTGATGGGCGTCTTTGTCGTGGCCGCGGCGCAACGTGGTCTGCACCACCTGAGCCCGCTTGTCGTGACCGGGTTGATGGGGGGCTTCACCACGTTTTCGGCATTTTCGCTCGAGGCGGTGACGCTCTACGAGCGCGGTGCATTTGGATATGCGGCGCTTTATGTCGGTTTGTCGGTCGGTTTGTCTCTGGCGGCGCTGGCCGCAGGGCTTTTGGTTGCGCGGGGGATCTGGGCATGAGCGGCGTTCAGACGATCACTGTCGGCGAAGGCGAGGGCGATCAACGCCTCGATCGCTGGCTGCGGCGCAAGTTCCCGCATGTCAGCCAGGGACGGATCGAAAAGATGTGCCGCAAGGGCGAGTTGCGGGTCGATGGTGGCCGGGTCAAGGCCTCGACCCGCCTGGAGGCCGGGCAGGTCGTTCGGGTGCCGCCCCTGCCGGATGCGGATCAGAAACCTGCCGTGGCAAAGCCGCGCGTGTCGGATGCCGACGCAAAGATGATCCAGTCCTGCGTGATCTACCGCGACGATCATGTGCTGGCCCTGAACAAGCCGCACGGGCTGCCGGTGCAGGGTGGCAGCGGCCAGAGCCGCCATGTGGACAGCCTCGCCGAGGCGTTGCGCTTTGGCTACGACGAGAACCCACGCCTTGTGCACCGTCTCGACAAGGACACCTCGGGCGTTCTGCTGATGGCCCGCACGCGCGAGGCGGCCAAGGGGCTGACCGCCGCGTTCCGCCACCGCAACACGCGCAAGATCTACTGGGCGCTGGTCGCCGGGGTGCCGACGCCCTATCTGGGCGAGATCAAGACCGGGCTGGTCAAGGCGCCGGGCCACGGGAAACAAGGCGAAGGCGAAAAGATGATCGCCATTCACCTGGGCGAGATCAGCAGCACGCCGGGCGCCAAGCGGGCGCATACGCTCTATGCGACGCTCTACCGGGTGGCGGGGCGTGCTTCCTGGGTGGCGATGGAGCCTGTCACGGGCCGGACCCATCAACTTCGCGCGCATATGGCGGCGATCGGGCATCCCATCGTCGGGGATGGCAAATATGGCGGTTCGGGGCAGGAAAACCTGGGCGACGGCTGGGGCGCGCAACTGGGCGGGGTCATCAGCAAGAAGCTGCACCTGCATGCGCGCAGCCTGACGTTTGAACATCCGGTGACGCGCAAGACGGTGACGATCACCGCGCCGTTGCCGCAGCACATGAAGGAAAGCTGGGACACCTTCGGCTGGACCGAGGATCTGGCCGCGGATGACCCCTTCGAGGAGTTGCAATGAACGCGCCTTTGCGGCTGATCCTGTTCGACGTGGACGGGACTCTGGTCGATAGCCAGGGCAGCATCGTGTCCGCCATGACGGCGGCATTCGGCGCCCTGTCGCTACCGGTGCCCGAGCGCGCCGACATCCTCTCCATCGTCGGCCTGTCGTTGCCTCATGCGATGGCCCGACTGGCGGCGGAGCAGAGCGCATCGGTGCAGAACAGCCTCGTGGAAGCCTACAAGGAGGCCTACCACGCGCAGCGCCTTGAACAGGGCGCGGCCCAGTCGCCGCTATACCCCGGCGCGCTCGGCGTGCTGCAGGCGCTGCATGCTGTGCCCGAGAACCTGCTGGGCGTTGCCACCGGCAAGTCGCAGCGGGGGCTCGACGCGCTGCTGGAGGTGCATGGGTTGGAGCACTATTTCGTCACGAGACAGGTGGCGGATCATCACCCCTCGAAACCGCACCCGTCGATGATCGACACGGCGCGGGCCGAGACGGGGGTCGAGGCCGCCTCGACCGTGATGATCGGCGACACGAGTTTCGACATGCAGATGGCGAAGGCCGCCGGCGTGGCCGGTGTGGGCGTAAGCTGGGGATATCACGCTGCCGAGTCCCTAAGGGATGCTGCCCTTGTCATCGACAGTTTCGAGCAACTGTCCCCGGCGCTGAACGATCTCTGGAACTGAGCAAATGAGTGATTGGAAACCGAAACGCTTCTGGAAAGATAGCACCGTCGTTCAGGTTGACGACGGCTTCACCGTCGAACTCGACGGGCGCGGCGTCAAGACCCCGGCCAAGGCGCAGCTTGTCGTGCCGACCCGCGCCATGGCCGAGGCCATCGCGCAGGAATGGGACGCGCAGGAAAAAGAGGTCGACCCGACCACGATGCCCCACACCCGCTCGGCCAATGCGGCGATCGACAAGGTGCGTCATCAGCATGCCGAAGTCGCCGACATGCTGGCCGCCTACGGTGATTCGGATTTGCTCTGCTACCGGGCGGAACACCCGGAATCGCTGGTCGCGCGGCAGTCGGAACAATGGGATCCTGCGCTCGATTGGGCCGCCGAGACGCTGGGCGTGCGGCTCGTTCCGGTCTCTGGCGTGGTTCATCGCCCGCAGCCTGACGAGGCGCTGGACCGCCTGCGTCGCCGCGTTCACGACCTAAGCGAATTTCGACTCGCCGCCTTTCACGATCTGGTCAGCCTGTCCGGTTCCCTCGTGCTGGGGTTCGCGGCGGCGCATGGCTGGCGCGAACCGGACGAGATCTGGCGCATTTCGCGTCTCGACGAGCTCTGGCAGGAGGAGCAGTGGGGTACCGACGAAGAGGCCCAGGCACAAGCAGAGGTAAAGCGTCAGGCGTTTCTGCACGCCAAACGGTTCTATGACATATCAGAGTGAACCTTACCCGGCGACCCGATCGGTTGACCAAGGGTAAACTGGAAAAAATGGAATATCCATTTCGCTGATACACCTCTTGACGTTTGTTTATGATTGCGCCCAAACTTGGGCGCACTGAAGGGGGGAAACCTTTTTCGGTAACCTTTCCGGCAAAAGGGAATGCCGGCAGAACCGTTCCGCTAGGGGATGGAAAATCAGGAAGAGGTAAAAATGAAAAAATCCGTAATTTTGGGCGCGGCCACAGTTGCCGGTCTGGCGGCAGGTGCCGCTGCGGCAGGCACCATGGACGACGTCAAGGCACGCGGCAAGCTGAACTGCGGTGTGACCACCGGTCTGGTTGGCTTTGCTGCGCCGGATGCGAATGGGGAGTGGAAAGGATTTGACGTGGCCGTGTGCCGCGCCGTTGCAGCCGCCGTTCTGGGCGATGCAAACGCAGTCGAGTTCGTGCCGACCACCGGCAAGACCCGCTTTACCGCTCTGGCGTCGGGCGAGGTCGACATGCTGGCCCGCAACACCACCTGGACCTTCAGCCGCGACGTCGATCTGAAGTTCGAATTCGTGGGCATCAACTACTATGACGGTCAGGGCTTCATGGTGCCCAAGTCGCTGGGCGTGAGCTCGGCCAAGGAACTGGACGGCGCCACCGTCTGCATCCAGACCGGCACCACCACCGAGCTGAACCTGGCGGACTTCTTCCGCTCGAACAACATCAGCTACGAGCCGGTTCCGATCGAAACCAACGCCGAAGCGCAGCAGCAGTACCTGGCTGGCGCCTGTGACGTGTACACCACCGACGCATCGGGCCTGGCCGCAACCCGCGCCACCTTCGAAAACCCGGGCGACCACGTTCTGCTGCCCGAAATCATCTCGAAAGAGCCGCTGGGCCCGCTGGTCCGCCACGGCGACAACGAGTGGGGCGACCTGGTCCGCTGGACCCTGAACGCGCTGATCTCGGCCGAAGAGCTGGGCATCACCTCGGCCAATATCGACGAGATGGCAGCCGGCACCGAGAACCCGGAAATCAACCGTCTGCTGGGTAGCGAAGGCACCCTGGGCGAGATGCTGGGTCTGGACGCCGAATGGGCCAAGCGCGCCATCAAGGCGGGCGGCAACTATGGTGAAATCTTCGCCCAGAACATCGGCGAAGACACCCCGATCGGTCTGGCACGCGGCCTGAACGCCCAGTGGACCGACGGTGGTCTGCTGTACTCGCCGCCGTTCCGTTAAGAAAGCCGCGAAAAGGGCGCAGGGCAACCTGCGCCCTTTTTGCATCCTTACAAACAACAGGCCCGGTCAATGGGAGCAGGGGCAAACCCTGCCCACGAGGGAACCGGGATGTCACGGGGATTTACATAGGTCATGACGACTCTCACTGACCCGCCGAAGGAGCAGTTCCGGCTGTCCATGCTCCTTTACGATACGCGGTACCGGTCTGCGACCATCCAGGTCATTGCCCTGATCGGTTTCATGCTTCTGGCAGCCTGGCTTATCAGCAACACGATGCAAAACCTGGAAGCGCTGGGCAAACCGGTCGAGTTCGGGTTTTTCGCCGAACCCGCCAGCTATGACATCAACCAGCGCCTGATCGAATACACCTCGCGCGATACGCACCTGAGGGCGGCCTTCGTCGGCCTGCTCAACACGCTGGTGGTTGCGTTCCTTGGATGTGTGACGGCCACCATTCTGGGGGTCATAATCGGCGTGGCGCGCCTGTCGCACAACTGGATCGTCGCGCGCATCATGACGGTCTACGTCGAGATGTTCCGCAACGTGCCGGTTCTGCTGTGGATCGTGTTCATCATGGCGATCCTGATCGAAACGCTGCCGGCGCCACGGGCCTTCAGGGGGGAAACACCCGAGGCCAGCATGATGCTGGGCGACAGCGTGGCGATGACCAATCGCGGCGTCTACATTCCCGAGCCGCTGTTCTCGAACAGCCTGGGTGACGTTCATCTGTTCGGGGCCTCGAGCCTGCGTTTCGACGTCAGCCTGGACCTGATGGCGATCCTGCTTGTGCTCGGCATCGGCATCTGGGTGTCGAACTGGATCAAGCATCGGGCCGACCGCATCCAGGAACAGACCGGTGACCGTCCCGTCACATGGTGGCAGCGCACCGCGGTGATCGTCGTGCCCATGGCGATCCTTCTCTACCTGCTGGGCTTCCACCTGGGGTACCCCGAGCTCAAGGGCTTCAACTTCAAGGGTGGTACGCACCTGCGGAACTCGCTGATCGCGCTTTGGCTTGCCCTGTCGCTTTATACGGCGGCCTTCATCGCCGAGATCGTGCGGGCGGGCATCCTGGCCATCTCGAAGGGCCAGACCGAGGCCGCAGCGGCGCTGGGCCTGCGTCCGCGCAAGATCATGCGACTGGTGATCCTGCCTCAGGCACTGCGCGTGATCATCCCGCCGCTGATCTCGAACTATCTCAACCTCACCAAGAACTCGTCGCTGGCGATTGCCGTGGGCTACATGGACATCACCGGCACCTTGGGCGGCATCACGATGAACCAGACCGGGCGCGAACTGGAATGCGTTCTGCTGCTGATGCTGGTGTACCTGTCCATCTCGCTGATCATCTCGGCGATCATGAACTGGTACAACGAGTCCGTGAAACTGAAGGAGCGTTGAGATGTCTGATATCGGATTTGTCCGTACCGAAATGCTCCCCGAGCAAGATCCGCCTGCATCCGAAGTCGGGATCATAGGCTGGATGCGGCACAACCTGTTCGACGGCTGGTTCAACTCGGCCCTGACGTTGTTGTCGATTTATTTCGTCTACAAGGTTCTGGCGGCGCTTGTCCCCTGGATTCTGTCGCCGACCTGGGATGCCGGATCGCTGGCAGAATGCCGCGAAGTCCTGGGCGCTCTGGGCCGTGAAGGCCATTATGCAGGGGCCTGCTGGGGCGTGATCAACGAGCGCTGGATCCAGCTGATCTTTGGCTTCTACCCGGCTGAACTCTACTGGCGCCCAATTGCGGCCTTTGTCTTGCTCGGTGTGGCTCTGGCACCGGTGCTGTTTTCCGACAAGGTTCCGTCCAAGCTGCTGATCTTCACCATACTGTACCCGTTCATCTTCCCCTGGCTTCTGTGGGGCGGAACGATCTGGGGGCCGATTTCGGTCGTGCTGGGGTTCGTGGTCGGTTGGCTGGTCTATTCGGCCGTCGACAAGGCTGTCAGCAACCTCGCGCTGGTCTATTCGGCCGTCGACAAGGCTGTCAGCAACCTCGTGGGGATCATCGCCGGCGCGGTCGCCGCCCTGATATGGTGGCTTATCCTGTCCGGCTATTTCGTCGGGGCGATGGACTCCATCGCGGCCATCGGCATCGAGCCGGTCGAAAGCCGGAAATTCGGGGGTTTCATGCTGTCGATCACCATCGGTGTCGTCGCCATCGCCTGTTCGCTGCCGCTGGGCATCGTTCTGGCGCTGGGTCGTCAGTCCGACCTGATGATCGTCAAGTATCTCAGCGTGGGCTTCATCGAGTTCATCCGGGGCGTTCCGCTGATCACGCTGTTGTTCGTGGCCTCGACCCTGCTGAACATCTTCATGCCGCCGGGCACGGATTTCGACATCATCCTGCGGGTGCTGATCATGGTGACGCTGTTCGCGTCGGCCTACATGGCCGAGGTGATCCGTGGCGGCCTGGCAGCCCTGCCGCGTGGCCAGTATGAGGGCGCCGATTCACTCGGTCTGAACTACTGGCAGTCGCAGCGGCTGATCATCATGCCCCAGGCGCTCAAGATCTCGATCCCGGGTATCGTTTCGACCTTCATCGGGGTGTTCAAGGACACCACGCTGGTCTCGATCATCGGGCTTCTGGATCCTCTGGGCCTGTCCAACGCAATCCGCGCGGACGCCAACTGGAACGGCATCGTCTGGGAACTGTATGGCTTCATCGCCCTGCTGTTCTTCGTCTTCTGCTTCTCCATGTCCCGCTATTCCATGTATCTGGAGCGCAAGCTCCACACCGGCCATCGTTAAGGAGGGCCCAATGTCTCAACTTGCTGTAGAACGTGAAATCGACCGTTCGAAAATGACGGTGAGCGACGAGGTCGCCATCGAAATCGTCAACATGAACAAGTGGTACGGGGCCTTCCACGTGCTGCGCGACATCAATCTGACCGTCAACCAAGGCGAGCGGATCGTGATCGCGGGGCCGTCGGGTTCGGGCAAATCGACCCTGATCCGCTGCATCAACGCGCTGGAAGAGCATCAGGCCGGCAAGATCGTCGTGGACGGGATCGAGCTGACCAGCGACCTCAAGAACATCGACAAGATCCGGTCCGAGGTCGGGATGGTGTTCCAGCACTTCAACCTGTTCCCGCATCTGACGGTTCTCGAGAACTGCACGCTGGCCCCGATCTGGGTGCGCAAGACGCCCCGGAAAGAGGCCGAGGAACGGGCGATGCATTTCCTGGAAAAGGTCAAGATCCCCGAACAGGCCAACAAGTATCCCGGCCAGCTTTCGGGTGGTCAGCAGCAGCGTGTGGCGATTGCGCGTTCGCTGTGCATGATGCCCAAGATCATGCTGTTCGACGAACCGACCTCGGCGCTTGACCCCGAGATGATCAAGGAGGTGCTCGACACCATGATCGAGCTGGCCGAGGAAGGCATGACCATGCTCTGCGTGACGCACGAGATGGGCTTTGCCCGTCAGGTGGCGAACCGGGTGATCTTCATGGATGCCGGCCAGATCGTCGAGCAGAACGAGCCCGAAGAGTTCTTCAACAACCCGCAGAGCGATCGGACCAAGCTGTTCCTCAGCCAGATCCTCGGGCACTGAGTGGGGCACCCCACGACTTGGGAAAAACGGTAAAGGCGGGGTTTCTCCCCGCCTTTTCTATTCCGGCAACTCGCGCGGGATGACGAAACCCAGCACCTTGCCGCTGCGCCAGCTCACATCCCGCCAATCGCCGATGCCGAAACGGATCACCGTGGTGGCGCCGGTCGGGTAGTCGAAGAAGCGGTCGTGCATCGGCGCTTGTTCCACGATGGCGCCTGCAAACCCGGCGATCCCCGGATTGTGCCCCAGCATCAGAACGGTCTGCCCGGTCGCCGCGGACAGCAGCCGGAACATCCGATCGGGCGGGGCGTGATAGAGGTCGTCGGTGAAGACCTGCTTTTCCGCCTCGAGTCCCATCCGCTCCCAGGTCTCGCGGGTGCGGACGGAGGACGAGCAGAGCAACTCGTCCGGCAGCCATCCCTTTTCCTTCAGCCAGGCTCCGATTGCCGCCGCCGATTTTCGGCCCCGCTTGTTCAACGGTCGGGCATGGTCGCTCAGGCCCGGGTTGTCCCAGCTGGACTTGGCGTGGCGGGTCAGGATCAATGTGCGGGGCATGGTGGGTGAAAGGCCTCCATGTGGTGCGCCGACTGTTCAGGATCGCGCCCTGCGCCGGCGCTGAGGGGGCAGGCCAGCCGGGCGGCGCAGCCCCCGGTCATGCAGGACCGCCCCTCGGCCGTGTCCAGAAAGCCGTGGCAGGCCTCAACATCATAAAAGCTCTCCGCATTCAGCGCCCCCACCGGGCAGGCGGTGGCGCAGGGGGCAGGGCAGGTCAGGCAGGGCGAGGGGGCTTTTGCCTCGGGGATCGGGAACTCGTCCGCGAAATGCAGCGCGCCCCGATACGAGATCATCATGCCCACCGTATCATGCACCATTGCGCCGACAGGGCTGAGAAAGGCGCGGCCGGATTTCAGCGCCCAGTCTATGAATGGCGTGTAGGGCGGGCCGCCGAAGGGGAAATGCGCCTGCGCCCCGAAACGTTCGGCCATCGCGCCAATGACGCGGGTCGACCAGCGATCAACCGGGTCAGGGCCGCCGTCGCGCCATTCGGGCGCGGCCGTGAGGACAGGCCAGAACGCCCCGGCCGCACCCAGCAGGATCAACGTGCCGCCGTCGAGCCCCTTGGCGCCGCTCAGGCGCGGGTGCTGGGCGCCCATCACGATCAGTCCGTTTGCGTGCGCCGCCTGTTCGATCTCGGCATAATTCATTTCTTCTGAAACGGCAGCGACAGGCTCCAGCCCAGCTTCGTGGGGCGGTCGTCCTGCCATTCGAGACCGATGGTCATGCCGTCATGCCCCTTTCCGGGCTGCGCCACGTAAGTTCCCATCAGGCGGTCCCAGATCGACAGGGCAAAGCCATAGTTGCTGTCATGTTCCTCCCTCAGCAACGAATGGTGCACCCGGTGCATGTCGGGCGTCACCAGAACCCTACGCAAGACCGCATCCAGAGCAAGAGGGAGTTTCAGGTTCGAGTGGTTGAACAGCGCCGTGCCGTTCAGAAGGATTTCGAACAGCACAACGGCCAGCACGCTGGGACCCAGCAGATAGACGAGGCCGATCTTCAGCAGCATGGACAGCGCAATCTCGATCGGGTGAAAGCGAACGGCCGTGGTCACGTCCATGTCGCGGTCAGCATGATGCACCCGGTGCAGGCGCCACAGGATCGGCACCTTGTGCGTGATCAGGTGCTGCGCCCAGATCGCAAAGTCGAGGATCAGGATCGACAGCGCCACTTCGGCCCATGCGGGCCAGGACAGGTGGTTGAACAGGCCCCAGCCCTTCTGACCCGCATCCAGCGCCGCACCGACCGCCAGCAGCGGCAGGCCGATCGCCATGAGCCGCAGCACAATGGTGTTGAGGATCGTGATCGACAGGTTGGTGGCCCACCTTTTCGGCCGCCCGTATTGGCGCGGACGGCGCGGCGAGAGCGCCTCGGCACAGGCAAAGATGATGAACAGGCCCAGGAAAGCGCCCAAGCGAATGATGGCTTCGTGCTCCATACATTCACAATTGGGCATGTGATGGGAAATCACAAGCCCGGGCGGATAACGAAGCCGTCAGTCCGGGCGGATCAGCGAACCGGCGCCATGTTCGGTGAACAGTTCCAGCAGCACGGCGTTGGGCGCGCGGCCATCCAGGATGACCACGGCGCGGACCCCGCTGTGCAGCGCATCCAGCGCGGTTTCGGTCTTGGGGATCATGCCTCCGGCAATGGTGCCGTCTCGGGTCATCTCGCGGATCTGGCCCGCTTTCAGCTCGGTCACGACCTCTCCGGCGGCGTTCTTGACACCGGACACATCGGTCAAGAGCAGCAGGCGATCGGCCTTCAGCGCCGAGGCGATCGCCCCGGCGGCGGTATCACCGTTCACGTTGAACGTCTCGCCGTTTTGCCCGGCCCCCAGCGGGGCGATCACCGGGATCACGTCATGCGAGAACAGGTCGTGCAGGATCTTGGGGTTCATCCGTGCGGGCGTGCCCACATATCCCAACGAGGCGTCGGTCTGCTCGCAGATCATCAGGTTGGCATCCTTGCCGGAAAGGCCGACGGCCATGCCGCCCTGATCGTTGATCGCCTGCACGATGCGCTTGTTCACCACGCCGGACAGGACCATCTCGACCACTTCCACCGTGGCGGCATCGGTGACGCGCTTGCCGTTCACGAATTCCGACTCGATCTCCAGCTTGTCCAGCATCGCGTTGATCATCGGCCCGCCGCCATGCACGACCACCGGGTTCACGCCGACCTGACGCATCAGCACCACGTCGCGGGCAAAGCTCTCCATCGCTTCGTCGCTGCCCATGGCGTGCCCGCCCAGCTTGATCACGACGATTGCCCCGTCATAGCGCTGCAGATAGGGCAGGGCGCTGTTGAGCGTGGCGGCGGTGGCTATCCAGTCCCGGTTCATGTCCTGTTTCTTCATGGCTGTGTCCCTCTGACGACCCGTGTTAGGGCCTTTGCGCGGGGCTGCCAAGTCCGGGGGCGCCAAATGCGGCGCATTGACCGTTATTCCAGATGCGCGATGATCGAGCGCAGCGTCGGGATGCCGTCGCCCTTTTCCGACGAGGTCAGAACGATTTCGGGAAAGGCCGCGGGGTGCTTGGCCAGTGCCTTGCGCACCTGCTCCAGAACCTTTTCACGATCCTTGGCCTTGACCTTGTCGGTCTTGGTCATCACGCATTGGAAGGTCACGGCGCTGGTGTCCAGAAGCTTCATGATCTCTTCGTCCACCGGTTTCACGCCGTGACGGGAATCAATCAGGACAAAGGCGCGGCGCAGGGTCTGGCGGCCGCTGAGATACTGCTTGAGCAGCTTCTGCCACTTTTCCACCACCTTGAGCGGCGCATTGGCATATCCGTAGCCCGGAAGGTCGACCAGGTAGAGGTCGGGGCCCTGGGTGAAATAGTTGATCTCCTGCGTTCGGCCGGGCGTGTTCGACGCGCGGGCCAGCCCCTTGGTGCCGGTCAGCGCGTTGATCAGGCTCGACTTGCCCACGTTCGAGCGGCCCGCGAAACAGACCTCGAGCCGATCAGGGGCTGGCAGGCCGGACATGGCGACGACACCCTTGAGAAACTCGGATTGTCCGGCAAACAGTTTGCGGCCGGCCTCGAGCGCCGCGGCATCGGGCTCTTCGGCAATGGGAAAGGGCAGGGATGTCATAGCGGTTCAACCTTGTCTCCGACCCGGATCAGGCCGCCGCGCACCACTTCGGCGCGGACGCTGAAATCCTTGTGGCCCCAGGTTTCCAGCGTGCCGAGCGTGTCGGCGTCCCTGATCCCGGTTTCCGGGTTCGTGGTCGTGGCGGCGCAGCGGTCGGTGCGTTCCCGAACGTGGAACACGGCCTCGCCAATCTGCACCTCGCGGTCGATCCAGTCGAACTCTTCCCAGACCGGTAGGCCGTCGAACCAGATGTTCCCGCGCCAGCGGTGGATGGACAGGTCGCGCCCCATCTTCTGTTCCACCGCGCGGTGCGAGGCCATGTTGCACAGGGTGACAGAGGGGAAGTCGCTGTCGGTCATGCCGCGCCCGGGAACGCGGATGATCCGGGCCGAGGCAGCGCGATCTGCCGGCATCAGGGGCTTGACCCAGTCCAGAAAGGCTGTGGCCTGAGTATCGGGGTCGAATTCCAGATCCGGCCGCTTGGGGTGGCTCAGCCTGACCTTGCCGTCCAGCAGCCGCGCGGTCATGGCCATCAGTTCCGGCGCCTTGGCGACCCGGCTGAAATTGGCGCAGGACACCCATTCCGAACCATCCGCCTTGGACAGCTCATGGGCAACCGCCCAAACGCGATCCCCGGGCATGGTCTGCCCGGGGCTCACTGTCACCTCGTCCAGGGCCTCGCGGCCGTGGCTTTTGATCGGGTGCCTCCAGATGCTGGTGACGGTCCCTCTCATTTGTCGCCTGTCTTCGGTGTCTTCTTGAAGCCGGACTTGATGTTGCCGAAGACGTCAGGCGTGTAGCCCTGGCTGCGCATGATCAGATACTGCTGGGTGAAGGTGATCGTGTTGTTCGCGATCCAGTACACCACCAGCCCGCTTGCGAAAGAGCCCAGCATGAACATGAACACCCACGGCATCCAGGCAAAGATCATCGCCTGAGTCGGGTCCGTCGGCGCCGGGTTCAGCTTTTGCTGCAGCCACATCGAGATACCCAGCAACAGCGGCAGGATGCCGATGAAGATGGTCGCCATCAGCGTGCCCGGCTCGGGGCCGGCCCAGGGCAGCAGGCCGAACAGGTTCATGATCGAGGTCGGATCGGGCGCGCTGAGGTCACGGAACGGTCCGAACCATTCGGCATGGCGCAGTTCGATCGTGACGAAGATCACCTTGTAGAGCGAGAAGAAGATCGGGATCTGCAGCAGGATCGGCAGACAGCCCGAGGCGGGGTTCACCTTTTCCTTCTTGTACAGCTCCATCATGCCCTGCTGCAGCTTCTGGCGATCGTCGCCGGCGGCCTCTTTCAGGGCCTCCATCTGCGGCTGCAGCTCCTTCATCTTGGCCATCGAGACGTAGGATTTGAAGGCCAGCGGGAAGAGGATCGCCTTGATGATCAGGGTCAGGCCGATGATCGACCAGCCCATGTTTCCGATCAGTTGGTTGAGGTTGTGCAGCAGCCAGAAGATCGGCTTGGTCAGGAAAAAGAACCAGCCCCAGTCGATGCTGTCGATGAACTTCTGCACGCCACCCGCCTGGTATTCGCGGATGGTTTCCCACTCCTTGGCGCCCGCGAACAGCCGGGTGGTGACTTCCGCCGTTTCACCTGCCGGGATGGTCAACGTCGGCAAAACGGTTTCGGTCTGGTAGATCTTGCGGCGGGCGTCGAATTTCGCGGCGGCCTTGAAGGGCGAGCCCGGCTCGGGGATCAGCGTCGTCATCCAGTAATGGTCGGTAAAGCCGATCCAGCCGTTTTCCTTGACCTGGAAGACCTCGGCCTGCGCCCGTTCGTTCGGATCGATGTCAAATTCCCTGACATCGCCGTAGTCGATTTCGGACAGAGTCCCGTCGGTCATGCCGATGACGCCCTCGTGCAGGATGAAGAAGTTCTTCAGCCCCGGCAGGTCCGCGTCCTCACCGATGCCGTGGCGCGCAAGGATGCCATAGGGGGCCATGCCCACTTCGGCCTGCGAGGCGTTCTCGACCGATTGGGTCACGGTGAACATGAAGTCCTCGTCCACCGAAATGGTGCGGCGGAAGGTCAGGCCGTTGCCATTCTCCCAGACCAGCGTCACGGGGCTGCCGACGTTCAGGGTCTCGCCCTGCTCGACGCTCCACAGCGTGTTCGGGCCCGGCACGTCGCTGACCTTGAGGCCCGCACCCGGTGCCCAGCCGTAGAGGGCGTAATAGGCCGATTGCGACCCGACCGGCGACAGCAGTTCCACAATCTCGGACTCCTCGTCCAGCGAGACGCGATAGTCCTTCAGAAACAACTCGTCGATCCGGCCGCCCGACAGCGACAGGCTGCCCGACAGGCGCGGCGTGTCGATCTCGACCCGCGGCGCTTCGCTTTCGGGTGCGGCCTCTGCAGCAACCGATGCGGTGTCGCCGCCCGTATCCGTTCCCGCTGCGCTCGGCGTCTGTACCGCATCGGCTTCGGTCGCGGTGACCGGCGTTTCGTCTTGCGGCGCGGTCGGTTCCGGCGGGGGGAACATCACGAACCAAACAAGGATCACGAGAAAGCTGAGCGCGGTTGCGAGGAGAAGATTCTTGTTCTGATCGTCCATCGGGGACAGCCACCTTGTGCAATGCGAGACAGGGTGGGTTCAACAGAGTGCGGCCCCAAAGGTCAAGCGGATTCAGCCCCGAAACCCGCTGTAATTGCCCCAGTCGGGCTTTGGCCCGGTATTTTTCAGCCGGTCTGACGGCCGATCTTGGGCGTCCGGCGAAGTTTTTCCTCGTAGTCGGCAATCCAATGGAAGGTGTGCTCGAGAGGCATTGGCCGCGCGATCCGGAAACCCTGCACATGGTTGCAGCCCAATTGAGCCAGCAATGCGTGCTCGCCGGCGGTTTCCACGCCCTCGGCGAGCGTTTCCAGGTCGAGGCGTTCTGCCATGGTCAGGATGGCGCCGACAAGTTGCTGCTGCCGCGGATCCTGATCTGCCTTCGTGACAAAGCTGCGGTCGATCTTGATCCGCGCGACTTCAAAGCGTCGGATCGAGGCAAGCGAGGCGTGGCCGGTGCCGAAATCATCCAGATCGATGCGACAGCCCAACGCGGCCAAGGCCGCCACGTTTCGGGAAATAACGTCATTCGATGTCTCGCTGAACACGGTTTCCAGGATCTCGACGGACAATCGGTCAGGAGAAAGGTCTAACCGGTCGAGATCCCACCGAACGCGGTCGACCAGGCCCGGGTTGCGCAGTTCTTCTGCGGCAAAATTCACCCCGACACACGGGATGTTCAGACCGGCCTCGTCCCAGGATTTCAGGGCGGACAGGGCGTTGTCGCGCATGGTCTGGCCCAGGCGTTCCATCAGCCCGGTTTCCTCGATGATGGGAAGAAACAATTCTGGCCCCAACAGGCCCCGCGTGGGATGCACCCATCGGGCCAGGGCTTCGAACCCCGTTACCTTGCCTGTGTCGGTCGAGACCTGGGGCTGATACCACGCGACGATCTGCCCGGTGTCCAGTGCATTCCGCATGTCCTTGCGCAGATCGGTATCGGTGCGTCCGACATTGCGCGTTGCCCTTGAAAATGAGCGAATTGTCGAGGGTCCGACCTGTTTCGCCTCACCCAGTGCGGCAATCGTTGCGTCCAGCCAGTCGCGGGCGCTGTCGCCCGGCGAGCGATTGTGCAGGCAGAACCCGACAGAGCACGAGACATAGATGGTCGTGCCGTTCAAAATGATCGGGTCCTCGATTGCGCTCTGGATTCGCCCGGCCAGCTGGATGCAAAGTTCCAGATCGAGTTGCCGGACCGGCGACAGGCAGATGGCGAACCGGTCGCGATCCAGGCTGGCGACGATATCGCTGTCGCGGACGGCGCCAGAGATGCGTTCGCCACTGCGCCGTGCGATCATCTCGGCCGCCATCTGGCCGTGGCGCTCTTCGACGTCGCGATACTCGTCCAGGGCGATGACGAAACAGGCGGAATTCAGCCCTGATGCGACCGTGGCGCTGTGTAGCTCGTCCATCGCGGCAAGAAAGTCGTCTCGCTGGACAAGGCCGGTGATCCTGTCGCGCGCTGTCTGTCTTGGTGACGGGGAAACGTCGAAGGCGCCGGCAGCCGCAAACAGCAACGGCGCCCCCAATGACGTCAGAAGCAAAGCCGCCTCACCGCCCAGCCAGAAGGCCCCGAGTGAAAGGGCAGGGAGGAAGGCAAGCGCCGGCGGCCCCATGAAGATCGAGGCGAGACGGTCAAGATATCGGATGAAAAGGGTTCTGTTCCGCATGGGTTGCACCGGCCTTCGATTGGGACGAGCATCGCTCTGGCCCACCATAGGCGCCCGACTCTGAGTCAGGCGTTAACGCAACTGCGGAATTCCCTCGGTTTTTTCGACTTTCTCATTGGGATCGACCGTCAGCCCCGCGAAATCGAACAGTTTCGGGTCCAGCAGGTGCGAGGGTCGCGCATTGGTCAGGGCGCGGAACATCACCTGCCGGCGACCGGGTGAGTTCTTTTCCCACTGATCCAGGATCTGTTTCACCTGCTGGCGCTGCAGCCCGTCCTGGCTGCCGCAGAGATCGCAGGGAATGATCGGATAGTTCATCGCGGTGGCGAATTTCTCGCAATCCGCCTCGGCCACATGGGCCAGCGGGCGATAGACGAACAGGTCGCCTTCCTCGTTCACCAGTTTCGGCGGCATGGTCGCCAGTCGCCCGCCGTGGAACAGGTTCATGAAGAAGGTTTCCAGGATGTCGTCGCGGTGATGGCCCAGCACCACGGCCGAGCATCCCTCTTCGCGGGCGATGCGATAGAGGTTGCCGCGCCGCAGGCGCGAGCACAGCGCGCAATAGGTGCGGCCTTGCGGAACCTTGTCCACCACGACCGAGTAGGTGTCCTGATACTCGATCCGGTGCGGCACGCCCATGCGTTCGAGGAACTCGGGCAGAACGGTCGCCGGAAAGCCCGGTTGCCCCTGATCCAGATTGCAGGCCAGCAGCTCGACCGGCAGCAGCCCCCGCCATTGCAGCTCGTGCAGCACCGCCAGCAGGGTGTAGCTGTCCTTGCCGCCTGACAGGCAGACCAGCCACTTGGCGCCGCGTTCCACCATGCCATATTGCTCGATCGCCTCGCGCGTCTGGCGCACGATGCGCTTGCGCAGCTTCTTGAACTCGGTGGTCGAGGGCGCGCCGGCAAACAGCGGGTGGATTTCTTCAGTCTCGTCGAACATGGGCCGGCCTTACAAGAGTTGCCGGCCCCGGGCAAGGGTCATGGGGCGGTGCCCAACCGGGCAAGTATGCCGCTGACATCCCCCGCGCTGATCGAGCCGCTGATCCGGCCGCTTTCGCCTGCGATGCGGGTGGCGATGAAGGCGTCCGAGACCGCGGCGGGTGAGCGGCGCAGCAGAAGCGAGGCCGTCAGCAGCAGCGCCCCCCGCTCTGCGAACCAGCGGGCCTCGGCCTCGGGCGGCAGAGAGGGCCAGCGGTCCTCGTATTCCTTCAGAGCGGCGTCATAGCGGCGGTCGATGCCCAGCCCTGCCCGCAACTCGGCGCGCAGCGCCTCGGCGGCCATTGGGTCGCGGGCGAGGCTGCGCAGGATATCCAGGCAGATCACGTTGCCCGACCCTTCCCAGATGCCGTTCAGCGGCGCTTCGCGGTAGAGCATGGGCAGCGGGGTGTCGTCGACGTAGCCCATGCCGCCCAGGATCTCCATCGCCTCGACCACCACGACCGGGCAGCGCTTGTTGGCAAGGAACTTGGCCAGCGCCACGCCGATGCGGGCAAAGGCGCGCTCTTCCTCGTTTCCGTTGTCAAAGGCCTGGGCCACGCGCAGCCCGAGCGCCAGCGCGCCTTCCCAATCCAGCACGAGATCGGCCAGAACCGATCGCATCAGCGGCTGGTCGATCAGGCGGCGCTGAAAGGCGCTGCGGTGGCTGACCCAGTGATGTGCCTCGGCCAGCGCGGCCCGCATCAGCCCGGCAGGGGCAAGGGCGGTGTCCAGCCGGGTGTGGTGCACCATCTCGATGATTGTTCTGACCCCGGCGCCCTCGTCGCCCAGCTGATAGGCCAGGGCGTCGTGATACTCGACCTCGGACGAGGCGTTCGAGCGGTTGCCCAGCTTGTCCTTGAGGCGCATCAGGTGGATCGCGTTGCGTTCGCCGTCCAGCCAGCGGGGCAGCAGGAAACAGGTCAGGCCGCCCGGCGCCTGCGCCAGCGTCAGAAAGCCGTCGCACATCGGGGCGGAACAGAACCACTTGTGGCCCTTCAGCCGCCAGTGATCGCCGTCTCGGGTGGCGATGGTGGTGTTGGCGCGCACGTCCGAGCCGCCCTGCTTTTCGGTCATCGCCATGCCCAGAGTGGCGCTCTGCTTTTCGGTGATCGGGCGCGTCGAGGGGTCATAGCTGCGTGCCATCAGCCGTGGGCGCCAGATGGCCGAGAGCTCTTCGTTCGCCGCCAGGGCCGGGATCGCCGCGTAGGTCATCGTCATCGGGCAGCAATGCCCCGGCTCGACCTGACTGGCGAGATACATCATCGCTGCGTGCGTGACGTGACCGCCCGGCTGGCCCTCCCAGGCGATGGCGGCATAGCCTGCCGACTGGCTGGCCTCCATGACGCGGTGATAGGAGGGGTGGAACCGCACCTCGTCCAGCCGGCGGCCGCCGCGGTCGAACAGTTTCAGTTCCGGCGGGTAGCGGTTCGCGTCGCGCCCGGCTTCGCGCATTTCGGCACGTCCAAGGGTGGCGCCGTAGTCTTCCAGCGGCTTGGTCTGGCCGCCGGATGTCGCGACATGCTCCTGCAGGGCGATGTCAGTGGCCCATGGATCACAGTCGCCCCGCTCGGGCGGCTGATTGAGAACTTCGTGCGTGGGGAGCGTAGTACGGGCTGAAGACTGCATGACGACCTCGCGATTGCCTGACCGAAGTTTTCGGCCAGAGGCCAAACCGGTCAAGACCGACGGGTCGTAACGGCGCGTAACTTGGTTGAGAGCGCAACGTCACTCAGAGTCGTCGGTATGCGTGTGACCTTCGGAATCGGGAACCGGGTCATAGCCCGTGCTGCCCCAAGGATGGCACCGTCCGATCCGTTTGGCGGCCAGCCAGCTTCCCTTGATCGCGCCGTGCTTTTCCAGCGCCTCCAGCGCATAGGCCGAACAGGTGGGCTGATAGCGGCAGTTGAAACCGACCCACGGGCTGAAGATCAGTCGATAGGCGCGAACGGGCAGCGCGATGATATGGGCAAGGACATTCATCTCCGGTCCCCGTGCAACTTGCTCAAAGCATAGCGGAGATCGTCCAGCAGCGCCTTGAAGGGGCGCTCGGCGGTGGCATGGGCCTTGCCGATCAGCACATAGTCCCATCCGTCTCGGCCTTCGCCGGGCAGGACGGCGCGGGCGGCTTCGCGCAGGCGGCGCTTGGCGCGGTTGCGGGCAACGGCATTGCCGACCTTCTTGGAGCAGGTAAAGCCCACGCGGATGCCCTCGGCCTCGCCCGGTTCGCGCCTGCGCGCCTGCACCATCATCGAGGCGGTGCCCTGCCTGCGCGCCCTTGCGGCCTTGAGGAAATCGGATCTGTTTTGCAGGACCGTCAGGCGGACGGGCGCGCAAACGGACGCCGCCGGGGGCGTTTCCCCGGGCTGGTCGGTGCCATCCACAGGGGCCTCCGGCGGCGTCATGAGCGTCAGAACGTCGGTCGGTGGGCGGCTTATGCGCTCAGCGACTTGCGACCGCGTGCGCGGCGTGCGTTCAGGATCTTGCGGCCGGCCTTGGTGGCCATGCGCGCGCGGAAACCGTGGCGGCGTTTGCGAACCAGGTTCGAAGGCTGATAGGTGCGTTTCATCGCTCCGTCTCCAATCTCTTGCGGTCGGGTGCGGCGCGGATTCGCCTCCCGGTATGTGTTCGAAGCCCGTCCTCTACTGGCAAGTTCGGGGTAAGTCAAACCCCTTGGGTCCGGTTTTCGTCACCTTTTGCAACAAAAACTGCGCCGGAGCCGCCGCAAAGGTTTCAAAACGACCTTCTGCTGCGGGAAACCCTCACATTTCCAGCCGAGTCGTTCAACCCGACGTGATGTAGCTGTTGCGTCCCGCCCGTCCGGCGCATGTTGAAGCAGGATGGATCCAGACGAGCAGAAAACGCCCATGAGTGACGCAACCGAAGTCCCCCGGCGCCGATTGGCCCGCCATATCCCGCTGATGGTGATTCTCGTGGTCGCCGTCGTGGGCTATTTCATGCTGGGCGATTACCTGAGCTTTGAAACACTGCGCGAAAACCGCGAGGCGCTGCTGGCGTGGCGCGACGCAAATTACTGGGCATTGGTCGGAGTGTTCATTGCCACCTACATCCTGATCGTCGCGTTCTCGCTGCCCGGCGCGGCCGTGACCTCGATGGCGGGCGGGTTCCTGTTCGGGCTCTTTGCTGGCACCGTGTTCAACGTGACCGCCGCCACGATCGGGGCTTCGCTGATCTTTCTGGCCGCCCGTGCGGGGCTGGGCGAGGTTCTGACCGCGCGGCTGGAGGCCTCGGAGGGGACGGTCAGGAAACTCAAGGACAACCTGAGGGAAAACGAGATCCCGGTTCTGTTCCTGCTGCGGCTGGTGCCGGTGGTGCCGTTCTTTGTCGCCAACCTGGTGCCGGCGCTGGTTGGGGTGAAATTCCGGAACTTCCTGCTGACAACCGCGCTGGGCATCATCCCGGGCGGCATCGTCTATACATGGATCGGCGTCGGGCTGGGCGAAGTATTCGACCGGGGCGAGACACCTGACCTGTCGCTGCTGTGGGAACCCTACGTTATCGGCCCGATCCTGGGGTTGTGTGCGCTGTCCCTTCTGCCCATCGTGATACGGGCCCTGCGCGGGCGCAAAGAGGTCTGACACATGCAGGAAATCAAGACGGACATCCTGGTGATCGGCGCCGGGTCGGGGGGGCTATCGGTTGCGGCGGGCGCCAGCCAGATGGGGGCGGACGTGACCCTGCTGGAAGGCGGCGAGATGGGCGGCGACTGCCTGAACTACGGCTGCGTGCCGTCCAAGGCCCTGCTGGCCAGCGCCAAGGCAGCACATGGGCAGGCGCACACCTCCTCGTTCGGCGTGGCCGATCACGACCCCCAGGTGGACTATGCCGTGGCCAAGGACCATGTGCGCGAGGTCATCGCCCAGATCGCGCCGATGGACAGCCAGGAGCGGTTCGAGGGCTTTGGCGTCCGGGTAATCCGCGCATACGGGAATTTCATCTCGCCGACCGAGGTGCAGGCGGGCGAGTATGTGATCTCGGCCCGCCGGATCGTGATCGCCACCGGATCTTCGCCCTTGGTGCCGCCGATCCCCGGTCTCGACGCCGTGCCTTATCTGACCAACGAGACCATCTTTGACCTGCGGGAAAAGCCTGACCACCTGCTGATCATCGGCGGCGGCCCCATCGGGATGGAGATGGCGCAGGCCCATGTTCGGCTGGGGTGCAAGGTGACGGTGATCGAAGGGATGAAGGCGCTGGGACAGGACGACCCCGAAGCGGCCGGGATCGTGCTCCAGACCTTGCGCGACGAGGGTGTCGAGATCGTCGAAGGCGACATGGTTTCCGAAATCCGCGGCCGGGACGGCGCGGTCGAGGTTCTGGCACAAAGCGGCGCGGCCTATGCGGGAACGCATCTGTTGCTGGCGGTCGGGCGCAAGTCGAATACCGACCGCCTGAACCTCGATTTGGCCGGCATCGAGACCACGCGGACCGGGATCAAGGTGGACGCGTCGCTGCGCACCACCAACCGCCGGGTCTATGCGATCGGCGACGTGGCGGGCGGGCTGCAATTCACCCATGTCGCCGGCTACCACGCGGGGGTCATCATCCGGTCGGCGCTGTTCGGGCTGCCCTCCAAGGCCAAAACGGCGCATATCCCCTGGGCCACCTATACCGATCCGGAACTGGCGCAGGTGGGCCTGACCGAGGCACAGGCGCGCGACGCCCATGGCGACAAGATCGAAATCGCCCGGTTCGACTACCACCACAACGACCGTGCCGTGGCCGAGCGAAAAACCACCGGTTTCATCAAGGTCATGGTGGTCAAGGGGTGCCCGGTCGGCGCCACGATCGTGGGGCATCAGGCCGGGGAACTGATCAACTTGTGGTCGCTGGCCTTGGCCAATAATCTGAAAATGAGCCAGATCGCGGCGATGGTTTCCCCCTATCCCACGATCGGAGAGCTTAACAAACGCGTCGCGGGTGCCTATTTCTCGCCGAGGCTATTTGAGAATCAAATGGTTGAACGAGTGGTCAGGTTCGTCCAGCGTTGGATTCCCTGACCGGGAAGGGAGCCGATGCTGAACACGCTGTCAGGCCGATTTCTGATCCTGACGACGGTCTTCGTGATGTTGGCCGAAGTGTTGATCTTCGTGCCGTCGATTGCCCGGTTCCGCGAGGATTTCCTGCTCGACCGTCTGGAGCGCGCCCAGATCGCCTCGCTCGCGCTGCTGGCCGACGACATGCTGTCGAACGAGCTCGAGGCCGAGCTTCTTGCGAATGCCGGCGTCTTCAACGTCGTGCTGCGGCGGGACGAGGTGCGGCAGCTGATGCTCGCCTCGCCGATCCCGGGGCAGGTGTCAGACACGTTCGATCTGAGAGATGCCTCGCCCTGGGTTCTGATCCGGGATGCCGTCGAACAGTTCTTTTCCGCCGAGAACCGGATCGTCCGGGTCATCGGCGAACCGGTGCGTGACGCCGGGCTTCTGATCGAAGTCACCATGGAAACCGATCCACTTCGCGACGCCATGATCGATTATGGCGTGCGCATCTTCTGGTTGTCCCTTGTGATCTCGGTGATCACGGCGGTCCTTCTGTTCCTGGCGGTGCGTGTCTTTCTGGTGCGGCCGATCAAGGGGGTCGTCGGATACATGCAGCGCTATGCCCGTGCCCCCGAGGATGCCCATGGCATCATTCAGCCCCACGCGGGGGTGAAGGAACTGCGCGAGGCGGAAGAGGCGCTGCAGATGCTGCAGACCGAGCTGACCCACGCCTTGAAGCAGCGCGAGCGTCTGGCGCAACTGGGCGAGGCAGTGGCCAAGGTCAGCCATGACCTGCGCAACATCCTGACATCGGCGCAGCTGTTCACCGATCGGATCGAGGCCAGCGAGGACCCTCTGGTGCGGCGCATGGCGCCGAAACTGGTCAACTCGATCACCCGCGCGGTATCGCTATGCGAAAGCACGCTGGCCTTTGGCAGGGCCGAGGAACCGGCCCCGACCCTGACCATGGTTCGCTTGCGCGACATCACCCAGGACGTGGTGTCGAGCGAGAGCCTGGCTCTGGAAGGTTCAAATATCGAGATTCGCAACGAAGTGCCCGAGGACATGATCGTCCGGGCGGATCCCGAGCAGATGTTTCGCGTGATCATGAACCTTGTCCGGAACGCGCGGCAAGCGCTGGAAATGTCGGACCGTGCGGGCGAGATCACCGTGGCTGCCGAGGAGTGCGAGAATGCCTGGTGTATCGAGGTTCGCGACAATGGCACTGGCCTGCCGCCCAAGGCGCAGGAAAACCTTTTCACCCCGTTCCAAGGGGGTGTTCGCAAGGGCGGCGCCGGTCTGGGCCTGGCGATTTCGTCGGAACTGGTGCGCGGTCACGGAGGCGAGTTGCTTCTGAAGAGCACTGGAGAGGACGGAACCACCTTTGAAATAAGGCTTCCGAAGGGCGACGGGACTTTTTGAAAGTTTTTTCAAGAATCGGGTTGCGCCCCCCCGGCGCTAAGTCTAAATAGCCCCTCACCAAGCGGACCGATAGCTCAGCTGGATAGAGTACTTGACTACGAATCAAGGGGTCGGGGGTTCGAATCCTCCTCGGTCCGCCACTTGGTACCGAAATGAAAGGGAAATTTCCCTGTGTAGCGGTTTTACCCGCCAAAAAGCCCGCCATCCGAAATGCGCTTGACTGCTATTAGGTGCGATCGATCGAAGATGCACCATCGGTCGTCATTCCCACATGATTGCGGGTTGCAAACTAATAAAGTAACCCAAAGGAAGACTGTCAAACCTTACCTTGCAGTGGGGTTAAAAGACCAGTTTCTTTCTGCCTCAATTCGAAAGGTGGGCTAGCACAGGACCGATAAAGTCCTATGGTGGCAGGCAAATGCCGGGCATCGTTGCCGTTCCATGGTAACCGCCCGATTTCTAACGCGGGCCGCTGTCCTTGACGCGGGCTGTGATGTCTGGGTCTGACACGAAGGCTTCGAGGAAGTTGCGCCAATCTTTGGGGGATCGTCGGGCGTCGAGGATCAAATCGCGTAGCTCTTCGCTCCCGTGACCGGTGACGGCGGTGACTGCCTCATCCGTTCCGGTGTGGATGCTGACACTGTTTCCGTAACTGAGGTTATCGTCGTTGCTGACGATTGCGTTCAGCATTTCGGGATTACATCGTTGACGGCGCTGAAATTACACCATGTGCCCGGACGTGACCTTCGCGAACGAGCACTGAAAACGCTTCTCTCCGATTTGTGTGGAGGCCACCGGCCCCTGAAACCATCGTCCCGATGGACCGCAGGCCGGTCATGCACTAACAATCGAGCCGGACCACTCAGCTGGGGCTGATCAGCTCGTCAGACGGGCTTTCCCGGCTTCCAGGAACTCCTTCGACCAAGGATAATACAAGCTCTCGGCAAGGCCCTCGCGGCGAAACAGCGCTGCAATGCTTTCCTCACCGCGCAGACTGGCCAAGACGATCCTGATCTTATCCTCGGCCGAGCAATGCTTGCGCGTCTTACGTTTGATGCCCCTGACCAGCTTGTCAGCGGCGTCCTTCGATGTTCCGGATTTCCTGTTCATTTTCACTCCATGAAGGTTACGATGAACCAGAAATCCTCCATCGCTCATACCCTCAAATATGTCCGGTAGGTGCTGACGTCAGACACTTTTTACGGATTATGGACTTTTACCCTATGAGAAGTTTGTTGTGGCTTGTTTCACGCACTGTATTTTAACCATGATGCCTTGTGCCGTGCAATCCGAGCGTCGTAGCCGCAATGACAATTTGGGCAATTTAATTTAAACGCGTTTTGCTCTGCTTTTCGATGTTTTTCGGTCTGCAAAAGCTCCAAAAGCGTATTGGTGTGTAAATTTCCTAATTTGAATGTCACATAACATAGTTGTACGCTACCATCGGCTCCAATCCATATGAGGTCATAAGCAGTACAAGGAACTTTCATGCGTTCTTTCTTTATGAGCCAATCTGGAATGGATCGCAGACCGCGTTCCGAGTTCGCGATCAGGCCAGGTTTTTTGCGCCTGACTTCAATTAGGCGCTCCGAAATCTCAACTAAGACACTATGATCTCTTTGATCGAAAGAGAATTTCTCGGCCTCAGCGCCAGATTTAAAGTAAGGGAGTGAATAGTGAACCAGATTGATAAACACCTCGGCCTGCATTTCCTGTGCGAAACGCAACATTCTGCTGATGGTGTCGATATTTGCGGTGTGCCGTATTAGTAAAAAGTCAAAGCGCACACGCAGTTGCTCCGGGCCATGGTTTTTTCGCACTGCCTCGACGCCTTGTTTCATAACTTTAAAAGCGCCTTTGCGTTGAACATAAGCGTCGTAAACATCGCCCGTACCATAGTAGCCAAACGAGATTTTCTTGAGGCCAGCGTCTACCAATTTGTCAATCTTCTTACGTACCAATATCCCATTGGTCGTGATGAATTGGTCCATTCCGTGATCCGCAATACGCCTAACGTATCTTTCGATATCTTTGTGCAGAAGTGGTTCGCCCCCGTAGAGGCGGATCGTTCGAAAGCCAAGCTCTTTAGCGTCATCTATTAGACGCTCGCCCACAGACCACGGCAGTTGCTGTTGCGGCATGAAATCGCGACCATAGTTACAAGCTTTACAGCGCAAATTACAATCTGCGGTTAAGGTGATGAAGAGCGAGTCGGGTACTGGCTTGATGAGGTGAGGATGGCGCAGAGCAAGTTCATGGTAACCACGATCATAGCTGTCTTTGATCGCTTTAAGCGGGTCGCGTAGAGGTGTGTTTCGAAAGGTTTTCTTGAGCCCATTTTCAATTGATCGCGTAATGTTTCGCATAATTGCAATTTCCCAAATTTATATCGTTACTCTATCAACGCGCGCTGATCTCCAGTCCAATTCTTGACGGCCCGAACCCAGCGATTGCGTGCACCGATAAATTTGCGCCTTAGCCATGGTGTAGAATTCGCCATCCTACTGGAGTAGCCCCCTGAAAGTGGTCCACCAACTGGGATAGATTATCCCACAAACTGGAGGATCAGCGATGGCTGGAAAACGTGAGAAGCCAGAAGAGATCGTATCGAAGCTTCGTCAGGTTGAAGTCCTGCAAGGGCAAGGCGCGACGATTGCTGAGGCGGTGCGCCAGATCGGCGTGACGCAGCAGACGTTCTATCGGTGGCGGAAGCTTTATGGTGGGATGCAGCGGTCTCAGCTTGCCCGGCTGAAAGAGCTTGAGAAGGAGAACCAGCGGCTGCGGCGGGCGGTATCGGACCTGACGCTGGACAAGCTTATTCTGACCGAGGCTGCAAAGGGAAACTTCTGAGCCCTTCACGTCGCCGAAAGTGCATCGACCATGTGCGGCAGGAACTGGGCGTGTCTGAGCGCCGCGCCTGCCGCACACTTGGTCAGCACCGATCGACGCAGCGTAAGGTGCCCCAGGGCCGGGCTGATGAAGATCGCCTGACCGACGACATCATTGCGCTGGCTGACCAATACGGGCGCTATGGCTATCGCATGGTAACCGGCCTGCTGAACAACGCGGGCTGGGATGTGAACCACAAGCGGGTCGAGCGTATCTGGCGGCGTGAAGGGCTGAAAGTGCCACCGAAGCAGAAGAAGAAAGGGCGGCTTTGGCTGAACGACGGGTCATGCATGCGTCTGCGACCCGAACGGCCGAACCACGTCTGGTCCTATGACTTCGTGCAGGATCGCACCGCAGATGGGCGCGCTTACCGCACACTGAACATCATCGACGAATACACCAGGGAGGCTCTGATGATCCGCGTCGATCGCAAGCTCAACTCAACGGACGTGCTGGATGCGCTGACCGATCTGTTCATTCTGCGCGGCCCGCCGGAATACATCCGGTCCGACAACGTCCTATGTCGGGAAAATTTGGCTGCTTAGGTCAGCAGGTCATGGAGTATTCGGTTGCCCGGATGCTCTGTTATGGTTGCCCAGACGGTCTCCGCCGTCAAGAAGCGGTCTCTCCCATAGCAAACACAGGGTACGCGCGATGGCGGCCCTCACCGTCCTTAAGACGAGATCCAAAATCCCAAGCGGAAGACCTGAACATTGTCTACGAGGTCAGCGAACTGCCTCCACGGCTCTTATCAGACAAGGGTCCTTCCGCCTGGGCTCGCCCCTTCGAAGAAAGGACGATAAGGTTCGCCATGTTTGACCACGGCGTGTACGGTGCGCGCCATCTTGGCCGCGATGGCGGTGTAGGCCTTGCGGCGCAGATGGGCGTTGTGTCGATCCCGTGCGATGTAGCGCTCGAACTTGTCGCGAAAGCTGTTGGTGCGTTTGAGAACGGCAACCTGTCCGGCGATCCACAAGGTTCGGCGCAGCCGGGCATTGCCGTACTTCGAGATCCGGCTCTGGCCGCGGAACATGCCGGACTGCACGGTGGCGAGGTCCATGCCACAGAACTTGAGGAACTGCCGGTGATGCCGGAAGCGACGCAAGTCACCGGCTTCGGCGAGAATGGTCAGGGCGTTGATCGGCCCGATCCCTGGGATGGTGGTCAGCAGCCGGTAATCCGGATGGTTGGATAAAAGCTCGACGGCCCGCGCCTCGATCTCGTCGCGCTGTCGGATCAAGCTGCGGCCTTCGGCCAGCACGAGGCGGAACATGCGAACGGCGTCGGAATCTGGGTGAACTGGCAACCCCACAGACCCAATCGCCGTCGCGTAAATATCGGAAAGCAGGCGTTCTTTGGAGACCTTGCGGCCGACCACCTGCCAGGCATCAGCAACGAAGGCTTCGCGGCTCATGGCTGAGATCATGTGTGGCGTCGGGTACTTCTCAAGGAACGCCAGGAACCAGTCGGTTCGCGAGCTGCGATGGAATCTTTCCGCCTCGGGAAAGTAGAGCGGAAGGTAATGCGTCAGGATGCGATGCCACAGTTCGGTCTTCGAACGCGAGACGATCTCGTGCGTCTTCGAAAGCTCCTGAATGTCGGCGGTGCCGGTGACCAACGGGTCGTGGAAGAACTGCACGGCGCCGATCTCCAACATGTGCAGGATGACTTGGGCGTCCTTCGGATCGTTCTTGTCCCAGCTGTTGTGCAGGGCCTCGCGGGTCCGGGCCAGTCCGACGGAGGACACGAGCTTCAGCTCGAACCCGGCTTGGCCAAGGTGATGCGCCAAGGGCCGATGATAATTGCCCGTCGCCTCGAATCCGATCCTCACCGGCAGATCGTAGCTGGAAAGAATCCCGCTCAGACGCTCGAAGTCCTCCAACGTGTTCATGATTGTCATTCGACGGCGGCGTTTCTTGCCGGGAACACCGATCAATACCTCATGACGGTGCTTGGAAATGTCGATGGCGACCTGCAAGGTCGAGCTGGTAGAATTGGTGGCGGTCATAGCCGGTCTCCTCAGCGGTGTGGTTTACGCAAAACCACTGTTGAGACCTGAGACCCGGTTATGGCCACCCGCTGCGCTATTTGACGGCTCCGCGTGTGGCCATAACCTCTCAGCAGCTCTTCTTCCCGACGTGCTATGGGCCGGAATTTATTGCTCAGAAGGTGCGGGACTGGATCACCGCCGTCGGCGCCAAGACAGCTTACATCGAGCCAGGATCACCCTGGGAGAATGGATACTGCGAAAGCTTCAATGCCCGGTTCCGGGATGAACTGCTGAATGGCGAGCTGTTCTACACCTTGCGCGAAGCCCAAATCCTGATCGAACAATGGCGCGTCCACTATAATACCGTCAGGCCGCACAGCGCATTGGGCTACCGCCCGCCTGCGCCCGAAAGCATCGTGCCGATGGACCAGAGGCCGACGATGCACTAACAATCAAACCGGACCACCCGATGGGGGCACGCCAGGAGGAGTATGTTTAGTCAGTTTTTTTTCAGCCCAGCTTGCTCCAGACCGGAAACAATTTCTTCGATGATCTCGGACTCCACGTTGTGGAGTTCGAAAGCGGCCTTTGGATCCTCGGCAAGCAGCGGCCAGCGTTCCGCCATCCTGTCCAGGTTCTTCCGGGCCGCGGTTTCGTTGCCGAGGGCGCCGTGGGCGATTGCGAGCAGTGCGTAGCTGACACTCGATCCATCGGCGACGGAATGGTTTGCGGCCTCAAGCATGTCCTCCCAATCCCCCCTCATCATGTGGTTCATCGCAATGATGTGGTAGTAGAAGGGCACAGGCTGGACCGAGCGCGCGATGGCGCGCTCCATAAGGGGCACGGCTTCCTCGAAACGGTTGCGCGTGCCCAGTCTGTAGGCAAGGTTTGCGAGCGCGTCCGGGTCGTTAGGGTTCGCCTCGACCGCCTGCTGTGCATAGTCGATCGAACTATCGAAATCCCCTTCGTAGTACTCAATGTGGGAAAGTGCTCGGAGGGCATCAATATCCTTCGGAGCGAGAGAGAGGGCACGCATGGCGGCCTCGCGTGCCGGAACGAATTTCTCACCCTCAGCCAGCGTATCGTCGTAACCGAAGCGGGCCGCATCCATGCGCAGGTAGGCGAGCACCGCCCAGGCGCGGGCGTAGTCGGGGTCCTCGCGTACGGCGTTTTCGAGGCAATCGCGTGCGGCCTGGTATTCTTCGGTGCGAATGGTCCGCCGGTAGATCTGTGCGCGAGCGACACAGGCATAGGCATCCAGGCTCGATGTCGCGCTATGGGAGAGTGCAAGCGTTCGGGCCTCATTCAATGGCCGGCCATAAGATTGCCCAACCACGGTGGCGATCTGCGAAGAGATTTCATCTTGTATTTCGGTGATGCTCCGGTTTTCCGGCCCCTCCGAGTAGCGTTCGCTCCATAAGACCTTCTGATCCTCGTTGCGCTTAAGCGTGGTACTGACCAGCAATGTATCGTCCTGCTGCCAGACGGTCCCTGTCACGACGAATTGCGTATTCGGACGCGACCGTGCCGCCTGGGGCTGGCTGGGCCCGGTGGGCTCCAGATAAACGCTCAGGTCCGGAAACTTCAGAAGGGCCGCCGCTATTTCCTGCGCAAGGCCTGCGGCAAGAAGCGAGGTCAATTCATCTGTACCCCGGCTTTCGAAACCTTCAATCAGGATGCTGGCACCGGCAACAGGGATATCCGGGCCAGTAGTGGCCTTGTCCTCAGTTCTGTAAATCGCGCCTATCGCGACGGCAGCAAGTGCCAGAACGGCAACGGCAACCACGGCAAATCGGCGCCTCCGCGATGAAGTTGCGCCTTCTTGGGACAATTGTATATCTGCAACGCCCGCTTCCGGCTCGGGCGGAACGGCGGGTATTTCTTGGACAGATGGGCTATTCCCGGTTGGATCGGGCGCGGTCAGGGCTTCGAATTTCGGCACATATCGTCCCTTGGGGATGCTGATCCGGATCGGATCGCCGCGGCCGGCATCGGCGTAGTAGGTATCGAGATCGCGACGAAGCTTGCGGGCTTCGAGCCGGACTACCGGGTCCGATTGCTGGTCGAAATCCCCCCCCCGGTCGAATACTGCCATCGCGATTGTCGTGGCCTTGATGCCAGATGCTCGTCCAGCCAGAGCCTCTTCCACGACATAAGCAAGCATGTCGCGACGCCGACCGCTGGCCTGAAAGCCGGGAAATCCAAGGATCCGTTTCAGTTGCCGACGGACCTCTTCGTTGGTGATCGGCGTATGACTATAGGTTTCAGGGCGACGCGTCATTTGGGACTTTGTGATGTCGGTGGAGATCGAGAGGCAAGTTAGCAGCTAACTTTGGCAGGTCCCACCGCATTGAGCAAGCCGCTGACAAAAAGTGATAATTCATATGTTGCTACATGTTTCAACGTTCACGAGGGCGATCTTCCCTGCCTATCTGAACGAAGGAGCGCATCAATGGCAAAGACATATCTTGAAACACTGATCTGGCGATTTCCGCGGCTCGAAAAGGCTATTCGGACCTTGCACCGCGAAGACGCGGATTTTCGGTCGATTTGCGAGGAAATGGCGATAGCCGAGGCTGCGCGCGAACGGTGGAAAGACATGCCGAACCGGGCCGACGAATACCAGAAAATCTACGACAGGCTGCAGGATGAGTTCCTTGACTACCTCGGTAGAGAGACGCGTGCAGCCTTCGTGCAGTCGTTCAAGCAAAGGATAAAAGACGATGGCAGGAATACTTAGTGGAATCAGGGTGATCGAGGTAGCGTCAATGGCGGCAGCGCCCAACGCGACGGTGATCCTTGCCGATCTCGGCGCAGAGGTGATCAAGGTGGAACCGCTGAGCGGCGATCCTTGGCGTTACGGCCACATGACACCGGGCCTGCCGCCCAGCAAGATCCCGTGGACAACCTATATCCAGAACCGCACCAAGAAGTCCGTGGCGCTGAACCTGAAAAAGCCCGAGGCCCAGGCGGCGCTGAACAAGCTGGTTGAGAAGGCGGATGTATTCCTGACGAACTCGCCACGTCCGGTGCAGGAGTCGCTCAATCACACATACGAGGACATCAAAGCGGTCAATCCCAAGATTGTCTACGCCTCGATCAACGGGTTTGGACTGGAAGGGCCGGACAAGAACGCGCCCGGTTTCGACGCGACGGCCTGGTATGCGCGAACCGGCATCATGGAGGAGCTGCGCCCAAAAGACGGCGACCCCGTCGCTTTGCCCGTTGGTCTGGGGGATCTGGGCACCGCTGCGACGCTTGCCGGCGCGGTGTTGGGTGGCCTCTACCACCGCGAACGCACCGGCAACGGTTCGGAAGTGTTCACCTCACTGATGCAAAACGGCCTTTGGGCGAATGCCTGCATGATGCAATCTGCCCTCGTGGGCACGGACCCGATGCCGAAATTTCATCTGGATGAGTGGCCGAACCCGGTGCTTGGCGGACGGTTCAAGACCAAGGAAGGACGCTACGTCATCATCATGGAGATGAACCCGGACAACATCGCCAACCTGCGCGATGCTTTCGGAGCCGATCACCTGAAAGGCGATGAGCGTTTTGCAACCCCGCAATCCCGCCTCAAGAACGCCAAGGCGCTGTTCGACGAGATGCAGGCCATTGTCGGAACGCATGATCTGGAAACGGTCAAAGAGCGTCTCAGCAAATTCGGCGTGAATTTCTCGGTTGTGCAGACCACCGCCGAATGCACCCAAGACGAACATATGATCGCCAATGGCTGCTTCCCCGAGGTCGAAGGCGCCGATGGCATCCGCACCGTCGACAGCCCGATGCAAATCTTCAGCGAGGGCGTCGAAAAGGTGAAGCCGCAGAACCCGCCGGCCGTTGGCGAGCACACCGTTTCTGAGCTGATGGCGGTGGGCTTTACTGAGGACGAAATCAAGGCCTTGGCCGAGGCAAAAGCAGCCGGTCTGCCACGCTAAAAAGAGGCGACGCGCGACGAAGCCACGGCTTTGCGCGCGTCGTCACTCTCTGCCTACGCAGGTTTTGCTGAATAAGTGCCAGCAACGGAAACGTTATGAGAAAGGACGAGCCTCCTATGTCGGAAGCACATGATTTTTTTGAAGATTTTGAAATTTGCCAATCGTTTGAAACGGATGCCCGCACGATAACCGAAACCGATATCGTGTTTCACGCGATGCATTCGGGCGATTTCATGCCGCATCACGTGGATGCCGAGTTCTGCAAGACGCAGCCCTTCAAAAAACCCTTCGCCCACGGCAACATGACGTTTTCGATCAGCACCGGGCTCTGCATCCAGAAAACCGGGATCAACCCCAACGGCATGTCCTACGGCTATAACAAGATACGCTATCCCAACCTGGTGTTTGCCGGTGACACGATCCGCGTGCGCGTGACCGTCAAAACAAAGGAAGATCACCCGAAAAACCCGGAATACGGCCTCATCATCGAAGCCAAGGAAACGCTGAACCAGCGGGACGAGGTCGTCGTTTATGCCGAACACGTTCTCTACGTGAAAAAGAAAAACCCGTGAGCGCAAATCAAAACAGGAAAGACACCTTGACGCGATTGTCCGATACCAAGACGGCCTCCAAGGGCGACGCCTTTTACGGGATGAGCGTGCCGTGGCTGCTCGACCAATGGGTCGAGCGGCAACCGGACAAGACTTTCGTCGTCTGGGCGCCGTTCGATCAGCCCGAACGCCGCTGGACCTTTGCCGAGATGCAAAGGGAAGCCAAGCGGTTCGCCGCCGGTTTGCATGAACGTGGCGTCGGGGTTGGCGATTTTGTCCTGATGCATCACGACAACGCGCCCGAGTTCCTCGGCGCATGGCTGGGCTGCGCCTATGTCGGTGCGGTTCCTGTCACGACCAACACACGCTCGGTTGCCGAAAACGTCCATTATTTCGCCGAGTTGATGAAACCGGCCTGCGCGATCACGCAACCGTCCCTGGCCGCGCTTGTGCGCGAGGCGTGCGGACCGGACACCCCGATGATCGTGACCGGCGACCCGGCGTCAGACTTTGATGCAGATGCTCTGGGTGCGACGCCGTTGGCCGACGTGTTTTCGGATTCCCCGCTGCCCGAAGTGCCAAGCGATCACATGCGTAATTTCGCGGTGCAGTTTACATCGGGCACCACCTCGCGCCCGAAACCGACGGTCTGGACCCATGCAAACGCGCTTTGGGGTGGGCGCACGATTGCGATGAACCTGCGTCTGCAACGCGATGACGTTACGCTGCTCTACCTGCCGCTGTTTCATGCCAACGCGCAGGTGACATTCTTTTCGGCGCTGTGGGCAGGGAACACCGTTGTGGTTCACCCGCGTTTCTCGGCCTCGCGCTTCTGGGATACCTGCGCCGTGCATGGCGTGACATGGGTGTCGATGATCCCCTTTGCCTTCAAGGCTCTGAGCGGACGACCTGTGCCCGACCACAAGGTGCATACCCTGATCGGGCTGGCACGACTGCCCGAGGCAGAGGCCGAGTTCGGCGCGCGCACCATGGCGCTTTGGGGCATGACGGAAACTGGCACCGCCGCTATCATGACCGATGCCGACCACCCCGGACCGGCGGGCACCATGGGACGCCCGTTGCCGCAATACGACATCGAGATACGCAAGCCGGACGGGTCGATGGCCAGCCCGGGCGAAGAGGGCATTCTCTATGTGCGTGGCGAACCCGGCGTGTCGCTGTTCAAGGAATACTACCAGCAACCAGAAAAGACCGCCGAAGCGTATGACGAGACTGGCGCACTCGATACGGGCGACATCGTGCGCATGGACGAAAACGGGTGGTTGTTCTTCGTCAACCGCGACAAGGACATGCTGCGGGTCGGAGGGGAAAACGTCGCCGCACTGGAGATCGAGACCGTGATAGACGACACCGGCCTGGTGCTGGAATGTGCGGTTGTGGCCCAGAAACATTACATGCTGGGCGACGTCCCGGCGGCTTTTGTCAGCGTGAACGAGTCGGGCAAGGCCCTGGCCCCAGAGGACCTCAAGAACCGAATCCTCGCGCAATGCCGCAAAAGACTGGCCGATTTCAAAATCCCCCGGTCGGTGCATATCGTCGAAGATTTTCCAAGATCAACCTTGGACCGGATCGCGAAGAAAGACCTGCGCGTCCGGCTGCCCAAGATCGAGGCGGAGTAATGCTGGGCCCGCACGAACTGGTCATGGCGGCAACGCGGTCCACGAACCCGACAGACTGCACGAGGCGCCCATGCTGGTAAACATGGCACTCGCAATTGTCCTTATTGGACTTCCCGCAGCGGTGGGCGCCCACCTCGTCGCAAATCCGAACAACAAGCGCGATACGACTGCGGGTGCTACGCTTATCGGTTTCGCAGCGGTAGTGGCCACCGTGTTTGCGCTCATCAACCCCCAAGGCAAGCTCGTCAGTGGTGCCTTATGGCTGAAAATGCCGGGAGCATTCGTGGCTGGTGTCGTGATTGGAACGTTCACTGGCTGGCTAAAACGATCAAAAGGAAAGTAGAAATGGCTTGGACAGATATTTTCGTACTTCTCTTCGTGACCATCGGCCCGGTGCGGGCGTCGCTGGTCTATCTGGGGCTGACGAAGTCCGCCGATGCGGAGCTGAAGCGCGCCATTGCTTTTCGCACAGTGATCGTCTCCACGGTCATCTGCATCATATTTGCACTGGTCGGGGCTGCCATTCTCGGGGGTCTCAAGGTCAGCACGGAGGCGCTGCTGATCGCGGGAGGCATCATCCTTCTGCTCTTCGCGCTGAACCTGATCCTCGGTGAGGACAAGGATCAGGCGTCCGACGGTCCGCCGCCGGCCCCGTCGCTCGATGTGGCGACCTTTCCGCTTGCCGTGCCGCTCATGGCGTCGCCGCAGGGCCTTGTCGCCATCGTGGCCATCGAGGGGACGCTCGCGGGCACCGGGGACGGCGCGATCTTCCTGGTGATGATCCTGGCGGTGATGGCGATCAATCTCGGCTTTCTGCTGGCCGCCGACAAGATCTTCACCAAAATCCCGCCCGCCATTCTGAAGATCTTCTTGCGCATCGTCGGTCTGCTGCTCTGTGCGCTCGCGGTGCAGCTTATCATCTTCGGCTTTGATGGGCTTGGCCTGATCCCAAGCCCGGATGTCGAACTAAACGGCTAACGTTCAAATAAATCGCCACATTTGGAGGCTCAAAATGTCCGACTACAAGTACATGCTCACCGAACGCAAAGGCAGCGTCGGAATCGTCACCTTCAACCGTCCCGAGGCGCTGAACGCGCTGAACGAAGAGGTGGCCGAAGAAGTCACCGACGCGCTGCGGGCCTTTGATGCCGACCCAAGCATCGGTTGCATGGTGCTGGCGGGCGGTGACCGGGCGTTCTGCGCCGGGGCCGATCTGAAAGCGATCGTGGGTCAGGATTTCGAAAGCGCCTATCACACCGATCTGGGCGCCTACATGGATCAAGTCGCGCATCTGCGCAAACCCGTCATCGCGGCTGTGCGCGGCTTTGCCTTTGGCGGCGGCACCGAGATTTCGCTGATGTGCGACATCATCATCGCAGATACCACAGCCCTTTTCAGCCTGCCCGAGGTGACGCTGGGCGTGATCCCCGGTGCCGGTGGCCCGGCGCGGCTCACGCGTGCGGTGGGCAAGGCCAAGGCGATGTATTACGTGCTGAGCGGCCAGAACATCACCGCCGAAGAAGCCGAACAGATGGGCATGATCTCGAAAGTGGTCGAGGACAACACGCATCTGGACGAGGCGGTCAAGCTGGCCGAGGCCATCGCAAGAAATCCGCGTCTTGCGGTCATGGCGGGCAAGGAAGCGGTGAACGCACAGGCCGAGACCCCGCTGATCCCCGGGCTGAAGCTGGAACGCCGCCTGTTCCACGGGCTGTTCAGCACGCATGACCAGGAAGAGGGCATGACCGCCTTCGCCGAGAAGCGCAAACCGTCCTACAAGAATTACTGAGGATGGCGGGGCGCCGCGGATAACGGCGCCCCGCGCGACGACATTGGGAGAACGTTGATGGATAAAGTCATTGTCTCCAAGAAGAACGGTATCGTCCATGTCCACATCAATCGCCCGGACGTGATGAATGCCTGCGACGGTGACACTTATAACGCCATTGCCGACGCTTGGGACGCGCTTGAGACAGACCCGGAGCTTCGAGTCGGCATTCTCAGCGGCGAAGGGCGTTCGTTTTGTGTGGGCACCGACATCAAGTGGGTCAATTCGCCAGAATCCGACGGTTTCGTGGACCGTCTGTATCCGCGCCTTCTGACCCTCACCAAGCCGGTGATCGCGGCCATTCAGGGCCATTGCAATGGCGGCGGGCTGGAGCAGGCGCTGGGCGCAGACATCCGGGTTTGCACCGACACCGCTCAGTTCGGTTTTGGCGAGATCAAGCTGGGCTGGATCCCCGGAGGCCACGGCACCCAGAGGTTGCCAAGGACTATCCTGCTGGGGCCCGCGCTTGAGTTGCTTTTCACCGGCCGGCGCATTGATGCGGCGAACGCCTACCGCCTGGGGCTGGTCAATCATGTGGTCGACGCAGACGCACTGATGGCCAAAGCTGAAGAGATCGCGGGTGAGATCGTCAAAGCCGCACCGCTGGCCGTTCAAAAGATGAAGTCAGTGGTCATGCAGGGCCTCGACATGCCGCTGAACGAAGCGGTGAAGGTTGAGAAAGACGCCTTTGATTGGCTGCTGCAAACCGAGGACGCCAAGGAAGGCGGTCGCGCCTTCACCGAGAAACGTCCGCCGAATTGGAAGGCGCAATAGCCCAGTCTGTTCTGGGTTTGCCGGATGGTTTTGGTGGCACTGGAAAGGTCATTTGAGATGAAACTAGCCATCGGTATTCCAACCACCCTACCGGCAATGTTCGTGGCTGCGGCTTTACTTGCGACGATTGCGCCCATCGGGGGACTGGCGCAGGACGCGACGCAGCCGAATTGGACTGAATTTCGCGCAGACCCGTTGGACGGGCCAAGTTCAGCGGCATCCATCAACCGGCAAACCGCCGAGGAAAAACAGGATCTTCTGAACCAGAACCTGCTTGAAAACTGGGAGGCGTGGAAAGCCGGGGTAAAAGAGCGCACTGGCCTGAGTTTTGGGGCGGACTACACCGCCGTCGGGTTTGGTGCATCCAGCAGTCTCGGCGATGATACATCGGCAGGTGGCATTGCGCGGTTCTTCGGGTCGTGGTCACTGGCCAACCGCGACGGCCCCAACACCGGCAGCCTAGAATTCAAGTTCGAGCACCGCCATGCCTTCACGGATGTTGCACCGTTCGCGTTTGGTGCTCAACTCGGCTATGTCGGGACACCGCAACCGGTTTTCAACGACCAGGGCTGGCGAGGGACAACCCTTTACTGGAAGCAATATTTCGCAGACGGGCGCGGCGTGTTTCGCATCGGGTTTCTTGACGTGAAAGAGTATTTCAACGTCTATGCTCTGGCCAGCCCGTGGAATCATTTCAACAACCTGGCTTTCTCGATCGGGTCCAACACGATGGCCGTTTTGCCGGATGGCGCGCTTGGTGTCATGGTCGGCGGCTATGTGACCGACAACGTCTATGTCGTGGGCAACATCGTGGATGCCAGCGCCGATCCGACCGCGATGTTCGACGGTTTCAACACCTTCTTCGACGATTTCGACACGTTCAAGTCGCTCGAAGTCGGCTTTACCGAAGGCGGCCGTCGCTTGTTTCTCGACAATGCTCATATCGCGCTTTGGCATATGGACGACAGCGCCGCGACGGGTGCACCCGGGGGATGGGGCGTCAACGTCTCGGCTTCAAAGGTGTTCGATGATCGGTGGCTTGCCTTCCTGCGCGGTGCCTGGGCGCATGAAGGTGGCGGATTGTATGAAGCTTCGGTCAGCACCGGGTTTGGCTACAAACCAAATCCGGGCGGCAACCTATTGGGCGTCGGGGTGAACTGGGGACGACCGAACAGAAACACATTCGGAGCCGCCCTTGGCGATCAGTGGACCGGCGAAACATTTTACCGCATTCAATTGGCGGAAAACATGGAGATAACGCCAAACCTCCAGCTACTCGTCAACCCGGCCTTGAACCCGAGCAAAGATCTCATCGCGATTTTCGGATTGCGTGCGCGGATTACGTTCTAGGGTGGTTTTCAAAAGAACGGGGCGCAACGAATGACGTTGCGCCCCGCGACCGTTTTTTAGCCTGCGAAATGGTTCAGGCCGGAAGACCGCCTTTTTCCAGGCAATAGAGCGCTTCCATCAGGTAGAAGTCGCCCCAGATCAGCTCGTGCCGGTCGGCAACACCTTTGACGCCGTTCATGCAGCCATCAACCAGCATGCCCATCGGGCGATCATCTTGGCTGTTGAACGGGGTCATATGGCTGCACAGCTCCTCGAGCATCGGCTCGAGGCGGTCGACATAGGGCTTGACCTCGTCCGGCAGGGGATCGAGGACGGCCAGGCGTGACAAGGCCGAAACCACAATGGCCGAAGCCGACGTGTCGAGCGGCGCGTTGGGATCGGGATCGTCGAAATCCCATTTCGGAACCTTGGGGCCGACCTTGTCCCACCAATAGCCGAACAGTTTGTCGATCAGGCCCAGATAACGCGCCTTGCGCGTATGTTCATAGGCCCACATGCTGCCGGCGATCGCCCAGGACTGACCACGTGCCCAGCAGGAGTCGTCGGAATAGCCCAGCAGGGTCGGGACCATCATCATGAACTCGCCGGTGTCGTAGTTGATCATGACGTTTTCGTGGGTCGACCCGTCTTCGCGGATCAGGTATTTTTCCAGGATGTCGAACTGACGCTCGGCGCCCACCAGGAAGGTCTTGTCGCCGGTTTCTTTCCATGCCCACCAATCCAAGATCAGGGTCGGATGCACGTTGTCCACGCAGATTGTGTTGCGCGACAGGGCGTTCTTGACGACTTCGTCCACGAACTCCACCGCGCCCATGACCTGACATTCCTTGCCGACGGGCATGGCACCGTTGAAACGGTTCGCGCTCGAACGCATCGCCCAGGCTGCCGCCAAGGCAAGGGTCCGCATGTTCTGGTCGCCGGTGGTCTCGTAAAGGCGCGCCGCCGAATAGCAAAAGCGGTGGCCGCGGAACATATCGTCCAGTTCCAGCTTGTAACGGACTTTCTCGGTGCGGGCGAATGCTTCGTCGATCAGATCCTGACGTTCCATCAGTTCACCGGTCATGCGCAGCATGTCGATCCAGTGGCCATCGACCCAGTCGCCGGTTTCCACGGTGTTCCATTTGCCGGTATCAGGTTCGGCATTATGCGGCCACGCATCGCCAATCTGTTCGCGGGTTGAAAGGACGCGCTGACACAACAGGTCCAGCGCCTTGGCACGATCAGCCATGATCTTCTCCCTTACTTCAATGTCTCGAAAACCCGGTGTCTCCTTCCTGGGGTCCTCAACATTTAATCTATCCGCATACCCTCAGTAAAATTGGAAGTATTGGCGCCTTTATATAAACGGGACTGATAGCGGTCGCGCATTTAAAGTCACGCGGGGGAAATTTGTCATGCAAAATCAACATCGAGTTCAAAATGGGCTCGAAGCATTTATTGAAACAAGGGTTGGGCGGAAGGCTTGATTATCGGGCCAGTGCTACGGCGCCGGTTTCGACCAGTGCGGCGATTTCGGCGTCGCTGTATCCCAGCGCCATAAGCTGTTCGGCACTGTCCTGCCCGACGACCGGGGGCAGTTGCGGCGGAACGGTTTCCACGCCTTCGATATGAAGGGGGTTTGCGACCGTCCGAATACCATCCGTGCCTACAACTTCGGGAAAACAACCATTGGCAATCGCGTTTTCGTCCGAGACGACTTCGCTTGTTCTCTTGCAGAGGCCGAAATTCGTGCCTGCCGCCCGGAACCGCGCAACAACCTCGTCAGTGTCCAATTCACCGATCAGTTTCTGGATTTCGGCGATCAGCTCAGCATTGTACTTCATCCAAAGCTGCGGCGACGCGAAACGCGGATCCTCGGTCAGATGTCCAGCGTCCAGCGCCTTGGCCAGCTTGCTGAAATTGGCCGGGTTCAATTCGACAATGATCACATAGCGCCCATCACGCGTACGATAGAAAGCTCCTGCCAATGGGTTTGGCCACTCTTCAGCCTTGTATTTCTTCATGGGCGGCGCGTTGACCAGCGCCGGCTGAACCATGCTTGCGTTGCTCCAGATGCCGTTTTCCAGCAGGGACGTGGACACCTTGGTGCCTTCACCCGTCCGCTCGCGGTGGAACAATGCCGTTGCAATCGCGGCATAAAGCGACGTTGCCGTGTTCATGTCACCCAGTCCGACCGGTTGACGCGCTGGCTCGGAATCCTGCGGGCGGAATTCTTCCATCAGGCCGGTTTCGGCAAACCATGAGGTCATATCGAACCCGGGATTGTGCCGATCAGGCCCGTTGTAGCCGAACCCGTTTACCGACGCATAGATGATGCGCGGATTGATCGCCCGGATGTCTTCATAGGCATGGTTGAGCTCTTCGGCCACCCGGATGGGCGAGTTGGTCAGGAACACGTCGGCCGTTTCGACCATCTTGTTCAACACCTCTTGCGCCTCGGGCTTCTTCAGGTTCAGCGCGACCGACTTCTTGGTGCGGTTATGAATGAAGGTGGTATAGGGCGTTTCGCTTTTGGGCATCCCGGGCAGCAGGTGCCCATTGCGCCAAGGATCACCTGAGGGCGGCTCGATCTTGACCACCTCGGCGCCGAAATCGGCAAGAATGACGCCTGCCGACGGCCCCGCGGCCATGGCCGCGACCTCTACCACTTTGATGCCTTCCAGGATCTTGCGCATGGCCCATTTCACTCCGCACAGTCATACGTTTGCGAAAGTCTACGGCCTGGCAGTGAAATTAGTAAAATTGGTTGTCTTGCTGGGTATATATCAGTAGTACCGATGGTTGGGCGCCTGTCAGGCTCGGCCCTTTATCGCGGGTCGGGCGCAAATCTCTCGGAACAGATCCAGGAACCTCGTCAGAACCACGTCACCATTTCGGCTTTTGTGCCAGTAAGCGTTGTATTTGTGGTTCTCATAGTCAAACGGAAAAGGCAGCTTCTTCAAGGGCTCGGTCTTTGTCATCGTGTCCGCCACGCGTTCGGAGATTGTCGCAATCAACTGGGTTCCGATAAGGAGTTGCGGAAGGACGGAATGCGACCAGATCGTAACGTGGCGGTCACGCATAAATCCTTCGCGGCGCAGAACATCCTCGTCGTCCAGCGCAAGAGAGCTTTCGAAATACCGGATTACGATATGCTTGCGTGACAAATACTCCTCGCGCGTGATCGTGTCCCCGGCAGGCCCGTTTTCTGCGCAGGCAAGGCAGGCGATGCCGTCTTCGAACAGTGTTTCATTCGGTGGCACCCCCACGTTGTAGGCATGACCGGCCAACAACAGATCAATCTCGCCCAATGCCAGAAGCCGGTTCGAGTTCGACGTGATCGGAAACAATTCAAAACTGACATTGGGCATGATCTCGCCAAACTGGCGCACCGCTTCAGCCAACCCCACGGTGGCGGCATAGTGCGACGTGACGATCTTCAACTTGCGCTCTGTTGTTTCAGAAATCCCTTGCGGGCTTTTGGCGGTTAGCGCATGGGCCTGCCCGATAATCTCGGTCACGGGATTGATGAGCGTTTTGGCAAAGGGTGTCAAAACGAAATTCCGTCCGGACCTGACCAGAAGCGGATCATCGAAATACTCGCGCAACTGCGCCAGGTTCCAACTCACCGCCGATTGGCTCAGACACAGACGGTCCGCCACCCGCGACACGTTTTGATCACGCAACAGCGCTTCGAGACAGATCAATTGGTTAAGATCAAAACCGTTCAGTCGCATACATGGTAGGTCCCGTTTTTCCAGCGCCTTCCTGACACTAGCTCAAGTTGCCCGGTGCGGACCAGCTTTTAGAATAGCCCCATATTCGGACACCGGGCGCTGGCACAAGCCCCTGACGAGCCCGGCGTATGAGCGACATTGATATTGCAATGAAACAAGCTCAATTTTGCGGACAGGCGCACTGCGTTTACGCTTTATGATGACCCACCGTTAGCGCGCAGATTTCAACGTGCTGACAATCCACTATTTATTAGGTACCCCATGACGCTGAACATGTCTTTCAAGTCCAAGCTGGCTGACCCTTCGCGCCGCCTCACGGCTCATATGTGCGCGATTCCGTCCGCAATCATTCCACAAACCATGGCAAGCGCAGGCAGCGACGCCGTTGTGATCGATTTCGAACATGGGGCCATCGACATGGCATCGGCACATGCGATGATCGCGGCAACGGCAGGGACGGCCTGCGCCCCGTTGGTGCGCGTATCGCGCAATGATGCCACGCAGGTTAAAAGGGTTCTCGACCTCGGTGCGGAGGGCGTCGTCTTTCCCATGATCAACACTGCGGAAGAAGCTGAAATGGCCCGCAACTCGCTGGCCTATCCGCCCACTGGCATTCGGGGGTTTGGACCTTACATCGCGCATTCCCGCTGGGGCACCAGATTTGTCGACTATCCCGAAACGGCAGAGGCCGGTATCGTATGCTGCCTGCTCATTGAAACGCGTGAAGCTGTTGAGAACATTCGTGAAATATGCACCGTGCCGGGGATCGACGCGCTGATGATTGCGCCGTTTGATCTGTCGGTTGATTTGCATCTTCCCGGTCAATTCACCGCGCCGGAGTTCCAAGAGGCGGTTGCCACGGTGGAAGCCGCGGCAAATGACGCCGCCATTCCTTTGGGGTCGGTGGCAATGGACAAGGCTCAGGCAGACGCCCTTTTGGAACGGGGCTACCGCATCATCGCCGGGCTCGACATTCTTTGGCTCAAGCAAATGGCCGCCGTATCGCAGTCCTGGGTGAGCTGACTCAAGGTCCGCTAGCGAAAAAACAACATCCAAATGGCAAACAGGCCACCGATTTCATGTCGGTGGCCTGTTCCCGTTTTGCTTATGCCGCGTCTGCGGTTGGATTGGTGACTTTCGCCTTCAACTCGGTGCGGCGTTTGTCGGCGGCTTCGGCGTGGCGCTCGCGGACGTGACCATAGCCGCGGATGTGTTCGGGCAGGTCCAGAAGCTCGGTCAGCGGGTCCGCTGTCGCGTCGGACCAGTTGGCCAGCGCAAAGTCGATGTCGGCCTCGTAGTCGGCCAGCAGTTTCCGGGCGAGCTTGGCCTCGTCATTGTTGCGGAACGGGTCCAGCGCCGTGCCGCGCAGGAAGCGCATCCGGTTCATCAGGTTGAAGAACCGCATGGCCGTTTTGCCCTTGACCGCACCCTTGACCATCTTGCCGGTCTTCTCGTCCCGGCCGCCATAGGGCCATGCGCCGAAATAGAAGGTCAGGTCCATCTCGCCTTCGAAGGTCTCTTCAAGCTGCTGTCTGAACGCGGGCCTTGTGTAAAGCCGCGCCACTTCCCATTCGTCCTTGACGGCCATCAGCTTGTAATAGCCCCGCGCCACGGCACGTTGCGCGGCCTCGGACAGTCCGGCATCTTTGATACGCGCCACCATGTCAGAATACCGCTTTGCAAAGGCGGCATCCTTATAGGTGGTCAGTTCTTTGACGCGGGTGGCAATGGCCTCGTCCAGCGGGGTTTCGCGGCGCTCGTCCAGAAGGATCGGCGCGTCGTCGCCCGCCAGCTTCGCCGCGGCCTGCGGGTCGGCCATGGCGAGACGGCCCAGGTCAAAGGCGCGTTTGTTCTTGTCGACCGCCACGCCGTTCAACTCGATGGCGCGGTGGATCGCCTCTTGCGAAAGCGGGATGCCCCCTTGCTGCCAAGCGGCGCCCATCAAAAGCATGTTGGCAAAGACCCGGTCTCCCATGACCTTCTCCGCCAGACGCTGCGCATCCATGCCGCGTGCGGCATCGCCCAAGACACGGGTCAGGCGTTCCAACTGCTCCTCGCCGGACAGTTGCCAATCGGGGTTCTTGGAAAACTCCGAGGTCGGCACCACCGTCGTATCGGTCACGGCGACCGATTTGCCGGGGGTCAGTTTCGACAGTGCCTCATCGCCTGCAGCGACAACAAGATCACAGCCGATCAGCGCGTCGGCCTCGCCAGCGGCAATCCGCGTGGCGCGCATGTCGTCGGGCGACACAGCCAGTTTGATATGGGAATGCACCGCGCCGTATTTCTGCGCCAACCCAGTGATGTCCAGGTTGGACGAGAAATACCCGTCGGCATGAGCCGCCACGGCCAGTGTCTGGCCCACGGTCACCACCCCGGCGCCGCCGATGCCCGAGACTAGGATCGACCATGAACCGTCAATCGCGCGCGGCGTGGGGGCGGGTAGGTGGCTGACGTCGATCGCCGCGTCCGAGGCACGCGCCTTGCGGGGTTTTGCGCCTGCCACGGTCACGAAAGACGGGCAGAACCCCTCGACACAGGAAAAGTCCTTGTTGCACGAGGATTGGTTGATCTTGCGCTTGCGCCCGAACTCGGTCTCCAAAGGCTCAATCGCCATGCAGGCCGAGACGGTCGAACAATCGCCGCAGCCCTCGCAGACGGCGGGGTTGATGAAGGCCCGCTTGTCCGGGTCCACCCATTTGCCACGCTTGCGCAGACGCCGACGCTCGGTCGCGCAGGGCTGGTCATAGATCAGGACAGTCACGCCGGGCTGTTCGCGCAGCTCTTTTTGCACCAACTCAAGCTCGGTCCGGGGATGCAGCGTGACGCCACCGCCGATAAACGGCTTGCCCTCGAATTTTTCGGTCTCGTCAGTGACCAGCGCGATACGCTCGACGCCTTCGGCCTTCAACTGTTCGACCATCTGTTCGGGGCTGATCTCGCCATCATGCGGCTGCCCGCCGGTCATCGAGACAAAGCCATTGTGCAACAGCTTGTAGGTAATCGGCGCACCGGCCGCGATGGCGGCGCGGATCGCCATGAGGCCCGAGTGGAAATAGGTGCCGTCACCCATATTGGCAAAGACATGGGCTTCATCCGTGAACGGGAACTGGCCCAGCCACATGCCGCCCTCACCGCCCATGTGAGAGACCGAGTTGGTTTTCATCGGATCGCGCAGCATCGCCATCGTGTGGCAGCCGATCCCGGCCAGCGCGCGGCTGCCGTCGATCACCTGCGTCGATCGCCCATGCGGGCACCCGGCACAGAAGGACGGCAGACGCACCGCGCCAGCGCCCAGCGCCGGCGGGGTCTCGGGCGGGTTGGGCAGGGACAGACCCGCAGTTGCATCCGTCTCATTGGCAACCCGCACCAGCACTTGGGTGATCATGTTCGGGTCGATCTCGCCGTGACCCGGAAAGGCGCATTCGGCGGAATCCGAGGCATAGGCCTGACCGGCAAAGGTCTTGCCGACGATGCGCGGGGCAAGATCCGAACCATAGAGGATCGCGCGGATCTGGTCTTCCAGCAGAGGGCGCTTTTCTTCGACGACGATAATGGTGTCGAGCCCCTTGGCGAAGGCGCGGACCGCTTCGTCATCCAAGGGCCAGACCATGCCGACCTTCAACAGTCGCGTGGGCAGGTTGCCCAGATTGCCATCCTTGTATCCCAGACCGGCAAGCGACTGGTTCAGGTCCTGCCACGACTTGCCAGCGGCAATGATACCGATGCGAGCGCCGTCTGGGCCGCTGATCTGGTTCAGATTGTTGGCGCGGGCATAGGCCAGCACCTTCTTCAGCTTCACGTCCCACAGGAGCCGTTCCTGTTCGGGAATCGGAGTGAAGGGTTTGATCGCGGTTTCGGCCGGGTTGCCTTCGGGCATGACAATCGCTGGGCTGTCGGGCGCGACAAAGACCGAACCACCGCCTTCGACCACGTCAGTAACGAGTTTCATGCCAACGAGGCTGCCGCTGAACCGGCTCATCGCGATGCCGTGCAGGCCCATGTCCAGCACGTCCTGCGCATTGGCAGGCGCCAGCAGCGGTGCACCGAGCGAGGCGAAGTTCAGGTCCGAATAGCAGGCCAAAGTCGAGGATTTGGCGCCGTGGTCATCGCCGACCAGCAGAAGCGAGCCGCCCTTGGGGTTGGTCCCGGCAAGGTTGGCGTGGCGGATCGGGTCCATCGACCGGTCCAGCCCGGGCGCCTTGCCATACCAGATCGAGAACACGCCATCGACCTTGGCACCGGGGAACACGCCGACCAGTTGCGACCCCCATGTGGCGGTAGCGGCCATGTCCTCGTTCAGACCCGGCTGGAAAACGATATTATGCTCTTTCAACGCCGCGTCGGCCTGCCACAGGCTCATGTCATAGGTGCCCACCGGGCTGCCGCGATAGCCAGAGATATAGCCGCCCGTGTTCAGCCCCGCCGCCGCGTCGCGCCTGCGCTGCTGGATCGGCAGCCGCACCAACGCCTGCATACCCGTCATGTAAACCCAGCCCTCTTTCTGGGTCAGCCGGTCTTCGAGCGTCATTTCAAGCCGTTTCGCGGGAACATGGGCAGTCATGGCAGGGGGCCTTTCACAAAAGGGTCGGAACAGAGCAGGCGGGTAACCCACCGGCCTTTTTTAACCGGCGGACAATGGGGGCAGGATTGAGGGGCGACTCAGTATGACACGCTGGGCAGCCAAGTCGCCAGTGCTGGGATGTTGAACACGAGCGCAAGCGCGATCAATTGCAGGATCACGAACGGAATTACGCCTCGGTAAATGTGTCTCAACGTAATCTCGCGAGGCACAACGCCCTGGGCATAAAACAGCGCAGGCCCAACCGGCGGCGTGATGAAGGACGTTTGCAGGCAGACCGCAAACAGGATCGCAAACCACACCAGATCGACCCCCAGATCGGCAAGCGCAGGGGCAACCATCGGCAGGATGATCAGCGTGATTTCCAACCAGTCGAGGAAGAAGCCCAGGACAAACGTCACGAACAGGATCATGATTACGATACCCGAGGTTGAAAGCGGCAATCCGTTGAGCACCGACTTGACCAGATCGTCACCGCCAAGCCCCCGGAAAACCAGCGAAAACGCCGTCGCACCCATCACAATGGCAAAGATGAACCCGGTGGTTTTGGTGGTGTCGATCGACACTTCCTTCAGCACCGACCAGCTGAACCGGCCTTTTATGAAGGCCAGCAAGGCAGTCGCAGCGGCGCCGACGCCCGACGCTTCAGTTGGCGTTGCGATGCCGAAAAAGATCGAGCCCAGCACGGCAAAAATCAAAAGGATCGGCGGCAGCATTGCCCAGACCACGCCAAGAACGGCCTTGAGGTCCATCGGCTCGACATGATCCATGCTCGGCGCTGCACCGGGGCGCAACCGGGCCCAGACCAGCAGGAACACGACATACAAAAGCCCCAGCATTAGGCCGGGTAAAACGGCACCCATGAACAGATCGCCCACCGAGATTGCCATGCGGTCGGCGACCAGCAAGAGCATGATCGAAGGGGGAATCAGGATGCCCAGCGTGCCCACCGCGCAGGCCGTGCCAACGGCAAAGGACTTGTTATATCCCGCCTCAAGCATCACCGGCACGCCAAGCAATGTCAGCAACACGACCGACGCGCCGATGATGCCCGTCGACGCCGCAAGCAGGATGCCAATGATCGCCACGGACACGGCCAGGCCGCCTTTGACCCGACCCAACAGGCGCGAGAAGTTTTCCATCAGTTCACGCGCCACTCCGGATTTGTCCAGGAACAGCCCCATGAAGATGAACATCGGCAGCGCCACCAGAACCCAGCTTTCCATCACGGCCCAGTTCCGGTCGGTGAGCGACGTCAGAAAGGCCCAGTCGATCACGTACCAGCTGTCGTCCAGCCATGTCGTGTAGCTGGAAATCAGCACTGACATTAGCGTGAAGACCATTGCCAGACCGGCAAGCGTCCACGCCACGGGAAAACCGGTGAAGATGAGCGTGACAAATGCCACGAGCATCAGGATCGACATGTAATCATTGAGCGCGAGCGTCATGGCGGGTCTCTAGTTTGCAGGGTTGCGCAAGAAGGCGATGCAACGGGTCAGGCGCGAAAGCGACGCAAGAGTCAGCAGACCAAAGGCAATCGGCAGCATACTCTTGATGATCCAGCGATGCCCGAGTCCGTCCGGGGCAAGAGAAACCTCGCCGCTCTGATACGCTGTATTGACGAAGAGTATTCCGTTCCACAGAACGAAAAGCGCGTAGGGCAGCAGAAGGACCACGATCCCGATGCTCTCTACCCACGCGGAACGGCGCATCGAAAAGTTGCGGCTGAGCACGTCGACGCGGATATGGCTGTCATTGGCCATGCAGAAGGCAATGGCGAAAGCGATGCCCACGGCATACAGGTGCCATTGGAATTCCTCGATGAAGATGGTGCCCTGCGACAAGAGATGTCGTTGGAAAACACCGGTCAGGATAGCCAGCACAAGAACACCCCAGACCGCTGACGACAACAGCCCGAGCCTTATGACAAGTTGATCGGCCCAGCGCGAAAACGCCGTTGCGGGCAGCTTGTCATCAAGTTTCAGACCGGCGTCGCCGATTTCGGTCGCTTCGGGGGGGCTCATGAACTTTCTCCCTGGGTGAAAGCGGGATGTCGGCCGATGAGGGGCCGACATCCATTTTTGTTACTGGTTCGGCGATCAGTTCGCTTCGGGAACGGTGCGCAGATTGATCCATGTCCCGAGGCTTTCATGATAAGCCCGCATCGATTCATAGACCTCTTTGAACCCTTCGTCCGCAGCGCTCTGCTCGGCCATCACCTCTTCGGACGCCGTCCGCAATGCGGCGAGAACGTCATCGGGGTAGGTCAAGAGAGAGACCCCGGCTTCCTCGATCTTTCTCAGCGCATCACTTTGCAGAGAATCAGTGACGACGAAGTGCTTCAGCATAACCGCGTCGCAGGCGTCCTCGATCTGGGCCTGTTGCGTGGCGGTGAGCCCGTTCCACACATCCAGGTTCACGACGAAGTGCGCCATAGCCGCGCGCGTGTGCCACCCCGGGAAGTAGAGGTACTTGGCAATCTTTTGAACGCCGAGAACGCTGTCGACGGATGGCAGCGACAGTTCGGCACCGTCGATGACCCCTTTTTCGAGGGCCGAGAAGGATTCACCGAAGGGCAGCGTTGTCGTCGAAGCGCCCAGCTTGTTCAGGACCGCGCCGCCGATCCCGCCAACGCGGAAATTCAGCCCTTTGAAATCATCGACCGTTTCGATGGGTTCACGATGCCAACCACCGGCTTCCGAAGCGGTGGCAATGCACATGAATCCGTGCACACCGGCCTGGTTCAGCAGCTTCTGGGTTATTTCCTTGCCGCCGCCCACATAATACCAGCCGGCAATGCCGCGCGTATCAAGCCCGAAGGGATAGCCGGTGGTCAGAAGCGACAGGCCCGGGAAGGAACCTGCGGAGTAAGCTGTCACGGCCAGGCCCGCTGGCACCTTGCCTTCGGCCACGGCATCGAGAACCGAAAACGGCGGGACGATTTCGCCGGGTTCGAACATCTTGATCTGGATGTCGTCTCCGGTCAGGTCCCCCATCGTGTGCTCAAGGTCGCGAATGCCTTCGCCAAAGCCTGGCAGGTTGGACGGAACCGCCAGCGGGACGCGCCATTTTTCACCGGCAACAGCTGAGGTGCAGGTTAGTATTGCAGCCGCTGCGGCTGTTATTGCGAGATACTTAAAATTCATGATGTCCTCCTTGTCATCATTGGATTCAAGCGTGTGAGGGCACTATTGGATTCGAGAGGTGGCGGGCGCCATCATTCGGCATGTTTCGCCAGTCGGTTCGCGGGTTGAAAGGACGCGCTGACACAAAAGGTCCACCGCCTTCGCACGATCAGTCATGAACTCCCCCTCTACCTCAATGTCTCGAAGGCCCAGTATCTCCTCCTGAGGCTCGGCAACATATTATGTGCCCGCACGCGTCCAGTAAAATTGGAAGCATTGGCGTCAAAATATAAACAAGACTAATAGTCGCCGCTCCCTGAGAGCTACGTGCATGTCAGTTCTTTGAATGAAACCGGAAGTGAACCCAGGAAGAGGACATGCTTTGGTTCAGTTTGAGGCTTGAGGCGCGACTCCCGTTTTACCATTGCAATGTGACATCTATCCCATCGCGCAAAGGCCGTAAGGTCGCGATCTCACACGATGAAACGTGCTATCGGCAGCGCCACAAGATCGAAAACAGGTTCGCTCGCCTCAAAGATTGGCGGCGGGTCGCCGTCCGCTATGACAGATGCCCCGAGGTCGTCCTCTCAGCCTGCACCCTCGCGGCCATCGTCATGTCCTAGTTAGGAATCCTGACACTAGTCTCCAATGACCGCTCTGGCGAATTGGGCTGCGATGCAGAGATGGTCGCGCTGCAAATGCGAATGAATACTGCGTGAGCAATAGCCGCAGCTGCACAATTCCGGTTTGTCCCGCACATCGGACGTCGACCAACTGCATGATCGTGATGGCGCAGCGAATGTCGGCTATGTGGGGCTGCAGTCGCAGCATGTGGGGCAACTGCTGGAGGGCGGCTTTGGGCCGAACACGCTGATCAAGTGGCTTCGATGGGTAGGAATGCCCGCTGCGGTGCCGTGGTCGTTTCAGAGCCCAAGGACGAAGCCGCTTGCGCGGCAATGGCGCATGTGACTGCCCTCCCGGACTGAATTGACCTTTGTACGTAGGTGTCAGGAAGGTGGTGTCAGATAAATTCTACCTCGTTTCTACAAGGGCAGGATCGCAGCCCTTATTCGGCACAGAGACCGCGCCACTCGGCAAGTGCGGCGGCGCGGTTCAGCTTGAAATTTAGTCTGGAAGAAAGGCTTCGCTCCGAATTGAACAGGTTGTAGACCGAGGCGTGGACGGCGGCGAATTTCTGCAAACTTCGCATCCGCCGGAAGCGCAACATCGCCCGTTCTCGTCGTCGGAACGGTAGGTGCGAATTCTCTGCGCGGTTGTTCAACCAGCGCCCGGTTTCCCGGCGATGGCCAGCGTCGATTTCCTTCAGGGCGGCGCCATAGGATCTGAGGCTGTCGGTCACGATCACTTCGGTGCGGCCGTGCCTTTTCATTGCTTTTCTTAGGAATTTCAGCGCAGCTTTCTTGTCACGCCTCTTCGTAACGAAGCTTTCCAGTACTTCGCCTTCGTGATCCACTGCTCGCCATAGGTAATGGCGTTCGCCATTGATCTTCACGAACATCTCGTCGAGGTGCCAGCGCCAGCGGCTCGAACGCATGCCTTCGGTCCGCCGTTTCCGGATCTCGGCGGCGAACATCGGGCCAAACCTGTGCCACCAAAACCGAACGGCCTCGTGGCTCACGTCGATGCCGCGCTCGTGTAGCAAATCTTCCACGTTCCGGAGCGACAGCGGGAATCGAACATACAGCATCACCGCCAGTCGGATGATCTCGGGGCTGGTTTTGAAATAGCGAAACGGGGATCGTTTGGTCATGGCTGGACGCTACAAACCCGCCCCACCCGTCTCAAGCCGGTTTATCTGACAATGCCCAGCGGCATCTTTGCTGGTTCCGGACTTCTTGTTCATCTTCGCTCCTTGATGGCTTCGATGAACCAGAAGCTCTCCGTTGCTCAAACCCCTAAATCTGTCCGATAAGTGCTGACTTCAGACAGGGCAGAGGGATCCGGCGCGGATAGTCGGGTCAGGCGTCTTTTGCGGCCCAGACCTCCACCTCGACCTTGAATTCCTCGCGCGTAAAGCCGGAAACGATCAACAGCGTCGAAGTTGGCAGTCGGTCGGTCGGGCCGATGAATTCATCACGCGCCCGCATGTAGCTGGCCATATGTTCGCGGTCGGTGACATAGGCGGAGATATGCGCGATATCCGCCGGTGTCATGCCGGCTTGGGCCAGTATTGCGCGGATGTTGTCAAAGCAGATCACCGCCTGCTCAAAGGCGCTCGCCGGAATCGAATCATCGGCCCGGATGCCAAGTTGGCCAGAGGTCCGGACCAGCCGCGTTCCCCTCGGAATCTCGGTTCCGTGAGAGTAAGCGGCAAAAGGCGGACGCAGGCTGTCAGGGTTTAACGCTTTCATTTCTCTTTACTTTCGTTGCCTGATAAAAAGCCTTGCCAGAAGGTGCAGATTCTGAAAACCTTTTTCGCACATCTCTGGCACAGATCATTCTCAGGGCCGCGCAAACCAGTTCCTCATGGGGGAAAACATGGCATCGCGTGTCCTTTCGGTGCGCCATGGCGACGAGCCTTTGGATGATCGTGCAACCTCCTGGCTAAAGCAGGCCGGGTTTGACGTGCAGACTCGTCGGCCGTTTCGCGGTGATCCTCTGGACGAGCCGGACGACGATCTGGCCGCGACCATCATCTATGGCGGTCCGTTCAACGTCTATGAGACTAGGCGGCATCCTTTCCTGAACGAGGAATACCGATGGATTGACTCCTGCCTGTCGGCCGGCATTCCGGTCCTCGGGATTTGTCAAGGTTGCCAGATGATCGCCCATCATCTGGGCGCCTGGGCGGGACCCCGCGAAACAGAGATTTTCGAATTCGGGTACTATCCGATCATACCAACTGCCGAATCTCGGGGCATTTTCGATGCGCCACTGACGGTCACGCAGGCGCATTACCACACCTATGACCTGCCCGAGGGCGCGGTACGGCTTGCCGGGAACGACAATTACGAAAACCAGGCCTTTCGCTATGGCGAAACAACGTTCGGGTTCCAGTACCACCCCGAAGTCACACCGACCGGTTTCCGACGCTGGCAGGACCAGAAAAGTGATGCCTACGGCCGACCGGGCACGCAGTCCCGTGAAGAACAGGATCGCCTAATGGCAAAGCATGATGCGGCGCAGGCATCCTGGTTTCATGGGTTTCTGGATGGCTTCCTGGGAGGTCCGAAATGAGCGTTCAGGGCTTCTGGGCCGATCTTCCCACTCCCGATTTCCGTGCGTTGCCGGGGGATACGGTCGCTGTCCTGCCTCTGGGCGCGACCGAGCAACACGGGCCGCATCTGCCCCTGTCGGTGGACAGCGACCTGATCGACGCGGTGGCCGCGCGAATGCTGGGCAACCTGTCGCCAGACCAGTCGGTTCTGGTCCTGCCGTCGCTGCACATTACCAAGAGCGACGAACATATCGACTTTCCGGGAACGTTGACTCTGGGGGCCGAAACTCTGCTGGCGGTGCTGCGCGACATCGGCGCCTCGGTTGCGCGGGCCGGAGTCGCGCGGCTGGTGCTGCTCAACGGGCATGGCGGCAACACGGCGCTTTTGCAGATCGTGGCGCGGGACCTGCGGATTGCGCATGGGCTGATCGTCGTCACCTGTTCCTGGGGCGGGTTCACCGAATGGCAGGACCTGTATGATCCCGCGGGTTATGTCCACGACATCCATGCCGGCGACAGCGAAACCTCGGCCATGCTGGCGCTGCGACCGGATCGGGTGCGCATGGACAAGGCACAGGATTTCCGTCCCGCGATGACGGATTGGGAGACCGGTTTCCCGCAGATCGGACTGGCTGGAAAGCCTGCCAATCCGGGCTGGATGGCGCAGGATCTGCACTCATTGGGTGCCTGTGGCAATGCTGCTGCCGCCACCGCCGAAAAGGGCGCGCAACTGCTGGACAGCGCGGGGCGCAACTTTGCCGCCTTCCTGGCGGAGTTCGCCCGGTTCGATCACCGGAAGGACGTGCAGTGAAACAGGACAAGGAGCAGGGCGGCATCATTACCGGCGTGCTGGTGCCTCGGGCGCTGGTCGCGCGGCCAGACAGCTTTGGCGGCACTGTATTTGCGGATTGCCTGGCCGGAGATCTCGTGCTGCACGAAGGCCGGTCGGTTGCGCTGCAACCCACCGACAGGGCGCCCGAGAGGCTGGTGATACCCTGCCTTGCCGACCCGCATGTGCATCTGGACAAATGCCACAGCATCGACCGGATGGCGGGTGTTGGTGGCGATCTGGCAACCGCGATCCGGGCCCAACTGACCGACAAGGCGCTGTGGGATGGCAGCGATATCCGGCGGCGGGCATCGCGCGGCTTGCTGGAACTGGTCGAGGCCGGGTGCACTGCTGCGCGCAGCCATGTCGACTGGGGCGATGACCCGGACCCCGACACGGTTCCGCTGGCATGGGAAATCCTTGGAGAACTCGTGACTGATGCTCCAGCGGGATTTGTCCTGCAACGGGCCGCGCTGACCGATATCGTCCGGCTGGCTGATCCGATCTACGCCGATCGTTGCGCCGCGCGCGTTGCGCGGGATGGCGGCATTCTGGGCGCTTTCGTCTTTGATCAGACCGAACGGGACGCGGGGTTGCAAAACGCGTTCCGCGCCGCCGACCGGTATGGGCTGGCGCTGGATTTTCATGTGGACGAAGGGCTGGCGTCCAACCTTGACGGGCTGGAGAGGATCGCAGACGCGGCCCTTGCCGCCGGGTTTCAGGGACCGGTCCTGTGCGGCCATGCCTGCAGCCTGGCCAATCTGGGCGCAGAGGATGTCGCGCGCATCGCGGACAAGCTGGTGCAGGCGGGGATATCGGTCGCTGCGCTGCCGCAAACCAATCTCTATCTTCAGGGCCGGGTAGGCGGAACACCCGACCGGCGTGGCCTCACACGTGTGCATGAATTGCGGGACGCGGGCGTCAGTGTCGTGCTCGGGGCGGACAACGTGCGCGACGGGTTCTGTCCGATCGGTCGCCACGACCCGATCCACACGCTTTCGCTGGCTGTTCTCGCCGCGCATCTCGACCCGCCGTTCGATGCCCATCTTCCCATGATCACCACCGGAGCGCGCCGCGCGCTGGGACTGGCGCCCCAAACCGTCGACGGGGCCGCCGTCGGGGATCTTCTGTTGTTCGACGTGACCTCGACTTCGGAATTGCTGAGCGGGGCTGCCCGTCCGCACCCGTTGTCCGAACACATAGGAGCCGCCTATGACAGAAACGTGTGAGCGCACCGCTACCGACTGGACCAATATCGCCCGGGAACTGGCCCCGGTCGACGTCATTGAAGAACCAGTTCTGGTGAAAAAGCGATCGCGGGACTTCTTCTGGTACTCGCCAATCCTGAATGGCCAGCTGAAGAAGTGCTTTGGCGATCTGGTCGCCCAGCCGAAAACCCGCGAAGAACTGGCCCATTGCCTGTCGGTCGCCTTTGCCCATGACGTGCCCGTTGTGCTGCGCGGCGGCGGGACCGGCAATTATGGACAGGCGGTGCCGTTGCAGGGCGGGCTGATCGTCGAAACGACCGGCATGAACCGCATCCTTGAAATAGGTGATGGGTTTGTTCGGGTCGAGGCCGGCGCGCTGATGTCCGACATCAACGCGGCGCTGAAGCCGCAAGGATGGGAAATGGCGATGTTCCCTTCGACACAGGACATCGCGACCATCGGCGGCTTTGTTGCCGGGGGCTCTGCCGGGATCGGGTCGATCGCGAACGGGGCGCTGCGCGAAAAGGGCAACATCATCCAGTTGAAGGCCCTTTCCGTCGAAGCTGACCCGCAAGAGCGCGTTTTTGACGCCGAGGACGCGTTGCAGGTCCACCATGCTTGGGGCTTGAACGGGGCTATCACCGAGGTGACGCTGCGCACGGTTCCCACCCGGGACTGGGTGGGCTGCATGGCGACCTTCGACAGCTATCGCGATTGCTATGCCGCCGGATACGCGCTGGCGTGCAGCGACAGCATCGGGCGCAAGCTGTGTTCGTCGGTTGAAGCGCCGATCGTGGATTACTTTCCCCGGCTCAAGGGCCATCTGCGCGACGGCAAACACCTGTTGGTCGCGCTGGTTCCGGCAGAGGACATGCCCGCCTATCGCGACCTGATCGCCGCACAGGGCGGCGTGGTCGATCTGGCCATGACAGATGCCGAGCGCGAGGCCGTCGGCATCCCGCATGTATTCGAGTTCGCCTACAACCATACGACGTTGCAGGTGCTCAAGGCCGACCGGTCAGCGACCTATCAGCAGATCGGCGTGCCCGATCCCTCCGACGCCGACTCGGTCGCAGCTATGGGCGTGAGACAGGGCGACGATCTGTGGCAGCACCACGAATTCGCCCGCCTGAACGGGACAGTCGTAGCTTTCGAGCTGCCTATCATCTGGTTCACGTCCGAAGAGCGTCTGCGCGAGATCGACGCCACCTACGAGGCGGGAGGATTCCCCGTATATGACGCGCATACCTATCACGTCGAAGGCGGCGGCCTGAAAAACACCGATTACCGCCATCTGGCGTGGAAGAAACGCATGGACCCCAAGGGACTGCTGAACCCCGGCAAGTCACGGGCCTGGGAGGCGGTGCAACACCTGTCCCCCGAAGACATCGAAGCCAAAGCCATGGTCCAGTACAAGGATTGACCCCATGACGATTTCGACCAAACCCCTGAGTGCCCATTTCGGTGTGGATGTGACAGGCATCGACCTGAACACGGTTACTGCGGAACACCTGTTCCCGCAGTTGCGTGCACTGTTCGAGGAGCATTCCGCGCTGCTGTTTCGCGGGCAGGACATGACCGACGAAACCCACCTGCGCATCGCTGGCCTTTTCGGCCCGATCGAGGACCGCCAGGCGGACGAGCGCAAACCCGACGAAGCGTTCGAGATCCCCAAAGTGTCCAACGTCATGACCGACGGATCGGTCAGCGGCGAGATGGATCTGAAAACGCTGAACCTGAAATCGAATTTCCTGTGGCATTCGGACAGCACGTTCCTGCCGGTTCCGGCACTGGTGAACATCCTGGTTGGCCGGGTCGTCACCACGACGGGTGGCGCGACCGAGTTGGCTTCGACTCGCGCGGCATGGGCATTGATGCCTGAGGAGATGAAAGCGCGCATTCGCGGGCGCGGCATCTGGCACCGCTACAGCCACTCGCGACGCAAGATTTCGCCCGAGCTGGCCGAACTTCCGATGTTCAACAAATGGCCGGACACACATTGGAACGCGATCTGGGAAAACCCCGTGAACGGGCGCGAGGCACTGTACCTGGCCTCACATGCGTTCAAGGTCGACGGCTATGACGAGACCGAAAGTGAGGCTCTGCTGGCGGAACTGACCGCCTTCTGCACCCAACCGGCTTTTGTCTATTCCCACAAGTGGAATGTGGGCGACGTGCTGATCTGGGACCAGCGCGCGGTCATGCACCGTGGCACGCCATGGCCCTATGACCAGCCGCGGACGCTGTCGAGCATCTGCAGTTCCGTGACCGAAGCCGACGGGATCGAGCGGATGCGACTGCCGGCCTGACAAGCGGACAAGACACACCACCAAGCTGAACCACCACTCCGAACCGACAGAGAGAGACAGAATGACCTTCCTGACACGCACCGGAAAACCCTTGCCCGACTTCCTTTCGCAGGCGGCCTCCTCCACCGCCGGCGACGCCATGAGCCGCCGCGAGTTTCTTGCGACGGCCTGTTCCTTTGGCGCGACTGCCGCGACCGCCTACGCGATGCTGGGCCTGCCGGCCCCGGGCCATGCAGCAGGCAACGCGCAGATGGGCGGAACAGTCCGTATCCAGCAGCAACTGGTGACCATGCGCGACCCGCGCAAGTTCGATTTCAACAGCCTTGCCACGTTCACCCGTGGCTGGCTGGAATACCTCGTTCAGTACAATTCGGACGGGACCTTTGTCCCGATCCTGCTGGAAAGCTGGGAAATCAATGCCGATGCCACCGAATACACGCTAAACGTCCGCAAGGGCGTGAAGTGGAACAACGGCGATGATTTCACCGCCGAGGACGTGGCGATGAACATTGCGCGGTTCTGCGACACCAAAGTCGAGGGTAACGCCATGTCCGGAAAATTCGGCGTGATCATCGACGAGGCCACCGGCAAGGTGATGGATGGCGCGGTTGAGGTCGTGGACAGCCACACCGTGCGCCTAAAACTGCCGCGCCCCGACATTTCTCTGATCGCGGGCCTGGCAGATTATCCCGCAGCCATCGTTCATTCGAGCTTTGAAGAGGTAAACATGCTCGAAAACCCGGTCGGCACTGGCCCATACCTGCCCGAAAGCTATGAGGTGGGCAACCGCGCCGCGCTGGTCCGCAATGAGAACCACGCATGGTGGAACGCGGGAAATGGCGCCTACATGGACCGGGTCGAATTCATCGACTTCGGTGCCGATCCCAGTTCGCATTTCGCCGGGGCCGAGGCCGATGAATTCGATGTCACCTATGACACCGAGGGCGATTTCATCGCGGCCTTCGATGGTCTCGACGGCTGGACCAAGAACTCGGTCGATACCGCCGCGACGGTGCTGGCCCGCTGCAATCAGCAGGCCGAAGAAGACGGTAAGGCGGTTTATGCCGATACCCGCGTGCGCCGAGCGCTGGCGCTGGCCGTGGACAACGCCACCATCCTCGAGCTGGCCTACAACAATCAGGGTAGCGTGGCCGAGAACCACCATGTCTCACCTAAGCATCCCGAGTACGCCGATATCGGCACGCCCACACGCGACGCCGAGGCAGCGATGGCCTTGCTGGACGAGGCTGGAATGCGCGACCACGAGTTCGAACTGATCTCGCTCGATGCGGCCTTCTGGAAGGCGACCGGGGATGCGATCGCGGCCCAGCTGCGCGATGCAGGTATGCAGGTCAAGCGTACCGTTTTTCCTTCGTCCACCTTCTGGAACGACTGGGCGAAATATCCATTTTCGATCACCAACTGGAACCACCGTCCCTTTGGCATCCAGACCTATGCGCTGGCCTACAAGACCGGCGCGATCTGGAGCGAAACCGGTTTCGCCAATGTCGAGTTCGACGCGAAGGTCGATCAGGCTCTGGCCACCCCGGATCCGGATGCCCGCCGCGAGATCATGGGTAAGCTGGAACAGATCATGATCAACGAAGGCGTCATCATCCAGCCCTACTGGCGGGCGCTCTACAACCATTCCAAGAGCAACCTGAAAGGCGCCGCAATCCACATCTCGAACGAGATGTATCCGCAGTACATGTACTGGGAAGCCTGATTGTGCGATTGCCTGTCTGGCGCCGGCCGGGCAGGCGTCTTGTATTGCGAAGATTACATGCTGGATACGGTCCTGATAGCGGTTGGCGGTTTCAACCTGGCGTTCATGGCGGCCTGGCTGACCATCGGCGCGCTGGAAAACGTGTTTCATCCCTTTTTGAACGAAACCTACACTGCGCAGGTGATGGACTTGGAGCGCATGCGTGAGGAATACCCCGAAGCCTATACGCATGTTTCATATCGCCGCGTTACCAATGCGAAGCTACGCAAGCGCCTCTTCGCCTTCATCGTAGTCTGGGAACTCCTGGCTACCGCCAGTCTGTGGCTGGGAACGGCGGCGATGGGGGCTGCTGTGCTCGGCCTTGTTCCTGTCAGCACTGCCCTGGCGCTTGGCCTAGTCGGAACGATGCTGTTCAACTCGGTTTGGGCGGGGTTTCTGATCGCGGGGAATTTTTTCTGCTACTGGTTTGGTCACGAGGGCGGCCAGAACACGCATTTCCAGATGCTGCTCTGGGGGCTGGCCAACTGCGTCCTTCTGATCGGACTCGCAAGTTATTTCTAACACCGCGAAACAGCTTCGACAGACGAAACTGATACCGTTTGGGCGAATTGGAAAGACCAGTGCTGGTCGCCGCCGTCTGCTCGGACCCCGTCAAGCAGGCAGAGAAGACGTGCTTGCCTGGGGGATTCAGGTTGAGGCGGGCGGGGCGGTTTTGTAGCCTCCCGGCATGCCCAAAGGAAACCCGTTCAAATACTTTCAAATAAGTCCCGAGGTGATCCGCCTGGCGGTCATGATTTGTGTTCGTTTCCCGCTTTAGCTCAGGAACGTCGAGGACCTGCTGCACGAGCGTGGTATCGAGGTCAGCCACGAAGTGAACCGGGTCAGGCGTCTTTTTCGTTGCCCAAGCCCTCATGCCAACTGCCTAGGGATGGCTGGTTCTGTGCCTTGGAAAAGAGCGTCAATGCTGGCCAGAAAAAGGCACAGGCGGCCACTTGCCTTGTTCAGCGCCGGCGCACATTCAGGCCATAGAAACGGGCCGCGGTATCGTGAAAGACGTCCTGTTGCGCGCCTTGGGGGATCAGTTCCAGATATGCCTCCAAAAGCGTCCCATAATCTGAATACAGCCTGTCGACAGGAAAGTTTGAACCGAACATGACCCGCTCGGGGCCGAACTGCTCCAGGCAGGTTTCGACGATCGGGCGAATGGTGGCGGGGCTCCAATCATGGTCAAACATGCCCAGGCCGGAAAGTTTGCACGTGACATTGGGCAGGTCCGAAAGCGCGCGCATCTTTTTCGACCAATCGCGCAACCCTGCAGCAGACCGATCGTGTGGTGAACCGGCATGACAGAGCGCCACCTCCAACCCGGGCGCTTCTACTAGAACCGAAGCGGTTTTCTCCATCAACTCGGGCACAAGTTGCAGATCAAAGCTCAGCCCGAGTTGCGCTGCCATGCGCAGCCCATTCAGAAACCGTGGATCCTCGAGCAACGCGTTGGTTCCGGTTGCTGCGTCCTCCTCGGGCGCGCGCCCAACGATCTGGCGGACGCCACGCACCGTGGACAGTTTCTGAAAGTCACCCAGGTTCTGCACAAGATCTGGCTTGGTCAGGTCGCAGAAAACGACCTGAGCCATTGGCCAGCCGGGATTGGCATCCGCCACACTCTGGACCCAGCGCGCCTCGGCCAGTCCGTCATCGGCGCCAACCTGGACATGAACGGAACCGGCAATGCCATGGGCTCGGGCTTCGTCGCTGAACTCGTCCAGCAGATAGTTCCGCTGGATGGGAGAGGGGTCGCCAAAAAACCGGCGGACCCCCTTGGCCATCAGCCAAGGGTAATTCACAGCCTGCAGATCCCAAAGATGGTGGTGCGCGTCGATCCGGGCCGTCATGTGCGCGGCACCTGGGCCATGCGGGCCAATATGTCCACGCCCTGCTGTTTCCAGAAATGCAGAAGGTCGATGAACACCCAGTTCTCGGCCAGCTTGTCGCCTTGGCGGCGGTAAATGTCGATAACGCGAAACTCACCCGGCTTGTCCGTGGCCGGCATGCCCATGAACCCGCCGGTCGGGACGGCGGTGAAATTTGGCCATCCGAAGAATCCACCGAAATGCCCCTCGGCCATGCGGCACAGATGCCTTGTCTTCGATCGCTCCGCGAACGATGCGCGGAACGGGCCGGAGTGCTGTTTGGCATAGCGTTCGATCGTGTAGGTGGCGCCAATTCCCGCAGGACCCCACCAGATCATGTCTTCGGCCCAGGTGCGGCGCAATTCGTCCTCGAGGCTGAGGCCGCTGTTCCACTGGCCCAGGTCCGAAATCATCGCATTGATCGCGGCCAGCGTCTTTTCACCTTCCTCAACGGGCTGCAGGTCGAACAGCAGCCCGTCATGGGTCATGGGGCCGGGTTGAACCAGATGTGCGGCGGTTTGCGGGGGAAACGGGTTCAAACCGGCCTGCATCATCAGATGCGGGATATCGAAAAACATGGCCGCCTCGGTGATTCGCCCGTTCTCGACCTTGTTGAATTCACAATAGCGAAGAAAGGCCATCTTTCCGGTCGGTGCAATGCCGAGCCATGCCGTGTCGAACAAGCCCATCAAGTGCCCCATCGAAACAACCCAGACAGACTGGAACCCGTCCATCTCGTTGGTTCCGGCCATAAAAATGTCCATTCGCCGCTGAAGGGTCGTCAGGCTTTTCTTCAAGGGAAGCCAGAAAGTTTCAGCGATCTGGCTTGCACCCCGGATCTCGTTGAACGGGTGGAATCCGCGCCAAAGAGCTTGATCGTCGTAAAACCGGGACAACGCTTCCGAAAGATTCGACTCGTCTGCAGTGCGCAAGACCTCGTACAGGTCCAGCACAACCGACTTTTCTTTTTGAAACGACATTTTGCTAGCTCTTTCAATTGCTTGTCTTTCGCGAAAATGGGTCGACCTGGTCGGCCAAGCCCTTTTTTGCATGCGATTGCAAAAAAAGCTTGCCAGATGTTTCTTTTGTTGTCTATCGTTTTGCAAACGCATGCACGGCGGACCCATTACGGAGGACTCAATGGCCGAGATTCAGCTTCGCAACGTCGGAAAACGTTGGGGCTCATTTGTAGGGGTCCACAATTTCGATCTGACCATAGCCGACAAGGAGTTCCTGGTTTTGCTGGGTCCGTCCGGCTGCGGGAAAACTACAACGATGCGAATGATTGCGGGTCTGGAGGACGCCACAGAGGGGGACATCCTGATCGACGGCAAGCGTGTCAACGACATGGAGCCCAAGGATCGTGACGTGGCCATGGTGTTCCAATCATACGCTCTGTATCCGAACATGAACGTCTATGAGAACATCCGTTTCCCCCTTAAGGTGAGGGGTATCGACCCGGCCACACATGACGAGAAGGTGCGCCGCGCCAGCGCGATGGTCGAGCTGGACGACTTCTTGCACCGCAAGCCGGCCGAGCTGTCGGGCGGTCAGCGCCAGCGGGTGGCCTTGGCGCGTGCAATCGTGCGGGAGCCCAACGTCTTCTTGATGGACGAACCGCTGTCGAACCTTGACGCCAAGCTGCGTGTATCGACACGAGCGCAAATCAAGAACCTCAGCCATGAACTGGCGGTCACCACGATCTATGTCACCCATGACCAGATCGAAGCGATGACCTTGGCCGATCGCGTAGTGGTCATGAAGCAGGGTGTGGTTCAACAGGTCGGCACCCCGACGGACATTTATGACACCCCTGCAAACACCTTCGTCGCTAGCTTCATCGGCAGCCCCGCCATGAACCTGATCGACGGAGAGGTCCAGAACGGCACCTTCACCGCTCAGAATGTCAAGATTTCTGGAATAAACGCGCCCAACGGGCGGCTGACGTTGGGTTTCCGGGCTGAAGATGCCGAGCTGGCACCGGCCGGCAAAGGGCAGATCAACGCCCCCATCTACACGCTCGAACTGCTGGGCGACGCCACGATGATCTCGGTGCGCGTGGGTTCGGCGCTGGTGTCAGTGAAAGCAGACAAGAACTTCCGGGCCGAAATTGACGACATGGTTTCGATCTCGGTTCCCGTGGGCATTTGCCATCTGTTTGACGGACAGACCGGAGCTCGGATTCAAGGCTAGCCCCGACAAGTTTCCGGGTCTTTGACCAAGGGGCACAGCGCATGCGTGAACGAGGGGCACGCACAACACTCGGAGAAACAAGGAGATTGAGATGTTTCTGAGGAATCTAGCAACAGCAACGGCCTTTGCTGGCCTTTTGGGATCGGCGGCATATGCCGCGGATTGCGGGCCGGAAGGCCAGTCGATCCGAGTCTTGGCCAGCGATTTCCCGGCAATTCACGCCGTCACCGAAGCTGCCGAGGCCAACTGCGGCGCCGCTGCCGCCGAATTTTCGGTTAACCACACGACCGAAGCGCGCCAGATCATGAACGCAGCCCTGACGCCGAACCCGGCTGAATACACTTCGGTCATCCTGGCGAATGCAACGCTGACGCAGCTCATGAATGACGGGCTGGTTCGTCCGCTCAACGATCTGGTCGAAAAATACAGCGACAACATCAAGCCGCACCAGCTGATCACCATCGATGGCAACGTGATGGCCGTGGCCTTCATGGCCAACTCCCAGCATCTGTTCGCGCGGAAGGACATCCTGGAGAAAGCCGGTGTCGACAGAATTCCAGCCACCTATGAGGAGGTTCTGGATGCCGCGGAAAAAATTCGGGCCGCAGGCATCATGGAGCATCCGATCGTGATGAACCTTCAGACCGGCTGGAACGTGGGGGAAGTGTTCAACATGATCTATCTCGGTCATGGCGGCGAATTCTTCAAGCCCGGTTCGGCCGAACCCGCGATCAACAACGAAAAAGGGATTGCAACGCTCAACGTCATGAAGGTCTTGACCGAATATGCGCACCCCGATCACCTGACCCATGCGTCGAACGAGACACAGGGTCTCTGGGAGGCCGGTCAAGCTGCCTTGGGCATCATGTGGGGGTCCCGTGGCGCACCGATCCTGGATGACGAAGGCTCGTCCGAGGAAGTAACCTCAAACACCGTTCTGTCGGCAGCGCCAACCGTGGCCGGCGGTTCGATCCCGGCGGCAACATTGTGGTGGGATGGGATTTCCATCGCAAGCAACGTGTCCGATGAAGAAGCAGAAGCAACCTTTGCTGCGCTGGTCAGCGGTTTGACCCCGGAAATGGTCGAGGCCAACAATGACGATGCTGTCTGGCTGCTGGAAGGTTTCAAGCCGGGCCCGGCGGCGGCTGGTGTGGCCGCAACCGCGCAGGGTGGGGCACAACCGTACCCGATGATTCCTCAGATGGGTCTGCTGCATGCGGCGCTTGGGTCGGAACTGACGGACTTCCTCAAAGGTGATGAAACTGCCGAACAGGCCTTGTCAGACGTGGAAGCCGCATATCGGACATCGGCAAAAGAAGCCGGTTTCCTCGAGTAACTTCCCCAACTCAGGGGGGCGTCTGCCCCCCGCTTCTTTCAAACTGCAAACCGGGACGTACGCCATGAAGCATCGCACCTTTTTCTGGTTCATACTGCCGACGCTTTCAGCAATGATCTTGTTCATTGCGCTGCCTATCGTCTCGGTTTTCATTCAGTCTCTTTTCGTACAACACGAACAGGTCCTGATCGTTTCCGAGAGTTGCGGGCCGTTCGGCTGCAAGGAAACCACGTCGATCGATACCGAGGCGACAGCCAAGCTGCGCGAAGAACAGCCGCTGGGGCGTTTCAACGGGTTGGGGACATATGTCAACCGGTCGCACCTGGCATTCGTTGAAGTCGGTGAAGCATGGCGCAACACCGAGACCTTTGGTGAGTTCTGGTCGCAGATATTCAACCTGCCATTCTATCGCGCCTTGATCTTTACTTTGACCTATACCGCCGTCGTCACGCCGCTGGTCATTGTCTTGGGTCTGGCGATTGCTGTCGGCGTCAACAACCTGCCGAAAATGCTGAAGGGCCCATCGATCTTCATTTCGCTGCTGCCGTTCCTTGTCACGCCGCTTGTCGGGTCGCTCATCCTGTTCTGGATGGTCGACAGTGACGGTGTGATCGGCGCGACCATGCAGCGGGTTTTCAACGACCCATCGCTCAGCCTGAAGGCGTCAACCGCGCTGACTTGGACCATGCTGATCGTCTACGGGGTGTGGCATACGTTGCCGTTCAGCTTCATCACCTTTTACGCGGGGCTTCAGACCGTCCCCGAAGACACAATGGAAGCGGCGATGATCGACGGCGCAACGAAGTGGCAGCGCATGATCCACGTGGTCGTACCCCACCTGGCGCCGCTGATGTCCTTCGTGACGCTGATGCTGCTGATGGACAACTTCCGCGTTTTCGAACCAATCGTCAGCTTCAAGGCCGAAGCCCACGCGACCTCTCTCAGCTGGATCATCTACAACGACCTGCGCGAAAGCGGAAACCCGCTTTATGGCTCGGCTGGAGCGACCTCGATGATGACCATCATCGGTGTGGTGATCCTGCTGACACCGGTGCTGATCCGCACCTGGCGTGACTTCAACCGCAAAGCACATTGAGGGCAAGATCATGGCAACCAAAGCACAATCCCGCATTACCCCGCTGACCGTGATTTCCTTTGCCTTCGTGGCGCTCTGGCTCCTCATCGCGGCCTTCCCGTTCTTCTGGACCTTCTGGGGCAGCTTCAAGGTACAGTCGGATTTCTTCTCGAAAGCCGATTGGCAAAACGCCATCTACGGCGTCAACACCATCAAGCAAACCGGCAGTGCCTTCACCTTTGATGGGTACTACGGCGCGTGGGTGACCGAAGAATTCTGGCGCAACGTCATCAACACCGGCATCGTCGTCTTCTTTACCGTCGTGATCTCTCTGACCTTTGGTACGCTGGGCGGCTATGCCCTTGCCCGGTCTGGATTCCGCTACGCGTTCTGGCTCTTGATGGCGGCGCTGGTGTTCCGGGCCATGCCGCATATCACTCTGGTATCAGGCTACCTTCTGCCGTTCTTCGAGTGGAACATATGGGGCATCCTGCCAACCACCATCATCGTGCTGGTGGCCATCAACCAGCCCTTTACGCTGTGGATGCTACACTCGTTTTTCCTGAACATCCCCAAGGACATGGACGAAAGCGCCATGGTCGACGGTTGCACCCGGTTTCAGGCATTCCGGCACGTGATCATTCCGGTGATGTGGCCGGGCGTGATCACCACCGGCCTGTTTAGCTTCCTGCTGGCCTACAATGACTTTGCCGTGACCGCGATGCTGCTCAGTTCCGAGAACGAAACGATCATTCCCGCGATCAACAGCTTCCTGGGCACCACTCAGGTCGAAGGCAAGGTGATGTACGCCGTCGCCGCCGTGGTCTCCGCCACCGCCCCGCTATTCGTGCTGATCCTGTTCTTCCAGCGCCAGATCGTCAGCGGCCTGACCGCCGGCGCCGTGAAGGGCTGATGCAGATGCAGGTCCACGACCACAACAAGGCCATGCTCGCCCCCCTGCGCGCCGCGCTTGCAAGCTGCGATGCGCCGCGGGTCCGGGCAGCTCTGCTGGAGGCCTTCGCCCCCGAAGCGAAGATCCGCCTCTGCCAGCCCTTCCCGGAAGTGGACGGCCCGCAGGAACTCTGGGAGCGCGTCTACGCGCCCCTGATGGCAGCGATACCAGACATGGAGCGCCGCGACTTCATCGTGATGGCCGGCCCGCGCTGGGGCGAAGGCAAGAGCGGCAACTGGGTCGGTCTCGGCGGCAATTTCACGGGCAGCTTTCAGGCGCCCTGGCTCGGCATCCCGGCGCAAGTCAAGCCGGTGTTTATGCGCTACCACGAATACCTCCGCATCGAGGACGGCCAAATCGTCGAGATGGAGGGGTTATGGGACATCCCGCAGGTGATGCTGCAAGCAGGAGCCTGGCCGATGGCGCCGCAGCTCGGGGTGGAATGGATGTGCCCCGGCCCCGCCGACGGCGCGGGCGTGATCACCGCCCCGTATGACGCAGAGCATGCCGATACCTCGGTGCGGCTGGTCTGGGACATGCTGCACGATCTGAAGCAGGGCGATGCCCAGACCCCGGAACGCGGGCTGTGCGGCTTCTGGCACCCGCACGCCATGTGGTACGGGCCTGCGGGGCTCGGCACCGCGCGCGGCCATGACGCCATCGCCAACCGGATCTTCCGCCAGTTCCGCGAGGGGCTGTCGGAGAACACCCGCCACCTCGACGAGGGAGTGTTCTTCGGCGACCACAACCTGGTCGCCTTCACCGGCTGGCCCTCGGGTACCGCGGTGCATTCCGGCGGCGGCCTTCTCGGCCTCGCCCCCACTGGCCGCCGCGTCACCCGCAGCAGCCTGGATTTCTGGCGTATCGAAGACGGGCTGATCCGCGAGTGCTGGGTGATGATCGACGTGATCGACCTCTACCGGCAAATGGGCGTCGACGTCTTTGCCCGCATGGCCGCCCTTAACGGCTGCCCGGAGGCCGCGTGATGAGCGCCGCCGCCCGCCATAACGCCGTTGCCCGCCACCCGGCGCTCAACCGGATGCCAAGGGATTTTTTGACGGACGGACGTCTTCTCCCCGTCTGATCACATCATCCCTTGGCAACAAATTGAAGGACCAGAGCATGAAAGGCTCCCGACCTGAACAAGCCGTGCTGACCAAAGACACGGACATGAGCAAAACCGAAGACACGCGCCGCGTGATCGAAGCCATGGTCGACGGCCTGAACGACCACCGCATCAACGATATTGGCGAGTTCTTCGCCGAAGGCTTTCGCTGGATGGGCAATCAGGGCTGCGGCACGAAGAACGGCGTGAAGGAGTTTCAGGACAACTGGCAGCGCCCCTTCCAGGCTGCGTTTTCCGACAAGGTCTGCATTGACGAGGCGCGGCTCTACATGGGCGAATGGGCCGCGGCCTTTGGCCGGCAGGAGGCGACCCATTCGGGCGAATTCCTGGGCATCCCGCCCACCGGCAAGCGGGTCGAGATCCGCTACATGGATTTCTGGAAAGTGGTCGACGGCAAGATCGTCGACAACTGGGTGAATGTCGATTTCGCCCATGTCGCCGCGCAGCTGGGCGTCGACCTGTTCCAGGGCCATGGCTGGGAAGCATATGACCGGGGCGAGAAAACTCCGCCTCGCCCCGACAACTGAGGATCAGAACTATGACTATTGAATATCTGAAACGAGGCAAGCCCGAAGCGGATCGTGCCGAGGATGACGCCAAGACCCGCGCCGTGGTCGAGGCGACGCTGAAGGACATCGAAACCCGTGGCGACGCCGCCATACGTGAGCTGAGCGAGAAATTCGACAACTATTCGCCCGCCTCGTTCCGCCTGTCGCAGCAGGAGATCGACGACCTGATTGCCCAGCTTTCGGACCGCGAGCTGGCCGACATCAAGTTTGCGCAAAAGCAGGTGATGAATTTCGCCCGCGCGCAACGCGCCTCGATGACCGATATCGAGGTCGAGACCCTGCCGGGCGTGATCCTGGGCCACAAGAACATCCCCGTGCAGTCGGTGGGCTGCTATGTGCCCGGCGGCAAGTTCCCGATGGTGGCCTCGGCCCATATGTCGGTGGCAACGGCCAGCGTTGCGGGCGTGCCGCGCATCATCGCCTGCACCCCGCCGTTCCAGGGCAAGCCCAACCCGGCGGTGATCGCCGCCATGCATCTGGGCGGCGCGCACGAGATCTATGTCATGGGCGGCATCCAGGCGATCGGCGCGATGGCGCTGGGTACCGAAACGATCGACCCGGTGCACATGCTGGTCGGACCCGGCAACGCCTTCGTGGCCGAGGCCAAGCGGCAGCTGTTCGGCCGCGTCGGCATCGACCTGTTCGCCGGCCCGACCGAGACCATGGTGATCGCGGATGAAACCGTCGATGCCGAGATCTGCGCCACCGACCTGCTGGGGCAGGCCGAACATGGCTACAACAGCCCCTGCGTTCTGGTGACAAACTCGCGCAAGCTGGCCCAAGACACCCTGAGCGAGATCGACCGCCTGCTGGGTGTTCTGCCCACAGCCGGCACCGCCAAGGTCAGTTGGGAGGAATACGGCGAGGTCATCGTTTGCGATACGTATGACGAGATGCTGCAGGTGGCAGACGACATCGCGTCCGAGCATGTTCAGGTGATGACCGACCGCGATGACTGGTTCCTGGACAACATGACCTGCTACGGCGCGTTGTTCCTGGGGCCGCGGACGAACGTGGCCAACGGCGACAAGGTGATCGGTACCAACCACACGCTGCCCACGAAAAAGGCCGGGCGCTATACCGGCGGGTTGTGGGTCGGCAAGTTCCTGAAAACCCACAGCTACCAGAAGGTCACCACCGACGAGGCCGCCACCATGATCGGCGAATACGGCTCGCGGCTTTGCATGCTCGAAGGCTTCGTCGGCCATGCCGAACAGTGCAACGTGCGTGTGCGGCGCTATGGCGGCAAGAACGTGCCCTATGGAGAGGCAGCAGAATGAGTACGGACATCCACACTCAGAACAAAGCCCTGATCGCGCCGGTGCGCGAGGCAATGCGTGACTTCAGCGAACAAGGCGTGCGCGCCGCGCTGGAGACACTGATCGCGCCCGACGCGGTGGTGCACATGTGTCACCCGTTCGGCGACCTGACCGGCCCGGCAGAGCTTTATGACACATGCTACGCCCCGCTGCTGAACGCCATGCCGGACCTTGAGCGCCGCGACTGGATCGTCATGGGCGGGCGCACCGAACACGGCGGCGACTGGATCGGCTGCGGCGGCCACTACTATGGCACCTTCGTGCGACCTTGGCTGGACATTCCGCCGACCGGCCATCTCACCCACATGCGCTTCCACGAGTTCTACCGCTTTGAGGAAGGCCGCGTGGTCGAGATCCAGACCATCTGGGACATGCCCGAGGTGATGATGCAGGCCAAGGCCTGGCCGATGGCGCCCTCGCTCGGCTTGGAGTTCTGCATCCCCGGTCCGGCAACGCTGGACGGCATCGTGCCCGGCCCCTGGGACGAGGAAAAATCGCAGGCCTCCTGCGCCCATATCGTCGAGATGCTGAGCCATCTGAAGAAACACCCGAGCCAGGGTGGCCCGGAAGTGATGGAGATGCCGCGCTTCTGGCATGAGCGGATGAATTGGTACGGACCTGCGGGCATCGGCACCGGCCGCGGCATCTCGGGGTTCCGCAACTGGCACCAGATCCCGTTCCTCAACGGCATGCCTGACCGCGGCCAGTACCTGGACGAGATCACCTATCACTTCTTCGGCGATGGCGACTATGCGGCCGTGACCGGCTGGCCCAACATGATCCAGACCGTCACTCACGACGGCTGGATGGGCATCGCGCCGTCGGGCAAGCGCATCACCATGCGCTCGCTGGACTTCTGGCGGCTGGAGAATGGCAAAATCCGTGAAAACTGGGTCACGGTGGACATCCTGGACGCCTACCGCCAGTTGGGCGTAGATGTCTTCGCCCGCCTGCGTGAGTTCAACAAGGCCCGCGTGCCAGGCGGCATTCCATTTCCCGTCGGCGAGGCATGACATGACACAATTCCCCAGCACCCCCAGTTTCAGCCTAGAAGGTAAAAATGCCCTGATCGCCGGCGCCTCGTCCGGCATCGGCATGGCCTGCGCCGTTGCGTTGGCTGAACACGGTGCTGAGGTCACCCTTGCCGCGCGTCGAGCGGATGCGCTGCAAGACATCGCGGCAGATATGACAGCTCGAGGCTGGGCGGCAAAGGTGCTTCAACTGGATGTGGGCGACGTCGCGGCCACCGCAGAGGCAGTGGCAGAAAACGGCCCCTTCGACATCTTGGTGAACTCCGCCGGCACCGCCCGGCACGGCAAGGCCCTGGAGACCGCACCGGAGGATTTCGACGCGGTGATGGATGTGAATGTCCGCGGCGCCTACTTCCTGACCCAGGCGGTCGCCAAGGGTCTCATCGCCGCGGGCCGCCCCGGCTCGCTGATCAACATCTCCAGCCAGATGGGCCACGTCGGCGGCCGCGAGCGCGCGGTCTACTGTGCGTCAAAATTCGCGGTCGAAGGCTTTACCAAGGCAATGGCACTGGAGTTCGGACCTGCGAAAATCCGCGTCAACACGGTCTGCCCGACCTTCATCCTCACCGATCTGACCCAGTCAACGTTTGACGATCCGGAAAAACGCGCCTGGGTGCTGGACAAGATCAAGCTCGGCCGCCCGGGCGAAGTCGAGGACATCATGGGCGCGGTCGTCTACCTCGCGTCGGACGCCGCCAGCCTTGTCACCGGCACGGCGCTGATGGTTGACGGAGGTTGGACGGCAGACTGATGGTAGCGAGCAAGGTCACCTCACTGGACGTAGCCCGCCTTGCGGGCGTCAGCCAATCCGCGGTCAGCCGGGTGTTCACCCCCGGCGCCTCGGCCTCCAAGAAGACCATCGAAAAGGTCCGCAAGGCCGCCGAGCAACTGGGATACCGCCCCAATGTTCTGGCACGCGCAATGGTGTCGGGTCGCAGCAGGATCATCGGACTGATAGTCGCCTACCTGAACAACCAGTTTTATCCCGAGGCATTGGAGAGGCTGTCGAACGCATTGCAGGAACGTGGCTATCACGTTCTGATCTTCATGGCCTCGCATTCGTCGAACAATATCGACAATGTCGTCGAAGAAATCCTGGATTTCCAGGTGGACGGGATCATCGCCGCCTCGGTTGCCTTGTCCTCGGACCTGTCCGAGCGGTGCCGCGCCGCCGATGTGCCGATGGTGCTGTTCAACCGGGCCCAGGATGATCCTGCGATGTCTTCTGTGACATCTGACAATGTGGCCGGTGGGCGCAAAGTGGCCGAGTTCCTGCTGGCAGGCCGTCACAAAAAGATCGGCTATATCGCGGGATGGGAAGGGGCCTCGACCCAGCGAGACCGCGAAGCAGGTTTTGTGGCGGCGCTGCGCGACGCAGGCACAAACCTGCATGCGCGCGAAGTTGGCAATTTCACCACCAAAGAAGCTCAGGAAGCCGCGCGGCGCATGTTCGCCAGTGACCCTCCCGATGCTGTCTTTGTTGCCAACGACCATATGGCGATGGCCGTCATGGATACGCTTCGGTTCGAATTGGGCCTGAAAATCCCGCAGGATGTCTCGATCGTTGGCTACGACGATGTCGCCGTTGCGGCCTGGCCCGCCTACGACTTGACCACTGTTCGGCAACCGGCAAACCGCATGGTTGCCGAAACCGTCGACATACTTCTCAGCAAGATCGAAAACCCTGACGCCGGCCCGCGCCGGATCGAGATTGACGGACCTCTGATAGTTCGCGGTTCAGCCCGCATACCTGAAGGATGGAAGACATGAAGGGATTTGACCCCAAGTTCAAGGATTTCCCCGACTATATCATCGGCATCACCAAGGAGATCTGGGAAGACCGCGGCATCGCCACGCTTCACGACTATTACAGCCCCGACATCGTGGTGCGGTCACCCGCCTCGGTGGTGCTGGGCAACCAGAACGTCATCGGTGCCACGATGGCGACCCTGGCCGAATTCCCCGACCGTGAATTGCTGGGCGAGGACGTGATCTGGTCGGGAACGCCCGAAGAGGGAATGCTGAGCTCGCACCGCATCATCTCGACCGCCACGCATCTGGCCGACGGCGTCTATGGCAAGGCCACGGGCACCAAACTGCGTTATCGGATCCTGGCGGACTGCCACGCCATCAACAACCAGATCAACGACGAATGGCTGATCCGCGATCAGGGCGCGATCGTGCGTCAGATGGGCTGGGACCCCAAGGAATACGCTGCCGACCTCATCGCGCGCGAGGGCGGGGCGCAGAACTGCGTCAAACCGCTGACGCCTGAAACAGACAAGCCCGGCCCCTACAAGGGGCGCGGCAATGACAACAAATGGGGCCAGCGCTATGCCGACATCCTGACCCGGATCATGAGCGCCGACATGGGCGTGATCGAAGCCGAATATGACCGCGCGGTGCAGTCCGAATATGTCGGTGGTGTAACCGGCCACGGCTGGGGTCCGGTCGACCGGTTCTGGATGGGACTGCGCGCCAGCTTCCCCAATGCCGAGTTCCGCATCGAGCATCAGATCGGCCGCGACGATCCCAACATGCCGCCCCGTGCCGCCGTGCGGTGGAGCCTGTGGGGCAAGCACGAGGGCTGGGGCGTGTTTGGCGTTCCGACCGGAGCGCAGGTCTATGTGCTGGGCATAAGCCATGCCGAGTTCGGCGGGTTGATCACCGGCCAGCTGAAGCTGCGCCGCGAATACACGCTGTTCGATGAAACCGCGATCTGGAAGCAGATCCTGCTGCAAAACGGCGAGGCGTGATGCAGAAACGGTGGCCATACCGGCTGGACAACAGCCAAGCCACGCGGCGCTATCACGCGCATCGCGCATCCTTGCGGGCACGGCGGTTGAACCTGCGGCCACCGGGGTGAGGGGCAGTTTTCGCTTCCCTTCAACCTCAATCGACAGGAGTCACCAGATGACACAACTTGAAACCCGCATCGTCCGCTATGGCGAGCTCAAGCCCTGCAAGACCGCCTTCATCGACGCCCACACCCCCGGCTCGGATCAGAAGGAGAATTTCACCATCATCGGCGGCGGCGTCTCAGAAAGCCCCGATCAGCACGTCCACATCCGCGACACGCCCGGCTTCAACATCGGCGCCGCGGGTCAGCCGCCCAAATGCCGCAACTCGCTGCACAGCCATACCACCGCCGAGGTGTTCTTTGTCCTCAAGGGGCGGTGGCGCTTCTTCTGGGGCCGCTGGGGCGACGCCGGCGAAGTCGTGCTGGAGGAAGGCGACATCTTCAACATTCCCACCGGCATCTTCCGCGGCTTTGAAAACATCGGCACCGATTACGGGATGATCATGGCCATTCTGGGGGGCGACGATGCCGGTGGCGGGGTAACCTGGGCACCGCAGGTCATTCAGGATGCCTCGGCCCATGGTCTGGTGCTGGGTGAAAACGGGGTGTTGTACGACACCAAGAAGGGCGAAAACCTGCCCGAGGGTGTCGAACCCATGCCTTTGTTGACCGAGGAGCAACTCAAGGCCTTCCCCGAGGTTCCGGTGCAGAACGTGGTGCGCGATTACGTGGCCCGCTACTGGGATCTGATGGCGCTGGCCGCCAAAGCGCCCGCCAAGGTGATCGGCCCCGACGCCCTGCTGAAGGACCGCCCCGGTTTCGAGGTCGAGTTCCTGACCCGCGGCTCGTTGGGGGCAGAGAAGGTCACGCCCGAGAAGCACACCGTACTGATGCCCGTGCGCGGCCACTGGCTGCTGCGTACCGACCAGGCCGAGGCGATCCTGAACCCCGGCGACACCTGCCTGTTGAACCCGGGCGAGGCCTTTACGCTCGAGCCGTCGATGACCGGCGAGGCCAGCCTGTATCGCGTCGTGGCCACCGATGATCCGGCCGGCGCAACCTGGACCGGCCAGTAACGAAAGGAGAGCCTGCATGACAAGGATTCGAACGACCCATGTGGGCTCTCTGCCCCGCACGCAGGAGGTGGTGGATTTCATCTTCGCCCGTGAACGGGGCGAACCCCATGATCCTGCCGCCTTCGATGCCTGCATGGCCGAGGCTGTATCCGAAACGGTGCGCAAGCAGGTCGAGGCCGGGGTCGATATCGTCAGCGACGGCGAGACCTCGAAGATCTCGTACGCGACCTATGTCAAGGATCGCTATACCGGCTTTTCCGGGGACAGCCCGCGCAACGCGCCCGCCGATCTGAAGATGTTCCCCAGCTTTCTGCAACGGCTGGCGGACGAGGGCGGCCACCCGCAATACGCCCGTCCGCAATGCACGGGCGAGGTTCGGTCCAAGGGGCAGGATGAGCTGAACAAGGACATCGCCAACCTGAAATCCGCCATGGCGCTGCACGGGGTCGAGCGTGGTTTCATGAACGCCGCTTCGCCGGGCGTGATCTCTCTGTTCCTGCAGAACGCGCATTACCCCACGCGCGAGGCCTACCTGGCCGCGCTGGCCGACGCCATGAAGGACGAATACGAAACCATCGTGGCCGCCGGGTTGGATCTGCAGCTCGATTGCCCCGACTTGGCCCTGTCGCGCCACATGCTGTTCACCGACCTGTCGGATGATGAGTTCGTCAAGGTCGCCAACCTGCATGTCGAGGCGTTGAACCACGCCCTGCAGAACGTGCCGCAGGACCGCGTGCGCGTGCATATCTGCTGGGGCAACTACGAAGGCCCGCATTGCTGCGACATCGCCATGGACAAGGTATTCCCGACACTGATGGCGACCAAATCGCGCTATGTTCTGTTCGAAACCTCGAACCCGCGCCACGCCCATGAATGGACAGTGTTCCGCGACCGCAGGGCCGAGATCCCGGACGACAAGATCCTAGTGCCGGGGGTCGTGGACACCACCACCAATTTCGTCGAACACCCCGAACTGGTGGCGCAGCGGCTCCGCCGCTTCACCGAGATCGTGGGCGCCGACCGCGTGATCGCCGGCAGCGATTGCGGGTTCGGCACCTTCGCCGGGTTCGGGGCCGTCGATCCGCAGATCGCCTATGCCAAGCTGGCCGCGCTGGCCGAGGGAGCGGCGCTGGTGAAATGACCCCGCTGGTTCTGCTGCCCGGCATGATGTGCGACGCGCGCCTGTTCGGCCCGCAGATCGAGGCGTTGTCGGGCACCACACCCCTTTTGACCGTGCCCTTGACCGCGCATGACAGCGTTGCGGCGCTGGCCGCCGACGTGCTGGCCTGTGCCCCCGACCGGTTTGCGCTGGCGGGCCTGTCGATGGGAGGCATCGTCGCGATGGAGGTCCTGCGTCAGGCACCGGACCGGGTCGCGCGGCTGGCGCTGCTCGATACCAACCCTCTGGCGGAACGGCCCGAGGTCAAGGCCCGTCGCATCCCGCAGATGGCGGCGGTCGAGCAGGGCGAGCTGCGGCGCGTGATGCGCGACGAGATGAAGCCGAACTATCTGGCCGATGGTCCGCGTCAGGGCGCAATCCTCGATCTGTGCATGGCCATGGCGATGGATCTTGGGCCGGATGTCTTTCTGCGCCAGTCCCGCGCCCTGATGGACCGCCCGGACCAGACCGAGACTCTGCGGTCCTATGCCGGGCCGTCGCTGGTTCTGTGCGGGCGGCAGGACGCGCTGTGTCCGGTCGAGCGGCACGAACTGATGCACGGCCTGCTGCCCAACAGCACCCTGACCGTGATCGAGGGCGCGGGGCATCTGCCGACGCTCGAACAACCCGAGGAAACAACGGCGGCCCTGCGCCGCTGGCTGGAGGAATGATGACACCGTCCCTTTTGACCCTGCTGCGTCAGGTCGATACTCCCACCGTCTGCAACGCGATCGAAGTGGCCCAAGGCAAGCGCGGCTTTGACGGGTTCACGCGCGGCACCATGCTGTGTTCGGCCCCGACCAAGCCGCCGGTCGTCGGCTATGCCCGCACCGCCAGGATCGCCGCCGTGCATCCGCCGGCCGAGGTGCCCGAGATCATCCGCCAGCGCCGGATGGCCTACTATGAATACATGGCAGCGGCCCCGTCGCCCGCGGTCGCGGTGATCGAAGACCTCGACTATCCCGATTGCATCGGGGCCTATTGGGGCGAGATCAACACCACGGTTCACAAGGGGTTGGGCCTGTCGGGGGCGCTGACCAACGGGGTGATGCGCGATCTGGGTGACTTGCCGCCGGGCTTTCCCGTGATCGCCGGGTCGATCGGCCCCAGCCATGGCTTTGTCCACGTCCGCGAGATCGACACGACGGTTTCCATTTTCGGCCTGACGGTCCGGCCCCAGGACCTGATCCATGCGGATCGTCATGGTGCGGTGGTCGTGCCCGCCGAAGTCATCGACCAACTTGAAACCGCCATTCACAAATTGCTGGACACTGAGAAGCTGATCCTCGAACCGGCGCGCAAACCGGGTTTTGATTTTGAAGCGTTCGAAAAGGCGTGGGCCCAGTTTGAAGCGGCTCGAACCTGAAGGTGCCGGGAGCAGACGTGGGAGCTTTGTCGGAAGGACTCTGGTTGAGGCGGGCAGGGCGGTTTCGCAGCCTCCCGGCGCGACCGAAAGAGACCCGTTCCAGGACCTCCACGGTAGCCCGGAAATCATCCGTTGGGCGGTCGTGATGTAAGCTCGTTTTCCGCTTTCGCTCAGAAACGTCGAGGGTCTGCTGCATGAGCACGGTGTCGATCTCCGCTACGAAGCGGTTCGGTATTGGTGGCTCTGCTTTGGTCCGATGCTTGCATCAGAAATCCACGAATTGCGGGGATGAGGTCTGGCTGCTGGCGATGGCATCTCGACGAGATGTTCGTGAAAATCGATGGGAAAGGTCACTATTTGTGGCGGGCCGTAGGTCACGAAGGCGAAATCGTGAAGAGCCTTGCACGAAGGCGCGTGACAAGAACGCTAGGTTGAAATTCCTAAGGAAAGCAATGCGCAAGCGGGGGATAATGCGCCTTCGGCGGATGCAAAGTTCACGGAAATTCGCATCCGCCCATGCCTCGGGCTACAACCTGTTCAACTCGGGGCACGCCTCTCCTCAAGACCAAATTTCAGGGTGAACTGCGCCGCCGCTCTCGCCGAGCGGCGCGGTCTCTTCGCCGGATAAGGTGTAGTGATCCTGCCCTCATAGAGACGAGTTCGAATTGGTCTGGCGGCACCCCTCATGCGGCTTCATCGAGCTTTGTGGCTTCAGTTGATCCGATCAAGGTGGAATGAAGCGCCTTGATCGCGGTTTCGACGGCATCCCGCGGCACGACGAACTGAATGTCGACACTGCGCGTTGTCTGGTGCGCGGCGATCACGTCGATGCCTGCGTCCTCCAGCGCCCGCAACCCGGCGCTGAAACAGCCAAGCCCGGAAAGGTCGCGGCCGATCGCCGACACGATCGCGACCGAGCGGGCATTGATGTCGGCCGACGGGAAGGCGCGTTCCATGTCGGTGATCACCTGCCGCACCGTCTTCAGCGAGGCTTCGACATAATGTGTGATCGTGTTGGCGTTCGAGGTTTTCGACGCAATGCGCACCTTGTGGCGTTTCAACGCCTCGAGTGCTGCGCTGTCATAGCCTTTGACGCCCACCATGTCCTGCTCGAACAGTTCCAGCGCCACAACGTCCAGGCCGGTGATGATCTCGACCGCCGGTTGCTGGGCGGGCTGATCGTCGATCAGCGTGCCGGGATCGGCCGGGTCGAACGCGTTGGTGACGCGCAGGGCGACATTGGATTGGCGCAGGATCTTGGCGGCGTTGGGGTGGATGGCCTCCATCCCCATGTTCGACAGCTGGTCGGCGACATCGTAATTCGTGTGCCCCAGCTTGCGCACGGCGTCCGCCCCCACCAGGGCCGGGTCGGCCGAGGACAGGTGGAACTCCTTGTGGATGATCGCCTCGGTCGCCTTGGTCAGGGCCGCGATGTTCGAGAACGTGACTTCGGAATACCCCCGGTCATATTCGCGCATCAACCCTTCGCGGCACTGCGCGTAACCGGTGACGATGGGCAATTCGCGGGTCAGGTCCACATCGGCCAGGGCGCGCGAAATCCGTTCTTCCAGCGAATATTCGGTTTCGTCGCGCCAGCCGCTGAGATCGACGAACCGCGCATTCACCCCGGCGCGCCGCAGCATCAACGTGGTGACGAAGGCGGAATGCGCCTCGCCCAGCCCGGCCAGCAACTCGCGCACGATCATCATCTGGCTGGACAGGCGGAAATGCCCGTACGAGCACAGGCGGCGCAGGTCGAACAGGCAGCTGCGGGCGCCTTCGATACGGTCGCGCACGAAATCTTCGGCCAGAGCGCGGTCGCCTTGGTTGTCCAGAACCGCGTTGTGGGCCTGGGACATCGCGTCGGCCACGCGGGTCAGCGCGTCCAGCCAGCCGTGATCGCTGTCGTCATTGGCAAACAGGGCATAGACGCCCGGCTCGCCCGATTTCTTGTGTTCCAGCAGCAGGTTGGTGATGCCGCCAAAGGCCGAGACCACAAAGATGCGGCGGTACAGGTCCGCGCCCTTGCGGTCGCCGATGATCAGCGTATCGCGCAGTTCGCGGACACGGCTCATCGATGTGCCGCCGATCTTTTCGACGGTATGTTCAGGAAAAGTCACGAATGTTTCACCCGGCTTGTGCCGGGGCCTCTTCAGGTGGATTCCAATGCGTAAGAGCCGTCTTCGCGGTGCACTTCCTTGCCGGTGACCGGCGGGTTGAATACGCAGGCCATGACCAGCTCTTCGTCGGCGCGCAGGATGTGACGGTCATGTTTGTCCAGCGCATACATGACCCCCGGCCGGATGTGGTGGGTCTCGCCGGTGGCGACATCCGTGATCGAGCCGGACCCCTGCATGCAATAGACGCTTTCGAAGTGGTTCTTGTATTCGAACGTATGCTCGGACCCTTCCTCGAGAAAGGTGATGTGGAAGGAAAACCCCATCCCGTCCTGGGCCAGAAGCATCCGCACCGATGACCACTGCGCATCCGAGACGACCCGGTCGGGGTCATTTTGGATGATGTCGTTGAAATCGCGTACAATCATGATCTTACTCCGCCGCCATTTTCTTGGTTTCCATCGCGTCCCACGTGGCATCCAGCAGGATCGTTAGCCCGCGTCGGAAGGTCTCGCCGGGGGTGGTCAGCGGTGCCAGCACCTTGACCACCTGATCCTCGCTGCCCGAGGTTTCGATGATCAGGCCCCGGTCGAACGCGCGGCTGCAGATATCGGCCGCCAGATCGCCGGACTGGAAATCGACACCCTGCATCATGCCGCGCCCCTTCAGCCGGGCGCCGGGCACCAGCGCGGCCACTTCGGCCAGGGCCGAGGTCAGGATCCGCGCCTTGGCGTCGGTCTGTTTGCGGAACGTGTCATCCGACCAGAATTTCTCGATCGCCACGCGGGCAGTGACGAAGGCATGGGTGTTTCCGCGAAACGTGCCATTGTGCTCGGCCGGGCCGAACAGGTCGTATTCCGGCCGCACCAGCATCAGGGCCATCGGCAGGCCAAAGCCTGACACCGATTTTGCCAACGTCACGATATCGGGGGTGATGCCCATGTCCTCGAACGAGAAGAACCCGCCGGTCCGGCCGCAGCCGGCCTGGATATCGTCGATGATCAGCAAGGCGCCATGTTCGCGGGCCAGCGCCGCCACGCGTTTCACCCATTCCGGGCTGGCCGCGTTCAGACCGCCTTCGCCCTGAACGGTTTCCAGCAGAATGGCCGCCGGGGCGTCGATTCCGCTGGAACTGTCGTTCAGCATGGCTTCGAGGAAATCGGCGGAATCGTGATCGCCCGGAAAGAACCCGTCATAGGGCATCCGAGTCACGCCGTTCAGCGTGGTTCCCGCGCCTTCGCGGTGATACGCGTTTCCGGTGGTGGCCAAAGCGCCCATCGTCACGCCATGAAAGCCGTTGGTGAAGGCGATGATGTTGTTCCGGCCCGTCGCCTTGCGCGCCAGTTTCAACGCCGCCTCAACCGCGTTGGCGCCGGTCGGGCCGGTGAACATCACCTTGTGATCCATGCCGCGCGGTTTGAGGATATGGCGCTCGAAGGTCTCCAGAAACTCGGCTTTGGCATCGGTGTGCAGGTCCAGGCCGTGGGCCAGTCCGTCCGAGGTGATGTGCTCGATCAGCGCGACCTTCATATCGGTGTCGTTGTGGCCGTAGTTCAGCGACGAACAGCCCGACAGGAAATCGATATAGGTTTTGCCCTCGGCGTCGGTCAGCTCGGACCCCTGCGCCCGGGTGAAGATGGTGTCAAAGCTGCGGCAATAGCTGCGCGCCTTGGATTCACGACGTTTGAATACAGTTGCTTCGGCTGACGTATCAGTCGGCATATCAAGTCCTTTTGGGATTGGAAGGGGGTAAAGAGGCAGGCGCCACATCTGCTTGCGCCCCGGTCAGGCCGCCAGTTTCGCGGCCTGCGGCAGGTCGATCGTGACCATGTATTCGGTGCTGTGACGATCTTTGAAATGCTGGGCCTGGGTGAAATAGGGCTGGCTTTTCAGGATCGCATCGCGGGATTTCGAGAACTTGCGGAACAGCGCCCACGAGGCCGCGTTGTCGCGAGTGATGGTGGTCTGCAGGCTGGTCACATCGCGGCAGGCATCGCGCTTCAGCAGGGCGCTCAGCATCACCGTACCCAAGCCCAGCCCGCGCGCCTTCTCGGCCACGGCGACCTGCCAGACGAACACCGTTTCTGGGTCGTAGGGCAGGACATAGGCGGACACCCAGCCGACGATTTCACCGTCCAACTCGGCCACCACGCATGTGTCCTTGAAGTGATCGCATTGAAGCAGGTTGCAGTACATCGAGTTCTCATCGAGCGGTTTGCACGCCCGCACCAGTTCCCAGATGGCCGCACCGTCTTCGGCGGCGGGCTGACGGATCTGAGGGGTTGGCTTCTTGAACAACTCTCTTGCGTGCTTCATGGATCTCACTGCCTTTCTGTTGCTTTGAAAAGCTAAGTAACAGTGCCGGCTTCAAGTTTCAACCCGAACTCAATATTTTGCGGAGAATCGCCCAAAACGTGCTGAAAACCACTACTTGGCGCAGATTTGGGCAGTGTGAAATAATTCGAAATACGAATAATAATTACTCGGGCCGGATATTGAAAATCCGGGTCGCCTCTGCCAGTAACGAGTGATGGACCGTATCGATGCCAGCCTTGTTGCCTTGCGCCGTATTCTGCGCGCCACCGACCTGTTCGGGCGGGAACTGGCCCAATCCGTGGGGCTGACCGCCGCCCAGTTCAGGGTTCTGCAGATCGTGGCCGAGACCGGCCAATGCACGGCTACGGCCATCTCGCAGCGCATGCGTATTTCGCAGGCGACCGTGACCTCGCTGGTCGACAAGCTGGTCCGTCAGGACATGGTGCAGCGAGTAAAGTCGCAGACCGACCGGCGGCAGACCAACATCGTGATTACCGAGAAGGGCAAGCAGGCGATCGCCCAGGCACCGGACCCGCTGCAGCAACGGTTCGTGAGGAAGTTCGACGCCTTGGAGGATTGGGAACAGGCCGCATTGATCGCCGCGCTTGAGCGGGTCGCTGCGATGCTGGACGCCGAGGATATAGATGCGGCTCCGGTTTTGGACACCGGTGAATCGCTGACTTTGTCATAGCGCCAGACTGTCCAATGCACCCGTGGCGTGGAGCCTGAAACCGGGTTGGCGCACGGCTTCGGTCAGCGACGGCAACGTCGTCAGTCGGCCACGTCTGTCGCGAAGGCCTGATCTACCTTTTCCAAAAGCTCCAGACATTTCGACAACTGATCGACGGAAAGAAACTCATCCGCCTTGTGGGCCTGCTCGATGCTGCCGGGGCCGCAGACCACCACGTCCATTCCAAGCTGTTGAAAGATTCCGGCTTCGGTTCCGAAGGGCACAAGATCTGCCGAATTTGCTCCGGTCAGTCTTGACAAGAGGCGTCTAGCCTCGTTGCCCTCAACCGGGACCAACCCGGCAACCTCGCCGATGATCTCGGTTTCGATGCGGGCTTCGGGGTGCACCGCCCGCATGGCAGGAAGCAGCGTATCGTTGCAATACTCGGCCATCGCCTGTTTGACGAAATCCGCATCCGAAGGCTGAACCGGCCGCATTTCCCACGCGACCTGCGCCTTTGGCGGGATGACATTGTGTGTGCTGCCACCATGCAGCGCGCCGACATTCAATGTCGTCCAGGGCGGATCAAAGCGACTGTCTTCGGGCGCCATGGATTTCAGTTGCTCGCGCAACTCCAGAAGTCGCGCCACATAGCGCACGACATATTCAACGGCATTCACCCCAAGATCCGGGGCCGATCCGTGCCCCTCCAGCCCCTGAAACCGGACCGTGTATTCGTAGCAGCCCTTGTGACCTTCGATCACGCGCATCATCGTCGGCTCACCGATGATGGCCATCGCTGGGTGGCGTCCACGCCTGGCCAGTAGGCGCGTCAGGTGCTGCGCGCCGACACAGCCGGTTTCCTCGTCGTAGGTAAAGGCAAAGTGGATCGGCGCCTTGCGGGGCGTCCGGGCGAATTGCGGCGCCATGGCTAGGGTTGCGGCGACGAATCCCTTCATGTCACAGGTTCCGCGCCCGTACAGATGCCCATCGCGTTCAACCAGTTCAAAGGGGTCCGAAGACCAGTCCTGGTCCGCGACGGGAACCACGTCGCAATGCCCGGACAGGACCAGCCCGCCATCGACATCCGGGCCAAGGGTGGCGAACAGATTGGCCTTCAGGCCGGTGGGGTCGTGAAAGATCTCAACCTGCGCACCGCACGCATCCAGATAATCCGCGATGTATCCAATCATCGCCAGATTGCTGTCGACAGAAACCGTGGGAAAGGCGATCAGGTCGCTCAGAATGCGCTTGGTCTCTTCAAGCATGGATCAGGTCTTTACGAATAGCTTGCGGTCGATGCTGCACAGCGGTTCAGCCGCGCCGGTGTCTCGGATCAGGATGGTTTCGGTTGTCTCCAACCCCCAACTCTCCATCCAGAGCGCCGGCATGAAATGGAACACCATGCCGGGCTCCAGAACCGTTTCATCTTCGCTGCGGATCGAAGCCGTGCGTTCGCCCCAGTCGGGCGGGTAGCTGAGGCCGACGGGATACCCCATGCGCCCCGACCGTTCGATTCCGTGTTTTTCCAGAACGCTCATGAAGGCATTGGCGATGTCACAGGTGCGGTTTCCTGCGCGCGCGGCCTCCAGTCCCGCGGCGATACCTTCCAGCTGCGCTTCTTCGGCGCGCAGCATGTCATCAGGTGGCTGGCCCAGAAACACCGTTCGCGACAGCGGCGCGTGATAGCGGCGGTAGCACCCCGAGAGCTCGAAAAAGGTTGCCTCGCCCTCGCGCATGGGGGCGCCGTTCCAGGTCAGATGGGCAGCGGTTGCGTCAAGGCCGGATGGTGTCAGCGGAACGATGGCCGGATAGTCGCCCCAGTCGTCGCCGATTCCGGTGATGCCGGCATGCATGATGTCGGCCACGAGGTCGTTCTTGCGCACGCCGGGCGCGGCGCGGTCGATCGCGGTCCGGACCACCTTGTCGGTGATCCGCGCCGCTTTGCGGATAAAGGCGATCTCATCGTCGGACTTGACCAACCTTTGCCAGTTCACAAGCGCAGTGGCGTCCTGAAACTCGGCGTCCGGCATCTCTGCGACCAGAACCGAATTCGCCTTGGCCGAGTAGTAGTAGTTCTCCATCTCGACGCCGATCCGGGCCTTGTCCAAACCGCGCGCTTTGAAATGGACCGCGAGATCCTGCATCGGGTGGACGTCGGTCGATTGAACGAAATGGTCGGCATATCCAAGGATGTTGTCATGCTGCATCCAGCAGGTGCGGCGCCCACCCATCATGTCCATGTAGCGCCCCCACCAGATCGGTTCGCCCTCCATCGTCAGAATTACGCCCTGATGGACATAGAAGGACCAGCCGTCATAGCCGGTCAGCCAGGCCTGGTTGGACGGATCGGTGACAAAGATTGCATCCAATCCCGCCCGCGCCATGGCGGCGCGGGTTTTGGCCAAGCGGCGCTGATACTCCGCCTGGCTGAATGGTGCGTTGGCATGCGACATGGACGCCTCCTCAACCCAGAACCGCTCGGACCGCGCGCGCGGTCGCTGCGACGATCCTGTCCGCCTCGTCCCGTGTCAGGCAGAAGGGCGGCGCAAAGCCCATAATGTCACCCTGTGGCATGGCTCGGGCGATGATGCTGTCCTGCTCCAGCAGTTTTGCGGTTATCTGCGGGCCGATCTTTGCTTCGGCATCAAAGAAGGTGCGGGTTGCCTTGTCGGCCACGAACTCGACCGCACACAGCATGCCCTCGCCGCGCACCTCGCCGACGTTGGGATGATCCCCCAACGCGTCCTGCATGGCCGCATTCAGGTATGCCCCCACGGTCCCGGCGTTTTCGACCAGACCGAGGTCATCCAGCAGCTTCAGGTTGGCAACCCCGGCCGCCGCGCCAATCGGATGGGCAGAGTAGGTCCAGCCGTGGCCAATCGGGCCGTTTTCGTCGGTGCCCTGTTCCAGAACCTTCCACATTTTTTCGGAAACGATGGAACCCGAAAGCGGTGCGTAGGCCGAAGTCAGCCCTTTGGCGATCGTGATCAGATCCGGGCGTAGCCCGTAATGCTCGGAGCCGAACATCGTGCCCAGCCGGCCAAATCCGGTGACGACCTCATCGGCGACCAGCAGAATGTCGTGCTTTTCAAGCACCGCCTGAATGGCTTCCCAGTACCCGGCAGGAGGTGGAACGATCCCCCCCGTGCCCAGCACCGGCTCGCCGACAAAGGCGGCAATCGTGTCGGCCCCTTCGCGATCGATCAGCGCCTCCAGCTCGGTCACGCAATGGGCAACGAACCCGGCTTCGTCCAGCGCCGGGTCCGGGCGGCGGAAATAGTAGGGCGCCTCGGTATGAATCACCTGAGCCAGGGGCAGGTCGAACTTGTTGTGGAACAGCTCAAGCCCGGTAAGCGAGCCGGTCATGAGACCCGACCCATGATAGCCCCGCCAACGCGAGATGATCTTCTTTTTCTCGGGCCGTCCGAGGATGT
>NZ_LQBQ01000004.1 GCF_001507595.1 Ruegeria marisrubri
GTGATTGCTGCGGTCAGCGTCGTCTTGCCGTGGTCAACGTGGCCGATCGTGCCGATGTTGACGTGCGGTTTCGTACGCTCAAACTTTTCCTTTGCCATTCCTCAGGCGCCCTTTGCGGTTTGGGGGACCCACTTGTCCCGGTTTCCTCTGCGCGCGCGAGATATTTGGTTCAGGCGGGAAAATCAAGCACCTCCTTGGGAAAAGCGCTAACCTTGAGCCGGTTTTTGCGTCACCGGGGCGCTTTCGAGGGGTGTCATCAGTACGGGTCGCTTGTCGAACCAACCGTTCTTGCGGTGTTCCTCGGCGATCCACTCCTCGACCCGGTCCGCCACTTTCAGCGCCAAACCCTTCATCTGCTCTTCCTTGGTGCGGGCATGGCCCGAGCCCATCAGGGCGCTTTCGCTGGTGGTGTCCTCGAGCACCTGGATCTGCTCGGCCTTGGCCAGGAATTTTTTCTGGCCCACGTCATAGATGTTGACCAGTACGATGGCCGTGCTTTTGGGGTTGTAGATCACCGGAACGCCCGGCGGCGCCAGCATGTAGCCTTCGAGGCTGATGCCGATGTCATATTCCTGCGATCCCTGATAGCGGCCGAGACGAAGGTCGATCGCCTTTTCGATCGCATCCGTCCATTCCTTTGGGGTCGCATCGCGCGAAACCGGCCCCTGCACGGCCTTGTCGGCAAAGGCATAGTTCACGCGCAGCTTGAACTCGCCCAGATCCTCCGGAGCCTCATACTCTTGCGTCTGCGTGCAGGCGCCAAGCAGCGCCAAGGCGGAAATCAGGGTCAGGATGCGGAACATGTTCTCGTCTCGATAGGCCTGCTTTTCCAACGGGTGTAGCGCACCGATACGGCCCGTGCCAAGCCGTATCGGCGGTTTCCCCCTGTTTCAGCCAAGGGCGTCACGAGAACTTGTAGTCACGCGGGAAGCCATAGGGCGGCTTTTTACCGACGCTCGCCCGCTTGGCCAGCCACGGCGTCATGTCGGGCTCGTGCCGGGTCTTGTCGCCGCCCATCGACCATTTCAACCCGTCTTCCCAGTTGAAGGTGGTCAGGTCGGACAGGCCGCCATCCAGTTCCAGAGTGCCCTGACGACCGCGCGCCATGTTGTATTTCTGCAAACGCACACCCTTGCCGCGCGTCATCTCGGGCAGCTCGGAGACCGGGAACACCAGGAACTTGCCGTTCTGCGACACCACGGCGACGTGATCGCCCTCGACCGGTTTGCAGATCACCGCGCGTTCATCGTCCTTGACGTTCAGCACCTGCTTGCCGTTGCGGGTCTGGGCCAGAACGTCATCCTCGGGCACGACAAAGCCGTTGCCCGCATCCGAGGCCACCAGCAGCTTGCGCCCCGGCTTGTGGATCAGGATGTCGACGATCTGCGCCTCGTTGGGCAGATCCACCATCAGGCGCAGCGGCTCGCCCATCCCCCGCCCGCCGGGCAGGTTCGCGGCGCTGACCGTGTAGACCCGCCCGTTCGAGGCAAAGATCAGCAGCCGGTCGGTGGTTTCCGCGTGGAAGATGAAACGCGGCCCGTCGCCGTCCTTGAACTTCAACTCGCGGTTCAGGTCGATATGGCCGGTCATGGCGCGGATCCAGCCCATCTGCGAGCAGACCACCGTGATCGGCTCGCGGTCGATCATCGCCTCGAGCGGCACCTCTTCGACCGCGCCGGCCTCGGCAAAGCGGGTGCGGCGGGCGCCGCCCTCGTAATCCTTGCCGAACTTCTTCTTGGTCTCCTTGATCTGCTCGGCGATCCGCGCCCATTGCAGGGATTCGTCGGCCAGCAGGTCCTCGAGATCGGCGCGTTCCTCCATCAGCTTGTCGCGCTCGCGGATCAGCTCCATCTCTTCGAGGCGGCGCAGGCTGCGCAGGCGCATGTTCAGGATCGCGTCGACCTGAACTTCGGACAACTCGCCCTCGCCCGGTGCGGGCGAGACATAGTCGGCCTCGCTGGTGGCCCGGACATGGTCGATGCCCCAGTTCTCGCGCATCAGCGCGGCCTTGGGGTCGTCGTCATAGCGGATGATGTCGATCACCCGGTCGAGGTTGAGGAAGGCGACGATGAAGCCTTCGAGCACCTCGAGCCGGTGGTCGATCTTGGCCATGCGGTGACGCGAACGGCGCAGCAGCACCTCTTGCCGGTGGTCGAGGAAGGCGCGCAGCACCTCCTTCATCGAGCAGACCTTGGGCGTCACCCCGTCGATCAGCACGTTCATGTTCAGGCTGAACCGCACCTCGAGATCCGAGTTGCGATACAGCATGCTCATCAGCACCTCGGGGTCCACGTTTTTCGAACGCGGTTCCAGGATCAGGCGGATGTCGTCGGCGGATTCGTCGCGGACATCGCCCAGGATCGGGATCTTCTTGGTCTGGATCAGCTCGGCGAGCTTTTCGATCAGCTTGGATTTCTGGACCTGATACGGGATCTCGGTCACCACGATCTGCCACTGGCCGCGGCCCAGATCCTCGATTTCATACTTGCAGCGCAGCCGGAACGAGCCGCGCCCGGTGCGATAGGCCTGGGCGATGTTCTCGGGCGGCTCGACGATGACGCCACCGGTCGGGAAATCCGGCCCCGGCACATAGTTCAGCAACGTGTCGTCACGGGCGTCGGGTGTCTTGATCAGATGCAGGCAGGCGTCGCACAGCTCGGCGATGTTGTGCGGCGGGATGTTCGTGGCCATGCCCACCGCGATCCCCGACGCGCCATTGGCCAGCAGGTTCGGGAAGGTCGCCGGCAGCACCACCGGTTCGCGCAGCGTGCCGTCGTAGTTGTCGCGGAAATCGACGGCATCCTCGTCGAGCCCTTCGAGCAGCGCCTCGGCGACGATGGTCATGCGCGCCTCGGTATAGCGCGAGGCCGCCGGGTTGTCGCCGTCGATGTTGCCGAAATTGCCCTGCCCGTCCACCAGCGGGTAACGGACGTTGAAATCCTGCGCCAGACGCGCCATCGCGTCATAGATCGCGGCGTCGCCGTGCGGGTGGTAGTTACCCATCACGTCGCCCGAGATCTTGGCGGACTTGCGGAACCCGCCCGAGGAACTGAGTCGCAATTCGCGCATCGCGTAGAGGATTCGCCGGTGAACCGGCTTCAATCCGTCGCGCGCATCGGGCAAGGCCCGGTGCATGATGGTGGACAGCGCATAGGTCAGATAACGCTCGCCAATTGCTCGGCGCAGCGGTTCCGCCACCTCTTCCCCGCCTTCGGGGGGCACCATGTTGGGGTCATCCACGATATCGGTCATAGATGCTGTGATACGCCGCCTGAGCCTTGTGGTAAAGCAATCCGCAAGCATTTTGCTGGGGACAAGTCGGCCATTTGCAACAAAGGTGGATTTCCTTTCCGCCCTGCCCCGTTTTTTCGACTCGCAGGCGGGATTGTGCTAATATTTCGGCCATAGAGTTTCGGCCATAGAGTTACGTCTTTTTTGTTTCACGTTTTTTTCGGGAGTTGCGCCATGACGCGCCTGATCGTTTTGACTTTCGCCTTTCTTGCATGGGCATTCTACGAAATGAGCGACGGAGCTGATTTCGAACCGCGTGGCGTACGCCCTCCCAAGCCTGAAAACGTGGCTGCGGCACCGGCTCCAAAACCCGAACCTCGCGCCCTGACCTTTGAAACAAGCCCCGACAAGCTGGTCTTCAAGGCCGCTTTGGGTCCGGCCAAGACACTGACGGTCCCTCCCGGACAGAACGCTCAGGGGAACGAAGACACCAAGCCGAAGGGTCAGGCCATATTCAGCCTTGCCCAGATGTCGGCAGGGCTGAACGCGGATCAGGCGGTCGGGGCCGAGAATACCACAAAGATCACCCTGATCTCGATGGAACAGGGGGCGGCGGGGCTGCAACAAGAGGACGTGGTAGCGGATACCGACCAGGAGGTCGAACCCGCCTATGCCGAGCCCGTCAAGGACATTCGGCAAGTGACCGGAACGCGCGTGAACATGCGCAACGGTCCGGGCACCATCTATCCGGTCATCGCCAAGCTGGGCATGGGCCACCAGGTCGAGGTGCTCGACGACCCGGGCATCGGCTGGCTGCGCCTGCGCGTGTTGCCCGAGCAACAGCTGGGTTGGATTGCGGCTTCTCTGGTCAGCAAAAAGGCAAACTGACGGCCGACGGCATTGCCCTGTGCCGAGCCTCGCAATAGCTATGTCAGAGGCTCACATCTGGGAACGACATGCAGAAATCCATTCTCATTACGGGGTGCTCTTCGGGCATCGGACTGGACGCGGCGCACGGCATGCGGGCGCGCGGCTGGCGCGTTTTCGCGTCCTGCCGCCAGCAACGTGACTGCGACCGCCTGCGGGCGCAGGGCTTTGACAGCCCGCGAATCGACTATACCGACGCCGAGAGCATCCGCACGGGCCTGAACCAGACGCTCGAGGCGACCGGCGGCACTCTGGACGCGCTGTTCAACAACGGCGCCCACGGACTGCCGGGCGCGGTCGAGGATGTCCCGACCGAGGCGTTGCGCCACATCTTCGAGACCAACGTATTCGGATGGCACGAGCTGACCCGGCAGGTGATTCCGGTGATGCGGGCGCAGGGGCATGGGCGGATCGTGCAGAACTCGTCGGTTCTGGGTCTGGTCGCCTTTCCATGGCGCGGGGCCTATGTGGCGACGAAATACGCGGTCGAAGGGCTGACCGACACCCTGCGGCTGGAACTGCGCGGCACCGGCATCCACGTGATTCTGATCGAACCCGGTCCCATCACCTCGAAGCTACGCGAAAAGGCGATCCCGCTGTTCGAACGCTTCATCGACTGGGAGAACTCGGCACTGCGTGAGAAATATGAAAACTCGCTGCTGAAACGGCTTTACGAGGGATCCGGCCCGGACCGATTCGAGCTGCCGCCATCGGCGGTTACCGACAAGCTGGCCCATGCCGTCAGCGCAAAACGCCCCCGGTCTCGTTACTACGTCACCACGCCGACCTATGTCGCGGGCTATCTGCGCCGCGTTCTGCCCACGGGCGCCATCGACCGCATCCTTTCCGGCGTCTGATCGGAAATAAGGGTTCGCTTTTCACCCACCCAGACGCTAGACCGGCACAAATGAAACCCGAAACCAGCACGAGGACTACATGGATCTGCTGATGGTGATCCTGTTGCTGGCCATGGCGGCGGTCGTCGTCGTTCTGGCCATCGGCATTTCGAATTTCGGCAAGGGCGGAATGGCCGCTGCCAAGAAAAGCAACAAGATGATGCGCCTGCGCATCCTGTTCCAGTTCATTGCCGTGGTGCTGATCGTGCTCTACGTCTATCTGCGTGGTCAGGGGATGTAACGCATGGTCGTTCTGAACAAGATCTATACCCGCACCGGAGACCGCGGCCAGACCGCCCTTGGAAACGGCGAGCGGGTCGCGAAATATTCCGACCGGGTCGAGGCCTACGGCACCGTGGACGAGTTGAACGCCTTTGTCGGCGTCGCCCGGGTCGAGGCCATCGAAATCGACGAATACCTCGATGAGGCGCTGGCCCGGATCCAGAACGACCTGTTCGATCTGGGGGCCGACCTGTGCCGGCCCGACATGGACAAGGATGACGAGGCCGAGTTCCCGCCCCTGCGCATGGTCGCAGAGCAGGTGGAACGGCTCGAGTCCGAGATCGACGCGATGAACATGACGCTCGAGCCGCTGCGCAGCTTCATCCTCCCCGGCGGTTCGCCGCTGGCGGCGCAGTTGCATGTCTGTCGCACCGTGGCGCGCCGGGCCGAACGGCAGGCGGTGGAACTGTCGAGCGTGGAAGCGGTGAACGAGGTGGCCGTGCGGTATCTCAACCGTCTCAGCGACTGGTTTTTTGTCGCGGCCCGCTGCGCCAACAATGGCGGCGAGGACGACGTGCTGTGGGTTCCGGGGGCAAATCGCTGAAAGAAACGGTGGTGAGGGGACGAAACTTTGTTGCGTTTAGCGGTCGAAAAATGTCGGAACGCGACGTCTCAGGACCATGACGTGACGATTTTGCCCTGTTGCGAAGCCGCGTGACCCGTTATCAAACGCCTCGAGAGCATTGGTGGAGTCGCGACGCGGCTTGCCGTTTTTGTAAGGAGCATACGCAAAAATGAAGGTACTTGTGCCTGTCAAGCGCGTGATTGACTACAACGTGAAGGTTCGCGTCAAGGCGGACGGAAGCGGTGTCGATCTCGCCAATGTCAAGATGTCGATGAACCCGTTCGACGAGATTGCGGTCGAAGAGGCGATCCGCCTGAAAGAGAAGGGCCAGGCCGACGAGGTCGTGGCGGTCTCGATCGGCGTGAAGCAGGCGCAGGAGACGCTGCGCACCGCGCTGGCGATGGGCGCAGACCGCGCCATCCTGGTGGTTGCGGCCGATGACGTGCACACCGATATCGAGCCGCTGGCGGTTGCCAAGATCCTGGCCAAGGTGGTCGAGGAAGAGCAGCCCGGCCTGGTGCTCTGCGGCAAGCAGGCGATCGACAACGACATGAACGCCACCGGCCAGATGCTGTCGGCGCTCTTGGGCTGGAGCCAGGGCACCTTTGCGTCCGAACTCAACATCGAGGGCGACACCGCCAAGGTCACCCGCGAGGTGGATGGCGGTCTGCAGACCATCTCGGTCAAGATGCCGGCCATCGTCACCGTGGACCTGCGCCTGAACGAGCCGCGCTATGCCTCGCTGCCCAACATCATGAAGGCGAAGAAGAAGCCGCTGGACGAGAAGACCGCCGCCGATTACGGCGTCGACGTCTCTCCGCGCCTGGAAATCGTCAAGACCGAAGAGCCGCCGGCACGCGCGGCGGGCATCATCGTGGGCTCGGTTGACGAGCTGGTCGAGAAACTCAAGGAAGCGGGGGCTGTGTGATGGCTGTTCTTCTTCTCGCTGAAGTCAACAATGGTGAACTGGCGCTGGACGCGACCGCCAAGGCCGTGGCCGCAGCCAAGCAACTGGGCGACGTGACCGTTCTGGCCGCCGGTGGCTCTGCCGCCGCAGCCGGCGAGGCCGCCGCCAAGATCGACGGCGTGTCCAAGGTGCTGGTCGCCGAGGATCCGTCGCTGGGCCACCGCCTGGCGGAATCGACCGCGGCGCTGATCGTCAGCCTGGCGGACGGTTACGAACACATCGTCGCCCCTGCCACCACCGACGCCAAGAACGTGATGCCGCGGGTTGCCGCGCTGCTGGACGTGATGGTGATCTCGGACGTGTCGGGCGTCGTGGACGCGTCGACCTTCGAGCGCCCGATCTACGCGGGCAACGCGATCCAGACGGTCAAGTCGAACGACGCCAAGAAGGTGGTCACCATCCGCACCTCGAGCTTCGACGCCGCCGGCGAAGGCGGCTCGGCCCCGGTCGAGACCGTGTCGGTCGGCGAGAACCCGGGCCTGTCGGAATGGGTCGAGGACAAGGTGGCCGAGAGCGACCGTCCGGAACTGACCTCGGCCGGCATCGTGGTGTCGGGCGGCCGCGGCGTCGGCTCGGAAGAGGATTTCAAGCTGATCGAGGGCCTGGCCGACAAGCTGGGCGCCGCCGTCGGCGCCAGCCGCGCGGCCGTCGACTCGGGCTATGCCCCGAACGACTGGCAGGTGGGCCAGACCGGCAAGGTGGTGGCCCCGCAGCTCTACATCGCCGTGGGCATCTCGGGCGCGATCCAGCACCTGGCCGGCATGAAGGACTCGAAGGTCATCGTCGCCATCAACAAGGACGAAGAAGCACCCATCTTCCAGGTCGCGGACTTCGGCCTGGTCGCCGACCTGTTCCAGGCCGTGCCGGAACTGACCGAGAAACTCTGAGGCGGGACGGGCAAAGGCCCGCCCCCAAGGAATTCCGCGAAGGCCCGCCCAGGTGGCGGGCCTTTGTCATGACAGGTCCATCAGAGCTCGATAGAGCCGTTCCGATATCTCGCGATGCGTCGCGGGGCCGATCAGATGCTCGGCCGAAGGCTGCTGGAGAACACCGAACAACATGTCCTCAAGCTCGTGCGACTCGGCCGAGGCCCTGACCGGGATTTCGACGATCGCCGCGCAGGCGGGACGCAGGCGCGAGACCATGTGGGAATCCACCAGAAGCGGCTCGGTGCCGAGAGCGTCTGGAGCGCCGGATTTTGACCCGGACTCATAGCGGAGCCACAACAGGACGACCGGCACCTGCAACCTTGCGATCAAATCCTGCAAACGCTCGCTCCACGCATTTCGCAGCTGGTCCAAGACCGTCTCGAAACGCGCGTCGGCCAAGGCGTGAAGTCGCCCCAACAAGTGCCGTGTGAAATGGAACTCGGTGAAGTCGACTTCTGGATACAATCCCCTGAGCATTTCAGTCGGTGCCAGGAAACGGTCGTTTCGACGTGGATGCACCCGGAACAAGTCATTCGACAGGCTGTGCGCCCCTGGAACTTGCAGGATGCAGACCTCGGCCCCATTCGCCAGCTCGATCAGCGTTTCATCACCGGACATGGCCTCAAGCCCGCAGCAGATGCTGCCCAGGTTCAGGCAGGTGCGGCCGATTCTCTGTTCCAGCAACGCAGGGAACGGTTCTCCGACAAAACGGCCGAAAGTCTCGGTTCCGCCAAGGCACGCGGTGTACGGGCCGTCCAAAGACTGCCGCGGCCCGCGGAACTGCAATCTGGATGCTCCGTATGTGCACAAGGGGTCAGAAGGCACCTCGGCACTTGGTCTGTCATAACTCATGCCAACCGCCCATGAACTGTGAACCGATGAACACGCTAGGGCCGCGAGGGTTGCGATTCCCCTAATGCGCTCATTTGAAGCAAATTGGGGAGACTGCGGACCCTTGCCGCCGCCCCCAACCTGCCAGTAAGGTCGCGGCAACCCTTGGGGAAAGGCACCGGAAAAGATGGAAATTAAGACGGTCGGAGTGATAGGCGCGGGTCAGATGGGCAACGGGATCGCCCACGTCATGGCACTGGCGGAATATGACGTGTTGCTGACCGATGTCAGCCAGGAAGCGCTGGACAACGCAATGGAGACGATCCGGGCGAACATGGCCCGGCAGGCTTCGCGCGGGAAAATCACGGAAGAAGAGATGGAAGCGGCGCTGGGGCGCATCAAGACCACGCTGAACCTGCCGGATCTGGGACAGACCGACTTGGTGATCGAGGCCGCGACCGAACGCGAAACCATCAAGCAGGCCATTTTCGAAGATTTGCAGCCGCATCTTCAGCCGCACACGATCCTGACCTCGAACACCTCGTCGATTTCGATCACGCGCCTGGCCAGCCGCACGGACCGGCCCGAGCGGTTCATGGGGTTCCACTTCATGAACCCGGTGCCGGTGATGCAGCTGGTGGAGTTGATCCGCGGCATCGCCACCGATGAAGAGACCTACAACGCTTGTAAAGCGGTGGTAGACAGGCTGGGCAAGACGGCGGCCAGCGCCGAGGATTTCCCGGCCTTCATCGTGAACCGGATCCTGATGCCGATGATCAACGAGGCGGTCTATACGCTGTATGAGGGGGTGGGCAACGTCCAGTCGATCGACCAGTCGATGAAGCTGGGGGCGAACCACCCGATGGGGCCTCTGGAACTGGCCGACTTCATCGGGCTGGACACCTGCCTGGCCATCATGAACGTGTTGCATGACGGGCTGGCCGATACCAAATACCGCCCCTGTCCGCTGCTGACCAAGTATGTCGAGGCGGGATGGTTGGGCCGCAAGACCCAGCGCGGGTTCTATGACTATCGCGGCGAGGTGCCGGTACCGACCCGGTAGCGACGGGAGGGGGCCAGCCCCCTCGCCCGGATTTCATCCGGGCTCACCCCCGGGATATTTTTCGCCAGATGAAGGCGCGGCTCAGGCCTTGGGCGATTGCCCCAAGGACAGGGTGTGGTCGCGCAACCACGCCATGAAGCCGCGGGGGTCGCGCTCCAGAAGTTTCATGTCCTCGTCCGGGATCGGCTCGCCGATGACCGGTGATTGCGGCTTGTTGCAGGATCTGACGATTTCGTGCAGCAGCAATCCCTGCCGCAGGATCGGAGAAAGCTTGTTCGCGATCTGATACCAGCGGGAGTTCGATCCGGGGAAAAAGATGGGCACGACGCGCGCGCCGGATCGCCTGATCATCTTGGCGGTAAAGACGTTCCAGTCGCGTTCAAGCGCGGGTCCGAACCATGTGTCCGAAGACATCACCACCCCCGAGGGGAACAAGGCGACGACGCCACCATCGCCAAGATGCGCCATGGCCTTGCTGCGCATTTCCAGCATCTTCGCCTGCGCTTCGGGATCGTGAGGGAACGGAACGGGGATCATGAACGAGGTCGCCGCCTCGTCGAGACCGGTCAGGACCGAGCGCGTGAGAATCCGGTAATCCTGACGCACCCGACCGATCAGTTCGGCCAGGATCATGCCGTCCACCATGCCGTGCGGATGGTTCGCCACCACCACGACCGGGCCCTCTTTTGGGATATGCGCGATCTGTTCCGCCGGCGTCAGAAGGTCGATCCCCATGGTCTCCAGCGCGCCGCCCCAGAACTTCTGCCCCCGGTAATGTTCGTTCTTCTTCTCGAACTGGCTGACCATCCGAAGAATGGTCAGCTTGCCGGTGCACCATTCGATGGCGCGGATCGCCGTCGCAGTCCACGCGTCATCGAAAGAATTCGCATAGGTCAGGGTCCGGCGATCGTAGATCTCGCCCTGCGTTCCGGTGTCACCCACCATCGAACCAGCTTTGCTGTTATCCGCGGTTTCAGCCAATTCTTGGTCTTCCAGTTTCAAGTTTCACACGGACGGTCGGCTCAGTAGCTTTCCCCGAACTTTTCGTTCACCAAGGTTTCAAGCGCATCCGCCAGCGCCTCAGCATCTGGCCCCGAGGTCTCGACGTCAATAGTCGTGCCGCGCGACGCTGCCAACATCAAAAGACCCATTATGCTGTCTCCGGACGCCGAAAGCCCGTCTTTTGACACCTCTGCCGTGGCGTCAAAGCCCTCGACGACCTCTACGAGCTTGGCCGAAGCCCGGGCATGCAGGCCCTTTTCGTTGATTATCTTCAGACGGCGGGTGGCCATGTCCATAAAGTCCGCTCTCAATCCAATGTTACGTTTTGCGTGTTGATGTATTTTCGGCCGGCCTCCATCGCCTGGCGAACGGCCTCACCTACGGGAAGGTCGCGGCTCTTGGCCAACTTGATGAGCATCGGCAGGTTGGCACCATAGAGGATGCGGCGATCGGGCGGCGCGCAGGCAAGAAGGCTCAGGTTTGACGGGCTTCCCCCGAACAGATCCGTCACCACGACGACACCGTCACCGGTATCCACCTGATCCGCGGCGGCGCATATCTCGCGCTGCTTTGCCTCACGGTCGTGGTCGGCCTCGATCGACACAGCCACCAGCCCGGGTTGCTGGCCCACGACATGCTGCATGGCCGCCAGGTACTCCTTGGCCAGCCCACCATGCGCTACGATCACGATCCCGATCAATCCGGCCTCACCTTCGCCAAACGGCGCTCAATTTCGCGGTGCCTTATTGACACCTGCTGCCCCCCTTCCGCAAGGGCCTTTGCGATGGTTTCCGCCAAGGACACCGAACGGTGCTGGCCTCCGGTGCAGCCGAAGGCCACCGACAGATGCGCTTTGCCTTCGGCCCGGAAGGCCGGCAACAGAAGCTTCAAAAGCTCCACGACCCTTTCCACGAATGGTTCGTAATTCGGGTCGCTCTGAATATAGGCGGCCACGTCCGGGTTTCGACCGTCGGCCTCGCGCAGTTCGGGTTTCCAGTATGGGTTGGCCAGAAACCGGCAGTCGAACACCATGTCCAGCCCGCGCGGCAAGCCCCGCTTGTAGGAGAAGGACTCGACCGAGACCGCCAGGTGCCGGCCGCCTTCGGGTGCGAACCATCTTTCGATCTCTTCCCGCAGCTGGTGCACGTTCAGGTTGCTGGTATCGATCAACGTGTCGGCGATCTCGCGTATCGGCTGCAGCAGCTCTTTTTCCTGCCGGATTCCCACCTCGGGGCTTGCTTCGGGTGCCATAGGATGCCGGCGGCGGGTTTCCGAGAACCGGCGCAGCAGGACGTCTTCGCTGCAGTCCAGGTAAAGGGTGGTCAGGTCGATCTCGGCCATCCGGCCGAGCCCGGCCACCAGTTCAAGGAAACCGATGGTCGAGAAATCCCGGTTGCGCGCGTCGATGCCCAGCGCCATTGGGCGCTGCGGATCAGAGCCTTCGAGCAGACGGGTCAGCAACCCCATGGGCAGGTTGTCGATCGCCTCGAACCCCAGATCCTCGAGTACGTGAATGGCGGTCGAACGCCCGGCGCCGGAAGGACCGGTGACCAAAACGATGCGCCTCTGGCTGCTCATGCGTTGGGCCATTCGGTTTCAACTCGCCCCATCTTGAGGAGCTGGATCAGGGATGCGGCGAAATGTGGTGCTTTGGCCGCGCGAAGCAAGGGAAAAGATTGTCTCAGCAGGCGGATTTCCCGCGGTTCGGGCAGGCGCGCCGTTTCGGCTTCGTCGAGATCTACCACGTATTCCAATGGAACAGGTCCGGCGTGACGCGCACGCAAAAGGCCGATGCCGCGCGCTTCGATCAGGCCTGCAATGGCTTGCGGCGTGCGAGCCATCACTTGCCCTCCTTCGAGCCTAAGATCGACCCGGTCATCGGCCACCAGATCGGCCCCAAACGCCATCAATTGCAGGGCAAGCTCGGATTTGCCCGATCCTGACTGCCCCACGATGAGGAGGGCCTTCCCATCCAGTGCAATGCAACTCGCATGAACGGTGGCACTATCGAGATGTTCCGTCCCGATCAACGCATCCGCGCCCATGGCTCAGACCGGCAGGCCGACCACGAACCGCGCTCCCAGCGGGTCGGACGTGATGTCCGCCTCGGTCGGACGGATGTTCTCTGCCCAGATCACGCCGCCATGCGCTTCGACGATCTGCTTGGAGATCGCAAGACCCAGACCCGAGTTGTTTCCGAAATGCTCTGGCGGACGTTGCGAATAGAACCTCTTGAAGATCTTGGTAAGGGCCTGATCGGGAATGCCGGGGCCGGTATCCTCGACCACGACCAACACCCGGTTCGCGCGACGCCGCGCCCAGACCCGGATGGCGTCGCCCTCTTCGCAGAAGGAAATGGCGTTCGTGATCAGGTTCACGAAAACCTGCGCCAGACGCGCCTCGAGCCCGTTGATGATGATCGGGTCAGACGGCAGGTCGGTGATGTAGTCGATGCCCTTGGCCTTTGCATCCTCGCCCAGATACTGGCTGAGGTTCCTCAGCAGCTTCAACAGGTCGAAGGCCTGTTCGTCCTCCTTGACCAATTCCGCATCCAACCGGGAGGCGTTGGAGATGTCGCTGACCAGACGGTCGAGGCGACGCACGTCATGTTCGATCACCTCCAGCAGCTTTTCGCGCTGATCGTCGCGCTTGACGACGCGCAGCGTTCCGACGGCGGACTGCAGGCTTGCCAGCGGGTTCTTGATCTCGTGCGCGACGTCCGCGGCGAATTGCTCGTTGCTGTCGATCCGATTGTAGAGCGCGGAAACCATGCTCCGAAGCGCCTTGCTCAGGCGTCCGATTTCGTCCGGGCGCGCGCTCAGGTCCGGGATCCGAATGCGGCCCGCGCTGAAATGCCGGGCGCCGCGGTCGTTGCCCATTTCGGCGGCGGCAGCCAGATCTGCCAGCGGGTTGGCGATGGTCGAAGCCAGAACGAGGCTCAATCCGATCGAAACCAGCAGCGCGACGACGAACATCTGCAGCACCCGCTCCTGCTCCTGGCGTGTCAGCGCGTCAATCTCCCCTGCGGGCCCCGCCATCGCCACGACACCAATGGGCACACCATCCTGCAAGAGCGGAGTCGTCGCTACGATGACGGTTTCGCCTTCGGCATCCGAGATCGCCTGCACTTGCGCCTCACCCTTGAGGGCCGCCGGCACCATCGCCTTCATCTGATCGGCCAGCGGGGGCGACAGATCTTTCGGAGCGCCGCTGAAGACCGAGGAAACCCCGGTCCAGACGACGTTCAGGCCGTCGCTGATGATCGTGCGCCCGTCATCCGGATTGCCCAGCGTTGTCAGCGCAGGGACACGGCCCGCGCCTTTCGTCCATCCGACCAGGTTTCCGGACAGGTCGAACACAAAAACCTCGACCCCGTCCCGCAGGCCCAGTACCGCGAGAGTTTCCTTGACGTCGATGCCGTCGCCCGTGGTCAGATTGGTCGGAGAGCCATCCCGGATCTGCGCCTCGAACACATTGCTGACCAGTTCCACTTCCCCGGCCAACGCCCGCGCCCGCTGCAGAACCTGCTCATCACGGGAATTGTCGAGATACAGAAGCCCCGCAACGAGGATGAACAATGCGATCAGGTTGAAGACAATGATCTTCCGCGTCAGCGGCGAGCGGCGCAACAGGAACATCCCGCGTCGCGCCCGCCTGGCGCGCAGCTTCGCCGTTTCCGGGTCGTGAGGTGCAACCCAGTCGTCACCCAGAACGACGTCGCCGTCGCTTGGTCCGCTTGTTGATCCGGTGTCGCGCAAGAAAACCCTTTCGTCCGCCTTCGTCAGAAGACCGATCATTCCTCGTTATATCTATACCCGATTCCGTACAGTGTTTCGATCGCGGAAAATTCCGGGTCGGCAGTACGCATCTTCTTGCGAAGGCGCTTGATGTGGCTGTCGATGGTCCGGTCATCCACGTAAACCTGATCGTCATAGGCCACGTCCATCAGCTGATCGCGGCTTTTCACGAAACCCGGCCGCTGGGCCAACGCCTGCAACAGCAGGAACTCGGTAACCGTCAGCGACACGTCGATGCCCTTCCAACTGACCGCGTGGCGCAATGGGTCCATGCGCAGGTGGCCGCGCTCCATCACTTTGGCTTCGCCGACCCCGGAACTGCCTGTATCGGTTGCGTTCGCCTCCTGCCGCCGCAGCAGCGCCCGGATGCGCTCGACCAGAAGCCTTTGTGAAAACGGCTTCTTGACGTAGTCGTCGGCCCCCATGCGCAACCCGAGAACCTCGTCGATCTCGTCATCCTTCGATGTCAGGAAGATCACGGGCATCTGGGATTTCTGCCGCAGTCGCTGCAACAGGTCCATGCCGTCCATTCTGGGCATCTTGATGTCCAGAACGGCCATGTCGGGAAGTTTCTTGTTGAAGGCGTCCAGCGCGGCCTGCCCGTCATTGTAGGTTTCTACCTCAAAGCCCTCGGCCTCGAGTGTCATGGATACGGACGTCAGGATGTTTCTGTCGTCATCCACCAGTGCAATCTTCGACATTTGGAATGCCCCTGTTACTGCTCTCGCTACTGCCCTGTCTTCGTTGTTTTTCAGGCATTCTTCCCCCTTTTGCGGCCGCGAATCAATCCATAACTGCGATTCGCCCGGAAACTGTGGCTTTAAATGAGACAAAAAAGCATTACCGGGAGCAGGATATGCGCCGCCCGAATGGGCAGGCTTTTCATGGTTGCGCTAAACTTTTGCTTGGTTGCGCTAACTGCGCCAAACCGTCCTGTTCACCTCCCGATTGACCATGATAAGACCCGCGCACCGGCCGGGTTGGAAGCCGGACAATCGCCCCAAGAGCGCACGCGTCACGCAAAAGGTCGCAGCGCCGCCATAGGAGAAATATCGCATGACATCTGGACGGGTTAACCCGCAATTCCGCCTCGAAGATCAGGGCATCGAGGGTCTGGGCAATGTCTATTACAACTTCATGGAACCGGCGCTGATCGAAGAGGCCATCAAGCGGGGCGAAGGCACGCTGGGCAACGGCGGTGCCTTTCTGGTGACGACAGGCAAGTTCACCGGCCGCTCGCCCAAGGACAAGCATGTCGTCAAGACCGACAGCGTCGCCGACAGCATCTGGTGGGAAAACAACGCCGCGATGAGCCCCGAAGGGTTCGACGCCCTCTATGCCGACATGCTCGAGCACATGAAGGGCAAGGACTACTTCGTGCAGGATCTCGTGGGCGGGGCCGACCCGGCCTATTCGATCAACGTACGCATGGTGACCGAGCTTGCTTGGCACAACCTGTTCATCCGCCACCTGCTGCGCCGTCCGGACCGCGAAGATCTGAACGAGTTCGTGGCCGATTTCACCGTCATAAACTGCCCCAGCTTCCAGGCGGACCCGAAAAAGCACGACTGCCGCAGCGAAACGGTGATCGCGCTGAACTTCGACCGCAAGCTGATCCTGATCGGCGGCACCGAATATGCGGGCGAGAACAAGAAGTCCGTGTTCACGCTGCTCAACTACCTTCTGCCGGAAAAGGGCGTGATGCCAATGCACTGCTCGGCCAACCACGCCGTTGGCAACCCGGTGGATACGGCCGTGTTCTTTGGCCTGTCGGGCACTGGCAAGACGACCCTGTCGGCCGATCCGGCGCGGGTTCTGATCGGTGATGACGAGCATGGCTGGTCCGATCGCGGCACCTTCAACTTCGAAGGGGGCTGCTATGCCAAGACCATCAACCTCAACCCCGAGGCCGAACCGGAAATCTACGCCACCACCACCAAGTTCGCCACCGTGATCGAGAACATGGTGTTCGACCCAGAAACCAAGGAACTGGATTTCGACGACGACAGCCTGACCGCGAACATGCGCTGCGCCTACCCGCTGGAATACATCTCGAACGCCTCGAAAACGGCAGTGGGTGGTCACCCCAAGAACATCATCATGCTGACCTGCGACGCCTTCGGCGTGCTGCCTCCGATCGCGCGGCTTACCCCGGCGCAGGCGATGTATCACTTCCTGTCGGGCTTCACCTCGAAAGTGGCCGGGACCGAGCGTGGCGTGACCGAACCGCAGCCGACCTTCTCGACCTGCTTCGGCGCGCCGTTCATGCCGCGCCGCCCCGAGGTCTATGGCAACCTGCTGCGCGAAAAGATCGCCCAGCACGGCGCGACCTGCTGGCTGGTCAACACCGGCTGGACCGGCGGCGCCTATGGCGTCGGCTCGCGCATGCCGATCAAGGCCACCCGTGCCCTGCTGACCGCCGCGCTGGACGGCTCGCTGGCCGAGGCCGAGTTCCGCAAGGACCCGAATTTCGGCTTTGACGTGCCGGTTTCAGTGCCCGGCGTGGCAGAGGTTCTGCTGGATCCACGCCGCACCTGGGACGACCAGGAGGCCTTCGACAAGCAAGCCGCCAAGCTGGTGCAGATGTTTGCCGAGAACTTCGAGCAGTACCTGCCATTCATCGACGAAGACGTAAAAGCGGTCGCTATCGGCTGAACCGGAGAGGCCAGAAGGCCTCTTCGTCGCATTTTGCCCCGGGTTTCTGGCTTTTCGACGGTCTGCCAACCTGTCGAATTGGGGGTAAATGCACATACAAATTCGTTGATTTCGGAGCCATCCCGCGATAGACACTCCTCCCATTGAACCATAGAACCCGGCGCTTTGACGTCGGGTTCGCGCTGAATGACAATCTCTGGACTGCAGATGCCCACTCACTCTACATCCGCAACTCAGCGAGCTTGGAACAGTTTCAGCGCTAGAACCGGCTGGCTCTCGTGATGCTTGGGTTTCACGCAGGCCAGCCATGTATCCGCGCATCTCTTGGAGGACGAAAGGCAGAGAGCGCCCAACAAAAAGGCAAGTGTTGATAGTATGACCGAAATCTCGAAACTCGCAGAACTTCGCAAACTCATGCAGAGCATGGAACGGACCTTGCGATTGGAAGGGCTGTCTCCGGTCGAGCGCGACATCTACTATGCCGCCGGTGAACTGTCCAAAACCGAAGAGGAGGTGCGGACCTTCGGCCTGATCGAACACACGCTGGTCAAGGACGTGTCTCGTCCGACCTTTTTCCGGGCCCTGAAATCCCTGGTTCGCAAGGGGTATCTGTCCCAGAGCAGCACTGCCAACCGGGGGCGCTACATCGTGCATGCCCCAGGCAAGTAAACGCTTCACCTTGGTCGCTGTTTAAGTCATTGCGCTCGCTGATTTCGGATACGTTCTGGGCCTCTCTGGCCTATGTGGTTGCATCAATTCTGACCTTCGAAGTGTTGATGCCGCTGCAGAATGCGTTTTTCCCGGAATTTGCGAGCCGGGCGAGCCTGCTGTTCCTGCCACACGGCGTGCGGGTCCTCGCGGCTTGGCTGATGGGATGGCGCGCCGTGATCGCATTGCTGCCTGGGGTATTCATCGTCTTTGCCTATCTCGGCGGGGCCGATGTATTTCTGCCAAGCCGTCTGCAATCCATCTTTGTCGCCGTGGTTTCAGCGCCGGCCGTGTTTCATGTTCTCAAAGTGCTGGGATGGGATCTTTTCCCTCGGCCCGACCGCGCCCCCTGCTGGGCCTGCGTCATGGTGGCGGGCGTGCTGTCGTCGATCCTGCTGTCCGTCACGACCAACATGGCCTTCGGCAGCGAACCGAGCGCGTATTTCGCCTTTCTCATCGGCGATACGTTCGGGCTGCTTTTTCTGATGCTGGGGCTTTTCTATGCCTTTCGCTTCATGCGTTCGGCCAACTGACGGATCAGCCCATCAGTGACCGGCGAACCAGGTTGAGGCCGACAACCAGCAACACCACCAGGGTCGCCTTGCGGAAGGTCGTCTGCTCGATCCGATCATGCCACCGCAAGCCAACCCACATCCCGATCATCGCGGGGGCGATCAGCACGGCCGAGAAGGGCGCCGTTTCCGCACGCAGGATGCCCGAGCCCAGATGGGCAAAGGTCAGGGCAACCGCCCCCAGCCCATAGATCACCCCCTGGATCCGGATATGGTCGCGCTTGGGGGTGTCCAGCGCGGTCAGGTAGGCGACCGTCGGCGGCCCCCAAACCCCTGACATCCCGCCGACGAAACCGGCGACCGCACCCGCTGCGGCTTCGACGCGGAGCGATCTTTCCTGCAGAGAGAACTTCACCCCCAGCAACTGCATCAGGGCAAATGCGACCACGGGCAGTCCGATCATCAGCAGGAAGGTTGACGTGGGCACTCGCGTGATCAGCTGCGCACTGGTCAGCAGGAACAGCAGCCCCACCAGCAGAAACACCCGGAACCGGCGGATCGAGTCCAACGCCGCCTGGGGGCCTTCGCGCAGGGCCTGCACCGCGTTGGTGGCGAGCGTGGGCAGGATCAAACCCGCCAGCGCCAGTTCGGGTGGCAGGACCATGCTGAGGCCGGATATCAGGATCATGGGCATGGCGAACCCCACCAACCCCTTGACGCAACCGGCCAGTAGGGCGACGCCACAGGCCAGAGCCAGGTCTTGAGGGGAAAGGAGGGTGAACATGGTCATACCCTTTCATATCACCCGAAATTTTCTCTGCACTGCAAAACCACGCAGGTAATTTTCGAACACTTTCAGGCATTGTTGCGAATTTTTGTTGCGCTGCATGTGCAAAATGATATGACCGTTGGACGCAAGAGAGGACCTGATTCATGGCCCATGACGGACAGGATGTAACGACGATGACGAACCCCGCTATTTTGCCCGACCTTCTGCGGCTGACCGGCGCGGCGCTTGCCCCGGTCGAGACCGTGTTCAACCTTGCGCGCGAGTCGGTGCGCGCCATGGTCACGTCCGACGGGCGGGTTTCGGGCGCATTGATCGAGGCGAACCAGACCGCCGCGCATGGCCTGTCCTGGCTGGCCACCTATCACCAATCTCTCAAGCAGATGCAGCGCTGGGCCGAGGCGCTGGAGGCCGAGGGCAAGTTCGGCGAGATGGAGCAGCTTTTGCACCAGATCGCTTTCGGCGAGTACCTGCACCAGATCGCCGGCGGTATCCCGATGAACCAGGGCGAGGTCGTGCGCCTGCAGGATCTGGGCCTGGGCTGGGACGCACTGTCCGGGTTCCAGTGCGACGAGGTTCAGACGCTGATGCGTTCGGCCAACAGTCAGGCGGCCCGCACCCGTCTGGTCGAGCTGATGGAGGCGCAATCGGGCGCCACCATGTTCGGTGCCTCGGGCCTGGACGAAGAGCTGGAGATGATCCGCGACCAGTTCCGCCGCTATGCGCAGGAAAAGGTCGAGCCCAACGCGCATGAATGGCACCTTAAGGACGAGCTGATCCCGATCGAGATCATCGAGGAACTGGCCGAAATGGGTGTCTTCGGCCTGACCATCCCCGAGGAATATGGTGGGTTCGGCCTGTCCAAGGCCTCGATGTGCGTCGTTTCGGAGGAGCTGTCGAGGGGCTATATCGGCGTGGGCTCGCTGGGCACCCGCTCCGAGATCGCGGCCGAATTGATCATTGCGGGCGGCACCGACGAACAAAAAGCGCAATGGCTGCCCAAGATCGCCAGCGCCGAGATCCTGCCGACGGCCGTGTTCACCGAACCCAACACCGGGTCGGATCTGGGCAGCCTGCGGACCCGTGCGATCAAGGACGAAAACGGCGACTACAAGATCACCGGCAACAAGACCTGGATCACCCACGCCGCGCGCACCCATGTCATGACGCTGCTTGCGCGCACCGATCCCGAAACCACCGACCACCGCGGGTTGTCGATGTTCCTGGCGGAAAAGACCCCCGGAACCGACGAAGACCCCTTCCCGACCCCCGGCATGACCGGCGGCGAGATCGAGGTGCTGGGCTATCGCGGCATGAAGGAATACGAGCTGGCCTTCGACGGCTTCCACGTCAAGGGCGAGAACCTGCTGGGCGGCGAGGAAGGCAAGGGCTTCAAGCAGCTCATGGAAACCTTCGAATCCGCCCGTATCCAGACCGCCGCCCGCGCCATCGGCGTGGCGCAGAGCGCGCTGGACATCGCCATGCAATACGCGCAGGAGCGCAAGCAGTTCGGCAAGGCCCTGATCAACTTCCCGCGCGTGTCGGGCAAGCTGGCGATGATGGCGGTCGAGATCATGATCGCGCGCCAGCTGACCTATTTCAGCGCTTGGGAGAAGGATCACGGCCAGCGCTGCGATCTGGAGGCCGGGATGGCCAAGCTGCTGGGCGCCCGCGTCGCCTGGGCTGCGGCCGACAACGGGCTGCAGATCCACGGCGGCAACGGTTTCGCGCTGGAATACAAGATCAGCCGCGTTCTGTGCGATGCGCGCATCCTGAACATCTTTGAAGGCGCCGCTGAAATTCAGGCCCAGGTCATCGCGCGGCGCCTGCTCGGCTAGTCATTTTTCAAACCCTCTTCATTCCCCAACTACGCCCGGTGTCACCACCGGGCTTTTTTCTTTTCTTCGGAAATGCCGACCCTGTTGCGCGACGCATAGTGTTTCCGCTAGGAGCGGTTCAACCAAGGAATTTATTTATGCTGCGCGCGATTGCACTTGTTCCCCTGCTGGCCCTGCTCCAGTGCGACAAGGATGAAACCGTCGCCGCCTATGGCGCCGGCGGCAAGATCTGGCGTTTGCAGGAAATCGACCGGCAGCCGTTCCAGGCTTCAGCCACGCTGAGCTTTTCCGAAGAAGGCAGGATTGCCGGTGAAGGCCCCTGCAACAGCTATTCCGGGGTGCAGGCTGCGCCCTACCCTTGGTTCGAGGTCAAGAACCTGAGCGCAACCCACATGGCCTGCCCCGATCTTGAGGCCGAAGGCAGCTATTTCGCGGCGCTGATGGCGATGACGCAATCCGAAGTGTCCGGTGACGTGCTGATCCTGCGAAACGAGGACGGGCACGAGATGGTGTTCACAGCCGCCGAGTGAACTGATCGACGAAGCGCGCACGCGCCTCGGGTAGCGGGTTGTGCCCCAGCGACGGTGCTACGCGGTGCGTCAGGAAATAACCCGTGGTCCGCAACCCGGTGGCAATCTCGGCATCCGGAGCGGTGCCCTGCCCGCGCAGGACGGGCGGCAGGGGCAACAGCCGGTCGGCCCAGCATCCTGCCCCTTCCGCGCTTACGGCACGGCCCGATCTGGGCGAGACATAGACCAGCCCCTCGGTCGCGCCAGTCACGGCACAGCGGCTGAGGTCGAGGCCAAAACCCAACTCTTCAAGCAAAGCCAGTTCCCAGCGCAGATAGGCCAGCGGCCAGATCTCGTCCTGCCCGAGCAGGTCCATCAGTTGTTCGGTCTGCTTGTAGATGCCCGGATGCGGCTCTCGTTCCGGCAGGCAGAAGGACAACAGCGCCACCACCGCGTTCAGCCCCGACAGCGCCAGCCGTCCGGAAAACGCCGCTGCCGCACGCGAGCGCAGGGGCTCGACCTGAAAGGTGCCGATATGTTCCTGCAGCCGCGCGTGCCAGGTCACGTCCAGTTGGGCGCCCGGTTGCAGGATCGGCGCGATCTTGCGGCTGGTGCCGCCCCGCACCACGCCGGCATGGCGCCCGTGGCCTTCGGTAAAGACCTCGATGATGGCCGCCGTCTCGCCGTGGCGACGGGTGGTCAGAAGTATGCCGTGATCGCGCCAGTCCATCCTCGCATTCTCCATGCTCGCCGACCCGACGCAAGGCGTCATTTTTTTCCTTGCCTGCACACCATTACCGGGTGACGCCATCTTTCTGTTCTTGCAATGATTGAAGTGACTAGCGTTGGAAAAGGTAAAAAATGAAAACGTTAAAGAAAATCCTTGCTTGGTTGTTCAAAGCATTCGCCGCATTGGCAATCCTGCTCATTCTTTTCGCCGGAACGCTGTATTTCCTAAGCCGCCAAGAGCGGGCAATCGCGAGAGAGTTCATCACACTCCTCGCGCAGCGGCAGTATTCTTCCGCCCATAAGTTGGTGTCGGCAGAAATGAAGCAGCAATATCCACTTGATTTGATGAAATCGCAATTCGAGCAGGCCGAGCCCTACACGAGTGTCTGGTTCAACAGCGTTAGCCTCCAGAACGGTCAGACAATCCTGGTAGGGGTCGCCAAGACCGGTAAGGATTGTTCGAGCCCGGTTGTCTTTGTCTTTGTGGATGAAAAGATTGCTAGTTTCCAGCTGGATGACCCTTGCGAGGCCGCGGAATCATCGGCGTGAGGGTTGAACCGCGATCAAATATTCATGTGCAATCATGCAGTGCACATTCAATCTGACAACCCCTCTTCGCCCAGCAGGTGCCGTCCCTGCCGGTCCTCGACCTCGATCACCCAGAGGTCGGGGTCAAAGCTGCGCTGGCGGGCGATGGCTTCGTCCACCTCGGCCTCGGGGCCGGAGGACAGTTCGACCCATTTCCGTTCGCCACTGAGCAGGTCAAAGCTGCGCTGGAAGGCCGTGGCATTGCCGTCGAGCGTGTTGAGCTTGACCAGCACCGCACCGGCGGTGTCGTCACCGTGCGCGACGACAAAGGCGGGGATCTCCTGAAACCGCAGCCGCGCCAGATAGGCGTGGACCCAGAATTCGGCGGTCAGCCGCGTCATGCGTTACCGTCTTTGAAATCCAGCCCCATCTCGGAATACCGCTCGGCCTCTTCCAGCCAGTTGGGCCGCACCTTGACCTGCAGGAACAGGTGGACCTTGCGGCCCAGAAACTCTTCGAGCTCGGCGCGGGCGGCCTGGCTGACGGCCTTGATGGTCTCGCCCCGCTTGCCCAGCACGATGCCCTTGTGCCCGTCGCGCACCACGTAGATCACCTGGTCGATCTTGGCCGAGCCGTCCTTGCGCTCTTCCCAGTTCTCGGTCTCGACGGTCAGCTGGTAGGGCAATTCCTGATGCAGCCGCAGGGTCAGTTTCTCGCGGGTCATCTCGGCCGCGATCATCCGCATCGGAAGGTCGGCGATCTGGTCCTCGGGATAGAGCCACGGCCCCTCGGGCAGCTGCTCGGCCAGCCAGCGGCGCAGGTCATCGACGCCGTAGCCACGCTCGGCCGAGATCATGAAGGTTTCGGCAAAGTCGTAGCGGTCGTTCAGGTCCTTGGTCAGGCCCAGAAGTTCCTCGGATTTCACCTTGTCGATCTTGTTGATCGCCAGCGCCACCTTGCGGCCCTGCCCGATCTCGGCCAGCCCCTCGAGTATACGCTCGACACCCTCGGTGATGCCGCGATGCGCCTCGACCAGCAGCACGATGATGTCGGCGTCGGCGGCCCCGCCCCAGGCGGCGGCGACCATCGCCCGGTCCAGCCGGCGGCGGGGTTTGAACAGGCCCGGGGTATCGACGAAGACCAACTGGGCGTCACCCTCGATCGCCACGCCGCGAATGCGGGCACGGGTGGTCTGTACCTTGTGCGTCACGATCGAGACCTTGGCCCCGACCATGCGGTTCAGAAGGGTGGACTTGCCCGCGTTGGGCTCTCCGATCAGGGCGATGAATCCGGCGCGTGTGGTCATTTTCGTATGGTCCTGTCTGTAAGACCGCACCCCTACAGCAGATTGCCGTTTCGGGCCAGAGGGTTTTGCGAAGGGGAATGTCCGGGCTCTCTCCGCCAAGACCTTCGTCTTTACCCAGGCCCATCCGTGTCTTAGACTGAAAGGCCCGGAAAGCGGGTAGGTGCCATGTTCGAAGACGATTTTCCATTGTTGAGCACACCAAGCCTCGTTGCGTTGATCATGCACAAGGCCGAGGCCGGTCCGATCACGCTGGAAACCTGCGAAGCAGCGCTTGCCGATCTGTTTCGTCAGGCCAACGAGGAACCCGGCCTGCCGCCGGAAACCCTCCGCCAGAGACTTGCCGAGCACCTGTCCGATCTGGAAATCGCCGGCATTCTGAAACCCGAAGCCGACGGCAAGTGGCGCCTTACGGAACGCGGGGTCGCCGCGCTCAGGCAACACCCGGACGGGCTCGATCAGTCGGACCTGATGCAGTATCCGGAATATGCCGCGCATATCCGTGCCACCGCCCATCACGCAAGCGGGATGGACCCGCGCGAGACCAGCTATGACCAGGGCTACAAGGCGCGGCGCGACGGCCAGCCGCTGACCGCCAACCCGTACGCCTTCGACAGCGTCGATCATCAGTCCTGGGAAAACGGCTGGATGGAGGCCGCCGACGAAGAGCCAAAAGGGTGATTGCCGCCAGTTTGGTGCCATCCGGCGGGATCCGAGTTGCCTCTCAGGTCAGGCGCGACAGCAGCGCCTTGGCCGCGGCCTGCTCGGCCTGCCGTTTCGAGCCTGCGGTAGCCTGCTCTTCGGTGCCGTCCTGCAGGCGAACGGCGATGGTAAAGACCGGCGCGTGATCTGGCCCGCTGCGCGAGACCTCGACATAGCTGGGAGGTTTCTGGCGACGCGCCTGCGCCCATTCCTGCAACGCGGTCTTGGGATCGCGGGCATCGGCTTCGACCGAATTGATCCTGTCTCCCCAGAGCCGCAGGATCACGTCCTGCGCCGCCTCGAAACCGGCGTCGCGGTAAACGGCGGCAATGACGGCCTCCATCGCGTCGCCGAGCAGGGCCTGCTTGCGCCGCCCACCCGACAGCATTTCGGACCGCCCCAGTTTCAGCACCGCGCCCAGATCCACCTGCCGGGCCACGTCGGCGCAGGTCTCCTTGCGGACAAGCGCGTTGAAACGCGGGGCCAGTTGCCCTTCGGTGGCACCCTTGTCGGCCTCGAGCAGCGCGGTTGCCATCACCAGGCCCAGCACCCGGTCACCCAGAAACTCGAGCCGCTGGTTGTCGGGGCGGGTGGCGGACGAGACGGACCCGTGCGTCAGGGCACGAACAAGCAGTTCGGGGTTCTTGAACTCATACCCGATCCGCTGCTGGAACGCTTTTATGTCGGCTGAAAGTTTCACTCGATCCCCTTGAAGAACCGGTCGCTGCGCCAGGTCCAGAAGAACAGCATCGACCGCCCGGCGGACGAGAACATGACCCGGTCCGCGCGCCCGATCAGGTTTTCATAGGGCACATAGCCCACACCACCGGCCACCTGCGGCAAACGGCTGTCACTGGAGTTGTCGCGGTTGTCGCCCATGAAGAAAAAATGCCCCTCGGGCACGACGTAGATCCCGGTGTGATCCGAAGCCTGATCGTCGATGTTCAGGATTGCATGCGATACGCCGTTGGGCAGGGTTTCGATATACTCGGATTTCTGGCAGATCCCGCCGGTTCCCACCGGCCCGTTCTCGCAGCGCGGGCGCAGACGTTGCGGGCCTTGCGGTTCGGCGACCTCTTCGAACACGCCGTTCTCTTCGAGCTTCACGGCGGAACCATTGATGTGCAGAACACCGTCCTTGACCTGAATCTTGTCCCCCGGCAAGCCGATCAGCCGCTTGATGTAGTCGCGCCCCGTGACCGGGTGCCGGAACACCACCACGTCGCCGCGCTCGGGCTCACCGCCCAGAATGCGGTCGTTGTCACCAGCCAGCCAGCCGCAGAGGTCCTTGGCGTCGATGTCCAGCCCGACCGCGGGAATGCGCAGGCTGGGGCACGAGGCGTAGGAGTAGCCGTAGACCATCTTGTTGACGAACAGGAAATCCCCGATCAGCAGGGTCGGCTTCATCGAGCCCGAGGGGATCCAGAAGGGCTGGAAGAACAGCGTGCGGAACACGCCCGCGATCAACAGGGCATAGACGATCGTCTTGATCGTCTCCCAAACGGCGTTTCCGGTCTTGGCTTTCGTGGCCATGCGGGTCTCCAGTCCTTTTCAGATTGGCTGCTACATGCGGGGCGGAACGGGGCGAGTCAAGGTTGCCCGGACGGTTCCGCCACGGGACGCGCCTCGATCACGACGAATGCCTGTGCCCAGGGGTGATCGTCGGTCAGGGTGACGTGGATGATCGCCTCGTGCCCCGGTGGTGTCATTTCCTTCAGGCGGTCGGCGGCCCAGCCGGTGACATGCATGACGGGCTGACCGGTGCGGATGTTGCTGACCGCCATGTCCTTCCAGGCGATGCCCATGCGCAGACCGGTGCCCAGCGCCTTGGAGCAGGCCTCCTTCGCGGCCCAGCGCTTGGCATAGGTGCCCGCGGTGTCGGCGCGGCGTTCGGCCTTGCGCTGTTCGGTCTCGGTGAAGACGCGGTTGCGGAACCGGTCGCCGAACCGGTCGAGCGTGCCCTGGATGCGGTCGATATTGGCCAGATCTGTGCCGATGCCGAGGATCATGTCAGGAGCCGGCCCCTGACAGTTTCGGTTGCGCCCGCGCCCCCTCCATCAGGCGGCGCATTTCCTGAATGGCGGGGGTCAGGCCGCGAAAGATGGCCTCGCCGATCAGGAAGTGGCCGATGTTCAGCTCGCGCACTTCGGGAAAGACCGCGACAGGCTGCACCGTGTCATAGGTCAGGCCGTGGCCCGCGTGGACCTCGAGACCGAGGGAATGGGCGTATGTGGACATCTCGCGCAGCCGTCCCAGTTCTTCGTCGCGGGCGGCGACGCGGCCCTCGGCGTGGAAATCGCAATAGGCGCCTGTGTGCAACTCGACCACAGCCGCACCGATCCGCGCCGAGGCTTCGATCTGCGCCGGCTCGGCCCCCACGAACATCGACACCCGGCAGCCTGCCTCGCGCAGCGGCGCGATGAACTCGGCCAGCCGTTCCTCGTCTCCTGCCACGTCGAGACCGCCCTCGGTCGTCCGCTCCTCACGGCGTTCGGGAACGATGCAGACCGCGTGAGGCTTGTGGCGCAGGGCGATGCGCTGCATCTCTTCGGTGGCCGCCATTTCGAAGTTCAGAGGCACCGACAGCACCTCCATCAGACCGTCGATATCGGCATCCGAGATGTGGCGACGGTCTTCGCGCAGATGCGCGGTGATGCCGTCGGCCCCGGCCTCTTCGGCCAGCTTGGCGGCACGCAGCGGGTCGGGATAGGCGCCGCCGCGGGCATTCCGAACCGTTGCCACGTGGTCAATGTTCACGCCGAGGCGCAGACGGGTGTCAGACATCGTTCGTTTCCTTTTCCAACCGTTGCGCCGAGCCTAGTGTGTCCGGCTGCGAAACGGCAGCCCTGGATTCGGCCAAACGCTTGATTTCCTCGAATTTCGCCTTGATCTTCGCCCGGCGTCGCTGCTGGTAGGTGCGGGTGACAGGCAGGCTCAGGTGGTAGCAGACAAATGCCGCGATCAAGCCCGGTATGATGCAGCCGACCAAGTAGGGAAAGAACACTTCGTCATAAAACACCATCAGCCCCTGCCAGTCGGCGTCGCGGTCGGTGAAGAGCGCGATCAGATTGTCCTTGAGATCGCTCAGGGCGCTGGCAAACTTGCCCATCAGCCCCTGCTTGTGACCCTCATCGAACTCGGTTCCCAGCAGGTAATGGCCCGTTTGCAGGCTGACCACTCCAATCGGGACATAGGTCAGCGGATTGCCGAAGAAGGTTCCGCTGAGAGCAGCCAGGATGTTGCCGTTGATCAGCCGCGCCAGCAGCGCCGCCACCACGAAATGCAGCCCGTAGAACGGCGTGAACGAGGCAAACACCCCGGCGCCGATTCCGCGGGCGATCCGCTCGGGCGAATCCGGCAGCCGGCGCACCCGGTGCTTGACGTAGTGAAAGGCGCGGGTCCAGCCACCGCGGGGGTAGACAAACTCCGAGGCGATCTGGACGGGCGAGCGTCGGTCTCGGCGCTTGAAAACCACTCCTGATCGTCCTTTCTCAGCCTGCCGTGGCTACCGTCTCGGCTTTTTCCCTGTAACGTTCAACCGAGGCCACGTCATTTTCCGCCTCAAGCGTGAGCATCAATGAGTGCAGTTGCTCTACGTCCCGCAGTTCGACATCGATCAACAGGCGGTAAAAATCCGGCTTACGGTCCACGAATTCCAAGTTGGAGATATTGGCCTTTTTCTCACCGATCAATGTGCAAATACGCCCCAGCACGCCGGCATCATTTCCAATCGTCATGTCCAGCGTCGCGCTGTAGGCGGCCTGGTGCCGGCCGGAATGCCAGTGCAGGTCCACCCAGCGCTCCGGCTGGTTTTCGAATTCACCCAACCTATCGCAATCTATGGCATGCACCACCACGCCTTTGCCACGGTAGGTGATGCCGACGATGCGCTCACCCGGCAGCGGTTGGCAGCAGGTCGCACGTTCGAAGCTCTGCCCCGGCTCCAGACCGATCACCGCACGCCGCATCGGAACGGCCTCGCCCTCGTCCTTGGCCAGTTCCGGGTAAACCGCCTCGATCACGTCATGCGCCGTGAGTTCCGCGCTGCCCAGCCGTGCCAGCAATTCCTCGCTGTTCTTCAGCCGCAGATGCTTGGCGGCCGTTTCCAGCGCCTTGTCGGTGGCCTTGCGGCCCACATGTTCGAACGCGGCGCGGGCCAGTTCCCTGCCCAGCTTGATGAATCGCTCGCGGTCCACCTCGCGCAAGGCGCGGCGGATCGAGGAGCGCGCCTTGCCGGTCACCGCGATCTCCAGCCATGTCACCTGGGGCGTCTGGCCATCGGCGGTGATGATGTCCACAGACTGACCGTTCTTCAACCGCGTCCAGAGCGGAACGCGGATGCCGTCGACCTTGGCGCCGACGCAGGCGTGGCCGATGCGGGTGTGGATGGCATAGGCGAAATCGATCGGCGTCGCCCCGCGCGGCAGCTTCACCACGTCGCCCTTGGGCGTGAAGCAGAACACCTGGTCCGAGTACATCTCGAGCTTGACGGCCTCGAGAAAATCCTCGTGATCTTCCTCGTTGTCGAACTGTTCTGTCAGGCTGGCGATCCATTTGGCCGGGTCCACCGCGAAGGGGTTCTCCGAGCGCACGCCGTCGCGGTAGGACCAGTGCGCCGCCACGCCGGTCTCGGCCACGTCATGCATCTGGCGGGTGCGGATCTGCACCTCGACCCGCTTGCCGTCGCGGCCTGACACCGTGGTGTGGATCGAGCGATAGCCGTTCGATTTGGGCTGACTGATGTAGTCCTTGAACCGGCCCGGAACGGCACGCCAGCGCTGGTGGATAGCGCCCAGCGCACGGTAACAGTCTTCCTCGGACCGGGTAATGATGCGGAACCCGTAGATGTCGGACAGGCGGGAAAAGCCCTGGTCCTTTTCCTGCATCTTGCGCCAGATCGAATAGGGTTTCTTGGCGCGGCCGAACACCTCGGCCTCGATCCCGGCCTTTTCCAGCTCGTGCCGCATGTCGCCGGTAATGCGGTGGATCACGTCACCGGTTTCGCGTTGCAGCGTGATGAAGCGGCGGATGATCGACTGGCGCCCTTCGGGGTTCAGGACGCGGAAGGCGAGGTCTTCGAGTTCCTCACGCATCCACTGCATGCCCATCCGGCCGGCCAGCGGCGCATAGATGTCCATCGTCTCGCGCGCTTTCTGCACCTGTTTGTCCGGACGCATCGCCTTGATCGTGCGCATGTTGTGCAGACGGTCGGCCAGCTTGACCAGGATCACCCGCAGGTCCTTGGACATGGCCATGAACAGCTTGCGGAAGTTTTCCGCCTGCTTGGTTTCGCGGCTGGACAGCTGCAGGTTGGTCAGCTTGGTGACGCCGTCGACCAGCATCGCCACCTCTTCGCCGAACAGTTCGGCCACCTGGCCGTAATTGGCCTTGGTGTCCTCGATCGTGTCGTGCAGAAGTGCGGTGATGATGGTGGCGTCATCCAGCCTCTGCTCGGTCAGGATGGCGGCAACGGCGACGGGATGGGAAAAGTAGGGCTCGCCGGAATGGCGGAACTGCCCCTCGTGCATTTTCAGCCCGAACTCGTAGGCCCGGGCGATGCGGTCGGCATTCGTTTTCGGGTTGTAATTGCGGACCAGCGCAATCAGGTCTTCAGCAGAAATCATCCGGTCCGCACCTTCCCCTGCGCGGGTTACCCCTGCCCCTGAGCCTCCATGAGGGCACGCAGCAGCTTCTCTTCGGACATGTCGTCATCGGCGGGCTTGTCCGACTCGGCCCCCATCAGCAGCGCCATCTGATCCTCTTCAGGCTCATCGACCTCGATCTGGGTCTGGTTTGCCTCGATCAGACGTTCGCGCAGCTCGTCCGCAGTCTGGGTTTCCTCGGCAATCTCGCGCAGCGATACGACCGGGTTCTTGTCGTTGTCGCGGTCCACCGTGATCGGGGCACCTGCGGAAATCTCGCGTGCGCGGTGCGCCGCAAGCATCACCAGCTCGAAGCGGTTGGGAACCTTGTCTACGCAGTCTTCTACCGTCACGCGGGCCATGAGCCACTCTCCAATATGAAACAGTGTCAGGAAGAGGCTTATCTAAGCGCCTTTCCCGGCATTGACAAGCGCGAAATGCGCCTTTTCCAGCAATCAAAGGGGCGTAACAGCGGCCACGTCTTCCGCCGGAAGGTCCTCCAGTAATTCCGAGACAGTCCGGCCCAACACCGGGTGTCTCCACTCGGGCGCGATGTCGGCCATGGGGACCAGGACGAATGCCCGGTCCTGCAGGCGCGGATGCGGAAGAATAAGCTGATTCGGAGTCGCCCGGATCTGCTCCGCCTGCGGCAGGGTGCGCCAGCGGTCGTATTCCTGCCTGTCGGGCAGCACCAGATCCTCCCAGCAGATCACATCCAGATCCAGTGTCCGCATGCCCCAGCGTTGCACGCGAGCGCGCCCGAATTGGTGCTCGACACGGTGCAGCAAATCCAATAACGTGTGAGGAGTCATATCTGATTCAACCAGAGCGGCAGCATTCACATAGTCCGGCCCCGCACCTGCTGGAAAGCATGGTGTGGCGAAAAAGCGGCTGACCTGGCGAATCACCAGCCCCTCCTGTTCGAGCGCGATCAGCGCTTGCCGCAGGGTCACCTCAGGCCCGCTTTGTCTCAGATCGAGATTCCCCCCGAGGGCAAGCACGATTTTTGAGCGTCTTTTTGTCATGAAACACCCTGAATTCGACTTAGAGAATACTTGCGATGCACGCCAATTCCCCTAAATTAGTTCTACCATTACGTCGTTTTTTGCACACTCACTCACGGAAATCGCGGCGGATGGCCATACCGGAAGGACCAATTTTATGTTTTATAAGGACGAACGGCTAGCGCTGTTCATCGATGGCTCGAATCTGTATGCCGCGGCCAAAGCCCTTGGATTCGATATCGACTACAAGCTTCTGCGTCAGGAGTTCATGCGCAGGGGCAAGTTGCTTCGTGCCTTCTATTACACAGCGCTGCTTGAAAACGACGACTACTCTCCGATCCGGCCGTTGGTGGACTGGCTGCACTACAACGGCTTCACCATGGTGACCAAACCCGCCAAGGAATACACCGACAGCATGGGTCGGCGTAAGGTCAAGGGGAACATGGATATCGAACTTACCGTCGACGCCATGGAACTGGCGCCGCGCGTGGATCACATCGTGCTGTTCTCGGGCGATGGGGATTTCCGCCCGCTGGTGGCCAGCCTGCAACGTCAGGGCGTGCGGGTTTCGGTGGTCTCGACCATCCGCAGCCAGCCGCCGATGATCTCGGACGAACTGCGCCGCCAGGCCGACAACTTCATCGAACTCGAGGACCTGCGCGACGTGATCGGTCGCCCGCCGCGTGACGTGTCGGCCGAGCCCCGTAACATTGCCGCTGCCGGCGGAAAGTAAGGCCACGGAAAACCGGGCTGCGGCCCAAACCGCAACCGCCATGGAATTGAGCGGTCAGGCTTGCACGATCCTGACCGCTCTTTCCATTTGCAATGCTGTGCGTCCTGAAACATCACCTTGATACCCGATGAACTTGTCAAATTGATGACACCGTCCTCTCTTACTGGACCAATCCGCTGAAAACCCTTACCTGTCCCGGGCAAGGAGATGCCGACCATGACCAAACCGCCCCTGACTTTGTATCTGGCTGCCCCGCGCGGGTTCTGCGCGGGCGTGGACCGGGCCATCAAGATCGTCGAGATGGCGCTCGAGAAATGGGGCGCGCCGGTCTATGTCCGGCACGAGATCGTGCACAACAAGTTCGTCGTGGACGGGCTGCGCGACAAGGGCGCGGTTTTCGTCGAGGAGTTGGAAGACTGCCCGGATGATCGGCCGGTGATCTTCTCGGCGCATGGTGTTCCGAAATCGGTGCCCGCCGAGGCCGACCGCCGCAACATGATCTATGTGGACGCCACCTGCCCTCTGGTGTCCAAGGTGCATATCGAGGCCCAGCGCCACGCCGATGCGGGGCTGCAGATGATCATGATCGGGCACAAGGGCCACCCCGAGACCATCGGCACCATGGGCCAGTTGCCGGATGGCGAGGTTCTGCTGGTCGAAACGGTCGAAGACGTGGCCCGGGTCGAGGTGCGCGACCCCGAGCGCCTGGCGTTCGTCACCCAGACCACGCTGTCGGTCGATGACACCAAGGACATCGTCGCCGCATTGCAGGCCCGGTTCCCCAAGATCGTCGGCCCCCACAAGGAAGACATCTGCTATGCCACCACCAACCGGCAGGAAGCGGTCAAGGTCGTAGCGCCGAAATCCGACGCCTTGCTGGTGGTCGGGGCGCCCAACTCTTCCAATTCGCGCCGCCTGGTCGAGGTCGCCTCGAAAGCGGGCTGCGACTATGCGCAACTGGTGCAGCGCGCCGACAGTATCGACTGGCGCGCGCTGGAGGGCATTTCGAGCGTCGCCATAACCGCTGGCGCGTCGGCGCCCGAGGTTTTGGTAAACGAGGTCATTGACGCGTTCCGCGACCGTTATGACGTGACCGTAGAGGTGGTCGAGACGGCGACGGAAAACGTCGAGTTCAAGGTTCCGCGCGTGCTGAGAGAGCCTGCATGAGCGACGAAGCCACGATCCGCGTCTACGACCAGCGCGCGGGCGAATACGCAGGCCTGACCGACGGCTACAACAGCGCCGATCCGCAACTGGCGGCTTTCATCGCGGCTGTCCCCGCAGGCGGCCGCGTTCTGGACCTTGGCTGTGGCCCCGGAACCGCGGCAGCCGCGATGGCGCGTGCTGGGCTGGTGGTCCAGGCGGTGGATGCCTCGGCGGAAATGGTGGCGCTGGCCGCGCGGCATCCGGGCGTCACTGCGCGACAGGCGACATTCAACGACATCACCGAAGTAGCCGCCTATGACGGCATCTGGGCCAATTTCAGCCTGCTCCACGCGGCGCGGGCGGATTTCCCGCGCCATCTGGCAGCCTTGCACCGCGCGCTGAAACCGGGCGGGGTGTTCCACATCGGCATGAAGCTCGGACAGGGCGAAGGCCGCGACAGGCTGGGCCGGCACTATTCCTATTATGGCGAGGACGAATTGAAGATTCTTCTGCGCGACGCCGGGTTCACCGTCACCGGCCACAGGTTGGGCAGCGGCACGGGGTTGGACGGGACCGTTTCCGACTGGATCGTGGTGGCCGCCCATGCCTGAACTGTTTGCCTACACGGATGGTGCCTGCTCGGGCAATCCCGGCCCCGGCGGCTGGGGTGTTCTGCTGCGCGCGATGGATGGCGACAAGGTGGTCAAGGAGCGCGAACTCAGCGGCGGCGAGGCCGAGACCACCAACAACCGGATGGAACTGCTGGCGGCGATCACCGCGCTGGAAACGCTGGAGCGCCCGTCGAAGATCACCGTCGTCACCGACAGCGCCTACGTGAAGAACGGCGTGACGGGCTGGATTCACGGGTGGAAGAAGAACGGGTGGAAAACCTCGAACAAGAAACCCGTCAAGAATGTCGAACTGTGGCAGCGGCTGGACGAGGCGCAGCGGCGCCATGACGTCACCTGGAAATGGGTGAAAGGCCATGCAGGCCATCCCGAGAACGAACGCGCGGATGAGCTGGCCCGCGCGGGCATGGCCCCGTTCAAGCCGGGCAAGACCAAGGCATGAAGGCGCGAGCGGCGCTTCAGCGCCGCTGGAAATAGGTCTGCCAGACCCAGAGCACCAGCAACGCCCCAAGAACAGCACCGACAAAGCCTGACATCCAGCCCATCACGGCCAGCAGCGCCCTGAGGATGAAGCCACCGACCAGCGCGCCGACGATCCCTACCAGCATCGTCGTGGGGATGTCCGCCTCGATCCGCATGAGCCGCGTCGCCAGGAACCCGGCGGCGGCGCCAATGATTATGAGGGCGACAACGGGCATATCACTTTCTCCAATGGGTCGGCACGATGATGAGGGCGCCGATGGACGAGATCACCGCGTCCAGACCGGGCGATCCAAAGCCCACGCCGAACATGATCCTGACGAAGTAGAACAGGAAGGCGCCGCCGACACAGATTATGATCGACTGAACATAGCCGTTATGGGTAAAGCCGGTCTTTTCCGACAGGTATCCCACGATACCCGCGATGACGACGGTTCCCATCAGGACCATGAACATTCAGCCGACTCCGATCAAAGGCGGGTTCCGGCGGCAACCGGCCAACCGCGCAGTAAGGTTTCCTTATCCTGCGCGGCTTTGCCCGCCCGTTGCAAGCGCAGCAGTTCCACCGCCCCTTCGCCGCAGGCAACGCGCAGCGCGTCATCCAGCACCTCGCCCGGTTGCCCCCGCCCCTCGGCCAGGCGTGAGGCCAGCAGCTTGACCCGCTCGCCCGCGATCTCGGTCCAGGCGCCGGGAAATGGCGAGAGGCCGCGGATTTTCCGGTCTACCTCGGCGGCAGGGCGGCTCCAGTCCACGCGGGCCTCGGCCTTGTCGATCTTTTCGGCATAGGTGATGCCGTCATCCGGCTGCGGTTCCGGCGTCAGCTCGGGCAGGCGGTCGAGCGCCTCGACGATCAGCGCCGCGCCCATTTCGGACAGCCGGTCGTGCAACTGGCCGGTGGTTTCCTCCGGCCCTATGGGGGTTGCCTGCCGCAGCAGGACGGGGCCGGTATCCAGCCCCGCCTCCATCTGCATGATGCAGATGCCTGTTTCCTTGTCGCCCGCCATGATCGCCCGGTGGATCGGGGCCGCGCCGCGCCAGCGGGGCAGAAGGCTTGCATGGATATTCAGACAGCCGTGCTTCGGAGCGTCCAGAATCGCCTGCGGCAGGATGAGCCCATAGGCCACGACCACCGCGATATCCGCATCGAGCGCCGCAAAGGCCTGTTGCTCGTCCTGTGATTTCAACGACACCGGGTGCCGGACCTCGAGGCCCAGTTCCTGCGCCCTCGCGTGAACCGGGGTCGGGCGGTCCTTCTTTCCGCGGCCGGCGGGACGGGGCGGCTGGCAATAGACCGCGGCAATCTCGTGGCCGGCCTCGACCAGCGCGTCGAGCACCGGGACCGAAAACTCGGGCGTGCCCATGAAGATCAGGCGCATGTTCGTGTCTCTCCCTGCGGCGGGGTGAATGCCCCCTACCCCGATTTCCTTGCCTTGCGCAGCAGCATGTCGCGCTTCACCTTGCTCAGGTGGTCGAAATACATCTTGCCGTTCAGGTGGTCGATCTGGTGCTGGACGCTGGTCGCCTCGATCCCCACGAAGTCGCGCCGGTCCATCATCCCCTGCTCGTTCAGGAACCGCACGGTGACGGCGCGCGGACGTTTGATCCTGGCCGAGACCCCCGGCAGGTTCGGGCTGGCCTCTTCGTGCTCGCGCAGTTCGACCGAGCTGTGCAGGATCTCGGGGTTGGCCAGCCGCACGGCCTTGCCCCGCTCGACCGAGCCATCCACCACCGCAAGGCGCAGCATCACCCCGATCTGCGGCGCGGCCAGGCCGACGCCGGGCATCGCCTCCATCGTGTCGATCATGTCATCCCAGATGGCCCGGATCTCGTCGGTGATTTCGCCGACCTCCTCGGCGCGGCTCCGCAACCGCTTGTCAGGCCAGGGCAGGCAGGGGCGCACGGTCATTGCTGTTTCTCCAGATATTCAGATTCGGCGCGTCTTCGGTCGGCCGGGGCGAGGTGATCGAATGTCACGATGCCGTTGAGATGGTCGAATTCATGCTGGATGCAGCGGGCCACGAACCCGTCGAAATCGGCCATGTGGATGTCGCCCTCGGCGGCCGTCCACTGCACCGTGACTGCCTTGGGGCGCTCGACCGGAACCAGGATGCCCGGGATCGACAGGCAGCCTTCCTCCATCACCTCGGGGATGCGTTCGGCGGCCATGATGACCGGGTTGATCATCACCATCGGAGAAGGCTCGCCCTCTTTCCAGCCGCAATCCATGACGAAGAACCGCTGCATCACGCCGATCTGCGGCGCGGCCAGGCCACGGCCCTGCGCGGCATACATGGTGTCGAACATGTCCCTGATCAGATCCCCGGGCACCTCCCGGTCAACCGGCGCGCATTTCTGCGACAGACGCGGATCGGGCCATTTGAGGATCGGCCGAACGGTCACGCGCGGGCCCGCTCGCGCTTGAGCTTCTGCATCTTGCGGGTGATCATCTGCCGCTTGAGCGGCTTGAGATAGTCGATGAACAGCTTGCCGTTCAGGTGGTCGATCTCGTGCTGGACACAAGTGGCCCAAAGCCCGTCGAACACCTCTTGCCGGGCGTTGCCGTCGCGATCCATCCAGGCGACCTCGACCTCTTTGGGCCGGGTGATTTCGGCGAATTGCTCGGGGATCGACAGGCAGCCTTCCTCGTAGACATTGGTTTCGTCCGAGGCCGAGACGATCTGAGGGTTGAACATCACCAGCGGGCGCGGCGCCTCGCCCTCTTCCTTGACGCAATCCAGCACGATCAGCCTGTCCAGCACGCCGATCTGCGGCGCGGCAAGGCCTATGCCGGGCGCGTCATACATCGTCTCCAGCATGTCGTCGGCCAGCTTGCGCAGATCGTCGGTGATGTCGGACACCGGCGCGCAGACCTTTTTCAGGCGGGGATCGGGATGGATCAGGATCGTACGTTTCATGGGGCTGATTTAGGTCATCATTGCCGCCTCCGCAACGCCCCCCTTGCGCCCACGGATAATAAGGCTAGCCTGCGCGGCGATCAGACAGGAGACCCTCATGAGCTTTGACGACCTCATCGACCGCCGCGGCACCCATTGCGCCAAATGGGACATGATGGAGCAGGTCTATGGTGTGCCGACCGACGATGGCATTGCGATGTGGGTCGCCGATACCGATTTCCGCGCCCCCGCGCCGGTCCTGAACAAGATCCGGGAAATGGTCGATCACGGTGTCTTTGGCTATGTCAATGTGGACAAGCCCTACAAGGACGCGATCCGCTGGTGGATGCGGACGCGACACGACTGGGCGGTCGAGCCGGAGGCGATCTTTACCACCACGGGTCTGGTGAACGGGGTGGGCATGTGCCTCGACGCCTTTACCCAGCCCGGCGACGGGATCGTTCTGTTCACGCCCGTCTACCACGCCTTTGCCCGGGTGATCCGCAATGCGGGCCGCGAGGTGGTCGAATGCCCGATGGTCAACAACGAAGGCCGCTACGAGATGGACTTCGACGCCTATGACGAGATGATGACCGGGTCGGAAAAGATGGTCATTCTCTGCTCGCCCCACAATCCCGGCGGGCGCGTCTGGAGCCAGGCCGAATTGCAGGCGGTCGCGGATTTCGCCAAGCGGCACGATCTGCTGCTGTTGTCCGACGAGATTCACCATGACCTGGTTTTTCCGGGCCATACGCACATCCCGATGCAGAATGCCGCGCCCGAGATCACGGATCGGCTTCTGATGCTGACGGCGCCCTCCAAGACCTTCAACATCGCGGGGCTTCACACAGGGCAGGTGATCATTCCCGACCCCGAGCTGCGCGGCCAGTTCGCCAAGCGGATGCTGGCGCTGTCGCTGGCGCCCAACTCGGTCGGCCAGTTCGCCACCGCCGCTGCCTATTCGGCGGAAGGGGCCATCTGGGTGGACGAGCAGATCGCCTATCTCGATGAAAACCGCCGTCTCTTCGACGCGGCCATCGCCGAGATTCCCGGCCTTCGGTCCATGCCTTTGGAAGCAACCTACCTAGCCTGGGTCGATTTCTCGGGCACCGGTATGGAGCGTGCCGAGTTCACCAACAGGGTCGAGCAGACCGCAAAGATCGCGGTCAACCACGGCACCACATTCGGTACCGGCGGCGAAAGTTTCCTGCGGTTCAACCTTGGCACGCAGCGCGCCCGCGTCGAAGAGGCCTGCGCCCGTCTCAAGAACGCTTTTTCTGATCTGCAGTGATAAAGCGGTCTCGCGCCGGCAGCAGCGGCCCGCGCCGGATCAGTCGCGCTTGCCCAGCAGCGCGATCGGCGCATCCGGCGACCGGTAGAAATCCAGCGGTGCCTTGTCGGCGGCCATCGTGTTGCGCTTGAACTCATAGCGCATCTCGCCCGCCTCTTCCTCGGCGGCGACGATCAGGCATTGGTAGAGGTGATTGGCCCCGTCATAGAGATCGACAAGACCGCGCAAAGGCGGTGTGCTGTCGACCTCCACCGTGAAGCCGTCCTTCCACATCCGCAGGACCCGGTAATAGGTTCCGTCCACTTCCACCCTGAGGCGGCTGGCTTTTTTCAATGAAGCAATTCGCGCGGCATTCAATTCGGCACGCATTTCTTTTGAAACATAGGTACTCATCAATCACATTCCCTTCTATGCCTCTTCATGTTTGCAGAGGATTCGTAAAAATCCAATGACGGATTTTCTGTTTTTTCTTTTTGCGAGAGAGTCTTGTTGCAGTCCGACCAGCCCGGCCCTGTGCGCGGGCGCAGAGACAGTGCGCGTTCGGGAGGCTAGGCAGCGACGGCCTGCGGGCCTATGTCTGATGCATCTCGAACAGGAGGGTTTGGCATGGGCTTGCTGGTAGACGGTAAATGGCAAGATGTCTGGTATGACACCAAATCCACCGGCGGCGCGTTCAAACGGTCGGCCTCTCGGTTCCGCAACTGGGTGACGCCGGGCGGAGAGTCCGGGCCGTCCGGGGAAGGTGGCTTCAAGGCCGAATCCGGGCGATATCACCTCTATGTCAGCCTCGCCTGCCCCTGGGCGCACAGGACTCTGATCTTTCGTGAACTCAAGGGGCTGGCCGACCACATCTCGGTTTCCGTGGTCCATCCGGACATGCTGGATCAGGGCTGGAGTTTCGAGACGGACGAACACGGCGCGACCGGTGACGGCCTCTATGGCTTCGGCCACCTGCACCAGATCTATACCAAGGCAGACCCCAGCTATTCAGGCCGCGTCACGGTGCCGGTTCTGTGGGACAAGCAGCGCGAGACCATCGTCTCGAACGAAAGCGCCGAGATCATCCGCATGTTCAACTCGGCCTTCGACGCGATCACCGGCAACACCGATGACTACTGGCCGGAACCGCTGCGTGACGCAATCGAAGAGGTGAACGACCGGATTTACTCGACCCTGAACAATGGCGTCTACAAATGCGGATTCGCGACCACGCAGAAGGCCTATGACACCGCCGTGCATCCCCTGTTCGACACGCTCGACTGGCTGGAGGAGCAGCTGACCGCCAACCGCTATCTGATGGGTAACCGCATCACCGAGGCCGACTGGCGCCTGTTCACCACGCTGATCCGTTTCGACCCGGTCTATCATGTGCATTTCAAGTGCAGCCGCAAGCGGCTGATCGACTACCCGAACCTCTGGGCCTACACCCGCGAGATGTATCAATGGCCGGGTGTGGCGAGCACGGTGAACGTGGAACATATCGTGCGGCACTATTTCTACAGCCACGACAGCATCAATCCGCACCGCATCATTCCGATCAACCCGGTGCTCGACTACTGGGCGCCGCACGGGCGCGATCAGCGGCCTGCCGCGTAATGCTCGACCATCGCCGCCAGATCTTCTGGCGGCGTTGCGCTTTGGACATAGGCGCAGGCATTCGGGCTGTGGGCAAAGATCGAACCGTCCGAGAAAAACGTCGTGTTGGTGACGAAGATCACCCGCGCCTCGGGGCGGCGGTAGCTGGCGAAATCGGCAACCGCCAGGGCGCTGCCGTTTTCCAGGACGAGGTCCAACACGATGACATCGAAATCGGTGCCGTAAAGCGCCAGGATCGCCGCCTCCTGCGAGTCCACCAACACCGTATCGGCCCCCTGCCGCTGCAGATGACGCTGCCAGACCCGGCCCAGATCCAGGTTGCTCTCGACGATCAGAACTTTCATTCGCGACAACCTCGGCACTCGAAAAACGCGTGGTGCCGTCCCCCCTGCCCTTGATCCGCCCATTTCGTTAACAAAGCGTTTACAGGCGCCACCTCGTCGCGTTTGGGCGGGAATAGCTTGTGTCAAAGGCGAAAATCCGCTTGAAGCGCCCAGACGAGCGACGTTTTTTAGGCAAACCTATCGGATGGCCTGCATGCCCGACCCGGATCACGACCCGATCAATCCCCGCGCAAAGCGCGATCATGGCGGCGGGCTGGACGGCGCAATGCGCGCCTATGGCGGCGAGAGACAGGATTGGATCGACCTGTCCACCGGAATCAACCCGCACCCCTACCCTGTCACCAGCCTGGCCCCCGCGGATTGGGCGGAACTGCCCGATCACGAGGCCTTCGAAACCCTCGTCGCCGCCGCCCGCAGGTTTTGGTCCGTGCCCGATGGGGCTGCGATCCTGCCTGCCCCCGGCGCCTCGGCGCTGATCGCGCGTCTTCCGGCGCTGGCCCCCGCCGACTCGGTCGAGATCACGCCACCCACCTACAACGAACACGCCGCCGCCTTTTCCGCCCAGGGCTGGCAGGTGCAAGACAGCGGCCCGGCAGAGGCCCGCGTTCTGGTGCATCCCAACAATCCCGACGGGCGGCTCTGGAGCGAAGCGGACGCCTCGGCCCCTCTGACCATCATCGACGAGAGTTTCTGCGACGTGACGCCCGAGGCATCCCTGATCCATCTGGCCGAGCGCCCGAGCACCGTCGTGCTGAAAAGTTTCGGCAAGTTCTGGGGGCTCGCCGGATTGCGGCTGGGCTTTGCCATTGCACGGCCCGAGATCATCTCGCGGCTGAACGACCTGACCGGCCCCTGGGCCGTTTCGGGCCCGGCCCTGCGGATCGGGGCAGCGGCCCTGTCCAACGAAGATTGGGCCGAGGCGACCCGTGCGCGGCTGGCCGACGAGGCCCGCCGGCTCGATGCCCTGCTGAGGGGCAAGGGGGCCAAGCTCGTCGGGGGCACCTCGCTGTTCCGGCTCTACGAGGTGGACGACGCAGCCGCCTGGCAAGACCGTCTGGCCCGCGCCCATATCTGGAGCCGCATCTTTCCCTATTCTCACAGCTACCTGCGTCTGGGCCTGCCGCCCGCGCATGGCTGGGAGCGCCTGGAGGCCGCGCTGTGAGCACCGCTTTCCTGCTGACCTGCGCCATGCTGCTCGACGCTGCCTTGGGTGAACCCGACTGGCTGTGGTCGCGCATCCGGCATCCGGCGGTGATGATCGGCAACCTGATCGGCGCCTTGGACAGACACCTGAACCACGGCGCGAACAGACGCCTCAAGGGAGTCGCGGTCGTCATTTTTCTGGTGTTTTCTGCCCTGCTGATCGGCGCGCTGCTGGCGGCTCTGGGGCCGGTCGCGGAAATCATCGTCTGTGCGATCCTGCTGGCGCAGAAATCCTTGGTCTCGCATGTTCAGGACGTGGCCACGGCATTGCGGAGGTCTCTGGAGGATGCGCGCCAGACGGTGGCAAGGATCGTCTCGCGCGACACCTCGGACATGACCGAGGCGCAGGTTGCGCGCTCGGCCATCGAAAGCGCCGCCGAGAACCTGAGCGACGGCGTCATCGCACCCGCCTTCTGGTTTCTCGTCGGCGGGTTGCCGGGCCTTCTGGTCTACAAATTCGTCAACACCGCCGACAGCATGATCGGCTACCGCAACGAAAAATTTGCCGAGTTCGGCTGGGCGTCGGCGCGGCTCGACGATCTGCTGAACCTGATACCGGCGCGGCTCACCTGCGGGATGATCGTCGTGCTGTCGGGATGTTACCGCCAATGGCCGGCCATCGTGGCGGACGCCCGCCGCCACATCTCGCCCAATGCCGGCTGGCCCGAGGCGGCCATGGCGCGTGCGCTGGACGTGGCGCTTGCCGGCCCGCGCAGCTATCACGGGCAGGTCCGGGACCTGGCCTGGGTCAATGGCGATGCACGGCGGGAGATCGGCGCGTCAGAGATCGAGCAGGCGGTGGCCATGCTCTGGCGTGTCTGGGGGCTGGCCCTTGGCATCGTGGCGCTTTGGGCTATGCTCGGCTTCATACTCTGAACGAACTTTTCAGGTTGTCTTCAAAATGCGCCTTTTGTCCGGCTTGTTTGCCGTTGCCCTGATGGGCTCGCCCGTTCATGCCCGATGCGGCGGCAGCTTTGATGTCTTCGTCGAAGATCTGAAAACCGAAGCACTCGGCCGAGGGCATCAGCAGACCGCAGTAAACGCGTTCTTCCAGGGCGTCCGTGTGGACGAAAAGGTTTTGAAAGCCGACCGGGCCCAAGGTGTATTCCAGAAACCCTTCATCGACTTTTCCCGCCACTTGATCTCGAAGAACCGGATCGACCGGGGCCAAGCGATGGCCCGAAAATACGCGGCGGTTTTCGACAGTATCGAGGCGGAATTCGGGGTCTCGCGCGGTGTCCTGTTGGCCTTCTGGGCCTTCGAGACCGACTATGGCGGCTATCAGGGCAATTTCAACACGCGCAATGCGCTGGTCACGCTGGCGCATGACTGCCGGCGGCCCGAGCTGTTTCGCCCCCAGATCTTCGCCGCCATCAAGCTGTTCGAACAGGGCGATTTCGACCCACAGCGAACGACCGGAGCCTGGGCCGGGGAAATCGGCATGGTGCAGATGCTGCCGCAGGACATTCTGGACAACGGCGTGGACGCGGACGGGGACGGCAAGGTTTCCCTCAAGACCTCTGCCGCCGACGCGCTGACATCCGGGGCCCAGATGCTCTCGCATCTGGGGTGGCGACCGGGTGAGCCATGGCTGCAGGAAGTCCGGGTTTCCGAGCAGATTGACTGGTCGCTGTCAGGACCGGGCCGCAGCCGGCCGGTATCCGAGTGGCAGGCGATGGGCGTCCGCGCCCGCAACGGGTCGCTGGCCGACCTGCCTGCCTCGCTGATCCTGCCGCAGGGTCGCAAGGGGCCGGCCTTTCTCGCCTATCCGAATTTCGATGTCTTTTTCGAATGGAACCGGAGTTTCGTCTATGTCCTGACCGCCGCCTATTTCGCGACGCGGCTCGAGGGCGCGCCGATCTATGACGCGGGCAATCCAGAGCCGGGTCTGTCGGGCCCGCAAATGAAACAATTGCAGAGCAAGCTGCAGGCACGGGGACACGACGTCGGGAAAATCGACGGCATTCTCGGGGCCGGAACCCGCGCCGCCGTGCAGGCGGAACAGGCGCGGCTTGGCCTGCCCGCGGATGCATGGCCGACGGTCGAGTTGCTGAACCGTCTGTGAACGCGCCCTGATGGCAAGGGATTGCCTTGTGGCAAACCTTCGGGCAACCAAGGCAGGCCGTTGCAATCTGGCAGGAGTCCTCCCGATGAGCCATCCCGCGCCGCTGTTCCAGCCACTTGAGTTGCCGTGTGGAGTCATCCTGAAAAACAGGATCGCCAAATCCGCCATGTCTGATTCACTGGGGGACGGCACCGGTCATCCCACGGCAGAGCAATACCGGCTGTATCAGCGGTGGGCAGAGGGTGGGTTGGCCGTATCCATCATCGGAGAGGTGCAGTCTTCGCCGAATTTTCCAGAGAAGCCCGGGAACCTGGTGCTGGACTCCCAGGCCGATCTTTCGAAGTTTCAAGAACTTGCGCGGCATGGCGGTCGGAATGGCGCTCAGTTGTGGTTGCAACTGGGCCACGCCGGCGCGCTGGCGCACGGGCCGATCAGCAATCCCAAGGGGCCAAGCGCATTGGATCTGCCGGGGCTGGTCTGCGCCGAGATGATGCTAGAGAAAATTCGTCAGGTTCCCCAAGATTTCGCCAGAACAGCGGAATTGGCCAAGCAGGCGGGATTCGGCGGCGTGCAGGTTCATGCGGCACATGGGTTCCTCCTCAGCCAATTCCTCTCGCCGCTGTTCAACAAGCGCAGCGATGAATACGGCGGGACGATCACCAACCGAATGAGGCTGATCCTGGAATGTATCAGGGCCATACGGGAGGCGGTCGGTCCCGACTTTCCGATCGCGATCAAACTGAACGCCTCGGACCAGCTGGAAGGGGGGCTTGTCGAAGATGACGCCCTCCAAGTCGTCGCCGCTCTGGACGCAACATCCATCGACCTGATCGATATCAGCGGCGGAACCTATTTCCCGGGCGCAAAATCGGCGTCAGACAGCGCCGGGCGGGGTCCCTACTTCGTCGAATTCGCCAAGCGCGCGCGAAAGGAGACGACCAAGCCCCTGATGCTGACCGGCGGTGTCAAGACGCGGGGTCAGGCCGACGAGGCCCTGTCGAGTGGTGCCGTCGACGTGATCGGCCTTGCCCGCGCGCTGGCCCTGGAGCCGACCCTCCCAAACCTGTGGCAGGAAAACCGGATGCCCGAGCCCTCTTTCCCAAGATTTCCGAATGCGGCCGAAGGCGGGATCACGGCATGGTACACGATGCGCCTGACCCGAATGGGCGCAGACCAAGAGACCGACGACATCGGCAGTCTGGAACAAGCCATTCAGGAATACGAGGCGCGCGACAATATCCGAGCGGAAATCTGGTCACGCCACTTCGGCCCACCTGCAAGCTGATTAGAAGGGGCGAAAGACACGGAAAACCGTCAATTGGGCCTGACCGGATAGCGCTCGCCTTTTTCGTTTATCAGGATCAACCGATCACCGTTGCGGACATAAAGATCGCAGCGGCTGAACCCGTTGCGGAAATCGACGCAAATGCTGCCATCCTCGGCGATCCTATAGGTGCCAAAGGCCGTGCCGCCTCCGTTCTCGGCGGAATAGGTGAAGGAATAGGCACCGCCAGCCGAATATCTGGACTGCCCGTCGTCGTAAAAAGTCAAGGTCCGACCTGCCAGGGCCGCGAGTTCATCGCGGCCGAGCGGTATGTCTCCCGGACGCAACGCCCAGCCTTCGGCCGAGACGGGGCCTGCAGCAAGGCAGATGATGAGAGCGAGATATCTCATGCAACCAACCTGACGCACAATGGAACGACACGGGAGTCACGTTGCGGTGAACGCACTCCTCGTGACCGACCCTCAGGGGCGCACGCCCAGCCTGAGCCGAACCTTCATCCGCCCCGTGCTTTCGCGGGAATAGATCAGCACCTGATCTGGTTCGATCGCCAGATCGCAGCGGTCGACCCGCCTTTGCAGCCGGATACACAGCTCATCATCGACCTCCATTCTCACCCCACCCACAGAGAAACCGAGTTCTTGGTCCTCATCGGGCAAAGGGGCTTGGCCACCCCTCGCAGAGCGATAAAACGGAGTTTGCGGTCCGGGATAGGGCTGGTCGAGCATGAATGAGTTTTCAGTATCCCCGCCATTGACCCAGATGCTCCGGAGTTGCATGTCACCACCAAGAGCCGGATGCGCCAGAAACGCGATAACGAACACCACAAAAATAACCAACATGCTGGAAAGCATAGCATAAATTGGCCGCTCGCGCTACTGGGCAGGGTCAGGCGACCATCGCTTCGGCCTTCTTGAGGTCCACCGAGACCAGCTGGCTGACGCCCTGTTCCTGCATGGTCACGCCGAACAGCCGGTCCATCCGGGCCATCGTCACCGCGTGGTGGGTGATGATCAGGAACCGCGTGTCGGTCTGGCGGCACATCTCGTCCAGCAGGTCGCAGAAGCGGGTCACGTTGGCATCGTCCAGCGGCGCGTCCACCTCGTCGAGCACGCAGATCGGCGCCGGGTTGGCAAGGAACACCGCAAAGATCAGCGCCATTGCGGTCAGGGTCTGCTCGCCACCGGACAGCAGGCTGAGGGTCGAGAGCTTCTTGCCGGGCGGCTGGCACATGATCTCCAGACCGGCATCCAGCGGGTCCTCGCTTTCGACCATGACCAGATTGGCTTCGCCGCCGCCGAAGAGGTGCTTGAACAGCATGGCGAAGTTGGAATTGACCTGCTCGAAGGCCGTAAGCAGACGCTCGCGCCCTTCGCGGTTCAGGCTGGCGATGCCGCTGCGCAGGGCCTTCACGGCCTCTTCCAGATCGGCCTTCTCGGACTTGAGCGTGTCATATTCTTCCTGGACCTCGCGCGAGTCCTCCTCGGCGCGCAGGTTGACCGCGCCCATCGCGTCGCGCAGACGCTTGAAACGGTTGACCTCGGCCTCCAGCGCGTCGGCGGCCGGCATCTTGTCGGGATCGCCGCCCAGCTGGTTCAGCAACTGGTTCGGCGTCAGCTGCTGATCCTCGGCGATCCGCTCGGCGGCGGCCACAACGCCCTCTCGCGCGGCCTCGCAGCGGGCCTCGGCGGCGGCGCGGGCTTCGCGCGCTTCCGAGGCCAGACGTTCCGCCTCGCGTTCGGCCAGGATCGCCTCGCGCTGCCTGGTCTCGGCCTCGGCCAGACGGTCGGCGGCCTCGGCGCGGCGGGCCTCGGCGGCCTCGATCTGTTCGTTCAACTCCTCGCGGGCCTCGGCGATCTCGCCGGGAACGGCCATGGCCTCGGCCAACTCCTCCTCGGAGGTCGCCTTGCGCTCGGTCAGTTCCGCGATCCGCTTGCCCGCCGTTTCCAGACGGTGCCGCCAGCCGCTGAGATCCTTGGCCACCTCCTGCGAGCGGCGGGTGCGCGCCTCGCCCTCGCGCCGCAACTCGTCATGCGTGGAGCGGTGGGTCAGCATGGTGATCCGGGCGGCCTCTACCGTCTGCTTGATGTCCTCGACCCGGGCGCGGGCGCTGTCCAGATCGCCCAGTTCGGCCAACGCCCCTTCGGCCTCGCGCAGCTGAATGCGCGCCGACATCGCATCTTCCTTGTGGCGATCGACCGCCAGCGTCAGGGTTTCCAACTTGCCCTGCGCAAGGTTTCGCTCCGCCTCGGCCTTGCTGAGCGCCCGGGCGGCTTCGGCGACCCGATGGTCGGCGGCACGGCGGGCCTCGCGCGCCCGGCGGTCGGCCTCGGTCACCTCCGCCAGTTGCCGCGACAACGCCTCGTGTGCGGCTCTCGCACCCTCGGCCTGCGCCTCGACCTGTGCCAGTTGCTGCTTCAGCGCCTCCAGCTTGTTGAGCTGCTCCAGCCGCATCGCTGCCGCGCTCGGCGCATCTTCGGCCCAAGCCCGGAACCCGTCCCAGCGCCACAGGTCGCCCGAGCGGGAGACCAGCCGCTGGCCGGGCTTGAGCAAGGGTTGCAGCCGCGCACCCTGTTCCGCGTCGATCAGGCCGATCTGGGCGATACGGCGGCTGAGGCGGTCGGGTCCCGAGACATGCAGCGCCAGCGGTTCGGCCCCTTCGGGCAGCGGCTGGTCGGCGTCGTAACCCGGCACCTGAACCCAACCTGAGGGTCCGTCGCCCTCGACCAGCGGAGCGCGCAGGTCGTCCGCCAGCGCGGCCCCGAGCGCCTTTTCAAAACCCGGCTCGACCCGCAGCAGATCCAGAACCTGCCCCCCTTCGGCGGTGTCGCGCTCGACCAGCTTGGCCAGCGCGGCGGTTTCGGCCCGGATCGCGCCCAACTCGCCCTCGGCCTCCGAGCGTTTCGCCCGTGCCTCGGCTTCGCGCGCCTGCGTGTCGTTGCGCAGCTCGTCGGCTGCCGCCAGCGCCTCTTCGGCGGCTTCGGCGGCCTCGCGGGCTTCTTCCTCGGCCTCCTGCGCGGCCTCGAACGCCTCGCTGGCACGGGCAAGTGCCGTTCGGGCCTCTGTCACGGCGGCCTTGGCCTTTTCCTCTTCGGCCTCGGAGCGGGCCAGCGTCTTGCGGCTGTCCTCGACGAGGCGCTGCGCCGACTGGTGACGGGCCACCAGACGGGCCATATCCTCGGTTTCCTGCGACAGCAGATCCTCGCGCTCCTGCAGGACGGCGGCGGCCTCGCGCGCGACCTCGGCGGCCTCGGCCAGCTTGTCATCATGGCCCTCGGCGGCCTTGGCCAGTTCGCGGGCTTCCCACTCGAGCCGCTCGATCGTCTCGCCGGCATCCTTGTTCAGGCCGGTTTCGCGCTCGATGTCACGGCCGAGCTGCTGGATCCGCGCGGTCAGGGTTTCGATCGTCTGGCGGGCGCGGGTTTCCTGATCGGCCAGCGCGTCGCGCTGCACCTGCTGGCGCTGCAGGACGGCCGCGGCGATTGCTTCTTCCTCGCGCAGCGGCGGCAGAACCTCGTCCGCCTTGATGCGCGCGGCCTCGGCCTGGCGCGCCGCGGCCTCAGCACGCGACGCCTCGGTGATCCGCTCGCGCAGCTTGTCCTCGGCCAGTTGACGGGCCATGTCGGCCTCTTTCCAGCGGCGATACAGCAGCATCCCTTCGGCCTGCCGCAACTGTTCGCCAATCTCGCGATAGCGCGCGGCCTGCCGGGCCTGACGGGCCAGTTGCGCCAGCTGCGCCCCCAACTGTTCCAGCACGTCATCGACGCGGGTCAGGTTGGTTTCGGTGCCTTTCAGCTTGAGTTCGGCCTCGTGCCGGCGCTGATACAGGCCCGAAATACCGGCCGCCTCTTCGAGGATCCTGCGGCGTGCCTTGGGCTTGGCGTTGATCAGTTCCGCAATCTGCCCCTGCCGGACCAGCGCCGGTGAATGGGCACCGGTCGAGGCGTCGGCGAACAGCATCTGGATATCCCGCGCCCGCACGTCCTTGCCATTGGCCTTGTAGGCGCTGCCCACGTCGCGGGTGATGCGACGGACGATTTCCAGCTGATCGCTGTCATTGAATCCCGAGGGCGCCAGCCGTTCGGAATTGTCGATGATCAGGGACACTTCGGCGAAGTTTCGGGCGGGGCGCGTGGCAGCCCCGGCAAAGATCACGTCCTCCATCCCGCCGCCGCGCATGGCCTTGGGACGGTTTTCGCCCATGACCCAGCGCAGCGCCTCCAACAGGTTCGACTTGCCACAGCCATTCGGACCGACCACACCCGTCAGCCCCTCCGCGATGATCAGATCAGTCGGGTCAACGAAGCTTTTGAAGCCGGTAAGTCTGAGCCTGTTGAAACGCAAGGGTCGTCATCCATGATTCCCGTGGAGTCCGAGTCTGCGCGCTGGAAGGGCGATGAGTCAATGTTGATGCGCAGGATATAGCCTGCGCGCCCAAGTTATCCACAATATCTTGCCCATCTCAGGGTCACTGGGGGGGGCGATCAATACGGGTAGCACTGGAACTCGTCATAACCGTCGCCGCCCCAATAGTCGAAGCATTCGTAATTCGGGGTAGAACGAACCGTTTGCAGCAATCGGCGGCCTTCGGCCTGGTCGCAGCCCAGGACGCCCGTCGTCACGGCGGCATCCCCCATAACCTCCATCACGGGGCATCCGGACGCTTGCGCCATGGCAATCTCTGCCCTGTCCCGGATCGGCCCCAGCCGTGGCGCATACTGCCGGTTGACGCGAACAGCTTCGGCAAGATTGCCCCGTACGCGAACGTCGAAAATGCTGCCGTCAACCTCGACCCGGGTGGCGGGAACGCCTGCGAAATGGGGGGTTGCCTGCGCGCAGGACATCAGGAGGAGAAACGAAAGGATCCACTTCATGCCGTCACAATCCGCAGCCAACGTTAACGATTCGTTTCCGACCCCGCCATGCGCTCCGGAATGTGTGTCCTGCCGTTCTGAAAACGCGTGATGACGCAGGCGCAAATCTTGAAGAACACCCTTTTGTGTGGTCATCTGTTTTGACCAATTCTAACGAGCGCGAGATGCCTTTCCAGAAAGTCCAATCCGAAAAGCTGTCGACCGCAGTCGTTCGCCAGATCGAACTGCTCATTTTGCGGGGAATCCTGAGGCCCGGAGAACGGTTGCCCTCCGAACGCGAACTTGCCGAGCGTTTGGGCGTTTCACGGCCTTCGCTGCGTGATGCCATCGCCGAGTTGCAGGAGCAAGGGTTGCTGACTGCGAAGGCCGGGTCGGGGATTTACGTGGCCGAGGTTCTGGGCTCGGCCTTTTCGCCGGCCCTGATCCGCCTGTTCGGAACTCATGACGAGGCCGTTTTCGACTATCTCTCGTTCCGCCGGGACATGGAGGGGCTGGCGGCCGAACGGGCGGCGCGGCTGGGGTCGCAGAGCGATCTGAAGGTGATCCAGAAGATCTTTGACAAGATGGAAGCCGCCCACGCCAAACGTGCCGCCGACGACGAGGCCCAACTGGATGCGCAGTTCCACATGGCGATCATCGAGGCGAGCCACAATGTCGTCATGCTGCACATGATGCGGTCGATGTTCGATCTGCTGCGGCAGGGCGTTTTCTACAATCGAAAAATCATGTTCCACCAGCGAACCACCCGCGAGGCGATCCTGAACCAGCACCGCGCGATCAACCAGGCACTTCAGGCCCGCGACCCGGCAGGCTCTCGTGCGGCGGTCGAGGCGCATCTGAACTATGTCGAGCAATGCCTGGCCGACCACCAGAAGGCCGAGCAGAACGAAGCCATCGCACGCCAGAGGCTACAGCACGAAACTCGGCGCGGGTGAAAAACCCGGCGCCAGTCCTGAACCTTTGGAATCCGACGAAAAAAGCCCGGCCTCATGGGCCGGGCTTGTCTTGATCGCGTCGAAACCGCTTAGTGCAGTTTGGCGTCCACGTCAGCAATGGCCGCGTCGATCAGTTTGTTGGCCTGGGCGGCAGTCATCTGCTTGGCCAGAATTTCGCCTGCTGCCGCGACGGCAACCGCAATCGCCTGATCACGCACTTCCTTGATCGCCGAAGCCTCGGCCGAGGCGATCTGGTCCTGCGCGGCGGCCAGACGGCGCGCGATCGAGGTTTCCAGATCCTTCTTGGCCTGTTCAGCGGCCAGAACGGCGTCTTCCTTGGCGGCTGCGACGATGGCATCAGCCTGAGCCTGCACTTCACGCTGCTTGCGCTCGTAGGACGCCAGAAGGGTCTGCGCTTCTTCGCGCAGTTCCCGGGCTTCGTCGAGTTCGGCCTGAATCCCTTGGGCGCGATTGTCCAGCGCGCCACCGATCATGCCGGGCACCTTGAAGTAGAACAGCACGGCAACGAACACGATGAACGCGATGGTCACCACGAAGTCGGTGTTGCCCAGCGAGAAGAACGGGCCGCTTGCGGCAAAAGCCGGGCTGGCGGCACCTGCGGTCAGGATAAGGGCGAGAATGTTGCGCATGTCTCTTATCCTTTCATCCGGGCATCGACCGCACCCGCGATGGCGTCGGCATCGGCCTTACCACCCAGAGCGGTGACGAGTTCGGTCGCCGTGTCCTTGGCAACCAGTTTAATGCTTTCCAGCGCACCGGCGCGGATCTCGGCAATCGCCTTTTCCGACTCGGCCGCCTTGGCAGCGATTTCCGCATCCGCCTTGGCGATGGCGTCGTCCAGATCTGCCTGGATCTCGGCACGGGCCTCGGAAGCGATGCGCTGCGCTTCGGCACGGGCATCCGCCAGCGCCTTGTTGTAGGCCTCTTCGGCCTCGACCGCCTTGGCCTTCAGGTCTTCGGCCGCAGCGAGGTCGTTGGTGATGGTCCCCTTCCGCTCGGCCAGGATCGCCGCGATACGGGGCAGAGCCACGCGGGACAGGACCAGAAAGACGACGACCAGCGTAACGACGAGCCAGAAGATCTGGTTCGGGAACCAGTCGAAGCAAAGCTGCGGCATCCCGATGGCAGAGCCATGAGAGTCGACGCAGGTTCCTACTGCTCCGGTTGTTTCAGTCGCCATGATGTCCTCCGTCGGAACTTTGTCTTTACAACGGGCGGGCCGCTATGGCCTGGGCCCACCCGCGCGTAAGGATCAGGTTCCGCAGGTTAGACGGCGAACATCAGCAGCAGCGACACGAGGAATGCGAAGATCCCCAGGGCTTCTGCGAATGCGATACCGATGAACAGGGTTGCGGTCTGCGAAGCGGCGGCCGAGGGGTTGCGCAGGGCGCCGGCCAGGAAGTTGCCTGCCACGTTGCCCACCCCGATTGCGGCTGCGCCCGAACCGATTGCTGCCAGGCCTGCGCCGATGTGTGCGAGATCGCCTTCCATGATGATGTCTCCTTACGATTTGGAAGTTTCGATGTAGGGTTATCGTTCCTGTGCCGGGATCAGGTCCCGATCAGTGATGCGGATGCAGAGCGTCCTTGAGATAGACACAGGTCAGAATGGTGAAAACGTAGGCCTGGATGAAGGCCACCAGGACCTCGAGGCCATACATTGCGGTGATCGCCAGGACCGACACGGGCGAGATCGCGGCGACGGCTGCAAAGCCTGCGAACACCTTGATCACCGCGTGGCCTGCCATGACGTTGCCGGCAAGACGAATGGAGTGGCTGACCGGACGAACGAAATACGAGATCAGTTCGATGATCGCCAGGATCGGGCGGAGCGCCAGCGGCGCGCTCGACACCCAGAACAGGCTCAGGAAACCGGCGCCGTTCTTGACGAAGCCCAGAACGGTCACGGTCAGGAACACCGCCAGAGCAAGCACCACGGTCACGGCGAAATGCGAGGTGGTGGTGAACGACATGGGCAGCAGACCCAGGAAGTTCGCGGTGACGATGAACATGAACAGCGTCATGACATAGGGGAAGTACTTGACGCCTTCCTTGCCGCAGATGTCCTCGAGCATCTTGTAGATGAAGCCATAGGCCAGTTCCGCGATGGACTGCATGCGGGTCGGGACGATGGCGCGCTTCGAGGTGCTCAGCACCAGCAGGCCGATGATCGCCAGAATGGCCAGCGCCATCCACAGGGTCACGTTTGTGGGCGTGTACCAGGCAATCGTGTCACCGCCGAAGAGCGGCTTGACGATGAACTGGTCCATCGGGTGGAACACCAGGCTGCCGCCTTCTGCTGCATGTTCCGCGCCTTCGGCGCCGTGTGCTGCGGTGGTCTCGCTTGCCACGTTCAGTCCCTCTCGTCCTTTTCGGCCGATGCCTCGGCCGCCTTTTGTTTCTCTTGGACCTCTTGCGCGCTGCGGAGCATGACTTTCACCCCGGCGGCAAGGCCCAGCAATGTGAACAGCACCAGAAAGATCGGGATCGTCCCGAACAGGCTGTCCAGCCCGTATCCGATGCCAAATCCGATCCCCAGACCGGACACCATCTCGATGACCATCCGCCAGGCCAGTTCGCCCCCGGATATGTCAGCGTCCGCGCGGGCCTTGGGCTGGTTCGCCTTTTTCGCCGCCTCGATCTTCGCCTCAAGCTGCGACAGGCGCTGCTTTTGGTCCTCATCCGTCAACGACGTCGTCCTCACGCTTTCTTGGGCATGGTGCTAAGGCGGAGAGGGCTCAGAGTCAACGACGCAGTTTGGCTTTGCAGAAAACGATTAAACCATTGTTTTTATGCGAAACTCCCCAACCCCGAGGTATGTGCGACCTTGCGTCCAAACGCCTGTTAGCGCGAAAGTCGCGGATTCAGCATATTCAACCAAATGGTTGACGATATGCGCGCCATGTGGTTCTGCCAAAGCATGTCCGAAGATCTCGACACCATCTTTGCCGCCCTGGCCGACCCGACCCGGCGCGCCATCCTGGCGATGCTGCTCGAGGATGACATGGCGGTCACGGATGTGGCCGAGCCCTTCGAAATGTCGCTGGCGGCGATTTCGAAACACCTGACCATTCTCACCCGCGCCGGCCTGATCAGCCAAGAGAAACGGGGACGGGTCAAATGGTGCAAGCTGGAGCCAGACGCAATGCGGGCCGCCTCGGTGTGGATGCAGGGCTTTGGCCAGTTCGAGCCGGTGAACCTGGATGCGTTCGAGCGGTTTCTGGAAACCGAGCTGCCCGGCGGCAAAAGCTGACCCCGCCCCTAGCGCACGACGAAAACCGAAACGGTCGCGTGCTTGGCCAGATAGCCGGCATGGCTGGACATCACATAGTCCGTAATGCGCGGCGCATGGGTTCCGATGATGATCAGATCCGCATCGATCTCTTCGGCAGCGCGCACAAGGTCCGAGTCCACCTCGACGGGAATGTCGTGCGACGTGATATTGTGTATCTCGACCGCGGCCCCGCTTTTTTCATGCAACGCTTCGGACACCGTGGCCAATGCCTCTTTGATCGTCTCCGGCGTGTGCGGAGCATCTGTCATGCCCGTCCCGGTAACACTGACGATGGTTATCCGCGCGCCCATGAATTTCGCCATCTCGGCCGCCACATCCATGGCCTTGGACACTTCGGGCGGCATATGCAGGTCTACCGGTATCATGATGTGATTGAACATCAGCGCCCTCCTTGGTGATTTTCCACAATGATACCCGACCGAAGCGCCAAAGTCTTGATCGACGTCAACTTTCCTGCTCCAAGGCTCCCGGCGGCCCGTCTCGTTTGAGCAGCATCGCGAGCGCCACGCCAGTCAGGGCGATGCCGATCAGGACCAAGCCCGTGGGCGCGCCGTTGCCGAGTGCGATTTCCCACAGGATCACCCAGCTTGGGGTCAGGTAGGTATAGGCCATGACCTTGGCCGAGGGCAGATACAGTGTCGCGAATTGCAGCAGAACGAAGGTGGCCGCGCTGGCGCAGATCGCGACGTAGAACAGCCCGACCCAGACGATCGCAGGCAGGTTCATCCAGTCTGTGGCCCTGATATCCGACCACCCATAGAGCGTCAGAATCACCCCCCCTGCGACCAGCATTCCAAAAGTGAAAACGACCGCCGGCTCACCCCGGTTCAGTTTCCGCACCATCGGAGTATAGACCGCATGGGCCGCGCAGCCCCAGAGATAGATGATTTCGCCCCGCCCGATCTCAAAGGCGCGGAATGCCTCCCAGTCGGCGCGAAAGATGACCCACAGCGCCCCGATCGCCCCGACGACCAATGCCAGAGCCATCCTGGGCGTCGTGACCTGCCTCAGCAGCACCCATCCAGCGAATGCTGACATGACGGGCGTCAGGGTGAAAACCGCAGCCGCACTCACCGGCGGCGCGGTCTTGAGCCCCTCGAACATCAGAACGAAATAGGTCGCGAACAGCCCGCCGAGGACGAAATAGCGCCACGGCGCGTCTGCGGCGCTGCGCGGAAAGCCCGTCGTGGCGGCTGAGACCGCCCCAATCACGACCGACGCAATGGCAAACCGGGCCGCGTTCAGGGCCGCAGGTGCGATTTCGTTCGCGATGAGCGAGCCCAGCGAGAAACTGCCCGCCACCAGCGCGGAAAAGGCGAGCATGGCCAGATGGCCGCGGGCTTCGAAACTCAGGGCTGCCACGTTTTTGCCTGTTCCTTGAGGAATTTCAGGAAAGCCTGCACCTTGGTGGTCCGGTGCAGATCGACATGGGTCACCAGCCACAGTTTGCCGGCCCATTCCGGCAACGGCTCCATCACCTCGATCAGATCCGGTTGCCGCACCGCATCCCAGCGGGCCATGAAACCTATCCCCGCGCCCGCCAGAACCGCCTCGCGCATCGGGAAGGAATCCGTGCAGCGGAAGGTGATCGCCTCGGCGGGCGCCGTAGCGCGCAGCCAGCGCAGAAAAGGTGCGCGGCTGTTTTCGTCGTCACCACCCACGAAGAAATGCTTCGGGAAGTCATCGACACCTCGGGGCAACCCGTGCCTGTCAACATAGGCCTTGCTGGCATACAGCCCGATCTCCTGCGTCAGAAGCGGCTGGACCACGTTGTCGGGCTGGTCCGGCACCGACCCCGCCCGGATCGCCACATGCGCCTCGCCATATTCCAGGCGGAACAGGCGCTCTCCGGTCAGGTAACGCACGATCAGCCCCGGATGCATCCGCTGGAACTCTCCCAGAACCGGAACCACCAGCGGCCCCAGCGACGACAGGGACGTCACCACCAGCTCCCCCGACACATCGTCTCCACGCCCCTTCATGCGGCCGACCAGTTGGTTGAACTGGTCCTCGGTCGCCTGCGCCACGCGCATCAGATCCTCGCCCGCCTCGGTCGGCGTGTAGCCGCGGGCATGACGCTGGAACAGCTTTACGCCCAGCCGGGCCTCGATCGCGTCGATGTGGCGGATGACCGTCGCATGATGCACCCCCAGCACCTCGGCGGCACCGCTGACCGTCCCCATTCGGGCAACCTGATAAGCGGTTCGCACCTCGTCCCAGTTGTTCATGGAGCGCCTTTCCTAATGTGCAAATTCCAACAGTTGATGTTATTTTTTCCATGTTTTGTTCGCTGAGGCAATGAACATATTGGTGGCATCGAAAGTTCCTCACTGCCTGAAAAGGAAACCGGAAATGTCCAAAACCATCCTTCACATCGACGCCTCCGCCCGCCGCGTCGGATCGGCGACCCGCGAACTATCCGAGAAAATCGTCCAGCATCTGGACGCCCAGCGCATCATCCGTCGTGATCTGGCGACGCCGCTGCCGCTGCTGACCGAAGACTGGATCAACGCGAACTTCACCCCGGCCGATCAGCGCGACTCGGCGCAGCTCGATCTGCTGGCCCTGTCGGACGAACTGGTTGCCGAACTGCAGGACGCAGACACCATCGTCATCGGCCTGCCGATCTACAACTTCTCGGTGCCGGCGGCCTTCAAGGCCTGGATCGACCTGGTCGCACGCGCCGGTGTCACCTTTGCCTATACCGAAAACGGCCCCAAAGGCCTGCTCGAAGGAAAACGCGCCATCCTCGCCATCGCCTCGGGCGGCACGGCGGTCGATTCGGAGATCGACTTCGCCACCGGCTATGCCCGCCACGTTCTGGGCTTCATCGGCATCCACGACGTCGAGGTGATCGCCGCCGACCGGATGGCGCTCGATCCGGAAGCCACGCTCCAGAAGGCGCGCGACGCAGTGGCACAACTGGCCGCCTGACCTTTGAAAAGCGACCGGGCGCCATCATGGTGCCCGCTCTTCATCTTTTCACAAATACTCCCGCCGGAGGCACGCGCCGCAAGGCGCGTTCCTTCATGGCAGCCAATTTACCTCGCAGCCGATCCTGTCGAAGAACGCGAAAACATCCTCGCGCGACATGGCCACGGTCCGGTCATTGACCAAAGGGTGCATGTAGATCACGTCGACCTGCTGGGCAGCCGCATCCATGAAGAACCGGACGTCGTTGCCGACGCCGTTGATCATCGCCAGCGGACTGACGGCGCCGGGCCGGATCCCGAGGTTCTGCATCAACCGATCCGCCGAGCCGAAGGACAGGTTGCCCACGCCCAGCTCGGCCCCCAATGCCTTGAGGTCTATCTCGCGGCTCTGTTCCAGCGTCACCAGGTAATTCCGCTTCTTCTTGTCCCGCAGGTACAGGTTCTTGACCCGCAAGGCGTTCTCGCCGGGCACCATGAACTGGTCCTCGACCGCCTTCGACTCCTCGACCGTCCGCAGGGGGACATGCTCGTGCAGGCGATATGACAGGCCCCACTCGGAAAGCCGCGCAAGCAGCGCGTCGGAACTCAGCGGCAGGCTGTCCTGATATGCAGAAGATGCGTCCATGAAATCCTCCTGAGCGTTCCGGGCCTCTTCGCCGAAACCCGGGCGCGATGCAACCCGCGCCGGCATGTTGACTCGGGCGGGATTTGCGCCTATCTGCAGCGCCAACACCCGGAAGCGTCAAACCTTCCGGTCCCTTGAGCCGTTCAGGGATCGCCCCCCACCAGCGCGTTGCGCCCGTGGGGGCGTTTGTGCATTGACCCATTCGTCCCTAGATATGGGGCGCCAACAGACAACCGGCGAAGGAGGCCGAAGGCATGTTTGAAAATCTATCCGAACGCCTCTCCGGCGTCTTTGACCGGCTGACCAAACAGGGCGCCCTGTCCGAGGAAGACGTCAAGACCGCCCTGCGCGAGGTGCGCGTGGCGCTGCTCGAGGCCGACGTCTCGCTGCCCGTCGCCCGCGAGTTCGTCAAGAAAGTGCAGGAACAGGCCACCGGTCAGGCCGTGACCAAGTCGGTCACGCCGGGTCAGCAGGTCGTCAAGATCGTGCATGACGCGCTGGTCGACGTGCTGCGCGGCGAGGAAGACCCCGGCAAGCTGAAGATCGACAACCCGCCCGCCCCGATCCTGATGGTCGGTCTGCAGGGCTCAGGGAAAACCACCACCACCGGCAAGCTGGCGAAACGCCTGAAAGAGAAAGAGGGCAAGAAGGTCTTGATGGCCTCGCTGGACGTCTACCGCCCGGCGGCGATGGACCAACTGGCGGTTCTGGGCACCCAAATTGGCGTCGATACCCTGCCGATCGTGCCGGGCCAGAAACCGGTGGACATCGCCAAGCGCGCCAAGCAGCAGGCGCTGCTGGGTGGCTATGACGTCTACATGCTCGACACCGCGGGCCGTCTGCATATCGACGAAGTCCTGATGGACGAGGTCGAGCAGGTTCGCAACGTGGTGGACCCGCGCGAGACCCTGCTGGTGGTTGACGGCCTGACCGGTCAGGTCGCCGTCGAGGTGGCCGAGGAGTTCGACGCCAAGGTCGGCATCTCGGGCGTGGTCCTGACCCGGATGGACGGCGACGGGCGCGGCGGTGCGGCGCTGTCGATGCGCGCTGTCACCGGCAAGCCCATCCGTTTCGTCGGTCTGGGCGAAAAGATGGACGCCCTGGAGACCTTCGAACCCGAGCGTATCGCCGGCCGGATCCTGGGCATGGGCGACATCGTGGCCCTGGTCGAGAAGGCACAGGAAACCATCGAGGCCGAGCAGGCCGAGCGCATGATGAAGCGCATGGTCAAGGGTCAGTTCAACATGAACGACCTGAAGATGCAGCTGGAACAGATGCTCCAGATGGGCGGCATGCAGGGCATGATGGGCATGATGCCGGGCATGGGCAAGCTGGCCAAGCAGATGGATCAGGCCGGTCTCGACGACAGGATCCTGCGCCAGCAGATCGCCATGATCCAGTCGATGACCAAGAAGGAACGCGCCAACCCGCAGATCCTTCAGGCCAGCCGCAAGAAACGCATCGCGGCCGGTTCGGGGATGCAGGTCTCCGACCTCAACAAGCTGCTCAAGATGCACCGGCAGATGTCGGACATGATGAAGAAGATGGGCAAGATGGGCAAAGGCAAGATGCTGAAACAGGCCATGAAGGGCATGTTCGGCAAGGGCGGCCCCTCGCCCGAAGAAATGGCCGCGGGCATGGATCCCAAGGCACTGGAAGCCGCGGCCAAGGCGATGGGCGGCAAGATGCCCGGCGGCATGCCCGGCATGGGCGGCGGCATGGCCCTGCCCCCCGGCCTGAGCGGGTTCGGAAAGAAGAAGTGACCGGCTTTTCGCTTCATATCCCCACGGTCGAGACCGAACGGCTGATCCTGCGCGCACCCCGCGAGGCGGATTTCGAAGCCGAGGCCGCGTTCTTTGCCTCCGACGCCTCGCGCTTCGTCGGCGGACCCAAGCGCCCGGACGAGACCTGGCGCTCGCTGGCCATGCTGCTGGGGCATTGGGCCTTGCGCGGCTACGGCTTCTGGGGAGTCGAGGAAAAGGCCACCGGCGCTTATGTCGGCCATGTCGGCCTGTGGTTCCCGCACGGCTGGCCCGAGCCCGAGATCGGCTGGACCCTGATGAACGACGCCACCGGCAAGGGATATGCGACCGAGGCAGCCCTGTCGGCGCGGGCCTATGCCTATGACGTGCTGGGCTGGGAGACCGCGATCTCGCTGATCGACCCGGCCAACACCGCCAGTCAGGCCGTGGCAAGGCGTCTGGGCGCGGCGTTCGATCATACCTACGATCACCCCGAGTTCGGCACCATGCATGTCTGGCGCCACCCGGCACCGGGGGAACTGGTCAACGGCGGGATGGAGGCCTACGCATGAGCATCACCTCGATCCCCGTCCTCGAAACCAGGCGGCTGGTCCTGCGTGGCCCCGAGCCCGAGGATTACCCGAATTTCAAGGCGACCTTCACCAGCTACCGCGCGCGTTTCATGGGCGGGCCGCTGAACACCTATGAATCGTGGATGCTCTACGCCGCCGAGATCGGCCACTGGCAGATCCGTGGCTATGGCATGTGGATGATCCACGACAAGACCACCGATGAAACCTATGGCATGGCCGGGGGCTGGAAACCGGCGGGCTGGCCCGAGGCCGAGATCGCCTGGGTGATCTGGCCCGACGCGGCCGGAAAAGGCTACGCGCTGGAGGCGACCCACGCCGCGCGCGCCTATTTCTATGGTGAACTCGGCTGGGACGGCGCGGTCAGCTATATCGACCCCAAGAATCTAGATTCGATCCGCCTGGCCGAGCGGCTGGGCGCAAAGAAGGATCCGAACGCGCCCACCATCGACGGCAGCGATGCGGTCTATCGCCACCCGGCGCCGGACCAACTGGCCGGCACCCAGCTGGCGCACGGCATCGAGATGGAAATCAGCCACTATGCCGACCCACTCTTCAAACCGAAAGGATGGGCCATTGACTGACGCCACCACCCGCGCCGCCGAATTGCTGAAAGAACACAGGGAAAGCATCGACCGTCTGGATGCCATCCTTGTCTATACCTTGGGCGAGCGGTTCAAGCACACGCAGGCCGTCGGCAGGCTCAAGGCAGAACACGACCTTCCCCCGTCCGATCCCGCGCGCGAGGCGCAGCAGATCGCACGGCTCGAAGACCTGGCGGAAAAGGCCGACCTGGACCCCGATTTCGCCAAGGCTTTCCTGAACTTCATCATTCAGGAAGTCATCCGACACCACAAGAAGCACCAGGAATAACCGGACAGAGGCAAGAAACTCGACCGGTCAACGCCATCAAAGGAGAAACACCATGGCAATGAAAATCCGTCTGGCCCGTGGCGGCTCGAAAAAACGCCCCTTCTACCGCATCGTTGCTGCGGACAGCCGCATGCCGCGTGACGGCCGCTTCATCGAGAAGCTGGGCACCTACAACCCGCTGCTGCCGAAAGACAGCGAAGAGCGCGTGAAGATGAACATGGAGCGCATCCAGTACTGGCTGGACCAGGGCGCGCAGCCGACCGACCGGATCGCCCGCATGCTGGAAGCTGCCGGCGTCAAGGAAAAGGCCGAGCGCAACAACCCCAAGAAAGGCACCCCGGGCAAGAAAGCCCAGGAGCGCGCCGAAGAGAAGGCAGCCAAGGCCGCTGAAGCAGCCGAAGCCGCTGCTGCTCCGGCAGAAGAAGCCGCTGCCGAAGAATAAGCAGGGCTGGCGTGCGGGATCAGACCTTCAGCGACGAGTTCCGCGCGCAGTTCAACCTGCTGCTGCGGCTCCGGCGCGACGTGCGTCGGTTCCGCACCGATCCGGTGGACGAGACAGTGCTGGCGCGCTGTCTCGACTCCTTTCGACTGGCCCCTTCGGTGGGGCTGAGCGAACCCTGGCGCGTGATCCGCGTCGAAAGCAAGACGGCCCGCGACGCCGCCCTGAAGAATTTCCAGACAGCCAATGCGCAGGCGCTGGCCGGGTATTCCGGCGAACAGGCGCAGCTTTACAGCAGGCTCAAGCTGTCGGGCATGCAGGAAGCCCCGGTGCAACTGGCCGTTTTCTGCGACGACACCACTGGCAAGGGCCGCGGACTGGGCGCTGCCACGATGCCCGAGATGCGCCGATACTCGGTTGTCACCGCCATCACCCTGTTCTGGCTCGCCCTGCGGGCCGAGGGGCTGGGCCTTGGCTGGGTGTCGATCCTTGATCCCGAGCAACTGGCCCGCGACCTGGAGGTGCCCGATGACTGGCGGCTGATCGGCTATTTTTGCCTTGGCTGGCCGGAAGAAGTATCAGACATTCCGGAACTGGAACGCGTAGGCTGGGAAGCGCGGCTTCCCGAACTTCCGATTGAGACCCGATGACCGAAAAGCGAGAAAAAGATCTTGTCTGTGTCGGCGCCGTTGGCGGCTCGTTCGGTGTGCGCGGCGAGGTGCGACTGAAAAGCTTTTGCGCCGTGCCGGAAGACATCGAAACCTATTCCCCCCTGACCGACGAAACCGGGACCGAGCGCTATCCGCTGGTGATAACGCGCCCGATCAAGAACGGGTTTGCCGCACGGCTGGGCGGGATCGAAACCAAGGAACAGGCCGACGCCATCAAGGGGATGCGCCTGTTTGCCCGCCGAGACCAGTTGCCGTCGCTGCCGGATGACGAATTCTACCACGCCGACCTGATCGGGCTCGAGGTCTATGACACCGGCGGCAAGCTGCTTGGGCGGGTCAAGTCGGTGCAGAACCACGGCGCGTCGGACCTGCTGGAAATCCACGGGCCGGGCCTGAAATCCACCGTGCTGCTGCCGTTCACCCTGGCGGCGGTGCCGACCGTCGATCTGGCGCAGGGCCGGATCATTGCCGATCCACCCGAAGGGTTGTTCTGAACCATGTCAGACACGCCATCCCGCTCTCACGGCCGCAAGGCCATCCGCCCGACGCTGAAACCGCGCGAACTTATGACGCCCGCGCCCGATCTGCACGGGGTCTGGAAGGCCAAGATCATCACGCTTTTCCCCTCGGCCTTTCCGGGCGTGCTGGGCGAAAGTCTGACCGGCAAGGCCCTGCAGGACGGGCTGTGGCAACTGGAAACCATCGACCTGCGTCAGTTCGGGATTGGCAAGCACCGCAACGTGGATGACACACCTGCGGGCGGTGGCGCCGGCATGGTGCTGCGCGCCGATGTGCTGGGGTCTGCGATCGAACACGCGATGGAGGGCGTTCGCAGCGCCAACTGGCCACTGGTCTATCTCAGCCCACGCGGGCGAAGGCTGGATCAGGCAATGGTGCGGAACTTCGCCCGCTGCGACGGCATCACCCTGCTCTGCGGCCGGTTCGAAGGCGTCGATGAGCGGGTGCTGGAACATTACGGCATTCAGGAAGTCAGCTTGGGCGATTTCGTTCTGACCGGCGGCGAGATCGCGGCGCAGGCGCTGATCGACGCGACCGTGCGGCTGATCCCCGGCGTGCTGGGCAACCAGGCCTCTGCCGAGGAGGAAAGCTTTTCCTCGGGCCTTCTGGAGCATCCGCAATACACCCGCCCCGCGGAATGGAAGGGCAAACCGATCCCCGAGGTACTGATGTCCGGCCATCACGGACGCGTGGCGGAATGGCGCCACCGGATGTCAGAGGAAATCACCAAATCCCGCCGTCCCGATCTGTGGGAAGCCTATCTCAAGGCGAGGCGTGAAGAGGGGCAGGAATAAGCCCCTCAGCCGATTACGGCCGTCGCCAGATCGCGATCCATGCTTGTGCTTTCGACCCCCAGGACCGAGAAGCCCCCCAAGCTGACGAGTTGCCTGGCTTCGCGGCGGCTGAGCGCCGGTCGGACCATTGGGCCATACCCCGCGGCAAGCCCCGCGCCGGACAGGGCCAGGGTCAGGCGCAGCTTTTGCATGCCATCCAGCAGGGTCAGGGACGTGCGGCCGGGATAGAAACTCTCTGACGCGATCCCGTGTGCGAACAGCAACTCGTGGCGCCTGAGCAGGATATGGTAATAGGTCACCTCGGTCGCCTCGTTCACATAGCGAACTCCTGGCAGGCCTACAAACCCGCTTGCCGGGGCCAGAGCTTCGGCCACCCCGTAGTGCAACTCGACAGTTGCGCCGGACACCAGAATCTTGTGCTGAGGCGAGACTTGCAAAACCCGCGACGGCAAACCTTGGCCGAAAGCGCCCGCAGCGATCTCTATCGGCCTCGCTGCCTGTTCACCGGGCTCCAGCCGCCGCACCGTCTTGCCCACCCAGACAATCGGCTCGGGCGCTCCACCGGCGACGAGAACCATATCGCCAACGCGAAGATCCTGAACCGGAACCTCGCCTCTGGGCGTCAGAATGCAGGTATTCTCGGCAAAACAGATCGTGGCTGAAGTCGGGTTCGCGTTCAGACCCTGCACGTCGATTGCCCCGTTGCCGAAATCGTCCATTTCGGCCTGAGTCGCGTTGCTGTATGGCAGAAACGCCAACCGGGTGGTCTCGCCGGCACTTGGGTAGTCATGGACGGTGATGACATAGACCGGATCACCCTCGAACTGATCCGGAACCTGGCCGGCACCGTCATTTTTCGCGGTTGGCATGGTGCCCGTCAGCGTCAGAGAGAAACTGTATGTCTGCCCACCGATCTCGACGACCGTATCCGGGTCCGGGCCGCCTGCGCCAGACTCGAGCAGCAAATCACCGCTATCACCGGATATCGTCTGGGCAAGAAAGGTTATCTCGATTGCCGGGTCGCCCGTCAGGTTCAACGCCGGATTGTTCGCAGAGTTGCTGTCGGTTCGTGCGAAAAAACTCAGGCTCATCCATCCTCCTACCCGTTTCGCCGAACAGCTTCGCCTCCACGAAAACGTTACGCGCCCCCGGGAGTAAAAAACTGCGAATTCCATCCGAAATCAAGCCGGTCGTGGAGATATCAGCGTGATCCGTAAGGTTTCCGGGACACAAAGGCACGAAGACTGGAAACGGCATCGTGGAGATGTGTATGCAAGCAATGGATGGCGTCCGCGGCACGATACAGCCAGAACTACCTCTCCCTCAAACATTTGTTCACCGGCATCTCGACCCAAACCCATGATTGCTCAAACAGGCGGCAAGTTTCCTGTCAGCCCGAGCCGGGGTCGCCGGTGCTCCCACTTCCCGAGAGCCTGAGACCAGCCGTCAACGCAAAACAGGCCAGACAGCAAAAACCGAAAAGCTTGGCGGCATCCTCGATGACGATGCGGTATTCGCCAAAGTTGTGTTCGAATATGGTATCAACGACGATCGAGGCGGCAAAGAAGCCGGCAGTCGCCAACAGAAACCCGTTTTCGAACCAGCTGAGCCACAGCACGCTCAGACACGCGACGGCACCAAGCACCGTCATGTAGAAGACAATGAATTTTCGTTGATGCGATTCGTGCAGGCGGAACAGATCGTCGAGCGCCAAAACAGTGGCAAGGCATGCGCCAAGCAACAACAGAATGACCCCTCCGTCCCACTTGCCGACTTTCAACGCGCGTTGAATTCCCGCGAACCCCATCATGGCGGCGGCACCGGTCGTGATCAAATTGCCCAACAGAGAAACCGCACCGACTTCGGAACCGCAACAGCCCTCGGCGCTGCCGGTTCGCGTGATCCTGTGCTGGGCAACGTTCAGCGGATCACGCAACAGATCACCCGGCTCCCACCAAGGCTGAGCGACCGTCACCACCGTCACGACAAGAGGAAGCCCGAACGCCAGCACCGCCAGGCCGTAGAAAAACCACCGCGGCCGCTGTCCAATGTCGACCCAAGCCTCGTTCTCTGGTGAATATTTACGGTTGACGAGATTCCAGAAACCGACCACCGCGGCGGCAGACAACGTCACATAGATCCATGTCCTGGCCGACAAGAGTTGGGAAGACCACGCGCTTCCGAACAGAGCGCTGAATACCGCGAACAGCGCGGGAACTCCTATTGCCGCGGATTGAATAGCTCGAGACATTTTTTCTTACCTCCCGCCAAACCCGGGCAAAAACCGTCTGAAATCCCTGGTTGGCCACTCGCAAACAAAACCCATGGTAGCACGAAGCCCCTCTTGCCGCGACACATTCGAAGTCGCGGACGATTTCGGGGAAACAACATGCTCCGGGGCTTACGCAGAGAAAGGCGCTCTGACGACGCACCCCAGCTTGCCATCGGAGATTTCCAAGTACGAAAAAGGGGCCTATCGAAGGGAAAAAAGCCAGTGCAACGGGGCTGCGAGAGGCCGCGCCAACGGAACTTGGGCGGTACATATGCCAGCCGCCCCAAGGCTCCAGGTCGATCTACTCCAGACACTCCCGGCTGTTGCGCGCCTTGATCTGGCAGGGGTTGTGCATTCTGCGGGCATCCTGGTGATTTTTCGCGTGGCAGGACGGGCACAGGGGAATTGGCAGAAGCACACGTTCGCCGCTCGACAGGTCCGAGTAAAGCTCTTCACCGCATACTTCCAACCGCTCGCCGCGCTCCAGCAGTTCCTCGGCCGAAATACCGCAATGACTGCATTCGGCCTCGGCAAGCGCGGTCGAGATCTCTCTGAGAGTCACCTTGCGCTGGTAGTTACATACAATCGACGACATACCGTTACACCTGAAGCTGAAGCAACAAACAACTAACTAGTCTAACACGCAATCCACAGATCCCTGCCACGCTCTGTTTACACAATTCGGTGATTGCTTTTCGGTTCGGCGAAACTGCTTTTCCGATGGCTCTTGGTCGTTCATACAGCAGAAGTATCCTTGCGCCAATTGGTACGGATTGGAAACGAGGCGCCCTGCCCAGACGTCAATCGAATCCGATTGCCAAACCCGCCCGACGCCGTTCCAGAGATTTTCGGAACGCATATCGACTGAAGACCGTAAGTGGCAACAGCACCCTTTCGCCCAGACCGTCTATGACCACGAGCCGGCCACCGCGCTCCTGGGCGCGCACGATGTTGTCGGTGCTGAGATCTCCGACGATAATTCTGCCCCTTTCCAGATCGTCGACCAGTTCCATCAGCTCGTTCAGCAATTTCCTGCGCCGCGGGTCGCCCTTCGGCAAAGCCTCGAGCTCTTCCCTGACGGTAGGTGCAAGTTTGCCTTCCGGGTCGGTCATTTTCTCGACCACCATTGCCGGGCCTTCGTTTGTACGCTCATATCCCATGAACCGGGCAAGGCGCTCAACTTCGGGACAGCCACGATGCAAGGCGGCAAGGTATTCATTCGCCTCTCGGTTCCACTGCCGCAGATTGCCATAGCGCCACTCGCCGTAACGCGGCACGAGGTGCCGACGCACCGGAACGTCACTGCGCACCTTCAAAAGCGCCCCCGCGACGGTGGGGTGATCATAGATCCTGTAATTGCGGCTGGTCCGCAACAGGCGTGCGGCAGTAAGGTCGATCATTTCGTCGGTATCTCCGCAACCCAAAACATTCTTCGTTCCCTTGGCGCTCATGCCCCAAACCACCCCGGCGATCGAAATCTGAGTTGCCCACAGCCAGCGCAGGATCAGGCTGAACGGTCGAACTTGCCCGTTTTCGCCTGTAACAGCCCCTCAAAAGGCTCAAGACGCCCCCTTGCGCAGGAACTTCAGGAAAAAGGACTTCCCCCGCTTCTGGCCATCATCGAACTTGTAATCGTAGATCTCGATGTCGCGGGCGTAGATTTCGGCGATGGCATCACGCCTCCAGACGTCATAGTACTCGCGATAATCCGACCGCTTGGATTTCTTTCTGTGACGCATCAGTGATCGCTGAATGCCAAGGCGCGCAAGGATCGTCTGCAGGTCGTCATCGAAACGTTCGAAACGTCCGACGAAATCGGCGGGCGAATTGCCCTGATCGTCAATCAGATAGGACCATTGAGGGCGGAAATACCGGATACTCAGGAAGCGCTCGGGATCCGCCGCAAAAGCCGGAACGAAATCCTCGAACGTCTTGTGGGACGTGACCTCGGTCAGTTCCGGTCGTCTTTGCGCCACGTAGTGATACGCAGACACGAAGCGATCCCAGGGATTGCGCACGAAGGCGAACTTGAAATAATCATCCGCCTCGCTTCCCAAGGCTTCCACCAGTTCGACCATCGTCTCACGACCGTCTCCGCGAGGATCGACCGCGTTGCGCTTGGTGTCTACCAGGCGATCGTGCTTCAAAAGCGCCGCGATCGACGAACCGCCGGTTTTCGGAATATGAACGAAGACTGCCTTGTGAGAAGGATAGATCGACACAACGTCTCCTCAGTGCGATGTCGGCAACCGTGCCGCCCCGGAGTTCCGCAACACAGCCCGTGCCCGGTATTCACGGTATTAGCTCTGCGCCCAACCAGTGACAAGCCAATCAGTGACCAGCCAAGCACGATCGACCTGAACCGTTTGCTGATTGTCGCCTAGACGCGTGGCCAGACCTAAAAGCGGTAGCCCAGCCTGAAAGTCAGCGTGTTGAGGTCCGCGTCCATGTCAGTGGCTGCTTCGGCAAATCGACCGTTGAGATCGCGAAATGTCAGATCCGCTCCGGCCGACCAATTGTCGTTGATGCTGTATTCGACGCCAAGCCCGTAGTTCACGCCGTCGATGTCTGCGGTGTTCGACCGCCCGCCGAACTGAAGCCCCGGATGCACACGGAGCGACGCCCAAGTCCAGCCCAAGGTGCCGTAAACCATGAAATCGCCAGTGACATATCCTACCTTGCCTCGGACATCCGTAGCCACCGTGATTTCCATCACTTCCGGTGCGCCCCCATCACTGGCATTCAGCCCTGTCAGATTGGAATAGCGAACCTCGGCGCCATAGACGAAGGATCCGCTTTGATAATTGTAGCCGGCGAACGCGCTGTAGGATCTGCCGCTACCGGGATCGTAAGAACCCGTCGTGGTTCCGCCCGCGATGATGGGATACTCGCCGTTTCCATCCGCGTCGGACAAACCGAGGCCGATACCCAGATAGACCCCGTCAAAGACCGCGTTGCCCGCCCCGTCGCCTTCGCCAGCCGAAGCCATCCCGGCAATGATTGACATTGCGAATACCAGTACCGCCTTAGTTTTCATGGCCCAACCCGAAAAAGAATACTTCGAAACTCATGACATTCCTCCGGCTGGGGCACAACCCGCCGATTCTCATCGAGCAGGCGTCCGGTGGCATTTCAGCATCAAAATTCTTCCCGACGCCGGGAGCAGAACCCTGACAACGAGAACCTGCCAAACCGGCCCCTTGGCGTCGTCCTGACGTCGCCTTGAGCCCCCTGCAACGTTGTCCACTGTTCTCACATTGCCCCCACTGGAGAGCAAACAGGCAGGTTTGTTTCGAAATCTCAGGCAAATATGCAACAAATTCCCCCCCCAATTTCGAAGGAACGTGAATTTTCCACCCGGGTTTGGAAAGCTACAGGTCGAGGGAATCATTCGAGCACCAAGAAAAAAAACAGTGTCGATGGTATGTGTAACTTTGTTGGGTGCATTTTATGGTACGGGGGACTACGAGTAACGGAGCGTGGCTGCCAACTGCGCAACATACTCAGGCGTTAATCAGCTTCATCAAATGGAGCCAGGGAGGCATCGTTCTCGAAGCCGCTCTTGAAGACATTGTAAAAGCTTTCGAAGCAGAATGCGGCGTGATCAGCCGCGTTCGTCTGAACAAGTCCACCAGCCGCGTTGCGGCTCGCGCAGACCTGCAACCGGATCGGCGCAAGAGGCCATTGACCAAGTCCTACGCGGCAGACGCGATAGGGGCCTTGGAAAGCCGGCCGAAACTGGCATCGGTTTTCAGCCTCGTACATGACAGCGACGGACGATATGAACCTGCTTCGCCGGTGTCGGACTGGATATCCCATCGGCGCCTCAGCGATGTCATTTTCATCTGCCTCGACAACCAGGGAAGCGAGATCGATTTCCTCGAACTGCACTTCGGGCAAGGGGCCAGCATCGGTTGGCAAACCGGTATCGAAACCATTGCGCCTGAACTGTCCAGGATATTCCGGGAACGGCGCGCCGGCTTGATTACCGAGGCTTTGTCGCGCCAAACGGTAGTGCCGATGGCCAAGCAGGTCATTGACAGCCCGATCCTGGGCCCGGACAACCCGGCCGGCCTGACACGCTCCGAATGGCGCGTTTGCCTGTTGGTTTCGCGTGGATTGTCGGTGAAGGCAATCTGCGAGGAGCTTGAAATCGGAAGGGCCACCGTGCGGACGCACCTGAAGCATATCTACTCGAAAACGTCGCTCGAAAACTTCCACATGCTGGCCCGCCGTCTGGTCTCGGTCGATGAACGAGAGGCGTTGCAGGGAAGACTTCGCCAGGCCAGCGCATGATGTTCGGCCTCGAGTGGCAATCCTGGCTGCCGCTGTGGATGTTCAGCCCGGTTTTGGCGGCGCTTGCGTGGACCGATTTCTCGCGGATGCGCATTCCGAATATTTTCAGCCTGGCGGGTATCGCGATCTTTTTGCTTTCGCCGCTGTATCTGGACATGAACGACGCGCTGTTGCGGCTTGTCGCTGGTTCGATCTGCTTTGCGATTTGCTTTGCATTGTTCGCGATCGGATGGCTCGGAGGCGGAGACGCCAAGATTCTGCCGGTGGTCTTCCTCATGATACCGCCGAGCGTCCTATCGACATATCTTTTCGTGCTGGCCGCTGCGATGGCGTTGGGTCTCGTGGTGATGGCAATTGTGCGCCGAACCCTGCACCAGCCGCTATCGGGATATGACTCGGTTGTTCAGAAACGCGAGTTTCCCTTGGGGATCGCGATCGGGTCCTCGGGGCTTTTGCTTGCGGCGGTTACATTTGTCGGAGCCGTGTTCTGAGATTGATCGAATAAATCCGGCCGTCGAATTGGTTGGCTACCTCGCCCCGAACACATTCAGCATTTGGCCAGATCATCCAGGATCGGACAGTCGGGGCGGTGATCGCCGGCACATTCCGCAATCAGGTGCGACAGAGTGGCCCGCATGGCCTGAAGATCCGCGATCTTGGCATCTATTTCAGCCAGGTTCTGTTTCGCGACCCGCTTCACATCCGCGCTGGCACGGTCCTCGTCCTCGTACAGCGCCAGCAAAGTGCGGCAATCCTCGATCGTGAACCCCAGAGACCGTGCCCGGCCAATGAAGGCCAGCTTGTGCAGTTCTTTTTCATCGAAATACCGGTAGCCGTTCGCACCACGCCTGGGCTTGATGAAACCGATATCCTCGTAATAGCGGATGGTCTTGGCTGGCAGACCTGAACGCCGCGCGACGTCTCCGATATTCATGGGCTTCTTCCTTCCTATTCTGCCGGTGTGGGCTGCGGGGTCGGGGACCGGGCCGGGGCCGCCTGCCCTGCACTTCCCGCCACCGGCTTGATCCAGCGCAGGCGCAGGGCATTCGACAAGACAAAGACGCTCGACAGCGCCATGGCCCCGGCCGCCAGCACCGGAGACAGAAGCGGCCCGCCAAACGGATAGAGCACACCTGCGGCCACCGGGATCAGCAGGGTGTTGTAACCGAAGGCCCAGAACAGGTTCTGGCGGATGTTGCGCATGGTGCGCTGACTGATGTCGAAGGCGTTGACCACTCCGTTCAGGTCGCCCGACATCAGCACCACGTCCGCCGCCTCGATCGCCACGTCGGTTCCGGTGCCGATGGCAATGCCGACATCCGCGGCCGCCAACGCCGGCGCGTCGTTGATGCCATCGCCCACGAAGGCCAGCTTGCCGTCAGCACGCAGATTGTCCAGAGCGGCCACCTTGCCCTCAGGCAGCACCTCCGCGCGCACATCGTCCATGCCCAGTTCCCTTGCGATCGCCTCGGCCGTGACGCGGTTGTCACCGGTGATCATGACCACCTTCAGCCCCAGACCATGCAGTGCTGCGATGGCCGCAGGAGTTGTCGGCTTGATCGGGTCGGCCACGGCAATCACTGCGGCGATCTGACCATCAATCGCGGCATAGAGCGGCGTCCTGCCCTCGCCTGCCAGCGCAGCGCTTTGGCCCGAGAGAGAGCCCAACTCGACACCTTCGCGTACCATGAGCCGGTCGGCACCCACCAGGACTTCGCGCCCTTCTACCACTGCCCGAACGCCGTATCCGGTGATCGAAGAGAAATCGTCCACGCGCGGCAGATCCAGGCCGCGCGCCTCAGCCGCCCGCACGATGGCCACGGCGATAGGATGCTCCGAGGTCGCCTCGACCGCGGCCACGAGACGCAGCACCTCGGCTTCGTCGAAGCCCTCTGCCACGTTCAGGTCCGTCAACTCGGGTCGCCCGGCGGTCAGCGTTCCGGTCTTGTCCAGCGCCACGACCTTGGTTTCCTGCAGCATCTGCAGCGCGTCGCCCTTGCGGAACAGCACGCCCATCTCGGCGGCCCGCCCGGTGCCCACCATGATCGAAGTTGGCGTGGCCAACCCCATCGCGCAGGGGCAGGCGATGATCAGCACGGCAACGCCCGCCACCAGCGCAAGACTCAGCGCCGGGTCCGGCCCAACCAGCAGCCACACGAACACGGTCAATACCGCCACGGCCATCACCGCCGGCACGAACCACAGCGTGACCCGGTCCACCAGCCCCTGAATCGGCAGCTTGGCACTCTGCGCCTGCTCCACCATCTGGATGATCTGCGCCAGCATCGTATCCGCGCCGACCTTCTGGGCCCGGAAGATCAGTGCTCCGGCCCCGTTGATGGTGCCCCCGACCACCTGCGCGCCCTCGGCCTTTTCGACCGGAACCGGCTCGCCGGTGATCATGCTTTCATCGACATAGGAAGAGCCGCCGATCACCACCCCGTCAACGGGGATCTTCTCGCCCGGACGGACATGGATCACGTCGCCCACCACGATCTCTTCGATCGGGCGTTCCTCGACCTTTCCGCCCCGTTCAACCCGCGCCGTTTTGGCCTGCAACCCGATCAGTTTGCGCACGGCCTCGCCCGTGCGGCCCTTGGCGCGCGCCTCCAGCAGCCGCCCCAGCAGGATCAGCACCACGATCACCGCAGCCGCCTCGTAATAGACATTGGCGGTTCCTGCCGGCAATGCGCCGGGGGCAAAGGTCGCGACCAGCGAGAACCCATAGGCCGCCGAGGTGCCCAGCGCGACCAGCGAGTTCATGTCAGGCGCGCCCTTGAACAGAGCTGGGAAGCCCTTGGCGTAGAATTGCAGGCCGGGGCCGAACAACACGATCGTCGTCAACAGAAACTGCAGGTAATAGCTGTTCTGCAACCCTATCGTTCCGGCAACCAGATGATGCATGCCGGGAAAGACATGGCTGCCCATTTCCAGAACGAAAACCGGCAGGGCAAGGGCCGCAGCCAACAGGGTGCGTCGCGCCAGTTGCCTGATTTCGTCGGCCTTGCGCTCTTCGCGTCCCGCTGGTTCTGCCGAGCGGACCTTGGCGGGATAACCGGCCGAAGTGGCAAGCGCCGCGATTGCCTCTGGCGTCGTCGCGCCGACCATATAGCACACCGTCGCCGTTTCCGAAGCCAGGTTGACGGATGCGTCCAGCACTCCCTCACCGGCTTTCAGTGCGCGCTCAACACGGCCCACACATGAGGCGCAGGACATGTCCTCGACATCCAGCGTGATCTCGTCGGTCACCGCCGGATACCCTGCCGCGTTCAACTCTTCGACCAGTTGCGGAACCGAAGCCGGAGCCTCGAACGCGACCTGCGCGCTTTCACTGGCCAGATTGACCGAAGCCGACGTGACCCCCGGCACAGCCGCCAATGCACGTTCGACCCGCCCCACGCAGGACGCGCAACTCATGCCTTCTACCTGAAAGCGTGCCGTCATATTCTCAGCCATGGTTTCACCATCAATATTCTGCTGGCACCGGACATAATGGTTCCAGTAGGTGGAAGGTCAAGGGAACGCGCCGTCGAAAATGCAACAGTCCTAAGAACCTTGCTCGAAACGCCGAACGCACTGGCTGCCGTTTTCCCGCTTGACCTTCCAGTGCTGGAATACTTTAGCCAGCGCCGAAGACCCGAGGAGATCACCCCGATGACGATTCTGAACGTTCCCGACATGAGCTGCGGCCATTGCAAGGCCGCGATCGAAAAGGCCGTTGGCGGCGTCGATGCCGCGGCGCGGCTGGAATTCGACATGGACAAGCGCACCGTCAGCGTCGAAAGCAGCGCACCGCTCGACACCATCCTCGCGGCGCTCAAGGCCGAGGGCTACGAGGCCACCACCGCCTGACGGGCGGGCGCCCCCATCGCCTCACTTCGCCTCGCGGGCCACGCCGATCAGGCGCTTCAGCTCGTCCTCGGGGATCAGGCCCGGGGCCAGAGCGTCGCCGATCACGAAGGACGGTGTGCCGCTGAATCCCAGCTGCTCGGCCAGGCTCATCGAGATCTGGATATGGGTCTCGACCTCGGGCGCCTGCATGTCGGCGCGCAGCTGCGCCTCGTCCATGCCCAGCTCGCGCGCCACCCGCATGACGCTGGCCTCGTTGGCGCGGCCTTTGAGGTCCATCAAGGCCCAGTGGAACTCCTCGTATTTGCCCTGCTTGCGCGCGGCCAGCGCCGCGCGGGCGGCAAAGACCGAGTCCTCGCCCAGAATGGGCCATTCGCGATAGACCACGCGCAGGTCGGGGTCCTGCTCGATTGCGCCGTGGATCACCGGGGCGGCGCGCTTGCAATACGGGCAGTTGTAGTCGAAGAACTCGACCACCGTCACATCGCCGTCGGGGTTGCCGATGACCGGCGCGTTCGGGTCGCGCTCCAGCAGGTCGCGCTGCTGCTCCAGCACGGTTTTGACCGCCTCGGCCTTGGCCTGCTGGTCGCGCTGGCGCAGGATCTCGACCGCCTGCATGACGATCTCGGGGTTTTCCAGGATGGCTTCGAGCGCCAGCCGCTTCACATCGGCCTCGGACAGTTCTTCGGCACTGGCCGCCATCGCGCCCAGCGACATCACCGCCGCCAGAAGGCAGGCAAGAATAGGTTTCACGTCAGTTTCCTTTCATTTGCTCGGCCAAGGTGCGTCGCCGCTGAAGCTCCCGCTCGCGCTCGGGCCAGGTGGACTTGATGAAGGCAAGGATAGCCCGGATTTCCGCATCGGTCAGGCTGTCTCCAAACCCCGGCATGCCGCTTTTCACCCCGGTCACGCCCATGCGTTTCAGGGTCTCGGCCCCGCCCAGCTTGGTGTAGTCGAACAGCATCCCGTCGCCATGGTGCCACGTATGGCCGGTGCGGTCATGCGGCGGCGCGGGCATCACCCCGTCCGGGCCGGGACTGCGCCAGTCGGGCTGGCCCTCGAGATCCGCGCCATGGCACGAGGCGCAGTTCTCGGCATAAAGCGCCGCGCCGCGCGCCGTATCCACCGCCTCCGGCATAGGGGTATCGCCGTTGCCCGACAGCACCAGCGCGCCGCCGGCCACTGCCAGCGCCGCGGCGCCCGCCATGAATTGCCTGCGGTCAAGCCTCATCGCCGCCCCCTGTCACATGCGGACATCCTCACGCCTCTACCCGCCATTATGGTCGTCCATCAGGTAGGTGGCCATCGCCCTGCGGTCCTCCTCGGTCAGGAAGCCGGTGCCGAATGCCACCACCTCGCCCATCGAGCCGCCAAAGGCGTCGCCGTCGGGGGTTATGCCGGTGCGCAGCGCATAGGCCAAGCTGTCCACCGTCCAGCCCCTCTCCTGCAGGGTCTCGTGGTCGATCGCCGGGGCCTTGCCGCCGCCGGGCAGCGCGTCGTTGCCCTTGAAGTGCGCGGTATCCGACTTGCGCGCGCCGGCAAGGTTGCGCGCCGTGTGGCAGGCCGCGCAATGGGCCGCGCCCTCGACCAGTTCCCGGCCCCGGTTCCACAGATCGCCATTGTCCGCGGCCGGCGCGGTGCGGGGCGGCTCCAGGAATGCCGCGCGCCACAGTTTCAGCCCCCAGCGCTGGTTGAAGGGAAAGGCCATCTCATGCGGCTTTGACGGCTCGGCCACCGGCGGCACCGTCTGGAACGCGGCCCAGAGGTCGGCGATGTCCTGGTCCGAGAAGTTGGCGTAGAACGGATAGGTGAAGGCCGGGTAATAGGGCTGGCCATCCGGCGACACGCCCTGCCGGATGGCGCGGGCGAAGTCCTCCAGCGTCCAGCCGCCGATGCCGTGCTCGGGATCGGTGGTCAGGTTCGGGGAATAGAGCGCCCCGAAGGGCGTCTCGAGCTTGACCCCGCCGGCCAGAGCCGCGCCGCCGCCGGCGGCATCGGTGTGGCAGGCAATGCAGCCGCTGGCCCGCGCCAGGTAGGCGCCCCGGTTCACGTCGCCCTTCAGATCCAGCGAATCCAGCGGCACACCGATCGGCCAGGCGATCACCGCCGCCATCCCCGCCGCCGCCGTGACGGCGGCGCCGAGGCCCAGTCGGAGAATGCGTCTCATGCCCGCCTCCTATTCCGACCGGAACCGGGTGTGGCAGGCCGAGCAGGCCTGGCTGAGCATCATGAACACCCCGTCGGCGGGCATCTCGGACAGTTCCTCGCGGCCGGGCACACCGCCCATCATCATGCCGCCCATCATGCCCGAGCCCATCATGGCGCTGCCGCCCGTCATCATGCCGGACCCCATCATCGAGCCGCCGCCCATCATGCCGGCGCCCTGCCCCGACCCGGCCATCATCAGCCCGTTGTCGGCGGCCAGCGCCAAGCCCTCGGCATAGGTGTGCAGCTGTTCGGCCAGATCCGAGAACGTGTCCCAGTCCTGCCAGATCTCGGGCTTGGCCTCGGAGGGCTTGCCTGCCGTGCCCTCGGGGAACAGTTTCGTCAGCGACTCGCCCGCGTGGCGGCCGATCTTCTCGGCCTCGCGCCGCACGGTGGCCGCGTCATAGGGCACCTTGCCCTGCATCATCGGCGTCAGCACCTTCATGCTGTCCTTCATGGCCGACATGCCGTCCATGCGTTCCTTCACGATGCCCGTCGCGCCACCATGCGCCAGAGCGGCAGCGGCAATCACGGACGCCACCGCGGCGCCCATCGTCAGTTTCAGAATATTCATCGTCTTGTCCTGTATGTCTGTTTCAATGCGCCCCAAAGGGGGCAGGTCTTGAACTCAGGACAGGACGCGCGGCGGTGGTGGATCGAAACTGGTGACGGCCAGCGCCCGGCCCCGCCCCCTGGGGATGGCCTGCGTTTCGATGGTCGCGAACGGCTCGGGCGCGGCCGGGGTCACCGTGAACATGGCGACCGCGTTGCAGAACGCGCCACCATGGCAATGGCCGGGATGACCCTTGTCGGCGTGATCGGGATCGGGCGCATCAAGCTGCTGCGGCGCGTGCACGACCCCGTCGCCGCCATGGGCATGGGCCGGCTCGGGCGCGATCAGAAGCCCGGCGAGGAACAGCCCCACCGCCAGCATCCAATACCCGATTGCCCTGCCCCAAAAACCTGTCACGGTTCAGTTGATCCCGTTCTCGCGCTGCAATTCCCTGACATAGGCAACGATGCCCTTGACGTCCCCACGGGTCAAGCCGTCGACCGGCGGCATGTTGCCGAAGCGCCAGTGATGCGCCCGCACGCCGTTCTGCACCGCCAGAAAGAATGCCTGGTCGGAATGGTGGCTCGGCTCGTAGATCTTATGCACCAGCGGCGGCGCCGAGCCTTCCAGCCCCGTCGCATTGGCGCCGTGGCAGGCGGCACATTTGGCGTCGAAGGCCGCCTTGCCCGTGGCCGCCAGCGGGCTGAACCCGTCCGGCACGCGCACCTCGGCGATCGGATCCCCCGGTGACAGCGACGAGGTGTCCGGCACCGCCATCGAATGACCCGAGGGCTGCCGGTCAAGGTTGTAGACGAAGGCGACGCCGCCCGCCAAGAGCACGCCACCGATCAGAAGTGTCAGCTTGTCCATTCCAGTCGTTCAGTCTGTTTCAGAAGGTTGGCTTTTGTCACGAAACGCCCAGAGGTCAGATCAGCTTGACCATGTCATGTGTTGCATTGATCCCTTCGATTTCCTGTGCCGGCATTCGAACAGCCTGCAATTACGGTTTTCACGGGCAGCGCGCGTCAGAGGAAACGACCGCCCCGGAAATTACAGGTTCCAGCCCCCTTTTTTGCCGATGTCACGCAACATCAGGGCAAATTGGGCTCCAGCATTTTGCTCTGCCGTGCTTCCTGCCCGATTCCAGCGCTGGAATGTCAACGGCTTCGTCGCTCACATTTCAGTAAAATGAGCATGGCAGCGGTCTTGCCGCTTCCCAAGGCGGGACTTGTGCCAGAGAGCTTCGGAAAATCGCCGCAACCCGGCGTTTCTCGCGGCAACGCGTGTTTTCGGCCGGGCGGCTTCCAACGGTTGCACGCGCAAGAGATGCCGCGCCGTGGCCGGCGCGGCACCGTTGAGTCAAGCGGCTCATTCAGCCGCGATGCGGCGGGCCTTTTCCACCAGAACCTCGGCCTGGCGGATCGAGGCATAGTCGATCAGACGCCCGTCCAGCGAAACCGCGCCCTTTCCGGCAGCCTCGGCCTCGGCCATGGCCGCGAGAATGCGGTTGGCCTTGGTGATTTCGGCCTCGGACGGGCTCATGACCTCGTTGGCCAGAACGATCTGGCTGGGGTGGATCGCCCATTTTCCTTCGCAGCCCAGAACCGCCGCCCGCCTGGCCGCCGCACGATAGCCCTCGGGGTCCTGGAAGTCGCCGAAGGGGCCGTCTATGGGGCGCAGGCCATTGGCGCGGGCCGCGACGACCATACGCGCCAGGGCGTAGTGCCACATGTCGCCCCAGTGAACATCACGGCTGCCGTCCTCCAAGGGGTCGGTCAGCACCGAGTAGTCGGGATTCACGCCGCCGATAATAGTCGTGCGGGCGCGGGTGCTGGCGGCATAATCGGCAACCCCGAAATGCAGGCTTTCGTTGCGCTTGGACGCCGCCGCGATTTCGTGCACGTTCTGCATGCCCAGCGCGGTCTCGATGATATGCTCGAAACCGATCCGTTTCTTGTAACCCCTGGCGTCCTCGATCTGGGTCACCATCATGTCGACGGCATAGACATCCGCCGCAGTGCCGACCTTGGGGATCATGATGAGGTCCAGCCGCTCGCCGGCCTGTTCCACCACGTCGACCACGTCGCGGTACATATAGTGCGTATCCAGGCCATTGATGCGCACCGACATGGTCTTGTTGCCCCAGTCGATCTCGTTCAGGGCCTTTATGATGTTCCTGCGCGCCTGTTCCTTTTCGTCCGGCGCAACCGCATCCTCGAGGTCCAGAAAGATCACATCGACCTCGGATTGCGCCGCCTTTTCGAACATCTGCGGCTGGCTGCCGGGCACGGCCAGTTCGCTGCGGTTCAGCCGGGCGGGCGCCTGTTCGAATGAATGAAAGCTCATGTCTTGAAACTCCTAGTGTGTTGGTTGCCCGGCGCCACGCCACCGGGATATGTCTCTGCCGTGTCGCCAGTGGCGTCAGATCACCCGGTCGCGCGGATCGCGCCCCGAGAAGAAATCGCTCAGGTTGTCCAGCACGCGGAACCCCATCGCCTCGCGGGCCTCGCGGGTGGCGCTGCCCAGATGCGGCAGCATCACGAGGTTGTCGCATTGCATCAGGTCCGGGCTGATCCGAGGCTCGCCGTCGAACACGTCGAGAGCAGCGCCGCCGATGGTTTCGAACATCAGCGACTGGGTGAGCGCGAATTCGTCGATCACCTCGCCGCGCGCGGTGTTGATCAGAAAGGCGTCGGGCTTCATCAGGTCCAGCCGCCGCGAGTTGAGCAGGTGCCGGTTCTCTGGCCCGCCGGGGCAGTGCAGCGAGACGAAATCACATTGCGGCAGCAACTCGTCGATGCTGTCCACCTGCTCGGCATTGCAACGGGCCAGAACATCGGGCGCGACGCGGCTCCGGTTGTGCACCAGGATCTTCATGCCGAACCCGTGATGCGCCCGCCGGGCCATTTCCTGCCCGATGCGGCCGAAACCGACGATGCCCAGCGCCTTGCCGCTGACCTTGGTGCCGATCAGGTGGGTCGGCCGCCAGCCCGTCCAGTTGCCCGAGCGGATCTCGCGCTCGCCCTCTCCGGCGCGGCGCGCGACCATCAACAGCAGGGTCATCGCCAGGTCGGCGGTGCATTCCGACAGCACGTCCGGCGTGTTGGTCACCGCCACGCCGAGGCTGCGGGCCGAGGGCTCGCAGATGTGGCTGTAACCGACACCATAGTTGGCCAGGATCTTGGTGCGGGCGCCGGAGACGTCCAGCGCCTCGGGGCCCAGCCTGTCGGTCACCGTCGGCAGCACCGCGTCATACCTCCGCAGCGCCTCGCGGAACTCGGCGGGCGAGAGCGGCACGTCATTGGTGTTCAGCACCGCTTGATAGTTTTCCTGCAACTGCGCCTCGACCGCTTTTGGCCAGCGCCGGGTGACCAGAACCGAAGGTTTCGCCATCACGCAGCCCTCCTCATCACGTTGGCAATGGTTTCCCCGATGACGGTCGGGTTCTCGGCCACGGTGACACCCGCCGCGCTCAGGATCTCGACCTTTTCCGAGGCGCTTTCCCCGAAGGCCGAGATGATCGCCCCGGCGTGGCCCATCGTGCGCCCCTTGGGCGCAGTCATGCCGGCCACATAGGCGATGACCGGCTTGGTCACGTGATCGCGGATGTATTCGGCCGCCTCGGCCTCCTGCGGGCCGCCGATCTCGCCGATCATGCAGATCACATGGGTCTCGTCGTCGTTTTCGAAACGCTCCAGAATGTCCCGGAAGGACGAGCCGTTGATCGGGTCGCCGCCGATGCCGACGCTGGTCGAAACGCCGATACCGCGTTCCTTCAGCTGCGCGGCAGCCTCGTACCCAAGCGTGCCCGAGCGCCCGACGATGCCGACATTGCCCGGCAGGTAGATGTGGCCCGGCATGATCCCGAGGATCGCCTTGCCCGGACTGATGGTGCCTGCGCAGTTCGGCCCGGTCAGGACCATGCGCTTGTCCTTGGGGTAGCGATACATGTAGCGCTTCACCAGGATCATGTCCTGCGCCGGAATCCCGTCGGTGATGCAGACGCAGTAGCGGATGCCGCCGTCTGCGGCCTCCATGATCGAATCCGCGGCAAACGGGGGCGGCACGAAAACGAGGCTGGCATCGGCGCCGGTCGCCTCGACCGCCTGCTTGACGGTGTCGAAGACGGGCACGCCCTCGACGATCTCGCCACCCTTGCCGGGCACGACGCCGCCAACCACGTTGGTGCCATAGTTCAGCATTTCACGCGTGTGAAACCGGGCCATCCGGCCCGTGATGCCCTGAACGATGACGCGGGTTTCGCGATCAAGAAGAATACTCATTTGACAGCCCTCACCTTGGTGCCCTGGGTCAGATCGTGCCGCCATGCGCCGACGGCGCGTTCTGCAGCTTCCATCAGTGTCGTCGCGCGAATGATCGGCAGGCCGGACTTGGCAAGGATCTTCTGCCCTTCCTCGACATTGGTTCCAGCCAGGCGCACCACCACCGGCACGTCGACCTGCAATTCCCGCAGCGCCTGCACGACGCCCTCGGCCACCCAGTCGCAGCGGTTGATGCCGGCAAAGATGTTGACCAGAACCGCCTGAACGTTGCTGTCGGACAGAACCAGCCTGAAGGCCTTGGCCACGCGCTCGGGTGAGGCGCCGCCGCCGATATCCAGGAAGTTCGCGGGCTCACCCCCCGCCAGCTTGATCGTGTCCATCGTGGCCATGGCCAGACCGGCGCCGTTCACGATGCAGCCGATGTTCCCCTCGAGCCCGACATAGGACAGGCCGCGATCGGCAGCGCGGCTTTCGCGCGGGTCCTCCTGCGACTTGTCCCGCAGTTCCGCGATCTGGGGATGACGGAACAGGGCATTGTCGTCAAAGCTCATCTTGGCGTCGAGCGCGAGGATCCGGTTGTCACCCGTCACCACCAGCGGATTGATCTCGACCATGGTCGCGTCATATTCCCGGAAGGCCCGGTAGCAGGCCTTGAGCGTGCGCACCATGTGCTGCGTCAGAGCAGGGTCCAGCCCCAGCTTGAAAGCAATCTCGCGGGCTTGGAATTCCTGCAGGCCCACCGCCGGTTCGACGGTCGAGCGCACGATGCTTTCGGGCTTCTGCGCCGAGATGTCCTCGATCTCCATGCCGCCTTCCGAGGAGGCGACGATCATCACCCGTTGACTGGATCGGTCGAGGACGAAGCCCAGGTAGATCTCGCGGTCGATCGGTACCGCCGCCTCGACGTAGACGCGGTAGATACCCTTGCCTTCGGGGCCGGTCTGGTGCGTCACCAGCTTGCGGCCGAACATGTCCTCGCAGGCCTCGTGGATTTCGTTCTCGGTCCGGCACAGCTTGACGCCGCCGGCCTTGCCGCGCCCGCCGGCGTGGACCTGGGCCTTGACGATCCACTTGTCGCCGCCCAGTTCGCGGGCGCGATAGGCCGCCTGTTCCGGGCTGTAGGCAAGCGCCCCCGGCGGAACGTCAACACCGAAATTCGAGAGGATTTCCTTGGCCTGATATTCGTGAATATCCATCTGATCCGTTTCCTTCTACGCGGCGATCGAGGTGCCGTAGCGGCTTTCCAGCAGGGCCTCGATCGCGGTGTGATCGACATGCCCCCCCAGTTCGCAGATGGCTTGGGCAAACAGGCGCACGATCCGGCTGACGGCCTCGCGATCCAACTGGTTGAGGATGCCAATACGCACCTGAACCGGGGCCGAGAGGGTGGGCCAGATGCCAAAGCCCCGCGCACGGCAGTTCTGCACCAGTTCCATCTCGCGCCCGGCCAGTTCCGAGGGCAGGTTCAGCACGACGAGGCTGGTCATGTCCGAGGTCACTTCGCAGCCCATTTCCGTGACCGCATCGCGCAGCACCTGTTCGTGCCGCCGATACGCGTCCGAGCGCCGTGCGAGCCCTTCCTGCAGCGTCAGGCGCAGCGCCTCGTGGAAGGCGGCCACGGCATAGCCCGAATGGGTCCGGTGATAGCTGCCCTTTTCCACGTCGCGCCCGTCGACGATGCCCCAATGGCGCGCCTCGAAGATCGGGTTGTGCACATAGGTATATGCGCCGGTGGCCTTCAGCGACGCGATATAGGCGTCGGTGAAGCTGACGGGGGCATAGGTCAGCGGCAGGCAGCACAGGCCTTTCTGAGGGCACGAGGCCCAGCCTGCGACGCCCGGATAGTCATCGATCGCGAAGTTCTCGACGCCGAGGGAGGAAACGGCATCGACAAGCCCCATGACCCCGTGGCGCTCGCAGGCATCCGAGAAGCCCCGGATGTCGTTGATCCGGCCCGAACCGGTTTCCCAATGCGCCATGAAGGCCCATTTCGGCTTGTGCTCGGCCAGCGCGGCCTCGATCACGTCGGCGGTCACCGGCTGGCCGTGCGGCACCTCGACCACGGTGACGCTGGCGGGTTGGGGGTCGAGCGGGCTGGCCGCCAGTTCGGATGGCGTCGCCGCCTTGATGCGAAGGGTCAGCGCGTCGATGCCCGAGAAGGTGCCATTGACAAAGGCCACGACCTTGTCACCCGGTATGACCGCCGAGAACATCATGTCCAGCGCGCTCCAGCCGGTGCCGGCAACCGCGAAAGTGTAGGTGTTCGTGGTGCCCCAGATCTGGCGCAGCATCAGCTTGCACTCGACCATCCCACGCAGAACGTCAGCCTGCATGTGGTCGGCCACCCCGGCGCGGGCAAAGGCCTGAAGCACCCGAGCGTCGGTGTTGCCCGGCCCGGGGCCGGCCGCCAGTGTTTCGGGTATCTCGAGCGGCGGGAAAATCTGGACCGTCATCCTCAGGCTTCCTCATCATTCGGGCAAGGCCAAGTGGCCTCGGTGGTGTTGATGGCGAACAGGAAACCGGGACTTGCGGCATGACGCAACGGAAGTTACTACTGCCTTTGGGTATCTAAATGGGTGGGGGATTGCCCACCCATAGTGGTAAGAATACAGGTGTATACCGAGCACTCGCCCATACTTTTGGGTAGGTTTTGGTGCCGAACGTGGAAAAATGGATGGTTAGCGACAAATCCAGCCCTATCACCGTCATGTTGGCCGACGGCAATCCGCTGGTCCTGTCGGCCATGTCAGAAATCTTCGAGCGCGACCCCCGATTCTCTTTGGTGGCGACATCGGCCACGGCCGAGGGCTTTCTTGGCCTGGTGATGCGTGTCCCGGTTCAGGTGGGGGTGATCGACTGGAACCTGCCCGTTCTGGGCGGAGCCAAACTGATCGAAGTTCTACGCGAGCATGAAAGCGCGCCCAAGATGGTGATCTATGGCGACGAGACGGGCGATCTGCCAAAGCTGGCGATGAAGGCCGGTGCGGCGGGTTTCGTGCCGCGGTCGGGCGAGGTTGAGGGGCTGCTGGAAACCTGCGTGGATGTCGCCGCCGGCAAGATGGTGTTTCCGTTCATCGACGTGCGGGATCTGCAGCGGGATCCTATCAGCAGCCTGTCAAAGAAAGAGAAGGCGATCCTCGAGGCCCTGTCCAAGGGGCTGTCGAACCGGGAATTGTCGAAGGAGTTGGGAATCTCCACCAACACGGTGAAGTTTCACCTGTCGAACCTCTACGAGAAGCTCTCGGTCAAGAACCGTGCCCAGGCGATCGCCTATTATTATTCGTCGCAGTTTCAATCGCCGGAGTAGATCGCCGCAAGCGCACACGCATACGGCGGGGCATCGACAGGGCACCCTGCGTCCGGCTTTCGGCCGTTCCTGCCCGGCAATTCCCCGGAATCGGTATGTTCGCAACCTGCGGCCACCGATGGCCGGGTGCTCACTCTCGCTCCAACGCGGCCTTGTATTGGTGCTCGTACAGGGCGCGGAACGGGCCGGGCTGGTCGAGCAGTTCGGCAGCACTGCCTTTTTCGGCGACCCTGCCGTTCTCGATCACGACGATCTGGTCCGCGTGCAGAACCGTGGAAAGACGGTGAGCAATAATGACGGTGGTGCGGCCTGCCGTCAGCCGTTGCAACGCCTCCTGAACCAGATGTTCGGACTGCGAATCCAGCGCGCTTGTCGGCTCGTCCAGCAGCAGGATCGGGCTATTGCGCAGCAACGCGCGCGCGATCGCGATTCTCTGTTTCTGCCCCCCAGACAGGAAAGCCCCATTCTCGCCGACTCGGGTATTGAAACCTTCGCCCAGCTTCATGATGAAATCATACGCATTGGCATCGCGGGCCGCCTTTTCCACCTCTTCATCCGTGGCGTCCTGGCGGCCAAGCCTGATGTTGTCCGCGATCGAGGCCGAGAACAGGAACGTGTCCTGCCCCACGAATGACATCTTCCGGCGCAGTGTTTCAAACGAGGCGTGCTTGATGTCCTGACCATCCACCGAAACCGTCCCTGCCTGCGGGTCATACAGGCGCAGAGCAAGATTCAGGATCGTCGATTTGCCGCCGCCCGATGGGCCGACCAGCGCAGTCGTCTTGCCGGCCTCGAAGGTCAGGGAAAACTGGGACAGGATCGGCTTTTTGGGCTGATAGCCGAAGGTGACATTGTCGAAAGCGATTTTCCCCGGCCCGTCGGGTAAATCCTGCGGATCGCTCTTTTCGGCCAATGTCTCAGGCTGGTCCAGAAGGTGGAACATCATCTCCACGAGCCGCAAACCCACCTCGACCTTCACGCGCACGCGCGACAGCCGCTTGGCGGGTTCATAAGCCATCATCAGCGCGGTCACGAAGGACATCAGCTCTCCTGGGGTCGAGCCTTCTGCGCCAAAGAGCTTGGCCGCGCTCAGAGCAATGACCGAGGCCACCGCGAAACCGGCAAGCACGTCCATCAGCGGGCTCGTCACGGCTTCGAGACGGGCAATCGAATTGGCGCGTTTCTCGACCTGCTTGACCGCGCTGAACATGCGTTGCGCCATCCGCTCCTCGAGCGCAAAGGCCTTGACGACACGAATTCCGCGCGACGTCTCTTGAATGACTTTCATGATTTCGGCGAGAGAGCTCATCTCCATCTGGACGATGTCCCGCACCTTCTTGACCAGACGCCGCACCCCGATCAGGGCGGCGGGTCCGATCACCAGCGTGAAAAGCGAAAGAACCGGTTGCTGATAGAACATCACCCCCAGCAAACCGATCAGACTGAGGGTGTCGCGCACCGCGCTGGTAACGATAACCTCGATCACCCGGCGCGCGGCCTGCGCAGACTGAGTGACTCGCATCAGCAGGTCCGAGCTTTCCGTCAGGTTGAAGAACGAGACCCCCTGCCGCAGCAGTTTTTCATAGAGTTTTATCTGCTGGTGCGCCACGATCCGGTTGCCGGCCCGACTCAGGGCGACGACCTGAACATAGGTGGCGACGCCCTTGACGAAAAAAATGCCGAAAACGGCAATTGCTACCCCGAACACTTTCGAGGAGTTGTCCGTTTCGAAAAGGGAGTCCACAACATCCCGCATGATCCAGGCAATGCCGGCGGTCGTGGCTGCAACCAGAACCATCGCGACCGAGGCGATGGCATAATAGATCCACTGCGACCTGAGGTTCTCGCGCAGCAGCCGCCAAAGGATCGACTTGTTCAGTTGGCCTGAGATCTTTTCCTTAGCATTCATACAAACAAATCCGTGTCATTCATCATTGGCGACCGGCGCTCTTGACCCCAAGACCATACTGCAACCTCGGATGTTTGATAGACCCCGGTTGCGGGCGGGGCAAGAAACCCCACTTGCGGGAAGTGTCGCAATGTTCCAACTTTCGGGAATCAGGTGATGCCGGACCAATCGATCTTCCTGATGATCTGACGCTTGAAAACCTGCAGCGCCTTGGATCTGGCCAACCGCTTGTCGAAGAAACTCGGCAAGTCCGCCGTCCAGTCACGATACATCCGATAGCCCATGCGCGTCATGCCAGTCACCGGCTCGCCCTCCAGGGTCAGGCCGGCAAAGGCCAGCGGCACGATCCGCCGGGTTATTCCGAACTCCTTCTTGATCTCCTGTTCTTCCAGTTGGCTCGTGGTCCCCGTCGACCCGATCGCCTTTTTCAACTGACTGCCGATTGGCCTAGTATGGTGGATCGATACTTCGTCGAGAATACCGCATTTGAAGGCACCGCTTTCGGGAAATCGGCACCAGATGTAATCCAGGCCATAACCGCTCATGGTCGATCGGAAATGCGGCAAAGCGCGTTTCAGCAGGGCTCGATCCAGGCATGGGACCATGATTTCGACGTGGTTGGTGAACCGGACGCGGAAACTCTGGCATCTGTTGAACAGCATGTGGGTGTAGTAGCTGTCGCGCGTCAGAGACGGCTGGCAGACGGACAGCCCGAAATACCTGGAAAGCTCGAACATCCGGTTGATGGTGCAGGCATCCGTGGCGATGTCGTCGTCCGGCAACCATATCCTCTCATATGAGTCCAGATTTTCGAGCGCAGTCAGCGTCTTGTAAAGACCGTCCCACTTGCCGCCTCGAACCAGAACGGCCTGAACGCCTTCGCTCTGCTCGTGCGCCTCATAGGCTGTCTCGGAAAAATAGCTGACCAGAAGGTCAAAGTTTCTCTCGCCATACGGCCGCTCGATCCATCCGGGGTGCAAAGAGCTCTCCCCCGCCCGTACCACCACAAGGTTTTTTCTCATTGCTCTCCGATCATTTGGCTCAGCTGTTCTTGCTCAGGAACAGATCCCGGGCATCGTTGCAGCGGTTTCGGAGAAGACCGTATCGAAACGCGGCCTGATACTTCAGATTCTTGCAGAAACGCAAAACCTTCGACGGCGATCTCTGGGTGCGCCGGTCGGTTGACAGGAGGCTGACGCAATCTTCCCGTTCGGCAACAAGCGAGGGTTTCAGAACAAAAATCGGAACACCGTGCTCCCAGTAATGCTTTAGATCCAGATCAATGGGGCGATAGAACCGTTCACTGGCATGCAACAGTGTTTTTGCAGCCTCCCTTCCAATGACATAGCCTGTGGTGCGCGGCGGAAGCACCTTGCGCTGCACAAGGGCCGCCTCTCCCAAATGGCCAATCTGGGTGCCGTCGATATCCCACCCTCCATCGAGCTTGATCATGACTCCTCGGAGGTTGGTGGCTTCGCACGCTGCCAGCACCGGCCTTGGGTCGGCCACAAACTTGAAGTCATCCTCCAGCACCACCGCAGCATCTTCATCTGAGGCCACCAGCTTCTCCCAGATCGCCCGATGCCCCAAATAGCAATAGACCTCAGGCGTCGACAGGGACCGCTTGAAGTGCTTCCGGTTCATCTGCGAATCATAGTGGTTGTGGAGCAGAGAGGCGTCCGCCGCCGCATCGCCATACGCATCGAAGAACCGAAATTGCAGCCCGTACCTTTCGAATTGGCTTTTCGCGGCCAATCTTCGATCCATGCTTGATTTCAAAGACAAAACATAGATTTGCACAGCGAAATCCTTGAAATATGTGGCAACGAACCGGAACCGAACAACAGCAAATAACACACAGTAACAACGGCAACTCTCTTCTTGAAGTAGATAGCGCGGTTCGTGTGGGTAGTAAATCTGGAGGAGCCTTCCCCTGATGTCGCATCCTGCGACTTTCGGACCCGGTATCCGGAAACGTCAGCATTGGTCTTGGATGCCACCCGAACCCCTGGGTTCCTCCGCCAGTCTGGGAGGCTGACCTGCTTTCCCGGAAGTCCGCGCTTTTTGGTCAGCTCTGTTCATGGTTCGGCAAGCAGCGAGCGTTGCAAATATTCCGCCTCTTCGAGGAGTATCCCATCACGGTCAATGTCTCGAACAAGCCGCATCGTGATGTCCGACGCCTGTTTCTGGTGCCAAACGGGAGATTTCTTGAGGAACGGAAATTTCATCTCTCTTAGATTGAAGTCGATCAAGGCATAGCTCACTCCCAAGCAACGCGTTGCGGCCAGAAGAAACGACATCAAAGCATCCCGATCCAGATCTTCCTGAAGAACGCGGTTCTTCAGGGCAAGAAACCTGGGGTTGCCCAGAACGATAAGGTTCCGTGAAATTTCCCTCAAACGCGAAGTGGAGAGCGGCTCCAGCAGGGTGTCCATCCTTTCCACGGGGTAAGTTGACGAGGCTGACCACCGCTGAGCAAGCGCCATTTGCGTCAGCCCGATTTCTCCGCGCAGAACCGTCAGTTCCTTGTTGTTCACCATAGGGTAGCTTGCCCAGAATTTCCGAAACGCGCGCTTGCCTATGACGTCGGACGAGAACGATATGGCATAAGATGGAAAGTGATAGTTGACGCCGTCTGCACCATAGGACCACGGCTCTGAGGCGGGAACCTCGGGCACCTTTCTGGATCCGCCGAAATTCGAAGCCGCACCGGTTACCTGAGTGCCCAGTGTCTCTACTGCCTTCAACCAGTCCACGGAGCCGGGTACCGGAAACCAGACGGAATCGTTGAAGAACGACAGCCGGGAAAGGCTGTCCAACCGGCCCTCCAGAAAAAGAAAGCCTTCCCGGTAGGCTCCGAAATCGTAACCCTGGTTCGGCCTTTCGATGACCACGGCGGCGCGCTCGGCCATGGGGCATAAGGCTCTCGAGCGAGGCACAGTCATCCGGGGCAAGGTCGCCGGCGTGCAGGATATGCACCCTGAGTGTTTGAGAGGCGCCGGTCGCCCTTGCCGCAGAGAGCAGGGTCACAGCCGCATGGGGAACGAAATTTCGGTCGAAGGCCAGACACAGATTGATCTCACCCTCCGGTGCTGGCCGTTTCGGCGGCAAGCATTGTTTCTCGATCTGCTCAAGAATGGCCCGCTTTGTTAACTCGGTCACGGCTGGCATCCATATGAGGGGCAAAAAGCGTGGTCTTGAAACGCGACAGGCTAGCTACCTTTCCGGATTTCCGAAAGATACGCTCCATAGTTGGTCTTTTTGTAGCGAGAAGCCAACTCATCCAGCTTCTCCCTGGATACCCAACCCTTGTTGAACGCAACTTCTTCGGGGCAGCCGACCTGCTGGCCCTGACGTTCGGACAGCGTTCGCACGAAATTGCCAGCGTCCAGCAAACTGCCGTGGGTGCCGGTATCCAGCCACGCGTAACCGCGGCCCATCTGCTGTACGTCCAACTCGCCTTCGTCGAGGTAACTGCGCAAAAGATCGACGATTTCGAGTTCCCCCCGTGGCGAGGGTTCGACTTTCCGGGCGCGCTCGGGGGCGGTTTCATCCAGAAAATACAACCCCGTCACCGCATAGTTCGAAGGGGGATTTTCCGGCTTCTCGATGATCTCGGTAACACGCCCTTGGGCATCGTAGCCGACCACGCCATAGCGATTCGGATCGGAGACCCGGTAACCAAATACCGTCCCGCCGCGCTCCCGCCTGTCTGCTGCCGCCAGAATCTCGGGCAAACCGTGCCCGAAAAAGACGTTGTCGCCAAGGATCAGCGCCGACGGCGCACCATCGAGGAACTCCTCCGCCAGCAGGTAGGCCTGCGCCAGGCCATCCGGGCTGGGTTGTTGGATATATGTAAAGTTCAGCCCCCAATCGTTGCCATTGCCCAGCGCGCGTTTGAACTGGTCCTGGTCGTGGGGCGTCGTGATGATGGCGATCTCGCGTATGCCGGCCAACATGAGAACGCTGATCGGGTAATAAATCATCGGCTTGTCGTAGATCGGAAGCAGCTGCTTTGAGACGCCGATGGTAATGGGAAAAAGGCGCGTTCCGGACCCGCCTGCGAGAATGATGCCCTTTCGGTTCGTCATGCCTTCGAAACTCCCAAATCCTTCAATATTTCTGCCAGGTCTTGTCGCCAGTCCGGACTTCGGATGCCGAAGACCCTTTCAATCTTGCTGTTGTCCAGTCGGGAATTCAAAGGGCGGCTGGCCCGCGTCGGGTAGTCGCTGCTGGGAATGTCGACGACCTTGCACTCCATGCCGCTCTGCCGAAAAATCTCCCGCGCGAAATCGGCCCAGCTGACATTCGGCTGGCCGGAGAAATGGTATGTACCGGATTTGCCCGGGTCTTCGACAAGCTGTCTGGCGCATGTCAGGCAGGCATCGGCAATGCTCGCGGCGCATGTCGGCCCCCCGATCTGATCTGCAACGACGGTCAACTGGTCGCGCTCTGCCCCGAGACGCAGCATGGTCTTCACGAAATTGCCGCCATGCGAAGAGACGACCCAGGATGTGCGCAGAATGGCATGCGGCCCGTTTGCCGCGCGTACTTTCATTTCGCCCGCCAGCTTGCTGCGGCCGTAGGCTCCCAGTGGGCCGGTCGCGTGATCTTCGGAATAGGGCTTGTTGCCTTGCCCGTCGAAAACGTAGTCGGTGGAGATGTGCACGAATGGCAGACCACGTCTCGCAGCGGCTTGGGCCAATGCGCCCGGCGTCTGGCCATTGATCAGCAGCGCAACGTCTTCGTGATCTTCGGCCTTGTCTACCGCTGTATAGGCAACTGCGTTGACGATGGCATCTGCATCAGTGCCTTCGACCTTTTCCACGCAGGTTGCGGGATCCGTGAAGTCCCCCTCGTCGCGCCCGACGACTTCGAGATCGATTTCGCCCCGGCGCCGTTGCAGCTCCAGACCGACCTGGCCGGTTTTTCCGAAAACAAGTACCTTCACACTTTTTCTCCGAGACGCACGCCGACACCTTTGCGCTGTTGCAGTGGCCGCCACCATGCCTCGTTGTTCAGATACCATTCCACGGTCTTCCGCAGCCCGTCCTCCAGCGTGACCGCAGGGGTCCAGCCCAGTTCGCGCCTGATGCGGCTTGCGTCAATGGCATATCGCGCATCATGGCCCGGTCGGTCGGTCACGAAGGTGATCTGGTCGGCATAACTGCCGTCGGCCTTGGGGCGCAGTTCATCGAGAATGGCGCAGAGCGTGCGAACAAGCTCGATATTGGAGCGCTCGTTGCCCCCGCCGATATTGTAGGACCGGCCGATTCGCCCCTTTTCGACAACCAGCAGAAGCGCGTCGGCGTGATCCTCGACATAAAGCCAGTCGCGTATGTTCGACCCGTCGCCATAGACCGGCAGGGGCTTTCCGCCGATCGCGTTCAGGATGGTTACGGGGATCAGTTTCTCCGGGAAATGATACGGCCCATAATTGTTGGAACAGTTGCTCAAAACAACAGGCAATCCGTAGGTTTCATGCCAGGCGCGCACCAGGTGGTCACTTGCGGCCTTCGAGGCCGAATAGGGCGATCTCGGGTCATATGGCGTGTCCTCGGTGAACAGCAGGGCCGGATCATCGGGGAGAGAGCCGAATACTTCGTCGGTCGAGATGTGGTGGAACCTGAATCCGTCGGGCTTGCCACAGCTTGCCCAATATCCGCGGGCCGCCTCAAGCAGGTTGTAGGTGCCCTTGATGTTGGTATCCACGAAGTCCTCGGGCCCATCAATGGATCGATCGACGTGGCTTTCGGCCGCCAGGTGCATGATGGCATCCGGTGCATGTTCGGAAACAACCCTGTCCACCGCCGCCCGGTCACGGATGTCCGCCTGCTCGAAGAAATAGTTGGGGCTGTCCGCGACGCTGGCCAGGTTGTCCAGGCAGGCCGCATAGGTCAACGCATCCAGATTGACGACCTGATGTCCACGGGAAATCGCCAGGCGGACAACCGCGGACCCGATGAACCCGGCCCCGCCGGTCACGAGTATTTTCATGCCTTTGATCCCTCGAATTCGAACGGGCTTTGAAAATCCCTGAACAAGGGGGCGGCCGCGTCTTTTTCGGACAGCGTGGGCACCGTGTCCCCCAGTTTCCAATCGATACCGATGGACGGGTCGTTATAGCGAACCGCGCCGTCGCACTCCGGGGCGTAGTAGTCGGAACACTTGTATATGATCTCGGTGTCCGGCTCGCGCGTTACGAAACCGTGCAAGAAGCCCTCCGGGATCAAGAGCTGCTTTCCGTTCTCGAAACTCAACTCCACGCCGACCCACTTTCCGTAGGTCGGGCTGCCCCGCCGGATGTCCACGGCCACGTCGAACAGCCGCCCCCTGCCACATCTGACCAACTTGGCCTGGGCGTGGGGCGGAGATTGAAAATGCAGGCCGCGGACCGTGCCCGCCTTGACCGAAAACGAGTGATTGTCCTGAACGAACTGGATGCCCAGCCCCTGTTCACTCATACGCCGGAAGTTCCAGCTTTCGCTGAAGAACCCACGATCGTCACCGAAACGGTTCGGCGAGATAATCAGGACATCGGGTATGGAAGTGCGTTCAACTCTCACTCTCTACTCCTTTCGCAGGAACAGCTCTGTTCCGACAATAGGCTTCAATCTGGCCGTTCTTTGTTTTCTAGCAGCTCAAAAAGGCATTTCGAGCAATTTCAATACAATGTGCGGATGATCGCCGTGTAGGAGACTCTGCCCCAAAGCACAAGGCAAACAGACATGGGCGCATGTGGGGGCCGTCAAGTTGCATGTGATCGGTCTGGCTGCAGCAATGCACAAACCGAAAATGCGGGGCGCTGATTGCTTCACTCTGGCCGAGACCCGAATGTCTTGACCATCGTGATTTTCGGTCATGTCACCGACAAGGGGATACGCAGCCGAACTTCACCTCTCGAATTGGACTTAAATCGGCTTCTCCACTGGCCCTAACCGAAAACCAAATCCACCCATAGCGTCGCCGGGGATGCGTGCAGACGGGCGGAAGGTGACCCTCAATGAAAACTTCGGCGCGGCTGCCGGAACAAGGCTCATCGACCGCGTTGTTCGACGCCGTGTCAGCTTGAAGCCGGGCCAACACACAAGCCATGCGTGCCATACGTGAAAGCGCGTGACAGAGGAGATTGGGTTTTCTCATGGTGTCATCCATCGCTGCTGCCGGCGGCTTGCCGAAATTTCTGTCCGGGGTCGGTCACGGCTTTCTGGTGTCGGTGGTAGTTGCCATCGCGGCGCAGTTTCTGTCGGAACACTATGGCGCACCGGCGATGCTGATGGCGTTGCTGCTGGGGATCGCCTTTCATTTCCTCGCCGAGGAAGGCGTGTGCAAGCCGGGCATCGAGTTCACTGCCCGCACCGTCCTGCGGTTCGGCGTGGCGCTTCTGGGGGCTCGAATCAGCGTCGAACTGATGATCGGCCTTGGCCCGCAGCTGATCGCCGTGGTCATTGCCGGCGTGATCGCGACCATCCTGTTCGGGCTCTTGGGCGCACGGTTCTTGAGGCGCGGCTGGCGGTTCGGGCTGCTCACCGGCGGCTCGGTGGCGATCTGCGGCGCCTCAGCGGCGATGGCGATCTCGGCCGTGCTGCCGAAGAACGAGCATTCCGAGCGCAACCTGATCTTCACCGTCCTGTCGGTCACGGTTCTGTCAACCGTCGCGATGATCGTCTACCCGATCCTGACCGAGACCTTCGATTTCGACCACGAGATCTCGGGCGTGTTTCTGGGCGGCACCATCCATGACGTGGCGCAGGTGGTCGGCGCGGGCTTCTCGGTGTCGGACCAGACCGGCGAGGTCGCGACCCTGGTCAAGCTGATCCGGGTCGCCATGCTGGCGCCGGTGGTGCTGGTGATCTCGATTCTGGTGCGTCGCCATGCCGGGAACGGGCTGGCAGACGGCAAGCGCCCGCCCATCCTGCCGCTCTTCGTGGTCGGGTTCCTCGCCTTCGCCACGCTGAACTCGCTGGGTCTCATCCCGCCGGCGGTCTCGGCGGCCATGGCCAGCCTGAGCCGCTGGGCGCTGCTGATCTCGATCGCCGCCGTGGGCATGAAAACCTCGCTCAAGCGCATTCTCGACGTCGGCGGCCAGGCCATCATCCTCATCGTCGCCGAAACGGTCTTCATCGCCCTATTCGTTCTGACGGGCGTCGCCTTGCTGCACCACTGAAAGGACCTGCCATGAAACCGCTGGAAATGCTTCTGCGCAACGCCGCCCGCTCGCAGAAAAAGATCGTGCTGTCCGAGGGCGCCGACCCGCGGGTGGTGCAGGCCGCCATCGAGGCGCGCAGACAGGGCATCGCCCGCATCGTTCTGGTGGGCCGCGAAGAAGGCATCCTGTGCCAATACGCCTTCGCCAAGGCCAAGCCGGATGAGGGCGTCGAAATCCACAACCCGGCGCAGTCGCCGCTGCTCGACGAGCTTGCGCTGCTCTACTACGAGCTGCGCAAGCACAAGGGCGTGCCCCTGGAACAGGCGATCTGCGAGGCGCGCAAGCCGCATGTCTATGCCGCGTTGCTGGTCAAGAGGGGGCTGGCCGACGGCACCGTCGGCGGCGCGGTCGCCACCACCGCCGAGATCGTGCGCACCGCGATCCAGGTGATCGGTCCGAAGCCGGGGTCGAAACTTGTTTCCAGTTTCTTCCTGATGCTGTTCTGCCAGATGCATCATGTGAAAAAGGGCGCGCATATCTTTGCCGACAGCGGTCTGGTGGTGGACCCGACGGCCGAGGAAATGTCGCAGATCGCGCTGGCCTCGGCGGACAGTTTCGCCGCCCTGATCGGGGACGTGCCGCGCGTGGCGATGCTGTCGTTCTCGACCCGCGGCAGTGCGAACCACGATTCAGTGTCCAAGGTGGTCACCGCCACCGAGATGGCCCGGGCCGCCGTGCCGGAACTGCTGATCGATGGCGAGTTGCAGTTCGACGCCGCCTTCGTCCCGGACGTCGCTGCCTCAAAGGCCGGGGATTCCCCTTTGGGCGGGGATGCCAACATCTTCATCTTCCCCAATCTCGAAAGCGGCAACATCGCCTACAAGATCGCGCAGCGCGTCGGCGGCGCGGAGGCCATCGGCCCCATCCTGCAGGGCCTCGACAAACCCGCCAACGACCTCTCGCGCGGATGCTCGGCCGAGGACATCCTCCACATGATCGCCGTCACCGCCGCCCAAGCCGAGGCGAACCAGCCAGCGAAGGCGCGGCAAGAGGAGTTTGTTTCCTAGAATGCATTGAACCGGTCCGACTTTTGAACCTCATTGCAGCCAGCGTGTACCGGTTCGTTGTTCCGGGACACGACGGGCGTGGTGGCTTCGGGCCGCGTCAAGACCGACGACGCCCCCTGTCAAACCGAGCAGGCCCCATATCCTGACTAAAAAGACATCAACCGTTCCACCAGCCAAAATGTCGACACGCAGCCGATGGCATATGCCGTCGCCGTCTTTGCGCCGCTGTCGGGCCTTTGCCAGTGCACCATCACGCGCGGCACTGCGTAACGTAGCAATCCGGCACCGGCGAGAACGAAACTGACAAAGGTCAACTGCCCCGCTTCGACGCCAAGGTTGAAAGCCAGCAGGGCCGCAGCGATATCGCCCTCGGGCAAGCCGATCTCGCGCAGAGCACCGGCGAATCCCAGCCCGTGCAACAAGCCAAAGCCGAAGGCGACCAGCCAAGGCGATCGCACGGATAACCGCTCCTGGCCATCGCGCTGCTTGAGCGTTTCCACCGCGAGGAAGGTGATGGACAAGGCAATGACTGCCTCGACGGGCGGCCCGGGAACCGAGACATGACCCAGAGCGGCCAATGCCAGGGTAATCGAATGCGCCACCGTAAAGGCAGTAATGGCACCGACCAGGCGCCAAGCATCGCGGATCAGGATCAAAAGGGCGAAAACGAACAGCAGATGGTCCCAGCCTTCCAGTATGTGCTCGAAGCCCAAGACGAAATAGCTGTTGAGCACCTCGAATGTCGTCGGATCCACCGGCACCAGGAAGGACGCCTCCTGCGGCGTCAGACGGGCCGTGGTCGCCGCACCGCTCAGTGCCTGAAGCCGCACAAGGACGTCGGTGCGCTGCATCGCGAGGCCTTCGATCGTGATTTCCCCTCCACTCATCCCGTCTGGACAAACCGAAATCCAGCTGGCGATCCAGGCAGAACCGTCGAAATCCACTTTCGGTTCCGACGAAGGATCACAGCCATCCGGCAATTCCACTCGGATGGCCATGGGGGCGCCTTTCACATCCGGCTTGCGCCAAAATACCTGCCAGGACTCCGGCGTGAGCTGACGGATATCCAGGTAACCGGGCTCCAAGGCGTGGGGATATGCCGGCCCCAGCGGCATCACCAGGAGAAGCAGGCTGAACAGGAAACGGTGCAGTTTCATTCCGAAGGCCCCTCTGCGGGCTGGCCCGGTTCCGGAGTGATCACCTCGTACCGGCTCTTCAGTTCATTGAAACGCGCCGTTTTCAGGTCTTCCGTCAATTCGCGGCGCCAGTCAAACAGGACATCTTCCCTGATCTCTTCAAGCGCAGGGAGTCTCGGCTCTTCCTTTTCCTCGACAAGAACCATGTGGAAACCATAACCGGACCGAACAGGTCCGGCCCATTCCCCTTCCGGGAGGTCTTCCAACGCCGCATAGAACCCGCGACCAAAAATGCCGTCTATCTGCTTCGCATGAGACAGTGGAACGGAGGTGGGCAAAAGGCTCGAAACGCCAAACTTGTCCGGATTTTCGCCACCTTTCAATGACACCAGCGTCTGTTCGACCGTCTCGGGGACGGGGTTATCGCCCAGAGCAATCTGCTTGAACGCCAGTTTTCCCGCCTGCGTGAAGCGATCCGGAAATTTCTCGATATGTTCGATCAGGATGGCATCTTCCGGCTCTGCCGCCTGTGCGACGGAGGCGATCAGAAAGTCCATCTTTTGCACCAACCGGCCGCGGACGACGCTGTCGCCTTGATCCATTCGAAGCGCGCGCGCCTCTCGGACAAGAATTTCCTGTCTGACGAGGTCATCAATCAGAGCGTCAAGTTCATCCGGTCTCGGCGGTCGCCGCCAAACGGCCTGAAACCGCAAGTTCAAGCGGTTGATGTCCTGCTCATCAACAACGATCACATCTGGGCTGGGTTCCCCGGGCTGTTGCGGATTCAGGTAGGCGAACCAGCCGAAAATGGCGAGGCCGAGAAGAAAGAAATGGAAAAGAGGTTCCTTGAGAATATGCATCGATACCCTGTTTATTAGTGGGGTGCCCCTAGTTTTGTAGACGCCTTGCCCCCTGACTTTGAGGCAAGGAGGCCGACATGGGGACAAGCAATTACAACGGCGAGTGAGGTGCCCCTGGTTTCCTAGACACCTGCCTGTTTCAGTTTGAGCTGTCTTTCTTCGAAGTCAACGGGCGACAGCATGCCGTTGTTCGTGTGCTTGCGTTTCGGGTTGTAGAACATCTCGATGTACTCGAACACGTCCGTCTGGCGTCGTCGCGTGCCGGATAGGTGCGTCGCCCGATCCGTTCCCGCTTCAGCAGTTGGAAGAAGCTTTCGGCAACCGCGTTGTCATGGCAGTTTCCACGCCTGCTCATGCTGGGTTCCAGATTGTGTTGGCGGAGAAACGTCTGCCACTCCCGGCTGGTGAACTGGGCGCCCTGGTCGGAATGCACCGTGACCTTGCCGGCAGGCTTGCGCCGCCACACGGCCATAAATGCTAATCGGCATTGAACTTTGACCCCCTATCGGCATCCAAAGTTGGCTCTGACTCAGTTTTGGTGCAACTTCGGCCTCCCTCAGATCAGAGCGCTTGAACGAGCCGGGCTTTGAGCAGGTCGATGTTCGCCCTTCCATACATCTGGCGTTTGAGCGTCTTGAGGCGGTTAATCTGCTCTTCAGTCTGCCCGTTCGATCATGGTTCCCGAAGCGCCGCGGCGACGGCTGCCTGATCTCGTCGTAGCCCGCGGGCAAAGGCACCGAGCAGCCCGTCCTCCGCTTCATTCAGCCATCCTTCCAACTCATCTTCGCGAGCATTGCGTACCATGTCCGTAAACCGGTCGGTCAGCCGTGTCCCGGATGCTTCGGAGGAAAGTATCCTTGCTGACTGGCAGCAGGAGCCGTGCGGCGAACGCCTGTGCCGGACGTCCGCCGAGTGCCAGGCCGAGGTGCCGGACCAGTCCTTGCAGACGGGAGGTATGCCGCGCATGCGGCCGGGTCACGTCCGGTGGAAATCGCTCCAAAAATATCTTGGCTGGGCAACGCAGAGCACGGCAGCCAAAGCGGCGAACCACCAGGACCAGTTCCGCCTTCCGGCCATGCGCAGGAAGATCGGCAGGCCGTCGGCGGTAACTGCTGTGAACATGGCGTGAAGCCGTGCCGCAGCGCGGGCACGCCGCCGTGGCTTTGGCGGAACGCGAGTGGATCCGGACCGTGTTCCCGACAAGCTCAACCTGGTTGGCCTTGAGACCCGCTGGCAGGAAATCCCGCCGTGAAAACTTTGACGCCATCGGCAACCTCCTCCAAAGCCTGCCGATATATAGCGCTTAGCAGGTTGGGCTGCACCAAATCTGCTTCAGATCCCAAAAGTGACACCGTTTGTGCTGAGCAGGCCCGGCGCTGCGTAGCCCTCACGTAGCGCAGCGGCGGCGGGCCTGCGGGGTTTCGGATTGGCGCTATGCGCGGTTCTTGATGCGCCATCGCTCGTTGCCGGTCTCGACGATCTCACAGTGGTGGGTGAGGCCGTTCTACGCGTCGTCGAACTGGCGCTGGAGGCTGGGGTGCCAACCAAAACGCATATCCTGAATCTGCTGCACCGGTTGATCGACAAGAAGCACACCGATCTACCCGACGTCGACCCGCCAGAGGCACTGGCGCTGGAAACGGCCCCCAAGGCCAACGTGGACCGCTACGATGGGCTGAGACGGGTCAGGGAGAAGCGCAATGCGTCATGACCCTGCAGGAGCGTCAATCGTGATCATGCTAACCTGCGTCAGTCAGCTTCGAGTTGTCTTCGTATTTCTTCCGCGAACTCGGCCCATCTTTGCTTGTCCAACTCGTGGTCCCACGGCACCGGCGCCACTGTTCCATCAACCTCTATCTGCATTACATCCCGATCGCCGCAATCTGGATCTTCTGCTGGCTTTTCGTACCTTACCCTTACATCCGACCCGAAGGCGAATTTCAGGCGGCGGCAAAGGGCAACACCTTCGGCATGGAATGAAGCCCAATCAAATTGGCAGGCAGCCTCGTGGTTCCAAACAGAGCCTTTCTCGAAGCGCGAATGCCAAACACACAGATCGCGCCGCAGATCATCATCAATGACATCGTACTTTTCGTTCCAATAGCTCCCGTCCCAGATCCCGCTACCAAGAGCAGGGTTTGCTTCGTCTTCCGGGCCGTGGTGGCACCAGCCGAAACAGCCAAAATCAGCCATGAGCGTGAAAGTCGCGATCATTCCTTCCCCCCAAACGCCCAATCAGCATTTTCAGAGTAAACAGTTGTTATGCCCATGATATGCCTAGTACGGGCAGATGCGAGTTCAAACCGCAGCCGGGACACGGAAGTTGACACATTGCAACGCATTCTGCGTAATCCGAGCCGAAACCGATAAGTGCCATAGAAACCCCAATAGCACAATTTTTAGTTGAGACGTTTTGTGTTTGTTAAGAGCTTTCGAAAAACGCAGTAGGTCTCGCCACCTCCCATTTACCCACTTGTGAACTTCCGAGCGTTGTCGGCGGTCCAGGGCTTGCCGTTCAGCGTACGGTTACCGTTTGAATTGAGCCATTCGGCAACTTTGGACCAGCTCGCACCGGTCTCGCGCAGGTGGTGAATCTGAGTATTGATAGCGTGTGCAAGGTCAGCTTTCTGTTCCTTGCGCTCATCGTTTGCTTTTCGCCATCCGCGGAAATGGTCAATAGGATCGAAGGCCTCGCCATCGATCATGATTGGGTCGGGATAGAGGCCGATTGCGTTGACCCGATCGTCACGGAGAACACCATCCAGAAATGAATGCGGACGGGAGGAGTGCCGCTCCTGAAAATGCACGTAAAGGAGTGTTGCGCCGTAATCCCGACAAAGGTCGAGCGCCTCTTTCAGGGGGCCGGTTATCCATTTCGAGGCTCGGTCCGGTTGCAGTTCAATAAACACTTTCTCGCAGACAAGTGTGCCGTTGTTGTCACTGACCCAGCGACGAACGAGATCTCGTTGGTATCGGATCGTGCGGCTCTCGGTGGCGGCTACGTCCACATCACCGGACAGCGTGGTGAATGCAGCCCAAGGTACGGGCAAGGTCCAGTAGAATCCGACATAGACGTTGGCTGGCATGGCGACCTCAAGCTGCGTGTGGAGATGCGGAAAATTCCGGCAGAATTCCCGATTGCCCCAATTTTCTGCGATGGTCGTGATCAAGTATTCAGCAGATGGAACGAGTAAGATGATTTCTGGGAATGGCGAAACGTGCAAGCCGGTTGATGTTGCAGTGTTGCTGCCGCGGGTGATTGAGATCGTGAGGGAGGCCGGGCGGTTCCTCAGGGCGGAATTTCATCGCGAAGGCGGGCCGCGTGGCCATGGCCACCACGCTGAGGTGGACGAGGTTGTTGAGAACCTCCTGAGCAACCGGCTTCTGGATCTCTACAGCGTTGGTTTCCTGGGCGAAGAGACCGGGCGCCGAATTACCACGTCTTCGGACATCTGGGTCGTTGATCCAAATGACGGAACGAATGCGTTTTTGGAACAGCTGCGTGGATCCTCGATTTCCGTGGCGCTCCTGCGCGGTGGGTCGCCGGTTCTGGGTGTGGTTTTTGCCCCCACGGCACCGGACGACAACGGCGATCTGATCGCTTGGGCGCAAGGCTGTTCATTGATGCGCAATGGCAATCCAGTGGCAATCCCCCCGCATCACAGGGAACTGGTTGCGGAGACCATTGTTGCACTCAACGAAGAAGCCGGGGATTACGCGATGGCAAATACCGAGCGGATCAAGCCAGCGCGCTTTATCGCTCTTCCGTCCATAGCCTACAGGCTAGCACTGGCTGCGGTGGCTGACGTGGATGCGGCGGTTTCGCTTGGCAGGCTTTCGCCTTGGGACGTTGCCGCAGGCCATGCTCTTCTGATCGGTGCCGGGCGCGAGATGACGGATATGCACGGACGGCGGCCAAGTTACGACGAGGGTGCGCCGATCGATGGGTGTATTGGCGGGGCGACCAACATTGTCTCCGAACTCGTCAAGCGAAACCTGCGCAAGGCGGTCGGTGTCGGGCGAATCCCGCGAAAAGGAGTGATACCCCAGCGCCGAGTGCTTCTCGCCGACCAGCTCAACCGCGCGCAAGGCGTATTGCTGGGCCAACTCGTCGGCGATGCGCTTGGCTCAGCAGTGGAGTTCAAGTCGGAAGCGGAGATAGCCTCGATCTATCCGCGCGGGCTCAGACAGATCGCGGGCGGCGGGCCGTTCAACACGATTGCGGGTCAACCAACAGATGACAGCGAACTTGCGCTGGCACTGACGCGCAGTTTGGTGGTTCGAGGAATGTGGGACGAAGCGCATGTGACGGCAGCTTACGTTCGTTGGTTGGAATCGGCTCCCTTCGACTGCGGCAACACTATCGGCGGCTCGATCCGAGTGTTGAAAAACGGAAAAATGCCCGAGAATAGCAGTCAGGCGAATGGCTCGCTCATGCGGGTCAGCCCTATCGGCATTTTTCATGCAGGTCGCCCGGATCTCGCGGCGCGCGATGCGGCACGCGATACGACGCTTACTCACCCCCATCCGGTTTGCGTTGCGGCGTCATCCGCCTATACGGCGGCAATCGCCACAGGTGTCGGTGGAGGTGATCGAGAGGCAATGTGGTGTGCAGCCACCGCCTATGCCGGGGAAAGCATCGGCGCTCGAACCATACGAGAAGTTCTGACCAAGGCGCTCAATAAGCCACCAGTGGATTATTCGACCAAAATGGGCTGGGTCCTGATTGCACTTCAGAGCGCCTTTTTCCAGTTGATGCGAGGGGCGTCATTTACCGACGGCATAGTCGAAACGGTGGCGCGCGGGGGCGACACGGACACGAACGGCGCGGTTTGCGGCGCGCTGTTGGGTGCGGTCGAGGGGCGCAAGGGCGTGCCACTCGAATGGAAGCGGGCGGTAATGTCCTGTCGGGCGATGGCGGGTTTTGCGCCGCACCCGCGTCCGGTCGAGTACTGGGCCGACGACGCGCTTGACCTAGCAGAAGCACTACTGGTGGCAGGAGAAACAAGATGACTACGGGAGAAAACTACAAATACCGGCTGAAAATGCTTGGCGGTAACACGCGTTGGCGCCGGCCGTCGACGCCATCACGGGGATGACGAAATGACCGGCCAACACAAAGATTCTGACGAAGTCGTCAGGTTCATGTCCCTTCTTGCAAAACTGAAATCTGCTTCGTCAGATCAGCCCGCAAAACTACCCAGGTTGGCGCGAACGGACGAGACGGTCGCTGAGCTTTGTCGGGAGTTGGAATTGGTCGGAAACGACCTTCGAAAGGCTGAAAGGAAAAGGAAGACCTTGTTTGCCATGCCCGTCGATCCGAGTTTCATCGACGCTTGGCGGGACTACGAAGAACGATATGCGGCGACCATCTCGCTGTTCGGCCTTTTCGCATTGATAGACGAACTACCCCCAACAGAATTTTCCGACAAACCCCCAAAATCGCTGAGTGAAAGATGGGAAGAAGAGGATACCTACGGCTTTGTTGCGTCGGATGCCCTGGAAAATTTGATCCAGTTCGCCTTCGACATTGGAACAGATGAAACAGCATTCGACGACGACGAAATCGAACAGATCAAGGAGGGCGTACAACTCGACCTGCCCCGTCGATCTGTCGTTTCAGCAGGAGTACGCTCGGCGCGCACTCCAAGCCGATCAAGGTTTGGTCGTCATGCAGAAGGATGCAGACTCTTTGCCTGTGCCAGCCCACTCGACTGTCGTGGGAGGGAAATCAGCGGTCACCGTGGCGCTTCAACTGATTAAAAGGAACCGCAACATCCGGTGGGCAACCCGGGACGGGCGCATGCCCGCCTCTGTGATGCTGAGTTGTCTGACGTTGGAGGTCGCGGAATCAGGGCGGACCATTGGTCAGAACCTCAAGGTCATCGCGCAGCACATCCTCGACCGCCTGCTGTGGGCGAAAAGCGTGGGAGAACTGATCCATGTAGAGAACCCGCGATGCCCCGGCGATGTGTTCACTGATCGCTGGCCTGAAAACCACTCCGCACAAGAAAAGATGATCGCGGATATGAAGCTGTTCTTGGAACAACTCAGCGTGCTTCTCGATGATCGACGGACTTTGCGCGAACGTCGCGACACCTTGAAGGCCATGTTCGGCGAAGACATTGGCCAACAAGTCGTGGACGACATGGAACGCGAGATTGGTGAGGCTATTCGCACTGGTCGTCATGGCTTCGGCGCGCTTGGCGGCCTTGCTATGAGCCCAACCATCGCACGGGCCAAACCAGCGGTAAAGCCTTCGACATTCTACGGCACGCGGTTTGCGAAACGATGAAATCCCTTCTGGCACAAGTGAACGGAATGCAGCGCGATTGGCCGCAGTTCCAACCCACGAAGGGATTCGGACCGCAGTCCGTTGTCTGGTTTGGCGACATTAAGGGCCTAGATCGACAATTTCAGATCAGCATCGAGTACGGTCTGCCCCTGACCGGGCGGACTGAGCTTTACCGGCGCATGCCAGTAGTTCGCGTCCTAAGGCCCTCGCTGGCCCCAAATTGGGACGCAGAAGAGGAGTCGCCACTCCCTCACGTTTACTTCGAGCTTCCAGACATCAGGTTGTCTCCGCTTTGTTTGTTCGACCCTAAGGCTCGTGAATGGGAACCATCCATGCTCATTAGCCGAACGACCGTTGGCTGGACGGTACGCTGGCTCGCCGCTTACGAGTTCTGGGAAATGACCGGGCGTTGGATCGGCGGTGGGCGACACGAGGAAATTGGGACAGAAAAGGGCGACAACCATGCCGCGTGATAGCGAATATGACCACACCGTTCCTCGACGCTCTGACGGAACGAGACAAACTCTCAGACCGGTTCAGCCGTGGCCTGCGGAGAAGCCGTTCAAGATACTATCTATCGATGGCGGCGGCATCTTGGGCATTCTTCCCTGCATGGTGTTGGCTGAAGTCGAGAAACGGTTCCTTGGAGGTGAGCCAATCGGGCAGCACTTCGACATGATCGTGGGCACATCGACCGGGGGCATTATCGCGTTAGGCCTTGGGCAGGGAAAATCCGCACAGGAAATCTCCAAACTCTACTTTGAGCGTGGCCGGTTCATTTTTCCTGGAAATCGTCTTACGCGTTGGCTTCGCGGTTTGGCGGGCTGGGCATTCACCCCGTACAAGCGGGCCAACCTCGAAAACGAGCTGCGTCGAGAGTTTGGTGATGGTCTCTTCGGCTCTTCATCTGTCGCAACCTGCATACCGTCCTTCGATGGCAGATATGGTGAGCCATATGTTTTCAAGACGCCTCACCACCCCGACTACAAGAAAGACCAGTATGAACGAATTGTGGATGTTGGGCTTTCCACTGCGGCGGCGCCCACGTTCTTTGCTGCGGTGAAACGAAATGGATACGTATTCGCCGATGGCGGCATTTGGGCGAACAATCCCGCTATGATCGGTGTTGTAGACGCGCTGACATGCTATGACATTGACCGCACCCAGATCAGGCTCCTGAGCCTCGGATGTGGTCAAGAAAGTTATCGAATGCGCTGGTGGCACCGCATCGGGGGGAAATTCATCTGGGCGGTGGGAAGACGGAACATGTTCACGCTTTATTGGGAGTACCTGGCAGGATCGATTGTGGTTCAGGCAGTCCTTGAAGAAATTGGTGCCGAATATAGGCTGCACTATGTGGACATGGGCTCTGACGCACATCGCGCCGCAGATTTCTTGAGGCTAAACCCAACCGGTCGCATACCGGCTCTCGGCTACGCAAATGGTAGGACGATTGGAGAGACTGCCGCGATTGTCACACTACTGAGCGAGATGCATCCTGAGAGCGGGATCGCTCCGGCGCCCAGCGACGACAACCGTGGAGAGTTTCTGTTTTGGCTGAATGTCATGACCACCTCCGGCTACATGACTGCGGCACGGCTCGGGCACCCCGAGCGCTATGCGAACAGTAGCAAAGCGATTGAGGAAGTCGGCGCAAAAGCCGCTGTCGATTACGACGCCTTTTTCGATGTCATGGAAGAGGCTATTGCGGGCGATCCTTACTTTATCGCGAGCGGTGTGACCGCGCTGGATTTCTACGTCACAATGCTGACCGAGTGGCACGCCAACAAACAGTCTCTCTTTAGTTCACGACCCAAGCTCAGCTCGCTGTGTCAAACTGTGAATGAAAGCCGTTCCTACAAGGCCGCAATGGATACGCATGCACTGCCGCATACCTAAATAGCTCAGATCCTTGCTGCACTCCGCACGAATGGCGGTATTCCCCGCCGCGCGGCAGCACCAATTTTAAGCTGACGCAGCATTATCCACACTGCGAGCGCACGCAGCAGGAAAATCAATTTAACAGTTTGGGCTCGGAGCCGCCTTGCGGCGCTGCAGCGGGTCGAGATGCAGGCCGGTCCCGAAAGCAGACATTGCAAAAACTGAGATGATCTGGCGATTTGAGCAGCTTGCTGTTGATTGTCACTGAGAACTGACCCGGTATGCCCATAAATTGTCACTGAGAATTGATCCATGTGAACACACTGCCCCGACGTTTTTGGTTGGGGAGATTTGGAGTGATCGACATGGGATTTTTGAGTGTCATCAGACGCTGGGCATTGCGTGACAAAATGCCGATACGCGAGATTGCCCGTCGCACGGGTTTGTCTCGCAATACCATTAGGAAGTATCTGCGCGAAGGCGCTGTGGAGCCAAACTTCAAGACGCCAAAACGTCCGAGTAAGCTGGATCCATATGCGGATCGGTTACGCGCATCAAAGCGGCTCGCACATCGAAGCCGCAATGGATCGGCTGGAAGTGCGGGTCAGCGGCACACAGAATGACAACATCCGCAGGCTGAAGCCGAATAATTCGGCCTGATTACACACGAATTACACGTGCACTTGAGTGCATCAAGCCGGATGAAGTCTAAGCCTTTGATTTTTATGGTGCCCGGGGGCGGACCCACACATGAAGTTTTATTAATTAGTTATCAAGCGCTTGGGAAATAATTGAAAGAAATCGACACTCCGATTCACACCACCGGAACCTACATATGCGAATCCGGAATCGAACGGAGGCAAAATCTGGCTAGTCGAAACTAGCAAAATCCTAGCACAAATGATCTACCGAAACGAGGCTGAGTTCTGCCCTGTCGGTCTGGAAAAGCCGTAGAGCCGCGTTGATCGCCGAAAACCTGCGGGGACTTCGTTCTGACGGCTAGGCCACGGAACAGAAAAACCGCCCGACCGTACAGCGACAGCTGTGCGGTCGGGCGGTTGCCGATCTGATCAGAGCCCAGTTACTGGGCGTTCTGACAGGAGCGGCGCCGAAACTGTACCGAAATCTAAGTCAACACCAAACTTGGATGACAATCAGAATCCAACCCCCTTCTCGCGCTTGACGATGAACTGCTTCAGTTTGCTCGTATTCTTGCTCAAAAGCGTGCTCACGCCGCCAACTCCATTTCGGCGTAGCGCACGGTAGTCCTCGCGGGACTTCTGAATGATCCGACCGAGCGAACGGTTGCTTTCGCCCCCGACTCGCATTTTGACGAGTACCTCTGGCACATAGGCGAGGCGGATTTTTCCGCGCCACAGATAGCGCAGCATCGCGTCGTAATCGGCAGCAATCTGGAAACCGGGATCATAGAGCCCCCATTCCTCGAAAACATGTCGCCGGAGGTACAGCGTCGGGTGCGGCGGCATCCAGCCTCGCCGTAGAAGATCCGGGTGGTAGGAGCCCGAGCGCCACTCCCGAATGACCCGGTTGGTATCTGAAGCCGAGACATAGTCGAGATCGCCGTAGACCCCATCCACATCGGGATCCTCGAAGGCTTTGGTGATCCTGTCCAGAACCTCGGAGTGAGCGAAGTAGTCATCCGAATGCATCAGGCCGATGACGTCGCCAGTGGCACGAATGATCCCTCGGTTGATCGCGTCATATAGCCCGTTGTCCCGCTCCGAGACTAGACAAGTCGAGGGAGTGGCAAAGTGCTTGATGATATCGAGGGTGCCATCAGTTGATCCACCATCCTGGATCACATGCTCGACGTCACCGTAGGTCTGGTTCTGCACACTCGCGAGAGCTTCACCGATGGTGGCGGCACGGTTATAGACTGCCGTGACAACTGAAATTTTCATTGGAAACACAAACCGGATTTAGCCGTCATGGCTGGGAGAAGGTTCAATGGAAAGTCAGCTGTCATAACCGACGATTTCATTGGAAATGAACTAATCGATATGCTCCACCGTTCGAGGGCGCTCACGAACTGCGGCGGCGGGGTTACCCACATATATTGTCCAAGGAGTCGCCTGCCCCGAGAATACCGAACCGAGAGTGATGACCGTGCCCTCGGAAACAACCGTGCCCGGGGCTAAGACTGCCCCTGCACAAACCCATGCGCAATTGTCTATTCTAATCGGCTTGGCAATCAGGTCAAAGCTGTCGCGCGCCCAATTGTGAGATCCTGTACAGAGGTACACTCCTTGAGATAGGCAAACATTGTCGCCAAGCGTCACCCAATCGAGATTGTCTATCCAGACTCTTTCGCCGATCCAGCAATGATCGCCGATAGCTAGTTTCCATGGAAACTTGACCCGCACACCAGGTTTGATGACCGCTCCAAGACCGATGCGTGCGCCAAAAGCCCGCAGGAGCAATACTCTCCACCTCGACCCTGGCAACCAAGACCCTAGAACAAGCGCATCGAGCACGTGCCAAATGGCCTGCTTCCCACTTCCTGTTCCGCGATCAAAATCATCAGGCACACGGTAGGTATCGAGCCGCATTTCGTAACGTTCCTATTCTCTCGATCATGGCTTTGGAAGAGCTAGTCCAATTGAACCGTTCATGGGCAAATGCGCGACCTCTAGTCCAAAGCCGCAAAGCTTATTCTGGATCTTTTCTGCCAGAGAAGCCGTCACCATTTCGTCGACATCACGCTTCTAGACCCAGTCAGTACTACTCGGCACCCAATCAAGGTCCCAGTAATACTGGGTTGCGTAGTTGACCCAAAGGTTCACAAGAAATTCCGCTCCATTCATGCGAACCAATTCCACTGTCCGGTCTGTCGATCCGCTGCGCACAACAAAACTGCGACTGTGTTGAGCGCACGTTCTATGTGGCGCTTTTCATTCTTGGTGACGATGATGACTGTGAGGGTCAACTCAAGTGTCCGGTCGGACGGTGGGAAACCGACCATACGGGACAAGGTCACAGTGTTTTCATTGCCTTCAATGTTCCCTTGGGATCAGCTTTCAAAGCAAGGTCTTGGTAAAGGCGAGCAAACTTACGCACCATGCCATCCACAGTGAAGTTGCGTGTCACCCATGCTCGCCCACGCTCGCCCAGTTGCCCAAGGTCAGCGGCGGCAAGTTCACTTATAGCATCTGCGAGCGCCTCAGACGAAGCCTCGACCCAGCGGCCACAGCCCTCATTTTCTACCATCTCCCAGGGTGCGTTTTTTGTAACGACTACAGGAGTGCCATGCGCAAGCGCTTCCGCCACCACAATACCAAAATTCTCGGAATGGGTCGGCAGCACGAAAAGATCGCAGCCTGTAAGTGCCGCGGTCTTGCCCTCGTCTTCAACATGACCATGGAACGCGACCCGCCCAGTCAATTCTGTCTTCGATATCTGCTCGTTTAGAATGGAGAGATATGCCGGATCTCCATCACCATACACATCTAGGGTCACGTGCTCTGGTAAGCTGGCAAGCGCCGATATCAAAAGGTCTAGACCCTTTTTGGGATGAATCCGGCTCAGGAATGCCAAACGCAAACGTCCATTTGATCGCCAAACGCGTTTGGGAAGGTCCTTCGGCATCTCGATAGCATTTGGGATTAACTCCACGCGAGCGCGGGGAAAGTTGCGGGCGCTGGTCTCTGCCTCAACTGGCGCGGTCACATGAAGAACCATTCGATCCGGGCCGAGTTTGGCGCAAAACTTCTCGAAAAACTCCTTAAGGCGCCGCTTCGGCACCGCCGCCCATTGTGCCGTCGCCTGAAAGCCGCCGCGCGGCGACCAGACGATAGGCGTACCCGTGAGACGGCAGGCTATCAGGGCTGGAATTACCGGGAAGTTGTAAGGCCCTGTTAAGTGCACTACATCAGCGCGGCGCACGGCCCCCACCAGTCGCCATAGCAGTTCGACAGAGACCGAGTTGCCGACCAGTTTGCGGCAGTAGCGCACCTGATATCCCGCTGGCATCCTCAATGGGTTTTCTGGAAGCTTCAGGCGAGCAGTTGTATTTGGATCCGCCGCATCGGTAGTGATTACTTCGACGAAAAAGTCAGGATTGGCTGCAATCCCGTCAGTGATCGCTTTTGTCGAGTGTATTGGGCCGCCGAAAGCCGTCGCCGGCCAGAAGCTCGGCGCGACATGTAGAACATGGATCGGCTTACCAGTCATCAACTTCTCGTTTCCAAGTTTTTTTGAGGGGGGGGGGGGGGG
>NZ_LQBQ01000005.1 GCF_001507595.1 Ruegeria marisrubri
CTGCAGCACCTCAGCGCCGCCGGTGAGGGGCTATTTACGGATTACTCCAAACACCCGCAACCCCCCAATACACAAAAAATCAAAAAAAATGCGGAAATCCAAAATAAGCAAAATTTTTCAATGCGTTAAAAACAAAAAGGATGGGAGGGAGCGCCTAGGCAGGGCTCAAAAACCGAGACTCGAACCGGAATCATCGCAACGCTCCCGCACTCTTCCCGAGTCGTGCCCTCAAAACCTGTGAACATGACAACTCTGAGGAAGGTAAACGGTGACGCGCCGCCCAGGCAAACAGCCGGGAGGCGCGTCGGTCTTATCAGGTCAGATCAAAGCGGTCCGCGTTCATCACCTTGGCCCAGGCCTTCGCGAAGTCACGAACAAACTTGCCTGCGCCGTCCTCCTGCCCATAGACCTCGGAGATCGCCCGAAGCTGGGAGTTCGAGCCAAAGATCAGATCGACCCGGGTTCCTGTCCACTTCAGCTTGCCGCTGGAACGATCACGCCCCTCATACACACCCTTTTTCTCCGCCGAGGGCTGCCAATCAGTGCCCATGTCCAGCAGGTTGGTGAAGAAGTCGTTGCTGAGCGTTCCGACCCGGTCGGTTAGCACGCCATGCGTGGACCCACCGAAATTCGCGCCGAGCACGCGCAGCCCGCCGATCAGAACGGTCATCTCGGGAGCGGTCAGGGTCAGCAACTGCGCCTTGTCCAACAGCAGATGTTCCGCGGGAACCGCATAGTCCTTTTTTTGATAGTTGCGGAACCCGTCAGCAACCGGCTCGAGAACCGCGAAGGCCTCGACATCCGTCTGATCCTGCGTTGCGTCCGTGCGACCCGGCGCAAAGGGCACTTCGATGTCATGCCCGCCGGCCTTGGCCGCCTTTTCGATCGCTGCGCATCCGGCCAGAACGATCACGTCGGCCAGCGACACCCTCTTGTTGCCGGACTGCGCGGCGTTGAACTCCTTTTGAATGGCTTCCAGCGCATCCAGAACCCTGGCAAGCTTGAGGGGCTCGTTGACCTCCCAACTCTTCTGCGGCTCAAGTCGGATCCGCGCCCCGTTCGCGCCGCCCCGCTTGTCCGATCCGCGGAAGGTCGAGGCCGAGGCCCAGGCGGTCGAGACCAGTTCGGGGACCGTCAGGCCCGAGGCCAGAATCCGGGCCTTCATCTCCGCCGCATCCTTTGCGTCGATCAGGTCGTGATCCACGGCCGGAACAACGTCCTGCCAGATCAATTCTTCCTCGGGCACGTCCGGCCCCAGGTAGCGCGAGCGGGGGCCCATGTCGCGGTGGGTCAGCTTGAACCACGCGCGCGCAAAGGCATCGGCAAACTCGTCCGGGTTTTCGTGGAACCGCTTCGAGATCGGACCATAGATCGGATCCATGCGCATCGCCATGTCGGCGGTGGTCATCATGGTCGAAACCTTTTTCGACGGGTCATGCGCCTTGGGGGCCATGTCCTTGTCGTTGACGCCTACGGGCTGCCAGATCCACGCGCCGGCCGGGCTTTTGGTCAGGTTCCAGTCGTATCCGAACAAGAGGTCGAAATACCCCATGTCCCACTTGGTCGGATTCGCGGTCCACGCGCCCTCGATGCCGCTGGTCGTGGTGTCGTCACCCTTGCCGGTGCCGAAAGCGTTCTTCCAGCCCAGCCCCATTTCCTCTATCGGGGCTGCCTCGGGCTCGGGGCCGACCAGCGCCGGATCGCCCGCGCCATGTGCCTTGCCAAAGGTATGGCCACCCGCGACCAGTGCCACGGTTTCCTCGTCATTCATTCCCATCCGCGCGAAGGTTTCGCGAATGTCCCGGCCCGAGGCCAGAACGTCCGGCTCGCCGTTCGGACCCTCGGGGTTCACATAGATCAGGCCCATCTGCACGGCCGCCAAGGGATTCTCGAGATCGCTGTCACCGCCATGGCGTTCATCACCCAGCCACTCGGCCTCGGCACCCCAGTAAATGTCCTCCTCCGGTCCCCAGATATCCGGGCGTCCGCCCCCGAAGCCAAAGATTGGCCCGCCCATCGATTCGATGGCGCAGTTTCCGGCCAGGATCATCAGATCGGCCCAGGAGATCTTGTTCCCGTATTTCTGCTTGATTGGCCACAACAGACGTCGCGCCTTGTCCAGGTTACCGTTGTCCGGCCACGAGTTCAGCGGTGCAAAACGCTGGTTGCCCGTTCCTGCACCGCCGCGGCCGTCGCCGATCCGGTAGGTCCCGGCGCTGTGCCATGCCATCCGGATGAACAGCCCGCCATAGTGACCGTAATCCGCCGGCCACCAGCCCTGCGAGTCGGTCATCAGTGTATGGAGATCCTCTTTCAAGGCCTCGAGGTCGAGCGCCTTGAACTCTTCGGCATAGTTGAAATCAGCCCCCATCGGATCTGAGAGCGCGGAATGCTGATGCAGGATTTTCAGGTTCAGCTGATTGGGCCACCAATCGCGGTTCGATCTGGCCGCTTGTGTCGTGTGCATTACCGGGCACTTTCCGACGGTTCCGGTGTCGCTTCCGTCCATTTTCGTCTCCAATCTTCGCCATATTTCCGAAATCGCTCTCTGAAAGCCGTGAAGACCCGATCGGATGCGGCCCCGATCTCTTTTCGATCAGTCACTGACCGCGAACGGCACCCCGATTTGGCACGCCCCGAACCGCGTTGCGATCTTGGCGCCATCTCCACGTCTCTACGACAACTGGTGTAGCAAATCCCGGCAATTAAAATAAGTTTTGTTTTTCAATCAATTTCATTAGAAAAACCTATCGCCCTCAGAGCATCGGCAAGGCCGCTTTTTTGCGGGGCCAAAACAGTGCATGACCGCTGGATACGGTCACCCGCCCTTCTGCCAGTTCCGTAGACGTTCGCGCATGCGCCGGTGGTGATCCCCGCGCCAATAGATGCGCCCGCATGCCGGGCAGGCCGTGAAATGTTCGCGGATCTCGCGGACGCCTTTTGGAACGGCCGCGACCTCGTCGCCCGTGGCGTCCCGCAGTGGCGAGTTGTCAACCACGCATCTTGAGAAAGGGTCGTGCAGCCAGTCGACATCAAGCTTCCGTTTCAGTTCCCGGGCCTGATCCGGGACCCGGTCGCTTTCGAGAAGCACAACCCGGCCATTAGCCTCGTTTCGCCTTGCCAGATCGCGGTCCCGGGTCAACAGAATCCGGTCCTGTGCCAAGGCGGTTCGCAGCAGGCTCTTGTCATCCTCGGAACTCGCCAGACAGGTATCGTGGCCCGCGGCCCGTAGCCATCGGGCGAGGCCCGCCAACATCGCATCGCAATAGAATTTCATCGCCGCATCAACACAAGCAAATCACCCATCCGAACCGAGTCTATCATGATCATGGCTTCGAACGCGCCCGAGAGCAGGCCGAACGAACTGTTCGCCGGCGCCCTCACCCCCCCGCTTCAGGCGGCGAACCGAATGCAGCGATCTGGGTTCGGGCGATTCGGCGGGTAATCTTGAAAATGTCGTCCAACGTTTCCGTCAGTTCGATCTCGCGGGCATAGGTGTGCTGGCGTCTCGGCGCTTCGGCCCGAAGGCGATCCACCTGATGCCGGCCGATCTGTTCGACCATCCCGGAGAATTCCGACTTCATTTTCCGAACATTCGCAGCAATGCCGGTATCCTGCTCTTTCAAGGCCCGCAGACTTCCGTCAAAGGCCTCGAGAACCTTTGCATGAAGCCGGGCAATCGCGGCTTCGGTCTGGGGGCTGATGACGACGTTCTCGTCTATCCGCTTGCGGGCCGACGTGACCATTCCTGTGGCTATCTGGTCCCCGATATGTTCGAGGTCGTTGGAAATCCTCGCAAGGGCCATAAGCAGTTCGGACTGATCAGCCGACAGTTTCCCAAGGCTGATCTTGCGCAGGTATCCGATGATCTCGCGATGCAGCAGATCCACGGGGCGATCCATCACATGCAACCGCTCGATCTGCATCAGGGTGCCCGAGGTCACTGCCGGAATGGCGGCGGCCAGCATATCCCGGACCAGTTCGCCCTGATGCACAACCTCCAGGCGCACCGCGTCCAGCGCAATGGCAGGCACCTTGAGCAGCTCCGGGTCGAGGTGACGTGGCGCAAAGGAAGGAGTGACCTCTGCCGGACGATCCGGAACAAGCCATTCCGCAAGACGCGCGATCTGCGTGGTGAAACCGATGCAGATTAGGGCGTTCGCGACGTTGAAGAACGTGTGAATGTTGGCAAGCTGCCGAGGGACCTCGGCGCGACCTCGCGCGGCGGCGTCCAGTTCCGGGTAAGAAGGCGAGATCAGGCGCGCAAGCTCCGCCAGCTGGTCCACGAAGCCGATCCAGATCATGACGCCGGCGACATTGAACAGGGTGTGGACGACCGCCGCGCGAACGGCCTCGGGCGGCTTTCCGATCGCGGCCAGCAGGGCGGTCACGCAGGTTCCGACATTGGCGCCCAATGCCAGCGCGATCGCGGTTTCCAGCCCGATCAGCCCCTGGCCCGCCATGACCACGAGAATCCCGGTCGTCGCCGAAGAGGATTGCACCAACGCGGTGAAAATTGCTCCGGTCAGGGCAGCCAGCAACGGGTTTTCCAAAGACCGCATGAAATCGAAGAATGGCCGGTAGCTCTGCAGCGGCGCCATGGATTCGCTCATGATCACCATGCCGAAGAAGACCATGCCGAGCCCCAGCAGGATACGGCCATATTCGCGTGTTTCCTGCCGCTGGGCCACGAAAGACGTGAAAAAGCCGAGCGACAGGAGTGGCAGTGCGAGTTTCGTCACCTTGAAGGCGAGAACCTGCGCGGTGATCGTCGTGCCGATATTGGCGCCCAGTATCACTGCGACGCTTTGTGCCGAGGTCATCAGACCGGCCGAAATGAACCCGACCAGCAGAACGGTGGTGATCGAAGAGGATTGGATGATCGCGGTCACCGTCGCGCCTGTGGCCAGACCGAGAAAACGGTTTTCGGTGAACCGGGCGAGCAGGGCTTTCATGTAGTCGCCGGCGACCTGCTTGAGGCTGCGGGTCAGAATGTCCATGCCGAACAGGAACAGCGCGAGACCGCCCACCAGTCCGCTCAGCAAGGCGTATTGGTCAAGACCCCCGGTCATGGACTCCTCGTGTCTTCGTGTTCTGGGCGCGCCTTTCGGCCCCGGCCTCTCGCCCGGGGAGGATTTCCCGCAGCCATGAGGGGCTTCATTTCATTCAGCTTTTCAAGCTGAATTCAAGTGAACTGACGGCGCAAAGCCAACGACACCATCGCCACATTCGTGCGAGTGCCGCCCGAGCACCATGCTTTGAGGAAAGGCCGGCCCAGCGACCGGCCCTGGCTCATCCAAGTCGCTGAACGTCTTTCAGCTTGTTGATGCCGAGCGCCTTGAGAACTGCCTTTTCATATATGGTCTCGCTGGTGCCCTTGCGCAGCTTGCCCAAGAAGTATTTCTCGAACGCCACCTTGGCGACATGCACCCATTTGCCCGATGATGCCCAGTTGACATTTCTCGGCGGAATCTGCGGCTGCGCCACGAAGGCCACACCGCTGTCGCCGAAATCGGCCAGGCAGACCGCGTTCCAGCTACCGACGTGATCCGGCTCCTGCCCGCGCAGCAGTTGCCCGATGTTCATTGCCGTCGCGGTGACCATGGATTCGATCATGAAGCCGGTCTTGGGCACACCGCAGGGGACCGGGGTCGGCCCGGTCGGGGGAATCGCCACGCAGACGCCGATTCCGAAGATGTTGGGGTATTTCGGGTTGCGTTGATGCTTGTCCACGACGATGAAGCCACGCGGGTTCACCAACCCGTCGATACCCGTCACCGCATCGATGCCACGAAAGGCGGGCAGCATCATCGAGAACCCGAAGGGCAGTTCGGTCTCGTTCTTGACCGAGCCGTCTTCGGCAATTTCCTCGACGGTCATCTTGCCTTCTTCGACCTTCTTCACCTTGGTCGAGGTGATCCACTTGATGTGGTGCTCGCGCATTTCCGACTCGAGCAGCCCCTTGGTATCGCCAACCCCATCAAGCCCAAGGTGGCCAATATAGGGCTCTGCGGTGACGAAGGTGATCGGGACCTGGTCGCGAATCTTGCGGCGGCGAAGCTCGGTATCGAGAATGAAGGTGAATTCGTAGGCCGGACCAAAGCAGGAGGCACCCTGCACGGCGCCCACGACGATCGGCCCCGGGTTCTTGCAGAACTCCTCGAAAGCCTCTCGCGCCTGTTCCGCATGATCGACATGGCAGATCGATTGAGTGTAGCCGCCGTACGGCCCCAGCCCTTCGATCTCGTCAAAGGCCAGTTCCGGCCCGGTCGCGATGATCAGGAAGTCGTAGTCGACCGTCTGGCCGTCTTCCAGTTCCAGTCGATTTTCGTCGGCATGCAGCTTTTTGGCGGCCACTGGGATGAAGTCGATATTCTTTTTCGACATCGCGCTGGACAGGTCGACCGAGATGTTGTCGCGCTGGCGCCAACCCACGGCAACCCACGGATTCGAAGGTACGAAGTGGTATTTGGGGTCTTTGGTTACAACAGTGATCCGATCTTCGGGCCGCAGCTGATCGCTCATCTCGTAGGCCATGATCGACCCTCCGAGCCCTGCACCGAGTACTACGATATGTGCCATCAAACCCTCCCCTGAGTACATATCCTCCAAAAATGCCATTCAAATATCTGAATTTTTCCCAAACTTTGCACGATATTTTCGGGACGTGCGGGCAAGTGACGCGGGGGCAATCAAGCTCGGCTTGTTTGACTCAAGGGGAACTGATCCGTTCTAGCCGAAATGGCGAAGGGGCAGTTTTTTCTGCCAGTCTACTGGAAAAACGGGATTTTCCATGAGTCCAGCTTCAATCGAAGGGGCTGCGGCCAGCAGAAAACGTCAACCAGTGAAGGATCAACTTGCAATCACCCGCAAATCGCGACCATTTCGGACATTCTCGGGGCTTTCTGAGAAGGATGGTGCCGGTGATCCTCCAATTGCGGGACAAATCTATCCCAGTTGGTGGACCACTTTCAGGGGGCAACTCCACATCGACGGTCCACATTGTGCTGGGCGTGATCACCGACTGACCAGGATCGCAGACTATCCCTAGCTGACCAGTTTCACCGAGTTTTCGTTGGTGGTCAGTGGAAATTGCAAAATAGCGCCCTCTATACTTGATGCCTGACGCGCTTCCCAGGTGCTGGAATTGATAGACACTGTCGTCGGTGCAGTTGACGAACCGCAGTGCGTAGCGACCAAGGTGCTTTTGAAGTTCTTTAGGTCTTACAAATAGCGGCCCTACTTGGATCGCGGTCTCCAGCGTGTATCCTGTTATTCCAAGACTTTTGAGAAGATTGAACTGCCCCTGCAAAAAAACGCTCCATTATGATCTCTGGCGGCATACACCAACGGGCGCGAGACATCGCCGAAAGCAACAGCGAACACGCTTCCCCCATTCGAGAATGACGGTAATTCAGCACCTCGATCAACCGCTACTATTGTGGAACTCATCGTTTCCGTACGAGTGATCGCATCGGAGGCGCGGTAGCCCTGTTTAGCGAATTTGAGCTCCATGGCGCGTAAGCGCCCTTATGTTTAGATTGGTATGTAGCGCTGTTTGGCTACCCCTTCAGGTAGTCCCGTCAGCTACTGTTCAAGTTCCATTCAAAAACGTTGAACGAGCAAAAACTTGTCCAGCCTGCTCTGCTTGAGTGGAGTACCCCTTCACTCTCAAGTCATTTGAGGATTAGATTCAGGTTAGGTCACCAACTGGCTGTGGACTAGCCACCGCTCGTCTATGTCCGCTTCTGGGAAGCTGCAGTGCAGCAACCTATAGCACGGTCAAAGTCTGGTTGGGGCCGGAAACTACAATTCGGCCGATAGACAATAGAAAAATAGTGGTGCCTCAAGAGGGACTCGAACCCCCGACCTTGTCCTTACGAAGGACCTGCTCTACCAGCTGAGCTATTGAGGCCTTCAGGCCCTACTATGGCCCTACTAATTCTATACTTTTGCCGCGAACCCTTTGGTTTTGCAAGTCATTCTAGCGGGGACCCGCTAATTACGAATGACGTGCTCTACCAGCTGAGCTACACCGGCATCCTTCTCTGTCGCGGCCCCACCAAACCCCTACTGGTTGCGCTCCACCGGCTGGGCTGCGTCGGCACAAGGCGACCATTTAGATGTTCAGTTCGAATCGCGCAAGGTGAAATCGGATGGGATTCGCGCCCTCAACAGCCAAAATCAGGCCCCGTTCCCTGCGGTGCGGTCAGACCCCCGCACGGACCGGTCAAGAGCGGGACAACCGACCGGCAAAGCCATGATCGGCCGCGAGAGCATCAAGGGCGGATTTCACTAACCCTGCATAGGCAGACGATTTTCACCTATCCGCTTCCTCCCGGCAGCGCCGAGGTCCGTCAAGGCCTGTCCGGCGCTCGCTTCGCCGCCTTTTCCTTAATGCCAATTTTTCGAAACGATAGTGCCAAAAGGTTAGAAATAGCGTTTTTTTTTGACAGAATGCCCTCTGTAGTTTCGTGATTGTTACGATTCGAGTGTCAAAGCCGGGATCAAAAACAGGGCCCGGCCGTTGAATCAACAGGGAGCGCAAAGAAATGAAGTCAAAATCCATGAAGAAAACCGTCGCGGCGATTACCGCCAGCACAGCCATTTTCGCGGCCTCGCAGGCCATGGCCGAAAGCATCACGGTGGCCTATTTCCTCGAATGGCCGATGCCCTTCGAATATGCCAAGCAGATGGGCACCTATGAAAAAGAGCTGGGCGTCGACATCAACTGGGTGAGCTTTGAATCCGGCGTCAAGATGTCCGCAGCCATGGCCTCGGGCGATGTGCAGCTGTCCGTCAGCCAGGGTGTGCCACCCTTCGTCGTCGCGACCTCGGCCGGGCAGGATCTGCAGATCCTGGACGTGGCCGTCAGCTATGCCGACAATGACAACTGCGTCGTGCGCTCGGAACTGGAAATCGACAAGACCAATGCGAGCGAACTGGCCGGCAAGAAGGTCGCCGTGCCGCTCGGCACCGCGGCGCATTACGGCTTCCTCAAGCAGATGGAGCACTTTGGCGTCGATGTGGGCTCGATGGACGTGGTTGACATGGATCCGCCCGATGGCGCCGCTGCCATCGCGCAGGGTGCTGTCGACATGTTCTGCGGCTGGGGCGGTTCGCTGCGCCGGGCGCTCGAGCATGGCAACGTGCTGCTGACGGGCGATGAAAAGACTGAACTGGGTATTCTGGTGTTCGACGTCACCTCCGGCCCGGCCGACTGGGTGGCCGAGAATGGCGATCTGGTGGCCAAGTTCCTCAAGGTGACCGCCGATGCAAACGCCATGTGGGCGGACGAGGCCAACCGTGCCGAGATGCTGCCGCTGATCGCCAAGGATGCGGGGATGGACGAAGAGGCTACCATGGCGACGATCTCGACCTTCAGCTTCCCGACCATCGAAGAGCAACTCAGCGAAGCCTGGCTCGGTGGCAATGCCCAGGACTTCATGAAGGGCGTGGCGGATGTGTTCGTGCAGGCCGGCTCGATCGACGCTGCACTCGACACCTATGAGAACGCGGTCAACACTGGCCCGCTCAAGGCTGCAGCCGGCATGTAAGCCGCTGCAATGGCGGCGGGCTTCGGCCCGCCGTCCCAGCCAGGCGGCCCCCGGGGGCTGGCCAAGGAACCTCTGAACTCTCACGCGAACTTGAAAGGCAGACCATGACGGGACTGTCCATCGAAAACATATCGATGCGTTTCGATCTACCAAACGGCACCTCGGTGCAGGCGTTGAAGGACGTATCGCTCCATCTCAACGAAGGCGAGTTGATGAGCGTGCTGGGCCCCTCGGGCTGCGGCAAGACCACGCTTCTCAATATCGTTGCAGGCTTTCTCGCTCCGACCGAAGGCCAGGTCGTGATGAATGGCCACACCGTGACCGGCCCGGACGCCGAGCGCGGAATGGTCTTTCAGCAAGGCGCGCTGTTCGAGTGGATGAACGTCCGCGAGAACGTCAGCTTCGGGCCCCGGATGAAGGGCCAGAAAGAAGCCGAGTGGGGCGACAATGTTGACCACCTGCTGGACGTCACCGGCTTGGGGGATTTCAAGGACAAGGCGATCTACGAACTGTCGGGCGGGATGCAACAGCGGGTTGCGCTGGCTCGCTGCCTTGCCAACGATCCCGACGTGATCCTGATGGATGAACCACTGGGGGCGCTCGACGCGCTGACCCGCGAAAAGATGCAGGGCCTCGTGCTGAAGCTGTGGAAGGAAACCGGCAAGACGATCATCCTCATCACCCACTCGGTGGAAGAAGCGATCCTGCTGGGCGAACGGCTGCTGGTCATGGCGCCGCGTCCGGGCCGCATCCACAAGGAATACCGGTTGCCCTTCGCCGACATGGGCGTGGGCGGCGATTTGCGAGCGGTCAAGCACGCCGATGGCTACGCCGAAACCCGTGAAGAGATCCTTGAGATGATCTGGAACATGGAAGAAGAAATCATGGGACGTATGGAGGAGCAAAAATGATCGGTTTCGCAATTCTCCTCGTCTACATTGCGATCTTTGCCGGATCGTTCCTTATCGTGCGTTTCCTTGTCAAAAAGGCGACACGCGATTTCACGTCGCTCAAAACCGTTACTTTCGGCGACGAAAGCGCGGTTACGTCAAACCGGACTGCCTCGGTCGTTTCGGTTCTGACGATCTTTCTGATATGGGGATCGTTCACCGGGTCGGCCTGGGTGCCGGGTTTCCTGCATGCACCGGGCCCGTTCGTGGGAGAGACATCCTTTACCTATACGCTGGAGACCGCCGATGGCGAACGTGATGATGCAACCGTTTTCGTGCGCGTTGTCGATTTCGGCGAAGAGGTAGAGAAGTTCGAGGTCGATCCGGGCGAAGGCATCGCCCGCAACGACGCCGTGGCAATGCCCGCCTCGCGCTCGACCACGATCCTGTTCGACAAGAACGACGAGGCCACCCGCAAGGACGGTGCCCGCGTCGTCGCCATAGACGGGACTCCGATCGCGCCGGGCGACGAGGTCAAGACCGACGCGGGACGTTTCACGCTGACCGACAAGGGCGCGATCAGTTTCGCACCCCCGGCGGGCCTGCAGATGGAGCCGATCTGGCTTCCGCCGCCGGAAGCCGTCGTCGCCCGCATGGTCGAGATCGCCAGCGAAGGCTATCGCGACAGCACCCTGTGGCAGCACCTGGGCTATTCGCTGTTCCGCGTCATCGCAGGGTTCTTCTTTGGCGCGCTTCTGGGCATTCCGCTGGGCTATGCCATGGGCCTGTCGAACTGGTTCCGCGGCTGGTTCGAACCGATCGTCGAATTCATGCGACCGGTTCCGCCGCTGGCCCTGATCCCGCTGGTGATCATCTGGTTCGGGATCGGAGAGACCGGCAAGATCATCCTGCTCTTCCTTGCCTCGCTATGGATCATGGCAATCGCGGCGCGGGCAGGGGTGTCGGGGGTGAACATCTCGAAGGTTCACGCCGCCTATTCCCTGGGCGCCAGCAAGCTGCAGATCATGCGCTATGTGATCATGCCCAATTCGCTGCCGGAAATCTTCACCGGCGCAAGGGTTGCGATGGGCGTCTGTTGGGGCACCGTGGTCGCCGCCGAACTGGTTGCTGCCTCGGAAGGCGCCGGCATGATGATCATGGTCGCCTCCAAGTTCCAGCTGACCGACATCGTGTTGATGGGGATCATCCTCATTGGCGTGATCGGCTTTGGCATCGACATTTTGATGCGCAAGGCCGAGAACTACCTTGTGCCCTGGAAGGGCCGCAGCTGAACGATCACTCCGGCCTTGTCCGGGACGAGTCGGTCGCCCGTGAGCGCAGGTTCACGGGCGACTTTCTTTTCTCAAGAATTGCAAATGACTTTTGGATATTTTGCGATGTATCGTGATCCGAAACGTCGGTTTTTTGAAAGACTCGCTGGATGTCACGACAGTCTTCACGCAAGGATCTCAGCCTCAAATCTCTGGAATTGTTCCAGATCGCCGCGGAAAAGGGATCGCTTCAGGCGGTGGCCGAAAAGACAGGCCTGTCCGTCAGCACCGTCTCGCACCATCTGCGCGGTCTCGAAGATCACCTGGGCGTGGAACTGTTCAACCACGCCCGCAGGCCGATGGTTCTGACCCCCAAGGGCCGGGCGTTTCTGCGCGACATCGGGGATCCGCTGCTTGCCATCCGAAAGGCCGAGGCCGAGGCATCGGCAGGCAGCATTGCCGAGGCCAGCTATCTGCGGCTGGGCACGATTCAGGATTTCGACAGCGATATCGTGCCCGAACTGGCGGTGTTTTTGTCCGCGAACATGCCGCGCTGCGATTTCATGTATCACACCGACACAAGCCACGAGATCATCGAAATGCTGCGAAACCGGCAGCTGGACATGGGCATCACCACCAGCCCGCCCGAGCATCTGCGTGACCTGAACGACCGGCCGCTGATGCGGGACCCGTTCGTCGTGGTCCTGCCTCTGGAGGCCGAGGCATCTCTGTCGGACATCGTCGAAGGGCGCACGAAACTCCCGTTCCTGCGCTTTTCCAGCAGTCTGATCATTGCCCGGCAGATAGACTCCCAGCTGCGGCGCATGGGAATATCCACACCGCACCGGTTCGAATGCACAAACAATCTGACCCTGATGGCATTGGTCGCCGCCGGGGCCGGCTGGACCATCACCACACCGCTTCTGTTTTCCCGGGCCAGGCGATTTCAGCCCAAGCTGAGGATGTACCGTTTTCCGGGCAAGAGCTTTTCGCGGACACTGGCCATCGTTTCCACGCCGGATTGTTCCCGGTCGCTGCTCGACCTCGTTGACAGCAAGACGCGCGCCCTGATCTCAAAACATGTGATCAAGCCCTTTCACCAGCACACGCCGTGGCTGGCCGACAGTTTCACGCTCATCGATTGAGGCTGCGCGGAACGCCCCTGTCGAGAGGCGGCCCAAAGTGGCAATGCGCTGCTTGTTTTCAGAAATTCGTATCCGTTTTTCGAATTTTTGCAAGAACGCCTTGCGTCGTTGCACCAACACGCAAACCGCCCCCTTATCTCGGGGCACGTCAATTGAGGGCGCATTCCATGAAATCCCGTACCAAGGTTGTGGTCATCGGTGGCGGCATTGCCGGATGTTCGACACTCTACCACCTCACCCGCGAGGGATGGAGCGATGTTGTTCTGGTCGAACGCAACGAATTGACCAGCGGCACCACATGGCATTCTGCGGCTCAGGTGACGAATTTCGGCATGAACCAGACGATGGTCGGGCTCAAGACCCATTCCATCAACCTCTACAAGGAACTGGCCGAGGACCCGGACTATCCGATCAACTATCATCACGGCGACGGGGGTATCCGGCTGGCCAACACCGAAGCGCAGATGCAGGGCTATCGCCACTTCGCCTCGATGGCGCGGGGGATGGGCGTGCATTTCGAGGTGATCGACGCCCAGGAATGCGCCCGCCGCCACCCGCTGATTTCCACCGAAAACCTGCTGGGGGGGCTGTGGGACCCGCTGGATGGGGATATCGACCCGGCGCAGCTGTGTCAGGCGCTGGCGCGGCGCGCCCGCAAGGCCGGGGCCAAGGTCTATCGCAACACGCCGGTCACGGGGCTGACCCAGCACAAGGACGACACCTGGACCGTTCATACCGAGCATGGCGATATCGATTGCGATATCGTGGTGAACGCCTGCGGATACCGCGTCAACGAGGTCGGCGCGATGATGGGGGTGCACCATCCCGTCGCCTCGATGGAGCACCAGTATTTCCTGACCGAGGAAATCCCCGCGATCCGTGACGCCGGCCACCGTATGCCACTACTGCGCTGCCCGATCTCCGACTATTACTGCCGGCAGGAAAAGAACGGGCTGCTGCTGGGCTTCTACGAGCAAGACTGCAAGACCTGGGGCATGGATGGGATCGACCCGAATTTCGTCAACGCGCTCTGCCCCGACGATCTGGACCGGGTGACCGATGTGCTGGAAGGCGCCTTTGCCCGCATGCCCGCGCTGATGGAGGTCGGGATCCACACGGTCGTCAACGGCCCGATCACCTATACGATCGACGGCGCGCCCCTGGTGGGGCCGATCCCCGGCAAGCGCAACGCCTATTGCATCATCGGCCTGCGGGCCGGGCTGGGCGAGGGCGGCGGCCACGGCTGGCTTCTGGCGCAGCAGATCGTGCATGGCGAGGCCTGCTATGACACCTGGTGTCTCGACCCGCGCCGGTTCTCCGGTCACGCCAATGTCGAACTGACGGCGCTGAAGGCGATCGAGGATTACCAGAACGAATTCCGCTTTCACTTCCTGCACGAACACCGCCCCGCCGGGCGTCCGGCAAAGACCACGCCGCTGACGCCGGTCATGCAGGCCGAGGGTGCGGAATTCACCGTCGTCAACGGCTGGGAACGGGTGGACTATTTCAAACCCTCGCCCGACTTCCACCCCTCGCTGAGCTTCAACTTTGACGAAGCTTTCGACGTGGTCGCGGCCGAGGTGAAGAACGTGCAGCAGAATGTCGGTCTGGCCGAGGTCAACGGCTTCAACCGGTTCGAGATCACCGGCGCCGATCGCCATGCCTTTCTCGACCGCATGTTCTGCGGGAATGTGACGAAAAGGGCGGGCCGCGTCGGTCTGGGCTACCTGCTCAACCACCAGGGCATGATCAAGTGCGAGGCGACCGTCGCGAACCTGCCCGCAAGCGACCGAGGCCCCGAGCGGGTCTGGTACGGCTCGGCGGCGGCCAGTGAATTTCACGACATGGACTGGCTGAGCCAGCACATTCGCGACGGCGAGGACGTGCAGATCCGCAGCCTGACGAATGATCAGACCATCCTCGTTCTGGCGGGCCCCCGGGCGCGCGAGGTTCTGTCCTCCTGTTCCCGCGGGGACTGGTCGGCCGAGGCTTTCCCCTGGCTGTCGGTGCGCGAATGTTTCATCGGCTTTGCGCCCGCCACGGTCTTAGGTGTCAGCTTCTCGGGCGAATTGGCCTATGAGATCCATGTCCCGAACGCTTCGCTCTACGCGGCCTATCTGGCGCTGCGCAAGGCGGGTGAGCCGCATGGCATGAAACTCTTCGGTGCCCGGGCGATCGAGTCGATGAGGATGGAAAAGGGCTTCTTGCACTGGAAGGCCGATCTGCTCACCGAGTTCGATCCGTTTGAGACCGGTCTCGACCGGTTCGTGAAGCTCGGCAAGGGCGATTTCGTCGGCAAGGATGCGTTGCTTGCGCGCCAGGCTGCCGGTCCGCGCAGGAAACTGGTGCCGCTGAAGATCGACGCGACTCACGCCCCGGCCCATGGCGGCGCGTCGCTGATGCGTGGCGACAAGGTGGTGGGCACCGTGACCTCGGGCGACTGGGGGCATCGGGTGGGCATGAACCTGGCCTATGCTTTCATCGAGCCCGACCTGGCAGACCAAGGCAATGGCATGGAATTGGACCTATGCGGTGAACTGGTTGGTGCTACGGTGATTGCACCGTCACCTTACGACCCCGAACACAGCCGGATGCGCGGTTAGGCTCTGCTAATCTGGAAACGAACACAAGGACGACGAAATGCATCTATCCCGATTTCCCCGTATTCGCCTGGCGCATTTGCCCACTCCGCTGGAGCCGATGAAACGGCTATCCAAGGAACTCGGCGTCGAGATCTGGATCAAGCGCGACGACTGCACCGGCATGTCCACGGGCGGCAACAAGACGCGCAAGCTGGAATTCCTGATGGCCGAGGCGCTGGAGCAGGGCGCCGACATGGTGATGACCCAAGGCGCGACCCAGACCAACCACGGCCGCCAGACTGCCGCCTATGCCGCCAAGCTGGGGCTGGATTGCCATATCCTGCTGGAAGACCGCACCGGCTATGACGATGCCAATTACAACCACAATGGCAACGTGCTGCTCGACCATCTGCACGGCGCCACCACCCAGAAATTCCCCGGCGGCCATGACATGGTGGCCGAAATGGGGCGCGCGGCCGAAAAGAAGCGCGCCGAAGGGCGCAACGTCTATGTCATCCCGGGCGGCGGGTCGAACCCGACGGGCGCCTTGGGGTATGTGAACTGCGCCTTCGAGCTTTTGGGGCAGGCCAATGATGCGGGGTTGCAGATCGACCGCGTGGTTCATGCCACCGGCTCTTCCGGCACCCAGGCCGGGCTGGTGACCGGGCTTTGCGCCATGAACGCGCAGATCCCGGTGCTGGGTATCGGCACCCGCGCGCCGCAGGCGAAACAGGAACAGATGGTCTTCGATCTGGCCTGCCGCACGGCCGAGAAGCTGGGCTGCGCCGGGGTCGTCCGTCGCGAAGACGTCATGGCCAACACCGACTATGTGGGCGAGGGCTATGGCATCCCGACCGAAAGCGGCATCGAGGCGATCCGGATGTTCGCGGAACTCGAAGGCATCCTGCTGGACCCCTGTTATTCCGCCAAGGGCGCGGCCGGCCTGATCGATCTGGCCCGAAAAGGCGCCTTCAAGGATGAGCGTGTCGTGTTCCTGCACACCGGCGGCGCGGCGGCCTTGGGGGGATATGATTTCGCCTTCGACCACTCCGACCGCTGGGTCAACCTGTAGGGGGCGACATGACCCGGCGCGTGGTTGGCATTCTGGGTGGCATGGGGCCCGAAGCGACGATCCTGCTGCAGCAGCGGGTTCTGGCGACAGTGCAGGCCCGCGATGACTCGGACCATCTGCCGCTGCTGATCGACATGAACCCGCAGGTTCCCTCGCGCATCGCACATCTGATCGAAGGCACCGGCCGCGATCCCGGTCCGGTTCTGGCCGAGATGGCGCGGCGCCTGGAGCAGGCCGGGGCAACCGCGCTGGGGATGCCCTGCAACACCGCGCATCACTACGCGCCGGTGATCGAGGCCGCGGTGTCCATCCCGCTTTTGAACATGGTCGATCTGTCGGTCGCCGAAGCGGCGCAGAGGCTGGAACGCGGTGCCTGCGTCGGCATTCTCGCGTCACCGGCAGTGCGCCTTGCGGGCCTCTTCGACGCGGCTCTGGAGCGCGCCGGCCTCACACCGCTCTGGCCGGGCGACGAAGGCCGGATGCTCGAAGCGATCCGGGCGATCAAGGCCGATGGCGCAACGCCCGCACCGCGCCGGATTCTGGCAGATGCCGCCGCAGAATTGTCGGACAGGGGAGCCGAACTGTTGCTGGTGGCCTGTTCGGAATTCTCCCTGATCGCGGGTTCCCTGCCCGATGCCGTCCCGATCATCGACACGGTCGATGTTCTGGCGCGCGCGATCCATGACCACACCTTGGCGAAGTGAGTTGATCCCATGGCAGTCACCTACCTGAAAAAGGCCCCACGACGCCCCGCCTCGGAAGACAGAGACATCCGGGACACCGTTGCCATCATGCTGGCCAATATCGAGCGCGTCGGCGAAGAGGCGGTGCGCAACTATGCCGAAAGGCTGGATCGCTGGAGCGGCAACATCGTGGTGTCGGATGCCGATCGCAAGGCCGCCTGCGATCGCGTACCCCGGGATCTGAAAGAAGATATTCAGTTTGCCCACCGGAACATCCGCCGTTTTGCCGAAGCGCAAAAGAGCACGATGGGCGAATGCGAAGTGGAGCTGCTCCCCGGCCTGATCGCGGGGCAAAAGCAGATCCCGGTATCCAGCGCGGGCTGCTATGTGCCCGGGGGCCGCTACAGCCATATCGCCAGCGCGCTCATGACGATCACCACGGCCAAGGTTGCCGGGGTTCCTCATATCACCGCCGTCTCGCCGCCCCGTCCCGGAACGGGGATTCCCGATGCCATCATCTATGCGATGGACCTCAGTGGCGCGGACCTGATCCTGAACCTCGGAGGCGTGCAGGGCATCGCCGCGATGGCGCAGGGGCTTTTCGGCGCGCAACCTGCGGACATTCTGGTGGGGCCCGGCAATTCCTACGTGGCCGAGGCCAAGCGGATGCTGTTCGGCAAGGTCGGGATCGACATGTTTGCGGGTCCCACGGATTCGTTGGTGATCGCCGATCACTCCGCCTCGGTCGACACTGTGGCCTGGGATCTGGTCAGCCAGGCCGAACACGGCGCCGACAGCCCCGTCTGGCTTGTCTCGACCGACAAGGCATTGGCCGATGGAGTTCTCGACCGGGTGCCTGCGCTGATCGACGAGCTTCCCGAGCCCAATGCTTCGGCCGCGCGCACCGCGTGGAATGAACGCGCCGAGGTCATTCTGTGCGACACCCGCGAAGAAGCAGCGCAGGTCGCAGACTGCTATGCGCCAGAGCATCTGCAGGTGCAGGCCGAGGACCTGGATTGGTGGCTGAACCGTTTGTCGGCCTATGGTTCGCTGTTCCTGGGCGCAGAGACCACTGTATCCTTCGGCGACAAGACCTCGGGCCCCAACCATGTGCTGCCCACGAGCGGTGCTGCGCGCTACACCGGCGGGTTGTCGGTGCACAAGTTCACCAAGACCGTGACCTGGCAGCGCTGCAATGCCGAGGCCTCCCATGAACTGGCCTTGCGAACCGCAAGGATCAGCCGCATCGAAGGCATGGAAGGCCACGCCCGCGCCGCCGAAATTCGTCTGCGGGACCATACGGCCTGAAGCGCCACGCTCTTCTTTGCGCGGCGGCCTCCAGGCAAGCGGCCAAGCCAGGTTTTTGCTTATCTCAGCTTTTCAAGCAACTTGAGTGACGCGTACCCATCCGGCAGCAAACCTTCGGCGAGTTGATAGGCGCGCACGGCGTTCACGGTCAGAGGCCCGATCCGCCCGTCGATCTTCTGCGTGTCATAACCCGCCTGTGTCAGGCGCAGTTGCAACTCCTTGCGCTCGGTGAAGGTCAGCGCGCGGTCCCCGCGCGGCCAGTCCGCCTTGAACGGGCCGCGCCCGGCAAGCCGGTCGGCCAGATGACCAACGCCGATCACATAGGCATCCGCAGTATTGTAGCGTTCGAGAACCTCGAAATTGTCGAAGATCATCAGGGCCACGCCCTGCCCGCCCGCGGGCAGCAGAATCGAGGCCTTCCCATGGTCCGGCACCGGGTTGCCGGACATATCCTTGACGCCCAGCGCCGCCCATTCCGACGGCATCCGGGTCACGTCGCGCCGGGCCGAGGCATAGTCGAAACCTTTGGGCAGCCGCACCTCGACGCCCCAGGGCTGGCCCCTGGTCCAGCCGAAGCCGGCCAGGTAGGCCGCCGTCGAGGCCAGCGCATCGGTCGGATCATCCGACCAGATGTCTCGCTTGCCGTCACCGGTGAAATCAATCGCATGTTCCAGATACGAGGTCGGCATGAACTGGGTATGACCCATTGCGCCCGCCCAACTGCCCAGCATCCTGGCCGGCGATACGTCACCGGCCTGAAGAATCCGCAGGGCCGCGATCAACTGGGTCTCGAAGAACCGCGCCCGGCGTGCATCAAAGGCCAGTGTCGCCAGAGAGCGGATCGTGCTGTCGCTGCCGCGGAAGCTGCCATAGGCGCTTTCCAACCCCCAGATCGCCACCACGATCTCTTTCTCGACACCGTATTTGGCCTCGATCTGCTCAAGCGTGCGCCGGTGCTTGTCCAGCGCCGCCTTGCCGTTCCTGATCCGGGCATCCGAAACGGCAGTGTCGAGATATTCCCAGATCGTCTTGGTGAATTCCGACTGGTTGCGGTCCCGCTTCACGACCTCGGGGTCATAGCTCACGCCCTGAAACGCCCGCTCGAACGTGGTCGGAGAAATGCCCTGTTCCTGCGCCCGGTCCCTGAAGGCCCTGATCCAGGCCTCGAACCGCGCATTCGACCCCTGTGCCGCCACTTTCTGCTCCTCAGCCGAAGGGCGCAACACCGGCCTCATGGAAACGACCACGTCGGCCGAGGCCAACTGATACGCGCCCGCCTCGGCAGGCTCTGATGACTGAAGATTCGTGTCTGCTGACACGCCTGTAGCCCAAATCACGGCGAGGACGGCGCCACTCACGCATGTTCGCATTCCGGGTTTCCCGATTGTCTGCTCGGCCCCAGAATAGCGCAGATGCGCTTGATCACAAAGCGGGCCGGGTACGGACTCGCGGTCTTTCGCCGCCCGCCGTGCCCAAAGCGTCACCGCTGGCGGCGCTTGCGTTCGACCTTGCGCTTGATCTTGGCCTTCTTGCGCTTGGTGCTGGCGGCCTTGCGCCTTGGCCCGCGGCCACCGGAGGAACGACCGCGCGGCAGGGCCTGATCCTCGATCGACAGCAGCTCCAGTTCGAGCCCCCCGGTGACCGGCGCGGCCTCGGTCAGGCGCACGGTCACGCGCTGGCCGATCGAGATCAGAAGCCCGGTATCCGAGCCCATCAGGGTTCCGGCCTCGCGGTCGAAATGGAAGAATTCGCGCCCCAGCGACCGAACCGGCACCAAACCGTCGGCGCCGGTTTCATCCAGCTTCACGAAGGCGCCGAAACGGGCGATGCCACTGATGCGGCCGGTGAACTCGTTGCCGACGCGTTCGCTCAGATAGGCCGCCAGATAGCGATCCACCGTATCGCGTTCGGCCATCATCGAGCGCCGCTCGGTGTCCGAGATATGGTTCGCGGTCTCTTCCAGCCGCTCGATCTCATCGGCGGTCAGGCCGTCCTTGCCCCAACCGTGGGCCGAGATCAGCGCCCGGTGCACGATCAGGTCGGCATAGCGCCGGATCGGCGAGGTGAAATGGGCATAGTTGCGCAGCGCCAACCCGAAATGGCCGAAATTCTCGGGGCTGTAATAGGCCTGCGCCATCGACCGCAGCGTGCTGAGATTGATCAGCTCGGCATCCTCGGTGCCTGCCGCCGCGTTCAGCAGCGCGTTCAGGTGCCGGGTTTTCAGCACCTGCCCCTTGGCAAGGTTCAGCCCGGCCGCCTGCGCGGTTTCCCGCAGAGATTCGATCTTTTCCGGGGCCGGTTCTTCGTGAACCCGAAAGATCAGCGGGCTGCGTTTGGCGATCAGCGTCTCTGCTGCCGCGACATTGGCGAGGATCATGAATTCCTCGATCAGGCGATGCGCGTCCAGCCTTTCGCGGAAGGCGACGCTTTCCACATGTCCGTCATCGCTCAGAACGATCTTGCGTTCGGGCAGGTCCAGATCCAGCGGCTGCCGCGCCTCGCGCGCCTTTTTCAGGGCCCCGTAGGCGGCGTAAAGCGGCTTGAGCACATCCTCGAGCAACGGGCCGGTGCGGTCGTTCGGGTGACCGTCGATCGCCTGCTGAACCTCGGCATAGTTCAGAGAGGCCGCCGACCGCATCAGCCCCCGCACGAAGCGATGGCCGATCTTGTTGCCGTCTGCGTCGATCTGCATCCGCACCGCGATGCAGGCGCGCGGAACGCCCTCGTGCAACGAGCACAGATCGCCAGACAGACGGTCGGGCAGCATCGGCACCACGCGGTCGGGGAAATAGGTCGAGTTGCCCCGCTTGCGCGCCTCGCGATCCAGCGCCGTGCCGGGGCGCACATAGGCGGCGACGTCGGCAATCGCGACCCAGATCACATGGCCGCCGGGGTTCTTGGGATCATCGTCGGCATGGGCATAGCAGGCATCGTCATGGTCGCGCGCATCCGACGGATCGATGGTCAGCAGGGGCAGATCGCGCAGATCCTCGCGCCCGGCAAGGCCCAGAGGTTTTGCCTTGTCGGCCTCGGCGATGACCTCTTCGGGAAACTCGTCCGGGATACCGTGCTGATGAATGGCGATCAGCGAAACCGCCTTGGGCGCGGATGGATCGCCCAGACGCTCGACGATACGGGCACGCGGCAGGCCCATATGGTTCTTCGGCCCCGACTGCTCGGCCTCGACCAACTCGCCGTCCTTCGCCCCAAGGGTCGCCCCATCGGGCACCAGCCACTCCAGGTTGGCGGATTTGTCGATCGGCACGACCCGGCCGCCTTCGGCCCCCTTGCGGAAGATGCCGACGACGCGGCGCTGGCTTTTGGCGATGCGCCGGATCAGCCGGGCCTCGTAGTTGTGATCCTCTTCATGCACCAGCGTCAGCCGGGCGAGAATACGATCCCCCTCGCCCAGCGCGGGATCGCTGGCGCGCGGAAGAACAAGAATGATGGGCTCGACCCCCTCGCCGTGCCACTCCAGCGGGCGGGCGAAAAGATCGCCGTCGGCATTGGGTGCCTTGACCTGCAGAACACTGACCGGCGGCAGGCGGTCGGGGTCGTGATAGCTGCGCCTGCGTTTCGCCAGATGCCCCTCGGCCTCGAGCTCCTTGAGGATTCGCTTGAGGTCGATCCGGTCTGCGCCCTTGATGCCAAAGGCCTTGGCAATGTCGCGCTTGGAGGTAAGGGTCGGATGCGCCGAGATCCATTCGAGGATCTCCTGCTTGGTCGGAATGCGTGTCATGATTTTGCCGTAGCACGACCGCGAAGGCCCGTCATCGCAAAAGCGACGACATCGAGGATGGCGTGCGGGTCGCCGCCAGATCGGACAGGCTGTCCACGTCGCGCAACAGGTCCACGGTGGCCACGCGCCTGCCCGCAACCGAGGCCAGCGTATCGGCCAAGGCATGTTCGGTGGACCAGCGCACGCCCTGAAACAGCCCCTTGGGCAGAACATGGCGGCCCTGTGCGCCGACCAGCCAATAGCCCCCGTCCTCTGCCGGACCAAATACCATCTCGGCGCGCCCAAGCGCCGCAAAAGCTCGCGCCACATGGGCGGAAGTGACCCCGGGAATGTCCGCGCCGATCAGGCAGACCCGGCCTTTCGGCACCGACCGCAAGACCCGGCCCATACGCCGCCCCAGATCGCCGCGCCCCTGGGCGATCCGTGGCAGGTCAGCGGGCCAGACGCGACTCGTCGTCCCCTCGCGGTCGGGTGACACCGCCAGCACGATCTGCCAGCGCGGATCGCGCAGACGCCGGATCAGGGCACGGGTCTGGTGCCGGAACCACCAGGCGGCACCCACATGACCGATATCGCGCCCCAGCCGTGTCTTGACCCGGCCCGGGCGCGGTTCCTTGACCATGATGATCAGGGTGCGACGCATGGATCAGGCGAAAAAGTCCCGCAGGATCCGGCCGTAGATCGCCTTGAGCTGGTGGATCTGCTCGACCGGCACGCACTCGTCCACCTGATGCATGGTGCGGCCCACCAGCCCGAACTCCACGACCGGGCAATGGTCCTTGATGAACCGCGCATCCGAGGTACCTCCGGTCGTCGACAGCTCGGGCGTCACGCCGGTTTCGGCGGCGACTGCGCTTGCGACCAGATCGGACAGCGGACCCGGCGGCGTCAGAAAGCTCTCGCCGGACACCTTGACCTTCATCTCGATCGCGACGCCGAACTCCTCGGCCACCCGGTCGGCTTCGGCCTGCAGCCACTCGGTCAGGCTGGCGCCGGAATGCAGGTCGTTGAACCGGATGTTCACCGCGCCCGAGCATTGGGCGGGGATGACGTTCGTTGCCGGATTGCCGGTGTCGATGGTCACCACCGCAAGGGTCGAAGCATCGAAATGTTCCGACCCCTTGTCCAGCTCATGGCTTGCCAGCCGGTCCATCAGCCGTGCCATTGCTGGCAGCGGGTTCCTGGCGCGGTGCGGATAGGCCGAGTGTCCCTGCACGCCGGTCACGGTAAACCACGCGGACATCGAGCCGCGCCGGCCGATCTTCATCATCTCGCCCATGGTGTTCGGGCAGGTCGGCTCTCCTACCAGGCAGACCGACATGCGTTCACCGGCCTGCTCCATGTAGTCGAGCAGGGCCGTCGTGCCGTCGATCGCGTCGCCCTCCTCGTCGCCGGTGATGGCAAGGATCACGGCACCATCGGGCGGCGTCTCGCGCACGAAATCCACGGCGGCGGCGGCAAAGGCCGCGACCCCCGACTTCATGTCAGTCGCTCCCCGGCCATAGAGGACGCCATCGCGGATTTCGGCCCCGAAGGGCGCAACCGTCCATGCCGCCTCGTCACCGACCGGAACGACGTCGGTATGCCCGTTGAAACCGAAGCTGCGCGCGTGGCCCTTGGCCCCCCAGCGCGCGAACAGGTTGCTGACCTCGCCGCGATCCACGCGGACGCATTCGAACCCCGCCTCAGACAACAGCTTTTCCAACAGGATCAGCGCGCCGCCTTCTTCCGGCGTCACCGAGGGGCAACGGATCAGGTCGGCGGTCAGTTGGGCGGCGTCGGTCATTGTTCCGTCTCTTTCGTTCCGGTGCGATTGGCTGCGCACAGATTCATGGAATTGCCGCGAATGCCAACCCCGCGAAGGAAAAAACCTGGGCGACCTTGGGGGTGTTCTTCTTTCCGGCGCGAAACCCGGACACCTGCGCGACCGGGATTCAGTCCTGGCGTTCGTCCCCGAAGAACGGGGTCATCTGGGCCACGATCACCGCGTTCTCCTCGAGCGCCCGCTGCATCAACGCGCGTTCTTCCTCGCTGATCTCGTGCCCTGCGGCCTCGCGCTCGGCCAACGTGCCGTAGCCGGTCACGTCCAGCGGCGCGGTGTCGGCCTGTTTCAGGATGGCCACCGTTTCGCGCACGGCCTCTGCCTCGTCCACGCCGCTGGCATAGCACATCAGCGCCGCGCCGGTCGCGCCTTCGGGCAGTCCGTCGCCGTCCTTGCGACCGATCTGGACCAGCAGCGTATAGACCTGCTGGCGCGAGGGTTTTTTCTTCTTGTCCATGGCGTCGCCATAAACCTGCGGCCCATCCCGGTCAACTGCATCCGCCTTCCGGCCAAAGCCAACCTTCGGTTCGAAATGCGAAGGATTGGGCATTTTCGGGAATCCGGTCTAACCTTTCCGCCCTGCTCAAGGATTGGAAACCGAAATGAGATTTCAGAAATTGTTTGCCGACACGGATGGAGAAAGCCGGTGGACGGACATTGACGTGAACCTTGTCGAGCGCAGCTTTGCCCCGCCCGCCCAGAAGATCGAGATTTCCGAACCGGAACCGGTGAAACGCATGATGTTTCTGAGGCTGCGCGCGGGTTGGGATGAGCCGATCCATCCGACTCCGGTGCGACAGCGACTGGTCTGCCTGTCCGGGGCAGTTCGGGTGACCGCCAGCGATGGTGAAGCCCGCGAGATCCGGAAGGGCGACGTCTGGCACATGGAGGACAAGACCGGCAAAGGCCACCATACCTGCGTCATCGGCGACGAGGATTTCGAGGCGGTCATCGTTCAATTCGAATGACGATCCCATGAATGAAAAAGGCCGCGGGCGATTGCCCCCGCGGCCTTGAAATTTCTATGCCCAGACCCCGATCAGTCGCGCAGCAGCTCGTTGATCCCGGTCTTGGAACGGGTTTTCTCATCGACCCGCTTCACGATCACCGCGCAATACAGGCTGATGCCGTTCTTCGAAGGCATCGAGCCCGAAACCACCACCGAATAGGGCGGCACCTCGCCATAGAAGACCTCGCCCGTTTCCCGATCGACGATCTTGGTCGATTTGCCGATATAGACGCCCATGCCCAGAACCGAGCCTTCGCGGATGATGCAGCCTTCGACCACCTCGGAGCGGGCACCAATGAAGCAGTTGTCCTCGATGATGGTCGGGCCGGCCTGCATGGGCTCCAGAACGCCGCCGATGCCGACGCCGCCCGACAGGTGGACGTTCTTGCCGATCTGCGCGCAGGACCCGACCGTGGCCCAGGTATCGACCATGGTGCCTTCGTCCACATAGGCGCCGAGGTTCACGAAGGACGGCATCAGCACCACGCCCGGCGCGATATAGGCCGACTTGCGCACCACGCAGTTGGGCACCGCGCGGAACCCGGCATCCCGCCACTGGCTTTCATCCCAGCCGGCGAACTTGCTGTCGACCTTGTCCCACCAGCCGCCACCCTGCGGGCCGCCCGACTGGATCTCCATGTCCTTGATGCGGAAGCCCAGCAGAACCGCCTTCTTGGCCCACTGGTTCACGTGCCAGTTGCCGTCGTCCATCTTTTCCGCCACGCGCAGCGATCCGCTGTCCAGCGCGTTCAGCGTTTCCTCGATCGCGTCGCGCTGCTCCCCGGTGGTCGCGGGGGTGATGGTGTCGCGGACCTCCCAGGCGGCCTCGATGGCGGCTTCCAGTTGCGTGTCGGACATGGGGCTTCTCCGTGGCTGAATCTCGTCGCGTTGGTTTCGCCTATATGCAAGCGGAGGCCAATGCGCAATGCGACGCAGATTCGACCCCAAGCGGCAGTTTCAACATTCGGGGGCGGCTGCCTCACCCGGCAAAGGGATCGGGGGCAATGTTGCCGCCACAGATCAGCACGGCGACCTTCTCACCCGGTTCCGGCCGGTATGCCCCGCACATCAAGGCCGCCAGCGCCGTCGCCCCGGCGGGCTCCACCAGCAGGCGACGCTCCTGCCAGAGCGCCCGTTGCGCGGTCGCGATCGCCTCGTCGGGCACCAGAACCGAGGTGATCCCCTGCGCCAGGCCAAAACAGATCTCGCCGATGCGCCGCGCACCAAGCGCATTGGCGGCGATCCCCGAAACCTGCACATCGACGGGTGCGCCGGCGCGCAGGGCCGCGTTCAGCGCGCAGGAGGTTTCCGGCTCGACCGCGACCACCTTGCGCGCGCCCTGCAACCACGCCAATGCCCCGGCGATCAGCCCCCCGCCGCCGACCGCGATCAGAACCGTATCGGCCTGCAGCCCTTGTGCCTCCCACTCGGCGAAACAGGTGCCCTGCCCGGCAACGGTCGCCGGCGCGTCATAGGCGTGGATCTGCATTGCGCCTGTCGCGGCTTCGTGCGCGCGCGCCTGCTGCAACGCATTGGCATATTCGCCGGGCACGACGGTAAGGTCGGCGCCGATGCCCTCGATCAAGGCAATCTTCGAGGGACCGGCCATCTCGGGCACGAAAATCTTGGCCGGAAGCCCGAGCGCCCGTGCCGCAAAGGCCGCCGCCGCCCCGTGATTCCCGCCCGAGGCCGCCACGACACCCGCGGACGGAACATCGCAGCTCAGCAGGGTGTTGAACGCGCCCCGCGCCTTGAAGCTGCCTGTGTGCTGCATGTGCTCCAGCTTCATCTCCAATGGGAAATCCAGCCCGAAACCACGGGTTTCTATCACCGGCGTCACCTGCACGTGACCTTTGATGCGCTCGGCTGCCGCCGCAATCTCCGACTTCCAATTCATTCTCGACTTCCCGTCTCTGGCGCTCCGCTCGTGAACCCTATAGCTGTTGAGAAAACACGCAAGCAGGGATCACCCAGCAATGAGAGAAGACCGACCCAGCCCGTTCCGGGATGCCCAGACAGACCGTTCGACAGCGCAGGAAGTTCCCGAAACCCCGCAGACCAGATCCCCGTCCTACAAGCTGGCCTTCGCGGACCAGGAGTTCCTGCTGCGCGACGAGTTGCGCCCGGTGCGCCTGCAGCTGGAATTGCTCAAGCCCGAGATGCTGATGGCCGAGCGCGAGATCACCTCGACCATCGTCATGTTCGGCGGCGCCCGTATCCCGGAGCCCTCGCAAAGGCACCGGGCCCGCACGCAGACGCTGGCGGACCTGTCACGCTACTACGACGAGGCCCGCGAGTTCGCCCGGCTGATGACCAACAAGTCCAAGGAAAGCGGCTGCCGGGAAAACGTGATCGTCACCGGCGGCGGTCCCGGCGTCATGGAGGCGGGAAACCGCGGCGCGCACGAGGCGGGGGGATGTTCGATCGGCCTCAACATCGTGCTGCCGCACGAACAGGCGCCCAACCTGTTCGTGACCCCGGAACTCAGCTTCAACTTCCACTATTTCGCCATCCGCAAGATGCATTTCCTGATGCGCGCCCGCGCCATCACCATCTTTCCCGGCGGCTTCGGAACGATGGACGAGATGTTCGAATCGCTGACCCTGATCCAGACCGGCCGGATGCATCGGGTGCCGTTTCTGCTGTTTGGCCGAGAGTTCTGGGACTCCATCATAAACTGGCAGGCATTGGCGGATGCGGGCACCATTTCCAAAGAGGATCTGGACCTGTTCCGTTTCGTGGATACTGCCCAGGAAGCGGTGCACATCATCGAAAACTGGGAGCCGGCTCCGCCGCGTGACGAGATTCCGGGGAGATGAGGCGATTCGTGCTACACTGAGCCCCGACCACATCCAAGGGAGGGGCGCATGGCGTACGTAACGGTTTCCAACTGGACCTATGACGACAGCCTGAACGAGGCGGCTCTGATTGAAACGGCCAAGGAGAAACTGAACCAGCTCAAGGCCATGGGTGCCACCAATGGCTATCTGGTTCGGGTCAGCCCCTCGGAGGGCCTGATCGTCATGGTCTACCCCGACGAAGGATCGTGGAACCGCGTCCGCGAGTCGGTGCAGCATATGCGCAAGGATACGAGTCCCGCCGAGGGCGGCGTGTTCACCGGCGCGATGAGCGGCCCTGCCATCGTGTCGGTCTGAACAGCAGATCAAGCCCCTCGCGGGTCAGTCCAGGTGGGTCGGCAGAACACCGAGTTCGTGGCCTTGGGGCAGCTTGGTTACGATCCGCGCGCCTTTCACGTCCTTGATCGCATAGCCATAGCCGGCCAGCCGGAATTTCCACTCGCGGTCGCTCAGGGACTTGTCCCGCTCTCTTTGCAGCAGGTCCAGAACGCCTGCCTCGATCCCGCTCCCTCCGATATCAGCATGTGCCATCGTTCAATTCTCCTTGGCGTTGTCATCGAATTGGAAACTGATTGTTGATCAGGGCAGGGTTTTGCCGGGATTGGGGAAAGATTCGGGCGGGCCGGTCGCTTTTCGTGTCAGAGATTGAATGTTATGGCGGCTGGGTCGGATGGAGGAGAAGCCGGAATGGACGAAAGCAAAGCAAAGCAGCCGTTGCTGGGCGAGATGCTGCATCTGCGGGGCAATTCGCTGCAAAAGGGCGAGCCAGTCGCCTTGCCGCTGACGCAGAGCAGCATGTTTCACCTGCCCGGTTCTCCCGAAGGTTTCCCCAACTATGGACGCGTCAACAATCCGACCTGGGAACATCTGGAGCATGTCCTCGGCCATCTCGAAGGCGCGCCGTGTCTGGCCTTTCCCTCGGGCATGGCGGCGATCTCGGCGGCGCTGTTCGCGACCGTGAGGGCCGGACAACGCATACTGATCCCATCGGACGGGTATTACGTCACCCGGCTTCTGGCCGAACGCTTTCTGGCGAACCTCGGCGTCACGGTTGAACAGCGGCCTACGGTCACCTTCGAAGAAGGCGGTTTCGACAGGTTTGACATTGTTTTCGTCGAAAGCCCTTCCAACCCGGGCCTAGACATGATCGACCTGCGCGCCGTGGCCCAAGAGGTGCGGGCGACGGGTGGCATCACCATCGCCGACAACACGACGCTGACCCCGTTGGGCCAGCGCCCTCTGGATCTGGGCATCGACATGGTCGTCGCGTCGGACACCAAGGCGATGGGCGGGCATTCCGACCTGTTGATGGGGCATGTGGCCAGCCGCAATCCCGACCTCATGGCCGCCGTCGAAGAGTGGCGGAAGGTTTCCGGCGCGATCCCCGGCCCGCACGAAGCCTGGTTGCTTCACCGCGGGCTGGAGACGCTGGATGTCCGGTTCGAGCGCATGTGCAACTCGGCCGGCGTTCTGGCCGCACGGCTGGTGGAACATCCGGCGGTGCAAGAGATCCGCTATCCGGGACTGCCCGGCGACCCCTCGCATGAGCTGGCCAAGGCGCAGACCCTGAAGTTCGGCTTCTTGCTGTCGATCACGCTGGACAGCGAAGAACGGGCCGAACGCTTCATCAACTCCTGCCCGCTGATCCGGCCCGCAACCTCGCTCGGGGGCGTTCACAGCTCGGCAGAGCGCCGCGCCCGTTGGGGCGACGACGTGGACCCGGGTTTTGTCCGCCTGTCCGTGGGGTGTGAGCCGGTCGAGGAATTGTGGCAGGCCATCGAAACAAGCCTCGATGGCCTGACCTGAGACCCGCGATCAGCCCTGCTTGCGGTTCTCGCGCAGTTCCTTGAACACGTAGATTGGCAAAAGGATCCCTGCGATCAGCGCGCCCAGCCAGACCAGCAGGGTCGCCAGGAACAGGTTGGTCACGCCGCCGATTTGCAGACCTTCGGTCACCGCGTCGGTGATCAGCAGGCCGACGAAAGTCACGATCAGCGCGATACCGCCCTGGATGGCGGGCAAGCTCTTTTCACCAACCTTGGAAATCAGCGGCTCGGCGATCACCTGAACCAAGGTAAAGACGGCCACCACCACGACAAAATAGAGCGGCGCAATCGAAAAGCCGTCGAGCAAAGTCGCGGCAAGCAACAAGCCGACTGCGTTGCCGATCAGCAGGGCAACGACCCTCAGAAACAACCGGTACATCCTGAACCTCGCATTCAATCTACGTTGGTATTGAATGCGAGCCTAAACCGGTCTCAGCCTGATTTCACCTGAATTTTCAAAGCCCCGCTTCGGACTCGATCTGCCTGCGCGACTTGCGTTCGCGCTCGGTCGCCGATTTCAGCTGGCCGCAGGCGGCCATGATGTCCTCGCCACGCGGCGTGCGGATGGGCGAGGCGTAACCGGCCTGGTAGATGATGTTGGCAAAAGCGCGGATGCGGTTGTTCGAGCTGCGCTTGTAGGGCGCGCCGGGCCATTCGTTGAACGGGATCAGGTTGATTTTGGCCGGGATGTCGTGGCTGCGGATCAGTTCGATCAGGCGGTGCGCGTCCTCGTCGCTGTCGTTCACGCCATCCAGCATCACGTATTCAAAGGTGATCCGCTCGGAGTTCGACGCCTTGGGATAGTTCGCCAGCGCCTGCAGCAGTTCCTCGATGTTCCAGCGCTTGTTGATCGGCACCAGAACGTCGCGGGTTTCGTTGGTGGTGGCATGGAACGAGATTGCCAGCAGGCAGCCGATCTCTTCCGCCGTGCGCGCGATTTCCGGCACCACGCCCGACGTGGACAGAGTGATGCGGCGACGCGACAGGGAAATCCCCTCGGGGTCCATCGCGATCTTCATCGCATCTCGCACGTTTTCGAAATTGTAGAGCGGCTCGCCCATGCCCATCAGCACGATGTTCGACAGCAGGCGCGTCTCGTTCTTCGGCTCACCCGGCACCGGCCATTCGTTCAGGTCGTCGCGGGCCATCATGATCTGCCCGACGATCTCGGCCGTCGTCAGGTTACGCACCAGTTTCTGGGTGCCGGTGTGACAGAACGAACAGGTCAGCGTGCAGCCCACCTGCGAAGAGATGCAGAGCGTGCCGCGATCTTCCTCGGGGATATAGACGACCTCGACCTCATGCCCGCCGGCGATGCGGACAAGATATTTGCGGGTGCCGTCCTCGGAAACCTTCCGGGTCACCACTTCGGGAATCTCGATCACGAAATTCTCGGCCAGTTGCGCGCGGTAGGACTTGGCGAGGTTGGTCATTTCGGCAAAGTCGCGCACGCCCCACTGGTAGATCCATTGCCAGATCTGGTTCACCCGCATCTTGGCCTGCCGCTCGGGCGTGCCATGTTCGATCAGCACCTCGCGCAGGCGGTCACGGGTGAGGCCGACAAGGTTGATCTTCCCCTCGGCCAGCTTGCGGGGGATGGTCACGACATCTTGGGTGATCGGCGCTTTCGCGGACATGGCAGAACTCGGATTCGGGCTTGGAATGCGCCTCTATATAGGAAAGCAGGCAAAGATCAAAAGATTTCGGGCAAAATCGTTCGCGGGCGTGCCGATGCGATGCCTGCGCAGGCTTCCGATCGGCACGGTGCATCACGCTATTGGGCACGCGCCCGGGAAGGCGCTACATCGATGTGTCAGCGGAAGAATGCAACCTTGATGAACAGCACAGAGACCGCAATCACGATCACAAGAACAACCGGGTTACTGACAACCGCATCGGTCCAGGCGGAAAAGTTCGGCCCTCCGAAACTCCGTCCGCCGCCGGATACGCCGCCCGCAGCTATACCATACTCAATCATACGCCACACTCCTCGCGGCCCCGGACCGCTGAAGCAGAAAACACTGGAAATCAAGGTGGTTATCGTATCACCAAAGTTCGGAAAAGGCACGAAATTCTTTCGTTGAGAAATGTCGCCCTTGCCTTCGGGAACGACAAAGGCCCCGCCTGCAGGGTCGGGGCCTTGCGAGAAACCGGGTTTCGGATCAGTTGTTCGCGCAGCGCTTCTCTGCGTCCTCGACGGCTGCAGTGAACCCCAGCAGCGAAAACGTATCCTTGGTCTGTGTTCCGCGTTGAGACCGGGCGGTCAGCACCGCCTCGGTGCCACGTTTCATGGCGGCGATGATCTTGGCGTCATCGGATTCGGTCGCCGGCCATGCCCATTCGCCTTCGGTGAAAAGCTCGAATTCGCTGCCATCGACGGCAAGGTTCACGGTCGACCCTGGTGCGAACGGATAACCGCCCGTAAAGGTAACCTGACCTTTCACGCCCGCCTTGGGTCGGAAGAACACGAACAGCAAGATGTCACTCCGCCGAACCGACACGACGCGCCCGCCGCGCGTGTTGACGGTTTCCTTAGGTGCCGAAACGCTCCAGCATTCGGTCGGATCGTCCTCGACGAACACGCTCCAATCGGTCTTTGCCGCGACCCGGTTGCTGCTTGTCGCCTGTTGTGCGGTAGCGGTAGTGGCCATTGTGGCCATGCACAGGCCCGCGATGACGCGGACGAGCTTCGATCCCATTTGTCCAGCCTCCTAGCTCGACCAAAACCTCAATTGTCCCGGGCGCCTGCGGGATTTGTCGACCCGTCTGATGTTGCGCACCCGGTCATTTGCCGACATACACACAGTATCGCAGGTTTCGCCATGGGCGAAAGTGCGGTTGGCAGAATTTTGCGCACTCAGCGAGGGGACGTCATGACGCAGCCGGTGCCGATGACCGAAGTATGGCGCGGGTCTTTGTTGGAGAGCCTGCATCTGGGGCATGCTGTCATCTGTGATGATACCGGGCAGATCGTGCGCAGCTGGGGCGATCCGAATGCAACGATCTATCCGCGCTCGTCCTGCAAGATGATCCAGGCGTTGCCGTTGATCACGTCCGGGGCGGCGGCCAGATACGGGTTGAACTCGGAACACCTTGCGCTGGCCTGCGCCTCGCATTCGGGCGCGGCGATTCACACTGATCGGGTCTCCGCCTGGCTCGATCACCTGGGCCTTGGCGACGACGACTTTCGCTGCGGCCCGCAGGAACCCAGTGACATGGCCGCGCGCGATGCGCTGATCCTTGCCGATACTGTTCCCTGCCAGATGCACAACAATTGCTCCGGCAAACATGCGGGATTTCTCTCGGTGGCCCAGCACATGGGCGCGGGGCCGGAATACATCGACATCGACCATCCGGTTCAACAGGCCTGCCTGGCCGCGTTCGAAGAAGTCACCGGTGAGGAAAGCCCCTGCTATGGCATTGACGGCTGCTCAGCGCCGAATTTCGCGACGTCGCTGCATGGTCTGGCGCGGGCGATGGCGTGGTTTGCCTCGGCGGCGGATCGATCCGACCGGCAGAGCGAGGCGGCCCAACAGCTGACGGCGGCGATGATGCACCACCCGGAACTGGTCGCTGGCGAGGGCCGCGCCTGCACCGAACTGATGCGCGCCATGAACGGACGCGCCGCCATCAAGACCGGAGCCGAGGCGGTGTTCGTCGCCATCATTCCCGAAAGGCGGATGGGCGTTGCGCTCAAGATCGCCGACGGGGCCACGCGTGCCAGCGAATGTGCAATCGCGGCGATCCTGGTGAGCCTGGGCATTCTCGACCCCGAGCATCCGGCCACCCGCAAATTCATGAACGCCCCGGTGCTGAACCGCCGCAACATCGATTGCGGCATCATCAAACCGGCCGCCGGGTTCCCCTGACGGCCGGTCTGCCGACTCTTACATTTCCATGATTTCGGCCACTTCGACCGAACCGTTGCCCGACACGACCATCGGGCAACCCTTCGCCAGTTCCGTGGCGGCACCGATATCGGCGGCTTTGACCACCGAGTAACCGGACAGCGGGTTGGCCCCGCCGTCATCGGCGACACCACTGGCGCTGACCGTCTTGGACAATCCCACCGGCGCACCGGGCACCACCACCGCATCGCCCATGTCGGCGAACCAGGCCTGCCACGCGGCCATGACCTGTTCGCCTTCTTCCGGGCTCTCGGGGGCCTTGCCGCCGTGATAGGCAAAAATGAATTCAGGCATCTTCTTTCCTCCGCTGGTGAAATGTCATCCCAAAGCGGCGACGAGCTTGCGCAGCGACGAGGTCCAGCCCTTTTCGTGGCTTCTGCCGATCTCGTCATCGCCCAAGTCACGGTGATCCAGCACCAGACGCGCACCACTGTCCGTGGCTTCGACCGTGAATGTCACATGGCTTTCGTCGCCGCGCTTGTCGTTCTCGTCATGCCAAGCCCAAGTGAAGCCCACCGAGACGGGAGGTTTCACATGGGTCACTTGGCCCGAGACCTTGAAACGCTGCCCTTCGCCGTTTTCCATCACTGAAAACCACGGGCCGGTGCGCGAGAAATCCAGATCGTGCTCGGGCACATGCATCCCCTCAGGCCCCCACCATTGCAGCAGCCGGGGCCCATCGCTGATCCAGGCAAACAGGGTTTCGGGGCTGACGGGAAAGTCGCGTTCCAGTCTCAGGTCGGCCATGTGTTTTCCTTTTTCAGCAATGCATCCAGCCGGTCGAGGCTGCCTTCCCAGAACTGCCGCCTGGAAATCGTCCATTCGGCTATGGCGCGCAGCCCCTCGGGTTGCACCGAATAAAGCCGCTGCGTTCCCTTGGCGCGCTGCCGGACCAGCCCCGCCTCGCGCAACACCTTCAGGTGGCGCGAAATCGCGGCACCGGACATGCCCTTGCCCTCGATCAGGTCACCGGCGGGCAATTCGCCCTGCTCCATGAGCTGTTCCACGATCGAGAATCGGGTTGGGTCGGAAAGCGCGGAAAAGGCGGCCAGAAGATTCGTCATGGGGCTCAATTTAACACAAATGTTAAATTTGTGAACCCCCACAAATCCGGAGTGCCGCAACGATACGGAAAAGATCAGGCCAATTTGAACTCGTCTCGTGTATAGCCCTGCAAGTACAACAAGGCCGTCAGATCACCGTGATTGACCCTCACGTCGCATTTTTCCGCGACCGAGGGCTTGGCATGGAGCGCCACCCCGGTTCCGGCCCGGCCGAGCATGTCGAGGTCATTGGCGCCGTCCCCGACCGCGATCACGTCGGACTCTGAAATGCCCAGGCGTGCCGAGATCCGCTCCAGCGCCTCGACCTTGGCCCGGCGCCCCAGAATCGGGCGTTTCACGTCGCCATTCAGCTTGCCGTTCTCGACAAGCAAGGTGTTCGCGCGATTCTCGTCAAAACCCAGCTCTTCGGCGACCCGGGCCGTGAACGCGGTGAACCCGCCCGACACCAGCGCGGCATAAGCGCCATTGGCCCGCATCGTCGCCACCAGTTCCCGGCCGCCCGGCATCAGCGTGATCCGCTCGTCCAGGACCTTGGCGATCACCCCCTCATCCAGCCCCTTCAACAACCCGACCCGCTCGAGCAGGGCGCCCTCGAAATCCAGTTCGCCATTCATCGCCCGCGCGGTGATGTCCTTGACACGCTCACCGACGCCCGCCTCGTCGGCCAGTTCATCGATACATTCCTGCTGGATCATGGTGCTGTCCATGTCGGCCAGAAGCATCTTCTTGCGCCGCCCCGCGGCCGGCTGAACGACAAGGTCCACGCCCATGGCCTGCAGATCCGCCCAGACCTCCCAGCGGTTCGCCGGAATGGCGGCAAGTTCGAATTCCGCCGCCACGTCCGGGTTCAACCAGATCGCGTCGCCGCCGCCCCAGGCATTGCGAAGCGAATCGACCAGCGAGTGCTCCAGCGAAGGCGTGCCGGGATTGGTCAGCAGAGTGGCAACATACATTCGAATTCTCCTGTCTTGCCCCTCGCGCATAGCGCAGACGCAGAAAAACCGCCAGCCGCCGCTTCAATCCGATTCCGAAATCCCGCAATTCGGACGCCTGACGTCAGTTGCCGCGGCCAGTCCTTTGCAAGAAACTGAAAATCCTCACCTTTTTCCAAATACTCAATCAGCGCGCCCGCTACTCCAATCCCTACGGCTTGCTTTGGCAACGCGGAACACAAGTTTCCGATCATGTGCACGATGCGTCGGATTTGAACACCAAAGCGGCGAAATCAGGCCATTTCCCGCTTGCCTGCCGCATCGCGGCAGAATAGCTCTGGCGGTGGGACACCCCTCCCCAACGAGGGGCGCATATCTGGAAGGGTAACACCTATGACCATCGAACAACCGGCGACGCGGCCGGCCAATCCGCGGTTTTCTTCGGGCCCCTGCGCCAAACCCCCCACATTCGATCTGACAAAGCTCTCAGGCGCCGCTCTGGGCCGCTCGCACCGGGCCGCCGTCGGCAAGGACAAGCTGAAGGCCGCGATCGAAGGCACCCGCGAAATTCTGGGCATCCCGGCAGACTACCGCATCGGCATCGTGCCTGCCTCGGATACCGGCGCCGTCGAAATGGCGCTGTGGAACCTGCTGGGCGCGCGCGGCGTCGAGATGCTGGCATGGGAATCCTTCGGCGCCGGCTGGGTCACGGACGTGGTCAAGCAGCTCAAGCTGGACGCCACCGTCAAGACCGCCGAATACGGCGAAATCGTCGATCTGAGCACCGTCGATTTCAAAAATGACGTCGTCTTCACCTGGAACGGCACCACCTCGGGCGTCCGGGTTCCGAACGGCGACTGGATCGCCGATGACCGCGAGGGCCTGACCATCTGCGACGCCACCAGCGCCGCCTTCGCGATGGACCTGCCCTGGGACAAGCTGGATGTGACCACTTTCAGCTGGCAGAAGGTTCTGGGCGGTGAGGCCGCCCATGGCATGCTGATCCTCAGCCCGCGCGCGGTGGAACGCCTCGAATCCTACACGCCCGCCTGGCCGCTTCCCAAGATCTTCCGACTGACCAAGGGCGGCAAGCTGATCGAGGGCATCTTCGAGGGCGCGACCATCAACACCCCATCGATGCTGGCGGTCGAGGACTACCTCTTCGCCCTCGACTGGGCCCGCTCGGTGGGCGGCCTGCAGGGCCTGATCGCCCGCGCCAATGCCAACACCAAGGCGGTCGCGGATTTCGTCGAACTGCATGACTGGATCGACTTCCTGGCCCATGACCCGGCAACCGTGTCGAACACCAGCGTGTGCCTGAAATTCACCGACGAGCGCATCCAGGACGGCGCCGCATTCGCCAAGTCGGTCGCCAAGCGGCTGGAAGCCGAAGGCGTGGCCTATGACATCGGCGCCTATCGCGATGCGCCCGCCGGTCTGCGGATCTGGTGCGGCGGCACGGTCGAGACCTCGGACATCGAGGCGATGCTGCCGTGGCTCGAATGGGCCTTCCAGGTCGAAATCGAGGCGCAGGCCGCAGCAGCCTGACCGGTGAGAGGCGGGAGCCTTCCCGCCCCTCCCACGACCCTTTTCCAATCAGATGACATCAGGCGGGCCCCGCCCGCCACCACGCCAAAGGAAAACACCATGGCTCCGAAAGTACTCGTTTCCGACAAGCTCAGCGAAGCAGCGGTCCAGATCTTCCGCGACCGCGGCATCGACGTCGATTTCATGCCCGACGTGGGCAAGGACAAGGAAAAGCTCGCCGAGATCATCGGCGATTATGACGGGCTTGCCATCCGCTCGGCCACCAAGGTCACCGAGAAGATCCTGGAGAAGGCCGACAAGCTCAAGGTCATCGGCCGCGCCGGCATCGGCACCGACAACATCGACAAGGAAGCGGCCTCGAAAAAGGGCGTGATCGTGATGAACACGCCGTTCGGCAACATGATCACCACCGCGGAACACGCCATCGCGATGATGTTCGCCGTGGCGCGCCAGATCCCCGAGGCCAGCGCCTCGACCCACGAAGGCAAGTGGGAAAAGTCCAAGTTCATGGGGATCGAGCTGACCAACAAGACGCTCGGCGTGATCGGGGCCGGCAATATCGGCGGCATCGTCTGCGAACGGGCGCAGGGCCTGAAGATGAAGGTCATCGCCTACGACCCCTATCTGAGCCAGGAAAAGGCCGACCAGATGGCCGTCGAGAAGGTGGAACTGGACGAGTTGCTGGCGCGTTCGGATTTCATCACCCTGCACGTGCCGCTGACCGACCAGACCCGCAACATCCTGAGCCGCGAGAACCTTGCCAAGACGAAGCCGGGCGTGCGGATCATAAACTGCGCCCGCGGTGGCCTGGTTGACGAAGAGGCCCTGGCCGAACTGCTGAAATCGGGCCATGTCGCGGGTGCCGCGTTCGACGTGTTCAGCGAGGAGCCGGCCAAGGACAACCCGCTGTTCCACCTGCCCAACGTGGTCTGCACTCCGCATCTGGGCGCGGCAACCACCGAGGCGCAGGAAAACGTGGCGATTCAGGTGGCCGAGCAGATCTCGAACTACCTGCTGACCGGCGCGGTCGAGAACGCCCTGAACATGCCCAGCGTGACCGCCGAAGAGGCCAAGGTGATGGGGCCGTGGATCAAGCTGGCCGGCCATCTGGGCAGCTTCATCGGCCAGATGACCGACGAGCCGATCAAGGCGATCAACATTCTCTACGATGGCGTCGCCGCGGAAATGAACCTGGCCGCGCTGAACTGCGCGCTGGTCGCCGGCATCATGAAAAAGGTGAACCCCGAGGTGAACATGGTTTCGGCTCCGGTCGTGGCCAAGGAACGCGGCATCCAGATCTCGACCACCAGCCAGGACAAGTCCGGCGCATTTGACGGCTATATCAAGGTGACCGTTGTGACCGGCAAACGCGAACGCTCGATCGCGGGCACGGTGTTTTCGGACGGCAAGCCGCGCTTCATCCAGATCAAGGGCATCAACATCGACGCCGAGGTCGGGGCGCACATGCTCTATACCACCAACGAGGACGTGCCGGGCATCATCGGCACCCTGGGCACCACGATGGGCGACTATGGCGTGAACATCGCGAACTTCACCCTCGGCCGCACCCATGCGGGCGGTGAGGCGATCGCGCTGCTTTACGTTGACGAGCCGGTTCCGGCCGAGGCCCGCGCCAAACTGGCCGAAACCGGGCTGTTCACGCAGATCAAGCCGCTGGAGTTTGACGTGGCCTGATCGCCTTTGAGACAACGCGAAACGCCGCCCCTTCCGGGCGGCGTTTTCATTTCCAAATGCACTTTTCGGCGCCTAGGCGACCCCTTGCCGGCGCGCGTTCGCCTGAGCGACGCGTGAGGCGCGCAGCACGATCAAACCGAACAAACCCATCGACAACAGTGCCAGAACCGAGCCGAACTTGGCCAGAAGCTCACCCTGTCCTTGGATCGCCATCGCAATCCCCGGCGCCAGCAAGGCGACCGAAGAAACGGACAAGGCGAAATGCGCACGCGGCAGCATTCCCTCGGCCGCGTCAGGCACCGCGTGGTAATAGAGCGCGAAAATCGAGCAACTGACCCAACCCAACAGATTCAAATGCCCATGCGCGGGCGAAAGAGTGTGGTCATGACTTGCTGACATCTGGATCCCCCAGACCATTCCGCACAACGCAGCGATGACGGCCATTGCCATGAACCAAAGTGCAACTCCCCTCATGACTCCTCCATGTTTTCTGAATGCTGACAGGATTTTGCACGAGCCCGCGAAATATAGGAAATTGATAAATTTCATGATATTTATCCATGGCATGAATTTCATGACCTTCGACCTGAACTTGCTGCGCGTTCTGGATGCCCTTCTTGAAACCGGCTCGACAACCCTTGCCGGAAAGCGCATCGGCCTGTCTCAGCCCGCTGTTTCGGCCGCCCTGAGCCGGTTGCGCCACGCGCTTGACGACCCGATTTTCGTGCGCAAGGGGCGAATGCTTGTCCCTACCGACTACGCACAGGGCCTCAGGACGCCGTTGCGCGAGATCCTTGAACAGACCGAAAGCCTGTTGTCCGGCCCCGGAGAGTTCGACCCCGCGCGCTCGGACGCCCGCTTCAAGATATCCGGCAGCGATTTCTACGCCGAGTTGCTGTTGCCCGCTCTGGCCGACCACCTGTCCCGTAACGCGCCCGGCATGCGGGTCCAGTTGGTGGACCTGGTGCCGGACAACTACGTTCATTCGCTGGATCAATTCGGCGTCGACATGGCGATTCTGCCCCGCACGGAGTTCCCGGACTGGGTCGAAAGCCGCTTTTTGCACCGCTCTCACTTCGTGAGTATCGCCCGGCGCGGCCATCCGCGCCTGCAGGGCGCCGGTGTGAAGCCCGGTGATGCGATCCCGTTGGATCTGTTCTGCAACCTGCAACACGTCCTTTTCTCGCCCGAGGGAAATCACAGGGGCATGGCGGATGCGGCCCTCGAAACCATCGGACGGAAACGCAACGTGACCATGACCATGCCGGTCTTTTCCGGCGTCTACAACGCGGTTGCGCAAAGCAACCTGATCGCGCTCGTGCCGCATCAACTTGCCGAACGGGTGGCACCGCGCGTCGGCCTGGATATCTTCCGACCGCCGATCAGGATCGAGCCTGCGGAACTCATGCTGATCTGGCACAAACGATCGACCAGAGCACCGGCTCATTCCTGGTTGCGTGACCAGATTGCAATGCTGATGGAGCCACTCGACCGCGCACCTTTCCCCAGCCCAATTGATGCGACAGAACAGGGGCACGATTCCGGAGGAACCACATGACGCGCCCCATTTACGCCATCGGCGATATCCACGGCCAGCGCGAGATGCTCGAGGCCGCCCTCGCCCGGGTCGAGGCGGATGGCGGGGCTGACGCGCGGGTGGTGTTCCTGGGCGATTACACCGACCGGGGGCCGGACAGCCGCGGCGTGCTGGACATTCTGGTCGCGGGAAAGCGTGCCGGGCGCGACTGGATCACGCTCAAGGGCAACCACGACCGCATGTTCGCCCTGTTCCTGCGCGACTATCCGGCCAACGACCACCGCCTGCTGGTCGGCTATCACTGGCTGCATCACGGGCTGGGCGGTATTGAAACCCTTGCCTCCTACGGCGTTTCGGTGGCCGAGGGCGACCGGATCTACCAGGTCCACGAAAAGGCCCGCGCGGCAGTACCCGAGGAGCATCGGGACTTCATGGAATCGCTGCCGACATTCCATCAAGAGGGTGATCTGCTGTTCGTTCATGCGGGAATCCGCCCCGGCATTCCCCTGGACCAGCAGACCGAGGATGACCTGATCTGGATCCGGCAGGAGTTTCTCGACGACCCGCGCCCGCACCCTTGGTTGGTGGTGCATGGCCACACGCCTGCGCCCCGGCCCGAGCACCGGGGCAACCGTGTCAACCTCGATGCAGGCGCAGGATACGGGAGGCCGCTGGCCGCAGCGGTGTTCGAGGGCCGCGACTGCTGGCTGCTGACGGACGAGGGTCGCGTTCCGCTGAAACCCTAGGCGTCACGCCTTCTGGAACAGGTCCTTGTAGGCCTCGCGCAGGACGTTCTTCTGCACCTTGCCCATCGTGTTGCGTGGCAACTCGTCCAGCAGGATCAGCTTGCGGGGATGCTTGAAGCGGGCAAGGCTGCCGCCGACGGCCTCCATGATCGCATCCAGATCCGGGGTCTCACCGGCTTCGGGGACGATGATGCCCAGCACGGTTTCGCCGAAATCGGGATGCGGCACGCCGATCACCGCGCTTTCCAGCACGCCGGGCTGTTCATCCAGGACCAGTTCGATCTCCTTGGGATAGATGTTGTAACCGCCCGAGATGATCAGATCCTTGTTGCGTCCGACGATGGTGACATAGCCGTCCTCGTCGATCATGCCGAGATCGCCGGTGATGAAGAACCCGTTTTCGCGCAGTTCGGCCGCCGTCTTTTCAGGCATCTGCCAATAGCCCTTGAACACGTTCGGCCCGCGCACCTCGATCAGGCCGATTTCGCCCTGCGGCAGCTCCTCTCCGGTTTCCGGATCGGTGATCTTGAGTTCGACCCCCGGCAGCGGAAAGCCCACCGTGCCCGCCCGGCGCTCGCCGTCATAGGGGTTCGAAGTGTTCATGTTGGTTTCCGTCATGCCGTAGCGCTCGAGGATACGGTGGCCGGTGCGTTCTTCGAACCGCGCGTGGGTTTCGGCCAGCAGAGGCGCCGAGCCGGAAATGAACAGGCGCATGTGCGAGGCCAGGTCGCGGGTGAACCGCTCATCGTCCAGCAGGCGGGTGTAAAAGGTTGGAACCCCCATCATCGTCGTCGCCCCGGGCATGAGGCGCAGTATGTCGTCCAGGTCGAACTTCGGCAGAAAGATCATGCTGCCGCCGGTCGCCAGCACCACGTTCGTCGCCACGAACAGGCCGTGGGTGTGAAAGATCGGCAGGGCGTGGAGCAGAACGTCATTCTCGGTAAAGCGCCATTCCCGCGCCAGCATCTCGGCATTCGACAGCAGGTTCTTCTGCGTCAGCATCGCGCCTTTCGACCGGCCCGTGGTGCCGGAGGTGTAGAGGAAAGCCGCGAGATCCTCTTCGTCACGGGCAACCGGCGCAAAGGCCGGCAACATGCCCAGCGCACGGCGCATCAGGCTGCCCGATCCGTCGGCGTTCAGCGTCAGCAGCTGCGCCTCGGCGTTTTGCGCGATCGGGGCAAGCGCCGCTTCGCTGGCCCCGTCGCAGACGACCAGAGAGGCACCGCTGTTTTCGATGAAATAGGTCAGCTCATCGACCGTGTAGGCCGTGTTGAGCGGCAGAAAGATCAGCCCCGCCTGGACACAGGCCGCATAGAGCGCCAGCGCCTCGGGCGATTTCTGAACCTGCACCGCAACCCTGTCACCGGGCTCCAGCCCAAGCCCAGTCAGCGCATTGGCGATCCGGGCGGCGGTATCAAGAAACTCGGCATGGCTGATCACGGTGCCATCCGGCAGATGCAGGAACGGCGTGTCCTTGCCGGCATGGATGCCAAATAGACGGTCGTAAAGCGGGTTTGTCATCATGCGATCCTTCAGGGAAAGGGCCGGAACAACCGGATGTTGCTGCCCCTGAAACTGTCTCGGATTGCCGCGATGGTAAAGAGCGCGCGACGGCGCACCCCCAAAAGCCTCAGATCTGCGTCGTCATCCGGTAACCTGCGGCAAAATAAAGTTTTGCGATGGTGACCGGGCGCTCTTGCAGCCATGTGATCCGCTCGGCGGTGAAAATCGGTTCACCCTCGGGCACGTCAAGAAACCCGGCCAACGTCGCATCGGCGCGACTGGCGAGGAAAGTCAGCTCGACATTGGTGAAAGGAACCGTCTGAACCAGCCAGTCATTGGGGCCGATGGCCGAGAAATCCGCCTGCGTCACCTCGGGCACGCTGTCGACCACGATCCAGCGGTCCTCGTACTGAAAGGGCGTGTTGTTCGAATAGTGCATGCAGCGGACATGCATCATCTGTTGGCCGGGCAGCAGTTGCAGCCGCGCGCTCAGCCATTCCGGCGCGGGCTGCAATTCGGCCGAGACCAACGCATAGCGATACCGCCCGCCCGCGGCTTCGACCTCGTCCCGGACCAGCGGTATGGTGAAACGTGCCTGTCTCTGTGGCGAGCTCAGCACGCGGGTTCCGGCCTTGCGCCGCCGTTCCAGGAACCCCTCTTCGGCCAGTTCGCGCAACGCGCGATTGACCGTCGTGCGGGTGCAGGAGAACTCTGCTGCCAGTTCCTGCTCGTTCGGCAACAGGGAGTCGGGCTGCCATGTGCCCGAGCGTATCCGTTCGAGCACGATGCGCTTGATGTCGCGGTAGCTGGTGGTTTCACTGGGTTGGGTCATGAAGATATCAGGCTCTAATTTGGGCTTTTTGGTGCATTGGCGATCAGCAGCGGTCCAGCAGATCGGTCACTGCCCTTCGATAGTCCGCGATGATGCGATCCCGCGCCACGTGCCGGCCCTGGCGCACCATGTGGCGGCCCGCCGACCACAGGTCGGTGACGACCGAATCCGGCGCGGCGAAACACAGCCCGTCCAGCAATTGTTCATCGCTGAGCGCACAGAGCGCCGGGTGGCTGCGGTCGATGGCCACGAGATCGGCCAGTTTGCCGACCGCGATCTGCCCCGCGTCGCGGCCCAGGGCCTGCGCCCCACCGCGCGCGGCCCCGGTGTAAAGCGTATGCCCGACAGATCCCTCGCCCGGCACCAGAACGGTCCGCGCCATGTCGCGCAGGCGCTGCGAATATTCCAGCGTGCGCAGCTCTTCGGTCAGCGAAATCCTCACATTAGAGTCTGATCCCACGCCGAACACCCCGCCGTTTTCGACATAGACCGCGCCGTTGAAGATCCCGTCGCCCAGATTGGCCTCGGTAATCGGACACAAGCCGGCCACCGCACCCGACCGCGCCAAGCGAGTTGTTTCGTCGTCGGCCATATGAGTCGCGTGAATCAGGCACCAACGGCCATCCAAGTCCACATTGTCCAGCAACCATTCGACCGGGCGCTTGCCCAGCCTGACCTCGACGTCGGCAACCTCTTTCACCTGCTCCGAGATATGGATGTGAATCGGCCCCTCGGACACTTGCGCCAGCACTTCCGCCAGATCTGCAGGAGACGTTCCCCGCAGAGAGTGTGGGGCAATTCCGACAAGAGTATCCTCGGTCGCTGTGGACAAGGCCGCGCGGCACTCCCCATGCAGCTTGAGGAACCGGTCTACGCCATTTCCGAAGCGCAGCTGCCCGCCGGCAAGCGGCTCCTGGTTGACGCCGCCGTAGGTGTAGAGAACCGGCAGGTGGGTCAGGCCGATCCCGGTCTGCCCGGCTGCCGCAAAGATGCGCTGGCTCAACTCGGACAGCCGGTCATAGGGAGCACCGCCCGGCTGGTGGTGGATATAGTGGAACTCTCCCACCGAGGCGTAACCTGCCTCCTGCATCTCCATGTAGACCAGCGCGGCGATGGCCTCGACATGCTCGGGCGTGAGCCGTTCCAGGAACCGATACATCAGGTTGCGCCAGGTCCAGAAGCTTTGCTTTCCGGCCGCGCGCGTTTCCGTCATCCCCGCCATTGCGCGCTGAAAGGCATGGCTGTGCAGGTTGCCCAGCGCCGGCAGCAACGTGTCCACGCACAGGTCATCGGCCGTCGGCGATACCTCTTGTTCCAGTCCGACGATGCGTCCTTCCGAAACGCTCACCCTCAGATTCTGAACCCAAACAGAGCCTAACAAGGCAGTTTTGGCGTGGATTTTCATGGCTTCTTCTTTTGTGTAGACTTTTAATTATTAGCCGTATACGAAAAATCCATTCGAAAGGGGAGCCCAAAAGAATCGCCATGACAAAAAAATTCGTTCTCGCGGCTGCGCGGGTCGCGACGATGGACGGCAGTTCGGAGCCTTACGGGATGATCGCCAAGGGTGCTGCGGCCATCGAGAACGGTCAGATCACCTGGGTCGGGGCACAAGACGCCCTTCCCGACCGGTTCCGGGACTGGCCCCGCGAGGATCTGGGTGGGCGCCTGATCACGCCCGGCCTGATCGACGCGCATACCCATGTCGTCTTTGGCGGGAACCGCGCAGTGGAGTTCGAGATGCGCCTGAACGGCGCCTCCTACGAAGAAATCGCCCGCGCGGGCGGCGGCATCCTCTCGACCGTCAACGCGACCCGCACAGCGGGCGAGGAGGAACTGCTGGCGGATGCCCTGCCGCGGGTAGATGCCCTGCTGGCCGAAGGTGTCAGCTGTATCGAGGTCAAGTCGGGCTATGGGCTGGACCGGGATACCGAGTTGCGGATGCTTCGTGCCGCGCGCCGGATCGAAACGGAACGCCCTGTGCGCGTCAAAACCACTTTCCTGGGCGCCCATGCGGTGCCACCCGAGTTCAAGGGCAAGGCCGACGCCTATATCGACGAGGTCTGCATCCCGACGCTGCGGGTCGCGCATGAGCAGGGACTCGTCGATGCGGTGGACGGCTTCTGCGAGGGCATCGCCTTCGACCCGGCCCAGATCGCCCGCGTCTTCGACGCGGCGCAGGAATTGGGCCTGCCGGTCAAGCTGCACGCAGAGCAACTGTCGAATCTGGGCGGCACGAAACTTGCCGCGTCCTATGGTGCCCTGTCCGCCGATCACATCGAATACCTGGACGAGGACGGCGTGCGCGCCATGTCCGAGGCAGGCTCGGTCGCAGTCCTGCTGCCGGGCGCGTTCTATACCCTGCATGAAACGCAGATTCCCCCGGTCGACCTGCTGCGGAGCCACAACGTGCCGATGGCGCTGGCCACCGACTGCAACCCCGGCTCATCGCCGCTCACGTCGCTGCTGCTGACGATGAACATGGCCTGCACCCTGTTCCGCCTGACGCCGCTCGAGGCTCTGGCCGGTGTCACTTGCAATGCCGCCCGCGCACTGGGCCTTGACGACACGGGCACCATCGCCGCCGGCAAACGCGCGGATCTGGCGATCTGGAATGTCGAACACCCGGCCGAGCTGTCCTATCGCATCGGCTTCAATCCCCTTTGCAAACGCATCTTTGGAGGCACCGAATGAGCGCTCTCAAGCTGACTCCGGGTCAGGTCACCCTGCCCGAGCTGGCCGAGATCTACTGGAACGAAACCCCGATCGTTCTGGACGACAATTGCAGGCCCCATATCGAGGCCGCCGCCGCGCGGATCGCCAAAGCCGCCTCAGGCGAGGCGGCGGTCTATGGCGTCAACACCGGGTTCGGCAAGCTGGCCAGCCTCAAGATCGCGCCGGAGGACACGTCCAACCTGCAGCGCAACCTGATCCTCAGCCATTGCTGCGGCGTGGGCGAAGCGGTGCCGCGCCGTCTGACTCGGCTGATGATGTCGCTGAAACTGTTGTCCTTCGGTCGGGGCGCCTCTGGCATTCGGTGGGAGCTGGTCGAACTGCTGCAGGAAATGCTGGCGCGCGGCGTGACCCCGGTGATCCCGGCGCAGGGCTCGGTCGGCGCGTCCGGCGATCTGGCCCCGTTGGCGCATATGACCGCCGTCGTGATCGGCGAGGGCGAGGCCGAGGTGAACGGCACCGTCCTGCCGGGCGCCGAAGCCCTGAAATCCGTCGGGTTAGAGCCTATTCAGCTTGGCCCCAAGGAGGGTCTGGCCTTCATCAACGGCACCCAGTTCTCGAACGCCTTTGCCCTGGCTGGCTTGTTCGAAGCCTGGCGGGCGGCGCAGAATGCCCTAATCATCGCGGCCACCTCGACCGACGCGATCATGGGCTCGACGGCCCCGCTGCAGCCGGAAATCCACGAGTTGCGCGGCCATCGCGGCCAGATCGAGGCGGCAAGCGCCATGCGGGCGCTGCTGGACGGGTCCGAGATCCGCGAAAGCCACCGCGAGGGCGATACCCGTGTGCAAGACCCCTACTGCATCCGCTGCCAGCCGCAGGTGACCGGGGCCGCGATGGATGTTCTGCGTCAGGCTGCGGCGACCCTGGTTACCGAGGCGAATGCCGCCACCGACAATCCGCTGGTGCTGTCGGACCCCGAGATCATCGTCTCAGGCGGCAATTTCCATGCCGAACCGGTGGGCTTCGCCGCCGACATGATCGCGCTCGCCGTGTCCGAGATCGGCGCCATCGCCCAGCGCCGCATCGCGCTGATGGTCGATCCGACGCTGAGCTTTGACCTGCCGCCCTTCCTGACGCCCGAGCCGGGCCTCAACTCGGGCATGATGATCGCCGAAGTGACCACCGCCGCGCTGATGAGCGAGAACAAGCATCTGGCCAATCCCTGCGTCACCGACAGCACGCCCACCTCGGCCAACCAGGAGGATCATGTTTCGATGGCCGCCCATGGCGCGCGGCGTCTGGGCCGGATGGTCGAGAACCTCAACTACATACTCGGCATCGAGTTGATCTGTGCGGCGCAGGGGGTCGAATTCCGCGCGCCGCTGAAAACCTCTGCGACCTTGCAACGGGTCATCGACCGCCTGCGGGCGGAAATTCCGAAACTGGCCGAAGACCGCTACCTGGCCCCGGAACTCGAAACCGCAAAGCGCCTCGTGGCCGAGGGTGCGATCCTGCAGGCGGCAAGCACGCCCATGCCGGAGTTGGGCTGATGCATGTGTTCGACGTTCACCGCGGCGGCGGCCCGATCGTTCTGGGCCAGCCGCACGGCGGCACCGACGTGCCAGAAGCAATCGCCGGTCGCCTGAATGCCAACGGACATCGTCTGGCGGACACGGATTGGCACATTAACAGACTCTATCAAGGGGTTTTAGCCGATGTGACGGTGGTTCAGTCCAACATCCACCGCTACGTCATCGACGCCAATCGCGATCCGGCGGGCGTGTCGCTCTATCCGGGGCAGAACACGACGACTCTGGTGCCTCTGACCGATTTCGACGGGCAACCCATCTGGCTGGAGGGGCAGGAGCCCTCCGAGGACGAAATCGAGGAGAGGCGCGAAAAGTTCCACGCCCCCTACCACGCCGCGTTGCAGGAAGAGCTGGAACGGGTACGGGCCAGGCATGGCGTGGCAATCCTGTTCGACTGCCACTCGATCCGGTCCCTGATCCCTTTCCTGTTCGAAGGGGAGCTGCCCATCTTCAACACCGGCACCAACAACGGCGAAACCTGCCACCCGCTGGTGGAACAGGCGGTGCATGGCACAGCCCAGCAGGCGGAGGGCTTTTCCTCGGTCCTCAATGGCCGCTTCAAGGGCGGCTGGACCACGCGCCACTATGGCCGCCCGGACGAAGGCTGGCACGCGATCCAGATGGAGATCGCCCAGCGCGCCTACATGGAAGAAACCCCGCCGTGGAGCTGGCGCGACGACCGCGCCGCCACCCTGCGTCCACATCTGCAAGCGATGCTGGAACGGCTCAGCGACCTCGCCCTGTCGGGCGCATTGACTGAAAAAGGAACCTCGAAATGAACGATCCGCGCAAGAACATCCGCGACATCTTTCCGCCCACCGGCCCGGAACTGAACGCCAAGAGCTGGCTGACCGAGGCGCCCTTGCGGATGCTGATGAACAACCTGCATCCAGACGTGGCCGAGAATCCGCACGAACTGGTGGTCTATGGCGGCATCGGGCGCGCGGCGCGCACATGGAAGGATTTCGACCTGATCGTCGACAGCCTGAAGTCGCTCGAGGCGGACGAGACGCTGATCGTCCAGTCGGGCAAGCCGGTGGCGATCATCCGCACCCACAAGGACGCGCCGCGCGTTCTGATCGCGAACTCGAACCTGGTGCCGCACTGGGCCACATGGGATCATTTCAACGAGCTCGATCGGAAGGGCCTGATGATGTACGGCCAGATGACTGCGGGCTCGTGGATCTACATCGGCAGCCAGGGCATCGTTCAGGGCACCTATGAGACCTTTGCCGAGGCTGGCCGCCAGCATTACGGCGGTGACCTGACGGGCAAATGGATTCTGACCGGCGGTCTTGGCGGTATGGGTGGGGCCCAGCCTCTGGCCGCCGTGATGGCCGGGGCCTGCTGTCTGGCCGTGGAATGCGATGAGACCCGCGCCGATTTCCGCCTGCGCACCCGCTATGTGGACGAAAAGACCCATTCGCTGGACGTGGCGCTGGAGATGATCCGGCGCTGGACCCAGGCGGGCGAGGCGAAATCGGTCGCACTCATCGCCAACGCGGCGGATGTGTTCCCCGAGATCTACAAGCGCGGCATCCGCCCCGACATCGTCACCGACCAGACTTCGGCCCATGATCCGGTGAATGGATATCTGCCGCAGGGCTGGACCGTCGCCGAATGGCGCGCCCGCGCCCAGACCGAGCCCAAGGTGGTCGAAAAAGCCGCCCGCGCCTCGATGCGGGTGCAGGTCGAAGCGATGGTGGGCTTTCACGAGGCTGGGGTGCCCACGGTGGATTACGGCAACAACATCCGCCAGATGGCCTTTGAGGAGGGGCTGGAAAACGCCTTTGCCTTCCCCGGCTTCGTTCCCGCCTATATCCGCCCGCTGTTCTGCAAGGGCATCGGCCCGTTCCGCTGGTGTGCTCTGTCGGGTGACCCCGAGGACATCTACAAGACCGACGCCAAGATGAAGGAGCTGTTCCCCGAGAACGAGCATCTGCACAACTGGCTCGACATGGCGCAGGAGCGGATTTCGTTCCAGGGTCTGCCGGCGCGGATCTGCTGGATCGGTTTGGGCGACCGGCACCGGGCGGGGCTGGCCTTCAACGAGATGGTGGCCAATGGCGAGCTGAAGGCCCCGGTGGTGATCGGGCGCGACCACCTCGACAGCGGCTCGGTTGCCTCGCCCAACCGCGAGACCGAGGCGATGCTGGACGGCTCGGATGCCGTGTCCGATTGGCCGCTGCTGAACGCCCTGATCAACACCGCCTCGGGCGCGACCTGGGTGTCGCTGCACCATGGCGGCGGCGTCGGCATGGGCTTTTCGCAGCACGCCGGCGTGGTGATCTGCGCCGATGGCACCGAAGATGCCGCCAAACGGCTCGAGCGTGTCTTGTGGAACGACCCGGCCTCGGGCGTCTGGCGGCACGCCGATGCAGGCTATGAGATTGCCAAGGAATGTGCCCGCGAACACGGGCTGCGCCTGCCAGCAATTCTCGGCTGAAGATGGCATGGCAGGGGCCGTGCCCCTGCCATTTCCTGCTTATGTGCGACAGGCTTTGACCCCGCCGCCTGCCCAAGCTCTTGCCGGACCACCTTTACTCCGGCACAGTTCAAGCAAATTTTTTTGATTTCCTGATTGGGTGGCAGCCATGATCAACACAAAGGCGATAACTCTCTGCGCGACTTTGTGCATCTGCGCCGCGGGCACAACTCACGCTGAACAAAGCCTCGGCAACGCCGCGAACGACCCCACCGCGGCGATCACGAGTTACATGTTCCAGAACTACTACACCTACAACTTCCACAATGACTCGGACGCGACGGCAAACCTGTTGCAGTTCCGCTCGGCCATCCCGTTCTCGACCGGCGATTTGAATCACATCTTCCGGATCACAATCCCCTACCAGACAGAGACGGTTAACGGCGGCAGCGGTTGGGGTGACATCACGATATTCGACCTCGTGACCTTCGACAGGGAATGGGGGCGTTTCGGCGTCGGGGCGGTCGCATTGTTGCCGACCGGCAGCAGCGGGCTGAGCGCCGAGAAATGGGGGCTGGGGCCGGCAGCCGGTTTAGTGGTCAACAAATCCTGGGGCATCTGGGGTCTGTTCAACCAGAACATCTTTTCCGTCGGAGGCGACAATGCGCGCCCGGACGTGAACATCTCCATTCTTCAGCCGATCCTGAACTATCAGCTTGGCGACGGCTGGTCGGTCGGGCCATCCGAGATGCTGGTCACCTACGACTGGGAGAACGGGGACTGGGCAAGCCTGCCTCTGGGCATCGGGGTCAACAAGCTGGTTCCGATCGGCGGCAACCCCTGGCAGTTCACCGTGAGCTATGAGCACAATTTCCAGGACGACGGAGTGCGCCCGGCCGATACGGTGAACTTCACCGCCAAGCTGTTGGTGGCGAAGAGATAGGAGGGATTGACATCCAATAATTGAAAATATTTATACCCAAATTGGTGCAGCGGATTTTTTGGAAGCTTAGGGTCAGGACTCATTGTCTATCAAAGCCAGTAGATGACAAGAGCTGCGAGAGCTATGGCTGACAGGAAGACCTTTGGGCATCTGTCGTAACGGGTTG
>NZ_LQBQ01000006.1 GCF_001507595.1 Ruegeria marisrubri
CTGCGCATCGCTCAGCCAGAAGAGATCAGTCATGTTCACCGCTCGGTTTTCGCACCGTGAATCACGCTGCCACGCGGAAATCAATGGGTCCTGACCCTAAATCATACGGAATGAGATTCAGTTGGCGGAGCGCTCGAAATTGTGTTTTTCCTTAAGCCGAGTTTTGACATGCACGAAGAAGCGACATCTCGCGAGTTTTGTCACTGTCCATCCTGCAGCAACACACTGGCGCGGTCGTGAAGGCGTTTCTCTAACCTAATTCCAGTCCAGAACCACCTTGCCTGAGCGTCCCGACTTCATCGCCTCGAAGCCCTTCACGAAATCATCCACCTTGAAGCGGTGGGTGATGACCCGACTCACGTCCAGGCCGTTCTGAAGCATCGCGATCATCTTGTACCAGGTCTCGAACATCTCGCGACCGTAGATGCCCTTGATGGTGATCGACTTGAACACGATCCGCGACCAGTCCACCGGGGACTTGCCCGGCGGGATGCCCAGCAGCGCGATCTTGCCCCCCATCACCAGCGCCTCAATCATCTGGTCGAGCGCCGCTTGCGAGCCGGACATCTCGAGCCCCACGTCAAAGCCTTCCTTCATGCCCAGTTCCGCGATCACGTCGTTCAGGTCTTCCCGAGTCACATCCACGGTGCGCGCCTTGGGCTCGACATGCTGCGCCAGCTTCAGGCGGTCGGGGTTGATGTCGGTGATCACCACATGCCGGGCGCCGGCATGTTTCGCCACCGCCGCCGCCATGATGCCGATGGGCCCGGCGCCGGCAATCAACACATCCTCGCCCAGCAGGTCGAAGCTCAGCGCCGTATGCACCGCATTGCCCAGCGGATCGAGGATCGCGCCGATCTCGTCGGGGATGTCATCGGGCAAGGGCACGACGTTGAAGGCGGGCAGCCTGAGATATTCTGCGAAGGCCCCCTGCTCGTTCACGCCGATGCCCCGCGTTCCGGGGTCGAGGTGGAACTTTCCGGCGCGGCTCTGGCGGCTTTCCGTGCCGATCAGGTGACCCTCGCCCGAGCAGCGCTGCCCGATCTCGAGCCCCTTGACGTCACGCCCGATCTCGACGATCTCGCCGGCGAATTCGTGGCCGGTGATCAACGGCACCGGAACCGTGTGCGCCGCCCAGTCATCCCAGTTCCAGATATGGATGTCGGTTCCGCATATGCCGGTCTTGTGGATCTTGATCAGCACATCGTCCGGGCCGATTTCCGGAACCGGCGCCTGCACCATCCACAGCCCTTCCTCGGGTTTGGATTTTTCCAGTGCCTTCATCGTGTTGGGTCGCATCAGATCACTCCCACAAATCGGTGGACAGGTATTTCAGGCCGCTGTCACAAATGACGATCGCGACGCACCCGCCCTTTTCTGGCCCGCGCAGAAGGTCGATGGCCGCTGCCAGGTTCGCCCCCGCCGAATAGCCCGCGAAAATCCCCTCGGTGCGCGCCAGCAGCCGCGCCCCGTCCCTTGCGGCCGGGCCGGACACTGACAGGTGCCCCGCAAGATCCGTTCCACTCAGATGCACGAGGTCGCCCATGGCATAGCCGCCGCCCTGGATCGGATGGTCGGGCTTGCTGACGGCCTCGCCGGCCAGCGCACGCGCGCCTTCGGGTTCGACGGCATAGCAGCGCACTCCGCGAGGGGTGAGATACTCGGCCACCCCGGCCAGCGTGCCACCGGACCCGGCAAAGTCGCAAAATGCGGTCACGATCCCGCCCGATTGGTCCCAGATCTCGGGCCCGGTGCCGGTTGCATGCGCTGCGGGGTTTCCCGCGTGACCGAATTGATCGGCGCGAAACGCGTTGCGCTCGGCCGTGATGCGTTGCGCGACCTCGTCGACCAAGGCCAGATCCGCGCCGGAGACCTCGCCCGGCCTGCTGCCCTCGGCCTGCGGGACGACAACGACCTCGGCCCCCAGGGCGCGCATCATCCGCGCCCGTTCGACCGAGTTGCCCGCGCTCATCACGGCAACGAAGGGGTGCCCCAGTATGCCGCAGACGATCGCCAGCCCCGTGCCCATGTTGCCCGAAGTCAGCTCGACCACCGTCTGTCCGGGCGACAGCGTGCCATCCGCGCGGGCCATTTCGATGATGGATCTGGCGGCACGGTCCTTTTTCGAGAAACCGGGCAGCAGATAGTCCAGCTTGGCCAGAATACGGCCGTCCAGATCGAGCTGCCGGCAAATGCGCGACAGCTCGACCAGAGGCGTGTTTCCAATCGCATCTATGACCGAGGGCAGGATCACGAAACGACTCCCAGTTCCTTGCCCACCTTGCCGAAGGCGGCCAATGCGCGGTCCAGTTCATCCCTTGTCAGAGCCGCATTCATCTGCGTCCGGATCCGCGCCTGTCCGCGCGGCACCACCGGGAAGAAGAAGCCCGAGACATAGACGCCTTCGTCGAACAGCCGCGCCGCCATCTCCTGCGCCAGCGTCGCCTCGCCCAGCATGACGGGGATGATCGGATGTTCACCGGGCAGCAGGTCAAAGCCCAGCCGCTCCAGCCCCGCACGCCAGTAGCGGGCGTTGTCGAACAGTTGGGCACGCAGGGTGTCGCCTTCTTCGACAAGCCGGATCGCCTCGAGCCCGGCGGCGACGATTGCGGGCGGCAGCGAATTCGAAAACAGATAGGGCCGCGCCCGCTGCCGCAGAAGGTCGATCACTGGCTGCGGCCCGGCAATGTAGCCGCCGATTGCCCCCCCAAGCGCCTTGCCCAGCGTCCCCGTCAGGATGTCCACATCGACGCCGAAATGATCCGGCGTGCCAGCGCCGCGCGGCCCCATGAAGCCGGTGGCGTGGCAGTCATCGACCATGACGACGGCATCATATTTGTCGGCCAGTTCGCGGATCTTGGGCAGGTTCGCCAGATAGCCGTCCATCGAGAAAACGCCATCGGTCGCGATCATGATGTGCCGCGCCCCGTCGGCACGGGCCTGTTTCAGCCAGGCCTCCAGATCGTTCATGTCGTTGTTCAGATAGCGATAGCGTTTCGCCTTGCACAGCCGCACCCCGTCGATGATCGATGCATGGTTCAGGCTGTCGGAAATGACGGCATCCTCGGGGCCGAGGAGCGGCTCGAACAAACCGCCATTTGCATCGAAGCACGCCGCGAACAGGATCGCGTCGTCCTTGTTCAGGAACTTGGCCAGCCGCTGCTCCAGCTCGCGGTGAATGTCTTGCGTGCCGCAGATGAAACGCACCGAGGCCATGCCGAATCCGCGCGGCCCCATCGCTCCCTGCGCCGCCGCGATCAGCGCCGGATGATCAGCGAGACCCAGATAGTTGTTGGCGCACAGGTTGATGACCTGCCGGTCGCCGACGGTGATTTCCCCGCCCTGCGGCGAGGTGATCAGGCGTTCGCGCTTGTAAAGCCCTTCGGCCTCGATCTGCGCGAGGGTTTCCGAGATGTGGGACAGGAATGCGTTCGACATGGCGATCTCCTTGCTCTGAGTCGCACATCTAACATAACGGACAAAATTCCCAAATAGGGGATTTTCGACATAATGGAAAAATTTCCCATATACCGGACAATCGCGGTTTCATTTTGCCGGGGCAGAACCCCCATCGGCGCAAAATGATCCGGTTTGGCACTCGGCGCGTAACAAGTGGCATTATCAACTGGAGGACTTGAAATGTTGAAATTCATGATTGCTGCCACGTCTGCATTGGTTCTGTCGGCTCCGTTGGCCGCCGCGGGCCCGGGCAAGGGCAATACGGGCAACGGAAACAGCGGCCTTGCCCAAGGCATGGCCGGGTCGCTGTCTGGCGGGAACGCGACGTTGGGTCGAGACCTGGGAAGCAACGGAAAGGGAACGGCCTCGGCCGTCAGCGGCGGTGGCAATGGCGGCTGGGGCAATATCGGCAGCCAATCCGGCGTTCTTGGCGATGGCCAGGTCTCCGGCCGCGATGGAGAGCGCGGAAAGTAATATTGAACAGTACCGGCCGCCCGCTGACTAGCGGCGGCCGGTCATCGCGTCAGAGCCTGATTTCACGATCAGAAACACGCGCGCCGGGCCATCTTTCGCCACGATGGCATGCGGAACATCCGCGGGATAGCGGGCCGTATCGCCTTGTGCCACGGTCTCGAACGCAGCGCCGGACTCCACGGAAACTTCCCCTTCCAGAACTGTCAGTTGCTCGTGCGAGCCCCGCGCATGGGGTTGACTGCGCAAACTGCCGCCTTCCTTGAAATGGATGTCATAGACCTCGTGCCCACCGGCCTCTTCGGGTGGCGACAGGATACGGATTCGACACCCCTGACCCATGTTGTCGATGCTCGGCACCTCGGCGCTCCGCAGGACCTCGATCTGTTCGGCCGCGCTGCCTTCTTCGAGCAGGCCGGCAAAATCCACCTGCAGGGCGCGGGTCAGATTCCACAGCGTCGCGATCGTCGGACTGCTTTCGCCCCGCTCGATCTGGCTGACCATCGACCGCGACACACCGCTGAGATTGGCCACCGCCTCCAGCGACAACCCCTGCGCCCGGCGCGCCTCTTTCAGGCGGGCGGGCAGGCGTGTCAGGATATCGTCAGATTCTTCCGTCATGACGGATTCTGTGCGCCCCCGGGCCGGGATTGTCAATTCCGGCTGTGACGGAACGTCCTATGAGACAGGGTTATGCTGCAGATGCATAATGCCGCCAAACCTGAGAGGAGAGAGACATGACCGACATTGTAATCCTGGACGGCGCGCGCACCGCCATTGGCACTTTCGGCGGCGCCCTGGCCTCGACCGCGCCCATCGACCTGGCAACCGTCGCGACCGAAGCCGCGCTGGAGCGTTCCGGGGTCGAAGGCGGGCAGATCGGCCATGTGATCTTTGGCCACGTGATCAACACCGAACCGCGCGACATGTATCTGTCGCGCGTGGCCGCGATGCAGGCCGGCATTCCGAACGGCACCCCCGCGATGAACGTGAACCGCCTGTGCGGGTCCGGCGCGCAGGCCATCGTGTCGGCTGTTCAGTCGCTGATGCTGGGCGACGCGGAGTTTGCCGTCGCCGGCGGCGCCGAGAACATGTCACGCAGCCCCTACATCGTTCCGCAGGCCCGCTGGGGCGCGAAAATGGGTGATATCAAATCCCTGGACATGATGCTGGGGGCGTTGAATTGCCCCTTTGGCACCGGCCACATGGGCGTGACCGCCGAGAACGTGGCGGACGAGCACCAGATCACCCGCGAGCAGATGGACGACTTCGCGCTGGCCAGCCAGCAGCGCGCGGCGGCGGCGATCGAGGCGGGCTATTTCGAAAGCCAGATCGCGCCGGTGCAGGTCAAGGTCAAGCGTGACATGGTGGATTTCAAGGTGGACGAGCACCCCAAGGCGACCACGGCCGAGGCTCTGGCCGGGCTGAAACCGGTGTTCAAGAAGGATGGACGGGTGACGGCGGGCAACGCCTCGGGCATCAATGATGGGGCCGCAGCGATGGTTCTGGCCACGGCGGATGCCGCCGAGAAAGCCGGGCTGAAGCCCAAGGCCCGCATCCTCGGCTATGCTCATGCGGGCGTGCGCCCCGAGGTGATGGGGATCGGCCCCGTTCCCGCAGTGCAGAACCTGATGGCAAGAACCGGGCTGTCGGTCGGCGACTTCGACGTCATCGAAAGCAACGAGGCCTTCGCGGCCCAGGCGCTGGCAGTGAACAAGGAGCTGGGGCTCGACCCGGCCAAGGTGAACCCCAATGGCGGCGCGATCGCTCTGGGTCACCCGGTCGGCGCCACCGGTGCCATCATCACCCTGAAGGCGCTGTATGAACTGGAACGCATCGGTGGCTCGAAAGGCCTGATCACCATGTGCATCGGTGGCGGTCAGGGCATTGCCATTGCAATCGAGCGTCTCTGATCCTTGATTGGGCGAGGGGGGCTGTCTGCCCCCCCATCGCGCCTCTGGCGCGATTCCCCCCGAGGATATTTGGGCCAGATGAAGCCGTGGGTCGACGTCAGCCGAGCGCCAAAACGGCAAGGACGGCAGCAGCCCCTGCTGCAGCGCCAACGGCTGCGGGCAGCAGCGTGGACCACCGGTCATTGCCGGACGGTTCTTCCTGCTTCGTCTGGGCAATCAGGGCGTTTTCCACCAAGTTCGGCAGTCGCGGACCGAACCGGGCCAGAACCATCGCGGTCCTGGTGAAATCCCGCAGGGCCGCGCGCGGGCCGATGGAGCGCTTGATGTAGTCCTCGACCACCGGATGCGCGACTTCCCAGATGTTGATATGGGGATCGAGCGACCGGGCAACGCCTTCGACGACGACCATCGTACGCTGCAAAAGGATCAGCTCGGTCCGGGTCTCCATGCCGAAACGCTCGGTCACTTCGAACAGATAGTTCAGCAATCGCCCCATCGAGATCTGCGAGGCGTCCATGCCGAAAATCGGTTCACCCACAGCGCGCAGGGCGCGGGCGAATTCGTCAACGTCCTGGCTGGCGGGAACGTAGCCTGCCTCGAAATGCACCTCGGCCACGCGCTTGTAGTCGCGGCGGATGAAGCCGAACAGGATCTCGGCATAGACGCGGCGGGTGTATTCGTCGATATGCCCCATGATGCCAAAGTCATAGGCGATGATGTCGCCGTTTGCGGCCACCTTGAGATTGCCCTGGTGCATGTCGGCGTGGAAGAACCCGTCGCGCAGGGCATGCAACAGGAACAGGCGCAGCACCCGCTCGCCGAGATCCCGGCGGTTGTGATTGGCCGCGTCCAGCGCCGCGTTGTCGCCCAGCGGGATGCCGTCGGCCCAGCTGAGCGTCATCACCCGCCGCGCGCAGAGCGACCAGATCACCGGCGGCAGCCAGAAGCCCTGGTCATCCTTGGTGTTGGCCGCGTATTCCGACGCGGCCGAGCTTTCCAGCCTCAGATCCAGCTCGCCGCGCACGACACCGTCGAAATGCGCGATGACATCCATCGGACGCAACCGCCGTGCGCCCGGCGCAATGAATTCGATGACGCGGGCCGCGAAATAGAAGGCGTCGATGTCCTTTCGAAAGGCCCGTTCGATGCCGGGGCGCAGAACCTTGACCGCGACCGCCTCGCCTGTATCGGCCAGCTTTGCCTTGTGTACCTGGGCGATCGAAGCGGCGGCGATCGGTTCGCTGAACTCCTCGAACATCTCGCCGAGCGGGCGGCCGAGTTCCTTTTCGACCTCTTTCATTGCTTCTTCGCGCGAGAAGGGCGGCAGCTTGTCCTGAAGAACCCTCAGCTGATCTGCCAGTTCGACGCCCACCACGTCCGGGCGCGTGGACAGCACCTGGCCGAATTTGATGTAGGCCGGGCCCAGCGCGGTCAGCGCCCGCGTCGCGGGCGGCATGTCAGGGTCGCCCTTGTAGCCCAGCCATTGGAAGGGCTTGCCCAGCGCATGGGCGAGAAAACGGATCGCGCGCGGGGCTTCGAAGGCGTCGAGCACCACGTTCATCGCGCCCGTGCGCTCCAGCGTGGCACCCGTGCGGATCAGGCGGATGATGTTGTGAGGACCTCGCATGGATCAGATTTTCCACCCCGAATGCAGCGCGGCGATGCCCATGCTGAGGTTGCGATACTTGGCGTTCTCGAACCCGGCCTTCCGGACCATGCCCAGAAAGGTTTCCTGATCGGGGAACTTGCGGATCGATTCCACCAGGTATTGATAGCTGTCGCGATCATTGGCGATCAACTGGCCCATGCGCGGGATCACGTTGAAGCTGTAGAGGTCATAGAGTTTTTGCAGCCCGTCATTGGGCAGCTGGCTGAACTCCAGCACCATCAGGCGGCCACCGGGCTTGAGCACGCGATAGGCTTCGTTCAGCGCATCCTGCGGGCGGGTCACGTTCCGGATGCCGAACGAGATGGTGTAGACGTCGAATGTATTGTCCTCGAAGGGCAGAGCCATCGCGTCGCCCACCACCCAGTCCAGGCTGTCGGCCATCTGCGCGGCTTCGGCGCGCTTGCGGCCCTCGACGAGCATCGGCTCGGTCAGATCCAGCACCGTGGCATGGCCGTGGCCCGCGCGCTTGAGGAAGCGGAAGGAGATATCACCCGTGCCGCCGGCCACGTCCAGCAGACGCTGGCCGGGACGCGGCGCCAGCCAGTCCATCATGGCGTCCTTCCAGACCCGGTGGATGCCCATCGACATGACGTCGTTCATGACGTCATATTTCGAGGCAACCGAGTTGAACACGCCTTGCACCCGGCCAGCCTTTTCGGCCTCGCGGACGGTTTCGAACCCGAAATGGGTGGTCTTTTCGCTGGTCTCGGACATGGGCCTTGTCGTTTCTCGAATTTCGCCCCTGTTATAGGGCGCTGGAACTTGGGCACAATGCGGCCCGTTGGAATAGGAGCCTCCTAATGCCCGAATTGCCCGAGGTCGAGACAGTAAGACGCGGCCTGGCCCCCGCGATGGAGGGGGTCGTGATCGAAAAGGCCGAGGTGAACCGGCCCGACCTGCGCTGGCCCTTTCCCGACCGCATGGCCGAACGTCTGACCGGGCGGCGGGTCGAGCGGCTGCGGCGGCGGTCGAAGTACATCCTCGCCGATCTCGACAGCAGGGAGACGCTGCTCATCCATCTGGGCATGTCGGGCCGGATGACGGTGTCGGGCGATCCGCTGGGGCAGTTCGTGCACGACCACCCGGCGCGGCAAAAGCACGATCATGTCATTTTCAACATGGCCAACGGCGCCCGGATCACCTTCAACGACCCGCGCCGATTCGGAGCAATGGACCTGTTCCCGACGGCCGAAGCCGACGCGCACAGGCTGCTGGCCGTGCTCGGCCCCGAGCCGCTGGGCAACGACTTTCACGAACGGCACTTGATCGACGCGTTCCGGGGCAGGAACACGCCGGTCAAGGCTGCACTTCTGGATCAATCCGTGGTCGCGGGATTGGGCAATATCTATGTCTGCGAGGTATTGTTTCGGACGCGAGTGTCGCCACGTCGCAAAGCAGGCCAGATCGCGGCGCACCGGGTTGCCGCCATGGTTCCGGTCATCCGCCAGGTGTTGCAGGAAGCCATCGAATCGGGCGGCTCATCCCTGCGGGATTTCCGGCAAGCTGATGGAGAACTTGGATATTTCCGGCACAGTTTCGACGTCTACGGCCGCGAAGGACAACCTTGCCGCAGGGAGGGTTGCACCGGGACAATTCGCAGAATCACTCAGTCCGGTCGCTCATCCTTCTATTGCGCGCAATGCCAAAGATAGCTTGATCCGTCATTTTCCCGTGGTAAGGAATCGTCCCTGAACGGAACAACCGAAAGCATTTGCCCCATGGCCTTTGAGACGATCATCGTCGAGATTGAAGAGCATGTAGCCCTGATCAGGCTGAACCGACCTGATGCCCTGAACGCACTGAACACGCAGCTTCTGGGCGAGCTCTGCACCGCGCTGGAAGAGGCTGACACCAACGACAAGGTCCGTTGCATCGTCATCACCGGCTCGGAAAAAGCCTTTGCCGCAGGCGCCGACATCAAGGAAATGTCCGAGATGAGCTTCGTGGACGTATTCACCACGAATCTCTTTGCCGACGCGAATGACCGGATCACCGCGATCCGCAAACCGGTCATCGCGGCCGTGGCCGGCTATGCGCTTGGCGGCGGCTGCGAGCTGGCGATGATGTGCGACTTCATCATCGCCGCCGACACCGCCAAGTTCGGTCAGCCCGAAATCAATCTGGGTGTCATCGCCGGCATGGGCGGCAGCCAGCGGCTGACTCGCTTTGTCGGCAAGTCCAAGGCGATGGACATGAACCTGACGGGCCGCTTCATGGATGCGGAAGAGGCCGAACGTTCCGGTCTGGTCAGCCGCGTGGTTCCAGCGAAGAAGCTGATCGAAGAGGCCGTGGGCGCGGCTCAGAAGATCGCCGAGAAATCCCTGCTGACAGCGATGGCCGCGAAAGAGGCGGTGAACCGCAGCTACGAAGTGCCGCTGAGCGAAGGCATGCTGTTCGAACGCCGCTTGTTCCATTCGATGTTCGCGACCGAAGACCAGAAGGAAGGAATGGCCGCGTTCCTTGAAAAGCGGGCCGCGCAGTTCCGCGACAAGTAAGCACCTCCGGGTCACAAGAAATCGGGCGGGCTTCGGCCCGCCTTTTTCGTTCTTGCACGCCCGCTCCAAGAATCGGCTTGGCAAAACGCGCGAACTTGGCTATGCAGCGCCGCTATACATGCGCGTGCGGCCCGCTCTGGCCAGAATCACACCCGTGATCCCTGACCCGGTGCGTTGTTTCCCGTGCGCGACCCTGAAAGAACCGAACCGGAAAAAGGTCAGAGACACACATGGCAAATTCGCCCCAGGCCGCAAAACGCGCCCGCCAGAACGAAAAGCGTTTCGCAATCAACAAAGCACGCCGTTCGCGCATCCGCACCTTCCTGCGCAAAGTCGAAGAAGCAATCGCTTCGGGCGACAAGGAAGCGGCAACCGCCGCCCTGCGCGCGGCGCAACCCGAACTGATGCGCGGCGTCACCAAGGGCGTCTTCCACAAGAACACCGCAGCCCGCAAGATGTCGCGCCTTTCGGCCCGCGTCAAAGCCATGGGTTGACCCTGCGTCACCTTTTGCGTGAATTATCCTCGAGAAAGGCGCGGCCATTGGCGGCGCCTTTTTCAATGCTGTTGCCAGAATGCCGCGCCTTGGCAAATCCCAGAGATTCGTTCCCGCAAAGACGCGAGTCAACATCAGAGTTTCGTTGCCGCTGCGGGTCCGGAATTGCTACCACGAAGTCAGCGATTCACACGCTTGGGGGGACAGGCTGCTTTCTGGGGCGAACCTGACGGGCATCAGGCAAACCGGAAGGCGAATGTCGGCGGTCGGAAATACCGGCCCGTCGGTCTGCCATGGGTTTCAGAATCTTCTGACGCTCTGGCCCTGTCGAAAACAAAAGCGATAGCAAGTGGCCCGATTTCGGGACGCAACTCCGTTTTCGGGGGGTCTCAGGAATGTTTCGGACCGACTTGCCTTTGCCTGCGGGTATCTCCGCCGAATCTTCGATTTCGGCGCGGGGGTGGCTGTGTGCGTGTAAATCCAGACCGGGCGACCGGGACAAGAAAGCAGAATAACGGCCGGCAGGTCGAAAATAACGATGGGATGCGTGAGGCGCTGGATGACACAAGAGAAATGGGGACAACTTCGCGACAAGTTGCTCAAGACCGTCGGTCAGAACAACTACACCACCTGGATCGAGCCGCTGGAATTCCAGGAACTGCAGGACGGGGTTGCCGTCTTTTCGGTTCCGACCAATTTCATGGGCAATTATGTCAGCCAGAATTTCGCTGACATCATCCTGTACGAACTGAACTCCTCGGGCGCTTCGGTTCAACGTCTCGCATTCCGCGTTGCCGCCAATTCCACCGAGCGCCCCGTACGCGAGGCCCCCGTGCGCGAGGCCGATGTGTCGGCCGCCAAGGATGAAACCCCCGAAAAGCGGCGACAGGCCGCGACCGAGACTGCTGCCAATGCGCTCGATTCGCTGCAGGCCGCGCCGCTGGATTCTCGCTTTACCTTTGACAGTTTTGTCGTGGGCAAGCCCAACGAGCTGGCCCACGCCGCCGCGCGCCGCGTGGCCGAAGGCGGCCCCGTGACCTTCAACCCGCTGGTTCTCTATGGCGGCGTCGGTCTGGGCAAGACGCACCTGATGCACGCCATTGCCTGGGAGTTGAAGGCAAGGCGCCCCGATCTGAACGTGCTCTACCTGTCGGCGGAACAGTTCATGTATCGGTTCGTCCAGGCGCTGCGCGAACGACGGATGATGGATTTCAAGCATCTCTTCCGCTCGGTCGATGTGCTGATGGTGGATGACGTGCAGTTCATCGCCGGCAAGGATTCGACGCAGGAAGAGTTCTTCCACACCTTCAACGCGCTGGTGGACCAGAACAAGCAGATCATCATCTCGGCCGACCGCGCGCCGGGCGAGATCAAGGATCTCGAAGAGCGCGTGAAGTCGCGCCTGCAGTGCGGTCTGGTCGTCGATCTGCACCCGACCGACTATGAACTGCGCCTGGGCATCCTGCAGAACAAGCTCCAGCACTATCGCGGCACCTATCCCGACCTGAAGATCGCCGATGGCGTGCTGGAATTCCTCGCCCACCGCATCTCGACCAACGTCCGCGTTCTCGAAGGCGCGCTGACGCGGCTCTTTGCCTTTGCGTCGCTGGTCGGGCGCGAGATCGACATGGAGCTGACCCAGGACTGTCTGGCCGATGTGCTGCGCGCCTCGGAGCGCAAGATCACCGTCGAAGAGATCCAGCGCAAGGTATCGGAATACTACAATATCCGCCTGTCGGACATCATCGGCCCCAAGCGCCTGCGGTCCTATGCCCGCCCGCGTCAGGTGGCGATGTATCTGGCCAAGCAGCTGACCAGCCGGTCGCTGCCGGAAATCGGCCGCCGGTTCGGCGGGCGCGACCACACGACCGTCATGCACGGCGTGAAGCGGATCGAGGAACTCAAGCTGACCGACGGCCAGATCGCTGAAGACGTGGAGATGCTGCGCCGCTCGCTGGAAGCCTGATCGGCCTCAGGAGCATCATTCAAGCGCCCCGACCCATGGTCCGGGGCGCTTTTTGTGCGGATAAGTCCACGGTCGTGCGTCAACTGTGCCCTGCGCGCCACGTGCCCCTTGACGCCTCTGTCATTCCAACGGAGAAATCCGAAAAAAACTTGTGCCGCAGGGGTAAACCGCTAGTTTGTCCGTCCCGGCCATGTCGAAGGAATTGAGGGTATGAAGATCAGCATCGAACGCGGCACACTTCTCAAGGCCGTGTCGCAGGCTCAATCCGTGGTGGAACGCCGGAACACCATCCCGATCCTGGCCAACGTGCTCATCGAGGCCGAGGGCGATCAGGTGCAGTTCCGGGCGACAGACCTGGATATCGAGGTGGTCGACAAGGCCCCGGCGCAGATTGAGCGGGCCGGAGCAACGACGGTCGCCGCCACGACCTTGCATGAAATCGTGCGCAAGCTGCCCGATGGTGCGCTGGTCACGCTGACCGCCGACAGCGCTGCCGGGCGACTGACGGTCGAGGCCGGGCGCTCGAACTTCTCTCTGGCAACCTTGCCGAAAGAAGATTTCCCGGTGATGGCGTCCTCGGAATACCAGTCGAACTTCACCGCGTCGGCCGCCCTGCTGCGCCGTCTCTTCGACAAGTCGAAATTCGCGATCTCGACCGAGGAAACCCGGTATTACCTGAACGGCGTCTACATGCATGTGGCCGATGGCCCCGAGGGTGGCAAGGTCCTGCGCTGCGTGGCAACGGACGGACACAGGCTGGCCCGGATCGATGCCGATCTGCCGGCGGGCGCCGAGGACATGCCGGGTGTGATCGTCCCGCGCAAGACCGTCGGCGAGCTGCGCAAGCTGTTGGAAGACGATGACATGGATATCGCGGTTTCGGTCAGCGAAACCAAGGTGCGCTTTGCCACGCCCGACATCACCCTGACCTCGAAAGTGATCGACGGGACTTTCCCCGACTACACCCGCGTGATTCCGCAGAACAACACCCGCAAACTGGAAGTGGACGCGGCCGAGTTTGCCCAGGCCGTCGATCGGGTGGCGACGGTGTCGTCAGAACGTTCGCGTGCTGTCAAGCTGCAGATGGAAAACGATCGCCTGGTTCTGTCGGTCAACGCCCCGGACAGCGGCGCCGCCGAAGAGGAACTGGCCGTAGCCTATGGCGACGAACGCCTTGAAATCGGGTTCAACGCAAAATACCTGCAGGAAATCGCGAACCAGGTCGATCGCGAAAACGCGGTGTTCCTGTTCAACTCGGCCGGCGACCCGACGCTGATGCGCGAGGGCAATGATCAGAGCGCGGTCTATGTCGTCATGCCGATGCGCGTCTGATCGCGCTGACGCGCGATGCCTCCGGCGGGAGTATTTTAGAAAAGATGAAGGGAGGGGTCATGGCGTTGGCCCTGACCGAGCTTACGGTCTCGCATTTTCGCTCGCACAAATTGGCGCGGTTGTCGCTGGATAGCCGCCCCGTCGCGATCCACGGGCCGAACGGGGCCGGCAAGACCAACATCCTCGAGGCGGTGTCCCTGTTTTCCCCCGGTCGCGGATTGCGTCGGGCGAGTGCGGCCGAGATGACGCGCCGGCCCGAGGCTCTGGGGTGGAAGTTGTCCGGCGTGCTGGATGCACGAGGCAAACGGCACGAGATCGAGACCTGGTCGGAAGGCGGTGCGGCGCGCCAGATCCGGATCGACGGCAAGCTGGCCAGCCAAGTCGATCTGGGAAAGCTTGCGCGGATCGTCTGGTTGATACCGTCGATGGACCGGCTGTGGATCGAAGGGGCTGAGGGACGGCGGCGTTTCCTGGACAGGATGGCGCTGAGCTTTGACCCGGGCCATGCCGAGGCCACCCTGACGTATGAAAAGGCGATGCGCGAGCGCAATCGGCTGCTGAAGGACCAGGTCCACGATCCACACTGGTATGCGGCGCTGGAAGACCAGATGGCGGAGGCGGGATATCGCGTTCACCGGGCCAGGCTGAATACGCTGGTCCATCTGCGGGCGGCACAGGAACAGGCGGAGACCGCCTTTCCGGCCGCCGATCTGGATCTGGTGCAGGCGGACGGGCCGATGCCCGAGACTCCCGGAGAGTTGCGCGACGCCTTGGCTGAAAACCGGTTTCGCGACATGGCGGCGGGGCGGACATTGATCGGCCCGCATCGGTCCGATCTGACCGGTGTCTATGCGGCCAAGGGCGTTCCCGCCAGGGATTGCTCGACCGGAGAGCAGAAGGCGCTGCTGATCTCGCTGATCCTCGCCAATGCGCGCGCCCTGTCGCGATTGTCGGGCGCGCCACCGATCCTGCTTCTGGACGAGGTGGCGGCGCATCTGGACGCGGGGCGGCGGCGGGCGCTCTATGACGAGATCTGCGCCCTTGGCGCGCAGGCCTGGATGACGGGCACAGGGCCGGAGTTGTTTTCGGATCTTGGCGACCGGGCACAGGTATTCGAGGTTCGGGAAACCGACGGAATTTCGGAGGTTGTCGGCGGCTGAAGTCTCAGCAAGATTGCCCGTCAAACAAGCGCATAGGTCCACACAAAATCTGGTGGGATCGCGTGACATTCCCCACCAGAGAACGTATAAGTTACCAAAATAATATAGGTACTGACTGCATGTCCGAAGACACACAGGTACAGCAAGAATACGGCGCTGATTCCATCAAGGTTCTCAAGGGGTTGGAGGCTGTCCGCAAGCGCCCCGGCATGTATATCGGGGACACCGACGATGGCTCGGGTCTGCATCACATGGTTTACGAGGTCGTGGACAACGGCATCGACGAGGCGCTGGCCGGCCACGCCGACCATGTGACCGTCAAGATTCACGCAGATTCCAGCGTGTCGGTCAGTGACAACGGACGCGGTATTCCGGTGGACATCCACCCCGAAGAAGGCGTCTCGGCGGCCGAGGTCATCATGACCCAGCTGCACGCCGGCGGCAAGTTCGACTCGAATTCCTACAAGGTGTCGGGCGGCCTGCACGGCGTGGGTGTTTCGGTGGTGAACGCGCTGTCCGACTGGCTGGAACTGCGCATCTGGCGCAACGGCAAGGAACATTTCGCCCGGTTCGAGCGCGGCGAAACCTCCGAGCATCTGAAAGTGGTTGGCGACTGCGGCGACCGGACAGGGACCGAGGTGCGGTTCCTCGCCTCGACCGACACGTTCTCGAATCTCGACTACTCGTTCGAGACGTTGGAAAAACGCCTGCGCGAACTGGCCTTCCTGAACTCGGGCGTGCGGATCATCCTGATCGACGAGCGCCCCGCCGAGCGGCTTGAGACCGAGCTGTTCTACGAAGGCGGCGTCAAGGAGTTCGTGAAATATCTCGACCGGTCGAAAACGCCGATGATGCCCGAGCCGATCTACATCAGGGGCGAGCGCGACGAGATCGGCGTCGAGATCGCGATGTGGTGGAACGACAGCTATCACGAGACGGTTCTGCCCTTCACCAACAACATCCCGCAGCGCGACGGAGGCACCCATGTGGCCGGGTTCCGAGGCGCCCTGACGCGCACGATCAACAATTATGCGCAATCCAGCGGCATCGCGAAGAAGGAAAAGGTCAACTTTACCGGCGACGACGCGCGCGAGGGGCTGACCTGCGTGCTGTCGGTCAAGGTGCCCGATCCGAAATTCTCGAGCCAGACCAAGGACAAGCTGGTCAGTTCCGAGGTGCGCCCGGCGGTCGAAGGGTTGATGAACGAGAAACTGGCCGAGTGGTTCGAGGAGAACCCCAACGAGGCCAAGACCATCGTCAGCAAGATCATCGAGGCGGCGCTGGCGCGCGAGGCCGCTCGCAAGGCCCGCGAACTGACCCGCCGCAAGACGGCGATGGACGTGAACTATCTGGCCGGCAAGCTCAAGGATTGCTCCGAGAAGGATCCGTCCAAGACCGAACTGTTCCTGGTCGAGGGGGACTCGGCCGGCGGTTCGGCGCAGACGGGCCGTGACCGCCGGACGCAGGCGGTTCTGCCTCTGCGCGGCAAGATCCTGAACGTCGAGCGTGCGCGCTTCGACCGGATGCTCAGCAGTCAGGAGATCGGCAACCTCGTGATGGCGCTGGGCACCGGGATCGGGCGGGACGAGTTCGACATCTCGAAGCTGCGCTATCACAAGATCGTCATCATGACCGACGCCGACGTGGACGGCGCGCATATCCGCACGCTTCTGCTGACCTTCTTCTACCGGCAGATGCCGGAGCTGATCGAGGGCGGATACCTGTATATCGCCCAACCACCGCTCTACAAGGTGACGCGCGGCAAGTCGGAACGCTACTGCAAGGATCAGGCAGAGCTTGAGGATTACCTGATCGATCAGGGGCTCGAGGGCACCGTTCTGAAACTTGGCAATGGCGAAGAGATCGCCGGCCTTGACCTGAAACGGGTGATCGACGAGGCGCGGCAACTGAAGCGCGTTCTGGACGCCTTCCCGACCCATTATCCGCGGCACATCCTGGAACAGGCCGCCGTTGCCGGCGCCTTCGTGCCGGGCGCGGTCGATGCCGATCTGCAGGGCGTGGCCGACAAGGTGGCGGCACGGCTGGACCTGATCGCGCTGGAATATGAACGCGGCTGGCAGGGCCGGATCACGCAGGATCACGGCATTCGCCTGGCCCGCATCCTGCGCGGCGTCGAAGAGGTGCGCACGCTGGACGGCCCGATGCTGCGCTCGGGCGAGGCCCGCAAGACCGGCAGCTTCACCCAGAGCCTGCAGGAGGTCTACAACACCCCTGCCACCCTGGTCCGCAAGGAACGTGCGCAGGTCATCCACGGCCCCCTGTCGCTGCTCAAGGCCATTCTGGAAGAGGGCGAAAAAGGTCTGTCGCTGCAACGTTACAAGGGGCTTGGCGAGATGAACCCGGACCAACTGTGGGAAACGACGCTGGACCCGGACGCGCGCACACTGCTGCAGGTGCGAGTTGACGACATGGTCGAGGCGGACGACCTGTTCACAAAGCTGATGGGCGACGTGGTGGAGCCGCGCCGAGAGTTCATTCAGCAGAATGCGCTGAGCGTGGAGAACCTGGATTTCTGAGGAAGTGTACGACCGCCCATAAGCTTGCGTTCGCCGCATAAGCTTGCGCGCTTTGCCCAAAAGTCTGCGCGCGGCGAGGAAATCAAGTAGGCAGGTGCAATGCCCACCCTACGAAGCCACTGAAGCACACGGGTTCTTCACGCTTGTAGTCAAGACGCACCGGAAAGGACGACAAAGGGGGACTCCGCGACATCACAGGATCCCCCGCATAAACTTCTTCCAAAGGCGCTCAAGGCAGACCAAGGATCGTTGCTCTAAGAGTTCTTCGAGTTCTTTTGCGGAATATTGGTCAGGGAAAGCTACCAGCGCATTCCGAACCTTCCTGTCATTCTACAACGCGCTGACCCGTTTACGACTGAGAAAACGCGACCGGCCCACAGGCGACATTGAGCGGTTCACTAATCGCCGCAGTGCAAATTTCGCATTCCTGCCGTTCATGCATCTTGCAGCATTTTCAATAAGCAAATGGCCGTAGTGCGCAACGCAGCCGTCCTTTGCTCATGCAGCTATTGCTGATGCAGAAATCCTGCGCTCCCGCAGCACGAGATTTTCGGCAGCGCAGCGTACTTCCCGTTGCGGTGCGCGCGGGACAGCATATGCGCGATGCTGTCTCCTGCGATCCTCAAGGAAAATGTTGACGGTGAGGCGCTGGACTGGGCGGCGCGCAGACCGTCGCAGCACCCGAAAAGGCGCAAAATCCTGATCGTCCTTTCGGATGGCGCGCCGGTTGATCAGGCAACGATTGATCGCAACGGGGACAAGGCCTTGCCTGATCGGCATCTGCGCGAGGTTATTGCGCAAATCGGGTCAACCGGCGGCATTGAGCTTTGCGTCGTAGGATTCCGGCACGATGTCTCCGCCTGTTACCAGGTCAGACGCCGCGTCGGCCAGATTCCGGATCTGGCCGATGCGGTTGTCAATCAGTTGGATCGGCACCTGTTTTCCGACCGGCGTTGAGACGAATTCGATGGACCCTCGCACCCTGTCAGGCCGCCGCTGCCAACCGCGCGCGGTCGTGAGGCCGGGCGTAGTCCAGCACCGGCCCCTTCGGGACCACCTGCGTCGGATTGATCGTGCGTTGGCTGACGTAGTAGTGCTCCTTGATATGCCGGAAATCCACCGTCCCGGTCACGCCCGGGGTCTGATAGAGATCCCGTACGTAGTGCGAGATATTGGGGTAATCCTCGATCCGTTTCAGGTTGGTCTTGAAGTGCCCGTGATAGACCGCGTCGAACCGGATCAGGGTGGTGAACAGGCGCCAGTCGGCCTCGGTCTGGGTGCCACCGATCAGGAAGCGGCTTGTGGCGAGGCGTGCCTCGATCTCGTCCAGGGCCGCGAACAGGTTGTCGAAGGCCTCTTCATAGGCCGTTTGCGTGGTGGCGAAACCGGCTCGGTAGACGCCGTTGTTGATGCGCGGATAGACGAAGTCGTTGAGCGCGTCGATGTCGCTGCGCAGCGGTTCGGGATAGAAATCCAGCCTGTTCCCTGTCAGATGATCGAAGGCGCTGTTGAACATCCGGATGATTTCCGACGATTCATTGCTGACGATCGTGTTGGTCTTCTTGTCCCAAAGCACTGGCACCGTGACGCGACCGGTATAGTCCGGAACAACGCTGGTATAGACCTGATGCAGGAAGTCATGCCCGCCGATGGGGTCGCCGCCAGTGTCCTTGTCGAATTCCCAGCCGTTTTCCAGCATGTGCGGGTGCACTACGGTCAGGCCGATCAGGTCCTCAAGCCCCTTCAGCTTGCGGAAGATCACCGTGCGGTGGGCCCAGGGACAGGCGAGCGAGACATAGAGGTGATAGCGCCCGGCCTCGGCCGCGAACCCACCCGCGCCCGAAGGGCCGGCCGAGCCGTCCGCGGTGATCCAGTTGCGGAACTGCGCGTCCTCGCGCACGAACTTGCCGCCGGATTTTTTCGTGTCGTACCAGCTGTCGTGCCAGATTCCGTCGATGAGAAGACCCATGGGTGAATTCCTTTTGTTTCTGCAAGGAATATGCGAGCGGCAAGGGAACATCGGAACCACAGAAATCCGCAATTGATTGTTGCGGAAATTGACCGGTATGACGAGGAGAGGCGCGGGCGTCCCGCGTGTGAGGCGCAGTTGCGTCATTTTTTGCAACAATCAATTGCACATTGCCCGGCTTCTACGAGCTCTGCGGTTTGAGTAAATCTGCAGCAGATCACATGCGAACACGGAGCAAACCAATGGAACAACTGATCAAAACTCTGCAAAATATTGCCCCTGTCACCGGCCGGGTGCTTCTCTCCCTGCTGTTCATCACTGCGGGCTACGGCAAGATCGCCGGCTACGAAGGCACTGCTGGCTACATGGAAATGATGGGCGTGCCCGGCGGGTTGCTGCCGCTGGTCATCCTGCTTGAACTGGGTGGCGGCCTGTTGCTGCTGGTGGGCTATCAGACGCGCCTTGTGGCCTTCCTGCTGGGTGGCTTCACCGTCATCGCCGGGGTGCTGTTTCACCTGATCCCGAGCTCGGGCATGGAAGGCATGGCCGCGCAGAACGAGATGATCCACTTCTGGAAAAACCTGGCGATTGCCGGTGGTCTGGGCTTCGTCTTCACCTATGGCGCCGGGATCCTGTCAGTCGACAACCGCGTCAAGGTCTGACCTCCCTCCTTCTTTCCTCCTCCTCAAGAGAACCGAGCGGGCGGCCTGCGGGTCGCCCGTTTTTTTCTGGCTATTTCAGCATGTCGGGATTGGCGGTGACCATATCCTCGACGAAACTGGTGAATGCGGCCACCTTGGCGGGCATCTTGTCATAGGGGGGATAGAATGCCGTCAGCCAGATCGCGGGCGCCGACCAATCGGACAGCAGGGGCACCAGGCGCCGGTTCTTGAGCTCATCGGACATCAGGAAGTTCGGCATCAGCGCGACGCCACACCCCTTGTCGGCAAGCGCGACAATCACTTCACCGCTATTGGTTTCGAACCAGTGATTGAGCGCAGCTGCCGTGGTCTCTCCGGTTTCCTGGTGTGAAAGTTGTAGCGCAGTCCCGCCCGGAAAGTGACTGTAGGCCAAAAACGCGTGATCGGCGAGGTCGCCGGGATGTTGCGGCGTTCCTGCTGTCTCGAGATAGGCTGGGGAGGCCACGATACTGCGCGGCACGCCGGCGATCTTGCGCCAGATATTGGAAACTCCCGACGGTGGCCCGGAAATCCGCAGGGCCATGTCATAGCCCTCGTCAATGAGATCGACAAAGCGGTCAATCATCTCGATCTTCACCTGAACGTCGGGGTGGGCGAGATGGAACTCATGAAGAATGTCGGGCAGGAACCGTTGGCCGAATGACACCGGCGCGCTGATCCTGATTTCCCCCGACAGCGTGTCCTGCTGCTGCTTGACCAGATCCCTGGCCCGGTCGAGGTCCTCGACCAGTGGCCGGGTACGATCCAGGTAGACCTGCCCGGCCACGGTCAGCGACACCTTCCGCGTCGTGCGCACCAGAAGCTGCACGCCCAGCTCGTCCTCCAGTTCCCCGACATAGCGGGTCACGATCGAGCGGCTGACGCCAAGATCGCGCGCGGCGGCGGCGAAGCTTTCAAGCTCGGCCACGCGGATGAAGACGCGGATTTGTTCGATTTGCCCTGCCATTGCTTACAATCCCTGGCTCAATTTGCAAATTCCACCATGACCATCGCATCATTATTGCAACTGGCGCAATAGACAGTCGCAAAGCCGCGGACTACCGACCTGCAGGGAAAACCGTATCTTTGAATTAGCCAACGCTGCACGAGCGAGTGTTGAACCGGAGTTGCGCCAATGAACATCAACCACGAAAGCACCGACACCAAGGGCCGCTACAGCTTTGCCGCCGACGGCGGGCCGGAGGCCGAGATGACCTATTCCAAGGCCGGGGATCACATGATCATCATTGATCACACTGGGGTGCCTGACGCCTATCGCGGACAGGGCATCGGTCTGGCCTTGGTCGAACGCGCGATCACCGATGCGCGGTCTGCTGGCAAAAAGGTACTGCCGCTTTGCCCCTATGCTGCCGCGCAATTCAAACGTCACCCTGAATGGGCTGACGTCCTGTCATCTTGAACCGGGGAAATCCCCGAGAGGAAACACCATGAAACACTTTCGTCCCTCTGACGCCCGTGGCAATGCTGACCACGGCTGGTTGAAAAGCAAACACAGCTTTTCCTTCGCTGATTATTATGATCCCAATCACATGGGTTTTGGCCCATTGCGCGTGATCAACGAGGACCGCGTGGCCCCGGGCCGTGGCTTCGGCGCGCACCCGCACCGCGACATGGAGATCATCTCGTATGTCGTGGAAGGCGCCTTGGAGCACCGCGATTCGATGGGTCAGGTCGCGGAAATCAAACCGGGTGATGTGCAGCGGATGAGCGCAGGCACCGGCGTGGTCCACAGCGAATACAACGCTTCAAAAACCGACCCGGTGCATTTCCTGCAAATCTGGATCATGCCCGACCAGCAAGGGCTGAAACCCAGCTATGCGCAGGAGCATTATGATGATCTGGACGGAAATCTACGTCTGGTGGCCTCGAATGACGGGCGGGACGGCTCGATTTCCATCCATGCCGACGTTAACCTTTACGCCAGCAAACTGCGCAGCGACGCGCAGGTGGAACTGCCCTTGAAAAAGAAGCGTGGCGTCTGGGTGCAGGTCATCAAAGGCCTTGTGACGGTCAACGACCAACCGCTGGAATCCGGTGACGGGCTTGCCCTTGCCGATGTTAACAAGGTCGCAATCTCTGCAATGGACAACAGCGAATTCCTGCTGTTCGACATGGCGCTGTAGGAGGACAAAAATGAGCTGGAACCCCACCATCGAACCGATCTGCCCGAAAGCCGGGCAGGTGGACGACATCGACACGCTGATCATTCCCCGGGCCCGTGACATCGGCGGGTTCGAGGTACGGCGGGCACTGCCCTCGCCAGCACGGCAGATGGTGGGGCCCTTCATCTTCTTTGACCAAATGGGCCCAGCCGAGTTCATCACCGATGGCGGGATCGACGTGCGTCCACACCCGCATATCGGCCTTGGGACCGTGACCTATCTGTATCAGGGCGAGTTTGAGCATCGCGACAGTCTTGGCACCCACCAGATGATCTATCCCGGCGAGGTCAACTGGATGGTGGCAGGCCGCGGCGTGACCCATTCCGAGCGCACCAGCGACGCAACCCGCGCCGGGCGCCACAAGCTGTTCGGCATCCAGACCTGGATCGCCCTGCCCGAAGACCGCGAGGAGATGGCGCCGGATTTCGAGCATCACAAAGAGGCCGCGCTGCCGCAGTTTCAGGACGGCGGCGCCATTGCCCGACTGATCCTGGGCGACGCCTATGGCAAATCCAGCCCGGTCACCATGCAATCCGAGACCTTCTATCTTGACGTTATCCTTCAGCCCGGCGCCGCCTTCCCGTTGCCCGACAATCACGAGGATCGTGGCATCTACGTGTCCGAAGGCAGCATCGAGGTCAGCGGTGACACATTCGAGGCCGGTCGCATGATGGTCTTTCGTCCCGGCGACCGCATTTCGGTCAAGGCCGGGCCACAGGGCGCGCGCCTGATGGCGCTTGGCGGCGCGACGCTGAACGAACAACGCTATATCTGGTGGAATTTCGTGTCCTCCTCGAAGGATAGGATCGAGCAGGCCAAGGAAGACTGGAAGGCGGCGGATTGGTCGAATGGCCCCTTCAGGCTGCCTCCGGGGGATGAGGAAGAGTTCATCCCGATCAGCCCCGAGCTTGACCGCACACGTCCACGCGACTGGTAGCGCCCCGCCGGTTCTGCCCTTGGGCAATCCGGGCGGCAAAAAACTGTGTTCGATCACCATGACCACCCCGATCAATATCCACCTGATCGAATACCCAGGTGCCCAGAAAACCGCGCTATGGGTGAACTGGCCCCCGTTTCAACCGGACACCTTGGCTTGACCAAGGAGGCATAAGGATAGCCCTAAGCACGTGCATATGTCTGAGATTGAAATCACCACCGATGGCGGTCCCCGTCGGCGTTGGCACACGAAGGTCAGGTGTCTGACCGCTTGACATACAGCACTGTCAGAATGACCCAAAGGCCTGCGATCATACCGGTCTGCGCCCAGTAGGGCCAGGTCGATTGCCCCTCGGCCAGCACGGATCCAAGCGCCTCTGACATGTTGACCGACGCAAGGCCAAGCGCAGTCATTCCGAGTACGGCCAGGGCAATCGGAACCACCTTGATATCACGGGCAGCTGCATAGAACAGGCCGGCATAGCTGAGGACCGCAAAAGAGATGATCTTGTCCTGATAGGCGTAAAACGGTGTGTCGTAATAGATGAACAGGATCGGAACTTTAATCCCGAAGAAATGCGCAGTCGCCATGCAGAAGAAATACGCGACAAGGGCCAGAAGGCCGAAGCGAAGAAGTTGTGGCATGTGTGGCTCCATCGTTGAAATCTTATGTTCCATGGCCGCAGGTTGGCTCCGGTTCGAGCAGCGATCTTGCCAGTTGAAGGTCCAATCCCGCCAATCCAGAGCCCAACTACCCCAAATTCAGGTGCGGGCCTTCTCCAATGCCGTCCGGGAGCCAGCTCTTGCAGGATGCGCCCGTCGGCTCCTTCGCCCTGAGGCACCCATCAAGAGATTCTGACGCTCAAAGATCATCGCCGGGACGCCGCTGGCGCCCTTGGTCCGCCCTACAAAGCGGGCTTGATCGAGACCGCATCATTGCTTCCTTGACCACATCAGTGGCCAAGGAAGTTCGAGCTATATCCGCAAATGATCCTATTGGAACAGGCGCCCTTCCGCTGCGTATTCACGCAGGATTGCGGGCGGCTGGAAGCGCGGGCCGTATTTGTCGGCCAGTTCTTCACAGCGGGCGATGAACCGATCCAGACCATAGGTGTTCACATACTGGATATAGCCCCCGGTATGGACCGGCGCGCCGATGCCCATGATCGACCCGATATTGCCATCGGCGGCGCTGCGCAGAACGCCTTCTTCCAGACACCGCAGGCTTTCCAGAACCGGGCGGAACAGGATGCGGTCCTGAATGTCGCGATCCGAAATCTCGGCATCGTCCTTGCGCCATTTGGACAGGCCGGACCAGATCGTTTTGCTGCCGTCTGCGTAGTCGTAGAACCCCTTGCCGGTCGCGCGGCCATGGCGGTCGTGATTGTCCAGCATGTCCGCCAGCATCGCCCGCGCCTCGGGGTTTTGTTCTTCGGCAGGGTCCAGCAGGCCCATTCCAATCTGCGTGCGATAGATATCCGTCACCAGCTTGATCTGAACTTCGTCCAGCAGCGACAGCATCCCGGTGGGCATCCCGATCAGTCTGGACAGGTTGTCCACCCGCAGGGGATCATGCCCCTCGGCAACCAGTTGCACACCTTCGATGATCTTCGTGCCGATGGTGCGCGAGGTGTAGAAACCCGTCTTGTCACCGACGATAATCGGCGTCTTGCGGATTTGCTGGGCAAAGTCGAACGCGCGCGCCAGCGTCTCGTCCGAGGTTTCCTCGCCCGCGATGATCTCCAGTAGCGGCATCTTGTCAACCGGCGAGAAGAAGTGCAGGCCGACAAAGTTCTTCGGGTTCTGCGCCTTGGACCCCAGCCGCGTGATCGGGAGGGTCGAGGTGTTCGAGCCCCAGACCCCGTTCTCGGCCAGATACTCTTCGGTCTCGGCGATCACCTTGTCCTTGACTTCGATCTTTTCAAAGACCGCCTCGATGATCATGTCGCAGCCGCGCAAGTCTTCCATATCGGCGCTGGCTTTGATCCGGCCCAGAACCTCGGCGGCTTTTGCCTCGTTCATGCGGCCCCGCTGTACACGTTTTGCCAGCAGTTTCTCGGTATAGGCTTTGCCGCGATCTGCAGCTTCTTGCGTCATATCCTTCAACACAACCTCAATGCCTGCCATGGCCGAGGAATAGGCGATCCCCTGTCCCATCATCCCGGCACCCAGAATGCCCAGCTTCTTGACCTTGCTGCGCGGGATGTCCTTGGGGCGGCTGGCACCGCCATTGACCTGACCCAGACCAAAGAAGAAGGTTGAAATCATGTTCTTCGCTTCGGGCGACACAAGCAGCGCGCAGAACTGGCGGGTTTCATAACGCAGCGCCGTATCGAAATCCTGCTTGCCCGCTTCAACCATGACGTCCAGAATCCTGGCTGGCGCAGGCAGCAAGCCGCGGGTTTTCTGGAACAGCATCGCCGATGCCCCCGCAATCTTGGGGGCCAATTTGGGCGAGTTCGACCCGCCACCGGGAATGCGATGGCCCTTGGTGTCCCAGGGCTGCGTTGCCGCCGCCTCGTCGCCCTGAACGGACAGGATCCATTCGCGGGCGCGGGTCAGCAGGGCGTCCGCCTCGACAACCTCATGCACCAGCCCCGCCTTAAGGGCTGCGGCAGGGGGCAATTGCTTGCCTTCCAGCAGGAACGGCATCGCCGCTTCCAGTCCCAGCAGACAGGTCAAGCGCACCACGCCGCCGCCACCGGGCAACAGGCCCAGCGTGACCTCGGGCAGGCCGATCTTGGATTTCGGGTTGTCGGCGGCGATCCGATAGTTCGAGGCAAGGCACAGCTCATACCCGCCACCCAAAGCCGCCCCGTTAATCGCGGCGACCACCGGAACCGGCAGCTTTTCCAGACGCCGCATATCGGCCTTCATGCCTTCGACCTCTTCAAACAGGTCCTGCAGCTGATCCGGCTCGACCGCCACCAGCCGGTTGAGGTCACCCCCTGCAAAGAACGTCTCTTTGCCCGAGGTCAGAATGACGCCTTTCAGCCCCGCTTCGGCCTCAAGCTTGTTCACCATGTCGGCATAGAGCGGCCCGAACTCTTGGTTCATCGCGTTCACGGGACCGTCCATATTCATGGTCACGGTCACGATGCCGTTTGCGTCTTTTTCGTATGTAAATTCGCCCATGTGACTATTCCTTCTCAAACGCGTTCGATAAGCGTGGAAATTCCCATGCCGCCGGCGATGCACAGCGACACCATTGCCCGTTTGGCATCCCGCCGCTCAAGCTCGTCCAGCACGATTGAGACCAGCATGCCGCCGGTCGCACCCAGCGGGTGGCCCATCGCAATCGCGCCGCCGTTGACGTTGGTGATCTCGTGGTCGATGCCCAGATCCTTCATGTAGCGCAGGGCGACCGAGGCGAAGGCTTCGTTGATTTCCCAGAGGTCTATATCCTTGGCGGTCAGCCCCGCCTTCTGCAGACATTTCTGCGCCGCCGGTCCCGGACCGGCCAGCATGATGACCGGGTCGGTGGCAATGACGGTCGAGGCGACGATCCGCCCGCGCGGCTCCATCCCCAGATCCTTGCCTGCCTGTTCCGAACCGATAATGACCGCCGATGCCCCATCAACGATCCCCGAGCTGTTGCCTGGCGTATGGACGTGATTGATGGCCTGAACCTCGGGGTATTTCGCCAGCGCCATGTCATCAAAGCCAAAGCCGCCCATCTGCGCGAACGACGCTTTCAGCGCGCCCAGCTTCTGCATATCGGTGTCGGGTTTGATGAAATCATCACGCTGCTGAATGACCAGACCGGACGGATCCCGGACCGGCACGACAGAGCGGTCGAACCAGCCATTGTCCCGCGCATGCGCAGCGCGGCGCTGGCTTTCCACGGCAAAGGCATCGACATCTTCGCGGCTGTATCCGTCGATCGTGGCGATCAAATCAGCGCCAATCCCCTGCGGGGCAGACTTGTTTTCGATGACGAATTCCGGGTCAAAGAGCATCGGGCCGCCGGACGATCCGAGCGGCACGCGGCTCATCGACTCCAGACCGCCTGCAACGATCAGATCCTGCTGGCCCGAGCCGACCTTGGCCGCGGCGATGTTCACGGTCTCAAGCCCCGATCCGCAGAACCGGTCAAGCTGCACACCCGGCACCGACTCGTCCCATCCGGCGGACATCACAGCGGCCTTGGCGATACACGAGCCCTGATCCATCAAGGGGGCGACGCAACCCAGTATCACGTCTTCGACCTTCGCGGTGTCGAGGTCATGGCGTTCCTGCAGGGCCTCCAACAGCCCAGCGGCCAAACGGACAGGTTTGACTTCGTTCAGTGTACCGCCCGCTTTCCCTTTGGAACGGGGAGTGCGCACAGCGTCATAGATGTATGCCTGAGACATAAGAGTACCTCTTTCTGTCGGAATTGTTCTTTTGGGGATCAGAGCTTGCGCGAGATCAGTTCTTTCATGATCTCGTTGGCACCGCCGTAGATGCGATTCACCCGAATGTCGGCAAAGGCACGAGTGATCGGGTATTCCTGCATGTAGCCATAGCCGCCATGCATTTGCAGCGCTGTATCCGCCACTTCAAAGGCCATTTCACTGCACCAGAGTTTGGCCCCTGCGGCGTCTTCGGGCCGCAGCTTGTCGAGGGCCAGATTGGTCATGCATTGGTCAACCATGGCCTGTCCCGCCGAGATTTTGACCTTCATGTCAGCAAGCTTGAAACGCACATCCTGAAACTCGGCGAGCGATCGGCCAAAAGCCCGGCGCTCCCGCGTGTACGCAAGAGCCTGTTCATAGCAAAACTTGGCCCCTGCAACGGATCCGATGGCGATCATGAGCCGTTCCCAGGCCAGTTCACCAAACAGCATCATCAATCCGCCGCCGATGGCGTTTTCTCCGCCAAGAAGGTTTGATTTGGGAACGCGGACACCTGAGAAGTTCAGGATACAGGTGTCCTGCGCTTTTTGGCCCAGTTTGTTCAGCGGTTTTTCCTTGGTGAACCCGTCGCGGCTGGCCTCGACAAGAACCAGTGACAGTTTCGGTTCGCCGCCTGTCGCCGGATCGACCACCTGTGCGGCGACGATCACAAGATCGGCCATGAAACCGTTGGTAATGAAAATCTTCTCACCATCCAGAACCAGTTCGTCACCATCCACCACGGCCCGAGTCTTGATGCCCTGCAGGTCAGACCCCGTACCCGGTTCCGTCATGGCGATGGCACCGATGACCTCGCCGGTGGCCATTTTCGGCAGCCAGGATTGTTTTTGTTCCGGGGTGCCATAATTCCGGATGTAAGGGGCAACGATGTCGGAATGCAGCGCGAAACCGGGACCGCTCGCGTTGGCGCCGCAGAGTTCTTCGAGGATGATGAGGCTGAACCGGCGGTCCACGCCTGCACCACCATACTCTTCGGGCATGGTTGGGCACAGAAAGCCCTGTTCGCCAGCCTTCAGCCAAGCTTCTCGGCTGATGTGTTGGTCAGCTTCCCATGCCGCGTGATGGGGGGTGATCTCGGTTTCGACAAACTTGCGAAACGCATCGCGGAACATGTCGTGTTCCGGTTCAAAGAGGGTACGGTACAACATTGGATTCCTCCAGTCCATTTGGCTGGAAGAGAAACATTGCGCGCACTCTTACTCAAATCGAAACGAATACTGCAATATCGAAAAAATGAATATTCACGGGGAAGTCTTCAGGCCTCAGCATCTGGCGGGAATTTCCGAACTGCGGCAAGACAGGCGCGAACGGCCCGGCCCGGCAGCCAACGCGACAGTTGGGCAACGCCCATATTCAGGGGCGGGAAGACATCCAGATCAAGCAGCGCAAAGTTCTTCCGGAATCTGCGCGTACTGCCATAGGTACTGCTGACAATACCGATCAGGTCGGATTCAGCGACGGCCGTCTGGGTCACAACAAAGTTTTCGATGATGTGCAACCGGCGACGTGGATCGACGTCGCCCTGCAATAGAAACTCGGCGAACCGCTGCGCATAACCGACATGATAATCAGGCGAGATCACGCGATATCGTCCAATCAGGTCCAGCGAAATCTGTGGTTCTGACAGAATGGGATGCCCTCTGCGGCAAAAGAGCCGGGGATGGAATTGGCCCAGCTCCTCGACAGTAAAGTCGGGCTCTCGTGTCAGTTCTTCTGTTGGGGCGAACAGCAGATCGAGGTCTCCGCGCTTCAACATGCGCACCCCCCGCTCGACCGGCAGGCCCACCATGTTCAGGCATATATTCGGATTGGTTTTCAACAAATGCGCAATGGCGCGGTTGTAAAGACCCTCCTGCGAGGCTGGAGAAATGCCAACTCGCAGGAACTGGTCGATCTGCTCCTTCTGGGATCGGGTATCCTCAACCAGCATATCGAAATCAGCGACGATTCTTTCTGCTCGGTTCAAAAATTCCCGTCCTTCAGGCGTTGCTGACACCCCGCGGGCGGTGCGGTGAAAGATTGCCAGACCGAGGTCTTGTTCCACGTCGGCAACGGCCTTGGTCAATGTCGACTGGCTGATATTCAGAACCTGTGACGCGGCTGAAAGCGATCCCGCCCTGTCAATCGCAACGATCTGGCGAAGCTTGGTCGAAGTAAACATGATATTCCCAAATTCGATATTACCCCTGCAAAATAGATTGGATTTGTAGTCCGGTCTATGGCTTCCCTCCCGTCAACAGTCGCTTCCGCTATCCGCGGGGGGTCGAACGGAGGTCATGATGCAAGAGAAACCGCTAAGCGGCATTCGCATTCTGGAGTTTGCCGGCATCGGGCCAGGCCCGTTTTGCGGTATGCTTTTGTCCGACCTGGGGGCAGACGTGGTGCGGATCGACCGTCCCGGCGTGACCCCTCAAGGCGTTGGGCCGGTCACGGGACGCGGACGCCGCTCGGTGGCGCTGGATCTGAAGAGCGCTGATGGTGTTGAGACCGCGCTCAAACTGATTAAAACCGCCGACGCCATGTTCGAAGGGTTTCGGCCCGGCGTGATGGAACGCATGGGGCTTGGCCCGGACGAGGCGTTGGCGCGCAACCCGGCGTTGGTCTACGGGCGCATGACGGGATGGGGCCAGGAAGGCCCGCTATCGCAGGCTGCCGGTCATGACCTGAATTACATCGCGATTTCCGGTGCCTTGGGCGCGATGGGGCGACCGGGTTTGCCCCCTGCGCCCCCGCTAAACCTTGTGGGGGACTATGGCGGTGGTGCGATGTTCCTCGCCATGGGACTGCTTGCCGGAATATTGCGCGCGAAAACCACGGGCGAAGGGCAGGTGATCGACGCTGCGATGAGCGATGGCAGCGCCCTGTTGATGGCCATGTTCCATGATCTCAAGGGTATGGGACTTTGGCAGGATCAGCGCGGATCCAACTTTCTCGACGGTGCCGCGCCCTTTTATGACACTTATGAATGTGCGGATGGAAAATACATCAGCATTGGGTCGATAGAACCACAGTTCTATGCAGTTTTGATGGAGAAAACCGGCCTGTCCGAAGACCCCGAGTTTGCCACGCAGATGAATCCAGCCAAATGGCCGGACATGAAAGCCAAGCTGGCACATGTGATCAAAGGCAAGACACGTGATGAATGGCGCGAAATCATGGAGGGCACAGACGTGTGTTTCGCGCCGGTTTTGTCGCTGGGAGAGGCGCCATCGCATCCTCACAATATGGCGCGGGAAACCTTCGTAGAGTTCGATGGGCAGCTGCATCCAGCGCCTTCACCCAGATTTCAAAATGTACCGAACCGTCCAGATCGGCCTGCACCCAGGCCGGGAGAACATACCGAAGAGGTTCTGGGCGAATGGATTTCGCCAGCCTAACACCCGCTTGTTGCGCGGAACCAAGAAACAAACACGTTGGGAGGACGTGACATGACTGCTACAGACCTGAAATGCCCGATTGATTTGTTGGAACACTGGGCCCGAACGCGGCCTCAGAGTGTTTATCTGCGGCAGCCGGAATACGGAAAAATTCGCGAACTGACCTGGGCAACGGTCTGGGATCAAACGCGCCGCATGGCCGCCGCTCTGCTCTCGATGGGGCTGGAACCCGGTGACCGGGTCGCCATCATCGCCAAAAACAGTGCCGAATGGTTCATTGCAGATTTTGCGATCCAGGCCGCCGGGCTGGTGTCGGCGCCGGTCTATCCGACGGCATCGTCGGAAACGATCCGGTATATCCTGGAACACAGTGAATCCAAGGTGGCTTTCATCGGCAAGCTGGATGACATGGCTCTGGTCAAGTCAGGATTGCCCAAGGATATCACCACAATTGCAATGCCCTACCCGACCTTGCATTGCGATCACCAGTGGCAGGATCTGATCAAGTCGCATGATCCGTTGCAGCCCGTTGTGAAAGCTGCGTTGGATGATCTTTTGACGCTTGTCTATACGTCGGGATCCACCGGCAAACCCAAGGGCGTTGAACTGACTTGTCGCAACATGGCCTATGGTGGCAAGGCTCCGATGGAGAAATTGGAACTGCGGCCCGAGGATCGCCTGCTGTCTTATCTGCCACTGGCGCATGCGTTCGAACGCGGCGTGATTGAACATGGCAGCTTGTACCATGGGGCCTCGGTTTCCTTTGTGGAGTCCCTCGATACCTTCGCCGACGATCTTCGAAATGCCTCCCCAACGGTTTTCCAGTCGGTCCCGCGTCTTTGGATGAAGTTTCATTCGGGCGTTTTGGGCAAAATGCCCCAACGCAAACTGGATTTGCTGTTACGCCTTCCCGTTTTGGGCAATGTCGTCCGCAAGAAAATCAAGACCCAACTTGGCCTGCAGAACGCCCGCTTGTGCATCTCCGGCTCGGCTCCGATTTCGCCGGCCATCCTGCATTGGTTTGAAATGCTGGGGATCAACATCAGCGAAGGGTGGGGCATGACCGAAACCGGTGGCGCCTCGACCGTCAACTACCCCTATCGCGCCGACAAGGTGGGTACGATTGGCGACCCAATGCCCGGAACGGAAATCAAGATTTCGGCCGAAGGTGAGATCCTTATTCGTGGTGACGGCGTGTTTCCCCGCTATCACAAGGAGCCTGAGAAAACCGTAGAGGTGTTGTCGAACGGATGGTTGCACACGGGTGACAAGGGCGAAATCGACAGTGACGGATACCTGCGGATCACCGGGCGCGTGAAAGACATCTTCAAGACAGCCAAAGGGAAATATATTGCACCGGTGCCAATCGAAAGCCTGGTGTTCGAGGACGAGCATGTTGAGCAGGTCTGTGTGGTCGGCAGCGGCTTGCCGCAGCCTGTTGCCATTACCGTCCTGTCCCATGAAACCACTGATGGAGTCCCGGAGGACGAAATTCGACAATCGTTGAGCCAGTCTCTGAACAGGGTCAATGCGCAGCTTGAGAAGCACGAGCAATTGGGCCGGATCATCGTCGTGCCTGATGAATGGACTGTGGAGAACGAATTCCTGACACCTACGATGAAGATCAAGCGTGATCTGATCGAGGAAAAGTATGAAACCGTTGTGACAGCGCCAGCCGACGGCAAGGTTGTGTTCTTGTGACGGGGTGTCAGGAACCTTGCGATAGCCTTGCGTCCAATTCCAGCACGCTATCGACTTCGACATCATAGGTTCCGCTTGGCGGCAAATCGGGAAGGCCCTCTGCTTGGACACCCCATTCGGTGGGCCTTCGGATCAGCGCCGTGCGAAAGCCTACCTTCGCTGCCGCATCAAGATCAAAGGGATGGCAGGCGACCATCAAGCAATCTTCGGGCGCCAGTTGCAGCATCTTCGCCGCACGCAGGTAGGCTTGCGGCAAGAGCTTGTAGACACCAAGCCCTTCGCAGGACAGCACTGCGTCCCAGATCAACCCGTTCCGGCGTGAGCTGTCGATGACCAGCCGGTAGGACAGGAGCGTGAAAGACGCCACGATATAGCGGTTTCGCAGGGCGGTCAGGCCGGGTTTGACATCCGGCCACGCGGTGAAGCTATGTGGAGTATCCCACGCGATGGCGCGCCGGTCGGCTTCGTCGAAAGCGTCCAACCCTTCATCCGCCAGAAGTGCATCAAGACAAAACCGGTGCGCCTCGTCGAAATTATAGGCCGGCGGGCCGTCGCGTCCGAGGTCAAGCATGGCTTCCATGCTGCGACGGCGCAGGTCGTTGGTCAGCGCGCGCCAGTCCCGGGTGATCCCATGGCGCGCGCCGGCCGCCGCGAATGCCTCGCGGAACCCGGTGTGCCAGTCGAGCACGGTGCCGCCGGTGTCGAAGGTCAGCGCCTTGATGCCAGACAAGCTCATGGGATCAGCACCGTTGCGCCCAGCGTCTTGCCGGATTCGATGGCCTCATGTGCCTTGACCGCATCCTTCAGCGCGTATTCGTAGTTGATGTTGGCATCCAGAATGCCGTCACCAATGGCCTTGAACAGATCGCGTGCGGTCCATTCCAGATCAGAACGCTTGGCGACGTAATGCATGATCGCAGGACGGGTGATGAACAGGGACCCCCGGCGGCCTAAATCTTGGATCACGTCAATGGGATCGGGCGGTCCCGAAACATGGCCATAGGCCGCGCAGACGCCCATCAGGCGCAAACTGTCGAGGCTGTCCTGCAACGTGTCCTTGCCGATCGCCTCATAAACAACGACGCAACCTTCGCCATCGGTGACGTCCCGGACGACGTCGACGAAACTTTGCTGTGAGCGGACGACAGGGTAATCACAGCCTGCCGCGCGGGCGACCTCGGCTTTCTCTTCAGTCGAGACCGTGCCCACCACGGTTGCCCCAAGCGCCTTGGCCCACTGGCACAGGATCAACCCCATGCCGCCAGCTGCCGCGTGGACAAGGATCGTGTCACCGGGCTGCACGGCGTAGGTGCGGTTCAGCAGGTAATGTGCCGTCATGCCCTTCATCAGCAGCGCGGCGACCTGTTTGTCATCCAGCCCTTCGGGCAGGTGCAGCAATTTGTCGGCGGGGTAGTTACGCTCCTCGGAATAAGATCCCAAAGGCGGAATGCCATAGGCAACGCGATCCCCGGTCTTGAAGTCGGTCACGCCGTCGCCCACGCCTTCCACAATGCCCACGCCTTCAAAGCCGATCACCACCGGTTCATTCGGAACCGGCCACGGATGAGAGATGCCGCCGCGGTGATAGGTGTCAGCATAGTTCACCCCCACCGCCGTGTGACGCATGCGCACTTCACCCGGCGCCGGATCGGGTACGTGCCAGTCTTCCCAGTTCATGCAACTGGGCGGACCTTTCTTGTGGATTACTTGTGCTTTCGACATGGTTGCTCCTCCCTTGGTTTGTGCTTGCCCTCAGACGGCTTGCGCCGTCTGCAACTGCTTCAGGATATTGGCATAATTGTCTTCGCCCTGCGCGCCGGTCACGAGATGCTGGCGGTTGAAGATCATCGCGGGCACGCCGGTGACGCCGCGCGACGTCCAGAACCGCTCTTTCTCGCGGACGGATTCGGCGCGCTCTCCACCGTCCAGCATGGCACGAGCAGTGTCGCGATCAAGACCGATACTGGCGGCAACATCGGCAAGGACATCCACATTGTTAAGATCCTCGCGCCGGGTGAAGAACGCTGCGAACAGCGCCAGTTTCATGTCATGTGCACGGCCCTGATCTTCGGCCCAGTCGATCAGTTGGTGGGCGCGGAAGGTGTTCACCATCCGCATGTCGTCGGCATAGTTGAACTCGAACCCAAGCGCCGCGCCCATCTCGGTCAGGCGGGCCCGCGCCTTGATCGAGCCTTCCAGCGTAGTGCCGTATTTCGCGGCCAGATGTTCACGCAGGTTTTCGCCTTCTTGCACCATGTTGGAGTTCAGCTCGAACGGGTGCCAATGCACGTCGATCCCGATGCCGGTCTCGCCGGAGGCTTTCGCCAACTGGTGATAGCCGATGACACACCAGGGGCAGACGACATCAGACACGATGTCTATACGAAGGGGGGTAAAGTCGTTCATCGGATCACTCCATTGACTCAAAAACTGGAAGAGACCGGCCGCAGGCCGGGCACACGCCCTGACGCGCCAGGGTTTCGGTTCGTACCTGCTCGTGAATGTGGGTGGCTGCCCGGCGGGACAGGCCCAACTCCTTGCGCAGGGCTTCGATGGCCGCCTGCTCTTTGGCACAGATCGCACCATCCTCCAGTGCAAGGCGAAACTGGGCTTCGAGGCTGGCTCGGCGACGGTGGAGTTGATCGTTCAGGCCGCTGGCAATGATTCCGGCAGGCAACGCGGCCATGCCGATCCCCACGATGGTGATGATCGCGCCGAAAATCTTGCCTGCCACCGTCACCGGCGTCACGTCGCCGTAGCCCACGGTCGTCAGCGTGGCCACCGCCCACCACATGGCGGCGGGGATAGAACCGAATGCCTCTGGTTGCGCCTCATGTTCGGCCAGCCAGGCCCCGCTGGAGGCAAAGATCAGCATCAGAACAAGGATGAAAAAACCGGCCAGAAAGGCCCCGGCTTCTTCCTCGAACACCGCCAGCAACATGCCCAATGCGGGTGAATATCGGGTGAGCTTAAGAAGGCGGAGCATCCTGAGCGTGCGCAGAATTCGCAGATCCAGAGGAAAGAGCATCCCCAGCACAGCCGGCAGGATCGCCAACAGATCGACAATGGCCAGCGGACTGGAGGCCCATTTCCGGCGCGACTGAACTTCGGGATTCTCGGGGGCTACCCACAGGCGGGCCAGGTATTCAGCGGTGAACACCAGCAGCGACACCCTCTCGAACAGGTCGAACGCAAACTGCCAGCGCGCATAGACCGGTCCGACCGTTTCGAGGATCACCGCGCCGACGTTCAGCGAAATAAGCGCGATCAGCGCGATCTCCAACAGTCTCGGGCCATCGGCGTTGCGATCGGGGCGCTCGAGCCACCAATAGACCCATGCCCGCAGTGTGGGACTGGCTTCATTCATTGCGGAAGGTCATCCAGGCGCGGCTGACGGGGATCACAATCTGCGAAAACAGCGCTGTCCCCCACAGCAGGTTAGCCACCAGAGACGGCACATGGGGCACGGCAAAGTAGGTGCCGATTGCGCATAGAATTCCGAAAAGGCGCACGTCCCAGCGTCCAAATCTGGACGCGACGCGATCCTCGATGATCTGACGCAACACCCAGAGCATCGCGATATATCCGGCCAACCCAAAGCAACCGATGGCTGCGTATTTACCCGGGTATGGATCCCAGAACCCAATCTTGACCTCGGCCGCAAGCGCCACACCCACCATCACCCCGCAGAGCATCAGCACCAGATGTGCCAGCCACCAGATGACAATGGTTGCGGGCTTGTTGTCCTTGGGTTTGGCATTGCCGACAAAGTCGAAATAGATCCAGCACATCACGAACATCGAAACGCCGCCGATCACGAAATTGACCAGCACTTCGGGCGTGACCTTGTAGATACCTTTTTCGGACAAGGTGACGACCAGTTTGAAAAAACCTTCTCCCAGAACAATCAGCGTCAACAACGCGAACCGCTCGGACATGTGGCCAAGGCGCGGGGCAAAACGGTCAAATCGCAGAACGCTGGTCCGTGGTATCATATAGACCAACTGAGTGGTCACCATGGCCGCGGCAAAGACCCAGTAAGCCAGGGGTTTGGGCAGGAATGCCGTTACCGCGAAGATCACGGCAAAGATCAGAAAGTTGCGGATCTGTTCGCTGGAAAACGACTTGCTCTCGGCATTGACGCGACGCGCACGGATATACAGGGCAGCGATCAACGCGCGGTTGGCTGCGAAACCCAGAGCAAAGAACGCCCAGCCCTTTCCGTCGATGGCCGGGATCGCGGCGGCCATGAACATGACCGTACAGATCATCACAGACATGATGATCCGGTGCCAGACATCGGTGCTGACATAGATGGAATTGAAAATGCTCAGCTCGCCCCAGGCATACCAAAGGGCAATGAACACACCGGCAAAGACAAGGAAACCCTGCAGATTCAGATGATCCGACAGGTAGTTCCCCAACAGGAAGATCGTCACCACATGTATCAGGTCATAGAACAATTCGACCCAGTGGACGTGTTCATGGGCGTTCTCAAGATCGTGGTGATGCTGTGGTTTCCGCCACATCGGGTGATCATTCAGGGCCATGTCCGGGGGCCTTTCAGCTGTTGTATGGCCCGCCCCTTGGGGGGCGGGCCGAATAGGTCAACGGTCGTCTGGATGCACCCAGGCGTATTTGTCCATGCCGCGATCCAGACGCGTGTGGGCCAGTGCGTTGGTGAAGTTCGAGATCAGCTTGGCCGCCAGCCCCGTCAGCACCTCAAGAGCCGCCTTGCGGTCATAGCCCGCATCCAGAAACGCCTGCAGCCGGTCGTCGCCGATATGCCCGCGTTTCTCGAGCAGCTCTCGGGCAAAGCTTTGCAATGCCGCCAGTTTGGGGTCGGCCAGCTTTCGGCCCTCGCGCAGACCGTCGATGACGTCATCGGGCATCTTGGCCCGTTTCATCATCATCGTGTGCCCGGCCATGCAGTAATGGCAGCGATTGATGAAGTTCGAGGTCATGAAGACCACCTGCGTCTCGAGCAACGTGAACGAGCTGTGCTTGAGGAACAGGTCGAACGCCTTTTGATAGGTCTCGTAAGTCACCGGGCTTTCGGCAAATAGCGCGTGCAGGCTGATCAGACCGCCGAATTCGGCCACGGTCTGATCAATCAACGGTTTTGACGCCTCAGGAGCGGTGTCCTTTGTGTGATAGGTAAAGGTGATATCGGTCTTATCGGTGTCGAGCATGGCTCAATCCTTTTTCACGTCAGATGCAAAACGGGCCGCATTTTCCTTCAGGAACGCTTCGGCGTCCGCGTTTTCGTCCCAGAACTGCGGCTGCGCCTTGGGAATGGTCAGCGCCTTTTGCACAGCGGGGCGGGCGTCGATGCGGTCGAACCACGCCTTGAGATACGGCAGGTCGTCAACCCGGACATGCGCCCAGGGATAGGCCCGCGCCCAGGGGTAGATCATCATGTCGGCAATGGAGTATTCGCCCACGATATAGTCGCGCCCTTCAAGGCGGGTGTTCAGAACCTCCATCAACCGGCGGCTCTCATCCACGTAGCGCTTGATCGAAAACGGTTCCTCATGGCCGTTGGGTGCTGCGATGCGTTGGAAATACATCGCTTGCCCCATCATCGGCCCCACATGTCCCACTTGGAAGAACAGCCATTGCAGGGTTTCCGAGCGGGTTACCGGATCATCCGACAGGAATTTCCCGTACTTCTCGGCCAGGTGCCACAGGATTGCCCCGCTTTCGAAGATCGCCCGCCCTTCGGTTCGATCCCAGATTGCTGGGATCTTACCGTTGGGGTTGATGTCCTTCACATAGTCAGGCGCCTTTTGCTCGTTCTTGGCAAAGTCGATGAAGGTCAGGTCGTAGGGAACGCCCGCCTCCTCCAAGAACATGACCGGCTTGTAGCCGTTCATCGTGGCAGCCGTGTAGAGGTGGATATCAGGCTGCGACATGTTCGGCACCGACAAAGACATCAGCCAGATGGGCATCGAAGCGGGCGAAATCAGCCTCGATTTCCGGGTTCTTCATCACGTCAAACGCGGCAAAGGTCGGTAGCGGCGTCATATCGAAGAACCGGGCGTTCAGGTGCATCGGACGCAGCAGATCGTCAACGCTTCCGCCTTGGAAGAAAGGTTCGGACGCGTCATCAAACGCCTCGCGCGGGGCATTGAAAGTAACCGACAGCATATACTTCGTGCCAGCCAGCGATCCGCCCATGCCATAGTTTTTCTTGGGTGCTTCGGGGGTGCGGCCGTCGCCGTTGGTCAGACGACCGTCCATGCCAACGGTAAAGACCTCGTCCATGTATTTCTTGAACGACCACGGCGCGCCCATCCAGTTGATCGGGAATTGCATGATCACCGTGTCGGCCCAGATGTGGCTTTCGACCTCGGCATTGGCGTCGTAGCCTTCGGCCACGGTGGTCACACGCACGGTGTGCCCCTGCGACTCGAGGAAGGCGCGGGCGCGGTCCACCAGTGTGGCGTTCAGCGTACCGGGTGCGAATTCATAGGGCTGTGCCCCGTTCAGAATCAGGATGTTGCTCATGGTCGGTTCCTTTGTGTTTCGGCGGGCTCCACTTGACTCGCGGCCCGTTCGAGGGGAAATTGCGATTACAAGGAACTGAAATCAACCAGTATACTTTTGGTAACCTTAAAATTGGAAGTGAGGGCACCACATGCGTGCAAGAGTCGAAGACGACGCCCAGGGAAGGCGGCAGGTCTATGAGGCCTGTTTTGAACCTTGCGCGATCGAAAAGGGCATGCGGATC
>NZ_LQBQ01000007.1 GCF_001507595.1 Ruegeria marisrubri
ACAACGCCCAACAATCTTGCCGCGGGGTGGAGCAGCCAGGTAGCTCGTCAGGCTCATAACCTGAAGGTCAGAGGTTCAAATCCTCTCCCCGCAACCAAATCTTCCAAATAAATACAACCGCTTAGCCTCGCATGACGCGGGGCTTTTCGCGTTCTCGCCCCACCCGTGGAAGCACTGTGGAAGCAACAGGGGCGGAAAGAACGCGTGGCGGACGAGCAACAGTGGAGCGCACGGAAAGTTTTGGAAACTACCTGCGAGATGGCGCGGGCTGAATAGAACGCTCCCAAAGCCGACCATATTGATCGGTGCGGCGAAGGGCCGGAACGCGCCCAAGTTTTCCGATGCCGCGCGTTTTACCGATGTCAGCCTGTGAAACTTTGCTGAGAAATGGGGCAAAATATAGCGGTGTCTTCCCAAAGAATGCTGTCACTAGGATTTTCCGCATGTCCGGGACAAATCGTTTCGTTGGCTATAGGCTTTGTGTGTCACATCCGAGGTACTGCCCATGACTGCCGATATTTCTCCTTACTTTGGCGATGCAAAAGTCCAAGCCTTGCAAAAAGCCCGTGACCAACAAGTGTCTGAACTCACCGATGTTCCCGGTGCGGTCGTCCATGCGCGCATCTTTTCGAGCGATGATCCAAAAACCTTGGGCTGGGATCGACTGAGAAAGGTCATGTCCGAGGAAGGTATGATTACTCTTCGAGGGGTTGATGAGGCGGCTTTAGACGTTGCCAAAAGAGAGTTGGGCAGCTTCCGCCCTAATCTGCACTTCTGGGACCTTTTCATGGCGGAAGCCAATACAATCCGCGAGGTGTGTGGTAAAATAGTTGAAACTGGTTTCCCATATGGTTTGATACCCGTTCCCGAAGCGGAATTGACCCCACAAAAGGTGCGGGACGTTCAGTCGTTTCTTGCAGATCAAGGCGTATCACCATTCTCCAGAGATGCATTGCTCGGCCGGCTATTCCCGGCACGTCTCAATGTATTGCAGCACAAGGATGGGCGTATCGCTGCGGCAGGATTCTCGGCAATGACGCACAATCACTACAGTCCGTTTACTGAAACGGCATGGGTGGGGCTGATTGCAGTTGATCCGGAGTTGCGTGGGCTCGGGCTTGGAAGGCTCACAGATGCGTTATGCAACTTGTCAGCGATCGACGAATTGGGAGCCAAAGCGACGATGGAGTTTGTCGGCAGAGACAACGCACCATCCCGTGCAATGTTGGAAAGCTGCGGGCTGAAACAGGTTCAGGGAAAGTCAGTCGTCATGTTTTCAACGTCGACAGACCGGATGACGCGCTAGAAAGGACAAACTCAGCCCGGTTTGTGTTTGCCAGACGGCAGTCTGTTAGCGGCAATTGGCTTGTTCGTAGCGCAGGGCGACAATGCGCCGCGCAGCGGTCGCTGGCGACGAGCGCTGAGAATGCCCGCTCCGAGCCCGATGCATCAGTCCCCGCCAATCCGTGCTATAAACCGAACAAGAGGCGTTCAGGCAGGCGAGAACCGCGCTTTTCGGAGGTTGAATGCATGATTATGCGGATTTTTCAGGTCGTCACGAGACCGGGCAAAGAGGAGGAGTTCAATCGGTTCTTCTATGAGACTGCGATCCCTTTGATGAAAGGCACGAACGGCATATTGCAGGTTCTTCCTGGTGCGCCGCGCCCAGATACACCGCGCGAATTCAGTTTTGTCATGGTTTGGGACAGCCTCGAGTCCTTGAAGGCCTTCGTGGGCGATGATTATCAATCCCCGCACATTGATTCTTCTGAAGCTGAACTGGTCGAGTCGCGTACCATCAAGCATTATGATCTCGTCGAAGTTTGAGAGGTTTGGCCATGGCGACCTACATGAGAAACCCACACGCGCTGGTCAGCACCGATTGGCTTGCTGCGCATCTGGATGACCCGCAACTGAGGGTTTTCGATTGTTCGACGGTTCTGGAATTCGAAGAAGGGGGCAAACGCCCATATCGTGTTGTAAACTGCTTAAGAGAACATGACGCGGGTCATATACCACGAGCTGGGATCTTCGATCTTCAGGCTGATTTTTCCGAGGAAGATAGTCCGTACGGTATGACTTTGAGCAGCCCGGAACGGGTAGCTGCAGCGTTTGAACGTTGTGGCGTGGGCAATGAATCACACGTTGTCCTTTACAGTCGCCGCAGCCCGTCCTGGGCAACTCGGTTTTGGTGGATGCTGCGATGGCTGGGTTTCGACAATGCTTCAGTACTGGACGGAGGGTTTGAAAAATGGAGTGCCGAGGGGAGACTGTTGAGTACCGAACCTTGCTCCTATCCTGCCAGTAATTTGACCGTGAATCTTCGTCCCGAGATATTTGTAGGCAAGAAGGAAGTCCTTGCTGCGATAGAAGATCCGGACACCTGCCTCGTCAACGCACTTGGGCGGGACGTTTTCAGCGGCGAGAACCCGCGTTACGGTCGCCCTGGCCGAATACCGGGCAGCGTGAGCGTGCCCCAAGTTGAGTTGCTGGATCAGGACAACCATGCATTTCTGGCGCCTGAGAGGATAGCTGAGGCCTTCAAAGCGGTCCGCGCGGATGAAGCCGCGCGGCACATCACCTATTGCGGTGGTGGCATATTTGCGACCGTTGATGCGTTTTGGCTCCACCAGCTAGGATACGACCACGTTGCCGTCTATGAAAACTCTATGAGCGAATGGGGTCCTGATCCTAGCCTTCCGATCGAAGCCGACTGACTACCTTTCCAAGGTACAGAACGTTCAAAATTGAGCAAGTTTAGGTCCGCGGAACCCGCTCTCCAAATGTTGGCGCGGATCGCAACGAATGTCCGCAACCTGCTCATTTGAAACGATACCGGCTTGCGGCCTTCCCCAGCCGTTCACCTATCGGCACCGGGTGTTCGTTTGATTGACGTTTGATGGCTTCAATGTGACCGTCCAGAAAGTCGCGGAACTCATGCGGCTTTACCTCAGACGCCGCTGCGCGCGACACAAACAAGCCCAGAATTTGCCGGTCCAGCATCCGTATGTGCTCGGCACGGTTGGTCTCAATCACCTCGCTGGGCAGAACGCCGGAACAATTCTCTTGCAGGTCCACCGCCACGACGCTGCCAACCTGCTGCCAGAGCGCGTGTGTGGGCCAGCGGGCGCGGTTTCGGTCCGTGGTGGGAGCCCGTTTCATTGGGTGACATCGCGGCCTTAAGCCAAATACTTGGTCTCGATGCCAGCGACTTCCTTCTGCTTGCCATCGATGAATATCACCCGGAAGTCCACGTCATTTTGAGCGAGATGCTGGGGCTGGGAATTGCGGACGTAAAACGCGGGCTTGTCGTGATGTTTCGCATGGACGCCTTTGGCGAGGAGCCGGAACTGGCGACAGCATTTGCTCACACTCTTGATAACTTCCTGAAGATTACAGACGCAGCGATCTCCCGATGAAACTGGATAGTACGAAACACACGGACCCCGAGTCGCGAGCTATCACGAGAAAACAAACTCCATCAGTTCGCAGGAGGCATCGACTTGACCCAGAGCCCGACCGCAAATTTCTTGTCCGAGGCAATTGAAAACTCGCCGCTGACCCAGCGTGAATTAGCCGACCGAAGTGGTTTCAAGAGCCCGAACATCCACCCCATGCTCAAGTTCGGCGAGACACGTGTCGCCGGATCGCATCCCGGCATTGGCGCGGGCCTTGGGGATTGATGAAAGGCTATTCCTGGTGCACACCATTGCGGAGCATCACCCCGGTGTTCACCAAGTTCTTGTGGGCATTCTCGGGCTACCACAGACGGATGCTGAGTTCGAAATCTTTACCAGTTTCGAATGGTCAGCATTTGTGACGGCATCGCGGTTGAAGGGCCGTTCAAGAAATTGCTGGAGGGGGTGTTGGAATTGGCGGTTATGGCCAATAGGCGAATGCCCCAGACGCTCGACCTCGCACCGGCGAGAATACTGGGTCGCTAAAAACGCGGCCGATCAGAAATCTTTATGCTATGCAGGGTGAAGCTGAAGGCCTTTCACGTAACCGGCCAGATCACTGCTTCCCGATAGACATGAGCGATGGGTAACCCATGCACAGCCCGCATGATCACGAATGCCTTCTGCGGCCCATGAACTTGGATGCTCCCACGTATTTCCGCCCCTCTCCCAGCCAGGATTCGATGGGGGGAACCCTAATCACCAACGGGGACGTTTTCGGGGATTGCATCAGGGTTCAAACACCGGACGATTCTCCCGGTCGGGCAATGACTACTGCGCGCTGGCACTATTCCAGCTGATTCTTGTAAACAATGCCGCCTTTCATGATCAGGTCGAACTTCTCTTCGTACTCCGTCATCACCGACATATCCTCAAGCGGGTTGCCGTCGATCAGCAGGATATCGGCATGGGCGCCTTCCTCGATCACGCCGAGTTTGCCCGGATAGGGGTTGCGCGGGCCAGAGAGCGCCAGCAGTTCGGCGGATTTTGACGTGGCCTGACGCAGGATTTCGACATTGTCGAACCACTTGGTGCGCAGCACGAATTCCTCGTTTGCCCGCTTGATCATCTCGGGTGAGGTAATGATGTCAGTGCCAAACACGATGTTCTCAAAGCCCATCTCATTGGCCATGGTGAACATCTGGTCGATGCCGTCAAATGCCTCGTCATGCTTGTCTTTCTGCTCGTCGTTAAAGCCGGCAGGGTGGAAAGTATAGACGATGACCTGAGGAGACAGCCAGGCGTCTGCGTCGATCATGGCCTGCATGGCTTCCTTGTCCATTAGGTTGCCATGTTCGATCGACTTCACCCCGTTGCGCAGTGCGCGCAGGATGCCGTCGGAATTGTAGACATGGGCCGTGACATAGGTGTTCCAGTCTTCTGCGGCCTCGACCGCGGCGCGAATTTCGTCATCGGTGTACTGCATCGTGTCCAGCGGGTCCGCGAAAGAGCCGGTGCCGCCGCCGACCGAGATTTTGATTTGCGACGCCCGGCGGCGCAGCACCTCGCGCGTGGTCCGCAGTACTTCGTCACGGCCGTCGGCCACGGCGACGTGAAAGTATTTCATCGGCACACTGGGTTCATGTTGGATAGTCGAGGGCAGTTCGGCGTCCGTGCGGTGGTCCGAGTGACCCGAGCTTTGCGAAATCATTGGTCCGGAAGGATAGACGCGCGGGCCGACAAGCACGCCTTCGTCGATGGCGCGTTTCAATGAAAAGGTGTTGCCGCCGACATCGCGCACGGTGGTGAAACCCTGCATCAGGTACTGTTCGCCGATGTTGGAAGCAACATAGGCCCAGTATTCCCGGTCGGCAGTGAACGCGATGCCGAAAGGCATCTGGAACATCAGATGCGCGTGCATGTCGGCAAAGCCCGGCATCAAGAACCGGCCGCCGGCGTCGATGACGGTGGCGCCGTCGGGCGCGGTCAGGTCGGCGCCAAGCGCGGCGATCTTGCCGTCCTCGATCAGCACGTCCTGGCCTGTGGTCAGGTTTTCGTTCACCCCATCGAAAATCCGAGCGCCGGTGATCAGGGTCGCGGGGGCGCCTTTCTGTTGTGAGAAGGCCGGCGCCACGCTGGTAAGAAGCGCCAAGGCTATGCCGAATGCGGTTTTGCGTATCATTTGATGCCCTTTCTTGGAAGCGACTTGAAATCTTCCTGTGACAGAGCGAGTCATGGCTCGGGTCAATCGGAATTGAGTTGAGATTGGACCGTGACACGAAAGCCCGGTCGAAGGAAATGGTCGGGGTTGGGGAACTCGCCCCAGACTTTGATCTTCTGGCTATCCTCGTCAAACGTGTATCCGCCGGACACTAGATGACCGTAGTGGGGGTACAGGGTGCCGTCAGGCAGGGCGATCAACAGCACCAATCCGTCAATAAACGCCTGGTCCGACCCGAAATGCCGCATACGCTCCGCATATATGTCATAGGGCAGCTCTGCGACCAGGTGGATCGGGTCCAATTGCGTGATGATCGCCATAGTGATGCCGCCATCGCCGGATTTCGAAATGTCTTGCCACCCGTTCTCCCGCACCATTGGTGCGCTCATGACACCGTCGAAGGGCGCCAACTGGGTCATCTGCAATACACCAAGTTCCGCCAGCCCTACATTTGCCTCGGCTTTCTCCAGTTTTGCTTGCGCCAGGTGCAGCCGAAGCTCTGCCGGTTTTGTGTGGAACAAGAACATTGGATCGCCTTTCTTGACCATCTGGCCCGACACGAAATTGACGCCTCTCCGCCAAGCGCTGACGATTGGTGTGATCTCGGCTTCGCGTGCCGGCACGAGTATCCCGGAATACTCGGCGACTTCGCGAATATCGACCGCTGCTGCGGACGACGAGGGTGCGGTTCCCAACATGCCCGCCAGAGCCAAGCAACCAGCGATCAAAAGGCGCATCAGGGGCGTTCCGGTGTCCATTGCTGGCCTCACTTTCTGAAAAGCCCGAGCGCGGCTGCGATATTAAGGACCGATCCAAATGCGTTGATCGCGATAGCAACAAAAAAGACTGGCAGCGACGCATAACTTGCCAGCCCATTCTGCGAAAAGTTGACCACATTACCAATCACACCGCCACCCCCGAAGGCGACGAGCGCTGGTATCATGGCGATGCGGTACCAGCCGATCTCGCCATAGCGAGGCAGAAAAAGGCAGGCAGAGTACCGCACGAACAGCGTGATGGAGGAAGGCACATCGGCGGCGCTCAGCGGTGCGCCGACCCATGACGCCCGAATACCGCTGGCGATCAGGAAACCGATCGCCATCGCGGCAAACACGGCTTGAAGCCTTAGTAGTTTGGGCAGAGCCAGCATCGTGTCGCCCGATTAATCAAGCGTGTTCTTGTAGATCACCCCATCCTTCATGATCAGGTCGAAATTCCCGTGCGGGTCGGCGACGAGATCGATATCCTCCAACGGGTTGCCGTCCACTAAGATCAGATCGGCATAGGCGCCTTCGGCGATCACGCCCAGCGTGCCTTGCTGATAGGGATGACGGGGACCGGACAGCGCCAGCAATTCTGCATTGGTCGAGGTCGCCATCTTCAGCACCTCGTAGGGCGTGTACCAGCGTTGCAACTTGGCAAGGAACGCGCCCTGCCGCTCGGCCAGGGCGGGGTCGAACAGGATATCCGTTCCGAAGGCAACCTTTACGCCGACTTCCTTCGCCGTTGTATAGGCCATGTCGGTGCCGTTTGTCACCGCGACCCATTTCGCCTGGCTGAACGGATCGTCGAAGGAAAACCCGTCTTCGTCATCCAGCAGCGGCTGGATCGACAGCCAAACGTCATTGTCGCGCATCATTTCCATCGTTTCGCGGCTCATTAGGAAACCGTGCTCGATGGACTTGACGCCGGCCTCGATCGACATCTGGATCGCCTCGTCGGTGAACAGGTGCGAGGCGACGTATGTATTGTAGGTGTCGGCGACTTCGACAAAGGCCCTGAGTTCGTCCATCGTGTACTGCCGCACGTCCAGAGGGTCATAAACCGAGGACACGCCGCCACCGCCCGAGATCTTGATCTGGCTGGCTCCCATTCGCATCACCTCGCGGGCGCGCTTGGTCACTTCCGGCACCCCGTCCGCCATTGCCATCAGGCCGACGCTGTACCAGTACCATTGCGAGTCTGCGGGGTTGGTGGGGACCACTTGGTAAGGGCGATAGTCGAAATGGCCACCGGTCTGGCCGATAGGCGGACCCGAGGGCAGGATACGCGGACCGGGGATTTCTCCGGCGTCGATCATCTTCTTGGTGGCAAACGGGTTTCCGCCCACGTCGCGCACGGTGGTGAAGCCGCGCATCAACGTGGCCTCCGAACCGATAGCGCCGCGGATCGCGATTTCCAGAATGTCGCCGGTGATCACCGTGCTTTGCGCCGCGCAGCAATAGGAGGTATGCCAGTGCACGTCGATCAGGCCGGGGATCATCGTGCGCCCGCCCGCATCGATCACGCGACCGCCGGCGACGACCAGAGGTTCGCTCGACACCGCCGAAATCAGATTGTCTGTGACGACCACGTTGGCATTCTCGATCAGCCTTTCGTTCACGCCGTCAAACACGTTCACATTTGTAAACAGGATGGGTCCGTCCTGTGCCTGCGCTACCGACACGGCAAGTCCAAAGGTTGTCGCTACAGCTGCAAAACGAATGAAAATACGCATGATCAATACCTTGATGACGAATCGGGGAACCCAAGGGTCGCACATGACGCATATCAAGTCATGTCCGATCCTGCGTCACCTTGTTGGCAGGTTGGATCACCCCCTGGACGGCGTCATCGAAGCAATCGGCCAAGACGGTGCCAGACGGTGGTCAAACTCGCGTTTGCTGATCTCGATGATCTTGGCGACGAAGCGTGGGACCGCGGGGTGCTGCACGCGCCCTCGCCTCAGCGCGATATGCCATACGGCGTCAATGCCAAGATCGACCGGAATCCGTTTCAGAACCCCAAGTGCCAGCGCATTTCGCACCGCACCGGACGTGGTCAGCAGTATCAAGTCGCTTTCTATTGCGGCATCCCGCAGCACGGCGATGTTGTGGCTGTCTATCGCGATGATCGGTTCCGGCGATCGGATATCCCGCCCCACCTTCCGCGCGATCGCTCGGAGCACCGCTTCGGGGAAATGGGTTCCGGCAAACTTGTACCTGGCTAGGTCAGTGGGCTGCGGGTGGCGTATGTTCAGAATCGGATGACCCGCCCGGCAAAAGGCGCCCCCTGCTTGCGGCGGCAATTCGGTCAGGTCCAGATCGTCGGTACCTTGGCGCAGGTCGCGCTCATCGCCGACAATCACATCCAGCGTCTCGTCCCGTAATCCGGCAACCAGGTCGGTAGTCTCGCCGATGACCAGATCCAGTTTCACATTCGGATGGGCATCATGCCACTCGGCGATGATCGGCCCCGCGAGCGAGGTCGAGAATACCGGCGGCATTCCCACCCGGACGTGGCCACTCTGGCCAGCGTCCAGGTTGACCAACTCCTGTTCAAGGTTGCGTGATTCAAACAGGATGGCCTCGACCCTGGCCAGGATGGTGCGGCCCGCCGAAGTCAGGCGCACGGGACGCGCGGAACGCTCAAAGAGCGTCAGGCCAAGCCGCGTTTCAAGGCTGCGAATCGAGTTGCTCAGTGCGGGCTGCGAAATGTTCGCAAGCTCGGCGGCCCGGGCGAAACTGCCCTCCTGCGCGACCAGTTTGAAGTGATTGAGTTGCGTCAGGTTCTGCATATGCCCCCTCGCGTTTGTGGTCGATCCCTAAGTGACGCGACGTCCAATTGAACGCGCTTGCCGGTAACCCCTGCGAAATGAAAGGGGAATTCCTGAACATTCGCACCATGAATGAAAGATATCAAAAAGTAAATTTGCGCGAATGAAGATTGACTCCGATGTTGGCCGAAACAGGGCTGTGCACCCAGATCGGAGGAGACAAAATGACGTTCTTGAAATCACTCGCGGCGGCAGGACTGGTCGCGCTGGCATCGACCACGGCAGTCAAGGCCGAAACTGTGCTGAAACTGGCCACTGCCGCACCCGAGAAAACCCCGTGGGGTGCTCAGGTCACCCGGCTGGCCGAGGCCATCGCCACGGAAAGCGAAGGCCGGCTGAAGGTTGAACCTTATTTCAACTCGCAACTCGGTTCCGAGAACGACACGCTGGCCCAGCTGGCCCGTGGTCGGATCGAAATGGGCCTGTTCACAGTGTCGGCTGCCGGTCAGCAGGCGCCCGAGGTCGGGTTGATGCAGCTTTACGGCTACTTTGACGACAATGATCAGCGCGCCTGCGTTCAGGACAACCACCTGACAGATGAAATCCGAGCCCGCCTGGCGCCCAAGGGCGTCTATTTTGGATCCTGGGCCGAAGTGGGCAATGGCTATCTCTGGTCGGATCGCGAGATCACCAGCGTAGAGGAACTGAAAGGCCTGAAGGTCGGCATCTCAGTCAACAAGATCAACACCGAGCATTGGAAGGTCTTTGGCGCCAATCCGGTCCCGATCAGCCCCGGCGAAGCCGCCTCGGCCGCGTCGACCGGTCTGATCGACATGTATCCGACGGTCTATTCCTTCGCCATCCCCTCGGGCCTGTCCAAGATCTACCCCGTGGTCAACGAATACAACTATGCCAACGGCCCCGGCATGTTTGCCGTCAGCCAGCGCGTCATGGAGAAGTTGAGCGACGAAGACCAGGCCGCCATCAAGCGCGCCTTTGCCAACCCGGCGTTTTCCTCCAAGGCAATCATGGATGAAATCTTTGCCTTCGAGGACAAGATGCGCGCCCTGCATGAATCCCAGGGTGGCAAGATCGTGCGCCTGAGCGATGAGCAGGTCGCGGACATCCGCGGAAAACTTCCGCCCTGGTGGGAAGCCATGGCCGCCGAATACGGCGAGGATGGCAAGGCAATTTTCGAGCTGATGGAAAACGCTAAGGCAGCCTGCAAGGGTTGACCCGGCTTTGAAATGCAAACGGCGCCGCCCTACGACTATCGCTAGGGCGGTGTCCGGCTCACGCGGAAAGCTTACCCCATGACAGTCGGATCAGTCCCAGTAGCCGTCTCCTCACTTCTGAAGGTGTGGCACCTCGTTGAACGCTGGATCGCGGTCATCGCATTCACCCTGATCGGTGCCCTGATCTTTGCCGACGTCGCCGGTCGCGAGGTCATCGGGCCGGTCGGCACTGCGCTTGGCTTTGAGATGGGATCGACCGGTGTTTACGGCGCCGGCAAGATATCGCTCTTCCTGCTGGTGATTGGGGCCTTTGCAGGGCTGGGTGTGAGCGTTGCAACCGGCACACAGATCGTGCCGCGCATCGCCTTCAGTTGGGTGCCAGCGAGCTGGGCGCCCCATGTGGACCGGATCGCAAACCTTCTGAGCGGCTTGGTCTTTGTTGCGGTAACCTATTACGGCTGGGTTTTCGTCAGCGCCTCGCGCGATATCGGCACCGTGATGCCGGGGCTGGATATGCCGGTCTGGATCATCCAGGCCGCCATCCCCATCGGCTTCCTGTCCGCCGCCATCCGTTATTTTGTTTTTGCGATCTGGCCCGCATCGGCCCCCGCCCGAGAGGAGATCCCGGAATGAGCGCGCTTGGCCTCTTCGCCCTGATCGTTGCCCTGCTGGTTCTGCGCCAGACCCTGACGGTCATCCTGATCGCGGCCATCGCGTATGTACACCTGGTCTGGGGGCATGGCTATCTCGACTACATCGTCGAGGACATGTGGACCTCGCTTAACAAGGAGCTGATCCTGTCGGTGCCCTTGTTCCTGCTGTGCGGCGCGGTGATGACCGAAGGCACCGCAGCGCGGCGGCTGGTGCGGATCGTGCGCGCCTTCACGGCCCCGACCCGTGGCGGGCTGGGAGTGGCGGCGATCATCAGCTGCGCGGTGTTCGCGGCCATCTCGGGTTCGTCCATCGTGACTATGATCGCGGTCGGCTCGGTACTGTATCCGGCGATGCGCGAGGCGGGTTATTCCAACCGCTTTGCGCTTGGCACGGTGGTTTCCGGCGGCACGCTCGGCATCATAATCCCGCCGTCGATCCCGCTGATCCTTTATGGCCTCGTCACCGAAACCTCGATCGTCGACCTGTTTCTTGCCGGTATCCTGCCCGGCCTTGTCCTGATCGGGCTGATGACGGCCTATGCGATCTGGGCCAACCGGCAACAGCCGGCTCAGAAGATGGATTGGGCAGAACTGCGCGTCGCCCTGCGCGAAGGCATCTGGGCTGCACTGTTCCCTGTCATCCTGTTGGGCGGCATCTATTCGGGTTACTACTCGCCCACGGAAAGCGCCGCCGTGGCACTGGTTTATGCGCTCTTCATCGAGTTTTTCATCCACCGCGAGATGAACCTGCGCGGCTATTTCAACGTCGTCACCGAAACCGCCAAGCTGGGTGGCGCGCTGTTCCCCCTGATCGCCGTGGCCTTGTCGCTGAACCTCATCCTGACCGAGTACCGCGTGCCGGCCCAGATGGTCGAACTGGCTGAAATGTGGATCGACAGCCCGATTGCCTTCATCCTGATCGTGAACATCCTGTTGCTGATCGTCGGCGCCTTCATGACGACTAACGAGGCGATCCTGATCCTCGGGCCGATCCTGATGCCGGTGGCGCAAGCCTATGGGTTCGACCCTGTGCATTTCGGCATCATCATGATCGTGAACCTCGAAATCGGCTATCTGACGCCACCGGTCGGCATGAACCTCATGGTTGCGATGGTGACGTTCAGGCAGAAATTCGGCGAATTGGTCATGTCGGTGCTGCCCTATATCGCAGTGATGGTCATTGGCCTGATTCTGATTACCGTGTTCCCTTGGCTGTCGATGGGGCTGTTGTGATGAACTCAGCCCTCGAAAACGGGACCAAAGATCTCGGCCATCTCTGTCTCGGCAACGAGGTGGCCTATGTCAGCCAGTTGCGCGGCGCGCACCGGATGCGTGCTCCAGGCGTAGTAGCCTTCGACGTCCCGCCACTTGGCAAGCACGCAAATGCGGTCGGGATCGTCGACACTGGCGCGCAGCTCGCCCTCGATGAAGCTGGGGATCGCCTCTGCACATTCGCTCAGCACGCCCCGCTCGCGAAAGATGCGCATCGCATCCGGGCCCTGACCGGGATGCACGCGGACGACGAGAATAGACTGAAACATGTCGGGTCCTTTCGGGGCGCAAACATAGGAGCTTTCGATGTCTGAACAGATCACACACCCGCGCCCGATCCTAGGGCAACGTGACGGCACACCCATCCTGTTTCGCAACGCGCGGATTTTTACCGGCAACGACGAGACCCTTCTCGAAGGCTACGACGTGCTGGTCGCCGATGGCAGGGTCGCCAAAATCGCCAAGGGGATCGACGTCGACGCGGGCTGGCGGGTGATCGACGCCGAAGGTCGGGTGATGAGTCCCGGTTTCATCGACGCCCATGCGCATGTCATGTTCCAGATGTCTTTCCCGGAAGCGTTCGGCTCGGATGAGTTCTACTGGGCCTACAAGGCCACGGCGGCTGCCGAAACCTACCTGATGAATGGTTTCACCACGATCCGGGACGTGGGCGGCAACACCTTTTCTCTAAAGAAGAACATTGATGCGGGTGTCGTCGCGGGGCCGCGCATCTACCCGTCCGGTCCCATGATCTCGCAAACCTCGGGGCATTCGGATCATCGCCAGGACTGCCACAAATGTGCGGCGATCCTGAACGAACCCTCGGTGCCGATGAAATACCACATGGTCGCGGTGGCCGATGGGCATGATGGCGTGCTGGTGGCCGTGCGCGAAGCATTTCGGCGCGGCGCGTCCCAGATCAAGATCTGTACCACCGGCGGCACCGGCTCCTATGCCGACCCGCTGGACGTGACGCAGTTCCTCCCCGGTGAAGTGCAGGCCGCCGTTGCCGCCGCCAAGGACTGGGGCACCTATGTCTGCACCCATGCCTATCACGACGAAGGCATCCGCCGTGCCGTGGAAAACGGGGTGAAAAGCGTCGAACACGCCAACCTAGCAACCGAGTCCACCCTCAAGATGATGAAAGAGCAGGATATCTGGCTGTCGCCCCAGGTGATCGTCTACACCAAGCACCCCCTTGGCTATACCGAGGATCAGAAGGCCAAGCATGACGAGGCCTATGCCGGCATCGACCGGATGATGGCAACGGCCCGCAAGATCGGGTTCCAGAAGATCGCCTTTGGCACCGACATCATCACCGACCCGGAGCTGCTGCAACGGGCCAACGACGAGTTCCGCTTGCGCACCAAGTGGTTCACCCCGTTCGAGGTGATGCGCCAGGCAACGGCGCTCTCGGGTGAACTCTTGGCCATGTCCGGCCCGCGAAACCCCTACAAGGGCAAGCTGGGCGTGATCGAGGAGGGTGCCCTTGCCGATATCCTGTTGATCGACGGTAACCCGCTCGATGACATCGAGGTTGTCACCCGTCCTGCCGACACGCTGCATCTGATCATGAAAAATGGTGTGGTCCACAAGACCGCACTGGCCCGCTAACAGGAGAGAGACATGGCTGACCGGTCCGCTGAACACAGATACCGCATGCGTTCCCATGTCTCGGTGCCCAAGCTTCTTGAGTGTGGTGACGTGGCCCATTGGTGGTGCACGAACATTTCCGAGTGCATGCCCACCGCGCTGATCCATTCGCCGCATGCCCCGGGCGGGCTGGAGGATGCGCCCGCTGACGCGGTGATGAGCATCAAGGCCGAGACCGATCTCGGTATGATGTCCCTGCACGATTTCCTGGCGCATCCGCAAAGCGGGGCGCGCGGGATCGTGGTGATCAAATCGGGCAAGGTGGTGGCCGAAAGCTATCCCGACCTGCGCGCCGACCAGCCGCATCTCTGGGCTTCCTGCGCCAAACCCGCGGCTGGCCTGATGATCGAATACCTGATCGATGCCGGGCTCATCGACGACAGCCGCGGTATCGGCGAATACGTCCCCGCCTTGCGCGATACCGATTGGAACGATGTGCCGGTGCGCGATTTGATGGACATGACGCCGGGCATGGATTGCGAAGAAAACGAGGCCACCCGCGCAGACCCCTCGTCGAACGCGATCCGCGCCTTTCTGGCAGAGTTCAACCATCCGGTGAACGGCAAGGTCGAGACCCTTTTGGAAGTGCTGCAATCCAGCCGCCGGGTCCGCGCTCCCGGCGAGAAGTTCGAATACGGCTCACCCTGCACGCAGGTTCTGGTCTATCTCGCCGAGGCGGTCTCGGGCCTGCCTTGGGCAGAGTTGTTTCGCCGCAACGTCTGGTCGCATCTGCGCGCCGACGGTCCGATTCAAGTGCATCTGACCCCTGATGGCGTGGCGCTTGCGCATGGGGTTGTTTCCTCTCGCCTGCGCGATATGGCGCGGTTCGGCATGCTCTACACGCCCAGTTGGTCGCGCGTGGCGACCCGGCAAGTGGTCAGCGATGCCGTGCTGGCTCGCATCAGGAGCGGGGTGCGCGAAAAGTCGTTCTTCATGAACGGCTATGACGGGCCGGTCTTTGTCGACCGCCTTGGCGACGACTCCATGTTGGGTAATGCACGCCAGTGGGATTGTATCTGGCCGGACGGCGACCTCTACAAGGGCGGCTTCATGGACCAGGGGCTGTACGTTTCGCCCGACCGCGACTTGGTGATCGCGTATTTCTCGACCAGCCCCACCATGCAACTGACCCGCTACCTGCGCCCGATCACCACCAGCGGCCTGTTTGCCTGACCTGACTTGCCAGGAGATTTGACGATGACCCAGCACATACCCACCAAGCGCCTCGAGATGACGCTCGAGGACCGCCTGACACAGGAAGAGGGCTGGGTCTACATGACAGGGATGCAGGCGCTGGTGCGCCTGCCGATCCAGCAGCGCAAGCGCGATGCGGCGGCAGGGCTGAACACCGGCGGCTATATCTCGGGTTATCGCGGCTCGCCTGTTGGCACCTACGACATGTCGCTCTGGCAGGCCAAAGCGGTGCTCGATCAGCACAATATCGTTTTTCAGCCGGGCCTGAACGAAGACCTCGCGGCAACGGCAACCTGGGGGAGCCAGATGGTCGGCCTGTTCCCCGGTGCCAAGGTCGAGGGCGTGTTTTCAATCTGGTATGGCAAGGCGCCTGGCCTTGACCGGTCGATGGACCCGATCCGTCACGCCAACCTTGCCGGAACCAATCCCAAGGGCGGTACGCTTTTGTTGGTGGGGGACGATCACGGGGCCAAGTCCTCGACCCTGGCCTGTTATTCGGACCTGAACTTCGCCTCGCTTGGCATGCCTCTTCTGGCACCTGCCAATGCCCAGGACGTACTTGATTTCGGCCTGCATGGCATCGCACTCAGCCGGTTCTCGTCGACGCTCGTGGGCATGAAACTGGTTACGGATGTGGTCGAGGGTGGCGGTTCGGTTCACGTGGCCCCCAACAGCCCCGCGATAGTTGTTCCCGAAGAAAACCCAGCCGAAACTGCGATCAAGCCGTTTACACCGGTCCTCGAGCAGGAACGGCTGCTTTGGGATGTGAAGCTGAAGAAGGTGCTGACCTATGCCCGCGCCAATGATCTGAACCAGACCAGCGGAGCCGAGGACGCCCGAATTGGCATCATCGCAGCGGGAAAGTCCTGGCAGGATCTGAACCAGTCGCTGGCGAACCTGGGCTATCGCGACGGCAAGATCGGCAACATGCCCGTGCGCCTGATGAAGGTGGGTATGGTCTGGCCGCTGGACGATTCCGCGATCCGCACATTTGTATCCGGTCTCGATACCGTGATCGTGGTCGAGGAAAAACGTCCGCTTCTGGAAGACCAGATCCGGGCGATCCTTTATGGCTCGGACCTGTCGCCGCGCATCGTCGGCAAGACGTTCTCGGGTCAGGCCTATGCTTCGGACGCAGGCGAATGCGCGTTTCCGGGCTTTGGCGAGATTGACCCGAACACGATTTCGCGGGTGTTGGTGCGTGTGGCCAACGAGGTGGATGCCGATTGCGGTCTCGCGCTGCCCAACCAACCCGCCAAACCGCCGACTCTGGGCGCGGGTGCGATCCGGCTTCCGTCCTTTTGCGCCGGTTGCCCGCATGGCCGCTCGACGCAAGTCGTGGACGGCAGCCGTGCGCTTGCCGGGATCGGGTGTCACACCATGGCGATGCTGCGCGACCCGATAAAGACCAACTCGGTCAGCCATATGGGCGGAGAGGGCGTGATGTGGCTGGGTCAGTTCCCGTTCACCGACGAAAGTCACGTCTTTGCCAACATGGGCGACGGCACATACTTCCATTCGGGTCTCATGGCGATCCGGGCCGCGGTCGCATCGGGTGCGACCATGACCTACAAGCTGTTGCATAACGGTTTTGTCTCAATGACCGGCGGTCAGCCGCATGACGGTGAGATCAGCCCCGAGCAAATGATCGCGCAGGTCAAGGCTGAGGGCGTGGAGCGCGTTGCGCTGGTCGCGGACGAGCCAGAGAAATACACCGGCAAGTCCTTTGGCACCGGCGTCACCGTGCATCCGCGCGACGAGCTTGAGATCGTGCAGAAAGAACTGCGCGCCCAAAAAGGCGTGACCGTTCTGATCTATGACCAGCCCTGCGCCACCGAGCGCCGCCGCCTGCGCAAGCGTGGCAAATGGGCAGACCCGGACAAGCGCGCCTATATCAACCCCGAGGTCTGCGAAGGCTGTGGCGATTGCTCGACCGTGTCCGCATGCATGGCGATCGAACCGCTGGAAACCGATCTGGGGCGAAAGCGCCAGATCAACCAGTCGTCCTGCAACAAGGATTTCTCCTGTGTCGAAGGCTTTTGCCCCTCCTTTGTCACCGTGTCCGGTGCACAGCCGCGCAAGGCGCGAGTGTCCGGTGCCACCATCGACGCCAGTCACCTGTCTGCACCCTCGCCGCGCGCCATTGACGGTTCGTGGTCAATCCTGGTGTCGGGTATCGGTGGTGCCGGTGTGGTGACCGTGGGCCAGACGCTGGCCGTGGCTGCCCATGCTGACGGGTATTTCTCATCGAACCTCGACATCACGGGTCTCGCGCAGAAATACGGCGCGGTCCACAGTCATATCAAGTTTGCAGTCAGCCCCGACCAGATGCGCGCCACCCGGATTGCCGCCGGAGAGGCGGACGCGCTGATCGGCTGCGACCTCGTGGTGGCCGCCGGGGACGAGGCCTTGTCGAAACTCACTCCTGGAAAATCGGTGGCCGTGACCGATACCACCGTGGTGCCGACCTCTGAATTCTCGAAGAACCCCGACTGGCAGCTCAATGGTCAAGAACAGCTTGAGCGCCTGACCCGGGTTCTGGGCGACGCCGCGCATGGCATGAACGCCCAGCACCTGGCCGAAAAGGTATTGGGCGACCGGGTCTTTGCCAACATGCTATTGATGGGGGCATCGTGGCAGCAGGGCGGTATTCCGCTTTCGTTGGACGCGATCCACCGCGCCATCGATTTGAACGGCGTTGCGGCAGAGAAGAACAAGCAGGCCTTCGACCTGGGGCGGATCGCCTTGGCTGAACCGCAAACTGCCGCCGCCTTGGCGGGCGACGACGCGCCGATCATTCTGGAAACTCGGCGCGTTCAGACGCTGGACGAGGTGATCGCCCATCGCAGCGCCCTTTTGGTCGAATACAAGAACGCCGCCTTTGCCAAGCGCTACACGGACACCGTGGCGCGGTTGAAAGATGCTGGTCTGGATGAGGCCGCTCAGATGGCCGTGGCCAAGGGGCTATACAAGCTGATGGCGGTCAAGGACGAGTGGGAAGTGGCCCGCCTCTATTCGAAACCCTCGTTCGCGAAGGGGCTTGAAGAGACGTTCGAGGGGGATTTCGAACTGACCTTCTATTTCGGCGCCTGGCCATTTGGCGGGGTCGACAAAAAGACCGGCAAGCACGTCAAGGGCGCGGTCAAAGGCAGGAAGGCCCTGCGTTTCTTCCGCTGGATGAACCGTCTCCACTTCCTGCGCGGCACGGCCCTCGACCCTTTCCGCAACAATGCCGAGGCCAAACTCGCCCGCAAGCTCTTGGCCGACTACGAGGCCGACATCGACTTTGCCATCAATCAGGTCGCCTCGGCCAAGACCGACGCCATCGCCACGCTTCTCGATCTGCCCGAACAGATCCGCGGCTATGGCCACGTGCGTGCGCGCCACGCGGAAGCCGTCGAAAAGAAACGTTTCGGACTGCGCGCTGACATCCAGGCAGCGTCTGCCAACGCCGCCTGAACTGGAGACGAACAATGAAACTGAGATCCGACAAGGTCACCGTTGGCCACATGAACACGGGCGCCCGCGCGTTGTGGCGCGCCACCGGTACCATGCCCGAAGAGTTCGGCCGCCCGATCATAGGCATTGCCAACTCGTTCACCGAGATGGTGCCGGGCCATGTGCATCTGCAGGTGCTGGGGCGTCTGGTTGCCCGCGAAATACGCGCCGCTGGCGGTGTTCCCAAGGAATTCAACACCATCGCGGTGGATGACGGGATTGCCATGGGGCACGAGGGAATGATGTATTCCCTGCCCAGCCGAGAGATCATCGCGGATGCGGTGGAATACATGGCCAATGCCCATGCCATCGACGCGCTGATCTGTCTGTCGAATTGCGACAAGATCACGCCCGCCATGCTGATGGCCGCGAACCGGCTGAATATCCCGACGATCTTTGTCTCGGGTGGCCCGATGGAGTCGGGCAAGTTCGATTATCGTGGCAAACACATGAAGATCGACGCCATCGATACGATCTATGTGGCCGGTGCGCCTGATGCCACTCCCGAGGAAATCTCGGCCGTCGAGGAAAGCGCTTGTCCGACCTGCGGCTCCTGTGCGCTGATGGGCACCGCGAACTCGATGAACTGCCTGACCGAGGCGTTGGGTATTGCGCTGCCTGGCAACGGCACCATCGTCGCCACCCACACCGACCGCGAAGATCTGTTCCGAAAGGCCGCACGCCGGATCGTGGACATGGCGCACACCTATTACCGCGATGGCGACGACAGCGTCCTGCCGCGTTCGATCTGTTCGCGCGAGGGTCTGGAAAACGCCGTGCGGATGACCATGGCCATTGGTGGGTCAACGAACACGATCCTGCACCTTCTGGCCGTGGCGCAAGAATCGGGGGTCGACTTTACCATAGATGATTTCGACCGGATCAGCCGCGAAACGCCCTGCCTGTGCAAGGTCTCTCCGTCCGCGCACGAGGTTTTTATCGAGGACATGCACCGTGCCGGTGGTGTCATGGCGGTGGCCAACGAACTGCTCAAGGCAGGGCTCTACAATCGCAACGTTCCAACCGTGCTGGGCAAACCGGTGGCAGAGTACTGCGCCGACTGGGACATCACCAACCACGCCAACGAACAGGCGCGCAAACTGTTCTCGGCTGGTCCCGGCGGTATCCGCTCGATCCGCGCCTTCTCGCAGTCAAGCCGCTTCAAGTCGCTGGATACCGACCGCAAGAACGGTGTGATCCGCGATGCCGAACACGCGTTTTCCCGTGATGGTGGGTTGGCCGTTCTGCGCGGCAACCTGGCGCCTGACAGCTGCGTGGTGAAATCGGCAGGCGTGCCGGATGTGCTCTGGAAATTCCGAGGCACCGCGATTGTCAGTGAAAGCATGGAGGAGGCTCTGGAGAAGATCCAGAACGGGACAGTTCAGGCCGGCCATGTGGTTGTCATTCGTTACGAGGGACCGCGCGGCGGTCCGGGCATGCGCGAGATGCTGACGCCGACAGGCCTGCTCAAGGCGCGGGGTCTGGGCGACAAGGCAGCGCTTATCACCGATGGGCGTTTTTCGGGCGCGACATCGGGCTTGTCGGTCGGGCACGTCTCACCCGAAGCGGCTTCGGGTGGCGTGATCGGGTTGGTGAAGGACGGCGACCCAATCGAGTTCGACATCCCCAATCGTCGTGTGCGCCTGGACGTGAGTGACGAGGAACTGGCCCGCCGCCGTGTCGAGATGAATTCACGTGGAGACAAGGCATGGCGCCCGACGACCCGTCAACGCAACGTATCCACGTCGCTGCGCGTCTACGGGCTGATGGCCAGTTCCGCCGACAAGGGCGGCGCGCGGGACACCGACCGTCTTGCCCGTCTCGAACAGCTGTCCGCCGAAGGATGATTGGAGATTGACATGGAGCATATCGTAGCTCTTTCCCGCCCTTTGCCCTTGCCAGAGGTTCCGTTGGGTGAGGACACGCTGAAATTCCAACCAGTCACAACCACCGCCGAGGTGCCGGACGGCACCCGCGTCTACGGCTCAACCGCGCTGGACCCGGTAGACCGCGCCGCCATTTCAGCTCTGCCTGACAGTGTAAAACTGATCGCCAATATCGGTGTCGGCTTTGACAATATCGACCTCACTGCGGCAGCCGCACGAGGTATCGCGGTCTCGAACACACCAACCGTGACCGAGGATACAGCCGATCTCGCCTTTGCGTTGATCCTCGCCGCCTGCCGCCGGGTCGGAGAGGGCGAACGCTTTGTGCGTTCTGGTCAGTGGATCAGCTCCCAAGCTGCACCGCCTTTGGGCGTGCGGGTGCATGGCCAGACGCTGGGCCTTGTTGGGTTCGGCGCCATTTCCCGCGCCGTGGCGCAGCGGGCAAAGGGGTTCGGGATGGAAATCCTCTATACCGACCTGCGGCAGATGCCTGAGGTGGATCAGGAGCTGGATGCACGCTATGTCGAGAACTTGCACGACTTGCTGGCACAATCCGACATCGTATCGATCCATACCGTGCTGACCCCCCAGACCCGTAACCTGATCGACGCCACGGCGCTGGCCGCAATGCGACGGGGTAGCGTTCTGGTCAACGCAGCGCGAGGTGGCATCGTGGATGAGGTCGCCCTGTGCAACGCATTGGATAGCGGCCATCTGGCCGCCGCCGCGCTGGATGTCTTTGACGGCGAGCCAAATGTGCGTGCCGAGCTTCTCGCCTTGGAGAACGTGGTCCTGACACCGCATATCGGCAGTGCCACTGCTGCCTGCCGAGCCGATATGGTTCACTGCTTTGTTGCGAATGTGACGACCTTCCTGACCGATGGTCAACCGCTGAACCCGGTACCGCTCCCGGAGCCGTTGTCGCAACCTGACACGAAAGGGTTCTGACATGCCAACCATGAACCTTGTCCCAGTCACCAGCGACGATTACCGGCTGATCGCCGAACGCAAATTGCCCCGCGCCCTGTTCGATTACATTGATGGCGGCGCCTATGGGGAGGTTACCCTGCGCCGGAACGTCAGTGACTTTCAGCGCTTCTCGCCGCGCCAAAGCGTCATGCGAGACGTCTCTGGTGTCGACACCAAGACCACGCTCGTCGGGGCCGAAGCGAACCTTCCCGTCGCGTTGGCGCCTGTGGGAATGTGCGGCATGTTTGCCCGCCGCGCCGAGGCGCAAGCAAAGCGTGCCGCCGACCGGGCCGGGATTCCATTCGCACTGTCGACGGTGTCGATCTGCTCTCTGGAAGAAGTGGCGACGGTGTCCGACATACCGTTCTGGTTCCAACTTTACATGCTGCGGGACCGGAGCGTTGTGCGGGAAATGCTCGGGCGGGCCTGGAGCGTCGGTGTCCGCACGCTGGTCTTTACCGTCGACCTCGCCGTGGTCGGAGAACGCTATCGCGATACGCGCAACGGCATTGCCGGCGGCGCTGGCGCATGGGGCCGGTTCCGGTCTGGTTTGCTCTCGTATTTGAGCCACCCGCGCTGGCTTGTGGATGTCGGCATCAAGGGCAAGCCGCACCTGTTTGGCAATCTCGCCGAATACGTTCCCGCGGCCACCAGCCTACCGGAGTATCGGGAATGGGTAGAAAGCCAGTTTGACCCGTCAGTGACCTGGAAAGACATTGAATGGCTGCGCGGGATCTGGAACGGCAAGCTGATCATCAAGGGCGTTCTAACCCCAGAGGACGCCGAAAGCGCGGTTCAATCCGGGGCGGATGCGGTGGTTGTCTCCAACCACGGCGGTCGCCAGTTGGATGGCGTTTCATCCAGCATTGCCGCACTGCCTGCAATTGCCGAGCATCTGGAGGGACGCGCTGAGATCATGATGGATGGCGGCGTGCGCAGTGGACTGGACGTTTTCCGCGCCCACGCACTCGGAGCCAGCGGCGTTATGATAGGTCGCCCCTGGGCTTACGCGGTAGCGGCAAGGGGCGAGACTGGAGTTCTCAGTCTGATGGAAGCCTTCAGGCGCGAAATGGTCGTGGCCATGGCGTTGTCAGGAGCGACTAGCGTTGAAGGCATCACGCCGGACAACATTCAGTGCGAAGTTTAGGCTGCAATGGTCTTGCTAGGGTGATGCCGATTGAGGCTGGCAGGGTGGAGTATTGTCAACGCGATAATGTTGCGCAACTTAGGTTGTTTCGTGGGTTTCGGTCAGCCGACTTGCGGACATTGGTTCAGTTCCACGTCGGAGTCGTCGCCGTCCTTGCGAGCTCAAGGTTTCAAGTGTTTTGCCAGTTGGGTTTGATCAACATCACCGGCCCACGCCCGCCTGAAAGCTTTTGACCCGGTCGGCTGGCTTTTACTTCTTAGCTTCCAATTCCGTGGGATTTTCCGTCACCCAAAGTCGACATCTGATTTGCCCCGCCGCGTCGCGAGGATTTGTCTGGATGGGTTTGTCTGAGGGGGTTTGGTGGTAGCGGAGGAGGGACTTGAACCCCCGACACGCGGATTATGATTATCCCACAATTGGCTAGATCTAGATGGCAGTTTGCCATTAGCGTTGTAGCTACGCAAATGCCCCTCACACTAATTCGGCTTTCAACGTATCCGGTGCTTTAACCCCACCTTCCTGATGGCCGCTTGATCTGCGATTCCGTTTCCACGTGTAGATTTGGAATGGAGACGGCTTTGGTAGGACATATTGAGCACCATATGGAGGACATTGGCCGACTGGAGGTCATTGTCGGCCCGTCTGGCAAGCGGCGCTGGAGCAATGCTCACAAGGGGCGCGTTGTTGCCGAGACGCTGTTTCCGGGTGTGACCGTGAACGAGGTGGCTGAGCGGCACGAGCTGCGCCCCAACCATCTGTCGGCGTGGCGGCGCCTGGCCAAGGAGGGTAAATTGGTGGTGCCGGAATTGGCGGGAGTTGAATTTGCTCCTGTGGTGATCGAACCGGAAGCGGCGAAACCGGTGACTGCATCCGTTCAAGCTGTCGAGATTTCGCACGGGGCGACCATGGTGCGGCTGGATGCCGAGGCCCCACCGGGCCGGATCGCAGAAATTGTTCAAGCCTTGAATGGGGTCTCATGATCTTCCCGTCGAACCGGGTGCGGATCGTGGTGGCGACCAATCCGGTGGACTTCCGGAAAGGCCATGACGGGCTGGCGGCGCTGGTGAAGAACGAGTTGCGCGAGGAGCCGTTCACAGGGACAGTGTTTGTGTTCCGCTCCAAGCGGGCTGACAGGTTGAAGCTGCTCTATTGGGACGGCACCGGGCTGGTGATGACCTACAAGCGGCTGGAGGAAACCACCTTCACCTGGCCTGCGATCAGGGACGGGCTGATGTCGCTCAATCACGCTCAATTCGAGGCGCTGTTTGCCGGGCTCGACTGGCGGAAAGTGAAGGCCTTACGCGGGTTATAACCGCCTGCTCAAGCGTCAGGGAAATACGATCCGATTGGCCTATTGCTGGGCACACGCCCGGCGCAAACTCTTCGAGGTCGCCAAATCCGGCAAAGCAACTCCGATTGCTGACGATGGCCTGATCCAGATCCAGGCTCTCTACCGCATCGAAAAGGACATCAGGGCCAATGTCCGGAGGATCGAAAATCGGCACGCTAGAAGCGCTCAAAACCGCTGATCGGTCAAATGGAGAACTGGCTCAAGGAAAGCCGCGCCCGCGTCTCCGCCAAATCCCCCATCGGTGAGGCCCTGAACTACATCTCCAAATACTGGGCAGGTCTGACCAAGTTCCTCGACGATGGCCGCGTGGAACTGGACTCAAACTCCGTCGAGCGGACAATCCGACCAATAGCTCTGAACAGGAAGAATGCACTGTTTGCCGGGCATGACGCCGGTGCCCAGAATTGGGCAATCCTCGCGTCCATGATTGAAACCTGCAAGATGAACGCCGTCGACCCTCATGCCTGGCTCACACAGACGCTGACCGCCGTCGCGCAAGGGCACAAACAGTCGGAAATCGAAAGCCTCTTGCCATGGAACTATTCCCCCAACGTGTGATCGGCGCACCGCTTACCTTTCAACTCAACACGCTCCCTGCTCCACATCGCGGTGTGCCTTCGTGGAGGCCGCCCTTGCATTTTGGGTTGGGAACAAATGAGGAATTCTCATCTGATGAAAGACGAGTCCGCACATTGAAACTACAGTTCTAGAGTTGCTCTGTTCTAGGTGGCCCAATTCAAAGCAGATGCCTGCGCAACTTGTGCATATGCAGCAATTTGATAACATCGCATCATACGCCGCCGAGATAGCTGGCGAAGATCCTCTCTTCGGATATCAGCTCTGCGGACGGTCCGTGTAACGCGACTTCGCCAGTTTCTAGCACATAGCCATAGTCGGAGACATTGAGCGCTGCAAGCGCGTTCTGTTCAACCAACAGGACCGAAACGCCATCCTGCCGCAAGTCATGCACGATACGCAGGATCTCTTCGACAATAAGTGGTGCGAGGCCGAGGCTCGGTTCGTCCAGCATCAGTACTCGTGGTTTCGACATCAATGCACGACCTAGCGCAAGCATCTGCCGCTCGCCCCCCGACAGTGTGTCCGCCCGCTGGCGACGGCGTTCGGCCAGCCGCGGGAAGCGTTCGTAGACATGGTCGCGTCTGGCGAGCAGCTCCGAACGCGTGGGTCGCTTCGAATACGCGCCTAGGAGTAAGTTGTCTGAAACGCTCATCTCGCCGAAGAGCTCCCGACTTTCGGGAACGAGGCAGAGGCCGCGGGCTACACGCGCCTCCACCCCGAGCCCGCCGATAGGTTCGCCATCGAACAAAATTGTCCCGCGCGAGGGCAGAAGGCCTATGCAGGCAGAAAGCAAAGTCGTCTTGCCAGCTCCGTTCGGACCGATCACCGATACGATCTGACCCTTTTCGAGCTCCAGCGAAACACCGAGAACGGCCTCGACCTGGCCATAACCTACGTGGAGGTCCTTGATTTCCAGCAATGCAGTCATGCCGCTTCTCCCAGATAGGCCGCCCGTACTCCGCAGTCGGCGCGGGCGGCGGCGGGGTCTCCCTCAAAGAGCCGGGTGCCGAAGTTCATTACTACGAGACGATCGACGAGATTCATAACAAACTCCATGTCATGTTCCACGATAAGGATCGTTACACCCTCCTCCCGCAATCGCGCTAGCAGATCCGACAGCGCTCGTTTCTCGGCTTTTCGCAGACCGGCGGCAGGTTCGTCGAGAATCAGCAACATCGGATCGGAGGCCAGTGAGCGTGCGATCTCGACCATGCGCTGAAGCCCCAGTGGCAAGCTACCGGCGTTGTCGAGTTCCCGCTGGCTAAGACCGATGCGGGAAATTTGGTGGCGCGCTTCGGCGAAGATCGACGCCTCCTCCGTTGAGTCGAGGTTCAACCCCCCGCGCAGAAACCCCGAACTCGCGCGCGCATGGGCACCAAGTGCCACGTTTTCCAGCACGCTCATCTGCGGCCGAAGCTTCACGTGCTGAAATGTCCGGGCAATGCCCATGAGTGCGATCTCCTTCTGGGATTTCCCGGAGATTTCTGTGCCGAGAAATTCGATCCGCCCGCCACTTAGCGGCAGCGTACCAGTGAGCAGGTTGAACATGGTGGACTTGCCGGCGCCGTTGGGGCCGATCAGTCCCACGATCTCACCTGCTGAAATGTCGAAGCTGACCTCGTTAACCGCGACCAGTCCGCGAAACCGCTTCACAACGCCCTCAACCTTTAGCAGCGGTGCACCCTTCGCGGGCAAGTCGCGGCGCTTAAGCGAGCTTGCCGTCTCGGCCCAACCTACTTTGTTGCGCACCGGTTTGCGTTCTAACCAGGGTGACAGCACCTTCAGCAAGCCGCCGCGCGCATGATGCAGCAGCAAAATGAAAAGGATCGAGAACACCACCGACTGGATCTGGGCGGCGTAGTCAGAGAAAATCGGCAGGACGTCCTGCAAAACGCTGCGCAGCGCGATCACGACGGTCGCACCGGCAAAGGCGCCCGCGAGGTCCGCAATGCCCCCTACCACCATCATAAAGACGTACTCGATACTTGCGTGCAGCGAAAAGGGCGCGGGACTGACAAAACGGTTAACGTGAGCGTAGAGCCATCCAGCGATCGCAGCGATCATGGCAGATAGAACAAAGAGCTTCAGCCGCGCGAGGAAGATATCCGCACCAAAGCTTGCCAGCAAAACCTTGCCGCCTCGAACTGCACGGAGAACCCGACCGGTACGTGAATCTAGCAGGTTATAGCAGAAAATCGCCACGAGGCCGACGAGCGCCCAGATCACATAGAAGGCTGCCACAGGGCTCAGCAGCTCCCAGCCTCCGATCTGAAGCGGTGCGATATCGATGATACCGGAATGGCGACCGAGCGCAGCGATGTTTCCGAAGAGCAGAGGAACTGAAAGTCCCCAAGCGATAGTACTAAGCGGCAGGTAATGTCCACCCAAACGCAGAGTCAGCGCGCCGATAATCAGCGCCGATGTCGCCGTGAAACCGACGGCGAAGAATAGTCCCAACCAAGGCGAGAAACCGAGCGATGTGTTGAGCCAGGCGGATGCATAGGCAGCGATACCAACGAAGGCAGCTTGGCCGAACGAAATGACGCCACCAATTCCCGACAGCAAAACGAGGCCCAGCACAACAAGTGTTGCCATGCCGATATCGTTAAAGAGGGAGACCGTGAAGCGTCCGAACACGTGCGGAGCCAGTATCAGGCCAACGACTGTAAACGCAGCTATGAATCGTAGGGAAAGCTCTCGCTTCATTAGACTTCCTCCTCAGCATCGTCTTCGGCGTGGGTCGAGAAATGTGACCGGACGAGAAGCGCGGGAATTAGCAAGGAAAAGACGATGACATCCTTCATTGCGCCGTTCCAGAACGAGGCGAAGCTTTCCAGCAGCCCAACTGCCAGCGAGCCAAGCGCGGTCAATGGATAGCTGCTCAGCCCACCGATAATGGCGCCGACGAAGGCTTTGAGCCCGATTGCAAGACCGGAGTCGTAATACATCGTCGTGGCGGGTGCGATCAGGATGCCGACAAAACCGGCAAGCAGCGAGGCGAGGCAGAACGTCACAGTGGCGGTTGCCGCTGGGCGTATGCCCACGAGCTGCGCACCGACCCGGTTCAGTGCTGTGGCCCGCAATGCCTTACCGATCATTGTGCGCTCAAAGGCGACGAAGAACAGTGCCGCAAGCACCAGTGACGCTCCGATCATAAGCAGGATCTGGTAGCTCGCAGTGATTCCGGGCAGGACTTCAATTGCGCCGCGCAGGAAGGGTTGGGTTCGGAAGCCCTCAGGACCGAAGAATAGCAAGCCCAAGCCTGACAGGAGGAAATGCATGACTAGAGCTGCAATCAGGAGAACCAGCACCGAAGCATCGGCAATCGGATGGAAGACAAGCCGTGCCATCAGCGGAGTGATCGGAACCACGAGTGCCAGCGCAAGGAGAACGGTTAGGTACGTGGGAAGGTCGCCTCCGGCCAGCAGCATGGCCGGAAGACAAGGTAGGAGCGGAAGGAGCCCCCAATTCAGCACCGTGCGCGGGATCGCGGCATGCGTGCCCTGACGAATCAAACGAACGATCTCGACCAGTACCGTCAGTGCAGCGAGCGTCGCGACAAGCGCTATCGTGGGCGGAATGCGTCCTGTTTCAAGATACGCTAGCGTCAGCGCCCCGAAGACCGCAATGTCTCCGAAAGGCACGAAGATCACGCGCGTTACCGAAAAGACAAGAACCAGACCCAGACCGGCCAGCAGGTAGATCGAGGCAGCACCCAGGCCATCGACAGTGAGGATCATGGCTATATCCCAAGACATGACGGCTCCTTCCATTGTTCGAGGTTTCAAAGAATGCCGCGGGTTACTCCCGCAACATCCACTTCCCGTCTTGCAATTCGACCATAACAACCGATCGAGTGTCGGCACCGTAGGGCGAACCCTCGGTGAAGTTCAGCACCCCGTGGGTCACCGGCAGTTCATTGGTCGCGAAGATCGCGTCGCGTAGCGCGGTTCGGAAATCGGGAGTGCCGGGCTCGATGTCAGCCGGGACCCGCTCGGCAGCATCGGCGATGATGCGCCAGACATCAAAGGCATAGGCCGAAAATGCATCGGGCTCGTCATCTTCGCCATAAACCGCCCGGTACGCATCCTTAAAGGTCTGCGCGACCGCCTTGCTGGGATGACTGTCCGGAAGCTGTTCGGCGACCACGATCGGTCCGGTCGGGGCGCGCAGTCCGTTGGCCGCGGGTCCGGCCACGCGAACGAAATCCGGATTGATGATGCCATGCGTTCCGTAGATGGCGCCGGTGAAACCACGATCACTGAGCGCGAGGTAAGGGAGCGCGCCGGGCGTCCCGGCGGTCCCGCCAATGACCGCTTCGGGTGCTCCGGACACGATCCTGAGTACCTGCCCGGTCACGGAAGTGTCCGAACGAGCATAGCGTTCGTCGGAAATGATCTCCATTCCGTTCTTTTCTGCCGCTGCATTTAACATGCCAAAGGCTAGATCGCCCCAGCTGTCGGAAAACCCGATATACCCGACGCTCTTGATCCCGGCATTGGCCATGTCGTCGACCACAGCATTCAGCATTAGATCGGCAGGTTGCGCGGTCGTCACTGCCCACTCCGCATCCTTACCGGACAGAAAGAGCGGCGTGTAGGAGATGTAGGGAACCTGGGCCTCGCGGCTGAGCGACGCCAGAGCCATTGCTCCGGGAACGCCACTTGTGCCGACAAGCACGTCGACATTGTCGGACTCGATCAGCTTGCGTCCGTTGCGGATCGATTGGGAAGGGTCAGAAGCGTCGTCGAGCTGGATCACCTCGATATTGTGGCCGCCCGCGGTCGGAAAGGCGTGCTGGCCGGCGGCGATGCCTTTGGCCGTCGGAATTCCCTGTGAGGCGATTGGACCGGAAAGGGCAGTGATGAATCCGACCTTAATGGTCTCGGCTGAAAGTGCCGTAGCTGAGATTGCGCCGCCGAGCGCTACCGTGCTGGCGAGAAGCAGGCGTCTGGTAATACTATGGGTCATGTTGGTGTCTCCCTGGTTTGCAGTCATTTCTGTCATTGCGCGGATTGCTGCCGCGCCAGTTGTTGGTCGAGCCAGTCAAGGCAGGTTTGGGTCTGGGACGCCGGGCAATGCAGCACGATCACAGCATCGCCTTGGCGAAACTCCAAATGCGTCTCATTCTCCCCGCCTGACCATTTCCGACGCAGCCGGCCCAAGATTCCTCGGGATTCTGTGTCCGGCTCACTCGGCGGCCTGGAGGCGGTTGCAGCGCCGTCCGTTGCGGATTGGACATCGATCTTGCCGACCTTTTCTGGAGGTTGCTTCGCATCACTTGGTGATGGTGCCTCGACTGTCTTCTCTCCGGCTAGTACTGCGGCGAGTTCCGTGCAGAACTGCTTCCACATTGACTTGGCTTTTGTGCGCATTGGGTTGAGGCCTAGTGTTCCTAGGCGGCCGAAGATCGTGGTTTTGGTCGTGACGCGAAGCTCCGTCTGGCCATGATCGATTTTGTTCAGCGTCATCTCAGCTACGCTTTCAACTGCGCTGCCCACGGAATTGTCTTCGCCTTTGGCCTCGCAGCGCAGGCGTTTTGGTGGCTCAGTCTCGGTGATATGGGTGTAGATATCGAATTTCGCGTTGATGAAGGCGATTTTCACCTTGATCGTTGCGCGGTATTCCGTATCGCTGAGAACCTCGACCGACTGCATGCCTGGGACGCATGCCGCCATGAGGTGCGGGTTCAACAAGACTTCCCAAAGCTGTTCCGGCGTCGTGTCGAAAGTATGGGTCAGTTCAAGTTCCATGCATCTTCTCCGAAGCGTCGAGGATTGCGTCGACAATTCCCTGATAGCCGGTGCAACGGCATAGGTTGCCTGACAAGTTTTTGCGGATCGTTGCCACGTCAGGGCGCGATGTTCGCGCTAAAAGGTCGCTGGCGGCCATCAGGAAACCTGGCGTGCAGTAGCCGCACTGCAGCCCACCGCACTCCATAAAACTTTTCTGCAAGGGGCTCGGTGCGCCGTCGCAAGCCAGCCCTTCGACCGTGGTCAGACTGCAGCCATTCATCTGGATGGCAAGGCTGAGGCATGATTTGACCACGTCGCCGTCCACAAGAACGGAGCAGGCGCCGCAGACGCCTGTCTCGCAACCGCGTTTTGTACCGGTCAGCGCGAGATCGTCGCGCAGGAAATCTGACAAGAGGCGGTTCGGACGCACGTCTGCTTCGACGGCCTCACCGTTGATTTCGAGCGAGATGCGATTCTTGGCCATCATTCGGTCTCCTTCCAGTCGAGGTTTGCGGCTTCCGCCACCAGCCGCCGCGTCAGCGCCCGAACCACCTGACGGCGGAACCCTTCGTCGCCGCGCCCATCTGAAATCGGGAACATTTCCTCGGCAGCGCGATCAGCCGCCTCGGCGGCCACTTCTGCCGTGACAGACCTGCCCGAAAGGTAATCCTGCACGCCGTCGAGCAGTTGCGGCGCGGGCGTTGCGGCGCCGACGATCAGGCGGACATCCTCGAACGCACCACCCCGGTTGCGCACGGCAAGCGCGAGGTTGGCGACAGGCCGATGTTCGGCTGGGGTCCGCAGATGCCGACGGTAGAACGTGGTGACCTCCTGATCGGGCGGCGGCAGTCGTATCTGGGTCAGGATCTCGCCCGGCTCCATGGCGACGGTAAAATAGTCGACGTTGAATTCGTCCATTGGGATCCGGCGAGCGCCGTGTTGACCCTTGATGGTCAGTTCAGCGCCCAAGGCAAGCAAACAGGCAGGCGGATCAGTCGACGGGTCTGCATAGCACAGATTGCCACCAATGGTGGCTTGGTTCCGAACCTGTGGATTTGCCAATCCACCCGCCATTTCTGCGACCACCGGGTAATGCTGGCGTACGATTTTGGACCGGGCAATGTCATTGTGTCGGGCCATGGCGCCAATTAGTAGCCCCTCCTTAGGGTCGAACCGGATTGCGCGCATCTCTTCAAGCTGGCCGAGCGACACGAGAACCCCCGGGGCCATCATCCGCTGCCGTAACGCCAGAATAAGCGCGGTTCCGCCTGCGAAAACACACGCCTCCTCCCCATGATCGGCGAGCATCGCGGTCGCTTCGGATACCGTGCGCGGTTCGAGATAGTGAAAGTCACGCATCGCGCTTCTCCTTCTGTGCTGCTATAGCGGCGAGGATCTTCTCGGGTGTGATCGGCAGATCGGTGATCCGCACACCGATAGCGTCGAACACTGCATTGGCGATGGCCGGCGCGCCGGGCAGAATCGCAGTTTCGCTTGCACCCTTGGCGCCCAACGGGCCGTTCGGGTCCATCGACTCCACGATTGAGCTGTGCATCTCCGGCACCGAGTCGGCGGTTGGCATAGTGTAGTCGGCGAGATTGCCGTTCATCAGCCGACCCTCTTCGAACTGAAGCTCTTCGCAAAGCGTCCATCCGATAGCCTGTACAGCTGCACCATTGGATTGGCCGTGGACAGCCAGAGGATTGATCGCCTTGCCGCAGTCGTCTGAAAGCCAGCTCTCGATCAGTCGCACTTGCCCAGTTTCGGTATCCACCTCGACCTCCACAGCCTGAGCGGCAAAGGAATAGGCTGGCGCGATGTTTCCGTAGTGGTCCCCATCCATCATCACCGTGTCTGGATCATGGGTCGCCTTGATATGAATTCCTTCTCCACCATGCCGGAAAATGTGATAACGGCAGATATCGGGCAGCTTTGCGAAATGGTTGGCATTGCTCGTCGACTGCACCACTCCATCTTCGATGGTTAGGTCGATGGCGTCGCAACCCAACTTTTCAGCGGCCGCGGCGAGGATTGTCTCTCGCGCTTCTCGAGCTGCCTTAATCATGGCTTTCCCGGCGTTGATCGTCACACGCGACGCGATGGAGCCCAGGCAGTAAGGCGTGAAGTCGGTATCGGGTGTCTGCACGCTGACATGCGACAGAGGCACGCCAAGTTCGTGGGCGCAGATCTGGCTCAGCATCGTGTTGGAGCCTTGACCCACATCCGCTTCCGACGTGAGGACTACTACTCGACCGTCTTCGTTAACTTTTAACACAATGGTGGAGCCGTCCCAATTCCCCATGGTGCGGTTCCCGCTCACATGCATCGCGGCTGCCATCCCGATGCCCCGTCGTAGCACTCCGCGCTGTTTTGGCCGGGAGCGTTTCTCCGTCCAGCCGATGGCGCCTTCGATCTGGTTCAAGCATTCCGGCAGACCACAACTGCCGATCTTCCAACCGTGGATGCTCAGGTCGCCAGTTCGTATCGCGTTCTGCCTGTGCAACTCGATTGGGTCGATCCCGGCTAAATCCGCCATTGCTGTAAGGTGACTGTTGAGCGCGAATGCCATCTGCGTCCCGCCAAACCCGCGAAAGGCGCCGCGCGGCATTGTGTGTGTGTAGACCAATTGCGCGTGCGACCGCGTGTGCTCCAGCCGCTGCATGTTATCGCTGCGCATCGCGGTCACCAGCATAACTTCGGGGGCTAGGCCGGCATAGGCACCACAGTCAGCTCGGATGCTTACGTCCTTGGCCGTAATTCTGCCGTCGCGGGTCATCCCCATTTTGAGGCGGATTTTCATTGGCACACTGAACGCGCCCGAAAGCATGTCGTCGATGCGGCTGAGACACAGCCTTACAGGACGATCTGTTGCGGCGGCCAGAAATCCGGCGATGACGCTGCTACGCTCTTCGATGATCTTGCCGCCGAAACCGCCGCCCACCGTCGGCTGGACCACCCGCACTGTGGAAACCGGACGATCCAGCGCCTCTGCGAGCCGTTGGCGGGCTAGGAACACCGATTGGGTCGCGGTCCATACTGTCAGCTTGCCACTGCCATCGGTCGTCGCGAGCGTAGCCATCGGCTCCATGTAACCGGGATATTGCGAATGAGTGGTGTAGGTCTCTTCGTGCACGATGTCGGCCTCGGCAAAAGCGGAGTCGACGTCTCCACGCACGATCCCGATTTCGTCGGCCAGATTGCCGCCGGGGTGCACCTTTACTGCGTTCGGCTCCAATGCTTGCGAAGGATCGATCAGAGCCGGCAGCGGTTCGTACTCGACGCGGATCAGGTCTAGTGCCTCTTCGGCAGTATCTTCGTCTATGGCGACAACCGCCGCAATTTCTTCGCCTACGAACCGAACGACCTCCCGCGCAAGGACATGCTGTTGTTTGTGCTTCACTCCCCAAGCGCGTTGCGGAACGTCGTCCCCGGTGAAAACGGCTCGGACGCCTGGTAGCGCAATTGCGCGCGACACATCGACGTTAAGGATCCGTGCATGGGCGTGCGGGCTGCGCAAAAGCTTGGCGTGTAGCATTCCCGCGATTTTGAGGTCGCCAGCATATGTCGCGCGACCCAACGCTTTTTCTTGCGACGTCACCTGGGGGGTCGGGAGTCCGGGGGCGAATGCGTTCATCGGCGTTCCTTTGCCATTGCGTCCATCGGAAAGTCTCTAGTTCGCGACGGGGGTGATCAGGTTTTGTTGACTAATCAATATATATTTACGTTGACCATATTTTGTTGTTCTGTCAACATAAATGCTTGACCGCTGGGGAGGGCTGCAAGTGCTTGAAAAGAAAGGAAGCCAATGAGAACGTCGGTTTCTGCGGCAGTCGCGAAGGAAAGATTCGGGAACATGAATGATTCGGAGCATGACACGATTTGTCCGTGGTCGGATCTCCCGCGGGACGGGGCCGAATTGGAAGTCCACGACTTCATCACAACACAGCTCAGCGCACTGATGAGCCTACTGCGGCGGAAGGTGACACTGAGCTACGCCAACGAATTTGACCTGTCGGTGTCTGAATGGCGGGTCTTGTCACTGATCGCTCATGCCAACACTCTTCCTTTTGGAGAACTCGTCGCACAGTCGACCTCGGACAAAGCGCTGGTAAGTCGGACGATACGACTGCTGGAACAACGCGACTTGATCCAGATTCACCCCGAGAGTGAACATGCCAAGAAGAAGATTGCCTGCACAATACGACCAAACGGCCAAGTACTTCATGATAAGGTTATCGTGATTGCTAGAAAGAAGCAGGCGGATGTCCTGCGGGTGCTCAGTGAAAAGGAAAGAGTGTCGTTGTATCGGGCTGTGACAAAACTCAGGTCGTATCTTGAGGAATTCGAGGACGACGACAGCGAAAGTTGAGAATGATCCGTAGTCATCGCTGGCAGGCCGAGGCTCTAACGATCCTTACATCCGTGGCAATCCATGGTGATCTGCGTAGAAAGTTACCTCCACATGTTGTGGTGCCTGCGCAATGGGAAAGAGGCTTGTTGTTCTAAGCATTTCGATGATTTTCCATTCTCGCATAACCATGTGGCCGAGCATTCAAGAAGCAGCTGCATGTTCTCGACCGCGATGTCGTACCAAATACTGGCCTTCAGTTCGTAACACTCGAGCCATTCCCGGTTTGATTGAAGGCCTAGGGTCAGGACTCATTGTCTATCAAAGCCAGTAGATGACAAGAGCTGCGAGAGCTATGGCTGACAGGAAGACCTTTGGGCATCTGTCGTAACGGGTTG
>NZ_LQBQ01000008.1 GCF_001507595.1 Ruegeria marisrubri
AGGCACCCGCATTGACCACAACATAACCGATGAGACATAAACAAAGGTGGGTCAGTTCTCGGTGAAAATACCGGGTCACTTCTCAGCAGAAATCAACATTGCCACCAAATCGAGAAACTTCAGCAGCAACCGCATCTTGATAGCTTTGAAGTAAGCTGCGCATCTCTTCGGCGCCAAAACGGTTGGTCATTTCCGTGTATCCGACCAAGTCGGTAAAGAGTGCCGTAAGATGACGCCGCTCGGCAGCACGCGCCGGCTTTGGTTGCTCTGCCGGAGGTTCCGTACGACCGGCTTGGTCCGAGGACACCACCTCATCAATTGCTGCCAGCAAGATGCGTCTATGACCCAGGCTGACCCCAAGTTCTTTCAGGTCATCTTCCGTAAGATGAGGCAAGACCCGCAGATCGACGTCATTCTCACGAAACACATCAGAATATTGTTGCAGGCCCAAGTTTTGCAGCCAGCTTTCAACAGCGTCGCCCATAGTTCCATCATGCGAGGGGACACCGATTCACTCAAGCACGCATCACGTTTTCAAGTCTGGAGAGGCTTGTGTCGCGAGAATGCTCTATTGGTGCGTCGTACAGCGCCGTTGGTTACCTTAATCACTCTCCACATGCCGAACCCTTCTACCGGCGCTGTGTGCGGCTCCTGTGAACTCCAGGCCGTTGTTGATGCGCAGGATTTGCTCAGCCTCTCCAGCCGACATGGTCCACCGCTCCAGTCGGGAATCGAGAACAGTTAAAGGTGGGCCGCTAGAAGGTCAGGGCGCGATGTTTTGATTGACCCTGAAGAGGTTGTCCGGGTCATAGGTTCGCTTGATACTAAAGAGCCTGTCGTAGTTGTCACCATAGTTTGCCCGGACGCGGTCCGTGTCGTCATCGTCCATGAAGTTAATGTAGCCACCGGCCTCCGAGTGTGGGGCCAGTGCGTCCGAGTAGTCGCGGACCCATTTTGTATTGATCTCGTCGTCGGCGGGATCGGGCGATGCAGCAATGACAACCATCGAGAAGTTTGAATCGCGATGGCCAAACGCGGTGGCATCTGATGCAACCCGATGACAGGCTCCGTTAATGGGGTAAAGGTGCATGGTTGAGCTCGCGTTCGGCGCATTTGGGCCGTGTTCGACGTGTGCCGCGATGGCTTCGTCTGTCAGTTCCTTGACGAAGTTGCCTTTCCAATACTGGCGGATTCCCGTTGGGAAGAGACCGTCGAATGCCGCGTTAATTGCCGGATAGGGTACTGGTCCCACCATCTCGGCCTTGACCTCCGCAACTTCATGGAAAGCCTTGAACTGGCGTTCCCCTTCCGCGGGATCACCAGACCAACAGGCAACAATAGCGACAAACATGTCGCCGTGCCTGTCTTCAGGAATGAAGGGCAATGGCGGAGCGATCTGGAATGCTGGAAAAGCGCCCATCTCTTCCGGTGCATCCTTGATGTATTCCCGATAGAACTTGAAGATATTCTCCGCTTCTTCGACCTCGTAAAACATCGGGCCCCAATACACGTTTTGTACGGGGTGCAGCTTGTATTCCAAGGAGGTGCACACGCCGAAGTTTCCTCCGCCCCCGCGAATTGCCCAGAACAAGTCAGCGTTCTCATTCTCGCTTGCGAACACCATCTTGCCATCGGCGGTCACAACATCCGCAGATACCAGGTTGTCCAGCGACAATCCGACCCCGCGTGTCAGGTATCCAATTCCGCCGCCGAGCGTGAGGCCAGCAATGCCGGTCGTTGAAATTATGCCGCCGGTGGTGGCTAAGCCAAAGGCATGAGTAGCTGCGTTGAAGTCGCCCCAAGTGGTGCCACCCTCGGCTCTTGCCGTTCTTGAAGCGGGATCAACACGGACACCTCGCATCTGCGAGAAGTCAATTACAACTCCGCCATCGTTTGTGCCAAACCCGGGACCGCTGTGACCACCGCCCCGGACCGACAATTCCAGGCCGTTATCCCGGGCGTAGTTAATAGTGGTCATCACGTCCCCGGCATTCATGACCCTGACAATCGCTGCCGGGTGCTTGTCGATCATGCCGTTGTGGACGGAGCGGGCTTCCTCGTAACCGGAGTCGCCCTCGACGATCACGTCACCACGTACCAGTTCTCTGAGTTCACTTGGTGTCTTGATACTCATATCGATTCCCCCCTGAATTGCTTGTGTGGCAACGCGGCAAACAAGTGACCATTCCGAGATACCGGCTCTAGCGCCGACAGAGACCTACAGCTCGCAACCAAATCTTGAACGCGCCGGTCAGTTCCGCGTGTCTTTCCCACGCGCGCATATTAACACACTCCGCTTTCGGGGACGGTTGGGTTTTGACCATAATTATTCCGCGATCTGGAAAGCGACGAGCCGGCCCGCATGAGCATATCATCTGGGCACCACTAGTTGTCCGATGGAGCCAGATTTAGCACCGCAATGTAGGTGTTTCAGGGTTTGCCGCAGATCATTGGCTCCACCGCTTCAGCTGCATTGGCGTTGTGCCGGTCAGGCGGCGGACGGCACGGACAAGTGCCGGCGAGGAGGAATAACCAAGACGATCCGTGATTTCTGACAGACCGGAATCTTCTCTCCCGATCAATTGAAGCGCCAACCTGCGGCGCACGAGGTCGAGTTGGTCGGAAAACGATGTCCCTTCCTGTGACAGGCGCCGTTGCATTGTGCGAACTGTCATGCCTCCGGCCCGGGCAACCCTGGCAATGGTCGGGGCGCTGTCGTGCAGCATGGCGTCCATCAGGGGACGAACGGATCCGGCCAAGGGCGGGATGCTGCGGATGTCGACGGTCCGCGAGCGGTCACGGGCGACGATGCGGAACGGATTTCTCGCTACTTCGTCTCTGATCCAAAGGCGCCCGCTTGGCCTTTTGGACGGCACGACCTGGGCGTCGAACAACTCCTCTATATCACCCAGGCCGGTCACAGGATGAGGCACAGCCTCGATTCTTGAGAAAAACGGTGGCCGCATTGCCGTGAACCTGCACAATTGCTGAATCAGCGAAAAGAACATGACCTGAACGGCGTGAAGGCTTTCAGCGTCAACATTCAAGTGGAGGTTTTGTTCCACGACCAGATGGTCGTCTTGTTGTTCGACCAGAATCTGTTCATGCGAAGAATGAAGCGGCAGCGCAAAACTCACGCGCTGCAGCGCCTCGGTCGGAGTGCGGCTGCCGAGCGCGACACCACCGATGAAGGCCAGTTCCGCAACGGTCCCCTGACTGACGATGCTGGACCCAACGTCGGAGCCATGATCGCGGGAGAGATCGCGCAACAGCTGAATTCCGTTCAGCAGTGGCACCGGGCTGAGCGGCTCCAAGTGAAACCAATAGGTCAGATCTACGCCTTCCAGGAATGCATCGACGGGAACCCGGCGCCAGCCTATCCAGTCGAGAGCTACAGTGAGAAAGTGAAGCAGATGGCGAAATCCGTGAACGCGGATCGACACTGCACCGATCATCGGTGTCCGTGATTGGGTCCACAGAACAATAGGTGCAGTCGCCCACTTGTGCTTGGTTCACAATTGGATAAAATGTTCATATATGATCGAGCGCACTGGTAGTGATTATGGCCAAAGATTCTGAAATCGACCGCAAGTCGCCCGACTATCTCGTGCAACCAGTGATAAGAGCATTGGCAGTTCTTCGCCACATAGCGGCAGGGAATCGGTGCCGCAACTCCAGCCGGACCGCAAAAGCTATCGGAATCAACCGAACGACGCTGATCCGACTTCTTGCAACGCTGGAGAAAGAACGGATCATCGAGACACTACCAGATGAAGGCGGATACCGGTTGGGAACAGGACTCATTTCTCTCGCCTCGGAAGCGCTAAACGAACGTGGTATCATTCAAGTCGCTCGGCCGGTGCTAAAGATGTTAGTCGACAAGCTTAACCTGTCGGCTCATTTGGGCGTCCGCGAGGGACGAGAGATCGTCTATCTCGCACGCGAAACACCGGTTTCACATCTGGCGAGCACGGTGCGCGAGGGAACCCGACTGGCGGCGCATGCGACAACAATCGGCCGCATATTATTGTCGGAACTGTCGCGCGAGGAGCTTGTTGAACTTTATAGAAGCACACCACTTGAGGCCTTCACAGAAAAAACGCGTACGACGCTCGAAGACCTCGCGAAACAACTAGAGGACGACCGCTCACGGGGATATTCTTGGAGCGTCGCAAATTTCGAACCAGAGATCGGGTCAGCTGCCGCTCCTGTCTATGATCATCGCGGCGAGGCCGTCGCGGCAATTAACGTGACTGGCCATGCGAGCCTATTCGCCACGCCAAGTGAGAATGCTGAACGCATCGCGTCCGCGCTTAAGTCGGCGGCGCAGGAGATTTCTGAAGGAATCGGCTTCCGCGGCTGGGCCGCGGATCAAATGTAGGTGTACCCAAAAGACATCCCGAACGCTCCGGCTTGCAGTGCAGCATTACCTCGCAGCGCACCCTTGAGCCAGAGCCGCCCATGTACCTGAGTTTCTGCGAGATCGATATCTTCAGGCAAGCGGGCGTCGTCGCACCAGAGCCCGCCCAGCCATTCGCCGTCACGAAAACTGACTGCACCGCGTGCAGTCACCGACTGAAGCGAAAAGTTGCCGTAGCAAGTAGTGCGGGCGAAATCAGCACCATCGGCGAACTCAGCAGCATCGAAACGACCGATTCCGCAGAAGATAGCACCCGTAAACGCGGCAACGGCGGTAAAATCTGCGCCCTCGAACCGCGCGTCGTTTGTGAACATCGCATTGTCGAACCTTGCTGGGCCGCCGAACGAGACTTCGCCGAACCAGGAGAGCCCGTTGAAACATGCGCCGCGTGCATCGATCCCATTTGGGAAGTGTGCCCCAGTGAAATCAACTCCAGCAAGCGCCATGTCGCGAAGATCCAGCAGGCCGTCACAAGTCATGCCAGTGAAGTCCGCATGCTCCCCATGTCGCCACGGTTGTGCGAGCCGTGCGCGAATATCAGCGGCCGGGATCACGCCGCCTCTCCCAGCGCGTCTTCGGCCTGATCGATGACCTCTCGCGCCCAAGGCAATGCGATATCTTCGGCCATGTCGCCGCCGGAAGCGTCATGCGCGATTCGATCGCCGATCTGGACTGCGCCGTGCTTCAACATCAGCTCGGCCAACCTGATCGGCCCACCGTTGAATGTGTCTTCATACTCGCGGTCTCCCATACCGAAGATTGCGAAATGAATGCCGGCAAGCTCCGGTGCTTGTGCCGCCATTGCCTCTGCAAAAGGCTGTGCGGATGCCGGCAACTCTCCGTCGCCGTAGGTAGAGCAGACCATCAAGTAAAGATTCTCCGCCGAGAAGTCGGATGGGTCAAAATCGGAGAGGTTGATCACCTCAGTCTCGTAATCTGCCTCCAGTTCGGCCGCGATGTCCTCGGCCAGCATTTCGGCATTTCCGGTCTCTGTTCCGAACAGCACTGTGATGTTCATGGCTTCGTCTCCTTTTCACTGGCGAGGGTCAGCATGGCCTCGCGGGTGGCAATCTTGACCCGGCAGCGGCCGGGAGGCGGATCGGCGGTCTCGGCCGCGTCGATGCGGCTCCAACCGGAATAGTCGGTAAGGTCGGGCAAGTTCTGAAAGATCGTCGGGCCCAGTTTGTTCGCGTTTGCGTCTGCGGCATTCAGATCCTTGAGGATTCGCGCGGCGAGCGCCTGAGCGTCGGTGCGATTTTCGGGGATTGTTCCGCGAGGACCACGCCGGAACCAGCCAGTAGCGTAGAGACCAGGTGCCAGTGCGCCTGCTTCGGCATCGGACGCCGCAGCGATGAGCTCGGCACGCGGCAGATCACCTGCCGGGTCGAAACCAATGGCTGTCAAGACAGAGGTGCAGGCTATACTCTCGATCCCTTCGGTGGTTTTGAATGTTACTGCTTTCACCCAAGTTTCGCCATCTACCGCGGCAGGAGTCATACCGAAGCGAAAGGTGATCCGACGTGGACCAGTAGAGAGTCCGTCGAGTGCCTCCACCGCGTCGATCTTCTTTTGCTCGTCAGGGTCGTCGCTCGTTCCCGCCCCGACGACACGAATGGTCACGCCAGCGAGCTTGGCCAGTTCCTTAATCATCACTACGTCAAACTTGGCGCGCGCAGCGGGTGAGCGCCCGGTAATTGTTATCTCTTCGATCCCGCTCGTCGCCAGCCAGTCGGTCGCGGCCTGACCGAGATCGGAGCCTTCCATCTCCTCAGTGCTCTTGGCGAGGAGACGCAGAAGATCGATGGCGACATTGCCATTCCCGATGATGAGTGGACGGCTGCCAAGCGACGGTAGATTTTCGGCATCCGGATGGTCGTAGAGCGCACGAGTGACGTTTCCGGCGCCGAAAATGCCGGGTATTCTGTCGCCGGGGATACCAAGTTTGCGATCCTTCGAAAGCCCCGCCGCCAGAACCACTGCGTCATAAGCGCTGCGGAGATCGTCGAGCGTCACGCATTTTCCGATCTCGACATTACCGAAGAACCGCGCACCTTGTCGTTCGAAAATGCGGGCGAACTGGCGAGTTACCCCTTTCGTTCCTTGGTGGTCAGCCGCCACACCATAGCGGACGAGACCGTATGGCACGGGAAGGCGATCAATCAGGTCGACCTGAAGCTCAGGGCACGCCTTGAGCAGAGCCTGAGCGAGATAGCAGCCGGAAGGGCCGGCGCCTACTATGACGACCTGTCCATTTGTCATGTCGAGCCCTCCAGTGTGTTGGCGGCCCAAGGATGTGGGGCTCCGGAAAGATCGGTGTAGAAGCTCTTCTGGCTCTGATAAGCGCGCAGCCCTTGGCGGCCCTTCTCGCGCCCGATTCCGCTGGCGCCGTCCCCACCAAAGGGAGTAGAGATTGAGAATTGCTTATAGGTATTGATCCAGACGGTGCCTGCCCGGATAGCCCGACCCACGCGCCAAGCCTTCGGGAAGTCGCGGGTCCACAGACCGCAGGCTAGGCCGTAGTCGTTGTCATTCGACTGCGCAATCACGTCAGCCTCATCCTCGAAGGACAGAACGGCGAGCACCGGCCCGAAGATCTCCTCGCGGCAGAGGCGGGCGGTGTTGGCCAAGCCGGCGAGGATTGTGGGTTCATAGTAGTTGCCACGCGAGTACTCCGGCCCGTCTGGAGCATTTCCTCCGGTCAACAACTCCGCTCCGTCCTCCAGTGCTTGGGCGACATGCGTCATAACCTCCGCGCGGTGATCGGGGTGAATCATTGGACCGATCTGGGTCTCGTTCTCGAACGGGTGACCAATCTTCAGCCGTCGTGTTGCGGCTACAAGGCGATCGACGAACTCCGCGTAGATTCCGGATTGAACAAAGAGCCGCGATCCGGCAATGCAGCTCTGCCCGGTAGATGAGAAGATGCCGAAGAGGATGCCGGAGATCGCAACATCTATGTCGGCGTCGTCGAAAACGATTGTGGGTGACTTGCCGCCCAGTTCAAGGCTAACCGGCATCAGTTTGTCCGCTGCCTTTCGGGCCAACGCACGTCCGGTCGACGTTCCGCCGGTGAAACTGACCTTGGCGATTTCAGGATGTTCCACCAGCAGATTCCCGATTTCGCGCCCCGAGCCGGGCAGGACCGAGAAGAGCCCCTTGGGCAGCCCCGCCTCGTCGACGATCCGTGCAAGTTCCAGCGCGGTAAGCGGCGACCAAGAGGCGGGCTTCAGCACTACCGCATTGCCGGCGGCTAGCGCGGGCGCAACCTTCTGCGCATCTGATGCAATAGGCGAGTTCCAAGGCGTGATTGCAGCCACCACACCCAGCGGTTCGTGCACGGACATGGTCAGCGCTGACCCGCGCTGCAGGGTTAGTTCGTCGTCCATTGTTTCGCAGACGGATGCAAAGTAACGAAAGGTTCCCGCGGCCGAGGCCGCCAGCGCGCCGGTCTCGCGCAGAGTCTTGCCGGTATCCCGGGACTGGATTTCGGCGATGCGGCTTGCATTTCTTTCGATCCCGTCGGCGATTGCGTGCAGGTGGCGGGCACGCTGGTGCGGCAGCAGATCCCGCCAAGTCGGGTCGGCCTGTGCCGCCGTGGCGCGGGCGATCGCCTCTTCGCCATCAGCGGCGGAGGCACCGGCCAAGCGCCTGTTCAGCGCGCCATCGGCAGGAAAGTGGGACAAGATTTCTGCGCCCGTCCCCTCGCGCCATTCGCCCCCGAGATAGAGTTGCCCGTCGGGCATGATATCGGTTCTCGTGTCCATGTCAGATCACCAATGGTCCGGTCTGGTTTCGGATAGCCCGCAGAACCGAATAGATCGTCACCTGCGAGGTCTTGGCATTACCGGCTGAAGGACGGTTCACGATGCGGACCGTGACCGTGGCCGTTTCGGCCTCTGCCGTGAACTCGTGCACGTTGCCGGGAGCGGCGGGATCGGCGACAAGGTCCACCGCCGTTGCCTCGAACCCCGCACCGGCGAGCGCAAGGGTAGCGGCGACATTGGCGTTCTTGGGGTATTGGGCGGACGCATCGCGCGCCGTGCCAGTGAAGAACGTCGCAGCGCGGTCCATGGTGGCCAGTTCCAGCCGTTCCTCGGCAGGGGTACCCGTCCAGGCGCCGGGCGGCTTGGTCCCGCTGTACCGCAGCACGATATCGCCGCCGATCCGCAAGGCGTTAATGATGTCGATGCCGCCGACCGCGCCCGGCGGAAGGATCAGCTTCGCGCCGCCATCCACGGCGGAGTCGCAAAGGTCGTGATGCAGCGCCGCGTCGGACAGAGCACCGATGGAGACCACGATTGTGTCGATCCCGGCACGCAGCAGCGCCGGGACGGTTTCGCGTACCGCCGCCTGTCCGGCGCATTCGGCTACAAGCTCCGGCGATGCCGCGAGCAAACCGTCGAGTGTGTCGACAATTTTGATTTCGTCGAATGCCGCGCGGAGGTCCGCCGGCAGTGCTTTCAGCGCCGCGTCCGCCTGTCCCGGCAAGACCTGAATTGTGATCCTTTCGACGCGCGGGGCACCTGGCTCGCTGAGCCCAGCCAGCACACCCCGTGCGATGTTTCCGTTTCCGATTAATCCCAGATGCATCGCCTCACTCCGTCTTGCCTGCCGCACCGGCGGGCGGGCCGGCGAAGACTTCGGCAAAGGGACCGATGGCGTTCATGTCGACCTCGATCAGCTGCGGACCGTCGGCAGCCACGGCGGCCTCCAGTACGCCTGCGAAGGCCTCCACATCCGAGACCTTGCGGTGCGGGAGACCGATCGAGGCGCAGAAGGTTTCGAAATCCGGAACGGCAACGGTCGAATAGTGCCTGCGGCTCTCATACTGTACGTCCTGAATGTTTCGGATCACGCCATAGCAGGTGTCGTTCATCAGCACGTAAATGAGGGGGGCATGCTCGTCGACCGCCGTGATCGCCTCTGCGAGACCCAGCATCGTGCCGCCGTCTCCCAAAAGCGTGATTGCCTTTGCCCCGCTTGCCGCGAGCGCGGCGCCGATGCCCATTGCGATGCCCTGTCCAATCCCGCCACCCAACGCGTGAACGCCTTGGCGCGGATCAGTCAGCCGGACATAACGGTTACCGAACGTCGAGTTCGAGATGGTCACGTCGCGGACCCAAATGTGGTTTCCTTCCGCCACCTTTTCGTTGATCGCATCAGCGATGACCCGATAGGGACCGAGCTTGTCGCGCATCTGGCCTTCCGCCGTGGTGCGGGTGCGGGCGATATCAAAAGCGAGGTTTGGGTCTGTTTCCAGCTTTTCCGGCAGCCGGTCGAGCAAGCGCCGCAGAGTGTCGGATGCGTCGCCGTGAGCGAAGACGTCGACGGCATAGTTTCGGCCGCCCTGACCCGCATCGGCATCGATCTGGATCAGCGGGCGTGGAAGCGGCATCTGGTTGTTGCGGGTCTCGTTGCCGCGGAGTCGCGATCCTACAACGAGCATCAGATCGCACGTATCATAGAAAGCAGCCGCCTCGGGTGTCATATTAAAGGCACCGAGGGAGGCTGATTCCTCCTCTGACACGACCGCTCGGCCATTGGTCGAGGTGACGACTCCCATGCCGCGACGCATTAGTTCCGTGGCTTCGGCTTGGGCGTCACGGGCGCCGCCGCCGAGCCAGAGCAATGGGCGCTTGGCATCCTTCAGCATAGCAGCGATCTCGTCAATCACTGCGTCGCAGGCGCGCGGACGTTGCGCTTGTGGTTCGTGTATGTTCTGGACGGTGCGAGCCGAACTGCGCTGAACATCGACCGGGATTTCCAGGCTTACCGGCCCCGACGGAGCTGACCGTGCGGATGAGACAGCGGCGGTCAGCACACCGATGGCGCCGTTCGCATCCCACATCCGGTAAACCGCCTTCGACACCCCGCGAAGCATTTCCGGCTGACGCGGCACGTCATGGATCGCAGCGCGGTCGCGGTCAGCATAGGCAAGATCGACTTGGCTCGTGATATGGAGAACCGGGCTGCCGGCGGTTAACGCCTCCGCCTGCGCACCGGCGGCGTTGCCCGCAGCTGTGCCGGTAGAGGTAATGCAGACGCCCAGATGACCGGAGACGCGGGCATACGCATCAGCCATGTTCATAGCGCCCGCCTCACCCCGGGCAGGGACAAAGCGGATGCGGCCCTGTCGCGCGATCGCGTCAAGGATGGGCATGTTGTGAATCGAGATAACACCGAAGATGGTTGTGACCCCGATTTCGGCCAGATAGCGCGCGATGAAATCGCCGACGGTTCCGGCCTGCTGGATGGCTTCGTGTTTCATGTTTCCTAACCTCATATGTGTCGCGCCAAGCCCCCAGAGACCTCAAGCTGCGCGCCGGTGATATAGCTGGCTGACTTGGAGCCCAAGAAGGCGATGGCATGCGCCGCTTCCTGTGCGTCGCCGAGACGGCCAAGTGGGATGCCCTTTTTCCTCGCCAGTTCGCCGTACCACTCCTCGCGGCTGACGCTTTGATCCTCACGTTCCGCGAAGCGGCGTGACCATTGACCGGAACCGATGAGGCCAAGGAGCACGGAATTCACGCGTACTTCGGGCGCGAACTCGACACTGAGTGACTTCAAAAGGTTCTGCACGCCGGCCCGTGCCGAGGAGGTGCAGACCATGTGTGGTTCGGGTTGATAGGCTAGCAGCGAGTTGACGGCGACGATGGCGCCTTTGGATACGCGCAGCATAGGCAGAAATGCACGGGTAGGCAGGATCTGGCTGAAGAGCTTGAGTTCGTATTCCGCCCGCCAGTCATCGTTGGTCGTGTCCGCGAAGGTAGAGATGCGGCCTTGCCCGGCGTTGTTTACCAGCAAATCGCAGCGATTCCAGCGGTCTCTGACCGCATCGGCGAAGCCATCAACGTGTACTTCATCCAGTACCGAAAGGGCCATGCTCATCACGTTCTGTTCGCCAAAGTCGCGGGCAAGTACCTGTGTTACGTCGTTCAAGCGACCCTCGTTCCGGGCACAGAATGCCACGCGCGCTCCGGATTCAAGCAACAACCGGACCGCAGCGAGGCCGACGCCGGAAGACCCACCGGTCACGACCGCAACTGCTCCATTGTAATCGTAAGCCATCACGACGCCCCAAGCGCTTGCGCGCGCAGTTCGGGGAAACCGGGATCAGGGCGGCCCTGCATAACCGCGCGCTGCGCGGGCGTCGGCGGTCCGGCTGTCATCCAGCGGTCCATTGCCTCTGGATCAGTGCGGGACCAGACCTTGGCTTCGTGGCTATCCTCGTTGATCTGTTGAAGCTCGGATGTGAACTCAATCACGAAGCCAGACGGCGAGACGAAATAGGCAAACGGGTTGTTGCCGGGTCCATGGCGGCCGGGCCCCCAGGAAGGCACGTGGCCCTTTTGCTTCATCCGGCCAATGCCGCGCATGAATTCGTCAAGAGTGGGCATCTCGAAGGCAACGTGGTTTACGCTGGCATAGTTACCGCGAACAAGTGCAATCGAGTGATGATCTGTGTTGCAGCGCAAGAACACCATCTGGTCGGCGGAGTAGTCAGAGACGCGGAATCCCAGAACGTGCTCGTAGAATTCCTGCGTACCTTCCATGTCGGGCGAGTTTAGCACCACGTGGCTGACCTTGCGGGGCTTGGCCCATTCGGTCTCCTCATCATGGCGTAGGGCGTCGGTGCGGAAGCGGAGCCGGCGATTGTCCGGATCAAGAATCTCGAACCCATAGCCGCCGGCCCAGTCACCGAATTCCGCCGGTTTGCCAAGAACGATGGCGCCGCGAGCGAGGCATTGGGCATGGAGCGCGTCCATCGCAGCACGATCAGGCATGGCAAAATGCACATACTCTATCCCGAAGACCGGGCCTTCTTTGAGGCCGTAGAGGAAAGCTTCCTCGCCCGTACCGCGTAGAAGTGCACAGTCGTCTGTCTGATGAGCTAGGCGCAAACCCCACATGTCCTCGTAGAAGGGCAGTGTAGCGGGCAAACCGGGGCCGCGCATCATGATGCCGCGCAGCGAACCTGTTCTGATCGTCTCTGTCATCGGTTCCTCCTGAATGGCGGTCTCACGCGACGGACGTGGCGACCGCATGCATTGCTTCGGCAAATCGCCTCGGCGACTGCTGGTAAATTGCGTGCCCGGCGAAGGGCAATTCGGTGAACTGGCCGCGAGCAGTGGTGTGCAAGATTTCGTATACGCGGCGGGCTCCCTCAGGCGGGGTCACACAGTCCATCGCGCCGACGATAACATCGGTGGGAACAGCGAGACGTTCGGCATCGTCCAGAAGACGGCCGGAGGCCAGCATCCGTGCAGCCTGCGCGTAACCGGGAAGTGTGACACGCGCCATCGCCTTCCGCACGAGCGCCAGCACTTCTGGATAATCTTCGGGCGCATGCAATAGGTTGGAAGCTCGGGCCTCGGCAAAGCCCTCCGCTCCAAGTCGCGAGAGATCGTCGATCCGTGTCTTGGCGGCTATGCTTAGCTGTCCACCCTGCGGCACACCGTGGCCGAGCGCGGGCGACGCCAGCCAGAGGCGGGACACCCGGTCGGCATGGTTGGCAGCATAGGCGGCCCCTACCAGAGCACCAAGCGAATGGCCGAGTAGCGCGAAAGTCTGAATGCCCAGATTGTCGACCAGTTGGCCAAGCGCGGCAGCGTAGTCCTGTGCCACTGGCCAGTCTTGTGGCAGAGGCACCGAGCCACAATAACCCGGCGCGTTCCAAGCGACCACACGGGCGCTGACCGGCAGGTGTGCAAGCAGCGGCTTGAAGGACGTGGCGTTCGAGCCGATGCCGTGAAGCAGCACCAACGTAGGGCCATTGCCGGGTCGTTCCACCCAGGTCAGCCCGTGGGTTTGATGTTCGATCAAGCCGGTCATGCGAAGACATAGCCATTGTTCAGTGGTAGCACCTGCCCGGTGAGCGGAAGTGCCCCTTCGGAGAGAAGGAAGGCGATGGAATCCGTAATCTCCTCGGGACCCTGCGGTCCGGGGACAGCGCGCCCTTGCGAGTACTGCTGGTGACGCTGCTCAGGCACGTATTCGGTGCTTTCGGTGGTCAAAATCCCCGGGGCCACGGCAGTGACGGCGACGCGGTCGGGTCCCAGCTCGCGGGCCAGCGAGCGGGTCATCGAGATCACTGCGCCCTTACTTGCGACGTAGGACAACAGATTCGGCGCGCCCCAGAGTGCGGTATCGGAGGCCACGTTGACCACCCGACCCGTGCCAGCGGCAATCAGCATGGGCGCGCAGGCCCGTGTCATCAGCCAAGTGCCGCGTACATTCACTCGCTGCACAAGATCCCAGCTTTCGATCTCAATCGCGTCATAGGCGATGCCGCCTATGCCAGTCGCGATGGCGCCGTTGTTCACCAGCCCGTGCAGAGTTCCGCCAGTTTCTTCTCGAACGGCCTCCGCACAAGCGCTGATCGAGGCGGGATCACCTAGGTCGACCTTGACGAAGCGTGCGCCCGTGGCCTCGGCGGTCGCATGGCCTTCCCCTTCGGCGATGTCGGCGAGGATTAGCCGCGCATCGCATTCGGCCAGCCTGCGGGCGATTTTCGCCCCCAGGCCGCGCGCTGCGCCAGTTAACAGGATATGACGGCCCGCTAGGGTCATTCCGCGGCCACCGGCGCGTTGGCCTTCAGCTCGGCCTCGACCTGAACCTTTGCGGCCCGGGTTAGGATCTGGCGGATCCGGCTGACGCCCAGGTCGTGTTGGTAAAGCATCTCACGCTTGCGGGCATCATCTGGCATGCCTTCGAGCATCACACGGTCCTGCTCCAGCACGTTCCAGTGGTTCGTTTCAAGTTGCGCTCGGTAGAGGAAGCGCCAGCTGTCACGCGCCAACCCTTCGACCTGGCGCATCCGCCAGAAGAAAACCTTGGTAGTGTGTTCGTCCATCGGCGTGGTAAAACCGATGATCCGAAATACACCACCGGGGCCGCCTGCGGGAGGGTACGGGATGTCGAGGTAGCAAAATATGTTGCCCGGATGGACCTCAAACTCGGTCCAGTCGAAGTTCTCGCCCGCCTGAGCCACCCGCTCAATCCGGAAGCCCTCATCGGTCTTGTCTAGCTTCATCAAGTCTTGTTTGGAGCCATAGGCCAGTGTGAAGCTGTCGGCATGCAGGTAGCAACCGTGCATTGGGTCAGCGAGATTGTCGAGCGCGTAGCGGTAGTTTGATTCCCAGACAGAGGTGCAGAGGAAGCCGGACCATTTGTCGCTTTCCATTTCCTTCGGCAAAACCAGTTCGGGCGGCTCCGGCTGGTCGATCGAAGGGACGTAGACAAAGACGCCGTCATAGGCCTCCTGCACGTGGAAGTGCTTCAGTGCCTTGCGCCCTTCGAGCGCGCATTCCGGCATTGCAGGAACTCGTTGCACTACGCCTTCGCCATCGACGATCACGCCGTGGTAGCGGCAGCCGATATTGCCTTCGTGGATCTCACCGTAGGAAAGCGGCGCTCCGCGGTGGGGACAGAAATCCTCGATACATTGGATCTGACCTTCGCGGTTCCGCCAAAGCACGATCTTCTCACCAAGGAGTCGTGTACCGTATGGTTTGGTGCCCTTGATCTCGACGGACTTGGCGACCGGGTACCACTGGCCTCGGAGGCCTTCATTCACGCGCTTCTCGATCAGCGCCTTCTTGTCGACAGTAGCCATTGGGATTTTCTCCGTTAAGTCGTTGAATTTAGTGTTCGGCGCGCGGCAGGTAATGCAGTACACGGGCCTCGACCCTCACCAGCACAGCGTAGAGCACGATACCAATCAGCGTGAGCAGGATGATGGCGTTGAAGACCATCGCCGCATTTGCCTGCCCACCGCCAAACGAGATAAGGAAACCGAGGCCGGTGTTGCCGCCCACAAGCTCACCCACCGTCACGCCGATCACTGCCAGGGTAGAGGCGATGCGCAGGCCCGCCATCAGGTTGGGCAGCGTGGACGGCATCTCGACCTTCCAGAATATACCCAGGCGGGAGAGGTTGTAGGCCCGTGCCAAGTTCACGAGGTCTCGGTCGACGGTGCGCATTGCCTGCAACACGTTGACCAACACAGGAAAGAACACGATCAGCACGGTCACCAGCAACTTTGGCAAGGAGTTGTAGCCGAACCACATTATGAAGAGTGGGGCGAAGGCGACCTTTGGTGCGATCTGCAGCGCAAGGATGTAGGGCGAGAGTACCTTCTCCCAGAATTCCGACATGCCCAGCAGATAGCCGAGGACCGCCCCGAGTGCGCTACCGATCACGAACCCCAGAAGCGTGAAGAGCGCTGTAGAGAGGAAGTGACCCAAGAGCCCCTCGAATTGCCACATTCGGCCCAATTCGGTGATGCACTGGCTGAGCGTAGGTATGATGAACTGCGGCACATCCATTGCAGGTGGTAGAAATTCCCAAGCCGCGAGTACAACCGCAAACAGCGCGAGGCTTGCGAATACTGGGTTGTTGATTGGCATGGCATCGGCCTTCGGCTTGACGGTTTGCGATTTGAGCCCCTTCGATTTGGCGGGGGCGGAGGCCTGGGCGCTGGTCTGAGCTGTCACTGCATCGGTCATTTGATGAACTCGTTCGTATAGAGGTCGGCGACCGGGACGGCTGTCTGCACAATTCCGCTGTCAAAATAGAAGTCTTGGACCGCTTCGATACGCGCCGGATCGAACGTCCCAAGTTTCTGGTTCTCGCCCTCGGCGTAGATGAGGTTCGAGTAAGCCTTCATAATAGCAGCTATTTCATCTTCCTTACCGGCATGCTGCGGCACGAGCTTGGTGTATTCGGCGGCCGCAGCCTCCGGATCGGCCTTGATGTCCCGGATCGCCTTCATAACTGCATTGACGAAACCTTCGACCATATCGGGCCGTTCAGCTATGGTCTCATCGGAGGCGATTATCGCCTGTGCCATGGCCGGGAAGACAGTATCGACGGGCATTTGGTCGATGGCAACGCCAGCGCCCTCGATCGCGGCCAGCCACTCAGGCACGCACGAGCAACCGTCGAGATCGCCAGAGATCATGAGCTGGATGATCCCGCCCGGGCCGACGGCTTGTATGTCAACGTCGTTTTTGGTGAGCCCAACAGAGGCGAGAACGCCCAAGAGATTATAGTAGGTCGTGTCTTGGAAGGAGAGTACACCAAACGATTTGCCGGCGAAGTCTTCTACCCCCGAAATACCGCTGTCTTTGCGCCAACCGATCTGGGTTAGACCGCGTCCGCCCAAAAGGCCAACGCCACGGATGTTGAGCCCGTTGGCCCGGACGATGATTGGCGTATCACCTATTCCACCGCCGAGATCGGCGTTGCCCACGGCGACTTGGGTGGCGACATCCGCACCGCCCTTGCCGGTCTGGAAGGTGACTTTAAGGCCGGCATCCTCGAAATAGCCCTTGCCCTTGGCAAGTTGGAATGGCGCGAAAGCGGGCAGAAAGTCAGGCGCGGGGAAAAGGTAGGTTACCTTCTCCTGCGCAGCTGCGGCACTGACCGACAAAGCCACAAAGGTCGAAGCCAAGGTTTTCAAGATAAAATGCTTCATGTTCGTCTCCCTGATTGCTGCCTTTGTCAGGCGGCCTTTTCTTCGAGTTTCAGATGCTTAAAGAGCTGAGCGGCATATTCGCTGACCTCGGGCATCATGCGGCGCTTTATCGGCTGATCGCGGTGCGGCAAGTCTACCTTGATCTCGGCGACGATGGTTCCCGGACGCTCGCTGAGCACGATAATCCGGTCCGACATCAGCACGCTCTCGGCCAAGTCGTGGGTAATGAGCAGGGTGGTCTTGCCGGTTTCGGAGATGGTCTTAGCAAACGAATTCTGCAGCAGCAGTTTGGTCTGTGCATCGAGTGCCGAGAAGGGCTCGTCCAGAAGGATGATCTCAGGGTCGATGGCGAGCGTCCTTGCAAGAGCTGCGCGTTGCCGCATCCCGCCTGACAACTGGTAGGGAAACTGGTTCTCAAAGCCGTTGAGGTGGCAGTGGCGCAGTTCACGCAGAGCCCTCTCGCGCCGTTCGGCCTTGGCCACGCCGCGCGCTTCCAGCCCAAATTCGATGTTCGCGACGATAGAGCGCCACGGCAATAGCAGGTCCTTCTGAAGCATGAAGCCCACATGGCTGTTTGGTCCAGTGACGCGTTCTTTCGAGACCAAGACCTCACCCTGGGTGGGCTGGTAGAGTCCGGCCGTCATCGACAAGATCGTCGACTTGCCGCAACCCGAGGGGCCTACGACGGAGACAAACTCGCCCTCATTGACCACGAAGTTCACGTCTTTGACCGCAGTCAGGAGGTCGCCGGAATTCGTCGTGAACGTTTTAGTGACGGAGCGGAACTCAAGCGCCATAACCGTTTTCCGCATATGCCGCGTCGAGTTGAGCGTTTGTCTCGGCCAGTTCCACCTGGAGCAACTCGAGCGACCAGTCGGTGCGTCCTGAGCGTGGCGCAACCACACCCCTTTTCTTGAGTTCGGAGGCGACCTTTTCGAAGTCGTGCTCGCCGTTGCCATAGATCTCCATCAAAGCCTTGGCCAGAGCCGCCTCATGGGCGTCAAATTCCCGTCCGCGGCATTGATGTGCCAAGGCTGGCCGGCTGGTGTCGTGCGCCCTCTGCGACAAGCGGTCTTTGAATGCGTCCATGACAGTCTCCGTATCATCAAGGTGTTCATATTAGAACATAGTGTTCAAAAATGATCCTGCACGGGGAGTGCGATTGAGTCAAGGAAAATTGGTTGGTGACCGCCAACTTCGGCTCCGGCGCAGGTTCATCCGCCGGCGCGGGCGGGGCATTTTCCTTTGAGGAATAGGAGTTGTTCGTTTGGCGACCACCAATCGTCATTGGTGAAGTTCTGGGGGCGGTATCGATGACCCCTTTTGTTAGTGCCGCATGGCTCGAAAATCGCGAAAATGAACCTCTCTTGAGAACGAATCACATTTAAATCTCTTTGGCGCTGGAGACTCGTCCGAGTTTCAGAGATTAGCCTCCGCGCCAGTCCGAAGGCGCGCCGAACACCTATCAACAGTCCGGCAGAGCCCTTTTCAAATGCAGCCACCGGACAGCATAAGGACCCGCCCGTTTGTCACGGAGCGGGCCCTTGCGGCCTTCACTGTGACCGCTTACCCGCGGCTAGGGAAGTTAGCGGCAGGGTGACGACGAAGACGGGATCAGGTGGCCTCGTAAACTACGCCGTCGTCTTCGGCGGTGCCAATCACGTGCCAGACGGTCGCCGCTCCGGCACCGTCATTGCGAACCCAGTGCGACCGACCGGCGGGTGTTTTCACGAGGTCGCGCGGGCCCAACTCGACCTCCACAGTCTTTCCATTCTCTTCCCAACCCACAGTGAGCGAGCCTTCGAGCACTAAGAACGCGTCCTCAACGCTCCGGGTGAATGGCTTGAGGCCGACGCGTGACGGCACGCCCCACATCTCCTTACGGCACGTGTCATGTTCCAGACCGCCGTCGCCCACATAAACCTTGCGGGTGAAACCGGCCTCTTCCCAAATCGTCGGCTGTTCGGCATGGCGGATGACGTATTTCGCCATCAGTTGCTGGAGCGGGTGCGTGCCTGTGGCGTCGAACTTTAGTGTCTTGCCAGGCACAGCGCCGAAGGTACGGGCCAATTCCGTCGGATGCTCCTTGGGGTGGTAGTGATAGACCGGCGGCAGTGGTTTGCCCACGTCGACGGAAATCGACATCATGACTGGTTCGACCCCGTCTACACGGAACCCGTGCCCGATTTCGCGCGCGTTCAAGATCATGTCCTTGGGGCCGAGATTGACCTCGACCACCTCTCCGTCTCTCTCCCAGCCAACGACCAATGTGCCGTCGATGATCAAGAAGCTCTCCTCGATCTCGTGACTGTGGCAAGCAGCATATCGGCCTGGTTCCTTGTAGATCAATGACAAGGTGAAGTTGTCCGCCGGCAAGGTGGAGGTGTCCCCAACCTTAGGTGAGCCGCCGGCACCGATATAGCGCATCTGCGCCCGGGCCAGTTCGTCAAATCCATCATTTGACGGGAAGGCGTTCCAATCGAACTGCTTGTCCGTAAAACGACCAGTGTTGACTTTTAGCTCATCAGCGAGCGGTGAGGTTTCGGCACGGATATTCATGTTAGTTTCCTCTATTGCGATATCTCGTTTGCGTTATGGGATATGCCTAACCAAGAGCGCGAGTCACCGAAATCTAGCGTTTTACTGGCAAAACACAGACCGGACTTCGCGCTAGGCTTCGGGGTCGAATCCCAGTAGCCGCGAAATCCGATCCGCCGTTTCCAGCAGCTTACCTCGCACCACCCCTTCGACCTCAGCCAGTGCCTCTGGGCTCTTCGCCCGCGTCACGTTGATCGCCGCCACCATGTCGCGGGAAACATCGCGAATCGGCGCCGCAGCAGACACAATCTTGGCCTCGAAATCGCCCGTGTGGATGACCAGCCCTGCGGCGCGATCATTTTCCGCCTGCGCCAAGATTTCAGGAAGCGCAGGGCCCTTGCCGTAAGACGCCCCGGGAGCATCGGGACGGTAGAGTGCTACGAGTTGCTCCCTATCGAGACCGGAAAGCAGCACACGCCCCATCGCCGTGCTGCGCGCTGGCAGGCGCCGGCCAACATGAACGATAGAAGTGTCGCCCACACCAGCGGCGGCGCGAAAGACGTAGAGTACCGATGGTCCGTCCAGCGTTCCCATATGAACCGACCAGCCAAGCTCTGTACGCAGGCGCTCCAACTCTGTTCGGGCTATGTCGATGACCTCGCGGCTGGCCACGAAACCAAACGTCAGGCCCAGAACTCCCGGTCCCAAAGTATAAGTCTGTGAGCGCTCATCATAAAGCAGGCATCCCATCGCCGTCAGGGTATATGCGGTACGGAATGTCGCCGAGCGGGTGATGCTCAGTGCGTGGGCCATTTCCGAAAGCCGCATCTTCGGTCGGTCCGGAGTAAAGAGCTTCAAGAGCCGCAGTCCCCGCACTAGACCTGGGACGAGATATCTGTCCTCTGAAGGCGTCATTCGGCACCCCAAAGCACATCTCCGGATGTGTAGGAAAATCGATCCGACAGAATCAGTTCGATCCCGACCAGCGAAGGCAACCACATCCGAACGTCAATTGGAGCAGTCAAGAAGCAGACTTTGTTTCCAAGGCATCAGTCTCTCTTTCATAAGCGACAATCCAAATAGTTTCAAGGTATTTGCGGTGAAGTCAATTCGGTCTAGGGTCAGGACCCATTGATTTCCGCGTGGCAGCGTGATTCACGGTGCGAAAACCGAGCGGTGAACATGACTGATCTCTTCTGGCTGAGCGATGCGCAG
>NZ_LQBQ01000009.1 GCF_001507595.1 Ruegeria marisrubri
CGCCGGCCTGCAGGAACTGGTCGCCCGAGCCCTGGCCGTTGTTCTTCACGACAAAGCCGCTCAGGATGGTGAAGGTCTCCGCCTCGACCCGGAACGGGTCTGGCGGCGGGGGCGGCGGGGGTGCGTCATTACTGTTGACGTCTATCCAGTCCCAGGACGCCGCAAACGAGTCATCGCCATCAGGCGCCGAAGCCATCATGCCCACGAAGGCCCCAGTCGTATTGCCCAGGTTGTCGTATTGCCCCTGGACGGCAGCAACCACGTCTGGTGGCAGCGCCAGGACAGAGGTGGAAACCCAGTCCGTATAGCTGCCGTCGTTGACGTAGCGGGCCCGCGCCGTTGCGGTTTCGCTGCCCGGCGTCATATCCAGATCAATGGCGACCTGAAAATTCGGATCGCCGACACCCGAGATTGTCGGCGCTTCGATTCCCGGTATCTCGACGAAGCTGCTGACAAAGGTGTCGTTGGTTTCTACGAGCAGTTGCACCCCGAATTTGATTGTTCCGCCGTCATCAACGACGGCGATGGTGGCTTCGGCATAATTGGATTGATCGCCCGGCCCGACGACCAGACCGACCTTTTCGCCTCCGTTCCAGACTTTGGCGGGTGGATCCGTGTTCAGGGAGTAGGTGAATATGTTCACCATCTCGGTCTGAATGGTCAGTTGGTTCGTGTCGGGTGCAGCGAACCCTATACCGAGGACGTTCTGCTGGGTGTTTGCCGCGCCCACGGCGGTTCCGTCATGAGCGACGTCCAGGCTGATGAAGCTGGAGGCGCCGCCCAGGTTGAACACGCCGCCGTTGAACAGCCCGGCGGTTTCATCGCCGCCGTTCTCGACCGCCGGCAAAATGCCATCGCGGAACACCGCGTTGATCCCGATGTCTCCGGCGATGCTGTTTCCCGGAGGAACCGCACCCGGCGGGGTCGAAGCGGGGTTGTTCAACTCGAAACCCCAGCGGGCCGTCTCGCCTTTCGAGATGATGACGCCAAGACCATCAAGGGGATCACCGACATGGGTGTCGACGATATCGTTGAGACCGTCCAGATCCATATCGTCGCCCGGATCGGTCGGCGTTCCGCCGGGAACCAGGAAGCTGATCGTGTCGGCCCCGTATGTCGCGACCGCAATCACACCGGAAAAATCGTCTATGCCGTCACCGGTGTTGTCGATCACGGTAGGTGACAGCCCCTGATCCGGAAGCGCCACCACAGCAAGCGGATTCGATCCTGACAAACTCTCCGTATGAACAATCGTGGCGCTGTCGGGGCGGCCATCCCCGTCAGTGTCCACCGGTTGCGCGAAATAGAGAGTCTCGTCAAAGCTGGCCGCGACGATGGTGCCTTTCAGCTGTCCGTTGAAATAGGTCCCGGTGTATTCGGTCAGACCATTGGTCGATTCCGGCGTCACCAGCAGGGAACCGTCACTGGTGGGATCGAGAAGCTGCGATTCAGGAGAGAACGGCGTGCCGTCCATGACGCTGGTGCCATCGTAGAAGTCCAGCGGATTGTCCAGAGAACTGCCCGGATGACTCCAGTCATAGCCCGACAGGACATCGAACAGATCGGGTGGCAGACCCGAAGCCGAGGTTACGTCGACCCAGTTTCCCGATCCATCCTGCTCATAGATGATGAGCAGCTTGGCAAGGTAGTCACGTGCATCCGCCTCGTTGTCGAATATCTGGATCCCATCGACGATTATCGGGTCCGACGGCGTCGCGCCCTTGTAGCTGCCATCGGTGTTGAAGGCTGCCTGAAGCGCGGTCTGCGCTGCCCGCAGGGGGCTGGCGTGGCCGCCATAGGTTCCGTAGGTGTCCGTTATGCTGCCGATATAGTGGAGTTGGTCTCCGAAGCCGCTGCTGCCGCTTTCATTGAACTCGTTCGTAGCGAATTCCGTAGTCCAGTCGTCCACGATCGCACCGTCGGAGTAGGACAGTGGTTGCCCGCCCCACCCGCCGTTCGGTCCGTTGTCCCACGTGAAAACATGACCCGATTCCATCGCGATGACGTCATAGGGGTTCCTGTAACCGGGCGCGTAGAGTTCGACCGGATTGCTCACCAGCTTGAGCTGGCCTCCATCGCTGACCAGAACGTAGTCGGTGATCTTGGCCTGGTTCAGGCCGTTGTTCCCACCAGCCCAATCGGGTTGCAGGACGCCTCCGACTTCTCCGTTGTCGTCGAGCGTGAAATTGGGATCCAGTGCGAGGTTCTGAATCGACAGGCTGGTCAGGTCGATATTGCTGCGGGTCGGGTCATCCAGGGTCGGTAGATCCAGTATGAACTGGTTTCCGTTGGCATCCGTGCGGATATCGTAGGATTCCAGTTCCGTGAGGTTGATCTTTATGATCGCGCCCGACCACGCGAAATCGATCGTGCCGGCGAAATTGTTGCCTGGCGCGCCTTTGTTGGTGATCCCGCCCACCGCGACATACATGATCACGTCGCCCGTATCCGGGTCGATCGCCAGGTCAATTCCGTTGTTCGCGTGGTTTTCCTCCGAGCGCGGCAACCCCCGGAGAATCGCGACGTTCGAAAGAACTTCACCGGTGTCAGGGTCCAGCGTGATGCGGTGGACCTGTCCCGAATTCGTATCAAGGCCGCTGTCTTCCCCGACAGCGATCCGCCAGTCCGAAGAAGACACGTAAAGAACGTCGTTGCCGTCGGCATCCGTGGTCACGGCCATGCCCGTGACCTGACGCTTTTCGTTGGTGTTCAGGGTTCCGTCATCATTGAAGTTCTGAATGTCCGTGGGAATGGCATCTATGAGCGTCGTGCCCGTGACGACGAATTCGTCCGTAGTGTCCGCATCTGGTCCATCAGGTTGGCGTTCCACCTCGTATCGGTAGATCTTGCCATCCTGTTGCGCGACGAAAAGGACGGCATTGCCCGTCTTGCTGAAATCAATGGCAGTGGGATTGTTTGTAATGTTTCCGCTTAGTTCGGAAATGCCAAAGGTGATGGGTTCCATATCGTTCCACTCCCCTTTTTAAATACTCCAATTTTTACAAATAGTTACTGCGGGACCGTCTTTTCGCCTGAAGCGATGGTGGTGGAAGCTTGCGGCGCCGGCGTATCTTCGAGGGAGGCAAAGCTGCGTCGGACGGCGCGAGCGGCGCCATTGAACAGGAAATGAGAGGGATGCGGGACCACCACCCGTTGCAGGAGGTAACGTTCCAGAATGTAGTGGGAAAACTCGCTCCTCGGAGCGTATTTCAGAACGGTGCCCTCTGCCGGCGTTTCAGACGTTGGTTCGGTGGTTATCCCGGCGGTTCTCCTGCTGCCGTCGGGGAGGGTGATGATCAACTCTCCGCCGTTGCCCGAAACCGGCTCGCGCAGAACGAAACGATCAGCGTCGATCCGAAGGACGGGATGCACCTTGCCACCGGCGCATCTGTACGCCACTTCGACACCGGAGCGGGACGCCCGGTCACCCGCATCCTGCCGGCCCCCAGGCTTTCTGACCTTCGAGACAACCTTGGACGTGAGGCTGGTAAAGGACCTCGCCAAGACGCAGGAAGCCACCAGCACAATCATCTGCGCCTCGCGCAGGTAGCTGACCGGCTTGGTGCACATTGCTGCATTCAAACGAGCCCGCACTGCCTTTGGTGTGCCGTGGCTCATGAGCGCCTGAGACGGTCCCAGAAGGCCGGGCTTGACGTCGAAACGTACTTGGAAACTGCGGACGCCGGAACTCATCTTGGCGGCGATCTCGGGCCGGACGGGGCGTGGGCCGCAGATGTTCATGTCTCCCTTGATGACATTCCACAACTGCGGGATCTCATCCAGGCGGGTCTCTCTCAGAAAGCTGCCCAGAGGCGTTTCCAGTCCGGATCCGTCAGGAAGCACCTGGTCTTTTGTAAGTGCTGCGGCCTTTTCAGTGTCCAGGGTTCGGAACTTGTAGATGTCAAAAAGCGTTCCGCCACGCCCGACGCGTTTGCCTCGGTAGAAAATCGGCCGGCTTTGGGTGATGTAGAGACCAAGGCTTATGATCCCTACCAGCGGCAGGACCATGAACAGGAGCACCGAAGCAAGCGAAGCATTGTAGATACGATGCAGAACCTCGGACCGGGGAACGAATCCGGTGGCCGCTCGTCGGCGTTTTGCCGACGCAGAACGTCCGATGGGCGTGTTTTCCGCGCTTTCCGAATCTTGTTCCGAGGCGCTCGAAATGCGGGAAACCTCTCCCTCCCGAGCATGGGTTTCATCTGGGGTAGGCTGGGGCTGAGAAACAGATCTGGAACGAGGCGCAGAAACGTCATTTTCGCTCGAAAAGCGAATTTCCTTAACACGCGAAAAAGGCACTCTCATGGGATAACCTTCCCTCTTCGGTAAACATCGGGAACTCAAAAAGGGACAGTTCCCGCACATAATAATCGTGCGCAAAAAATGCGCATAATATCCCACGCGTCTGACGAAACGCGAAATTTCCGTAATGCAATAGAGATGCTGAGCGTCAGCCTTCAGTCCTGCGGTGAAGAACAGCCCCCCAGCAATCTCCCCAGAACAATTCTAATGGCAAAACCCCCAAAAGCAAGAAACGCAACTGCGACCGGCGAGGCACCGACGATCACCTGGTTCGGCATCGACGGGCGATGATCGAAAAAGCGTCAACAAAAGTAGATACTTGGGAAGGTCAAGGAAGGATCCGGCGGAGCCCTGCTTTTCCGTGTCCATGGCGGCTGTCGCGCTCGAAGCACAGTCGGAGACAACGTTGGAAACGATTCGAAGAACGGAATCATTTGACGTGAATCGCCGGAACGGTTGGTCCCTATCTGAACGGACGAGGCGAGCAATCTGCCGTCGGTTCGCTGTGTCACTCGGTTTTGAGCGATGCAGGAACTTGCCGGATCAGGCTTGCGATTCAGATGAACTCGGACTTACTCTGGACGCAGTAGTCGAGGCGATCTGAATTTGAGAGATCGTTTCTTTTTGTGTGTGTGCAGCAGTTTGTCTGCTGGAATTGGTTTCTGGGCTCTTTTGAAATGCGACTCGAAGAAAACCCATTTCATCGAATTTCTCGCCGAAAGGACGTGTCGTTTTCGCGGCGCCTGCCGGATCAAATGCGGATCGTGGTCAGCAGGGCGGCAGGTTCTTGTCCGTTTCGCCCATCGCCAGTCAGGCCCGCTTCGCCAGTCGAACCGGCACCTTGTGGGGTGGCTGACCTGGACGCCGCTTGCAGTTGACCAGTTTCCTCGGAAAGGGAAGGTAGGTACCGAATGCCCAAGAACTATCGGAGCCGAAAAAGGGTTCTCGTGACAGGCGGGGCGGGCTTTCTTGGCTCCCACCTCTGTGACAGGCTGCTGGAACGCGGCGATGAGGTGTTGTGCGCGGACAACCTGTTCACTGGCACGAAGCGAAATATCGACCACCTTCACAATCACCCGCGGTTTGAGTTTCTTCGCCACGACGTGACATTTCCCCTCTATGTCGAGGTGGACGAGATCTACAATCTGGCCTGCCCGGCATCGCCCATCCACTACCAGTATGATCCGGTGCAGACGACCAAAACGTCCGTGCATGGCGCCATCAACATGCTCGGGCTTGCAAAGCGGCTGAAATGCAAGATCCTTCAGGCGTCGACAAGTGAGGTGTATGGAAACCCACGGATTTCACCGCAACCCGAGGAGTATTGGGGCAACGTCAACCCGATCGGCCTGCGTGCCTGTTATGACGAGGGAAAGCGCTGCGCCGAAACCCTGTTCTTCGACTACCATCGGCAGCATGGGGTGCCCATCAAGGTTGCCCGGATATTCAACACTTACGGCCCGCGCATGCACCCCCGCGATGGCCGGGTCGTTTCGAATTTCATCGGGCAGGCGCTGGCGGACGAGGAAATCACCATCTACGGCGATGGAAGCCAGACCCGCTCATTTTGCTATGTCGACGAACTGGTCGACGGTTTGATCCGGCTCATGGATACCGATGATGACGTCACCGGCCCTGTCAACCTGGGCAACCCCGCCGAGTTTTCGATACGCGAGTTGGCCGAATTGATCATCCATCAAACGGGATCCAAATCGGTTCTCAGTTTCCACGACTTGCCCAGCGATGATCCGACCCAAAGGCGCCCTGACAACACCCTTGCCAAAGAGCTTCTGGGGTGGGAGCCCAAGATCCCGCTGGAAGAAGGCCTCGGGTACACGATCAGATACTTCAAGGATCTGTTTCAAATCTGGGACAAGTAGAGTCTTCGGCACCGAGCGCGTAAACATCGTGGAGAAAGCTCTGGATCGCGGCAATGTTTGATACCGATCTGCGATTTCCCGCGAGCGAACTCAGCAAGATCGGTAAGCAATGAATATCGCTGTTGGGTTCGACGGCCGGCACCGATTACCTATTCTGCCGCGCGCGTAAACTGGCTCAACTGATCCAGATAGTCGCGCAGGTCATCGCGCAGATCTTCCCGACCCAACGCGAAGGCGACCGTGGCCTGCAGAAAACCGGCTTTCGATCCGCAATCGAATCGCTGCCCTTGGAATCGATAACCGTAGACAGGGACATTGTTTAGGATGTCCGCAGAAATGGCGTCGGTAAGTTGGATTTCGCCGCCGGCACCTTTCTTTGTTCGCTCAAGCTGGCTCAGAACTGAAGGCCCAAGTATGTAGCGTCCGATGACCGCCAGATTCGAAGGCGCGTCCTCGGGAGCGGGTTTTTCAATCATGCCCCTGACGCGCACGACAGACCCCATATCCTCGGAAACATCCAGCACCCCATAGGCCGAAGTCATTTCGCGTGGGACCTCCATGGTCGCGACCATGTTCCCGCCCGTCTCGGCATAGGCTTCGACCATCTGCTGCAAGCACGGCTTTTCGGCCGCGATCACGTCGTCCGGCAGTATCACCGCAAACGGTTCGTCACCGATGAGCCGTCGCGCGCACCTGACCGCGTGCCCCAGCCCCAACGCCTTGTGCTGGCGGATATAGGCGACGGCGCCACTTTCCATGTTGGTGGATTTCAGAACCTCGAGAAGCTGGGTCTTGCCCTTTTTCCGGAGCTCCCGTTCCAGAACGGGATTGTGGTCGAAATAGTCCTCCAGCGCGGATTTGCCGCGCGAAGTGACGAAAATGAAATCCTTGATCCCGGCAGCCCGCGCCTCGTCGATGGCATATTGCACAAGCGGGCGGTCAACGAGGGTCATGATCTCCTTGGGTACGGATTTCGTCGCTGGAAGAAACCGGGTGCCCAGCCCTGCAACGGGAAAAATCGCTTTGGTCACTTTATGCGCCATATCCATTCCTCGCATAATCGTTAACAATTAGAAAACTCCGACGAAGAAGCGGCGTACAGCACGAGATGTTGCGGTTCCGCGTCAGGCCCGCAGGCTGCAAACGCGCCTATTGCGGACACACCGGTCAGAGCAAATTCCTTTTGGTCTGAAACTCCAGAATGCCACTGTAGCACATGCTTCGATTCCCTGCAGGGCCGATTTCTGAGGTGCTTCAAGCGGCGGAAACAGGCACAGGCGAAAGCCGCCTGCGCCGGAGTGCCATGCGGTTTGCTCAGCCTTCGCGGAAAGCGTGTGTCAGTTGATCTGTCAGCGGCTTGAGCAGGAGGTTCAGAACCGAACGTTCGCCGGTTTGCAGAAAGGCCTCGACCGGCATGCCCGGTATCAGTTCGGAGTCGCCAAGGCGCGCCATTTCTTCCTGCGGCAAAGAGACTTTTACGCGGTAGAACCGGCGGTGAGTGGCCGGGTCGGTCACGCTGTCCGGGGACACATTTGTAACGGATCCGGCCAATTCCGGAGTGGAACGCCGATCGAAGGCTGGGAACCGGACCCGCGCGGCCTGTCCCACATGCACGATATCAATCGATTCCGGAGCGACCTCGACTTCGAACTCGACGCCGTCCGCGACGGGAACCACCGTCAGCAGCGTCTCTTGCGGTGCGACGACTCCGCCGCTTGTCCAGACCTGCAACTCGTGAACGACGCCGTTGACCGGAGAGCGGATATCGAGCCGGTTCAGACCTTCGTCCAGACGGGCAAGTTCCAGCCGGTTTTCGTCGATCTCGGCAGTGACCTGACGCAATTCCTCGACCACTTTGTCGTGGAACTCCTGGTCTGTTTGCGTGATTTTCAGTTCCGCATCCTGGATCGCGTTTTGCAGCCGCGCCAAGTCGGACCGGTGAACGGCGATCTGACCAAGCAGGCCCGCCTGCCTGCCCTGCAGTTCCAGCAGGCGGCTTTCCGGTATCAGAGACTTGCTGTACAGGGTCTCCATATTGCTCACTTCGCGGTTGATCAGCGCGACTTGGCTTTCCGCGGCTTCGATCTGCGCCTTGATACCCTCGGTTTGGGATTTGTGCTGTTCGATCTGCTCTTTCAACTGCGCCTTTCGACTCTCCTGAATCGCCCGACGCGACCGGAAGGCTTCGGCCTGCCCTTCCAGATTCCGCTGCAGCGCGTCCTCGTCCAGTTGGGCGAAGTCCTCGACACGAGCGATTTCCGAAAGACCCTGCAGTTCAGCTTCCAGCCTTGCTCGGCGCGCAACCAGTTCCGTCAGGCGGCCGCGGATGATGTCGCGGTTGATTTCCGAAAGCTTGGGGTCGAGCCGCATCACCACCTGCCCGGCTTCCACCCGATCGCCGTCGCGGACAAGGATTTCGCGGACGATGCCGGCTTCGAGGCTTTGCACCGGACGTGGCTTGCCCTGCACTACCACCTGGCCAGGCGCGATCACCGCGCTGCCGATGGTGACAAACTTGAACAGGACCAACACCAGCAACAAGCCGGCTGCCCCAAGGGCTGCTATGATCCGCTCGCGCCGGTCCAACCCGGTCTTGATCTGATTCCGTTCGAACATTTCCCTTACCCCACCTTCCGCGTCTCAACCGGCGTTGGTTGCGATGGAACCGACTGCATCGCCATGCGGAAAATTTCTTCGCGCCGACCGAACTTGGCGACTTTGCCCTGATGCAGGATCAGCACCTTGCTGGTCTCGACCAGAACGCTCGGCCGATGCGCCATCACGACGACCGTGCTGCCGGCTTCGCGCAGGAAACGGATGGTCTCGGTCAGTGATTGGTCGCCTTGGGTGTCCAGATGCGCATTCGGTTCGTCCAGAACCACCAGTTTCGGCATCCGATAAATCGCGCGGGCCAGGCCGATACGCTGGATCTGTCCCCCCGAGAGAGGCTGGCCGGCATAGCCCACCTTGGTCGCGTAGCCGTCAGGCAGGCCCAGGATCAGGTCATGCACACCGGCAGAACGGGCCGCTTTGAAGATGTCCTCTTCCTTCGCATTCGGATCGAAGCGCGAAATGTTTTCGGCGATCGTTCCCGGGAGCATCTCGACGTGCTGTGGCAGATAGCCGATATGGCGCCCCAGCGTGTCCGGTTCCCATTGATCCAACGTCGCGCCGTCGAGCCGCACCTCGCCTGCATCGGGCTGCCAGACCCCCACCAGCATCCGGGCCAGGCTTGACTTGCCCGCTGCGCTGTTGCCGATCACGCCCAGGACGTCGCCCGGCTCCAGCTCGAAGCTGACCTTGTCCAGTATATACGACCGGTCACGTCTCATCCCGCCGGGCATCAGTTTCGTCACCCCGGTCAACTGAACCGCACCCGTCGGTTCCGGAAGAGACACCCTCGGTTTGCTGGCCGGCATGGCGGCGAATACCTCGGCGAGGCGTTTGTGTGCTTCGAAGGCCCGGCCAATGCTGCGCCACTGACCGATCACCTGGTCGACCGGCGCCAAAGCCCGGCCCGCAAGGATCGACGCACCGACGATCATTCCTGCCGAAATCTGCTGATCCAGTGCCAGGTAAGCACCGCCGGTCAAGAGTATGGATTGCAGCAACAGCCTGAAGACGCGCGATCCGGCAGAGAAAATGTCCGAGCGGTCGCCGCCCTTCTGACTTTCCGCCAGGCCCGCTTGGTGGGCGGCGCGCCAGCGCTTGGAAACAGCCTCGCGCATGCCCAGGGCCTGCACGGTTTCTGCATTGCGCAGGCTTTGGCCGACAAAAGCGCGTTCCATTCCGTCAAGTTGCATCGCCCGCGCCAGCGCATCGCGAGTGGCCCACTGGTTGATCAGCGCCAGCGCCACAACGACGCCAGCCCCGGCCAGAGTCAGGTAGCCAAGCCAGGGGTGAATAATGAACACGGCAACCAGAAAGATCGGAATCCACGGGGCGTCGAAAAGGCCGCGAATGGCAGGGCCAGACAAAAAGCCCCGGATGATTTCGAGGTCGCGCAGGGCGTTGCCGCCCTTGCCGTTCTTGTTGTTGTTTTCGAGAAGCTGCCTGAAGGCCAGTTCCCCGGTCATTTCGTCGAAACGGTAGGCTGCACGGGACAGCAACCGCGATCGTATGAATTCGTATATGCCCATGAAGGCATAGAGCACGACCACGATCAGGAACAGGCCCAGCAAGGTCGGGACCGACCCGCTTGCCAGAACCCTGTCATAGATCTGCAGCATGTAGATCGGGCCGGTCAACATCAGGAGGTTGATGGCCGCACTGAACAATCCTGCCTGCACGAAACTGCCGCGCAAGGCGCGCAACGCCCGCCCATAGGGCGTCTGTGTCATTTCATCTGAAGTCATCGCACCCCTGCTTAGGTTGCCTGCCTGTGTCAATTCTCTGCCAAACAGATGCGGTGTTTCCGCACCTTACTCTCCCGCCGCCCCTGATATCACGTCGGCCGAGAAAGCTAACATAATATCTGGCTGCGCAGAACTTGGGCGAAGTATGGCAGGCCGCTTCGAAAAAAAAGCGCATACATATTCAGCCCGCCATTTTCGGCGGGTTTTTGCGGATAGCGTGCGACCGGTTGCGAAAGGCCGCCGAGAACGGCTGTGTTGCAAGGGTCCGGCCAAGGGGCGGGCGTGCCTATGGGTGGCTTCGACCGGGCTGCGCGCGCGACGCGGATTCGCCCCTTTGGCCGGCGATTATTACGCCCGGGAAGGCCCCCGGGCACTGTGGCATCAGAACCAGCGTCCGACGGCGACCACGGTGGGGGCGTGAAGCGCCGCATCGGATATGGCAGACAACACGCGGAACGACAGCTGGGCGTGAGACGGTTCATCCAGGCCCAGAAAGCGCAACTGGTTGCCGCCACTGCCGGTAACTGCCGGCGTGGTTCCGGTGGCGAAACTGAGAGGGAAGTCCCAGGTCACGGCCGCATCGCTGGAAAACAGCGCGCCTTGCGGCGCCGTACAGGATACCGCTCCCAGCTTGGCCGAGCAGATCTGAGTGCCGTCGGCAAACCGAACATATTCCCCGTTTGCATTGTTGCCCCGTTCGATCACCGCACCGGTGGGCAGGCCGCCGTTCTCAGTCACCGGGCCAAGAAGGTTTCCCGGTCCATAGCCGAAATCGGCCCGCATCAGACGGCCCGGCGTGGTGTCCGCGGCATGGGCCTGCACGGCGGCGCCTGCGGCCGCCCCCGTGGACGGCTCGAATCGCAGCGCTTCGGTCCATGTGCTGCCGTCCGGAGAGACCTTGACCGAAAACGCATTGTCCCCGTTCAGCCCCATCTCTGCGTGGCCAGACCAGTTCGACTGAAACAAAAGCGAAGCCGTGTCCGCTTCGGTCGCCTTGTTCACCTTGATCTGATGCCCCGCGCCCTCATGGCTGAACAGGGATGCCGGACTGCGCACTGACAGCCGGTTGGTCGCATCCGAACTGGTGGCAATGCCAATGCCGGCGAGATCCTGGGTCGAGAAGGGCGGTTCGACCCAGGCGTTGCCATCCCAGACCAGCAATTTGCCGGCACTTAGATCCCAGGCCCGCCATCCGGGGTGCGGATCAAGGAACTGCCAGGCGCCGTCGAGCCACGCCGCCAGTTTTCCGGCCTGACCTGCCCAGGCAGAACCCGGGCTGATACCCAAGGCATGAATCTCGCCCTCCGAAGGTGCGCTGGGCGGTGTCTCCGCCCCGGTGGTCGCGACACGCAGCTGCACGACCAGGTCCAGTCGCCGCAGGGCCTCGTTGTGGGTCACGTGTTTTTGGGCCTGAGACGGCTGCAGAAAAGGCAGGTCCAAAAGCGGTGAAGCGTCAGGCATGATGGGTTCTCCGTGGAAGCGCAGACAAGCTGCATTGCGCGCTACCTTGCTACCTGCGCGGTAAACCCCACCTGAGTGCACCGTGCGGCCTGCCCGAATTGCGTTAACCAAGACCCTTCGAATTCGAAGCAAACGCCCAGATGATGCCCGTTTCTTGCCTGTCTCGCGACGGCTGCTGCGGCCATTCCTGAATGCGGTGTGGTAAGAACAGAACTGGGTGGGCGGGGCTTTGAAACCTGAGTTCCGAGGACGTTTTTTCGCCGGGCAGGCGGTGTTGGATGGTGACCTGCGAGACCTTCAGATTGGTTCGGGTCCGCATGGCCCGGTGCTCTATGCGGCGACGGGGCAGAATGGCGGGTTGAGCGCCTTTGATCTGGCAGAAGGGGGGCTGGGCAAGGCGATGCCGGGGCCGGTCTTCTTCGCTCCGGACACAGCGGGTAACGGGCTGGGGCGGTTGACGCTGGTTCCGACCCTGGACGGGTCGAGGTTGTTGCTGGCGTCGGGGCCCGGTGGCGCGCTTACTGGCTATGACTTGCGGGATGAAGGTGGGCTTGGCGAACAGACAAGGCTTGCGCTGCCCGCAGAGGCAGGGCGAACGGATGCCCTCGCCTCGACGCGATTGGCCGATGGACGGATGGCTTATTATCTGCTCGACGCCGGGGCCGGACTGATTGGCGGATATGTCGAAACCGCGCCCGGCAGGCTCGAGCCGCTGGCCGGGGCCCTTCTTCAGGCTCTGGAGACGCAAAAAGGTGCCAGCATGATGAGCGTGGACGCTGGCGTAGGCCGTTTTCTGGTTATGGCCGGAAGCGGCTTGTCCGGGCCGGGTCAGGTCGTTAGCTACCACATTGACCCGACGAGCGGGGCTCTGGAATTCCGTGACAGCACCGGCGCGATCGAGGGGCTGGGTCTCAATACGCCAACTGCAATGGCCTCGGCGACCGCCAATGGAGTGGCCTGGGTGGTTCTGGGCGATCCCGCCAGCCAGTCTCTCAGCGTCCTGAGACTGGGTGCGGACGGCAGCCTGATGCCCACCGACTACCTGCTGGACACTCTGGATACCCGATTCGGCAACGTTCAATCCGTCGCCATGTTGGAGGCCGACGGCCACGTCTTCGTGGCCGCAGGTGGCGGCGACGATGGTTTCAGTCTGTTTACGCTCCTGCCCAATGGGCGGCTGATCCACGTCGCGACCCAGACCCACGACATCGGAATGGGGCTTGAGGATGTAACCGCGCTGGAGATGGCGCGAGTAGGCGGTGAAATGCAGATCTTCGCCGCAGGGGAAGGCGCTGCGGGGCTGTCTCAGTTCACCATGTCGCTCGGCAATCTGGGGCAGGTGATCCGGGATGTCTCGCCCGAGGGACGGCTCCTGTCGGGCACCACCGGCAACGACGTGATCCTGGCCTCGGATACGCCGTCGCCCGTTGCCGCCCGCGACCGCCTCGAGGGAGGAGCGGGTGACGACATTCTGGGCGCCGGCAGCGGCGGAAGCGATCTGTTGGGCGGGCCCGGTGCAGACGTTTTCGTCCTTGGCCCCGGAAAGCACCACATCCTCGATTTCGAGTTGGGCGAGGACCGGCTGGACTTCAGCAGCCTGCCTTTTCTGCGCAACCCGGCGCAGCTCACCTTGCGCCAACTTCCGGACGGCGTTGAGCTTCTCTACGGCGATACCGAAATCCGGATTACCTCTGCCACCGCTGCGCCGCTGACCGCGGATGATCTCTGGCCGGACCAGGCGTTCGGTGGTCCGGATCACCTTCCGGTCGGGGGCGGGGCTCCGGGGCAACCGGGGAAAGTGACCGGAACCGATGGCGATGACCGGCTCGAGGGCTCCTGGGTCAATGAGATTTTCACCGGTGGCGCGGGGGCGGATGTCTTCGTGATGACTCCGAACATGGGGGCCGACACCATCACCGACTTCGACCCCAATGTGGATCGACTCGATTTCTCGGCGCTCGATTCGGTGCAGCAGGCCGCCCTTGTGTCGGAACAGGTCGGCTCGACGCGGGTAATCACCCTGGGGGACAGTTCCACGCTGACACTGTTGGGGGTCGAGGCGAATTCCGCGCCCTCCGGGACCGTCGGCATTTCCGGTTGGGCGGGAACCTGGCAGGTCTTGCGGGCGGATATCGATGCAATCCAAGACCCGGACGGCGTTGCAACCATCTTCGGCTATCAGTGGATGCGAAACGGCTCGGACATCGCTGGCGCCACCACATCGAGTTACTTGCTGACCCCGACAGATATCGGCGCAACCTTGTCGCTTCGCGTGTTCTACATGGACAGGCTCGGTACCCACGAACAGGTTGTGAGCAAAGCCACCGGTCCCGTCGCCCGAGCGAGATATGGAACCGATTTCTCGGGGGTGATGTGGGGCGGCCGTGGCAATGATTTTCTGGTCGCGGGCAGGGGCGACGACACGGTTCACGGCCAAGGCGGCGGCGACACTCTGCTTGGCGGCGACGGTGCTGATCGGTTGTTGGGCGAGGCCGGCAATGACGCGGTTTTCGGAGGGGGCGGTCACGACACGCTGTGGGGGTCGACGGGCAACGACGTTCTTGTCGGTGGTCTCGGCAACGATTCTCTTCTGGGCGGAGAGGACCGCGACACGCTGAAGGGAGAGGCGGGCGATGACCGGCTCTGGGGCGGTGTCGGCTATGACGCGCTCTGGGGAGGGGATGGCAATGAACGGATCTGGGGCGGCGCGCAGGGGGACCGGCTCTGGGGCGACGGCGGCAATGATGCGCTCTGGGGCGAGGCCGGCAATGACGCGGTTTTCGGAGGGGGCGGCCACGACACGCTGTGGGGGTCGACGGGCAACGACGCTCTTGTCGGTGGTCTCGGCAACGATTCCCTTCTGGGCGGAGAGGACCGCGACACGCTGAAGGGAGAGGCGGGCGATGACCGGCTCTGGGGCGGTGTCGGCTATGACG
>NZ_LQBQ01000010.1 GCF_001507595.1 Ruegeria marisrubri
GATCCGGGCCCCGCCGCCCGCGGCCACCACCTGAGGCGCGGCGCCGCCCCGGGTCCAGTGCCGCCGCTTGCCGGCGCGGGCGCGGGTGGCGCGGGCCTCTTGCGAAATGGCGTCGCCGTTGCGGTCGGACGTGGCCTCTTGCCCGGCATAGCGCGCCAGCGCCCAGGCCGCGCCCAGCGTGTCGGCGATGCCCATCTGCACGCTCAGCCCCATGTCGGCGCAGTCGGTCTCGATCACCTCCAGCAGCGCCTCTTCCCCGCCGAACAGGTGGGCGCAGCCCGACAGATCGACGATCAGGCCATCGGGGGCCTCTTCGGCCACCCAGGGGCTGAACTTGCCCGCCCAGCGGCGCAGCGCGGTCAGAAAAGCGGCCTCGGCCGGGGCGTTGCGGGGGCGGGTGACAAGGGCCGCGCACATGGCATGGGCATCGCGCACCGGCTGGCCCACGCGCAGACCGGCGGCCTGCGCCTCGGCATTCAGCGAGGTGATGACCTGCATGTTCGACTGTTCGGCCACCACCGCCAGCGGGCCGGACTGCAGGCCGCGGGCGGCACGGATCAGCCGTTCGGCCCCCAGACGGGGGAACCACAGCGAGAGTATTCGGCGTTTGGGCATCGGGCAGACATCAGGATGTTCTCATTTCGTTCTAAATGAGAATCGCTGCCTGAGTCGAGTCCGCCCTTATCCGCAGGTCAGCCGCTGGATGGTCCCGGCACCGTCGACATACACGTTCAGACGGTCGACCCGGTAATCCTGCGTGGCGATGTCGTCGGGCCCGAGGACGCGCGTATTTTCCGGCAGCTCCGCCTGAATCGTGGACACCGGCTGTCCGACCGAATCCGCAAAGGGCTCGCCCTTGCAGAAGGCAAGATCGACCGGGGCGGGTTCGGGCTCCAGCGGGGCGGGCTCGGGCGGGTCGGGTTCCGCGCAGGCGGCCAGAAGGATCAGGATCGGGATGAGGCGGTGCATTGGCGCTCCTCTTTTCGGCAATGTCGTTTCTGAAATATCAAATGCTTGCAGAAGCTGCCATGAAAGCGCAGTTGAAAACACCCTGCAATTGACGCAGGGTCGTGCGAAATTGACAGGGAGACATAGCAACATGCGTACTCGTGCCGCCGTTGCCCTTCAGGCGGGCAAGCCCTTGGAAGTGATGGAGGTGAACCTCGAAGGCCCCAAGGCCGGCGAGGTTCTGGTCGAGATCAAGGCCACCGGCATCTGCCACACCGACGAATTCACCCTTTCGGGCGCCGACCCCGAAGGCCTGTTCCCGGCCATTCTGGGCCATGAGGGCGCCGGCGTGGTGGTCGAGGTCGGCCCCGGCGTGACCAGCCTGAAGCCCGGCGATCACGTGATCCCGCTCTACACCCCCGAATGCCGCGAGTGCGAATACTGCCTGCATCCCAAGACCAACCTGTGCCAGGCGATCCGCGAGACGCAGGGCAAGGGTCTGATGCCTGACGGCACCTCGCGGTTTTCGACGCTGGATGGCGATCCGATCCTGCATTACATGGGCTGCTCGACCTTCTCGAACCATACGGTCCTGCCGGAAATCGCGCTGGCCAAGGTGCGCGAGGACGCGCCGTTCGACAAGATCTGCTATATCGGCTGCGGCGTGACCACCGGCATCGGTGCCGTGATCAACACCGCCAAGGTGGAAATCGGCAGCCGCGCCATCGTGTTCGGCCTGGGCGGGATCGGCCTGAACGTGATCCAGGGCCTGCGTCTGGCCGGGGCCGATCAGATCGTCGGCGTTGACCTGAACCCCGCCAAGCGCGAGATGGCCGAGAAGTTCGGCATGACCGATTTCGTCAACCCGTCCGAGGTCGAGGGCGATCTGGTGCCCTATCTGGTGAACCTGACCAAGGGCGGCGCGGATTACACCTTTGACGCCACCGGCAACGTGCAGGTGATGCGCGCGGCGCTGGAATCGGCGCACAAGGGCTGGGGTGAGTCGATCATCATCGGCGTGGCGCCTGCCGGGGCCGAGATCTCGACCCGTCCGTTCCAGCTGGTCACCGGCCGGTCGTGGCGCGGCACCGCCTTTGGCGGCGCGCGTGGCCGCACGGACGTGCCCAAGATCGTCGACTGGTACATGGAAGGGAAGATCGAGATCGACCCGATGATCACCCACACCATGGGTCTGGACGACATCAACACCGGCTTTGACCTGATGCACAAGGGCGAAAGCATCCGGTCGGTGGTGATTTACTGAAACAACGTTGCCAATCGGAGGGGCGGGCATTTGCCTGCCCCTTCCAAAATGATCTCCGCTCGCAAAAACGCGGGACGATCAGGCCCCGTACCGCGCCATGAACATGTCCACCGCGCTTTGGGCCACCTCGTCGATCTCGGCCTGGGTGAAACTGTCCTGAATCCCGAAGACCGCACGGGTCCACAGGCGGGTCTTGCACAGTTCCGAGAATTGCTCGGCCGCCAGCGGGATGTCCTCGATCACCAGCTCCCCGGCCGCGACCGCCTTTTCCAGATAGGCGCAGAGCTGCCGCTGGCCGTTTTCAGGCCCCGCCGCGTAAAAGGCGCGGCCCAGCTCGGGGAAACGGTCACGCTCGGCCACGCAGATGCGGAACACCTGCTGCGCGAATTTCGAGGTCAGAAAACCCACCAGCTGCGTCGCCGCGATGGTCAGCACCTCGCGCGCGGGCCGGGTCTCGTCGATCATCGACAGGATGCGTTCGGACATCAGGCGGCACTCGGTCTGGGCCACCTCCATGAACAACAGCCGCTTGTCGGGGAAATAGCTGTAGAGCGTCGCCTTGGAGACCCCCGCCGCGCGGGCGATGTCATCGACGCTGGCGCCTTCGAACCCGTCGGCCATGAAAACGTCGCGTGCGCCACGCAAGACCTGGTCGAATTTCCGACCCTTGCGGAGGATGGTGCCGGTCTGGTTCATGCCGTCCCCTGAGACATTCGGTTAAACAAATTTATAAACCGTTCGGTTCAGTTTCAACGATTCGCCCAAGTGGTTGCATGATCTGGGACAAACAGTATTTTAGAACCATTCTAACTATTGGGGCATGGAATGCGCTTTTTCGCACAACGCAGACATTTTCGTGATCTGTCCGAGCAGGAGATCATCGCACTGGCCATTTCCTCGGAAGAGGACGACGCCCGCATCTACCGGTCATATGCCGAGATGCTGCGGCCGGACTATCCGGCCTCGGCCAAGGTGTTCGACGGGATGGCCGCCGAAGAGGACGAGCATCGCCGGCGCCTGATCGAGCTGCACGAACAGCGTTTCGGCCAGGTGATTCCGCTGATCCGGCGTGAACACGTTGCCGGGTTTTATGCGCGGCGGCCGATCTGGCTGGTCGAGAACCTCGGCATCGAGCGCATCCGCGAAGAGGCCGAGTTGATGGAGCGAGACGCCGAGCGGTTCTATCTGGCCGCCGCGGGGCGCACGAGTGATGCGGCCACCCGCAAGCTGCTGGGCGATCTTGCCGCGGCCGAGGCCGGGCATCAGGCCACCGCCAGCGAGCTGGAGCAGACCCATCTGGGCCTCGACGAGAAAGAGGCGGAAAAGGCCATTTCCCACCGCCAGTTCATCCTGACCTGGGTGCAGCCCGGGCTGGCGGGACTGATGGACGGGTCGGTATCGACGCTGGCGCCGATCTTTGCCACCGCCTTTGCCACCCATGACCCTTGGACCACCTTCTTGGTGGGGCTTGCGGCCTCGGTCGGGGCGGGGATTTCCATGGGCTTCACCGAGGCCGCCTCGGACGATGGCGAGCTGTCGGGCCGGGGCTCGCCGGTCAAGCGCGGACTGGCCTCGGGCGTCATGACCACGGTCGGCGGGCTGGGGCATGCCCTGCCTTACCTGATCCCCGAGTTCTGGACCGCCACGATCATCGCTTTCATCGTGGTGTTCATCGAGCTTTGGGCGATCGCGTGGATCCAGAACCGGTATATGGAGACCCCGTTCTTCCGGGCGACCTTCCAGGTGGTTCTGGGCGGGGCGATGGTGCTGGCCGCGGGCATCCTGATCGGGAGTGGGTGAGACTCGCTCCTTGCGGATCGGTCAAACCATGTTACCAATTCCGCCATGGTCGATATCTTTCTCAGGACTCTGCCCTTCTTTGCGATCATCGGCCTTGGCTACTGGGCCGGCCGCAGCCGCTTTTTCAGCGAAGAGGCGACGGCCTATCTGACCAAGTTCGTGTTCTACTTCGCCCTGTCGGCGATGCTGTTCAGGTTTTCGGCCACGCTGCCCTTTGCCGAGATCTTCAACGGCAGGCTGGTCGTCGGCTATCTGATCGGCACTGTCGGGGTCTATGCGCTGGCGACGCTGGTGGCCTGGCTGCGCGGCCTCGACGTGCCCACCGCCGCGGTCGAGGCGCAATGCGCTGCGATCGGCAACGTGGGCTTTCTGGGGCTGCCGATGCTGGCGATGCTGTTTTCCGAGGCCGCCATCGGGCCTGTCATGCTGGTGCTGACGGTCGATCTGGTGGTGTTCTCGTCGCTCATCGTCATCCTGATCAACGGGGGGCGCGACGGCAAGCTGACGGTGGGCACGTTGCGGCTCATCGGTCTCGGATTGGTCAAAAATCCCATGATCGTGTCGATTTCCGCCGGAATGCTCTGGTCGGCGCTGCAGATTCCGGTGCCGTCGCCGATGAATGATTTCCTGACCATCCTGGGCGGCGCGGCCACGCCCGGCGCGCTGTTCGCCATCGGCGCCTCGCTGGCCAGCAAATCGGCCGAGCGGGTTCGGGTCGCCGCCTGGCTGAGCTTCTGCAAGCTGGCGATCCATCCGGCGCTGGTCGCCATCGCCCTGCTGTGGCTGGTGCCGATCGCGCCCTTCCCCGCCGCCGTGGCGATTTCCGCCGCCGCCCTGCCGGTGGCCGGGAATGTCTACATGCTGGCGGCGCATTACGGCATCGCGCCGCATCGGGCCTCGGCGGCGATCCTGCTGTCCACCGCCGCCAGCATCCTGACCGTGCCGCTGGTGATTGCCTGGGTCGGCTCTCTGTGACCGGTTTCGGCTGAAAAAGCGCCTCTGTCGCAGGCTGGCGCACTTTACGCCGCGTCCTTGTGGGTTTAGCCATGGCGCCAGTTGCAACGCAAGGACTCAGCCCAGATGGAAACCCTTTCCGAGAACACCTGTTTCGGCGGCGTTCAAGGCGTCTATCGCCACGCCTCCTCCGCCTGCCAGTGCGACATGACCTTTGGCCTTTTCCTGCCCGCCGAGGCCAAGGACGGCCCCGTGCCGGTGCTGTGGTATCTGTCGGGCCTGACCTGCACCCATGAAAACGCCATGACCAAGGCCGGCGCGCAGGGCTGGGCCGCGGAACAGGGGATCGCGCTGGTCTTTCCCGACACCTCGCCGCGCGGCGAAGGGGTGGCCGATCACGAGGATTATGACCTGGGCCAGGGCGCCGGGTTCTACGTGAACGCCACGCAGGCCCCGTGGGCGCCGCATTTCAACATGTGGGACTATGTGGCCGAGGAACTGCCCGCGCTGCTGGTCGAGCGCTTCGCCATCGACGGCGACCGCCAGGCCATCACCGGACATTCCATGGGCGGCCACGGCGCGCTGACGCTGGCGATGAACCTGCCGGGCCGGTTTCGGTCGGTCTCGGCCTTTGCGCCGATCTCGAACCCGACCGCCAGCGACTGGGGCCGCAAGCAGCTGAGCGCCTATCTGGGCGATGACGAGGCCGCCTGGGCGAAACACGACGCCTCGCTGCTGATGAAGGAGAAAGGCTTTGACGGCCCGATCCTGATCGACACCGGCACCAACGACCAGTTCATCGACCTGCTGCGCCCCGAGGCGCTGGCCCATGCCACCGCCGAGCGCCGCCAGCAGGCCACGAACCGCCTGCAGCCGGGTTATGACCACTCTTACTTTTTCGTTTCGACCTTCATGGAAGACCACGTCACCTTCCACGCCGAAGCGCTGTATGGGGACTGAGACATGAGCAAATACGACTACGATCTCATCATCATCGGCTCGGGCCCCTCGGGCCGGGCGGCCGCCATTCAGGCCGGCAAGCTGAAGCGCAAGGTGCTGGTGGTTGACCGCCGCGATCGGCTGGGCGGCGTGTCGGTGCACACGGGTACGATCCCGTCCAAGACCCTGCGCGAAACGGTGCTGAACCTGTCGGGCTGGCGCGAGCGCAGCTTTTACGGCCTGTCCTATCGGGTCAAGGATCAGATCCGCGCCGAAGACCTGAAGGCCCGGCTGCACATGACGCTGGACTACGAGGTCGACGTTCTGGAACACCAGTTCAACCGGAACCATGTCGAAACCATGGATGGTGTGGCCCGGTTCACCGGCCCGAACGAGATCGAGGTCACGGCCGATGCGGGTGACACCACCCGCCTGACGGCTGCGAAGTTCCTGATCGCCACCGGCACCAAGACCTATCGCCCCGATTACGTCCCCTTCAACGGCAGGACCATCGTCGATGGGGACGAGTTCCTGGAAATGGCCGAGATCCCGCGCTCGCTCTGCGTGATCGGCGCGGGCGTGATCGGGGTGGAATATGCTACGATGTTCTCGGCGCTCGACGTGCGGGTCACGCTGATCGAGCCGCGCGAGACCTTCCTGGATTTCATCGACAAGACACTGATCCAGGAGTTTACCCATCAGATCCGTGAAAACGGTGTGGATCTGCGTCTGGGTTCGGCGGTGGAAAAGATCGAGGATGCAGGCCAGCATGTCGAGGTTACCATGGCCAACGGTCGACATGTGCGGGCCGAGATGCTGCTGTTCGCAGCCGGCCGCATGGGCAATACCTCGTCGCTGAACCTGGAAGCGGTCGGGATCGAAACAGACCACCGCAACCGGATCTCGGTGGATCGCAAAACCTATCAGACCTCGGTGCCGCATATCTACGCCACCGGCGACGTGATCGGGCATCCCTCGCTGGCCTCAACCGCGTTGCAGCAAGGCCGGGTCGCGGCCTGCCACGCGCTGGAGACGCCGACCCTGCCGGAAAGCCCGTGGTTCCCCTATGGCATCTACTCGGTGCCCGAGATCTCGACCTGCGGCATGTCCGAGGAAGAGCTGCAGGAGCGTGGCATCCCCTATGAAGTGGGCGTGGCCCGGTTCCGCGAAACCTCGCGCGGGCATATCATGGGGCTGGAGCATGGCATGCTGAAGATGCTGTTCTCGCTGAAAACCCGGCGGGTGCTGGGCGTGCAGATCGTCGGCGAAGGCGCGACCGAGCTGATCCACATCGCACAGGCGGTGCTGAACCTGAAGGGCACGGTGGATTACTTCGTGCAGAACACCTTCAACTATCCGACCCTGGCCGAGGCCTACAAGATCGCGGGGCTGGACGCCTTCAACCGGATGCCGATCCCGGAAGAGTTCAAGGTGCGCAAGAAGCCGGACGAAGCCGAGGCCAAACCCGCGCCTGCAGCGAAGAAGGTGGCGGAGAAACCAGCGGCGAAAGAGGCCAGCAAGGCGTGACGGTTCTGTATGTCGATGCCGACGCCTGCCCCGTCAAGGCCGAGGCCGAGCGGGTGGCGACGCGGCATCGGCTGCGGATGGTTCTGGTGTCGAATGGCGGGCTGCGGCCGTCGGCCAACCCGCTGGTCGAAGTGGTGACCGTGGCCGAGGGGCCGGACGAGGCCGACAAGTGGATCGCGGAACGCTGCGGCAAGGGCGACGTGGTGATCACCTCGGACATTCCGCTGGCCGCCAAATGCGTCGAGGTGGGCGCGCGCGTTCTGCGCCCCAATGGCGAGCGGTTCACGCCGGCCAATATCGGGCAGCAACTGGCGATGCGCGACCTGATGGCCGATCTGCGCGCGGCCAACCCGCTGGGCGCGGGCGGTGGGGGCAAGGCGTTTTCCAAGGCCGACCGCTCGCGGTTTCTGGACGCGCTGGAGCGTGAAATCAGGGCGGCGTTGCGCGACTGATCCGCAGGCGGAGCCCCTCCCGCCCGTCGGCGCCGCATCAGGGATGCGACGCCCACGGTTGGGCCGGGCACCGCACGGGGCAGGCCCCGCGCGGTGCGGTCGGCGCAGGCAGGCCAAGGTTCCGGCTTGAATATCGGCGCAAGGCTTGGTTCAGTCGGGCCGAACGCTCTGTCGCCCGAACCGGATTCCGCCCATGCCCGTCAACGCCGTCATCTTCGACATCGGAAACGTCCTGATCGAGTGGCAGCCCGAACGCTATTATGACCGCGTGATCGGCGAAGAGCGCCGCCGCGCCATGTTTGCCGAGGTCGATCTGCACGGCATGAACGACCAAGTCGATCAGGGCGGCCATTTCACCGACACGATCTACGCATGGGCCGAAAAATACCCGCAATGGCGCGACGAGATCCGCATGTGGCATGACCGCTGGATCGAGTTGGCCTCGCCCGAGATCCCGCACTCGGTCCGGTTGTTGCGGGCGCTGCGGGCCAAGGGTGTTCCGGTTTTCGCGCTGACCAATTTCGGGGTGCAGAATTTCGACCATACCTGCACGGTCTACCCGTTTCTCAACGAGTTCGACCGGCAGTATGTCTCTGGCCGGATGCGGGCGGTCAAGCCGCACCCGCCGATCTATGAGATGGTCGAGGTCGATTGCGGCCTGCCGCCGGAGACGCTCTTGTTCGCCGACGACCGCATGGACAATATCGAAACCGCCCGCGCCCGGGGCTGGCAGACGCATCACTTCAGACACCCGCAGGGCTGGGCCGACCGTCTGGTTGCCGAGGGCCTGCTGACCGAAAGAGAGGCCGCATGAGCATCCTGCAAATTCCCTTTGCCGAAGGCGAAGCCAACCTGGACTGGCTGGAACTGGCCGGGGCGCTGGTTGACGGCCATGACCTGCCCAAGGCTGAGATCGGAGACACGTTCCTCTATCGCGACCCCGACACGCTGCTGTCGCGCGCAGCCTGGATCGACGGGCTGGGCATGGCGGTCAAGACGGCCACTATCTTTCCGCGCAATCCCGACAGGGGCGATCCGCTGATCAACGGGTCGGTCTGCCTGTATGATGACCTGAACGGGGCGCTGTCGGCGCTGGTCGATTTCCACCTGGTCACCAAGTGGAAGACCGCGGGCGACAGCCTGCTGGGGGCGCTGCGGCTGGCCAACCCGGACAGCCGGGAGATTTTGATCGTCGGCGCGGGCACCGTGGGCGCGTCCCTGTGCGAGGCTTTCCGGGCCGGTTATCCGCAGGCCAAGATCAGGATGTGGAACCGCACGCTGTCCAAGGCCGAGGAACTGGCCGCGACCCTGACCGACGTGGACGTCGCGCCGGATCTGGCCGAGGCGGTGAACCGGGCCGACATCATCGTGACGGCCACCATGTCCACCGAGCCGGTGATCAAGGGCGAGTGGCTGCGCCCGGGGCAGCACCTGAACCTGATCGGCGCCTACAGGCCGGACATGCGCGAGGCGGATGACGAGGCGCTGCGGCGGTCCCGCATCTTCGTGGACAGTTTCGACACCACCGTCGATCATATCGGCGAGATCAAGACGCCGCTGGCCGAGGGCGTGATCCAGCGGTCGGACCTGCTGGCCGATTTCTACGACCTCGGGGCCTTTTCATATCAGCCGGACGGCATCTCGCTGTTCAAGAATGGCGGTGGCGCGCACCTGGACCTGATGACCAGTCGCTACATCCTGGACAAGTGGCGCGGCTGATCAGGCGGGCACGGGCTCGGCGGCCCGGTTCTCGCGGATCGGCAGGTGCACGATGGCGCTGAAGGCGCCGACGCCCACGCCGACCCACCAGACCATCGTGTAGTCGCCATAGAGGTCATACATCCGCCCGCCCAGCCAGACGCCGAGGAAGCCGCCGATCTGGTGGCTGAGGAACACGATGCCGTAAAGCGTGCCCATGTAGCGCAGCCCGTAGAGATGCGCCACCAGCCCCGAGGTCAGCGGCACCGTGGCAAGCCAGAGCGAGCCCATGACCACGGAAAAGACGATCACCGAGGTCGGCGTGATCGGCAACAGGATGAAGGCGGCGGCCGCGACGGTGCGTGCGGTGTAGATGCCCGCCAGCAGGTATTTCTTGGGGAAGTGATTGCCGGCCCAGCCTGCGGCCAGCGTGCCGCCGATATTGGCCAGCCCGACCAGCGAAATGGCCACCGCGCCAAGGGCCGATGTCGTGGTGATGCCCATCGAATGCAGCACGCCGCCCGGCTGGATCGGGCCGCACATCTCGGTCACGAAGGCCGGGAAATGCGCCGTGATGAAGGCCAGCTGGTAACCGCAACTGAAAAAGCCCAGGAAGATCATCGTGTAGGACGGGTCGCGAAAGGCCTTTTTCAGGATATGGCCCATGCTTTCCTCCAGCTCCTGCCGGCTGGCGGGAGCCGGGGCGCGCATGAAGGGCAGGGTCAGAACCAGCATCAGGATCACGGCGGCAAAGACCAGGAACACCTGCTGCCAGGGCATGAAGCCCAGAAGCCACTCGGCCGTCGGCGCACCGATCACCTGGCCGAAGCTGCCGGCGGCGGTGACGATCGCCAGCGACATCGAGCGGTTCCTGTCGGACGAGGCACGCCCGACCACGGCCAGAATGACACCGAAACCGGTGCCGGCGATGCCGAAACCCACCAGCCAGGCGTAGAGCTGATGTTCCAGCGGTGTCGCGGACCAGGCCGTAAGAACCATGCCGGCGGCATAGGTCAGCGCCCCCAGCACGACGGCGCGGCGGTCGCCGATCTTTTCGGCGATGGCCCCGAAGATCGGCTGCCCGATGCCCCAGGCAAGGTTCTGGATCGCGATGGCCATCGAGAACTCGCTGCGCAGCCAGCCGAATTCCTCGGCGATCGGAATCTGGAACACCCCGAAGGATGCGCGCACGGCGAAGCTGACGGTGATGATGATGCAGCCGACGATCAGAACGGGCGTGAGCAAGCGGGCCGATGGGGCCATTGAAAAACTCCGGGCTTCAGGGTGGCGCCGACCCTAGACATTCCTCGCAACACGTCAATTCAGGAGTTTTGAGCGCACGGATAAGGAAAATTGATGCGACGCCGCCTCTTGCCTGCTTTCCAAGGGTTCGGTGGGGCGCTATGGCTCGGGCATGACTGACGTGATTTCCCTCTATGCCGCGCGGGTTGCCGACGGCACCCTGATCGCCGATCCGGTGCAGGAGGCGGTTCTGCCCGAGTTCGAGCGAATCCGTGCCGCGCTGGCGGCGCCGGTCAAGCGCGGTCTGTTCCGCAGGAAGGCGCCGCCGCCGCCCAAGGGTCTGTACCTGTGGGGCGGGGTTGGCCGCGGCAAGTCGATGCTGATGGACCTGTTCGTGGAGACCCTTGGCGACGTGCCGGTGCGCCGGGTGCATTTCCACGCCTTCATGCAGGAAATTCACGCCAAGATGCACGAGGCCCGCAAGAAGGGGATCGAGGATACCCTGGCCCCGGTGGCGTCCGAGGTCGTCAAGTCGGTCAAGGTGCTGGCCTTTGACGAGATGCAGATCACCGACATCACCGACGCGATGATCGTCGGCCGCCTGTTCGAGTTTCTGTTCGAGGCCGGCGTCGTGGTGGTCACCACCTCGAACCGGGTTCCGGACGATCTGTACGAGAACGGGCTGAACCGGCAGCTGTTCCTGCCCTTCATCAAGCTCATCAAGGATCGGCTGGTGGTGTGGGAGATGGCCTCGCCCACCGACTACCGGCAGAACCGGCTGGAAGGAGAGCAGGTCTATTTCACGCCGATCGGCCCCGAGGCGCGCGAGAAGATCCGCGCGGTGTGGCGCGATCTGTCGGGCGGGCCGGCCGAGCCGCTGGTGCTGCACGTCAAGGGGCGCGAGGTCGTGCTGCCCGCCTTTCGCAATGGCGTGGCGCGGGCGTCGTTCTATGATCTGTGCGGCCGGATGCTGGGGCCGGGGGACTATCTGGCCATCGCCGACGAGGTGAAGGTGCTGGTGCTCGAGGACATCCCGCGCCTGTCGCGCAACAATTTCAACGAGGCCAAGCGGTTCGTGACGCTGATCGACGCGCTCTACGAGGCGAAGGTGCGTCTGATCTGCTCGGCGGCGGCGGAGCCCGAGATGCTTTACGTCGAGGGCGAGGGTATTTTCGAGTTCGAGCGCACCGCATCGCGTCTGCGGGAAATGCAGGCGGAGGATTGGGGGAAATAGGGGGCTCTGCCCCCGCCGCGCTGCGCGCGACTCCCCCGGGATATTTTCAGCCAGATGAAGGATTGGTCCACAACTTCATCTGGCCCGAAATATCCCGGAGCGCGAGGCAGAGCCTCGCATGAACCGGTTGACACCTGCGCGATCAGCTGTGGATCGGGCCGTCGCCGCAGGCCAGTGCGGCCTCGCGCACGGCCTCGGAATAGGTCGGATGCGCGTGGCAGGTCAAAGCCAGATCCTCGGCCGAGGCACCGAACTCCATCGCCACGCAGACCTCGTGGATCAGGTCGCCCGCACCGGGGCCGATGATGTGGCAGCCCAGGATGCGATCGGTCTCCTTGTCGGCCAGGATCTTGACGAACCCGTCGGCGGCAAAGTTCGCCTTGGCGCGGCCATTGCCCATGAAGCTGAACTTGCCCACCTTGTAGGCGCGGCCCTGCTCCTTGAGCGTGGCCTCGGTCTCGCCGACATTGGCGACCTCGGGCCAGGTGTAGATCACGCCCGGAATGACGCCATAATTCACATGGCCATGCTTGCCCGCGACCACTTCGGCGGCGGCCATGCCCTCATCCTCGGCCTTGTGGGCCAGCATCGGTCCTTCGATCACGTCGCCGATGGCGTAGATGCCTGGCACGTTGGTCTGCCAGTCCTTGCCGACCTTGATCTGGCCGCGCGGCGTCAGCTCGACGCCCAGAGCCTCCAGCCCCAGCCCGTCGTAAAACGGCTTGCGCCCGGTGGCCACCAGAACGGTGTCGGCCTCGATCACATGTTCGCTGTCATCCTTGCGCAGCTTGTAGGTCACCTTGGCCTTGGTCTTGGTGGCCTCGGTCTTTTGCACCGCGGCACCCATTACGAAGTTCAGGCCCTGCTTCTTGAGGATGCGCTGGAAGGTCTTCTGCACCTCGGGGTCCATGCCCGGGGTGATGACGTCCAGGTATTCGATCACCGTCACCTCGGCGCCCAGGCGCTGATAGACCGAGCCCAGTTCCAGCCCGATCACGCCGGCGCCGATCACCACCAGCTTTTTCGGGATCTTGTTCAGCGACAGCGCCCCGGTCGAGGTCACCACCACCTTCTCGTCCACCTCGACGCCGGGCAGCGAGGCCGCCTCGGACCCGGTGGCGATGATGATGTTCCTGGCCTCGTGCACCTCGTCACCGACCTTGACCTTGCCGGCCGCGGGGATCGAGCCCCAACCCTTGAGCCAGTCGATCTTGTTCTTCTTGAACAGGAACTCGATCCCCTTGGTGTTGGTCTCGATGGTTTCTTCCTTGTAGGCCTGCATCTGTTTCCAGTCGACCGAGGGGCTTTTGCCCTTGAGGCCCATCCTGGCAAAGTTGTGCTCGGCCTCGTGCAGCTGATGGCTGGCATGCAGCAGCGCCTTCGAGGGGATGCAGCCCACGTTCAGACAGGTGCCGCCCAGCGTCTCGCGCCCTTCGACGACGGCGGTTTTCAGGCCCAGCTGCGCGCAGCGGATGGCGCAGACATAGCCGCCGGGGCCGGCGCCGATTACGATGACGTCATAGTTAGCCATTTTGTTCTCCCAAATCCGCGGAGTGTTTTTTGAACGGCGACCCAAAAGGCGGGCCGCCGGTGTTTCGGCCTAGACCGGTGTCAGCAGTTTGACCTGAATATGGGCCACGCCGCCGCGTTCGTGATGCATGGCCAGTTCCTCGGAATCGAAGAAGGCCCGGGCCTTGTCCAGGTCGGCCACCGCGAACAGCGCCACTGCGTGATCGGCCTGATCGGGGTCGCGCCAGACATGCAGATCGACGATTCCGGCCGCCTTGCGCATCGGCTTGTCCTCGCGGAACACCTTCAGCCACGCGTCGAAATCGGCGACATCCGCCTGCCATAAAACATGGGTAGCCATACGATCACAGATCCATCAGCAGGCGGCGCGGATCTTCCAGCGCCTCTTTCACGCGCACCAGGAAGGTGACCGCGCCCTTGCCGTCGACGATCCGGTGGTCATAGGACAGCGCCAGGTACATCATCGGGCGGATCTTGATCTCGCCGTTAATGACCATCGGGCGTTCCTGGATCTTGTGCATGCCCAGAATGCCCGACTGCGGGGGGTTCAGGATCGGCGAGGACATCAGCGAGCCATAGACGCCACCGTTGGAGATGGTGAAGGTGCCGCCCTGCATCTCGGCCATCGACAGCTTGCCTTCGCGGGCGCGCTTGCCTTTCTCGGCGATGGCCTTTTCGATCTCGGCGAACGACATCCGGTCGGCGTCGCGGATCACCGGAACCACCAGGCCCTGCGGGGTGCCGGCGGCCACGCCCATGTGGACGTAGTTCTTGTAGACGATGTCATTGCCGTCGATCTCGGCATTGACCTCGGGCACCTCCTTCAGCGCGTGGCAGCAGGCCTTGGTGAAGAACGACATGAAGCCCAGGCGCACGCCGTGCTTCTTCTCGAACTGGTCCTTGTACTGGTTGCGGATGGCCATCACCTCGGTCATGTCCACCTCGTTGTAGGTGGTCAGGATCGCGGCGGTGTTCTGCGCATCCTTCAGGCGCTTGGCGATGGTCTGGCGCAGGCGCGTCATGCGCACGCGTTCCTCGCGGACGGCATCCTCGGCGGCCACGGGCGCGCGCGGGGCCGCAGCCGGCGCCGGGGCTGCCGGGGCGGGGGCCGCAG
>NZ_LQBQ01000011.1 GCF_001507595.1 Ruegeria marisrubri
CGGGCTGCTGTGAAAATACTTGAATGGGTCGCGTTTTGGCATGGCGGGAAGCTACGAGACCGCCCTGCCCGGCTCAACCAAATTCCTTCTGACAACACCTGAACAAGCAAGGAATCCGCCTGCTTTCCACGCATCCATTGTTGATCTGCCGAAAATTTCAGCAACACGGGGCCGAATTTCTTTGACCCGCACGGCCCTGCGTTGAACATCGGCGCCGCAAAGCTCAGCACAAGGGACATGAGCCAGCCACTATCTGTTGTCGTCGTCGAGCAGAACCGAGACCGAGCCCTAGCTATCGTCGATGCGTTGAAGGATGCGGGCGACGTTGACGTATCGGTAATCGGCAACTTTTCCGGACTGGCGCGCACGATCGCCGCGCATGCGCCGGACGTCGTGTTGATCGACATAGACAACCCCTCGCGGGATATGTTGGAAGAACTGACCGTAGCGTCGGGGCCGATGGAGCGCCCGGTGGCCATGTTCGTTTCGGGCGCGGCCGGCAAGCTGGCCCGCGCGGCGGTCGAGGCCGGGGTCTCGGCCTATGTCGTCGATGGCCTTCAGCCCGAGCGCGTGATGCCCGTCATTGAAACCGCGATCGCCCGTTTCCAGATGCTGCGCCAGATGCGGACCGAACTGGAAGCAACCCGCCGCGCACTGGAGGAACGAAAGGTCATAGACCGCGCCAAGGGACTGTTGATGAAAGCCAAGGGCATTGATGAGGACGATGCCTATGCGATCCTTCGCAAGACCGCGATGAACCAGAACCGCCGCGTGGCCGACGTGGCGCAGGCGCTCGTAACAGCGTCAGAGATGCTGTCATGAGAACCGTCACGCTGCCCGTCGCCTATGTGCCCTTGGTGGATGCAGCACCTTTGATCGTGGCGCGCGAATTGGGTTTTGACGAGGCCGAAGGCCTGTGTCTGGACCTCCGGGCCGCCCCGTCGTGGTCTTCGCTGCGCGACATGTTGGCTTTTGGCCACGTGGATGCGGCGCATCTCCTCTCGCCCATACCAATCGCGATGGCGCTGCGCCTAAGCGGCATGTCTACGCCATTGTCCGCGGTATCGGTCCTGTCGCTCAACGGCAACGTGATCGGCATCAGCCGTGTTCTCGAAGAACGCCTGCGCGCCTTGGGTCATCGGTTCGACTTTAGCGACGCCCAGGCCGCCGGGTCCGCGCTTTCCCGCGCCGCGAAAGACGGTCTGGTTTTCGGAGTCCCCTTTCCGTTCTCGATGCATGCCGAGCTGTTGAGGTACTGGATCGCAGCCTCGGACCTGGCCTCGACGCCGGTCGAGATCCGAACGGTTCCTCCTCCATTGATGGCTCAGGCACTGGTCGCGGGCGAAATCGATGCCTTCTGCGTCGGCGAACCTTGGGGGTCTGTTGCAGTGGACGACCGGGCCGGCGCCCTTTTGCTGCCGGGAAATGCGATCTGGTCCTGCTCACCCGAGAAGGTTCTGGCCGTGCGCACTGAATGGGCGGACACCGAACCGCACTTGCTGGGGAGGCTGATGCGGGCCGTCTGGCGCGCCGGGCGCTGGCTGGGCAATGCGGAAAGCCGGGCGACCACCTCTGAGATGTTGTCGCGCAAGTCCTACCTTGATGTCCCGGCTGAACTGATCGACCGCTCATTGGCGCGCCGGTTCCTGATCTCGTCGCGCGGCGAGCAGCGACATGTGCCCGAGTTTCTCGAGTTCCACAGCGGTGCTGCCTCTTTTCCCTGGCGCAGCCAGGCCAAATGGATCGCACACCAGATGGCTTTGCGAAACGGGCTTGATCCGCACATGGCTCAGGCATTGGCGGCAAGGGTCTTTCGCAGCGATCTGTATCGGAATGCGCTGCAAGGCACGGGCGCCGAACTGCCCGGGGCATCGGAGAAGGTGGAAGGCGCCCTGGCCGAGCCAACGGCTGTTGCCACCGAGCGGGGAAACCTGATTCTGCCACCCAACCAGTTTTTCGATGGACGAATTTTTGAGCCCAACACCTAACGCTGCACAAAATTTTTGCACCGCAGCATTTCTCGATGCCGCAACGCAGAAAAAACAGGGGGTCTCCGTCGATTCAAGGTGACCGCGCCGGGGTGGCGTGGCTTACTGAGGCTGTCGGAAGGCAACGGAGCCCTCCGCAGGAATTCGCCCGACGGACCGGGCACCCAGCACGAGCAAAGCCGCTCGACCGACCGCCATCTCCTCCCGGCGGTTCGTGTCGGCGGCTTTTTTGTTTGCCCGGAACTCGCGCCGGGCTGTCACCCGCGCATCGGCGCAGGACGAAAGGGACCGAGATGAAGAAACTGATGCTGAGCCTGGCCATGACCACGTCGCTGACCGCGCCGGCGCTGGCCGAAATGCTGGAACTGGAAAAGGACGAACTGACCTTCGGCTTCATCAAGCTGACCGACATGGCGCCGCTGGCCGTGGCCTATGAGCAGGGGTATTTCCTGGACGAAGGCCTGTTCGTGACGCTCGAGGCGCAGGCCAACTGGAAGGTTCTGCTGGACGGCGTGATCGGCGGCCAACTGGACGGCGCGCATATGCTGGCGGGTCAACCGCTGGCAGCGACCATCGGCTATGGAACCGAGGCGCATATCATCACGCCTTTCTCGATGGACCTGAACGGCAACGGCATCACGGTATCCAACGAGGTCTGGGCGGAGATGAAACCCAACATCCCGGTATTGGACGATGGCCGCCCGCAGCATCCGATCAGCGCCGAGGCACTGGCTCCGGTGGTCGAGAAGTACAAGGCCGAGGGCAAACCCTTCAACATGGGCATGGTGTTCCCGGTTTCGACCCATAATTACGAGCTGCGCTACTGGCTGGCCGCCGGGGGCCTGAACCCGGGCTATTACAGCCCTGAAAACGTGACCGGTCAGATCGGCGCGGACGTGTTCCTGTCGGTCACCCCGCCGCCGCAGATGCCCGCGACGCTCGAGGCCGGCACGATCCATGGCTACTGCGTGGGCGAGCCGTGGAACCAGCAGGCGGTGTTCAAGGGCATCGGCGTTCCGGTCATCACCGACTACGAGCTGTGGAAGAACAACCCTGAAAAGGTATTCGGCATCACCGCCGAATTCGCCGAGCAATACCCGAACACCACCTTGGCCTTGACCAAGGCGCTGATCCGTGCGGCGATGTGGCTGGACGAGAACGACAATGCCAACCGTCCCGAGGCGGTCGAGATCCTCAGCCGCCCGGAATATGTGGGGGCCGATTACGAGGTGATCGCCAACTCGATGACCGGCACGTTCGAATACGAAAAGGGCGACAAGCGCGAGGTGCCCGATTTCAACGTGTTCTTCCGCTACAACGCGACCTATCCGTTCTATTCCGACGCGGTCTGGTACCTGACACAGATGCGCCGCTGGGGGCAGATCCCCGAGGCCAAGCCGGACAGCTGGTATGACGAGGTCGCCAAGTCGGTCTACAAGCCCGAGATCTATCTGCAGGCCGCGCGCCTGCTGGTCGAGGAAGGCCTGGCGGACGAGGCCGACTTCCCCTGGGACAGCGACGGCTACAAGGCGCCCACCCCGGCCGAGGACATCATCGACGGCATTCCCTTCGATGGCCGTGCACCGAACGCCTATCTCGAAAGCCTGCCGATCGGCCTGAAAGGCGACCAGAAGGTCGTCGGGACCGAAGTCCAAGGCTGACCCCGAACCGTCCTGCCCGGCTGCGGTCGGGCAGGACCCCTGAAACGCCCCGCCATCGCAAGGACGCATCAGATGACAACGGTCGACCCGGAATTCAACGCAGACGCCGCACGGGACGCGCGCCGCGCCCGTCTTTTCACCCGCATCAACGCCGCCGACAAATGGTTCCAAGTGCTGGGCCTCAGCTGGGCCACCCCAGTTCTGAAGGCCGCCGCCGGCGACAATCCCCGCGCCCAGATGGCCGAGATCTGGCGGCTGCTGATCGTGCCGATCCTGTCGATCTGCGCCTTTTTGCTGCTGTGGGCGACGCTGGCGCCCAAGGTGCAGACCTCGCTTGGGGCGGTACCCGGCCCGGCGCAGGTCTGGGAGGAAATGGTCAACCTGAATCAGGACGCGCAGGCCAAGGCTGCCAAACGCGCAAAGTTCGAGGCGATGGTCGAAAAGCGGAACCAGAAGCTGATTGAGGCCGGCCGCGCGGACGAGGTCAAGCAGGTCGCCTATACCGGCGCGCCGTCTTACTACCAGCAGATCTGGACCTCGATCAAAACCGTGTTCTTCGGGTTCCTGATCGCCACGGTCGTGGCTGTGCCGCTGGGCATCGCGGCGGGTCTGTCGCCCACCGCAAACGCGGCCCTGAACCCGTTGATCCAGGTGTTCAAGCCGGTCTCGCCGCTGGCCTGGCTGCCGATCGTGACGATGATCGTCTCGGCCGTCTATGTCACCAATGACGGCTGGTTCGCGAAATCCTTCCTGATTTCGGCCATCACGGTGACGCTGTGTTCGCTCTGGCCCACGCTGATCAACACCTCGTTGGGCGTGGCCTCGATCGACAAGGATCTGGTGAACGTGTCCAAGGTTCTGAAGATGAACACGTGGACCAAGATCACCAAGCTGGTGTTGCCCTCGGCGCTGCCGCTGATCTTCACCGGCCTGCGACTGTCGCTGGGCGTGGGCTGGATGGTCCTGATCGCAGCCGAGATGCTGGCGCAGAACCCGGGCCTGGGCAAATTCGTCTGGGACGAGTTCCAGAACGGCTCGTCCAGCTCGCTGGCCCGGATCATGGTGGCGGTCTTCACCATCGGCATCATCGGCTTCCTGCTGGACCGGGTGATGTACGCGCTGCAGTCCCTATTTACCTTTACCAACAACCGGTGAGCGTGATGAGCATCCTCAGCTTCGAAAACGTCTCGAAATCCTTCGGCGAAGGCACCGGGCGCACCGATGTTCTGAATAGCATCGACCTGCAGGTACAGGAGGGCGAGTTCCTGGTGATCCTGGGCTTTTCCGGCACCGGCAAGACCACGCTGATCAAACTGATGGCCGGGCTGGACATGCCCAGCCGCGGGCAGGTCACCTTCAAGGGCGCGCCGATCAAGGGGCCGGGGCCGGAACGCGGCGTGATCTTTCAGAACTACTCGCTGATGCCGTGGCTGACCGTCAGCGGCAATGTCGGGCTGGCGGTCGATACGGTCTTTCCGGGCCTACCCAAGGCCGAAAAGGCCGCGAAAGTGGCCCATTACGTCAAGATGGTCGGCCTCAGCCACGCGGCGTCGCGCCGGCCGGCCGAATTGTCGGGGGGGATGCGCCAGCGGGTCAACGTGGCCCGGGCGCTGGCCATGAACCCCGAGGTCTTGTTGCTGGACGAGCCGCTGTCGGCGCTGGACGCGCTGACCCGCGCCAACCTGGCCGACGAGATCGAGCGCATCTGGGAAGCCGACCGCAAGACCTGCGTGCTGATCACCAATGACGTGGACGAGGCGATCATTCTGGCCGACCGGATCATCGCCCTGAACCCCGACGGCACGCTGGGGCAGGAGTTCCGCGTCTCGATCCCGCGCCCCCGCGACCGGGCGGTGATGAACACCGATGAAACTTTCAAGCGCCTGCGCGCCGAGGTCACCAAATACCTGATGGATGTGGGGATTGAGGCCAAGGTCGAAGGCACCCGCCTCCTCCCCGAGGTCACGCCGATCCACGGCGTGCCCGCCGCCGTGACCGAGGCGCAGAAGGGCATGATCGACAGCCGGTTCCTGGATTTCTCGCAGCTGCACAAGGTCTATCCCACGCCCAAGGGGCCGCTGACCGTGGTCGAGGATTTCGACCTGAAGATCGACAAGGGCGAGTTCATCTCGCTGATCGGCCATTCGGGCTGTGGCAAATCCACGGTGCTGACCATGGCAGCCGGGCTGAACGAGATTTCCAAGGGCGCGATCAAGCTGGATGGCCGCCACGTCGAAGGTGCCGACCCTGAACGCGCGGTGGTGTTCCAGTCGCCCAACCTGTTCCCGTGGCTGTCCGCGAAAGAGAACGTGGCGATCGGGGTCGACAAGGTCTACCCGAACGCCAGCCAGGCCGAGCGGCAGGACGTGGTGGAATATTACCTGGAACGCGTCGGTCTGGCCGATGCGATGGACAAGCAGGCCAGCGACATGTCGAACGGTATGAAACAGCGCGTCGGCATCGCCCGCGCCTTTGCCCTGTCCCCCAAGCTGCTGCTGCTGGATGAACCCTTCGGGATGCTCGACAGCCTGACCCGCTGGGAGCTGCAGGAGGTCCTGATGGAGGTTTGGTCGCGCACCAAGGTCACCGCGATCTGCGTCACCCATGACGTGGACGAGGCGATCCTGCTGGCCGACCGGGTGGTGATGATGACCAACGGCCCGCAGGCCACGATCGGCAAGATCACCCGCGTGGACCTGCCCCGCCCGCGCACCCGCAAGGCGTTGCTCGAACATCCCGACTATTACGCCTACCGGCAGGAAGTGCTGGATTTCCTCGAAGAATACGAACACGGCGCCAAGCCGAAATCGCCCGCCCCCAAGGCCATTGCAGCGGAGTGAACCCATGAAACAGAAACTTGTCGTGATCGGTGCCGGGATGGCGTCGGGCCGCGTGCTTGAACATCTTACCGAGACCGCGCCGGATGCGTTCGACATCACCCTGTTCAACGCCGAACCGCGCGGAAACTACAACCGCATCATGCTCAGCCCGGTTCTGTCGGGCGAGAAGACCTATGAGGACATCGTCACCCATGACGGCGGCTGGTACGCGCAGCGGGGCATCGCCTGCCGCTTTGGCGAGCATGTGGTGAAGATCGACCGCGAGATGAAGGTGGTCGAGGGCGAAAACGGTCATGTGCCCTATGACAAGCTGCTGATCGCCACCGGCTCGGCCCCGTTCATCATTCCGGTTCCGGGCAAGGATCTGCCCGGCGTCATCACCTATCGCGATCTGGACGATACCAACGCGATGATCGACGCGGCCGCCAAGGGTGGCAACGCGGTGGTGATCGGCGGCGGGCTTCTGGGGCTCGAGGCCGCGGCGGGGCTGGCCGAGCGCGGCATGACCGTCACCGTGGTGCACCTGATGGGCCACCTGATGGAACGGCAGCTGGACGAGGCCGCCGGCTACCTGCTGCGCAAGGATCTGGAACTGCGGGGGATCACGGTGCGGACCCAGGCCTCGACCAAGGCCATTCTGGGCGAAGGGCGCGCCGAGGCGGTGCTGCTGGAAAGCGGCGAGACCCTGCCCGCCGATCTGGTGGTGATGGCCGTCGGCATCCGCCCCGAAACCCGGCTGGCCACCGATGCCGGGCTGGACGTGGCCCGCGGGATCGAGGTGAACGCGCAGATGCAGAGCTCGGACCCCGATGTGCTGGCCGTGGGCGAATGCGTCGAATTCGACGGCCACCTGTTCGGTCTGGTTGCGCCGCTTTACGATCAGGCCAAGGTCGCGGCCAATACCCTGCTGGGCCAGCCGGACGCTTTCGTGGTCAAGGAACTGGCCACCAAGCTGAAGGTCACCGGCTGCGACCTGTTCAGCGCCGGAGACTTCGCCGAGGGCGAAGGACGCGAGGACATCGTTTTCCGCGACCCGGCGCGCGGGGTCTACAAGCGGCTGGTGATCGAAGACGACCGCCTGATCGGCGCGGTCATGTATGGCGACACCGCCGATGGCAGCTGGTTCTTCGGCCTGATCAAGGACGGCACCGACATCGACGAGATGCGCGACACGCTGATCTTCGGCCCGGCCTATCAGGGGGGCGACACCGCGGACCCTCTGTCAGCCGTTGCAGCATTGCCGCCTGAGGCGGAGATCTGCGGCTGCAACGGCGTATGCAAGGGCACCATTGTCGAGGCGATCGCCGCCGGGGCCACCGATCTGGCTGCCGTGCGCGCCAGCACCAAGGCCAGCGCATCCTGCGGGACGTGCACGGGTCTGGTCGAGCAGGTCCTGCAGGTCACGCTTGGGGATGAGTTCCAGATGCCGGCGGCGCAACCGATCTGCGGGTGCACCGACCTGACCCACGAGGACGTGCGCCGCCTGATCAAGGCGCAAGAGTTGAAAAGCCAGGCCGCCGTCTGGCAGGAGCTGGGCTGGAAAACGCCCAATGGCTGCCATGTCTGCCGGCCGGCGATCAACTATTACCTGCTGGCCGACTGGCCGCTGGAATACCAGGACGACCCGCAAAGCCGGTTCGTCAACGAACGCAAACACGCCAACATCCAGAAGGACGGCACCTTCAGCGTCGTGCCCCGCATGTGGGGCGGCATCACCAACCCGGCCGAGCTGCGCGCCATCGCCGACGCGGCCGAGAAATACGACGTGCCCACCGTCAAGGTCACCGGCGGTCAGCGCATCGACCTGCTGGGCGTCAAGGGCGAGGACCTGCCCGCCATCTGGGCCGATCTGAACCGGGCCGGCCTGGTCTCGGGGCACGCCTATTCCAAGGGTCTGCGCACGGTCAAAACCTGTGTCGGCACCGATCACTGCCGCTTCGGAACCCAGGACAGCACCGGCCTTGGCATCAAGCTGGAAAAGATCCTGTGGGGATCGTGGACACCGCACAAGCTCAAGCTGGCGGTCTCGGGCTGCCCCCGCAACTGTGCCGAGGCGACCTGCAAGGATATCGGCGTGGTCTGCGTGGACTCGGGCTATCAGATCGGCATCGGCGGGGCGGCCGGGATGGACGTCAAGGAAACCGAGCTGCTGTGCCAGGTCCCGACCGAGGACGAGGCGATCGAGGTGGTGATGGCCGTCACCCAGGCCTATCGCGAGGGCGGCAAGTATCTGGACCGGTTGTACAAATGGCTGGCCAAGGTCGGCATGGACTGGGTCAGGGCCAATGTGGTCGACGACCTCGAAAACCGCCGGGCATTGGCCGAGCGGTTCGAACTGTCGCAGAGCATCTATCGCAAGGACCCCTGGGCCGAGCATGTGCGCGACAAGGCGCCGAGCTACGCCCCGATTGCAGATTTCACCCTGGAGGCCGCGGAATGAGCTGGATCGACATCGGACATATCGACGACGTGCCGCTGCGTGGCGCGCGTCTGGTGAAAACCCGTCTTGGCTGCATCGCAATCTTCCGCACGGCCGAGGCAGAACTGTTCGCGGCCAGCAATGCCTGCCCCCACAAAGGCGGCCCCCTGTCCGAAGGCATCGTGCATGGCCAGTCAGTGACCTGCCCGCTGCACAACTGGGTGTTCGACCTGAATACGGGTGAGGCCCAAGGCGCGGATGAAGGCCGGATTACCACCTATCCGGTTCGTCTGGAGGATGGGCGCATCCTGCTGGACGCCCGCGCCATCACCGAGAGGAGTGCCGCCTGATGGACGGCTCGAACCTGCCCGAGGTGCGATCCACCTGCGCCTATTGCGGCGTGGGCTGCGGCGTGCTGCTGCGCCCGGACGGGGCGGGCGGTCTGACCGTGCGGGGCGACCCGGACCACCCGGCGAATTTCGGACGGTTGTGTTCCAAGGGCACCGCGCTGGGTGAAACGGTCGGGCTGGAGCACCGCCTGCTGACCCCGCGCGCCTTTGGCCGGGACGTGGGCTGGGACGACGCGCTGCAACTGGTGGCCGACCGGTTCCGCGAAACGGTCGCGACGCATGGTCCCGACAGCGTGGCCTTCTATGTCTCGGGGCAGTTGCTGACCGAGGATTACTACGTGGCCAACAAGCTGATGAAGGGCTTCATTGGATCGGCCAATATCGACACCAATTCGCGGCTGTGCATGGCATCGACCGTGGCCGGGCACAAGCGGGCCTTTGGCACCGACACCGTGCCCGGCACCTACGAGGATCTGGATCAGGCCGATCTGGTGGTGCTGGTCGGGTCGAACCTGGCGTGGTGCCACCCGGTTCTGTACCAGCGCGTTCTGGCGGCACGGCAGGCGCGCGGCACCCGGATCGTGGTGATCGACCCGCGCCGCACCGCCAGCTGCGATCAGGCCGATCTGCATCTGGCGCTGAACCCGGGCAGCGACGTAGCCCTGTTCAACCGCCTTCTGACGCGGATCCATCAGGACGGCCATGTGCAACCCGATTTCCTGACCCGGACCGAGGGCTTTGCCGACGCCCTGCACGCCGCCCGGCGGGATGACCCGGCAACCACGGGCCTGACCGAGGCGGAAATCGACGCCTTTTGCGACCTGTGGATCAAGACCCGGCGGGTCGTCACGGTGTTCAGCCAGGGGGTAAACCAATCCTCTTGCGGCACCGACAAGGTGAACGCCATTCTCAACTGCCATCTGGCCACGGGCCGCATCGGGCATCCGGGCATGGGGCCGTTTTCCGTGACCGGCCAGCCCAATGCAATGGGCGGGCGCGAAGTGGGCGGGCTGGCCAATACGCTGGCCTGCCATCTGGACATCGAAGACCCCGATCACCGGACCGCCGTGCAACAGTTCTGGCAAGCGCCGAAAATGCCCGAGCGCGCGGGCCTGAAGGCCGTCGACATGTTCCGCGCGGTCGAGGCGGGCCGGATCAAGGCGCTTTGGATCATCCACACCAACCCGGCCGCGACCATGCCCGATGCCGACCGCGTGCGCCGCGCCATCACCCGATGCCCCTTTGTCGTGGTCAGCGACATCACCCGGCAGACCGACACCGCCCGCCTGGCGCATGTCCTGCTGCCCGCCACCGGTTGGGCGGAAAAGGACGGCACCGTCACCAACTCGGACCGGACCATCAGTCGCCAGCGCGCGGTTCTGCCACCCCCCGGTCAGGCCAGACCCGATTGGCAGATCCTGTCCGAGGTCGGGCGCAGGATGGGATTCGGCCCCGCGTTTCGCTACCGGTCCGAGGCGCAGATCTTCCGCGAACATGCGCGCCTGTCCGCGCTTGCGGCCGCATTGGGCAAGGATTTCGACATATCCGGCCTGGCCACCCTGTCCGATGACGAATATGCCACGCTGCCGCCGACCCGGTGGCCGGTCAACGGGTCGGCCTCGGACGGTCGATTTTTCGGCGACGGGCGGTTCTTCCACGCGGACGGCAAGGCCCGGTTCGTACCCGTGACGCATCGCCGGCCGGCTGCAAGCCCGACGCGGGGCTATCCGTTTGTCCTGAACACGGGGCGTATTCGCGATCAATGGCACACGATGACCCGGTCGGGCCTGTCGCCGCGCCTGTCGGGCCACCTGGCAGAACCCTTCCTGGAAATTCACCCCACGGATGCCGAACGCCTGGGCCTGAGACCGGCTGATCTGGTGAAAGTATCAAATCCGACTGGGCGAGCGGTCTTAAGGGCGCGAATTACGGATACGGTCGGATCAGGACAGGTGTTTGCTCCGATCCATTGGGCCGGCGAATGCGCCTCGGCCGCGCGGATCGACGCACTTGTTCCGGCAATCACTGACCCGATCTCGGGCCAGCCTGAGAGCAAGGCCGCGAAAGTCGACGTGCAGAGGCTTCAGGCAGATTGGTACGGGTTTGCCGTTTCTATCGACCCAATTCAGTGCGACGCGGACTATTGGGCGACGTCAGTTACGGCCAAAGGCTTTCGCACGGAACTGGCGGGATGTGCGTCGGTGGGCGACTGGGAACTGACGGCGCGCAGGTGGTTCAACTTGCCCGAGGCCGAGATGATTTCCTCTGTGGACGCAGCGCGCGGCACGTTCCGTTTGGCCTTTTCCATCAGTGGACAGGTGAAGGCTGCGCTATTCATCGCACGAACACCGGTTGCACTCATGCGCGACCACATCGCCTCGCTATTGGATGAAGAACCCGGGCAAGTTCTCAGCGGCCTCGCCACGCGCGGCAAGAGGGACGCGGGCCCGATCATCTGCGCGTGTTTCGGCGTTGGGATGAAAACCATTCTGGACGCGATCCAGTCGGGCGCCGTATCGTCGGTAGAGGAAATCGGAGCTGCGTTGCAAGCGGGTACCAATTGTGGATCTTGCAGACCAGAATTGGCTGACATGATGAAACGGTCTGTTCGTGCGACCGCAGAGGTGGTGTCAGACTAGTTCTAACCCGTCTCACCAAGAGCAGGATCGCTACGCCGTTTTCGGCGCAGAGGCCGCACCACTCGGCGAGAGCGGCGTTGCGGATCAGCTTGAAGTTTGCCCGGGTGTAGAGGTGGCGCTCCTGGTTGAAATGGTTTGAGACGGAGGAGTGAACGGCGGCGAATGTCTGTAGACTTCGCATGCGCCGAAAGCGCTGCATTGCCCGTTCTCGTCGTCGAAATGGCAGGTGCGAATTCTCGACCCGATTGTTCAACCAACGGCCTGTGCGCTGAAGCTCGACAGCTCCAATTTCCCGCAGCGCCGCGCGATATGACGGGAGGCGATCCGTCACCAGAACTTCCGGCCGACCGTAGCGTTTCATCAATTTTCTGAGGAATTTCAGGGTGACTCGCTTGTTCTGGCGTTTCGTGACGACGGCCTCCAACACTTCGCCTTCGTGATCTACTGCCCGCCACATGTAGTGGCGCTCGCCGTTGATCTTCACGAAAACCTCGTCGACATGCCACCGCCATTGCCGCCCGGACCGCAATCTTTCCGCCCGCCGTCGTCTGATTTCAGACGCGAACATCGGGCGAACCTGTTCCACCAGAACCGGATCGTTTCGTGGCTGACGTCGATTCCACGTTCGTGCAGCAGGTCCTCGACATTCCGCAGTGAGAGCGGGAAGCGGACGTACATCATGACCGCCAACCGGATGACTTCCGGGCCGCTGTGAAAATACTTGAATGGGTCGCGTTTTGACATGGCGGGAAGCTACGAGACCGCCCTGCCCGCCTCAACTGGATTCCCTATGACACCACCCCTCGACGTTCCGCAGCGAGAGCGGGAAACGGACGTACATCATGACCGCCAAGCGGATGACTTCCGGGCTGCTGTGAAAATACTTGAATGGGTCGCGTTTTGGCATGGCGGGAAGCTACGAGACCGCCCTGCCCGGCTCAACCAAATTCCTTCTGACAACACC
>NZ_LQBQ01000012.1 GCF_001507595.1 Ruegeria marisrubri
ATCTCCCCGACCGAATCCGTCAGGGCAACGTGTTCACATGGGTCAATTCTCAGTGAAAATCTGGGGGGCTACCGGGTCACTTCTCAGCAGAAATCAACAGCGCTGGCCGCCTTGATCTGAATCAGATCGCTCAGGATCTTTGGCGATACCCCAACCGTGTAGCGCTGCAGCGCGTGAGCGATAGCGCCGGCATGGGTGCTGTAGCTGAGGAGCCGCTGCGCGTCCTCGTCCATGCCCCAAGGGCCCGAGCCTAGGATCAGCGGCTTGTTGTAGTCCTCAATCAGAGAGAAATCGGCAGCGATGTCGGCAAAGGGATATTCGAGTTGGTTACCGCTTTCTCCAATCCGTCCCATGATCCTCCGGCTGTCGAGATCGGCGCTGCTGCTCCAGTAGAGTGCTCTGAAATAGGCGTTGACCGCGTCCGGTGACAATGGGTCGGCGTACTCCGCCATGATTCGGCAGGCAATCTCGGCGTTTATTTGCAATTCCCGTGGAGGCGGGTAGTCCTCTTCCGGTTTGAAGACAAAGACCTGCCCACGTTCCAACTTACCGTTGCGGTTGCAGCGACCCGCCGCCTGGGTGATGGAGTCGATCCCGGCCACCGCACGCCAGACTTCGGGGAAATCGAGGTCGACCCCGGCTTCGACCAACGCGGTGGCGATCAGCAGAACTGGGCGTTCTTGCAGGCGCCTGCGCACCTCGCCCAGAACAGTGGCGCGGTGGCTAGCGGTCATGTTGGTGGTCAGGTGGAAGACGCCATCGCCGCGCAAATCGTCATACAACGCCCGCGCCTGACGCTTGTTGTTGACGATCACCAGCGCCGATCGGCCACGCACGCGCTCTGCTAGCTCGGCATTGGTCAGCCGACCCAATTTCACGACCTCGACCCGCTTGAGGTGGTCGTAAAGCCGTGACGGATCGGGGGCGATTTCGCGGGTCTCGCCGCGCAGGAGCGCCTCTGGCGCCTTCAGCCCGTCCTCCTTGTAGATTGCTGGCTGGGTCGCTGTGCAGAGGACGGCGGAGCAGCCATAGCCGCGGGTCAGTTCCTTGATCGCCGCGAGGCAAGGGCGCAGGAACGGGATTGGCAGCGATTGCGCCTCGTCGAGCACAATGACCGAACCGGCGATATTGTGCAGCTTTCTGCATTTGGAGGTGCGGTTGGCAAAGAGACTTTCGAAGAACTGCACGGCCGTGGTCACCACCACCGGCCGGTCCCAGTTCTGTGCCGCCAGCTTGATCCGCTCGGCCTCGGTCTCGTCCTCCATGTCTTGGAAGTCGAAGGCCGAGTGATGCTCCAGCACTGCGTCGGCATCGTCCAGAGCCGCGCGGAACACATCCGCCGTCTGCTCGATGATCGAGGTATAGGGCACGACGTAGATCACCCGACGCAACCCGTGTTGCTGCACGTGGTCCAACGCAAAGCGCAGTGAGCTCAGTGTCTTACCCCCGCCAGTGGGCACGGTCAGGGAAAACAGCCCGGGCCGCTCGGCGGCGGCGTGCCCCGCGCCTTCCAACACCTCTCCACGCAGTTGGTTGACGGCACCTTCGGGCGGGCCGAAGCGCGACAGGTGGTTGCCAAGTGCACCGCGGAGGTCGTTCAGCGAACCCGTCCAGCCGCGAGGGGCGTCGGGCGAGTAGAACCGCTCGGTTTCGACAAAATCAGCGTCGACAAGCGCGGAAAACAGCATGCGAACGAAGAACTGCACTTCGAAATGCGGAATTGGCTTACCAAAACCTGCCAGCGGGGCCGGCAGCTCGGGGGCGGGCAGTTCCAACCAATCGGGCAATTCGACCGGCTTTGTCTGGGCCAACCGTTCCGCTAGCGGCGTTGGCGGGTGCCCATTGGATCTTTCTAACCCGTTGGCCAGCCCAGCGTGGTGCCCGGCGATGCAATAGGCCATCAACCGCCCAAGCGGCCCGAATTTGTCATCTGCGTACCGAGCGCCTTCACCGCTGTGCGGAACGCGCTTGGGGCTGCCGGAGATACGCGCTTGGACCTCGGGTTTGATCTTTCCGAGATCATGCAAAAGGCCAGCAGCTCTTGCCAGAGACCCAGCGCCGATCACATCTGCATTTGCTTCGGCGGCCACACCGACATTGAACAGGTGGTCGGTTAGCAATTCCCATCGCTCTACGGGCTGACCAGGGCGAGAGTGGGCGAACAGTGGCAACAGGATATCTCGTATCAGCTGGCAATTTTGGTGGAATGGAGGATGTCAATGACTGAAGCGAACATGGATATTCACCGCTAAGCTGTCAAGAAAGGAAGGCAAATTCCCAATAGTTGATCGTCGCATATGTGGCCTAAAGCGAGTATCCATTTGAGTTTCGGCGCCGCGCTCACCAATGCCTCACCCAGATCATCTTGCGTAACGCCAGATTCGCAAAGCGCTCTTCGGAGGCTTCCTCGTCTAGCGCGAAACGGAACGGTCTACCTGCACTTCAATAAATTATGCAATGACTGTGATTTACAGAAAAGGAACGCCCGCGAACAGTCGGACGAAGACCATCCGACATGCTCCACCGTGCCTGCGAGTTTGAGTAGCTGCTGGGACTGGATTGAAGTAGATATCAAACATCGGGACCGCCGCTATTGGTTCCACAGTACCGGCTTCATCGGACTGACGTGCAGGGACTGCCTGCCCGTCTATTTTCGCTGGGGCAGTATGCGACTCATTTTCGTTGGGAATATTGGTAGCGGAGGAGGGACTTGAACCCCCGACACGCGGATTATGATTCCGCTGCTCTAACCAACTGAGCTACTCCGCCTTGAGTGAGAGGCGATTTAAGGGAGGGGCCGGGGAGGGTCAAGAGGGAAATGAACGGTTTCGAGATGTTTCTTTCAGCCTTTCCTGGAACCCGAGGGAAACGCTGCTCGGTGTTGGCTCCCGCAGCTCTGACCGAAGCGGCGATCATAAGGATGAAGCTCGCGCAGGCTCCGGGGCGTAGCGCAGCACACGCTACTGCACCGCAACGGTTCAAATGATTTTCCTCGCGCCTGCCTGATCCAGTGCGTCCGGTTGGTCAGGTGAAACTGTTGACTTGCGCGGGGCTCGGCCGTGGCAGGGTATCGAGCAGGCGGAAGACTTCGGCCCGGCATTCTTGACCGGCCCAGTCCGGCGGGAAGAAAACCGGGGGCAGGTCGGGGTGACGCAGCACGACTCGGCGCCAGCGGTGCACGATCAGCGTCCGCAGCGTGGCGGTTTCGAGCGGCGAGGGCTGCCAATCCCCTGGGCGGGTTTCAAAGGCGTGGCGAGCAGCATCGCGCAGGCTGGTGCAAGCCTCGCGCAGGTCCTGAGGGCAAAGCCGCTCACGCAGCCAGTCGGGAACCGCGCGGGCGGTGACTTCGAAGGCGACGAGATCGTCGCAGTTCCTCGGCAAGGGGCCGGCGCCAAGCGCCACGTTTCGCCCGATCGCGGTATAGTGCCGGGTCAGCATGAGATCGTCGAGAGTGTGAATGCCCGGCCCGTCCTCGGCGATCAACAGGTGCCAGGTCTCGGGCGTTTCGGGATCACGATCATAGATGCGTGGGGTGACCTGCGCGGACTGCGCCCGACCGAATTCCGTCAGGAAATGCATCGAGGCGCGGCCGCTGCGGGTGCTTTCGATCCAGCCGTCCTTGCGCAGCCGGTGCAGGGCGACACGGATGGCCTCGGGCTTGATCCCCATGGGCTCGATGATCCGGGTCAGGGCACCGCCCGAGATCTTGGCTCCGCGTTCCTGCGCGAGGTCGCCGAACAACGACACGATGATCGACCAGACGCGTTGATTCTGAGGGTCGGCCAACTCGGCCACAGCCGCGTCGAACCAGGAAAATACATTGGTCATGGAGCCAGTCTAAAGCCCCATGACCGATAAGGAAAACGGAATTGTCCCTAGGTTCGTGACCGAGGCAGCCTAGTAGGCATTCATGGTCAGCAGCTCGTATTCCGCGACCATCTCGTCATCCTGATTGGTCAGGGTGACGTGCCAGCGCACCTCGCCATATTCGTCGGTCCGGCGGGTCTTTTTCTTGACCGTCAAGCGCACCTTGATGCTGTCGCCCGCGCTGACCGGCTTCATGAAACGCAAGCCGTCCAGGCCGGTATTGGCCAGAACAGGTCCTTCGTTCGGCTCGACGAACAGGCCGGCCGCGAACGAGAGCAGCAGGTAGCCATGCGCCACGCGGCCCGGGAAGAAGGGGTTCCGCTTTGCTGCGTCCTCGTCCATGTGGGCATAGAAGGTGTCGCCGGTGAAATGGGCGAAATGCTCGATATCGTCCATCGTGACCGTGCGCGAGGCCGTGTGCAGGGTTTCCCCGATCTCCAACTCGCCGAAGCGGCGGGTGAAGGGATGGGCGGGGCCTTGGATCTCGGTGGCGCCGGGCACCCATTTCTCGCCGATCCGCGTCAGCATCTCCGGCGAGCCTTGAACGGCGGTGCGCTGCATGTAGTGTTTCACGCCGCGCACGCCGCCCATTTCCTCGCCGCCACCGGCGCGGCCGGGGCCGCCGTGGACCATGTGAGGCAGCGGCGAGCCGTGGCCGGTGGATTCCTTCATCGAGTCGCGGTTGTTGATGTAGATGCGCCCATGCCAGGCGCCCGCGCCCATCACCACGTCGCGTGCAACCGCCGGGTCGTGGGTGATGACCGAGGTCACAAGCGAGCCCTGGCCGCGATTGGCGATGGCGACCGCGTGATCCAGGTCACGGTAGCCCATGACCGTCGAAACCGGGCCGAAGGCCTCGGTGTCGTGAACGCGGCTCGCCTTGTCCGGGTCGGCGCAGTGGAACAGCATCGGCGGCACGAAGGCGCCCTTGTCGGCATCCGCCCCGTCAACTTCGAAGTCGTCGGGGTTGCCGAAGACGCGCTCGGCTTCTTGACCGATGATCTCGGCCTTTGCCAGAACGTCGGCTTTCTGCCCGTTCGAGACCAGCGCCCCCATGCGGGTGGTTTCCAGGCGCGGGTCTCCGATGACGGTTTTCGACAGGCGGGCGGTCAGCGCCTCGATCACTGCGTCCACCTGCGCCTGGGGTGCGATGATGCGGCGGATCGCGGTGCATTTCTGCCCCGCCTTGGTCGTCATCTCGCGGCTGACTTCCTTGATGAAGAGGTCGAATTCCGGCGTGCCCGGCTGCGCGTCCGGTCCGAGGATCGAGGCGTTGAGGCTGTCCTGCTCGGCCACGAACCGCACCGAGTTTTCCACGATTGCCGGGTTCTGGCGCAACTTCAGGGCGGTGTCGGCAGAGCCGGTGAAGCTGACCACATCCTGACAGGTTAGCCGGTCGAGCATGTCGCCCAGGCCGCCCGAGACCAGTTGCAGGGCACCTGCGGGCAGGATACCGCTGTCGAGCATGATCTTCACCGCCAGCTCGGTGACGTAGCAGCTGTTGGTGGCCGGTTTCACGATGGCCGGAACACCGGCCAGCAGGGTGGGGGCCAGTTTTTCCAGCATCCCCCAGACCGGGAAGTTGAAGGCGTTGATATGCACGGCCACACCCTGCAGCGGGGTGCAGACATGCTGGCCCAGGAAGGTGCCATTCCGCGAGAGCTGCTCGACATCGCCGTCCAGATAGACATGGCCGTCGGGCATTTCGCGGCGGCCTTTCGAGGCAAAGACGAACATCGTGCCGATGCCGCCATCGATGTCGATCAGGTGGTCGCTTTGCGTCGCGCCGGTGTTGAAGCTGAGGGCATAGAGCTCTTGCTTGCGGGCCGTCAGGGCCTGGGCCAGCGCCTTGAGCATCTTGGCGCGCTCGTGAAAGGTCAGCTTGCGCAGGGCCGGGCCGCCGGTGTCGCGGGCGAAGTCCAGCATCGCCTGCACGTCCAACGCATTGTTGCCGGCGGTGGCAAAGGGCTCGCCCGTGATGGCCGAGGCGATCGTGCGGGCGCCGGCGCCGGGGGCGATCCAGGTGCCAGCGGCAAAGCTGGAAATCTCGAGAAGGCTCATGTCAGTTCCCTTTCCGGGTCGGTTGAGGGTTGCTTGCGTGCGTCAGTGGCCCATCGCGCCCATCTGCTGAGGCAGATAGAGTACCACGATCGGCACCAGCACGATCAGGGCAAGGCGGAAGATGTCGGCGACCCAGAACGGGGTCACGCCGCGGAAGATGGTTCCGGTCGAGACATTGCCGACAACGCCCTTGAGGATGAAGACGTTCAAGCCCACCGGCGGGGTGATCAGCGAGATCTCGGTCACGACCACCACGACGATGCCGAACCAGATCGGATCATAGCCCAGCGAGGTGACCAGCGGAAAGAAGATCGGCACCGTCAGCAGCAGCATGGACAGCGACTCGAACACGCAGCCGAGGATGATGTAGATGCCGAGGATCATCAGGATCACCACGAAGGGCGCCACGTCATAGGCCGTGACCATGGCGATCAGCGCCTCGGGCAGGCCGGCGAGGTTGATGAAGTTGGAAAAGATCTGCGCGCCGATCAGCACCGAGAACAGCGCGGCGGCGGTGAAGGTGGTCTCCTTCAACACTTCGAAGGTCGAGCCGACGGTCAGTCCGCCACGGAACAGCGCGATCAGAAAGGCCCCGGCAGCACCCATGCCCGCAGCTTCTGTGGGCGAAAAGGTCAGGTTCAGCGGGTGGAAGTCGAAGGCGCCATAGAGGCCGCCGATGACCAGGAAGAACAGCAGCAGCACCGCCCAGACCGATCCCAGCGCCCGGAACCGCTCGCCCCAGCTTGCGCGTTCACCGGCCGGCCCGGCATCGGGGTTGCGCCAGACGGTCCAGCGCACGGCGAAGAGGTAAAACAGGATGCCTAGTACACCCGGAACGATCCCGGCCATGAACAGCTTGCCGATCGAGGTTTCGGTCAGCAGGCCGTAGATCACCAGAATGACCGAAGGCGGGATCAGGATGCCCAGCGTGCCCCCCGCCGCGATCGAGGCGGTCGAAAGCTCGTCGGAATAGCCATAGCGGCGCATCTGCGGCATGGCGACCTTGGACATGGTGGCCGCCGTCGCCAGAGATGAGCCGCAGATGGCCGAGAAGCCTCCGCAGGCCGCCACGGTCGCCATGGCGATGCCGCCGCGCATGTGGCCGAGAAATGCGTTCGAAACGGCGTAAAGCTCGCGCGCCATGCCGCCCTTGTTGACGAACAGGCCCATCAGGATGAACAGCGGCACCACCGACAGGCCATAATCCTGCGCGGTGTCCATGATCTGACGGCCGACCATCGACATGGCGGCCTTGAGCCCGCGCTCGTCAAAGATCGAGCCGCCGCGCTCGTAGGCGAAACCAAGCGTGCCGACCAGGCCCATGGCGAACACGATGGGCAGGCGCACCAGCACCAGAACCAGGACAAGGGCGAATCCGATTAGGGCGGCGGTCATCTGGAATGCTCCGACAGGTATTGGGGGGCAAAGAGGTGCAGCAGGCCGGTCGCGATCATCACGACGGCTGTCACCGCCACCGAGACCGTGATGAACCAGCCCACGATATAGGTGGGGATCGAGAGATACTCGGTGACATCGCCGTAATCGCGCGCGCGTTCGGCCAGAACCCAGACGCGTTTCACCGGCCAGAACAGCATGGCGCCGCTGACCAGATAGATGATCGCATCGCGGATGCGGTCCAGACGCAGGCGGTGGAAAATTCCGTCGGTCAGGTCAACGGCGATCTGACCGTTGGTGACAGAGATGATCGGCAGAACCGAAAAGACCAGAACCGCCATCAGGATGCGGGTCAGCTCGGTTGCGGCCTCGATTGGGGAATTGAAGACCGAACGCAGGATCACGTCGCAGAATGTCATCACCATCAGGATGAACAGGGCGATGCACGCCACGACGACCGGCAGAACGCTGGCGCGTCGAACGAATTGGATGAGAGTTGTCATGCGGCTCCTCCCGCGGGTCTTGCTTTGGGGGCGGCAGTTGACCGCCGCCCCCGGATCAGGATCAGTAGGCGGCCATTTCCGACTTGATCATGTCATAGGCGGCCTGAGCATCGACGCCCGTACCGGCAACCTCGGCAATGACCTTCTCGCGGATGTCGGCTGCGATGGCCGAGAACTTCTCGAGGTCGGCTTCCGAGGCGGCATTGATGGCGTTGCCTTCGGCAGCTTCGGTTTCCGCGCGACCGATGCCGTCGATCTCGTCCCAGATCTTGCCGATTTCGCGGCTCAGCGGCTCGCCGAACACCTTTTCTTCCAGCGCCTTCTGGATGTCCTCGGGAAGGTCGGCGAAGGTGTCCTCGTTCATGATGAAGGCGAACGAACCGCGATAGAGGCCACCCGGCATTTCATAGACGTTCTGAGCCACTTCGGTCAGCTTGAAGCCCTTGCGGGATTCGAAGGGCATGACCACGCCATCGGCGGCCTTCGAGGCCAGGGTTTCATAGACCTTGGGGGCCGGAACCTGGATGCCGGTCGCGCCCAGAGCCGTGCCGACATCACCGCCGACACCGCCGGGGATGCGGACCTTGAGGCCCGAAATCTCGTCCAGGCTGGTGACCGGAGAGCTGGTGTGCAGCTGCGCCGGGCCGTGCGTGTGCAGGGCGATGACCTTGACGCCGCGATGTTCGTCGGCCTGGGCCAGATATTTCTCGTAGGCGCGCCAGTAGGCGACCGATGCGGCCTCGGCCGAGCCTTCATAGCCGGGCAGCTCGATCAGCTTGGTGACGACGAAGCGGCCGGGCTGGTAGCCGTGGAAGATGATCGACGCGTCGGCAGCGCCGTCCATGATCAGGTCCATCTGTGCCGGCGGAGGGGCGATGCCCAGTTTCAACTCAGCGGTCACCTTGCCGTCGGTGGCCTCTTCGACCATCTCGACGAATTTAGGCCACATCTTGGCGTTGATGCCGTGGGTCGGCGGCGCCCAGCTGGAAATGGTCAGCGTGTAATCCGCCGCCATCGCAACAGTGCCGGTCACGGCCAGCGCGGCCGAAGCCAAAAGGGTGGTCAGTTTGGTGAATTTCATGACTGGTTATCCTCCTCCAAAACATGAGTCATTGATGCGTTAATGGTCCTTTTTGTAACCATCAACAGGTTGCGGTTGCCTTGGCCGGGTCGGCGAGAACCCACGAGTTCGGGCTTTCCTCGGCGACCAAGCGCATGGTTTTCATGATGTTTTCCCACCCCTGCATCTCGGCCAGATGCATCGGGCCGCCGCGCCAACGGGGGAAGCCGTATCCGTGCAGCTGCACCATATCGACGTCCTCGGGGCGCTCGGCGATTCCCTCCTGCACGATGCGGGCGCCCTCGTTGGCCAGCACGGCCAGCAGCCGGTCGGCGATCTGCTGGGGGGTGTAGCTGCGGCGGGTGATTCCGCGTTCGGCCGAGTAGCGTTCGATCAGCCGCTCGACTTCCTCGTCACGCTGGGGTGTGCGGGCCCCCTCGGCGTAGCGATACCAGCCCTCGCCGCTGCGCTGGCCCAAGCGGCCCATCTCGCAGAGCGTGTCGGCGATCCGCTCGTAACGTTCCTCGGGCGGGCGCGTCGCCGCCTGCCGCTTGCGGTTGGCCCAGGCGATCTGCAGGCCGGTGAGGTCTTGCAACTCGAACGGCCCCATGGGCAGCCCCTGCGCGCGCATCGCCGCATCGACCTCGTGCGGCAGGGCGCCGTCGGCCAGCAGATATTCGGCCTCGCGCCGGTAGGCGGCCAGCATCCGGTTGCCGATGAAGCCGTCGCATATGCCCGAGAGGACCGAAACCTTGCGCAGCCGCTTGCCAAGCGCAAAGCCGGTCGCCAGCACCTCGGCCGAGGTGTCGGGGGTCTTGACGATCTCCAGCAGCTTCATCACATGCGCCGGGCTGAAGAAATGCAGGCCCAGACAGCGCGATGGGTTGGAGATGCCCTCGAAGATCAGGGTCGGGTCCAGGTAAGAGGTGTTGGTGGCAAGGATCGCGTCCTCAGACATCACCTGTGCCAGTTGCGCGAATACACCCCTCTTGACCTCGAGATCCTCGAAGACCGCCTCGATTGCCAGATCGGCACTTGCTGCATCGGAGTAGCTGTCGGTGGTGACGAGGCGGGCCAGCATGTCGGCTTTCTTGGCCTCGCTGATCTTGCCGCGCTTGACGCCGCCGTCGATCAGGCCGGCCACGCGGTCGCGGGCTGCGGCTGCGGATTCGGGGTCTCGCTCGATCAGTGTGACGGACAGGCCGCCGCTCAGGCAGGCCATGGCGATGCCCGCGCCCATCAGGCCGCCACCGACGATCGCCAAATGCTCGACGTCGCGCGGGGCGACGCCTTCGATCGCCTTGGGCTTGCTCACCACGCGTTCCGCGAAAAAGGCATAGCGCAGGGCCTTGCTTTCGGCCGACTGGCGCAGTTCCAGGTGAAGCGCGCGCTCTTTCGGTTGGCCCTCGGAAAAGGGCAGGGCGGCCCATTGCAGGGCTTCGAGGTTCAACAGCGGCGATTTCTGGCCCTTGGCCCGCTTGCGCAGCGCGGCTTCTGTCTCTGCGTAGGCTTCGACGTCCAGCGCCTTGACGGTGCGGTCACGGACCTTTGCGGGGCGCTGCGGCAGCGCCTGCGTGAATTCACGGGCTGCCGCCTTGAGGTCGCCTGCCGCGATCTTGTCGATGCCGCCCAGTTTTTCCATTTTCACGGCATCCAGAAACTTGCCCGAGCAGGCCATGTCGATTGCGGCCTGCATGCCCAGCAGGCGCGGCGCGCGTTGGGTGCCTCCGGCGCCGGGAATGAGGCCGACATTGACCTCGGGCAGGCCGAACTTCGTGCCCTCTGCGGCGATCCGCCAGGTGCAGCCCATGGCGATCTCGAACCCGCCGCCCAGAACGGTTCCGTGCATGGCGGCGATGAAAGGGGTCGCGCTGTCTTCCAGCATCTGCACCACGTCGGGCAGATGCGGCTCTTCGGCGGGGCGGTCGAACTCGGACATGTCACCGCCGGCGACAAAGGTGCGTCCCGCGCAGGTCAGGATCGCGACCCGCGCACCCTGCACCTCGGTCACGGCGCGGGCAAGGCCCGCCCGCACGGCGGTCGATGTGGCGTTCACCGGCGGATTGTCGATCTCCACCCAGGCGATGTCGCCTTCTCGTGTAACGGAAACGACCGTGTTGTCAGCCATTCACTTGCCCCCGAACTCTGGGAATCGATTTGCGAGGAATTTATTGACCAACCGTTCGGTTTATGCAAGAACATTGTCGTAACTTTCGCAAAGCGGGCTGGATATGACCGATACGATTCTTGCGCAAAGCCATGGAAATTGGGTGGAAATAACTCTCAATCGCCCGGACCGGCTGAACAGTTTCACGGATGAAATGCACTATGCCCTGCGCGCGGCGCTCGAAAAGGCGCGCGACGAAGGCGCGCGTGCGGTGCTGCTGACCGGCGCGGGTCGCGGCTTTTGCGCGGGGCAGGACCTGGGCGACCGGGATCCGTCGAAGATGGACGGCCCGCCGGATCTGGGGAACACTGTTCGCACGTTCTATGCGCCTCTGGTGCGCCTGATCCGGTCGCTGGAGTTTCCCGTCATCTGCGCGGTCAATGGCGTCGCCGCCGGGGCGGGTGCAAACCTTGCGCTGGCCTGCGATATCGTGCTGGCGGCGGAATCGGCCAAGTTCATCCAGTCTTTTGCCAAGGTCGGGCTGATCCCCGACACCGGCGGCAGCTGGCACCTGCCGCGCCTGCTGGGCGAGGCGCGCGCGAAGGGGCTGGCGCTGACCGCGCAACCCTTGCCGGCCAAACAGGCCGAAGAATGGGGTCTGATCTGGAAGGCGCTGCCGGACGACCAACTGATGGACGAGGCCCGCGCCATGGCCCAGCAGTTCGCGAATGGCCCGACGCTGGGTCTGGGGCTGACAAAGCAGGCCATCCAGGCCGCTGCCGTCAATTCACTGTCGGATCATCTGGAACTTGAGGCCGATGCCATGAAAACCTGCGGCGAGAGCGCGGATTATGCCGAGGGGGTGACCGCCTTTCTCGAAAAACGCGCGCCGAACTTCCGGGGCCGCTGACGATGACGCCAAAGGAACGCGCGGAGAAGTCGGCCGCGGCCATGTGGGCCGGCGACAATGCGTCGAAATGGGCGGGCATGGAAATCCTCCATATCGACGAAGGCACCGCGACGCTGGAAATGACGGTCGAGGAGCATCACTGCAACGGGCACGGGATTTGCCATGGCGGTGTGACCTTCATGCTGGCCGACAGCGCCTTTGCCTTGGCCTGCAACAGCCGCAACCAGTCCACGGTTGCCCAGCACAATCTGATCAGCTTCATCGCGCCGGGCCACCGGGGCGACCGGCTGGTCGCGAAAGCTACCGAGCTGAGCCTGACCGGGCGCAGCGGGATCTATGATGTAACCGTAACCAACCAGGATGGCCGCAAGATCGCCGAGTTCCGCGGGTTTTCGCGGGCGATCAAGGGCTCTCTGTTCGACGAGAATTGAGGCGAGGAGGACGCCATGAAGGACCTTACCCCGAGAAAAGAAGATCTGGACCCGATCGAGATCGCGTCGATCGACGAAATTCGCAGCCTTCAACTGGAACGGCTCAAGTGGTCGGTTCGCCATGCCTATGACAACGTGCCGATGTACAAGCAGCGGTTCGACGAGGCCGGGGTGCATCCCGACGACCTGCAGACGCTGAGCGATCTGGCCAAGTTCCCCTTCACCTACAAGAACGACCTGCGCGACCACTATCCGTTTGGCCTGTTCGCCGTGCCGCGCGAACAGATCATCCGCCTGCACGCGTCCTCGGGCACGACCGGCAAGCCGACCGTCGTGGGCTACACCAAGAACGACATCGACAACTGGGCCGATCTGGTGGCCCGCAGCCTGCGCGCCAGCGGTCTGCGCAAGGGCGACATGGTCCACAACGCCTATGGTTATGGCCTGTTTACCGGCGGTCTGGGCGCGCATTACGGCATCGAGCGGCTTGGCGCGACCGTGGTGCCGATGTCGGGCGGGCAGACCGAGAAACAGGTGGGGCTGATCACAGATTTCAAACCCGACGGGATCATGGTGACGCCGTCCTACATGCTCAACATCCTGGAACAGTATCACAAGGTGGGTCTCGACCCGCGCGAAAGCTCTCTGTCCGTTGGCGTGTTCGGGGCCGAGCCCTGGACCGACGCGATGCGGCAGGAGGTCGAACAGGCCTTTGACATGCACGCGGTCGACATCTACGGCCTGTCCGAGATCATGGGCCCGGGCGTCGCCAACGAATGCGTCGAGACCAAGGACGGCCCGGTGATCTGGGAAGACCACTTCCTGCCCGAGATCATCGACCCGGTCACCGGCGAGGTGCTGCCCGATGGCGAGATGGGCGAGCTGGTCTTTACCACGCTGACAAAGGAAGGCCTGCCGATGATCCGCTATCGCACCCGTGACCTGACGCGGCTGCTGCCGGGCACCGCGCGCTCGATGCGCCGGATGGAGAAGATCACGGGCCGCTCTGATGACATGATCATTCTGCGTGGCGTCAATGTCTTCCCCAGCCAGATCGAAGAGCAGGTGATGGCCACCGGTGGAATTGCCCCGCACTACCAGATCGAACTCTACAAGGCGGGTCGCATGGACGCGATGCGGGTCTATGTCGAGGCCATGCCGGATGCGGCCGATGAACTCAGCAAGACGGCCGCCGCCCGGATGCTGACCAAGCGGATCAAGGACATCGTTGGTGTTTCCACCGAGATTATTGTAGGGGAACCCGGAGATGTCGAACGCAGTCAGGGCAAGGCCAAGCGCGTCGTCGACAACCGAGACAAGGAGTAAGGCTTGGCCCGTACCATCGCCAAAGACCATGATCAGAAGCGCGCGCAGATTCTGAAGTCTGCTGCGCGCGTCTTCGCCAAGGAAGGGTTCGACCGCGCGTCGATGACCCAGCTCGCCCGCGAGTGCGGTATCTCCAAGGCCAATATCTATCACTACTATGACAGCAAGGATGCGATCCTGTTCGACATCCTCGAAACCTATCTGCGCGAGTTGCGTGATCTGATCTGCGGGATCGACATGGAAGGGCTCAGCGCGCCCCAGCGTCTGCACAAGGTCGTCGCCGAGATCCTGCTGGCCTATCAGGGCGTGGATGATGAGCACCGCGTGCAGACCAGCGGCATGTCGGCTCTGCCCGAGGATCAGCAGAAACTGCTGCGCGGGTATCAGCGCGACATGGTGGTGTTTCTCAGCAATATCATCTCAGAGAACGCGCCCGAGGTGTTCAAGGAGGACGCGGCCAAGCTGCGCTCGGCCACGATGTCGGTCTTCGGTATGCTCAACTGGTATTACATGTGGAATTCCGGCGCCGATGCCGCGGCGCGGGAAGACTATGCCAAACTGGTCAGCAACCTGACGCTGCACGGTCTGCAGGGGCTCTGAGGCCGGTCGGTCGTTTTTTCCCTACAGCGACGAAGTGCGGGGTGTGATCTGCTGGCGGATCTGTTCGCCCATCGAATGACGGGCGCGTTCGAGATCGTGTTCAAGCTGCAGGTGGACCCAGAAATCCGCCGCTGTGCTGAAATAGCGGGCAAGCCGCAGCGAGAGCTCGACGCCGACACTGGATTTGCCCGCCAGCACGTCGTCGATCCGGCCCTGCAGGACGCCGATCCGCTGCGCCAGTTCCATCGGGGATATGCCTAGCGGTTCCAGATACTCGTTCCGCAGAACCTCGCCTGGCGAGGGACACAGGAATACCGGCTTCTCGGGCGCGGCCTCGTCCGGGGGAAGAAGCTGAACCTCGGTCGCATAGCCCGCCGCTTTCCAGGATTCCAGGCCGCCAGTCATGTGGATCACGTCCGTATGCCCTTCGTTGATGAGCATCTTGCCCGCCGCTTCCGAGCGTTTGCCCACGGCGCAGTGCAGAACCACCTTCTTGCCGGGCAGCGACGGGAAAACCTCGGGGTCAAAGCTGGACAGCGGCAGCAGCAGGGCGCCGGCAATGTGCTCGACCTCGTATTCCGACGTCTCGCGCACATCGACGAGCAGGATCTCGTTGCGGTCCAGCCATTCCTTGACCTGTTTGGCATCTGCCGGCTGAACGGAGGGTTTGCTGGCCATTCCTGGCATCCTTTCCATCGGAACATTCTCGCAGAGGGAATAGCAGCACACGGCCGGTGAAGCCAGCCAGCAGGGTGCGTTCGCGGGAAAGGATCGTCCGGCCGAAAAAAATCCGCCGCCCGGGTGGGGCGGCAGATCACTTTGTCCGGGAATGCAGGCGGTGCTCAGCCTGCTTTCAGACCAAGGTTCTTCAGGATCTCTCCGGCTTCGGCTTCCCACCGGGTTCTGAGCGCGGCGTTTGTCGTCCGGCGCAGACCCATCGCCTTGAGGCCCTCGAACTTCTCCGAGGTTGCCGATCCAAAGCTTGCGGCCACGCGCGGCCACCAGTAATCGACCGAGGCCTGCATTTCATCCGCATGGCCCTGTTCGATCAGCTTGACCGCGCCTTCCAGCGCCAACTCGCCGTGATGCGCCTCGATGGGCGCGATGGCCCGGAACGCCTCGGCCAGCGGCTGGTAGGAGATCATCGAGAACTCGGCCAGCTGCACCACGACGGCGCGGCTCATCAGCAGGTTCATCACGACCGCATCGACCCAGCCCTGGATCGGATAGTTGAACACCGCCAGGCGCATGTCATGTTCGGTCCGGGTCGTGCCGATGTCGGCGTCGCGCTCCAGCCGGGCGGTCCAGGGGTGGTGCGTGGCGTAGCGTTCGGTATTCGCCCCGAACTCGCCCATGATCCTCAGCACGCGGTCGGCGTTGTCGGTCTTTTCCAGAACGATCTTTGCGGCCGCGATCCGTTCCTTGATGCCCGGGCCCTGGTTGATGATGTCGGCGAAGCCGGCCGCGCCGGCCAGTTCGCTGTCCACGAAGGTCGCCATCAGCTTCATCAACTCGCCGCGATAGCGCGGTGGGACGTTGGTGGGGTTGGTCAGAACGCCGCCTGCCGCCAGATAGCTTTCGATCGTCATGTCTTCGGCCATAGTCCCTCTCCCTTACTGGTCGTAGTCGACGACGACGGTGTCGGTCAGCGGGAAGGCCTGGCAGCTCAGCACATAGCCTTTCTCGACCTCGTAGTCTTCGAGCGCGTGGTTGGCGACCATTTCCACTTCGCCCTCGAGCACCTTGCAGCGGCAGGTCGAGCAGACCCCGGCCTTGCAGGCATAGGGCGCGTCCATCGCGTTTTCCAGCGCCGCATCAAGGATCGACTGATCCTTGGGCATGGTGATGGTCTGGGTCGCGCCGTCGAGCGTGATCGCCGCCTTGGTCTGGTTGGCGCTGGTGGTGGCCTCGGCCGAGGTCACCTTGCGCTTGGCCCGGCCCGGCTGGGCGCTGGCGAAGAGCTCGAACTTGATCTGGCTGTCGTCCAGCCCATGCTCTCGCAGGGCCTCGGCGATGCCCAGCATCATCGGTTCGGGACCACAGATAAATGCGGCGTCCACGTTCTCGATGTCGATCCAGTGCTTGAACAGTTCGGCGCATTTCTCCTTGGTCACCAGCCCGGTGAACAGGTCGATCTCCTGCGCGTCGGTCTCGAGGATGTGCAGAACGTTCAGGCGGCCCATGTAGAGGTTCTTGAGGTCCTCCAGTTCCTCGCGGAACATGATCGTGTTGACGCCCTTGTTGGCATAGACCAGCGTGAAGTGTGACTTGGGCTCGCGCGCCAGGGTGGTCTTGAGGATCGACAGGACCGGGGTGATGCCCGAGCCGCCGGCAAAGCCGAGATACTGCTTTTCGGCCTCGGGATCGAGCGGGGTGAAGAACCCGCCCATCGGCGGCATCGCCTGCAGCGTGTCGCCGACCTTGAGTTCTTCGTTGGCCCAGGTCGAGAAGGCGCCGCCGTCGACCTTCTTGATGCCAACCTGAAGGACGCCATCGTCCTTGCCGGCGCAGATCGAGTAAGAACGGCGCAGTTCCTCGCCGTCGAAGTCGCGACGGAAAGTCAGATATTGACCTTGGGTGAAATCGAATTCCTCGGCCGAGCCGTTCACCGGCTTCAGCGTCACCACGACCGCGTCGCGGATGGTCTTGTGGATGTCGGTGACTTCCAGATCGTGAAAGCGTGCCATCCGGTCCTCCTCAGATGCACTTGAAATAATCAAAGGGTTCCAGGCAGTCGGTGCAGCGCCAATGGGCCTTGCACGGGGTCGAGCCGAACTGGCTGACCTTTTCCACTGCCGTGCTGCCGCAATGCGGGCAGCGTTCGGGTCCGCCTGCGGGCTGGGGCGGTGCGATGCCGTATTCCTCGAGCTTCGCACGGCCCTTTTCGCTGAGCCAGTCCGTCGTCCAGGCCGGAGAGATGCGGGTTTCCAGCTTGATCTTGTCGATGCCGTGGTCGCGCAGCGCCGTCTCGATATCCATCGAAATGACGGACGTAGCCGGACAGCCGGAATAGGTCGGGGTCACGGCGACCGTCAGGGTGTCCCCCTCCCAGGCGACGTCCCGCACGATCCCCAGATCGACGACCGAGATCACAGGGATCTCGGGGTCGGGAACGGCATCCAGCCATTCCCAGACCTGTTCTACGGTGGCGCGCGTCATCGGCTCTTACCAGGTTGCGCCCGGATAGGCCCGCTGCAGCCACTGCATCTCGGTCAGCAGGTGACCCAGATGCTCGGTATGCATGCGCCCGTCGCGGCCGCCCTTGTGGGCAAAGCGGCTGTCGGGAATGGTCAGAGTCGCTTCGCCCAGAACCTTGCCGACCAGCGCGTCATATTCCTCGCGCAGGCCCGTCGGGTCGGGCGCGATACCTGCCGCGACCATCTCGGCATCGACCTCGTCGCTGGCGAACATCTCGCCGACATAGGGCCAGAGGTAATCCAGCGCCTCTTGCATTCGCTTGTGGCTTTCCTCGGTGCCGTCGCCAAGGCCGACCACGGTGTCGCCCGAGCGTTCGAGGTGATAGGCAACCTCTTTGCTGGCCTTTTCGGCGATTGCGGCGACACGTTCGTCGGACGATTTCAACAGACGGCCCAGCATGATCGAATGCCATGCGTCGAACAGGAACTGGCGCATCAGGGTGCGGCCGAAATCGCCATTGGGCACTTCGACCAGCAGCACGTTGCGGAAGTCCCAGACGTCACGCAGGAAGGCGAGGTCATCCGCGGACTTGCCTTCGCCCTGAACCTCTCCGGCCAGGCCAAGCCACATCTGCGTCTGGCCGATTAGGTCCAGCGCGGTGTTGGCCAGCGCAATGTCCTCCTCAAGAACCGGCGCGTGGCCGCACCATTCGCTGACGCGATGGCCGAGGATCAGGGTGTTGTCCCCCATCCGCAGCAGGAATTGCAGGAATGCTTCGTCGCGGGTCATCACATCGCCCCCACTTCTTCGGGGATGTCGAAAAAGGTCGGGTGACGATAGACCTTGGACTCCGACGGCTCGAACAGAGGGCCCTTGTCGCCCGGCGCGGTGGCGCTGATGTGCCTGGCCTCGACGACCCAGATCGACACGCCTTCGTTGCGGCGGGTGTAGACGTCGCGGGCGTTCTTGATGGCCATTTCGGCGTCAGGCGCGTGCAGCGAGCCGACGTGACGGTGGCTCATGCCGTGCTGGCCGCGAATGAAGATTTCCCACAGGGGCCATTCGTTTTTCATGTGTCGTTCTCCTCCTGGCTAGGCGCAGATGCTGAATCCGGTGGCGAAAACCGGGTGCCTTGCGCCGCAGATCATCCTTTTGACTTACTCGGCCGCCACCTTGGCGGCGGCTTTCTTGCGGGCGTGGGCCAATAGGCCGTCGCGCACCCACTGACCATCGTCCCAGGCCTTGCGGCGGGCGTTCATGCGATCGACGTTGCAGGGACCGTTGCCCTTGATGACGTCAAAGAACTCGCTCCAGTCCGGGTCGCTGAAATCATAGTGGCCGCGTTCCTCGTTCCACTTGATGTTCGGATCCGGCAGGTCGAGGCCCAGATACTCGATCTGAGGCACGGTCTGATCGACGAATTGCTGGCGCAGCTCGTCATTGGTCTTGACCTTGATCTTCCACGCCATCGACTGCTCGGAATGGACCGAGTCCTTGTCCGAGGGGCCGAACATCATCAGCGCCGGGAACCACAGGCGGTTGACCGCGTCCTGCGCCATCTTCTTCTGTTCGGGCGTGCCGAAAGCCATCTTCATGATCGCATGATAGCCCTGACGGGCGTGGAAGCTCTCTTCCTTGCAGATGCGGATCATCGCGCGGGAATAGGGGCCATACGAAGTCCGCTGCAGCGCCACCTGGTTGATGATCGCGGCCCCGTCGACCAGCCAGCCGACCGCGCCGATATCAGCCCAGTTCAGCGTCGGGTAGTTGAAGATCGACGAGTATTTCATCCGGCCTTCATGCAGCAGACGGATCAGTTCGTCGCGGCTTTCGCCCAGCGTTTCGGCGGCCGAGTAGAGATACAGGCCGTGTCCCGCCTCGTCCTGCACCTTGGCCAGCAGGATCGCCTTGCGTTCCAGCGTCGGCGCGCGGGTGATCCAGTTGCCTTCGGGCAACTGACCGACCACTTCCGAGTGCGCGTGCTGGCCGATCTGGCGGATCAGCGTGGCGCGGTAGTCATCCGGCATCCAGTCGCGCGGCTCGATCTTGATCCCGGCATCGATCTTGTCCTGAAAGGCGCGTTCCTGCTCGGACATCTCCTCGCGGGGTTTGACGCCTGTTCGGGCGGTCTTGATCATCTGTGCATACATTCTGGCTCTCCTCCAGCAATCCTGTGTGTCGTGCGGCTGAAACCGAATTCGTTTCGGGCCGCGCTTCAGACGCGTTCCAGGATCAGGGCCGCACCCTGACCGACTCCGACGCACATGGTGCACAGCGCATAGCGCCCGCCCGTGCGTTTCAACTGATAGGCGGCGGTCATCACCAGCCGCGCCCCTGACATGCCCAGCGGATGGCCGATCGCGATCGCGCCGCCATTGGGGTTAACATGGGGTGCGTCATCGGCCACGCCAAGCTCTCGCAACGTGGCGAGGCCCTGCGACGCAAAGGCTTCGTTCAACTCTATCACATCCATCTGGTCGATGGTTAGGCCCGCGCGCTCCAGAACCTTGCGGCTGGCCGGCACCGGGCCGATGCCCATGACCCGAGGCTTGACGCCGGCGACCGACATACCGACGACGCGGGCGATCGGGGTCAGCCCGTTCTTTTCGGCCGCGGCCTCATTCGCCATCAGGATCGCCGCCGCACCGTCATTGACACCCGAGGCGTTGCCCGCGGTCACGGTCTTGTGCGGGCCGTTGACGCCGTGCAGGCTGGCCAGTTTCTCGGCAGTCGTGCCGGGGCGCGGGTGCTCGTCCGTATCGACGACGATGGCGTCGCCCTTGCGCTGCGGGATGGTGACCGGGGTGATCTCCTCGGCAAACACCCCGGCCTGGTGCGCCGCGGCCCAGCGGGCCTGGCTGCGTGCTGCGAATGCGTCCTGGTCGGCGCGGCTGATGTTGTATTCCTCGGCCACGTTGTCGGCCGTCTGCGGCATGGAGTCGGTGCCGTACATCTGTTCCATCTTCGGGTTCACGAAACGCCAGCCGATGGTGGTGTCATAGACCGCGTTGGCGCGGGAAAAGGCGCTGGTCGCCTTGGGCATCACGAAGGGCGCGCGCGACATGCTCTCGACGCCGCCTGCGATCGCCATGTCATAGTCGCCAGCCTTGATCGCGCGGGCCGCCATGCCGACCGCGTCCATGCCGCTGGCGCAGAGGCGGTTGATGGTGGTGCCTGGAACCTCGACCGGGAAACCGGCCAACAGCGCGGCCATGCGGGCCACGTTCCGGTTGCTTTCGCCCGCCTGGTTCGCGTCGCCCATGATCACGTCATCCAGACCGGCCCAGTCCACCTGCGGGTTCCGCTCTTTCAGCGCGGCCAGCGGAATGGCTGCCAGGTCGTCGGTGCGGACCTGGGACAAGGCCCCGCCATAGCGTCCGATCGGGGTGCGTTGAGCGTCGCAGATAAAGGCGTCCATGCGTCAGAAACTCCAGTCTTTCGGTGGTCGTCATTAAGTGACCGCTTGGTCGGGTAATACGGGCGAAAATGATTCGCGGCAAGAAAAATGTAACGTGATCGTGCCTCTTTTCGGTTTTTGGTAACATGTTCTTGAGTGGCAAAAAGAAAAGCCCGCCGGGCGGCGGGCCTTGTCGGGGCTCTAGGGGTTTGAAATCAAAGCATTCCGGCCTCTGTCAGAACCTTTCGGGCCACGCGGAAGCACTCCAACGCCTGCGGGACGCCGCAATAGATGCCGACGACATGGATGATGGCGCGGATTTCTTCCTTGCTGACGCCATTGTTCAAGGCGCCGCGGCAATGGATCTCCCATTCGTGCATCTTTCCCAGCGCCCCGATCATCGCCAGGTTCATCATCGAGCGCGTCTTGGCGTCGATCACGTCGTCGCCCCAGCCAAACCCCCAGCACCACGCGGTCATCGCCTCCTGAAAGGGGCGGGTAAAGTCATCGGCGGCGGCGAGGTTCTTTTCCACGTATTCCGCACCCAATGTCGCCTTGCGCTGGGCGAGCCCCTTCAGAAAGAGGTCTTCGTCAAAACTGTCGGTCATCTGGTGTTCTCCGTCCGCACTTTCGCTGTTTCAGCCATCCACCGCCTCGCGCATCCATTTCTGCAGGGTGGCGATGGAATGCTCGGAATTGACGCCGCAGGACGGATCGAGCACCAGCGGGCCGGGCCTGTAGCCCCTGGACTTCAGACCGCGATGCACGCTTTCGACCAGACGGATGTCTTCCTCGACGGTGGTCTGCCGGTCCTGCACGGCCAGCCCGCGGATCACGTCGCTTTCGGCGCCGTCCTCGGTATACCAGCCGCGCCAGACGGTGCAGCTGTCCACGTCATGGGCGCGCCAGTGATAGGTGTTCAGCACATTGCCCGGATAGCATTGAAAGCTGAACATCGGCCACAGGAACCACGACTGGTAGTCGCCGGCATGTTCGTTCGCGCCCAGGTCGATCGGGTAGGTCATCCTGTCGAGCGACTGACACTCGGTCGTGTGGCGCAACACGTAGCCGCCAGTCTTGTCGGGTTGGATGTCGTAGGTTTCCGGCTTGATCACGCCTTCGGCGAAGGTCGGGTGGTTGACGGGGCAGTGATAGCACTCGGAATAATTTTCAACCGAAACCTTCCAGTTGCAGGTCTCGGGCACCTCGACCCATTCCAGCGGTGCCAGCCTGTCGATGTTCGGAACATACTCGCGGAGTTCCTTGCGAACACCGGGATACCATTCATCCATGGGGGCGGCATTGTCGTCGAGATTGACGAAGATGAAGCCGTTGAAATCCTCGGTCCGCACCTCGGTCAGGCAGATTTCCGAGCGGTCGAAACCCGGGACCGACTTGATGTTCGGGCCGGCGCGCAGGTGGCCGGTCAGCTCGTAGGTCCAGGCGTGGTAGGGGCAGACCACCACGCGGGTGTTGCCGGTGCCGGTGACCATTTCATGCGCCCGGTGCTGGCAGACATTGTAAAAGGTGCGCACCACCTCGTCGCGGCCCCGGATGCAGAACAGGTTCTGTCCGGCGATCTCGAAGGCGAAATAGTCCCCGACATTCGGGACCTGGCTGACATGGCCCGCAAATTGCCAGGTGCGCGACAGCAGCCCGTTCATCTCGTTCTCGAAAACCGCCGGATCGGTGTAATAGCGCGCATCCAGCGAGTGCGTCAGGGGTGCGTTCATTCGGGGTCCTCCGCGTAGATCCCAAGTTGATGTCTTCTTTGGTGAAACCGCTCGACCCGCTCGACGATCTCATCGCTGGATACCGCGATCACGAAGGACAGCAGCGTTTCCAGAAAAGCGATGGTCGAGACCGAAGAGGGGAAGAATTGCGGTGTGTCGGCGGCGACGACAAAGCCGTGATCGGCGTTCAGAATGATCGGGCTGGCGGGGCTGTCGGAAATGCCCACCACGGTCAGCCCCTGTTCGCGGGCCAGTTTCACCGCCTCGATCACCTCGGTCCGGTAGGGTTTGCAGGTCATGGCGATCAGCACGTCCTGCGCGTCGGCCCAGGCCAGATCATCCACCGGGGTCGAGCCGGGGCGGGGAATGGCGTGAAACTGCTTCATCCCCGTAGAGGCGAGATAGGTGAAGTTTCGGGCATTGGCGTTGTTCACGCCGACGCCGAGGGTATAGACCTGCCTGCAGTTCCAGATCACCTCGGCGGCTGCCTGCAGGCTTTCGGCGTTGATCCCGGCAAATGTTTCCTCGATGTTGCGGATCGCCGCGCCGACCATGTCGGCATAGAGTCCGCCCATCTCGCCCGACTTGCCGATGTCCTGAAGCCAGCGGGCCCGGTCGGGGAAGGAAACGGCGCCGCGGCGAATCGCTTCGCGGAACGGCGCGCGGAAATCCTCGTAACCCTCGAACCCCACTTGCCGCGCCATGCGGACAAAGGTGTTGGGTTTCACTTTGGCCGCCTCGGCGATTTCGCGCACCGTCGAAACCCCTACATCCGCAGGGTTTTCCAGCACATAGCGGGCCGCCTTCTGCGCCTCGGGCGTCAGGGCGTCCCATTCGCGGGTCAGCCGGTCAAGAACGGTGTCTGATACATTTGTGTCATTCATGATTGACGATGGTATATTTGTGTAATTAGCCTGTCGAGCAGAAACGCGACTCGTGAAGTGGAAAAATCATGTCCGAGCAAAAGCTGCCTGCCCACGCCCGTGTGGTGATCGTTGGCGGAGGTGTCATGGGGGTGGGCCTGGCCTATCACCTGGCGCATGAAGGGTGGACCGACGTCGTCCTGCTGGAAAAGGCCGAACTGACCTCGGGCAGCACCTGGCATGCGGCCGGCCAGATCACCCATTCGACCAGCTCCTTCGGGCTGGGCAAATGTGTCGATTACAATATCGGCCTGTATTCCGGCGCGCTCGAGGCCGAGACGGGGCAGGCGGTGACGTGGCATGGTTGTGGCTCGTTCCGGCTGGCCTATACCGAGGACGAGATGGACTGGCTGCGCCATACGCTGTCAGTAGGGCGCTCGCTCGGTTTCAATATCGAACTGGTCGGCCCCGACCGGGTGGCCGAGCTTCACCCGTTCTACAATCTCGATGGCGTGCTGGGCGCGCTGCACACGCCCGACGACGGCCATGTGGACCCGACCAACGTGACCATGGCGATGGCAGCCGGCGCACGCGCGCTCGGTGTCAGGATCATCCGCCGCTGCCGGGCCACCAACATCACCCAGGCCGAGAACGGCGAATGGGTGGTCGAGTCGGAACTGGGCAAGATCCGCTGCGAGCATGTGGTCAACGCCGGCGGCACCTATGCTCGCCAGATGGGAGAATGGTCGGGGTTGCAACTGCCCATGACCTCGATGACCCACCACTATTTTGTCACCGACCCGGTGCCGGAATTCGCCGACCTCGAAACCGAGTTGCCGGTGATCCGCGATGATCGCAAGGTCTCGGGCTATATCCGGATGGAGCAGCAGCGCGGCCTGATCGGCATCTACGAAAAGGCCAATCCCAACGCGGTCTGGATCGACGAATGCCCGTGGGACTACGAGAACTGGCTGTTCGAGGCCGACTATGACCGGGTGATGCCGTGGCTCGAGGAAAGCCTCAACCGCATGCCGATCTTTGCCGATCTGGGCATCTCGCGCGACGTGCACGGAGCCATCTCGCACCCACCGGACGGAAACCCGCTGATCGGCCCGGCGCCCGGCGTCAGGAACTACTGGTGTTGTTGCGGCACCCAGATCGGCATCGGCTGGGGCCCCGGCCTGACGCGCGAGCTTGCCCGCTGGATGGTGCATGGCGCCGCCGACATCTCAATGCGCGAATTCGACCCGCGCCGCTTCGGCTCTTATGCAACGAAAGAGTGGCAGGTGGTCAAGGCCAAGGAGGACTACTGCCTGCGCCACGAGATCCCCTTCCCGCATTTCAACCGGCTCGCAGGGCGTCCGATCAAGCCATCGCCGCTTTATGAACGGCTCAAGGAAAAGGGTGCGGTCTACGAAGAGGTCTATGGCCACGAACGCCCGCGCTGGTTCGCCAAGAACGGTGTCGAGCAGCGCGACCACTACTCCTTCAAGCGCAACGTGGTGCATGACATGGTGGCTGCCGAGTGCAAAGCGGTGCGCGAGCGCGTCGGCATCATGGACATCTCGGCCTTCACCAAAGTCGAGGTAACAGGCACGGGCGCCGAAAAGCTCCTGGACCGCCTCGTCGCCAACCGCCTGCCACAAAAAGTCGGCGGCATCGCGCTGACCCACATGCTGAACCGTCGCGGGCGGATTGAACTGGAAACGACGGTCGTGAAGCTGGACGAAGCCCGCTACTACCTGGTCTGCGCCGCCTTCTTCGAGCAACGGCTGCTGGATCACCTGAACCAGAATCTCGCGGGCGAGGAGGTGGAAATCATCCTCCGTTCGAACGATTGGGCCGCGCTCGCTCTCAACGGCCCAAGGGCCCGCGAGGCTCTGGCCGTCTGCACCGATGCCGACCTGAGCAATGCGGGGTTCAAGTGGCTGACCGCGCAGGAAATCGAAGTGGCGGACCACAGGCTCTGGGCCTTCCGCATGTCCTATGCCGGCGAGTTGGGGTGGGAGCTGCACATTCCGCGTGACAACGCCCTGGCCGTCTATGATGCCCTCTGGGCCGCGGGCGAGGCGCATGGGATCGCCGACTATGGCTCTTTCGCGATGAACGCGCTGCGGATGGAAAAGGCTTTCAAGGGGGCAGGGGAACTGACAAACGAGGTCACGCTGGCCGAGGCCGACGTGCTGCGCTTTGCCCGCACGGACAAGGAGTATCTCGGCAAGGACAGGACCCTGAACACCGAACTGCCCTGGATCTGCGCCTATCTCGAGATCGAACCTGACGGGATCGAGGACGGTCACGGCGGCGAGGCCGTGCTGCTGGACGGGCAGGTCGTCGGTTCGACCGCTTCTGTTGCCTACGGGCACACGGTCGGCAGGATTCTCGCCTTTGCCTATGTCAAGCCGCACGTCAACGTGCCGGGCACCGAGGTCGAAGTCATCGTCGCCGGCAAGCCGCGCAGCGGTCGGATTCTGGGTGAACCCGCCTATGATCCGCAAAGCCTGCTGCCGCGCGCCGACACCGTTTGCGAGGCGGCGGAATGACCAGCCAATTTCACCTTTTGCAAAATACTCCGGGGGGAGCCGAAGGCGGGGGGCAGCGCCCCCCTCGACCCGGAGAAGGAGCGCTACAATGACGATCCCCGAAACCATGCAGGCAATGGTGCTGACCGGCCATGGCGGTCTGGACAGGTATGAATGGTACGAAGACTGGCCCGTGCCAGAACCAGGGCCGACGGATGTCCTGATCAAGGTCGGCGCCTGCGGCCTGAACAATACCGACGTGAACACGAGGACGGGGTGGTACTCCAAGGCAGTCAGCGAGGCCACGACCGGAGGCGCCTATGATGAGGTGGGCGAAGAAGACCCAACCTGGGGTGGGCGCCCCTTGGTCTTTCCCAGAATCCAGGGGGCTGATGCGGTCGGCACGGTCGTTGCCGTCGGCGACAAGGCTGATCCTTCCCTGATCGGCAAGCGGGTCATGGTGAATGGCTGGCTGCGGGATTGGGACGACCCCGACAACATGGACAAGACCGGGTATTACGGCTCTGAATGTGACGGGGGCTTCGCCCAATACGCCACGGCCGACATGCGCGGGATCGCGACGGTCGAGTCGCCGCTCTCGGATGCCGAGCTTGCGACCTTTTCCTGCTCCTACACCACGGCAGAGGGGATGCTGGAGCGCGCCAGGGTCGGCCCCGGCGACACTGTTCTGGTTCCCGGCGCGTCCGGCGGCGTCGGCGGTGCGCTGGTGCAGCTTGCCAGACTGCGCGGCGCGCGGGTCATCGCGATGGCGTCGGAAGCCAAACATGCGGACGTGGCGAAGCTGGGGCCGGACCGGATCCTGCCTCGCGGCCCCGAGGACCTGCGCGCTGCGCTCGGAGATGAAAAGATCACCGTCGTCGCCGACGTGGTCGGGGGCAGCTATTGGCCGAAACTGATCGACATTCTGGAACGTGGCGGGCGCTACACCTGTTCGGGCGCGATCGCGGGGCCGATCGTCCAGTTCGACCTGCGCACCTTCTACCTGCGCGATCTGACCTTCACCGGCTCGACGGTGCTGCCGCCGGAAGTGTTCGAGAACGTCGTGCGCTACATCGAAGAGGGCAAGCTGCAGCCGGTTCTGGCGGCGACCTATCCGTTGCGCGAATTGCGCGAGGCGCAACAGGCCTTCATCGACAAGACCCATACCGGCAACATCGTGGTGGTCCCATGAGCCGGGCGCTGTTCGATGCCGCGTTGCAGGCGGCGCGGGACTTTCACGCGGCCATTCCGGCGCTGTCAAACTTCGCGCCCTGGCCCGGCGATCTGCACTGGGCCGGCCGATCGCCCAATCCGGTGCCCAGGGCCGCGCTGATGCAGAGCGAGCCTGGAGAGGCCAGTGACCTGTCGCGCCCCCTGCAACAGGCGCTCTGCGCCTTGGCGCCGCATCTGGAATGGCGGCTGACCTACACCGAGGACGAGGTCGGGCGCGACTTCCTAGACCGGTATGGCTGGTTCGAGCTGGCTGGCCCGACGGGACATTACCGAACCGACAAGCTGCGCATGACCGTCGGCTATTGGGGGGCGGGGCTGTATTACCCTTGGCACCAGCACGGGCCGGAAGAACTTTATTCCGTAGTATCGGGCGGCGCACTCTTTGAACTCGAAGGGGAAGAGCCGTTGACGCTCGGCGCGGGCGACACCCGCTTGCACCCCTCCGAGCGCCCGCACGCGATGACCACCACTGATCAACCGATCCTGACCTTCGTGCTGTGGCGCGGCGAAGGGCTGGCCGACGATCCACAGATGAGCCCGTCATGAAGATCACCCGGATTTCCGTCTATCATGTCGATCTGCCGTTGCAGCATCCCTATTGGCTGTCCGGCGGACGGCTCAAGTTCGAGGTGCTCGACGCGACCTTCGTCAAGGTCGAAACCGATGAAGGCCTGACTGGCTGGGGCGAGGGCACGCCGTGGGGCCATACCTATGTACCCGCGCATGGCCCCGGCATCCGCGCCGGGATACAGACCATGGCACCCTTCGTTCTGGGTCTCGATCCCCGCAAGGTGCTTGAGGTCGAGCGGGCGATGGATCTGGCGCTGCCGGGGCACCTCTACGCCAAATCCCCCATCGACACGGCCTGTTGGGACATCGCCGGGCAGGCCGCGGGGTTGCCCATCGCCGATCTGATGGGGGGCGGCTCGCGGACCCCCGCACCGATAGCCTCGTCGGTCGGTGCCAAGACGGTCGAGGAGACCCGCGAGGTCATGGATCGCTACCGCAGGCGCGGCTACTGGGTTCATTCGGTCAAGGTGGGCGGCGATGTCGAGCGCGACATCGAACGCATTCGCGACGTCGAGGCGCACCGCCAGCGTGCAGAGCGCATCCTGTACGACGTGAACCGCGCCTGGACCCGGCAGCAGGCAATGCGGGTGATGAAGGCGACCGAGGATCTTGGCGTGATGTTCGAACAGCCCGGCGAGACGCTGGATGACATCGCCGCGATCCGGGCGGTGCATTCCGCCCCGGTCAGCGTGGATGAAAGTCTTGTGACGTTGCAGGACGCTGCCCGCATCGCGCGGGATGGTCTGGCCGAGGTGTTCGGCATCAAGCTCAACCGCGTTGGGGGGCTGACCAAGGCCGCCCGGATGCGCGACATTGCGCTGGCCCATGGCATCGACATGTTCGTGATGGCCACCGGCGGTTCGGTTCTCGCCGATGCCGAGGCGCTGCATCTGGCCGCCACCATTCCCGACCACAACCTGCTGGGCGTCTGGGCCTGCCAGGACATGCTGACGCTGGACATCGCCGGAGGCCGCGGCCCCCGTAACATAGACGGCCACCTGCACCTGCCCGAGGCACGGGGCCTTGGCGTGGCCCAGATGAGGAGGCGCTGGGCGAACCGGTAGCAGTTTATCAATGACGCGGATCGTTCGCATAGCGCTCTGGCACCTTCCGCTGACCAGCCATCAGGCCTACTACATGGCCGATGGCAAGACCTGCGACACGGTGGAAACCGTCGTGGTGGCGCTCGACACCGATGACGGACGCACCGGCTGGGGCGAGGTCTGCCCCATCCCGCATTACCTGCCGGCCTATGCCCGGGGCGTGGCCCCCGCGCTGCAAGAGATGGCGCCGGTGCTGCTGGGGGGCGACCCGGTCGGGCCCGAGGCGCTGATGGCCCGGCTCGATCGTCACCTGCAGGGGCATGTCTATGCGAAATCCGCCGTCGATATCGCACTGTGGGATCTGACCGGGCAGGTGGCGGGCTTGCCGCTGCACGCGCTGCTCGGGGGGCGTCAGTCTGAGGCGATGCCGCTTTATCATTCGATCACCTGCATTGGCCCCGAGGATATGGCCCGCATCGCGACAGAGGCGCAGAAACAGGGCATAACGCAGTTCCAGGTCAAGCTGGGCGCGGATGGCGACTGGCAGGCCGACGTTGCCCGCCTGCGTCTGGTGCGCGAGGCGGTGGGTGACGGGCCGCTGGTCTATGGCGACTGGAACTGTGGCGCGACCTCTCTGGATGCGACGCGGGTGGCGCGGGCGGTGGCCGATCTGGACGTGATGCTGGAACAGCCCTGCGCCACACTCGAGGATTGCGCGCGGGTGCGGGCGGCCACCGGCCTGCCGATGAAACTGGACGAAAGCGCCCATGACACGGCCAGCTTGCTGGCGGGTCATGCGCTGGGTTGCATGGACGCGGTGGCAGTCAAGCTGTCGAAATTCGGAGGGCTGTCCGCCGCGCGGCGCGCCCGCGATCTATGCCTGTATCTGGGCGCAAGGATGTGCATCGAGGATACCTGGGGTTCGGACATCACCACTGCCGCCCTGCTGCACTTGGGCGCTGCGACCGACCCGGCTCTGTTGATGAATGTCTGCGACCTGTCGGGGTATGTCGCGCCGCGCCTTGCGCCCGAGGGGCCGGTGCGCGAGGCTGGGCGCATTGCGCCGCCCGACGGGGGCGGCCTTGGCGTCGCGCCGGACCGCGAGGCCCTGGGCGAACCGGATTTGATCTTGGACTAGGAGGCCATCATGCTTACGAAACTCAGCCAGGCCGATTGGATCGAACGCGCCCGGGCCGTGCTGCCTGGAGGCGGGTTCGGGAATTTCGATCCCTCCATTTTCATTCGCGAGGGCAAGGGCAGCCGGGCCTGGGACGAGGACGGCAAAGAATATGTCGATCTGCTGATCGGCTCGGGTCCCATGCTGCTGGGCCACGGCCATCCCGAGGTTCTCGAGGCCGTGCAGGAGCAATTGCCCAAGGGCATGACCTTTTTTGCCAACAACGCCCGCGGTGTCGAACTGGCCGAGGAGATCTGCTCGGCCGTCGCCTGCGCCGATCAGGTCCGCTATGTGTCGTCGGGGGGAGAGGCGGACATGTATGCCATCCGCCTGGCCCGGGCCTTCACCGGGCGCGACAAGATCGTCAAGTTCGAGGGTGGCTATCACGGCATGAGCGCCGAGGCGCAGATGAGCCTCGCGCCGACCAGGATGGTGAACTTCCCGCAGGCGGTTCCGGACAGCGCAGGGATACCGGAGAGCGTCCGCGCCGAGATGCTGATTGCGCCGTTCAACGACCCCGACTACATCCGCTCGCTGCTGGCCGAGCATGGCAAGGAGGTGGCAGCGATCATCGTCGAGCCGCTGCAGCGGATCATCCCGCCCGAGCCGGGTTTCCTGCAGCTGCTGCGGGACGAGGCCGACAAGTATGGCATCGTGCTGATCTTTGATGAGGTCGTCACAGGCTTTCGCTTTGCCTATGGCGGCGCGCAGGAGCTTTACGGGGTGATCCCTGACATAGCTACCTTGGGCAAGATCATCGGCGGCGGTTTCCCGTTGGCCGCCATCGCGGGTCGGGCCGAGATCATGGCGCATTTCGACAAGGCGGCCGTGGGCGCCGAGAAATGGCTGATGCAGCTTGGCACCCTGTCCGGCAACCCGGTGGCCGCTGTTGCAGGGTTGAAAACGATGGAGGTTCTGCGGCGCGAGGGGCAGTATGACAAGCTGCGCGCCAACGGCCGGCGTCTGATGGAGATGGCCAAGGCGGCACTGAATGCGCGTGGCATCCCCCACCGGATCGTCGGTGATCCGACCCTGTTCGAGGTCGTTTTCACAACGGGCGAGATCCGGGATTATCGAGACGTTTTCGCCTCCGACACCGCCAGGGCCACCCGGTTCAACGCGGTGCTGATGCAGAATGGCCTGTTCAAGTCACCGGGCAAAACCTACCCGTCGCTGGCCTTGACCGAAGCGGATTTCGAAGTGTGTGAAGCCGCCTACGACAAGGCCGCTCAGGCGATAGCGCAAGAGTAGAACAACGCGACCCGGCCTTGTGCCGGGGCTTGCTTGTTGCCGGCGTGCCTTCGGTCAGATCGCGTCGGCCATCACGAAGCGGATGATATCCTCGCGCTTGATGCCGCGTGCGGCCAGTTCGGCGTTGGTCATGGCATAGTAGGCATTGATCTGGTGCACCTTCGCGTTCGCTTCGCCGATGCGGGAAAGCGCGTCCCAGATGCCGGCAAAGATATCTCCGACAACCTTCAGCAGGGCCGTCAGCGAAGTGGATTGTGCGGTCGAATGTGCCATGGCGGACTCATCCTGTTGTCCGAATTTTCTTTGGAACGATTTATGCGGTCCCCCTCGTGTTGGCTAGGGCATCCAACGAATAGCTGATCTGCGTCCGGTGCAAATTTGCGGGGAAATTGCTTCTTTTTTGCCTGGACGTCGTGCGGCCCGCGGGGGGGGGTCCCGACCTCGATGCCCCTCTGCTTCTGGCAGCTTCGTTTGACAGAATACGGCATTCATGATACATGATATAGTTTAAATACCTGAAATATCTAGATTTTCTTGGCTTCTGCCGAGTGTCCGGCAGCCTTTGTCCGGGGGGGATTTCAATGAAAACCATATCGAGCGCTATCGCGGCGCTGGCCGTCTGTGCAGGCCATGCCTTTGCCGAGCCCAGCGTCGAGAGGGGGGAATACCTGGTGCAGGGGCCGATGGGGTGCGGCAATTGCCACACGCCTTTTGGCGAGCAGGGGCTGGACATCAGCCGGGATCTGGGCGGCCGCGTGGTCGAGGACAATGAGCACTTCATAGCGATCGCGGCCAACTTGACACCGGCTGGGCGGGTGTCGGACTGGAGCGACGAGGAACTGGGCCGCGCCATTCGCGAATGCTTGCGGCCTGACGGGTCTCTGATCGGGCCGCCCATGCCATGCGCCGTCTATCGGGGTTTGGGGGACGAGGACCTGGCCTCGGTCGTCATGTATCTGCGCACCGTGCCGCCGGTCGAGAACGACCCGGGCCAATCGACCTACAACATACCGCTGCCGCCGACCTATGGACCGCCCGTGGACAGCGTGACCGCGCCGGAACGCGCCGTGTCGGTGGAGTATGGCGCATACCTTGCGAGCAGCATCGCCCATTGCGTCGAGTGCCATTCGCCGATCGGTCCCAAGGGGCCGCAGCTGGATGCCGAACATCTGGGGATCGGGGGATATGAGTTCGTCGGACCCTGGGGTGTCGTCGTCGGCCCGAACATCACGAGTCATCAGGATGGCCTGGCCGGTTTTTCGGATTCTGAGATAAAGCAGATGATAACCGCCGGATTGCGCCCGGACGGCAGCGCGATGAAGCCTCCGATGCCCTATCCCTATTTCGCGCGGATGACGGCCGAGGACCTGGATGCGGTGGTGATGTATCTCCGCGCGATGCCGCCGCTTCCTGATCCGTAAGGATTTCCGGTGCCGCCGCCCAGCTCGTGAACCGGGCGGCGGGTGTCAGGGACTGGCCTTGAAAACGTCGTCAACCGGAACCTGAAGCCCGGTCGCGATCCCGTTGGTCTGCATGGCCATGCCGATGACGGCCAGCAATTCTCCGTGCTGTTCCGGGCTCATCCCCTTGGCTTTTGCCGCGGTGGTGTGGGAATGCACGCAGTATTCGCAGCTATTGGCCGTCGAAACCGCGACGTAGATCATTTCCTTGGTCAGCGGATCCAGCGCGCCCGGTCCCATCACCTGTTTCAACCTCTCCCATGTCGCGCGCAGAAGCGCGGGATCATTGGCCAGAGCTCGCCAGAAATTGTTGACATACTCGGTGCCGCGAACCTGCCGGATGTCGTCAAAGACGGCCAGCACCTCGGCGCTGGCCTCTTCATCCGATACCAATGGAACCGTCGCCATGCCTATACCATCGCAAGGATGCGCGAGGGCCCGCCCGTGCCGCCGCGATGGGTGGGGGCGCCGACGACCAGGGTCGCCCCACTGGCCGGGACCTTGTCGAGGTTGGCCAGGTTCTCGATGCCATATCGGTTGGTCGGCAGCCACGCATAGTGGGTCACGAAATCGGCCGAGGGGCCGTGATCCAGGGAAAGGGTGTCAACGGCCAAGGCCACGGCGCCCGTCTGCTCGATCAACATCTGGGCGGCTTCGACATGGAAGCCCGGGAAATGCATCTTGCCCTCGGAATCGGCGTTGCGGAACGTGTCACTGCCGGTCTTGCCAGCCCATCCTGAATGCATGGCTACGCAGGCCCCATCTGGAATCGGTCCGTTGGCGTCGGTCCAGGCCTTGATGTCGTCCGGCGTCACCTGCGCGTCCGGATCCTCGGCCGCGCGCGCCGCGATGTCGATGACGCAAAGCGGACAGACGAGGTTGGACACAGGGATCTCATCGACGGCCTGACCGTCCGCCGAGAAATGCAGAGGGGCGTCAATGTGCGTGCCCGTGTGTTCGTTGACCGCCAGGTTGAACAGGTTGAACCCGTGTTCCTTGAAGTTGAAGGCCTGTGTCGCCTCGATGCCCGGCTGGCCGAAATAGGTGGGAAAGTCGGCATCATAGACATGAGTCATGTCCACGACCTCGCCGTGGCCCTTGGCCATGGCAGGCGTGGTCATTCCTGAACCCAATGCGGCACCTGCCGCCGCGGCTGCGCCTGCCTTGAAAAAAGACCGCCGCGACAACATCCGCTGCTTGACGGCGTTCATTACGCAAATATCGCACATACCAATACTCCCTAATGCTTTTGCGAACTGCAACGTAGGGCCCGGATGTGCCTGCCTCGGGACGGAGCCTAGCACAGATTTCGGGAAATCAACGGTTTGCATTTTGCGGGGGCAGGTTCGTCTGGCGGATCTGGTCGAATGTGCGACGATGGGTGCATGAACGGGATTCGGACGCTGCGTCGCGACGCAGAAATTCGCTTGATCTCGTTCGGCGCACGTTTCACCTTTCATTCGTGAAACGGGATTTCGCAAAGCGGAATGGATGACGGGAGACACGCGCGGATGACGTAGGGTTTCATAGGTCCGCGATGGAACATCATCTAGGCTTTGTCAGCGGGAGGAGGCGAGTCGCAGGACCGCCCGACAGACAAGGGAGGACAGGCCGCATGTCTGAGGCCATCGAATACGAACGGATTGGAGATATCGCGGTATTGGCCGCCAACAACCCTCCGGTGAACGCGTTGGGGGTGGATGTGCGCCGGGGGCTGCTTGCCGGTGTTGAACGCGCCGAGGCCGAAGGCGCGAAAGCGGTGCTGATTTATGGCAAGGGGCGGACCTATTTCGCCGGCGCCGATATTCGGGAATTCGGCAAACCGCCGCAGGATCCCTGGTTGCCGGAACTGTGCGCGCGGATCGAGGCCTCGCCGCTGCTGGTGGTCTCGTCGATCCACGGCACGGCGCTGGGCGGCGGGCTCGAGGTGGCGCTGTCCACCCACTATCGCATCGCCGTGCCCTCGGCCAAGGTCGGTCTGCCCGAGGTGCATCTGGGCATCCTGCCCGGCGCGGGCGGCACGCAACGCCTGCCGCGGGTGGCGGGGACCGAAGCGGCGCTGGACATGATCACATCAGGCCGCCATGTGCGCGCGGACGAGGCGCTGAAGCTGGGTGTCATCGACAGGGTGGCCGAGGGCGATCCGCGCGAAATCGGGTTGGCCTATGTGCAGGAATTGCTGGACAGCGGCGCCGAGCGCCGGCCGGTCAGCGAGATGCCGGCGCCTGCGCCGGTCGATTTCGATGCGGTCTATGAACAGGTTTTGAAAAAGGGCCGGGGGCAGATCTCGCCCGCCACGGCCGTTCGCGCGGTTCAGGCGGCCTGCGAAGCCGAAAGCTTTGACGCGGGCATGCAGCGCGAGCGCGAGCTGTTCATGGAACTGATGAACTCGGACCAGCGCAAAGGGCTGATCCACGCCTTCTTTGCTGAACGGGCCGTTGGAAAACTGCCGGAACTCAAGGGCGTCGAACCGCGGATGCTGCATCAGATCGGTGTGATCGGCGGGGGCACGATGGGCGCCGGCATCGCCACGGCGGCACTGTTGTCGGGGCTGCAGGTCGTAATGCTGGAAATGTCCCCCGAAGCGGCCCATGCCGCGAAAGAGCGGATTGCCGGAAACCTGGGTGGTGCGCTGAAACGCGGCAAGCTGAGTCAGGCGCAGTTCGACGAGATCATGGAAAACGAACTGACGCTGGCCACCGGCTATGGCGCACTGAGCAACGTCGATCTGGTCATCGAGGCGGTGTTTGAGGACATGGACGTCAAGAAGCAGGTCTTTACCCAGCTCGATGCGGTCTGCAAACAAGGTGCGGTGCTGGCGTCGAATACCTCGTATCTCGACATCAATGAAATCGCCGCCGTCACGAAACGGCCCCAGGACGTGCTGGGGCTGCACTTCTTTTCGCCGGCCCATGTGATGAAGCTGCTCGAGGTCGTCGTCGCGGACAAGACTGCGCCCGAGGTGGTGGCGACCGGATTTGCGCTGGGCCATCGGCTGAAAAAGGTCTGCGTGCGCGCCGGAGTCTGCGACGGGTTCATCGGCAACCGGATTCTCAGCACCTACCGCACCTGCGCCGATCACATGATCCTCGATGGCGCGAGCCCGTACCAGATCGACAAGGCGCTGACCGATTTCGGTTTCGCCATGGGGCCGTTTGCCGTGGCCGATCTGGCGGGGCTGGATATCGGCTGGGCGGTGCGCAAGCGCAAGCGGGCCGAGGGGCTGGACCCGCGCGCCCGTGACAGCAACTATGCGGACAAGCTCTGCGAGGCGGGACATTTCGGACAGAAGACCGGCAAGGGCTATTACATCTACGAGGCCGGAAAGCGCGGCGGCGTCCCCAACCCCGAGGTGATGCCTCTGATCGAGGCCGAACGCGCCGAAAAAGGAATTACGCCGCGTGAGTTCACCGACGAAGAGATCGTGCGCCGCTACATGGCGTCGATGGTGAACGAAGCGGCCAGGGTCGTGGGCGAGGGGATCGCGCGCCGTCCGCTGGATGTGGATGTGACCCTGATCTACGGTTACGGCTTTCCGCGTTATCGCGGCGGGCCGATGAAATGGGCCGATCTGCAGGGCCTGCCGGGTCTGCTGGCCGACATCAAGGAATGGGCCAAGGAAGACGACTATTTCTGGCAGCCCGCCCCCCTGCTGGAACAACTGGTGGCCGAGGGCCGCTGCTTTGACGATCTGAACAAGGAAGCTTCGTGATGAAACAAGCCGTTATCGTATCCGCCGCCCGCACGGGCCTTGCCAAGTCTTTCCGTGGGTCCTTCAACATCACCCACGGGGCCACGATGGGTGGGCACGCGGTTCAGGCCGCCGTGGCGCGGGCCGGGCTGGACGGTTCGGAGATCGAGGATTGCATCATCGGCTGCGGCTTCCCCGAGGGAGAGACCGGCGGCAACATCGGACGCCAGATCGCCATCCGCGCCGGGCTGCCGGTGACCGCCTCGGGCATGACCGTGAACCGGTTCTGCTCGTCGGGCCTGCAGACCGTGGCGCTGGCCGCGCAGGCCATCACCGAAGGGGGCGCTGGCCCGATGGTGGCAGGCGGTGTCGAGAGCATCTCGATGGTGCAGCCCAAGACGCGCCCGGTACCCGAGGCATGGATTCAGGAACACAAGCCGGCGATCTACATGACGATGATCGAGACCGCCGATATCGTCGCCAAACGCTATGGCATCAGCCGCGAGGCGCAGGATGCCTACGGGTTGCGCTCGCAGCAGCGGATCGCGGCGGCCCAGACATCGGGCAAGTTCGACGACGAGATCGTGCCGATGCAGACCACGATGGCGGTAAAGGACAAGGAGAGCGGCGAGATCTCCTACAAGGAAGTCACGGTGGACCGGGACGAATGCAACCGGCCGAATACCACGCTCGAAGGTCTGGCCGGGCTGGAGCCGGTGCGCGGCGAGGGCAATTTCATCACCGCCGGGAATGCCAGCCAGTTGTCGGATGGGGCGGCGGCGGTTGTCCTGATGGACAGCACCGAGGCCGAGAAACGCGGGCTGGACGCGATGGGCGCATTCAAGGGCTTCTGTGTTGCGGGTTGCGAACCGGATGAGATGGGTATCGGCCCGGTATTTGCGGTGCCGCGCCTGCTGGAGCGTAACGGGCTTAAGGTCGAAGACATCGACCTGTGGGAGTTGAACGAGGCTTTTGCCTCGCAGGCGCTCTATTGCCGTGACCGGCTGGGCATCGACGACGAGAAATGCAACGTCAACGGCGGCTCGATCGCGATCGGTCATCCCTTTGGCATGACCGGGGCGCGGATGGTCGGACACCTGATGCGCGAGGGCAAGCGGCGCGGGGCCAAGCTGGGCGTCGTGACCATGTGCATCGGCGGCGGCATGGGCGCTGCGGGCCTGTTCGAGATCTACTGATCGCGGAGGGGCGCCGGGCCTGCCCATCGAGGCCAGGCCCGGCGCTGCCCGACGCAAAGCGCGTCGGGCGGGCACTGTTGCGGCAGATCGCCGAGGGAGGAGAGCAGGAATGGATCTGAATTACACCGAAGAGGAAAAGGCCTTTCGCGAGGAAGTGCGCGCCTTTCTAGCCGAAAAACTGCCCAAGGAAGTCTCGGACAAGGTTCGGGCCGGCATCAGCCTGGGCAAGGAAGGCCACGAGCAATGGCACGCGACGCTGAATGAAAAGGGGTGGCTGAACTTCAACTGGCCCAAGGAGTTCGGCGGCGCGGAGTGGAACGCGGTGCAGCGGCACATCTTCGAAGAGGAATGCGCCATGGCCTATGCCCCGCGCATCGTGCCCTTCGGCTTGTCGATGCTGGCGCCGGTTCTGCAGAAGTTCGGCTCGAAGGAGCAGCAGGACTATTTCCTGCCGCGTATCCTGAACGGCGAGCATTGGTGGTGCCAGGGCTATTCCGAGCCCGGCGCAGGGTCGGACCTTGCCTCGCTCAAAACCCGCGCGATGCGCGACGGGGAGCACTACGTCGTCAACGGGCAGAAGACCTGGACCACCTTGGGGCAATACGCCAACTGGATCTTCTGCCTTGTGCGCACGGACCCGGATGCAAAGCAGCAGGAGGGGATCTCGTTTCTGCTGATCGACATGAACACGCCGGGGATCGAGGTGCGCCCCATCGTGCTGCTCGACGGAACGCCGGAAGTGAACGAGGTGTTCTTTGACAACGTCCGCGTGCCGGTCGAGAACCTCGTCGGTGAAGAGAACAAGGGCTGGACCTACGCCAAATACCTGCTGACCCATGAGCGGACCAACATCGCCGGGGTCGGGTTCAGCCGGGCGGGGCTGGACGCGGTCAAGCGCATCGCCCGGATCGAGTGCGCGGGCGGCCGGCCCCTGATCGAGAACCCGCATTTTGCGGCGCGGCTGGCGCAGGTCGAGATCGACCTGATGGCGATGGCGACCACCAACATGCGCATCATCTCTCAGGCGGCGGCCGGGCAGGCGCCGGGGGTGGAGAGCTCGATGCTCAAGGTCAAGGGCACGATCATCCGGCAGGAGATCAACGATCTGGCGCGGCGCGCCGTGGGGCCTTATGCGATGCCCTTCGTGTCAGAGGCCGTGGACGGTGACAATGATCCCATCGGCCCGGACTACGCCGGCCCCGTCGCGGCGCAGTATTTCAACAATCGCAAGCTGTCGATCTTTGGTGGCTCAAACGAGATCCAGCGCGGGATCATCGCCAAAGTGAAATTGGGAGGCTGAGCGCATGGATTTCAACCTGACCGAAGAGCGCCAGATGCTGCAGGACACGCTGCGGCGCTATTTGAGTGATCGCTACACCACCTCGGCGCGCAACGCGATTCTTGACAGCGAAACCGGCATGAGCCCGGAGATCTGGGGCGAGTTGGCCGGGCTGGGGGTGATCGGTGCGCTATTCTCGGAAGAGGATGGCGGCTTTGGCGGCGCGGGCTTCGATATCTCGACCGTGTTCGAGGAACTCGGTCGTGCCGGGGTGGTCGAGCCGTTTCTGGACACCGCAATTCTGGGCGGTGGAATGATCGCCGCCGTCGGCAATGCCGAGCAGAAACAATTGCTGGAACAGGTAATCGCGGGGCAGTTGCATCTTGCGCTGGCTCATGGAGAGCCCGCCAGCCGATACGACCTCAGCCGGGTGGAAACCACGGCGCGCGCTGACGGGGAAGAGATCGTTCTGAACGGGCGCAAGGCGGTCGTGGTAAACGGGGAAGCCGCCGGTTTCCTGATCGTGTCGGCGCGCGAGCACGGCGGGTTCTTCGATCTGGATGGAAGCTCGCTGTTTGTCGTGCCTGCGGATGTGCCGGGGCTGACGATGCGCGGATACCCGATGCTGGCAGGGGCGCGCGCGGCCGAAGTCTCTCTGGATGACGTGCGTGTTCCCCAGACCGCGAGGCTGGGCGCGGAAGGGGCCGGGTTCGGCCCATTGATGGATGTGGTCGCGGCGGCCAACGTGGCACTTGTCGCGGAAACTCTGGGCGCCATGGAAACCGCGGTGGAGCTGACGCGGCAATACCTGCTGACCCGGCACCAGTTCGGTCGCCCGATCGGCTCTTTTCAGGCGTTGCAGCACCGGTTCGCGGACATGCTGATCGAACTGGAGCAGGCGCGATCCGCCGTCATCAATGCCGCCGGTCACCTCGACTCGCAGGATCGCGACCGACAGATCGCGGCGGCGCGAAACCTGGTGTCGCGCGTCGGCCGTCTGGTCGCCGAAGAGTCGATCCAGATGCATGGCGGCATCGCGATGACCCAGGAATACGAACTGGCCCATATCGCGAAGCGGATCGTCATGGCCGATCACCGTTTTGGCGATGCCGACTATCATCTGGAGAGGTTCATTGCACTCAGCGCGGCATGACGGCGACGGCCGGGTGCGGCGCTCGGGCTGCCAGAACGCTGTCGGGTATGAAATCGACCTGTCCCATCCCGACGGGCACGCTCGTTGCCATCTGGACATCCGGTCAGACCACCTGAACAGCCAGGATGTGCTGCATGGAGGCATCATCGCGATGTTGCTGGACGTGGCCTGCGGCAACGCAGCCTCGGCCTGGTTCGACCGTGAAGAGCATCCGGTGGTACTGACGATCTCTCTGAACACCAACTATGTCGCGGCCGTAGACGCGGGGCGCGTGACTGCTGTTGGGCGAACTGCAGGCGGGGGGCGCAAGTTGGTTCATGTGAATGGAGAACTGCATCACGAGGATGGTACGCTGATCGCCACGGCGGCGGGCGTTTTCAAACGCCACAAGCTGGCGAGGTGAAACAGGCTTCAGGGCAGGGGAGGGCCCGGTCGATGAGCAAATGGCACGATTTTCCCGACGCGCAGATTGCTGCCCGGCCGGACGCGCCCGCCTTCGAGGACAATGGCGGGGCGCGTTGGACCTATGGGGAACTGGATGCGGCGATCAATGCCTTGGCAGAGAAATTGGTCGAAACCGGCGTCCAGCCATGTGACCGGGTTCTGATTCTGGCCGAGAATTGTTGTGCCGCCGTGGCGGCTCTGTTCGCCTGCTCCCGCCTCGGAGCCTGCGCCATCCCCTTCAACGCGCGCCAGACCGCCGGTGAAGTCCAGCGCGTCATTGACCACGCCCGGCCCGCGGCGGTTCTGTTCACTTCTGCGGCGTCGGCCGATGCGCTTGCCCATGCGGACAGGCTGGGCGCCCACGAAATCGAGGGCGCATTCGGTCGGTTGCATCTGGCCATTCCGTTTCCAAGTGAACCCAATCCCGAGCTGGACGACGTTGCGGTGATGCTGTTCACCACCGGGACGACGGGAACGCCGAAGGGCGTGATGCTCACCCATGAAAACGTGCTTTTCGCCGGGCGCCTGTCCGCCGAGTTGCGGGGAATGACCCAGGCCGATGTGATTTACGGGGTTTTGCCGATCACCCATGTGTTCGGGCTTGCCTCGGTGGTCACCGCGGCGACCAGCGCCGGGGCGCCGGTCAGGTTGGAGGCGCGGTTCTCCGCCGCCCGGACCTATGACGCGCTGAACTCGGGGATCACGCTGTTTTCGGCCGTGCCGCAGATGCATGCGCTGCTGATGCAATACACCAAGGAACAGGGGTATGCGCATTTACCGCACAATACGCTTCGCTATGTGTCATCAGGCGCTGCGCCGCTGGATCCGGCCTGGAAAAGAAAGGCCGAGGCGTTCTATGGCGTCGCGCTCCAGAATGGCTATGGCATGACCGAGAGCACGGCCGGCATATGCGCGTCCCGCAACGAAATCGGAGATCCCGACATCTCGGTCGGCCCACCTCTGCCCGAGGTGGAGGTGCGGATCGATGAAACGGTGTCCGGGGGCGGGCGCGGGGTCGGAGAGATCATGACCAAGGGTCCGCACGTGATGAAGGGCTATTACCGGAACCCCGAGGCGACGAAAGAGGCGTTGCAGGACGGGTGGCTGAGGACCGGAGATCTGGGTCATTTCGATGACCGGGGCCATCTGCACATCGCCGGGCGATGCAAGGAACTGATCATCCACGGGGGGTTCAACGTCTATCCGCCGGAAGTCGAGGCCGCTCTGAACGATCATCCCAAGGTGATCCAGACCGCCGTGATCGGTCGCATGGTTGATGGAGACGAGAAAGTCATTGCTTTCGTGCAGGCCGCACCGGGGGATGAACCGTCACCCGAGGAACTAGGCGCCTTCGCGGCCGAGAGGCTGGCCGGATACAAGCGGCCCAGTCAGATCATAGTGGCCACGGAACTACCGGCAGCGCCGACCGGGAAGATCCTGAAGCACAAGCTTCTGGAGTACTTTGCCGTTGAGGCTCGATAAGGGCCGAAGTGCTCCCGCGCCCGCACGACCTTGGCATTGCCAAGGCCGCTGGCGGCCTTGGGCCCGGCGCCGCGCAAAAGCGCGGCGCCGGGCCCAACCGGAGGAGGTGCCTCGTCAGAGGGATCGACGACGGGCGGGAGCCCGCCTTTGAACCGGAATGCCGCTGAAGTTATGCCATCACGCTTTGCGTGGCATTCCGGATCGCGCGGATGTTTTCGCCGTAAACCCCGGGATTCGACACCGAACCACCCTTGAATACCGCGGATCCTGCAACCAGCACGTCGGCCCCGGCTTCGACGACCAGTGGCGCCGTCTTCGGATCGACGCCGCCATCAATCTCGATATGCACCGGCCGGTCGCCGATCATCTGGCGCAGGCGGCGGATCTTGGCGGTCATGTCGATGAACTTCTGCCCGCCAAAACCGGGGTTCACCGTCATGACGCAAACCAGATCGGTCAGGTCCAGAAGATGCTCAACCGCCTCGGCCGGCGTGCCCGGGTTCAGGGCGACACCGGCCCTCATGCCCGCAGCGCGGATCGCCTGAAGCGTGCGGTGGGTATGCGGCCCGGCCTCGACATGGGCCGTCAGGATGTCGGCCCCTGCCTCTGCGTAGGCATCGATATAGGGATCGACCGGCGTGATCATCAGGTGGACGTCCATCACCGTTTTCACATGCGGGCGGAACGCCTTGACCGCGGGGGGGCCGAAAGTGAGGTTCGGAACGAAATGCCCGTCCATCACGTCGACATGGACCCAGTCGGCCCCCTGCGCCTCGATGGCCTGGATCTCCTGCCCGAAATTGGCGAAGTCTGCGGAGAGGATCGACGGAGCGATCTTGATCTTGCGGTCAAAGCTCATGGGCCTACCTGTGTCTGGTCGAGTCGATGGGCATATAACCGCTCTGACGCCAAAACGATAGGGCCTGTCCCCCGGTCGGGAAAATCGCCGGAAAAGTTGCGTGTCCCCGTTGCTCCGGGTAACACTCGGCCAGCCGGGCAGACTGCCTTTCAGCCCGGGCCCTGCGCCCGCGAATGAAGGTGCCCCGAGAGCAGGTTCAAAGGAAGGAACGGCATGAGCGGAACCGTCTTTCTTGTCGTTCTCTTTGCGGCTGCCCTGCATGCATCCTGGAATGCCCTGGTCAAGGGGGGCGCCGACAAGGCGGCGGCCATGGTCGCGGTGGTGATCGGACAGGGCCTTGCCGGGGCGGCCCTTCTGCCCTTTGCGCCACCGCTTGATCCGGCATGCTGGCCTTACCTGCTGGTCGGGCTGTTGCTGCATCTGGGCTACCAGCTGTTTCTGATCCAGTCCTACCGGTTCGGAGACCTGACGCAGGTCTACCCGATCGCGCGCGGGGTCTCTCCCCTGCTGGTGGCTTTGTGCTCGGTTCTCTTTCTCGACGCCGAATTCAGCAGGGCCGAAGTGTTGGCCATGGCGATGATTTCAATCGGCATCGGGTCAATCAGCCTGGTGCGCCGGGTCGACGGCGTTTTCCAACTGAAAGCTGCCGGTCTGGCGCTGATTACCGGCATGTTCATTGCCTCGTATTCTCTGGTCGATGGGCAGGGCGCGCGGGTCGGAGGGTCGGCGCTTGGGTTCTTCGGGGTGCTGGCTGCTCTGGACGCGGTGGTCTTCGGGCTGTTCGCGCATCTGATCCGGCCCGGGCTGGTGGGGCGTGCACTGGCGTTGAAAAAACATCTGTTCCTAGGCGGAGGGGCATCGTTCGCCGCCTATGTTCTGGTGGTGTGGGCCTTCACGCAGGCGCCGATCGCGCTCGTGACCGCGCTGCGGGAAACATCCATCATCTTTGCGCTGGTCATCGGCGTCACGGTGCTGCGCGAACGGCTGGACCTGGCCAAGGTTCTTGCCACCGCGGTTACGCTCGCCGGGGCGCTATTGCTACGCTTGGCGCGCTTGTAAGGGGTTCAGCCGCCAAGGGTGAAGCGCCGGATCAGGTGAAAACGCCCCTCCTCGTCCTCGCCCACCAATGCCAGGTCGCGGATGACGAAAGGTTCGGGAAGAAGCGGGCCAAGCCGTTCTTGCAGCAAATTCATGGCCTTGGCCAAGGTTGATTTCTCCAGCCTTCCCGTCAGCGTGATGTGAAAGCGAAACTGGTCCAGAACATATGGATAGCCCCACGTCATGAGGTTCTGTTCTTGGGTGGGGGGCAGACCCTTGGCGCGGCGGCGGTCCAGTTCGCTCTGGCCCAAGGGGGCGCGGAACTTGTCCAGCTCCGTGACGCAAGCCGCGGCCAAAGCGTTCAGGCCATCGGTATTTCCGCGCGGGAGCAATGCCAGAAACCGGCCGAGGCGACCGATCTCCAGCCTCTCGAGAGCGGCGGCGCATCGGGTAGCTGCAAGCGCTGCGCAGGCCTCTTGCAGGGTATTCAGGCTTTGTCCGTCTGCAAGCCGGAAGGGCGGTTTTAATGTCCCGTGCAGGCCATACCGGCGGGGCGCTTCCGTGATTGCGGACACGTCCAGCCCGGCAATGTCCGGATGCGCAACTTCGGCGCCTGCCTCCATGTCCCACCCCAGCCAGGCGGCCCCGAACCGGGCCCAGTCCGCGTCGGAGGGCGGCGCATAGTAGATCGCGTATCGCGTGAAGTTCACGTCAGCCTCCTGTTGCGGGAACCGGTCCTGCGGTCAGGCCCGGTAGAACAGATACCGGTCGGGTGCGATCGTGTCCGGGCCCGGGATCTGCTCGAACCCGACAAGGGGCTGCCCCGAGATCAACAGGCCTCCCGGTTTCATCACCCTGGCGATCAGGGGGCTCAGGCGCGCCGCTTCGGACACGTCCTCCTCCTTGATGCCCATGCCGAAATCATAATGCGCCAGGGCGATCCGCGGCCCGCCTTGCGCCAGCCGCTCCAGCATGGGCTCGGCCTCTCCCTGCAGAAAGTCCTGCTCGGGTGGCACGCAGGATGGGTGGCATTGCAGGACACGGTCCATCACCCAGATCCGACGGTCAGGCAGGATTTCCCGCAGGTGGTCATAGGTTCGGCCGTTGCCGAGCCCCATGTCCAGCACGTCGCCGTCCAACTCGGCGATCTGCTCGGCGGCCCAGTTCAGCCCGTCCCGTTGGGCGGTCAGGCGGCGCAGCATGGAGTCCAGTCGGCTCATCGGCAAATCCTTGTCGTTCAAACTTGCGGAGCGGTCCAGATCCGCACCGGGCCAGCCATGAGGCGGCTGACCAGCATTTCGGTAAAGTTCCAGATCTGTTCATCATGGACGAGGTGATGGGTCAACAGCCCGAGCGGTTCGGTATTGTCGGCCCGCCCTTCGCGCCTGTCCTGCAACAGGGACACGAGGCGCGCGATCAACAGGCCGGTGGGCAGCAGACCCCGCGTGCCGCGCCAGTCGATCGGGTCGATATGGGTGTTCACCTGCTCCAGCCCGGGTGCTGCGAGCCTGGCCTTGCGCGGCGTTGCCGTGGACAGGACTTGGAACCCCAGTTCGGGCAGGCCGTTGGCCATTTCTGGTGCGATCCGGTTCCACGGCGGCACGAACACCGATCTGAGTGACGCGCCGAACAAATCGGCCAGCCGGGCCTGACCAGCCGCGGCCTCTGCCAACATTTCCTCCAGCGGTCGGTGCAGGCGAAACTCTGATTTCTTTTCGCCTTCGGGCGCATGGTTTTCGTGCGCCCAGCCATGCACCACGGGTAAGAGATGGGGGCGGACACGCACATGCTCAGCCAGCGCCTCTTCGGCAAGCTTCGGGATGACGGCTAGATGTACGGGCAAGCCAAGGCGTTGCGACATCTCGGACAGCCTGTCGAGTTGCGGCGTCGGAGCGATCGCATCATCGTCGCGCCACCAGAGAGGCAAGGTCAGACTCTCTTTCTCCCAGAGGTCCAACTCGTGGTCCAGTGGTGTCCAGTCTGGTGTCATCGCCGGGCCTCCACCAGAGTTCGGGTGATGGCGACCGATCGCGTGGCACCGTCAAAAGACAGGTCCATATCCGGTCGGGGGCCGGCCGCGATCACCCGGTCAACCGCGTCGGCCAAAGTCGTGCCGGTCAGATCCGGGCTTGGAAGAACTTCGATGGCGGGCAGATGCGCCAGGCTTTTTGCCCGCAGCCCCTGTTCCACTTCCTTGCCGTCGTCGAAGGGAATGAAAACTGCTGGTGTGCCGCTTTGCAGGATGTCCAGCGCGGTGTTGTAGCCGCACATGCTGACCGAGGCGGCGGCCAGCGGCAGCATCTGCCGGAAATCGGGTCGCGTGGGTTCGATCAGAACCGGTGTATCGCCAGCCAGTTCGGTCAGGTTCGAAATCCGATCCGCCGCGTCCCGGCCCCCCACCAGCAGGCGCCAGCGCCTGTTGGTGATCTTGCGTGCGGCCTCGATGGCCGCGCGGAAGATCGGCTCGCCCACCGAACCGCCACCGGCGCTGACCAGGATTTCCCCCTGTCCCAGTTTGTCGGGATGCGGATCGGGCCGGGCGGGGGCTACATAGCCGGTGTAGCGGAGCCGCTCTGCCAGAGCTTCCGAGACCGGCCAGCTTGTTTCCAGCCTGGTGCCCTGCGGGTCGGAATGCACCAGCACCCCGTCGTAATAACTTTCAATCACCGCTTCGGTTCGCGCGACTTTCGATGGTTTCGACGGCGGTGCGAGGATGTCCCGGATCGAGGACAAAATCACCGGTTTGCGCTGCAAGCCTCGGGCGGCCCGCAACAGCGTTTCGAATTCCCCGGCCAAAACTCTGCGGCCAAAAGGAAAAAGCTCGGTGATCAGGGCATCCGGGGTGAACCGTTGCAGTGCCTCCACAAGGGCTGCCTCTCGTGCCTTCAGAAAGGAGGCGTTCGCAACCTCCCCGCTTTCGGTGAGCAGGCGGGTGAAATTGGTGCCCTCCGACCTCAACGGTGGCAGGTTGACAAGCTCCAGCCCGGATGCGTTCAGTTGAGGCGCGGGCATTCCTCCGGACACCACCAGAACATCATCTCCGGCCTGCCGGAACGCGTGGCCCAAGGTCAGCGCACGGCTCAGGTGGCCTGTGCCCAGCAGATGCGTGACGACGATCATCACCTTCATACCGCGCTCTCCCCACGTGGCAGGCGGATCGGTTCGGGGTCGGCCCGCATCTGCTCGAGGTCGATGACGTATAGACGGTTGCGCTTGATGCGGAACGGCGCGGGGCCCTCGAAATCCCAGCCATGCGCCTTTGCGAGGATCACGCGCATGATGCCGATGTGACAGACGGCGAGTGAATCCCCACAGAGGCCTTCGATCCAGGGACACAGGCGTTGCCAGAGCTCTGCCGGGCTTTCGCCGCCGGGGGGGCGAAAGTTCCAGCTCCACTCCTCGATATGCCGATACCCGCTTTCGGGCTGGGCGATCAGGTCCAGTCCGCGCTTGCCTTCCCAGTCGCCCCAGTTCATTTCGATCAGTTCCGGGGCCAGTTTTGGCTCTCGCCCGGAAACCAACCGTGCCGTTTCCACAGCCCGGGCCAACGGGCTCGACCACAACTCGGCCTGGTCCCAAGGGTCGGGCAGGCAGTAGCCGGCCAGATCCTTTCGGGCGTCTTCATCCAGCGGAATGTCGCTGCGCCCCTGTATCCGTCCGGCGCGGTTCCAGGCGGTATGTCCGTGGCGCAGAAGGGCGAGGCGCGTCATGTCCGGACCTCCAGCAACGGGCCCACCGCATCCCAGAAGGTTCGGGTGGCCGAAGCGATCAGGTGTCGCCCGGCAATATACGCGCGGGCCTTGGCGCCGCGCGCGCGGCGCAGATCGGCATCATTACGCAGTAGTTCTATCGCGCGCGCCAGAGCGGCTGGGCCTTCCTCGGCCGCCGGGTAGTGCCCTGGCAACAGCACGTCGCGCACGCCCGGGCGGTCTTGGGCCACGACCGGCAAACCTGCGGCCTGTGCTTCCAGATAAACCATGCCGAATGCTTCGTTGACGCCCGGCCAAAGAAAAAACGAGGCGCCTGCGTAGGCGGCCTGCAACGCCTCCCGGTCGAGTTGGCCCAGAAACCGAACGCGCCCGCCGAACCGTGCCATCAGCGCCTCGACCTTCTGTCGCGCGGGGCCATCTCCTGCGATTTCCAGCCGCCAATCTCCGGTCAGGTGCGGAAGGGTTTCGGCGATGATCTGGTATGAGCGCAGCTTGTCGCCCTCGCGCATCATTCCCGCTGTCAGCATCGGCCCCTCGCAATCCGAGGCCGGGGGTAACTCCGACGTCGGCAGGAAGGGCGAGAGGTGCACCAGCGCCTGATCACCGAACCGTTCCCGCTCGAGCGTGATGAGGTCATTTGCCGTGTGATAGAAAATGACCCGCGCGGCGTCGCAGGCGTCATGCGCGGACTGCGCGAAACCCGCCCAAGGCCCGGTCAGGCGGCTGGTGGCGCGGGTGCTTTCAAGCTGGACATAGGGCAACCCACGGGCGCGACAGACTTCCGGCCCGATCAGGTCCGGGGCCTTGTAGTAATTGTGATAGGTGACCCAGAGGTCGAAATCGGGCGGCAATTCTTCGACCAGGCGCTGCGCTTCGGCGCTGGCGGCGTTTCGCAAAGCGGCTTGCGTTTCGGCGTCCCCCGCCTTGTCATAGATGCGCAGTTCCGAAACGAGCTCGACGCGGGCACCGCCGGCACCGATTGCTGCCATCAGGTTGCGCGCCATTTCCCGGTCGCCCGAGGGAACCGGGCTGTTGGGCGACTTCATCGGGGCGTAGAAGGCGACGCGGGTCATGGCGAGCCATCGGCGCACAGAGCATTCAGGCGCTCTGACAGTTTGGCGATACCGGGGGCCATGCCAAACTCCGACACCAGCCGTTCCCGCGCCGCCTGCGCCATGTTGGCCGCGGCTTCCGGGTTGCGGGCAAGCAACGTGATGTCTTTGGCAAGCGCCTCGGGGTCATCGTCGCAAAGGGTGCCATGTTGGCCGGGCTCGATGAATTCGGGGATGGCCGAAACGGGCGTCGACAGGATCGGCAACAGTTGCGATGCGGCCTCCATAAGAACATTCGGCAGCCCGTCGCGGTCTCCGTCCGAGGCGATGCGGCTGGGCAGAACGAACAGATCGGCCTGCCGCATCGCCTCGATCACTTCGGGCTGATCACAGGCGCCGCGCCAGGTTATCCGGTCGCCGATCCCCGCTGCTTCGGCCTGTGCCTGCAGGTGGTCCCGAGACCCGCCGCCGCCGATATGGGTCCAATGCCAGTCCAGATCGGCTGGCAGATGAGTGAAGGCTTGGATCAGGCGATCAAAGCCTTTCTTCTCGACCAGCCGGCCGACCGACAGCATGTGAAACGGGGAGCCCAGGGTGCGGGGCGCGCGGTCAGGAGGCGGAGGGAACCGCGACAGGTCCAGCCCGTGATAGATCAGATCGACCCGCGCCGGGTCGTCGGCCAGAGAGCGCAGATGCTCGGCCCCGACGCCCGTGCAGGTGGCGCCGAAAACCGCCCCGTAAGTGGCGGCCTGCAGCTTTTCGCGTTTTTCCCATTCCGGCGAGGTCCAGATGTCCTTGGCATGTGCCGAAAAGCTCCATGGCAGATCGCGCATGATTGCTGCGTAGCGCGCCACCGATGACGGGGTATGCATGAAATGCGCATAGAGCCCCTCGGTTTCGGGCGGCAGTTCGGCGGCGAGCACGCAGGCCTGCCCGAAGCGGCGGATGCGATTTGGGCTGCGGTCGCGTACGAGGTCGGCGCGCCAGATTTCATAGGCCTCGGCATATCCCGGCAGGCGCTGCGCCATCTCCCGTGCGCGCCAGACTCGGCCGGGTTCCTCGTAAAGGTATTCCGGCAGATAATGGACCCTGGCCTTCAGCTTGTCATGCAGGGGATGGCGCTTGGTGTCGGTCGGATGTCTCAGCGACCAGATATCGAACCTGTGCCCCGCCTCTTCGAGGGCGACAAGTTCCTGGGCGATGAAGGTTTCGGACAGGCGCGGCCAGCCCTTGACCAGCACCGCCAGTTTCGGTGCCGTGCCGGTCATCCGATGGCCCGCTCCCTCGTATCTCCCAAAAGGGCGTCGATCCGCCGTGTCACATAGTCGAGCCCGTCCAGCAGACCTGTGCTGGTGGCCTGCGAAGGCAGCGGCTGGTGCGGCAGGGCACGGATGGCCCGGATCATCGCGTCCGCCGTCAGGCCATCGCGGTTTTCGTCCAGCATGCGCACAAGGCCCAGTTCCTCGGCCCGCGAAGCCCGGATCCACTGTTCCAGACGTGGCGTGGTGCGCGGCACGATCACGGCGCGCTTGTCGAACGACAGGACCTCGCAGAACGTATTGTAGCCGCCCATGCAGACGACGCCCGCGGCCCCGGCAAAAAGCGTCTCGATCTGGGATTCAAATCCGACCGCCGCGACCCGGTCATCGAGCGCCGCGACGCGGGCCTCGAATTCCTCCCGGACCTCGCCCGACAGAAACGGGCCATAGACCAGAACCGCGCGCGGCTGCAGGTCGGGATCGTTTTCATAGGCGGAAAGAACAAGGTCCACCATCGCCCGACCGTCACCGCCGCCGCCCGGCGTGATGAGGATGTAGGGTTGCCCGGGCGGTGTCCCGATCGGCCCGAGGTCGCGACGCAGATACCCGGTCCAGTGCATCCGGGCATGTGCGTGCGGACTCAGAGGAAGACCCGAGGTGGGATCGTAGATCGAGCGCAGCCCGTATACCCAGATCTCGTGATAGAAACGCTCGGCGGCCTCGACCGCCCCCTTGCGCTCCCATTCCGCGGCCAGAACCTCTGGTTCATCCAGAACGTCGCGCAGGCCCAGTACCAGCTTGGTGTTGCTCTTTTCCAACAGGTATTCGAGAGTCGGCAGCAGCTCGCCGCGAAACCCGGTCGGCTCCTTGTCGACTACCAGAACGTCGGGCTGATACTGTTCGACGGCCGTGCGGATCAGGCTCGAACGCAGCTCGGTCACTTCGTCGATTCCCATGCCGATGGTCTGGGCAACGTAAGAGCCGTCCGCGCGTTTTGTGACGCCGGGCAGGCGCACATGGTCCACGCGACGGGGGAATGTAAAGCGGCCGGCAACAGGTGAGCCGGTCAGGATCAGCGCCGACGCGGACGGGTCGGCCTCGGTGATGGCTGATGCAAGTGCCCGGGAACGGCGCAGATGCCCAAGCCCGAACGTATCGTGGCTGTAGAACAGGATGCGCGGTGCGCGGCCAGATTGGTTCAGGTTGGTTGTCAGGCTCATGCCTCCGCCCGTGAATTCGCTTCCGATACAGGATCCGCGCGTTTCCCCCTGATATCGTATTTTATTTCCGGTTGAATGCCAAAGCCTTCGGAAAACGGGTTCGATGATCGGGAACATAGCGAATTGGCAACAGGCCCTAGCGGTTTGTGCCCACCGCTGCAAGCCTGCCGCCCGGCGCGGATCTTTTCCCGGGATATTTTCGCCTCGGGGCCGTTCATCTGGATTTCCTGATCCCGCTATCTTCCAGCGGCTCCGAAGGCGCCGCGCCGTTGCCTGTCGTCCCGATTTCCTTGGGCGTTCGTGTCGTCATATTGAAATCGGGTGGGGTTGGAAACACCCATCTCGATAGTTTACCCGCCGAAACACGCTGCGACACGTTCGCGCCATTGCAGGTGGTACGTATTTGATCCGCTTCGGCCACTCCTGTAGGTTTGCCCAAGCGCTACGATCAGGATGCAAGGCCCTATGAAAAAAACATTTCTGCTTCTTTTCGCTTTGGCGGTTTGGGCCGTGTCCTGGTCTGTGGCGACGACGGTTCACGCGCAGATAGCGCCAGTTTCGAACAGTTCTTCGGCCGAACAGGACGAACAAGTCGCAGCTCCTTCGGAAAGCGCGATTGCCGCAGCGATCAGGGCCGCAACCGAAGCTGGTGCAAGCGTGATCGTAATAGACGGCTCGGGCCGGGTGACCTCTGGCATGACACAGGCCGCTGGCGAACAGGCCGAGGGCCGGCAGGGCCGTCCGATGGAAAGCGGTTCGCTGCTGATGAAATCTCAGGAGCAGATGTCAGAGTTTCGGGAGACGCTCCGGGCGCGGCTCGAGGCATTGCCCTATTCGTGGTTCGAGGTTCAATTCATCCTGCGAAAAACAAGCCCCGATGGCCGAATCCAGACCTATGTCGAAGTGCTTTTCTGGAACATTTTGTTGCTGCTGATCGGTCGGTGGCTGTCGGTCGAACTCTACGGCAAGCGATTTGCCAGACGTTTCGTGGTGGCCCGGATCAAGGAGAATCCGGTCGGCTACCGCGAGAAAATGCCATTTCTGGTGTTCCGCTTTCTGATGGGGATAGGCGGAACAGTGTTCGCCATGCTGATGGCGCTGATCGTCGGCTACCTGATTTTCGGCCGGGCCGAGGATATCTCGGTGCGCTTCACCATCACAGCCATTTTCACTGCGTTTTTCCTGGCGAGGACCATATCGGATCTGTGGCGCATGGTCCTGTCGCCGTTCCTCAGTCAATACCGTATCCCGCCATTCTCGGATCGCGATGCCAAGCGCCTGTATTTCTGGGCCTCGGCGCTTGCGACCTACGATATCGTGGTTGTCTTGTTCTCGACCTGGGTGGCCGATTTCGGCCTGAACTATAACGTCTACGCGATGGTTTACGGCAGCCTGACTTTGGTGGGCGCCTTCGGAACCATTCTCCTTGTTCTTTTCAACGCACGCGCGATTTCCAATGCCATTCGCGGAGGGCGGCAACCGGAACAGGTGTCCTGGATCCTGAGGTTCATTTCTTTCGCATGGGCACCGGTGTTGATCGTCTATGTGATTTTCGGATGGTTCGACCTGGCGTTGGATCTCGTGCTGGAAAACCCGGTTTCGATCCCGCTGATCGCCAGCACCTACGCGGTCTTCATGTCGGTGGTGGTGGCCTATGGCGCGATGAATTACGTGCTTGAACGCTATTTCGACCGCACGCGCCAGATGGAGGAGATCAACGCCGAGGCTGCCAAGGAAGACATCGAGGAGGGCGCGACCGGGCAGGGTGCGCCCGAGGTCGAGCGCTACAAGATCGCCACCTACGAGGATCTGGCAAAACGGGTGGCCGGCATCCTGGCCTTTGTCGTCGGCATCTACGCGCTGGCCGTCGTCTGGTTCCCCGAGGCAAGCTGGACCGATGACCTGCCGGTGGAACGTGCGCTGGACGTGATGGTGATCCTGTTCATCGGCTATGTCCTGTTTCATTTCTTCCGCATCTGGATCGACAGCAAGATTGCCGAGGAAACCGAGGATGGCGCTGGCGAGGCAGAGCTGGGCGATGAGGGTGGCGAAAGCAGTCAAAGCCGATTGGCCACGCTGTTGCCGTTGTTCCGCGGCGCGATCCTTGCGGTGGTCGTCGTTTCGATCAGCCTGATCGCGCTGATGGAGTTGGGCATCAATGTCAGCCCACTCTTCGCCGGGGCCGGCGTGGTGGGCCTAGCCGTGGGCTTTGGCGCCCAGACGCTGGTGCGGGACATTTTCTCGGGCGCGTTCTTCCTGATCGACGATGCCTTCCGCAAAGGCGAATATATCGACATCGGAGACGTGAAGGGCACGGTCGAAAAGATCTCGGTCCGCTCGATGCAGCTGCGCCATCACCTCGGCGCGCTGAACACCATTCCATTCGGCGAGATCAAGGTTCTGACAAACTATTCGCGCGACTGGGTGATCATGAAACTGCCGCTGCGGGTCACCTACGACACCGACGTAGAAAAGGTGCGCAAGCTGATCAAGAAACTGGGGCAGGAGTTGCTGAACGACCCGGTGATCGGCGACAATTTCATCCAGCCGCTGAAATCACAGGGCGTGATCGAGATGCAGGATTCGGCGATGATCATCCGGGTCAAGTTCATGACCAAGCCTGGCGATCAATGGCTGGTGCGCAAACGGGTCTACCAGGAGATCCGCGAGCTGTTCGCCCGCGAAGGTATCAAGTTCGCGCACCGTGAGGTTACCGTGCGCCTCGCTGAGGGGCAGAACCCAGAAGAGCTGACGCCGAAACAGCGTGAAGCGGTGACCGGGGCCGTGCAGGCCGCGATGGACGAGGATTATCTGGACGATATCGGCCCCGGCGGCGACGATCGCTGACCGGTGCGCTCCCGCCCCCTCGTCCCCGTGTCTCTGGCGAGACACCGGGCGAGGCGTTGGGCCGGGCCGCGCGTTCCGCGCGGCGGTGTCAAGGATCCTGGTTCGCCCACTTCGCCGGGCTGGTGCCCAGCCTGTTGGCCGGCAGAGGCCAGGACATCTCGGTATCTCCAACACGCAGGGCCGGCATCAGGCGGCGGCCGGGACCCCAGCCTGACATCTCGGGTTCGGGGGCATAGTCACGGCTTGTGGCGCCCGTGATTTCTTCGCCCCGCGCCGACTTCTCCATCCCTGCCAGCAGCTCGGCGGTGCGGGCCAGCGACAGATGCGCGTCTGCGACCTGCTGGCCATTCGCCGCCTGAGTGATCGCCGACAGGACCGCCGCCGCCATCAGGTAGCCGGTGGCGTGATCCAGCGCCTGCACGGGCAGCGGCGTGGGCTTGTCCGCGCCCGCCCACTCTCGCCCCGCGTCGGCAATGCCCGCGCTCATCTGAACCAGGCTGTCGAAGCCGCGCCGCCCCGCCCAGGGTCCCTGCCAGCCATAGGCATCGAGCGTGACCTCGATCCGGTTCGGCGCGATCGCGTCGCGGGCCGCCCGATCCAGCCCCAGCCCGTCCAGCGCCCCGGGTCTGTAGCCATGAACCAGAACGTCCGCGTCCGCCATCAGGGTCTTCAGCCGCTCCAGCCCGTCCGCGGAGCGCAAATCGAGATAGGCACAGCGCTTGCCAAGAGAGATATCGGGGATAACGCCCGGTTCGTCCCACCCCGGCGGATCGATGCGCAGCACGTCGGCACCAAAGCCCGCAAGCGTGCGGGTCGAGACCGGCCCGGCCAGCACGCGGGTCAGATCCAGAACCCGCAACCCGGCCAGTGGGCGGCTTGACGTTGCCTGAGGGCGGTGCCGCAACGAAATGCAGCGTGGCCCGTGCCAGCCAATGAATGGGTCTGCCGCCACGGCCTGCCCCTGGGGATGAGACAGCCATTCCTGCCGGCTGCGCATGGCTGCGGCCACACCGCCCTCGGCGACGACGGCGGTTTCCAGATCGTCGGCCTGCCATCGGGCTACGGCCTGAGACACCGCCGCCCGGTCCGCCTCGGTTCCAAGAACGCGCAGCGCGGCCTCTCGGTGCCGGGGCAGGTTCGTGTGCAGCCTGATCCAGCCGTCCGCCGTTTCATAATCTCCGGCGATCGGGTCCCAGAGGTTTGGCATCTCCCCCCCTCCGGCCGGAAGGAGTATCCGAACCAGAGCGAGGCGAGGCGATGATCCACCGTGACCACTGGCTGCTTTTCTGTCAGGCCAAGCGCCTGCATCAGATCGGCCAGTTGCAGCCCGACCGCCGCGAAAGAGGCGGTGGCCAGTTCGGACACGGCAAAGGCGCTGGGGCGGTATCCAGTTCCTGTCACGCCATAGGTGCCGGTTTCGGGCAGGCCAGAGAGAGGGCTCATTGCTGATAGGGATCGAGGCTGTCCCGCAACCCGTCTCCGAGAAAGTTGAAAGCCAGCACCACGATGATGATTGGAAGCATCGGGATCGCGGTCCACGGATAGATCTCGATCGAGGCGAGGTTCTGGGCGTCGTTCAGCATGACGCCCCAACTGACCGCAGGGGCACGCAGGCCGAGGCCAAGGAAGCTGAGCGCGGTTTCGCCAAGGATCATCGCCGGGATCGACAGGGTGGCCGAGGCGATCAGGTGCGACATGAAATTGGGCAACAGGTGCTTGCGGATCACGCGGCCCGAAGTCGCGCCCATCATCTCGGCGGCGCGTACGTATTCCTCTTCGCGCAGCGACAGGAACTTGGCGCGCACCGAGCGGGCCAATCCGGGCCAGTCGAGTATCCCGAGGATCACGGAGATGATGAAGAACACCGCGACCGGAGACCAATTCGAGGGCACCGCCGCCGAAAGAGCCAGCCACAGCGGCAGCTCGGGCAGTGACCGCAGGATCTCGATCACCCGGTTGATCACCCAGTCGATCCTGCCGCCGAAATAGCCGGCGAGGCTTCCGAAAAAGATGCCGAGCACGAAGGATACCGTTATGCCGATCAAGCCGACGGTCAACGACAACTGCGCCCCGTACGAGACGCGGCTGAACACGTCCCGGCCCAGCCGGTCGGATCCCATGATGAAGATCGTCGCATCGTCATGCGCGCAGAACAGGTGCCGGTTGGATTCGATGAATCCGGCCAGATAATAGGTGCTGCCCTCGCAGAAGAACTTCAGCTTCAGCGGGCGCGACGTGTCCGGTTTGAACTCCCATTGAAAGGTTTCCAGATTCGCCTCGGAAGTCATCGGATAGACGAAGGGGCCGATGAACTCGCCCTCGTGGAACAGCTTGATCGACTGCGGAGGCGAATAAAGGTGATCCGGAAAACGCTCGTTGGGGCCATAGGGGGCGATGAATCCGGCAACGGGTATCAAAGCATAGGCGATCAGCAGGAAAATGCCCGAGATCAGGCCCAGCTTGTGGGTCTTGAACTTGCGCCAGACCAGCACCCAGTTCGGGGCGTCCAGGTCGCGGCGCTCGAGCTGCTGGATCGAGGCCTGCGGATCGTAAGGGGCGTCGTCGACATAGCGACCGTCGGGAAGTTTCGTCATGACTCTCGCCCCTCGTATCGGATGCGCGGATCGAGCATGACCAGCAGCACGTCGGAAATCATCGTGCCCACCAGTGTAAGCAGGGCGACGAACATCAGCACGAAGCCTGACAGGAACATGTCCTGTGTCTTGAGGGCGGTCAGAAGGGTGGGGCCGATGGTTTGCAGGCCCAGAACCACCGAGACCAGCACCGAGCCCGAAACCATCGAGGGCAGCAGGTTGCCGATATCAGCCACGAACGGGTTGAACGCCACCCTCAGCGGGTATTTCGTCAGCATCCGCGAGGGCGCCATGCCCTTTGCTATTGCGGTTTCCACATAGGGTTTGCCCAGTTCGTCCAGCATGTTGGCGCGCAAACGCTGCATCATCGCGGAAGCACCCGAAGTGCCGATCACGAAGGTCGGCACGATCAGATGAACCAGGATGGACTTTGCCTTCTCCCAACTCATCGGCTGGCCTTCGAAACTGGGGTCCATCAGGCCGCCGATGGGAATGTCGAAATAGCGGTGCCCGTAGTAGAACAGGATCAGCGCCAGCAGGAAATTCGGTGTGGCGAGGCCGAGATAGCCGACGAAAGCAGACGTGTAGTCAATCCAGGTCCGCGACCTTGCGGCCGCGAGAACGCCCAGCGGCAGGGCCACCGCATAGATGAACAGAACCGCGGCCAGATTGACGACGACCGTCAGCCAGAGGGTGTCTCCGACGATTTCTGAAACCGGCCGATCGAACTCGAAAGACCAACCGTAATTCCCCTGGATCAGCCCCGAGAACCCGTGGGGGCCGGGCATGAACCCCATCCAGATCATGTATTGTTCCCACAGCGGGCGATCGAGCGCGTACTCCTTGCGCAGGAACTCGGCCTTGGCCACGCCGGCCGATTGCCCCGATGCCTGAAGCTCGGCGATCTGGTTGCTCAGGTAATCTCCCGGCGGCAGGTTGATGATCACGAAGACGAGTGCAGACACCACCAGCAACGTGAGCAGCATGGTGAAGAAGCGATAGACTGCGTAGCGCAGCAAAAGCATTCAGCCGTCCCCGTTATTCGGCAAAAAAGAACTCGTCCATGCGGTGCACGCCGAAATGCGCACCGGGTTCCCATGCCCACATTGCCTTTCCAGGAACGTTTCGCAGGCTGTTCGACACGACGATGGGTTGCGGTGCCCCGGCCAGAATGCCGATGCCATAAACCTGATCGGCATGGATCGCCAGCATCTCCTTCCACGCGGCAGCCCGTTGCTCATCGGTCGTGGCCATCTCCCATTCATGGGCCAATTCCAGCAAGCGCTGCGCCTCGGGCAGATCGGGCGGCTCTCCGGCACTTCCGCCCGTCTGGTAATACTGACCCCACTTTGGCCAAGCAAGGAAGACCTGATCGGTCGGTGCCAGATAAGCCGGCGAGGTGTAAACCTGCGGTATTCCGTTGTCCCAGCCGAACCAGACCGACGCCATCGTGTTTCCGGCGAAAACCCGGTTGCGCAGGATATCGCGGTCCAGCGGGCGCATGATCAGCTTGACTCCGATGTCACGCCAGTTGTCGGTCACGATCTGAAGGGCGTTCTCTACCTCTTGCCGCTCGCCCGCCGTTTCGATCACCAACTCCATGATGCGGCCATCCGGCAACAATCGGATGCCATCGCCATTGCGCTTGTTCAGCCCGGCCTCGTCCAGCAGCTTGTTCGCCAGTTCCGGGTCATGATCCGCCCAGGCTCTGAGGTTCTTCTCGTCGAAAAAGGGTGAGGACGGCAGAACGGTCATGGCTCCAGGCCTGCCCAGCTTGAAATAGAGCGCCTGGTTGATCGTGTCCCTGTCGATCCCCAGCGAAAGAGCGCGGCGAACGCGGACATCACGCAGGACCGAGCGCCAGACATCGTCGGAATAGTTCAGGTTCGGATAGATCGCGATCTGCGAGGCAACTCCGGTATCCCAAAGCAGGGTTTTGTAGTTCCCTTTTGCTTCGCCTTTTTTCAGGATCGACACATCCCGGAAATCAAGGCCACGCCCCTGCAGGTCGGTTTCGCCGGCATTGGCCTTGGCGGCTACCAGACCTGGGGCCACGATCTCCATCTCGACGATGTCTATATACGGAAGCTGGACCCCCTTGGCGTCTATCCGGTGGTAGTAAGGGTTGCGCACAAAGTTGTGCCGGATCTTCTTGCCGGAACTGGCGTTCAACCAAGGCTGCAGGGTGGGCAATTCGTGGTTGTCGTATTTGTACATGTTGTCGAGCTTGTTGTGCAGCGCGGCCCAGCTTTTCACGCGGGCGTCCTCGACAAGGGCCGCCAATTCTTCGGGGTCGGCATAGTCGGCGTGGTATTGCTTCAGGAAGGTCGCGGGCCGGTAGATGAACGGCGGGCGTGCCTGCGCCAGAGTTTGCAGAAAATTCGGGTTGGGCTCGTCCCATTCGTAGATGACGGTGGTCTCATCCGGGAAGGTGACGGTTGGCAACTTGCCGTTGACCCTCAGGAAATCGGGCGGGCCGGACGGGCTCAGCAAATCATTGTTCGCCACGTCCTTCCACCAGTATTCGAAATCCGCGGAGGTGAAGGGTGAGCCATCGGACCATTTGTGGCCCTTGCGCAGGTGCAGCGTGAATTTCCTGTTGTCCTCGTTTTCGTAGTCGGCCAGCAGATCGGGGACCAGTTCGTATTTCTCGTTGTAGCCGACCAGTCGCGCGTAGCCATAGACGACCATCTGGCGGATGTCCTTGGAGCGGGTGACCATCGTCCGCAGCGTGCCGCCTTCCTTGCCGAATTCGCGCCCCTTTGCCGCAAGATCAACCACCAGCGGGTTCTCGGGTATCCGTTCGGCGATGGGAGGCAGGTTGCCGATCTCCACCTCATGTTGCCAAAAACTGTTTTCCTGCAGTGGCGGGAGGCCTTCTGCCGCGGCCGACATGGTGGCCACAAACGCAACTGAAACGGCGGCGAGAAAGGATTTTCTGGTGGTTTCAAACATGGCATCGCACCTTATGGCCGGGCTCCAGTTCCACCAGCGAAGGTATCATGGAGTCCGTGAAACGGAAGGCTTCGGACCAACTCTCAGGCGATCCCGCGCCCAAGGCAACCAGCTTGAGGTTGATCGGGCGATTGATGTCGGGCTCGGGCTGCGCAGCGATCAGCGCCTTGGTGTAGGGATGTTGAGGGTTATAAAACAGTGTGTCCGGCGGCCCCTGTTCCACCACCAGCCCCTGCCGCATGACCGCGACTTCGTCGGCGATCCGGGCGACGACGGCCAGATCGTGCGAGATGAAGAGGTAGGACAGGGTGTGGCTTTCCTGCAGGTCTTCCAGCAGGGTCAGGATCTGGTCCTGCACCGACACGTCCAGCGCCGAGGTGGGCTCGTCGCAGACGATCAGGGAAGGGTCCAGCATCATCGCACGGGCGATCGAAAGCCTTTGGCGCTGACCGCCCGAAAAGGCATGGGGGTAGCGTTTCAGCATGTCGGCGTTCAACCCGACACGTTGCAGAATCTCGGCGGCAAGATCCCGCCTCTCGGCCGAGGTTCCGATGCCGTGGATTTCCAGCGGTTCGGTCAGGGCATCCTGAATCCGCATTCTCGGACTCAGAGAACTGTAGGGATCCTGAAACACCATTTGCGCCTGCCTCTGAAAGGCGGTGCGCTCCTCCCGGGTCATCTTGTGGACCGTGATCGGCTCGGCACCGGGCGCGGCCCGGAACAGCACCTCGCCACCCGGGTCGGGCGGCTCTGCCCCCAGCGCGATCCGCGCCGCGGTCGTTTTGCCCGAACCGCTTTCGCCGACGATCGCCAGCGTCTTGCCGCGTGCCAGTGTGAAATCGACGCCTCGGCAGGCATGGATCAGCGTGTCGGCCTTCCAGCCCCGGCCGGACCGCATGACGTATGTTTTCGAGACAGATTTCATTTCGAGGATCAGGTCCTCTTCGGGCATCGGCAGCCCCACGGTTTCCAGATCGGGAATGGCCGGGGCCGCATTGAAAAGCTGCTGCGTGTAAGGATGGGCAGGGTTTTCCAGTATCAGGTGAGCCGGGCCCGCTTCCATGACCCGCCCCTTGTGCATGACCACGACCTGCTCGGCCATGTTGGCGACGACCCCCAGATCGTGCGTCACCAGTATCAGCGCCATGCCGGTTTCCTGCTGCAGGTCCTTGATCAGCCCCAGAACCTGCGCCTGCGTGGTGACATCCAGCGCCGTCGTCGGCTCGTCGGCAATCAGAAGATCCGGTTTCGACACCATCGCCATGGCGATCATCGCCCGCTGACGCATCCCCCCGGAAAGTTCGAACGGATACGAGTTGTAAGCGCGCTCGGGGTCCGGAAATCCGACCCGTTCGAACTGCTCCAGAACCGTGCGTTTCGCCTGGCGTTCCGAGATGCGTCCATGCAGCCAGAGAACCTCGCTGACCTGGTTGCCGATCTTGTGCAGAGGCGACAGCGACCGCATCGGTTCCTGAAAGATCATCGAGATCCGGTCGCCGCGGACATCTCGCATCCGGCGCTCGGAAAGCTCGGACAGGACGAGGGGGGATTGCTCGGAGCCGAACGTGATCCTGCCGCTGCGAATTTGCGCCGTTCGAGGAAGAATGCGCAGAACAGCCCGGCAGGTGATCGTTTTCCCCGATCCGGATTCGCCAACCAGGGCCAGGGTTTGCCCTGGCATCACATCAAAACTGACGCCCTCGACAACAGGGTCCGCTTCGCCAAAGCCGATGCTCAGATCGCTGACGGATAACAACGGCGTCATTCGAGTTCACCACCCGGATGGACGTGGATCGACATCGACTTTCGGAACTCCCTGTTTTTTGAGAGTAGTTTCACCCGCGGCGACCTGATTAGTCAAACCCGTTATTCGGCCCAAACGTCACGGAAATCACGAAAACTCGGTTTGAACGGCTACACAAGTTCTTGAGGATTTGGCATGAGTGCACAGCCGGACGTGATCCGGCCGATATTTCTCAGCAGGAGATTGCCGACGTGCCCCATGACCAAAGCCGCCTGGATGTGTTCATCGACCGGATGGTTTCGCAACGCGCCTGTCTTGATTTCGCGATCGCCGAAACTGCCGCGATGACCGGCCCGGTTTTCGAGTTGGGCTTGGGCAACGGGCGCACCTACCACCATCTGCGCCAGAGAGTTTCCGGCCGGCCGATTTATGTGTTCGAGCGCAAGGTTGCCTCACACCCCGATTCCACGCCGCCGGACGACATGCTGGTGTTGGGCGACGTGCGCGAGACCCTTCCGGCGGCGCTGGAGCGATTTGGCCCGACCGCCAGCCTGATCCATGCCGATCTGGGCGGGCACAATCTGGAAAAGAACGATGCGTTTGCCCGTATGATCTCTCCGCTGGTCGAACCGTTGCTGGCGCCGGGCGGCCTGATGGTGTCGAGCGACCGGATGTATTTCGAGGATATGACAGAACTGCCGCTGCCTGAGGGTGCCGTCAAAGGCCGTTGTTTCGTCTACCGGCGCTGAGGGGCTTGGGGCCTGACCGGGCAACGGAAACTTCCGCAAGGTCACAGGATTGAGGGCTGGCCTTGGCAGGGCCTCGGTGCCTAACGTCTGGTCAAGTAAACCAGAGAGGCAACTGCACATGCTGTTCTACGATTGCTCGACCGCCCCCAACCCCCGCCGCGCACGCATGTTCATCGCGGAAAAAGGGTTGGAGATCGAAACCCGCGACATCTCGATCGCGAAGGGCGAGCAGTTGAGCGATGAGTTCAAAAAGGTCAATCCGCGCGCGACCATCCCCGTGCTTGTGACGGACGAGGGCACGGTTCTGACCGAGAACCTCGGCATCGCGGCCTATCTCGAGGCCCGGTTTCCCGAGCCACCGCTGATGGGGCGCACCCCAGACGAAAAGGGGCTCGTCCTGATGTGGAACGCCATCGTCGAGCAGCAGGGTGGTGCTCCGATTGCCGAGGCCTTGCGCAACACGCATCCGGCCTTCAAGGACCGGGCCATTCCGGGGCCTGTGAATTATGAACAGCTTCCTGCCTTGGCGGAACGGGGCATGGATCGGGCGAAACGGTTCTTTGGGTTTCTCGAGGAACGCCTTGAGGAAAGCCCCTTCGTCGCCTGCGATCACTTCACGCTTGCGGATATCTCGACCTTCGTCTTTGTCGATTTCGCCCGCGTGATCAAGCTGCGCATCCCCGAAGAGAACACGGCCACGTTGGCGTGGTACAACGCCATCAAGGAGCGCCCCAGCGCACAGCTATAGCGCATTTTCGGACATTGTCAGGTTGGTTTTTAGCGGTTCGGACAGGGCTGCCGCTTTTTGGTGAAGAGTAATGGACATTTCTGTCTAGACAGAAGTGAACAGTGCTACTAGCGTCCTTTTGGAATCATCCAGGGGAGGATCGGATGAAATCCCAATATCGTGTTGTGGTCATCGGGGGCGGCGTCGTTGGTGCCTCGGTTCTGTATCATCTGGCCAAGTTCGGCTGGTCGGATGTGGTCATGCTGGAGCGCCGGCGGCTGGCCTCGGGGTCGTCGTGGCATGCGGCGGGGGGCATCCACGCGCTGAACGCCGATCCGAACATGGCGGCGCTGCAGGCCTATACGATCGACCTGCTGAGCGAGATCGAAAAGGAATCGGGCCAGAATATCGGCCTGCACATGACCGGCGGCCTGACGCTGGCCGGAACCCCCGAACGGTGGGAGTGGTTGCAGGCGAATTACCGCATCTTCCAGTCCATCGGCATCGAGGATTGCGAATTGCTGTCCCCGGAAGAGGCGCAGAAACGCTGCCCGATCATGTCCACCGACGGCATTTTGGGCGCGATGTGGGCCGACCGCGAGGGGTATATCGACACCACGGGCACCGTGCAGGCCTATGCCAGTGCCGCCAAAAAGCGCGGGGCGGAATACTACGAGGAAACCAAGGTCGAGGAACTGATCCAGACCGCCGATGGCTGGCAGGTGGTGACGGACAGGGGCACGATCACCTGCGAACATGTGGTCAACGCCGCCGGCCTGTGGGCCAAGCAGGTGGGACGCATGGCAGGGGTCGAACTGCCGGTCTCTCCGCTGAAACACCACTATCTGATCACCGACACGGTGCCCGAGGTCGCAGCGGCCGATTTCGAGATGCCGATGACCGTGGATCTCGAGGGCTTCACCTACATGCGGCAGGACCAGAAGGGTGTTCTGGTCGGCATCTACGAGGTTGATCATGAACACTGGGCCATGGACGGCGCGCCGTGGAACTATGGCGAGGAGCTGTTTCAGGAACAGCTGGACCGCATCGAGAACGAGCTGACGCTGGGCTTCGAACGCTATCCGGCGATCCAGAACGTTGGCATCAAGACATGGGTGAACGGCGCTTTCACCTTCTCACCCGACGGCAACCCTCTGGTCGGTCCGGTGCCGGGCAAGCGTGGCTATTGGACTGCCTGCGCAGTCATGGCCGGGTTCCTGCAGGGGGGCGGCGTCGGCAAGACGCTGGCCGAATGGATGATCCATGGCGAGCCCGAGGCCGACGCCTGGCCGATGGACGTGGCGCGCTATGGCGATTATGCGCAGAACAAGCGCTACATCCGCGAGACCACCGGCCAGTTCTATTCTCGCCGCTTCGTAATGACCTATCCGAACGAGCAACTGCCCGCTGGACGACCGCTGAAAATGTCGCCGGCCCATGACGCCATGACCGAGGCGGGCTGCAAATGGGGCGTCAGCTGGGATCTCGAGGTGCCGCTCTATTTCGCGCCCAAGGGGTTCGAGGAAACGCCGACGCTCAAACGCTCGAACGCCTTCGACATCGTGGCCGAGGAATGCCGCACCATCCGTGAAGGCGTGGGGCTGATGGACATCACCGGGTTCTCGCGGTTCGAGGTCTCAGGGCCCAATGCGGAACTGTGGCTTGACAAGGTGATGGCCTCGAAACTGCCGGGACCGGGCCGCGCGAAACTTGCGCCGATGCTGGGCGAGAACGGGCGGCTCAAGGGCGACCTGACCGTACTGAACTGGGGCGATGGCACCTGGTGGATCATGGGCAGCTATTACCTGCGGGCCTGGCACATGCGCTGGTTCGACGATCACATGATCGACGGCGTACAGGTGCGCGACCTGGGCGAGGAGGTCTGCGGCTTTGCCGTGGTCGGCCCGAAATCGCAGGCGGTTGTCGAGAAACTGGCCGAGCAGGACATTTCCTCGCTCAAATTCATGGGCTGCGGCGATTTCGACATCGGCCTCGTGCGCGCCCGCGTGGCGCGCATGTCGGTCACCGGCGAGAAAGGGTATGAGATCAACTGCCGCTACGGCGACCACATCGCCCTGCGCCGCGCGCTGCTCGAGGCCGGGGCCAGCGAAGGCATCCGCGAATGCGGCTTCAACGCGATGCTGTCCACGCGGCTTGAGAAAAGCTTTGGCATCTGGTCGGCCGAGTTCACCCAGGCCTACACGCCCGGCATGACCGGCATGGACCGCTGGATCGACTGGACCAAGGACTTCGTCGGCAAGGACGCGGCTCTGGCCGAGCGTGAGGGCAACGGCCCGGCGCAGGTTCAGGTGACGCTCGAGGTCGACGCGCTGGATGCGGATGCCAGCGGGTATGAACCCGTCTGGGCCGGCGGTCAGCGCGTGGGCTTCGTGACCTCGGGCGGGTATGGCCATTACACCGGCAAGTCGCTGGCCATGGCGCTGGTGGACCGCGACAAGGCGCAGCCAGGCACCGAACTATCGGTGCACGTGGTTGGGGTCGAGCGGCCTGCGCGGGTGATCGCGCCGTCGCCCTATGACCCCGAGGGCAAGGCGATGCGGGGCTGATCGTGGCGGCGCGGGGCAGGGATCGCCGACGGCGCGGCCGGGGCGCGGAGGCCGCACCCGCGACCCAACGGAATGTGAATTATCGCCAGTTGCGCAACCCGTTTCCGGTGATGGAGGTCTTTCCGGCCGACCAGATCGCCGACATACACGAAACCGCGCTGCGCACATTGGAGGAGCTGGGCGTCAAGGTCCTGCTGCCCGAGGCGCGACGCCTCTTTGCCGCCGCCGGGGCGCGGGTGGATGAGGCCAGCGAGATGGTGTTCATCGGCCGCGATCTGGTCGAGGCCGCGGTGGCCTCGGCCCCGAAATCCATCGCCTGCCGGGCCGGGGCGCGGCATCGCGACTTCACGCTGGAGCTGGGCAGCCTTGTGTTCCAGCCCGGTGCGGGCGCGCCCAATGCCACCGATCTGGAGCGCGGTCGCCGCCCGGCCAGTGGACAGGATTACCTCGAGTTCCTGAAACTCACCCATCATTTCGACGTGTTCCAGATGATCTCGCCGCAGGTCGAGCCGCAGGACGTGCCCACACACCTGCGCCACTATTTCACCACGCAGGCGCAGATGGAACTGACCGACAAGTTCCCGTTCTTCTTCTCGCGCGGCACGCCTCAGGTGATGGACTGCTTCGAGATGCTGGCGGTCGCGCGGGGCCTGTCCGACGATGATTTCCGCGCCCGGCCGCATTGCTACACCATCATCAACACCAACAGCCCGCGCACGCTGGACATTCCGATGGCGCAGGGGCTGATCGACTTTGCCCGCCACGGGCAGATGTCGATCATCACGCCGTTCACGCTGATGGGGGCGATGGCACCGATCACGGTTGCGGGCGCGATCACACTTTCGCATGCAGAAGCACTGGCGGCGCTGACCCTGACCCAACTGGCAAAACCCGGCGCGCCGGTCTGCTATGGCACGTTTACCAGCAACGTGGACATGAAATCCGGCGCCCCGGCCTTTGGCACGCCCTCGCATTTCCAGGCCTCGCTGGCAGCCGGGCAACTGGCCCGCCATCTGGGCCTGCCGTGGCGGTCGGCGGCTGGGTCGGCCTCGAACGCCAATGACGTGCAGGCCGCCAATGAAAACCAGTTCGGGCTATGGGGCTGCCTGATGGCAGGGGCCACGGTGATCATCCATTCGGCCGGGTGGCTCGAAGGCGGGCTGACCGTGTCCTTTGAAAAGCTGGTCTGCGATGCCGAGGTGTTGAACATGGTGGCCGAGCTATGCGCGGGGGCGCAGGCCGGGCGGGCCGAGATTGGCTTTGACACCGCCTTGCGCGAGGTCGAGCCCGGCGGCCATTTCTTTGCCACCAGCCAGACGATGGAGCGCTACACCACCGAATTCTATGAACCGCACCTGCATGACTATGCCAATTTCGGCACCTGGGCCGAACGCGGATCGGTCGATGCGAACCACCGGGCCACTGCGGTCTGGCGCGACATCCTGGCCAATTTCGAGCCACCCGCGCAGGACCAGCCTGGGCTGGATGCCATGCGCGACTTCATTGCCCGCCGAACCGCCGAGGGCGGCGCGCCGCCGGAGAGTTGAGATGAGCAACAAACCCATCCTGCATCGTGACGACCCCAAGGCCGAGCCGCTGGTCGGCAACGTCAAGGTCACGCGCGACGACTGGCTGAACGTGGCGATGGACGTGCTGATCTCGGACGGGGTCGAGCAGGTCAAGGTGCTGAACCTGGCCGATCGCATGGCGGTGTCTCGGTCCTCATTCTATTGGTACTTCAAATCCCGGCAGCAGTTGCTGGACGCGCTGCTGGATCGCTGGCAGGCCACAAACACCGCCGCCCTGATCGCGCAGGCCGAGGCCCCGGCCGAGACCATCACCGCCGCCGTCTGCAACGTGCATCACTGCGTGGTCAATCCGGACCTGTTCGACACCGCCCTTGATTTCGCGGTGCGCGACTGGGCGCGGCGCTCGGGCAAGGTGCGCCGGATGCTGGATCAGTCCGACGCGCGCCGGCTGGAGGCGCTGAAACGGATGTTCATGCGCTTCGGCTACGAGGAGTTGGAGGCGGTCACCCGCGCCCGGGTGCTGTACTACATGCAGATCGGCTACGATCTGGCGCAACTGAACGAGCCGGTGGAATTCCGGCTCAAGCTGCTGCCCTATTACCTGCTGGTGTTCACCGGAGTTCAAGGGCGGCCCGAGGAAATCGAAGCGTTCACCAACTATGCCAAGCGGTTCTGGGAGGGAGAAGAGACATGAGCAAGCCGGATGCAATCATCATCGGAACCGGCGTGATCGGCGCGGCCGTCGCCTTCGAGATGGCCAAGGCCGGCTGGAAAACCCTCTCGCTGGACCGCAACGCGCAGGTGGGGCATGGCTCGACCGCCGGGTCCTGCGCGATCATCCGGATGCATTATTCCACCTTCGACGGCACCGCCTTTGCGTGGGAGGGCTATCACTACTGGCGCGACTGGGCCGAGTATCTGGGGCTGCCCGAAGGGGCCGATCTGGCGCAGTTCCGCGAGACGGGGTGCCTTGTGATGAAGACCGAGGCCAACGGCCACCTGGCAAAGCACATGAAATACAGCGCCGAGTTGGATTGCCCCTTCGAGGAATGGACGGCCGAGCAGATTCTCGACCGCCTGCCGATCTACTCTCTGGAAAGTTTTGCCCCTGCCAAGCGCATGGACGACCCGGAGTTCGGCCAGCCGAACGGGGCGCGGATGGGCGGCGGGGTCTATTGGCCGCAGGCGGGCTATGTCACCGATCCGGCCCTGTCGGCGCAGAACCTGCTGGACGCGGCCAAGTTGCATGGGGCAGAGGTTCGCACCGGGGCGGAGGTCGTCGAAATCCTGCAGGAAGGTGGCAAGGTCGCGGGCGTCCGGCTGGCCTCTGACGAGGAAATTCATGCGCCCGTGGTGATCAACGTGGCCGGCCCGGGATCGTCGATCATCAACCGCATGGCCGGGGTGCTGGATGACATGACCATCGAAACCCGCCCGCTGCGGCAGGAGGTCGTGCATGTTCCCGCGCCCGAAGGGTTCGACTTCGAGCATGACGGAACGATCGTCTCGGACAGCGATATCGCCTGCTACTGCCGGCCCGAACACGGCAACCACATCCTGGTCGGCTCGGAAGATCCCGAATGCGACCCGCATCAGTGGTGCGAGGATGACATCCATTACAACCACGACTTCACCGACCAGTGGACGACGCAGGCGATGCGCTATGCGCAGCGGGTGCCGTCGCTGGGTATCTCGTCAAGGATGCGAGGGGTGGTCGATCTGTATGACGCCTCGACCGATTGGATCCCGATCTATGACAAATCCAGCCTGCCGGGCTTCTACATGGCCTGCGGCACCAGCGGGAACCAATACAAGAACGCGCCGATCGCGGGCAAGATGATGGCCGCGCTGGTCGAGTATTGCGAGGGCGGGGCGGATCACGACGCCCAGCCCCTGCAATTCGAACTGCCCTATATCAAACGCACCATCGACGTGGGCTTTTATTCCCGCAAACGGCCCATCAACGCCGAAAGCAGCTTTTCGGTTCTGGGTTAGGACAGAGCCTGGTCCACGACGGTGCGGGCCTTGCGCACAGCCTCTTCCCGCACGGGGCCATAGCCGCGGATTTCGTCCGCGGCCGCCAGAGCGTCGATCCATGCCGCCTGCCGGTCAGGCGTGAACTCACGCTCGGCGCGGTCCAACAGCGCCTGATACCAGGCCAGCGTTTCCCGGTGCATGCGTGCCTCGCCATGGTAGCCGAAGGGGTTCAGGGCCGTTCCGCGCAGCGACTTGAACCGGGCCAGATGCCCCATGGCGGACCGCAGCCACGGGCCAAAGACCCGCTTTTCGGGCCTGCCGCGCGCGTCCTTGGGTCCGATCAGCAGCGGTGGTGCCATGTGGTATTTGATCTTGAAATCGCCCTCGAACTGCTCGGCCAGTTCCTTGGAGAAGGATTCACCGGTCATCAGCCGCGCCACCTCGAACTCGTCCTTGTAGGCCATCAGTTTGAACAGGTTGCGCGCGACGGCGCGGATCAGATTCTCGGGCACATCGGGCTGTGCCGCGCGGAACCTGGCGATACGGTCGGTGTATTGCTTGGCATAGGCCGCGTTCTGATACTCGGTCAGGAAAGTGGCGCGCCGGTCGATCATCTGGTCGAGCGTTTCGACCTCGGGGCGCGGGTCCTTGTAGCCGTCCAGCCGCGCGGGGTCGGCCGCCATGCAGCGGCCGATGGCAAAGGCCAGCCGGTTTTTCTCGATCGCCACACCGTTGAGCAGGATCGCCTGCCCAAGGGCAGCCTCGGACACCGGAACCAGCCCCTTCTGCCACGCGTAGCCCAGCATCATGACATTGGCGAACACCGCGTCGCCCAGCAACGCCTCGGCGGCTGCGTTGGCGTCAAAGCCGCTCACATGATCGGGGCCCACGACATTCGCGATGGCGGTCTCGCGCTTGTCCACCTTCAGTTGGGCGTCGCGGCGCAGCACCAGATCGCCCGTGGGCATCTCGGCCCGGTTCAACACGACCTGCGTGCCCTTTCGATAATGGGCCGAGGCCTTGGGCGCCGAACTGACGACGATGTCACAGCCGATCACCGCATCCGCGCTGCCCTGGTCGATCCGCACCTGGTTCAGCGCCTCGGGCGCGGTGCCAAGACGGATATAGCTGAGAACGGTCCCGAATTTCTGCGCAAACCCGGTGAAGTCCAGTACCGATGCGCCCTTGCCCTCCAGATGGGCGGCCATGGTGATCAGCGCACCGACGGTGACGACGCCGGTACCGCCCACCCCGGTGACGAGCAGGTCGAACGGCTCGGTGAGTGGTGGCATTTCCGGGGTGGGCAGGTCGGCCTCGAGCGCGCTCAGCTCCAGCTTGACCGCGCGCTTGCGCCGCGTGGCGCCCTCGACGGTGACGAAACTGGGGCAGAAGCCGCCCAGACAGGAATAGTCCTTGTTGCAGGTGGAAAGGTTGATCTTGCGCTTGCGTCCAAACGGAGTTTCGCGCGGCTCGACGCTCAGGCAGTTGGACTCGACCGAGCAGTCGCCGCAGCCCTCGCAGACCAGATCGTTGATCCAGACGAACCGCTTGGGGTCCTCCATCGTGCCGCGCTTGCGGCGGCGGCGCTTTTCGGTGGCGCAGGTCTGTTCATAGATCAGGACGGTGACGCCCGGCGTCTCACGCAGTTCGCGTTGCAGGCTGTCCAGTTCCGCCCGGTCGTGGAACGTGGTTTCCGACGGGAAGTCCGCGTGGTGGAATTTCGAGATGTCGTCCGACACGATGGCGATCCGTTCCACACCCTCGGCGCGGCAGGTCTGGGCGATGCCGGCGACGCTGACCGGGCCGTCCACCGGCTGGCCGCCGGTCATGGCCACGGCATCGTTGTAGAGGATCTTGTAGGTGATGTTGGTCCCGGCCGCGACCGCCTGCCGGATCGCCAGCGAGCCCGAGTGATACCAGGTGCCCTCGCCAAGGTTCTGGAAGATGTGCTTGCCGCCGTTGAACTTGGACGCCACCACATGCGGCACGCCCTCGCCGCCCATCTGGGCATAGCCGACGGTATGGCGGTCCATCCACGAGGCCATGACGTGGCAGCCGATGCCGCTGGCCGCGATCGAACCCTCGGGCACCTTGGTCGAGGTGTTGTGCGGGCAGCCCGAACAGAAATAGGGCGTGCGGGTCGCGCCGGGCACGTTGATCAGTTGCGGGGGGTGATCGGCCAGCGCCTTGGCCTTGGCGGGCAGGTCCTCTTCGGGGAAAAACCGGTGCAGGCGGTCGGCCACGATCGGCACCAGCATCAGCGGGCTGAGTTCACCCGTCCAGGGGATCAGCGGCTCTCCGTGGCTGTCGTATTTGCCCACCATCTTGTGCGGCTTGTCGCCGGGCCAGTCATAGAAATACTCCTTGAACTGGCTTTCGATGATGCCGCGCTTTTCCTCGACGACCAGCACCTCGGCTTTGCCCTTCACGAAGCGCAGCGCGTTGCGCCGCGCCAGCGGCCAGACCATGCCGACCTTGTAGATGTCGATGCCCAGACGGCGGCAGGCGGCCTCATCCAGCCCCAGCAGGCGCAGCGCCTCCATCAGGTCCAGATGCGCCTTGCCGGTGGTGACGAAGCCGAACCTGGCCTTTTCGATGTCATAGATGCGCCGGTCGATCGGGTTGGCCTCGGCAAAGGCGCGGACCGCGCGCAGCTTGTGCTGGATGCGGGTCTCGATCTCGGGCGAGGGCAGGTCGGCGGCGCGCACATGCAGCCCGCCAGGGGGCAGGTCGATCTCGGGCCGGATGAACTGTCGGTCGGGGCGCAGCTCGACCGAGCGGGCGCTTTCGACGGTTTCCGAGATCGCCTTGAACCCGACCCAGGTGCCGGAAAACCGCGACAGCGCAAAGCCGTATTCGCCGAATTCCAGGTACTCCTCGACCGAGGCCGGGTTCAGCGTGGGCATGAACCATGCCATGAAGGCCACGTCCGACTGGTGCGGCATGGACGAACTGACGCAGCCATGGTCGTCGCCGGCCACGACCAGCACGCCGCCCTTGGGGGCCGAGCCATAGGCGTTGCCGTGCTTCAGCGCGTCGCCCGAGCGGTCCACGCCAGGGCCCTTGCCATACCACATTGAAAAAACGCCCTCGACCTCGCAATGAGGGTCCAGTGTTGCCTGCTGTGCGCCCAGAACGGCGGTCGCGCCCAGATCCTCGTTTACCGCGGGCATGAAGGTGATGCGGTCTTGGGTCAGCCGGTCTTTGGCGCGCCACATTTCAAGATCCAGACCGCCGAGCGGAGAGCCGCGATATCCCGACACGAACCCGGCGGTGTTCAGACCGGCATCCCGGTCGCGCCGCGCCTGATCCATCATGATCCGGACCAGGGCCTGCGTCCCGGTCAGGAATACCCTGCCTTGGGATAGATTGTAGCGGTCTTCCAACTGGTAGGTCCGGAAATCGGAAGCATGGCGGGTCATCGGAGTATCCCCTTCGAGCGCGCGTATTGGAAAGGAGAGGATAGCCGGATGCGAGTGGAAAAGTGATCCAAACTTGATTGCATTATTGCGGAATCGTGGTGAAAATAGCCAAATTTGTGGCGAAAAAAGAAAAAAGTGACCAGCCCTATGCATCTCGATGACCGTGATCACCGCATCCTCGCCTTGCTTCAGCAGGATTGCCGAATCTCGAATGCCGATCTGGCCGAGGCGGTGGGCATGTCGCCTTCGGCACTATGGCGGCGTGTCCGGAGTCTGGAAGAGGCGGGAGTCATCGAACGCTACGGCGCAGTGGTCAGTCCTTCGGCAATGGGGCTGCAATTCCAGGCGATCGTGCATGTTCACCTGACCCGCCACGACCCCGACGGGATCGTCGAGTTCATCAGGGCCGTCGAGAACAGCAAGGAGGTTCAGGAATGCTATGCCACGACCGGGCAGGCGGACTATCATCTGCGCGTGTTGTGTGCCGATCTTGCCGCCTACAACCGTTTTCTCGAAGGGTTTCTGTTTCGCCTTCCGGCGGTCGCAAGCGCCCAGACAAACGTGGTGCTGCGCACCATCAAGCGGAACCGGCCGGTCGAGGTCTGAAGCGGCCCTAAGATTAATGCGCGAATTCGACCCAGGCCCAGGCCATGGCGACATAGGTGAGGTTGTGGAGCAACTGATCCAGCCCCGCCGTGCGCCAGAAGGCTGCCTGATCGGGTTGAAGCTGTTTCTTGTCTGAATAGTTGGCCTTGGCGAAATCAATGTTGAAATGGATCACCCATTCCAGAAATCCGATGACCAAAATGAACGACCACGGCGCACCGACGATCAGGAAAACAATCGCCGATCCAAGCGCGTGGACGATGGCATGTTGTGCCCGGCCCGCGTGAAAATACTCACCCCGACCGTCCAACATCTTGGGCGTCTGCAGGTAATAGTCGGCAAACATGTGCTTTACCTGCAAAAGGCAAAGCAACAGCAACAGGCTGCCTAGCGTAGCCGGCAAGGTGATCCTCCCGATATCATCCTATGGTTTAGACTAGGGGGATAATTCGCTTGGCGCAAATGAACTCGTTCACATAACGCGAATATCCGCACAAAAGGGAAACCATTTGCGTCGCATGGCGCGGTTGCGATAGCCTGAATTCGTTAAAGATCCGTTGCCGACAAAGGGAAGGTTCAAAAGGTAATTCAACAGGGGCCGGTCCCATAGAACGCACGCTTTTTCGCTTCATCTGGAAATATTCGAAACGCGACCAGCTGATCCTTCTGGCCGTCACGGCGACGCTCTTTCCGCTTCTCTACCTGACGCTTGAACTTCCCAAGCGGATCATCAACGACGCGATCGGCGCAACCACCGAGACCGTTCAGGTTCTGGGATACACTCTCGACCGCGTCACCTTTCTGATGGTTCTCTGTCTTCTCTTCCTGCTCGCGGTGCTGGCGCATGGGTTGATGAAGATGCGGATCAACACCATGAAGGGCGTTCTGAGCGAAAGGATGCTGCGCCGCTTCCGCTACCAACTCATCAGCCGTATCCTGCTGTTTCCCCAGCCCTATTTCGAACGGGTCAGTCAGGGCGAACTGGTTTCGATGGTGACCGCCGAAAGCGAGCCGATGGGCGGCCTGATGGGGGACGCGATCAGCCAGCCGGTCCTGCAGGCCGGGCAGATGCTGACCATCCTGTCCTTCCTGTTCGTGCAAAGCCCCTGGTTCGGGCTGGCCGCGGTGGCGCTGATCCCGGTTCAGGCCTGGTTGATCCCAAAGCTGCAGCGCCAGATCAACCTGCTCAACAAGAAACGTATTCAGGAGGTCCGCGTTCTGGCCGCCCAGATCGGCGAGAGCGCGGCCGGAGCCTCGACGCTGCGCAGCAATGCCGGTTGGCGGTATCGTCGCGCGAAGATCTCGCATCAATTGGGGCGCCTGTTCGGCATCCGTTTCGAGATCTACCAGAAGAAATTCTTCATGAAGTTTCTCAACAACTTCATCTCGCAGCTGACACCGTTTCTGTTCTACTCGGTCGGCGGCTATCTGGTGTTGCAGGGCAGCGTCTCGCTGGGCGCTCTGGTTGCGGCGCTCGCGGCCTACAAGGATCTCAGCTCTCCGTGGAAAGAGCTTCTGACCTATTACAACCAGACGCAGGACATGTCGCTGCGGTGGGAGGTGGTGATCGACCGCTTTGCGCCGCCCGGCATGTTCGACGAGAACCTGCTGGAGGGCGAGCCAGAGGAGTACCCGCGTCTGAACGGGGACATCGTGCTGGATCACGTCTCGGTCCGCGATGCCGATGGCAATCATGTGCTGGACGATCTCGACATCACGCTGCCGGGCGGAGGCGTCATCGGTATTTCCGCCCCCAGCGAGGAAGACCGCCGGGCGCTGGGCGAACTGCTGCGGCGAGAGATACTGCCAAGTTCGGGGAAGGTGACGGTCGGGGGGCTGAACCTGTCCGAATTGCATCAGGCGGTTCTGGCTTTGCGGATTGGTCATGCCAGCTCGCGGCCAGTGATGTTCCAGGGCACTTTTGGCGACAACGTCATGATGCCCATGCGCTTCAAACCCGTTGGCGAAATTCCCAAGGACGACTTTTTTCTGGAAACTCTGCGGGCTGGAAACAGTCCCGATCCATTTGAGACGGAATGGCTTGATCCATCGCGCGCGGGGTTCAAGAACGTTTCCGAACTGCGGGACTGGTGGTTGAAACTGATCGAGGGGATGGGATCGGGCGCGGCCCTTCTGCGGCGCGCTGCCGATCAGGTCTTTGAGGCGAAGGAGCATCCGGAACTGGCCGCCAAGCTCGTAGAATTGCGTCCCGTGGTGCAGCAGGCGGTGCGCGATGCCGGATTGGAGCAGCAGGCCTTTGTCTTTGACTGGGACTCTTACAATCCGGCTCTGCCGGTGGCCGAGAACCTTCTGTTTGCAACGCCGCGCGTTCCTGTGACACAGGAATTGCTGGCGGAGCAGACGGTGTTTCTTGGGCAGTTGCGGGAACTGGGGCTGGATGAGACGCTGGTCGGTCTGACCAGTGATGTGATCGAGATGCTGCGCCAGATCTTTGGCCTGGACGGAACGGACCATCCGTTGTTCCGCAAGCTGGGGCTAGAGGCCAAGACTTATGAGGCGGCGGTTGAGCTGGTGGAGAGAACGCGCAGCGATGGTGCCGCCGCGCTGGACGACGCCGAACTGGCGAGTTTCCTTGCGGTGCCATTCGTCATTTCGGCCGAACAGATCGGGCCAGCCTTTTCAGATGAGCTCAAGAGCCGCATCCTCGAACTGCGCCACTCGCATTCGGAAAAGTTGCTCGAAAGCCTGCATGGAGTGTTCGAGCCCCTGCATAGAGATGAATTTGCGCCCGGGTTGACCGTTCTCGAGAATGCATTGTTCGGCAAGGTCAGCCAGGTCGGTGGTGCCCGCGCCGACGAGTTGCGCAAGGTGATCGTCGAGGTGCTTTCGGAACAGGGCGCCCGCCCTTACGTCGTGGAACTCATTTTCGATGTTCCGGTCGCGCTGGGTGGTCAGAACCTGCCCGCGGTCTTTGCAGAGCCCCTGTCCTTCACCCGTGCCACGATCAAGAAACCCGACATCCTGATCTTGGACTCGGCTCTGGCCAGCTACGACATGGAAACCCAGGTTTCGGTCTACAAGAACCTGCGCGCCCTGTTGCCTGAGACCACCGTCATCTATCTCAACGACCAGTTCCAGTCTCCCGAGGCCTTCGATTTGCATATCGAGATCCGGCAGGGCAGGATCGTCAGCGAGGAGGCTCCCATGGAGTTCGAGGAAGAAAGTGCCGCCTCGGCGGACCTTGCGCGCAAGTTGAGGGCGCTGGAGCAGACGCCGCTGTTTTCTGGGCTGGACCGCCGGCAACTGCGCCTGCTGGCCTTTGGTGCGCGCTGGTATTCGGCCAAGGCTGGCGAGGTCGTGTTCCTCAAGGACGACGAGCCGACGGATGGCGCCTACATGATCATCGAGGGCGAGGCCGCGCTGTATCTGCCCAAGCCGGAAGGCGAAGAGGATCAACTGGTCGCAAAGGTAGGCCCCGGAACGCTGGTCGGCGAGCTTGGTCTGATCCGCAAAGAACCGCGCGCGCTCAGTATGATTGCCGAAACCGACCTGACCTGCCTGCGCATCGGCGAAGAGGAATTTCTGGCGGTGGTCGAAAACGACGCCGCGACCGCTTTCAAGCTTTTGCAGGTTGTTGCAGGATACGTTTCGAGCTGAGCCCGTTCAGGTCTTGGGGCCGCAGAACTGCCGGTACAGCAGCTCGATCAGTTCGGCGGTCTTGCCGTCTGTCAGGGAATAGTAGATCGTCTTGCCCTCGCGGCGTGTGCTGACCAACCCTTCTTCGCGCAGCCGCGCCAGCATCTGGCTGACCGCTGCCTGGCGCATGTCCATCAGGCTTTCCAACTCACCCACGGATTTCTCTCCTGCGCCGAGGTGGCACAGGATCATCAGCCGGCCTTCATGCGCCAGCGTCTTGAGAAAGGCCGCCGCCTGACAGGCACTTGCCTGCATGTCGGCAGGTGTGTCCGGGGACAAGGGATGGGAATCTGTCGGTTGGATCGTCACGGCTCATCCGCATAGCAATTTCAAGGTTGACGCAATATGCCCCAACTTCGGCACTAATGTCACCCCTCCCGTGCCGGGGCGCCCCCCTGAAACGCGTTTCCCTCCACATAGTTGCACGGGTCCTCCTGCATCTGCAGGTGCAGGCCTTCGCCGGTATAGGGATGGGCGCGGGCCAAATCCTCGTCAACGTCGATTCCCAGCCCCGGAGCTTGGGGTGGCGACACGAAGCCCCCTTCGACCCGGATCGCCCCCTTGATCAGCCGGTCGTGGAAGGGGGTGTCGATGCTTTCCAGCAGCAGGATGTTCGGGACCGAGGCGGCCAGTTGGATGTTGGCCGCCCATTCCACCGGCCCGGCATAGAGATGCGGCGCCATCTGGGCGTTGTACACCTCGGCCATGGCCGCGACCTTCTTCATCTCCCAGATGCCGCCGGCGCGGCCAAGGGCAGGCTGCAGGATCTCGGCAGCGCCCGCGCGCAGGACGGCGCCGAACTCGGCCTTGGTTGTCAGGCGTTCACCTGTGGCGACCGGGATGCGGACATTGCGGGCGACGCGGGCCATGTCCTCGATCATGTCGGGGGGCGTGGGCTCTTCGAACCACAGCGGCGAGTAGGGCTCCAGCGCCTGACCCAGCCGGATGGCGCCTGCGGTGTTGAACTGCCCATGTGTGCCGAACAGCAGGTCGGCCTTGTCGCCCACCGCCTCGCGGATGGCCTTGCAGAATGCGACCGACATAGAGATGTCGGACATTGCCGGCATGTGCCCGCCGCGCATGGTGTAGGGGCCTGCCGGGTCGAACTTGACCGCCGTATAGCCGCGCCGGACCATTTCGGCGGCACATTCCCCTGCCTGTTCAGGGGACGTCCAGAAATCGGTCAGGTCATGCTGTGGCAGCGGGTAGAGATAGGTGTAGGCCCGAATCCGATCATTCATCCGCCCGCCGATCAGGGCGTGAACCGGGCGGTCGCGATCCTTGCCCAGAATGTCCCAGCAGGCGATTTCCAGCCCCGAGAACGCGCCCATCACGGTCAGGTCGGGGCGTTGCGTGAAACCGCTGGAATAGGCGCGACGGAACATCAACTCGATATTCTCGGGGTTCTCGCCGGCCATGTGGCGTTCGAACACGTCGTGGATCACGTGCTTCATCGCCTCCGGCCCGACGGACGAGGCATAGCATTCGCCCCAGCCGGTGATGCCGGTATCGGTCGTCACCTTGACCAGTATCCAATAGCGCCCGCCCCATCCGGGTGCGGGTGGCGCAGTCACGATGACGTCGAGATCCTGCAGTTTCATAGGCTCTCCTCCCTCTCGCGAGGCTATTCCGCCGCATCCCGGTTGAACAGGATCACGTTGCGCTTGGCGCTGCCGGTTTTGGTGTCCTCGATCGCCTCGTTGATCTGGTCCAGCGTCCAGCGCCCCGAGATCAGTTCGTCCAGTTTCAACCGCCCCTGCTGGTAGAGGTCGATCATCCACGGAATGTCGCGCTGGATCACCACGTCGCCCATCTTGGATCCGATCAGCCCCTGTCCGATGGCGGCAAGGATCACCGGCTCGTAACTCGCCTGCGCGCCGGAATGGGGCATGCCGATCATGATCGCCTTGCCGCCGCGGCCCAGATAGCGCGGTGCCTGATCGTAGGCCGGGATCGCCCCAACGGTGATCAGAACGGCGTCGGCCCCTCGACCCCCGAGTGCCTTGTAGGCGGCCTTCCACGGGGCATCGAGTGTTGCCAGCACGCCGTGCGTCGCGCCGAATTCCTTGGCGATTTCCAGCTTTTCCTCGGTCATGTCCACCGCCACGATGCGACGTGCCCCGGCAAGCCGTGCGCCTTGGATCGCGTTCAGGCCGACCCCGCCCGCGCCGATCACGACGACATCCTGCCCGGGGCGCAGACCGGCGGCATTCACCGCCGCACCGACGCCGGTAATCACGCCGCAGGACAGCAGGCAGGCCACGTCCTTGGCCATGTCCTGGGGTATCTTGACGATTTGCCTGTGGCTGACCACGACCTTTTCGGCAAAGGCCCCGCAGGCCATCGCCTGCTCCAGGGGGCCACCATCCGCCGTTTTCAGAGGGCCTTTGACCGTGTTGTAGGGGGTTTCGCAGATGGTCGGTTTGCCGCCGGCGCAGGACGGACAAGAACCGCAGGCCCGGATAAGAGTGACGACAACGGAATCGCCGACCTTGAAATCACCGGCGGCATCGCCCACCGCCGTGACTATGCCGGCGGCTTCGTGGCCATAGACGGCAGGCAGAAATCCTCCCCACGCGCCGCTGGCATAGGTTATGTCGGAATGGCAGATGGCTACTGCGTCCAGCGTAACCTCGACCTCGCCGGTTCCAGGTGGCGCGATCTGAACCTCTTCGATCACCAGAGGCTTGTTGAATTCCCGGCACACGGCCGCCTTGATGGTTTGCATGGTTTCCTCCCCTTGCTTGTGGCCACGGTGGCGCGGGGAGGGGGCGCTTCGCAAGGCGGAAAACGCCACAACCTTGTCGTTCTTACGTCACGGAACGGGGTGCGCGTAAAAATATGACGAATCCCGCCAGCATCAGGACCAGCGCAACGAGGAACGGAGCGCCGGGCAGATAGACCGGCGCGTTCTCACGGGCAAAGTAGGCAAATACCGCCGTCATCCCGAGAGGTGAAATGATCATCGACAAGGCGTGTATGGCGGCCAGCACGCCCTGAAGCTCGCCCTGCTGGCTGTCGGGAACCGCTTTTGACATCATCGCTTGCAGCGCCGGAGTCACCGCCGCGCCCAGCGCGGTGACCGGAATCAGCATCAGGGCGATCATGCCATTGGTGAGAAAGGCCAGCACACCGAACCCGGCGATATCGAACATCTGCCCCCAAACGACTGTCCCGCGCTCTCCCAGGTAGCGGGTGGCGGGCCGGATCAGCCCGCCCTGCACGGCGGCCATGGCGATCCCGTAGATGCCCAGCGAAATACCGATGAGTTGCGGCGACCAGCCGAACCGTTCCTGCGTGAAATAGGACCAGATGGCGGGATAGACGTAGATCGCCACGGAATACAGGAAATAGACCCACAAAAGCGGCCGGATGCCGGGAAGTTGCGAAATAGCGCGCATCGCACCGAAAGGGTGCGCCCGGCGCCACTGGAACGGGCGGCGGGTCGCGTCCGTCACGGTTTCGGGCATGACCAGAACGCCGGCCCCAAAATTCAGCCCGGCAAGGGCCGCAGCAGCCCAAAAGGGCGCGCGGGTTCCGTATTCGCCCAGCAAGCCGCCGATCATCGGCCCCAGCACGAATCCGACCCCGAAGGCCGCACCGAGCAAGCCGAAATTGGCGGCCTTTTCTTGGGGTTCGGACACGTCTGCCATGAACGCGGCCGTGGTGGAGTGGGTGGCGGCCGTGATGCCTCCGACGATGCGGCCGAGCAGCAGAAGCCAGATCGAGCCGGCGACGGCCATGACCACATAGTCCAGTGCCATCACGAACAGCGAAACCAGCAGAACCGGGCGCCTCCCGCAAGCGTCCGAGAGGTTTCCCAGCACCGGTCCGAACAGGAACTGCATGGCCGCGAAGGTCGTGGTCAGGATCCCGCCCCAGATCGCCGCATCGGCAATTGCGCCGCCCTGGACCTCGACGATCAGGCTGGGCATGATCGGCATGATGAGACCGATGCCCATGGCGTCGATCATCACGGTGGTCAGGACGAAGAGAAAGGGCAGGCGCATGGGTTCACGTCTCGGTCTGGCCGGAACCCTAGCCGCGCCCAGTCAGGCAGGGAAGGGGGTGTTTCGAGGTCACTCCTTGGAACGTTCCGTCACCCTGCGGGCGAAACTCCGGGCCTCTTCCGGGGCAAGGCCAAGTTGTTCTGCCGGATCGAACAGGGTTGCCGTGTCGATCTGCGGCCATGCGCGCGCGACCACGTCGCGCAGCGGCGTGCCGGTTTCCACCGCTTCTCGGCAAAGTGCCTTGGTGGTGGCTTGCGCCTCGGGCCGGGGCATGTGCCGGGCCAGTTCGAAGCTCAGCGCCTCGGCGTGGATCAGGCCGAGATTCTGTTCCAGCGCCGCGCGCATGGCCTCGGCATTCGGTTCGATACCCTGAACCAATCGCAACGCAACCTGACCGGCTGCCCCCGCGCCCAGAACGATTTGCGGCAGGCACATCCATTCGGTGAACCACGCGGCGCCATCCCTTTGGTGACGGTGCATCGCAGCCCCCTGCAAGGTGCTGAACAAACCCGTCTGTTGCCGCGCCAAGGCGACAAGAACGGAGGGGCCGACCGGGTTCTGTTTCTGCGGCATCGTCGAAGACGCGCCGCTGCCGCCAAGACGAATCTCGCCGATCCCTGTCTGGGTCAGCTCGATCGCATCTTCTCCGAGTTTGCCCAAGGCCAGAGTCGCCCGCGTGAGCCAGTCGCCGATGCGCAGGACGGGTGTGCGGTCAGTGTGCCAGCTGCGGCCGGGATCCTGCAGGTTGAGCAGTCCGGCCAGCGCCTTGCGGGTTTCGGTGGCTTGCGGACCCAACGCGCCACTCGTCCCCGCCGCGCCGGAAAGCGAGACCAGCAGACAGGTCCGGCGCAGTTCCGGCAATTCGTCGAGAAGCCCCAGAAGCGGAGCGCCCCAACCGGCGACGACGGCGCCGAAACTGGTGGGCGTGGCGTGCTGGCCGTAGGTTCGGGCCGGCATCGGCAGGGCGGCATGCGCCTCGGCCAGTTCCGACAGCCGGGCAAGAACGGAGGTCAGGTCTTTTTCTACCAACGTCAGCGCCTGCCGCAGCCGCAGCATCAGACCGGTGTCGATGATGTCCTGCGATGTGGCCCCCCAATGCACGAAGGCTGCATGTTCGGGGGCCTGCATCTCGGCCCGGAAAGCAGCCACAAGGGCCGGAACGCTGACGCCGTTCTCGCCGGTGGCCTGCGCCAACGCGCCTGGATCAAGCTGCACCTCCATCGCGGCGCGGGTGATGGCCTGCGCGCTTTCCGCAGGGATCACGCCCAGATCACCCTGAACCTTGGCCAGCATCCCCTCGACCAGCAGCATCGCCCGTAATTCGGCGCTGTCGGTGAACAGGCGGCCAATCTCTCCGGTCGGAAAGAGTTTCGAAAACATAGCGCTGTCAAAGACGGAACCAGCCATCAGAACTGTCTTTCGATCTTGCTCAGCAGTTGGGCCAACTGCCGCGGGTGAGAGAAAAAGGGCGAGTGCGAGCTGTCCATGTCATACCGCCTGTCGCCAGGGAAGTCGCGGCACATTTCGGCCTGAAACTCGGGCGTTATGGTCCGGTCGTCGGTGGTGCGGATATAGGCCCGGGGCACTCTGCCGTAACGCTCGGTCAGAAACAGCGGCTTTTCCTGCGGCCCGATCGCCTGCGGGCAGAGATGGGCCCGGGCGTAGTCCACGCATTCGTCGGAACAGTCGTGATAGAACAGGGGCCGGATCCGAGAGGGCTCGATCTCGTAGGACAGGCCGTCGGGGGACTTCACGACCGAACCGATCAGGGGTTGGCGGTCTGCGCGTCTGCGCATCTCGGCGATGGACAGGCCCGAGATCGGCACATAGGCGCACAGATAGACGAGACCGCGCATCATGCCCGGCTCGGCCTCGGCTGCGGCGGTGATGGGATAGCCGCCCCAGGAATGGCCGACGATGACGGTTTCCGGCGTCGAGGCGGCCAGAACAGCGTCCCGGCATCCCTCAAGAGTGACGTCGGCAATGGGGGTCTCGTCCTCGCCATGGCTGGGCATGTCGATGGCCCGGGCCGAGTGGCCCAGTGCGACGAGTTCGGGGATCAGGTCGCGCCAGCACCAGGCGCCGTGGCAAGAGCCGTGAACCAGAAGAAAATCGGCCATGATTTTTCGTGCCTCAGACGTGCCCGGTTTCTTTCAGGAATTTCGTCAGGATAGCCGCGTATTCCTCGGGCTTTTCCACGCAGGGCAGGTGGCCGGCCCGGCGGATCAGCTCGAAGCGCGACCCCGGCACAAGATCGACGGTCTCGCGCACCAGATCGGGCGGGGTGGCCCCGTCCTCGCTGCCGGCAATGCCGAGGGTCGGCAGCCGCAACCCGCTGGTCGGCGTATAGAAGTCGGTGCCCGAAATCGCGGCGGACACGCCGGCATAGCCTTCGTCCGGCTGCCGCACCAGCATGTTGCGCCAGAGGGCCACTTCGGGCGTGGCAAGAAAGTCCTTCGAGAACCACCGCTCCAGAATGCTGTCCGCCAGCGCCTCTATCCCTCCTTCACGAACGGCGGCGATACGGTCGCTCCACATCTCGGGCGTTCCGATCTTGGCGCCGGTATTCGACAGAACCAGCGCACGGACCTGGTCCATCCGCTTGACGGCCAGCCCCTGACCGATCATCCCGCCGACCGACAGCCCCACGAAAACGCAGTCGCGGATTTCCAGCATGTCCAGCAGCGCCTCGGCATCACGCACCAGCGCACCCATGGAATAAGACCCCGGCGGCAGCGACGACAACCCGTGGCCCCGCTTGTCATAGCGAATGAGTTTCAGCCCCTTGGGCAGCAACGGCAGTATGTCGTCCCAAAGGCGCATGTCGGTGCCCAGCGAATTGGCAAAGACCACCGGCGCGCCATCCGGGTCGCCGTCGATCCTGTAGTGAAGCTGGACATTTCCAAGTTCGGCGATCTTCATGACACTCATCCATTTGTTCCGGGCTGGCACTCGAGCAGCGCCCGACCGTCGGTTTATTCCGGGTATAAGGCAGCGCCCCCTTGTGATCCACTGCGCACGCGTGATTCACGGGCCCCATCACGGTATGTGTTTCAGGGCACCGGCGAACAGTTCGGGGTCCACGTTGCCGCCCGAGGCGACCACGATGACCGTATCGCCTTCGATCTCGTCCCGCCGGAACAGGGCCGAGGCCAGGGCGACCGCCCCGCCCGGCTCGATCACGATCTTCAGCCGCAAAAAGGCCAGAGCCATGGCTTGCAACGCTTCGCCTTCGGACACGCTCAGGCCCGGGCCGCAGAGGCGTTTCAGAATCGGAAAGGTGATCTCGCCCGGTTGCGGCGTCAGGATGGCATCGCAGATGTTGCCGGATGTCTCGGTGTTGCTCACGATCCGGCCGGACAGCAGCGAGCGTTTCGTGTCGTCGAACCCTTCCGGCTCGCAGGGGCGGGCGCGCAGGCCCGGGGCGTGCCCTTCCAGCGCCAGCGCGATCCCCGAGGTCAGCCCGCCGCCGCCACAGGGGACAAGGACATCCGCCTTTTCAATGCCGAGCTCCTTGGCCTGCTCGGCGATTTCTAGCCCGACCGTTCCCTGACCCGCGATCACCAGCGGTTCGTCATAGGGCTTGATCAGGGTCAGCCCGCGTTCGGCGGCCAGCGCGGCGCCAATCTCTTCGCGGCTTTCTGTAGCCCGGTCATACAGAACCACCTCGGCCCCCAGCGCGCGGGTGTTGTCGATCTTGAGCTGCGGCGCGTCCGAGGGCATGACGATCACCGAGGCAATCCCGTGTTTCGACGCCGCCAGCGCCACGCCCTGCGCGTGATTGCCCGAGGAATAGGCGATCACGCCACGCTTGCGGGTGTCAGGATCGAGCGCCGAAATGGCCGACCACGCACCGCGGAACTTGAAACTGCCGGTGTGCTGCAGGCACTCGGGCTTCACCAGCACGCGCCGTCCGGCGAGTTCGTCCAGAAAGGGCGAGTCCAGCAGCGGGGTGCGGCGGGCATGGCCCTTGAGCCGCCCGGCGGCGGCCTCGATCATTTCAAGGCTGCTCATGAGGCCTCCAGAATGCGGCGGATGATGTCGAGGGATTCGGGTTCGTCCAGAAACGGCGCGTGGCCACGGTTAGGAACGTCTGCCGAAATCAGACCCGGATGCCGCCGGTGCATCTCGGCCAGTGTATCTGCGCCAAGGATGTCGGAATTGGCCCCGCGTATCACGCCGGTGGGGACGTCCCTCAGAGCTTCGAAGAACAGCCACATATCCGGAATCGCGCCGGTGGCGGCCTGTTCCAGCAACGCCTTGTGCAGCGCGTCGTCATAGCGCAGGGCCAGACCGTCAGGGGTGGCTTCGTACTGGATTTCCGCCTGCTTGCGCCACCTTTCCAGAGGCACGCCGGGAAACTGCGGCTCCATCGCGTCCTTGAGAACGCGTGCGGCCTGATCGTAGGTTTTCGAGACCGGCTTTTTGCCGACATATTCCATGATCCGCGCGATCCCCGAAGGTTCGATCACCGGCCCCACATCATTCAGGACCACGCCGGCCAGTCGCTCGGGGTGGCTGGCGGCCAACGCCATGGCGATGAGACCACCCCGCGATGTGCCCAGAACCGTGACCCTGCCCAGCCCCAGGTGATCCAGCAACTCGATCGCGTCATGGGATTCGCGGAAGATATTGTAGTTCATGTAATCGGGGTCGTAATCCGACCGGCCTCGGCCGCGGTAATCCATTGCGATCATGCGCAGGTCTGCCACATGCGGTGCAAGGAACGAGAAATCCCGGCTGCATCTTGTCAGCCCGGCAAGGCACAGCAGCGGCTGGCCCTCGCCGTTGTCCTCGAAATAGATCCGCCTGTCATCGGTGGTGGTGAAATACGGCATCAGGCCCCTGCAAGTTCGGGTATCGAGGTCAGGTCGGACAGTACATGGACAGGCCGCCACGGCAAGCGGTCCATCGGCTCGCCCGACCGATTGACCCAGGCCGTGACGAAGCCGTAGCCGCTGGCGCCCGCAGCGTCCCAGCCGTTGGAGCTGACGAACAACACCTCGTCCTTCGCGCAGCCGAACCTCCCGGGCACCAGGTCATAGACGCGGCTATCCGGTTTGAAGACACCCACGCTTTCGACCGACAGAACGTCATCCAGAACATCGCCGATCCCGGCCGACTGCACCGCGCCATCAAGCATGGCAGGCGAGCCGTTCGACAGGATCGCCGTCCGCTTGCCCGCCGCCTTGAGCGCGCGCAGCATGTCAGGGACCTCGGGATAGGCCTGCAATTCCCAGTAGAGGTCCAGCAGGCGTTTGCGCAGGGCCGGCTTGCCGTCCAGACCGGTCGCCTCCAGCGCCCAGTCGAGACCGTCTTGCGTGACCTTCCAGAAATCCGTGTGGGCATCGGTGATGGCCCGGAGCCAGGTGTATTGCAGCTGCTTCAGTCGCCAGTGATTGGCCAGATCCGGCCACTTGTCGCGCAGCTCTGAATGCTCCGGTTCCGCCGCGGCCTGTCGGGCGGCGGCGGCAACGTCGAAAAGCGTACCATAGGCATCGAAAATGCAGGTGGTGATCGCCATCCTGTCCTCCCTCGTCCGGCGCAGGTTTGCACAGCGGAGCGCAGGGGGGAAGGGGGAGGGTTTACATTGGGGCGTCACGCTCTAGGGTGTTTTCTTCAATCCAATAGTAGAGGACCCCAATACCCATGACCGAAATCAAGCAAGGCGACACGGTTCGCATCCACTACACGGGGACTCTGCTGGACGGCAAGACCTTCGACAGCTCCGAAGGCCGTGATCCCCTTGAGTTCGTTGTCGGCTCGGGACAGATCATCGCAGGTCTGGATTCGGCCTTGCCGGGCATGGTGCTCGGCGAAAAGAAACGGGTCGAAGTGCCATGCGTCGAGGCCTATGGCCCGGTCAACCCGGCCATGCGCCAGGCCATCCCGCGTGAGGGCATCCCCGATGACATTCCGCTGGATCTGGGAACGCAGCTTCAGATGCAGACCCCTGACGGGCACGCCCTTCCTGTGACCGTGGTCGAAGTGGACGAATCGACTGTCACGCTCGATGCCAATCACCCCTTGGCCGGGCAGGATCTGATTTTCGACATAGAGATCGTATCGATCAATTGAGCCCGCCGATCACTCGCGCGAGCATTTCTACGGGGCGCCAAGGGTGCCCCGTGGCGTTTCCGGTCAGTAGTGCGGTGGCTGGCTCAGACTGCTGGCCGCCTGAGCCATTCCGCTCAGCCAGTTGATGACCGCGGGCTGTGACAGAATGACAAGTCCTGCCACAAACATGCACAGACCCAAGGCGGCAAGGCGCAGTATGTCCTCCGGCCGAAGCGGCTCGCGTTCAGGCGCTTTCTTGGCCAGCACCCGTTTCGCTTTCGCCCGGCGTTCCGTCGCCGTGAGGATCAGATCGACTTTGCTCATGCCGGATTTTTCGCCCCGAACTATGGTTAATTCTTGGCAGGGGCAGGGAAAAACCGGGTCACATGTAATCCGGCTGTGGCATCCCCAGAACATGGAAACCGCCATCGACGCGGATGATTTCGCCGGATGTGCAGGCGCCGGCGTCGGACGCAAGGTAGACCGCGGTTCCGCCGACCGCTTCAAGCGTGGCGTTCGACCGCAGCGGCGCGTTCTGGTCGCAGAACTTGTAAGTCTTGCGCGCGCCGCCGATGGCCGCACCGGCCAGCGTCTTCATCGGGCCGGGCGAGATCGCGTTGACGCGAATCCCGTCAGGGCCGAGATCGTTGGCAAGGTAACGGGTGGCAGACTCCAGCGCCGCCTTGGCAACGCCCATCACGTTGTAGTTCGGAACCACCCGGTTCGACCCCTGGTAGGTCAGAGTCAGCAGGGTTCCGCCGTTGTCCTTCATCAACGGATAGGCGCGGCGCGCCACCTCGATGAAGGAATAGGCCGAAACATCCATCGAATGCTTGAAGTTCGCGCGGGAGGTATTGAGGAACCGACCGGTCAGCTCGTTCTTGTCCGAATAGGCAATCGCATGCACCAGAAAGTCGATGGTGGGCCAGCGCGCCTCCAACTCGGCGAACGCCCGGTCCAGCGAAGCATCGTCGGTTACATCCGCATCGACCATGAAGTCACTGCCGACGCTCTCGGCCAAAGGCTCGAGACGCTTGCCGAAAGCCTCACCCTGGTAGGTGAAGGCCAGTTCAGCGCCAGCCTCGTGCATGGCCTTGGCAATGCCCCATGCGATCGATCGATCATTGGCCACGCCCATTATCAGGCCACGCTTGCCTTTCAGTAATTCCGACATCTCTACTCTCACCCGTGATACTTGGAAAGAACCATTGACCCATTCGTGCCGCCAAAGCCGAAGCTGTTGGTCATGACACTGTCAAGGCCAGCGTTTTCAACGACTTTCGTCGCGATCTCGCCGGGCAGGATGCCTTCGGCAAGCGTGTCGACATTGATCGAAGGCGCAATGAAGTCGTGTTCCAGCATCAACAGGCAGAAGATCGCCTCGAGTGCGCCAGCGGCCCCCTGTGCATGGCCGGTCATCGACTTGGTCGACGAGATCGGCGGCACTTTGCCCTCGCCGAAGATCCGGCGCACGGCCTCGACCTCGCCCACATCACCGACCGGGGTCGAGGTGCCGTGGGCGTTGATGTAGGAAATCTTCCGGCCCTCGGGCACGCTCTGCAGCGCCAGCCGCATCGCGCGTTCGCCGCCTTCGCCCGACGGGGCCACCATGTCGTGCCCGTCCGAGGTGGCGGCAAATCCGGTGACCTCGGCATAGATCTTGGCGCCGCGCGCCAGGGCGTGGTCCAGATCTTCCAGCACGACGATGCCCCCGCCGCCGGAAATGACGAAGCCGTCACGATCCTGGTCGAAGGCGCGCGAGGCTTTCTCGGGCGTGTCGTTGTATTTCGACGACATCGCACCCATCGCGTCGAACAGGCAGGACAGTGTCCAGTCCAGTTCCTCGCCGCCGCCAGCGAACATCACGTCCTGCTTGCCCATCATGATCTGCTCGGCCGCGTTGCCGATGCAGTGCAGCGAGGTCGAACAGGCCGAGGTGATCGAATAGTTGATGCCCTTGATCTTGAAGGCGGTGGCCAGGTTGGCCGAAATCGTCGAGCACATGCATTTCGGCACGGCAAACGGCCCGATCCTCTTGGTCGCACCGGTTTTCAGAACGGTCTGGTGTGCCGTCAGCATGGCACTGGTCGACGGCCCACCCGAACCGGCGACCAAGCCGGTGCGCGGGTTCACGACCTGATCCTCGGTCAGGCCGGAATCGGCAATCGCCTGACTCATTGCGATATGGGCATAGGCCGCGCCCGGCCCCATGAACCGCAGGACGCGCTTGTCCACATGCTCGGCCACGTCGATCTTGAGCGACCCGGCCACCTGGCTGCGGAAGCCGTGTTCGACCATCTGCTGGTTGGCCTCGATGCCGGATTTGCCTGCCTTGAGCGATGCAAGGACTTCCTCGGCATTGTTCCCGATGGAGGACACGACCCCCAATCCGGTGACGACGACGCGACGCATATGCGGACTCCTGTATTCCGTTCCTTGCCTTTCGTCGGTCAGCTGAGGTCAGCTTTCCGACAATGCAACCTTCATGTCCTTGACCTGATAGATCAATTCGCCGTCAGCTTCGACCCGACCATCCGCCACACCCATGGTCAGGCGGCGCGTCTGAACGGCCTTGGTGAAATCAACGTGATACGTCAGCATCTTGCGATCGGGGCGCACCATGCCGGTCAGCTTGACCTCTCCGACCCCCAAGGCGTAACCACGGCCCTTCCAGCCGCGCCAGCCGAGATTGAAGCCCGTCAACTGCCACAGGCCATCCAGACCCAGACAGCCGGGCATGATCGGGTTGCCGGGGAAGTGGCACTCGAAGAACCACAGGTCGGGTGTGATGTCGAATTCGGCGACCACATGGCCTTTGCCATGAGCGCCGCCATCGGCCGAAATATCGGTGATCCGATCCATCATCAGCATCGGGGGCGCAGGCAGCTGGGCGTTGCCGGGGCCAAAAAGTTCGCCGCGGGCGCATTTCAGCAGATCGTCCTTGTCAAAACTGCTTGGGAATTGGGCCATTCTGCCGCCTCTCCTGCCAGGTCCGTTCATCGTATCAGGCTCCCTCTAGCACCCACGCGCAAGGTCCTGCAAGAGCAGCCGCGCCACATCCCGGGCATGCAGGTTCTACTTGCGAATGAATTTCATTTGAAAAACCCGGCTGTCAGCCCTTATATATGAACCGCTAGCAAAACCGGGTATCCGAGTCATGACGCCACAAAGCCAGGAAATCGCCACCAAGTGGTTGGCAGGTGCCGGTCTTCGACCGACACGGCAGCGCGTGGCCTTGGCCGAATTGTTGGTCGGAGACGGCAAGCATCGCCACGTCACCGCCGAAAGCCTGTTCGAAGCGGCCAAGGCAACCGGCGCGGCCGTGTCGCTTGCGACGGTCTACAACACGCTGCGCGCGTTCTGCGAGGCGGGTGTTTTGCAGGAAATCACCGTGGATGGCTCCAAGAGCTATTTCGACACCAACACCCACGACCACCCGCATTTCTTCTGGGAGGACGAAGGACACCTGTCTGACGCCCCGTCGGACCAGTTGGTGATTCAGCGCCTGCCGGACGCGCCAGAGGGGGTCGAGATTGCGTCCGTTGACGTGGTGATCCGCCTGCGCCGCAAAGCCTGATCACGCCTGCCCAAGCATTTCGGAAAGTATTGTCTGCGCCAGCGCGATCTGCGGATCGGCCGGACCCGTGCCGTGCCGGGCCAGTATGACCGACTCGGCGGCCTCGGGATCGGAGATCGGCAGGGTGATGATCGGTTTACCGTCGTAGCTGCGTGCGCTTGCCGGATTGGCGTAGCTGACGCCGACGCCTTCGCCATGCGCGGCAAGACTGCGCAGGATTTCCAGCGAAGCGGCCCTGTGGGCGACGAATGGGGTCAGGCTCTTGCGCCGGAACAGGTTCAGCATGTGTTGGGCCGATAGGCCCTCTTCGGAGAGAATCAGGGGGAACGCCGTCAGATCGGCCAGGGAAGCTCGTGCCGCACCGGCCATCGGGTGCTCGGGGTTCACGATGGCGCAAGGCCGGCTGTCATACAGTTTTTCCCGGGTGAAGCCGGCATCCATGCCCAGATCATAGGTGATCGCCAGGTCGATCTGTCCTTTGATCAGCCCGGAGATCAGGGCCTCGAACCTGTCGGCACGGTAGGTCACGGTCACCTCGGGTATGGCCCCGCGCAGACCATGTAGAGCGCGGGCCAAAACAAATGGGGCCAGATCGACGAAACATCCCAGGTTCAGGCGACCGGCGCCCGGATGGGGGCGGGACGGGTCTTCGAGCCGAGCGGCTCGCGCGAGCAGCGCCTCGGCCTCTTCGATGAACGCACGACCTTGCGGCGTAACGGCCATGCCCGAGCCGCGTCGGCGGATGAACAGCGGGTGACCCAGGTGATCTTCGATCTTGGCGAGCGCCGCGGACAGGGCGGGTTGCGAGACATGGAGTTGCTGGGCTGCCGCCGACAGGCTGCCGGATCGCCCGATGGCGCAAACATATTCGTATTGGCGCAGGGAAAGATATAACATGAGGTTATTATTTATTTTCAAAGATATGATTTGAATAGAGGTTTTTCGACGGGCATATCTCGGGCGAACGGATTGAACGGAGACGACGATGCCCCATCCCCTCGTAACGCAGGAAATGATCGATAGCTACCAGCGCGATGGTGTCGTGCTGGTGCGCGGGTTGTTTGCGGATCATGTCGAAACGTTGCGGGCCGGCGTGGCGGCGAACATGGCCTCGCCGGGGCCCTACGCTTCGGAGAACGAGAAGCGGGGTGAGACCGGGCGCTTCTTCGACGACTACTGCAACTGGACACGCATTCCGGAATTCCGCGAGGCGGTGGAAACCTCTCCGGCGGCCGAAGTGGCCGCCGACCTGATGCAGTCGGAAACGGCGCAGATGTTTCATGACCACGTGCTGGTCAAGGAGCCGGGAACCTCGATGGCGACGCCGTGGCACCAGGACGGGCCGTATTATTTCGTGGAAGGGCGGCAGACGATCAGTTTCTGGTCGCCGCTTGATCCCGTAAGGGAGGCCACCCTGCGCTGTGTCGCCGGCTCGCATATGTGGGAGAAAGAGGTTCTGCCCACGCGCTGGGTTTCGGAGGAGGGGTATTTCCCGGACGAGGGGCAATACATCCCGGTGCCGGATCCAGAGGCTGAGGGCATGACGATCGTCGAGTTTGAAATGGAACCGGGAGACGCAGTGGCTTTCAACTATCGCACCCTGCATGGGGCGCGCGGGAACACATCGGAGGCACGTCGCCGGGCGTTTTCTCTGCGGCTGGTCGGGGATGACGCGCGTTATGTCGAGCGGCCGGGCCGGACCTCGCCGCCTTATCCCGGGCATGAGATGAAGCCGGGCCAGCGTCTGCGCGAGGATTGGTTTCCGATCCTGTTCCGGCGTTGAGGGGGCTCTGCCCCCGCCGCGGCAAGCCGCGGCTCCCCCGGAGTATTTTCAGAAAAGATGAAGGGGCAGAGTGATCAGAACCACTGTCCCGGCTCCATCAGTCCGAGGTCGAGCAACTGGCGGGAATTCCATTCAAAGGGAACCGAGTTGCGCCAGCGGAAGGTGGGGATGTCGAAAGTGGAACCGGGATTGCGCTTCAGCGCCTTGGCGGTGCGGAACGAGCAGATGGCGGCCGTCAGGTTGTGATGCCACGGGCAGGAATAGGTGTTGTATTCCGGGTCATTGAACGTGTGGTGCGGCAGCAGCTTGAGGCCGGGCTTCGAGCGGAACAGCGCGATCCGGTCGATCCGGCGTCGGTCCTTCGGAATATGTTCCTCGAACCGCCACCGCAGGCCGCCCGAAAAATCGAGTTGGCGTTCAAGCGGGTGGCCGTTTTCGGGATCTTTTCTGGCTTCTGCATAATAGCCGGATCTGTCGAGCATGGCGCGGTCGCGTGAAACAGCGTTGGGAAAGCGATTCAGATCATCGGCATAGAGATCGATGACATAGCTCAGCATCGCATCGCGCCGTTCCTCCGTGTGGAAGGCGAGCATTTCGCCCACGGTCCTGTCCTCGCAGAAGGGATAGAACAGGTATTCCGAATTGTAGCAGTAGTACATCCAGATATCGGGCGCAGCCGCGATGATCCGGTTGATCGCGTCAAAGACCACGGTTCTCGGTTTGCAATTGAAGGTGATACGGTGGACGCGTTCCTGGACGTCTTCCGGAAGGGCGAATTCTGATGGCACCAGAGCCAGCATGGATTTGAAGCCAAGACCCAGATGGTGGCGCAGGGTGCTTTCCACTTCGACATCATCCTCGGCGAAGATCATTGCGACCGGACCCTTGGCCAGCGCTGCAGTGCCGCGTTTGAGGAAATCGTCGAGGGAATCGTATCGCATCGGTTGTTCTGAGCCGGCCCTTCTGGAAATCGGGCCCAAACTCGGGTAATTGCGAAGGCATTGCAAGTGGTGCCCGATCCGTATAGATCGCGCCGGTCCAGCGAAAGCAAAGGCTCGCCCCATGTCCGAACCTAAGAAACTCTACATCAAGACCTATGGCTGTCAGATGAACGTCTATGACAGCGAGCGCATGGCGGAGGCGCTGGGCGGCAAGGGTTACGTGGAAACGCAAAGCCCCGACGACGCGGACATGATCCTGCTGAATACCTGCCATATCCGTGAAAAGGCCGCGGAAAAGGTTTATTCGGAACTGGGCCGGTTCAAGGGGCTGAAGGCGGAAAAACCCGACCTGAAAATCGGCGTGGCCGGCTGCGTGGCGCAGGCCGAGGGCGAAGAGATCATGCGCCGCCAGCCTCTGGTCGATCTGGTCGTGGGCCCGCAAAGCTATCACCGTCTGCCGGAACTGGAAGCCAAGGCGCGCTCGGGCGAGAAGGCGCTGGACACGGATTTTCCAGAAGAGGACAAGTTCGAGAAACTGAAAGGCCGGCCGAAGGCGCAGCGTGGGCCGACCGCCTTTCTGACCGTCCAGGAAGGCTGCGACAAGTTCTGCGCCTTCTGCGTGGTGCCCTATACCCGCGGGGCCGAGGTCAGCCGTCCGGCGGACCGCATTCTGGGTGAGGCACGGGAGCTGGTCGAGCGTGGCGTGCGCGAGATCACCCTGCTGGGGCAGAACGTCAACGCTTATCATGGCGCCGGTCCGACGGGCGACATGAGCCTGGCCGGTCTGATCTGGGAACTGAACAAGGTTGATGGGCTGGAGCGCATACGGTTCACCACGTCGCACCCCAACGACATGACCGACGACCTGATCGAGGCGCATGGCACCTGCGAAAAGCTGATGCCCTATCTGCACCTTCCGGTGCAGTCGGGCTCGGACAAGATCCTCAAGCGGATGAACCGGAGCCATACGGCCGAAAGCTATCTCCGCCTGGTCGAGCGGATCCGGGCCGCACGCCCGGATATCCTGATGTCGGGTGACTTCATCGTCGGTTTCCCGGAAGAGACGGAAGAAGACTTTCAGGCCACGCTCGATCTGGTCGAGCAGGTCAAATACGGATACGCCTATTCGTTCAAATATTCGACGCGCCCCGGAACCCCGGCGGCAGAGCGTCCCCAGGTGCCGACGGAAGAAGCCGACGACAGGTTGCAGCGCCTGCAGACTCTGATCACGCGGCACCAACGTGAAATACAGGACGGGATGGTTGGCCGCGAAGTCGGTGTTCTGTTTGAAAAGCCGGGCCGCCTGAAAGGCCAGATGGTGGGAAAATCAGAGTATCTGCATTCCGTACATGTCGGAGACGCGGATGTTCAGGTCGGGGACCTGCGAAAAGTTCGCATAACGGCTTCGGCTGCGAACTCTCTCGCCGGCGTGCTCGTTTGATCGCGGCTGTCCGGCTTTCCCTAAGTGAGAAGGGAAATGTTTTTGGTGGCGGCCTTAAATTTGGGTCGCCCTTTTGTCATCGACAATACTGCCAAAATGAATGTTTGCCAGATGCGCATCACATTGTGTAGGGAAGCTTCATCTTTGTTGAGGCAGGTGGCAGGTGCCGAGATTGGTGGGCAGGATGTTTTCCTATGTCGGGTGGCTGGTAGCGCCAGTGCTGGCGATCGCATTTGGAATGCTGAGCAGTTCGCGGTTACATGCAGGTAGTGTGACGCAACCGATCGCAGAACCGGAAATTATCGCTCCGAAGTCACTCACGCTCGATTTGGAAGGATTTTACGCAGGCGGCGATCTGGCCTATGCCTTTGGATCCCGCGATGACGTTGGCCACCGTGCGAGCAGCGGCCAACTTGTTGCCACTCCGGGGACTTTGGTGCCGGGAGGGCCCAATTGGGGGCTGAAGATCGGTTGGCGCGACAAAATTCAGTCCACGGGGCTGGCCTTCGTTTACGGGGTGGAACTGGGATATATCGCCGGGGGGATCGGAGATAGTTTCTCGACTGCGACGCATCAGGCCGAGATTGACGTGAAGAGACATCTTGCGCTGCGCCTGAAGGGCGGCGTTGCCAGTATTCCGGGCGACATGCAGTTCTATGGAATCCTCGGATACGCGCGGGCCGATCTCGACTATTCGGTCGCGGGCACCGCCGGCGGTGATACGATCTCGGTTTCGGACCAGTCCGACTATGATGGCGTTCTTCTGGGGCTGGGGGTCGAACGCGCCCTGCGCGAGAACCTGTCGATGATGCTGGAATACGAGTACACGAGGTTCAGTTCGAAGACTGCGTATGATGCAGGCGGGTCTTCGACCGTCATTACGCCGGGATTTGGCAATCTTCGTCTGGGACTGAACTTTGCTTTCTAACAAGGTTTTCTGCTTGCGTCGCGGCTAGTGTCCGGGCTCGCAAGATTCCGCCATTCCCGGTTGCAACAATGTGATGTTGGGTGCCCACTGCCGTGAATTTTCACCTTGGTGCTTGCGCTGGCTTGGACAATCTGGCTACGCTTGATTCAAACGCCAAGACAGGAGAACGGATTGGCCATCGGTGCCCTTACCCCACCGCAAGACGATACGCCCCCGCATGAGGTGCTTGTCGAGTTTCCAGACAACAGATTGCTGATTGACCTTTGCGGCGAATATGACCGCAACCTGGCCGAGATAGAGCAAAACCTTTCGGTTCAGATTCTGCGCCGCGGCAACCAGTTGGCCATCCTCGGCGAAGAGGAGGGGCAGAAACAGGCGGCCGAAGTCCTGCACGCGCTCTATGAGCGGCTCGAGGCAGGCCGGGCGGTCGAGGCGGCGGATGTCGATCGCGAATTGCGGATGGGCAATTCGGAAGAAGGTACCGGCGTTCGCGACGGCGACCAGCTCGAGATGTTCAAGGGCGGCACGGTAGAGATCAAGACGCGCAAGAAGCTGGTGGAGCCGCGCACCGACGCGCAGAAGGCCTATGTCCGGTCGCTGTTCGAAAACGAGCTGGCTTTCGGCATCGGTCCGGCCGGGACGGGAAAGACCTATCTGGCGGTCGCTGTTGGCGTGTCGATGTTCATCGGCGGTCACGTGGATCGGATCATCCTCAGCCGTCCCGCGGTCGAGGCCGGTGAAAAGCTGGGCTACTTACCGGGCGATATGAAGGAAAAGGTCGATCCCTACATGCAGCCGCTCTACGACGCGCTGAACGACTTTCTGCCTGGCAAGCAGCTGACCAAGCTGGTCGAGGAAAAACGGATCGAAATCGCGCCGCTGGCCTTCATGCGCGGACGCACCTTGTCGAACGCTTTCGTGGTTCTGGACGAGGCGCAGAACGCAACCACAATGCAGATGAAGATGTTCCTGACCCGATTGGGCGAAGGCAGCCGCATGGTCATTACCGGCGACCGCTCGCAGGTGGACCTGCCGCGCGGCGTGCCGTCGGGGCTGGCGGATGCCGAGCGGCTGTTGAAGTCGATTCCCAAGATCGGGTTCAACTACTTCACGGCCAAGGACGTCGTGCGCCATCCGCTGGTTGCCGCGATCATCGAGGCTTATGATGCGGATGTGCAGGCAGGTTGACGGGATTCTTGCGGCTCTGATCTTGTGTGTGACGATGTTTCCGGGAGTGGCCCGGGCAACCGACTATCACGTTTTGTTCGAAAGCCGCTGCGCCGGATGTCACGGACATTCCGGAGGGTTCGCGCGGGAACAGCTGGTGCTTGGCCCGAATGGCGTTGTCGGCCGGTCCGGTCGTGATCTCGCGCCGTTCCTTGTGAGCCATGCCGGCGGGTTGTCCGCGGACGAGATTCCGGGCCTGCTGGCGATGTTCGCCAGCCAGATCGAGTCGGAAGCCATGTTCGGCGAACGCTGCCGCATCTGCCATGACCGCGCCTACGAGTTCGTCCGTTTGAAGCTGATCGAGCGCGACGGCGCGCTATTGGGCCGCTACTCCGGCCGGGCTGTCGCGCCTTTTCTCTCGGCCGGTCACGCGCGCCTGACGCCGGATGAGGCGGCCGCAATGACCGAAGCGCTGACCCGGATTTTGCGGGGAAAGAGATGAGCATGCGTATCTGCTTGACGGTATGCCGGATTTCCGCAGAAAGGCCGCGATGACCATCGAGATTACCATTGAAGACGACAGGTGGGCGGCGTCCGATCTGTCTGCGCTGGCCGAGCGGGCCGTGGAAGAGGTGCTGCGGCATGTCGGTCTGGACCCCGATGACTGCGAGGTCAGCCTGATGGGCTGCGACGACGCGCGCATCGCTGCCCTGAACGCCGAGTTCCGGGAAAAGCCCAAACCGACAAACGTGCTCAGCTGGCCAGCCCAGGATCTGTCGCCGGACGAGCCGGGCGCGATCCCGCAGCGGCCAGAGCCTGATTTCACTGGCGAAATCGCGCTTGGAGATATCGCGATCTCTTTCGATACCTGCCTGCGCGAGGCGGAGGATGCGAAAAAACCATTTGACGATCACGTCACCCATCTGATCGTCCACGGCCTGCTGCATCTGCTGGGGTACGACCACATCCGTGATCCCGATGCCACCCTGATGGAACGCGTCGAGGTCGAGATACTTGGCAAAATGGGGGTCGATGACCCATATATGGTTGAATAGGGCTTTTGGTCCGATCACTTGGAACAGGAAAATGGGCGATATTGAAGGTAGTTCTATGGCAGCGCAAGGCGCGCGGTCCGAGAACGAAAACGAACAGAGCGAAGAGAAACACGGATTTTTTTCGAGAATCATCGACGCTTTCTCTTCTTCCGACGAGGATGATCCACAGGTCAACGGGCACGTGAGCCCGAGCGCGCAGCCACGCGGCATGATCAACCTGCACAGGATGCGGGTCGAGGACGTGGCGATCCCCGCAGCGGAAATCGTCGCGGTCCCAAGCACCATCACTAAGGAAGAACTCGTGCAGGTATTTCGCGACACCGGAATGTCTCGGATACCGGTATACGAGGGCACGATAGATACACCGCTGGGTTTCGTGCATCTGAAGGATTTTGCGCTGACTCACGGGTTCGACGGAGACTCGACGGAATTCGACCTCCGGTCGATGTTGCGCCCATTGCTTTTCGTCCCGCCCTCGATGCCGATCGGAGTGCTGCTGACCAAGATGCAGACCGAGCGTCGCCACATGGCGCTGGTCATCGACGAATATGGCGGCGTGGACGGACTGCTGACGATCGAGGACCTGATCGAACAGGTGGTGGGCGAGATTGCGGACGAACACGACGTGGACGAAGACCAGTTGTGGGTGCAGGAAAAGCCCGGCTGCTACGTGGTGCAGGCCCGCGTGCCGCTGAAGGATTTCGAAGCCGAGATCGGGCGTTCGCTGACCAGTCACGAGGACGTGGACGAAGAGGAAATCGACACGCTGGGCGGGCTGGTCTTCATGCTGTCAGGCCGGGTGCCCGCGCGCGGCGAGGTGGTAATCCACCCCGAAGGCCCGGAGTTCGAGGTGATCGACGCGGATCCCCGCCGTATCAAGAAGCTGCGGGTCTTGCTGCCGGACAGTGCTGCATGAAGCCAATTGCCGGCTGGCCATTGCGGTTTAGGGCGGCGATGGCGGCCCTGCTTGGGGTGGTCGCCGCTCTGGGATTGGCGCCCTACGGTTTGTGGGTCGCCACGCTGATTTCATTGACACTGCTTGCGGGCCTGTTCCTGTCAGCGGAAACCAGGCGCCGGGCCGCTTGGGTGGGTTGGGCCTATGGAACGGGCTATTTCGGTCACGCCCTGATCTGGATCGTCGAACCGTTTCTGGTGGACGCGGAACGCTATGCCTGGATGGCGCCTTTTGCGCTTGTGTTCATAGCGGGCGGACTTGCGCTGTTCTGGGCGTTCGCCTTTTGGCTGGCCCGCCGCCCCGGTTGGCGTGCAGCCCCGCAGGCATGGCTTCTGGCGCTGGCTCTCTCGCTGGTAGAAATGGCGCGCGGATACGTCCTGACCGGGTTTCCCTGGGCTGGATTGGCCCAAGTTTGGGTCGAAACGCCTGTCGCGCAACTTCTGTCGCTGGTCGGTCCATACGGGCTGGGGGCCTTGACCCTCGCCATCACCCTGCCGATCGGGGCGGGGCTGGTGGCGGGGAGGGGCTGGCGCCGCTTGCCGCTTCTTGTCGCGCCGGTGATCCTGTTTTCGGTTTTGGCACTCGGTTGGGCTGCCTCGCGTCCCCATGTTTCACTCTCTGGAAAGACCGTGCGCCTGGTCCAGCCCAACGCGCCTCAGCACCAAAAGTGGGACCCGGCTTTTGCACCGATATTCTTCGGTCGACAGATCGAGCTTACGGCAGCGGAACCTCGCCCGGACTTGATCGTCTGGCCCGAGACCTCGGTGCCGGTCTGGCTGGACAACGCCGGACTCTATTTCGAGGTCATCGCCGATGCGGCGCAGGGAGCCCCGGTCGTGCTGGGCATTCAGCGCAGCGCAGGCAGCCGCATCTACAATTCTCTGGTCTATCTGGACAGCGAAGGTCGGCCGGCAGGCCTGTATGACAAGCACCACCTGGTTCCGTTTGGTGAATATGTTCCCTTTGGCGACGTGATGGCCCGTTTCGGGATATATGGGTTTGCCGCGACGGTGGGGCAGGGGTTTAGCGCGGGGCCTGGGGCAGCGGTTCTGAAACTGGAGGGGCTTGGACTGGCGCTGCCCCTGATCTGTTATGAGGCTGTGTTTCCTCAGGATGTCCGCGCTGCGCCTGAACGTCCGGCGCTGCTGCTCCAGATCACCAATGACGCCTGGTTCGGCACTCGCGCTGGCCCCTATCAGCACCTTGCCCAGGCGCAGATGCGCGCGATCGAGCAGGGGGTTCCGATGGTACGGTCGGCCAATACCGGCATATCGGCGGTGATCGACCCGCATGGTCGCATTACCTCTTCCATCGCGCTCGGGCAGGCTGGGTATGTGGACGCCGATTTGCCGAACCCGTTGCCCCCCACCGTCTATGCCCGTCTGGGCGACTTTCCGGTTCTCTTGGTCCTGATCGTTCTGACTGCGCTGATTTTGCGCAACGGGCGCCACGTTCAGGGCTAATTACCGATTGACCCCCCCATTTCCTACGCGTATCCCATCCTTTGCCTGTCACAACGGCTTCCTGGCGTGGCAGGGGAAATCTTAATGGAGCGCTTTCATGTCCCGACAGAACTACACCTTTACTTCGGAGTCCGTTTCCGAAGGGCATCCGGATAAGGTCTGCGACCGTATTTCCGATGCTGTCCTGGATGCCTTTCTGAACGAAGAACCCGAAGCTCGCGTCGCATGCGAAACATTTGCAACCACGAACCGCGTGGTGATTGGCGGCGAGGTGGGTCTGTCGGATCAGGACAAGCTGCATGAATACATGGAGCGGATCGACCAGATCGCCCGTGACTGCATCAGGGACATTGGCTACGAGCAGGAAAAGTTCCACTGGAAAACCTGTGAAATCACCAACCTGCTGCACGAACAGTCCGCGCACATCGCCCAGGGCGTCGATGCATCCGAAAACAAGGACGAGGGCGCAGGCGACCAAGGCATCATGTTCGGATACGCCACCAACGAGACGCCAGCCCTGATGCCGGCGCCGATCCAGTATGCTCATGCGATCCTGCGCCGTCTCGCCGAGGTCCGCAAGAACGGCACCGAACCGGCGCTGGGACCGGACGCGAAATCGCAGCTTTCGGTGGTTTACCGCGACGGCAAACCTGTTGGCGTCAGCTCGGTGGTGTTGTCCACCCAGCATCTGGACGAGTCCCTGACCTCGGATGACATCTGCCGGATCGTCGAGCCTTACATCCGCGAAGTTCTGCCCGAGGGCTGGTTGACCGGAGAAACCGTCTGGCACGTCAACCCGACGGGCAAATTCGTCATCGGCGGCCCCGATGGCGATGCGGGCCTGACCGGGCGCAAGATCATCGTCGATACCTATGGCGGTGCCGCACCGCATGGCGGCGGCGCGTTTTCGGGCAAGGACCCGACCAAGGTGGACCGTTCCGCGGCCTATGCCGCCCGTTATCTGGCCAAGAACGTCGTTGCCGCCGGAATGGCCGAACGGTGCACGATCCAGCTCAGCTATGCGATCGGGGTTTCCAAGCCGCTGTCGATCTACGCCGACACGCATGGCACGGGAAATGTTCGCGATGCCGATATCGAAAAGGCCGTCGACCAGGTGATGGACCTGTCGCCGCGCGGCATCCGTGAACATCTCGGCCTCAACAAGCCGATTTACCAGCGCACCGCTGCCTATGGTCATTTCGGGCGGGAACCCGAGGCAGATGGCGGTTTCAGCTGGGAGCGGACCGACCTGGTTGATGCGCTGAAGCGGGCTGTGTGAGTTTCCGTTCTTATCAAAGCACAAACGAATCCCCGCCAAACGGCGGGGGTTTCGCTTTTGGGGGCTGCTGATGTCGAGTCAGAAGCTGAGGCCAAAGCCCACGGAATAGGCCTCGAACTCCTCGCTTTTCGAGACGCCGAACATCAACCGGGTTCGTTTCACCCAAGGCAGGCCGGTATTCTCGACATCCAGTTCGATCCCGGCCCCGGCCGACGCAATCCAGTCAAAGCCAAGCGCGTCGGCTTGATCCCCATGCAGGGCGGCGATACCGACTTGCCAGACTGACCTTACCGGCCGACCATAGGCCTGCCAGTTGCCGATCGGGTAACGGGCCCGGAACCAGGCACTGGTTGCCGAGGCGTCGGCATCGGCGGACACTGTTGAATCACCCGTCGTCTTGATGGCCATCTGGGTGTGTCGCAGAAAGAAATCATATTCCCGCGCGGCTTCGCGAAGTTTGTATTCCAGCTCGAGCGCACCGCCATATCCAGTTGCCCACAACTCGCCATTGCGAAGGAAATTCAGCCCCGTTCCTGAACTGGCTGGCGGGATCGGTGTCGAGGTTTCTGCCTCGGCCTCGATCTTGCCGTAGGACAGGTTCACGATCGGCCGCAGGGTCCAGTTTTCGGCCAACTCGAAATCCCAGCCAAAGCCCCCGGTCACCGAGGCGCTACGCCACTCCGCGTTGGCCTGCACGGTGCTGCTGCCGTCACTCAGGGTAATGACCGGTTCGAACCGCTGAAACCCCCCGTACAGCTCGACATAAAATGGCGACGTCTCGTAGGGGTTGAGGCCGCCGCCGATCTGACCGGACCAAAGCTTGTCCCCGCTGCTTTGGAACCTGCTGACCGACACGAAGCGAGCGGCGCGGTTCGGCAGCGCCAGGAAACCCCACGCCGCAAGCGCTTCGCTGGCCAGCGCCTCTTCTCCGCCCGGATTGTCGAAACTTTGCGCCCGAGCAGGTGTTGCCGCGATGCTCAGCGCGGCGGCAATGGCAAGGCTTGCAAGCCAAAAATCCCTTGAAAAAACTCTGGCGCTTCTCATTCAGTGTCCTCCAAAGGGATAGAAATATGTCTATCAGCGCTAGAGCCGGGTCAGGCTTCTGTCAATTGGACGGCAAAACATGCCTGCTGATGTGTGTTGATTTGGCGGGACGAACGGGACGTTGGCATTGCCCCGTTGCGGAAAACGCGGGCAGAGGCTAGACCCCCGGCCATGACCAATACTGACCGACCACATCGCAACTTCTATGGCCGCACGCGGGGCAAGACCCTGAAGCAGAGCCAGAGAACCTACCTGGCCGAGGATCTCGCCGCGCTGTCTCCGGGGGACGTTGACTGGGAAAGCAACCCGGAACGCAAGCCGCTGGATCTTGATGCCATGTTCGGGGGCAGGGATGTGTGGCTGGAAGTGGGCTTTGGCGGTGGCGAGCACATGGTGCATCAGGCCAGCCGCAATCCGGATGTCGGCATCATCGGAGCCGAGCCGTTCATCAACGGGGTCGCGATGCTGCTGGGCAAGATCCGGCGGGCAGGTGTCGAGAACCTGAGGGTGCATCCCGGTGACGTGCGCGACTTGTTCGACGTGCTGCCGGACAAGAGTATTTCGCGGGCCTTCCTGCTCTATCCCGACCCGTGGCCAAAGAAACGGCACCATCGCCGGCGTTTCGTCACCCCCGAACACCTGGAGCCGCTGGCGCGCGTGCTGAAACCGGGCGCGATCTTTCGGGTGGCGACGGATATTCCCGACTATGTGCGCCAGACCCTCGAAGAGGTGCCACGGGCCGGGTTCGAGTGGCTGGCCGAGCGCCCGTCCGACTGGCGCGAGCCTTGGGAAGACTGGATCTCGACCCGCTACGAACAGAAGGCCCTGCGCGAGGGACGGGTGCCGCATTACCTGACTTTCCGGCGCAAGGGCTGACGCGTCGGCGGCGCTTGCCTAGGCATTGCCGCTGGACCCTGTGCCGCCAATTCGCTAATCGGCTGATACCGATAGCGTAAAAGGAGCCCCCATGTCCGGACACGGCACGCCCATCCCGATGACTTCGCATCCCTGCGGCCCGCTGGTGGGAACGGCCGAGGTTCCCGGCGACAAGTCGATCTCGCACCGTTCGCTGATTCTGGGCGCCATGGCCGTAGGCGAGACGAAGATTTCCGGCCTGCTCGAAGGCGAGGACGTGCTGGACACGGCCAAGGCCATGCGCGCCCTGGGCGCCGAGGTGATCGATCATGGCGGCGGCAGTTGGTCGGTGCATGGTGTGGGCGTCGGCGGTTTCGCCGAGCCGGATCAGGTGATCGACTGTGGCAATTCGGGAACCGGCGTGCGGCTGATCATGGGCGCTGTCGCGACCTCTCCGATCACCGTCACGTTCACGGGCGATGCCAGCCTGAACAAGCGCCCGATGGCGCGGGTGACCGACCCATTGGCGCTGTTCGGCACTCGGGCGGTGGGGCGCTCGGGCGGGCGGCTGCCGATGACCCTCGTCGGGGCGGCTGACCCGGTTCCAGTGCGCTACGAGGTACCGGTGCCTTCGGCGCAGGTGAAATCCGCTGTGCTGCTGGCGGGGCTGAACGCGCCCGGCAAGACCGTGGTGATCGAGAAAGAGGCCACCCGAGACCATTCCGAGCGGATGCTGGCCGGTTTCGGTGCCGAGATCACGGTCGAGGATACTGACGAGGGGCGGGTCATCACCCTGACCGGCCGCCCCGAACTCAAGCCGCAGGTCATCGCGGTGCCGCGCGATCCCTCCAGTGCCGCCTTCCCCGTCTGCGCTGCCCTGATCACGCCGGGTTCGGACGTGCTGGTGCCGGGGATCGGGCTGAACCCGACGCGCGCCGGCCTGTTCACCACCCTGCGCGAGATGGGGGCCGATCTGACCTATGAAAACGAGCGCGAAGAAGGGGGCGAGCCGGTGGCCGATCTGCGCGCTCGCTACTCGCCGAACATGAAAGGGATCACAGTGCCGCCCGAACGTGCGGCCTCGATGATCGACGAATACCCGGTGCTGTCGGTGGTCGCCGCGAACGCAACCGGCAAGACGATGATGGGCGGCGTAAAGGAATTGCGCGTCAAGGAAAGCGACCGGATCGACGCGATGGCCCGCGGTCTGCGTGCCAACGGCGTGACGGTCGAAGAGGGCGAGGACTGGTGGGCCGTCGAGGGCCTTGGCATCGACGGCGTGCCGGGTGGCGGAACCTGCGAGAGCTTTCTCGATCACCGCATCGCCATGTCGTTCCTTGTGCTGGGCATGGGCGCGCAAAAACCGGTGTCGGTGGATGACGGTGGGCCGATCGCCACCTCGTTCCCCGTGTTCGAGCCACTGATGGCGGGCCTCGGTGCAAAGCTGGAGCGCGCATGAGTTTCACCATTGCCATAGACGGCCCTGCTGCTGCCGGCAAAGGCACGGTCTCCAAGGGCGTGGCCGCGCATTTCGGCTTTGCGCATCTGGACACCGGCCTGCTCTACCGCGCCGTGGGACGGCGCGTGTTGGCGGGTGAAGAACCTGTCGCCGCGGCTCGCGCACTGTCGCAAGCGGATCTGGAACGCCAGGATCTGCGCAGCGCCGAAGTGGCGCAGGCGGCCAGCAAGGTGGCGGTGATCCCCGAGGTCCGCGCGGCCCTGGTGGATTTCCAGCGCGACTTTGCGCGACGCGAGGGCGGAGCAGTTCTGGACGGGCGCGACATCGGCACGGTGATCTGCCCCGATGCCGAGGTGAAACTGTTCGTCACCGCCAGCCCCGAAGTGCGCGCCGAGCGGCGCTATCTGGAACTGACAGGCAAGGGCGCGGACGTGACGCGCGATCAGATTCTGGCCGAAGTCAGGGAACGCGACGCGCGCGACACGGAGCGCAGCACCGCCCCCTTGAAACCCGCAGAAGATGCCGTTCTGCTCGACACGTCTGATCTGAGCATCGAAGAGGCGCTGGCCAAGGCCGTTTCGGTCATCGAAGAAAGGCTGGGCCAGCGCGGTTAGGGCGCGCTGCTCGCGATCATGCGCTTTTCTTCGCCTGTTCGGCCTCGGCGTCATAGCGGGAGCGTGCTTCGTCGATCCGCGACAGGTTTTCCAAGGCCCACATTCCCAAGGCGCGCACCGGCTCGCGGAAAGACTGGCCCAGTTCGGTCAGGTCATATTCGACCTTGGGCGGAATCGTCGGATGGTAGGTGCGGCTGACCAGCCCGTCGCGCTCGAGCTCTCGCAGGGTCAGGCTGAGCATTCTCTGCGAAATCCCGAGATGGCGCTTCAACTGATTGAACCGCATCTTTCCGTATTGCGCCAGCGAGATGACGATCAGAACGCTCCAACGGTCTCCGACGCGTGACAGAACCTCGTTGATCCGTTTGCAATCTGCGCATTGGGGGGCGTTGGCCATGTCGGTTCCCTTTTTGTGACCGGGGCTCAGAAATGTGCCTTCTTGTGGCGGTGTCCGGTGCTGAATATATAGCCGGTCACAAAAATATACCAGTTTGGGCAGACGCCCCGAAAGGACTACAGGAATGACCAAAAGCACCCTGATCGAAAAGCTTAACTGGCGCTACGCCACCAAGAAAATGGACCCGAGCAAGCCGGTTCCGCAGGAAAAGGTCGATCAGATCCTCGAAGCCATCCGCATGGCGCCGACGTCGAGCGGAACGCAACCCTTTGAAGTGTTCGTCGTCACCAACCCCGAGATTCGCGCGCAGATCCGCAAGGTGGCGTGGGATCAGGCGCAGATCACCGATGGCTCGCACCTTCTGGTGTTTGCGGCCTGGGACAACTACTCGGAAGAGCGGATTGATGCGGTCACCCGCCAGATGATCGAAGAACGCGGCGAAATTCCTCTGCTGAAGCAGTATTACGAGAACCTCAAGGCGACCTACCTGCCGCGCGAGGCCGAGGTAAACCACGGCCATGCCGCGCGTCAGGCCTATATCGCGCTGGGCTTTGCCCTGGCCGCCGCGGCCGAGCTTGAAGTGGACAGCACGCCGATGGAAGGCTTTGACCCCAACGCCGTGGACGAGATTCTGGGGCTGCGAGAACGCGGCCTGCGCTCGGTCGTTCTGCTGCCGCTGGGCCATCGTCAGGCCGAAGGCGACTGGCTGCTGCCGATGAAAAAGGTGCGCAAACCCCGCGAAAACTTCGTCACCGAAATCTCCTGAGGCTTGGCACTTGCTTAGACAGGGGAAACTGGTATAAGCCAGCCCCTGTCAACAAGGCGATTTGAGCCATAAAACAAAGAGACGAGCAGGGTCGGACTCAACCGGCCCTCTTTGTTTTGTGGCAAGAGACGCAGGTCGCCTGACCAACTCCAAGACCGGCGGAGACAACCGCTCGGCCAGCAAAAACGTTATGTAAAGGAAAACAACGCCACATGGCTAACGCATCCATGGAGGAATTCGAAGCCCTCCTTAACGAAAGCTTCGAAATGGACACGCCCCAAGAGGGTTCGGTTGTCAAAGGCAAGGTCATCGCGATCGAAGCGGGCCAGGCCATCATCGACGTCGGCTACAAGATGGAAGGCCGCGTCGATCTGAAAGAATTCGCAAATCCCGGCGAAGCCCCTGAAATCGCTGTCGGCGACGAGGTCGAAGTTTACCTGCGCGCCGCAGAAAACGCCCGTGGCGAAGCCGTCATCTCGCGTGAGATGGCCCGCCGTGAAGAGGCATGGGACCGTCTGGAAAAAGCTTATGCGGACGACCAGCGCGTCGAAGGCGCGATCTTTGGCCGCGTCAAGGGTGGCTTCACCGTCGATCTGGGCGGTGCCGTGGCCTTCCTGCCCGGCTCTCAGGTTGATGTGCGCCCCGTGCGCGACGCCGGCCCGCTGATGGGTCTGAAGCAGCCCTTCCAGATTCTGAAAATGGACCGTCGCCGCGGCAACATCGTTGTTTCGCGCCGCGCGATCCTGGAAGAATCGCGTGCCGAACAGCGCGCCGAAGTCATCGGCAAGCTGAAAGAAGGCGACGCAGTCGAAGGCGTGGTCAAGAACATCACCGAATACGGTGCCTTCGTTGACCTCGGCGGCGTTGACGGCCTGCTGCACGTCACCGACATGGCATGGCGCCGCGTGAACCATCCGTCGGAAATCCTGTCGATCGGCGAGACCGTCAAGGTTCAGGTCATCAAGATCAACAAGGAAACCCACCGCATCAGCCTGGGCATGAAGCAGCTGCAGGAAGATCCGTGGGACCTGGTCGGCGCCAAGTACCCGCTGGGTTCGGTCCACAAGGGTCGCGTCACCAACATCACCGACTACGGTGCGTTCGTCGAGCTGGAGCCCGGTGTCGAAGGTCTGGTGCACGTGTCCGAAATGTCCTGGACCAAGAAGAACGTCCATCCCGGCAAGATCGTTTCGACCAGCCAGGAAGTCGACGTCATGGTTCTGGAAATCGACAGCGCCAAGCGCCGCGTTTCGCTGGGCCTCAAGCAGACCATGCGCAACCCGTGGGAAGTCTTTGCCGAGACACACCCGGTCGGCACCGAGGTCGAGGGCGAGGTCAAGAACATCACCGAATTCGGTCTGTTCATCGGTCTGGAAGGCGACATCGACGGCATGGTTCACCTGTCCGACCTGTCGTGGGACGAGCGTGGCGAAGATGCCATCCAGAACTACCGCAAGGGCGATGTGGTCAAGGCGGTCGTTTCGGAGGTTGACGTCGAGAAAGAGCGTATTTCTCTGTCGATCAAGGCACTGGGCGGCGACAAGTTCGCCGAGGCCGTTGGCGGCGTGAAGCGTGGCTCGGTCATCACCGTGACCGTCACCGCGATCGAAGACGGCGGCATCGAGGTGGAATACGAAGGCATGAAATCCTTCATCCGCCGTTCGGACCTGTCGCGCGATCGCGCCGAGCAGCGCCCCGAGCGTTTCTCGGTCGGTGACAAGGTCGACGTCCGCGTTACCAATGTCGACAGCAAGACCCGCCGTCTGGGCCTGTCGATCAAGGCACGCGAGATCGCCGAAGAGAAAGAGGCCGTGGAGCAGTACGGCTCGTCCGACTCGGGTGCTTCGCTGGGCGACATCCTCGGAGCGGCCCTGAAATCGGGCGAATAAGCCCGGCCTTCAAGGCAAGCAGAATTCGGCCCCATGCATGCGCATGGGGCCGTTTTTGTTCCGAATCAATAGGTTCCGAAATCTCTTGCGTGGGGGCTTGCAGATGCAAAACTGCGGCCAGTTCCCGGCCCGCTGACGTTAAACAGGCACGTTAACCCCAAAAATGCGGTTGCTACGGCCAGAGATTGCGTTCCCCCGAACCCGATTTTTCCCTATACTCCCAGACAAATAGACGAGAACAATCTGCCGCCTGGGAGGACGAACGAATGATCCGTTCAGAACTGATTCAGAAAATCGCCGATGAAAACCCGCATCTTTATCAGCGCGACGTCGAGCGGATCGTGAACACGGTGTTCGAAGAAGTCACGAACGCCATGGCGCGAGGAGACAGGGTTGAACTGCGCGGTTTCGGCGCGTTTTCGGTCAAGAAGCGGGACGCGCGGATTGGTCGCAATCCAAGAACCGGCGAAACAGTGCATGTCGAAGAAAAGTACGTGCCGTTCTTCAAGACCGGCAAGTTACTCAGGGATCGATTGAACGGAAAAGCCTGAACTCATGATGCGCTATCTTCGCTACGCCTTTCTGGGGACCTTGGGGGTCGTCCTGATCTCCGTCTCGCTTGCCAACCGCGCACCGGTTGAACTGAAACTGATGCCAGATGATCTCGCCGATCTTCTCGGGTTCAACCTGTCAGCCTCCTTGCCTTTGTTCCTCGTCGTTCTGGGCGGGGTCGTGGCAGGGTTGGTCATCGGTTTCGTCTGGGAATGGCTGCGCGAGCACAAGCATCGGCGCGAGGCTGGGGCGAAGACCCGCGAGGTGCGCCAGCTTGAACGCGAAGTGAACAAGCTCAAGAAGAAGCAGAACGAAGGCAGGGACGAGGTGCTGGCCTTGCTGGACGAGGCAGGCTGAGGCCGGTCGATGCCGCAGGATGTCAGGGTCAAGATCTGCGGGCTGACCGCGCCCGGGCAAGTGCTGGCCGCCGCGGAGGCCGGCGCTCGCTATGTCGGGTTCGTCTTTTTTCCAAAATCGCCAAGGCATCTCGAGGTGGGCATCGCCGCAGAACTGGCCGCCGCAACGCCGATGGGGATCGCCAAGGTCGCGCTGACGGTGAATGCGTCCGATGACGAACTGGACCGGATCGTAGATACCGTGCCGCTCGACATGTTGCAGTTGCACGGAAAGGAAAGCCCCGAGCGTGTGGCCGAGGTGAAAGAGCGGTATGGCCTGCCGGTCATGAAGGCGCTGGGTGTCGCGGAAGAGGGAGATCTGGCGCAGATCGACCTCTATTCCGACGTGGCCGACCAGTTGCTCATCGATGCCAAGCCTCCGAAGAACGCTGAACTGCCCGGCGGTCTGGGACTGGCTTTTGACTGGCGGTTGCTCGCAGGGCGCAAGTATTGGAGACGGCCGTGGATGCTGGCCGGGGGGCTGACGCCGGACAACGTCGGCGAAGCCATCCGCATGACAGGCGCGCGGCAGGTCGACGTGTCGTCTGGGGTGGAATCTTCCCCGGGTGTCAAGGATGCCGAGTTGATCCGCAGATTCATCGAAGCGGCGTCGGCTTAACCACTTGTCAACCGGGCTTGCGCAAGGCTTCCGGCATGGCGGTACTTCCTGATCATCTTACCCCGAAAAAATGGCTGGCGCAGGTCTTTTCATCGGCCGAGGCGCAGCGTGGTGGTGTGGTCAAGCGCAAGGTGCGCGATGTCGAACGGTTGGTCGGGCGCGAGGCATTCTTGCGAGAGGCGTCCTGGCGAGGGTTTCAGGTACTTCAGAACAACCAGCACTTTGTCGTTTTCTGCAACGGCCTGCCGATCAGGCATTGCCGCTGACAAGGGCTTTCAAAAGCCCTTGTCACGCGGTTTTGAAACCGCGTTTCCAAGGCATTTCGAAATGCCTTGGCTTGCCCTTGCCGCCCGTGCGCACTAGGACAGGGGAAAGCCAACAGGGGGCGCACTCATGTCCAACGACCTTTTCAATTCCTTCATGTCCGGTCCGGATGAAAACGGACGCTTCGGCATCTTTGGGGGGCGGTTCGTCAGCGAAACGCTCATGCCGCTCATCCTGTCGCTGGAGGAGGAATACGAAAAGGCCAAGCACGATCCGACCTTCTGGGCTGAGATGGACGACCTGTGGGCGAACTATGTTGGGCGTCCGTCACCGCTCTATTTCGCCGAGCGCCTGACCGAGCATCTGGGCGGCGCCAAGATCTACATGAAGCGCGACGAACTGAACCACACAGGCGCACACAAGATCAACAACGTGCTGGGCCAGATCATCCTTGCCCGCCGTATGGGCAAAACCAGGATCATCGCCGAGACCGGGGCCGGTCAGCACGGCGTCGCAACCGCGACCGTCTGCGCCAAGTTCGGCCTGAAATGCGTGGTCTATATGGGTGCCCATGACGTGCAGCGTCAGGCCCCCAACGTGTTCCGCATGCGCCTGCTGGGCGCCGAGGTGATCCCGGTGACGTCCGGCCGCGGCACCCTGAAGGATGCAATGAACGACGCCCTGCGCGATTGGGTGACCAATGTGCGCGATACCTTCTACTGCATCGGCACCGTGGCCGGCCCGCACCCCTATCCGGCGATGGTGCGTGACTTCCAGTCGATCATCGGCAAGGAAGCCAAGGAACAGATGATGAAGGCCGAAGGCCGTTTGCCCGACACCATCATCGCCGCCATCGGGGGCGGCTCGAACGCGATGGGGCTGTTCTATCCCTTCCTCGACGACAAATCGGTCGACATCATCGGCGTCGAAGCCGGCGGCAAGGGTGTCAACGAAAAGATGGAGCATTGTGCTTCTCTGACCGGTGGCCGTCCCGGTGTGCTGCATGGCAACCGCACCTATCTGTTGCAGGACGACGACGGCCAGATCCTCGAGGGCTACTCGATCTCGGCCGGTCTGGATTACCCGGGTATCGGCCCCGAGCATTCCTGGCTGCACGAGGTGGGCCGGGCCAAGTATGTCGCGGTCACCGACAAGCAGGCGCTGGAGGCGTTCCAACTGTGCTGCGCGACCGAAGGGATCATACCCGCGCTCGAACCCAGCCATGCGCTGGCGCATGTGATGAAGATCGCGCCGGACCTGCCCAAGGATCACATCATCTGCATGAACATGTGCGGCCGGGGAGACAAGGACATCTTCACCGTTGCCAAATACCTGGGCTTTGACATGTCGGATACCGAAGGTCGGGAAGCCGACTGATCCTGGCGAGCGGCCAACGCAGGCTGTTGCCTTTCAGGGCGGTGCATCCGGGCATCGCCCTGTTTCGGTCCGGGCTGAGTTCAGTCTTCGGCGTTGTAGCCGGCTAGGATGCTGAGCGGCACGATCTCGAGCGCACGCCGGTGCGTGGCGGCCAGATGGACATTCGGGGCACACCCTTCGTCGTGTGCCTGCAAGAACCGGGCCGCACACAGGCACCAGCGGTCTCCGGGTTTAAGTCCGGGGAAATCGAATTCGGGTCTGGGCGTGCTCAGATCGTTGCCCACGTATTTCGAGAACGCCAAGAACTCGGCGGTCATGACCGCGCAGACCGTATGACTGCCCCGGTCCTCGGGGCAGGTGTTGCAGGCCCCGTCACGAAAGAACCCGGTCAGGGGATTTCTGGAACAGGGCTCGAGAACGCCGCCCAGGACATTGACGCTGTCTTCCTTCTGCATGCGCCCATTCTACAGGTTTTGCGCGATCTTGCGGAACATTTCGATGTTGGCGTCGTTCACGCCCTCTTCCCGGAACTTCCGGTCGGCACCGGTGGTCACGATCAGAACTCCGCGGGGCTGGTCAAAGTAGAGGTATTGCCCATAAACCCCCCGCGCCATGAACTCGCCATCATGCGCGCCGACCGGCACCCACCATTGGTAGCCATAGCCGATCTTGCCGGGCGCGGTGGGGGCGCTGGGCTTGGTCGCTTCGGCGATCCATTCTGCGGGGACGATCCGGGTGCCGTTGAACTCTCCGTTCTGCAGGATCATCTGGCCGAACCGGGCATAGTCCCGCGTGGTGAAGTTGAGGCCGCCCAGAACGAAGGCGACCCCGGCTCCGTCGGTGATGTAGTATCCATCCCGTTCAAGCCCCAATGGTTCGAGCACTTTTTCGGTCATCAATTCGGGAACACTGCGCCCGGTTGCGCCTCGGATGACCATGCCGATGACATGGGTATCGATCGAAACATACTGCCAGGTCGCGCCCGGCTCGGCGAAACTGTCCTTAAGAGATGCCGCGAAATCGTCCAGTTCGCCACCAAGGGCCACCACGCGGCCCATGCGGTTGATGTCCGAGTTGTAGTCCAGGTAATCCTCGTTGAAGGTCACGCCGCTGGCCATGTTCAACACGTTGCGGATCGTCGCGCCTTCATAGGCGCTGCCCTCGAGCTTGGGGGCGTATTTGACAACGGGGTCGTCCAGAGACTCGATTGCGCCTTCTTCAAGCAGAATTCCGAACAAGGTTGCGAGATAGCTCTTGGCGATCGACCATGAAATCCGCCGATCCTCGGGGCTGGTGTCCAGGAAATACTCTTCGAAACGGATCTGCCCGTCCTGCATGATCAGCAGCGATGTCACAGCGCGTTCGTCGATCCAGTCCGCAGTGCCTTCGGGCAGTTCGTAGTCCTCACCGTAGGGGAGTTCGGACGTGGGGCCGTTGCCGCGCGGCAGAGGCACCGTCAGAAACGCGGCGTCCATGTTCGAGAAATTCGCGACGATCTTTTCCTCGGAAAAGAGCGTGTTCACCGCCCACAGGCGCTCGATCTCTTCCTTTTTGGCGATGCCGACGACCGCTGCGGCCAAAACCAGCGCCAGCAGGATTCGGGCCATCCATTTTCCGATTGTTCGCATGTCTTTCCTCCCAGATCGCCCGCATTGGACAGTCCGAGACGGAAAAGCGCAATCTCTACGTGGCGGAAGGCGGGCAGGCGGCCGCTACTTGAACTTGTCCAGCAGCTTCTGCATGGCCGAGTGCGTATCGGGTTCGGATTCCTGCTGGGGTTCGGGGCGCTTCGTCTGCGCGGCCTTCTCCGCGGGCTTCTGCGTCGCAGAGGATCGCGGCGGTGCGGTGCGCAGCGCGACCGCGTTCATGAATTTGCCACCGTCGCCGGAGGCGAGGTAGGGCGCCCCGTCCGAGACACCGCGCAGAACATCCTCCAGCCATTCGGCGTCCGCCTTGGCAAAGTCGCTCAGCACATAGGCTGACACCATCTCCTTGCGGCCGGGATGCCCGATCCCCAACCGCACCCGGTCATAGGCCGCCCCGATATGTTCGTGGATCGAACGCAGCCCGTTGTGGCCCGCGTGCCCGCCGCCCGCCTTGACCCGGACCTTGCCGGGGGCGAGGTCGAGCTCGTCATGCAAAACGGTGACATCGGTCGAGTCCAGCTTGTAGAACCGCATGGCCTCGCCCACGGATTGGCCCGAGCGGTTCATGTAGGTCATGGGCTTGAGCAGCAGCACCTTTTCATTGCCCAGACGCCCTTCGGATATCTCGCCCTGGAACTTTGATTTCCAGGGGCCAAAGCCGTGGTCCTCGGCGATCCGGTCCACGGCCATGAAGCCGATATTGTGCCGGTTGCGGGCGTATTTCTGCCCCGGATTTCCCAGCCCGACAAAGAGTTTCATACGGCAGCCCCGCACAGGTCAGTTTGCTCGGGCGCCTACATGCACCGATTTCAGGCAGAAATCCAGATGGGCCGCCGGCAGAATTGGCGGCCCGCCGGATGGATCATCCTTTCGGCGTGTACCAGATGGGCGAGGTATAGGCCCGTTCGGTTGTGGTCATGGGCACGGTTTCGTCCATCTGCACGTTGAAGCGCTTGGCCTCGTAGGCCGTCCAGCGCGGCGTGGGGATCTCGATCACGCGGACATAGTAGAAGGCGCGCAGGGCCGGGTCGAAATCCGGGTCCTGCCAGACGGTTATCAATTCGGGCGCTCCGATCGTGTTGGTCCAGGTGGCATTTGCAACATCCACCGTGTCTCCGACCGGCGGCAGCTTGCCATCGTCGCCCGGCTGGCGGTCGCCGCTCCATGCTACGTCATAAACCTTTTCGCCGCGCGTTCCGTCGGCGTTCAGCCACCCCTTGATCACCTGTACACGATCCAGGTTGCCACTGAACGGGTCTTTCAGAGCAGCAATCAGGAAATTCGGTGCCCCTTCGCCACTGGGCGCGGGCAGATCGCCGCCCATCGGAACGCCCTTGGCATAGCCGATATCCGCCGGCAAACGCGAAAGCGCATCTTCCTTGGTGAAGTCCCAGCCGCCGAAGAAACGCACCATGATGCGAGAGCCAGTGGTGGCATAAACCTCGCGCCGCTCCAATGCGTCAAAGATGGCTTCGCGCGTGTTCATGGTGGCCCAGACTGCGGCATAGCCGCCCGAGGCCTGTTTCCAGCCATAGATCGAAAGCTCGGGGTCCGGCGCCTCGATCACCAGATGTTCCCAACGGTTCGGTTCCGGTTCGACGCCGGAATGCTTGCCAAAGAAGTTGTCCTCTTCGACGGCCGCCATTCCGGTATGCGCGTCTGTCGAGCCGATCTGGCCGACCTTGTATGGGTTGACGCCCAGTTGCTCTTCCAGCATCAGCCCCGTCTTGTAGGCTTCGCGGGTGTATTCGTATTGCAGCATGTCCTGGGTCTTGACCTCGGTCCCGTTGAGGTTCGAGGCATCCCATGTGTCGAAATCCGCGAACTCGTCATCCGGGCTGAGGAAAGGATGAGCTTCGCTGTCGCCCTTGATCTGGGTGGTTTCGATCACCGGCTCGAAGCGGACGCGCAACTCGGCCAGTTCCTTGGTCAAAGGTGTGCCGTCGAAATTCGACACCGAGAAGAGACGGCCGTTGGACAGGTTGCCGTTGTGGGGGATGGCCAGAACATCGCCACCGGTTCGGCTCTCGTAGTCCGCCAGGTGCGCCCACAGATCTTCGGGGTTCTTGCTGTCGAATTGTGAGAAGGGCAGCACTTGGTTGGTCAGGTCGGCACCATCCCGGAATATGACGTTGCGATGGATGTTGTCGCCGCCTTCGGACGTCCACTCATATCCAATGAGCGCGGTAAAGATGCCCGGGTCGTTGTAGCGGTCGGCGAGAGCCGTGTATTGCTGCCACGCCTTCTTGGTCGCCTTGGGGTTGTCGATCGGAGGCACGTCGCCGGAAAGCGAAGCCACGATTTCCATTGCCGTGTTGAACACGAGGTCATCGTCGCCGCTGGTCAAAGCGTCATACCACACTCTGCCTTGCTCGGTCGCCAGTATCTCCTGATCGCCGCCCAGAAGCTGTGGCATCAGGCCATACATCTCGGCATGGTCCGAGATTACAAGCCAATCCAGCGGCCGCCCCAACCGGGCCCGAAGGCCGTGGGTGGTCGTGACCTCTTCGCCCCGGGCAAAGCGGAACGCGTCCTCTTGACTGAGGCGGGTCATGGTCCCGGCGTCTACCGAGACCTGCGTATGCAGGTGTGTGTCGCCCCATAGCAACTTGGTCGGAAAGGTTCGGCCCGCATATGGCGAGAAATGGTCAGAGGTGAATTTCTCGGCGACGTCTTCCTTGCTTGGCAGCATGTCCTGCACCTGCTGTGCCAAGGTGGTTGTAGATACGGAACTCAGCAGGATTGCACCAAGAATGACTTTCGTTTTTCCAACAGGCTGGAACATGGGTTTTCCCCCCAAATCAAAAAAATTCTTTCAGACATCGAAATTCGGTCGGCCATCGCAGCATAGGCGCAATTTCCCCGCAGCGGTAAAAAAAACGGGGCCCCGAAGGACCCCGTTCGAAACATGTTCGAAGATGAGAGGCGGATTACTCTTCCGCGGGCGCTTCGGCGACCTCGACGGCCTCCTCTGCAGCTTCCTCTTCCTCGTCGCTTGCCGCCAGACCCGAGGGCGCCGAGATGTTGGCGATCACGAAGTCACGATCGATGGTCGGCTTGGTGCCCTTGGGCAGTTCAACCGACGAGATGGTGACCACGTCGTTGATGTTCAGGCCGGTCAGATCGACGGTGATCTTTTCCGGAATGTCGCCCGCGGTGCAGACCAGCTCAACCTCGGGGCGGACAACGGTCAGAACGCCGCCCTTCTTGATGCCGGGTGCTGCGCCCTCGTTCACGAACTCGACCGGGATGAACAGGTTGATCTTCGAGGTGCGGCGCAGGCGCATCAGGTCGAGGTGCGTCGGCAGATCCTTGACGACGTCACGCTGCACGTCGCGGCAGATCACGCGCACGTCTTCGTGGCCTTCGACCTTCAGGTTCCACAGGGTCGACTTGAAGCGACCTGCTTTCAGGCGCTTGAGCAGTTCGTTGAACGGAATCTGGATCGGCAGCGGGTCTTTGTCGCCGCCAAACACAATGCCCGGAACCATGCCGTCGCGGCGTGCCTGACGAGCGGCGCCCTTGCCCGTCCCCGTCCGTTCCAGAGCTACGAGATCAGGAATCTCACCAGCCATGATATATCTCCACTGTTAGGGCGGGGTGCCTCCAAGGCTGTCACCCCGCGTGAAGCGCTGCCCATACAGCGGATTGGCGGAATTGAAAAGAGAGATTCGTTATTTTCCGCCACTTTCCCCAATAGCGCCCGTTTCCGGCCGGTCGCGGGCGTTTGGAGTCAGGTTTGCCAGCGGCCTCCGAAATCCTCGGGCACCAGCAGGTTGTGGCGACCGAGATCGTTTACGTTCTTCTCACCACACAGCGCCATCGTGGTGTCCAATTCCTTTTGGATGATCTCCAGAGCGGTGGTCACGCCCTTTTGCCCCATCGCGCCCAGCCCATAGACAAAGGCGCGCCCGATGTAGGTGCCCTTGGCACCCAGCGCCAGGGCTTTGAGAACATCCTGCCCGGACCTGATGCCGCTATCGAGATGCACCTCGACGTCGCCACCAACGGCATCCAGAATCTCGGGCAGCATTCGGACCGAACTCAACGCGCCGTCCAACTGGCGGCCACCGTGATTGGAAACGACAATCGCGTCTGCGCCCAGCTTGGCGGCCATCTTGGCATCCTCAGCGTCGAGAATGCCTTTCAGGATCACCTTGCCGCCCCACTGTTCCATGAGTTTCTCGATCTTTTTCCAGTCGAGCGACGGGTCAAACTGTTCCGCAGTCCAGGCGCCCAGAGAGGACGCGTCGGAAATGCCTTCCACATGGCCGACGATATTGCCGAATTCCCGCCGCTTGGCGCCCAGCATCTCGATGCCCCAGGCCCACTTGGTCATCAAGTTGGCGATTGTCCGGGCGGTCAGTTTCGGCGGGGCCGAAAGGCCGTTTTTCAGGTCCTTGTGGCGCTGGCCGAGGATCTGAAGATCAAGCGTGATCACCAGGGCCGAACATTTGGCGTCCTTGGCACGTTGGATCAGGCGGCGGACATAGTCCTCGTCCTTCATGGTATAGAGCTGGAACCAGAAGGGTTTGGTTGTGTATTCCGCCACATCCTCGATCGAATTGATCGACATGGTCGAGAGAGTGAAAGGCACGCCGAACTCCTCGGCGGCCTTGGCGGCCTTCATCTCGCCATCGGCGTGTTGCATGCCCGTCAGCCCGACCGGAGCCAGAGCAACCGGCATCGTCACATCCTGACCGATCATCTGCGAGGCGGTCGATCGGCCCGACATGTCGACGGCGACCCGTTGGCGCAGGCGGATCTTTTCAAAGTCAGAAGTGTTCTCGCGGAAGGTCTGCTCGGTCCAGCTGCCGCTTTCGGCGTAATCGTAGAACATGCGCGGAACGCGGCGTTCGTAGATGCGCTTGAGGTCCTCGATGTTGGTGATCACGGGCATGTCTGGCGGCTCCTGCAAGATTGGTTAAGTTTCTTTACCAATTTTTCCTGCGCGGCGCAATACGTCCGATGCTCCGCACTTCAAAAAGGCGCGGCCAGTCAAAAAAGAAAGCCCCAGCAGCCGCTTGGGCTGCCGGGGCCGTGACAAAAAGAAGACTGCCTTGGACGGAGTCAGGCCGAGTGCGCCCCCTCGGCCAGCCCACGGACGAAATCGAGAACTTCCGCCACCGGTTTGCCCGCGCCGATCTTGCTGACGATGGCCGAACCGACGACGGCGCCATCGGCAACACCTGCAATGGCGCGGGATTTCTCGGGCGTGTTGATGCCGAAGCCCACGATCACGGGCAGATCGGTGGCTGCCTTGATCCGCGCCACGTCCGGCGCAACATCTTCGGCATTCGCTTCGCCCGCGCCGGTGATGCCGGTGATCGATACGTAGTAAACGAAGCCAGAGGTGTTCTGCATCACCCGCGGCAAGCGAACGTCATCGGTCGTGGGCGTGGCCAGTCGGATGAAGTTCAGTCCGGCCTTTTGCGCCGGAATGCACAGCTCTTCATCCTCTTCCGGCGGCAAATCCACCACGATCAGCCCATCGATTCCCGCGGCCTTGGCCTTGTCCAGGAACGCATCGACGCCGCAGTTGTAGATCGGGTTGTAGTATCCCATCAGCACGATCGGCGTGGTGTCGTCGGTTTCGCGGAAGCTGCGCGCCAGTTCCAGCGTCTTGTCGAGGGTCATGCCCCCGTCCAGGGCGCGCTGCCCCGCAGCCTGGATCGTCGGACCATCCGCCATCGGGTCGGTGAAGGGCAGGCCAAGCTCGATCACGTCGACCCCTGCGCCCGGCAATCCCTTGACCACCTCCAGCGAGGTTTCATAGTCGGGATCGCCCGCCATCACGTAAGCGACAAAGGCTTTCTTGCCCTCGGCTTTCAGGGCGGCGAACTTGGCGTCGATACGGGTCATCGGTGATCCTTGCATACAGGGTTTCGACCCGATGTGCAGAAACTCGGGTCGAAAATCAATCCCGCTGCCGCCAAGTGCCCTCAGAAAGATTTGTGGAACCGGACCAGAGTCGTGTTTACCCCGGGGTTGAAGTCATTCGTGCTGGCGTTCGATTTGTGCGTGATCGCAAGCGACAGGCGATTTCCGTTGTCAAAGGCGTACCCGACTGCCAGCAGGCTGCGAATCTGGAAGCTGCCCCCGATTTCGTTCTCGGGTTTCCCGGCATCGTAGTAACCGGGCATGACGCTGATTTCCGTGAACCACCGATTGTCGAAATCATAAATCCCGTAAAGGCCGATCCCAATGTGGAAATCGCTCGCCCCATCCACGGATGCGGCCGCGCCCCAGCCGGCGCTGAAATGCGTGGCCTCGTGGAAGGGCCTGTGCTGATACTCGAGCGAGACGATTGCCTGATCGTCGCCCATTTCATGCGAATAGTCGGCATAACCGGCGCCAAAGATCAGGGATTGGGCGTTCGCGACCGAGGCGCTCGCCAGCATTGCAAGGGAAACGATCAAGGGTTTCATCGGTATCTAACTACGTTTGCTTCAGGTCGAATTTAATTACTGGTCGATCCGCGCAACTATCAATGCGCGTGAAGGCGCAGTCTTTGCACAAATTCAGGATAAGTCAAAGACAACCTTCCGGCCATCGTCCTCGTGCCCGCTTGCGTATCGCGCGCGACCTGCCTAGAAGCAGCCGTCGAATGGCATCAGGAGGCCGCAATGGGTTTCAAAATGGGTATCGTGGGTCTGCCGAATGTCGGCAAATCGACCCTGTTCAACGCGCTGACCAAAACTGCGGCGGCGCAGGCGGCGAATTTCCCGTTCTGCACGATCGAGCCCAATGTGGGCGACGTGGCGGTGCCGGACGCGCGCCTGGACAAGCTGGCCGCCATTGCCAAGTCGCGCCAGATCATCCCGACCCGGATGACCTTCGTCGACATTGCCGGCTTGGTCAAAGGCGCCTCGAAGGGTGAGGGGCTGGGCAACCAGTTCCTGGCCAATATCCGCGAGGTGGACGCCATTGCCCACGTGCTGCGCTGTTTCGAAGACGGTGACGTGACCCATGTCGAGGGCCGCGTCGATCCGGTGGCCGATGCCGAGACCATCGAGACCGAGTTGATGCTGGCCGATCTGGAAAGCATCGAAAAGCGCCGCGCCAACCTGGTGCGCAAGCTCAAGGGCAACGACAAGGAAGCCCAGCAACAGGACCGCCTGCTGGCCGCCGCGCAACAGATGCTGGAAGACGGCAAGCCCGCCCGCATGGTCGAGGTCAGCGACGAGGACGCGAAGGCCTGGAAAAACCTGCAGCTGCTGACGACCAAGCCGGTTCTCTATGTCTGCAACGTGTCCGAGGAGGACGCGGCCACAGGCAACGAATATTCCGAACGCGTCGCCAGGATGGCCGCGGATCAGGGTAATGCGCATGTCATCATCAGCGCCAAGATCGAGGAAGAGATCAGCTTGCTGGAGCCCGACGAGGCACAGATGTTCCTGCAGGAGATGGGGCTGGAGGAGCCCGGCCTCGATCGGTTGATCCGCGCGGGTTATGACCTTCTCAAACTTGAGACCTATTTCACCGTCGGTCCGAAAGAGGCACGCGCCTGGACCATCCGTCGCGGAACACTGGCCCCGCAGGCCGCAGGCGTGATCCATGGCGATTTCGAAAAGGGATTCATCCGCGCCGAGACCATCGCCTATGACGACTACATCGCCTGCAATGGTGAACAGGGCGCCAAGGAAGCCGGCAAGATGCGGGCAGAAGGCAAAAGCTATGTCGTCAAGGATGGCGACGTGATGCACTTCCTGTTCAACACCTGATCGCGAAACGTCTTTTCCCGTCGGGCATTCCCGGTATCCTGCGGGCATCATCCGCAACCCCGAGGCCCGCCCGTGTTCGACCTTCGCGACCTGCACCTGCTGTCCGCGCTTGCGCGCCATCGCCATTTCGCCAAGGCGGCCGAGGAATGCGGCATCTCGCAACCCGCGTTCTCGATGCGTATCCGCAACCTCGAGGATCGGCTGGGCGTGTCCATCGTGCGCCGGGCCAACCGGTTTCAGGGCCTGACCGAAGAGGGCGAGATGATCGTCCGCCGCGCCCGCCGGATACTGGATGACGCCAAGGCTCTGGAGCAGGAGGTGCTGGCCTCGCGCGGGGAGATCTCGGGCACGCTGATCCTCGGCGTGATCCCGACGGCCATCGCTTTTACCGGCCGCCTGATCAAACATCTGCAGGCTGCCCATCCCCGTATCCTGTCCCGGATCGAGACCATGTCGGCCACCGCGATCCAGTACCGGCTGGACGAGGGCAGCATCGATGCCGGCGTGACCTATGGCGACAGCATCGGCACCGATCTGCGCCATGTTCATCCCCTGTATGAAGAGACATATGTGCTGCTCGTCCCCCAGCACATGACCCAGGAAACCGGCCCGATCCCCTGGGCGCGGGTTGCCGAGTTCCCGCTCAGCCTGCTGGAACCGCAGATGCAGAACCGGCGCATTATCGACAGGATTTTTGCCGAACAAGGGCTACATCCACATGTAGTGGCCGAAACCAGCGGGTTCACCGCCTCGATGGTCATGGCGCGCGAGGGGCTGGCGGCGACGGTCGTGCCGCGCGTTCTGGTGCGGGCGCTGGGCGATCTTGCGGGGACGCGGGTTCTGCCGCTGGTGGACCCGGTGGTCAGCAAGCCGATCTGTCTGGCGACTCTGGCACGCGACCCGGAACTGCCTACGGTCGATGCCTTGCGACGGGTGGTGACGTCTTTGCGGTGATAAACCGTCGTTATCGTGCCATTCGGTTTTGCGATTTGACGATATGAATTGCTGATGAGAGACGGGGCCTCAATTCGGAGGGCATCATGGCACCATTGGACACCAAGCCATCAGGCGCACCTAAGGGCGTCTGGAAGTCAGGGAAAGGCAAGGGGCGGCACACGCCCAAGGGCCGTCAGTTCACGGACGCGGCACAGGCCGAGATTCAGCGCCTGCTGGGCGACCGCCCGCGCCGCCGCGACCTGCTGATCGAGTTTCTGCACCTGATCCAGGACACGCACGGCCACATCAGCGCCGACCACATCGCCGCGCTGGCCGTCGAAATGCGCATCGGTCAGGCCGAGATCTACGAGACCGCGACCTTCTATGCCCATTTCGACGTGGTCAAAGAGGGCGTAACACCGCCCCCCGCCCTGACGATCCGCGTCTGCGATTCCCTGTCTTGCGAAATGGCCGGCGCGCAGCAGTTGAAAAAGGCGCTGGAGGATGGGCTGGACCCCTCCGAGGTGCGCGTTTTGCGCGCGCCCTGCATGGGGCGCTGCGACACCGCGCCGGTGCTGGAAATCGGGCACAACCATATCGACCACGCGACCCCCGACAAGGTGCAGGCCGCCATCGCGGCCGGCGACACTCACGCCCATCTGCCTGACTATGAGACCTTCGCGGCCTATGTCGAAAACGGCGGATACGCCAAGCTGAAAGAGCTGCGCGAGGGCGGCGACTGGGAAGCGGTCCAGGAACAGGTTCTGGCCTCGGGCCTGCGCGGCCTGGGCGGTGCCGGTTTCCCGTCGGGCAAGAAATGGGGCTTTGTCCGCATGAATGACGGCCCGCGCTATCTGGCCGTGAACGGGGACGAGGGCGAGCCCGGCACCTTCAAGGACCGCTATTACCTGGAGCGCACTCCGCATGTCTTCCTGGAGGGCATGCTGATCGCCGCCTGGGCGGTCGAGGCGGAAACCTGCTTCATCTACATGCGCGACGAATACCCGGCGGTACTGGAAATCCTGCGGCGCGAGATCGCGGCGCTGGAACAGGCCGGGATCGTCGAGAAAGGCTATATCGACCTGCGCCGCGGTGCGGGCGCCTATATCTGCGGCGAAGAATCCGCAATGATCGAATCGATCGAGGGCAAAAAGGGCCTTCCGCGCCACCGTCCGCCCTTCGTGGCGCAGGTCGGCGTATTCGGCCGCCCGACGCTGGTGCACAATGTCGAGACGCTTTATTGGGTGTCCAAGATCTGCCGGGAAGGCCCGGAAGTTCTCAATTCAGTTGAAAAGAATGGCCGCAAGGGTCTGCGCAGCTATTCGGTCTCGGGCCGGGTGGCCAAGCCGGGGGTCTACCTGCTGCCGGCAGGCTCGACCATTCTTGACGTGATTGATGCCGCCGGGGGCATGGCCGAGGGCCACGTCTTCAAGGCGTATCAACCGGGCGGGCCGTCGTCGGGTCTTCTCCCCTCCAGTATCGACGACGTCCCGCTCGACTTTGACACCCTGCAGCCGCTGGGCACCTTCATCGGGTCCGCCGCCGTGGTGGTCCTGTCCGATCAGGACACCGCGCGGGATGCGGCGCTGAACATGCTGCGCTTTTTCGAGGACGAAAGCTGTGGCCAGTGCACACCCTGCCGGGCAGGCTGCGAGAAAGCGGTGAAGCTGATGCAGGCCGACAAGTGGGACACCGACCTGCTGGAAGATCTGTGCCAGGTGATGGGCGACGCCTCGATCTGCGGTCTGGGGCAGGCGGCCCCGAACCCGATCCGCCTGGTCATGAAACATTTCGCCAATGAGATCTGAGGGAGACAGCCATGCTTGACGCAAGCGAAACCAAGACCGTCACCTTCAACCTGAACGGCGAAGACGTGACCGTGCCTCAGGGCACCACGATCTGGGAAGCGGCCAACGGCAAAGGCCTGGTCATCCCGCACCTGTGCCACAAGCCCGCGCCGGGCTATCGCCCTGACGGCAACTGCCGCGCCTGCATGGTCGAGGTCGAGGGCGAACGCACGCTGGTCGCCTCGTGCATCCGCCCGGCGGCCGAGGGGATGGTGGTGAAGACCGACACCGACCGCGCCGAGAAATCGCGCGCGCTGGTGATGGAACTGCTGGTGGCCGACCAGCCCGAGCAGCCGCACGATGTATCCAGCCATTTCTGGGACATGGCCAGGCTGACCGATGTCAGCGACAGCCGCTTTCCGGCGAAAGAGCCCGAGAAGATCCCGCTGCTGGATGACAGCCATGTGGCGATGCGGGTCAATCTGGATGCCTGCATCAACTGCAACCTGTGCGTCCGCGCCTGCCGCGAGGTGCAGGTGAATGACGTGATCGGCATGGCCGGCCGCGGGCACACCGCGCAGGTGGTGTTCGATCAGAACGACCCGATGGGCGAGTCGACCTGCGTCGCGTGCGGCGAATGCGTTCAGGCCTGCCCGACCGGCGCGCTGATGCCCGCCACCGTGCTGGACGACCAGCAGCGCGGCGACAGCAAGGATTACGATTCCGAGACCGAAAGCGTCTGCCCCTTCTGCGGGGTGGGCTGCAAGGTCAGCCTCAAGGTCAAGGACGGCAAGGTCAAATATGTCGAGGGCATCAACGGCCCCGCCAACGAAGGCCGCCTGTGCGTCAAGGGCCGGTTCGGGTTCGACTATATCCACCACCCGCACCGCCTGACCAAACCGCTGATCCGGCGCGAGGACGCACCGCCCAAGGGACTGAATGTCGATCCCGCTGACTGGAGCACCCATTTCCGCGAGGCAACCTGGGACGAGGCGCTGGATCTGGCCGCGAAGGGCTTGATGAAGCTGCGCGAAGAAGACCCGCGCAGCGTTGCGGGCTTTGGTTCGGCCAAATGCACCAACGAAGAGGCCTATCTGTTCCAGAAGTTCATCCGGCAGGGCTTTGGCCACAACAACGTGGACCACTGCACGCGGCTGTGCCATGCCTCCTCGGTGGCGGCGCTGATCGAGAACGTGGGCTCGGGCGCGGTGACCGCGACCTTCAACGAAATCGAGAACGCCGATGTGGCGATCATCATCGGCGCCAACCCGATCGAGAACCATCCCGTCGCGGCGACCTACTTCAAGCAGTTCGCCAAGCGCGGCGGCAAGCTGATCGTGATGGACCCGCGCGGCGTCGGCATGCGCAAATTCGCGACCGAGATGCTGCAGTTCCGGCCCGGTGCCGATGTCTCGATGCTGAACGCGATCATGAACGTGATCGTCGAGGAAGAACTGTATGACAGCCAGTACATCCACCGCTGGACCGAGAACTGGGAGGCCGAGAAGGAACATCTGCGCCAGTTCACGCCCGAGAAGATGGCGCCGATCTGCGGCATCGAGCCCGATCAGCTGCGCCGCGTGGCCCGGATCTTCGCCAATGCCAAGGCGGGGCTGATCTTCTGGGGCATGGGCGTCAGCCAGCATATCCACGGCACCGACAACTCGCGCTGCCTGATTTCGCTGGCCCTGATGACGGGCAACGTCGGCAAGCCGGGCGCGGGCCTGCACCCGCTGCGGGGGCAGAACAACGTGCAGGGGGCCTCGGATGCCGGACTGATCCCGATGTTCCTGCCCGACTACCAGTCGGTCACCGACGACGCCGTGCGGGCCAAGTTCAGCCAGGTCTGGAACTCGGGCGATTTCTCGAACGAGAAGGGCCTGACCGTGACCGAGATCATCGACCACGCCTATGCGGGCAAGATCAAGGGCATGTACATAATGGGCGAAAACCCGGCCATGTCCGACCCAGACGTGAACCACGCCCGCAAGGCGCTGGCCAAGCTGGACCTGATGATCGTGCAGGACATCTTCCTGACCGAAACGGCGAACTATGCCGACATCATCCTGCCGGCCTCGGCGCTGTATGAAAAGAACGGCACGGTGTCGAACACCAACCGCCAGGTGCAGCGCGTGCGCCCCGCGGTGCCACCACCGGGCGAGGCGCGCGAGGATTGGGCGATCACCGTCGACCTGGCGCAGCGCATTGAGTTGAACTGGGATTACACCGACGTTTCCCAGGTCTTTGCCGAGATGAAACAGGTCATGGCTTCACTGGACAACATCACTTGGGAGCGGCTCGAGACCGAGACGATCACCTATCCTTCGCTGTCCGAGACCGATCCGGGCCAGTCCATCGTGTTCGGCCATGGGTTCCCGCGTCCGAATGGTCGCGCGAAATTCACCCCGGCCAGCATCATCCCCCCGGATGAGGCGCCGGACGAGGAATTCCCCATGATCGCCACCACCGGGCGGCAGCTGGAACATTGGCACACCGGCTCGATGACACGCCGCGCCAAGGTTCTGGACGCGGTCGAGCCGGAAGCGAACTGTTCGATGAACCCGCGCACGCTCAAGCTGATGGGGATCGAGCCCGGCGAGATGGTGCGTCTGACCACCCGGCGTGGCTCGATCGAGATCATGGTGCGCGCCGACCGGGCCATCGCCGAGGACATGGTGTTCATCCCCTTCGCCTATGTCGAAGCGGCGGCGAACATCCTGACGAACCCGGCCATCGACCCCTATGGCAAGATCCCCGAGTTCAAATACTCGGCAGTTCGGGTCGAAAAGGCAGCGGAGGCAGTCGCGGCGGAATAACCTGCCGCTAGAAAAAGCAAAACGGGCGGCCTCTTCGGGGGGCGGCTCGCTACAGTAAATGTTGCCAGTGGTGCGTCTGGCTGTCGCGCAACATTGTGGGCATGTGCTCCATTAAAAGAAGCTCCCGAGTATTTCTTCGGGAGCTTTCTTGTTGAGCCACATCCGTCAACGGCGGCCATGCGGGCAAAGCTGCCCACGAACCTACGATGGACGTAAATGCCTAGTTGGGTTTTCGCGCAATCGCTGTTGCAATTGCCTGGTAACCGTACAGCGATCCATTTTGGGCGCGTCGGTGATGTTCTGCTACCAAGGCGTTGGCTAGTTCTTTTCCTATGTCCCCGCGTTCATACATCTGCTGACTCGTTACATCCACCCAAGGGAGCATCTGTTCCGGGTTGGTAACGACGCGGCTCTCGACTCCGAATTCAGTGATTGAAAATCCGACATCCGAGATGAGCGACCGCAGTTTGGCCACTATGAACGGATCAGTCACGAACTCTCGAACGAATTCTTTCGCGCACATGTCAAGTGGATCATTTGGAAAGGCGCTGAACGTTGCCTTTGAAAAATCTACGTCGCACACAATCAGAGAGCCACCTGATTTCAGCACCCTAAACGCTTCAGCAACGAGTTCTTTCGGGTTTTCCACGTGGGTCAGAACAGTATGCATGATAACCGCATCAACGGACCCGTCGTCCACTGGCAAACTCGCCCCATCAGCTACTATGAACTCCAAGTTCGAGTAGCCGTTTCCCCTGACTTTTGCTTCTGCAACGAACCCTTTCGACGGCTCGAAGCCAATAACCTTCGAGGGGTGGGAATGTGCGGCTATCCGTCGTGTTACGGCACCCGCTCCTGCTCCGACCTCAATAACTGTGCTGTTCTCGGAAAGGCGCAGTGTTGCCAAGTATGAAGCGACAATTTCCTCCATTTTGGGGTCGGATTGCCTCTCATCCATCGAGTCCGCAAACATCTTGATAAACTCTGGACCTGCTGAATCTACGTCCTGAAATGGGTCAGTCATTCTGGTTCTCCGCCGCACTTGTCAGCGAACCATAACACAAACCGAGATACGCATTGACTTGGTCGAGTTCGGGCTCGAGCTGGCATCTACTTCGTTTGCTGAAAAGACCACGTGGCGGACAATGCTGACATGGTGGCACTTATGACCTAGGCCTCTGTAGGGGAGGTGCAAGCATGGCTGATCAGGTTGTTGGAGGCTGTAAGTGCGGCCTGGTTCGGTACAAAGGGGCGCGCGCAGACACATCGATGTTTCGGTGTCACTGTCGTGATTGCCAGCAGCTTACAGGCACGGGTCATTCTGAGATGATACCGTTGCTTGCCGAGACGTTCACAATTGGCTATGCCTGCAAGACGTACGAGTTGATCGGCGGCTCAGGTTGGCCAACATACAGCAGTTTCTGCCCAAATTGCGGGTTCCAGTTGACTCGTAGAAGCGAACGAATGAACGATAGGATATACGTTCACGCCGCTTCCTTGGATGACCCGTCGAGATACGTTCCAGAGAAATCGATCTACTCGGAAGCGGCGCGGCCTTGGGACGACGGAGTGATCAAGTCTGACCGATAAGGGCTCAAGCCTGACATTCGCTGCGGCAGCATGGCGCACACAGAAAATCTACTTTCGAGACCTGCAACATTTCCCGTAAGGGGACTGCTTCGTGGACCGATTTTTCTTTTCCATGGGGCTGGACTTGCGCGCCCATGCTGGCACTCTGACCTTCAGTCGAAAGAGAGAGGAGCAAAGATGTCCCAAATCCCGCCCGGCGGCCATGACGGCCCCTATCCGGCACCGGTCGAAGTGCGCGGCTTTGAGGTGAAGCCGGAATGGATCGACTATAACGGCCACATGAACGTAGGCTACTACGGTGTCGCCTTCGACTTGGGGCTGGAAGCGATGATGGTCGAGCATCTGGGTTTGGGCGGGATCCAGGTCGAAGCCACGGGGCAGGGGCCTTACATGATACAATCGCACCTCCACTTTCTGCGGGAAGTGCGAGAGGGAGAAAGGTTCTATTACCACCTGCGCCTGCTGGATGCGGACGAGAAACGGGGCCACTATTTCGCGCAGATGTTCTCGGAAGAGGGCGATGCGCTTTGCGCGACGCAAGAGGGGCTGTTCATCAACGTCAGCCATGAAACCGGCCGCTCGGCCCGCTACCCCGACTGGGCGGTAGCGCGTCTGGCGCGGATGGTGCAGGACCACAAGGGATTGGACCCTGCGCCGCAGATCGGTCAGCCTATCGGGATCCGCCGAAAGTAGCTCGGGCAGGTGAACGGGCCGCCGTCAGTAGTCGCGCTCGAAGAACACGCCGACACCTGTCTCACCCTGACTGTCCACCGTCCCGCGCAGTGTGATTGTGTCCGACACGTCCAGGTTCAGGTTCACCTCGGTGTCGCCGTCGATATTCACGGTAACGTCGGTGTAGAGGTTGTCGCCGACATAGGCCCCGACCCCGACGCGGCCGGCGCCGTTCTCGTCGGTGCTCACGTCAATCGTGTCCACGCCGGTCGCGTCGCGGATGCCTTTGGTGGCGTCCCCGCCCGCGCCGCTGAGCTGCGCCAGAGAGGCCGCCATCTGCGCGATGACGAACGGTGACAACTCGGAGAAACGATTGCCGAAAAGCAGCATGGCCAATGCCTCTTCGGCGGGACGTTCCGGGTCGGAGTAGATTTCCACCTTCGGGGAATCGAGGGGGCCTGCGATTTCGATGACCGCCGTACCATCAGATGTGCTGGTGGCGGACTCGAACTCGACATAAGGGGTCAGATCGCCTTGAAGGGTCACGAGGCCCTTGGTCAGTGTCAGGCGGCGGCCCAGAATGTCGATGACACCCCGTATCAACTCGATCTGCCCAGAGGGCGATACGGATCTCGTGGTGCCGCCGATATGGATGCGCCCCCCCAGCTCGGCGTTGATTCCGCGGCCACGGACAAACACGGCCTTGGGAGCCAGCAGTCCGATATCCAGCGAGATCCGTGAGGCGTTGGTTGACTTTTTCTCTTTCTCGATAAGCCCGGCTCGCTCGCGTGTGACATGGACCGCCCCCGGTTCTCCGACATGTTCAATCGGCGGAATCGGCGCCGCCCCGACGGCACCGGATGCAGCGGCAAGGTTGATGTTGGTTTCCCCGAAATCGACCTGACCGACGATCGAGCTGTTGCCGGCCAGCGCGCCGGACATGGTGATCTGCCCGTTCAAGATCGTGTCGTAAAGCAATTGATCCGTCAGAACGAGATCGTTCAGCGCAACCGAGATCTGGCCGTTGAACGGAGGGGACAGTTCCACGGGCCCTGACACGGTCAGGGTGCCGCCCGCGCGCATCCCGCCCTGCAGGGCGATTGCGGCAGAGCCATCTGCCAGAGAAACTTCTCCGTTGATTCCAGCGATCGTTTGCCCGACGGCAGGGATCGCGATGGTGGTATCCGATGTGGATATGGTGCCGCTCACCGCATCAAGGCCGGGTTCGCCCTTCAACGCGAGATCGAACCGGGCCGTGCCATCGATCTGGTTGGGCGAGATGTATTTGTTCACCACCCCGATGGCCACGGTTCCCTTGACCGCGAGGTCTGCCAGCGAAGTGCTTTCGTCGAGTGTTCCTGCCACGGTGCCATCAATCTGGGCGGGGCCTTTTGCGCTTGCCTCGATGGTCCAGACGCCATCCTCGCGCTTCGCATTTCCCGTTGCTTCGACCGAGCCGGGAAACTCGGGTGCATAGCGTTCTACCCTGTCCAGCCGGGCGTCGAAGTCAAGATCGGCGCTGCCATCCGAATTCACCGATCCGACCAGAACCGCGTAAGACGTGTCAGGGCCTTTCAGGCGCACATTTCCCTCCAGGCCTGTCGCGGTCGGAGAAACACTGCCATTCAGCTGCAGAGGACCCTTTGTCGTTGTGGAAATACGCGCGAGGTCGTCCAGCTCTGCGGCAAAGCTCAACTCGCCGGTTTCACGGCTGATCTGCCCCCGGGCATTTGCCGAAAGCGCGGTTCCGTCCAGTCGGAAGCTTCGGATGTCCACGCCTGCACTACCCCTGGCGGCGTCCAGGTTCAGGGTCGTGCGCCCTTGGATCAACGCGTCCAGCTTCGCGATGCCGGTTGTCAGATCACTTGCGTCGAGATCGGCGCGCAGATCGAACAGGCGCGACTCGCGAGTTGCATAGCCCTCGGTGCTGGCCTTTACCGAGCCTGATAGGTCCATTCCGACGAGGTCTGAGAAAAGGGACAGGTCCGGCACGTTAAGGTCCGCCTTGCCTTCGATATTCATGTCTCCGGCAAGCTCGGTTACCGTCGCGGCGACATCGGCCTGCAGTGCCGTTCCATTTATGGTCGCAGCCCGGATCACGACCTCGTCGGCTGTTTTGGCCGCGTCCAGATGAATTTCGCTTTGCCCAGCGATCAGCGGGTCGATGTCAGCGCGCCCCGTCTTCAGGTTCTGACCCTTGATGGCGACCTTGCCGTCGAAATCCAGTGTCTCGAGTGCAAATTTGCCCTCGACGCCGGCTTGGGCAGCCCCACCCAGCTCCATTCCGGCAAGACCCGAGGCCACCGAAAGGTCGGGCGCGTCGATTTCGGCAGTTCCCTCTACCGTCAGGTTGCCGCCCGGAGTGGTCACGACCGCAGCCGCCCGAGCCGTCAGGGCCGATCCGCCGATGGCAAAATTGCGGATGGTCAACCCGTCCCGTCCCCGCCGCGCATCGAGTGAAATCGTGGTTTCTCCGACGATCAGCGGGTCGATATCCGGCCGACCCGTGGCGAGGTTCTGCCCCTTGGCCTCCAGCTTTGCGTCAAAGCTGCCTTCCAACGGGGTGGCCTCGCCATCAACATGCGCCGCGACCGATCCCGCCAGATCCGTTTTCGCCAGTCCAGAGAAGCGCGAAAGATCCGACGCCTCAAGCGATGCGGTCCCATCGACATGAAATCCGCGGTCCAGACCGTCGATCGTGGCATCGGCTTCGAGGGCATAATCGGTCCCCACCAGTTCCAGCCCGGCAACCTCAAGCGTGCCATCGTCTCGCAGTCTGAACTGGCCGTCCAGAGAAATCCGGCTCCCGAGCGCCGAGTTCAAATTCGGATCGGCCATTTCGACACCGCTGGCGGCGAGTTGTAGATCGCCCCCCAGCTGCAATGTCTCGCCTTGTTGCAGCGTCCCCTGTGCCGTGAGCAAGGCGTGGTCCAGCTGTATGTCGGGCGAGCGGTAGTCGTCCGCCGTCACGCTGACATCCCAGGTATTGCCGGTTGCCTGGTCGAACAGGCCCGAGACCTGGGCCGCGCCGACCGAGGTTTGCCCGCCGGCAACCGGCAGCACGACGCTTTCACCTGCAGGCGGGGTCACGCGGGCCTGAAGGGCGGCTTTCTCAAGCGTGCCAGCAGCCAGCCTCACCTCGCCTTCCAGTTTCAGCGCGTCCGAGGTGATGTCCGCGTCAGATACGACGATCAGCCCGTCCGGGCCGGTTCGGCCATCCACGAACAGCCGGGTTTCAGTCCCGAAAAAGGCATCGAGGTCAGCGGCCAGAAACGGCGTCACGTCTCCGCTGACATCACCGGTGAAGGCGATCCCCTTCGCCTCTTCGCTCCCGCCAGCAAGCGACGCCTCGCGCAGGCGCACCTGTCCGGCGATCCGTTCGGTTTTGTCGGTGCTCACCGAGATGTCGGCGGTGAAGTCGGTGACCGGCCCTTCGCCTTTGGCGGTCACTTGCAGCGAGGGTTGGTCCGGTATCCTGAGGGCTGTCGAAATCAGCCCACCGGCTTGTTCGTTCACCTGCAGGTCCAGTTCGATCTGGCTGCTTTCGTTCTGGAAACGGGCGGTCATGCCGATCGTGTCTCCGGGGCGATCCAGACGAGTGACACCCAGATTGGTGTCAAGTGTGCCGTCTGCCAGCACGAGCGCCCCGTTGACACCCAAGTCGGCGGCCAGGCCGATCACTGGTTCGTCCAGGACAAGGTGATCAACTCGGATTTCCCCGATCTCGATCGCCACTGGCAGTTCGGGCAATTGGAATGGCTGGGTTTCCGCGGAGGGCAAAGGCTCTTCGGCCGTGGTTTTCCCCGGCGTGCGCGCGATCAGGATTTCCTCGGCGGCCAGCGCATTCACCGAAAACCGTCCACGGATCAATGCAAGGCGGTTCCAGTCCAACTCGGCGTTTCGGATGGTCAACCACACGCCCTCGTCGTCGGCCACCGAGATCTCTTCGATGGTTGCGCGTGCACTCAATGCGCCTTGAAGCCCCTTGACCGACACGTTGCGCTGGTCGCCGGACAACGTGTTCTCCAGGAAGTCGATCAGCAGGCCACCGCCTTCCTCCTCGTTCTCCTGAGCAAGGGCAGGCGGAGCAACCGCCATCAAGACGATCAGGAGTGGATATGCGATCCGGCGTGTCAAAATGCTTGCCCGATGCCGATGTAGAACTGGAACCCTTCGCCGGTGTCTCCCTGAACGGGAAAGGCCAGATCGACGCGGATCGGCCCGAACCCGCCCAGATCATAACGCGCCCCCAGACCGGCCCCGGCGTGAAATTCTGCATCGCTGCCGATGAACGCCGAGGTGTCCACCGTTCCGAAATCATAAAACCCCACGAGCGACAGCTTGTCGGTCACCCGCCCGCGAACCTCGCCGGACAGACCAAGGAATGAGCGTCCGCCTGCGACGCCTGTTCCGACCGGGATGCCGAGGCTTTCGAAGGGCTGGCCGCGAACCGTCCCGGCACCGCCCGAGAAGAACAGGAAATCCGGTGTGACGCCGTCCGCCGGCGGGCCGATGACCGACCCCAGTTGAACCCGTCCGGCCAGCACGAGGCGACCGCCGGTTCCCAGATCCCAGTAACCGCGCCCGTCAAAGAACAGCCGAAGCCCGTGGTCGGTCCCCGAGAACCCCAGAAACGGCATGATCTGCGCATCCAGGTAGTACCCGCAGGTGGCGCTGATCTTGCTGTCGCGCTGGTCCCATTCCGAGCGGAACGGAACGATCAGGTAGTTGAATTTCCTTTCCGAGCCATAGGCGTCGTCCGAGTTCGAGAAATAGAGCCCGCCATAGGCCTCGGCATAGAGCCGGTCCGAGAACACCCGCCTTGCACCATAACCCACGGTGGCAATGCTGACGTTGTAATGCGTGGTGTTCCGGCGCTCGAGAAATGCCGTGTAGAACGTGCTGTCGTCCGGTCCGAGGCGATCGGGCTGATCCATGCGAATCCCGAACCGGCCATCGATGTCCTCGGTGCCCCCGATATTCCGGATGGTTGCCTCGAACCGGAACCTCTGCGCCCGCCTTGCCACGTTGCGATGCGTCCAGGTGGTGCTGATATCCAGTCCTTCGAGAGAGGACAGCGTGGCACCGAATGTCAGGCGCCGCTTGGGCAGATCCTCGAAGGTCGCATCAAAATCCAGCGATCCATCGGGGTTCGGCGTTTCATGCTCGACCAGAGTCACCACGTTGAATGTGCCCGTGCGGCGCAAACGGGTTCCGACTTGCTTGGCCTTGTCGGGGGAATAGACCTCGTCGGTGGGAAACCCGGCAATCTTCTGGATCGACTCGGGGCGGACATCCGTGCCGCCCTGGATGTGCATTGTGCCGAAGGTCAGTCGCGGGCCGGGATGAAGGTCGATCTCGGCATCCAGCCGCGCCTGCGCGTGGCGCGCGGTGATCCTCTGACTGCCGACTTCGGCCTTGGCGTGGCCTGCCTCTTTCCACCCCTGCACTCCGGCGCGGGCCGCGTCCTGCAGAACGCCTGTCGTGGCGGGTTTTCCCGTGGCGAACTCTTCGGGCAGTTCGGTTCCGGCTGCCACTGGGGCGACGATTGCCGTGCCGAAGGTAAAGGTCGGCCCCGTCTGGACGGTGATCGTGGCGCGGTTGATCTGGTTCGGCAGATTCAGCGTGTCGATCTCTGCCGCTTCCCGTCCGTCCAGGCGGATGCTGACGACCGGGCTGAAATAGCCCTCATCATAGAGGATTTGCACCAATGTCCGATAGTCGGAAGAGGCGGCAGACAGGATTTCGATCGGTGTATCCAGCCCCCGCGCGTCCGCGGTCATGACAGAGGACGTTTCCGTCATGCGTTTGACCAGATCCGGCGGCGCTCCGGGTGCGGACAGCACGGTTTCCAGGGCGAGCGCCGATTGCGGGACCAAGGCAGTCAAAAGAGCGGCGGCCCAAGCCTTTGCTGCTCTCGCTGGCCCACTCGTCGACATGACACGGCTCCAATCTGCCTCAACTTTCAACTGGTACCCGCTGCCTGTAATTTTCACGGCTCCATGCGTATGAGTTAGACCAGCAGATTGATCCGATGAAAAGTTTTTTGACCGGGCACGGGCAGAATCGCTGCTGCTTGAGGCGGCTTGGGCACGCTCGGGTCAGAGGTCGGCGTTGCGATACCAACGGGTGATCGCCGCGCGGTCCTCAGGCCCCATGACGGTGACATTGGCGGGCGGCGCGGCATCGACCATGACCGCGTGACTGAATTCGCCGAGGCCTGCCGTCAGGTCGAGCGAATCGCCGAGATCCGCCTGCGGGATCTGTTGCCCTCATGAGCCGGAAAGTCCTCATCGAGCCGATCTCGGCCGCGGCCTTTGCGCCGTTCGGAGACCTGATCGACACTTCGGGCGAGCCGGACAAGATCATCAACCGGGGCCAGTGCGGGCGCTATCACGATCGCGCCCGTCTCGACTTTGCCGATGGCCGCGCCGGTCTCAGCCTGTTCGACGCCAACCCGCGCGCGTTGCCCCACCGGCTGGAGATGGTCGAGCGGCACCCTGAGGGCAGTCAGGCGCTCATCCCGATGACCTATCAACCGTTCCTGGTGATTGTCACCCCTGATGACGGCGGTCGGATCGCCCTCGTGCCTTCGTAACCGAGGCAGGGCAGGCCGTGAACTACCACCGCGGAACGCGGCACGGGGGTCTGACCCCGCTGCGCGCGCCGGGGCTTTTCGCGGTCGTCGACCGGATCGGCGAGGGCGCCAATCTCGAGGAATATTGGTTCGACCAGCCTTGCGAAGTTCTGGCGGGCTGACCCGAGTCGCTCAGTTGCCGACCATCAGCCGGGCAACATCCAGCATCCGGGCCGAAAAGCCCCATTCGTTGTCATACCAGCCAAAGACGCGAACCTGCCGGTCGCCGGTCATGCGGGTCTCGGGGCCGGCGATGATCAACGACTCGGGCCGGGCGCGCAGATCGGATGAGACCAGCGGCTGATCGGTCCAGCCCAGCACCGGTGAGGCCTTGGCCGCCTTTCGCAGCGCCTTCTCGAACGTCTCGGGACTCGTGCCGCGCTCGAGCTGCACCACCAGATCCACCGCGGACACGCTGGCCGTGGGCACCCGCACCGCCGCGCCAGAGATGCGGCCAGCCAGATGCGGCAGAACTTCGTCGATCAGATGCGTGGCGCTGGTGGTCGTGGGCACCATCGACAGGGCACCGGCGCGCGACCGGGCCAGATCGCCGCGCGGGGCGTCCACCATGGGTTGGCTGTTGGTATAGCAGTGGATCGTAGTCATGTGCGCTGAGGCGATGCCGCCGATCTCGTCGATCACCTTGGCCAGCGGCGCCAGCGCATTGGTGGTGCAGGACGCATTCGACACGATCCGGGCATTGCCCAACTGATCCTCGTTCGCACCCAGCACGATGGTGGTTTCCGCAGCCGGTGACGGCCCCGATATCAGCACCTTGCCCGCGCCTGCCGTCAGCCCTCGGCTTGCCACGTCAGAGGTCCGGGCAACGCCGGTGCAATCCAGCAGCACGTCCACTTCGGACAGGTCCACACGCGCCAGATCGGGGCTGTGGGTGACGGGAATCGAGCGGCCGTCAACGATCAGAACCTCGTTTCCTGCCGCGACCTTGCCCGGGTAGGGGCCGAAGGTGCTGTCATACTGGAACAGATAGGCACAGGTTTCGAGCGGCGCGATGTCGTTGATCTGCACCAGCTCGATATCCGTTTCCCGGGGCAGAGCGAGAACCTGCCGCAGGATCGTGCGGCCGATACGGCCGAATCCGTTGATTGCGAGTTTCATGCGCAAGCTATGGCAGGGAGGCCTGACGACCTCAATGCCCGTCGCGCCAGCAAATCAGTTGCAAACGACCTGCGAGAAGAACTGGCCGGAAATGTTCTGGTACATGCTGGACCGGATCACCGTGCAGCCGGTCGCCTGCTGAATGGCGGCGATGGCTTGGGTGGTGCGCAGGCGCGGCGGCGGTCCGAACGGATTGAGGTTGTTGTTGTCGCGCGTCGCGCGATAGACAACCGGCTCGTCCGACACCTGGGTCACGGCCCAGGTCCGGCTCATGACATTAACCGTTTTCGTTTCTTCCTTTGCCATGACCGGGCTCGCGCTGGCGGTTGCAAGAGCGGCCAATACAGCAAGTATCGTCATCGTTCTGTGGGGGTTCATCGAACAATCTCCAGTATCACTCAAATCTCTGGATGGATTTGAGCAGAAACCGGGCGTTCTGTGAAGTGCTGCGTCTCGGGGACGAGTTTTCATCGGATTTTCCCGGTCAACGGCGCGCGATCGAAAGCGGCATGTGGCGGTTCACGTCCTTGTAGAGAAGATAGCGAAACCGCCCCGGACCGCCGGCGTAACAGGCCTGCGGGCAGAAGGCACGCAGCCACATGTAATCACCTGCCTCGACCTCGACCCAGTCCTGGTTGAGCCGATAGACCGCCTTGCCTTCCAGCACGTAAAGCCCGTGTTCCATCACGTGGGTCTCGGCGAAGGGGATGACGCCGCCGGGTTCGAAGGTGACGATGGTGACATGCATGTCATGCCGCAGATCCGCCGGATCGACGAAGCGTGTGGTGGCCCATCGTCCCTCGGTTCCGGGCATTGGCGTCGGGGTGATGTCCCGTTCGTTGGTGACGATCGGGTCGGGGACGGGCAGGCCGGGCACCGCCTCATAGGCCTTGCGGATCCAGTGAAAACGGGCCACCGGGCCGGCACGGTTGTGCAGGGTCCATTCGCTGCCGGGCGGGATGTAGGCATAGCCGCCCGGCTCCAGAACATGCAGGTTGCCGCCGATGGTCAGGGTGACGGCGCCCTCGACGACAAAGATGACCCCCTCGGCCTCGGGGTTGGTTTCCGGGCGGTCGCTGCCGCCGCCGGGCTGAACTTCCATGATGTATTGCGAGAAGGTCTCGGCAAAACCGCTCAAGGGGCGCGACAGAACCCACAGCCGGGTGCCTTCCCAGAAGGGCAAAAAGCTTGTCACGATATCGCGCATCGTGCCTTTCGGGATTACCGCATATGCCTCGGTGAACATGGCGCGGTCGGTCAGCAGTTGTTCCTGCCCCGGATGCCCGCCGGTCGGCGCATAGTATGAGGGGTTCGTCATCGGGTGCCTCTTTGCTTTCTTCCGGCAATATGCGCGGTAAGTCGGGACGCTCCTAGCGGCGGGGGGCGGATAGGTTTGTTCGGGATTATTTGAAGATTGCGCCAAGCGTTTGGACAAACGGCAAGCAAGGCGATAGCCTTGCGGGAAAATGACTTTCAATGACGTGAGGAAGACATGAGGGTTTGGGTCTGTTCATTCTTGATGGGGCTGACCGTTCTTGGAGCGGCGCCCATGGGGCAGGCCAAGCCGCTGTCCCGAATCGTCGCCGAATTGGGGCTGAGCCCGGCGGACTTCGAGATGCAGAGCGCGGCGGCGGCCTCGCTTTTCGCCAAGGGCCGGCCGGCAGCAGGGCAAGAGGCCTCTTGGTCGAACCCGGATACCGGATCGAAAGGCACGGTGCGGGTGCGGGAGATGCGCGGGGATTGTGCCCACCTGCAACATATCATCGTGCCCGCGGGCAGCGGCGAGAGCCGGGAAATCCGGACGCGCCGGTGCCTCGATGCCAGCGGAAACTGGATTCTGACGCCTTGAGATACCCATGCTGCCAATAACGTTTTGACCGCGCAGAATAATCCTCTATTCAGAGTTCATGAGCCCCGATGAGCGCGGCCCACCCGCGAACAGGGCGCGCAATCAATTCAAAGGACACAGGGACCTGAGGGGAAGAAGGCCATGAAATACACCGAAGAACATGAATGGCTTGAGGCTGACGGCGACGTGGTGACGGTGGGTATCACCGCGCATGCGGCGGAACAGCTTGGCGAAGTGGTTTACGTCGAATTGCCCGAAGTGGGCACCGAGGTCAGCAAGGATGACGAGATCGTGGTGATCGAGTCCGTCAAGGCCGCGTCGGATATCCTCGCCCCTCTGGATGGCGAGATCGTCGAGGTCAACGAGGTGCTGACCGACAATCCCGGCCTGGTTAACGAGGACCCGACCGGCGACGCGTGGTTCTTCAAGATCAAGGCATCGGACCTGTCCCCGATGGACGACTACATGGACGAGGCCGGATACAAGGACTTTATCAGCTGACTTTCCCGGGCATCGCCCTCAATATCCGCGCTGGCGATCCACTTCGTGCAACAGCGGCTCTCCGGCGCTGAGGCGCCGGAAATTCTCGGCCACGTCCTTCATCGCGTCGCCCAGATGCCAGCCCGAGACATGGGGCGTGAGGGTCACGCGCGGATGCCGCCACAGCGGGTTGTCCGCAGGCAGGGGTTCCTCGCTCAGCACGTCGAGAACGGCATGACCAGGCGTTCCGGCATCGAGCGCCTCGATCAGGGCCGCCTCGTCGATCAGATCGCCGCGTCCGGCGTTCAGCAACTGGCTGCCGGGCTTCATCGCGGACAACAGCCTTGCGTCGAACAGGCCCACGGTTTCGGGGGTCGAGGGCAGAATGGCGCAGACGTGATCGCACTGGCCCAGCAGAGCGGGCAGGGCGTCCGCGCCATGATGGCACTCGACGCCTTCGATTTCTTTCGCGCTCCGGCTCCAGCCTTTGACCTGAAACCCGATATCGCGCAGCATCCGTGCGGTTCGCCCGCCGATATGGCCCAGGCCCAGAACGCCGACGACGGTACCGGGCGTGTATTTCGGCGCAACCGGGCTCCACGCCGCCTTGCTCTGTTCTTCCTCGTGAAGGGGCATGTTGCGATGGGCGCGCAGGATGTATGCCAGAAACCACTCGGCGATTTCGCGCGCCGGATCGTCCGGTTTCAGGCGGGTCACGCGCACATGGGCCGGCAGGGCCGGGTTGCGCACGATGGTCTCCACCCCTGCGCCCAGTTTCTGAACCAGTTGCAGGTTGGGCATCTGCGCCACGCGCTCTGCCTTCAAGGTGGAAACCGCCATCATGGTGATTTCAGACGGGTCGCCCAAGGTCTCGGGCGTGCGCACATCCTCCTGCGGCGCGACCTCTCGCACGGCCTTGGCGATTTCGGCATCAGTCATCCACCCCGAGATTCCGGTTTCGATCAAAAGCGCCATCCGGCGGCCTCTCCTTCATTTTCCTGTCCGTGACGTCCCGTCACGCAGCTAGACTTTGCCCGCTCAGCTAAGTCATCCTCTCGGCAAAGGCAAAGTTCGGTTTGCCGATTGGAGGAGACAGTTTCATGGACATGACATTCGCGATGCGGGAGGAGAACCGCAAGCTGCTTCAGCGGGTTGCGGACATGGTGCGCAACGAGATCATGCCGCTGGAAGAAGAATACCAGACCGAGATCGGCAAAGGGGACCGCTGGCAATATACCGAGCGTCAGGCCGAGATCCTCGAAGGGCTCAAGGCAAAGGCCAAGGCCGAAGGTTTGTGGAATTTCTGGCTGACCGACAGCGACAAGGGCTTTGGACTGACCACGGTGGAATACGCTTATTTCGCCGAGGAAATGGGCAAGACCCCGCTGGGTGCCGAGGTGTTCAACTGCTCGGCCCCCGATACCGGCAACATGGAGGTGTTCGAACGCTACGGGACCGAGAAGATGAAGGAACAGTGGCTCAAGCCGCTGCTCGAGGGCGAGATCCGCTCGGCCTACCTGATGACCGAGCCCGACGTGGCCTCGTCGGATGCCACCAACATTTCCATGTCCTGTGTGCGCGATGGCGACGAATATGTCCTGAACGGCGAGAAATGGTGGTCGTCGGGTGCGGGCGATCCGCGCTGCAAGGTCTATATCGTGATGGTCAAAACCGGCGGCGACGATCTGCCCAAGCACAAGCGCCAGTCGATGATCGTGGTGCCGGCCGATACGCCGGGTATCGAGATCCTGCGTCCGATGGAAGTTTACGGCCACGACGACGCGCCGCATGGGCACATGCATATCCGTTTCACCAATGTCCGGGTGCCGGTCGAGAACATCCTGATGGGCGAAGGCCGCGGGTTCGAGATCGCTCAGGGCCGCCTTGGACCCGGCAGGATTCACCACTGCATGCGTGCGATCGGCCAGGCCGAGATCGCCTTGGAGCGGATGTGCAAGCGGTCGCTCGAGCGTGAGGCTTTCGGCAAGAAGCTGGCGCAACTGGGCGCCAACTATGACATCATCGCCGAATGCCGTATGGAGATCGAGATGGCCCGCCTGCTGTGCCTCAAGGCCGCGTGGTACATGGATCAGGGGGATGCGCGGGCGGCGGCGCCGTGGATCAGCCAGATCAAGGTGGTCGCGCCGCGCGTGGCGCTCAAGGTGATCGACGAGGCGGTGCAGATGTTCGGCGGTGCGGGCGTCAGCCAGGATACGCCGCTGGCCATCGCCTGGACCCATGTGCGGACGCTGCGGCTGGCCGACGGCCCCGATGCGGTTCACCGCCGGCAGGTGGCCCGCACCGAGTTGAAGAAGTACACTCAGGAGAAAGTCTGACTCCAGGCGGCCACGATGGGAACGGAACAGCCTCGCGAAGCCTATTTCCACCTGCGTCCCGACGGCGTTTTCGTCGGCAATGATCCGGTGCGCGGTCCGTGGTCGCCGGACCACTGCCATGCGGGGCCGGTGACCGGGCTGGTCGCCCGGGCAGCGGAACGGGAGGTCGGCCCCGACAAGATGCTGACCCGGCTGACGCTGGACGTGTTGCGCCCCTTGCCGCTGACGGGGCTCAAGGTCTCTGCCGAAACCGTGCGCCATACGCGGACGCTGGCCACGACGCGGGCCACGGTGCACGACCTCGATGGCACGCTCTGCGTCACGGCCACGACGATGCATCTGGTTCGCAAGGAACTGGGAAAGGTGCCCACCGCGCAGGTGCCGTCCCCGCGTTTCGAAGATGCCCGGCCGGGCCAGTTCCCGATCCGGCAGACGCGGCACGGTTTGCCTGCTTTTCCCGATTTCGTCGAGGTCGCCTATCCGCATGGCGAGGACAAGGGTGCCGGGCCGAAAACGATCTGGATGCGCACGCCCCCCTTGCTGGAGGGCGAGGTCCCTTCTCCGGTGCAGTCTCTGTGCCCGCTTGCCGATTGCGGCAACGGCATTTCGTGGAACGTGCCGCCGACCGAGATGGGGTTCATGAACACCGACCTGTCGGTCCATATCCACCGGGAACCGGTCTCAGACTGGCTGGCCTCCGACTCGGTTTCGCATTGGCACGAAAACGGCATCGGCATGGCGCAGGCAGTTCTTTATGACACGCAGGGGCCGGTTGCCACGGCCCTGCAGACGCTGGTTCTGTTCCCGCCCGACTGACCCCGCTGTGTGTCAGGCGAACGGATCGTCCGGATAGCCCACACGCGCGAGGTAAAGCCCCTGTGGTGGGCAGACCGGCCCGCATGCCGCGCGGTCGGCGGCCTCAAGTGCGTCGCGCACATCCTCGGGTGTCCATGCACCCGCGCCAACGCGTTCCAGCGTGCCGACGAAACTACGCACCTGGTTGTGCAGGAACGACCGGGCGCGGACGTGGAAATGAACCTCGGGGCCGGACAGACCTTCGGCCCGCTCGACCCGCAGTTCATCCAGGGTTTTTACCGGACTGGCCGCCTGGCAGATCGACGAGCGGAAGGTCGTGAAATCGTGCCGCCCGATCAGCATGTCGGCACCGGCCTGCATTGCCTCGACATCCAGCGGGTGGCCAATCTGCCAGACCTGACCCTTGTCATGCGTTGCCGGGGCGCGGCGGATCAGGATGCGGAACAGGTATTGCCGCTCGATGGCGCTGAACCGCGCGTGCCAGTCGTCCTCGACTCGCGCGGCGGCCAGGATCGCGACGGGCTGCGGCTTGAGGTGATAGTTCAACGCCTCGGACAGGCGGAACGGATCCCATTCCTTGCTCAGGTCGCAATGGGCGACCTGTCCCAAGGCATGAACGCCCGCATCCGTGCGTCCGGCGGCCGCGATGGTGTGCGGCCCCGGTTCCAGGCGCGAGAGTGCCTCTTCGATCGCCCCTTGCACCGATGGCAGCTCTTTCTGACGCTGCCAGCCCGCAAAGGGCGCGCCCTGATATTCAACTTTCAACGCGTAACGTGGCATGAGGTGCTGGTATCGCGCGCGGCGGGGCGCGGCAAGACCGCGCTGGCCAAAAGAACTGGCAACCGGGCCAACCCCTTCCTATCTTGGGGGAAACGAAACGGGCGGGGCAGCGACTTGGTCATCTCAACACTGGCAGACTCCCTTGTGCGCGGCGTCGAATCCGTGGGCGACCGGGTGTCCGAGGCGTTGTTCGAGCCGGTGATCCGGTTGGGCGTCACGGGGCTCGCGCGCTCGGGCAAGACGGTGTTCATCACCTCGCTGGTGGCGAACATGCTGGACCGGGGCCGGATGCCGGGGCTGGTGGCGGAGCAGGAGGGGCGGATTCTGGCCGCCTATCTTCAGCCGCAGCCCGACGACACTGTCCCTCGTTTCGACTACGAGACCCATCTTGCCGCGCTGACCGGACCCGCACCGCATTGGCCCGAGAGCACTCGGGCGGTCTCGGAACTGCGCCTGTCGCTGCGGGTCCGGCCCTCGGGCCTGCTGGCCGGGTTGCAGGGGCCACGGACCATCCATCTGGACATCGTGGATTATCCCGGAGAGTGGCTGCTGGATCTGGGTCTGCTGGACAAGTCATATGACGATTGGTCGGCCGAGACGCTGGCCCGGATGGAACCCCGCCCCGAAGCCGAGGGGTTTCTGAAGGAGGCGTCGGGCGTCGATCCAGATGGCCCCCATGACGAACCGGCGGCGCAGAACCTGGCGCGGTCGTTCACCGCCTATCTCGAAACCGCGCGCGATGCCGGTTTCTACGACTGCACACCGGGGCGCTTCCTGCTGCCGGGCGATCTTGCCGGGTCGCCCGTTCTGACTTTCGCGCCGCTTCCCGTGGCCAGCCCGTCTCGCCGCAAGTCGCTGCACCGCGAGATGGAGCGGCGCTTTGATGCCTACAAATCGCAGGTGGTGAAGCCGTTTTTTCGCGACCACTTCGCCCGCATCGACCGGCAGGTGGTGCTGGTGGATGCGCTGGGCGCCATTCACAAGGGGCCGCAAGCGGTCGAGGACATGCGCCGGGCGATGGCGGATATCCTCGCGGCCTTCCGCCCGGGCCGGAACGCGTGGCTGACCCAGTTGCTGCTCGGCAAGCGGGTCGAAAAGATCCTGTTCGCCGCCACCAAGGCGGATCACCTGCATCACCTGCAGCACCCGAAACTGACGGCGATCATGGAGGCGTTGACGCGCGACGCGCGGGATCGCGCCCGGTTCGCCGGGGCCGAGGCGGCCGCCTTGTCCATCGCGGCGCTTCGCGCGACCACCGAAGAGATCCGCTCGCATAACGGGCAGGATCTGCCTTGTGTAAGGGGAACGCTGCTGGAAAGCGGCAAACAGGCCGCCTTCTACCCCGGCGCCTTGCCGGAAGACCCCGCGCACCTGCTGGGGCCGGCCAGAAACGGCGCCAGGGACTGGCTTTGCGAGGATTACGGTTTCATGGCCTTCGCGCCTGCGGCCCTGACCCTGCAACCCGGTGACGGGCCGCCGCACATCCGGCTGGACCGTGCGATGCAGTTCCTGATCGGGGACCAGCTATGAGTGTGATACTCAGACAGGCGCGCAGCACCGATGCCGGGACGACCGGCGAAATCCTGCATGGTTTCGCACGCGAGAAAGACTGGATGCCGGAGTTGCACTCGAGGGCGGAAACCATAGCTTTCTGCGGCACGATGATCGACCGGGGCTGGGTGACGGTTGCCGAACAGGGTGCCGAGATCCTGGGGTTCCTTGCAAGGGACGAACAGGAGATCTGCGCACTGTACCTGTCGGCCCGGGCACGTCGGCAGGGGATCGGGCGCAGGCTGCTGGACGATGCCAAGGCGAAACGCGCGCGGTTGATCCTGAAAGTGTTCGAGGCCAACGCGGCGGCGCGGCGTTTTTACGAGCGAAACGGTTTCGTCGAGACCGGGCGCAGCGACGGGGCCGGCAACGATGAAAACCTGCCGGACGTCACCTATGTCTGGAACAGGGAGGGGGGCGGCCAATGACCAACGGTCCGGTTCTGATAGACCTCGAAGGTGAAGCGCAGCCCGCGCCAAGCGTTGCGCAGGCACCGCCTGTGCCTGATGCGGCGGCGCCGCAGGGGCAGGCGATGCAGGCGGCGGCAAGGGTGGTGGCGCACAAACCGTCTGCCTTGACCAAGTGGTTCTGGGGTCTGGCTCTGGCCGTGATCGGTGCCGCTGTCTCGGTTTGGGCGTGGGACTTCGCCGCCTCGCTGCTGACCCGGGCCCCGATCCTTGGAGGAATCGTCACCGGGCTGTTGGTGGCCCTGGTCCTGGTTGTTCTCGCGCTGGTGGCGCGTGAGTTGGCTGCGATCGGCCGGCTGTCGCGCGTGGATGGGTTGCGTCGGGCCGCCGATGCGGCGCTGGTGGACGAGGATCTGGCGCAGGCGCGCGTGGTGAGTGATCGGTTGCTTTCCTTCTACCGCGGGCGCGAGGACACCCGCTGGGGCAGCGAGCGGCTGCGGGAGAGGGCCGGGGATCAGTTTGACGCCGCAGCCCTTCTGAATCTCACCGAAGACGAGCTGTTGTCACCGCTGGATGCCGCCGCCAGCCGCGAGGTCGAGGCCGCCGCGCGGCAGGTCGCGACCGTGACGGCGCTGGTGCCCTTGGCGCTGGCCGACGTTTTGACCGCGCTGGCGGCGTCGCTGCGCATGATCCGCCGGATCGCCGAGATCTACGGCGGGCGCACCGGGTTCATCGGCAGCTGGCGCCTGACGCGCGCGGTCTTCGTGCATCTGGTCGCGACCGGAGCCGTTGCCGTGGGCGACGACATGCTGGAACCGGTTCTTGGCGGTTCGATCCTGGGCAAGCTGTCCCGCCGGTTCGGCGAGGGGCTGGTCAACGGGGCTCTGACCGCGCGGGTCGGTGTTGCGGCGATGGAGGTCTGTCGCCCGTTGCCCTTCTCGGCGCGGCACAAGCCCTCGGTCAGGGGTATCGTCAAACGCGCGCTGGGCGGTTTGTTTTCAAAGGATTGATCTGACGCAAGGCCCCTTTCGTCCTGATCGAGCAGGATCGAGAACAAGCGCGGGAGATTGCCATGGCGGATCACGGCCACAGCGAACAGGAGATCGTGGATCGGATCAACGCGCCGCCGGGTCGCGGCGTGTTGCGGGATGTCATCTATGGCGGGATCGATGGGTCTGTGACCACTTTTGCCATCGTCGCCGGGGTGGCCGGGGCCGGGCTGTCGCCCTTCGTCATCGTGGCGCTTGGCATCGCCAATGTGCTGGCTGACGGATTCTCGATGGCCGCTGGCAACTATTCGGGCACCAAGGCCGAGCTCGACAACATCCGCCGCCTCCGGGCCATCGAAGAGAGGCACATTGCGCTCTACCCGGACGGAGAGCGCAGCGAGGTACGTGAGATTCTGACGCAAAAGGGGCTGGATGGCCCGGTGCTCGAGGACGCCACCGACGCCATTACCGCCAATCGGGAAAACTGGATCAACCTGATGCTCGAAGGCGAATACGGGCTGGGTAGCGTCGACCCCCATCCGATGAAGGCCGCTGTCGCAACGTTTCTTGCCTTTCTCGTCGCCGGGATGATCCCGTTGCTGCCTTTCCTGTTCGGCCTGGAGCACGCTTTCACGATATCTGCCTGGGTGACCATGGGGGTCTTTTTTGCCATCGGCGCGCTGAAGAGCCGTTGGTCGCTCGAGCCTTGGTGGCGTTCCGGCATCGAGACACTGCTGATCGGCGGAGTGGCAGCACTGATCGCATTTGGCGTCGGGTCACTGTTCCAGATATGAACCGGCGGCGCGGGCAGGTCTGTGGAGCCGCGGCAACGCTCCAGCACTTGTGGATTTTCCGGTGTGTATGGCTTCGACCATTGGCCTTAGACTTCATCAAGAGTTGCGCGGAGGCTGGGTGTGGAATCGCTGCTTGTTCTGGTTCTGGTCGGCTTGGCCGTTCTGGCCATCCCTGCGGCAATCGTTTTTCTTCTGATTGGTCAATCGCGCTTGAGGCGGCGCATCTCGGAACTTGAGCAGCGACTTGCCGAATTGCGGCCTGCCGCAGTGCCTGCAAGCGGAACTGAGGCGACACCAAGCCCGAAAACGGCCGGGGATTCCGGATCGGTGCCTGAACGGGCCGAAGAACCTGCGAGGACAGGGCCTTGGGCGCAAGTGCGACCGGCAGAGCCGGTGGTCGAAGCGGGGCAGGAAGCCGTCGCGACCGTGAGTGCTCCGGCCTCACCGCCACGCGCCGTTGTCTTCAGGCAGGAGCGGATCAGCGCCTTGGGCAGGTGGTTGCGGGAGAACTGGTTTTACGCCGTGTCGGCCCTGTCTCTGGCGCTGGCCGGGATTTTCCTGGTGCAATATGGGGTCGAGAAGGGGCTGTTGTCCCCGACAGCCCGGGTCTTTGCCGCCCTGACCTTCGGTGCGGTGTTGATCGCGGCGGGCGAGGTGGTGCGCCGCCGGTTCGGCGATGATGAAACCTCAAGCACGGCCTACTTGCCCTCGGTCTTTTCGGGGGCGGGTATTGTCACCCTGTTCGGCGGCGTTCTGGCGGCACGTCAGCTTTACGGCCTGATCGGACCGGAGCCGACGTTGACGGGCATGATGGCGATTGCGCTATTGGGTCTGGTTCTTGGATGGTATCACGGGCCGCTGCTGGCCGCAGTTGGCCTGATCGGCGCTTATGCCGCGCCGTTCCTCGTAGGCGGATCCTCGGATGAGCCGTCCTGGCTCTATGCCTATTTCCTGATCGTTGCGCTGCTGGGGATGGGCATTGACACAGTGCGGCGCTGGGCATGGATCTCGGTTCTGACACTGGTCGGAGCCTATGCGGCGGCGTGGCTGCTGGCCTTGTGGGCGCCTGCGACCGAAGCGGAGCACGCGGTCTTTGCGGTGCTGCTCGCACTGGCCGCGATCACAGTGCCCGCGCGCCGGCTGGTGCCTGACCATGGCGGCAGCATGGTGGCCGAGATGGTGTTTCGCAAAAAGGGCGACCCCTGGCCGGAGTTCCCGACACGGTTGGCATTTGGCGCGGTCATGGCCAGTTCCGCCATCGTGTCCCTGAGCGGGGGCGACAGCGAAGCCGCATTCCTGCTGGCGGTTGTTCTGTTGTCCGGGCTGACCATTGCCCTGGTCCTATGGGCCAGCAGCGCACGGGCCTTGCAGGACGCGACTCTGTTTCCGGCGGCGGGGCTTTTGTGGGTGGTTCTCGTCCAGGGCATCGAGGGCGGCGCCGCTTATTTGCGTTTCGCAACCACCTATGCGGAAACGCCAGAGGCCGATTATCCGATGTTGGTGACTGCGCTTGTGGCACTTGCGGCGCTGTTATCTGTGCTAGCGGCGTGGCGCTCGTTCCGCGCGGGGGCAACGGCAGCGATCTGGGCCGGGGCGGCGGCGGTTTTCGCGCCGGCCCTTGCGATCATGCTCGAACTCGGTTGGGTGCCCGCCAGAGTGATCGGGCCATATCCCTGGGCGCTGCACGCGCTGGCTCTCGGAGCGTTGATGGTCGTGTTGACCGAGCGTTTCGCTCACGCGGATGGCGAGGCGCGGATGAGGTCGGCGCTCGCCACGCTGTCCGCACTGTCCTGCCTGGCCTTCGCCTGCATCATCGTGCTGAGTTCCGCCGCGCTGACGGTCGCCTTGGCGGTGACCGTGGCGATGGCGGCGGCGCTGGACCGGAAATTCACGCTGCCCCCGATGAGCTGGTTCATTTACGTCGGCGTAGTGACGCTGGGTTTCCGCCTGGTGCTGGATCCGGGGCTGGATTGGGCAGAGGATGCGCCGCTGCCGGAAATGCTGCTGGCCTATGGCGGCACTTTGATCGGTTTCGTCCTTGCGCTCTGGCTGGTGCTTCCGCTTGCGCGCCCCTTGGCCAAGCTGATGCTGGAAAGCGCGGCCTGGTCCACAGGAGGCCTCCTTGTGTCCCTGCTGCTGTTGCGTTGGTTGGAAAGCCTGGCGGCGGGGAAAGCTGAGACCAGCCACTGGGGATTGGGCCTGTTCGCGGTGATCTGGCTGGGGCTGGCCTTTGCCCAAGTGCAGCGGTGGGCACTGGGCGGCAGGATGAAGGAGTTTCGCATCATTCTGGCGGTGGTTTTTGCCCTTGCCGGCGGCGAGGCCGAGTTCGCGGCCGTGACCGCGGCCAACCCACTGTTGGAATTCGGCGCGGAGCCGGTTCTGGGCCCGCCGGTTCTGAATACGCTGATGGTGGCCTACCTCCTGCCTTCGCTGGTCATCGGTTTCTCCGCATGGCGGATCGGATCAATGCCTTTGCGGATGAAACAGGCCTGCGGCGCGCTGGCCGTAGCGCTGTCGGTCTTCTGGTTCGGTCTTGCGATCCGGCATTTCTGGCAAGGCCCCGAGGGCATGCATGAAAGCAATGGCGTGACGCAGCCTGAACTCTACTCCTATACCCTGGCTCTTCTGGTGATCGGGGCAGCCCTTTTCTATCAGTCTCTGGCGCGCCATTCGCACCGGATGCGAAAGGCAGGGCTGGCGGTGATCGGTCTGGCGGTCGCCAAGGTCTTTCTTGTCGACATTTCCGGTCTCGGCGGGCTGATCCGTGTGTTTTCTCTGCTGGCATTGGGGCTGGCGTTGGCCGGTCTGGCCTGGCTCAACCGCTGGGCGATGCTGCGCCATTCGCCGCAGGCGTCGGAACCTCTGGACCAATAGGCGTCGCCGTCCTATAAGCCCGCCATGCTTGAACGGCTGGCCATCATTATTCGAATTATATCCCCGGCGCTCTGACTTCCTGAGACGCCGGGCAAAGGTGTTTGAGACCTCGCACCGCCAGATCGCCTACTTCCGCACGAGAAAACCCGAGGGACACCCGACATGTGCGCAGACACGACCAGTGAAGCACTCGACTACAAAGACACGCTCAACCTGCCGAAAACCGATTTCCCGATGCGCGCGGGCCTGCCCAAGCGCGAGCCTGACTGGTTGGCACGTTGGGAACGGATCGGGGTCTATGACCGTCTGCGCGAGAAAGCCGGGCGCAAGCCGTTCACCCTGCATGACGGTCCGCCTTACGCCAATGGCCACCTGCATATCGGCCACGCGCTGAACAAGACCATCAAGGACATGATCGTGCGCAGCCATCAGATGATGGGGTTCGATGCGCGCTATGTGCCGGGTTGGGACTGTCACGGCCTGCCGATCGAGTGGAAGATCGAAGAGCAGTATCGCCAGAAGGGCAAGGACAAGGACGAGGTTCCGGTCAACGACTTCCGTCAGGAATGCCGCAAGTTCGCCGAGCACTGGGTGGACATCCAGCGCGAAGAGTTCAAGCGCCTGGGCGTGACCGGCAATTGGGACGATCCCTATCTGACCATGGATTTCCACGCCGAGCGGGTGATCGCCGAGGAATTCATGAAGTTCCTGATGAACGGCACACTCTACCAGGGCTCCAAGCCCGTGATGTGGTCGCCGGTGGAAAAGACCGCCTTGGCCGAGGCCGAGGTCGAATACCACGATCACCAGAGCCATACGATCTGGGTCAAGTTCCCGGTGGTCCGCGCCATCGAGTCGACCGGCGGGCGGTCGGATCTTCTGGGCGTGAACGTGGTGATCTGGACCACGACCCCCTGGACCATCCCGTCGAACCGGGCCGTGGCCTTCAACCCCGAGCTGTCCTACGGCCTCTACGAAGTGACCGAGGCCCCCGAGGACAACTGGGCCAAGGTGGGCGAGCAGTTCCTGCTGTCCGACAAGCTGGCCGAGGACGTGTTCCGCGCGGCCCGCGTCGAGGGCTTCAAGCGCCTGCGCGATGTGACCGGGGCGCAACTCGACCTGATGATCTGCGCCCATCCCTTCCGCGGGATCGAAGGCGGTGAGGGCGAATGGGACTATGACGTGCCCCTGCTGCCCGGCGACCACGTGACCGACGAGGCCGGCACAGGCTTTGTCCACACGGCCCCCAGCCACGGTGCCGACGACTTCGTGCTGGGCGTCAAGCACGGCCTGCAGATGACCCACAACGTGATGGAGGACGGCTCTTTCCGCGAGAGCCTGCCGCTGTTCGGCGGCGCCAAGATCATGAACCACAAGGGCAAGGAAGGCGACGCCAACAAGCGTGTCATCGACGCGCTGGTGGCAAGCGGGGCGCTGATCGCGCGCGGCCGTGTCAAGCACTCCTACCCGCATTCGTGGCGCTCCAAGGCGCCGCTGATCTTCCGCAACACGCCGCAATGGTTCGTCGCCATCGACAAGACGGTGGGCGACGGGCATGACGAGATGGGAACCACCATCCGCACCCGCGCGCTCAACTCGATCGACAAGCTGGTGAAATGGTGGCCGCAAAGCGGCCGCAACCGCCTGTATTCCATGATCGAGTCGCGGCCTGACTGGGTGCTGTCGCGCCAGCGTGCCTGGGGTGTGCCGCTGACCTGCTTCGTCAAGAAGGGCGCTCTGCCGACCGACCCGGACTTCCTGTTGCGGGACGAGAAGGTGAACGCGCGCATCCTCGAAGCCTTCGAGGCCGAGGGCGCGGACGCGTGGTACAAGGCCGGCGCCAAGGAAAGGTTCCTGGGCGGCGACTACAACCCTGACGAATGGGAACAGGTCTTCGACATTCTCGACGTCTGGTTCGATTCCGGATCGACCCACGCCTTCGTTCTGCGCGACCGCCCCGACGGAACCGAGGACGGTATCGCGGATGTCTACATGGAAGGCACCGACCAGCACCGCGGCTGGTTCCATTCCTCGATGCTGCAGGCCTGCGGCACGCTGGGGCGCGCGCCTTACCGTAACGTGGTCACGCATGGTTTCACGCTGGACGAAAAGGGCAACAAGATGTCCAAATCGCTCGGCAATACCATCGTGCCGGCCGAGGTCATCAAGCAATATGGCGCCGACATCCTTCGGCTGTGGGTGGCGCAGACCGACTACACGGCCGACCAGCGGATCGGGCCCGAGATCCTCAAGGGCGTGGCCGACAGCTATCGCCGCCTGCGCAACACGATGCGTTTCATGCTGGGGTCTCTGTCGGACTTCACCGAGGCAGAGCGCGTCGAGAACCCCGCGGACATGCCGCCGCTGGAGCGCTGGGTGCTGAGCCGTCTGGCGGATCTCGATGCGCAGGTTCGCAAGGACTATGCCGAGTTCGACTTCCAGGGCGTGTTCACGGCCGTGTTCAACTTTGCGACCGTCGATCTGTCGTCCTTCTATTTCGATATCCGCAAGGATGTTCTCTATTGCGACGGCGACAGCCCGCGCCGCCGTGCCGCGCGGACGGTTCTGGATATCCTGTTCCACCGCCTGACCACCTGGCTGGCCCCGATCCTGGTCTTCACCATGGAAGAGGTGTGGCTGGAGCGCTATCCGGGCGACGACAGTTCGGTGCATCTGGTGGATTTCCCCGAAACGCCCGCCGATTGGCGCGACGAAGCGCTCGAAGGCGAGGTTGCCAAGGTGCGCCGTGTCCGCCGGGTGGTGACCGCCGCACTCGAGGTTCAGCGTCGCGACAAGGTGATCGGATCGAGCCTGGAAGCGGCGCCGGTGGTGCATGTGGAGGATGCCGAAACTCGCAAGCTGCTGGCCGGCATCGACATGGATGATCTGTGCATCACCTCGGGCCTGACGGTTACCGGTGATCCGGCCCCGTCCGAAGCCTTCCGCCTGCCCGAAATCCCGGGCGTCGGCGTTGTCTTTGAACTGGCCGAAGGTGACAAGTGCCAACGGTGCTGGAAAATCCTGCCCGACGTCGGTCGTCATTCCCATCCGGGCGTCTGCGGTCGATGCAACGACGCTCTGGGCTGATTGCGCCGGTATCCTGATCGAGGCCTTCTCTCGCGTGAGCGAGGGAAGGTCATTTCTTTGGAGGCGTCGCGTCACCCCTTGCGGCTGCGGCCGCATCCTGCAAGCGTGACCCTATGCCCAGGATCTGCATCGACACCCAATTCGGTCGCCTCTGCATCGAGGAAAGTGAAGGAGCCATCGTTCGTCTTGCTTGGGGTGGCGAGGATGACGCGCCTGACTCTGCGCTATTGCGCGAGGCGGCGCGCCAGATGCGAGCCTACGCTGACGGACAGTTGCAACGGTTCGATCTGCCGTTGAAAGTAAGCGGATCGGATTTTCAAAACAATGTCTGCCATGCGATGCGCTCGATCCCGTTCGGAGAAACGCGCACTTACGGCGACCTTGCCGCCGAGCTTGTATACTCGGCGCAGGCTGTGGGGCAGGGCTGCGGGGGCAATCCGATCCCGGTCATCATCCCCTGTCATCGGGTGCTGGGTGCGAACGGTCTGGGCGGGTTCTCGGGCGGCAGTGGAATCGAGACAAAGGTTGCCCTGCTGCGTCACGAGGGCGCTGCCGGCCTGTTGATCTGAGGCGTTAAAAGCAGTTGCATTTCACCCGTTTGCAACACAACCTAACCTGACCATCGAATTTGAAGGACATCATTGCATGACTGCCGAGCAAGATCGCGCTGCGAAAAAGAAAGCCATCATTGACCGCCTCATGTCGCTGGAGGCTGAGGAACTGGCGACGGCCAAGGCGCATTACGAGGCGTTCCTGAGGGATTCTCAGCTCGATGACCGGGAAGGTCACGACAAGGATGACATAGCTGCGTCGCGCGAATTTGCCGATCTGGCCGCGGCGTTCGATGCGCCGGTTCAGGCCCATCACGCAAAAATCGACGTGATCGAGAATACCGATTTCGGCCTGACCGATACCGTCGCGCCCGGCGCCGTCGTGAAGTTCAACAACCGGAATTTCGTGGTTTGCGTTTCAACGACGCGGTTTGAGGTCGACGGAGAAACCTTCATGGGTATTTCTCCGCAAAGCCCCATCTATCTGGCCATGGCCGGCCTGCAGAAGGGCGAGATCTTTACCCACAACGGAAAAGAGTTCGAAATTCAGGACGTTCTCTGACCCTATTTTCCTGAGGATGAAAAGGCGCGCTATTGTGCGCCTTTTGCTTTCCGGGAGATGCCGCGCTCGGGGATGAGTTGTTGCGCGATGCCGGCGCTGACCAGATAGACGCTGGTCAGGACCAGACCCCAATGTGCCCAGCTTTGCGGGTCGAAATCCACCCAGGCCGCCCAACCCGCGAAGAAAGTCCATGCAAATGCCATCGGAAGAGACAGGTTGCGCCAGCGCTCGGTGCGGACCGGGTGAATGAATTTCAGCGGTAGGAACATCGCGACTGCCAGCAGCGTCACCAAACTCAGGCTGACATAAAAGTTTGGCTGCAACGCGAAAATCACGATGACGACCATGTTCCAGCAGCCGGGGAAGCCGGAAAAGGAATTGTCCTTGGTCTTCATCCGCGTATCCGCGAAATACATCGCGCTGGCAAAGGTGATGACGATGATGGCGAACCAACCCGTCCAGCCATCCATCAGCCCCGACTTGAACAGCGCATAAGCGGGAATGAACACGTAGGTCAGGTAGTCGATGATCAGGTCCAGCAGAACGCCGTCGAACTCGGGGGCATAGGTCTTGACGTGGTAGTGCCGCGCCAGCGGTCCGTCGACCCCGTCCACCATGAAAGACACCACCAGCCAGAGATACATCAGGCTCCATTTCTCCTCGACAGCGGCAAGCATGGCGAGCATGGCAAAGACGGCACCGGTGGCGGTGAGCAAGTGAACGGCAAGGGCTTTGATCTGAGGCGTCATTGCTCTGTCATGGCCGAAAAGTGAGATGACTGCAAACGGTTGGTGGGCCTTTACAGCGAAAACCTCGTGACCCTCGCGTCAGGCCTTTGGGTGCGTGCGTTGGTAGACTTCCATCAGGCGGGCGGTGTCGACCGCCGTGTAGGCCTGCGTCGTGGAAAGAGAGGCGTGCCCAAGCAATTCCTGGATCGCCCGCAGATCGCCGCCCGCCGCAAGAAGGTGCGTGGCGAAACTGTGGCGCATGGCGTGTGGTGTGGCCGAGGCGGGCAGGCCAAGCTGCATCCGCGCCTTGGCCACGACGCCCTGAATGGCCCGCGGGTTCAACGCGCCACCTCGAACGCCGCGAAACAAGGGGGCGGCAGGCTGGCGCGGGTGCGGGCACAGGCGGAGATAGCGGTCAACGGCCTCTCGCGCGGCGGGGATGACAGGAACGATCCGTTCCTTGCCTCCCTTGCCGGTGATCCGCAGGGTGTGAGGCAGCGGCGCATCCGCCCCGGTCAGGGACAGGGCTTCGGAAATCCGCAGGCCGCAGCCATAGAGAAGCGTTACAACTGCCACGTCGCGCGCCGACACCCAGTCGTTGGTGGACTGCAATTCGACCGTGTCGATCATGGCGCGGGCGGCGTCCTCGGCCAGCGGGCGTGGCAGTTTGCGGGTGAATTTCGGGGCGCGGGTGGACAGGACGGCAGTGGCTTCGAACCCTTCGCGTTCCGCAAGCCAGCGATAGAAGCTTTTGACGGCCGACAGCTTGCGGGCCAGTGAGCGGGCGCCGATGCCGTCGGCGCGTTGCTGCGCCATCCAGGCCCGCATGTCCGAGACCGTGATCCTTTCGAGTGCCGCCAACCCCTCGCGCGTGCCATGATGCGCCGTCATGAAGGCCAGAAAGTCGGTCACGTCGCCGCGATAGGCGGTCAGGGTGTTTTCGGAACGCCCCGCCAGCGCCTTCTGGCTCTCCAGCCAATGCTGAAGGGCGTCCCGGCAGGCTGGCGAGATCAGGCTCACGACAGCCAGTGGCGCATGGCGCGCTCGAACACTCCGGCGAAGAAGGACAGAAGATCAGTGCCGAGTTGCGGCGTGAAGTGGCGAGGGTCGCTTGAGCCCAATGCGATCATGCCGGGAAGCCTTCCTTCGCCAAGATCCAGTTTCAGGCAGGCCTCGGAACGCAGCTGTGCCGCGCGCTCGCCGTAGATCTGCGGCGAGCCCTGTTGCATCTGGCGCAACGTGACCTGACGCGGTGGGCCCTTGCGGTCATGGGTGAGATAGGTGTCGATGAAGCCGGGTTCCGCCACGCACAGGACGCTGCCCATGCGTTTGATCGCGGGGTCCTCGTCGTCCAGGTTGGATTCCAGAACCAGCGTGATCGTGTCGACACGCAGGATCTCGGCCACTTCGCCGTCGAGATCGCTGAGGAAATCCTCGAAATCCATCGGTTCGAGCATCCGCAGGATGGCGCGGTGGATCTGGTTGGTGCCGGCCAGATTTTCGTAGGCCGCCGCTATGACCGAGCGGTGAGTGTCCTCGAGCCGGTCCAGCCGGGCTTCGAGCCGTTCCATGGCGATCCCGCGCAGGTCGATGATGTTGTCGCCCAGTGCCCGCTCGTTGGCGGCGACCAGAGCCTGCATCAGGTCCTTGTCGTCAAGAATGGCGTCGGGCTTGGCGAGAATCGCGGCGCGAAGATGATCTTCGAGTTTGGGGCTGCTGCTCATGTCGGGTCCGTTTTTCTTTTGTTTGGACGGCTTATAGCATGAGTTTGCTGCATTGCCTTGGCAAAATTGCCCAAAGGCCGATGCGGGTGTGACCGGGAAGACGCGGGTCGAAACCAGGCTCTCCCGCCCGCCGAAGCCCGATCAGAGATCGGTCGCCGCCGGTTGGGCCGGGCGCGGCGCCCGACGGCGCCGCGCGGTCGCTTGTTCGGTCAGCGAGTCGACCGAAAATTACGGTTCAGAGGATTTTCTGACCGGTCTTGGCCCAATCCGACATGAAGGACTCCAGCCCCTTGTCGGTCAGCGGATGGTCGGCCAGCTTCTTGATCACGGCTGGCGGCGCGGTGATCACGTCGGCGCCGATCCGGGCGCTGTCGGCCACATGGTTCACCGACCGGATCGAGGCCGCGAGGACTTCGGTTTCGAAACCGTAGTTGTCATAGACCTGACGGATGTCGGCGATGAGTTCCATGCCGTCGAGGTTGATGTCATCCAACCGACCGATGAAGGGCGAAATGAAGGTCGCGCCGGCCTTGGCGGCCAGAATTGCCTGGTTGACCGAGAAGCACAGGGTGACGTTGACCATCTGGCCTTCGTCGGTCAGCGTCTTGCAGGCCTTCAATCCGGCCCAGGTCAGCGGCACCTTGACGGCGATGTTGGGGGCGATCCCGGCCAGCTTGCGGCCCTCGGCGATCATGGCGTCGGCCTCGGTCGCCACGACCTCGGCGGATACCGGGCCGTCGACCAGCTCGCAGATCTCTTTCGTGACCTCGAGAATGTCACGGCCGGATTTCAGAATCAGCGACGGGTTGGTGGTCACGCCGTCCACCATGCCAAGGTCGTTCAGTTCAGCGATCGCGTCGATCTCGGCGGTGTCTACAAAGAATTTCATGGGGGCAGTCCTTTGATGGGTTGGCCTCAGTCGCGCTTGCCTTTACCCCAAAGGAACACCTGCTGAAACCCCTGCTGAGGAAAGGCGACAGTTGAACGGCGCGGAATTCTTCGAACAGGACGAACTGGTGTCGGTTCTGACGACGCAGCCACTGGACAGGGCGCTGGATTACAAGGCGCCTGAGGGGGGCTGTTTTCGGGGCGCCTTCGTGGAGGTGCCTCTGGGACCGCGCAAGGTGTTGGGAGTTGTCTGGGGGGCGGGGCAGGGCAATTTCGACCGCTCGAAAATCCGCTCGGTCATCCGGGTTCTGGATGTCGCGCCCATGCGGGAGGAGATGCGGCTGTTCCTTGGGCGTGCCGCGGATTACACACTGACACCGATGCCGGCCATGCTGCGCCTTGCCACGCGGGCGCCGGGGTTGGGCGATCCGCCGTCGATGCGCAAGATCTATCGGCTGGGCAGCGGGACCGCGGAGCGGATGACCGACGCCCGGGCGCGGGTGTTGGAGGTGCTGCGGGACTATGGCGGCCTTGCCTTTACACTGAAGGAACTGGCCGAGATGGCCGGGGTTACGTCTTCGGTGATCAAGGGGCTCGTCAAGCTGGGCGCGGTGCGCGAAGAGGACAGCCCGCGCGACCTGCCGTTTCCGACGCTTGATCCAGACATGCCTGGAAAGAAGCTGACCGAGGACCAGTCGGCGGCGGCAGAAGCCCTGCGCCAATCCCTGCGCAGCGGCCAATACGGGACCACGTTGCTGAAGGGGGTCACCGGCTCGGGCAAGACCGAGGTCTATCTGGAAGCCGTGGCCGAGGCGTTGCGGCTGGGCAAGCAGGCGCTGGTGCTGTTGCCGGAAATCGCGTTGACGGCCGAATTCCTGACCCGTGTCGAGGCTCGGTTCGGCGCGCGCCCGGCTGAATGGCATTCGGGGGCGACCATGACCGAGCGCCGACGGGTCTGGCGCATGGTGGGGCAGGGGGATGCGCAACTGGTCGTCGGCGCGCGCTCGGCGTTGTTCCTGCCCTTCCGCAATCTCGGCCTGATCATCGTCGATGAAGAGCACGACACCTCGTACAAGCAGGAGGATGGGGTTCTCTACAACGCGCGGGACATGGCGGTGCTGCGGGCCTCGATCTGCGGGGCGCGGGTGGTGCTGGCCAGCGCCACGCCCTCGCTGGAAAGCTGGGCCAATGCCGAGGCGGGCAAATACGACCGGCTGGACCTGAGCGCCCGGTTCGGGGCGGCGGTGCTGCCCGAGATGAAGGCCATCGACATGCGGGCCGAGCAGTTGCAGCCGGGTACATGGATTTCACCGACCCTGCGTCAGGCGGTTCGCGCGCGCATGGAGGCGGGGGAACAGTCCCTGCTGTTCATCAACCGCCGGGGCTATGCGCCGGTTACCCTGTGCCGGGCCTGCGGCCAGCAGATCGGTTGCGATCATTGCGACGCGCGCATGGTCGAGCACCGGTTTCTCAAACGGCTGATGTGCCACCAATGCGGCGAGACCAAACCCATGCCCGAGGCCTGCCCCTCATGCGGGGTCGAGGGCAAGCTGGCCCCGGTCGGCCCGGGCATCGAACGCCTGGCCGAAGAGGCCGAGGCGACCTTCCCCGAGGCCCGCATCGCCATGCTCAGTTCCGACCTGTTCGGCTCGGCCCGGGCGCTGAAGGCCAAGATCGAGGAAATCGCCCAAGGCGACGCGGATCTGATCATCGGCACGCAGCTGGTGGCAAAGGGTCACAATTTCCCGAAACTCACGCTGGTCGGCGTGATTGACGCGGATCTTGGGCTTCAGGGGTCGGATCTGCGTGCGGCCGAGCGGACGTTCCAACTCATGCGGCAGGTGGCAGGCCGCGCCGGGCGGGCCGAGCGGCCGGGGCAGGCCCTGTTGCAGACATTCCAGCCGGAACACCCGGTGATCCGCGCGATCCTGTCGGGCGACGAGGAAGGGTTCTGGAAAGCCGAGGCGGCCGAGCGACAGGCAGCCGGAGTTCCGCCCTATGGGCGCATGGCGGGGATCATCCTGTCGGGCCCCGAGGTCGGCCCGGTTTTCGATATCGGCAACATGCTGGCGCGCAACGATGGCCCATTGCGGCAGATCGGGGCGCAGGCCTTTGGCCCGGCCCCTGCGCCGATCGCACGAATCCGTGGTCGGCACAGGGTACGTCTGCTGGTCAAGGCGCCGAAGGGAGCCCCCTTGCAGGATGCCATAGCGCGCTGGATCGCGCCTCTGAAACTCAAGGGCGATATCCGGCTGGCGGTGGATATCGACCCGCAAAGCTTCTTCTGAACGGCTTCAGACCGTGACAGGTTCGGCTTTCTGGTCGATCAGGAAATCCGTCGCCATCGCACCGATCCACATGCAGAACAGGGCAAGCCACGCCGTTCCGACAAAGATCGAGCCTCCGGTGACACCGGCGCCGATGGCGCAGCCGCCGGCCAGCATGCCGCCGAACCCCATCATTGCGGCACCGATCATGGCCTTGCGCATGGTCACGGCATCGTCAAAGGCCTGAAAGCGCATCTCGCCAGCCAGCCATGCGGCCAGCATCGCACCGATGAAGACACCCGGCACCAAGCCGATGTCGAATTCCAGAATCGTATCGCGCTCCAGAAAGAACATCAGCGTATTCGCCGAGGGGCCGGTGAAGGTTGCGCTTTCGATCTGCACGGGCTCGAAAGCGATCTGCGCCAGCGAATAGGTCAACACCCATCCCACGGCCACGGCGAACCCGACGCCCGAAGCGAAGATCAGGCGCGAGGCCCCGATTTTCTGCCGAAAGGACAACACCAGCGCGACGATTGCAAAAGCGATGCCGATGAGCAGGCCGCCGTAGCCGGGCAGCCCCAGCGTCGCCAGTAGATCCACGTTTCGTCCGCCCTCGGTGATCCAGAGTGCCGCGAGATGGTCGCGCGCGGGTGACAGGACACCCGAAAGGCTCATCTGCGCGACGACTGCGAAGATCAGCCCCGATACGACGGACCGCAGGTTGCCGGTCGCCGCCAGCACCAGAAGCCTGCCAGAGCATCCACGGGCCAACACCATGCCGGCCCCGAACATCAACCCGCCGATGATCGCGCCGGACCAGCTGCCCGGAACCGCCATCATCCGCGCGTCCGCCGAATCCATCAGCCCCAACAATTGCGCCGCCTGCACCCAGACCACCGCAGTCGAGAAGGTCAGGAACCAGACGGCCACCTTGTCTTCGAGCCGCCCCCGAGCAAATTCGACCGTCGCGGCACGCAGGCAGAATCGCGACCGCTGTGCCGCCACCCCGAAAATGATTCCCGTGATCAGGCCGAACAGGGCCGCTGTCGGCGCTTCTCCCACTCTTTCGACGAGGCTGACGAGGTCCACAGTGCTCTCCTTTGGTATTCACAAAATACTATATATTATTTGCCAGAGCTTGTCCGCATTGATGCAGATCAGATGTGCAGGCTTCGGATTCCTCTCGCAAAGGGGCGGCAATGAGCGTAGAGGTCCTCTCATGATGAAACCCGTCCCCTTGGCCGAGGCGGAAAATCTGCCCTTCTGGCGCCGACCCGTCACGTTGTTGTTCGTCATGGCTCTGACCATGCCCATCGCGTTCAATTCGTGGAATGCGCTGCTCAACAACTTCGTCATCGAAGCGGCGAATTTCGACGGCGCCGATATCGGCCTGCTGCACACGGTGCGAGAGATCCCGGGCTTTCTGGCCATAGGCGTCATCGCGGTGATCCTGTTCATCCGCGAGCAGGTTCTGGCGATGATTTCGCTGATGTTGTTGGGGGTGGCCACGGCCGTGACCGCGTGGTTCCCCAGCTTGGGTGGGCTGCTTTTCGTCACGCTCTTCAGTTCGATCGGGTTTCACTACTACGAGACCGTGAACCAGTCGTTGCAGTTGCAATGGCTGCCCAAGAGCCGCGCGCCGCAGATACTCGGCTGGCTGGTGGCGGCCGGTTCGGCGGCGACACTGGTGGTCTATGGGCTGATCGTGCTGACCTGGGAGAGGTTCGACCTGTCCTACAACACGGTATTCATGGCGGCTGGCGGGCTGACTGCTTTGCTCGCGCTGTTCTGCCTGTTCGCCTATCCGCAGTTCGAATCGCCGCATCCTCAGACAAAGAAACTGATCCTGCGCCGGCGCTATTGGTTGTATTACGCGTTGCAGTTCATGGCGGGTGCGCGTCGGCAGATTTTCGTCGTTTTCGCCGGCTTCATGATGGTCGAGAAATTCGGGTTCGAGGTTCACGAACTGACCGGGCTCTACCTGATCAATCTCGTTATCAATATGCTGGTCGCACCGGTTCTGGGCAAAGCCGTCGCCCGGTTCGGCGAGAGGCGCACGCTGATCTTCGAATATCTCGGGTTGGCGACGGTATTCGCCGCCTATGGTGGGGTCTACTGGTTCGGCTGGGGCGTGGTTCTGGCCGCGATCCTCTACGTGATCGACCATATCCTTTTCGCCTTGGCGCTGGCGTTGAAGACCTATTTCCAGAAGATCGCCGACCCGGCCGATATCGCGCCGACCGCAGCGGTTGCCTTCACAATCAACCATATCGCTGCTGTGTTCCTGCCGGTGCTGCTGGGGCTGTTGTGGGTGATCTCGCCGGGTGCCGTGTTCGGACTGGCCGCGATGATGGCACTGGTGTCGCTGATGTTGTCCTTGCTGATTCCGCGCCATCCGGAACCGGGCAACGAAACGGTGCTTTCGAGGTTTGCGCCGGCGCCTGCGGAATGAGCGGGCACGCCTGAGAGAGTGTGTGAAACCTTACGGGCGATGATGATCGTCTTTTCAGGCGCCAACGGCAAAGCTTGACCTTGCGCCGCCGCCGCCCTACGCGCATTCAGACAGATTCAGGAGACACTGATGCCGACATACACCGCTCTGACCACGTTGAAAGGCAAGGCCGCCGCCGAAGGGCTGGGCGAAGCGATGGAGCGTCTGGAGCCAGAACCTACCGGGGTCGGCGTGTTCGAGGTCGAGGACGGCTCGGGCTTGTGGGAGGTCGGCGGCTATTTCACCGAGGCGCCGGATGAAACGGCATTGGCTCTTCTGGCGGCGGCCTTCGAGGCGAAACCTTTCGTTGTTTCGGAACTGCCCGAGACCGATTGGGTCGCACATGTTCGGCGTGAGCTGGCACCGGTCGAGGCAGGCCGTTTCTTTGTCTATGGCAGTCACGACGCGGACAAGGTTCCCGAAGGGAGCATTCCGCTGTTGATAGAAGCGGCCATGGCTTTTGGCACCGGTCATCACGGAACCACGTTGGGGTGCCTGAAGGCGTTGAGCAAGCTGACCGACGAAGGTTTCCAGGCAGCGAAGGTGGCTGATATCGGATGTGGTACGGCGGTTCTTGCCATGGCGGCCGCACGCGTCTGGAAGGGCGAGGTTCTGGCCAGCGACATTGATCCGGTCGCCGTGGAGGTGGCCGAGGCGAATCTGCGTGCGAACGGGATGGACGGGGCTGTGAAGTGTATTGAAGCGGCAGGCTTCGACCATCCTGAAATCAAGAACACTGGCCCGTTCGACCTTGTCTTTGCCAATATTCTCAAGGGCCCGCTGGTGGCGCTTGCGCCCGATGTCGCTGCGAATCTCAGGCCTGGTGGCTATGCCATCCTGTCGGGGATCCTCAACGAGCAGGCCGGTGACGTCATTTCGGTTTATCTCGAAAATGGCGTCAATCTTTGCACGAGTGAGGAAATTGGTGAATGGACGACCCTGATCTTAAGGAAATTGGGCTGAAATATGTCCTGATACCCTTCGTTCTTTGCAATTCGTCACGATTTTGACGAATTTCCCCTGTAGCGTTCAGAAATTTGATGGTGGGCGTTTTGGAGGCTGCCATGACCGGACAGCACATGGAATTTGATCGGCGCGTACGGCGCTTGACGAAAAAGCACGAGAAGATGTCGCGCGGCTACCGCATGCAACTGCGTTCGGATGGTCTCGTCGTCATGAGACCGCGCCGCGTTCGCTCGGCGATCCCGATTCGGGTGCTGGCGCTATGCGTGTGCGCCTTCTTTGCATTCAAGGCGCTCCTGCTCACGACCATCGGGGTATCGCCCTATGACGAACGCGTCCAACGACTGCGCGATGGAACCCCGGTGGAGGTTGCCGGTGCGTGGGTAATGCAAAGGGAACCTGTTTCGGAATTTCTGGCTTCGAAATTCACGCAGTTCATGTACTGAGGAAACGCAAAGAAAAACGCCGCGCCAGGGAGGTTGCGCGGCGTTTTCTTTTTGCCCCAGAGGGAGGAGTGGGGCGGGGAGAAAGGGTGAGTGGTGGTTTAGCGACCGCCGGCGGCGACGGCTTCGATGTCGCCGCGGCACAGGCCGATATCCTCCAGTTCCCGGTCCGTCAGACTGGACAGCGCGTTGCGGGTTGCGCGGGCGTCATTCCATTCCACGATTGCGTTCACGATCGATGCGAAGAATGCGCCGATACGGCCAGCAAAGCCGAACGAGCCAGTGGTGGCGCGGGTAGTGTCCAGAGCAGCCATATCCTGTTCCTTTCTGATTTGGAGTGAGTGGTGCAGTTTTCAGTCAGCGGGCATCTAGTCAGGTCGCATTCATTGTGCAAGTGCAGAAAATGCATGTTTGCCATGCGATTCATGCAAGGGTCATATTGCTTGAAATGCCTTGAAACATTGGGGGTTTTCGGCACCTCAAACAGGTCGTATTCGGGCCGCGAGGTGGCGTTTTCCGGCCGCGATGTCGCGCTCTGAACACCTCTGTCGCTTTTGTGCGTGAGGTTAAAGCGCTTGGAAAATGTTCTTGTTTCGTGCTAATCGAGAGAAAAGGCACGAAAATCTGAGCAGGCCGAGGCGGAACATGCGGATTCTGGGCATTGATCCGGGGTTGAGAACCCTGGGATGGGGCGTCATCGAATCGCATGGCAGCCGCCTGAGCCATGTCGCCAATGGGCTGTGCCATTCGGATGGCGACGATCTGGGCGAACGCCTTCTGTCTCTTCACAACCAGATCGTCGAGGTCATAGCCGCTTATGAACCCGACCAGGCGGCGATCGAACAGACCTTCGTCAACAAGGACGGTGCGGGCACGCTCAAGCTGGGGCAGGCGCGCGGCGTGGCCTTGCTGACCCTAGCGCAGGCGGGGCTGCCGGTTGGCGAGTATGCCCCGAACCGGGTCAAGAAAACGGTGGTGGGGGTCGGTCATGCAGAAAAGGAACAGGTGCTGCACATGGTCAAGCTGCAATTGCCCGGCTGCCAACCCAAGGGGGCCGATGCGGCCGACGCGCTGGCGATTGCCATTTGCCATGCCTATTACGGTCCTTCAAAATCGGGGCTGAAGGAGGCGCGGGCATGATCGGCAAGCTGACGGGACGCCTGGAATATCGCGCCTCGGATCACATCCTGATTGACGTGCGTGGCGTCGGCTACATCGTCTATTGCTCTGACCGGACCATGGCGGCGCTGCCCGGCGTGGGCGAGGCGGTTTCGCTTTATACCGACATGGTGGTTCGCGAAGACCTCATGCAGCTTTACGGATTCCCGTCGCTGATCGAGAAGGAATGGCACCGCCTGCTTTGCTCGGTTCAGGGAGTGGGGGCCAAGGTCTCGCTGGCGATCCTCGGTGCGCTGGGGCCGGACGGCGTGAGCCGGGCCATAGCTCTGGGCGACTGGGCGTCGGTGAAGGCGGCCAAGGGGGTCGGCCCGAAAACGGCGCAGCGCATCGTGCTCGACCTCAAGGACAAGGCACCGGGCGTCATGGCGATGGGCGGAACCGTGGTCGACGCGATGGATGGACCTGCGACCGAGGCCGCGGAGCCGGCCGAAGCCGCGCCGGTTCCGGCACGCAAGAAACCCGCTGCCCGGTCGGGCGGTTCGGCAGCAGCCTCGGCAGGGGCGTTGTCGGCGCTGTCCAATCTGGGTTACGGTCCGTCCGAGGCCGCGGCGGCGGTCGCCGAAGCCTCGGCTGCCGAGCCGGAAGCGGGAGAGGCGGAACTCATCCGCTCTGCGCTTCGGCTCTTGGCTCCGAAGGGGTGAATGAGAAATGATTGACGCGGACCCCACCATTCGGCCGGACCCTCTGCCCGAAGACAATGACCGAGCGTTGCGGCCGCAAGGTCTGGACGAATTCATCGGGCAGGCCGAGGCGCGGGCGAACCTGCGGGTCTTCATCCAGTCCGCCCGTCAGCGCGGCGAGGCGATGGACCACACGCTGTTTCACGGGCCGCCCGGTCTGGGCAAGACGACGCTGGCGCAGATCATGGCGCGCGAGCTGGGAGTGAATTTCCGCATGACCTCGGGGCCGGTGCTGGCCAAGGCCGGTGATCTGGCGGCGATCCTGACCAACCTCGAGGCGCGGGACGTTCTGTTCATCGACGAGATCCACCGGCTGAACCCGGCGGTCGAGGAGGTGCTCTATCCCGCGATGGAGGATTTCGAACTTGACCTCGTGATCGGTGAAGGCCCTGCCGCGCGCACGGTCCGGATCGAGTTGCAGCCCTTCACGCTGGTCGGAGCCACGACGCGGATGGGACTTTTGACGACGCCGCTGCGTGACCGGTTCGGCATTCCGACCCGGCTGCAATTCTACACGGTCGATGAACTGCACGAGATCGTCACCCGAAATGCGCGAAAACTGGGCGCGCCGGCGGATGAGGACGGTGCGCGAGAGATTGCGCGTCGATCGCGCGGGACGCCCCGGATCGCGGGCCGGTTGCTGCGCCGGGTGGTGGATTTTGCCGTGGTCGAGGGCGACGGCCGGATCACCCGGGATCTGGCGGATGGCGCCTTGACGCGGCTGGGGGTGGACCACCTGGGGCTGGACGGGGCCGACCGCCGGTATCTGAGGCTGATCGCCGAAAACTATTCCGGAGGTCCGGTGGGCATCGAAACTCTGTCGGCGGCCCTGTCCGAAAGCCGGGACTCGCTGGAAGAGGTGATCGAACCCTTCCTTCTGCAACAGGGACTGATCCAGCGCACGCCGCGTGGCCGAATGTTGGCGCAGAAGGCGTGGGAGCATCTGGGCCTGCCCATGCCCAAGCGGCAGACCGATCTCTTTGGTTGAAGCCGCGCGCCCGAGAATTTATGCCTCCGGCGGGAGTATTTGCAAAATGATGAAGACCTGCGCGTGACACCGGAAGAGATCGAAGCCCTGTTTACCCGCGAAAGCGGCGAGTTTGTTTTTGCCCGCTGGGGGCGCCCCATCGTGCCGGTTGTCTTTGGTGTCGAGGAGCAGACCCTGTCGGTGGTCAAGGGCGCCTTCGAGGCGGTGGTCGCGCTGGCCGGGCACAAGATGGCCGAGACCGACCCTGAACTGGGCGCCAACTGCATGGTGTTTTTCTTTCGGGATTGGGAAGAGTTGCTGGAGGTGCCCGACCTCGACCGGCTGATCCCCGATCTGAAACCGCTGGTGGGGCGGCTGGTCGCTGCCGGGGCCAATCAATACCGCGTGTTCCGGTTCGATGAGGGCGGCGCGATCAAGGCGGCCTTCGTGTTCCTGCGGATGGATGATGAACTGTCGGCGCTGCCCGCGGAAACGCTGGCCTTGAGCCAGGTGGTGCAGACCATCCTTCTGTGGTCCGACACCGCGTTCCGCGCGCAGTCGCCTCTGGCGATTGCCGGTGACGCAACGATCCTGAGGCCCGACATTGCCGGGTTGATCCGGGCTGCCTATGATCCGGTTCTGCCGGGAGCGGCGCGGGACAGCTCCCATGCGCTGAGGTTGTTTGCCCGCATGGAGCGTCCGCAATGAAGCATGTCTTCCACGTTCGTGTCTATTACGAGGACACCGACATGGGGGGCATCGTCTATCATGCGAACTATCTCAGATACATCGAGCGCGCCCGGTCGGAATGGGTGCGCGAGCTTGGCAACGATCAGAACGCCATGCGCGACGAAGGGATCGTTTGGGTCGTTCGCAAGATCGAGGCCGAGTATCTTTCGACGGCGAAGTTCGAGGACGAGTTGACCGTTGAAACCTGTATCGAGTCGCTATCAGGTGCGCGGCTGACCATGTCGCAAGTGGTGAAGCGCGGCGAGGCCGACATATTCCGGGCGACCGTCACGGCCGTCTGCATGAACGCGGCCGGGAAACCGGTGCGGCTGCCGGCAGAGATTCGCGCATTGATGTAACATTTGCCTGAATGGTGGTGGTTCCAATGGAAATCGGTCCACAACTGCGTTAGCGTTTGGAAAAACAAGGCCGAAGGGCCCGATCAGGCAGGAAAAGAGCAGGTTCATGGAAGCTGAAACGCTGGCGCTGGCGCAGGAGATCGATTTCTCCATGTGGGGGCTGTTCGCCCGTGCGACTTTCATCGTCAAATTGGTGATGCTGATGCTGTTGGTGGCATCCTTCTGGTCCTGGGCCATCATTATCCAGAAGCTGATCAACTATCGCGCGGCACGGCGCGAGGCGCAGGCCTTTGACGAGGTGTTCTGGTCCGGTAACCCGCTGGACGAGCTGTTCGACCAGATCGGGCCGCAGCCCGAGGGCAGTTCGGAAAAGATATTTGCCGCCGGGATGATCGAATGGCGGCGATCGCACCGAAACGACGGCGGCCTGATCGCCGGCGCCCAGGCGCGGATCGACCGCTCGATGGACGTGGCGATCGCGAAAGAGGCAGAAGTTCTGCAAAAGGGCCTCCCCGTGCTTGCCACTGTTGGCTCGACGGCACCGTTCATCGGGCTGTTTGGTACCGTCTGGGGCATCATGCATGCCTTCATCGAGATTGCCGAACAGCAGAACACCAACCTTGCGGTCGTGGCACCGGGCATCGCCGAGGCACTGCTGGCCACTGGGCTGGGCCTGATGGCGGCGATCCCCGCCGTGATCTTCTACAACAAGCTGAGCGCGGACAGTGACCGGATCGTTGGGGGCTATGAGGCCTTTGCCGACGAGTTCGCCACCATCCTGTCACGCCAACTGGACAGCTGAGCCATGGGCGCGGCGGTTCAGCAGAATGGGGGCAACGGACGCCGGCGTGGTCGGCGGCGGGGTCGGGCGCGCCCCATGTCCGAGATCAATGTCACCCCTTTCGTCGACGTCATGCTGGTGTTGCTGATCATCTTCATGGTCGCCGCGCCGTTGCTGACGGTGGGCGTGCCGGTCGAACTTCCCAAAACCGCGGCGAACGCCTTGCCGTCGGACAGCGAAGAGCCTTTGACCGTGACCCTGACCGCCGATGGACGGGTGCAGATCCAGACCACGGATGTCGCCCCCGAGGAACTGGTTGGAAAATTGCGGGCCATCGCCGCCGAGCGGACAAGCGACCGGGTTTTCCTGCGCGCCGATGGCAGCCTTCCTTACGTCCAGGTCATGCAGGTCATGGGGGCGTTGAACGCGGGCGGATTTTCCAACGTGGGCCTTGTGACCGACACCGGCGGGCCGACGCTGGACGAAGGCGGAGAGTGAGGCCGCGCGGTGGATACCGGCACCAAGATTTCGGCGATTGCCCATGTGACCCTGATCGGGTGGGCCTTGATCGGCGGCACCTTCCGGTCCGAGCCGTTGCCGTTCGAGGTGCAGGACGTGTCTGTGATTTCGGCTGAAGAATACGCGGCGTTGTTCGCCCCCAAGCCGGCTCCCGAAGTTTCGGATACGCCGGCAACTTTGGACGAGCCGCCGAAGCAGGAGGACGAGGCCGCCGTGCCGGAGCAGACCGAGGTCGAGCAACCGCGCCCGGAAACCATTGCTCCGTCCGAGCCCGAGACGGAAGAGTTGCCCGAGGCCGTGGTGGAAACGCCGGACCCGGATGTGGTCGAAGAGGTGCCTGCCCTGGACCAGCCCGAGCCCGACATCGCGGCCTTGCCGGTGCCCCCCGGCGCCAAGCCCAAGCCGAGGCCGGCGGAAAAGGTCGCACCACAGCCGGTGGCGCCGCCCCCACCCGAGGTCAAGCCCGATGACGTGGAAACCCCACCGGTCTCCACCGAGCAGGGGGCTGAAACCCCGCGCGAGGAGCAGGAACAGACCGCACCCGAGGAAGCCACCGACCAGATCGTGACCGAGGCCGAGCAGAGCAACGAGCTGGCACCGGATCGTTCGCCGCGCCCGCCTGCACAGCGTCCGCGGCGTCCGGAACCAGCGCAGACGGCCGAGGCCGAGGAGGCGAAGCCCGCAACCGACGACGCGGTCAGGGACGCGCTGGCCGAGGCGCTGGGCGAAGCGCAGAACGAACAACCGGCCCCATCAGGCCCGCCCTTGACGGGCGGCGAAAAGGATGCGCTGCGTATTGCAGTCTCGAATTGCTGGAATGTCGGTTCCTTGTCCACCGAGGCGCTCAAGACGACGGTCGTTGTGGCGGTCGCGATGAACCGCGATGGAACGCCGGTCATCGACAGTATCCGGATGGTGGACAGTTCGGGCGGATCGTCCGGTGCAGCGCAGCAGGCTTTCGGTGCGGCACGACGGGCGATCATTCGCTGCGGCGCCAAGGGATACAACCTGCCGGCCGACAAATACGGCCAGTGGCAGAACATCGAAATGACATTCAACCCCGAGAGGATGCGGATCAAATGATGAAATTCCTGACCAGCCTCTTTCTGGGTGCGGCATTGCTGGCCGCTCCGGTGCATGCGCAGAACCAGCCACTTCGGATCATCATCGACGAGGGGGTGATCGAGCCGATGCCCTTCGCGGTGCCGGACTTCGTCCCCGACAGCCCGGCGGCGGCAGACTATGCGCGCGAAATCACGCGGGTGGTTGCCTCGGACCTGACGGGAACCGGGTTGTTCCGCGAGATCCCCTCGGACGCTTTCATCAGCCCGGTCAGCAGCTTTGAGGCGTCGGTCCAGTTCGCCGACTGGAAGGCGATCAATGCGCAGGCGCTGGTGACGGGCGCGGTGAATGTCTCGGGCAACCGCCTGTCGGTTCGCTTCCGCGTGTGGGACGTGTTCTCGGGGGCCGAACTGGGTGACGGGCTGCAATTCGCTGGAACGGTCGACGGCTGGCGGCGCATGGCCCACAAGGTGGCCGATCAGGTCTATAGCCGGATCACGGGCGAGGGGCCCTATTTCGACAGCAGGGTGGCATTCGTTTCGGAAAGCGGCCCCAAGGATCAGCGGCGCAAGCGGTTGGCGATCATGGACTACGATGGCGCAAATGTTCAGTATCTGACCGACAGTTCCTCGATCGTTCTGGCGCCGCGGTTCTCACCCACCGGCGACCGGTTGCTTTATACCAGCTATGAAACCGGGTCGCCGCGCATCTACGTGCTGGATGTGAACAGCGTCAAGCGGCAGGTCCTGCCGACGCAAGAGGGCACGATGAGTTTCGCGCCCCGGTTCTCGCCGGATGGCAAGACGGTTCTCTATTCACTGGCACAGGGTGGCAATACGGATCTCTGGCGGATGGACATCTCGACCGGCAACAGTGTGCGGCTGACCAGCGCGCCCTCGATCGAGACGGCCCCCAGTTATTCGCCGGACGGCAGCCAGATCGTTTTCGAAAGCGACCGTTCAGGCACGCCGCAGCTATACATCATGCCCGCCAACGGGGGCGAGGCGACGCGGATCAGCTTTGGCAAGGGGCGATATGGCACGCCTGTCTGGTCGCCGCGCGGCGACCTGATCGCCTTTACCAAGCAGAGCAAGGGGCGGTTCCATATCGGCGTCATGCGCATCGACGGCAGCGAAGAACGGTTGCTGACGGCCTCGTTCCTGGACGAAGGGCCGACTTGGTCGCCCAATGGGCGGGTGATCATGTTCACGCGCGAAACCCAAGGGGCCAGCGGGCGCTCGACGCTCTATTCCGTGGATATCTCGGGACGCAACCTTCGTCCCGTTCGCACGCCCGACGGCGGCAGCGACCCGTCCTGGTCGCCGCTGCTGAACTGAGGCGGCCTTGGCGCGCCCGGTAGCGTTCACACAGGCCGGGCAGTGTGTTAGAGAGAGACAAACAACAGGAAGAGTGAGGCAATCGGAAATGAACGTATTGGGCAAACTGGCAGCCCTCGGCGCGCTGACGCTGGTTGCGGCCTGCAGCAACAATGATCCCTCCACATGGGGAAGTGGCGGAGCCGGCGGCAGCGGCGCTTTGGCGCCGGGATCGGTCAGCGATCCTCGCTCTCCGGCCTATTTCCAGCAGGCGGTCGGTGATCGTGTGCTGTTCGAGGTGGACCAGTCGACCCTGACGCCGGCCGCACAAGCGACGCTTCAGGCGCAGGCCGAATGGCTGATGGCCAACCCTGACTACACCGCGACCATCGAGGGCCACGCGGACGAGCAGGGAACGCGGGAATACAACCTTGCACTGGGCGCGCGACGCGCCAATGCCGCGCGCGAGTTCCTGGTTTCGCGTGGCGTCGCCGGCAACCGGCTGACGACCGTGAGCTACGGCAAGGAGCGCCCGATCGAGATCTGCAGCGAAGAATCCTGCTATGCCAAGAACCGCCGGGCCGTCACCGTTCTGACCGGCTCGACCACGGGGTAGGATCATGCGCATCGCGGCACTGGTTCTGGCTGCAGTCGTAGCAACCACTGGGCTGGCCCGGGCGCAGGACCAGCAGACTTTGGCGGACATCCGGCAGGAACTGACGGTTTTGCATGTGGAGATCCAGCGCCTCAAGCGCGAGCTCTCCACCACGGGCGCACCGTCACCCAACCTGGCAAGCAGTTCGGTTCTGGAGCGGGTCGATGCCATCGAGACCGAGTTGCAGCGCCTGACCCGGCAGACCGAACAGCTGCACCAGCGGATCGAAAGGATCGTGGCTGACGGGACCAACCGGATCGGCGATCTCGAGTTTCGTCTGGTGGAACTGGAAGGGGGCGATCTTGCCGCCTTGGGTGAAACCACGACGCTTGGCGGCGATCAGGACGAGAGTGCCACGAATACCGTTGTCGTCCCCGCGCCGACAGAGCCGGAAACCGAAGAACTGGCGGTCGGCGAACGCGCGGACTTTGATGAGGCCTCTGCGGCTCTGGAAAAGGGTGATTTCCAGACCGCTGCCGCGTTGCTGGCCAATTTCGACACCAACTATCCCGGCAGCCCCCTGGCGCCCGAAGCCAATCTGAAGCGGGGGCAGGCTTTGGAAGGTCTGGGTGACACCCGCGAAGCCGCGCGCGCCTTCCTTGCCAGTTTCACCGGTGATTCCGAGGGGCCGGTGGCACCGCAGGCCTTGTTCAAGCTCGGGGAGGCGCTGGGTCGTCTGGGGCAGGTGGAACAGGCCTGCATCACGCTGGGTGAGGTGTCCGTGCGGTTCCCGAATTCCGAGGCGGTAAAGGATGCCAGTCAGGAAATGGCGGCACTGGGCTGTTCTTGACCTCTGACTCCAAATCGCTTCGGGATCAGGTTCGCGCCCTGCTGCCGGGCGATTTGTCGCGCCGGTTGGGCGTCGCTGTCTCGGGGGGCGGCGACTCGGTGGCTTTGCTCGATCTGTTGGCCGGTATCGCCGCGACAGAAGGCGTCAGCCTGTTCGTCGCGACGGTGGATCACGGTCTGCGCCCTGACTCCGCGGATGAGGCGGCGGGTGTTGCCGACTTGGCCAGGCGCCTGAACCTGCCGCATGAAACGCTCCGTTGGGAAGGCTGGGATGGATCGGGCAATTTGCAAGATCAGGCCCGGCGGGCCCGGTACCGGTTGCTGACCGAGTGGGCAGAACGGAACGGGGTCGAGGCGATCGCGTTGGGACATACCGCGGACGACCAAGCGGAAACCGTGCTGATGCGCCTTGCGCGTGCGGCAGGGGTGAACGGTCTGGCCGGGATGCCGGCGCAGCGTATCGAGAATGGTATCCTGCTGCTCAGGCCGCTTCTGGGAATCACCCGTGCGCGCTTGCGCGAGCACCTGCGCGAGCGTGACCTGTCATGGGTCGAGGATCCGTCCAATCAAGACCTGCGCTATGACCGGATCAAGGCGCGCGATGCACTTGCGCATCTCGAACCGCTTGGAATCACGACCAATACGCTGGTTCGCGTGGCGCAGAACATGGCGCAGGCCCGCGACGCGCTTGATCGATATACGCAAGAAACCGCCCGGACCCTGGTGCGGATCGACGCGGGCGACGTCCTGTTGGACCGGAACGGTTTTCTTGCACTGCCCGACGAAATCTCCCGCCGGCTGCTGGTCGGGATCGTCGGTTGGATTGGCGGAGCCGGCTATCCCCCACGCAGCAGCGCGGTGCAGCAGGCCGTCAAGGCGGTCCAGGACAACGCGCCCGCTGTGCTGGGTGGGTGTCTACTATTGCCCTCGGGCGGCGTTGTGCGATTTTGCCGGGAATACAATGCTGTTCGGGACGTGACAGCCATGCCGGGCGAGGCCTGGGATCGCCGCTGGGTCGTAAAGGGGCCGGAAATCCAAGGCCTGTCCGTGCGGGCCCTGGGCGAAGAAGGGTTGCGGCAGCTCCCGGATTGGCGCGTAACCGGCCGCCCGCGGGCTGCTCTGGCCGGGACTCCTGCCGTTTGGAAGGGCGACGAATTGCTTGCGGCTCCGGTCGCCGGGTTCGCCGCTGAGTGGAGCGCGGACCTCGTCGCTGGCAGCGAAGAGTTCTTTACTTCTCTTTTATCGCATTGAACCTGCCTCAATCATCTCTATTTTAAAGCCCAAGTCGGCGACCTCCTCCTCAGCCGAACAAGATTTTGGGAGATTTTTCTTGGGCAACGCTCGTAACATCGCCTTCTGGGTCGTTCTGTTTCTGCTCATCCTCGCTCTGTTCAACCTGTTCAGCGGGTCGGGTGGAACGCTTCAGAGTCACGAAAAGACCTATACCGAATTCGTCAGCGCCGTTAACTCGGGCGAAGTCAGCCGCGTTACGCTGGATGGCGAGCAGATCCGGTATCGCACCAACGACGGACGGGACTACATCACCATCAAGCCCGGCGATGCCGAGGTGACCGAATTGCTGATCGACAAGGACATTCCCGTCCGCGCCGAGAAACAGCAGCAGTCGGGGTTCCAGTCCTTCATCATCACGCTGCTGCCCTTCCTGCTGCTGATCGGCGTCTGGGTCTATTTCATGAACCGGATGCAGGGCGGTGGCAAAGGCGGCGCGATGGGCTTTGGCAAATCCAAGGCCAAGATGCTGACGGAAAAGCACGGTCGTGTGACCTTTGACGACGTGGCGGGCATCGACGAGGCCAAGGAAGAACTGGAAGAGATCGTCGAATTCCTGCGCAACCCGCAGAAATTCTCGCGCCTTGGCGGCAAGATTCCCAAGGGCGCGCTGCTGGTCGGCCCACCGGGCACCGGTAAGACCCTGCTGGCCCGCGCGATCGCGGGTGAGGCGGGCGTGCCCTTCTTCACCATCTCGGGTTCGGACTTCGTCGAAATGTTCGTCGGCGTGGGGGCGTCGCGTGTGCGCGACATGTTCGAGCAGGCCAAGAAAAATGCGCCCTGCATCGTTTTCATCGACGAGATCGACGCCGTGGGCCGCCATCGTGGCGCCGGATACGGCGGCGGCAATGATGAACGCGAACAGACGCTGAACCAACTGCTGGTCGAAATGGACGGGTTCGAGGCGAACGAAGGCGTCATCATCCTCGCCGCGACCAACCGCAAGGATGTGCTGGACCCGGCGCTGCTGCGCCCCGGCCGGTTCGACCGCCAGGTAACGGTGGCAAATCCCGACATCAAGGGGCGCGAGAAAATCCTCGGCGTGCATGCGCGAAAGACGCCTTTGGGACCGGATGTCGATCTGCGCATCATCGCGCGCGGGACGCCGGGCTTCTCGGGGGCCGATCTCGCCAACCTGGTGAACGAGGCCGCGTTGATGGCGGCCCGCGTCGGTCGTCGCTTTGTCACCATGGAGGACTTCGAGAACGCCAAGGACAAGGTGATGATGGGGTCCGAGCGCCGCTCGATGGTGCTGACGGCCGAACAGAAGGAAAAGACCGCCTATCACGAGGCCGGCCACGCGGTTGTCGGTCTGGTTCTGCCCGAGTGCGACCCGGTCTACAAGGCAACCATCATTCCGCGCGGCGGCGCGCTGGGCATGGTTGTCTCGCTGCCTGAAATGGACCGTCTCAACTGGCACAAGGACGAGTGCGAGCAAAAACTGGCCATGACAATGGCCGGCAAGGCTGCCGAGATCATCAAATATGGTCCCGATCATGTCTCCAACGGCCCGGCTGGTGATATTCAGCAGGCCAGCCAGTTGGCGCGTGCAATGGTGATGCGCTGGGGGATGTCGGACAAGGTCGGCAACATCGACTATGCCGAAGCCCACGAAGGGTATCAGGGAAACACGGCCGGCTTCTCGGTTTCCGCCCACACGAAGGAGTTGATCGAAGAGGAAGTGAAACGCTTCATCCAGGAGGGTTATGAGCGCGCCTTCCAGATCCTCAACGAACACAAGGAGGGGTGGGAACGTCTGGCGCAAGGGCTGCTCGAATATGAGACGCTGACCGGCGAAGAAATCAAGCGGGTCATGAAAGGCGAATCGCCGCACGAAAGCGACGATGAAAGCGGCGGATCCGATACGGGCCGTGTGCCCAGCGTAACCGCGATTCCGAAAACCAAGATAAAGAAGGCGCCGCCCGAAGAGGGGATGGAGCCCGAACCCACCTCGTGACATGTTGCAAGAGACCCGGGATCGCCCCGGGTCTTTTCGTATTACGACAGGGAAGTCCGGGTGCCGGCACATGCGCTGCTCGGCGGCTGGCGACGTCTCGACGGAAAGGCCGGCCCTTGTGCGGGCGTCGTGGACAGCGGCGGCCAGCCCTTGCTCAATAAGGGCCTGCTGTTTCCTATTTGATGCAGGCGTTGCAAGGGCACGCCGCTTCACGGCGTGATTATGTCGGAATCCATATCTACTGCCGGTGTACACAACGGTATGGGTTGACCAGCACCGACGCACCGCGCCGGTTTTGCACGGACTTCAATCAGGGACCCTGCCCAATGAGCTACAAATCCGACATCGAAATCGCCCGCGAGGCGAACAAGAAACCAATTCAGGAGATCGGCGCCAAGCTGGGAATCGCCAGCGAAGATCTGCTGCCGTATGGCCACGACAAGGCAAAGGTCAGCCAGAATTTCATCAACTCGGTGCAGGACCGCGTGGATGGCAAGCTGATCCTGGTGACCGCGATCAACCCAACCCCTGCGGGTGAGGGCAAGACCACCACCACCGTTGGCCTGGGCGACGGCCTGAACCGGATCGGCAAGAATGCGATGATCTGCATCCGCGAAGCCTCGCTGGGTCCGAACTTTGGCATGAAAGGCGGGGCCGCGGGCGGCGGCTATGCGCAGGTCGTTCCGATGGAAGAGATGAACCTGCATTTCACAGGCGACTTCCACGCCATCACGTCAGCGCACTCGCTGCTGTCGGCGATGATCGACAACCACATCTACTGGGGCAACGAGCTGGAAATCGACGAGCGCCGCGTGGCCTGGCGTCGTGTGGTCGATATGAACGACCGCGCTCTGCGTGACATCGTGGTGTCGCTGGGTGGTGTGTCGAACGGCTTCCCCCGTCAGACGGGCTTTGACATCACCGTGGCGTCGGAAGTCATGGCAATCCTGTGCCTCGCCAACGACCTGGAAGACCTGCAGAAGCGTCTGGGTGACATCATCGTGGCCTACACCCGGGAACGCAAGCCGATCTACTGCCGTGACATCGGCGCCGACGGCGCAATGACCGTTCTGCTGAAAGACGCGATGCAGCCGAACCTGGTGCAGACGCTGGAAAACAACCCGGCCTTCGTGCATGGCGGCCCGTTCGCCAACATCGCGCATGGCTGCAACTCGGTGATCGCCACCAAGACCGCGCTGAAACTGTGCGACTATGTCGTGACCGAGGCCGGTTTCGGCGCCGACCTGGGGGCCGAGAAATTCATGAACATCAAATGCCGCAAGGCAGGTATCGCCCCGTCGGCGGTTGTCATCGTGGCCACCGTGCGCGCGATGAAGATGAACGGTGGCGTCGAAAAGGCCGATCTGGGCGCGGAAAACGTCGAGGCGGTCGTCAACGGCTGCGCGAACCTGGGTCGCCATATCGAGAACGTCAAATCCTTCGGCGTTCCTGTTGTCGTGGCCATCAACCACTTCGTCACCGACACCGATGCCGAAGTGCAGGCCGTCAAGGACTACTGCGCCGAGCATGGCGTCGAGGCGGTTCTGTCCCGTCACTGGGAACTGGGCTCGGAAGGCTCGGAAGACCTGGCGCGCAAGGTGGTCGAGGTGGCGGATGCCGGCACCGCGAACTTTGCGCCGATCTACCCGGACGACATGCCGCTGTTCGAAAAGATCGAAACCATCGCCAAGCGCATCTACCGTGCTGACGAGGTTCTGGCCGATGCCAAGATCCGCAACCAGTTGAAGGATTGGGAAGCTGCCGGCTACGGCAACCTGCCGGTCTGCATGGCCAAGACCCAGTATTCCTTCTCGACCGACCCGGCGCTTCGCGGGGCGCCCGTGGGCCATTCGGTGCCGGTACGCGAAGTGCGCCTGAGCGCGGGTGCCGGTTTCATCGTCGTGGTCTGCGGCGAGATCATGACCATGCCGGGTCTGCCGCGCAAACCTGCGGCCGAGTCGATCTGCCTGAATGCAGAAGGTCAGATCGAGGGCTTGTTCTAAGCTCGCAAATGATACATCCCGTGGCCCGGGAGGAAACCACCCGGGCCGCAGGAGAAAACCATGCCCCCTCTGACACCACCGCAAGATTGTGCCTCGATGCAGCAGCTGCGGGTCCAGATTGACAAGCTTGACCGGCAGCTGATCGAAATGCTGGTGATACGCGCAGGTTACATCGACCGCGCGGCCGAGCTGAAACCCGGCGAGGGCCTGCCTGCCCGCATACCGGACCGGGTCGAAGAGGTGGTTGAAAATGTCCGCGCCAAGGCCGACGCAACGGGGATGGACCCTGATCTGGCCGAGCGGCTTTGGCGCATTTTGATTGACTGGTCCATCGCCCGCGAAGAGCGGGTGCTTGGCGTTGGTGGGCCGCATGTGGACGCAGTTGGATCGTGACCTGGGGCGGAAGCACCCAGATGGTTTTGGAAGGAAGGGATCGAGGATGGTAGCACAAGTTATCGACGGCAAGGCCTTTGCGGCCACCGTGCGGGGCCAGGTGGCGGATCATGTGGCCCGGCTGAAGGAAGAGCATGGCATTACCCCGGGTCTTGCCGTGGTACTGGTAGGCGAAGACCCGGCCAGCCAGGTCTATGTCCGCTCGAAGGGCAAGCAGACCGTCGAGGTCGGCATGAACTCATATGAGCACAAGCTGGATGCCGATACGTCCGAGGCCGAGCTGCTGGCGCTGATCGACAAGCTGAACAACGACCCGGCCGTTCATGGCATTCTGGTGCAACTGCCGCTGCCCAAGCACCTGAACGAAGATCTGGTGATCAACGCCATCGACCCCGCCAAGGACGTGGACGGGTTCCACATCTCGAACGTGGGTCTGCTGGGTACCGGCCAGAAGTCAATGGTGCCCTGCACGCCGCTGGGCTGCCTGATGATGCTGCGCGATCATCACGGCTCGCTTTCGGGGATGGACGCGGTGGTGATCGGCCGTTCCAACATCGTCGGCAAGCCGATGGCGCAACTGCTGCTGGGGGACAGCTGCACCGTGACCATTGCCCACTCGCGCACCAGGAACCTGCCCGAGGTCGTCCGCCGCGCCGATATCGTGGTGGCTGCTGTCGGGCGTCCGGAAATGGTGCAGGGTGACTGGATCAAGGAAGGCGCGACCGTGATCGACGTGGGCATCAACCGTATCGAGCGCGATGGCAAGAAGGTGCTGGTCGGCGACGTGCATTACGAAAGCGCCGCGGCCGTGGCCGGTGCCATTACCCCGGTTCCCGGCGGCGTCGGGCCGATGACCATCGCCTGCCTGCTGGCCAACACGCTGACCGCCTGCTGCCGGTCGCATGGTCTGCCCGAGCCCGAAGGCCTGACCGCCTGAACCCACTAACCCAGGCCGCGCCATATGGAGCGGCCTGACTTTTCTTGCTCAACGTGGCATCGGGATCGAGCGGGGGCGCTTCCCGGTCAGGATTGCCACAGCGTCTTCTGCCATCAACCCTTTCAAAGTTTCATCGCTGCTGCGAAGCCCGCCGGTATAGGTGCCATAGGCCGGTAGGATGATCCGGGAATCGTCCACCAGAAAAGCCGGTCGCGTCATCAAGCGGCCAGCGGCGCGAAGTGTCGCCTTTGGGTGGAAATGACCCGAGATTTCCGATTTGGCCCCAAGCTGGGCGATGTGGCGGAAGACCAGCGCGGAACACCTCCATTCGGCCAAATATGTCCCCCCCAGTTCGATCGGGCCCGGGTCATGGTTGCCTTCGATCCAGATCCAGCGCCGCCCCGCCTGCAGGGTGGAAATCCGCGACCGCTCTGCCTCGGCCAGCGATCGCGCTGCGTCCAGATCGTCGAAACTGTCTCCAAGGCAGACGACCGTGCCTGCCTTGGTCTGCTCGATATCCTCTGCCAGCCGGTTCAGGGTGTCGTGGCTATCATACGGCGGCAGGGCAGGGCCACCGCGTCTGACGAAGCGCTCGGATTTGCCGAGATGCAGGTCTGACACGCACAAGGTCTTCTGCTCTGGCCACCACAGCGCGCCGGATCCCAGCGCGACGAGAAGCTGGCCCGCAAAGGAAAACTTTACCCCATTCATGCCGTGGTCTTTCCCTGTTCTGCCGAACAACGCAAGCCTCGTCAGGTACTTTCCATTTGTGCGAGGCCGGCCGCGCGCAGCAAGCGGTCGCTTTCCTCGGCCAACAGCCGTTCCTCGGCTGCCCCCTTCACTGGAACCTTGCCCACTTCGAGAAACAGCGGTGCAGCAAACGGCGAGACACGCTCCAGCCGGATGAGATCTATTCGCCCCTGCACGCGGGCGATCATGACTTCGATCCGGCCGAAATCCACCAGACCCCGCATCGCCTCTTCGCGCGTGATTTGCATCAACAGGTGGTCGGGGTCGTATTTCAACAGCGTGTCATAGAGGATGTCCGACGAAAACGTAGCCTGCCGCCCGGACTTTCTCTGGCCGGGCATGTTCCGCTCGATCAGGCCTGCAATCGTTGCGCTGGCCCGAAAGGTGCGTTTCATCAGTGCATTGCCCGCCAGCCATGTCTCCAGCCCGTGCCGCAGATCTTCGATGCGGAACAGGGGGCGGGGGTCGGTCACGGCGTCCAGCCCCCAGATCAGTGTCGCATAGTCGGTTGCGACGAACCCGAGCGGGGCCAGGTCCAGTTCCTCCATCCGCTTGGTGAGCAGCAGCCCTAGCGTCTGTTGCGCATTGCGGCCGGCAAAACCGTAAACACAAAGATGCTCCCGACCCTCGTGCGGAAAGCTCTCGATCAGCAGCCGTCCCCGCCCGGGCAGGCGAGACACGTCGCGTTGGAGCGCCAGCCACTCGGCAGTGTGCCCGGGCAACTGGGGCCAGTCGGACTGTTCCAGCATGGTCATGATCCGGTCGCTGAGTTGGGTCGAAGTGGCGAACTTCGTGCCCATGAAGGTGGCGATCTTGGGTTTCTTGTCGGCCCGCCGGGTCACTTCGACGACCATTTCGCGCAGGCCCTCGTATCGGACGATCTGGCCGCCGATCAGGAAGGTGTCGCCGGGGGTGAGGGAGGCCGCGAAGCTTTCCTCGATCTCGCCCAAGGGTTTCCCACCCCGGTTGCGCCTGAGCCGAACCTTGAGCGTGTCGGTATCCTGAATGGTCCCGATATTCATGCGAATGCGCTGCGCCGCGCGGGGGTCGCGCAGCTGCCACATGCCGTCGGAGCGCTGTTGCAGCCGTTGCCACCGGTCATAGGCGCGCAGGGCATATCCGCCGGTTGCGCAGAACTCGAGGCAGGCGTCGAACTCGGGCCGGGAAAGGCCGGCAAACGGCCCGGCCGAAGTCATCTCGGCAAACAGCGAATCCGCGTCGAACGGCCCCGAGGCCGCGGCGATCAGGATATGCTGACACAGCACGTCACGTGGGCCGCGGCCCCGCGGCTCTCCGTCCAGATCATGCGCCTTGACCGCTTCCAGCGCCGCCACGCATTCCACCACCTCGAACCGGTTCGCCGGGACGAGCAGCGCCTTGGACGGAGCGTTGTAGCGGTGATTGGCGCGCCCGATCCGCTGCACCAGGCGTTTGACGTTCTTTGGCGCCCCGATCTGGATCACCAGATCGACGTCGCCCCAGTCGATGCCCAGATCCAGCGACCCGGTGCACACGATGGCGCGCAGCTCGCCACGAACCATTGCGGCCTCGACGCGCGCGCGCTGCTGCCGGTCGAGGCTGCCGTGGTGGATGCCGATCGGCAGCCCTTCGTCATTGGCCAGCCACAGGTTGTGAAAGAATATCTCGGCCTGAGCGCGTGTATTGTGAAAGATGAGGGTCGTCTTGTGACGCTTGATCTGTTCGAGCACCGCGGGAATCGCGTAGGCCGCACCGCCGCCTGCCCATGGGGGCATTTCCTCGGTTTGCAACATCGAGATATCCGGGTCGGGGCCGGGGTCGGCCAGAACGATGTCGCAGTGGTCGGGGTGGCGGGCAAGAAAACTTGCGATAGCGTCCGGGTCCTCGACGGTCGCTGACAGGCCGACGCGCCTGAGATTCGGGCGCAGCCGCTGAAGCCTCGCCAGTGCGAGCATCAGCTGATCGCCCCGCTTGCTCTCGGCAAGCGCGTGGATTTCATCGACGATCACGCGCTCGAGCCCGGCAAAGGTGCGGGCCGCATCCTCGTAGGAGGTCAGCAGGGCCAGGCTCTCGGGCGTGGTCAACAGGATGTGCGGCGGGTCGGCGCGCTGGCGTTTCTTCTGCGTCTGAGAGGTATCGCCGGTTCTGTCCTCGATACGGATCGGCAATCCGATCTCGTCGGCGGGGGTGCGCAGGTTACGCTTGATGTCTGCCGCCAAGGCCTTGAGAGGCGAGACATAGAGAGTGTGAAGGCCCTGATGTCCCCCGTCGGCCAGCTCCGCCAGGGTTGGCAGGAAACCAGCCATTGTCTTGCCGCCACCGGTTGGTGCGATCAGCAATGTCGCGGGCTGACCTGCGCGATCGAGCATGGCCTGCTGATGGGGGTGGATCGACCATCCGCGCGCGGAAAACCAGGAGTGAATCGAAGCGGGTAGGGGAGGCATGCAGGCACTTTATCTTCGTTGTGGGGCAGGGGGAAAAAATTTCACCGGTCGGCGACGGGAACTTGCGGAATCGACGTTCAAGCAAAGAACCGAAAACTCAGGAGTGTGACATGTCCAAACTGCGCAGATGGGCGACGCCGCTGACCATCGGCAGCTTTCTGGTCATGGGGGTGACCGGAATCCTCATGTTCTTTCATCTCGACACAGGGTTGAACAAGCTGGCGCATGAATGGGCGGGCTGGGCGATGGTCGTGGGCGTCGTGGCACATCTGGTGGTGAATTGGCGCGCCTTCATGGCCTATTTCAAACGCCCGGTGGCCAGCGCGTTCATGGCCGCCGGAGCGGTCGTGCTGACCTTGTCCTTCTGGCCGGTAGACGGCGTTGGCAACCCCATGCAGTCGGTCGCGCAGGCCATTGCCGCGGCGGATGTCGCCACGGTCGTTTCGTTGAGCGGACATGATCTGGACACTGGGCTGGACCGGTTGGCTGCGGCCGGTTTCGACGCGCAGGCGGACACAGCCATCCATGATCTCACCGGTGGTGAACGCGCTCAGCAGATGAGGATCATCAGTGCCCTGTTTTCGGAGTAACGGGGCCGCCCCGTTACTTCACGATCTCTTCGTCGCGCACGAACATGTTGGCCCAGGCCCGGTCGATCAACTCGGGGCTCATCTGATAGGGAATGCCCTCGAACTCGCAGATCGAGATCATCTGATCGATCAGGAAGATCGGCTGGTAGTTCGCGTAGATGTTGTTGATCGTCGGGTATTTGACCTTGAGCAGATGAACCAGCGCAGCCTCGTCCAGCGGCATGCCGCGCTTGCGTGCGACCATGGCAAAGATCTTGAGGAAGTTCTCCTGGTTCGGGCCATCGATCTTGATCTTGAAGAAGATCCGGCGCAGGGCGGCCTGGTCGAAGATCTCGTTCGGGTGGAAGTTGGTCGAGAAGATGACCAGCGTGTCGAAGGGCACTTCGAATTTCTCCCCCGATTGCAGACCGAGAATGTCCTTGCCTTCCTCCAGCGGAACGATCCAGCGGTTGATCAGCGCCTGCGGCGGTTCGCTCTGACGGCCAAGGTCGTCGACGATGAAGATGCCACCCGTCGATTTCAACTGCAGCGGGGCCTGATAGGTTCGTGCAGTGGGGTTGTAGACCAGATCGAGCATGTTGAGCGTCAGTTCGCCGCCGGTGATGACGGTGGGGCGCTCACACATCACATAGCGCGTGTCGAACCGCTTGCGGCGGCGCAGTTGCGTTGGGTCGTCCGGCTCTTGCTCGATGGCATTGTGCACGATCGGGTCATAGACGGTGATCACCTGACCCGCGTATTCGATCGCGCGGGGAACATAGACATTGTCGCCCAAAGCATCGCGAATGCCGTTCGAAATCGAGGATTTACCGTTGCCCGGCGGGCCATACATCAGGATCGAACGGCCCGCGCTGACGGCAGGGCCGAGGTGGTCCAGCAGGCTGTCGGGCAGAACCAGATGCCCCATCGCGTTGACAAGCTGGTCGCGGGTGACCTGGATGTTGCGGATGGACTGACGTTTGACCTGCTCGCGATAGACATCGAGCGGTACGGGCATGGCGCCGAAATATTCCGACTGGCTGAGCGCATCCAAGGCGCGGGCCTTGCCGGCATCGGTCAGTTGATAACCCATTTCATTGCCACTGTTGGCATTCAGCGTACCGGTTGCCTCAAGCAGTTTTTGGCTGCGGGCGATGTCCACCAGTTCCTGCGTGACCGAAGTGGGCAGACAGATCGCCTCGGCGATTTCGCTGACAAGGTTGGCGTTCTTCCTGAAAATCGTTTTCAGAAGAATGTCCCGCATCATCACCAAGGGAAGCTTCATTTCCTCCAGGCCCTTCGGGGCCGGAGGGGCGATCACGTTGGTGGTTTGCATGTTCATGAGCGATGCCCGCCTGCTTCGTTGCGCGTCAAAACCCTGCGGTTGGTTCCGCATGTGGTAAATTTCACCCGCCAATGTGGCAGCACAAAGGCAGAGACGGGGCGGAGAAATGGTGGCTTAGGAACCTGAAAAAGCGCCCAATATCAGGTAGATGGATAATGTCCCGGCCAGGGCGAGCCCCATGGGGAAAAGTTTTCCCCTGTCCCAGCTAATCCAATCCGGCGCAAACCGCCGCAAGGCCGTGTATTTTCCGATCCGGTGCGCCGTGAATGCCCCGAGTATGGCGGCCGCGAAGATGGCCAACAATAGTCGGAGATCCCCGGTCCAGATGAAAGGGGCGGCAGCGGCGGCAAACTTGGCGTCACCAGCCCCGACAGCGCCGCCAGCGCTCAGCAGGAACCCGATCACCAGCACCACGACCAGATGCAGAAGCTGCCAAGCGTAAACCGGTAGAGATATCGTCAAAGGGCCGATGGCGCCGACACTCCATTCAGAGGCCCAGGGCGGCAGCACAAAGAATCCCACGACAAGAAACACCGCCGCCAACGTGACCACCGCATGATTCTTGATCCGCATTTCCCGCATATCGGTAAACGCGACGTAAAAGCAGATGGGAAGCACGAACGGCAGGAACCACAGCGCCGCCGACGCCGGAATTTCCATGAATCAGGCTTCCTCCAGCGCGGCCAGCGAACGAGCGGCTTCGTCGTAGTGCTGCGGGTGGGTCGCAATGGCATCCCGGAACAGGTTCTTGGCAGTGGCGACATCGCCCCGCTTTACCGCCGAGATCGCCATCGTGTTGAGCAGTTGCGCCCGCTCCACCTGGTTCATGGGGATGACCGGCAGGGTGTAGTTGCCCTGCGCGCTGCGTGCCAGCACCAGATTGTTCTTGGCCGTATAGAGCGAAGGGTCTTGACGGATTGCCTCGGTGAACAGCTTTTCGGCCTCGGCAAAATCCCCGCGAGTGAGCTTGGAATAGCCCCAGTTGTTCATGACGCCCGCAGGGCGAGTGGTCAGCCCGACCGCGGTCTCATAAAAGGCATCTGCGCGTTCCCAGTCCTTGTTGGCATCTGCCACGATCGCCTCCAGCCGGTAGCGCTTGAACGTCTCGTGCGTCGGAGGGATCGCGTTCAAGACCTCTTCGGCACGTTTCCATTCGCCGTTGCGAACCAACGCACCAGCAAAGTTGACTTTGTCCTCGACCGTCGTCCCCTTCATCGTGGTCAGTTTCGACCAGGCTGCGACCGCTTCGGTATTGCGCTTGGCGCGGGTCAAAGAGATTGCAAGGCCCCGCTGCAAATCGGTTCGGCCCGGATTCTTGCTGACCGCCCGATGAAAATAGGTGACCGCCTCGTTCGGGTTGGCGGCGTTCAGCATCACGTCATTGAGGTTGGTTTCGTCGATGACGTTGACTTCCTGAAAGGCGCGGTCGACGGCCTCCTCGCCTTTCTGTTCGCAGGCCGACAGAACCAGCCCGCACGCCATCACGGTCGTTGTCAAGATTGGGTGGCGCATGATTTGCGTCCTTTTCTGCTCTTGCCTTTGTCATGGTGACTTGCGGATGACGAATTCGCCTTCTCCCCGCCGCACCAGTCTCAGTTCTTGTTCTTCTTGTGGCCCATTATTATCAGGGTTTTCCATTTTTGCGAGTGCCAAGCGCAAATTGTCCCCGATTGCGTCACTTTCGCCATTGGAAAGGGCAAAGGCTCGTTCAAAGACATTGGCTGCTTCGGAATATTCGCCTTTCTCCATCAGGAGGACGCCAAGATTGTTCCATGCAACCGGCCATTCCGGATCGTCTTCGACTGCGCGGCGCAGCAGCATTTCGGCTTGTCCCAGCCGACCCAGACCAAGGTTGGCCGTGCCAATCGAGGTCAGGATCTCGGTGGTCATTCCCTGGTCCAGCGCCGCACGGGTAAAGGCGTCCAAAGCCAGTTCGTATTCGCCGGCTTCCATCAGACGGTTGCCGACCTCGACCCCATCCACGGCTTGGCCCTTGGGGTCCACTCCGGGTGGGTAGGGGCCTTTGCCAAGCTCAGAAGACGTACAAGAAGCCACAGCGGCAAACGCCGCTGTGGCCAGGATCATCCAGAGAAGACGTGCAGGTCCGCCCGCACTCGTCTTTTTCATACTTTTTTCTGCTCACATGTTGCCCAGATCCATAATGCCTTTTGCCGAGGGGCCGACAAGAATGACCAGCAGCGGCGGCACCGTCAGCATCATTGTGGCAAGGGTCATTTTGGTTGGCAACTTGTTCGCGGCTTCTTCCGCCCGCATCACCCGTTTGTCACGCATTTCCCCTGCGTAAACGCGCAGAGCTTCTGCAATCGGGGTGCCGAAGGTCGCGGATTGGATCAAGACGGTAACAAAGGAGCTGATGTCCTGGACGCCGCAGCGTGTCCCGAACTCCCTGAGAACCTTGTCCTTCTCCTTGCCGGCCTTCATCTCGTAGGCAACGACTTCGAATTCTTCCGCGATTTCCGGATAGGAGGCGCGAATCTCCTGGGCCACGCGCACGACGGACTGGTCAAGCGACTGGCCTGCCTCGACACAGACCAGCATCATGTCCAACGCATCGGGAAAGCCTTGGGTGATCTTTTCCTTGCGGGTCTCAACCCTGCGGGTGATCCAGTATTTTGGCAGAAAATAGCCGGCAACCGCCGGGCCCAGCACCCGCATCGCCAATTGCTGACCGTCGAATTCCTGATCGCCTGCCAAGACGGTTACGAACAAGATTCCGATCAGCAGCCCGGCGATGCCCAGGGCGAACTGCGCAAAATGATAGAAGCGTACCGCGTCCTTGGTTTGATAGCCGGCCTGGCGGAGCTTGAGCTGCAACGCAGACAGTTCTTCCGCGTCTTTCGGTTCCAGGAATGTCGCGAAACGTTCCAGCTGTTCGTTTCGGCCGGCCTGGCGCAACTGCTCCTTCTTGCTCTTTTTCTTTTCCTTCTTGGGCGCGTTGGCGCGTTGAAGCTTTTTCAGCGGGTCTTCGGGTTGGTTCAGAATTGCCGGGATGGTGAGCAGGATCATGAACAAGCCCAAGGCGCCGACCACGATGAGCGGCCCGAACTCTCCAAGGTATTCCGTCAGGAAGTCATTGATGCGGGTAAGAAATTCCATTTTCTGACCTCCTCAGACCTTGATGTTCGTCAGCATGCGCATCACGACGAGGTTCGCGGTCAGCATGATGCCGACAAAGAAACAGGCCGGGATAAACCAGGGATGATCGATTACCCCGTCGTAGTAGCCCGGATCGTTGACCAGGATCACGAGAAGGCAAAAGAGGGGAAAGCCCGACAGGAATTTTCCCGACCACTGAGCTTCGGCGGTGATCGCCTTGACCCGGCGGAACAGGCGAAACCGGGCACGGATCACCTTGGCCAGACCGGCGAGAATCTCGGCCAGGTTACCGCCGGACTGCCGCTGAATCGCGACGGCAACGGCAAGAAAGCGTAAGTCCTGCATGTCCAGCCGTTCGGCCATTTCCTTTAGCGCCTCGCCAACGTCGCGGCCATAGGCGCTTTCGTCGGCGATGATCCCGAATTCGGTGGCAAGAGGGTCTTCCACTTCCTTGGCGACGATCTGGATCGCCGAAACGAAGGGGTGACCCACACGCAGAGATCGCACCATCAGTTCGACCGCATCGGGAAGCTGCTCTTCGATCATGCTCATGCGCGTCTTTGCCTTGCGGTTGACCCAAGCGTAGACAGCCCCGATGCCGATTGCCACCGAGATGGCCGCACGCACCGGCGTGTCCGTGCTGGTGCCGATGCTGAGCCCGATGAAGGCAAAGACAGACAACAGGGCCATGATCATGATCAGTTGGCTGGGCGTGAAGGCGATCGCGGCCTTCTGGGCCTTCTCGGCAAGCAGCGAATAGAGCGGAATGCTCTTGGTTTTCATGTGCTGCTGCATTTCCTTGCGCAGCTGTTCCAGCACCTGTTCGCGGGCGGCACCCTTGTCGAGCATGTCCAGACGGCGATTCACGCGGCTGTTCAGGCTGATGGATTTGCCGAATGCGACCAGGTAGATGCCTTCGACCAGCGCGAGGACGCCGAAGAAGATGAGGCCGTAGATCAGTGGTTCCATGCTGAGTTGCATAATCGTCTCCTACATCGTGGTCGGATCGTAGATCGACGGGGGCAGGTCGAAGCCCCACAGACGGAACCGTTCCGAGTAGTGGCTGCGGACACCCGTTGCGGTGAAATGCCCGATGATCTTGTTGTCCGGTGTCAGGCCGACGCGCTGGAAACGAAAGATTTCCTGCATCGAAATCACGTCGCCTTCCATGCCGGTTATTTCGGTGATCGAGGTCATGCGGCGCGAACCGTCCTGCAGGCGGCTGGCCTGCACGATCAGATTCACGGCGCTTGCGATCTGGCTGCGGACCGCCTTGATCGGCATTTCGATCCCGGCCATGGCGATCATGTTTTCCAGACGCGAGATGCCGTCACGGGCCGAGTTGGCGTGGATCGTGGTCATCGATCCGTCGTGTCCGGTATTCATCGCCTGAAGCATGTCGATCACCTCGGCGCCGCGCGTCTCGCCCACGATGATGCGGTCAGGGCGCATCCGCAGGGCGTTCTTCAGGCAGTCGCGCGGGCTGACCTCGCCCTTGCCTTCCACGTTGGGTGGGCGGCTTTCCATCCGGCCCACGTGAGTCTGCTGCAGCTGAAGTTCCGCTGTATCCTCGATGGTCAGGATGCGCTCCGAGTCGTCGATGAAGCTGGACAGGGCGTTCAGCGTCGTCGTCTTGCCTGATCCGGTACCGCCAGAGACGATGATGTTCAGGCGCGTGGAAACCGCGGCCTGCAGATAGGCAGCCATTTCCTCGGTGAAGGCGCCGAATTTCACCAGATCGTCGATGCTGAGCTTGTCTTTCTTGAATTTCCGGATCGACACCAAAGAGCCGTCCACCGCGATCGGGGGAACCATGGCATTGAAGCGCGAACCATCCGCGAGACGCGCGTCGACATAAGGGTTCGATTCATCGACCCGGCGTCCCACTGCGGAAACGATCTTGTCGATGATCCGCATCAGGTGTCGTTCGTCCTTGAACGAAATCTCGCTGAGTTCGAGCTTGCCGTTGCGCTCTACGAAGACCTGTTGCGGTCCGTTCACCAGAATATCGCTGACGGTGTCATCCCGCAGCAACGTTTCCAACGGGCCAAGCCCCGTGACTTCATCGTAGAGTTCGTTGTTGAGCTGCGACCGGTCTTCCCGGTTGAGAACGATGTTCTTCTGCTCGAGGATCTCGCTGGCGATCGCGCTGATTTCGCTCCGAAGTTCGGCCTCCGAGGCATGCTCCAGGGCCGCCAGGTTCAGGTTCTCGAGCAGTTCGCGGTGCAGCTCGACCTTGATTTCACCCAGGCGTTCCTTGCGTTTGCGCTCGCGATCGACCGCCACGGGTTTTGCAGGCTGCTTTTGAAGCGGCCTTCGGGTCACGGCGGCCGGCTTGACCTCGGGCGTTGGTTCGGCCGCCTGCGGGGCGGCGCTGGTGGCTGGCTCCTGAGCTGCCACAGGCTGGGCGGTCGGCTTTTTCTTGTATCTTGAAAACACGTGCTACTCCCCTTGTCTGTCGTTACGCGGCTTCAGCATCGCTGCTACCGAGGGAATGAAGCGATTGTGCCAGTTTCGCGATTTCCTTCCTCAGGGGATTTTTCGCTGCAGAGCTCGCCAGCGGCAGTCCGTGATCTCCGCTTTGCATGACGGGTTTTCCGCCGTCTGGAAGCAGCAGGTCGATCGAGATGCCTAGGCTCTCACCCATGCGCTTGACGCGGCTCTTTCCTCCGAGGTCGGTGAACTTCGGCGCCTTGTTCAGCGCGAAGCGAAGCTTGTTGAAGGGCAGATCCTCCGCTTGCAGGGCACGTTTGAGGCGGAGTGTGTTCTGGGCAGAGCGCATGTCCAGTTCAATCAGCGCGAAATAGACATGCGCCGCATTCAGGACGGTTTCCGACCATTGAACCAGCGTCTTGGGCATGTCCACGATGACGTAATCGAAATGAGCGCGGGCCATATCTATGACGCGCTGGATATCCTCGGGGGTGATGATGTCGAGCGGGATCATGTCCGCCGGAGCCGTCAACACCTGCAATTTGTCTTCGAATGTCTGCAAAGCCTGGCCAAAGACGTCTTCGTCCATCGACGCGGTCTCTGACAGCATCTCGAATACGGCGTCACGGCGTTGCAGGTCGAGATAGGTCGAAACCGATCCGTATTGCAGATCGAGATCCAACAGGCAGACCTTCGGAGCATCCTTGTCTGAAACGGTGGCAAGTTCCCAGGCCAGGTTCACGGCGAGGGTCGTTGCGCCGACACCTCCGGCAAGGCCCTGCACGACGAACAGGGCGCCTTCCTTTGGTGCTCCGGACTTCAAGGAGACCGCCTCCTGCTGTGCTGCAACAGCAGGCGCCGGTTTGTTCATCCGCTCGATCGCTTCCTGCAACTCGTTTTCGGGAAGGGGGTAGGGGACGAATTCGTCCGCCCCCTTGCGCAACAGTTGATGAAGGGAGGCGGGCGAGACATCTTCTGCGATCAGGACGACCTTGATGTCGCGCGCCTTCGCCTGGGTGATGACCTCACCCAACAGCGACAGGTTGTCCTCATCTTCTCCGTCGATAGCCAGGGCAATGAATTTCACACCATCCGACTCGGGTTGGGTGAAGAAAGCCAGCGCCTCGGCGAAACCAAGATCCCCCCAGTTCTCGCCAAGCGCGGCTTCCATGTCTTCGATGAGAAGGTCGAAATTCTGCACGTCCCGGCTGACGGTGCAAGCTTGAATGGCGCTCGTTTCCGGCTGCTGCGTAGCGCTGCTCATTGACACAATCCTCTGTTACGAGGCGTGGCTGGCCATATGAGACTGATTTTGCCTTATCTGGTCTGCCGTTGCCCCCGCGCGGTCAATTCTGGCCGCAGGTCACCTATCGTTGACAGTGTTACGGGGAAGTTTGGCGAGATTGGGGCGCAAAAGAACCAATTGTAGGGAATTGGGCGACGATGTCGCCCAATCCAACTTATTGTTATTCAGACGTAAAGGTCGTGGCCTTGCTTTCCGTGGTGAGGCCGGACGGCGGCACCGCGCTCTGAACATATTCGCGATAGATGATCCGCGCATATTTGCCGTCCAGAACGTTCGGGTGGCGGCCAACGAACCCGGACACGGCAGTCACGGTCCGGCGGTTGCGCCGCTCTCGGTCCGCCGTTGGAATCAGCGGCTGCGTTTCACCGCGGGAAACCACGGCTTCCAGCCGCGATCGCGAGATTCCCTGGCTGGCAAAGAAGGACACAACTGCCTGGGCTCGGCGGAGCCCGAGGTTGTAGTTGTACGATTCAGAGCCCACGGCGTCGGTGTGGCCATATACCCGGAAACGGACTTCCGGGAATTGCTTGATCCAATTTGCCTGCTTGACAAGTATCTGCTGGGCTGATGCGTCCAGTTTTGCGCTGTCAAAGGCAAAGTTGATCTGGGTCGGTACGTCGGCTGCGAATCGCTGCGCCAGAATCTGACCGTAGCTGAGTTCGCCATTCATGATCTGGACGTTGTTCAGCGTCGCATTTCCGAATGTGCCTTGATCGATCTCGTGACCGGCTTCGCGTGCGCAGGCCGCGACGGAGACCGTAAGACCCAACGTGACTATCCACTTTCTCATTGGTCCCATCCTTCCCATCAATCCAACACGTAGCCGTAAGAGTCGCCGAAGTCCTGCTTGGCAACTTCGGCTGCCGCTCCGCCTCCAACTCGCACGGTGTTTGCCACCCGGCCGTTCATGAACAGGTCAAACTCGCTCGGCGGTTTCACCCGGTCCGTCGGCAGGGCCAGAGCTTCGCCTCGGGTCGGCGAGACCAGATGCGCGGTGACGATGATCACCAGCTCTGATTGCTGGCGCTGGAATTCGGCGCTGCGGAACAGCGAACCGAGAACCGGTACGTCACCCAGCCAAGGCAGTTGAGAGGCTTCGTCCAGGAAGGTGTCCTGCACCAGCCCTGCGATCGCAAAGCTTTCCCCATCGCGCAGTTCAACCGTGGTTGCTGCTTCGCGCCGGATAAAGGAATCGATCGAGAAACCCGAGATGACGACCTGATTTGTCGAATCCAGAGCCGACACCGCTGCAACCATCTCGAGATTGATCAGGTCTCCGTCCACAACGCGCGGAACGAATTTCATTTCCACGCCGAACGGCTTGTATTCGATCGTGGTCACGCCTTCTTCCTGTTGAACGGGGATCGGATATTCCCCACCTGCAAGAAAGTTCGCTTCTTGCCCGGACAATGCCGAAAGATTGGGTTCGGCCAGGGTGCGAACGACACCCTTTTGTTCCAGAGCTTCGAGAAGCAAGCGAACCTGCGTCGATCCTGCGCCGAAACCGAACAGGATCGCGCCGGTGTTGGTGTTCGCAAATGGAATGAAGTTGTTGAGCGCGCCGGTCAGGGCGCCTTGGGTGTTCAGGGCGTTGTAACCGCCGGTCACGTCGCTGCCGCCAAAGCCGAGCGAGGCGCTGAGCGCCTTGCGCGCAGAGCGCTGCATCTCGGCAAAGCGGACCTTCAGCATGACCTGCTGAACACCGCCCACTACCAGAAGGTTGGAAACCCGTTCGGGTGCGTACCGTTCGGCCAGCTCAAGCGCGCGTTCAAGACGGGCCGAGCTGGAGACGGTGCCCGACAGGACAATCCCGTCATTGGCAGTGCGAACTTCGATCTTCTCGTTGGGAAGAATCTGGAGCAGACGTTCCTTGAACTCCGTGACATCCGGAGACACGCGCACCTTGACGTTTGCAATCAGGTTGCCCGACCCGTCAAACAGCGTAAGGGTCGTAAGCCCGGGCGATTTGCCCAATACATAGATCGTACGGTCGGAAAGCGACGATATGTCGGCGATGCCGGCATTCGCGATGCTGAGTTCAGCAAACGGCTCGTCGCTTTCAACCACTACAGCGCGGTTCATGGGGACTTCGAGTGTCTCAGCCGTCCCCTTCTTGACAACGCTGATCGTTTCGGCCCAAGCGGCGTCGCCGGTTGGACCCACAACAAGAGCCAACCCAAGCAGGGCCGCCCTAATCCAGGAACTAAATGTCATGTGACCTGCCTTTCGGATCACGCCTCGTTTCTCGGGTCTAATGCCCTATGGGAAAGAACAGTGCGCGAGTTCCCATTTTATTGCAATAATCAATGGTTTCCGGATGGTTTCTTATGTGGACAATCGGCAACAACCAAATTGAAGGGGCCGCGTCGTGACGCGGCCCCGGTGGCGTAACTTTTTGAAATCCGGTCAGTTTGTGCAGGGGATCGGGATCACTGCCACCTCGGCCCCTCGACGGGTGCGAATGGTGCACACCTTCTCCTGTTCCACTTCCGGAGCTGCCTCGATTTCGCCCAGCCCCAGCAGCTTTCTCTGGTTGACCTCGATGGAGGACACGACAGTATCATCCCTTGCCCCGACCAGAGCGAGGGAGAGGGTGCCAGTGTTCTGAGCCTGCGCCAGGGCAGCGACTTGTTCCGGTGTGGCGGCCACGGTGACGGTGCGGGCAATGATGGCTCCGGTCAGATCGCTTCCTGCGATCTGGTCCACGGCGATCAGTTCGATATTGGGCTCGATCAGGCGGGTGATTTCTCCCCGGGCGCCTTCGACGGCATCGCCGATGTTGCCGGTCCAGTAGACGTCAACCAGATCTCCTGGGCGCAGAAAGCCCGACACGCCAGATGCCACGTCGACGCGCAGCGCAAATGCGCGCATTCCGGGCGAGAGTTGCGAAGTAAGTCCTGCTGGTTCTCCCGGTTTCGTGACCTTGACGGCCATGATGGCCTCGTCTTTTTCCATGGCGCGCAAGACGAAACGGTTGTCCTCCTCCTGCTCAGGGAAAAGAATCGCCGGATCGGTAAACGTTCCTTCCGGAATCGCGTTTTCCGGCCATTCGACGATACGCACATCTTCCTTGGTCAGACGTTCACCATAGCGGAGCTTTCTCTCGGCAACTATGACTTCGACGGTCGGAATGACCTTGACCTGCGCGCGTGCCTGACGTTCGCGGGCCAGCTCGGCCTGGTAGGCCTCTATGTAGTTGCGGGCCATATAGACTGCGCCGCCCGCCAGGGCGATTCCGACAACTAGTACAAGTCCAAAGACAGCCCGCATTGGTGAACCTCTCTTTTGTTTGTGCAACTAGACACTATGATTGGGTGCGCGATTTGATCGATATGCACATTAGCCAAGAATTGTGTCGAAATAAGGGACAAACGTTGCAGTGGTGATATTCAAAACGCCAATTTTCATTTTGACGACGATTTAGCTGCGATTGCAGAACTGCAAAATACCGACGGTGAGAAAAACTTGTATCAGCTTTTGGTGCTGACGTTGGTGTTGCTCAAAGAATTGCCGACCCCGTTTGCAACGTTTCCAGTAGGGCCGTTTATTTGTGTATATACAATCCAGGCCAAAGCAACGACTGCGGCTGAAAGTACGACCCAGTCTATGGCAACGGCGCCGCCTTCTTTGGAAAAAAAACGATGAATCGGTTTCATTGTGTCATTCTGTACTAGACGTGGAAAAAGCATGGGGGCGCGTCCATGATGTAAGACACGCCCCCTACATTGTTCATAAATTGAACAAGTTTTAGCTATTAGGTGCCAGCATCAGAACCAGTCAGGCCGCCTGCCGATGTGGTCGTGACAGTGGTGTTGCTCAGGGCGCTGTTAATGTTCCCCGCCATGTTGCTGGTGCCTGTCGCGATGCCATTGTAAGCAACGGCTGCCAGTGCGACGACGGCTGCGGTCAGAACGACCCAGTCAACAGTAACGGCGCCGTCTTCGTCTTTGCGGAAGTTCTTGATGAACTTGATCATGATATGTCCCTCCTAAGGATCGAAACGATTTCTACCTCGGCGTCGTTCGGAACCATCTCTCACTTCGGTCCTTTTCCGTCGCGGTATGGAAGTATGATTGCCTGCCGCCCGTGGCAGGATTTTGGCCAAAACTGGATTTTTTCGCCCATGGCTGAAATTTTGGCGCTGAATTTGAATAAGTAGTTGGTTTTGAATGAAAAAAAATCATGGCGCATTTCCCCTTCGAGTTGGGGGCGATGCAATTTGGTATCAAATGCGGCAAAACTGCCCCATTCTTTGGCGTTTTGCTGGTGTTGAGCGGCAGAATTTCAGACAAATCCTTCCAAAACATGAAGGTGAGGCGAGCAAATGAATCTCCGGAACGCGTTGCTACGTGCTGGCGTGCTGGCGTTTCTGGTCGCGGGGCTTGTTCCAGTTCTTGCGACCGAAGCCGCGTCAGGCGGTGCGTACAAGAGAATCAAGGCGCCCAAGCCGGGCGCGCGGCCCAAGGTAACGGTTCAGATAACCCCCGAGGAACATGCTGCGAAGCCTTTCGCGCCCAGCACGGGGAAGAAAATCGACCGCCCCGTGGTCGCATCCCTGCCTGCGGTGGCGGCACAACCGGATGGCTCGATTACGCGTTCTTCGGCAACCAGGCTGGGTCGGTACGGAGATTTCTGGGCTAGGATTTCTCCGGACATGGCAAGCGCCGGGGCAGGCCGGCTGGAAACTGCAATCAGCGCCGTGTCCAGCGTCGGGGTGGCCGCTCCGCGGCTGCAGACCCTTCAGAATATCGCGCGTGAAAGGGGAATCGACATTCTCCGCGCCACGATTGGAACCAATGTGTCGCCCGCCCTGGTTCTGGCCGTCATTTCGGTCGAATCCGCGGGACGCGCTGACGCTGTCAGCAAGGCCGGGGCCAAAGGTTTGATGCAGCTGATGCCGGCGACCGCCAAACGCTTTGGTGTAAAGGACAGCCTGAAACCGGAACAAAACATCGCCGGAGGGGTCAAGTATCTCGACTGGCTGATGAAGGAGTTCAACCGCGACCCGATCCTCGTTCTCGCCGGATACAATGCCGGGGAAGGGGCCGTGCGCGAGCATCGGGGCGTGCCGCCCTATGCCGAAACCCGTGATTATGTGCCAAAGGTGTTGGCGGCCTTTCAGGTGGCGCGGGCCTTGTGCGCCACGCCGCCCGAGCTGATCTCGGACGGTTGCGTGTTTCAGACCATGAAATGAAAAAGGCCCGCCATCAAAAGGCGGGCCCATTCATCAGATGTGACTCAGATCAATCGACGATGGTCGCCTCGGTTGCGGCGCGCATCTCTTCCTCGGTGACGCCGTCGGCCAGTTCGACGATCTTCAGGCCGCCTTCGACAACGTCCAGCACGCCCAAGTTGGTGATGATGCGGTCAACGACGCCCTTGCCGGTCAGCGGCAGGGTGCATTCCCTGAGCACCTTGGACTGGCCATGCTTGTTGGTGTGGTCCATCACGACGATCACTCGGCCGACGCCGGCGACCAGGTCCATCGCGCCGCCCATGCCCTTGACCAGCTTGCCCGGAATCATCCAGTTCGCGAGGTCGCCTTTTTCATCGACTTCCATGGCGCCCAGAATCGCCGCTGCGATCTTGCCGCCGCGGATCATGGCAAACGAAGTTGCGCTGTCGAAATAAGCGGTGCGGGCCAGTTCGGTGATCGTCTGCTTGCCGGCGTTGATCAGGTCGGGGTCTTCTTCGCCCTCATAGGGGAAGGGGCCCATGCCCAGCATGCCGTTCTCGGATTGCAGGGTGATGTCCTTGTCACCCACATAGTTCGCCACCAGCGTCGGAATGCCGATGCCGAGGTTCACATACATGCCGTCTTCAAGCTCTTCCGCCGCGCGCGCGGCCATCTGGTTGCGATCCCAAGGCATGGTTCAGGCCTCCTCACGTTTGCGGGTGGTGCGCTGTTCGATGCGCTTTTCGTGCTCACCCTGAATGATGCGATGCACATAGATGCCGGGCAGGTGGATGCAGTCGGGGTCCAGCGAGCCGCGCGGCACGATCTCTTCCACTTCGGCCACGCAGATCTTGCCGCAGGTCGCCGCCGGCACGTTGAAGTTGCGTGCGGTCTTGCGGAAGATCAGGTTGCCGGTGTCGTCGGCCTTCCATGCCTTGATGATGGCGAGGTCTGCAAAGATCCCCTCTTCGAGGATGTAGGTCTCGCCGTTGAACTCCTTGTGTTCCTTGCCTTCGGCGATGACGGTGCCCACGCCGGTCTTGGTGTAGAAGCCCGGAATGCCTGCGCCGCCGGCGCGCATGCGCTCGGCCAGGGTGCCCTGCGGGTTGAATTCCAGCTCCAGTTCCCCGGACAGGTACTGGCGCATGAATTCCGCGTTTTCGCCCACGTAGGAGCTGATCATTTTCTTGACCTGCCGGGTCTGCAGCAGGATGCCGATGCCGAAATCGTCGACGCCCGCGTTGTTGGACGCAAAGGTCAGATCCTTGGTGCCGGCGTCCTTGATCGCCTGAAGCAGCAACTCCGGGATGCCGCACAAGCCGAAGCCGCCGGCCGCGATGAACATGCCGTCGAACAGCAGCCCGTCGAGCGCCTCTGTGGCGTTGGCATAGACTTTGTTCATGGAAAACTCCCCCAATGACTTGGTGATGGCGCAGGTTGTGCCGCCACGTCACGGTGAAGTCAATGAAAGCACGCAGGGCTTGGTATTTCTACCTAATGGAAAAGGTCCGGTTCTTGGCCGGACCTTTTCGACTTTAATCAGCTTTGGCTTTCTTGGTGGTCTTTTTCGCCGCCGTCTTCCGTTTTGCCGGCGCCTTTTTCCGGGTGCCTTTCTTGGCCGCCTTCTCGGCGATCAGTTCAAGCGCCATTTCCATGGTCACGTCGGCAGGTTCGACCCCTTTGGGTAGGGTGGCGTTGATCTTTTCCCATTTCACATAGGGCCCATAGCGACCGTCCAGAACCTGGATCGCGCCCCCATCGGGATGCTCGCCCAGTTCCTTCAGCGGCTTGGCCGCTGCCTGCCCGCGCCGCCCGGGATTGGCGCGCTTTTCCGCCAACAGCTCGACCGCGCGGTTCATCCCGATCTCGAACACGTCGTTGGGATCCTTGAGATTGACATAGACCGGCTTTGCCTCATCCGGCAGCTGGTGCATGACATAAGGACCGAACCGCCCGAAATTGGCGCTGATCATGCCGCCCTCGGGGTGCTCGCCGATCTCGCGTGGCAGGCTGAGAAGGGTCAGCGCCTTCTCAAGGTCCATGTCATCCTTGCTCCAGCCCTTCGGCAAGGAAGCGCGCGGCGGTTTCTTGTTCTCGGGCGTGGCTTCGCCGCGCTGAACATAGGGACCGAACCGGCCGGATTTCAGCCAGATCTCGTCCTCTCCATCCATGCCCAGCAGACGTTCCTCGCCCTCGGCGCCCTCACCGGCGATGGGGCGGGTATAGGTGCATTCGGGATAGTTCCCGCAGCCCACGAACCCGCCGGTCCGCGAGGTTTTCAGGTGCAGCCTGCCAACGCCACATTTCGGACAGATGCGCGGGTCCGAGCCGTCTTCCCGCGGCGGGTAGAGTTGCGGCGCCAGCGCCTCGTCCAGCTTTTCCAGAACTTCCGAGATGCGCAATTCGGATGTCTCCGCGATCGCAGCCGAGAAATCGCGCCAGAACTTGCTTAGCAGATCCTTGTAATCGCGGCTGCCCGCGCTGACCTCGTCAAGCTGCTCTTCCAGCTTTGCCGTGAACTCATAGCCCACGTACTGACGGAAGAAGTTCAGCAAGAAGATGGTGACGATCCGGCCTTTCTCTTCGGGGATCAGGCGGTTCTTGTCCTTTCGGACATAGCCCCGGTCCTGGATCGTGGTCACGATCGAGGCATAGGTCGAGGGGCGGCCGATTCCCAGTTCTTCCATCCGCTTGACCAGCGTCGCCTCGGTATAGCGTGGCGGGGGCTGGGTGTGGTGTTGCAGGGCCAGAACCGCTTCGTTTTCGGACAGGATCGCCTGCGCGTCATTAGACCGGGCCTTTTCGGCCTGGTCCTTGAACGATTGCTTGGCAAAGACGGCTTTCTCGCCCTGCATGATCTGGGGCAGACGCTTGTCGTCCTCGTCGGCCACGTCGTCGCGGCCTTCTTCGTAAACGCGCATGAAACCGTCGAACAGAACGACCTGACCGGTCGCGCGCAGGCCGACCTGGCCGTCGTCGCTGCCGATTTCCACGGTCGTGCGCTCCAGGCGCGCGGCTGCCATCTGGCAGGCGATGGTGCGCTTCCAGATCAGATCATACAGCTTGCGCTGGTCATCGTCGGTGAGCTTGAGCGAGGCCGCATCCCGTGTCATGTCCGTTGGCCGGATGCATTCGTGGGCTTCCTGCGCGTTCTTGGCCTTGTTCTTGTACATGCGTGGGCTGTCGGGCACGTATTCCGCGCCATAGCGGTTCTTGATCGCCTCGCGGGTCGCCATCACCGCCTCGGGCGCCATGTCGATGCCGTCGGTTCGCATGTAAGTGATGTATCCCGCCTCGTAGAGACGCTGGGCCGCGCTCATGGTCTGGCGCGCGCCCATGCCGAATTTGCGGCTGGCCTCCTGCTGCAGGGTCGAGGTCATGAACGGGGCGCTGGGGTTGCGCGCGGCCGGCTTGGCCTCAACCGAGGTCACGCTCAGCGCGCGGCTGGTGATTGCCTGTACCGCGAGTTCCGCCTGCGTGGCGTTGGCGATGTCGTGCTTGTCGAGCTTCTTGCCCGCCAGCGTGACCAGCCGCGCCTCGTAGGTCTGGCCGCGTGGCGTTTCGAACAGCGCCTTGACCGACCAGTATTCGACCGGCTTGAACGCCTCGATCTCCATTTCGCGTTCGACGATGAGGCGCAGGCAGACCGACTGTACCCGACCCGCCGACTTGGCACCGGGCAGTTTGCGCCACAGAACCGGGCTGAGGTTGAAGCCCACAAGGTAGTCCAGGGCGCGGCGGGCCAGATAGGCCTCGACCAGCGGCATGTCCACCTCGCGCGGGTTTTTCATGGCCTGCGCGACGGCGTCCTTGGTGATCGCGTTGAAGGTGACGCGGCTGACCTCGGTATCCTTCTTGATCGAGCGCCGCTTGGTCAGCGCCTCCTGCAGGTGCCAACTGATCGCCTCGCCCTCGCGATCGGGGTCGGTGGCGAGGATCAGCGCGTTGTCTTCCTTGAGCGCGTCGGCGATCGCCTTCACGTGCTTTCGGCTGTCCGGGCTGATTTCCCAGGTCATGGAGAAATCATGCTCGGGATCGACCGATCCGTCCTTGGCCGGCAGGTCGCGGACATGGCCATACGAGGCCAAAACCTTGTAGTCGGAACCAAGATATTTGTTGATCGTTTTTGCCTTGGCTGGGGATTCTACAACGACTACAGGCATTTAAGGGAAATCCTCGTGCAACGGGCTGGGCGCTTTCTATGGGCGTGCAACATGTGGAGCACAAGGGCCGATTGTCAATCCGTTCAATTCGGGATCCGAAACAAGGCGCAAAACTAGCCCCTTTTTCCGTTCGCCGGCCTTTCCCGACACGCCTGAACGGGCTTCGGCAGGGGATTCGAAACCGCAACACCGGTTCAACGCTTCGGGGAAAAACGCGAACCTTTTTCGCACGCCTCAACCAACCCGTGACAGCAACCCACCGGCCTGCCGGAGAATTTTCCCGTCCAGTTCCAGATCGACCAGAGCCGGCCCGACTTCACCCGCGCTGGCGGCCAGGTCGCGGATCAGTTGGTCTTCGGCCAAGGGCGATGGCCCCAACCGCTCGAGAATCCGGGCGTGCAGCTTTTCGGCGGTTTGCGCCGTGGTTTGTCTGGGAAACGGCGAAACGCTGTTTGTTGAACTTTCCCGAGGTTCTCGAGGGGTTTCCGTCTTTTGCGGCGGCAGGGCATCAATCACATCCTGAGCATCGCGGACAAGAATGGCGCCGTCGCGGATCAGCATGTTGCACCCCGCCGCGCGCGCATCAAAAGGGTGGCCCGGAACGGCCAGAACCTCGCGCCCCTGATCCAGGGCGTCCCGTGCAGTGATCAGGCTGCCCGATCTGGCAGCAGCCTCCACGACGACAACCGCCTGCGCCAACCCCGAGATGATGCGGTTGCGGCGCGGAAAATGGCGGGCCTGCGGCACCGTCCCCAAGGGCTGTTCCGACAGCCTCAGACCTCTTTCCGCGATTCTCTCTGCCAGTTTCATGTTTTCGGCCGGATAGATCACGTCCACGCCCCCGGCCATGACTGCAACCGTTCCGCTATCCAGCGCGGCCAGATGGGCCGAGGTGTCTATTCCCCGGGCGAGGCCGGACACCACGACATAGCCTTGCTCACCAAGGTCACGGGCCAAAGACCGCGCCATGCGCGAGCCCAGGGAAGAACAGTTTCTTGCCCCGACGAGTGCGATCACGGGGCGCTTCAACAGGTTGGGGTCGCCGATCGCCCAAAGCATCGGAGGAGCGTCCTGCAAATCCACAAGCGCGGGCGGAAAATCGGCGTCGCCCAGGCACAAGAGCCGCGCATTGACGGCCCTTGCGGCCCTGAGCTCAGCTTCGACAATGCCGGGCGGACATGTTTCATAGTCCTCGATCCCGGCGGCGCGCGCCATTTCAGGCAGCGCGGCCAGCGCGTTCTGCGCCGTGCCATGTTCGCGCAGCAACCGGCGGAACGTCGCCGGGCCAACCTTTCGCGAACGCAACAGACGGAGCCACGAAAACCGTTCTTCTTCCGTGGTGGGTGGGAGTGGGGGGTGATTGGAAGAAAGCTGTTCCTCGGTCATCCGGTGCTCCGCCTGTTGGCAAGACCGGTTTACGCAAGCCCCGGTTAACGGCGCGTGAATCGAGAAAAATTAGCCGGGCATTTTCCGAAGAATTTTCTCGCCTGCGCGTAGGGTTTTGACAAAATTGACTTTTATCCAGGTCGGTTGCGCCGGGCCTTCGAGGTCGATGGCCCAGGCTATGCGAATCGCTGATTTCGCAGGTCGAGTCTGCGCTTTTCTGAACGGCGAGAAATATGGTTCAGGCGGCCGAGCCACCGACCGTCAGGCCATCCATCAGTACGGTCGGCTGCCCGACGCCAACCGGAACCCACTGACCGTCCTTGCCGCAATTGCCCATTCCCGGATCCAGCTCCATGTCATTGCCCAACCCGCGAATCCGTTTCAGCGCCGACGGTCCGTCGCCGATCAAGGTCGCACCCTTGACCGGAGCGCCGATCTTGCCGTTCTGAACGCGATAGGCCTCGGTGCAGGAAAAGACGAACTTGCCGTTTGTGATGTCGACCTGACCGCCGCCGAAACCGACGGCCCAGATGCCGTCCTTTATGTCGGCCACCAGCGCCGCCGGGTCGGCGTCTCCTCCCAGCATGATCGTGTTGGTCATGCGCGGCATGGGCTTGTGCGCGAAGCTCTGCCGCCGACCGTTGCCGGTGGAAACCGTGCCCATCAGCCGGGCGTTCTGGCGGTCCTGCATGAAGCCTGTCAGGATGCCGTCCTCGATCAGGACAGTGCGCGAACTCGGGGTGCCCTCGTCGTCCACCGTGATCGAACCGCGGCGATCGGGGATCGTGCCGTCGTCCAGAACCGTGACGCCCCTGGAGGCGATCCGTTGTCCCATCAGCCCGGCAAAGGCCGAGCTGCCCTTGCGGTTGAAGTCGCCTTCCAGCCCGTGCCCGATCGCCTCGTGCAACAGGATTCCGGGCCAGCCGGGGCCGAGCGCAACTTCCATGACACCAGCCGGGGCAGGGACGGCTTCGAGGTTCACCAACGCGATGCGCAGCGCCTCTTTGGCTTTAGCCTGCCAATCGGCCGGATCGATCAGGCCATCCAGCCCGATGCGGCCGCCACCGCCGGCCGATCCGCTTTCACGACGACCGTTCTGTTCGACGATCACCGAGACGTTCAGCCGCGTCATAGGCCGCACATCCCGGACATGAACCCCGTCCGGGCGCAGAATCTCGACCTCCTGAAGGGATGCGGCAAGCGTTGCGCTCACCTGCACCACCCGCGGGTCCAGGTCGCGGGAAAAGGCGTCGATCTCTCGTAGGGTCTCGATCTTGACCGGAAAGCTGGCTGAGTCGATCGGATCATCGTCGCCATATAGTCGCGTGTTGGTCGGCCGCGGAGCATCCGCCAGCGTGCCGCCGCCATCGCCAACCGCCAGACGCGCCGTTTCAGCCGCCCGTTTCAGCGCCGGAATCGAAACATCGGTGGAATGCGCATACCCGGCCACTTCGCCCTGAACGGCACGCAGGCCGAACCCTTCGGATGCGTCGTAGGAGGCGCTGCGCAGGCGGCCATCGTCGAACACCAGCGCCTCGGATTTCCGCCGCTCGACGAACAATTCGCCATCCTCGGCCCCGGTCGTGGCTGCCTGCAGAACGGCAAGCGCCTCATCGCGCGGAAGCGTTGTTTCGAAGGGGCGAAACGGGTCTTGGGGCATGCAGCAGGCCTTTCGGATTTGATCCAGATCAAAAAAGCGTCCGTTTGACGCAAGCATTTTGCTTTATCTAGCATCCGGAATATGATTTTAAACACAGCCAAAGACAACGGGAGGGGTGTGACCTGATTCACGTCCCCCTGCAGGGACGCAGAGATCAAACGATCAGGACAGAAAATGAAGAACGTTTTGACGCTTTCGGGGCTTTTCGCGGCCCTTTCCGGCCTGCCGGCCATGGCACAGGAACTGGAATCCATCGGCAAACCCGTGAGCGGGGGCTTGGGCTTTCAGCCTGCGGCGACCGAGCTGGCTCGTGACCTGCAATCGCTGGATGGTTTGATTCTCGTCATCATCACCGCCATCTGCCTGCTGGTCGGCGCGCTGCTGCTTTATTGCATCGTTCGCTTCAACACGCGCATGAATTCGACGCCCGCGAAATTCTCGCACTACACGCCGATCGAGATCGCCTGGACCGTCGGGCCGATCCTCATCCTGGTGTTCATCGGTGCGTTCTCGTTGCCGGTGCTGTTCAAGCAGCAGGAAATCCCCGAGGCTGACATCACCATCAAGGTGACCGGCTATCAGTGGTACTGGGGCTACGACTATGTCGACGAAGGCTTTGGTTTCGAAAGCTTCCTGCTCGAGAAGGACCAACTGGCCGAGTATGGCTATGCCGAGGACGAGTACCTGCTGGCAACTGACACCGCTGTCGTCGTTCCGGTCAACAAGACCATCGTGATGCAGGTAACCGGCGCTGACGTGATCCACTCGTGGACGATCCCGGCCTTTGGTGTGAAGCAGGACGCCGTTCCGGGCCGCCTGGCTGAGCTGTGGTTCAAGGCCGAAAAGGAAGGCATCTATTTCGGCCAGTGCTCCGAACTGTGCGGCAAGGATCACGCCTATATGCCGATCACCGTGAAAGTGGTCAGCGAAGAGGCCTATGCCGAATGGCTCGCGGGCGCCAAGGAAGAATATGCGGGCATCCCGCAGAGTTACCAGGTTGCATCGAACTGAGCCTGTGAGGGCGGGATGAAGCTCCGCCCCGTCCAGACGCCAAGTAGGGTGCGTGGAATCCACGCACCTTTCGCACCAAGGGACCCGAAATGAGCGACGCAAGCATCAACGCCAGCACGATCCGCGAGGACGAGGCCAGCTTTGGCGACTACTTCGCCCTGCTGAAGCCGCGCGTGATGTCGCTCGTGGTGTTCACGGCGCTGGTCGGCCTGCTGGCCGCTCCGGTCCCGGTCCATCCGGTGATCGGTTTCTGCGCCATCCTGTTCATCGCCATCGGGGGCGGTGCCTCGGGCGCGCTGAACATGTGGTGGGATGCGGATATCGACCGGGTGATGAAACGGACCAAGGGCCGCCCGATCCCGTCCGGCAAGGTCGAGCCCGGAGAGGCGATGGCGCTGGGTCTGGCACTGTCAGCCATGTCGGTGACGATGCTGGCGCTGGCGACGAACATCTTTGCGGGCGCCTTCCTGGCCTTCACCATCTTTTTCTACGTCGTGGTCTACACCATGTGGCTCAAGCGATCGACGCCGCAGAACATCGTGATCGGCGGGGCTGCCGGGGCCTTTCCGCCGGTGATCGGATGGATTGCCGCGACGGGATCGATGTCGGTTGAGCCGTGGCTGATGTTCGCGCTGACCTTCATGTGGACGCCGCCGCATTTCTGGGCGCTGGCCCTGTTCATGCGCTCGGACTACGACGATGCCGGCGTGCCCATGCTGACCGTGACCCATGGCCGCCCGGCGACGCGCAAGCACATCCTGTTCTACACGGCCATGCTGGCGTTGCTGGCCGTTGGCACCGCGTTTTCCGACATCGGTGGCCCGGTCTATCTGGTGGTGGCGATGGTTCTGAACGCCCTGTTCCTGCACGGCGCATGGAAAATCTCCCGCCGTGACGAAGAGGCGTCCGAAGCAGACAACTTCAAGGTCGAGCGTGGCTTTTTCAAACTCTCGCTGCTCTACCTGTTCCTGCATTTCGGCGCCATTCTGGCCGAAGCCCTGCTCAAGCCCTACGGGCTGGGAGGCTGGGGATGAGCCTGCGCAAGACACATGAGCTGCACCAGCGCCGCTTTGGCCGCAACCTGGGTGTTGCGCTGACGCTAGTCGCCTTCATCGTCATCGTTTTCGGTCTGACCGTGGTCAAGGTCACGAGGGGCGATTTCGAGCCGCCGCGCGGAGAGGTGCAGAACTGATGGCTCTCAACGGTCCCCAGAAAACGGTTGTTCAACTGGTTGGTGTGGTCGTGGTCATGGGTGCACTCGCCTGGGCCTCGGTGCCGTTCTACAACTGGTTCTGCCGGGTCACCGGCTTTGGTGGCACGACGGCCGTCGCCGAACAGGGCGCGGACACCGTTCTGGACAAGACCATCACGGTGCGCTTCGACGCCTCGAAGGAACGCGGCATGCCGTGGGAGTTCAAGCCGGTCGAGAACGAGATGAAGATCCGCATCGGCGAGACGGGGCTGGCTTTTTACGAGGCCTACAACCCGACCGACAGGCCCATTGCCGGGCAGGCGTCCTACAACGTGACGCCCTATTCGGCCGGTGGCTATTTCTCGAAAATCGCCTGTTTCTGTTTCGAGGAACAGGTGCTGCAACCGGGTGAGCGGGTTCAGATGCCCGTGACCTTCTTCGTCGATCCGGAGATCGTCGAGGATCCTGAAGCGAAATATGTGCATACGATCACTCTGTCGTATACATTCTACGAAATCGATCTGCCGGAGGGCTATGCAGCCCTTGACGGGCAGGCGAAAACAAACACGAACTAATGCCTGTAGGTGAGGGACGCTGATGGCACACGCTAAAAACCACGATTACCACATTCTGAACCCGTCGATCTGGCCGCTGATCGGCGCGGTTGGCGGCTTTGTGATGCTGTTCGGAGCCGTTCTGTGGATGCATGACGTCACAGCATTCGTGTTCTGGGCCGGGCTGATCGCCGTCCTCTACACCATGTACGGCTGGTGGTCGGACGTCGTGGCCGAAAGCCGTGCTGGCGACCATACCCCGGTGGTGCGGATTGGCCTGCGTTATGGCTTCATCCTGTTCATCATGTCCGAGGTGATGTTCTTCTTCGCCTGGTTCTGGTCGTTCTTCAAACACCGCATGTACCCGATGTATGAATATGCGGGCACCGAATACGTCCAGCCGGAGATCCACGCGGTCGACCCGTTCCACCTGCCGCTGATCAACACGCTGATCCTGCTGCTGTCGGGCTGTGCCGTTACCTGGGCGCACCATGCGCTGGTCCATGACAACGACCGCAAGGCGCTGGTTCAGGGTCTGGCCATCGGCATCGTTCTGGGCATCGCCTTTACCGCTCTGCAGGCCTATGAATACGCTGAACTGCTTCTGCATGAAGGCTGGGAATTCGGCGGTGACCAGTTCTATTCGAACTTCTTCATGGCAACCGGCTTCCACGGGGCGCACGTCATCATCGGCACCATCTTCCTGACGGTCTGCCTGATCCGGGCGATGCGCGGCGACTTCACGCCTGAAAAGCACATCGGGTTCGAGGCGGCAGCATGGTACTGGCACTTCGTTGACGTCGTCTGGCTGTTCCTGTTCTTCGCCGTCTACATCTGGGGACAGGCTCCGCTGTTCCACTGAGGTACGGCGAACCGGAATATCGTCGGGGCGCTGCGGTGCCCTGACGAAATCGGGCAAGGCCCGATAGAGCCGCCCCAAGGCGGCTTTTTCATTGCCGGATGGTCGTGATATTGCACCCGACACAATTGCGCGGTTGCAAAGCCCGCCATTCCGAACGTAACAAGGCACCGCTTCGCCGACCCCCGGCGTCCGAGGATTTCTGGACCTGACATGCGCCGCATCCTGTTCCTTCTGATATTTGGCCTGACCGGTCTGGCGATCCTGCTGTCGCTGGGCACATGGCAGGTTCAGCGGCTGGCCTGGAAAGAGGCCCTTCTGGCAGATATCGAGGCGCGTATCTCGGGTGACCCGGTTGGCCTGCCGGAAAGTCCCGATCCCGAGGCGGACCGCTTCCTGCCCGTCGCGGTTTCAGGCGAGTTGTTGCCGGGCGAGGTGCATGTTCTGGTTTCCGTCAAGCAGGTCGGCCCGGGATACCGGATCATCGCGCCATTCCGGGTTGGCGACAGAACCATCCTGCTGGATCGCGGTTTCGTCCGGATCGAGGACAAGGACAAGGACCGTCAGACCGGACCAATGGAGGTCACCGGAAACCTGCACTGGCCGGACGAGATCGACGGTTACACGCCAGAGCCGGACCTGAAGGAAAATATCTGGTTTGCGCGCGATGTTCCCGCGCTGGCCGCCGAACTCGATACGGAACCTGTTTTGTTGATTGCGCGCAGCAGAACCGACCCCGGTGTGACACCGCTGCCGGTGGACACGGCCGGCATTCCCAACGATCACCTTCAATATGCGGTTACCTGGTTCGGGCTGGCTCTGGTCTGGGCCGCCATGACCGCCTATTTCCTGTGGCGCGGCCGCGCCCCATCTGAAAGCAGAGAGCGATGAAATACATCTCGACCCGCGGGCAGGCGCCCGAACTGACCTTCGAAGAGGCGATGCTGACCGGTCTGGCACGCGATGGCGGCCTCTACCTGCCCGCCGAGATTCCGGTGATGACGAAGGACGAGATCGCGTCACTTGCTGGTCTGCCCTACGAGGAAATCGCGTTCCGGGTCATGTGGCCCTATGTCAGCGGGTCGTTCGCCGAGGACGAGTTCAAGAGCATCATCGCCCGCGCCTATCAGGGCTTCGGCCATGCCGCCCGCGCGCCGCTGAAGCAGCTGAACGAAAACCACTTCCTGCTGGAGTTGTTCCACGGGCCGACGCTGGCCTTCAAGGACTTCGCCATGCAACTGATCGGTCAGCTGTTCCAGGTGGCCCTCAAACGGCGGGGTGAGCGCGTGACGATCGTGGGCGCCACCAGCGGCGACACCGGCTCGGCCGCGATCGAGGCCTTCCGGGGGCTCGATGCGGTGGACGTGTTCATCCTGTTCCCCCATGGCCGCGTGTCCGAAGTGCAGCGCCGCCAGATGACCACGCCCGCCGACAGCAACGTGCATGCGCTGGCGCTGGAGGGCGATTTCGATGATTGCCAGGCCGCCGTGAAGGACATGTTCAACGATTTCGACTTCCGCGACGGGGTCAAGCTGGCCGGGGTGAACTCGATCAACTTCGCCCGCGTGCTGGCGCAGGTGGTCTATTACTTCTCGGCCGCGACCAGCCTGGGCGCGCCGCACCGCAAGGTCAGCTTCACCGTGCCCACCGGCAATTTCGGCGACATCTTCGCCGGCTACATCGCCAAGCGCATGGGGCTGCCGATCGACCGGCTGGTGGTGGCCACCAACCAGAACGACATCCTGCACCGCTGCCTGTCGGGCGAGGGTTATTACAAGGGCGACACAATCCCCTCGATCAGCCCGTCGATGGACATTCAGGTCAGTTCCAACTTCGAACGCGCGCTGTATTACGCCTATGGCGAGGACGGCAACGCCGTGGCGCAGTTGATGGAAGAGCTGAAATCGGGCGGCTTCGACGTCAGCCAGGGCGCGCTTCAGGCACTGCGCGAAACCTTTGACTCGGGGCGTGCGTCGGAAGAGGAAACGCTGGAGACGATCAAGGCGACCTTGGCATCCAGTGCCGAGTTGCTCTGCCCCCATTCCGCCGTTGGCGTGAAGGTGGGCGAAGAGCATCGCGCACCCGATGTCCCGATGATCACGCTCGCCACTGCGCATCCGGCGAAATTCCCCGCGGCGGTCGAACAGGCCAGCGGCGTGCATCCGCCTCTTCCCCCCCGGATGGCAGACCTGTATGAACGTCCGGAACGGGTGACCCGCATCACCAACGATCTGGGCGCCATCCAGGCACATATCAAAGGGCACATCTCTGCGTGACTGTTAGACAAGACCAACTGGCCAACGGATTTCGGATCGTCAGTGAACACATGCCGGGGCTGCAATCGGCGGCCATCGGAATCTGGGTGACGGCCGGCGGGCGTCACGAGCGGATCGAGCAGAACGGCATCGCGCATTTCCTCGAGCACATGGCGTTCAAGGGAACCGAACGCCGCACAGCTCTGGAAATTGCCGAGACGATCGAGGATGTGGGTGGCTACATCAACGCCTACACGTCGCGCGAGGTGACGGCCTATTACGCCCGTGTCCTCAAAGATGACGTGGCGCTGGCGTTGGACGTGATCGGCGACATCGTGTTGAACCCGGTCTTCGATCCCCACGAGATCGAGGTCGAGCGCGGCGTGATCCTGCAGGAGATCGGTCAGGCCCACGACACGCCCGACGACGTGATCTTTGACTGGCTGCAGGAGGAAAGCTATCGCGACCAGCCTCTGGGCCGGACCATCCTTGGCCCGTCCGAACGAGTCAGCGCCTTTTCCCGCGAGGATCTGTCGGCTTTCGTGAACGAGCATTACGGCCCCGACCAGATGATCCTGTCGGCTGCGGGTGCCGTGGACCATGACCAGTTGATGAAACTGGCCGAAGAAATGTTCGGACATCTTCAGCCGCGCAGGGGGCTGATCGCCGAGCCCGCCCGTTTCACCGGCGGCGAGGCGCGCCGGGAAAAGGCGCTGGAGCAGGCGCATTTCGCCCTGGCGCTGGAAAGCCCCGGCTATCGCGACGACGCGATCTATACCGCGCAGATCTATTCCTCGGCCCTGGGTGGCGGCATGTCCTCGCGCCTGTTCCAGGAGGTACGCGAGGTGCGCGGCCTTTGCTACACGATCTTTGCCCAGACCGGGGCCTATGCCGACACCGGAACCACGACCATCTATGCCGGTACATCCGCCGGTCAGGTCGCGGAACTGGCTGGGATCACCATCGACGAGATGAAGCGCGCGGCCGAGGACATGACGCCCGAGGAAGTCGCCCGCGCCCGTGCGCAGATGAAGGCCGGGATGCTGATGGGGCTTGAAAGTCCCTCGAACCGGGCGGAACGCCTGGCACGGCTGGTGCAGATCTGGGGCAAGGTGCCTGCGCTCGAGGAAACCATCGCGCGGATCGATGCGGTCACCACCGAGCAGGTGCGGGATTTTGCCGAGCAGATGGCCGTCAAGGCCCCGGCGGCGCTGGCGCTCTACGGGCCGGTTTCGGCGGCGCCCACGCTGGCCGAATTGCAGGAGAGGCGCGCGGCGTGATGCTTCTGGGCAGGCGCAAGCTGAAACTCGAGACCGAGCGGCTCAGCCTGCGCCCGCCCGCGCATTCCGATTTCCACGACTGGGCCGCGCTGCGGCGCGCCTCGAAGGAGTTCCTGACCCCTTGGGAACCCAGCTGGGCGCCCGACCATCTGAGCCGCAAGGCCTTCACCAACCGCGTCTATTGGGCTCAGCGGTCGGTGGCCAACGGCTCGGCGATTCCGTTGTTCCTGTTCCGGCGCGAGGACGACGTGCTGGTCGGCGCCATCACGTTGGACAATATCCGGCGCGGGCCTGCCCAGGCGGGAACGCTTGGATACTGGACCGGACAGGCTTTTGCGCGACAGGGCTACATGCGCGAAGCGATAGCTGCGCTTGTCCACTATGCCTTTGCGCGTTTGGACCTGAGCCGTATCGAGGCCGCCTGCCTGCCGGAAAACCGCGCCTCGCGCGGGCTGCTGGAGAGTTCCGGTTTCAAGTACGAAGGTGTCGCGCAGTCCTATCTGCAGATCAACGGGCGATGGCGTACGCATGTACTCTATGCCAGCCTGAGATCAGATCGTCGTGGCCGGACGGATGTCGGCTAGTTGGCCCTTCGGGCCATTGGGGCGCTGCCCCAAACCCCGGAGTATTTTTGAAAAGATGAAGAAGGCGATGTGACTCGGGCAGCGGTCACGCTACAATTTCCTCATGCGGTGGATATTGGCGGTGTTGATATTGCTGGCAAGTGGCGCGGCGGCACAAGAGCGGCGGCCGAGCCATTGCATTGCCATCGCCGACGCCGCGCCGGGTATCGAATATCTGCGCAAGGCCAGCTGGCAGGACCCGGTGCCCGAGTTCTCGGTTCGGGTCAGCTATGTCGCCCACGCGTCGTTTCTGATCCAGACTCGGGGCGGGTTGAACGTCGTAACTGACTTTACCGGCTTCATCGGCAGCGCGCCCCTGATCCCTGACGTGGTGACGATGAACCACGCCCATGAGACCCATTGGACTGCCCATCCCGACCCGGCCATTCCGCATGTCCTGCGGGGGTGGGGGCCGTTCGGAGAGGGGGTCGAGCACCATCTGGATCTTGGCGAGATGCTGATCCGCAATGTTTCGACCGACATCCGTTCGGTTTATGGCGGGGTGGAGGAGCGCGGCAATTCGATCTTCGTATTCGAAGTCGAGGGTCTGTGCATCGGCCATCTGGGGCATCTGCATCATATCCCGAGCGACGAGCAGTTCGCCGCATTGGGGCGGCTGGACGTGGTGATGGCGGCGGTGGATGGCGGCACGACCATGCCCTTGCCTGAAATGATCACGGTGCTCAAGCGGCTGAAGAGTTCGGTCATCATCCCGATGCACTGGTTCTCGGGATATTCGCTGGAACGTTTCCTGGAGGGTATCCGCGAGGATTTTGACATTCGCCGCGACGGGGTTTCGGAACTCGTCGTTTCGTTGCGCACGTTGCCGGACCGGCCAACGGTGGTCGTTCTGGAACCGCGATTTCTGATCGAACAGGAATAGGGCTTGCCGGGCGGCCGCGCCTTGGGCAAGGAAGAGGCATGGTTCTGAATCCCGCCGACGACAATTTTGCCTCGAAATTGCATGGTCTTTTGCCGCAGGACGTGTTCCGCCCGGTAGAAGCTAGGTATCTTGAGGAGCCGCGTGGACGCTACGCGGGGCAAGCCGGGATTCTGGCTGTGCCGCGCAATGTCGACGAGGTCGCAACGCTTGTTCGGGCGGCAGCCGAGGCGCGCGTGCCGGTTCTTCCTTATGGCGGCGGCACCGGGCTGGTCGGGGGGCAGGTCATGCCCGAAGGCCCCGCGCCGCTGGTGATCTCGATGGAGCGGATGAATGCCATCCGCAGCGTGCACCCGATCGAGAACGTGCTGGTGGCCGACGCGGGTGTCGTTCTGGCGGATATCCAGTCTGCGGCGCGCGAGGCGAACCGCCTGTTCCCCCTGTCGCTGGCTGCTGAAGGTTCCTGCCGGATTGGCGGCAACCTTTCGACCAATGCGGGCGGTGTCAACGTGCTGCGCTATGGCAATGCGCGGGAGCTGTGCCTTGGGCTCGAGGCCGTGTTGCCGAACGGAACGGTCTGGCACGGGTTGAGCCGGCTGAGAAAAGACAATACCGGCTATGACCTGCGCGACCTGTTGATCGGGGCCGAGGGAACGCTGGGGATCATCACCGCCGCCGCGCTGAAACTGTTTCCGGTGCCCGCCGATGTCGGAACCGCGGTCTTCGTGGTGCCGTCGCCCGAGGCCGCGCTGAAACTGTTGGCGCTGGTGCGGGAGCAGGTGGGCGAGGGCGTGAGCGCGTTTGAACTGATCCACGGTCAGGGCCTCGATTTCCTGGCCGAAGTCCTGCCGGACGTGCGGCAGCCATTTGCTGACCGGCCCGAGTGGTGCGTTCTGATCGAACTGGGGTTGCCGGCTGGCCTGAAGCCTGTCGAGGCGCTTGAAACGCTATACGAAGGCGCGGACGCGGCGGGTTTGGTGCTGGACGGGGTGATCGCCCAATCAGAAGCGCAGCGAAACGAACTCTGGTCCGTTCGCGAGCATATCCCCGAGGCCAACCGGCGGATCGGGTCGGTATCCAGTCACGATGTGTCCGTGCCGATTTCGGCCATCCCCGAGTTCATCCGGCGTGGAGCCGAGGTAGTCTCGGCTGTCGGGCCATTCCGGATCAACTGTTTCGGCCATCTGGGTGACGGAAACCTGCATTTCAACGTCTTTCCGATGGCGGGGCGCAGCCGGGACGCGCATGAGAACCAGCGCGAGGCGGTGAAGCGCTCCGTGCATGACCTTGTGCATGAGATGGGCGGATCGGTCAGTGCCGAACACGGCATAGGCCGGATGAAGGTTGCCGATCTGGAACGTTATGGTGATCCGGCCCGGTTGGAGGCCATGCGCGCCATCAAGCAGGCGCTCGATCCGGCCGGGATCATGAATCCCGGCGCGGTGCTGCGTGCCTGATTGTTCAGGTGGCTTACAGGCCTTCGAACTCGCACAGGACGTGGACGTCCATGCCCATGTCCTCGAGGATCTTGCGACCGCCGAGTTCCGGCAGATCGACGACAAAGGCGCAAGAAACGATCTCGCCGCCCAGACGCTGGATCAGCTTGATTCCTGCGGCGGCGGTGCCTCCGGTCGCGATCAGGTCGTCGACCATCAGCACCTTCTCTCCGGGCTGGATCGCGTCGTCGTGGATTTCCACGATCGCCTCGCCATATTCCAGCTTGTACTCTTGGCTGATCGTGGTGCCGGGCAGTTTGCCCTTCTTGCGGATCGGAACGAAGCCGACGCTCAGCTGGTGCGCGATTGCGCCGCCCAGAATGAAGCCCCGTGCTTCCAGCCCGACGACCTTGTCGATGCGCTCGCCGGCATAGGGGTGCAGCATCTGGTCGATTGCCATGCGAAAGCCGCGCGGATCCGCAAACAGCGTCGTCACGTCGCGAAACATGATCCCTTCATGGGGGAAGTCGACAATGGTGCGGATGTAGTCTTTGACGGTTTTGTTTCTGGGCATGTGCCACCCCCATAGCGCCGAAATTCACGCAGGTGTTTGGCGCAACGGGGGCGGTCATGCAAGGGGAAGCTTGGGTTCGGGTTGCCGCTGACGCTACGGACGCTTGCCTCAGGCCGGTCGGCGCAAGACCGCAGTTGCCATACCCATCCCGATCAAAGCGACCCCGCCCAGCCGCGTCAGCCCGTTGACCACGTTGGCCCGCCCGATCACCCGCCGCAGCCGGTCGGCCAGCAGGGCATAGGCCAGTGCGTTGATCCATGCCAGACCGACGAAGGTGGCGATCAGAATGGCGAACTGCGGCGCCAGAGGCTCGCTTGGCCGCAGAAACTGCGGCACGAAGGCGATGAAAAAGGCGATGGACTTGGGGTTGAGCGCCGTAACGGCCGCCGCATGGAAGAACACGCTATGTGGCGTGACCTCCCGCCCGGTTTCGACCGCTCTCAAACCGCTGGTCGGGGCGCTGCGCAGCAGCTTGATGCCCAGCCAGACCAGATAGGCGGCCCCGATCCATTTGAGAACGGAAAACAAGGTCGCCGAGGCCAGCACCAACGCGCCCAGCCCCAGAAGTGACGCGGTCATGGCGATGAGATCGTCCAGGGCCACTCCGGTCGCCGAGGCAACGGCGACACTGCGCCCCTTGGACAAGGCGTAGCTGAGCACCAGAAGAACCGTGGGGCCAGGGATCAGCAGCAACGCGGTGGACGCGGCGACAAAGGCCAGCCAGAGTTCTATGGGCATGGGGCGCTCCTGTGGCAATCGGAGCATACAGGCCACCTGTGTGGCGGCCTGTCAAGCCGGTCTGTCGGTCACAAGACGCGCCCGGCGACCGCATCCAGCTTGGCCACAAGCGCCGGGTCGCGTTTCTCGGGCGCGGTCAGAACCGCGTATTCCAGCGCGCGGTCACATCCATGAGGACAGGGCGCGCGCTCGGCCCCCAGAAGGGCGGGCAGCCCCTTGACCAGCGCACGGCCCTTCTCGGCATTGCCGGTCAGGGTGGCGATGATTGCCGCGATGTCCACTTCGCCGTGGTCGGGGTGCCAGCTGTCATAGTCGGTGACCATGGCGATGGACGCGTAGCAAAGTTCGGCCTCGCGGGCGAGTTTCGCCTCGGGCATATTCGTCATCCCGATCACGTCACAGCCCCATTGTTCGCGATACATCTTCGATTCCGCCAGCGTCGAGAACTGCGGCCCCTCCATCGCCAGATAGGTGCCGCCGCGATGGATCGTGATCCCGGCGGCGCGGCCGGCCGTTTCGCAGGCATCGGACAGGCGCGGGCAGGTGGGTTCGGCGACGCTCACATGAGCCACGAAACCGGTGCCGAAAAAGCTTTTCTCGCGGGCAAAGGTCCGGTCGATGAACTGATCGACGATCACGAAGTCGCCCGGCGCCATGTGCTCGCGAAACGAGCCGCAGGCCGAAACCGAGATCACGTCCGTCACCCCGATGCGCTTGAGCGCGTCGATATTCGCGCGATAGGGAACCTCGGTGGGGGAATGGACATGGCCGCGCCCATGGCGTGGAAGAAAGGCCATCTCGACCCCATCCAGCGAGCCGGTCAGAATCTGGTCAGACGGTTCACCCCATGGGGTTTCGACGGTCACCCATTCGGCATTTTTCAGCCCGTCAATGTCATAGATGCCGGATCCGCCGATGACGGCGATTTTCGATTGGGTCACCTGTGCTCTCCCTGCCGGTTCCAGTGGTTTCGTGTGGGATTTCTGCGGATTGCAGCCGGAATTGGCAAGGGCGAATGCCGAACTTCCGGCGGTGGCACGCCTCCGCGCTACGCGCCGCCATGCGTTTGATGCATGTCAGTATCCCGCCGGGTGCAGTGGCTCATGTTCGCTTCAGGCTGTAGAAGGCCCTTTTGCGCGAATCGAAATCACCGACAGGACTGTCCGATGCCCCGAGCCTTGATGGCAAGTGTTGCCAATCGCCTCGCCATACCCGATCTGAGCTGGATGCCTGACGAGGGGCTTACGCCATCGCGTCTGCGGATCGAATTGCTGTCTGGCCTGACGGTCGCTCTGGCGCTGGTGCCCGAGGCGGTGGCCTTTGCCTTTGTTGCAGGCGTACACCCGCTGGTTGGTCTTTATGCCGCCTTCCTGGTGGGGCTGATCACCGCCCTGATCGGCGGCCGCCCCGGCATGATTTCCGGCGCGACCGGTGCTCTGGCGGTCGTGATGGTGTCTCTGGTGGCGCAACACGGGGTCGAATACCTTTTTGCGACGGTGGTCCTGATGGGGATCCTGCAGATCATTGCCGGCGTCATGCAATGGGGCCGGTTCATCCGGCTGGTGCCGCACCCGGTGATGCTGGGCTTTGTCAACGGCTTGGCCATCGTGATCTTTCTGGCGCAGATGGGGCAGTTCAAGGTGCCGGGGTCCATGGAGAATACCGGGCACGGTCTGGGCGGTGGCGAGTGGCTGTCGGGCCTGCAACTCTACACCATGCTGGGGCTGGTGGCGCTGACCATGGCGGTGATCTGGGTCATGCCGCGCATCACCCGTGTCGTTCCCGCGCCGCTGGCAGGGATCGCCGTGGTCGCCGCCGTCGTGATCGGGTTCGGCCTCGATGTGCCGCGCGTCGGCGACATGGCGTCGATCGAGGGCGGGCTGCCGCAATTCCATATCCCCATGGTGCCGTTAAACTGGGAGACGTTGAAAATCATTCTGCCGTATTCGGTGATCCTGGCGGCTATCGGCCTGATCGAGTCGCTGCTGACCCTGAACCTGGTCGGAGACATTACCGGCAAGCGGGGCGGTGCTTCGCAGGAGTGCATCGCGCAGGGAACAGCCAACGTCGTCACCGGGTTTTTCGGCGGGATGGGTGGTTGCGCCATGATCGGTCAATCGATGATCAACGTGAAATCCGGCGGCCGCACCCGCATCGCGGGGATCGCAGCAGCGCTGTTCCTGCTGCTGTTCATCCTGGTGGGCTCGCCCCTGATCGAACAGATCCCTCTGGCGGCGCTGGTCGGCGTGATGTTCATGGTGGTGATCGGAACCTTTGCCTGGAACTCTTTCAACATCCTGCGCAAGGTGCCGCTGATGGATGCCTTCGTGATCGTTCTGGTGACGGTCGTGACAGTGATGGAAGACCTTGCCGTTGCGGTGGTCGTTGGCGTGATCGTCTCGGCGCTGGCCTATGCTTGGAACAATGCCAAGCGCATTCACGCCGAGACCGAGGAAACGGAAGACGGCGTAAAGATCTATAGGGTCGTGGGGCCGCTGTTCTTCGGTTCGTCGGATGGCTTCGTCGAGCTTTTTGACCCGAAAACTGATCCCGAGAACGTGGTCGTGGACTTCGCGAACAGCCGCGTCGTTGATCAATCCGCCCTGCAGGCGATCGAGGCGGTGGCCGCAAAATATGAGGCCGAGGGAAAGCAGCTCCAGTTGCGCCACCTGAGCCGCGACTGCCACCAGTTGCTGACAAAGGCTGGCCATCTGATGGTCGACAGTGATGATGACCCGGATTACGGGCTGGCAGTGAACTACTCGGTTCGCACTGGTATCCTCGGCGGACACTGAAGCCGCTGGAGTCGCTTGGTTGTCAGCTAGGATGCGAGGCTCTGCCTCGCGCTCCGGGATATTTAAAGCCAGATGAAGTGTGAGCCAGCTTCCTTCATCTGGCTTTAAATATCCCGGGGGAGTCGCCGCAGGCGACGGGGGCAGCGCCCCCGAGGGAACAGGTATTTAATCGTCTGGTCGTTTGAGGCTGAACAGGTCGCGAACCACTGAATAGTCCCGGTAACCCAGGCGGGCCACCGGCTGGAACGTGGTTACATCGAACTTGCCGTCCCTCAGGCAGTCATCGCGCAGGTTGATGCCGGTAACCTCACCGAACACGACACGGTTGGCTTCGCCGGGCAGAGTGACGATTTGGGTCACCTTGCACTCGAGCGCCGCCGGGGCCCCTTCAATTCGGGCGCAGTCGATCGTTTCGCACTCCACCGGGGTCAGGCCGGCATGGGCGAACTCGTCGGTTTCCCTGGGTAGCGTCGCGGAACTGGCGTTCATCGCGTCGCGCTGGGCGTATTCGACGATGTTGACGCAGAAAACGCCGGTTGCCTCGATATTGGCCATGCTGTCCTTGGTGTCGCCCTGGTCGGGTTTGGTTCCTGTCGAGGCAAACATGACTTGCGGCGGCTCATAGGCGACGCCGTTGAAAAAGGAATATGGCGCGAGATTGTTGATCCCGTCCCCGTCACGCGATGATATCCAGCCGATCGGCCGGGGGGTGATGATTGCGTTGAAGGGATTGTGCGGCAGGCCATGGCCATCTTCGGGACGATAGAACATTGAAAACTCCAAGCGTTTGCCCAAGGCGTAACGAAGTGCTAGGGCGAATGCCACAGTTGAAAAGAGGGCAGGGGTGCAGCAGTTCCGGATCAGACCCGAAGAGCCGGGCGATTGGTGGGAGGTCGAAGCTCTCTATGACCTGTGCTTTGCGCCGGGGCGCGAGGCGCTGTCATCCTACCGCCTGCGCGATGATGTTCCGCCGGTCGCGGGGCTGTCGATGGTGGCCCGCGACGGAGAGGGGATTCTGGCAGGGGCCATAAGGTTCTGGCCGGTTCATGTCGGGAACCTTGATGCGCTCTTGCTGGGGCCAGTGGCCGTCCACCCGACGCATCAGGGCGAAGGGCTGGGTGGGTACCTCATCCGCGAAGGCATCTCTGCTGGCCGGAAAAAGGGGTGGCAGCGGGTCATGCTGGTGGGGGATGCGCCCTATTATTCCCGCTTCGGTTTCAAGCGCCTTTCGGGGGTCGAGATGCCGCCGCCCACCAACCCCGAGCGGGTTCTGGGGCTGGAATTGACCCCGGGCAGTTGGGACGGTGTCCGGGGCGCGGTCTCGCGGTGGAGCAAATAGACCATTGAAACCTGTCCTCTCTGCACCGATCTTTTGACAAAGGGAGCGGATGCCGATGCAGGACGTCATTCTTGTTGAGAACGTCGATGCCGAAGCTGAACTGGATCGGCTGGCGGCGGAATACAAGGCAGCCGGCGGCGCGGCGATCCGCCTGCTGAACAGGTTTGGCGGAAAGGCCGAAGAACTGCTGGGCCAGTTGCCTCCGCCTGTTCGCGACGGTCTGTACGAGGCCACCGAAAAGGCGCTCTGGATCGCGGTGCGCGCTGCGCAGGGGTCGCGCCGGGCCGTGCCGGACCAGAAACCCTGGATCAACACGGCGGTCGCCACGGCGATGGGAACCGCCGGCGGGTTCGGAGGGCTGCCGACGGCCCTGGTCGAACTGCCCGTGACCACAACGATGCTGCTCAGGGCCATACAGGGCGTCGCCGCAGAGGAGGGTTTTGACCCCGGCGAAGAGAACGTGATGTTCGATTGCGTCCGGGTCCTCGCAGCGGCAGGGCCTCTGGCGCAGGATGACGGGGCGGATCTGGGATTCTTCTCGGTGCGTCTGACATTGACGGGCAGCACCGCGCAACGCCTGATTTCCAGCGTGGCGCCGCGTCTTGCAAGCGCCTTGGGGCAGAAACTGGCGGCGCAGACCGTTCCGGTTCTGGGGGCGGTGGCGGGCGGCAGCACCAACTACATCTATGCGCGCTATTACCAGCAGGTTGCGCGGGTGCATTTCGGGCTGCGCAACCTCGCGGTCAATTCGGATATCCCCCATGAAGAACTCGTGGAGCGGCTGGCGGCCAGGATGAAGCGAAAGTTGATGTGATCTTTCACATACACCCGTGACACGTATGCAAGAGACGCTTCGATATATGGTGTCAGAGAGCGGTATTGGGGCGACATGTGGGCATGCACCTTCAGGTGCCACCTGACTCGAAGCAATTTTCCGGATAAGATGGGGCCAAGGAGGGAAAATGAACGCCAAGCTGTCCGGAAAGCACCAGTTCGAAACCGGCACCAGCGTGGTGCGGCAGCAATTCGGTGCATTGTGCTACCGAATTGACAACGGAAAGCTGCAGATCCTGCTGGTGACATCACGCGATACCGGCCGCTGGATCATTCCCAAGGGGTGGCCGGAAGGTGATCTTGATCCGGCAAGTTCCGCGAGCCGGGAAGCATGGGAGGAGGCCGGTGTCGTCGGGGTATGCAAGCCCAAAAACCTCGGTCGGTTTTCATATCTCAAGAGGCGGCCAAGCAAGGGGAACATCGTTTGTCTGGTCGAAGTATTCCCGTTGCGCGTTCGCAAGCTTGCATCCGACTACCCCGAGGCCGGGCAGAGGCGTCGCAAATGGTTCTCGCGGAAAAAGGCGGCACAACGTGTGAGCGACCCGGGTCTGGCCGGGATTCTGCGTGAATTTCGGCCATGATCGTGAACCATGCCGTGATGAAGGCTTGATCTTGTCAGGGCGGTGGATATCTATCCATGAACCCGAAATGGTGAGAATTCGATGATTCAATACGCCTTGAAATGCAGCGAAGGTCACAGTTTTGACAGCTGGTTCCAGTCGGCCGAGGCTTTTGACAAGCTGTCCGCCGCTGGAATGGTGGCCTGTGCGGTCTGTGGCAGCAGCAAGGTGGAAAAGGCGATCATGACACCGCGCGTGCGGCCGGCGCGCAATGCGGTGAAACAGGCGGGTGAGGCAAGTGAAAACAAGCTTTCCGACCCCGCTTCGGCGGCCGAGCAGGCCCTTGCGGAACTGCGGCGCAAAATCGAAGCGAATGCGGATTACGTCGGCAAGGATTTCGCCGACGAGGCCCGCAAGATCCACCTTGGCGAGGCACCCGAGCGGTCGATCTATGGAGAGGCCCGCGCGGATGAGGCCAAGGCGCTGGCCGAAGAGGGCGTGCCCGTCGCTCTTCTTCCCTTTGTCCCGAACAGAAAGACCAACTGATCCATGCATGTCGTGATCACCGGGGCCAATCGAGGAATTGGCCGGGCTTTGGCGGATCTGTATCGACAGGGTGGGCATGAGGTTACGGGAACGGCAAGGGATGGCAGCGCCCAGATCACGCTGGACGTGACAGACCCGGCACAGCACGCCACCGTGGCGCGGGAGCTGAGAGACAGGCCGGTGGACCTATTGGTCTGCAATGCAGGTGTTTTTCTGGACAAGGGTCAGCAACTTGATGGCTACCCGGCCGATATGTGGGCGCAGACCTTCGCCGCCAATGTCACCGGCGTTTTCCTGACCATTCAGGCGCTCTTGCCCAATCTCAGGGCTGCCGGCGGAAAAATCGCGATCATCTCGTCGCAAATGGCGTCGGATACCACTGCGCCGGGCGGCAGCTACATCTACCGGGCGTCCAAGGCGGCGGCGCTCAACCTGGGGCGCAACCTGGCCGTCGATCTGCGCGGCGAGGGGATCGCCGTGGGCATCTACCACCCGGGTTGGGTCCAGACCGACATGGGGGGCGGTGCTGCGGACATCACCGTTGACGAGGCTGCCTCGGGCCTGTGCGCGCGGTTCGCGGCGCTTTCGCTCGAAACCACAGGCTGTTTCGAGACCTGGGATGGGCGACCCCATCCCTACTGATTTGCGACGGCAGCCTTGGGGATTTCGTAGACTTCGCTGGGTTCGATGAAAATCACCAAGATGTCCCCGCGGGTCTCCGACGTGATCTTTGACGCGGAACTGGACGATGTGGGCGCGCCGTTTTCAAAGTAAATCCGCCGAACCTCGCCGGTTTTGAGCTGCACGGCAAGCGTTGCGGTTCCGTCATCCTTGCGGCGCAGTTCGGCCGGGCAGCTTTCGACCGGCATCCCCGCCGTTGCGCAGGGGACCGTGCCCAGGGCGTTCTGGCCATCCGTGCCGGACTGCGTGGCGACCTGGGCGGTGGCTGGCGAAGCGAGCAGGCCAAGGAGAAGAAGAAATCTGTGCATCTGGAACCTCGAGAAAGGAAATTTCCGCTAGGCTGGCACCGGCTTGCGGCAAAGTAAAGCGATCCGGCGCCGGGGTTGCGACATGTTTGTCCACTTGCCCTTGAAGGGCGCCTCGCATATGAGGCACGGAACCGGAATTCCAAGGCGCGGAGACACTTGGCCCCATGCCCGTACTCGTGATGAAATTTGGTGGCACCTCGGTTGCCAATCTCGACCGCATCCGCCGCGCGGCGAAACGTGTCGGCGTCGAGGTGGCCAAAGGCTATGACGTGATCGTCATCGTTTCGGCCATGTCGGGCAAGACCAACGAACTGGTTGGCTGGGTCGACGAGATTTCCCCGCTTTACGATGCGCGCGAATACGACGCCGTCGTGTCGTCGGGCGAGAACGTGACTGCCGGCCTGATGGCGCTGACCCTGCAGGAAATGGATATTCCCGCCCGCAGCTGGCAGGGCTGGCAGGTGCCGCTGATCACCACCAGCGCCCATTCGGCAGCCCGGATCGAAGAGATCCCCACCGACAACATCAACCAGAAATTCGCGGAAGGCATGAAGGTTGCCGTCGTGGCAGGCTTTCAGGGCATCTCGCCCGAGGGCCGTATCACCACGCTGGGCCGGGGCGGCTCGGATACCACGGCGGTTGCGTTTGCCGCGGCCTTCGGCGCGGAACGCTGCGATATCTATACCGACGTGGATGGTGTCTATACGACCGACCCGCGCATCTGCAGCAAGGCGCGCAAGCTGGACAAGATCTCGTTCGAGGAAATGCTCGAACTCGCCTCGCTCGGGGCCAAGGTGCTGCAGACCCGTTCGGTCGAACTGGCGATGCGCTACAAAGTGAAACTGCGTGTTCTTTCGAGTTTCGAGGAACAATCCGACGCGGCCGGCACGCTGGTCTGCGATGAGGAGGAAATCATGGAATCCAATGTTGTCTCCGGTGTCGCCTACTCGCGCGACGAAGCCCAGATGACCCTGCTGTCGGTGGCCGACCGCCCCGGCATCGCCGCCACCATCTTTGGCGCCCTGTCGGATGCAGGGGTGGTTGTGGACATGATCGTGCAGGACATCTCGGAAGAGGGCCGGACGAACATGACCTTCAGCCTGCCCGTCGATCAGGTCAAGCGCGCCGAGAAAGCCATGAACGAGATCAAGGGCGTTGCGCTCAACTTTGACGTGCTGCAGATCGAGCCGGATGTCGCCAAGGTTTCGGTCGTGGGAATCGGCATGCGGTCTCAGTCGGGCGTGGCGGCCAAGATGTTCAAGGTGCTCTCGGATGAGGGGATCAACATCAAGGTCATTACAACCTCAGAGATCAAAATTTCCGTTCTCATCGAGCGGAAATACATGGAACTTGCCGTTCAGGCGCTGCATGATGCGTTTGAATTGGACAAGGCAGCCTGAGTATCCCGAAACAGGCCAGCCTGACACCGTAATGTGACTGGGGCCATGGCTGACGGCACCGAAACCGAATCCCGCAAGCTGCTGGGGCGGCTGCGCGAGGAAATGGCCAGCGAGGCGGCTGGCCAGGAGCGGCTGGACCGGATCACCCATCTGATCGCGGACAGCATGCGCTGCGAGGTGTGCTCGATCTATCTGTTCCGGGACGAGGAAACGCTTGAACTGTGCGCGACCGAGGGGCTTGCGGCCGAGGCCGTTCACAAGACCCGGATGCGGATGGGCGAAGGTCTGGTCGGTCGCGTCGCGAAATACGGTCAGGTCATCAACACGGCTGATGCGCCTTCGGAAAAGGGTTTCCGGTACATGCCGGAAACCGGTGAAGAACGGTTTTCCTCGTTTCTTGGGGTGCCGATTCAGCGGCTTGGCGAAAAGCTGGGCGTTCTGGTCGTGCAGTCCCGGGAAGAGCGGGAATTTTCGGCGGACGAGATCTATGCGCTGGAGGTCGTCGCGATGGTTCTGGCCGAGATGGCCGAACTGGGCGCCTTCATCGGCGAAGGCGCGGCCCTGTCGCCATTGCACCAGCACTCGGTGGTTCTGAAAGGCGGGCCGGCGCAGGAAGGCTCTGCCGAAGGCCATGTGTGGCTGCACGAACCGCGCGTGGTCGTCACCAACCCGATTGCCGAAGACCCGCAGAGGGAACTGGAAAGGCTCAACGAAGCGGTCGAGGAATTGCGCGTCGGTGTCGACAAGATGCTCGAAATCTCTCAAGGCGGCGACAAGGAGCATCTTCAAGTCCTCGAGGCCTACAGGATGTTCGCCAATTCCAAGGGCTGGATGCGGCGCATGGAAGAGGACATCGCCCGCGGCCTGAGCGCCGAGGCCGCCGTCGAAAAGGAACAGTCGCAGGCGCGGGCGCGCATGAGCCAGGTCTCGGACGCCTATCTGCGCGACCGCCTCGCGGATCTGGACGACCTCAGCAATCGCCTGCTGCGCATCCTGACCGGTCAGGGAAACAACACCGGCGCCGAATTGCCGCCCGATCCGATCCTGATCGCGCGCAACATAGGGCCGGGTGACCTGTTGGAATATGGCCGGTCGCTCAAGGGCATCGTGCTCGAAGAGGGGTCGGTTGGCAGCCATGCGACCATCGTGGCGCGTGCCCTGGCGATTCCGCTGGTCGTTCACGTTGACCGCATCACCACCGAGGCGCTGAACGGCGACCACATCCTTGTGGATGGCGATCACGGTGTCGTTCACCTGCGCCCCGAAGAAAGCGTCGTCGGGGCGTTTCGCGACAAGATCGCCATGCAGGCCGAGGCGCAGGAACGTTACGCTTCGATCCGGGACAAGCCGACGGTCACGCGTGACGGTCAACAAATCGACCTGGTAATGAATGCCGGTCTGATGGCCGACCTGCCGTCGCTGCCCAGTTCCGGCGCCGAAGGGGTCGGCCTGTTCAGGACCGAATTGCAGTTCCTCTTGCAGAACAAGATGCCGAAGCGGTCGGAACTGGTGGCGCAATACGAACGGGTTCTGGATGCCGCCATGGGCAAGCGGGTCGTGTTCCGCACGCTGGATATCGGCTCGGACAAGGTTCTGCCCTACATGAAACATGTCGCCGAGCCGAACCCGGCCCTGGGCTGGCGGGCGATTCGGGTCGGTCTGGACAAGAAAGGCGTGATGCGGATGCAGCTTCAGGCCTTGATCCGGGCGGCCAAGGGGCGGCCGTTGACCATCATGTTCCCGTTCGTAGCACAGGCCGAGGAATTTCGCGCCGCGCGCGCCGAGGTCGAAAAGACGATCGCCCGCGAAAAGCGGCTTGGGCACACCCTGCCGGAAACGCTTGAAATCGGCGCGATGCTGGAAACGCCATCATTGGCCTTCGCGCCTCAGAAATTCTTCGAAGAGGTCGATTTCATCTCGATCGGCGCCAATGACCTGAAGCAGTTCTTTTTTGCCGCCGACCGCGAGAATGAACTGGTGCGGCGCAGGTATGACACGCTGAATGTCAGCTTCCTAAGCTTCATCGAGCGCATCGTCGAACGGTGCGCGGTCTCCGACACACCGTTGAGTTTCTGCGGTGAGGACGCGGGGCGCCCGATCGAGGCGCTGTGCCTTGCGGCGATGGGTATTCGTTGCCTGTCTATGCGCCCGGCCTCCATCGGGCCGGTGAAAAGCCTGCTCTTGCGGTCTGATCTGGGCGAAATCCGCAAGATCATCGCGGATGCACGGCACCGGGGCGACCAGTCCGTGCGACCTGCGGTCATGGACTGGCTGCGCAACAACGGATAGGTCTTTTCCGCACCCGGCGGTGCCGGGGCTCTGATCGACCCTTGCCTTTTTCTCGAATTGGCCTATCAACATCTGCAAGATGTTAGCGATAACGGACGGTGGGGGCATTTGACCCGATCGCCTTGATATGGTTGCGGTGAGGAAGTGAGGAGGAGCCCGGCATGGTTTCACGCGTGATACCGGTTGACCCGTTCGATCTGGTGTTGTTCGGCGCGACCGGCGATCTGGCGCAACGCAAGATCCTGCCGGCGCTCTATCACCGTTTCGAAGTGGGCCAGATGCCGGAACAGGCGCGCATCATTGCCTCTGCCCGAAGCGACATGGAAAGCCATGCCTTCAGAGAGCATGTGCGCTCGGGCCTGCGGGACAAGCCCGAGGTAAAGGCCGAAATTCTCGACAGGTTTCTGGAACGGCTGGAATACGTGGCCGTTGACGCACTGGGTGAGACGGGTTGGAACTGCTTGCGCGAAATGCTGCGGCCGGACGTCGTGCGCGCCTTTTACCTGTCGGTTGGGCCAGGCCTGTTTCCCGAGATTGCCCAAAGGCTGCATGACCATGGTCTGGCCACGCCGGACAGCCGGATCGTCGTGGAAAAACCCTTCGGGCACGATCTCGAATCCGCCAAGGCATTGAACGAGGGTCTGCGCCGTTGTTTCGAAGAGCGTCAGATCTACCGGATCGATCATTATCTGGGCAAGGAGACCGTGCAGAACCTGATGGCGCTGCGCTTTGCCAATTCGCTGTTCGAGCCGCTATGGAACGCGTCTCATATCGACCATGTGCAGATTACCGTTGCGGAAACCGTAGGGGTCGAAGGGCGCGAGGCCTATTACGACAGGGCCGGCGCCATGCGGGACATGGTCCAGAACCACCTGATGCAACTGCTGTGCCTGACCGCGATGGAGCCACCATCGAAATTCGTTCCAAACGCGGTGCGCGACGAAAAGGTCAAGGTGATCGAGGCGCTGGAGCCGGTCGAACCCGGCGACATCGCGCGTGGACAATACCGCCCGGAAAAGGGTGGCGACGGCTATCTCGATCACGTCGGCAACCCCGACAGCCGCACCGAAAGCTTCGTGGCTCTCAAGGTGCACGTCGCCAATTGGCGATGGGCGGGGGTGCCTTTCTATCTGCGCACGGGCAAGCGGCTGCGCGCGCGCGAATCCGAGATTGTCGTGGTGTTTCGCGATCCGCCGCATACGATCTTTCCCAATGTCGGCCATCTGCACGGAAATGTTCTGGTGATCCGCCTCCAGCCGGACGAAGGGATCACCCTGAGCACCACAATCAAGGACCCTGGCCCGGGCGGTTTCCGACTGGCCGATGTGGCGCTGGACATGAGTTTTGCCGAGGCTCTGGGCGGTAATGTCCGGGCGCAGGATGCCTATGAGCGACTGGTGATGGATGTAATTCGCGGGGACCAGACCCTGTTCATGCGTGGCGACGAGGTCGAGGCCGCCTGGGCCTGGGTCGATCCGATCGTGCATGCCTGGGAAGATAGCCGCGATCGCCCGTCACCCTATGATCCGGGCAGTTCCGGCCCCGAAGAGGCATTGATGCTGATGCATCGCGACGGCCGCCGCTGGCGCCAGATCGGAGGTTGATATGGTCCATTCCGTCATATCCGAGGTTACCGAGCGGATCATCGAGCGCAGTTCGCCAACACGGAAAGCGCATCTTGAACGCATGGAACAGGCACGTTCCGACGGGCCTGCGCGGGCGCATCTGGCCTGCAGCGGACAGGCCCATGCCTATGCCGCCGCCGGACCGGACCAACCGGCGCTTGCCAAAGGGCATGCCGGCAATCTGGCGATCGTGACCGCTTACAATGACATGCTCTCGGCACATCAGCCGTTCGAACGCTTTCCCGAGCTGATCCGGCAGGCGGCGCGCTCGGCCGGGGGAACGGCCCAGGTGGCGGGCGGGGTTCCGGCGATGTGCGACGGGGTCACGCAAGGGGCGGCGGGGATGGAGCTGTCTCTGTTTTCCCGTGATGTCATCGCGCTGTCGGCGGCGGTGGCGCTCAGCCACAACACTTTTGACGCCGCCGTGTTCCTTGGTGTGTGCGACAAGATCGTTCCGGGCCTCGTCATCGCCGCGCAGAGCTTTGGCCACCTTCCGGCGGTTTTCCTGCCTGCCGGGCCCATGACCAGCGGCCTGTCCAATGAGGAAAAGGCAAAGGTGCGCCAGAAATTCGCCGCCGGCGAAGCCACGCGCGAAGAACTGATGGCTGCCGAGATGGCCGCCTATCACGGCCCCGGCACCTGTACCTTCTACGGCACCGCCAACACCAACCAGATGCTGATGGAGTTCATGGGCCTGCACCTGCCGGGCGCCAGCTTTGTCAATCCGAACACGCCGTTGCGCGATGCATTGACCGAGGAAGGCGCCCGCCGCGCCCTGTCGCTCAGCGCGCTGGGCAACAATTACACGCCCGTCTGCCAGATCCTCGATGAGCGGGCCTTCGTGAACGGGATCGTGGGGCTGATGGCCACCGGCGGTTCCACCAACCTGCTGATCCACCTGCTCGCCATGGCGCGCGCGGGGGGCATCGTGCTGGATTGGCAGGACTTTTCCGACATCTCGGGCGTCGTGCCGCTGATTGCCCGCGTCTATCCGAACGGTCTGGCCGACGTGAACCACTTTCACGCGGCGGGGGGCTTGGGCTTTGCCATCGGCACCCTGCTGGATGAGGGGCTTCTGCACCCCGACACCCTGACCGTGGCGGGGCGCGGGCTGCACCGCTACACGCAGGAACCCAGGCTGATCGACGGCGGACTGGTCTGGCAGGACGGCGCTCGTCGCAGCCTCAATGACAAGATCCTGCGCCCGGCGACCGACCCGTTCCAGCCGACCGGCGGGCTGTCGCGCCTGACCGGATCTTTGGGCACGGCTGTCATGAAGGTGTCCGCCGTCGCGCCCGAGCATCAGGTGGTCGAGGCGCCCGTGCGGGTGTTCGACGATCAGGAAGCGGTCAAGGACGCCTTCAAGGCCGGCGAATTCACCGGCGACGTGGTCGTGGTGGTCCGCTTTCAGGGACCCAAGGCCAACGGGATGCCCGAGTTGCACTCGCTCACGCCGATCCTGTCGGTCTTGCAGGGGCGGGGGCAGAAGGTGGCCCTGGTCACCGATGGCCGCATGTCGGGCGCGTCGGGCAAGGTGCCCGCGGCGATCCATGTCTGCCCCGAGGCGCTCGAGGGCGGCCCGATCGCCCGCCTGCGCGACGGTGATCTGGTCCGGGTCGACGCCGTGGCCGGCAGGCTGGAGATCCTGACCCAAGGCGTATCGGATCGCCCGCCGGTGCGGGCGGACCTGTCAGGCAACCAGTTCGGGGTCGGGCGCGAACTCTTTGCGGCCTTCCGCTCCGCCGTGGGATCGGCGGACACCGGCGCAAGCGTGTTTCGAGGCTGAGCCATGACGTCCAAATCGCTCCGCATCCGAGAAGTCTGCTCGATGGCTCCGATCCTGCCGGTTCTGGTGGTCGAGGACGCGGCAAATGCCAGGCCGCTGGCCGAGGCTCTTGTCGCGGGCGGATTGCCCGCCCTGGAGGTCACCCTGCGCACCCCGGCGGCGCTGGACGTGATCCGGGCGATGGCCGACCTGCCCGGAAGCGTGGTCGGCGCCGGAACGCTGGTGATGCCCGAGGACGTGCGCGCGGCCAAAGACGCCGGGGCGCAGTTCGGCGTGTCGCCCGGCGCGACGGATGCGCTGATCGCGGCCTGCGAGGCCGAGGGGCTACCGCTTCTGCCCGGCGCCGTCACCGCGTCCGAGGCAATGCGTCTGCTGGAAAAGGGCTATGACATCCTCAAGTTCTTTCCGGCCGAGGCCGCTGGCGGGGTTCCCGTGCTCAAGGCCCTCGCCGCACCCCTGCCGCAGATTAGCTTTTGCCCCACTGGCGGCATTTCAAACGCGAATGCGCGGGAATACCTGTCATTGCCCAACGTCATTTGCGCCGGCGGCAGCTGGGTCGCCCCGGTCAAGATGGTGCAAGGGCGGGACTGGGCCGGGATCGAGGCGCTGGCAAGGCAAGCCGCTATGCTTTCGGCCAACTCTGCCTCGTCGGCAGGCTGACCCCTTTCAAGCTCCCCGCCCGAGGAAACTGGACAGCAGTCTCTGCAGCCAGCCCTGAGGCGGTTCCACGCCATTTTTCGCCTTGGGCGTCAGCGCCGCCACCCCTTCGGGGTCCACCGCGGTAAGACCATCCTCGAATTGCAGGCGGTAGAGGTCGGCATACAGCCCGCCTCGGGCAAGCAACTCGTCATGCGTCCCCTCGTCCACGACCCGCCCGCGATCCATGACGACGATCTTGTCGGCATTGCGGATGGTGGACAGGCGGTGCGCGATGACGATGGTGGTGCGCCCTGCGGACAGCCGATCCAGCGCCGCCTGCACGACCCGCTCGGACTGCGCATCGAGCGCCGAGGTGGCCTCGTCCAGCAACAGGATCGGCGTGTTCCGCAACAAGGCCCGCGCGATCACAACCCGCTGCCTCTGCCCCCCGGACAGCGCCGACCCGCGCGGGCCGACCTGCGTGTCCAGACCGTTTTCGAGCTTGGGCAGGAAATCCGACACATGGGCGGCGTCGAGAACCTTCTGCAATTCCTCGTCCGAGACGTCTTGGCGCCCCAGGACGATGTTCTCCCGCAGCGTGTCGTCGAACAAAAGCGCGTCCTGCGACACCACCGAATAGAGGTTGCGCAGATCGTCCAGCGCCATGCGGTTCACGGGGACATCACCGACCTTGATGGTGCCGTCCTGCGGGTCCACCAGACGGGTGAGAAGGTTGAAAATCGTCGATTTCCCCGCACCCGACGCGCCCACGATGGCGGTCGTCCTGCCCGCTTCGGCGGCAAAGTCGAGGCCGCGCAGCACCTGCGCGTCCCCGTAGGCCAGCTTCACGCCCTGCATCCGCACGTCCGGCAGACCGGTCGGCGCAGGAACCGGGTTTTCCGGGGATTTCAGGAGGATCGGGGCGTCGAGCAGTTCCTTGACCCGCTCCATCGAGGCCGCCGCCGCCTGCCAGGTGCCCGAAACCGAGGCAAGCCGGCGCATCGGGTCAAAGGCAAGGCCGATCGCGGTGAAGAAGCTCATGAACTGGCCGACGGATTTTTCGCCCGCGATGATCTCGGACCCGCCATAGAGCAGGACGCCCATGAACCCCAGCCCGGCCATGATGTCGATCAGCCCGGTGATGGAGGCCGTTCCCAGCGCCGCACGGGTTTCCGAGCGCACGAACCCCTTTTGCTGAGAGGTATAGCGGTTGACCTGGTATCTTTCGAGAATGTTGAGCTTGATCGGAACGATGCCGTGAAAGATCTCGTCCAGCCGGGTTGAAAGAACGGCGCCCAGATCACGGGCGCTGGCCGCCTTTTTCCGCACATATCTCTGCGCGGCGGCGATCGGCAACAGGACCAGCGGAATGCCGATCATCATGACGGCCGTCCAGATGGCATCCACGTTGATCGCGACGCCCAGCAGCACCACCAATGAGACCAGATCCTTGCCGGCGCCGGTGATGACCGCCCGCCAGACCAGGTTGATCGCCTGAACGTCGCCATTCACCCGCTGCAGCAGATAGCCCGGCGGGTGGGTCTGGTGAAAGGACGTGTCCTGCCGGATCAACCGGTTCAGCAGGTCGGTCCTGAGTTGCGCCCCGGTTTGCAGGGAAATCCGTGTCAGAAGCGTTTTCTGAACGACGCCCGCCAGACCCCGCACCGTGAAGATCAGGAAGAAGATCGCGCTGACCCAGCCCAACGCGCCTGAATTGCCCTTGACGAAGATCTCGTCGAACATGGGCTGCATCATGTAACTGAGCGCGCCGACCATCGAGCCTTCGAGGAACATGAAGATCAGGGCCACGCCCAGCAACCACATGCGGTTGCGCAGGTAGTGACGCCAGAGCCAGCCAAGCAGTTCGGCTGACGACATGGGTTTGTCGCGCATCGATTTTTCTTTCCTGTCAGGGAATTGCTGCGGGGCTTGGCTCATGGCGGCCACATTTAAGCAGGCCCGCCTTCAGGCGCAAGCGTCGGTATTTTCTTTCGACCGTCTTGATCTTGCCCGTCAAGCGGCCACTGTGGCGACTGACGGCAAGACGACAGAGAGGATGACTCATGGGCAACACTGACGGATTTCAACCGGTTTCGGGCTTTGACCTGCCGCGCTTTGCGGGTGTGCCGACCTTCATGCGCCTGCCGCTGATGGGTCTCTCCGATCCGCGCCTCGCACAGGTCGACGTGGGGTTTCTGGGCCTGCCTTGGGACGCCGGCACGACCAACCGCCCCGGTCCGCGGCACGGTCCGCGCCAGGTGCGCGACCTTTCGACGATGATCCGGGCGCAGCACGGGGTGTCGGGGGTGCGCCCCTTCGATCTGGTCAACTGCGCCGACCTTGGCGATGTGCCGCCCAACCCGGCGGATCTGCAGGACAGCATGAGCCGGATCACCGCAGCCGTTTCGCAGGTGCGTCAGGCCAGAGTGCTGCCGGTCGCGGTCGGCGGGGACCACCTGTGCTCGCTGCCGGTTCTCCGGGCCGTGGCGACCGACGGCCCCGTCGGGCTGGTGCATTTCGACAGTCATACCGACCTGTTCCACTCGTATTTCGGCGGGTCGCTCTACACCCACGGCACCCCGTTCCGGCGGGCCATCGAGGAAGGCCTGCTTGACCCCGCGCGCATGGTCCAGATCGGCATTCGCGGCACGGCATATGACTCCGAGGACAGGGAGTTCGCGGCAGATCAGGGCGTGCGCATCATCACGATCGAGGAGTTTTTCGACCGTGGCGTTGCCGATGTGATGGCCGAGGCCCGCCGCATCGTCGGGCAGGGTCCGACCTATGTCACTTATGACATCGACTTCGTGGATCCCGCCTTTGCCCCCGGAACCGGCACCCCCGAGGTCGGTGGCCCGACCTCGTTCCAGGCCTTGCAGGTGGTGCGCGAACTGCGCGGGGTCAACATCGTCGGCGCTGACCTTGTTGAAGTGTCCCCACCCTTCGACAACGCGGGCGGAACGGCGTTTCTGGCGGCTTCGATCCTGTTCGAGATGCTCTGCGTGATCGCCCCGCGCCTGGCCGCGGCCAAGGCGGATTGACGGAAAGCGCTGCGCGGCTAGTGTGGGTCGACGATTTTTCAGGCGGGTTCCATGAAGAAAGACATCTCACTGGCGCAGGGGCGCGGGTATCTGGCCATTCCGGGCCCTTCGGTCATGCCCGAGGCGGTCCTGCGGGCCATGCACCGCGCCGCCCCCAATATCTATACCGGCGAAATGGTCGATATGGTGCCCGCGCTGATCGAGGACCTGCGCCGCGTCGCGCGGACCCGGCACGATGTGGCGATCTATATCGCCAACGGGCACGGCGCGTGGGAGGCGGCCCTGTCCAACGTGATCGCACCGGGGGAAACCGTTCTGGCGCCTGCTTCGGGGCTGTTCGCGCATGGCTGGGCCGAGATGGCGCGCGGGATCGGGGCCGAGGTCGAGTTGATTGACTTCGGCAAGGCCGCGCCTTGGGACATGGAGCGCATCGCCCAGGCTCTGCGTGCCGATACTGCCCACCGGATCAAGGCGGTTCTGGCGGTGCATGTGGACACCTCAAGCTCTGTGCGCAACGACATCCCAGCACTGCGGACAGTGCTGGACGAGTTGGACCACCCGGCGCTGCTGATGGCCGATTGCATTGCCTCGCTGGGCTGCGACCGGTTCGAGATGGACGACTGGGGCGTGGATGTCATGGTTTCCGCCAGCCAGAAGGGGCTGATGGTCCCGCCCGGGGCGGGGTTCGTCTTTTTCAACGACAAGGCGCAGGCCAAACGGAACGCCATGCCGCGCGTTTCAAAATACTGGGACTGGGTGCCGCGCGCGAACCCCGAAATATTCTACCAGTATTTCGGCGGCACGGCGCCCACGCATCACCTGTATGGCCTGCGAACGGCTCTGGGCATGATCCACGAGGAAGGGATCGAGAATGTCTGGGCGCGGCACGAGCGGCTGGCGCAGGCCATCTGGGCGGCATGTGAGGTCTGGGCCCAGGGCGGGGCGCTGGAATTGAACGTGTCTGATCGGAATGCTCGCAGCCATGCGGTAACGGCATTGCGTCTGTCGGACGGCAAGGCAGCGGCGTTGCGCGAATGGACCGAGGCGAACCTGGGCCTGACACTCGGTATCGGGCTGGGCATGGCCGCCCCAGACGGGAGCGGGCGCGACGACCATTTCCGGTTGGGGCACATGGGGCATCTCAACGGCCACATGGTGATGGGCATGCTGGGCGGGATCGAGGCAGGCCTGTCCGCGCTGGGCGTGCCACGCGGCTCGGGTGCTCTGGAGGCCGCGGCCGCCGTGATTGCCGGCAACGATTGAGGCTTGGTTTCAGCGCGGGCGGCGCGACAGCAGGGTAATGCCGTGATTCAGCGCCAGGGCCAGCGCCAGCGCCGCCAGAAATCCCCAAATCGCCCAGATCATGACGAAGATCCACATCAGGTTCACGCCCAGCATCGTCAGGGCGGGGACGGTGTAGTCCGGTGCTCTGCCGATGTTGTCTCCACGCATGGGGGCCTCCCGTCTCTGCGGGAATATCCTAGCAATTCTGCGCAGGTTGTCAGGTAAATCTGCCGCGATCAGCCGCGCGCCGCCGCCAGGGCCTTTGGCAGAGCGTCGGTAAAGGCAGCCAGATCGTCCTCGGTGCCACAGCTGACGCGGATGCAGCGGTTTTGCGGGGCAGCAAAGGGCATGCGCACGAAAATCCCCTGTTCGACCAGCGACTCGAGCACCGCCTTGGCAAAGGCGCCGTCCTGTCCGCAATCAATCGCGACGAAATTGGTGGCCGAGGGCAACGGGACCAGCCCGTTGTCTTTTGCGATCTCGCCGATCCGGGTCCGTGCCTTGCTGATCCGTGTCTGAACGGTCGCCAGCCAGTCCTGGTCGCGCAGGGCCGCAAGTGCGCCGGCCTGGGCCGCCCGGTTCATGCCGAAATGGTTGCGGACCTTGTTGAAGGCCGCAATCAGCCCCGGCGCACCGATGGCATAGCCGACCCTTGCCCCCGCCATGCCATAGACCTTCGAGAAGGTCCGCATGCGGATCAGTCGGGGGTCATCGGCGCTGACCGGTGCGGCGGTTCCTTCGGGGGCGCATTCCACATAGGCCTCGTCAAGAACCAGCAACGTGCCCTCAGGCAGAGCGTCCATCGCTGCGACGATATCCGCTCCGCTATGCCAGCTTCCCATCGGGTTGTCCGGGTTGGCGAGGTAGACCAGTTTCGCATTCACCTCGGCGGCCTTGGCGAACAGCGCGGCAGGATCTTCGCGGTCGTCCTTGTAGGGCACCTTGTGCAGCTCACCGCCATATCCCGCGACGTGGTAGTTGAAGGTGGGATAGGCGCCTTCCGAGGTCACCACGGTATCGCCGGGGCCGACCATCAGCCGCACCAGATAGCCCAGCAGCCCGTCGATGCCTTCTCCGACAACGATGTTGTCCGGGGTGGTGCCGTGATGCTCGGCCAGCGCATCGCGCAGGTCGTGGTTTTCCGGGTCGCCGTACATCCAGATGTCGCTGCTTGCCCTGGCCATGGCCTCGATCGCTTTCGGCGACGGGCCGAAAACGCTTTCATTGGCGCCCAGCCGCGCGACGAAGGGCGCGCCGCGCTGCCGCTCCTGCGTCTCGGGGCCGACGAAAGGCACGGTGGCGGGCAGGGATCGGGCAAGCGGGGTGTAGCGCGGTTCACTCATGCCGGCAGATAAGCGAAAGTGGCGGCACTCGGCAAGAGCGCCCCTGCGCCGAACGGGCTGCGGATCGTTTCGCCCGGTAGATCGCATATTTGCCCCGACGTAGCTGTGGAAGCCGACGGGCGTTCCGGGCAAACTGGGGGAAACAAAAGCTGGGAGGCCCGCATGGCGCGCGTATCTGTCGAATACAAGGATCATATCGCTCACGTCACTCTGACCCGCGGCGACAAGCTCAATGCGCTGGATGACGCGATGGTCAAGGCGATCATCGCGGCTGGCGAGGAGGTCGCCGCCTCGGACGCCCGCGCGGTTGTCCTGTCGGGCGAGGGCAAAAGCTTCTGCGCCGGGCTCGATCTGGCCAGCTTTGCGAAGATGGGGCAGGTCGATCCGACCGAGTGGCTGCTGTCGCGGTCGCATGGCGACACCAACGAGATGCAGGAACTGGTCATGATCTGGCGCCGCGTGCCGGTGCCTGTGATCTGCGCCGTTCAGGGGGTGGCCTATGGCGGCGGTCTGCAACTGGCGTTGGGGGCGGACGTGCGCATCGCGCATCCCGAGTCGAAATGGTCGGTGATGGAGATGAAATGGGGCATCGTGCCCGATCTGGGCGGGATGGTTCTGCTGCCCAGGCTGGTGCGCTCGGACGTGCTGCGCCTGCTGACCTACACCGCCCGCCCGATCACCGCCCATCAGGCGGCCGAGTGGGGGCTGGTGACGCAGCTGTCGGATGACCCGCTGACCGAAGCGATGGCGTTGGCCGAAGAGATCGCGGGCAAGAGCCCGTCGGCCATTCGCGCGGCCAAGCGCCTGATCGAGGTTGCCGAAACCAAGGACCGTGAAGAGGTGCTGATGGCGGAATCCAGCGAACAGGTGCAATTGATCGGCAAGCCGGACCAGATGGAGGTCATCGCCGCCCAGATGCAGGGCCGCAAGCCGGTGTTCAAGTAATCGCTTTTCAAGGCCCGACGCAAAACCCCGCCGCAGGTGAGTGCGGCGGGGTTGCTTTTTGAGTATTTGAAAAAAGGTGAAGCGGTCAGGCGATCTCGGCCAGGCGGGCGAGCGCCTCGTTGATCCGGGCCTCTTCCTCTTCGCGGGCGGCGAGGTTCGCCCGGGCCTCTTCCACGACCTCTTCGGGGGCCGAGGCCACGAATTTGGGGTTGTTGAGGCGACCGCGCAGGCCGCCCAGTTCCTTGGCGAGCTTGCCCTTGGCCTTTTCCAGGCGTTCCTTCTCGGCGCCGATGTCGATGATGTCGGCCAGCGGCAGCCCGAACGAGGCGCCGGGGGCCGAGATCGAGATCGTGCCCTTGGGCAGGGCATCCACCTTGGTCAGGCTTTCGATCCGCGCCAGCCGCTTGATCAGAGCCTCGTTGCGGTCCCATGCGGCCTGTCCGTGGGCGTCGATCTCGGTCACCAGCATGGGCACGTAAAGCCCTGCGGGCACACGCATTTGCGCGCGCGCCGAGCGGGTGTTCTCGATCACCGAAATCACCCAGTTCATCTCGCGATCCGCGTCGGAATCGATGAGATCCGCCGCCTTGTAGTCCGGCCAGTCGGCGTGGATCAGCATCTTGGGCCGCTCGGCGGTCAGGCCCCACAGCTCTTCGGTGATGAAGGGCATGATCGGGTGCAGCAGGATCAGGCACTGGTCCATCACCCAGCGCATGGTGGCCTGGGTTTCTGCCTTGGCGTCAGCGTCTTCGCCCTGCAGCAGGGGTTTGGAGAGTTCCACGTACCAGTCGCAGACCTTGCCCCAGACGAAGGCGTAAAGCGCGTTCGCCGCATCGTTGAAGCGGTAGCTGTCCAGCGCGGCGTCGACCTCTTCGCGGACGCGGGCGGTTTCGCCGATGATCCAGCGGTTCACCGCGTTTGTTGCGTTTTGTACCTGTGCCAGATCGCCGATCGTCCGTTTTGTACCATCGTAGACACCGTTCATCTCGGCAAAGCGGACCGCGTTCCACAGCTTGGTGCCGAAGTTGCGATAGCCGGTGATGCGTTCCTTGGAGAGTTTCAGCACCCCGCCGATCGCCGCCATCGAGGCGTTGGTGAAGCGCAGCGCGTCGGCGCCGAACTCGTCCACGATCTCCAGCGGGTCGATGACGTTGCCGGTGGTCTTGGACATCTTCTTGCCCTTCTCGTCGCGGACGAGCTGGTGCAGGTAGACGGTGTGGAACGGAACCTCGTTCACCACCGCGAGCTGCATCATCATCATCCGGGCGACCCAGAAGAACAGGATGTCGAAGCCGGTGATCAGGACATCGGTCGGGAAGTATTTCCGAAGCTCTTCGGTCTGCTCGGGCCAGCCCAGCGTGCCGATGGGCCAGAGGCCCGACGAGAACCAGGTGTCCAGCACGTCGGGGTCGCGCCAGACCGGGTAGACCAGTTTCGTCGGATCCTGGTCGATCGCGTATTGCGCCAGGCTCTCGGCGAAGGTGTGGATGGCCTCGTGCTTGTCGGCCACCTCGATCACGGTGGCGTGGCTGAGCGGGCTGGGCAGGTCGGCGTTGTCGTCCACGAAACGCTCGGTCACCTCTTCGAAGGAGGCGGCGCAGTGCAGGACGTGGCCGCGGTGCAGCATGCCGCCTTCGTTCAGCAGGCGGCCCAGTTCGACCAGGTCCAGGGCACCGTCGTTTTCGTCGTCGCGGAATTCCTCGGCCGACAGGTCCAGCCCATACCAGACCGGGATCTGGTGGCCCCACCAGAGCTGGCGCGAGATGCACCACGGTTCGATGTTCTCGAGCCAGTGGAAATAGGTCTTTTCACCGCTTTCGGGGATGATCTTGACCTCGCCCGAGCGCACCGCCTCGAGCGCGGGGCCGACGATCTGTTCGGCATCCACGAACCACTGGTCGGTCAGCATTGGCTCGATCACCACCTTCGAGCGGTCGCCGAAGGGTTGCATGATCGGCTTGTCCTCGACCTGGATCATCAGGCCCTCGGCGTCGATGTCGGCGACGACCTTGCGGCGGCATTCGAAGCGGCTGAGGCCGCGATATTCGTCCGGCACCAGGTTGATGGCATCGACCTGGCCTTCGGTGAAGTCGGTCCTGCCGAACAGGTCCTGCGCCTTGGCGGCTTCCTGGGCATAGGGCGCGCCGTCGTCGCGCATGTGGCCGCGCGTGTCCATCAGGCGGTAGCAGGGAATGTTGTTGCGCTTGGCGACGTCATAGTCGTTGAAGTCATGCGCGCCGGTGATCTTGACCGCGCCCGAGCCGAAATCGGGGTCGGGATATTCGTCGGTGATGATCGGGATCAGGCGGCGGTGCTCTTTCGGGCCGACCGGGATTTCGCAGAGCTTGCCGACGATGAGCGCATAGCGTTCGTCCGACGGATGCACCGCCACCGCGCCGTCGCCCAGCATCGTCTCGGGGCGGGTGGTGGCGATGGAGATGTAGTCGCGCTCTTCCTCGAGGATGACGTTCCCGTCCTCGTCCTTTTCGACATAGGTATAGGTCTCGCCCCCGGCCAGCGGGTATTTGAAGTGCCACATGTGGCCCGACACCTCGATGTTCTCGACTTCGAGGTCCGAGATCGCGGTTTCGAAATGCGGGTCCCAGTTCACCAGCCGCTTGCCGCGGTAGATGTAGCCTTTTTGATACATGTCCACGAAGACCTTGATGACGGCGTCGTGGAAATTGGGGCTGTTCTCGTGCCCGGTGCGCGGGTCACCCGGCGCGCCGGCCATGGTGAAGGCGTTGCGCGACCAGTCGCAGGAGGAGCCGAGCCGCTTGAGCTGCTCGACGATGGTGCCGCCGTATTGGCCCTTCCACTCCCAGACCTTTTCGAGGAAGGCTTCGCGGCCCAGTTCGCGGCGGCCGGGCTGGTCGGTCGCGGCCAGCATCTTTTCCACCTGCAACTGGGTGGCGATACCGGCGTGGTCCTGTCCCGGCTGCCACAGCGTGTCGAAGCCGCGCATCCGGTGCCAGCGGATCAGGATGTCCTGCAGGGTGTTGTTGAAGGCGTGGCCCACATGCAGCGCGCCGGTCACGTTCGGCGGCGGGATCATGATGGTGAAGGTTTCGTCGCGCGACTTGTTCGCGCCTGCCTTGAAGGCGCCGGCCTCTTCCCAGGCCTTGTAGATGCGGGCCTCGGCTTGGGCCGCGTTGAACGTCTTTTCCATCGCCATGGGGCACTTCCTGCGTGATCTGGTTCGGAGTCGATGCCTGCAATAACGAAAGGGCGCGGGAAGGGAAAGGCTTTGCACGACATGGGCGGCCCTTGCGAGGCCCCTGCGTCGCTCTGGACATCGGAAAGCGGTGGGCTAGGCTGAGCTTTCGTGGCAGCAGAGGGGGCGGGAAATGGAGAAGTTCGGCAAGAGCCAGCCGGTCAAGCGGGTCGAGGATGTAAGGTTCCTGACGGGGCAGGGGCATTACATGGACGATGACGTGCCGGGCGATGCCCTGTTCGCCGCGTTCCTGCGCAGCCCGGTTGCCCATGCGCGGATCGTGGCGCTGGACCTGGAGGCCGCGCGAGAGGCGGAGGGGGTGCGGCTGGTGCTGACCCATGACGATCTGCGCGCGGCCGGTGTCGATACGGTCATGAGCGCCACGGTGGTTCCCAACCGAGACGGTTCCAAGGGCGCGGCGCCCGAGCGGCACATGCTGGCGCGCGACCGTGTCCGCTTTGTCGGAGAGCCGGTCGCGGTGGTCATCGCCGACACGATGGAACAGGCGCGGGATGCGCTGGAGCTGATCGATCTGGAGACCGAGGATCTGCCGGCCAAGATGGACGTGGCCCCCGGTGGCGAGACGATCCACCCCGAGGCGCCGGACAACCGCGCCTTTGACTGGGGCGTGGGGGACGAGGAGGCGACGCGGGTCGCCTTCGAGGCGGCGGCGCATGTGGTATCGCTCAGCGTGCATGACAACCGGGTCATCGCCAATTCGCTGGAGCCGCGCGGCTGCCGGGCCGAGTGGCGCGACGGGCGGTTGCATTTCGCCTATGGCGGGCAGGGCGTCTGGGGGATGAAGGCGCAGCTGGCCGAAAAGCTGGGGCTGGAGCCCGACGCCGTCCACGTCACCACGCCCGACGTGGGCGGGGGCTTCGGCATGAAGGCCATGCCGTATCCCGAGTATTTTCCCGTTGCGGTGGCGGCCAGGATCACCGGACGCCCCGTCCATTGGATGTCGGACCGGACCGAGGCGATGCTGACCGACAATCACGGCCGCGACCTGACCTCGGTGGCCGAGCTGGCCTTTGACGCGGAGTGCAGGATCACCGCCTACCGGGTGCGGACGCGCTGCAACCTGGGGGCCTACAACAGCCATTTCGGGCAGGCGATCCAGACCAACCTGTTCAGCCGGGTTCTGACCGGCGTCTACGACATCCAGACGGTCTGGCTGCAGGTCGAGGGGTTCTACACCAACACCACGCAGGTCGATGCCTATCGCGGGGCGGGCCGGCCCGAGGCGATCTATGTGCTGGAGCGGGTCATGGACCGGGCCGCGCGCGAGCTGGGGGTCGATCCGTGGGAGCTGCGGCGGCGCAATTTCATCCGGCCCGAGGCATTCCCCTATCGCAGCGCGACGGGCGAGACCTATGACGTGGGCGCGTTCGACAGGATCTTGTCCCGCGTGCAGGAGCAGACGGCAGGGTTTGCCGAGCGCAAGGCGGCGGATGCCGCGCGTGGCCTGCTGAGGGGGCAGGGGCTGTGTTACTATATCGAAAGCATTCTGGGCGACCCTACCGAAGGCGCAAAGGTGGAATTCTGCGAGGACGGGACGGTGAACCTCTATGTCGGGACGCAATCGAACGGGCAGGGGCATGAAACGGTCTATGCCCGGTTCCTGTCGGACCAGACGGGTATTCCGGCCGAGATGATCCGGGTGGTGCAGGGCGACAGCGACCGCATGGCGCAGGGCGGCGGCACCGGCGGGTCGCGCTCGGTCACCACGCAGAGCCATGCCACGCTGGCCACGGTGGACAGCATGGTCGCCGCATTCACGCCATATCTGGCTGATAAGATGGGCGTGGAGGCGAGTGACGTGAGTTTTGACCACGAGACCTTTCGCGCGCCGGGCTCGAACCTGACGCCCACCTTGCTGGAAGCGGCCGAAATGGCGCGCGCGGACGGCCGCAGCGATCTGCTGCGACACGAGGCACGGGCCAGGCTGCCGGGGCGCAGCTATCCCAACGGGGCGCATGTTGCCGAAATCGTGATCGACCCGGAAACCGGATTCACCCATGTCAACCGCTATACAGTGGTCGATGATTTTGGTAACCTCATCAACCCGATGCTTGCCGAGGGACAAGTTCACGGAGGCGTAGCACAAGGCATCGGACAGGCGCTGTGCGAGCATGTCGTTCACGACGAGGACGGGCAACTGCTCACGGCGTCGTTCATGGACTACGCCTTGCCGCGCGCCGCGGAAATACCCATGTTTGAATTTACCTCGGTGCCGGTTCCGTCAACGGCCAACCCGATGGGCATGAAAGGCTGTGGCGAGGCCGGAACGGTGGGCGCGCTGGCCGCCGTGGCGAACGCGGTGCAGGACGCTCTTTGGGGGTGCGGGGTGAGACAGGCCGACATGCCGTTCACACCCCGAAAGGTTTGGGAAATGGTGCAACATGGTTCTGTCGAGGCTGAGTAGGAAGATATTGGGATGGCTCGGACGCCCGCTGAGCTCCGAACATTCCGCGGAAACGAAACACCGAGAGGCGATCACCCATGTGATCATTCTGGACGGCACGATGTCCACGCTGGAGCCCGGGTGCGAAACCAACGCGGGCCGGACATACCGGCTGTTGCAGGAAATGGGCGGGCAGGTTTCGGTTTTCTACGAAGCCGGCGTTCAGTGGACGAACTGGAAAACCACGCCCGACGTGATGATGGGGCGCGGGATCAACCGGCAGATCCGCCGGGCCTATGGATACCTGGCCTCTCGTTACAAGCCCGGCGACAGGATTTTCCTGATGGGATATTCACGGGGCGCCTTCGGGGTGCGCAGCCTTGCCGGGGTCATCGAGAAGGTGGGGCTGCTCAGGGCGGAACATGCCACCGAGCGCAACATCCGGCAGGCCTATCGCCATTATGAGAGAGATCCTCACAGTGAGTATGCCGCCGCCTTTCGCCGGCAGTTCTGCCATGACGACGTGCCCATCGAGATGGTCGGCGTCTGGGACACGGTCAAGGCGCTGGGGCTGAGGCTGCCCCTGCTGTGGCGGCTGGCCGAAGAGCGGCATGCGTTCCACAACCACCAGCTGGGCCCGAGTGTCCGGCATGGCTATCACGCGCTGGCCTTGCACGAAACGCGCGGGGTGTTCGAGCCGGTGTTGTGGGACAGTTCGCTGGACACGACGGGGCATGTGGAACAGGTCTGGTTCCGCGGCACGCATGGCGATGTCGGTGGCCAGCTTGGCGGTTTCGAGGAGGCCCGGCCGCTGGCGAATGTCTCGCTGATCTGGATGCTGGAACGGGCGGAACGGCACGGGTTGCCGCTGCCCGCGGACTGGCGCAGCCGGTTCCCCGCCGATCCGGATGCGCCCTCGGTCGGCACATGGCGCGGATGGGGAAAGATCTTTCTGTTTCGCAGCCATCGCACGGTCGGCAAGGACCGGTCAGAGCGTCTGCACGAGTCGGTCAGGCCCGAGGCTCTGCCCGACTGGGTGCCGGTGCCCGAATTGCAGTCGCACCCGGCGCAGTGACGGATCAGCCGCGCGGCAGGTTCAAAACGATGCAGGTGGTCGAGCCGGTGGCGTAAAGCCTGCCATCCTCGACGCCGCGAATCTCGCCATGCGCGACGCCGGTCGAGCGCCCGACATGGTCGGCGACCCCGACGCATTCGACCTCGGTGCCGATGGGAATGCCCCGGATGATGTTGATCTTGTATTCCAGCGTCGTGTAGGCCGCACCGCGCGGCACGCCGGTCTGGACCGCGCAGGCCATCGCGCTGTCCAGCAGCGTGCCATACCAGCCGCCATGCACCGAACCCAGCGGGTTGCAGACATCGAAGGTCGGTGTGCCGCGAAAGGCCACGCGCCCCTCTTCCACCGAGTGCAGATGATAGCCCAGAACCTTGGAGATCGGCGGGGCGGGCAGTCGTCCGTCCAGAATGCCCTGCATGAATTCCAACCCCGACATGTTGGCCATGTCGGCAGGCCGCAGCAGTTCTTCGACGGATTTGGCGTGATGCATCTGGCGCGTTCCCTTGTAGATCGAGGGAACGCTACCAGCCACGGAATTTCCGGCAAGTTTTACGCCACGTTCTGCAGCGACACCTTCGGCGCGACACCCAGGGCGTGACAGACGTCGCGGGTCAGTTCCGGGCGGTTGAGCGTGTAGAAATGCAGCTTGTCCACGCCGCCCTCGATCAGCTCCGAGCAGAGCTCGGTGCAGATCGCGGTGGCGAGCAGGTCCTGACGGTCGTCGCGCACGGCCTTTTCGAAGGCCTGTTCCACCCAGGCCGGGATCCGGGTGCCGCAGCGTTTGGCGAAGTTGCGGGCGCCCTTCCAGTTCTCGATCGGCAGGATGCCGGGGGTGATCGGCTTGTCGATGCCGGCCTTGGCGCAGGCGTCGCGGAAGCGGAAGAAGGTCTCGGCCTCGAAAAAGAACTGGGTCAGCGCCTCGTCCGCGCCGGCGTCCAGCTTGGCCTTGAGCCAGTCGATATCCGCGGCGGCGCTGGCGGCCTCGGGGTGGATGTCGGGATAGGCGCCGACGCGGATCGAGAATTTGCCGGTATCGGCCAGCGCCTCGATCAGTTCGACCGAGTTGGCAAAGCCGCCGGGATGCGGCCGGAACCGGCCTTCGCCCTTGGGCGGGTCGCCGCGCAGGGCGACGATGTCGGTGACGCCGGCCTGGGCAAACTCGTCCGCGATGGCCAGGGTTTCCTCGCGCGTCGCGCGCACGCAGGTCAGGTGGGCGGCAACGTTGAGGCCGGAATGGTCGTGCAGCGTGGCCACCGCCTCGCGCGTCAGTTCGCGGGTGGTGCCGCCCGCGCCGTAGGTGACCGAGACGAACCGCGGGGCCAGCGGCGCCAGCGCCTGCACCGTGTCCCACAGGCGAAACGAGGCCTCGAGGGATTGAGGCGGAAAGAACTCGAAGGAAATCTCGGGCGCGGTCATGATGGGTCTCAACTATGTTGGCTTGGCCTCTTGTGGCACAGGCCGACCTGTGAAACAAACTCATATTGTTCAACAACAACATGAGGCGTCTTTGGGGATGCACATCGAGTTTCGTCATCTGCGCACCATCAAGGCGATCCACGACTGCGGCGGGCTGGCCCGCGCGGCGGACCAGCTGAACATCACGCAGTCGGCTTTGAGCCATCAGATCAAGGGGTTGGAGGAGCAGGCCGGGGTCGAGCTGTTCCTGCGCCGGTCGAAGCCGATGAAGCTGTCGGCGGCCGGGCTGCGCCTGTTGCGGCTGGCCGAGCAGATCCTGCCGCAGGTCGAGGCGATGCAGGCCGAGTTCTCGTCGCTGCGGGACGGGCGGGCCGGGCGGATGCATATCGCCATCGAGTGCCATGCCTGTTTCGAGTGGCTGTTTCCCGTGCTCGAGGCCTTCCGCAAGTCGTGGCCGGATGTCGATGTGGACATCCGCCCGGGTCTGGCCTTTGACGCGCTGCCCGCGTTGCAGAAGGAAGAGGTGGATCTGGTGGTGTCCTCGGACCCCGAAGACCTGCCGGGCGTCGAGTTCGTGGAGCTGTTCGACTACAACCCCGTGTTCGTCGCGGCGGCCTCTCACCCCCTGGCGCAGAAGGATTACATCGAGGCCGAGGATTTCCGGGGGCAGACCCTGATCACCTATCCGGTCGAGCGCACGCGGCTGGACGTGTTCAGCCAGCTGCTGATCCCGGCAAGGGTCGAGCCGGCGGTGATCCGGCAGGTGGAACTGACTGCGGTGATCCTGCTGCTGGTCGCCTCGAACCGGGGCGTGTCGGTCCTGCCCGACTGGGTGGTGCGCGAGGTGAAGTACAACTCGGATTACGTCACCCGCCCGCTGACGAAAGAGGGGATAACCCGCAGGCTTTATGCCGCGGTGCGCTCGGAAGACCTGGAGAAACCCTATGTTCAGGAGCTGGTGGCGCTGGCGCGCAGAGAGGCCCGCAAGCTGCAGGCGCAGTAGGCGGAGAGCCCCGCCACGATCGTCGGGGCTGCTATGCGCATCAAGCCTCTTGGCAAGCCCCGCTTGCGACAGTATACGCGCGGTTTGACCGGACAGGAGCCCCAGGACAATGATTGGCAGTGCAAATCTCAACATCATGATCAAGGCCGCGCGCAAGGCGGGGCGGTCTCTGGTCAAGGATTTCCGCGAAGTCGAGAACCTGCAGGTGTCCATGAAGGGGGCGGGGGATTTCGTTTCGAAGGCGGATATCGCTGCCGAGAAGATCCTCAAGGAAGAGCTGATGGGCGCGCGCCCGACCTATGGCTGGCTGGCCGAGGAAGGCGGAGAGATCGAGGGCGAAGACCCGACCCGCCGCTGGATCGTCGATCCGCTGGACGGGACCACGAATTTCCTGCACGGTCTGCCGCACTGGGCGATTTCCATCGCGCTGGAACACAAGGGCAAGATCGTCGCCGGGGTGATCTATGACGCCGCCAAGGACGAGATGTTCTTTGCCGAGAAGGGTGAGGGCGCGTGGATGAACGAGAGCCGCATCCGGGTGTCCGGCCGCCATCGGATGATCGAATCGATCTTTGCGACCGGTCTGCCTTTTGGCGGGCGTTCGGATCTGCCCGCGACCCTGCAGGATCTGGCGCGTCTGATGCCGGTCTGCGCCGGCGTGCGGCGCTGGGGCTCGGCGGCGCTGGACATGGCCTATGTGGCCGCCGGCCGCTATGAGGGGTTCTGGGAGCGCCGTCTGAACGCTTGGGATATGGCCGCCGGAATCATCATCGTGAAAGAGGCCGGGGGGCTGGTGCAGCCGCTGGATCCCGAGGGCAGCATCCTGTCCGACGGTGAGGTGATCTGCGCCAACGAGCCGATCTTTGACGGTTTCGCCAAGGTGATCCGGGGCTGACGCCCCGGTTCCGGCGCCGGGCGCCGGAGCCTCCGGCGGGAGTATTTGCGAAAAGATGAAGACTTGCGCGCCAAGGTGCGAAGCGCTGGCGTGTGCGTGGTCAGGACGCTCAGCGGCGCGGCACCTTGGGGATGCGCGAGGGGGAGAGTTTGTATTTGTGTTCCGGGTGCGGCGGATGGCCGTGCGTGCGGCTCCAGTAATTCGGTCCGCCGCGCCTGAGCCAGAGCGGAACGCTCAGCACAAGGCCGACGATGAACCCTCCGGTATGCGCCCAATAGGCGACCCCGCCCTGATCCGGGTCGCTGCCGATGCCGCCCAGGAACTGCATGCCCAGCCAGACCCCGAGCATCACGAAGGCCGGGATCGAAAAGACGCGGATGTAGATGACGATGATCAGCAGGATGTCCACGCGGGCCTTGGGAAACAGCAGGAGATAGCCGCCCATGACCCCCGCAACCGCCCCCGAGGCGCCGATCGTCGGCACGGCCGAGGTCGGGGCCGCGACAACATGCATCAGCCCGGCGCCGATGCCGCAGACGAGATAGAAGATCAGGAAGGGGAGATGCCCCATTTCATCTTCGAGGTTGTCGCCGAAGATCCACAGAAACAGCATGTTGCCCGCAAGGTGCATCAGGCCGCCATGCAGGAACATCGAGGTGACCAGCGTGTGAAGGCCGTACCCGTCGGTGATCCGGGCCGGGATGACCGCGTAGTCGAAGAAGATGCGGTTGATCAGTCGCGGGTCATCCATCGCCCCCACGTAGCTCAGGAAGACCAGGATGTTGGCCGCCATGAGCGTGTAGACGACGAAAGGCGTGCGCCCGGACGGGTTGTGGTCGCGGATGGGTATCATGCGGTGACGCTGGGCCTTTCGCGGCCCAGCGTCAAGAGCGCTCAGGCAGCGCCGCCCAGCAGCGCGGCGTTGCCGCCCGCGGCGGTCGTATCGACGCAGACATGGCGTTCGCCCAGAACGCGGGCGCGGTCGGGCTCACCGGGGATCAGGGGGATGATCGGCCCGTCGCGGCGCGAGAGGTGCAGTTCGATCTCGCGGGCGGTTTCTTCGTCGCCCCACCACAGAACGCCCGAGATGCCCTCGAGGCTCTCCAGCACGCTCGGATCCAGCCGGCCGGTGGCGCAGATCGTCGTGCCGCCCAGGGCGTGAACGCTTTCGGCCTGTTTGCGGACGGTCTCCTTTCCCGGGCCGAAGCACAGGAGCGGCGCGCGGGGGATCTCGCTCAGGCGGTTCGATTCGCCGGTCGGGCCGGGCAGGGTGCGAGTCAGGACCGGCGAGGGCGTTCCCGTCGGTTCGGGCAGTTCGGTCATCGCCTCGGTCCAGCTTTCATCGGAGTGCTGGCGGTTCGGGGCCAGAAAGCGCGGCATGTAGTTCGGTCCGCCCGCCTTGGGGCCGGTGCCGGACAGGCCTTCGCCGCCGAAGGGTTGCGAGCCGACGATCGCGCCGATCTGGTTGCGGTTGACATAGATGTTGCCCGCGTGGATCGCCTCGGTGACGTGCTGCACGCGGTCGTCGATGCGGGTATGCAGGCCGAAGGTCAGGCCGTAGCCGGTGGCGTTGATGTCGGCGATCACCTGATCGATCTCCTGCGCCTTGAAGCGGGCGACGTGCAGGACCGGGCCGAAGATCTCGCGTTCCAGCGCGCCGATGCCGGGCACCTCGATCAGGGTCGGGGCGATGAAGATGCCCTCGGGCGGGATGGGCAGTTCCTTGAGCACGCGGTTCTCGGTGCGGGCCCTGGCGACGTGGTCGGCGATGCCCTGACGGGCCTGTTCGTCGATCACCGGGCCGCAATCGGTCGAGAGCAGCCACGGATCGCCCACCGACAGCGCGTCCATCGCGCCCTTGAGCATGGTCAGCACGTCATCGGCGATGTCGTCCTGCAGATACAGGCAGCGCAGGGCGGAACAGCGCTGGCCCGCCGACTGGAAGGCGCTTTCGATGATCGACTGCACGGCCTGTTCGGGCAGGGCGGTGCTGTCCACGATCATCGCGTTCAGCCCGCCGGTTTCCGCGATCAGCGGTGTGCCGGGTTTGAGGTTCTGGGCCATGGCGGCGCGGATTTTCAGGGCCGTCGCGGTCGAGCCGGTGAAGGCCACGCCCGAGACGCGCGGGTCAGAGGTCAGCGCGGCGCCGACCGACGGCCCGCCCGGCAAGAGTTGCAGGGCATCGCGCGGCACGCCGGCCTCGTGCAGCAGTTGAACGGCCCGGTGGGCGATCAGCGGGGTCTGCGGCGCGGGCTTGGCCAGCACGGCGTTGCCGGTGGCCAAGGCCGCCGCGATCTGGCCGGTGAAGATGGCCAGCGGGAAGTTCCACGGGCTGATGCAGGTGAAGGTGCCCGCGGGCTCGCCCTCGGGGATGTTGGCGGCGTAGTAGCGCAGGAAATCCACCGCCTCGCGCAGTTCGGCCACCGCGTCCAGCAGCGATTTGCCGGCCTCGCGCGCCAGCAGGGCGAAGATTTCGCCATAGTTGGCCTCGTAGAGATCCGCGGCGGCGTTGAGGATCCGTTTCCGTTCGTCGGCATCGGTGCGCCACGGGGATGCGGCGGCGAGTGCCAACTCGACATCCGAGGCGCTGGCCGGGGCGACGGTGCCGGGGCGGTCCTGCGGGTGGGCGGGGTTGGTGACCACCTCGTCGGCCTCGGGCGAGGCCTCGTCGGCCAGAAGCGGGCGGGCATACCAGTGATGGGCGCGGAACGCGTCGCGCGCCGCGTCGATCGCATCCAGCGTCGGCGTATGGGCCAGGTCGAACCCGCGCGAGTTCGGGCGCTCGGGCAGGAACAGCTCGGGGCCGGTGGGCAGGTGTTTCGCGGGCTCTCGAACCGCCTCGAACGGGTCGGCGGCGACCTCTTCGGGGGGGACGTTCTCGTCGACGATCTGGTTGACGAAGGAACTGTTGGCGCCGTTTTCCAGCAGGCGCCGCACCAGATAGGCCAGCAGGTCGCGATGCGCCCCGACCGGCGCGTAGATGCGGCAGCGGGTGTTCTGGCGCTCCATCACCAGCCGGTGCAGGGTTTCGCCCATGCCGTGCAGGCGCTGGAACTCGAAGGGCTGGTCCTCGGCCATGTGCAGGATCGCGGCGACGGTGTGGGCGTTGTGGGTGGCGAATTGCGGATAGATCCGGTCGGTCATGCCCAGCAGCTTGCGAGCATTGGCGATGTAGGAGATGTCGGTCGCCGCCTTCTGGGTGAAGACCGGGAAGCCGTCGACGCCCTCGACCTGCGCGCGCTTGATCTCGGTATCCCAGTAGGCGCCCTTGACGAGCCGCACCATCAGCTTGCGGTCATGACGTTCGGCCATGTCATAGAGCGTATCCAGCACCAGCCCCGCGCGCGGGCCGTAGGCCTGCACCACGATGCCGAACCCGTCCCAGCCCGCAAGCGCCGGTTCGGCCATCACCGCCTCGATCACCTGCAGCGACAGCGACAGGCGGTCGGCCTCTTCGGCGTCCACGTTCAGGCCCATGCCGGCCGCCTTGGCCAGCAGCGCCAAGGCCCGCAGGCGCGGCACCAGTTCGTGCATCACGCGCTCTTCCTGGGCCACCTCGTAGCGGGGATGCAGGGCCGACAGCTTGACCGAGATGCCGGGGTTGGCGCGGATGTCGTCATGCGTGCAGGCCTCGGCAATCGCGGCGATGGCGCGGGAATAGGCAAGGTGATAGCGCGCCGCGTCCGCCTCGGTGCGGGCGGCCTCGCCCAGCATGTCGTAGGAATAGGTATAGCCCTTGGCCTCCATCCCGGCGGCGCGTTTCATGGCGGACTGGATGGTTTCGCCCAGAACGAACTGCCGGCCCATCTCCTTCATCGCGCGCCCGACGGCGGTGCGGATCACCGGCTCTCCCAGACGCTTGATGGCGCCGCGCAGGGCGCTGACCGGCGAGGCCTTGCCCTCGTCCAGAACCTTGCCTGTCAGCATCAGCGCCCAGGTCGAGGCGTTGACCAGCGACGAAGAGGAGTGGCCAAGGTGCTTGCCCCAGTCCGAGGGGGCGATCTTGTCCTCGATCAGCGCGTCGATCGTGTCGGCGTCGGGCACGCGCAGCAGTGCCTCGGCCAGGCACATCAGCGCGATGCCTTCGTCGGTGGACAGGCCGTATTCGGCCAGGAACACCTCCATCAGCCCCGGCGCGGTGCTGGAGCGGATGTCGCGCACCAGTTGCGCGGCCGCCTCGCAGATGGCGGTGCGGTCGGCTTGGGTCAGGGCGGCCTGCTTGGTCAGGGCGGCCAGAATGGCGGATTGATCGGCATAGGTCTGGCTGTCGATCAGGGTGCGAAGGGCGTGTGTCATGGTCTCTCCGGGCTTTTTGCCGATTATATACCCCTGAGGGCGGGACAATCGCCTGAAATTCTGTTACCAGAAGCCGATTGTCCCGAATTTCTGGTGGAAAACAATGCAAGCGAACTTTCCCGGTCTGGACCGCTTCGACCAGGCGATCCTCAAGGTTCTGTCCGAGGACGGGCGGATGTCGATTGCCGACCTTGCCCGGCGGATCGGCCTGTCGAAATCGCCGACGCAGGCCCGTCTGAAACGGCTTGAGGCCGAGGGGATCATCACCGGCTACCGCGCGCTCGTCGATCCGATCCGGCTGGGGCTGGACCATGTGGCCTTTGTCGAGGTGCGTCTGACCGATACCCGCGAAAAGGCGCTGGCCGAGTTCAACGCCGCCGTCCGCAAGGTGGGTGAAATCGAGCAAGCCCATATGATCGCGAGCAATTTCGACTATCTGCTCAAGGTGCGCACGCATTCGATGTCGGAATACCGCGCGGTTCTGGCCGAGAAGATCTCGTCGCTGCCGCATGTCTCGAGCACCTCGACCTTCGTGGCGATGGAGGCGGTCAAGGAAACCGGACTGTTCGGTCCGCTCGAAAACGTGAGTTGACCGAAGGACGCAATCGGTCAGCATTGGTGCATGAGACGGTTAGCCTTTTTCCTTTCGTTGTCCGCAATCGCGGGCAGTCCCGCCGTGGCCGAAACCTGCCCTGCGGCCCCCGACCATTCGGAAAGCCTGAATGCCTTGATCGAGCAGGTTAAGCGGGCAGAGACCGAGCGGGATGCGCGCCTGATTTCAAACCAGATGTGGGAATACTGGGCCGATGCGCCGAACGAGCAATCCCAGGCGATTCTGGATCGCGGCATGAGGCGTCGGCAGGCTTGGGACCTGCTGGGGGCGCTGGAGGATTTCGACAAGCTGGTCGAATACTGCCCCGAATATGCCGAGGGCTACAACCAGCGGGCTTTCGTCAATTTCCTGCGGCAGGATTTCCGGACGGCTTTGGAGGATCTCGATCGCGCGCTGGAACTGTCGCCGCGCCATATCGGGGCGATGAGCGGGCGGGCGCTGTCGCTGATGGCCCTGCAGCGGATCGACGAGGCGAGCAGGGCGCTGGCCGAGGCGCTTGAACTGAACCCGTGGCTGCCCGAACGCGGCCTTGCCGCCCCCGGCGGTCCTTTGGAATTGAAGGAAAAGGACATCTAGGGGACGGTTTGCCCGGGGTCGGGCGGCGACGGGGCCGGAGGATGCGCTCCGGCCCCGGTTGCACTCAGCCGATCAGCCCGTTGTCCTTGCGTTTGATCGCGATCACCGACGAGCGCGGCGTGCCGCCGTCGGGCCAGTTCTTGCCCGGGTGCTGGATGCCGACGAACATCGTGCGCCGATCGGCCGACCATGTCAGGCCGGTCACTTCGCAGCCGGTCGGGCCGGTCATGAAACGCACGATCTCGCGGGTGACCGGGTCGCCGACCAGCATTTGGTTGTTGCCGTGCCCGGCGAAATCGCCGTCGTTGTCGTCGTTGCCGTCGGTCTGGATCCAGACCAGCCCGGTCGAGTCGATCGCCATGCCGTCGGGCGAGTTGAACAGGTTGCCCTCGTTGATGTTTTCGGACCCGGCATAGGCGTCCTTGTGGACCGTCGGGTTGCCCGCCATCACGTAGAGATCCCAGTCGAAGCCAGCCTCGGCATGGTCCTCGTTCGCCGGGCGCCAGCGCACGATCTGGCCGTATTTGTTGGCCTCGCGCGGGTTGGGGCCGTTGACCGAAGTGTCGTCGCCGCCCGCGTTCGGCTTGACGCCGCGGTTCTTGTTGTTGGTCAGGCAGCAATAGGCTTCGGCCGCGACCGGGCTGGTGGCCACCCATTCGGGGCGGTCCATGGTGGTGCCGCCGGCCTTCGAGGCCGCCATGCGGGTGAAGATCAGGATCTCGGCCGGGTCCATGCCGGTGGTTTCCGGGGTCAGGGGCAGCCACTGGCCGGTCCCGTCGTCGTTGAACCTGGCCACATACAGCGTGCCGTCATCCAGCAGCCCCTCGGTTTCGCCGCCGGGCGTGTAGATGCCGTTCGAGACGAACTTGTAGAGGTATTCGCCGCGCTCGTCATCGCCCATGTAAACCACCACGCGGCCATCCCTGGCCAGCTCCACCGCCGCGTTTTCATGCTTGAAACGCCCCAGCCCGGTATGCTTGACCGGCGTGCTTTCGGGATCCGTCGGGTCGATCTCGACGATCCAGCCGGCCCGGTGCGGCTCGTTGGGGTTCTTCGACGTGTCAAAGCGCGGATCGAACAGCTCGTATCCGTTCCAGCCCTGGGCCTTGATGCCATAGCGTTTGTAGCCGTCGGCGACCTTGGGGTCGTAGCTGGCGGTCTCGTCGCTGGAGCCGAAATAGCCGTTGAAGTTTTCCTCGCAGGTCAGGTAGGTGCCCCAGGGCGTCTTGCCCGCGCCGCAGTTGTTCAGGGTGCCCAGGGACAGGGTGCCGGACGGGTCGGCCTCGGTCTTGAGCAGATCGTGCCCGGCGGCGGGGCCTGCGATCTTCATGGGCGTGTTGTGGTGGATGCGGCGGTTGAACGGGCTGTCCTTGACCACGGCCCAGCCGTCGGGGCCTTCGGCGATCTCCATCACGGTCACGCCCTGGATGTTCTGCAATTTGCGCACGTCATCGGCGCTGGCCGGTTTGCCTTTCTGCGCTGCGGGCAGGTTGATCTTGCGGTTGGGATATTCGTGGTTGATGGCGATCAGCTGGTGCCCCCGATAGGAAAAGGCCTCCATCCCGTCGGTGTTCTCGCCGAATACCCTGTCCGAGTTTTCGACCGGCCCGCCATCGGTGACGTCATAGCCGTCGGCGTCCGAGAACAGCGGGTCGCCCCAGCGCGCCAGAATCTTCCATTCGTATCCTTCGGGGACATGGACGGTGCCGTCGGTCTGGGCGGCGATCGGGGTGAAGGCAAAGCGCGACGCGGCCTGGGCCTGCGCCGAGGTCGAGCCCAGCAAACCGGCGCCCATGGCTGCGGCGCCCGAGCCGAAGGCCAGAACGCCGCCCAGGAATCCGCGGCGCGAGATGGCGCTTTCGACGACGCGGTCGAAGTCGTTTTCTTCCGGTCGGGGGAAATTCAGCTCGTCCCATTCGTCGGCTGTAAGCGTGGTGGGGTCAATGTCTCGCATGGCGGTTTCTCGCTAATGGCTGGTTGCATATGGCGCGGGGTCTAGGCCGAGAATGTTACAACTGTTTGACAGTGTTTCAGCGGCGAGCTTTGAAACATGTTACTGATTTTGGATCAAAGTGCGAAGAAATCCATCCGGCCGTGATCCCGCCGCCGGATGCCTCTCGTGCTTTCCGGCGCATTCGGAGGGAAGCCCATGGGGATCGGTGGAGCTTTGCAGAAGCCATCCCGGAAGGTTCCATTGCGGCGCGGGCTGGTCGAAGAGGACACGACCGCTCTGCCGCTGGTTCTGCGCGAGAAAAGGCAAATTCCGTTCGAGATTTGAAATTTGCTTTGTTGCGAGGGCGTCAACGCTATATTCAATCGTTTCAGGGGCGAAAAGGAGGCCCTGACGAGGCCATCATGGCTTGATGGCATCTTGGAAAACCCACATGGCAACGCAGGACGGAAAAGGGGAAATGCCCGGGCTTGCCCGGGCCAGGAGTGAAATGAGCGGCCAGACGACGATCGATCCCGGCGAACTGATCGCCTGCCCGGTCTGCGATGCGTTGCATCGGGATCAGACGGTGCCGCCGCACAGCACCGCGCGATGCGTGCGCTGTGGCACCGTTCTGGCGGCGCCGCGGAAAGGGGCCATGACCCAGATCACCATGCTGGCGGCGACGGCGCTTATTCTGATGGTGGCCGCAGTGGTGTTTCCGTTTCTCGAGCTTCAGGCGCGCAGCCTTTCTCAGAAAGCCTCGGTACTCGACGCGGTTCTGGCATTTTCACAGGGTCTCATGGCGCCGCTTTCCCTGGCGGTCGCATTCCTGATCGTCCTGCTGCCTGCGGCCCGTTATCTGGCCCTGATCTACGCGCTCGCACCGATGGCGCTGGGCTGGCACCCCGCCCGACATGCCAAGGCCGTGTTCGGTTGGGCAGAGCGGATCAAACCCTGGGCAATGGCCGAAATCTTCATCATCGGCGTCGCCGTTGCCCTTGTGAAAGTGGCCGGGCTGGCGCGCGTCGAACTGGGCCCGGCCTTCTGGGCCTTTTCCGCGCTGGTCGTGGTCACGATCATACAGGACAACTACATTTGCAGGCTCACCGTATGGAAAACGCTGGAAGAACGCAGCCGGTTCTGACGGCGCAGGCCGCGGGGCTTGTCGGGTGCAGAGCGTGCGGGCGCGTCAACCCGCAGAGGGCGAAAGTTTGCGCCCGCTGCGGCGGCGAGCTTTGCCCGAATGACCCGGCTGCACTCCAAAGGGTCTGGGCCTGGCTGGCCGCCGGTTTGATCGCCTATGTGCCAGCCAACATCTACCCGATGCTGCGCACCTCAACGCTTGGCCGCACATCGGAAAACACCCTGATCGGCGGCGTGGTGGAGTTGTTCAGCCATGGCGCATATGGCGTCGGTTTGATCGTTTTCGTCGCCAGCATCGTCATACCCGTCGCGAAATTCATCGCCATAGCCTATCTGGCTGTTTCGGTTCGCAGGCCCTCGGTCCCGGGAGACCATAAACGACTGGTTCTGTTTGAAGTCGTCGAATTCATCGGGCGATGGTCGATGATCGACGTGTTCGTCGTTGCCATCCTGTCGGCTCTGGTCCAGTTGGACTTTGCCGCCTCGATCAATCCCGGCGCGGCCGCGGTCAGTTTTGCACTCTCGGTTGCATTTACCATGCTGGCGGCGCAGAGCTTCGACCCGCGCCTAATCTGGAATGCCAACGAGCGAGTACACGCATGACACAACCCGAACCCGCCGAGATGAAAGTGTCCGGTCCCCGGCCGTCCATGTGGCGGAACCTGTCGCTCGTCTGGCTGGTTCCGGTACTGGCGCTCGCCGTGTCGCTGGGAGTGGCGTGGAAGGCTTACAGGGATCGCGGCGTATTGATCAACATCACCTTTGCCAATGCCGCCGGGATCGTGGAGGGCGAAACCACGGTCCGTTTTCGTGACGTGGTGGTTGGCCATGTCGAGAATGTGGGTTTTGGCAGGGATCTTTCGCAGGTTGTGGTGTCGGCCCGGATCGACAAGGAAATCGCGCCCTATCTGGATGAAGACGCCAGCTTCTGGGTGGTCCGCCCCGAGGTCAGCGCACGCGGCATCTCGGGCCTCAGCACGGTTCTGTCCGGCGTTTATATCGAGGGCGCCTGGGACCAGCAGGCCGGAACACCGCGCAGCGAATTCGAGGGCGCCGACCGGCCGCCGCTGGTTCAGCCGGGGCGTGCCGGGCGCCGGATAACGCTGCGAACCGACGACGGCAGCATGATTTCCGAAGGCGCACCGGTGCTCTATCGCGGCATCGAGGTCGGGCGGCTCGAGCAGCCGCGCCTCACCCTCACCGGCAGCAATATCGTGGTGGATGCCTTCATCGAGGCACCGCATGACCGGCGCATCAACTCGGCCACCCGGTTCTGGGATACCTCCGGTTTCTCCGTTTCCATCGGGGCGGGGGGGCTGTCTCTCGACGTCGACAGTCTCGCGTCTCTTGTGGCCGGCGGTATCGAATTCGACACCATCTTCGATGGTGGCCGTCCGGTCAGCTCTGGTGCGGTATTCGACATCTACCCCGATGAGGCGACAGCACGGCGCACCGCCTTTGCCCGCACGCTGTCAGGCGGCGTTGCCGTTTCCGTGGCCTTCGACGAATCCGTGGCCGGGCTTACGAATGGCGCGGCGGTTCAATATGGCGGTATCCGGGTCGGCGAGGTCAGCAGCCTGAACGCCTTGGTGCAGAATGAGACGGGCGCCCCCGAAGTTCGGCTGGTTGCCAATCTGTTGCTGGATCCGGTCTTGCTGGGGCTGCCGGCAGGGGCCGGCGAAGCCGAGGTGCTGGATTTCCTGGAGCAGGCCGTCGCGAACGGGTTGCGTGCGCGGCTCGCAGCCGCGGGACTGTTCAGTTCGGATCTGATCGTGGAACTGGTCAGTCTGGAAGACGCAGCCCCGGCGTCTTTCGACCGGGACGCCGAGCCATATCCGAGCCTGCCCAGCGCGCCATCGGACCTGCCCGATTTCACCGCGACGGCCGAAGGTGTTCTGGAGCGCATCAACGAACTGCCCGTCGAAGAGCTTCTCGATCAGGCAATCCGCACGATGGCCAGCATCGAAAACCTGGCTTCGGATGAAAGCACCCGCAAGACGCCCGCGGCCGCCGTGGCGCTGCTGGAAGAAACACGCGCGTTGGTGGCCGATCCGGCCATACAGGCCCTGCCTGCAGAATTGCGGGCCGTCATCGCCGACCTGCAAGCCACCATCGCCGAGCTGCGCGAAGGCAGGGCAATGGCGAACCTTGCCGAGGCGCTGGACCAGGTCAATGCGGCAGCCAGCAACATCGCCACCGCGTCCGAGGATGTTCCGGCGCTGATCGAGGAGATCCGGGCCGTGACGGCCAAGGTCAATTCGCTGGAAGCCGAGGAAATGGTGCGGACCGCAAACCGCCTGATGAACAGTTTTGACGCCCTCGTCGGAACCGAGGACGCCCGAGCCCTGCCCGAGGCTTTGACAGGGGCCCTGGGTGAGGTCCGGACCACGTTGACGGATCTGCGCCAGGGCGGGCTGGTGGAGAACGCGAATGCCACCATGGCATCGGCGCGCGAAGCGGCCGAAGCCGTGGCTGCCGCAACCGAAGGTCTGCCCGAGCTGTCGGCGCGGCTCGAACAGCTGGTTGTTCAGTCGGAGGCTCTGATTGCGGCTTACGGCGACAGTTCCGACTTCAACGCCGAAACGCTGGATGCCCTGCGCGAGGTCAAGACCGCGGCCCGGGCCGTTTCCCAGCTTGCCCGGCTGATCGAGCGAAATCCGAACTCAATTGTTTTTGGAAAGTGACATGAAAAAGTTTCTGTTTCCCCTGATGTTGCTGGCGGTTCTGCCCGCCTGCGGAACGTCCAATGACGCTCATTTCCTGATCGCCCCTGCGCCCGCGGAGCCGAGTGTTCGCCTGCAGGCGCAAACGATCGAAATGAGGATGGTTTCGCTCCCCGCCTATGCCGCGGCCTCGGAAATCTTCGCGCAATCTCCGGATGGCGCGCTTTATGCGCAGGGCAACGCGCTCTGGGCCGACGACCCGGTGCGCGGGATCACCGCGGCCCTTGCTCGGGGTCTGAGCGAGCGCACGCGTTCCTCGGTCACGATGGAACCCTGGCCGCTGAACAACGGTCCGGATGCCCGGATCGACGTGCGCGTGGATCAGATCTATGCCCGCGCCGATGGCAGTTTCGAGATGTCGGGGCAGTTCGCCGTTTCCTCGCCGGGTGGGACGACCAGAGAATTCGTGCGGCGGTTCGACATCAGGACCCCGGTTTCGGGCGAGGGACCTGCCGCAATCTCGGGGGCGCTGGCGACTGCCCTGTCCCGGCTGTCTGGCGAGATAGCGGCTGCCATGAGCTAGGCCCGCCAAAACCGGCGGACAGGGGCGAGGGCCACCGTGAACTGGCCCTTTCCAGGAATTTCCGCGCCGGGATCCGCCGTTCTCGGCTGCCCGTCAGGCGAGGTTTTCCATCGTCTTCACGCCGATGGCGCCGCCGATCACGATGAAGACGAACGTGATCACCGACCCGATCGCCAGGGTGGAAACCCCGGTCAGCGCCTGACCCACGGTGCATCCCAGAGCGAGAACGCCGCCTATGCCCATGAGAGCCGCGCCGAACATGTTCCGGATGGAATCGCTCTTGTCGGCAAAGGTCGTCAGGTGCAGACGGCCCATCGAAACAGCGCCCAGAAAGCCCCCGAGCAATGCGCCGGCCACGGTGACCACGCCAAAGCCGGGCGCGCCCAGAGCGGTGTAGCGCATCAGGTAGTCGATGGTATCGCCCGCCGGCCGGACATAGCTGAGCGAGATCAGCGTCGGGTTGTCGGCGAATTCGTCATAGGTGATGCCCGTCAGGAACCAGCCCGCGACGACGCACAGGCCGATCCCCACCCCCGCCGCGATGTTGCGGCCGGAGCTCCGGAAAGAGGCGCTGGAGAAGCAATAGGCCAGAAGCGCCGCCACCAGAAGCACGACGCTGATCGCGGTGCCGGTTTCAATGGACATCCCGGACATGGCGGAAAGCGCCGCGCCGATGCTCTGATCTTCCATGCCGACGGCTTCGAGGTCCGAGGTCATCGGCGTGAAAAGCGAAACGCGCAGGGGCCCGAGCAGCCCGCCCATCGTCATGTAGCCGAAAATCCCGGTGATCAGCAGCACCACGACCGATCGCAGGTCACCGCCGCCGGCCCGGACGAGATTGCGGCTGATGCAGCCGCCGGAAAACACCATGCCAAAACCGAAGATCAGCCCCCCGATCACGTTGCCGCCCCAAGGCAAGGCCGTGGTCTGATACATCGACATCGACATGTCCGCGACACCTGCCATTTCTATCGCCGCGACGCCCAGTATCGCCACGGCCACGGCCAGCAGCCATGCCCGGAAGCGGTTGTAGTCCCCGAATGACAGGATGTCGGATATCGACCCCATGGTGCAGAAATTGGTTCGATACACGATAAAGCCGAACACGATTCCGATCAGTAGCCCTCCCCACGCGATATAGAATACCGCGGACTCGATGGCTGCCTCCCTCAAAGCTTCCATTTTCTCCTCCCCGAAATCTGAAACTTTCTTGCGCGCCGCCTTTGGTTTCAGAAATTAAAGTATGCGCATATTAAGATGCGAAGTGCTGTCCTGTCTACTGAGGAGAGGAGGGGGCGTGTATCGCTTGGGTTAAGCAGACCCGTCGGCAGCGGATACCAGGGCCGCGGCGAGAGTCCGGGCGGTGTCTTCGTCAAGGTCGACCTGAGTGATCCGTTTGCCTTCGCGCAGCACCAGGCGGACCATCCTCAGGCCGCTTGCAAAGCTGACTTCGCGGATCATGGCCCGGCGCCCGAAGGGCAGTTCAAGCTCCGCGAGGTCCTTCAGCGTCTCATCCGCCATAGCCGGTCCCTCGCGTAAAAGCGGCTTCGAGCGCCCATTCCCATTTCCGCGGCGTGTCCCTGAAATCGGGCTTGATGTCGAATTCAAGGAACATGTGGCCTTCTTCGGCGGCGTGCTCCACCAGCTTTTCGAGCGCCTGAAAGCTCTGCACGTCCGGGTTCGATATGATCAGGTCGCTGAGTTTGGTCATTGCGGCTTCCTCCCAATTCGGTTCAGGAACCGGACGCGGAAGATCAGGCGGTTTGAGCGCTCCCCATCTTCCGGGCCGAATGCGGTTCTGTTGTGCAGGACGTTGTTGTTCAAAATTCCCTGTCCAGCGGAAAGTCGAACTTCGTGAGCCAGCGGGTCGCCCTTTTCCAGAAGATCACGCAGGAATTCCGCGGCTTCAAGAGTGGCGGGGTCGTCGCGCCAGTGGATGCTGCGCGTGCGGGCAGTGTAACGCATCTGCAGCCGGCCGGTTTCGGCGTCCGGGTAAAAGACGGGCCCAACCGAGGCCGGCCGGATGCTGCCGTCGTTTTCGCGGTTCTCGGGGATCGTCATCGCCTCGGGATGCATCAGGGCCTTCAGATAGGCGGGGTCGGCGTCGCGCAGCCGGATATAGGCGATCTCGGGGTCCAGGATCTGGTTGGTGCCGCCGCTGCCCGCCTGACGGACGCAGTGCAGGACAAAGGCCGAAATCAGGTGGTCCGGCGCGTTGTAGTAGCCGTCCGTGTGCCAGTTCATGGCGCGGGTCGAGTAGGGGATGTATCCGCGTTTGCCCGGTTCCTGCGAGGGCTGCAGCGCCACGATACCGGCCTCGCCCGCGGATCGGTGCCTTTCGGCGATTCGCAATCCGAAAGCCGAGGCGAAACTCCTTAGTTTTCCACGGATTTCATCGGGATCCGAGCCGGAGTCCTGCCAGTGGTAATGGGCAAAATTGGTGTCTTCACAGCGGCGCAGCAGTTCTTCGCGCTCGGTCCGAGTGGGGTTTTCGAGGTTTTTCACCTCGACCGGAGGCAAAGTGAGCGAATTTTCCGCAGCCTGCAATCGGGCGGCTCTCCAGGCATCGTAACCATCTGCGGAGTCGACGTTAAGCCATTTGAAATTTGCGGTTTTTTCCGTGGCGATCATCGTTCCATCCGACATTTTGTGCGGGCTGATCCCCGCATGGCTCGAAAAAATCCTATCCGTTCGGGCGGGCTTTGTACGAGTTTTCGTTGATTATTACATTCGGTTATTGCAATGTATAGATGCAAGCGTTGGAGGAGAACGCTGGCAGATAAGCAAACGCGCGCGCTCTGCGCATCGGGTCAGGCGGAACCTCTGCCTGCGAGGCCCCAAGAAGAAAGAGCCGGAAAACGGCCCATATCGGAACTTGCTTGGGAGGAAGCAATGACGGACCGAAAGCCTACGGATGGAAAGCCGGAAGGTGGCAGCGAGGGCCATCATCCGACGCCGCACCTCGACCAACTGGAAGACGGCCCCTGGCCCAGCTTCGTGACCGGCCTGAAACGGCTGCGCGACGAAGGATCGCCGGGCAACCGGAAGATGATGAACGACCTTCTGGGCCAGCTGAACCATTCCTATGAAAACCGGCTGGGCTACTGGAAGGGGGGCACCGTCTCGGTCTTTGGCTATGGCGGCGGGATCATTCCGCGCTTTTCCGAAGTTGCCGACAAGTTTCCCGAGTCCAAGGAATTCCACACCCTGCGCGTGATGCCGCCGGCGGGGTATCACTATACGACGGATGTGCTGCGCAAGATGTGCGACATCTGGGAAGAGCATGGCTCGGGCCTGATCGCGTTCCACGGTCAGTCGGGTGACATCATGTTCCAGGGCTGCACCACCGAAAACACGCAAAAGGCTTTCGACGCTCTGAACGAGATCGGGTTCGACCTCGGCGGCGCCGGCCCCGCGCTGCGCACCGCGATGAGCTGCGTCGGACATGCCCGCTGTGAACAGTCTTGCTATGACGAGGTTCGCGCGCACCGGACGATCATCAACTCGCTGCTGGACGAGATGCACCGCCCGGCTCTGCCCTACAAGTTCAAGTTCAAGTTCTCGGGTTGCGCCAATGACTGCGTGAATGCCATCCACCGGGCGGACTTTGCCGTGATCGGCACCTGGCGGGACGACATCAAGATCGACCAGGAGAAGGTCAAGGAGCACGTCGCCGAAAAGGGCCGCAAATACACCATCGACACGGTCGTTTCGATGTGCCCGACCCGGGCGATCAGCCTCAATGACGACGACACGCTGGAGATCGACAACAAGTCCTGCGTGCGCTGCATGCACTGCATCAACGTGATGACCAAGGCGCTCAGCCCCGGCGACGATCGCGGGGTGTCGATCCTGATCGGCGGCAAGCGGGCGCTCAAGATCGGCGACCTGATGGGCATCATGGTCGTGCCGTTCATGAAGCTCGAGACCGACGAGGATTTCGAGAAGCTCGAGGAGTTCGCCGAAAACGTCGTGGAGTTCTTCGCCGACAACGCGCTCGAGCATGAGCGGATCGGGGAAACCATCGACCGGATCGGCCTGCCGGCCTTCCTCGAGGCGATGGACATCGATCCTGACCCGAACATGGTCAACCACCCGCGCACGTCCTGCTACGTGCGGACGGACGACTTCGACGACGAAGCGGCCAAGTGGTTCGAGCGCAAGGCCCGCGAAGCCGGGCTGCAGATCAGCGCAGAGTGACGGCAGGCGAGGGAGGAGACACCATGACAGACCAGGCTCAAAAACCACGCATGCCGGACGAAGTGGGTGTGCCGGATCCGTTTCAGTACATGCACCCGGTGCTCAAGGCCAATTATGGCAACTGGGACTGGCACGACCGCCCGCGTCCGGGCGTTCTGCGCCACGTATCCAAATCCGGTGACGTGATCTATACCGTCCGCGCCGGCACCCAGCGCCAGATGGACGTGTTCACGATCCGCAAGCTGGCGGATATCGGCGACAAATACGCCGACGGCCACATCCGTTTCACCACGCGTTCGAACATCGAATACATGGTCGCGGACGAGGCCAAGGTCGCCCCGCTGATCGAGGCGCTGGAGAGCGAAGGCTTCCCGGTGGGGGGCACCGGCGCTTCGGTGTCGATGATCAGCCACACCCAGGGCTGGCTGCATTGCGACATTCCCGGCACCGATGCCTCGGGCGTCGTGAAGGGGCTGATGGACATGCTGCACAAGGAATTCGTGCAGGAGAAGATGCCCAACCGGCTGCGGATCACCACGAGCTGCTGCCAGATCAACTGTGGCGGCCAGGGCGATATCGCGGTGAACGTGCAATACACCAAGCCGCCCAAGATCAACCACGACCTGGTGGCCAATGTCTGCGAACGCCCGGCGGTGGTGGCGCGTTGCCCGGTGGCCGCGATCCGGCCCGCCATGGTGAACGGCAAGCCGTCGCTGGAAGTGGACGAAAAGAAATGCGTCTGCTGCGGCGCCTGCTATCCGCCGTGCCCGCCGATGCAGATCAACGGAGACGACTCGACCAAGATCGCGGTCTGGGTCGGGGGCAAGCATTCGAACGCGCGGTCGAAGCCGACCTTCCACAAGCTCGCGGTGGCCAACCTGCCCAACAACGCGCCCCACTGGCCCGAGGTCAAGGAGGTCGTGCGCCGGATCGTCGAGGCCTACAAGGCCGACGCCAAGCACTGGGAGCGGATGGGTGAATGGATCGAGCGGATCGGCTGGAACCGGTTCTTTGAAATGACCGATCTGGCCTTCACCAAGCACCATCTCGACACCTGGACCGGCGCCCGCAAGTCCATGAACATGTCGGCGCATCTGCATTTCTGAGGCGAGGAAGTCGTGAAGTTCGGAGTAGTCATAAGCGAAGGGCCGTACACGCACGAGGCGGCGGATACGGCCTATCATTTCGTGAAGGCGGCGATCGCCAAGGGGCACGAGGTGCCGCGGGTGTTCTTCTATCACGACGGGGTCAACGTCTCGACGCGCCTCAGCGTGCCGCCGCAGGACGAGCGCCACATCCAGAACAACTGGACGGCGCTGGCCAAGGAGCACGACATCGACCTTGTCGTGTGCATCGCGGCGGCGCAGCGCCGCGGCCTGCTCGACCAGAACGAGGCCGAGCGGCAGGGCAAGGACGCCAACAACATCGCCGAGGGGTTCCGGATTTCGGGGTTGGGGCAGCTGATCGAAATGGGCATCCAGACCGACCGTCTGGTGATGTTCGGGGACTGAGGGGGAGCCATGCCGGACGTGAAGAAATTCCTCTACGTGAACCGCAAGGCGCCCTACGGCACGATCTATGCGCTCGAAAGCCTCGAAGTGGTGCTGATCGGCGCCGCGTTCGAGCAGGACGTGAGCCTTGCCTTTCTCGATGACGGCGTGTTCCAGCTGACCAAGGGGCAGAACACCGAAGGGATCGGGGTCAAGAACTTCTCGCCCACCTTCCGGGCGCTGGGCGATTACGAGGTGACCAAGCTTTTCGTCGAACGCGAGTCCCTCGAAGAAAGGGGGCTGACCGAAGCCGACCTGCAGGAGATCACCTATGAGGATGAGGACGACGACTGGGCCGAAAAGCCGTCGATCCGCGTGGTCAGCCGGGCAGAGATGGCCGAGATCATGGCGGATCAGGACGTGGTGCTGAGTTTCTGAGGAGGAGCGGATGTCGACTTTGCACACAGTGAACAAATCGCCCTTCGCGACCAACTCGTTGACGAGCTGCCTGAACCATTGCCGGGAGGGCGATGCCGTTCTGATGATCGAGGACGGGGTCTATGGCGGCCTGAGCGGAACGGCCGTGGCCGAACAGGTGGCGGCAAAGGCCGGATCGGTTTCGATCTATGTCCTGCGCCCGGATGCCGATGCGCGCGGGCTGGCGCAAGAGCGGATGCTCGAAGGGATCGAGGGCGTGGACTACGCCGGTTTTGTGGACCTGGCGGCGGCGCATGACCGCACCCAGGCGTGGCTTTAGGGAAACGGCCCCCAAGGGGCATCGAAGGAGGACGAAATGTCATATCAAGTCAATGGCCATACCATCGAGCATGACGAGGAAGGGTACATCACGAACCTCTCCGACTGGAGCATCGAGCTGGCCAACGAGATCGCGCGGACCGAAAACATCGAGATGACCGATGAGCACTGGGAAGTGGTGAACTTTCTGCGCCAATACTACGAGGAATACCAGATCGCGCCGGCCGTTCGGGTTCTGATCAAGGCGATCAAAAAGTCCATGGGGCCTGAAAAGGGCAACAACAAGTACATGTACGAGCTGTTCCCCTATGGCCCCGCCAAGCAGGCCTGCAAGATCGCCGGTTTGCCCAAGCCGACCGGCTGCGTCTGATCCATTGCCAGCCGGGCCCTTGGCTGCCCGATCCGAGACTTGAGGAGGAGTTCGGAGGGGCAACGCAACAGCCCGCCCGGCTGCGACGGCATTTTCCCGGGGCCGTCCGGGAAGCGAAGGGGAGGAGTTTGCGTGCTGTCAGTGATTTATGCGCTGCTGTTCTGGGTCGCCACGATCATTATGGTCGTGGGCGTCGCCCTCAGGATTCGCAAATACGCGCGCACTCCCGCCCCGCTCAAGATCCCGACCACCCCGGCGCCGGTCACGACCGGCGGCGTTGTGATGCGCATGGCGCGCGAGGTGATCCTGTTTGAAAGCCTGTTCAAGTCGAACAAGTGGATCTGGCTGTTCGGCTGGACGTTCCACATGGGGATGTGGCTGGTTCTGATCCGTCACCTCCGTTATTTCACGACCGATGTCTGGTGGTGGGTCGCTGTCGCGCAACCCTTTGGCACCTATGCAGGTTTCGCGATGCTGCTGGGGCTGCTGGGCCTCTGGGCGCGGCGGTTCCTGGTCGAGCGTATCCGCTACATCACCAACCCGTCCGATCACCTGATGCTGGCCCTGCTGGTGGCGATCGCCGGCAGCGGGCTGATGATGCGCTTCGTGGTTCATACCGACATCGTGGCGGTCAAGGTGTTCATGCTGGGGCTTTTGCGGCTGCGGATCGAGACCCTGCCGTCGGACCCGATCCTGCTGCTGCATCTGGGCTGCGTGGCGGCTTTGATGATCGTCTTTCCGATCTCGAAACTGCTGCACGCGCCGGGGGTGTTTTTCAGCCCGACCCGCAACCAGGTCGACAACCCGCGCGAACAGCGCCACCTCGCCCCCTGGGCGGCCAAGCTGGAGGGCTGAGGCATGGCTGACGGCGACGACCTGCCCAAGATGGAACATCCTCTGGAAATCCCCCGGCTGAAATGCGGCGCGATGGAGGGGCTGCAGCCCTTTGTCGCCGCGCCGGAACATCAGGACAAGCTGGGTTTTCCGGGTGAATTGCTGCCCGACTGGAAGGAGCGCGCGCTCGAGAAGATGGCCGAACTGGCCGAGAAGAACCGCGCCTTTCAGGTCTATCTGGATGCCTGCGTGAAATGCGGCGCCTGCACCGACAAGTGTCATTATTTCCTGGGCACGGGCGACCCCAAGAACATGCCGGTGGCGCGGCAGGATCTGCTGCGCTCGGTCTATCGCCGCTATTTCACCTTTGCGGGCAAGTATTTCCCGAAACTTGTGGGCGCGCGGGACCTGACCGAAGAGGTGCTGGACGAGTGGTATTCCTATTACCACCAGTGCTCGGAATGCCGCCGCTGCTCGGTCTTCTGCCCCTATGGCATCGACACCGCCGAGATCACAATGGCTGCGCGCGAGATCATGGACAGCGTCGGCCGGGGCCAGAAATACAGCAACGAGATCATCGGCAAGGTAAAGGATATCGGCAACAACCTCGGCCTGAACCCCAAGGCGCTTCGGGCGACGCTGGAGGATCTGGAAGAGGACATCGAGGACGATACCGGCATCTCCGTCCGCCTGCCGCTGGACGAGAAAGGCGCTGACATCCTGCTGGTCACGCCCTCGGCCGATTTCTTCGCCGAGCCGCATATCGACGGGTTGATCGGCTATGCCAAGGTGTTCCACGAGGCCGGGGTCAGCTGGACGCTGTCGTCCTATGCCTCCGAGGCGGCGAATTTCGGCCTGTTCATAGGCTCTTACGAGAACATGCGCGAGATCGCCCTGCGCATCCGAAAGGCGGCGCAGGAGCTGGGTGTCAAGCGGATCATCTTTGGCGAATGTGGCCACGCTTGGCGGGTGGCCTACAGCTTTCTCAATACGCTGGCGGGGCCGTGGGATTTCCTCGACCCGAACTATCCCGTGCCGCAGCATATTCTCGAGTTCACCTGGGGCGAGATCCAGAAAGGCACGCTCAAGCTGGACAAGTCGCGCAACGACCACATCCGGCTGACCTATCACGACAGCTGCAACGTGGCGCGGGCGTCGCGGATGGGGGATGAGCCGGGCGGCCAGTTCGAGATTCCGCGCAACGTGATCCGGGCGGTCTGCAATCATTATTACGACATGCCGGACGAGACCATCCGCGAGGCGACGCTGTGTTGCGGCGGTGGCGGCGGCCTGCTGACGGATGACCTGATGGATCTGCGCAAGAAGGGCGCGAGCCCGCGCATGACCGCGCTGCAGCAGACGACCGAAGAGCATGGCGTCACCCACATGGCGGCGATCTGCGCGATCTGCAAGACGCAGTTTTCCAAGGTCATGCCCGCCTATGGATATGAAATGGACTCGGTCGTTTCGGTGCACCAGCTGGTGTCGAACGCGATCATTCTGACGGGTCAGGAAGCGGACGAGGGCTAAGCCGAGTAAAGCCAATCGGGGAGGGATGGCAATGAACGAGATGAGCAATCAAAAGGCGCACACCTTCCGGCGGTTCAAGGAAGGCGAGACGGCGGCCGACTGGGATCTGGAAGAGAAGATCTTTCAGGCAGACCATTCCTACAAATGCCCGACATATGTGCACAAGACGCCGCCGTGCCAGGGGTCGTGCCCATCCGGCCACGAAATCCGCGGCTGGCTGGCGATTGCGCGCGGCATGGACAAGCCGCCGGTCGAGGACATGCCCTGGCAGGAATACGCCTTTCAGCGCATGGCCGCGGCCAACCCGTTCCCCGCGACGATGGGCCGTGTCTGCCCCGCACCCTGCGAAGCCGGGTGCAACCGCAACGAGGTGGACGACTATGTCGGCATCAACGCGGTCGAGCAATATGTCGGCGACTGGGCCAACGAGAACGGCGTCAAGCTGCCCGAGGCGGGCGCGGATACTGGAAAGAAGGTTGCGATCGTCGGTGGAGGCCCGGCCGGTCTTTCAGCGGCCTATTTCCTGCGGCTGGATGGCCATGCCGTCACGATCTTTGAAGCCCATGAGGAACTGGGCGGCATGATGCGCTATGGCATCCCGGGCTATCGCACCCCGCGCAGCATGCTGGACACCGAAATCGGGCGGATCATCGATCTGGGTGTCGAGGTGCGGACCGGAACCCGTGTCGGAACCGACGTGACGGTCGAGGAACTGGAGGCGAACTACGACGCGATCTACTGGGCGATGGGCGCCCAGAATGGCCGCCCGCTGCCCATTCCCGGCTGGGAAGGCACCGACAACTGCATCAACGGCATCGAGTTTCTGGACGCCTTCAACCAGGGTTACGTGCTGGGCACGGCGCAGAAGGTCGTGGTCGTGGGCGGGGGCGATACGTCGGTGGACGTGGCCTCGGTGGCGCGGCGGCTGGGCCATATCACCCAGGTGCGCCAGCCCGAACATCCTGACGGCACCCTGATCGACTTCACCGGGCATGACGTGGCATCGTCGCTGACCCGCGAGGGAATGAAGGCCACGCTGACCTCGCTGTTCCCGGTCGAGCAGATGACGGCGGCCGAGCGCGAACGCGAGGACGCGATGCGCGAGGGGATCGAGATCAAGGGCGGGGTGATGCCTCTTGAGGTGATCAAGGGGGAAGACGGCAAGGCCATCGCCTTGAGGATGTGCGAATGCGACATGGACGGGATGACCCCGGTTCCGCGCGAAGGCACCGAGTTCGAGATCGAATGCGACATCATCATCGCGGCCATCGGTCAGATGGGCAATTTCGACGGTCTGGAAGAACTTGACGGCGGCCGGGGGTTCATCGACGCCGGTGCGACCTATCAGGTCAAGGGCCGCGACAAGCACTTTGCGGGCGGGGACATCATCAGGCCGCATCTGCTGACGACTGCCATCGGGCACGGGCGCGTCGGCGCGGATGTGATCAGCGACTACCTGGATGATGGCGACATTCACAGGCGTCCGAAGGTGGACGTGCATCATTTCAACCTGCTGCGTGAACTGCATCAGCGCGGAAAGGACCCGGCCGAATACGACCACCAGCAGAAACGCGGCACCTCGTCGGCGGACTGGGCCATTCACAATTACGAGGACCGTTCGGCCAGCCAGATCATTCCGCATGACGAGCTGTTCAAGGGGCATTTCGAATTCGTCCCGCGTGAGCAGCGCAAGGAAGTCCATATCGAGGGCGATGAGGTTCTCGGCAATTTCGAAGAGCGCATCATCGGCCTGACCGAGGAGCAGGCCCGCACGGAAGGCGAGCGCTGCATGTCCTGCGGCATGTGCTTTGAATGTGACAACTGCGTGATCTACTGCCCGCAGGACGCCGTTCACCGGGTGAAAAAGGCCGACCGGACCGTCGGGCGCTATGTCTACACCGACTACAACGCCTGCGTGGGCTGCCACATCTGCATGGATGTCTGTCCGACCGGCTACATCAAGATGGGGCTTGGGGAGTGAACATGATCCGGGTGGTTCTTGCTTTGCTGCTGTTGGCCTGGTCATCCGGCGCGATGGCCGAAGAGCGGTCTTCGCTGTGGCCGGATGTTCCGGCCGCAACCGGTGAGCCGCATCCGGAAGGCAATGAATACTGGCGCAAGAACCACATGGCGCTGATGAAGCATGACCGGGATCTGACGATGCACCTGGGCGATCGCGAGATCGGCGCCAGCCTGAAAGGCTGTTTCGAGTGTCACACGACGACGAACGCATCCGGGAAAATTCTGACCTATGCGGATGAGGGGCATTTCTGCCGGACCTGCCATGATTTCGCGGCGGTGAAGGTGGATTGCTTTTCCTGCCATCGTTCGACACCCGAAGGCGTGGAGGAAGATGCGCAACACGCTGCCATCCGGCCGGAGGTGCCCGGTGGCGAAGACGGAAGAAATGAAATCCTGGCTTATCTGCAACGAGCCGCGGGGAAGGAGGCAGAGAAATGAGCCGGGAGAAACTGTCAGGCGCAGAACTGAACCGGCGGGATTTCCTGCGCAGCGGCGCGGCCGTCGCAACCGCGACCTTGGCGCCGGGCGTGACGTTGATGGCCTTTGGCGGCTCGGAAGCCGAGGCCGCGGCCGATGCCGGAAAGCGCTGGGGGTTGCTGATCGACGTGGGCAAGTGTGCCCCGGACTGCGACGCCTGCGTTTCGGCCTGTGCAGACGAGAATGGCTGGAAAGGGCAGGGCAACCCGGAAACCGACGCTCAGTGGATCCGCAAGGTGACGTTGAAGAACAAGGCGACGGGGCATGAGGCCTCGATGCCGGTGATGTGCCAGCATTGCGAGCAACCGCCCTGCGTCGATGTCTGCCCGACGGGCGCGTCGTTCAAGCGCGAGGACGGGATCGTTCTGGTCGACAAGCATATCTGCATCGGCTGCCGCTATTGCATGATGGCGTGTCCGTTCAAGGCGCGCTCTTTCGTGCATGAGCCGGTCGTCAACCAGAAGACCCACGCGCCGCGCGGGCAGGGAACCGTGGAAAGCTGCACCCTGTGCGTGCACCGGGTGGATGCGGGCGGCGTGCCGGCCTGCGTCGAGGCCTGCGCGGCCACCGGCAACGGCGCCATCATCTTTGGCGACCTGCGCGACCCCGAGAGCGAAATTTCCAAGCGCTTGGCGGAATACCCGTCGGTGGCCCTGCGCCCCGATCTCGATCTGAACCCGGGCGTCCGCTACGCGGAACTTTGAAAGGCGGTCTGGCGATGGAACGGACGATCTACAGGGAACTCAAACCGACCCCGCAGCTTTGGTTCGTGGCATTCGGGCTGGTGGTTGTCGTGGTGGCAGCACTGGCATCCGTCATTCATGTCGAGCATCGCGGCCACATCGCGACCGGCATGACCAACCAGATCGTCTGGGGCCTGCCGCATGTCTTTGCCATTTTCCTGATCGTGGCGGCGTCAGGTGCGCTGAACGTGGCCTCCATGGCCTCGGTGTTCGACAAGACGCAATACAAGCCGCTGTCGCGGCTGTCTGGCCTGCTGGCGATGGCGCTGCTGGTCGGCGGTCTTGCGGTTCTGGTCCTGGACCTCGGCCGGCCCGACCGCCTGATCGTGGCGATGACCACTTACAATTTCAGCTCGATTTTCGCCTGGAACATCTTTCTTTACACGGGATTCCTGGCAATCGTCGCCATCTACCTGTTCGCGCAGATGTCGCGTGGAGTGACCAGCGAGGTCGTCAAGCGTGTCGGCCTGGTTGCCTTTCTGTGGCGGCTGGCGCTGACCACCGGCACGGGGTCGATCTTTGGCTGGCTGGTGGCGCGGCCCGGATATGATGCCGCGATCATGGCGCCCCTGTTCATCGCGATGAGCTTTTCCTTTGGGCTTGCGGTTTTCATCCTCGTTCTGGTCGCGCTGTTCCGCCTGTCGGAGCGGCCTCTGAGTGACCAGTTGCTATACAGCTTCGGCCGGCTGCTGGCGATTTTCGCGGCGGTGGTGCTGTATTTCTCGGCCGTGCGCCACCTGACCAACCTATATGCGGCGGAACATGCGGGGTTCGAGGCGTTCATTCTGGCCGAGGGTGGGTTCCAAACCGTGCTATTCTGGGGCGGCCAGGTCCTGTTGGGCGGGGTCGTTCCCATCGCGATGATCTTTCACCCGACCTTTGGCAAAACGCGGCAGGCAGTGCTTCTGGCCTCGGTGCTTATCATTCTTGGTGGCTTTGCGCATATCTACCAGATCGTGATCGGCGGGCAGGCTTACCCGATGCCCCTGTTCCCCGGCTACGAAGTCTCAAGCGGGTTCGGCGATGGCGCAGTGGCGCAATACAGCCCGCGATGGCCCGAGCTTGTGCTTGGCCTTGGGGGCGTCGCGATCGCGCTGATCGCGACCGGGCTGGGGGCGAAGGTGCTGAGGATTTTGCCCACGAACCTGTCTGATGCGAATATGGAAAGGCAAGGCGGAAACGGATAATTCGGATGCATCACGAACCCCATCCCTTCGCGAAATTCGTGGCGATCCTTGCCCGGGGCAAGACCAAGCAGCGCCACTTGACGCTTGAGGAGTCCGAAGAGGCGATCGGGATGATCCTGCGCGGCGAGGCGTTGCCGGAACAGATCGGTGCTTTCCTGATGCTTCTGCGCCTGAAAGAGGAGGCGCCTGAAGAGATCGCAGGCTTCACGCTGGGCACGCGCGCCACGATGGATATTCCATCCGACCTGCCGCCGGTGGATATCGACTGGTCGTCCTATGCAGGAAAGCGGATTCAGCTGCCTTGGTATATCCTGAGCGTTCTGGCCCTGGTGAACGCGGGATATTCGGTGTTCATGCACGGGACCGAGGGCCATACCCCCGGCCGGGTCTATACGCGTGAAGTTCTGGAGCGGCTGGGCTTTCCGGTCGCGGGAAGTCTTGAAGAGGCCGCTTCGCAAATCCGGGCCCGCCGGTTCGCCTATGTCCCGCTGGAGGTTCTGAGCCCGACCCTGCGCCACCTGATCGAGCTGCGCCCGATCTTCGGGCTGCGCTCGCCGGTGCATTCCTTCTCGCGCATGCTGAACCCGTTCACCGCGGAAACCATGATGCTGGGAATTTTCCATCGCGGCTTCATGGACATTCACGCAGGCGCGGCGCGCCTGTTGAACCAGCCGCGCATGGCCGTGTTCCGGGGCGAGGGCGGAGAGATCGAGCGCCGCCCCAACAAGCCCACGCAGGTCTGGATGACCCAAGGGGATGCCGAGCCGGTTGTCGAAAACTGGCCCGCACTGTTGCCTGATCCCCGTCAGCCCGCTGACGAGGTGATGGATATCGGCGGGCTCGAACGCTTTTGGCACGGGGATCTGGAGGATGCCTATGCCGAGGCCTCCGTCGTCGGCACGATCGCGGTGACGCTGCGGGCCATGGGCAAGGCGGCATCCATTGAGGAGGCGGAAACGAAGGCGCGTGACCTGTGGGCGGCGCGCGACCCTCGTTTCCTGTCGGCTGCGGCATGAGCGGCTATCCCAGATTCATGATCGCCGGGGCGCACAAGTCGTCGGGCAAGACGGTTGTCTCGACCGGGCTGGCCGCGGCGTTGCGCGGGGCCGGGGAGGACGTGCAGACCTTCAAGAAGGGGCCTGACTACATCGACCCGATGTGGCTGGCAGCGGCCTCGGGTCGGCCTTGCTACAATCTGGATTTCAACGCGATGGAACGCGACATCATCGCGCCGTTCTTTGCGTCGCGGGCCGGGGCACTGTCGCTTGTCGAGGCCAACAAGGGGCTTTACGACGGGATGAACCCGGATGGTGAGGACTCGAATGCCGAGCTGGCCAAGCTGCTGAACCTGCCGGTCGTGCTGGTCATCGACACGCGGGGGATGACGCGGGGAATTGCGCCGCTGCTGGTGGGCTATCGCACCTTCGATCCCGACGTTCGCATTGCCGGGCTGATCCTGAACCAGGTGGGCGGGCAGCGGCACGAGAGCAAGCTGCGCCGCGCGGTCGAGACCTATACCGACATCCCCGTCGTGGGCAGCATCTGGCGCAACCCTGAGCTTGAGATCGGCGAGCGCCACCTCGGGCTGACCACGCCGGCCGAGTCCGGGCGGCTGGACGAGATCATCGCGACTTTCGCGGATGTCGTCGGCAGCTCGGTGGAACTGGAGCGGATACGCGCAATCGCCCGCGAGGCGCCGGGCCTCGACCCCGCTCCGATGCCGCGCACAGCGCCCGAGCCGGTCGGGTTCGGGCTGCGCATCGGTCTGATCCGGGATGCGGCGTTCGGGTTCTATTACCCCGACGATCTGGAGGCCTTTGAAGCCGCCGGAGCGACGTTGGTGCCCATCGACGCGATGAAGGACCAGCATCTGCCGGATATCGACGGCCTGTTCATCGGCGGCGGGTTCCCCGAAATGCACATGCAGGCCCTGTCATCCAATGAAAAACTGCGAAAGGCGCTGGCCAGGGCCTTGTCGGCCGGTCTGCCCTGCTATGCCGAATGCGGGGGGCTGATGTATCTGTGCGAAAGCCTGAGCTGGAGAGGGCAGACCCGTGACATGGTGGGCCTGATCCCCGGCAGGGCGGTCATGCACGAACGGCCACAGGGGCGTGGCTACGTGGCTTTCGAAAGCCTCGCTGCCCATCCATGGGCCTTGTCGGGAGAGCCCGTGACCGCGCATGAGTTCCACTATGCCCGTATCGAAGGCCTGCCCCCGGATACGGTATTCACCCGCAGGATGACCCGCGGAACGGGCATTTCGGGGGGCATGGATGGAATAAGAGTGGCAAATACCGTCGCCGGTTTCTGCCACCTGCGGAATACCTGCTGCATTCCCTGGGTGACGGAATTCCTGTCCTTCGTCAGGCGCTGCAAATCAGTGGCAGCATGAAAAAAACCCGCCCTGACGGACGGGTCGAAACCTTGATCGTGAAGCCCGATCAGGTGCGCTTGATCTCGAACTTGTAGACGTCGCCCTCGGTGCTCGAACTCAGCAGTTCGTTGCCCGTCTGCTTGCAGAAGGCGGCGAAGTCGGCAACCGATCCGGGGTCGGTCGCGCGCACCTCGAGCACTTCGCCAGCGGCGAGGCTCTTGAGCATTTTCTTTGCCTTGATGATCGGCAGCGGGCAGTTCAGCCCTTCGGCGTTCAGTACATGGTCAGCCACGTTTTCAGCTCCTCTCCAAAAATTCTCTGTCTGGCCGTGTGGGTTCAGATGAACAGGTTGATGTCGGATTTCAGCGCCTTTTCCATGTAGGTCGCCGCGCCGCCCAACTCGATCCCGTCGATCATGTCGTCGGTGGAATATTCGAACAGGTCCATCGTCATCTGGCAGGCGATCAGCTTGACATCACTTTCGACGGCGACCTCGCGCAGTTCCTCGATCGTGGCGACGCCCTTCTTTTTCATGAGATTTTTCATCATGCCGCCGGCCATGTGGCCCACACCCGGCAACATCGCCATCATGTTCGGCATGGCGATGTGACCGCCCATCATCGGCATCTCCATCGCGGCGTTGCCAAGGGGCGTGAATTTCAGGTTCAGGTCCTTTTTCAGGAGCGGCAGACCGTAGAACGTGAAGAACATCGTCACGTCCACATCCATCGCCGCCGCGGTGGTCCCCAGGATGAACGGCGGATATGCCCAGTCAAGTGACCCCTTGGTCACGATGATCGACATGCTCTTGGCATTTTCCAGTTCCGTATTGTCCAGCATCATCGTCCCTCCCAGCTGATGAAATGCTGCTTTTGTTATATAAGGATTTTTGAATAAAAGATAGTCCTCATACCGGATATCCGTTCATTCAACATGCCTTTTGGGCTTTGTCCCGTTTCAGTCTTCGTCCTCTTCGGGGAACAGGCGCGAGGCGATGTTCAGGGCGATCTTGCGATAGGCGGCGGCGTGCGGGCTGTCCGGGTTCGCAACCACCACCGGGGTGCCTTCATCCGAGGTTTCGCGGATCTCCATGTGCAGAGGAATCGCGCCAAGGAAAGGGACACCAAGCTTGCGCGCATCTGCTTCGGCCCCGCCATGGCCAAAGATGTTCGAGGGCTTGCCGCAATGCGGGCAGATGAATACCGACATGTTCTCGATGATGCCAAAGATCGGCACGTCAACATTCTTGAACATTTTCAGCCCCTTGCGGGCGTCGATCAGGGCCAGGTCCTGCGGTGTCGAGACGATCACGGCGCCCTGAAGCGGCACCTGCTGCGCCATGGTCAGCTGCGCGTCCCCGGTGCCGGGCGGCATGTCGAGCACCAGCACGTCCAGCTCGCCCCAGTCCACCTCGCGGGACATCTGCATCAGGGCGGTGACGATCATCGGCCCGCGCCAGATCACCGGGTTGTCCTCTTCCATGAGAAAGCCCATGGACATGGTCTTGATGCCGTATTTCTCGATCGGGATGACCCGGTCGTCGCGGATTTCCGGCCGGTCGGTGATGTTGAGAAGACGCGGCAAGGAGGGGCCGTAGATATCGGCATCCAGCAAGCCGGTTTTCAGGCCAAGCGACCGCAGCGCGAGGGCGAGGTTCACCGCCGTGGTCGATTTGCCCACGCCGCCCTTGCCCGAGGCGACGGCGATGATCGTCTTGATGCCCGGAATGGCCGCGCTCATCGGGCGCATGTCGCGTCCCGGCGCCTCGGTCGGGCGCTTCTTGAGCCTTGGCGGTTCCGGCGGAGGCGGGGAAGGGCGCTCGGCTGTCATCACCACCAGCAGATTTTCGATCTCGTCGAGCCCGCTCAGGCGCTCTTCGATCTGGCCCTTCAGATCGTCCAGGTCCGTTTCCAGCCTTTCCGGCAGGTTGACCGAGACCACGACACGACCGCCGTCAATGGCGATGTCGTTTTCGGTGACCATGCCCGAAGATACGAGATCCATTCGAGCGCCTTGCGGCACGATCGTGGACAGCCGCGCCAGTATGATCTTTTTCATGTCGAAACCTGCCTTCTCCAAACCCATTCAGAAATCTTAATGTGACTTGGGCGGAACTCCAAGAGGGGATAGTGGGGGCACGCCTTTTCGGGGCCTGCAAAACGCAAAGCCCGGTATTTTCCGAGCCCGGCATCGCGCTAGATTTTCGGCAAGGTCCTCGGAGCGTCGTCGAGCGAATGACCGTGCGGGCGCTGCTTGCAGCACGCCAGGTACCAGCGGACCGTCTGCCGCTCGTTCGTCCGACGTCGGTATGGCAGCATGAGAATAGACTGGCCGAAAGGAGCGTAAAGAGCGTGAGCAAGCCGGAAACCGACAGGAGGGTGATCGTTCTGGGTGGAACCGGATTTCTTGGCAGCCGGGTCGTGAAGGAACTGCGAAGTCGGGGGTTTCCCGTCCGTATCGCGACACGGTTTCCGGAAAAATTGTCCCGCGAGGTCAGCGAGCTGGGCGAAGATGTCGGTGTTGTCAGGAGCGACCTGCGGGACCCGGACGTTCTGAAGCGTGCCTTTGAGGATGCCAGCGCCGTGGTCAACTGCGTCGGTCTCTATGTCGAAACCCGCACGGACAGTTTCCGCGACGTCCACGTGGACGGGGCGCGCGCCGTCGCCGAAGCAGCGGGAACCCTGGGCGTCAGCAACCTGATCCAGATTTCCGGCATCGCGGCAGAGCCGGAGTCGCCGTCATCCTATGTGCGTGCGCGGGCCGAAGGCGAGGATGCGGTACGCCGTGCCTTTCCCGCCGCGACCATTCTGCGCCCCAGCGCCATGTTCAGCCGGAGCGGCGCCTTTTTCGGCGATCTGGACGCAATCGTCCGGTCTCTGCCGGTCGTTCCGCTTTTCGGCGATGGAAGCACCCGGTTGCAGCCGGTCCATGTCGGGGACGTGGCCAAGGCGGTGGCGGTGACATCGGGACGGGCCGGCCGCGGCGAGGTGTTCGAACTGGGCGGGCCCGATATCTTTACCTACAAGGAGATTTTGCAGCGGCTGGCCCGGCGGGCCGGCAGGCGGAGGGTCTTTCTGCCGGTGCCATTCTGGCTGTGGTGGTCGCTTGCCCGTGCGATGAGCGTGTTGCCGAACCCGCCCGTCACGCCGGCACAAGTCGCCCTCATGCAACGGGACAACGTGGTCGGAGACGACGTGGCGACCTTTTCCGATCTCTCGATCACACCCCAATCGGCCATTGCGTTGGGGCTTGTCTGATTGGGGGCGACCGACCGAATGGCCGCCATGTCGCTTCCTGCAAGCCGATTTCGGTTTCCTGCAAGTGAACCTCCTGCCGGACGGGAAGAATTGTTCCGAAAAGGAGATCACAGACATGCCCCAGCAAGCCACCGCTACCCGATCCCGTTCCGGCGGCCGCGCCGCGCGGCGCGCGGTTCGCACCGCGCCCGTGTTCGAGATGTTGCCCGGCCTGACCCGCAACATCCCGCTGTGCGAAGTGATGGACGGCAGTCAGGTCGAACGTATCGACAACGCCTCGATGGACATTCTGGAGAATGTCGGCGTTCAGTTCCGCGACCCCATCGCGCTGGAGGACTGGAAAAGGGCAGGGGCCAAGGTCGAGGGCGAGCTGGTCTATCTGGACCGCGGCCTGGTGCGCGAGCTGATCGCCACCATCCCGTCGGATTTCACCTATCACGCCCGCGACCCGAAAAAGAACGTGCGGCTGGGCGGGCCGCACGCGATCTTCGTGCCGATGACCGGGGCACCGTTTTTGCGCGATCTGGATGACGTGCGGCGCAACCCGACGCTGGACGACCTTGCGATGTTCCACAAGCTCAGCCACATGATGCCGGCGCTGCATTCCAGTGCCCATCACATCGTCGAGCCCTACGATCACCCGATCAGCCAGCGGCATCTGCGCATCACCTATTCGTCGATGAAACATTCGGACAAGACCTTCATGGGCATGACCACCTCGCCCAGAAACGCCGAGGACGTGATGGAGATGTGCGCCATCCTCTTCGGCGAGGCGTTCATGGAGGATCACCCGGTCACCACCGGCAACTGCAACGGCAACTCGCCGCTGGTCTGGGACGAGACCATGCTGGGGGCGATGCGCGCCTTCTGCCGCCGCAACCAGCCGGTGCTGTGCTCGCCCTTCGTGCTGGGCGGGGCCAACACGCCCGCCAGCGTTCCCGCCACCGTCGCCCAGTTGAACGCCGAGGCGCTGAGCGCGCTGGCCTATACGCAGGTGATCCGGCGCGGCTGTCCGGCGATCTATGGGCATTACCTGTCGACCGTCAGCATGAAATCCGGCGCGCCGATGGCGGGCACGCCCGAGATCAGCCTGATGAACTTCATGATCGGCCAGATGGCGCGGCACTATGGTGTGCCCTGGCGCAGCTCAAACACGCTGGGTGGGGCCAAGACCTTCGACGCGCAGGCGGGATACGAATCCGCCACCACGCTGTCGGCGGTGATCCATGCCGGGGCCAACTACATCTGGCATTCGGCGGGCTGGAACGAGGCCGGGATGCATTGTTCGGTCGCCAAGTTCGTGGTCGATGCCGAGCAATGCGCCATGGCCCATCGCATGGCCGAGGGGCCGAAATGGGACGATTTCGATCAGGCCGTCGCGGCGGTGTCGGATATCGGCCCGGGCGGGCATTACCTGGGCCATCCACACACGCAGGACAATTTCCAAGAGGCGTTCTTCATGCCGGAACTGTTCGACAACAACTCGATCGAGCAATGGGTGGCAGAGGGCGAGGTGGAAATCACCGAGCGCGCGCTACGCCATGCCAAAAAGCTGCTGTCGGACTACGAAGAACCCAGGCTGGACCCGGCCAAGGACGAGGCGCTGCGCGACTATATCGCCCGCCGCGAACGGGAGATCCCGGCAGCCGACGAGTTGAACCAGAGTTACTGACACTCCCCCCCTGGCTCGCCCGAAAACGGGCGAGCCATTTTTTTGCCGGCAAGCCAGCCAAGAAAAATGACCGATGTGGTGATTTTTCTGGCCTCTGACACGGCGCGCCATATCTGTGGTATACTGGTCGAGGTCAACGGAGGCAAACCGGTGTCATGAGACGGTTCGACGGCAAGGTTGCTTTGGTTACCGGTGGCCGTTCGGGGATTGGACGGGCCATCGCCCGCCGCTTGCGTGACGAAGGGGCCCGTGTCTTCTCAGCCCAGCGTGGCGCGGATGCCGAATTTCCCAGCATCGCTGCCGATTTCGCCGATCCCGAAAGCCCCGCGCATGTGGTCGGCGAGTTGATGGCGCGGGCGGGGCGTCTGGACGTTCTGGTCAACAATGCCGGCATGATGCAGGAGGCCCGGGTCGAGGACATGTCGGTCGAGGACTGGCAGCGCAACCTGACCGTCAACCTGACCACGCCCTTCCTGATGATCCGGGCCGCGCTGCCGCATCTGCGGGAAACAAGGGGCTGTATCGTCAATACCGGCTCGATCGAAGGGCTGAGTGCGAGTCCCGGTCGCGCCGCCTATTGCGCGACGAAGGCGGGGCTGCACGCCCTGACCCGCGCGGTGGCGGTGGATCACGGCCCCGAAGGCATCCGTTGCAACGCGGTGGCGCCGGGCTGGATCGACACCGAGCTCAATCTCGAGCGTATCAAGAACATGCCCGACCCCGAAACCTTCCGCGGCAATATCGGCCGTATCCACCCGACGGGCCGGACCGGCACGCCCGAAGAGGTCGCGGCCGTCGTGGCCTTTCTGGCCTCGGAGGATGCGGAATTCGTCACGGGGCAGGTCTATGTGGTCGATGGCGGGCGCATGGCCAAGCTGAGCCTGCCCTGAGCGGCGGCGCGCGGTTCATTCCTGGCGCGCGCGCCATTCCTTCCAGCGCAGCACCGCGTTTGCGCCGATCTGCCGGAACGGCTGCGGCGGCAGACGGCGGGGGCGGTCTTCGGCGGTGAAATGGCGGGTGATCGCCGAGGTCTCGCCGCAGGCCAGTTCCGCCGCGCCGATGCCGGTCAGCGTGCCCCGGGCGGTGCCCAGCCCGTTCTGGACGCAGCCGGAGAACACACCATCGTCGATCTGCCGCATCACCGCGACGCCGTTGAGGCTGAGGCAGAGGTGGCCGGCCCAGGCATATTGCATCTTCATCCCCGCCAGTTGCGGGAAACGCTGATCGAACTTGCGCTGCATCACCCGCGCGGCCCGGTCCAGACCGGATTGCGAAGGGGTCATTCCGGGAATGAGCTCGGCACAGGTGCGGGTGATGATCCGGTTGCCGCCCTGACCGCCGTCGATCCGGCGCATGGTGGTGCCCATCGGGTCGGATGGCGTGATGCCCCAGCGCGATTGACCGCCCAGCCGGCGCAGCGCCTCGGCATCCAGTTCGGGCGTCATCGTGGCAAAGAGGAACAGCTGCATCAGCCTGCCGCGCTCGACGCCGAAGCTTTCCAGGTGGCCGTTCGTCGTGACGATGATGCGGTCGGTGCTCACGCGGCCCTGCGGGGTGGAGACCTGCCAGCCGCCGCCCTGCCGGTGGAATTCGGTGACGGGGCTGTTTTCATAGATTTCGACTCCGCTGTCGCGCAGCCCCCGGCCCAGCCCGCGGACATAGCCCGCCGGTTGCAGCATCACGGTGCCCGGCGTGTAGAGGCCGGAGATGTAGTGCGAACTGCCGGTCAGATCCCGCATCTGCTGCCGGTCCAGCAGTTCCGACGCCTCGCCGAGGCTGTCGAGATGGCGGGCATAACTCAGATTGTGGGCATGGGCCCTGTCGCTGGCCGCACCGTTTACCTTTCCGACAGGGTCGAAGAAGTTCCGGTCTATGCCATAGTCCTCGACCGCCGCGCGGGCAAAGGCGATGGCCTGGCGGTTCAGGCCGATCAGCGCCCGGTCGTCCCCGGCCCCGGCATAGTCGTCCGAGGCCAGGTCATGCGGCAGGTCGATCATGAAACCCGAATTGCGCCCCGAGGCGCCTTGGGCCAGCGCCCCGGCCTCGAGCACCACGATGCGGGCGGTGGGCTGCAACTGGCGCAACCGGCGCGCCGCCGACAGGCCGGCGAACCCGGCCCCGATCACGGTGAAATCGGCGGTCAGGTCGCCGCTCAGCGCCGGGCCGGGCGTGTAGGGGCCGAGGATCTCGGCCCATCCCGCCGCGCCGCGATGCACCGGCAGGCGTTTGGCGGCATAGCTGGTCACTCCACGGCCTCGTCCGCGTCGTCGCTCAGGTCGATCCAGATGGTCTTGAGCTGGGTGTACTGGTCATGCGCATGTACCGAGTTGTCACGCCCGCCGAAACCCGACTGCTTGTAGCCGCCGAAGGGCGTGGTGATGTCGCCCTCGCCAAAGCTGTTGACCGTCACGGTCCCGGCGCGCAGGGCGCGGGCGCCGCGGATCGCGCGTTTCGCGTTGGCGGTGAAGATCGAAGCGCAGAGCCCGTATTCGGTATCGTTCGCGATGCGGATCGCCTCGTCGAAGCCGCCGACCTCGATCACCGAGAGCACCGGGCCGAAGATCTCTTCGCGTGCCAGGCGGTGATCGTTGCCGGGCAGTTCGACCACGGTGGCCTCGACGAACCCGTCCCTGGCGGTGCCGCCCAGGACGATGTTTTCGGCATCCTCCAGATAGCCGCAGACCTTGTCGAAATGCGCCTTGCTGACCAGCGCGCCCATGCGGGTCTCGGGGTCGAGCGGGTCGCCGACGTTCCACTGGCGGGCATGGGCGGCGACGCGGTCCAGCAGCTCGGCCTTGATGGCGCGATGCACGATCAGGCGCGAGCTGGCCGAGCAATTCTCGCCCATGTTCCAGAAAGCGCCGTTGACGATGTGCTGCGCCACGCGGTCGAGGTTTTCCGCGTCATCCATGACGATGGCCGGGTTCTTGCCGCCCATCTCCAGCACCACTTCCTTGGCGTTGCTCTCGGCTGCGTAGGTGAGGAAACGCTTGCCGGTCACGGTCGAGCCGGTGAAAGAGACCATGTCGATATCCATGTGCCGCCCGATCGGTTCGCCCACCTCGGCGCCGCCGCCGGGCACCACGTTCAGCACGCCGCGGGGCAGGCCGGCCTCCATTGCCAGTTCCGCCACCCGCAGGGCGGTCAGCGTGGTCTCGGCGGCCGGTTTCACCACCACCGAGCAGCCCGCCGCCAGTGCCGGGCCGATCTTCCACGCCAGCATCAGCAGGGGGAAGTTCCACGGCAGCACCAGCCCCACGACGCCGATCGGTTCGCGCACCACCATCGCGATGTGGTCGTCCGAGGCGGGCGAGACCTGATCGTAGATCTTGTCGATCGCCTCGGCATGCCATTTCAGGCAGTGGATGGTTTCCGGCACGTCCACGGTTTCGCAGTCGAAGATGGGCTTGCCGCTGTCGAGGCTCTCCATCACCGCCAGTTCGCGGGCGTTGCGCTTCATCAGCTTGGCCAGCCGGATCAGAACGTCCTTGCGGTCGGACGGGTGCATCCGCGACCAGCGGCCATCCTCGAAGGCCTCGCGCGCCTTGGCGACGGCGAAATCCACGTCCTCGGATCCGCAGGCGGCGATCTCGGCCAGTTTCTCGCCCGTGGCCGGGTTGACGCTGGTGAAGGTCCTGCCCGAGGCGGCCGGGCGGAAGCTGCCGTCGATGAAGGCGTTGACCGGCAGGGTCAGGTTGGCCGCGATGGCGCGGTATTCGTCTTGTGTCAGCAGATCCATTGCCCTTACCCCTCTGCCTGAATGTCCGAGATGGTGCGTTTGAGCACCCCGATCACCTGTTCCAGCGCCCGTTTGTCATCCTTGTTCAACCCTTTCAGCGGCGGGCGCATCGGGCCGGCGTCGATGCCGTTCAGGGTGACGCCGTGCTTGATGCACTGGATGAACTTGCCGCCCTGCTCCAGCACCCGCATCAGGGGCATCATCGCCGACATGATGCGGCGGCCCTTGTCGAAATCGCCTTCGACCGCGCAGGCGGTGTAGAGCGCGATATGTTCCGCGGGCAGGAAGTTCGAGCCTCCGCAGACCCAGCTGCGCGCGCCCCAGGCGAAGAATTCCAGCGCCTGGTCGTCCATGCCGCAGGACATCTGGATATGCGGATAGTCGCGCGCCAGCAGGTGCACCCGGTTGATGTCGCCCGAGCTTTCCTTGATGGCGCAGATGTTGCGCGAGCGGCCGACGCGGTCGAGGAATTCCTCGCCCATGTGCACGCCCATCCGGCCCGGGTAGTTGTAAAGCATCACCGGCAGGCTCGCCGCCTTGTCGATGGCCAGCGCGTTCAGCGCGTTTTCGCGCTCGGTCGGCACCGAATAGGGCGGGGTGGCCAGCAGGATCGCATCGGCGCCCAGATCCCGCGCGCCGGTGGCCAGCGCGATGGAATCGGGGGTCATCATGGCGCCGGTGCCGACGACAAGCGGCACCCGCCCCTTGGCCTGCTGGCGGGTGAACTTCGCGACTTCCAGCCGTTCGCCGACCGTCTGGGCATAGTTCTCGCCCGTCGAGCCGCCCGAGATCAGGCCGTGGACGCCGGCGCCGATGAGATATTCGATCTGGTCGGCCAGCGCGTCCCAATTGACGCTTCCGTCGTCGTGAAAGGGCGTCACGACCGGGGTGTAGATCCCTTCGAACTGGAAAATCGGGGTCATCTCTTCCTCATGCTGGGGTTTTTCGCGATATCGACCCAAGCTGCATGTCCAGCCCGGCGGGCATGACGAACAGCTCGATCTGGTCGCGCGAGAGGTTCCAATGGTCGATGGCCAGTTGCGCCGCCGCAGCTTCGTCGCCCGCCTCGATGGCGGCGATGATCGCGTCATGCTGCTGGCTGGCCTCGGCCACGTTTTCCGCCATTTGCGCGTCCCGCGGGCGATAGAAGGTCATGCTGATGCGGGCGTGGTCGATCAGCAGGCGCTGGAACGAGGGCGCAAGATAGATGTTGTCGGCCATCTCTCCGGTGATCTCGTGAAAACGGTTGTTGGCCAGCGCCCTGTCGGCGCCCGAGCCCGAGCGCAGCGCCGCCTTGAAGTCCTCTTGGGCGGCATTGAGCGCCTCGATCTGTTCCGGGCGGGCGTTCTGTGCCGCCAGCTTCATGACCGCGCCATACACCATCGGGGCGGCAAGGAAGAAATCGCGCAGGGTGGTGTGCGACATCTCGCTGACGCGCGCGCCGCGGTTTTCCCGCAGATCGACATAGCCTTCGCCGGCCAGCTGCCGCAGAACCTCGCGCAGCGGGGTGCGGGACAGGGAAAACTCCTCGGAAAGCCTCGATTCGTCGAGGTCGTCGCCGGGGCGCAGTTCCAGCGTCATGATCGCCGTCTTCAGGTGACCATACAGCTCTGACTTCCTGCTTTTCGAGGTGTCTTTCATTCGTTTCTCCAATCGTTGCAGCCGAACATTCCGGGGCAGGGTGCCATTGGGGGAATGCGCGGCGCAACAGGTTTGCGCAATTTGTGTTATATGAAAATACAAATTGTGCACAAGAAAAAAATATGCAGTATGCGAAAAAAGTTCCGGTAGGAAGGGGTTGGTCAATGAGACGAATGAACCGGGCGTTTGCCGACTGCGCCGCCCATGGCGGCCGGCTTGACGGTGCCCCGGGCCGCGGCCGAAAAATTTTGGATAGCCCAACGCCGGGGGCTTGCACGGCATTGCCCGCGCAGTTCACCTCGGGCCAGAGCGCAGTGAGCCAGCCATGACGGATACCCAGCACTTCGTCTTTGTTCTGATCGAGGAGTTTTCGCACCTCGCCTTTTCCTGCGCGGTCGAGCCGCTGCGCATCGCCAATCTGGTCAGCGGGCAGGACCTGTACAAATGGTCCTTCGTTTCGGAAAACGGCGAGACGGCGGTCTGCTCGAACGGGTCGGTGACGCTGGTGCATGGCGGTCTGGACGAGATCCCGAAATGCGACCAGATATTCGCGCTGTCGGGCATCCACATGCGCAACCATGTCACCAGGCCACTCCTGGCCGCGCTGCGGCGCGAGAGGGCGCGCGGCACGCCGGTCGGGGCGCTGTGTTCGGGGGCCTGGGTGCTGGCCGAGGCCGGTTTCCTGGACGGGATGCAGGCGGCGATCCACTGGGAATACCACGACAGTTTCATGGAGAACTTCCCCGAAGTGAACCTGGTGCGCAGCGTCTTCGTGGCCGATGAAAAGCACATGACCGCCTCGGGCGGGACGGCCACGGCGGACCTGATGCTGCACCTGATCGAACGCGATCACGGCTATGACCTGTCGGTCGCGGTGGCCGACCAGATGGTCTATAACGCGGTCCGCAACGCAACCGCCGAGCAGCGGGTGTCATTGCAGTCGCGCAACGGGATGCGCAATCCGCATATGGCCAAGGCGATCCAGCGGATGCACGACACGATCGAAAACCCGGTCTCGCCCGCTGAAATCGCCGCCGAGATCGGCATTTCCACGCGCCAGCTGGAACGGTTGTTCGGGAAATACCTGAACACCTCGCCCAAGAAATACTTCATGGAAATGCGTCTGGAGCGCGCCCGCAACCTGCTGATCCAGACCGAAGCCTCGGTGACGGACGTGGCCATGGCCTGCGGTTTTGAAAGCCCCGGCCATTTCACCCGCGTCTATCGCGCGAGTTTCGGCGTGACACCGGCCTTGCAGCGCAGCCGGATCACCTGAGAGCCGGCCTGCAAGCCTCGGAATTTTATGCTTTTTGCCTGTTTGAAAAATGGCGCCGGGCAAAACGCTTGCAAAGATTTCAGGGCACTCTTCTTTGCGTGAGAGGCAGACTTTGGTCGAACAGACCAAGGTCCAATACACGCGTTCAGACCGCCCTCATATGGTGAGCCCAGCACCGGCCCCAAGGCCTGAACAAAGGGATTAGGACCATGGGGCTCGCTACGTTTTTTGATCTCTTATCAAGGGGAGGAATGGCATGAACATTCAGAATTCCGTGCAGGTCAGCGCCGCACTGGACACGTCACATCTGGGCGTCGAGTTCCCGTTCAAGGCGCGCTATGGCAACTTCATCAACGGCCAGTTCGTCGAGCCGAAATCGGGTCAGTATTTCGAGAACACCACGCCCATCACCGGCGAAGTGATCTGCGAGGTTGCCCGCTCGAACGCCGACGACATCGAGGCGGCGCTGGACGCGGCCCATGCGGCATTCCCGGCATGGGGCAAGACCTCGACCACCGAGCGCGCCAACCTGCTGCTGAAGATCGCCGACATCATGGAGGCCAACACCCAGTTGCTCGCCGCGGCCGAGACGCTGGACAACGGCAAGCCGATCCGCGAATCCATCGCCGCCGACCTGGCGCTGTGCGTCGATCACTGGCGTTACTTCGCTGGCTGCATCCGCGCCGAAGAGGGGCATATCTCGGAAATCGACGCCGACACCTATGCCTATCACATTCCCGAGCCGCTGGGCGTGGTGGGGCAGATCATCCCGTGGAACTTCCCGCTGCTGATGGCGGTGTGGAAACTGGCGCCGGCGCTGGCGGCCGGCAACTGCGTCGTGCTGAAGCCGGCCGAGCAGACCCCGGCCTCGATCATGGTCCTGGCCGAGCTGATCGCCGACGTGCTGCCTGCAGGCGTTCTCAACATCGTCAACGGGTTCGGCCTTGAGGCGGGTAAGCCGCTGGCTTCGTCGAACCGCATCGCCAAGATCGCCTTTACCGGTGAAACCACCACCGGCCGGCTGATCATGCAATATGCCAGCCAGAACCTGATCCCGGTGACGCTGGAACTGGGCGGCAAGTCGCCGAACATCTTCTTCGAAGACGTGATGAATGCCGACGACGCCTATTTCGACAAGTGTCTGGAAGGCTTCACCATGTTCGCGCTGAACCAGGGCGAGGTCTGCACCTGCCCCAGCCGGGCGCTGATCCAGGAATCGATCTATGACGATTTCATCGCCCGTGCGCTCGAGCGGGTGAAGGCCGTCAAGCAGGGCAACCCGCTGGCGATGGAGACCATGATCGGCGCGCAGGCCTCGACCGAGCAGAAGGAAAAGATCGCCTCGTACCTGCAACTGGGCAAGGACGAAGGCGCCGAGCTGCTGACGGGCGGGAACGTGTCTGAACTGAGCGGTCTGGAGGGCGGCAACTATATCGAGCCGACCGTGTTCAAGGGCCACAACAAGATGCGCATCTTCCAGGAAGAGATCTTTGGCCCGGTCCTGTCGGTCACGACCTTCAAGGACGATGCCGAGGCGCTGGAGATCGCCAACGACACGCTTTACGGCCTTGGCGCCGGGGTCTGGACCCGCGACACCAACCGCGCCTTCCGTTTCGGCCGCGAGATTCAGGCCGGACGGGTCTGGACCAACTGCTATCACGCCTATCCGGCCCACGCGGCCTTTGGCGGCTACAAGCAGTCGGGCATCGGCCGTGAGACGCACAAGATGATGCTGGATCATTATCGCCAGACCAAGAACCTGCTGGTCAGCTACAGCCCGAACGCGCTGGGCTTCTTCTGAGGCAGCAATGGCAGACGGCCCCGTTCTCCTCCGGGGCCGTCACTTTTCCCGCAGAGGCAACACCGATGTCAGACACCATGACCGTCACTGCCACCCAGGCGGCGCTGGACCTGATCGAAGAGCTGAAGGGCCGGTTCGGGCCGGACCTGCTGTTCCACCAGTCCGGTGGATGTTGCGACGGCTCGGCGCCGATGTGTTTCCAGCAGGGCGACTACATCGTCGGGGACAGCGACGTGCAGGTAGGCGAAATCGGCGGCGTGCCTTTCTACATGAACGCCGACCAGTACGCGCGTTGGCGGCACACCGACCTGATCATCGACGCGATCGAGGGCATCGGCGGGATGTTCTCGCTGGAAAATGGCAGCGGGCGGCGGTTCCTGACCCGTTCGGATGTCTGCATCCGCTAGCCAGCCAGGGCGCCTTCGATGAAGCTGCGCAGTTCGGCAGGGTCAATGGGCTTGTGGATCAGGGACGTGCCCTGTTTTTCGCAGGCTCCCTGCAGATCCGGCGACCGGTTCGCCGTGACAAGACAAGCCGGGATCGGGCCGTGGTCGTTGCGCAAGGCGGTGATGACATCGGTGCCCAACACGCCTTCGTCCAGCTGGTAATCCGCGATGATGACATCGGGCGCGATGTCGACCTCGCGCAGAATGTCCTCGGCTTCGGACTGGTTGGCGCAGGGCAGCACGTCCAGACCCCAGTTCTCCATCGTGATCGTCATGGCGGATCGCAACGCTTCGTCATTTTCGACCAGAAGCGCGATATGGTGTTCGAGCGGAACCCCGTTGGTTGTCGCGCCGTCGCGCGGCTTGCGCAGTGGCACGACGTTGCTGCGCGGCAATTCGATGGCGAAACAGGTGCCACGGCCCGGCTGCGAGGAAAGATGCAGCGGGTGTTTCAGCAGGCGGCAGGCGCGCTCGACGATCGCGAGACCCAGCCCCAGCCCTTCGTTCGGGGTCGCCGAGGCGCTCAGGCGCTGGAACTCTTCGAAAACCCTTTCCTGCTGGTCCTCGGGGATGCCGGGGCCGGTGTCCCAGATCTCGACCCGAACATAGGATTTCCGGTGCCGCACCCCGACCAGAACCTTGCCGCTGTCGGTATAGCGGATCGCGTTCGAGGCGAGGTTCTGCAGGATGCGGCGCAGGTATGACGCGTCGCTTTCGACATGGGCATCGCAGCAGACCATTCGGAAATCCAGGCCTTTCTTGAGGGCCAGCGGCTTCAGCTCGTCATTGAGCTGATTGAGCATGTCCTTGAGAGAGATCGAGGACAGGTCCACCGTGGCGCGCCCGGAATCCAGTTTCGAGATGTCGAGAAGGGCGCCGAGGATCTTCTCGACGCTGACGAGGGCATTTCCCGCCTTCGACAGGCGCTCGGCCAGTTCCGGATCTTCCAGATCGTTTTCCAGCGACGCCACGAAAAGTTTCGCCGCCGACAGGGGCTGCAGCAGGTCGTGGCTGGCTGCCGCGACGAAGCGGGATTTCGAGGCATTGGCCCGTTCCGCTTCGGCCAGCGCGTCCTCGAGTTCCAGCGTGCGTTCGGCGACGCGCTGTTCCAGCGTTTCATTGGCCTGGCTGATGGTGCGTACCGCCGCGCGTTCCGCCGAGACATCGGTAAAGCTGATCACGAAGCCGCGGTCCGGCATCTGCTGGGCAAAGGCCGCCAGCGTGCGGTCCACGCCGATTTCGATTTCGAAGGACAAGGGCGCGCGCTTGGCCTTGCTGGCCACCCAGGCCTCGACATCTTCGGGGCCGGTATCGCCGCGGAACCGCACATTGTCGCGCACGCGATCGTAGAGCGACAGGAACGGCGTGCCCAGCCGGAAATGGTTGGCCTGAATCGACAGCAGCTCGCCGGCGCGCCGGTTCCAGCCGACCAGCCGGTTCTGGTCGTCGAAGATGCAGACCCCCTGGTTGAGATGTTCCAGCGTGGCCCGGATCAGCCGGGCCTGATCGTCCAGAAGCCGCTCGCGCTCCTGCCGTTCCAGCCGCATCATGTCGGTGATGTCGGTCTGCAGGATCACGGTGCCGCCGTCGGGTGTGCGGTGCTCGCTGACCTGGAGCCAGTGGCGGCCTGCGATGCGGGCATTGAACACCGCGTGATTGTCCTTGTGCCGCGCCATGCGGAAGGCGGCCCAGGCCTCGGGCGTTTCCCCGTCGGGCAGGGTCAGGTAGGGGCTGGTGGACACCAGATGGACGTAATCCTCGAACCGAAGACCCGGTTTGAACTGGTGGTAGATGTCCAGCATGTGCTTGCAGAACCGGCTGTTGCACATGACCAGCCTGTCCTGCGCGTCGAACAGGGCAAACCCCTCCTGCACGGTTTCGATCGCGTTGGTCAGGTTCGAGCGGGCGGCTTCGGTCTCGGCATTGGCCTGCGCCAGCTTGGCGTTGGATTCATTGAGCAGGTCCAGCGCCTTTTCCAGCGCCGCCGTCCGCGCCCGAACCTCTTCTTCGAGCATCACGGCGCGCTGGAACTGGGCATATGCCGCCCCCGACGCCTCGGTGCCCTGTTCGGCCCGGCGCATCAGGGTATCGGCGATCTTCAACAGTTTTTCGTTCTGCCGCTCAAGCGTGTCCCGCGGGTCGATGAGTTCGTGGGGCATGGCTCAGCCCTCGGCCGGAGGATAGATCGCGACGCCGGTCAGGGTCTGGTTGACATGCATCGAATTGATCTGTTCGCCATAGGTCGAAAACCCGATCACCCGGTTCTGAGTCAGGATGCGCGAGATGTCTCCGGTCTGCTGTTTCTGTTGTGCTTCCAACCGGCGCAGGATGCAGTCGCAGGCTAGAATGACCTCGGGTTGCTCGGGTTGGGCCAGATTGTGCATCTCGCGCGTCAGGTGCGAGACCATGTTTTCCGGCTCGGCCAAGGTCAGGACCACGCCCTCGTCGATGGCCGAGAAGAACACGAGGTCTCCGTTCTCGGCGACCCGCTGGATGGCGCGCACATGGTGCTGGTCGCCTATGCGGACCACGACAGGGTGCGCGGCGAAGGTAAAGCCGGTCAGTTGCTCGGGATCCTTGCCCAGCACGCGGGCATATTCACGGGCGGCAGGCTCGGCGTTGATCTCGTGGACGATGCGCCGGGCCGGGTCCGCGCCTGTCACCACCATGCGCTTTTCGGCCGGAACGAGGTGGTCGGTCTTGAATACCTTGATCGGGCACTTGGTCCGAACCTGGATGAGAACGGCGGCGTTGGAATGGGCGCGCCCCCCGTGAAGGACATAGGTCGTTCCGAAATCGGTGCCGTCCCCGGCGGAGCCACCGAAGAAGGGCACCGGCCCCAGTCCGGCCGAGAGCTGCGAGGTCAGCAGATCCTCTTTGGTGGAAAGCCCGTCGATCAGCAGGAAGGTGAAATCGGATATCCATCCGGGCGTTTCCGCCGCCATGTGATTGCGGTTGCGGATCATCCGTTCGATCAGCCCATAGGGCTCGAACGCATCGAGATCGTCGATCAGGATCGTCCGGGTGTGAAAGTGCGACACCGGAAAGCCCACGGCGACGATCTGCCCTTCGACATAGCCGGTTTCACCGATTTCACCGGCGGTGGTGCATCCGACCACCTGGGCCGGCGCAAAGGTGCGCTGGGCCTCGTCGATCAGCCGTGACACATCCGTTTGCGGGGACAGGAACAGAACCACCAGAGACAGATCGCCCGGTTTCAGAGCCCCGGCAAGTTGCGTCACCGCATCTTCCGCCTGGCAATCAACACTGCCCGACCGCACCAGATGCGCGGTCTCGATTGCTTCGCCGGACGGACCACGGAAATGGTCCATCGCAAAATCCTCCCTTTCGTCCCCCGCGAGATTACGCGGGTGGCGTCTTGTCGTGCAATACGTTTGCGAAACTTGTCTGCTTGGCGATCAGCACCGCCTGCGTGCGGCTTTGCACGCCGAGTTTGCGCATGATCGCCGTGACATGCGCCTTTACGGTGGTTTCCGCAATCGACAGGTCATAGGCGATCTGCTTGTTGAGTTTCCCCTCGCAGATCAGTTGCAGGATGCGGGCCTGCTGGTTGGTCAGGGTGCCAAGCCGCATGAGGGCGTCATCCTTGTCCTCGGTCTCGGCCTCTTCCAGCAGAACATAGCCGGTCGGGATGAAGGTTTCGCCCCTCTGCAACACCTCCAGCGCCTTGTGGAACACGTCGCGCTGGCTGTGTTTGGGAATGAACCCTGACGCCCCGGCGTGGATGGCCGAGCTGATGATGCGGTTGTCGGCCATCGACGACACGACGATGATCGGGCTTTTCGTGGCGTTGCGCAGCCGCAGCAGACCGTCGAGCCCGTTCACGTCCGGCAGGTTCAGATCCAGCACCACCAGGTCGATCGGCGCCCCTTGGGCGATCAGGTCCAGCGCGTCCTGCAGGGTCGGCGCCGTGTGCATGCTGTTGATGGAAGAAACCGCCTGCAACGTCATCGACAGGGCGTCGCAAAACAGGGGGTGATCGTCGACGATCAGCGCCGACTGGAACTTGGTGTCATGCGGCATGTCCGTCACAGGGCGCATTCATGGTCCGTTCTGTTGCCTCTGTCATCCAGCCTAGCAAAACCGGCGACACGCGGCATATACGCCTATAGTCGTATAGCAGAAAACGCGCGCCCCGAAAGACGCGCGTTTCACGATGTTCAGGCGATGCGCCGATCAGTCGGCCGAGGCCAGCTGCTTGGGCAGTTTGAAGGTCCAGAGCGTGCCGCCCTGGTTCAGATAGTTGACCTTCTTGGCCACTTCGCCGCCCCAGAGCGGAACCGCGCCGCCCCAGCCGGAAATGATCGAGATATATTGCTCGCCGTCCATTTCCCAGGTGATCGGCTGGCCCACGATGCCCGAACCGGTCTGGAACGACCACAGGACTTCGCCGGTCTCGTCGTCAAAGGCGATGAACTTGCCTTCGGGCGTACCGGTGAACACGAGGCCGCCGGCGGTGGTCATCACGCCGCCCCAGAGCGGTGCGTCGTTCTTGTATTCCCACTTGATCTCGCCGGTATCCGGATCGATCGCCTTGAGGCTGCCGATGTGGTCTTCGTAGTTGGGCTTGATGGTGAAGCCCGCACCCAGATAGGCCGCGCCCTTCTTGTAGGTGATCGGCTCGTTCCAGATGTCCATGCCCCATTCGTTGGAAGGCACGTAGAAGTTGCCGGTGCGCTGGCTGAAGGCCATCGGCATCCAGTTCTTGCCGCCAAGGAACGAGGGCGAGGCAAAGATGACTTCACCCTTCTTGCCGTCTGCCGCATCCGCCGGGTTGCCGGGGCGGTTTTCCTCGACAAAGATCGGGCGGCCGTTCTCGTCAATGCCCTCGGCCCAGGAGATGTCCTTGACGAAGGGGGTGGCCGAGACGAATGCGCCGTCTTCGCGGTTCAGCACGTAGAAGAAGCCGTTTCGGTCGGCCGTGGCGAAGCGCTTGTTGCCCTCGCGGTCGGTATAGGCCACGACCTCGTTCACGCCGTCATAGTCCCAGCCCTCGCGCGGGGTGGTCTGGAAGTGCCACTTGATCTCGCCGTTCTCGGGGTCGATGCCGAGGCGGCTGGCCGCATAGAGGTTGTCGCCGGCGTTGCCTTCGGTCGGGGTGCCGGCATTGCGCAGATGGCTGTTCCACGGCGCGGGGTTGCCGGCGCCAAAGACCAGCGTATCGGTTTCGACGTCATACGAGCCGCCGAGCCAGGTAGCGCCGCCGCCGGTCTTCCACATGTCGCCCGGCCAGGTCGCGTTCAGCGTGCCGGTCATGGTCGACTCTTCGCCCTTGTAGGTGCCCATGTGGCCTTCGATGACGGGGCGGGTCCAGACCAGTTCGCCGGTCTCGGCGTCACGCGCCTGCACCTCGCCGACGATGCCGAACTCGCCGCCCGAATTGCCGGTGATGACAAGCCCGTTCACGATCAGCGGCGCGGCCGTGTAGGAGTAGCCGGCCTTGTAATCGGCGATCTTCTTGTTCCAGACCACGTCGCCGGTCTTGCGGTTCAGCGCCACGATACGGGCGTCCAGCGTTCCGAAATAGATGTTGTCGCCGTAAAGCGCGGCGCCACGGTTGATCACGTCGCAGCAGGGCAGGATGCCTTCGGGCAGGCGGGCGTCATACTGCCAGAGCTCTTCGCCGGTCTTCACGTCGATCGCATAGAGGCGCGAATACGAGCCGGTGATATACATCACCCCGTCATAGACCAGCGGCTGGGTTTCCTGGCCGCGCTGCTTTTCGCCGCCCAGCGAGAAGGCCCAGGCCGGCACCAGGTTCTTGACGTTGTCCTTGTTGAGAATGTCCAGCGGGCTGTAGCGTTGGAGATGTCGCCCCATGCCGTTGGTGACCACCTGGTTGGTGATGGTTTGATCGTTTTTCAGGTCATCTTCGGTCACGCCGGCGTAGCTTGCGCCAGCCACCATGACGCCTGCGACGACCGCACTAATGAAGCGATTCATGTGGGCTCCTCCCATCAGTCACTGTTATCATGCCAGGGCCCGTTCGTTCGGGTTACCGGCCGAGCGTATTATCGGAAACCGGTGCCTGCGGCGGTATTGCACAATGGTCGTAGGTTGAAAGCCGGGCCTGGGAGCTACTGTTTTTCGCAGAGCGCGCATCCGGAAAAGGGAAAGAACATGGCCAACCTGCTGAAAACAATGGCGACCGCCGGTGCCCTGTGGTCTTCGACCTTGTGGGCCGATCCTCTGGCGGGAACGAAAACGGTCTGGTTGGTCGATGGCGAGGGGCGGCGCACCGAGATCGCGACGGTGACTTTCTCGCCCGGCGGCGAGGAGACAGGCTATGCGATCGACTGGAACGAAGATGTTTTTTCGGATCACTTTCTGTCGATGCGGCCGTTCAAATGCCTGGAAGGCCCTGACAAGCACTGGTGCCATGTGCCTTACCCCTACGACATCCGGCGCCAGGTCAGCCCCGATGACCTGACCGATCTGGAATACGATTTCCTGTTTCTGTGGAAGGGCGCCTCGGAATACGGCATCAACATGTGGAACGGGGTCTATTACAGGCTGGAAGCCAGCGGCGACCGTTTGACCGGGCGGCTGCACGAGCTTGACATGGACCTGCTGTCGGCGCCGCCCGCGCCGGGGACTCTGCGGCCGCTTTCCGAGGGCGACCTGCACGAGGCAGACCCCGACAGCCATTGGCTGCCGAGGCTGCTGATCGAGTAAGCCGGGGAGATGGGGAATTGCTTACTCGGAAACCTTTGAGCCGTCGCGCGTGGTGATCGAGGCCAGGTAGGCGAGGATGAAATCCTGCACGGTGCGGTCGGTGATGCCGACATGGCGCATCTTGGTGCCGGGCATGAAACCGTCATTGTCCTCCATCCAGGCGCGCAGCGCGGCCGGCGTCCAGACGATGCCCGAGGCCTCGAGCGCGACGGAATAGTCATAGTTCGGATAGCTGCCCGCGGCGCGGCCGACGATGTTTTCGAGCGGAGGCCCATAGCTGGGATCGGTCGAGTCGTCGGCGTGGCAGCGGCGGCACTTTGCGTCGTAAAGGGTCTGGCCCGCGTCCACCTTGATGTTTTCGTAGATGCTCTCGCTGGCGGCCGGAAGGGCCGGGCCCAGGGCGAGGAAGATGGCAGCGATGATCCGATTCATGTCGTCCTCCGGTTTTCAGTTGGAAGGGAGTTTACGACAGAAGGACACGTGGTTCATTGAAATAATGAACAAAAACAACAGGTTCACCATAGACTTTAGTCGCATTCGGGGGCTGGAAACGCTGTTTTTCTAGAACAAAGGTGCATATTTCCAGTTGTCTGCATCCGGTGTCACCTCGTCCAGGTCGTAACCGGCCCTCTGCAGCCTGCGGGCGATTTTCAGCCCTTCGCGGGCGGCCTTGTCCACCAGGGCGCGGCCGCGGGCCTCGTCGCGGGCGACGCCGTGGCCGCGCATCAGGTCGAGCCCATAGTTGAACTTGCCCACCGGATCACCGGCTTCGGCGGCGCGCCGGTCCCATTCCGCGGCGGCCTCGGGGTTGTACTCGCCGCCAAGCCCGTTGTTGTCGAGCTGGCTCATCCAGGTCATCGCGCCGGTATATCCGGCCTCGGCGCAGGTCTCGAACACTTCGCGGGCCATTCCGTGCCGGCCGCTCTTGGTGATGAAATAGCCCGACGCGCAGGTGGTCATGTCGGTATGTCCGCGCCGGATGTTGTCCATCACCCGTCCCAGGGTCATTTCCTCGGGGTTCAGGGTTCCCAGTTCGGCCTGGTCTTCGGCCAGCGCCGGGGTGGCCGCCATCAGGGCCAGGATGGTGAGTTTGTGGAACATCGCGCGTCCTCCCGCCGGCAAGCATAGCATCCCTGGCCCGATCGTGCATCTCTGCGGTGGTCGTAGAAAGGGTCAGCTCTTGCGACGGATCATGCCGCGCGCCGGGTCATAGCCCCAGATCGCCAGCGCCAGCAGGACGAGGCCGGCCAGGCATGTCCACAGCAGTGCCGTTCCGTTGAACTGGGCATAGAGCGCGAACCGGATCAGCTCGACCGCGTGGGTGAAGGGGTTGAGGGCGCAGATGTCGTGCAGCAGTTCCGAGCTTTCGGCCATCTTCCACAGCGGATAGAGCGCGGTGGACAGGAAGAACATCGGGAAGATCACGAAGTTCATCACCCCCGCAAAGTTTTCGAGCTGCCGGATGGTCGAGGACAGCGCCAGCCCCAGCGCGCCGAGCATCAGGCCCGCAACCACCAGCGCCGGCAGGATCGCGACATAGCCGGCGGGGCTGAAACGGATGCCGTAGAGCGCGGTGATCGCGAGGAACGCATAGACCTGAAGGATGGAAATGGTGGTGCTGGCCAGCAGGCGGCACAGCAGCAGCCACCAGCGGGGCAGGGGGCTGGTCAAGAGCAGCCGCATTGAGCCCATCTCGCGGTCATAGACCAGCGACAGCGAGCTTTGCATGCCGTTGAACAGCAGGATCATCCCGCACAGCCCGGGCACGATGTAGACCTCGTATGTGGTGTAGGTCTGGTAGGGCGGCGTGATCGACAGGCCGAGTGCGGCGCGAAACCCGGCCGCAAAGACGATCAGCCACAAGAGCGGGCGCACCAGTGCCGCGACGAAGCGGCTGCGCTGGCCGATGAAGCGCAGGGCTTCGCGGGCGATGATCGCCCTGAGTGCGACGAGGGCGGCGATCATGCCGCCTCTCCGGTCAGGGACAGGAAGTGGGTGGCAAGCGGCGTGGCACCACGCAGGGCGCCGGCCTCTCCGTTTTCCAGCAACCGCCCGCGGTGCAGGATCAGCAGCTGGTCGCGGTCGCGGATCTCGTCCGTCAGGTGGGTGGCCCACAGCACCGTCAGGCCCCCGGTTTCGGACAGGTCGTGGACATGGTCGGTGATGGCCTGGCGGGTTGCGGCATCCAGGCCCACCGTGGGCTCATCCAGCAGCAGCACCCTGGGGTGGTGGCACAGGCTGCGGGCGATCTCGAGTCGGCGGCGGTGGCCGCCGTTGAGGGTGCGCACGAGTTCCGACGCCCGATCCCGCATCCCGAGCCGATCCAGCGCCTCGTCGATCCGGGCGCGGGCGGTGCGGCCGGACAGCCCGTGGAGCGCCGCGAAATAGTCGAGGTTGCGCCGAACCGTCAGGTCGAGGTCCAGCGTGGGCTGCTGGAACACCACGCCCATCTGCCTGAGCGCGGCGCGCGGTTCGCGGGCCATGTCATGCCCGGCGATCTCGATTGTGCCGTCCGGCGTGGTGAACAGCCGGGTGAGAAGGGCGAACAGGGTGGATTTCCCGGCCCCGTTCGGCCCCAACAGTGCGCAGAACCTGCCGGGGGCGACTTCGAAACTCACGTCGCTCAGGGCAGTTTTGGCCCCATAGGAAAAGCTCAGGTTCTGAACGCGCAGTCCGGTCACTCGATGACGATCTCAAGCCGCTGTGTTTCGCCGGTCGAGCCGGGCACCTTAAGGTAGTAGCTTCCCGGTTTCAGGGCAATGAAGCCGATCTCCATCTCGCCGGCCTCGTCAAACTCCACGCTGTCCAGACCCAGCGGGCGGATTTCCAGACCTTCGACGACGATCTCGTCGATCCAGATGGCACGGAAGAATTCGGGCCCGACCAGCGCCAGTTCCTGGCTGCCGTCGCCCTGAATCTCGAACTCGTAATAGGTTCCGGATTTCAGCCGCCACGGCGCCTCGGCCAGCGGCATTCCGGCCGAAAGGGTGATGGGCGGCAGGTCTTGCTTGTTTGAGGCTGACAGCAGACCGGCAAGGCCCATGCCCGGCTTGTCGTCGTCATCGTCTGCCAAGGCCAGAGTGGGCAGGGTCAGGGCCGCCACGAGGGCGAGGGCAGGTTTGAACATCGGGTCGTCTCCTGTTTCGTGTTTCCGGATCAGGGGCGCAGCGCCGCGCCCCAGGGGAAGCGGCCGACCTTGATCGACTTGATGGCTTCGCGCTTGGCGACGTCGATCACGGTGACATCGCCCGAAACGCCGTTGGTGGTGAAGAGCAGCGATTTGTCGGGGGAAAAGGCCATGTGCCAGACACGGCGGCCGACGAGGATGTAGTCCTCGACTTCCAAGGTTTCGGCATTGACCACGGCAACGTGGTTCGAGGGGCCGAGTGCGACGAAGGCGGTTTTTTCGTCGGTGGTGAATTCGAAGCCGACGGGCTGAACCCGGTCGGGATGCACGCCCTTGACCTCGAACTCGATCTTGCCCTTCTCGGTCTGCGTGGCGGTGTCAAAGACGGTGATGGTGCCGCCGATTTCCGAGCTGACCCACAGCTCGGACCCACCGGCGGTGAACTCGGCATGGCGGGGGCGTGCATCGACCAAGGTGTTGGCGAAGAGCTCGCGCGTTTCGGTGTCGATCCAATGGGCCATGTTGGTGGTCTCGGAGGTGGTGATGGCGATCTTGCCATCCGGGGAAACGGCCATGCCCTCGGGTTCGATGCCGACATTGATCTGGGCGATCACCTTGCGGGTTTCGGTATCGACCACCGTGGTGACGGCGTCATCTTCGTTGGCGATGTAGAGGTGGCGGTCGTTGGGATGCAGCACGAACTGCTCGGGATCTTCGCCCGACGGCAGGTCATGCAGGATTTCCCCGGTTTCCGGGTCCATCACCTGCACCGTGTCGCTGTCCGAGGCGCAGATATAGACGCGCGAGTGATCCTTGGAAAAGGTGATCCCGCGTGGGCGTTCTCCGGTGGGGATGGTGCGCACCACTTCCAGCGTTCCGATATCGATCACGCTGATCGTGTCGTCCTTTTCGTTGGTCACCCAGATTTCGGCAGCCAGCGCTGGGCCGGACAGGGAAAGCGCCGAGAGGAGGGGGATCAGACGGTGCATGAGATGTCTCCGTTGCATTGGTTACCGGAAGGCGGCGCAGGCGCTTTCCGGCGCGTCGAGGCCGAGCGTGTCCAGTTCCGTGCGCTGGTGCAGGTAGCCTTCCAGCGGCGCCTGGGCGACCAGCGCGCGCGGGGTGACGAGTGGAATGGGCTGGCGCAGCTGGCCGTTCCAGTTTCGATAGCTCAGCGGGCGGCCCTTGAACCCGGCCAGTTCGAACCCGTCCGACAGCATGAAGGCGCGCAGCGTGGCGGGGTCGGCGGAGGTGGTGCGGGTCACGGCCTCGCCGATGCTGCGCATCGCGGCCCAGGCGGCGTAGTCCCGCGGGCGCATCGCGCGGTTCGCGAGGTCCTGAAAGCGCGACTGCAGCTGCGCCGCGCCCCATTGCTCGACCACCGGAGCCCATGCGGTGGGCACCAGCCCCTCGGACCCGGCAACCGGGCGCGGATACCAGGTGTTGTAGGCGATGTAACGGCCGAAATCCTGCGCCTCATCGGCGATCAGCATAAGGTCGTATTTGCCGAGATCCTGCGTGAACAGCGGCACCTCCTGCGCGGCGTTGCGGCGCATGTCGGCATCAAAAGCCCATGTCTTTTCGGCAGCGATCTTCATGCCGAACTTGGCCGCGCTGTTGCGCAGCGCATCGGCAAAGGCCATGTCGTCCGGCCTGCTGCCGGCGATCAGCGTCAACGCGTCCCAGCGTTTCGTGCGGGCAAACTGCATCAGGGCATCACTGCGCATCTGGTATGACGGCAGGGTATGCAGCAGGTTGGCCCGGCAATCCTTGTCCCGCAGGGCGTTGTCGGCGCTGGATGCGTTGAACAGAAGCGCCGATTGCGCTTCGGGAAGGTCGGCGATCCGGGTCTGATCCGAGGCTGGCGCATCCAGGATCAGGAAGGGTGATTGCGCCAGCGCCGAACGCGCGGCCTCCAGAAGGTCTCCGCCGACCGGCACCGATATTGTATCCAACTCGTAGGTCTGCCCCAGAAAGGAGCCGGTCGTCATGTTGTCGGCCAGCCCAAGGCGCGCGCCCATCTCTCCCAGATCGTCGGGGATCGGATCGAGGTTGGAAAGGGTCGGGGGGCGGTCCACCTCTTGCCTGAGATACACCACAGGCACGTTGAGGTCGGCGAATGCCGCCTGAGCGGTCAGGGCCAACCCGGCGATGAACAGCCCGAGACGATGCACGTTTCCTCCCATGAATATGCATGTTTTTTCCAACCTAGTGGCCGGTTCGTGGCATCCGCCATTGGACCAAGGTAGTATGGCGAAAAGGAGGATTTCAAACTTAAGTCTCGTATGAACCAATAGGTGGGTTCCGGTAGATACTTGTCCAGACACTCACCACCGGGAGGACATTATGTTCAGATTGCCCCTGGCCTCGCTTGGCCTGATCGTTGCAACCTCGATGGCACACGCGCATGGCGACGTGGCCCCGCAGCCGATGAATACCGACGCGCTGCCGGATGTGGGTGAGGAATGGCTGATCGAGAACCCCTATCGCAACCAGGGCGAAGAGGTCTGGAAAGCGGCGATCGAGATCGGTGACAGCGGTTACAACCAGAACTGCGCGCGGTGTCATGGTCTGGGCGCGGTGTCGGGCGGTCTGGCGCCTGATCTGCGTTATCTCGAAGCGGAAGAATATGGCGACGAATGGTATGTCGAACGGTTCCGCAGCGGGTACACCCAGAACGGCATCACCAAGATGCCGGCATTCGGGGAGCTGCTGGGCCAGAAGGCCGCCTGGGCAATTCGCACTTATATCGAAACGCGCCCCGACGATGGTGAACTGGATGACGTGACACCGCGCCTGTTGCAGATCCGCGATGAACTGCAGGCAATGGCCGGAGGCGCCTCGGGCGATGCGGCGGCCCTGCAGGCCGAGCTTGCGCAGATCGCGGAAGGGGTGTCGACCGGTTCGGGCGCGCCAGTTGCCGACAGCGTCGCGTTTCGCGCGGCCAACCTGATTTCCGGCGACAACCCCGATTTCGAAGCCGCAGCCGAGGCGCTGACGATCGGCCTGTCGGCCGCCAACTGAGAATTTGATCGGAGGCACATGACCCAAACACTTCCCGGTCTGGTTCTGTCGCTGGCGATGCTCGGGGCATCGGCGCAACTTGCCACGGCCCGGTGCGAGGATCATGTGCCCCAGGCCAAGCCCCAGAACGTTTCACGCGATCAGGTTGGGCAGGATCTCGACACGATACAGGAGCGCGGCTTCATCACCTTTGCGGCCTACGAGGATTTTCCGCCCTGGTCCTATGAGGAGGGTGGGGAAATCAAGGGCGTGGATATCGAGATCGGTCGGCTCATTGCCGAGGAACTGGGCGTGGAACCCAGGTTCACCCTGGTCGCGGCGGGCGAGGAATTGCAGGCCGATCTGCGCAACTGGGTCTGGAGGGGGCCGGTGGTCGGTGGCAGCGTGGCCAACGTGATGCTGCATGTTCCCTATGACAGCGAGTTTGCCTGCCGGGTCGAACAGGTGGTTTTCACCGGCCAGTATCACGTCGAGGAAATCGCGATCGCCTATCGCGAAGACGCCTATCCCGACGATCCGCCGGTTCCGGCCTATTTCCGGTTCGACACGGTTGCGGTCGAGAATGACTCGATCGCGGATTTCTACCTGTCCGCCTTTCCCGGCGGGCAGCTGAGCGGCAACACGCATCGCTATCCCACCGCGAAAGCGGCGATGGAGGCGCTGGCCAGGGGCGAGACCAAGGCGGCGATGGGGCCGCTGGCGCAGCTCGAGGCGGGGCGCGTGGAGGGCATCTCGATACATACCCCTCCGCTGCCGGGCTTTGGCGTCAGCACATGGACAGCCGGTGTCGCCGTGCATTTCGCCTATCGTCCGCTGGCCTATGCGGTCGAAGACGCGATTTTCGCCGGCATCCAGGACGGGCGCATCGCGGAAATATTCGCCGTATACGGCTTGAGTTTCCGGCCGCCGGAACTGCGCTAGGAGACATTCACAAGGCTTGTGGCTCGAACAGGGGGCTTATTCCGCAGCCTGTTGCCTGGCGCCCCGGCGCGCCGCGAGGATGCGGGGCACGCAGCGGGTGTCATCGTTGTGGATGGACACGCAGTCCAGGCATCCGAAGCATTCCGAATAGTCTATCTCGCCGGTTTTCTTGATGGCATGATAGTTGCACTTCACCCGGCAGAGCTGGCACGGGCTGCCACATTCGACGCGCCGCGCGATCCACGAACGGCCGCGCAGAAGCCCCCCGATCGCCATCACCGCGCCCAGCGGGCAGACATAGCGGCAGAACCCCTTGAACAGGGTCAGCCCTGCAACCAGCCAGAACGCCGCGTAGGCCACGAAATACCATTCGCGGGCGAAATGGGTGGTGATGGCGGTCTTGAAGGGTTCGACCTCGGCGGCCTTGTCCACTTGGTCGGGCGAAACGAAGACGACCGCGACGAGACCGGCCAGGAGACCATATTTCAGCCATTTCAGCCGGGTGTCCCATTTCGGCGAGGGTTCGATCTGCGGCAGGCGCAGCCCCCGGCCGACATGGCTGGCGAATTCCTGCAAGGCTCCGAACGGGCACAGCCAACCGCAGAAATAACCTCGGCCCCAAAGAACGAAACCGAGAATGGCAAAGCCCCAGATCAGCAGAGAGAACGGGTCATAGACCAGAAAGGCAAAGCTACCGCCCTCGGCCGCGGTGCGGATCACGCCCAGCACCGTCACGATGGACAGTTGGCCCTGTCCCCACCAGCCGATGAAAACGGTCACGAAGGCAAGGATCAGCAGACGCAGCGGGGTGAAGGCGCGGCTGTCGGCCAGCGGGTTCTGGGCGAACAGCAGGCCGCCCGTCAGCCCCAGCAAGAAGATGGACAGCACGATCATGTCGCCCTGTCGCGCCCGCAGCGCCTCTTGCCATGGCGGCACGGGCTCCACCACGCCCGGCCGGGTAAAAAATCTCTCGTCGGTGGAGTGTTCTGCGCTGAGGGTGACCGAGCCGCTTTCGGGCTGGAACATGCCATGTTCGCGCACCGCCGCGACGTTCAGCACCCACGGTCGGGCCGGGTCGAACCCAAGCCGGCGATCGGTGCGCAGGATCATCGCCGTTCCCTGGTGCAACGCCTCCGGCAGGTCCGGCGACAGCTCGACGAACAGGTCACTGTCACGCAGGGCGACCGGCAGCCCGTCCTGCTCGGCCGACAGCCAGTCGGGCGAGGTGTTGCGCACGAAGTCGGGGCTGACAAGGCCGTGCCGGGCGGTTTCGATGACAAGGATCGGCTCGTCATCCGGCGAGATGGTCAGGAACTCCTGCAACTCGGCATAGCCGTCTTCCGACAGAACCGCACGCGCGATCGAGGGCGGGCCAAGGTCGGCGATCCACAGGTCGAGATAGGGCGCATCCGGGTTTTCCCTGGCCTCCGGGTCGTCGTCCTCCCAAAGGGTTCCGGCAAAGGCGGCATCGACTTCGGCGTTGCTGACCGTCTTGTGGGTGACAAGCCCCTGTTCCAGCAGATCCGACCATGACAGCGCCTCGTCATGCTCGGGGTTCGGATGGGCCGGCGGGCTGGTCGCGATTCCCTGCATCTTTTCGCGCGCCACCGCCAGGGCCGCGGCCATCACCGATTCGTGGGCGATGCGGACCGAGGCCGTGGCCTTGGAGACGCCGTCGAGATAGACCAGAGAACCGCCCGCGCTGCCGTCGCCATAGGGCGTGCCGACCACGATGGACGACGATATCGACAGGCCGGCATATTGCTCGAAAAACTTGTGGAAGGGGGCTTCGCCCAGGCCCGACACGAAGATCGGCTCGTTGTGTTCGATCAGCCGGACGTCGAGAAACTTGCCCTCGAGGTCGAGCACGACCAGCGCGTTGATCGGGGCACCGGAAAAGCCCGGCAGGGGCGCAAGCGGTTCGGTTTCAAAGACATAGCCGGCCTCGGCGCCACCAGAGTTCAGCAGGCTGTAGACACCCTTGTCGTTGAGAGGCTCTCCCAGCGAAAAGGGCGGCATGATAAGCTGGGCCAAGGCGTCGCGTTCCAGCGGCGCGGCCTGTGCCAGCGCGGCGAAGAGCCAGAAAACAACCATTGAAATGAGCGCGCGCATGGGGCGAGACTAAACGCCTGTGGCGTTTCGGTCCTATTCGACCTTGGTCGCAGCGTGACTCTACGACCAAAGACCTATTCGCACGAGGGGGGCGCGTTGTTAGACTGCCACCACCCAAACTAGCCAGCGGAGGATGAAAATGGCCTGGGCAGCACCGAAACTGAAGGAAGTGAACTGCGGCATGGAAATCAACATGTACGCACCGTCCGAGGACGAAGGCCGCGAGTACGAGCGCGACCTGTTCTGATCCGCGACTTGAGGGGTCGCGGCCATGCGATTTCTGGTTCTTGGCGCTGCGGCTGGTGGTGGACTGCCGCAGTGGAATTGTGGCTGTCCCAACTGCAGGGACGCGCGCAGCGGCAAGATCGCATCGGCGAGCCAGTCATCGCTGGCCGTGTCATTGGACGGGAACGCATGGGCCGTCCTGAACGCCTCTCCTGACATCAGGGCGCAGTTGACGGCCTGCCCGTCGATGCATCCAAGGGAACTGCGCGACACGCCGATTGCATCGGTTCTGTTGACGAACGGGGACATCGACCACATCGCGGGGTTGCTGTCGCTGCGCGAGCAGACGCCGTTCACTCTGATTGCGACGTCCGAGATACTTGGCGTTCTGTCTGAAAACCGGGTGTTCGATGCGGTGAGCGCCGAAATGGTGCCGCGCGAGCGCATCATGCTCGAGCGTGCTTTCCAACTGCTTCCGGGGCTCGAGGCCGAGGTTTTCCCGGTTCCGGGCAAGGTGCCGCTTTTCATGGAGGGCGAGGAGGTTCAGACCGATCTGGTCGGAGAGCAGACCGTCGGCGTGCGCCTGAGCGACGGGGACAAGGTGGCCTATTACATTCCCGGCTGTGCTGACGCGACGGACGACCTTCTGGCCACCCTGGCGGATGCGGACCAGATCTTTTTCGACGGCACGTTGTGGAGCGATGACGAGATGATCCGCTCGGGCACCGGGGTCAAGACCGGCAGGCGCATGGGGCATATCTCGATCAGCGGGCCGGATGGGTCGATTGCCCGGCTGGCCGGTCTCAAGGCGAACAAGACGTTCATTCACATAAACAACACCAACCCGGTCTGGCAGCCCGACAGCCCCGAGCGCGCGTATGTCCATGCGCATGGCTGGACGGTGGCCGCCGACGGAATGGAGATCGCGACATGAATGCGCACGACCCGAAGGCAGGATCGCTGGAACAGAGGCTGCGCGCGATCGGCGCCGAGCGGTATCACGACAAGCACCCCTTTCACGACATGCTGCACAACGGGCGCTGCACCCCGGACCAGGTGCGGGCCTGGGTGATCAACCGCTGGGCCTATCAGGCAGCCATCCCGATGAAGGATGCGGCCTTTCTGTCGCGTTGCGACGATCCGCAGATGCGGCGCGAATGGCGCAGCCGCATCGAAGACCATGATGGCGGAGTTGACGAGGGCGGCGGTATCCGGCGCTGGCTGAAACTGGCCGAGGCGGTGGGGCTGGATCCCGACTATGTGGCCAGCGGCCGCGGCGTTTTGCCGGCGACGCAATTCGCGGTGGACGCCTATGTGCGTTACGTCCGCGACATGCCGTTGTTGCAGGCGGTGGCCTCGTCGCTGACCGAGCTGTTTGCGCCTTCGATCCACGAACGCCGCATCGAGGGGATGCTGAAGCACTACGATTTCGCCAATACCGAAAGCCTGTCCTATTTCCGCAAGCGTCTGACCGAGGCGCCGAAGGACGTGAAATTCGGGCTGGCCTGGGTGTTGGAACATGCCGACACGCCCGAGAAGGAGGACGCGGCCTGCGAGGCGCTGATCTTCAAGACCAACGTGCTGTGGGCGCAACTGGATGCGCTGTGGGGCGCCTATGTCGAGCCGGGGCGCATTCCGCCGGGGGCGTGGCGACCGGGCGAGGGGATGGCATGAACCTTGTCCTTGCTCCAACCGATCGTCCCTATCTTCCGCGCGGCGTGCGCGTGGTCGAGGACAGGGTCAGGGGCGGCAGGGTGTTGCTGGCACCGGAAAAGGCCATCGCGCTGGATGCCATCGGGGACGCGATCCTCGGCCGGGTGACGGGGGCGGCCAGTTTCGCCGAGATCGTGGCCGATCTGGCAGCGACCTATGACGCGCCCGAGGCGCAGATTTCCGAGGATGTCCAACGCTTCATGGTCGGGCTGAGGGCGCGGATGTTTCTGGGGGTGAAGCCGTGACCGTCCCACCGCCCATCGCCATGCTGGCGGAACTGACCCACCGCTGCCCTCTGGCCTGCCCATACTGCTCGAACCCGACCGAGCTGCTGGGGCGGGCAGACGAACTGGAGACCGAGGTTTGGGCCGACCTGTTCCGGCAGGCCGCCGATCTGGGCGTCTTGCAGTTGCACCTGTCGGGGGGGGAGCCGGCCTCGCGCACGGATATCGTCGAACTGGTGCGGGCCGCGCGGGATGCCGGGCTTTACACCAACCTGATAACCAGCGGGATCGGGCTGACGCCGCGGCGTCTGGATGCGCTCGAAGCGGCGGGGATGGATCACATCCAGTTGTCGCTGCAGGGAACGAATGCCGGTCTGGCTGACTGGATCGGCGGCTACAAGGGCGGGTTCGACCGCAAGATGCAGGTGGCCGCCGAGATCAAGGAACGCGGGATTCCCCTGACACTGAACGCGGTGATGCACCGGCACAATCTGGATGACCTGGAGCAGACCATCGACTTGGCCGTGGAACTCGGTGCCCGGCGGCTCGAGGTTGCCTGCGTGCAGTTTCATGGCTGGGCGACACGCAACCGGGCGCAGCTGCTGCCGACCCGCGAGCAGACCGAGACCGCCAAGCGGATCGTGGCCGAGGCCGAAGCCCGGCTGCGTGGTATTCTGGCCTTCGATTTCGTGCCGCCGGACTACTACGCGGATTATCCCAAGGCCTGCATGGGCGGCTGGGGTTCGGCCGGGCTGAACGTGACGCCGAATGGAACCGTGCTGCCCTGCCACGCGGCCGAGAGCATTCCGCACCTGACCTTCGACAACGTCCGCGAACGCAGGCTGGCCGAGATCTGGTATGACAGCGCCGCGTTCAATGCATATCGCGGCACTGACTGGTTGCCCGAACCTTGTCAGAGTTGCGACCGCAAGGAAATCGACTTCGGCGGCTGCCGCTGTCAGGCGATGGCCTTGGTTGGAGACGCAGGAGTGACCGACCCGGTGTGCCGAAAATCGCCCCAACACTCGGTCGTGCAGGGCATTCTGGACTCCGTGGCGCCCGGCGATGCCCCAGAATTTCTGTTCAGAGGCAAGAAGCCGGCCGAAGCGCGCCGCAAGGAGCCGACCTGAAGAACCTGTGCGGGGCAGAGCATCCGACGGTGTTGTCCCGAACTCGGCGATGGTCTTCTCTCGTCGGAGCGCTGGCTGTCCGGTCTTTCGCGAAAGGCTCCGTCGAACGGCGAAAAAAAAGGTTCCAACTCCCGCGTGATCCGGTCGAGGCCACGCCTCTGGATCGCAAAAGCCCTTGATTTTTGACCGGAATATGCGCCTATTTGTGGGAGTATTTGGGAATTTCGGTGGAATTTGTGGAAAACCGGTCATCGCGCACGCATCGTGAGCTGGAACTTCTGGATGTCCTGCGCAGGCTGGGCGGGACCGCACGCAATTCGGATCTTGCAAAGGCGCTGGATGTTTCCGAGGAAACCGTTCGCCGGACCATCAAGGCGCTGTCGAAATCGGGTGCGGTCGAACGGGTGCATGGCGGGGCTTATCTGGCCGGCACGCAGAGCGGCCCCAGCTTTTTCAGGCGTATCTCGCAGCATTCAGAGCAAAAGCGTCTCATCGCGGGGTCGGTGGGTCGGAAGGTGCGGGACGGCATGTCGATATTTCTGGACGCGGGATCGACCACCGCGTTCGTCGCCGAAGAGTTGCGGCAACACGGCAACCTGACGGTCGTGACCAACTCGATCGGGGTCGCGCAGATATTGGCGGGCGTCAACGGCAACCGGGTGCATCTGTTGGGCGGCGAAATGCAGGGCGACGAACGTGGAACCTTTGGCCATGTCGCCCACCGGCAGGCGCAGCGATATGTTTTCGATCTTGCGATTCTGAGCACTGACGCGATTTCGGCCCGCAGGGGGTTTCTGTATCTGAGCGAGGCAGAGGCGGACCTCGCGTCGGTTGTGGTGGAAAGTGCCGATCGGGTGCTGGTTGCAGCAGTGCATTTCAAGTTCGGAGAGACCGCGCCATATCACGGGCCGGATCCCCGGCGGGTTCATGATCTGGTTACTGACAGGAAACCCAAGGGTGCATTGGCGGATTCTCTCAAGAAATGGGGGATCAAGACAAATCTGGCGACTGGGGAGGAACGCTGAGATGCCCACGACTGATTGCCCCGTCCCTGCGTCCGGCCGTCCGCGGCTTGTGACGATGATATTGCCGGGACGCGAGGGGGAGGGACTCGTCAGCGCCATGGCGTCTCGGCAGACAGGTGTCGGTTCCTGTGCGAGGGTGGTGGCATGGTGATCATCAGCTTTCTTGTCAGCCTGGCCGGGGCGACCATGTTGCTGCTTTATGCCGTGCGCATGGTGCGCACCGGGATCGAGCGGAGCTATGGCGCATCGTTCCAAAGGGTGATGACCGGGCAGCGCAGCCATGCGCGGGCATCGGCGGTCGGTGTCGCCATGGCGATCGTGCTGCAAAGCTCGGCCGCGGTGGCTCTGCTGACGTCGGGTTTCGCCGCCAGCGGGATGCTGGGCTTCCCGACCGGTCTGGCAATCGTCCTGGGAGGCGATCTGGGATCGGCCCTGATCATTCAGATCCTGTCCTTCAGGCTGGACTGGCTGGTCCCGGTGCTGCTTGCCGTGGGCGGCTATCTGTTCGTCAAGACAGATGCAAAGAAGACCCGGCAGCTTGGCCGCATTCTGATGGGGGTGGCGTTCATCCTCATCTCGCTGCGTTTTCTGCGCGAAGCGATGGACCCGATCCGCGACAGCGCATTTCTGCCGGCGATAGCGGACTATCTGGCGCGGGACTATGTGACCGCCTTTCTGGTGGGCGGCGCGCTTGCCTTCGTGATGCACTCTTCGGTCGCAGCGATCCTGATGTGCGTGACGCTGGTTCAGATCGGGGCAATCCCGTTTGCCGCCGGGTTGTCTCTGGTGCTGGGGGCCAATTGCGGGTCTGCATTCATCCCGGTCTGGCTGACGCGAGGGATGGATGTGTCCGCGCGGCGCATTCCCTATGCCAACCTGGCATTGCGTGGCGCCTGGGCGGTGATCGTTCTGTTTGCCGCGAACGCGGCGTTGACCTCGGGGTGGTTGGGCGACCTCCAAGGGGGGCAGATGCTGGTCAACGCGCATCTTGCGTTCAATGCGTCCCTGCTGATCCTTGCGCTTCCGTTCTGTGGCCGGCTGCAGGCCCCGTTCGAACGGCTCTTGCCGGATGCGGCAGGAGAGGCGGCGGCCCGGCCCGACCGCCCGGCGAGCGCTCTGGATGCGCGCAATATCGGAAGCCCCAGCCAGGCGTTGTCGAGCCTCAAGCGTGAGCTGCTCAGGATGAGCGATCTGGTCGAGAGCATGTTCCGCCCGTCGCTGGAGCTGTATCGAAGCGGCGACAAGGCTCAGATCAGGGCGGTGCAGGCCATGGATGAGGACGTGAATTCCTGTCTGGCCGGCGTAAGGGAGTTCGTTGCCGCCATCCCGACCGAGGAGTTCGGCAAGGAAAACTGCCGGATCGCACGCGACATGATGGAATACGCCATTCGTCTGGAGACGGCAGGCGACGTCGTGGCCAAGCGGCTGACGGTTCTGGCCCAAGAGATGCGCAGGAAGGGTTTGTCGTTCTCCAGGGAAGGTTGGGCAGAGCTGGTCCAAATGCATGAAAGCATTCTGGCCAATATGAGGCTGGCCGCGAATGTGCTGATTTCCGACGACCTGGAGAGCGCGCGCCTTTTGAGCCTGGAAAAGACCGAGATCAAGCGGGCCGAGCGGGACAGCCGCAAGCGGCATCTCAAGCGGCTGCAACGTGGCTCTGCGGAAAGCCTGGAGACGAGCGATATCCACTTGGAAACGCTGCGCGCCTTCCGCGAGTTCAACAGCCATATTGCCTCTGTGGCCTATCCCATCCTTTATCGGAATGGCCAGTTGCTTGAGACCAGGCTGATCGAGGATCTGCCGGAAATGCGCGACCGCCATGAAGAGGAGGCGAGGCATTGAGCCTTTCGCAACGGGCAGCAGAGGTGGAAACGGCGCCAAGGTCAGACGCAGGTTTGCGATGCCGCGAACGGTGTCGGGAACAGGGAGGGAAAAATCGTGAGTGCAGTGCTGAGTTTCGAGCAGCTCAAGAAACAGGTGGCCGCAGGCGAGGTGGACACGGTCCTGGTTTGCCTCGTGGACATGCAGGGGCGTCTGATGGGCAAGCGGTTCCACGCCGGTCATTTCGTGGCGGAGGCATGGAACGAAACCCATTGCTGCAACTACCTGTTGGCGACCGATCTGGAGATGGGCACGCCGGACGGGTTCGCCGCGACCAGTTGGGAACGCGGTTATGGCGACTACGTGATGAAACCCGATCTCGAAACGCTGCGTCCGGTTCCCTGGCTGGATGGCACGGTGATGGTGCTGTGCGATGTGTTGGACCACCACACCCACCAGGAAGTTCCGCACTCGCCCCGCGCCATCCTGAAGAAGCAGGTCGCCCGGCTTGCGGCGATGGGTTTTGAGGCGATGGTCGCGACCGAGCTGGAATTCTTCCTGTTCGAAAAGAGCTTCGACCAGATTCGCGGGGAAGGGTTCCGTGATCTGACGCCGATCTCGGGCTACAATCAGGACTATCACATCCTGCAGACCACCAAGGAAGAACATGTGATGCGCCCGGTGCGCAACCATCTGTGGAATGCGGGGATTCCGGTGGAAAACACCAAGGGCGAGGCCGAGACCGGGCAGGAAGAGCTGAACATCAGATATGCTCCGGCGCTGGACACGGCGGATTTTCACACCATCGCGAAGAACGCCATCAAGGAGATCGCGTGGCAGAACGGGCACGCGGTGACCTTTCTTTCCAAGTGGCATCACGACAAGGTCGGCAGTTCCTGCCACGTCCATCAGTCACTGTGGAAAGATGGCGCGCCCGCTTTCCACGACGCACGGGACGATCTGGGCATGTCGGCGCTGATGAAAAGCTATGTCGCGGGGCTGTTGAAATATGCCGCCGACTATACCTGTTTCCTGGCGCCCTACATCAACAGCTACAAGCGGTTCATGAAAGGCACTTTCGCGCCGACGCGGGTCGTCTGGTCGGTGGACAACCGCACCGCGGGCTTCCGTCTGTGTGGCGAGGGGACCAGTGCGGTGCGGATCGAATGCCGCATACCCGGATCGGACATGAACCCCTATCTGGCCACCGCCGCCATGCTGGCCGCCGGGATCGCCGGAATCGAAGAGGCGCTGGAGTTGCCGCCCCCCGCCACCGGCGATGTCTATCGGGGCGAGACAGGGCAAATTCCGGGCACGCTGAAAGACGCGCGGGACGCGCTCCACGGCTCGGAGATGCTGCGCACGGCCTTGGGTGACGGCGTGGTTGACCACTATGTTCGCGCCGCCGAGGTCGAGATCGAGGAGTTCGAGCGCATTGTCACCGATTGGGAAATCGCCCGTGGATTCGAGCGGGCCTGATCCGGCGTCATCCGTCAGTCGAGAGGTTGAAACATGAGTTTGGTTGGAAACTGGTCTTACCCGACCGCGATCAAGTTTGGCGCGGGCCGGGTCAGGGAATTGCCCGAGGCCTGCGCGGCAGCAGGGATCAAGCGACCGTTGCTGGTGACCGACCGCGGCCTGGCCGGCCTGCCGATAACGGCGCAGGCATTGGAAATCATGGAGGCTGCCGGGCTGGGCCGGGGGGTGTTCAGCGACGTGGACCCCAACCCGAACGAAACGAACCTCGAAGCCGGCGTGGCCGCCTACAAGGCGGGCGATCATGACGGGGTGATCGCCTTTGGCGGCGGCTCGGGGCTGGATCTGGGCAAGATGGTCGCTTTCATGGCCGGGCAGACACGGCCGGTCTGGGATTTCGAGGATATCGGCGACTGGTGGACCCGCGCGGACGCCGACGCCATCGCGCCGATCGTCGCCGTGCCGACGACGGCCGGAACCGGCTCGGAAGTGGGGCGCGCCAGCGTCATCACCAATTCGGAAACCCACGCCAAGAAGATCATCTTTCACCCCAAGGTACTGCCGGCCGTGGTGATCTGCGACCCCGAACTGACCGTGGGCATGCCGAAATTCATCACCGCCGGTACCGGCCTGGATGCCTTTGCGCATTGCGTCGAGGCCTTTTCCAGCCCGCATTACCACCCGATGAGCCAGGGCATCGCGTTGGAGGGAATGCGGCTGGTCAAGGAGTATCTGCCGCGTGCCTATGCGGACGGCTCCGATATCGAGGCCCGCGCCCAGATGATGAGCGCGGCAATGATGGGGGCCACCGCGTTCCAGAAGGGGTTGGGCGCCATCCATGCCATGAGCCATCCGATCGGCGCGGTGTTCAACACCCATCACGGCACGACCAATGCCGTCTGCATGCCCGCGGTTCTGGAGTTCAACGCCCCCGCGATCGCCGACCGGCTCGAAGCTGCCGCAGCCTATCTGGGCATTTCGGGCGGGTTCGACGGGTTCCGGGCCTTCGTGCAGGAGTTCAACGATTCCCTTGGGATTCCGCGCAAGCTGTCCGATCTGGGCGTGACCAAGGAGGCAATCCCCGAACTGGTCAAAGGCGCAATCGTCGATCCGTCCTGCGGTGGAAATCCGATCGAACTGACCGAGGACAACCTGGCCGGCCTTTTCGAGGCCGCGCTCTGACCGGCGCCGGATTTGCGGGCCGCGCTGCATTGCTCCACCGCGCAAACCGGTCTCGCGAAACTGGAGCCGCAATTCTTCAAAACTGCCGCTTCAGGAGAACCAACCTCGCCGCAAGGCTTCACCTCCAGGAGCAAAAGAGCGTACACTTGGCCCATCCGGGAGAAGAAAATGTCTGAAAAACCAGTGCTTGACAGGCGTTCTGTGCTCAAGGGCGCGGGGGCTGCCGTTCTGGCGTCGCCGCTGTATTCGCGCGGCGCTCTGGCATCATCGGGAGAGATCAACATTCTGATGTGGTCCGATTACCTGCCGTCTTCGTTCATTCAAGCCTTCGAAAGCGAAACCGGCATCAAGGTGAACCACACCGGAGTCGGCTCGAACGAAGATATCATCGACACGATGAAGGCTGCCAAGGGGCAGGGCTTTGACATCGTGTCGCCGACCCACATGCGGTCCCAGCAGTGGGAGCAGTTGGAACTGTTGCAGCCCTTTGACATGGACCGGGTGCCGGTCGACAGGGTCAACCCGGCCATGGTCAAGATCGGGACCGACGCCTGGAATTTCGGTCGCAACGGTACCCACTGGCTGCCCCACATCTGGGGCACCGAGGGCATCGCCTATCGCACCGACCTGTGGCTGCCTGCCGGCGATGCCCCGTCCTACGGAGATGTCTGGTCCGAAGAGAATGCAGGAAAGACCATGGGGCGCGCGCATTCGATGATGCTGGCGGCCGGCCTGTACATGGAAGCCTCGGGCGAGATGGAACCGGGCTCGATCTGGGCCGCTTACGATGACGAGGAAACCATGCGCAAGGTCTGGGGGCAGGTGGCCGACTGGTGCATCGCGCGCAAGGATCGCATCAAGCTGATCTGGAACGACGCCGACACCCAGAAGAACGGTCTGCTGAACCAGGGCATCGTCGTCGGGCAGACCTGGGACGGACCACCGCTGGCGCTGAAATCGGCGGGCGAGCCGGTGCATTACCAAGCCCCGGTCGAAGGGGCGCTGGCCTGGGTCGACGGCATGGCCATCCCGGTCGGCGCCGAGAATATCGACCAGATCTACGCCTTCATCGATTTCGCGTTCCGCGCCGAGCCCGCGGGCAAGGCGAGCGCCGAGCATGGCTACAACTCGGCCGTTCTGGGCGCCGAGGACCATTCCGGCGACCTGTTCAGAAAGAACTTTGCCGAAGCCTATCCGGGCGACTCGCTGGCCAACCTCAATCCTTGGCCGGCCGAGCCGCCCTGGTACGCAGAGGCTCGCACGGAGTTCGTCAACAGGTTCATGAGCGCCTGACTGCAGCCTGATCGTGCCTCTGCGCCATCGCAGCGGCCGTTGGACCCCGCTTCGTCGCGCCGGTCCTGATCCCGGTGTGGTTCAGGGTATCCCGACGCAGGTCTTTTGGGGCAAGATCAATTGGCCTTTGTCGGGTCAGGGCCGGCGAGGGACGCCGAATGCCCGGGGAAAAGGCACTGCGCGACTTTCAGGCAGGTTGCCAGAGCCTCTTCCCTGTCGAAACTGTCGGGGTTGAGATGGAAATCGGTCCACATCCCTTCGAGTATCGCGGTCAGGGCGCTGGTGGCCACATTCGCATCGACGCAGGCGCTGCCATCCGTGTCGGCCAGCGCGCGGCAACATTGCAGCAGCGACTCGCGAAACTCTGATTCGCGGGTGTCGATGAAGGGGCGGTATTCGGGGTGTGATTTGCTCTCGGCCCGGAATGCGAACCAGATCGCCATGTTCCTGGCGTTCAGAACCTCGGGGGCGAAATCTGCGGCGATGATCGACTTCAGGCGGGCTGCCGGATCGCTGTCCGTGCTGCGGGCTGCGTTGCGCCAGTTTTCGGTGTAGTCCCGCGCCAGTCTCTCGGCGACAGCCTGCAACAGGTTTTCCTTTGACTGGAAGTGCAGGTTGATCATGCCCCGGGAAAGGCCTGAAATCTCTTGAATTTTATTGATGGTCGCACCGCGCACGCCATAGCGGAAAACTGCTTCGGCGGCGGCCTCCAGCAGCTTTTTGCGGTGGCGTTCCTTACTGATCTCGCGCGCCTTGGGTTGCTCGTCCGAGGGTATTGACCGGTTCATGGTTCAGCCTGCGTTCCTGTGCTGCATCTGTCGCATGAAAGGCGGGGTGAAACAACCTTGACTGTGAATGAACGTTTATACATTTTGTGATTATCTGAAATAATTCCAGGTTGGAGCGGGTGTCGAGATGCAGAGGCGGGATGCGGGTTTTCAGTCGGTCCGGGAATGGGACAATGCCAATTTCCTTCATCCCTGGGAGGGAATGGAAACGCTCGGTCAGAACGACCGCACGTTCACCGAGAGCGGCGAGGGGATCTATGTCACGACCGAAACCGGCAGGCGTCTGATCGACGGCCCCGGTGGGATGTGGTGCGTGCAACTTGGATACGGCAATGCCGAGATCGCGGACGCGATGGCACGGCAGGCGCGCGAGATGGCCTATTTCTCGCCCTTCAACAATGCCTCTTCGGTCAGCGCGCGGTTGGCGCATGAAATCGCGCAGCGCAGTCCGGGCGACCTCAACCACGTCTTTTTCACGACGGGCGGTTCGACCGCGGTGGACTCGGCCCTTAGGTTCGTCCACTTTCGCAACAACGTCCTTGGCCGCCCCGAAAAGAAGATCGTGATCTCGCGGCACAAGGCCTATCACGGATCGACCTATCTTGCGGCCAGCGTGAGCGGCAAGGAGCGCGACAAGAGCTGGCTGGATCAGGCACCCGGCCTCGCGCATTTCCTGCCGGATGTGAATCCCTATCGCCGGCCTGCGGGCATGAGCATCGATGCCTTTCTCGACGAAAAGGTGGCCGATCTTGAAAACGCGATCCGGGCAATCGGGGCGGACAAGGTCGCGGCCTTCATCGCCGAGCCGATCCTGGCCTCGGGCGGCGTGATCGTTCCGCCGAAGGGGTATCACAGACGTTGCCTCGAGGTCTGCAGAAAGCATGACGTGCTCTATATTTCCGACGAGGTCGTCACCGGCTTTGGCCGGCTCGGGCACTGGTTCGCGTCAGAGGAGGTGTTCGACATCGTCCCCGATATCATTACCTGCGCCAAGGGGATGACCTCGGGATACGTTCCGATGGGGGCCTGTATCATCTCTGATCGCCTGATTGCCGATGTCGCCGGCGGGAACGCGAAAGGGGCGACATTCTCGAACGGCTACACTTATTCCGGACACCCGGTCAGTGCCGCAGCCGCGCTCAAGACCATCGAGATCATCGAGCGAGAGGGCATTTTGGAACATGTTCGCAAGGTGACGCCGCTGTTTCAGGAACGGATGCACGCCATGCGCAGCCTGCCGATCGTCGGGGATACCCGGGGCATGGGCTTGGTGGGCTGCATCGAATGCGTCACGGAGACGGCCGGCACCGACCCGCTTGCAACGGACAGGGCGCTTGGGGCGCTGATCGACACGCGATGCCAGGAACTGGGGCTGATCCTGCGCCCGATCATCAACATGTGTGTCTTTTCGCCGCCGCTGGTGATCTCGGAAAGCGAGATCGAGCAGATGTTTGACATCATGGAGCAGGGTATACGACTGGCCGCCGACGATTTCGCGCGCGAGGGGGCGGCATGAAACCCGGGGAAAAGGCAAATGCGGCCGGTTTCCGGATGATCGCGGAATGGCGTCCGCATGCCGCCTGCTGGATCGCCTGGCCGAAATCCGAACCGACCTTCGGGGATACGCTCGGCGAGGCGCGCAGGGAGTGCGCGGATGTCGTGCGTGCGATTGCTCGGTTCGAGCCGGTTTGCCTGCTCCATGATCCGGACAGCCATGACGGGATCGAAGTGCTGCGCGAAGTGGACGGGGTCGAACTGATCGCCTGCCCGCTCGACGACAGCTGGTTGCGGGACAGCGGGCCGACCTTCGTCAGCAGGCCCGACGGTGCAATCGCCGGGATAGATTGGACTTTCGATGGCTGGGGGGGCCTCTATCCCCACGAGCGCGACGACAATGTGGCCCGTTTCATCATCGAACGGGCGGGTGCCGCCCGGTTCCGCAGCGAGATGGTGTTCGAGGGCGGGGCGCTCAGCGTGGACGACTGCGGCACCGTCCTGATAACGCAACAGTGCTTTGAGCACCGCACCCGAAATGGCGGACCGGACAGGGCCGAGTTCGAAGCGGAACTGGCGCAACAACTCGGGGCGCGCAAGGTGATCTGGCTGAAGCGGTCGCTCGAGGGAGACAGCACCAACGGCCATGTCGATGTCGTGGCCGCCTTTTCCGCACCGGGCGAGGTCGTCGTTCAGACCAGCGATGACCCGTCTGATCCGGACTACGGGAACCTGCTGGAAAACAAGGCTATTCTCGAATCCGAAACAGACGCGGACGGACGGCCCCTGAGGGTTTGCACGGTGACGTCCCCTCCGGTTCGTCGCAAACCCGACGGCGCGCGCCGGATGATGTCGTACATCAACTTCTACATTGCCAATGGCGGCGTTGTGGTGCCGCAATACGGGTTTGACGACGCTGACGCTGCCGCCCTTGCCCGGCTCAGAGGGGCCTTCCCCGATCGCGAGGTCGTCGGCGTGTTGACCCCACGAATTGCCGACGCCGGGGGCAACATCCACTGCATAACCCAGCAGCAACCGCTACCGGAGACACCCGATGCGTAACGTGACACTTGCCGCGACCCAGATGAGCTGCGGTTCGGACCGGGAGGAAAACATCGCCAAGGCCGAAGCGATGGTCCGCAGCGCCGCCGATGCGGGCGCCAATGTCATACTTTTGCAAGAGCTGTTCGAAACACCGTATTTCTGCATCGAGCAGAGCCACAAGTATTTTGCCCTGGCGACGGAAGCCTCGCAGAACCCTGCCGTGCAGAGGTTTTCGACCCTTGCGAAAGAGCTTGGCGTGGTGCTGCCGGTGTCGTTCTTCGAAAAGGCGGGGCAGACCTGTTTCAATTCCCTGGCAATGATCGACGCTGATGGGACCGTCCTGGGCATCTATCGCAAGAGTCATATCCCCAATGATGTCGGCTATCAGGAAAAGCAGTTCTTCTCGCCCGGCGATACCGGTTTCAAGGTGTGGGATACGGCCTTTGGACGCATCGGCGCCGGTATTTGCTGGGATCAGTGGTTTCCCGAGGCCGCACGCTGCATGGTCCTGCGTGGAGCCGAGATCCTTCTTTATCCGACGGCAATCGGATCCGAGCCCACAAAGCCCGGAGCGAACTGCATACCGCATTGGCAGACCGTGATGCAGGGCCATGCCGGGGCCAACCTGGTGCCGCTGGTGGCCAGCAATCGGGTGGGCCGGGAATTTTCCACCGAAAACCCTGCACTGCAGCTGGACTTTTTCGGGTCGTCTTTCATCGCCGATCAGTTCGGGCAGAAGGTCGCCGAGGCTGGGGTGGAAGACGGCCAAGTTCTGACGGCTACGTTCGATCTGGACGAGGTTGCCGAGACCCTTCGTTACTGGGGGGTGTTCCGCGACCGGCGACCGGATCTCTACGGCGCGATCATGTCGCTCGACGGAACAGAGGTTTCCGGCCTTCGGCAATCCAGCCGCAAGGCATAGCTGTCGTTGCGACCTTGCCCGGATGTCAGGGGGGGGGAATGGCAGCCCGTAGGGGAATCGAACCCCTCTTTCCAGGTTGAAAACCTGGCGTCCTAACCGATAGACGAACGGGCCACGACAAGCACAAGTGGCAGCCCGTAGGGGAATCGAACCCCTCTTTCCAGGTTGAAAACCTGGCGTCCTAACCGATAGACGAACGGGCCACGCTGGCTTGTGGAGGGCCTTTTACGGATTACCTCGATGCCCCGCAAGACGAAAAATGAGGGGATGAGCAACTTTTTTTCGTCCCGGCGAACCGCTTGAATTTGGCGGTCAACGGGCCTCTGCCGCGTCCTCGATCCGCAACTGAACGCTCTGGCGCCCGCCCCAGGAATTGACCTCCAGCCGGCCCGCAAAATGGAACCGCGCGCCGCCGTGATTGGCCAGGCGTTCGCCCATGGGTCCGTCAAAGGCGCCAAAGGCGATGGCGTCCACTCCGCCGCTCATCCCGTCGGAGAGTGACAGTTTCAGATGGCTCTCGCCGACCCGTTTGGCAAAGCGGACCTGCAGGTCGGGCAGGGCATAGCGCGGGGCGGGGGCCCCGGCACCGAACGGGCCTGCCAGTTCGATCTGCTCCACCAGCTCGACGGTCGCGGCGCCCGGCATCAGGGTTCCGTCCAGTTTCAGGTCGGCCGGTCCCCCCTGACCCGCCCCCTGTCTGGCCAGCAGTTCCGTGAGCCGTTCCATCGCCTGTTCCAACTGGTCCCGCATCACGGTCAGGCCGGCAGCCATCTTGTGGCCGCCGCCCTTCACCAGCAGCCCTTCGGTCGCCAGCCGCTGGATCGAGGCCCCAAGATCGACGCCCGAAACCGACCGGCCCGAGCCCTTGCCCTCGTCACCGTCGAAACCGATGACGATGGCGGGGCGGTTCGTGGCCTCCTTGAGGCGCGAGGCGACGATTCCCACGACGCCGGGATGCCAGCCCTCTCCGGCGGCCCAGACCAGCGGCCCCTCAAGCCCGCGCGCCTCGGCCTGCTCCAACGCTGCGGCGCGCACGGTGTTCTCGATCTCGCGCCGTTCACTGTTCAACGCATCCAGGCGCTGCGACAGGGCCTCGGCCTCGGTTCTGGAGTCCGTTGCCAGCAGGCGCGCCCCTAGGTCGGCCTGTCCGATGCGTCCGCCCGCATTGACGCGCGGCCCCAACAGAAAACCAAGGTGGTACGTGTTGGGCGGCGCATCCATGCGCGCGACATCCGACAGCGCGACCAGGCCGGGGCGTTGCCGCTGTGCCATCACCTTGAGTCCCTGCCGCACCAGCGCCCGGTTGGCCCCGATCAGCGGCGCCACGTCGGCCACGGTGGCCAGCGCCACCAGGTCGAGCAGACCCATCAGGTCCGGCCCCCTGGCTCCGGCCTCACGCAACTGACGCCCGGCCTCGACCAGCATCAGGAACACCACGCCGGCGGCGCAGAGATAGCCCAGATCGCCACTTTCATCCTGCCGGTTGGGGTTCACCACCGCCACGCAGTCCGGCAGTGTCTCGCCGCCCAGGTGGTGGTCCAGCACGATCACGTCGGCCCCTTCGGCTGCGGCGATCGGCTCGTGGCTCAGCGTGCCGCAGTCGACGCAGATGATCAGATCGTGATCCGCCGCCAGTTTTCGCATCGCCGGAACGTTTGGCCCGTAACCTTCGTCGATCCGGTCCGGCACATAGAGCGTCGCACTCAGCCCCATCTGCCGCAGCCAATCCAGCAACAACGCCGCCGAACTGCCACCATCCACATCATAGTCGGCGAAGATCGCAATCTTCTGCCGTCCCCGGACCGCCTCCAGAAACCGCGCGGCCGCCGTCTCCATGTCCTTCAGGCTCCGCGGGTCGGGCAGCAATTCCTTGAGTTTCGGATCGAGAAACCCCCGCGCTTCGATCAAGGGCACGCCCCGCCGTGCCAGCACCTGACATACGGCGCGAGGCAGATCCGTCTGCTGCGCCATCATCTCCGAGGCGCGTTCCACCTCGATGGAAGGCCCGACCCAGCGCCGCCCCGTCAGCGACCGTTCAACCCCAAGAAAGCTCAATATCCTGCCTCATGCGTCAAGGCCGGACCCAATCCGGACCCGGCCTCTTCATCTTTTCACAAATACTCCCGCCGGAGGCTGCGGCGCAAGCCGCATTCCGGCGCCACCGGGTCACACAGGCGTGCGATAGGTCATCCGGCGCACCGATCCGGTCTTGGACCGCATCAGCAGCGTGGTGGTCTCGACCCAGCCCGGCTCACGCTTGATGCGCGGCAGAAGCGACCCGCCGGTCACGCCGGTCGCGGCAAAGATCACGTCCGCCGTCACCATCTCGTCGCGCGAATAGACGCGGTCCAGATCGGTGATGCCCGCCTTGGCGGCGCGGCCACGCTCGTCGTCGTTGCGGAACAACAGACGGCCATAGATCTGCCCGCCCATGCATTTCAGAGCCGCAGCGGCCAGAACGCCCTCGGGGGCGCCACCCTGGCCCATATACATGTCGATGCCGGTCACCTCGCTTTCGGCGCAATGCATGACGCCGGCCACGTCGCCATCGGTGATCAGGCGGATCGCCGCACCAGTCTCGCGCACCTCGGCGATCATCGCCTCATGGCGCGGACGCTCCAGAATGCACACGGTGATGTCTTCGGTCGAGCAGCCCTTGGCCTTGGCCAGCGCCTCGACACGCTCGCGCGGGCTCATGTCCAGTGACACCACGCCCTGCGGCAGGCCCGGGCCAACCGCCAGCTTGTTCATGTAGACATCCGGCGCGTGCAGCATCGAGCCGCGCGGCCCCATGGCAATCACGGTCAGTGCGTTGGGCATGTCCTTGGCGGTCAGCGTCGTGCCTTCCAGCGGGTCCAGCGCGATGTCCACGCCGGGGCCGTTGCCGGTGCCGACCTCTTCGCCGATATACAGCATCGGCGCCTCGTCGCGTTCGCCTTCGCCGATCACCACGACGCCTGCAATGTCCAGCAGGTTGAGCTGTTCGCGCATGGCGTTCACAGCAGCCTGATCGGCCGCTTTTTCATCGCCGCGCCCCACCAGCGAGGCCGAGGCCAAAGCGGCCTGTTCCGCCACGCGTGCCAGTCCCAGCGACAGCATGCGGTCGTTGAAGTCGATCTTGGCTGCGTTCATTTTCCGATTATCCCTTGGTCAAGAAGACGTTTGATTTGGCATAGCCCGGCCTTGGCCGGGGTCGCAAGAGGCGAGGCCGTCAGACCTGTTCGATCCGCAGGGCCACCGGCTCTCCGGCGACGACGTCGGTTGCTCTGAAACCGTCGAGCGCCACATCCAGCGCGGCCCGGGTCGTTTTGTGCGTGACGATCAGCACCGGCGCGGTGCTTTCCGTGTGTCCGTATTGGCGCATCCGGTCGATCGAAACGCCCGCGTCCCCGAGAATCGCGGCGATCTTGGCCAGCGCGCCGGGCTTGTCTAGCAGCGACAGCCGCAGGTAGTAGGGCGCGGGCAGGCCGACCCGGGCAGCGGGCAGTTTCTTCAGCGTCGTCGCCGGCTGGCCGAAGGTCGGGATGCGCAGACCGCGTGCAAGGTCGCAGATGTCGCCCAGGACCGCGCTGGCGGTGGGGCCTTCGCCCGCGCCGGGGCCGCGCAGCACGATCTGCTCGACCGCGTCGCCTTCGATGACGACCATGTTGGTGCCGCCCTCGAGCTGGCCCAGGGGCGAGTCGCTTGGCACCAGGCAGGGCTGCATCCGTTGCACCAAGCCACGGGCGCTGCGTTGCGCCACGCCCAACAGTTTGATCCGATATCCCATGTCGGCGGCCTGATGGATGTCGTCGAGGCTGATATGTTCGATGCCTTCGATCTCGATGCCCTTGAAATTCGGCTTGGTGCCAAAGGCGATCGCCGCCAGCAGGGCCAGTTTGTGCGCGGCGTCGATGCCGCCCACGTCCAGGTTGGGGTCGGCTTCGAGATAACCCAGCTGGGCGCATTCCTCGAACAGGGCATTGTAGCCCAGCCCCTCGGACTGCATCCGGGTCAGGATGTAGTTGCAGGTGCCGTTCATCACGCCCATGACGCGGGTGATCTCGTTGCCCGCAAGCCCTTCGGTCAGCGCCTTGATGACGGGGATGCCACCGGCCACGGCGGCCTCGAAACGGATCACGCGGCCGGCTGCCTCGGCCTGCTCGGCCAAGGCCTGCCCGTGAATCGCCAGCAGGGCCTTGTTCGCTGTGACGACATCCTTTCCAGTGGCCAGAGCGGTCTCGACAGCAGCCTTTGCCGGGCCGTTTTCGCCGCCCATCAACTCGACGAACACGTCGATGTCATCGCGCCGGGCCAGAGCGACAGGGTCGGTTTCCCATTCATATCCCGACAGGTTCACCCCGCGGTCCTTGCCCTGATCACGGGCCGATACGGCAACGATCTGGAGGGGGCGCCCGGTGCGCAATTCCAGCAGTTCAGCCTGTCGGCGAATGATCTTGACGACGCCGACACCGACGGTTCCCAAACCGGCAATTCCCAACCGCAGCGCCTGTGTCATCCTGTCTGTCCCTTTCCGCTCGCATACGGGCCGTTGACGGCACGTCCTTTGCCCGGTGCCTTATCCGGTTCGGCGCAGCGGCGCAATCCACCTGATGTCACTGAGTGGCCGAACGTGTGACAGAGGCTTGCGGTCAACCTCAGTCGATGTCGCGGGCATTCAGGGCCTTGGCCCGTTTGTCGAGCGTTTCACTCCGCCGGGCCAGCTCCTCTTCGACCTCCTTGGCCTCGTCCTTGGGGCTGACGGGCGGGCCAAGAGTTTCCTGCAAAGGCGTCAGAGCCGGGTATTTCGCCCTCAGAAGCGCCGGCGTTTCCTGCTCGTCGAGTTCGGGGATCTGAGTACACCCGGCAGCGGCGACAAGCAGGATCAATGGCAGGTGCTTCATTTCTGTCCCTTCGGGTGCGTGCAGTCTGGTTGTTGCACTTTTTGCCCAGGTGGTTCAAGCGGGGTTCTATTTGAACATATGTTCATATAACGTGACGCCATGGCACGTACCCAAGGTTCCCATTCCGATATCACCGGCCCGCGCATCCGGAAGGCGGCGTTGAAATTGTTTGCTCAGCACGGCTATGCGGCGGTTTCCATGCGGCAGATTGCTGGTGAAGTCGGGGTGCAGGCCGGGGCGCTGTACAACTACACGCCGGACAAGCAAAGCCTGCTGTTCGGCCTGATGCACGCGCATATGGACGAGTTGTTGTCGGCGCGCGCGGCGCTGCCGCCTGTGGACGGCCCGCTGGAAGAACTCAAACAGTTCGTGGGGTTTCACATCCGGTTCCACCTTGAACGCCCGGATGAGGTTTTCATCGCCTATATGGAGTTGCGCAACCTGACGCCGGAAAATTTCGCCATGATCGAGGCGCTGCGCCGGACATACGAGGACGATCTGGAAGGCATCTTGCGCGAAGGTGTGGCCCAGGGCGTGTTTGCCGTGCCGGATACCAAGATTGCGACGCTGGCGGTGATTGCCATGCTCAACGGTGTCAACACCTGGTATCGCAGCGGAGGTCGCCTGTCGCTGGATGAGGTCGAGACCATCTACTGGGACATGGTGCGCAAGGCGGTCGCGCGGTAATCAGGCTGCGTCCCGCGTCAGATTGCAATACCATCTACCGATCAATGCGCAGGCCGGATGAAGGTGCCGTTGCGCAGCTCTTTGAAAGCCTGCCGCAGCTCGTCTTGGGTGTTCATCACGATCGGCCCGTGCCACGCCACCGGCTCGGCGATCGGTGCACCCGAGATCAGCAGAAAGCGCACGCCTTCCGGGCCGGCCTGCACGGTGATTTCGTCTCCGGTGCCAAAACGCACCAGCGTGCGGTCGCCGGACATGTCGCGGATGTTCAACTCTTGCCCGGCCACTTCCTTTTCCAGCAGCACGCCGGTCGGGGCCGAGGCATCGGCAAAGGCGCCTTGCCCTTCGAACACATAGGCGAAGGCGCGGCGGTAAGTGTCTATGCGGAAGGTCTTTTTGACGCCTGCAGGCACGAAGACATCCAAGTATTGCGGGTCGGCGGCGATGCCGTCCACCGGCCCGGTCTTGCCCCAGAACTCGCCCACGATGACCCGGACACGGGTTCCGTCATCGTCGATGACCTCGGGAATGTCGCGGCTGCTGACGTCCTGGTAGCGTGGCGCGGTCATCTTTTGGCTCGAGGGCAGGTTGCCCCAGAGCTGGAAGCCATGCATCTGCCCGGTGGCGTTTCCCCTGGGCATTTCCTGATGCAGGATGCCGGAACCCGCCGTCATCCATTGCACGTCGCCTGCGCCCAGCGTTCCCGAGTTGCCCAGCGAGTCGCTGTGCTCGACGGTTCCGGCCAGAACGTAGGTGATCGTTTCGATGCCGCGATGCGGATGCCACGGGAACCCGCGCATGTAGTCCGCTGGGTGTTCGTTGCGGAAATCGTCGAACAGCAGGAACGGGTCCAACTCGGTCGGGTCCTGAAACCCGAAGGCGCGGTGCAGCCTGACGCCCGCACCTTCGATTGCCGGGGTTGCCTTGCGTGTTTCCAGTATCGGTCGAATGGACATGAGACCTCCTTCGTGTTGTCTGCCAATCTAGATCCTGAGGTCATGCAATCAATTCGCACCGCAGCACCGGTGCTGTGCGGATTTGCAGATGGACCGGTTCGAAAGGTTCCCCTGTTGCACGGCGCGAATTCAGAGTAAGGGAGGCAGAAAGTCTGACCGGAGGTATGGATGCAGGACGAGGTTCTGGCGGTGGTCGAAGCATCGGCGCCGCGGCGCTGGATGGGGGTGGGGATGCTCGTTGTCGTGGGGGCTCTGCTGATCTACGTGGCTTTGGCCACGCCTCCCGCGCCGGGTTGGCAGTTGTTCCTGATCGTGACCGGCGGTCTGGCCCTGTGGCTGGCGCAGCGGTTGTATCAGGCGACCCTCCACCGGATCGAGCTGACCGAACGCGAACTGCGCTGCAGCAGCGGAGTGGTCATCGCGAGGGTCGAGGATGTCGAGGCGATGGACCGCGGCGTTTTCGCATTCAAGCCGTCAAACGGGTTTCTTGTGCGCACCCGGGAACCGGGTGAGCGGGCGTGGGCGCCGGGGCTTTGGTGGCGCGTGGGACGGCGCGTGGGCATTGGCGGCGTCGTCGCCGCCTCTCAGACCAAGTTCATGTCCGAAGTGCTTGCCGCCCTGATCGCGCAGCGCGACTAGACGTTCGCCTTGATGTTGTTGGCGAAACGCGGCCGGGTGAAGACAAAGTTCTTCAACTCGATATTGTCGAGACCAACCCGGAACGGCGGGACGAACGTATTCGAGGTTTCAACGAGAATCAGCGTGCCCTGATCCGACATCGGCGGCAGAAGATCCTTGTATTCAGGCATGTCCGCATCCGTCAGCTTTTCGGTATAGCCGCCGCGAATGGCGGACCAGCTGACGGTGTGGCGGTCTGTGTCCGCGTCATACAGGACAAGGGAGATCCGCATTTTCAGGTTGGACTGGTTGCGGACCATCAGGGCAAACATATCCTCCATCGAGTCCATGTAGACGCTGTTGAGTTCCCGGGTCTCCCGGGAAATCAGGTCGCCGATCGTGTAGGCGGCCTTTACGTTCGAGGCGCTCTGCCGGTAGCCCTCGAAAAAGGTATAGCCGGCCAGGATCGCCCAGAACAGGATCGGGACGATGATCAATGCTTCGAGGACGATGGAGCCCTCTTCTTGTGCCGCAAAGCGTTTCATTCGATGGGTCAGAAGTTTCATCATGGCGTCAAATCGGCTCTTGAACGAAGACTGTCGTTGCAGTCAGGGCGTATTGACCCTCGGCATTGGCCAGAGCCTTGCCCATTGCTGACGTGGGGAAGACGGGGTTGATCTTGGCGCAGGCGCGCAGGACCATCAGCTCGTTTTCCTGCCCGTTGTGGAACGCCCGGACCGGGCGGACCTCTTCGGACAGATCGGTGCAGTCCGGTTCCGCTGGGATCGTGACCTGGGCAAAGGGATCCTGCCGAACCATTTCCAGCCTCATGTTTGCCGAGCAGTCGCTGATGAAAGTAGCTCGGTCGCAGATGAACCGCTTGATATCGTCATGCTGCATGTTTGCGCCGGTGTTCAGGCGGATGTCGCGGACGGTCAGGTCGACCGCGCGCTCAAGCTGCGCATGTTTCAGCGTCATGAGCGCAAGTTCGACCCCCGACAGCACCAGGAACATGAAAGCCGGAAAGACGATCACGAACTCGATCGTGGCGGTGCCGTTTTCCCGGCGACGGAACCGTTGCAGGTTGGAAATCAGACCTTTGATCATTGTGTCAGCCTCAACATACGGACAGCGGATGCGATCGAAGTGAATGCGTTTGCAAGCTCGGGCGCGGATGCGTCGTAATAGTGGCTGGGCGAGCTGGCGCAGTTTTGCAGAACGTCCCTGCCGGCATTCGGTGCGCTGACGCCGACGCCGAACACGATGACACCCTCATCCTTGGCGGCCTTGCAGACATGCTTGGTGCGCTGGTCCTTGGCAACCGCACTCTTCTTTGAGAAAGCCTTGCTTTCCCACTGGCCATAGGCACTGGGCGAGTGGGTGAAGATGTTGTGTTCGATATAGTCCAGCGATACCAGGTTCAGCAGTTCGACATAAGACAACTGCTTGGATGTTCCGGTTTCGACCTCGGCCTTCTGCTCGATACATTCCTGCTGGCCGCCTTTGCCCTTGCAGTACTTCCCGCCATTGCCATACGGGTGGTCCTGCCAGGAATTGTCATGCGGCCACCAGTATTCGGGGTTTCCGCTCGACTGATAGACCGCGAACGTGTTGGCTTCTTCGTTGTACCAGATGTCCGACATGGTGGTGCGCATCGACGGGTTGAGCATGAACTGGTCGGTATTGTCCCCGTCGGACACCAGGATCAGGACCTTCAGCACGTCGCTGTTGTAGTCCACCGGGCGGTTGGCAAACTCATCCGGAACGATATTTTCGTTCATCGCCAGCCCGTTGATGACCGGCCTTGTGCTCGGATCAAGCAGGATGAGCCCCCAGTTCGCGCCATTGTCGATGCCCGAGTCCTCGTCGGCCACCGGATTGCTCAGCACGGTCAGACCGTCGATATAGTTGTGCAGCACTTTTTCGTCATTTTGGAACGGCAGGATCGCCGACCCCGCCCGGGTCGGGCAAACAGGATGCTCGATAGGCTCCCGCGTCTCAGTGTACGGATCGAAATGCGCGGTTTGTTCCAGCAGGGTGGTCGTCGACAGATCGGGCTTGCTGAACTCGTTGTCGATGAAGTTCACGCAGTGCGAATGCGGGTGAAAACGGTCCAGGTTATAGTATTTTATCAGGTCCGCGCCGGCATTCACCTGGCTGGAATAGGGGATCAGAGAGAAGGAGACCTCCTTGTTCCATTCGCCATTCTTGTCACCGATCTCTGTCACGATGGTTTTCGCGGCGTTTTTCAGATAGGTCAGATTGGGTTCCTTCATCGAGGTGGAAATGTCCAGAACGATGGAGACTTCGACCGCGCCGACGCTTTCCTCGGCGGTGCTCGCCGCCGGTGCGCTCAGCGTATCGACGCCGGACAGGTGCATGAACTGGGTCGGGAACGTGGACTGTGCGGTTGCCGAGACCTCGCGATAACCGGTGCTGTTCGTCACCGTGATGCCGGTCACGTGTTCCAGAAGGCCGGCCTTGTCGAGATAGGATTTGACCACCGTCTCAGGGTCGACCTTTTGGTCAAGGTCCGCCGCAGCCAGAACGCCCCGGTCCAGAGTGTATTGCAGCGAGGCCCGGTCTCGCTCGAAACGCATCATGTCAATGCCGATACCGACAACCGCGACAAGGGCCAGAAACAGAAACAGCGCGAGGATGGTGATGGAACCACTCTCGTCGGCGGCAAACCGTTTGGCGTCGAAACGTGCACGAACCAAGGATTTGTCGTGGGCGCCGAAGGAATTCTCGAAACGCATGCGCATGGCAGGAACCTCTCTTGGCCGGGCAGAACGGCCACAAGACAAATTTGACCAAGAAAAGGTAAATTTCGAACGTGGCGTTATTTGGGCGAAATTGCCGCTTTGTTGCTACGTTTTTTGGGGCCTTGAGGACATTCTGGCAAGACTCGGCGGTTCGTTTCCCTGTCGCGAACAATTTCGCAAGAGGGGCACATTTGCGGCGACTCGCCGTAGGGCCTGGTGGAAATGGTCCATTTCCTTGCGCCGCTGCGGTAGTGCAGGATGCGGCCAAGGCTCTGGCAACCCGAGAAACGTCTGGAGCGGCGATCCGCGAAATCCGTTGCCCGGCAAATCGCAAGCGACGCATTTGGTCGCGCGCGGGACAGTATTTGTCGAAAAGCGCCATGGCCCGCGGGGGATCGCATTGATAGATGTTTGTCCCAAGGGGCGAGCGTTCCCCGAAAATGGAGGGAGGAGATCATGCGGTTTTCAGGCCTGCGCGTCCTGAAGGAAGGGTTGACCGGCAACAAGGGCTGGACACCGCATTGGCGCGACCCCGAACCCAGGCCCGAATACGACATCGTCATCATCGGCGGCGGCGGCCACGGCCTCAGCACGGCCTACTATCTGGCCAAGGAGCACGGGCTGACCAATGTCGCCGTTCTGGAAAAGGGCTATATCGGCGGCGGGAACGTGGGGCGGAATACCACCATCGTGCGCGCCAACTACTTTCTGCAGGGAAATTCCGAGTTCTACTCGCATTCGCTGAAATTGTGGGAAGGGCTGGAAGAGGACCTGAACTACAACGTGATGCATTCGCAGCGCGGCATCATCAACCTGTTCCATTCGGACGGGCAGCGCGACGCGGCGGCGCGGCGCGGGAACATGATGATCAGCCAGGGGGACGACGCGATCCTGCTGAGCCGGGACGAGTTGCGCAAGATGCTGCCCTATCTGAACTACGATGACCTGCGCTTTCCGATATATGGCGGTCTCTACCACCCGCGCGGGGGCACCGCGCGGCATGATGCCGTGGCCTGGGGTTATGCACGCGGTGCGGATCAGCGCGGGGTGGATCTGATCCAGAATTGCGAAGTGACCGGCATCGACATCAAGAATGGCGCGGTCCGGGGCGTCCAGACGACGCGCGGGCCGATCCGGGCCAGGAAGGTGGCGATGGTCGTCGCGGGGCGGTCCAGCCAGGTCGCGGCGATGGCGGGCATGCGTCTGCCGATCGAGAGCCATGTCTTGCAGGCTTTCGTGACCGAGGGGCTGAAGCCGGTCATCGACCATGTGGTCACCTTCGGCATGGGGCATTTCTATATCAGCCAGTCGGACAAGGGCGGGCTGGTGTTCGGCGGCGATCTGGACTTCTACGCCTCTTACGCGGCGCGGGGAAACCTGCCGACGGTGGAAAACGTGATGGAGGCGGGTATGGCGCTGATGCCGATGATCGGCAAGGCCCGGGTTCTGCGCAGCTGGGGCGGAATCATGGACATGTCGCCGGACGGCTCTCCGATCATCGACCGCACCCATATCGACGGGCTGTATCTGAATTGCGGCTGGAACTACGGCGGGTTCAAGGCGGTGCCCGGATCGGGCCACGTCTTTGCCCATCTGATCGCCACCGACCGCCATCACGAGAATGCCACGAAGTTCCGTCTGGACCGGTTCCGCACCGGGCGCGGTGTCATGGATGAAGAGGGCAAGGGCTCTCAGCACAATCTGCACTAGGGGCGCGTGGCGGATGTTGCATTTGAGTATTTTTGAAAAGGTGAAGCGAGGGGCGCGGCCATGAGGATCACCTGTCCGTATTGCGGCGAGCGGGATCGCCGCGAGTTCTACTATCGCGGTGCGGCGACCGATCTGGACCGCCCCGCCCCCGACGCCGGCGAGGAGGCGTGGGAGAATTTCGTCTTTCTGCGCGAGAACCCGGCGGGGGTGACGCGCGATCTCTGGTATCACGAGGGCGGCTGCGGCGCCTGGGTCGTGGTGACGCGCAACACCGTGACGCACGAGGTTCTCGAGACGCGGCTGGCGTCGGAGGCGCGCTCATGAGGATCAAGGGCAAGGGGCTCATCGACCGCTCCAGGTCGATCCCGTTCATGTTCGACGGGGTGCGCTATTCGGGCTTTGAGGGAGACACGCTGGCGTCGGCCTTGCTGGCCAATGGCGTGCGCCTGATGGGGCGGTCGTTCAAGTATCACCGCCCGCGCGGGGTGCTGACGGCGGGCAGCGAGGAGCCGAACGCGCTGGTGACCGTCGGGTCCGGCGCCTCGCAGGAGCCGAACGTGCGGGCAACCGTGCAGGAGATCTATGCGGGCCTTGAGGCGTGCAGCCAGAACCGCTGGCCATCGCTGAATTTCGACCTGCTGGCGGCCAATGATCTGGCGGCGCCGTTCCTGGGCGCCGGGTTCTACTACAAGACCTTCATGTGGCCCAAAAGCTTCTGGGAGAAGGTCTATGAGCCGATCATCCGCCGCGCGGCGGGTCTGGGCGCGCTTTCCGGCCAGGACAACGTGGACAAGTATGAGCGCGCCTGGGCGTTTTGTGACCTGCTGGTGATCGGGGCCGGCCCTGCGGGGCTGATGGCGGCGCTGGTCGCGGGCCGGGCCGGGGCCGACGTGATCCTGGCCGATGAGGGCAGCCGGATGGGCGGCCGTCTGCTGGCCGAGACGTATGAGATCGACGGCAAGCCGGGGCATGTCTGGGTCGACGAGGTTCAGGCCGAGTTGGAAGCGATGGACAATGTGCGCCTGATGACGCGCACGAGTGTTGCCGGTGTCTATGATCAGGGCACCTATGCGGCGTTGGAGCGTGTCCATCACCATGATGGGCGGCATCCGCATGGCGCGCCGCTCGAGACCTTCTGGCGAATCGTGGCCAAGCGTTCGGTGCTGGCGGCCGGGGCGCTGGAGCGGCCGGTGGCCTTCCGCGACAATGACCGCCCGGGCATCATGACCGCCGGTGCCGTGCGGGCCTATCTCAACCGCTGGGGCGTCAGCGCCGGCAAGAACGTCACGGTTTTCGGCAATACCGACGACATCCACCGCACTGCACGCGATCTGCTGGCGGCGGGGGTGCATGTGGCGGCGGTGATCGACAGCCGTCATGACGCACCCTTGTCCGACGACTATCCGGTTCTGCGCGGGGCGCAGGTCTGCGGCAGTTCCGGGCGCAAGGGGCTGGAGGCGATCACCGTGCGCCGGCCAAGCGGCGAGGAGCGGATCCAGACGGACTGCCTGGCCATGACGGGTGGCTGGAACCCCTCGGTGCATCTGACCTGCCACATGAACGGCCGGCCGACATGGCGGCGCGACATCGCCGCCTTCGTGCCGACGCCGGGGGCCGTCCCGGGAATGGTCCCGGCCGGGGCCTGCAACGGCTCGTTCTCGACCGCGGCCTGCCTGCGCGAGGGCATCGCCGCCGCGGGCGAGGCGCTGGCCGATCTCGGGGTGAAGCTGCCGGAGGTCGCGGTGCCCGAGGCCGAGGATACGCCCTATGAGATCGCCCAGCTCTGGGCGGTACCCGGCAAGGGGCGGGCCTGGCTGGATTTCCAGAACGACGTCACCGTCAAGGATGTGAAACAGGCGGCGGTGGAAAACTTCCGCTCGGTCGAGCATATGAAGCGCTACACCACGCAAGGCATGGCGACCGATCAGGGCAAGAATTCGAACGTGGCGGCCCTGGCGGTGCTGGCCGATGCGACCGGGCGGGGGATTTCCGAGACCGGGACCACCACTTTCCGCCCGCCATACGCGCCCGTTTCCATCGCCGCGATTGCGGCCGGGGCCGAGGGCAGGGGCTTCAGGCCTCAGCGGTTCACCACTTCGCACAAGGCGTCCGTCGCGCGTGGCGCGCCGATGATCGAGGCCGGGCTGTGGTATCGCCCCAGCTATTTCCCGAAACCCGGCGAGACCACCTGGCGGCAGTCCTGCGACCGCGAGGTGCGGATGGTGCGCGAAGCAGTCGGCGTCTGCGATGTCTCGACGCTGGGCAAGATCGACATTCAGGGGCCGGATGCGGGGGCGTTTCTGGATTTCGTCTATACCAACATGTTCTCGACGCTGAAGGTGGGCCGCGTGCGTTACGGCCTGATGCTGCGCGAGGATGGCTATGTGATGGATGACGGCACCACGGCGCGGTTGGGCCAGCATCACTACCTGATGACCACCACCACGGCCGCCGCGGGCGACGTGATGAAGCATCTGGAATTCGTGCATCAGGGGCTGCGGCCGGAGTTGGACGTGTGCTTTGCCTCGGTGACCGAGCAATGGGCGCAGTTTGCCGTGGCCGGCCCCAAGTCGCGCGATCTGCTGAACGGGCTGCTGGAGAAACCGCTTTCGGACGAGGAATGGCCCTTCATGGCCTGCGGCCCGGTCAAGGTTCTTGGGGTCGAGGGGCGGTTGTTCCGCATCTCGTTCTCGGGCGAGCACGCCTATGAGATCGCGGTGCCAGCGCGGTATGGCGCGAGCCTGTTCGATATCCTGGCCGAGCGGGCCGAGGCGCTGGGCGGCGGGCCATATGGGATGGAGGCTCTGAATGTCCTGCGGATCGAAAAGGGCCATATCACCCATGCCGAGATCCACGGGCGCACCACCGCCTTCGATATCGGCATGGGGCGGATGGTCTCGCAGAAAAAGGACTGCATCGGCAAGACCATGTCGGAACGCCCCGGTCTGGAGGAGGAAGGGCGCGAGCAACTGGTGGGGCTGAAGCCTGTCGGTGAAAGCAAGCAGTTGCTGGCGGGTGCGCATCTCTACAACGAGGGGGCCGAGCCCACCCGCGTCAACGATCAGGGCTATGTGACCTCGGTCTGCTATTCGCCGACGCTGGGCCACATGATCGGGCTGGGCTTTCTGGCCGACGGGCCGGAACGGCATGGAGAGACCGTCAAGATGGTGGACGGGCTGCGCGGCGTGACGACGCTGTGCAAAGTGGTGGACCCGGTCTTCTTTGACCCCGAGGGAGGGCGTGTGCGTGGATAAGCTGATTGCAAAAAACCCGTGCGAGGGGCTGCTGCCGCTGACCATCGGTTCGGTGACACTGACCGAGGAAGAGCCGGGGGTGATGACGGCGCTCGCGCCCTACAAGGGCAAGGAAAAGGATCTGTCAGCAGCCCTGAAGGCCGCGCATGGCATGGCCTATCCCGCGCCCAACCGCGCAACAGGCAAGGCCGGGTCGCGAGCGGTGTGGTTCGGGCATGGTCAGGCGATGCTGATGGGGCCGGCGCCGGATGCGTCGCTGGCCGAACATGCGACGGTGGTGGACCAGTCGGATGCCTGGGCCGTGGTGTGGATCGAGGGCGAGGGGGTCGAGGACGTGCTGGCGCGGCTGGTGCCGGTGGACCTGAGGCCCGCCCATTTCAAACGCGGGCACACCGTGCGCAGTTTGCTGTTCCACATGACGGCCTCGATCACCCGGGTCGGTGATCGCGCGTTTCAGATCATGGTGTTCCGCTCGATGGCCGAGACCTTGGTGCACGACCTGAAAACGGCGATGGAAGGTGTGGCCGCGCGCGGTTAGACTGCGTGCGCCACTGCAACGATTCCCGGAGACACCCAATGTTCCGTCTTGCCCTTGCCGCCCTCCTGCTGGCTTCGCCGCTGGCTGCCGCCGAGACCAAACAGCAAAGTTGCGAATACCAGGCGCAGGTGGTGGCCGCGATCCAGAAGGCGCGGCTGGACAAGGTCAAGGAGAGGGACGTGCCGCAGGCGATCGCCGAGACCAACCCGACCTGGCCTGAGAACTACAACGCGGCCATTCCGCTGATCACGCCCTGGGTCTACGAACAAAAGATGCGCGACGTGCGCAAGCATGACCTTTCGGCGGCGTGGCTCGAACTGTGCCTGCAGCAGTAATCCACCGATTTTGAAATTCACTGTGGACAACGCGCGCCGGGTGCTTGGCGCGCGTTGCCGTTTCTGTCAGGTTTAGGACATGTCACTGCCCCCGGGATTTCTGGACGAGTTGCGCTCCCGCCTGAGCCTGTCTCATGTCGTCGGGCGCAAGGTCATGTGGGATGCGCGGAAATCCAACCAGGGCAAGGGCGACATGTGGGCGCCTTGCCCCTTCCATCACGAAAAGACCGCGTCTTTCCACGTCGATGATCGCAAGGGCTTCTATTACTGCTTTGGCTGTCACGCCAAGGGCGACGCGATTTCCTTCGTGAAGGAAACCGAGAACGTCTCGTTCATCGAGGCTGTCGAGATACTTGCGCGAGAGGCCGGCATGACCATGCCTGCCCGCGATCCGAAGGCGCAGGAAAAGCAGGACCGCCGCGCGCAACTGGCCGAGGTGATGGAACAGGCGGTGCAGTTCTTTCGCCTGCAACTCAATACGGGTGCAGGGGCGGGAGCGCGTGATTACCTGACCCGCCGTGGCCTTGCAGGGCAGGCGCTGGAGCGTTGGGAGATCGGCCTTGCACCCGATGGATGGCAGGGGCTGTGGGATCACCTGCGTGGCAAGGGCGTGGCCGAGGACCTGATTCTGGGCGCGGGGCTGGCAAAACCTTCGACCAAGGGCAAGAACCCCTATGACACGTTCCGCAACCGCATCATGTTCCCGATCCGGGACGTGCGCGGGCGCTGCATCGCCTTTGGCGGTCGGGCGATGGACCCGAACGACAACGCGAAATACCTGAACTCGCCGGAAACCGAACTGTTCGACAAGGGGCGCAGCCTGTACAACCACGGGCCCGCGCGTCAGGCGGCAGGGCAGGGGCAGCAGCTGATCGTGGCCGAAGGCTATATGGACGTGATCGCGCTGTCCGAGGCGGGATTCGGCGCGGCCGTTGCGCCGCTGGGCACCGCCATCACCGAGCATCAGCTGCAACTGATGTGGCGGATCGCCGACGAGCCGATCATCGCGCTTGACGGCGACACAGCCGGGCTGCGGGCGGCGATGCGGTTGATCGATCTGGCCCTGCCGCTGCTGGAAGCGGGCAAATCGGTGCGCTTTGCCCTGATGCCCGAAGGCAAGGACCCCGATGACCTGATCCGCGCCAGCGGCGCCAAGGCCGTGCAGGCGGTGCTGGATGAGGCAATGCCCATGGTTCGGTTGCTCTGGCAGCGTGAAACCGAGGGCAAGGTCTTTGACAGCCCGGAACGCAGGGCGGCGCTGGACAAGGCGCTGCGTGAAAAGATCCAGCTGATCCGCGACCCGTCGATCCGCGCCCATTACGGGCAGGAGATCAAGGACCTGCGCTGGCAGCTTTTCCGCCCGCAGCGGAAGTCCGGCAACCGCAGCTGGCAGCCGCGTGGCAAATGGCAGCCCGAGCGGGTGGCTCCGACGCCGGGCGCGCGCGCGTCCTTTCTGGCTTCGACGGAAAATGCCGAGATCCGTCTGCGCGAGGCCGCGATCCTGGCAATCGCCATCCTGAACCCCAAGGTGGTGGTCCAGTTCGAGACCGACTTGGAAGAGATGGAGTGCCTGGACCCCGAACTGTCGGACCTGCGCGATGTCATCCTGCGCCATGCGATCGACGACCCGGACAACCTCAAGGATCATATTGTTGAAACTTTGGGGGCTGCTCCTCTTGAAAACCTGCTGGGCCTTCGCCATGTCGCAGTGATCCCCTGTGTGCACAAACCGGGCGACGTCGAAAAGGCCGAGATGACGCTGGCCGAGGAACTCGCAAAAATCAAGGCGCTCCGGGGGTTGGATGCCGAGATTGCCGAGGCCGAGGAGGAGGTTTCCGACTTGGCCGACGAGGCGTTGACATGGCGGCTGGCGCAGGCCGCCGAGCAACGGAACCGGGTCACGCGAAGCCAGAATGAGGACAAGGCCATTTTCGATATCGCCGACAACGGGGCCCGGATCAACCGCGATGAACGCGAGGCCTTCGAGGCGATCATGTCCGGCATCAACTTTGAGCGGAAGCGCCGGTGAGCGGCGTTTTCCTGAGGAACATCGGAAGAAAAATGGGTAAACGGGTGGCCGAATCAATTCTTCGCGCTAATGATTCGGTTCCAACGAATCACCCATCCCTGCAGGAGCACTGAATGGCCGCCAAGGACACGACCGAGGAACGCAAATCCGACGAGCAGGATCAGGAAATCTCGCTGGACATGAGCCAGGCCCAGGTCAAGAAGATGATCGCAGAGGCCCGCGAGAAGGGATACATCACCTACGATCAGCTCAACCAGGTATTGCCGCCGGATCAGGTCAGCTCGGAACAGATCGAGGACGTGATGTCGATGCTCAGCGAAATGGGCATCAACATCATCGAGGATGAGGAAGCCGAGGAGGAAGAGCAGAAAGGCTCGACCGATCTCGTGACCACCGACAGCAACCGCGAGGTTGCGGTCGCGGGCACGCAAACCGAAAAACTGGACCGGACGGATGATCCGGTGCGCATGTATCTGCGCGAGATGGGCAGTGTCGAACTGCTGAGCCGCGAAGGCGAGATCGCCATCGCCAAGCGGATCGAGGCAGGCCGGAACACCATGATCGCGGGCCTGTGCGAAAGCCCATTGACGTTCCAGGCGATCTCGATCTGGCATGACGAACTTCTGTCCGAGGACATCCTGCTGCGCGATGTCATCGACCTTGAGGCGACGTTCGGCAACCAGTTGGACGAGGACGAAGAAGAACCGGTCGTCGACACCTCGACGGTGCAGGCGGCCAAGCCGGCCAAGGACACCGGTCCGGAACTGGATGCCGACGGCAACCCGATCCAGAGCGACGATGACGATGACGAGGACGATCAGGCCAACATGTCGCTGGCCGCGATGGAGGCCGCGCTCAAGGACCGCGTGCTGAACACGCTCGAACGCATCTCGACCGATTTCGCGCAACTCAGTGAAATGCAGGACAGCCGGATCTCGGCCACGCTGAACGAGGATGAGTCCTTCTCGGACAAGGACGAGGCGACCTATCAGAAGCTGCGCGCCGAGATCGTGGAACTTGTGAACGGGCTGCATCTGCACAACAACCGGATCGAGGCCCTGATCGACCAGCTCTACGGCATCAACCAGCGCGTGATGTCTCTGGACAGTGCGATGGTCAAACTGGCCGACCAGGCCCGCATCAACCGGCGCGAATTCATCGAGGCCTATCGTGGTCGCGAACTCGACCCCACCTGGCTCGAGGACATGGCCAAGAAACCGGGGCGCGGCTGGCAGATGTTCATCGAACGCTCGTCCGACAAGGTCGAGGAACTGCGCAACGACATGGCGCAGGTCGGCCAGTATGTCGGCCTGGACATCAGCGAATTCCGCCGCATCGTCCAGCAGGTGCAGAAGGGCGAGAAAGAGGCGCGTCAGGCCAAGAAGGAAATGGTCGAGGCCAACCTGCGCCTAGTGATCTCGATCGCCAAGAAATACACGAACCGCGGCCTGCAATTCCTTGATCTCATTCAGGAAGGCAACATCGGCCTGATGAAGGCGGTGGACAAGTTCGAATACCGCCGCGGCTACAAGTTCTCGACCTATGCGACCTGGTGGATCCGTCAGGCGATCACGCGTTCGATCGCGGATCAGGCGCGCACCATCCGTATCCCGGTGCACATGATCGAGACGATCAACAAGCTGGTGCGCACGGGCCGCCAGATGCTGCACGAGATCGGCCGCGAGCCGACGCCCGAGGAACTGGCCGAAAAGCTGCAGATGCCGCTGGAAAAGGTTCGCAAGGTGATGAAGATCGCCAAGGAGCCGATTTCTCTGGAAACCCCGATCGGCGACGAGGAAGATAGCCAGCTGGGCGATTTCATCGAGGACAAGAATGCGGTGCTGCCGCTGGACAGCGCCATTCAGGAAAACCTCAAGGAAACCACCACGCGCGTGCTGGCCTCGCTTACCCCGCGCGAGGAACGGGTTCTGCGGATGCGTTTCGGTATCGGCATGAACACCGATCACACGCTGGAAGAGGTCGGCCAGCAGTTCAGCGTGACCCGCGAACGGATCCGCCAGATCGAGGCCAAGGCGCTGCGCAAGCTGAAACATCCCAGCCGCAGCCGCAAATTGCGGTCGTTCCTGGATCAGTGATTTCAAAGGCGCCTCGGTCGAGGCGCCTTTTTCATGACAACGGTCCTGAAACCCCCCATTGTCTGAACGCGAAATCAAACTGGCGGAAATTCACAAGGCACGACGCCGCCGGTGCCTTACATCGCGGGTATCCACTCATGGACGGCCGGGGCGAGGTGGCAACGCTGATGACCCCCGGCCACGGTTCATGTTCTGACTGGGCGCTCCACCCGGATTCTGAAGGCGCTGGGCGCCTGACCGGTCCATCTTTTGAAAGCGGTCGAAAACGCGGCTTGGTCGGCATAGCCCAGCGAGTAGGCGATCTCGGCCAGCGCCATGTCGTTCTTCAGGAACGTCTGGGCAAGGTCGCATCGCAGATCATCGACGATTTCGCGATAGCTGGTTCCCTCTTCGTTCAGCCGCCGGGCGAATGTGCGCGCGCTCATGCCCAGATTCCTCGCGGCATCCTCGGCCCCGATGACGGTGCCGGGCAACGAGCGCGTGATCAGCCCCTCGACGCGCGCGCGAAGGGTCTGGCGGAACTCGTTGCTTTCCGCCATCAACCGCTCGCCATAATCCAACAGGTGTTCGCGCAGGCGCGGGTCGTAGGTCGGCACAGGCATGTCCAGAGCTGACAGCGGCAGGATGATTTCGAGCTTTTCGGCGCCGAAGATCACCGGGAAACCCGCTGCCCGGGAAAAATCGCCTTCTCGGTGCCCTGCTTGATGTTGAAGTCGCAGCTCGATTGGATTGAAGCGCCTTCTGGTCAAGGCCCGTATTCTGGAAACGACCGCGAACATCAGGAATTCGGTGCGCCTGTGATAGCGCGAAAAATGGGCGTCCTTCCAACTGGCTTCCAGCGATGCCGAATTGCCGGAAACGTGCAGGTTGAAGGAAAGCGTCGGGTCGATGAAACGGTGAAAGCGGGTGGTGTTTTCCATCACCTGCCTGAGATCGCGGGAATATTTGCTGATATAGCCGGCCAGGGTGGTCGTAGAAGTGAACTGCAGCCCGCTTCTTGCGGCAAAAGTGATATCGCCCAGGACGTCGCAGGCGTAACGTATGAACTTCGCCTCTGTTTCCGCGCTGACTTGAGTGGCTGGCGAAGAGATGTCCCTGTCCGCGATGCCGCTGAGCTCGTGCACGCGAGCCACGGCCTCTGGGCCGGGGGCTTCTTGTCTCAACTGGGTGTCCAGCAACTGAATTCTGGCGATTTCAACGTCCATCTGGTTTTCCGGTCAGGTTCGGTCCGCCAATAATGTGGCAGCTTTGCGCAAATGAATAGTGGGTTGCCCCCGGACGAGCCCTTGATGTGTGCCATTCACGTTGGCTCGGCGAATTTGGCGTGTTTTCGCAACAACCCGGCATCCCCTCGAATGAACGCGCAGTCCCGCGCGGTTACATGGCGGTCTGTGCCGGGTTGTTCCCCCAGGGGATGGGGCGAGCCGGGATAATCGCGCGCAAGACGAGATCCCAGGCTCCCCGGCACTCCACCATCAGTTTTCTGAACCTGCGGCAATTGAAACGCTGCGCGCCGGGCACGGGCCCGTTTGCCGGGATCGCGAAGTTACACAATGCCGTATGGTTGGTGAATTCAGGCTCGCGACAATGTCCGAAATGGGTATGATGTGTTCCGGTATCGGAATATCAGCGGATCGGTCTAGGCTGCACGCAGCAACAGGGAAAACTTCCAATATGAAGCGAACAATGAGAGTCCTTGCGCTGATTGCCACCGCAACGAGCTTTGTTTCGATGGCCGGCGCGGCCCCGAACGGATTTCGGGCGGAAGCCATAAACAGCACAGATTTCGAGGTCATTCCGCGGTCCCGAAACGATATCAGCGGCTACTGGTGCGCCGCGGCGGATTTCGCCCGGCGAAAGCTGGGGGCAGGGTGGACGCAACCTATTTATGTCCTGCGTGGTTTCGGGCCGAGCGTGACAACCGGGCGCAAGACGGCGGTTCAGTTCACGTTGGATCCGGGGGCCGCAGGGCTGGTTCCATCGGACCAGGGATGGATCCGAAGCGGCCTGAAGCCCGGCGACAGCATGTCCGTGCAACGGGCACAGGGGTTCTGTGAACCGGTTCCGGTCCGGCCCTGAGTGCAGTTCCGCAAGACACTGAGGGTGGGCGACAGGTCATGCAGACGGAGTTTCAGATTTCCACGCGGGGGCAGGGCCTTTACGAGTTCACGTCGCAGGTGCGCGGCTGGCTGGGCGACACCCGCGCGGATGGGCTGTTGACACTGTTTGTCAGGCATACGTCCTGCTCGCTCCTCATCCAGGAAAATGCCGACCCCGAGGTGCAGACGGACTTGCAGGCCTTCTTCGAGCGTCTCGTGCCACCGTCGGATCACCCTGAGATGTCCTATCTGCGGCACACCTACGAAGGGCCCGACGACATGCCGGCCCATATCAAGGCCGCCATGATGCCGGTGTCTCTGTCGATCCCGGTATCGGGCGGGGTGCTGGCCTTGGGCACATGGCAGGGGATTTACCTGTTCGAGCACAGGCGCGCCCCGCATATCCGCAGGGTCGCAGCGCATCTTGGATAGCCCCATTATTTAGGGGTGTGAATTTCCTTCTACCCAAACTCTAGCGGCTGTCCTATAGTTGTGGATAAGTGGGCCACAACACTCACAAAAAGAGGCGTTCAAGGGACGAGGAGACGGCGGATGCGCTGCCCGTTTTGCGGAAACATCGACACTCAGGTTAAGGATTCACGCCCGGCAGAGGACCATGTGGCGATCCGGCGGCGGCGTTTCTGCCCGGCATGTGGTGGCCGCTTTACCACTTACGAGCGGGTGCAGCTGCGCGACCTGGTGGTGATCAAGTCGAACGGCAAGCGCGAGGACTTCGACCGCGACAAGTTGGAGCGTTCGATCCGGATTTCCATGCAGAAACGGCCGATTGATCCCGAGCGGATCGACCAGATGATCTCGGGCATCGTCCGGCGCTTGGAAAGCATGGGCGAGACCGACATCCCCTCGAGCAAGATCGGCGAAATCGTCATGGAGGCGCTGGCGCGGATTGACACCGTGGCCTATGTTCGCTTTGCCAGCGTGTACAAGAATTTCCAGGCGGCCGACGATTTCGAGGAGTTCGTCCACGAGTTGCGACCGCCGCAGCCATCGACCGACGAGTGAGCGATTCAGACACCCGATACATGGCGTTGGCCCTGTCGCTGGGCCGACGCGGGCAGGGCACGTGCTGGCCGAACCCGGCGGTGGGATGTGTCATCGTGCGTGACGGCCGCATCGTCGGGCGTGGCTGGACACAGCCGGGCGGGCGTCCGCACGGGGAAACGCAGGCTCTGGCGCAGGCCGGCGAGGCGGCCCGGGGGGCGACGGCCTATGTCTCGCTTGAACCCTGCGCGCATCACGGCAAGACGCCGCCCTGCGCCGAGGCGCTGATCGCGGCTGGCGTGGCGCGTGTCGTCTGCGCGGTCGAGGACAGCGATCCGCGCGTGGCCGGGCAGGGCATTGCCATGCTGCGGGACGCAGGCGTCGAGGTGACGACGGGTGTTCTGCGGGACCAGGCGGCGCGCGATCACGCCGGGTTCTTCATGAAGACCGAACAGGGCCGCCCGCTGGTGACGCTCAAACTGGCCAGCAGCTTTGACGGCCGCATCGCCACGGCAACCGGGCAGAGCAAGTGGATCACCGGCCCCCAGGCGCGCCGTGTCGTCCATGCCATGCGCGCACGCCATGACGCGGTGCTGGTGGGGGGCGGAACGGCGCGGGCCGACGATCCGTCTCTGACCGTCAGGGACATCGGGGTCGAACATCAGCCGGTGCGCGTCGTCGTTTCACGCTATCTGGACCTGCCGCTGATGGGGCAGCTGGCCCGGACGGCCAAGGACAGCCCCGTCTGGCTGTGCCATGGCCCCGGCGCCGATGTCGAACGCGCCCGGGCGTGGGAAGGTCTGGGCGCGCGCCTCATCCCCTGCGCCGTTCACGGCGTGCAGATCGACACCACGGATCTGCTCCAGCAGCTTGGGAACGCGGGGTTGACGCGCGTGTTCTGCGAAGGCGGTTCGGCGTTGGCGGCCTCGTTGCTGGCCGACGATCTGGTCGATGAGCTTGTCGGGTTTTCCGCCGGCATCGCGATCGGCGCGGAAGGGTTGCCTGCGATCGGGGTTCTGGGCCTGAGCCGGCTCGAAGAAGCGCCCCGGTTCGAACTGGTTGAAACGCGCGCCGTGGGGCCGGATATCCTGCACCGGTGGGCCCGCCCTCTGCGGTAGCCGGCCGCGGGGAGTCAGCGCCAGAGATGCGCGTGGGTGGCCAAGACACCCTGAGCTTTCGCCAACAGCCGGTTGAGAAACCCGGTCTGGGCAGGCAGCCCCGCTTCCAGCCGATCCACGGCGACCTCAACCGGGCAGGGAAAGCCGGTTACCGGATCCAGATAGCGGGGATAGTCGATCAAGGCGGCATGGACGAGGCTCAGGAGCGAGGGGCGCGCGCCGCGTCGTGCCGGGACGACGCCCAGATCGGTCGTCAGCCCCCATCCCGCGTAGAACGGCGCGCCAAGCGTGGTGACGGGAACCCCCCGCATCAACGCCTCGAAGCCGATCAGCGAAGTCATCGTCCAGACCTCGTGCACCTGCGCCAGCAGCATGGCAGGGTCCGTGTTCGTGGCCACGACGTCGGCGAGACCGCCAGTGTCGATTGCCCCGTCCCGCAGCCCGGCTTCGACATCGGGATGGGGCTTGTAGATGATCACGGCATCGGGGTTCGCTTCGCGTGTTTTGCGCAGCAACTCCAGATTGGTCCTGACCTCTCCGGCGCCCTTGATGATCGAGGCGTCATCTTCGACCTGTCCGGGCACAAGGATGCGGTGTCCCTCGGGAAGCGTGGGAAGCGGCCCGCCGACATTGTATTTGCTCAGCCCCGCGCTGATCAGGCGTGCCACCAGCCGTTCCGCACGCAATTTCTGGTCCGGGCGCAGGGTTTCGCGCAAGGCAATCAGCGATTCCAGCCGGCTGGGCCGGGTCGGATCGTAGTAGATGCCCAGATCGTCGGTCACCAGCGACAGCGGCGGCACCAGGTCCGCGCCAAGGCCGCGTGACCGCAGGAACCCGTCCTCGACCCTGGTGATTCCATCCTCGGATCCAGCCTGCCCCGCCCAGACCATGTGGGGTCGCGCACCCGACAGATCGGGCTTGTCGGTGAAGCGGATTTTCTTCTGCTGCCCGAACATCCTCTGAAGGTGCGGGCGCTTCCACAGGCGCATACCCGAGGCGGTCCATCCCCTGTGATCCTCGCGCCAAGCCCGGGTCTGAGCCTCGAGCGTATCCAGCACCGTTTCGAGTTCACACAACTCGTCGCGATAGGGGTCATACCAGGTCGGGTAGAGCAGCATCGCCGCCCCGAACAGCTGCGCGCGGGTCAGGTTTCGCTGCCGGCGGGGCAGAGGGTTTTCGTCCTGCGTCAGCCCCCAGCCTGCATAGAATGGCTGGCCGAATACCCGTGGCTTGTGTCCGGCCAGTATGGCTTCGAAGCCGAACTGCGAGGACAGGGTGTAAACCGCAATGGCCCCTTCGAGCAGTTGCCACGGGCTGACCGGCTGATCCACGAGGGCCACGCGCTCGGACGTATCGGCCTGCGAGAAATAGCCGGCGCGATACCCGGCGGCCGTTTCCGGGTGGGACTTGATCAGGACGCGCGCGCCGGGGTTTTCCTCCTGCGCCAGAACGAGCATCTCGCGGAACAGCGCCTCGTTTCCTCCGCTGGCCAGCACCGAGGCATCATCGCGGGCCTGATCGACGACCAGAACATAGCCGGGCTCGGGCGGGGCTATGTCGGGGTCGAAGGCGGAATACTTGCTCAGCTGCAACTCTCGCATCCGCTCCATCGCTCCGCGCGCCCGGTTCAGCAGCGCGGTATCGTCCAAGGGGTGCGAGGTCAGCAACTGTTCCAGATCCGAGGGCGTTCGGGGGTCGAAATGCAGGCCGGAACGGTCCAGCAACAAACCCAGTGGCGGGTCGCCGCTGCGCCCCAGGTGCAGCGAGCGCAGAAAGGCGTCTTCGACACGCAGCAGCGGGACGTTTCGGTCTGCCGCAATGCGAATGCCGCGATGTGCGGTCGGGCTGTTGCCCCAGATACCGACCATATCGCCCGGACCCGGCAGGCCAAGCCGAACGTCATAGCCACTCAGCGACAGGATGCGGCGAACACGCCGCTGTGTCAGGAACCCTCCGTTGAAAACGAAAAGCCGAGAGCGTTCACTCTCGGCCTCATTGGTTTCGTCAGGGGGCATGTCCTCAGCCGCCTGTCAGGGTTGCCACATTGGCAAAGGGCGTCAGGCCGCCCGAGACCAGCGAGATGGTTTTCGTCCATTGCGAGTAGGGCGCTTCGGTCACATAGATCGTGTCATCGTCTCGGATCACGAAGTCGCGCGCCACGAACAGCCCGTTGGGGCTGGTCAGGTTCAGCACATAGACCATGCGCTGTTCGCCCTGCAATTCGGGCCGTCCCAGAACCTGTCTGGCAATGTCCTGACGTTCGTCGCGCAGAATGAAGATACCGGTCGGGTCGGACGACAGCGAGAGCAACCCGCCGACCTGCGCAAGCGCCTCGAGCGCCGAGAGGTCCTGACTTTCGAAGGCGACGCGGGCCTGGCTGCCGGTCGCGCCGAGCGCGGTATAGGAGCGGGTGTCTTTTTCGACCAAAATCCGGTCGCCACCCCGCAAGGCGATGTCGAGGCCGGGGTTTCTGAACAGATCCTGATACCACACCATGCCCCTCTGATCGCCGCGGATCACGGTCACCTGGGCAATTTCCGGGGCCACCGCGACCCCGCCGGCCTTTGCCAGCATGTTCGACAGGGTCCGCGTCGGGCGCTCGATCGGATAGACGCCGGGTGCGCCGACGGCGCCGGTCAGGGATACGGTCGCGCCGTCACCGGCAATGCGCCGAACCTGAACCTGCGGGTCCGGTGTCTGTTCCTCCAACTTGGCGGTGATCAGTTCCCTGAGTTGCTCGGGCGTGTTGCCTGACGCGCGCACGCGACCGGCATAGGGGACGAAGATGTAGCCTTCGCTGTCGACCTGCACCTCTTCCAGCGTTGTCGCGTTCCCGGTTTCGCCAGCCAGCAGACCGTCATCCACGTTTTCCCAGATCGTCAGCCCCAGCACGTCGCCCGGACGGACGGAATCAGAGGTCAGGTTGGCCGCACTGCGGAACGAAGACGAAAACCCCAATGCCGGGCTTACCGCGGTGGCCCGTGCGACCCGGTCATCGACGGCCACCACGAAAGCATCGCCGCCACTTTCAACAGAGCCGGCGAGAATCTCGCTCTTGTTCGGGCCGGATTTCGGCAGCTGACACGCTGCCGCGATGCTGCATAAGACGACAAGGGCGACCCGTTTCGCCCAACGCGCAGAGTAGGATTTCACCGCCGAGGTTCCTCAACCATTGTTCTTGCTGCTACGGATTCTATCGGCAATCTATCGGCTTCGTTCTTCAACATCCAGCCTCGGGCCCGCGGGAATGTCACTTGACCACCCGCAACTGGGGCTTTGGGAGCGATTGTCCGGCTTCAAGCGCCTCATAGGGATCTTTCTGGCTCAGAATCTTGTCAGCGACCCGCCGCAACAGCTGCCGTCTGCCTCTGTGGGAGTAATATCCCCCGGGTATCTGGCTGGTTTCGAGAAGATATCTGCGATAGGCGCGATAGGCAGCGCCATCGGGGCGTTGGGGCCGGTCAAAAAACTGGTCGATCGGTTGCGTCGAGACAATCTCGGGCTTGTCATAGACCGATCGGCCGAAGACCCTGAGCGGGATGCCGCGCCAGAGCGCCTGCTGGCCGGCGGTGGAGTTGATCGTTACTGCCGAGCGGGCGTCGTCCAGCAGCGCCGCGAGCTTGCCGCCGGGTATATAGTGCGTCCGATCACAGATCCCGTGCAGCCGGGCCAGCCGGCGTGCCTCGCGGCGCAGAGCCGTGCCCTGGCTTTCCAGGGGGTGCTCCTTGATGACCAGGTGATGATGGCGGGGGGCGCCCTTGGCGAAGCCTCTGAAAACCTGATCCAGAAACCCGCTCGCGCAGTCAAAGTCAGAATGGCTCTGCACCGAGCTGTCATGCGCCAGTTGCATCAGGACAAGATGATAGGGAGCGCCGCTCCGGTGAAGCCGGGCCGTGGCCCAGATGCGTTCCAGCCGATGTGCGGGCATCAGCAGAAGGCGCCGGAAATGCTGGCGGAATTCCTGCGCGACAGTCAGAGCGCGATGCGGGCGGAAGTTTCGATACTTGCGGTTCGCGAACATCACGAACCAGTGGTAAACCGCGCCGTAGAAGATGTGTTCGCGCATGTCGCCCCAATGGGCCGGGGGCGGTGGCGCTTCGGCGTCTGAATGGGTCAGCGCCTTGCGCATGTCGTCGATGTCCATGCTCATCAGGCGCGAGTTGCCGTTCGAACCACCCCTCTCATATGTGATCCACCACGGGCGCAGGTAGCCTTCTTCGAAGACGTGAATCTGCAATCCCCGGTTTCTGGCGATTTCCACCGCGGTGGCGTGAACGGGCCGGGTGTCGCCGTAAAGGATGACGTCGGTCACGCCAAGCTGGTCCAGCAGCTTCTGAAATGTTGCGGGCCAGTCCTCTGGGCGGCCGAAATAGGGGATATAGCTGCGTCGATCGAACCAGAAGGCACGGTCACCCGCGTTGAACCCGACACGCCAGACAGCGGCGCCGGTCTTGCGCAACATGCGGCCCAAGGAATGAAAGAACGGGCCGTGAGGGCCTTGCAGGAAAAGAAAGACGCGAGTCTCGGCCGAGCTGGCAGGTGTCGGGTTGTTCCGGTTCATGGTGTGCGGCTCGGCCTCTCTTCGCTCAACGAAATTTATGGACGCCTCACCTCTTGCTGGCAAGGCAGGGCTTGCCGGGGCGCGCTCATATCGTTACCTCGGCACCTGAGGCTAGGTCCAAGAGGGTTACCAAGATGTTTACTGGGATCATCTCCGATATCGGCACCGTGATCGAACTGGAGCAGAAGGGTGATCTTCGCGCCCGTATCCGGACGGGTTACGACACCGGCACCATCGACATCGGCGCATCCATCGCCAGCGATGGCGTATGCCTGACGGTGATCGCTCTGGGCGAGGACTGGTATGACGTTCAGATCAGCGCCGAAACCGTGTCCAAGACGAATCTGGGCGACTGGAAGGTTGGCAAGCGCGTGAACCTCGAACGGGCGCTGAAGGTCGGTGACGAGTTGGGCGGTCACATCGTCTCGGGGCACGTGGACGGCGTTGCCGAGGTGGTTTCTGTCGTTGACGAGGGCGACAGCACCCGTGTCACCCTGCGCGCGCCAAAGGACCTGGCGAAGTTCATTGCGCCCAAGGGATCGGTGGCGTTGAACGGCACTTCGCTGACGGTGAACGATGTCGAGGGCTGCGAGTTCGGAATCAACTTCATCCCCCACACCAAAGAGGCGACCACCTGGGGCGAGGTCGCCGTCGGTGACCGGGTGAACCTGGAAATAGACACGCTGGCCCGTTACGTGGCGCGCCTGGCCGACTGGAGTTAGTACGAGGGGTCGGAAAACCTTTTGGCGAGCGTTTTGGCGAACCACCAGCAGATGCCGGCGATCACGATGGAAAAGTAGCCGTCGACCGCATAGTGCCACCCAAGATGCACCGATCCGATCAGGATCGAGCCCGCGAAAACGGCCATTGCCCAACCCAATACACGGGAATAGCTGAAGGCGAAGAGGGCCAAGAGCACACTTGTGGCCACATGCATGCTGGGCATTGCGGAAATACCCCGGACCGGGCCGTCCGCCCTGTAGTTGTCCAGCAGGATCTGTTGTACCTCAAGCGACCAGACCGGGCTGATTTCGTTCAACTCCGCCAGCTTCTGCATTTGCGCGGCAAAAGTGTCCCCAAATCCGAAGGCCTGATAATACACGGGGCCGGCGGAAGAAAACAGCGTTGCCAGAACGGTGCCTCCGACGATCCAGGTCAGCGAGAAGGCCACCAGAAACGCCATTGATCTCTCGGGATCGCGCCGATCGAAGGCGGCGACGAACACGGCAACGTAAAGCAGGATGAACCACGCGTGATAGGCCGCGTTCAGCACCGTGGTGAAAAGCGGAGTCCCGAATACCGGCCAGAGCAACGTCCACGCGTCCACCCCGCCGTGCAGGAAACGGTCAAGCTCGGCGAATTGCGGATCCCACGAGAACGGCTGAAAGCTGGGTATCAGGTCTTTGAAAAAGGTGAAGGTGGCCGCCATGAAGCCGACGGCCATGAAGCACAGCGTGCCATCGACCAGGTTCATCGAATTCAGCACGGCTCCGCGCAGGTCGGCGAGCAGCCAGTGGATGGGCTTCTCGGGCTTTACGGACGTCGCCGCGTAGATGAACCGCCAGATTATCCAGATCGTCGCAAAGGAAATCAGCATCAGCTTGAAGATGTCGAGGATGCCGAGAAGAACCGGAACCGTGCCGGACCAGAACGAAACATTCTTGGCGAGGCTCACCCCCACTCCGGCCAGGACGTACAGCGCCACAATCGACAGGAAAAGCCGGTTCCGCCAGAATATGGCTCCCAGCAAGGATCGCTGGGCGGGAAGCTCGATCTGCATGGTCATGGCAGGTGTCTGTTCTCCGGATCACATTCGAGAGGACTCGGAAGGGACTGTGCTGCTGCAGTTTGACCGTTCATGGACGCCATTCGGGTATTTTTGCGGCGCGCAATTGAGCGGGTGCGGCCGGCCCGCGCCTTACCACATGTCGCCGACGGTATAGCCCGACGGGAAGGGATCGGTTGGATCAAGTGTCCAGTTGGCGGTTCCGTGGATCCAGCCCTGCCCGGACAGGGTCGGCACGATGGCGGGGTAGGGGCCGACCGTGGTCGTCTCGACGATGCGCCCGGTGAAGGTGGTGCCCAGCGGGCCGGCGTTCACATAGTTCTCGCCCACGCCCAGCAGACCCCGCGCGTGCAGAACCGCCATCTTGGCGCAGGTGCCGGTGCCGCAGGGGGAACGGTCCAGAATGCCCGAGGCATCCTGCGGTCTGGCCGGATCGAACGGGCCGGTCGAAAGGGTGATCGCGCCGCGCCCATGCGTGCCTTCGCCGACCGGCGCGCCCCAGAGATTGGTGATCGTCGGCCCGGTGATCGCGGGGTTGTCGGGGTGTGACACGGGAAGTTGCTCGGCCGTCGCGTGGCGGATCGCCTCGGAGACCCGGACGATCTCGGCCCCGTTTCCGGCGTCCAGCGACACGCCCAGCTTTTCGGCCTCGGCCAGAACGAAGAACATCCCGCCCCAGGCCACGTCCACGGTGACCGTGCCCAGCCCCGCAACCTCGACCGGCGCATCGAGGTGCACGGCAAAGGCGGGGACATTGCGGAACTCGACCCGCGTGACCTTGCCGTCGCTGCATTCCGCCCGAACGCGGATCAGGCCCGCCGGGGCTTCGAGTGTCAGTTCGGTGACCGGTTCGACCATCGGCAGGATGCCGGTTTCCAGCAGCACCGTGACCACGCAGATCGTGTTCGAGCCCGACATCGGCGGGTATTCCGTCTGCTCCATGATGATGAAGCCGGCATCCGCCGAAGGATCGCAGGGCGGCACCAGCGCGTTGCAGCACAGGCCGGGATTGCCGCGCGGCTCGCGCAGCATCAACAGGCGGACCTCGTCCAGGTTTTCCTGCATCCACTGCATCTTTTCGAACACCGAATTGCCCGGCATGTGGGGCAGACCGCCGGTGATGACGCGACCGGGCTCTCCCTCGGCATGGGCTTCGACGGCAGTGATCATGCGGGACAGGCGCATATCGTCCTCCTTGTTCCTCCGCCGCACGCTAGCGCCCGTGGCAACGCCGCGTCCAGTCCCCTCGATGCCGTTTGCGGTCTGGTCTTTGCGGCCCGGGTGGTCTATCCCGCCATGCAAGACATGCTCTGCGAAAGGCTGCCCCATGAGCTTTGAGACCCCCGGCCCGGTCGAGGCCCAGTTGCGCGATGCGATCAGCCCGATCGAGGAGATCATCGAAGAGGCCCGTCAGGGCCGGATGTACATCCTTGTCGACCACGAGGATCGCGAGAACGAGGGTGACCTGTGCATCGCCGCCGAGTTCGCCGATGCCGACGCGATCAACTTCATGGCCACCCATGGACGCGGGCTGATCTGCCTGCCGATGACGGCCGAGCGGATCGACCGTCTGGGCCTGCCGATGATGGCGGTGAACAACTCGTCGCGGCACGAGACGGCCTTTACCGTCTCGATCGAGGCGCGCGAGGGCGTCAGCACCGGCATTTCCGCCGCCGACCGGGCGCTGACCATCGCGACCGCCATCAACGAACAGAACACGATGGCGCATCTGGCCACGCCCGGCCATGTCTTTCCGCTGCGCGCCAAGCGGGGCGGGGTGCTGGTCCGGGCCGGCCATACCGAGGCCGCGGTCGACATCTCGCGGCTCGCGGGGCTGAACCCCTCGGGCGTGATCTGCGAAATCATGAAGCCGGACGGAACCATGGCGCGACTGCCCGATCTGGTCGACTTCGCCAAGGAACATGGGCTCAAGATCGGCACGATCAGCGACCTGATCGCCTATCGCTCGCGCAACGACAACTTGGTGGTCGAAACCTCGCGCGAGGTCGTCACCTCGGAATACGGCGGTGAATGGGAACTGCGCCTCTTTACCGACCAGACCCACGGCATCGAGCATGTGGTGATGATCAAGGGCGACATCACCACGCCCGAGCCGGTTCTGACCCGCACCCACGCGCTGCACGAGGCGTCGGACGTTCTGGGCATCGGCCCGAAATCCCCGCACGAGCTGCCCCGCGCGATGGAGAAGATCGCGGAAGAAGGCCGCGGTGTCGTGTGCCTGTTCCGGCAGCCGCGGAACTCTCTGTATGCCAGCGACGACGAAGGGCCCCGGACCATCAAGCAAACCGGTCTTGGGGCGCAGATCCTGTCCAAGATGGGGCTGCATGAACTCATCCTGCTGACCGATTCCCCCGAAACCAAGTATCTGGGTCTGGACGCCTTCGGGCTGTCCATCGTCGGGACCCGACCGATCCTGAAGGACGAATGATCATGGCCGGACAAGAAAGCCACTACATCCTGCCGCGCCCCGAATTCGACAAGCCGGTCAAGCTGTTGATCGTCGTGGCGCCGTATTACAAGGACATTGCCGACAACCTGGTTGCCGGCGCCAAGGCCGAGATCGAAGCCGTGGGCGGCAGCTGGGAAATCGTCGAGGTGCCTGGTGCATTGGAAGTGCCGACCGCGATCGCCATGGCCGATCGCCAATGCAACTTTGACGGCTACGTCGCGCTGGGCTGTGTCATCCGGGGCGAGACCACCCATTACGATACGGTCTGCAACGACTCCAGCCGGGCGATCCAGTTGATGGGGCTGCAGGGGCTTTGCATCGGCAACGGCATCCTGACCGTCGAAAACCGCAGACAGGCCGAAGTGCGCGCGGATCCGGCCGATCAGAACAAAGGCGGCGGCGCGGCGGCTGCGGCCTTGCATCTGATCGCACTCAGACGTAAGTGGGGCGCTTCGAAAGAGGGCGTCGGGTTCAAGCCGCCGTCCGAGTCCATCCTCGTGGCGGGCGACAGCAACGGATCAACGACAGCATGACCCAGACAGACACGCCGAAACCGGCCAACCGGAAACGCCTGATGAAATCCGCCGCGCGGCTTTACGCCGTGCAGGCGCTGTTCCAGATGGAGCAGTCGGGCCAGACGACCGAGCAGGTGGTCAACGAGTTTCTGGATCACCGGTTCGGCGCGGTCTACGAGGGCGAGGAAATGCTGGAGGGCGACATCTCGCTGTTCCGCAAGCTGGTGGATGACGCGGTCAACTACCAGGCGCCGATCGACCAGATGACCGACCGGGCGCTGGTTGCGAAATGGCCGATCGCGCGAATCGACCCGACGCTGCGCGCAACGTTCCGCGCCGCGGGGGCAGAATTGACGCAAGGCGATACGCCCCCCAAGGTGGTCATCAACGAGTTCGTCGATATTTCACGCGCCTTCTTTCCCGAAGGCAAGGAGCCGAAATTCGTCAACGCCGTTCTGGATCACATGGCGCGCGAGGCCCGGCCCGAGGCGTTCTGATTTTCCGTCCGGGTGCTTTACCTGAGTTTGATATGCGCTAAACTGAATGTCAGAGCGCAAGGAGACTCACCATGCCCAAACTGATCCGCCTTTACATCACCCAGGTTGCCATCGGATTTGCCGTCGCGGCCGTGTTCGTGGGATTGCTGCTTGCTCTGAACGTGGCCAACCTGCGGCATCTGATAACCGGGTCCGATAGCGGATTGATCGCGCTGGGCATGATCTGGTTCATGAACGGCATCGTTTTCGCCGGTGTTCAGTTTGCCTGGGCCATCATGAACATGGCGGAAAAGCCGAAGGGTCCGCGCGGGGGAGCACCCGTGGCGCATGGCCTCAAGCCTGCACCGGTCAAGCAGGAAGCGCGTGCGCAGCGCTGATATCCTGAAAATCTGGATGGGAGAAGTGGCGGGACCGCCGGTCAACCGTGGGGCGTTGATTCCCGAGGACCTGCATGTACAGGTGGGCGCCAGGTAATCAGGCCAGGACCTGAACAGAGCCAGCTCCCTCGGAAATGGTTAAGGCCACCGGAATGCTGCCTGACACGAGAAGGGCAGAACCCGCCACACGCCTAATTAGGGGGGGCGGACGGTTTGCACAAGGGGGAAGGCGAAAACTGTATCCCGCATCGCCCTGCCCAGTGGCCCGCGCGAGCGGTCAGGGTGTGAGGCACGGACGCGCCCTTGATTTTTGTTCACTTATTGTTCACATTTTGCCCATGACCTTGGAACTGCAGCCCGGACAGAGACTCGCGCGTGGGGTGGCCCGTCATCTGGCCAGTCATGGCTTTGTTTCCGTTGAGGAATTCGTGCCCACGCGCGGTCTGCGGGTCGATGTGATGGGGCTGGGGCCGAAAGGCGAACTCTGGGTGATCGAGTGCAAGTCGAGCCGCGCCGACTATCAGGCGGATTCGAAATGGCAGGGATACCTTGATTGGTGCGATCGGTTCTTCTGGGCGGTGGACACCGAGTTTCCGACCGATCTGTTGCCGGTGGAGACCGGTCTGATCATCGCAGACGCCTATGATGCCGAGATCATCCGCATGGCGCCCGAGGTCAAACTGGCGCCGGCGCGGCGCAAGAAGATGGTCCAGAAATTTGCAATGGATGCCGCGCGCAGGCTCAGGGCGCTGCGCGATCCGAGGCTTTGACGTCAGCCCTTGAGGCTGCGGGCGGCCTGCGCAGCGGCACGGATTTCTTCGGCGATCTCGTCGGCCTCTTCGGGGTCGAAATCCATCGGGATTTCTATGCCGTCCGCTTCGATGAAGAGGCGCACCATGCCCTTGTCGGTCGGGCCGATCTGCAGATTCGCTTCGATGTCGCGCTCGGTATTGATGCCCATGTCACCCTCCGGAATGAGCGTTCCTGCTAACCTGCAAATGCTTGAGAATCAAGCGCCCCACATATTCTTTCGGTGACTGAAGACCATGTTGGGGGTGCGCCTTTGCGGCCGTATGCGGACAATGTTCGACAGTCTGCAAAATGGCTCGAAGCCTTGGGGTTGTCTTGACCCGCGCGGGAGGAAATTTCGTCCATATTCCCCTTGCAATCCCCCGGCGCGTTGGTTACATCGCCCCTCACAAGTGCCGCCTTAGCTCAGTTGGTTAGAGCGCTGGATTGTGGATCCAGAGGTCCCCTGTTCAAGCCAGGGAGGCGGTACCACTCCTAGCCCCCCCGTGAAGTGCGAAAACACCCGTCAAGGCAATGGTCGCGCAGGATTCCATGGCCTATGGGATTTCGCGCTGCGCAGCTTGGCCAAGGGGCCAAGCGCACTGATATTTGGTCGGGGTGATCGCCCGTGTTCAGTTTTCGCGGAACGCGCGGGACATGCTGTCGACGATCGGCTTCGCGATATAGGCGGCGAAGGTTCGCTCTTCGGTCTGGATCATGATCTCGGCCGGCATCCCCGGTGTCGGGATGAACCCGCGGACCCGATCGATTTCGTCGGGCGTCAGGGAAATCCGCGCCAGATAAACCTCTTGCGGAATCCCGGATGTTTCCTCCAGCAGGGCATCCGCCGACACGTAGAAAACCTCGCCATAGAGGACAGGGGTCGTGCGCTGGTTCAGTGCCACCAGCCGCACCGTCGCTTGCTGTCCGGTGACAACGGTGTCGATGTCCGTCCTCGGAATTTGTGCTTCGATGATCAGCGGCGCATCCGCCGGCAGTATCTCCGCGATTGGCTCGCCGGTTTCGATCACGCCGCCGGGGGTGAAGAAGTGCAGGCGGACAACGGTTCCCGCGACGGGGGCTCTGACGACGGCGCGGTCAAGCACACTCCGGGCTTGCAGAGCCTTTTCGCGCACGCTTTCCAGATCCGCCTCGATCAGGCCCAGCTCGTCCAGCGCCGCCTGGCGGTAGGCCGAGCGGGTTCTGGTGATCTGTTCCTGGTATTTCAGCAACATCTGGCTGATTTCGTTGATCTCGGCCTGCAGCCGCGCCAGCTGACCGTCAGCCTCGGCCTGCACCCGCCGGATCGTATTCAGTTCGCCCTTTCGGACCAGCCCCTTTTCAAAGAGTGAGTTCTTGGTTTCGAATTCCTCCTTCAGAATTTCCGACCGCAGCTTCAACGCCTCAAGCTGCCCCGCGAAACCACTTTCCCGGATCTTCAGGGCTTCCATGTTGCGTTCGAGCAGGGCGATGTCGTTCAACAGGGTCTTGCGGGACACTTCGAAAGTCAGTTTCTGGGAATCCAGAATGGAGGCCACCTCGGTGTCCGTTGAAGCAGCGATCAATTCGTCGGAAAATTCGAGCTTGTCCTCCTCGTGATACTCAGCCAGCAGCCGTTCGGCCATGGCCTGCAGGCGGATCTTGCGAATGAACAGTTCGCGCTCGTTGGATTCGGCCGATGTCCGGTCCAGCGTCACCAGTATATCGCCGGCCTGGACAGTCTGGCCTTCGGCGACAAGAATCTTGTCGATGATGCCGCCCTCCAAGTGCTGGACGATCTTGTTGCGACCGGTGGCAACGAAACTGCCCTGCGCGATCACGGCGGCTGCGAGAGGGGCCGTGAACGACCAAACCCCGAAGCCGCCAAAGCAGACGGCCAGCAAGAGCATCCCGATCCAGATCAGGCGATTGATGGAGCGGGGCACATTCGAATACCACAGTGTCGGATCAGTTGATTGGGTCAGATCGGTCATTTCTCTTCACCCCCCTGATTGCCTTTCAGTTCCGGCGGTACCTTGGAACCGTGCAACTGTTGCAGGACCTTGTCGCGTTCACCGAACAGCGCCACGCGCCCGTCGTTGAGCAGCATGATCTTGTCGACGACATTCAGGAGTGTCGGTTTCTGGGTGATCACCACGACGGTGATCTTGTTGGCTTTGGCCTGCTCGATGGCCCGTGCCAGCGCCTTGTCACCGGCCACGTCAAGGTTCGAGTTGGGCTCGTCCAGCACCACCATGCGCGGATTTCCGAAGAAGGCCCGGGCCAGTGCAATCCGTTGCTTCTGGCCGCCCGACAGCGGCGAGCCATCGGCGGCCACGACCGTCTCGTAGCCCTGCGGCAAGGTCGCGATCATGTTGTGCACATCGGCCAGGACAGCGGCATCGTGGATCTGCTCGTCAGTGGCGTCGTCGCGCATCCGGCCGATATTTTCCTTGATGGTGCCGGGGAACAGCTGCACGTCCTGCGGCAGATACCCGATGCTTTCACCGAACTGGCGCGGATCCCAGTTGCGGATGTCCATCAAATCCAGCCGGACGCTGCCCGAAGTGGGCAGGATCGAGCCAACCAGCGTCTTGCCCAGCGTCGTCTTGCCGGCACCGGAATTTCCGATGATCGCAAGCGTTTCGCCAGGGCTGAGCGAGAAGGTTATTCCGTTGAGAACCACGCGTTTTGTCCCGCCTGGAACATAAAGCAGACGCTCCACGTCCAGACGTCCTTCGGGGCGGGGAAGGCGCAGTTTTTCGTATTGCAGTGCAGAATTGGCAAGAAGGTTGCGGATGCGCCCATATGCACCGCGGGACAGAAGGAACGTGTTCCACCCCTCGATGGAGCCCTCGATCGGCGCAAAGGCGCGGCCGGCGATGATGGATGCCGCGATCACCATGCCGCCGGTGATTTCACCCTGCAGAGCCAGGAATGCGCCCCAGCCGAGAATGCCGATCTGGGTGAACAGGCGCACCGTGCGCGAGACTGCGGCAAAGACGATGTTGCGATCCTGTGCCCTGACCTGCCAGGTCAGCGAGGCGGCCGTGTCTCGGCCCCAGATCCGCACGGCCTCGGGGATCATCGCCATGGCATTGATGATCTGGCTGTTTCGGGACATTGAATCGAGGTGCAGGTTTGCCTTGGACTGAGCCTGGTTCGCCTCGGCGAAAGGTTTGGCCGTCATTTTCTGGTTGATCAGCGCGATCGTCATCAAGACCAGCGCCGTCACGACCACGATCATTCCCAGGTCTGGATGTACGAGGAAGATCATCAGAATGAACAAGGGGGCAAAAGGCACGTCAAGGAACGAGATCAGAGTCCCCGACACGAGAAATCCGCGTACCTGCTGCAAGTCACCGAGCGTTTGATACTCGCGCCCCGAGCCGTGCAGCGACGCGTGCGCTGCGGCGCTCAGGATAGGCGCGCCGAGACGCGCGGCAACTTCAACCCCCGTGCGCATCAGCATGAAGCGGCGGATGGCGTCGAACGCGGACTGGAAGGCCACGGCTCCCAGTGCGATGATGGTCAGCATGATCAGCGTGTCCAGAGACCGGCTGGTCAGAACCCGGTCGCTGATCTGAAACAGGTAGACCGGGATCGCCAGAACCAGCAGGTTGGTCGCACAAGTGAGAACCAGCACGAAACCGAGGTTGCGCCTGACCGCCCGCAGGGCGGTTCGCAACAGGTTCTGGAAGTCTTCGGGCGGGGTGCGTCGGTGAAAGGACCGGGGCGGGCCACCGTTGTTGCCGCCGCCGCCACCGGACTTGAGCACCGGCTGGTTGGCCTTGCCTTCGATGGTCGTGCCGACCCGATTTTCGGAACCTGCCCGCGATGGGGGGGACGGTTGAACGGTCTGTTCCAAAAGCTTGTTCGGGTCGGCACGTTCGGCCACAGCCGGTTCGGCGGTGACATTGGCGCCGTCTTGTCCGGCATCGGAGGGACGCCGGTCGGGCGAAACACGATCTTCGTTTTCTCCGCGTGCAACACGAAAGTCAGACGACAGCACCAGCCTGGACGGCTTTGACTTTCCCGGTTCAGAGCCAGCCCAGCTGTTCGCCGGTTTCACCTCTTTCACTGAAGGCTTGCTCAAGTTCGCCTTGTTCGGTTGTTCAAGCGGCTCGTCGAATTGGGGGCGTCGTGACGAATTAACCGTTGCCATATTTGTAACCTTTTAAAAACTCGCATTCGTAACAGAGGCGTCATGCAAGCATGTTTTGCATGCCATCAGCGTCATCAAACTGGTTCATGTCCTTGGCAATGGACTTGTCGAAGCCTTTTCCGTTGTGCGCCGCTTCCGGAAGGAGGTCGTCTTCCATCAGGAAGGCGATGGCCTCGTTCACCAGTTCGTCGCCGCTCTCGGTTTCAGGCGTGTCAATCAGGCTGGCCTGATGCAGCAGCAAATCCGAATAGGTGTCCGAATTCGCCATGACGACGGAATCGACACCGTGTTTGGTGATATTTGCCTTGTTGAGCAGGGCGTTGCTGCTTTTGACGGTATGCAGTCCGCTCTTGCCCGGGCCGATCACCTGCACATCATCCTGATCGGCCAGAATGCCCACCTGTTCGATGATGTTCACCTGCAGCAGGCTGCCGTCGACCTTGAGAACCCGCAACTGCTCGAGCCCGGCAAACATCGGGTCATTCAGCAGCGCCTGCTCCAAGGCCTCCTGGTTCGAGTCCTCTATTGTCAGCATGTCGCTCAGACTTGCGGAAATGCTTTCCTTGCTGTCTTCGCCCAAGGTCTTCAGGCTGGCCTGATTCATCAACAGGTTGCCCTCGTCCGGTGCAGTTGTCGAAGAGGGGCCGGGTGCTTCTTCCTCCTCGTCTTCGACAGCGGCCAGCAGTTCCGGCGCGTCGGTCGAATGGTCGTCGTCATTCAAAACGAGCGTCTGGAAAACCATGTCGACCGAGATCATGTCCTCGCCAATCAGGATCATGTCGTAGTAGCTGCCGACCTCCACGATCTTGTTGCTGTTGACAAGTTCATTGTCGCCGAGCGCGAAATAGCTCGAAGTGGCGGATATCTCCGTGTTGATGTGATCAATATCGGTCGCTTCGGCGACTTGTTTCACGAAGTTGGCGACAAGCAGATCGCCCGTGATCCAGTCGATGTTCGCAAAGGTCGGTTGCGCATCGCCGGTTGGATCCTCTGGCAGCCAGGGCGCGGCGTTGCTCTCGTTCTCGATCTGAGCCGCCTGCACGACCTGCGTTCCGGAGGTGCTTTGCCCCTGGGCCCCCTGATCGCGGTCGGAAACGACGGCCACCTGGCTGATCATGGTGAGTTCCATGAGCTTGCCGCCGAGAGCAATGAAGGGCGCGTCAACCCAGCCGATCGAGATGTCCGTTTCGTTGATCAGAAGGTTGCCACCGGTGATCACGGTGTGGCCTGTCTCGAATTCCAGATCCTCCGATTGGTCCCATTCCTCTGGATAGGCGGATACTTCGTCCTCTGTGCTTTCAGTATCATCTGGCTGGTGGAAAAGCGGTAGGAGCGTCTCCCACTCGGGCATTTCCTCGACATGTTCGCCGTTCACGACCGTGCCGAGCGCATCCTCGCCGTAGAAACGGTGGATCGTGACGCCATCAACCTCTGTGTTGAACTCTGCGCGCATCGCCTCGGCCAGGGCTTCGACGTTGCTGATGGAGAGAAAATGCCCGATGGCCGATACCGGAACCGGCATGGCATGCAGGATCTCTGCCTGCATGTGTGCGGCCACGATCTGTTCGATCATTTCGCCGACATCGCGAAAATCCCCCTGGCCCAGGGTGTCATTGTCGCTCAGGTAAAGATACTGGGCCGTGAAGGTAAAAGCTGAGCCCTGAAATTCATCTACGGGATCGGGGTCCGCTGCCTGGCTGGCATGTGCCGCAATCGCCACCTGCTGGACGTCAACGTCACCGCCGCCCTGCTGTTCGACCACTTCGGTCTGTTCGTTGCCAAGCGGAGCCTGCGACGGGGGCAGGCTTTCATCGGGCAGGGAAACCTGCGGAGCTATCGGGGCGTCCTCGGAAGGGGCCTCCTGAAGCTCATGGGGCAGTGGCTTGTACTCGCCCGATTTCAGCTCAAGATCCGAATTGATATCTATCTTCGTCGGGTCCGCCAGCTTGTCCAGTTCTGCCTGCCGCCTGAGTGCCGTGAACTCCTCGTATTGTTCGCGAAGCCTGGCTTGTTCATTCGTCAGGTCAAATACGCCGATAAAATGAGCAATCGTCTCTGTAATCTTGTCGAGCGCCATGATGGTGTTCCTTGCCGCCCAGGCCGATGCCGGATGTAGGGCATCGGGAATGAAGGGTGTCCCAGGGCCAAGAATTTGGCCCTGGGTGCTGCGAATTGGGCGTTCTTAGACGTCGGTGTCGTCGCTTGCGTAGGACGAGGTCATCGAACCGCCAACCATGGTCGTGTCGACGTTGTTGCCGAGAACATTGGCACCCATCACGATCGACTGGTTGAAGGCCGAGGTGTCGACCACTGCGGCTGCCGAGGCGTAGGACTCGCCAGTGACGATGCCGTCGCCACCGTTGTTCGCGCCCCATGCGCCGCCGTTGCCGCCGGCTCCGCCGTCGCCCGAATAGGCACCAGCAGAATCGCCGCCGTCGGTCGCGCCGCCGTAGGTGTCACCGGACATGGCATCGGCCATCGAATAGCCGGAGGTTCCGCCCATCGACGTGCCGCCTTCGCCGCCGCCGCCGCCGCCGCCGCCTGCTTGGCCGCTGGCCTCGCCCGATCCGGCCGAGGTGGCGTCATTGTCGGCGCTCTGGGTGCCGCCGTAGCCGGCGATGGCTTCGGCAAGGCTGTCGGCCGTTCCGTCGGTGTCCGCGGTTGCAAAGACATCCGCGCCGCCGCCGCCGCCGCCGCCGCTCATCACGTCGGCATTGCCCGCGCCGCTGCCTGCGGAGTCGGCCGTCGAAGTGCCGGTCCCGCCGTCTCCGGCGCGGCCTTCATTCCCCGAATCTGCAGTGCCGGTGCCGTTTGCCGTGCCATTGGCGTTGTTGGCGCCGCCGTTGCCGGCGATGGTGTCAGCGTCCACAGCTGCATTGGCTGTGCCGTTGACGTCACCGGGGGCCTGGTTGACATTCGGGCCATCGCCCGTGGACTGGTCGCCTACGCCCTGGGCATCGGCGTTGCTTGCCGCGTTGCCCGCGCCGTCGCCGCCATTTCCGTCGCCCGCGTCAAGGGTATTGCCGCCGGCTGTGTCGGCTTCCGCGTCGCCCTTGTTTTCATTGTCATCTTCGGCGTCGCCGGTGATTTCCTGATACAGCGCGGCAACCGCAGCCTCGACGAGACCTGCAAAGCCGCCTTCACCGTTGCCGCCATCGCCGTCAGCATCGCTGTCGGAATCGCTGTCGGCATCGCCGTCGGCATCGTTGCTGCCGGCAGTGGCGTCGTTGGCTTCGGTGTCGGCTTCGCTGCGGTTGTCGGCCGCGCCGTCAGCCTGCGAGTCGGCATCGCCGCCATTCGCGCCTCTGGCCGACGAGTCGTTGTCGGCATCACCATCGCCGTCGGCGTCGGAATCCTGGTCGTTGTCACCGCCGTCCGCGCGGCTGCCCGCGCCGGAAAGTGACAATCCAAGGCCAGCGCCCAGGCCATGAGAGTCGGCATAGCCGCCGTCACCGGCCTCGCCATGGGCGTCGGAAGTGCTGTCGCCAGTGTTGTCGCTGTCAGCGTCGCTGTCAGCGTCGCCGCCGTTGGCGCCGTCGTTGTCGCCATCTGCGTCCGCTTCCGACCGGCCTTCGGCATCGACATCGTTGTCGGCGTCGCCGCCGTCACCGCCGCGGCCGCCGGAATCCCATGCGTCCGCGTCACCGGTCTCGCCGCTGTCGGCGTCGGCATCGCCCCCGTAGGTTTTTCCGCCATCTGCTGCACCGCCATAGCTGGTGCCGCCCTGGCCGGATTCACCACCGTCGTTCCGCGTGCTGATGCCTTCATCCGCATCCGCATCGCCGCCGGATGCATCACCCTTCTGGTAGAATTCACCGGAGTTTGACACCGAAGCGCCGTTGAGCACGTCGTTGTCGGTCAGGCTGGCGATCTGGCTGTTGATGGACGACAGGTCGTTGCCCGGACCATCCAAGGAGATGTCCAGGTCCATGTCGTCGCCGGGATCGTAGTTCAGGTCGTTTCCAGCAGTGATGACATCGCCGATTTCAGCATCGTCATCCATGTCGATGTCCACCTGATCGTCGTCACGCGGAATCCACTCGCCGCCACCAAAGTCGATGTTGACGTTGTTGGTGTTGGCGTTGGCGTTGCTGTCGTCGCCGCCATTGGTGTTTTGTTGCTGCTGGTTCTGGGCCTGGTCCTGACGTTGGTCCTGATCCTGATCCTGGTCCTGATCCTGATCGTTCTCGTTGTCAACGTCTGTCGACTGAGCCTGATCCTGATCCTGCTGCTGAGAATCCGACGTGTCGACGCGGTTGTCGACGTCCTGATCCTGCTCTTGCTGCTGAGCGTTCACGTCCGCTTCGACGTACGCTTCCTCGACGTTGACGTCCGTATCGAAGCTTGCTTCGAGGGATTCAACTTCCACTTCATCGATCACAATGGTCGTTTGAGAGGGATTGTGTCCGTTTCTTCTCATGGTAAATATCCGATCGTTAGACGCCGGACTGCCAGTCATCTCCAAGGCAGAATTCGGCGAGTTTCATATCGATTGATTGTTGATTGCAGTCTGCAGGCCATATCCGGCGGCCTGAACTCGTACTGCTGTGCTAGAATTAAGGCTGCTCCGTGCGTCACCTCCTTTCGCTCAAATCAATTTGGCGTGTGCTGGCCTGGTGCTGAAAAATGCAGTCGGCATCACGCAGGTCTGAAAATACGTTTCCCAATGAAACCAGAGTATCGTTGCAGTTGGGGGTCGGCATGCCTAGCTGATCAAAAGGTTTGGTTCCTGCAATGGCTTGAAAGAAAAGGAATAAGTCGCACAAGCGAAGGGCGTGCTGGAGGCGGGTTGCCCAAAAAATGCCGCAAAATCACCAAATAACGGCCTCGATTTGCTTGACCTGAACTATTGGTCAGGAGACGGCCTCGCCGGGCTTAAACCCTAAACAAATGGTTAAGAAATGGGTTTAGACCCGCCTCAATCTGTTGATCGGTGAGGAACTTTCGGATACCCTGAGCGTCGGAATATTTTTCTGTCTGGCACTTGGCCCCGCGTTTTGGGTGCGAAAGTTTTTCAATTGTTGGCGGTCTTTCCGCCGTTGTGTATCTTAGTTGGAGGAGTGTTATGAACCTCCCGGTTGCGAGTGAAGTATCTGATCAATTCCGCGAAGCAGAAGGCATCTCGATGCTTTTCCTGGGAAAGGAATTGTTCTTCTCAAATCAGACCCTGAGAAGCGTTCAGTCTGAATTTGGAGTTCTTGTCCGTCGTCAGGAAAATCTGGACCGCGCGTTGCATGTCTTTGGCGGCAACGTCCCGTCGCTGCGGGTGTTGGTCGTGGACCAACTGCTTGCGGAAGATCTCTTGCGCAGGCCGGAGCTGTATCTGGAAGTTGCCGGATCGGGGCGCATCGCCTTTGCCTATCGAAAGGAGGATGTGGCCCGGTCGCTGTTTGCGCGGTGGGACCGGCGGGAATATGGGGATATCGGCTATCTGCCGATGAATGTGACACCGGATGTCTGGCGTTCGATCCTGCGTCTGCTGCTGCATGATGAACTTTTCCTCCCGACCATTTTGGTCGATCCGAAAGAATCGGCTGACGGCGGCTCTGCCGGGCAAGAACAGTCCGGAGGAGGGGGGGGCAAAACCGAACCTGACCGCAAAGCGCTTTTCGAGAAGCTGACCCGCCGGGAGAAGCAGGTTCTGAGCCTTGTGTCAAAAGGCGAAAGCAACAAGGTCATTGCGTCGAGACTCGGCATTACCGAGCATACCGTCAAACTTCACATGCACAATGTCGTCGGAAAGCTCGGGGTCAGCAACCGGACGGCCGCAGCTCATTTCTTTTTCGAGGCGGCGCCGTCCGACGCGCGTCAAACGCGTCATGGATAGCGCGGCAGATCCCAGCTTCGACCGCCTGATCCTGCTGGTCGGGCGGTTGAACTACATGTGGACCAATACCGAAAGTCTTTTGATCCATCTGATCGCCGGGCTGACAGGGACGACCAAGGATGTCGCGGTCATCATATTCCTGACGCTGAACACGACGCGCGCCCGGGTCGATCTGGTGGAGCGGCTTGCAAAAATGGATGGGCGCGACCCCAAGGTGCGCGACCTCATCCTGGAGCAGACACAGCGTTTGATCAGGCTGTCAGGGGTCCGAAACAAGTACAACCATTGCATCTACTCGTTCGATTCTGACAGCGGCACTCCGAAAACGATCCTGATGCGCATCGCAGACCGGAAGACGGGCATCAAGCTGGGGCGCACGGATACGGTCGATGACGAAGCGATGGAGAAGATCGAGGACGTGCTGTCACAACTGAATCTGGCAAACCGGGAGATATGGCAGTTGATCGGTCAGCTAGGATATCCTCTCTGAATGCAATCCCCGTGGGCGTGCCCGTCAATCGCTCAGAATGACGTGCGTATCCCATTCCCTGCACTTTCGGGATAACTCGTCCGGCAGGGGGCGATCGGTATAAAACGTGTTCACGCTGGACAGCGAGGCAATTCGCGCCGGTGCGGTGCGCTGGAACTTCGAGTGATCCGCCACAAGATAGGTGCGCCGCGCCTGGTTGACGATGGTCTGGCTTACGCTGACTTCCTGAAAGTCGAAATCCAACAGATCCCCGTCCGCGTCGATGGCAGAGCAGCCGATGACCGCGAAATCGAACTTGAACTGTTCGATGACCGAAGCGGTGAGCGTGCCGACCAACCCGCCATCCGAACGCCGCAGCACGCCGCCTGCCACCACGATCTGGCAGTCGGGATTGGCGACGAGGATGTTGGCGACATTCATGTTGTTGGTGACGACCATCAGGTTCTTGTGGCCCAGCAGTTCGCGCGCCACCGCTTCGGTCGAAGTCCCGATGTTCAGGAACAATGAGGCGCCATCGGGGATGTCGGCCGCGCAACGCGCGGCGATCCGTGCCTTCTCTGCGTCATTCAGGCCGCGACGGTCCTCGTAGCCGATGTTCGACACGCCCGAGCGAAGCACGGCACCACCATGCACGCGGTCCAGCTTGCCGGCCTCGGCCAGCTCGCCCAGGTCGCGGCGGATGGTCTGAACCGTGACCCCGAACCGCTCGGCCAGATCGTCCACGGTCACCCGGCCTTCGCTGCGGGCGATCTCAAGAATGTCGGATTGGCGAAAGGATAGCGACATGACCGGGTCTCGAACCACGTTTTGAGTATAGGTTTTTGCCCTTTTGGCATATCCGGCAAGCGTTTTCGAGTCCGCTCTTTTGGGGCTGGAAGCAGGGATGTCAGAGCATATTGACGCCAAAACGGAAAAAAACGAAAAGAAAAGCTGATCATGGGAAATGCATTCGCGTGATTCCAACACATGCGCCCGCTTTGTAGGAGCTACCGACGTGAACGATACACGCGACGACATCTGTGACCTGTTTGTGATCGGCGGCGGCATCAACGGCTGCGGCATCGCCCGTGACGCGGCCGGGCGCGGTCTTTCTGTCACGCTGGCAGAAAAGGGCGATCTGGCGTCAGCCACGTCCTCGGCTTCGACCAAGCTGTTTCACGGCGGGCTGCGCTATCTGGAGTATTTCGAGATCCGGCTGGTGCGCGAGGCACTGAAGGAACGAGAGACCCTTCTTTCCGCCATGCCCCATATCAGCTGGCCGATGCGCTTTGTTCTGCCCTATCACAAGGACATGCGCTTCGACGCGGAAACGCCGGTGTCTCGCATCCTGGGCAGCGTCATTCCGTGGATGAAGGGGCGGCGGCCTGCCTGGCTCATCTGCCTCGGGCTGTTCCTCTATGACCACCTTGGCGGACGGAAGATCCTGCCGGGAACGCGCACGCTCGATCTGCGCTCGGCGCCCGAGGGCGAGCCGTTGCAGGAGAAGTATCGCAGGGCCTACGAGTATTCCGATTGCTGGGTCGAGGATTCCCGGCTGGTGGTGCTCAATGCCCGCGATGCCGAGGCGCGCGGGGCGACCATTCTCGTGCGAACCGAGGTCTTGTCGGCCAAGCGGGCAGGGGGGCTGTGGGAAGTATCCATTCAGGATCGAGAGCACGGCGAGACACGCACGGTTCGCGCAAGGGCCCTGGTGAACGCGGGCGGCCCCTGGGTCGGTGACATCATCCAGGACAGGATCCACATCGACTCGCGCGAGGGCGTCCGGCTGGACCGGGGCAGCCACATCGTGACGCGCCGTCTTTACGATCACGACAAATGCTATTTCTTTCAGGGCGAGGACGGGCGCATCATCTTTGCCATCCCCTATGAGCAGGATTTCACCCTGATCGGGACCACCGACTGCGAGCATCCCGACCCGTCGGTGCCGCCAGTCTGCACCGAGGAAGAACAGGATTATCTGTGCGCCTTTGCCTCGAAATACTTCAAGCGCCCGGTGACGCGCGAGGATATCGTCTGGACCTATTCCGGCGTGCGGCCGCTCTATGACGACGGATCAAGCAGCGCCACGGCGGCCACCCGGGACTATGTGCTGAGCATCGATGAACAGGGCGGGGCGCCGGTACTCAACGTGTTCGGCGGCAAGATCACCACCTACCGCAGGCTGGCCGAGCACGCGATGGACAAGCTGGCCGGCCATTTCCCCGGCCTGCCCGGTCCGTGGACTGCGGGTGTCCCGCTGCCCGGTGGCGACTTTGCCGTGGACGGGTTCGCGACTCTGGTTGCGCGTCTGCGGGCGGATTATGCTTTTCTCTCCGACTTCTGGGCGCACAGGCTGATCCGGGCCTATGGCACCGAGGCTTGGGGCGTGCTGGGGCAGGCAACGGCCCCAGGTGATCTGGGCGAGGATTTCGGCGCCAGCCTGACTGCGCGCGAAGTGTCATGGTTGATGGCGCGCGAATATGCCCGCACCGCCGAAGATGTGGTCTGGCGGCGCAACAAGCTGGGGCTGCGGCTGAGCCAGGAGCAGGTTGCGGCAATTGACGATTGGATGGCCCGGCAGGGCCGGAGCAACGCGCCAAGCGCGGCGTGACTTGAACCGGTCAGATTGGTCTGCATCCGAACTGCCCGCGAGAAAAAGCCCCGGCCGAGGGCCGGGGCTTTTCCAGTTACTTCCGATCACCTGGATCAAGCCGCGGTATCTTCCGTGGTTGCAGGGTCTTTTTTGCCAATTCCCTTTATCCATTCCCGGAATCCCTGCATCGTCGCATAAAGCACCGGCACCAACACCACACCGACGACAGTCGCGGCCAGCATTCCGCCAAAGACCGCAAAGCCGATGGCCTTCTGGCTGGCGGCGCCGGCACCGTTGGCAAGCATCAAGGGCACCACCCCCAGCAGGAAGGACAGCGCCGTCATCATCACGGCCCGGAACCGCTGATGCGCCGCTTCGGCCGCGGCGTCACGGATCGAAAGCCCGTGGGCCCTCTGCTCCATCGCGAACTCGACGATGAGAATGCCGTTTTTCGACGCCAGCCCCACCAGCATGATCATCCCGATCTGGGTATAGAGGTTGATGTCGCTGCCAACGATGGCAACGGCAGCCACCGCGCCGAACAGGGCCACGATGACCGACAACAGGATCGCGACCGGCATGCTCCAACTCTCGTACTGGCCCACCAGGAACAGGTAGCCGAACAGAATCGCCAACCCCAGGATCACGACCACAAGCCCGCCCGAGGCCAGCTGTTGCTGCGCCGTGCCGGTCCATTCAAAGGCATAGCCCGGGGGCAGCGCGGTCGCCGATTCCTCGGTCATCACCCGGATCGCGTCGCCGGTCGACAGGCCCTCGGCCTGCACCGCCGTGACCGTGGCCGAGCGGAACAGGTTGTGCCGTTTCAGCAGCACCGGCCCCAGCACGTTTTCGACATCGACGAGGGTGCCCAGCGGCACCATCTCACCCTTGGTCGAGCGCACCCACAGGTTCGAGATGTCGTCGACCTTGTCACGATACGACCCCTCGGCCTGGATCATCACCCGATAGACCCGACCGAACAGGTTGAAATCGTTGACGTAGAACGACCCCAGCTGCGCCTGCATGGTCTGGAAGATCTCGCCGACCGAAACCTGCAGCGTCTTGGCCTTTTCGCGGTCCAGATCGACGAAGAGTTGCGGGACGTTCGCACGGAAGGTCGTAAAGGCCTGCGCGATTTCGGGGCGCTGGTTGGCGGAATAGACCAGCGATCCTACGGCGGCGGCCAGATCCTGCGGAGAACCGCCGCCGGTCTGCTGCACCTCCATCTCGACCCCGGCGGACATGCCGAGGCCCTGGATCGGGGGCGGGTTGAAGGCGACGATCGAGGCGGCGGATTCCCCGTAGGCCACGCCCAGAACCTTCTGCAGAATGGCGTCGGCGCTCAGGTCTTCGTCCTGCCTGTCATCCCAGTTGTCGAGGTTGACGATGATCATCGCGCCGTTTGGCGTCAGGCCGTTCAGCAGCGAGAAACCATTGACCAGAACCGTATTCGCGACACCCGGAATGGCGCTCAGTTTTTCGTTCACGCGCGCGGTCACGACTTCGGTCCGGGTCAGGGTCGCCGCGTCGGGCAGTTGCACGTCCACGAACAGGTAACCGTTGTCCTCCAGCGGGATGAAGCCCTTGGAGGTGTTGCTCATGATGGTCCCGGCACCCATGGCGATCAGAACGATGATGCCGATCGAGACCACCGGGATCACCAGCAGCATCCGAACGATCGACACATAGCCGCTGCGGACCGTCCCGATCAGCCCTTCGAACAGGGCCAGAAGCCCTTTGGGCGGTCCCGAGCGGGGCTTGAGCACCAGACCGCACAGCGCCGGCGACAGCGTCAGCGCGTTGATCGACGAGATCACCACGGCGGTCGAGATCGTCACCGCGAACTGCGAATACAGCCGCCCGCTGATCCCGGGCATGAAAGTGACGGGCACGAAGACCGCCAGCAGAACCAGCGTGGTCGCGATCACCGGCCCGGTAATCTGCCCCATCGCCTTGCGGGTGGCCTCGGGGGGGCTGAGGCCCTCTTCGGCAATGATCCTCTCGACGTTTTCGACGACCACGATGGCGTCGTCCACCACGATCCCGATCGCCAGCACCAGGGCGAAAAGCGAGATGGTGTTCAGAGACATCCCGAACAGCAGAAGGAAGGCGAAGGTGCCGATCAGCGACACCGGGATGGCCACCGCCGGAATGACGGTCGCGCGCCAGTTGCCCAGAAAGACGAACACGACCGATATCACGAGGATGAAGGTCATGACGAGGGTCGAGACCACATCGTTCAGCGATTGCTCGACAAAGTCGGTGGTGTCGAAGGGCACCTGGTATTCCACGTCCGAGGGGAAGGCCCGCGAAAGGCGCTCCAACTCGGCCCGGACACGTTCGGATACCGCCAGCGCGTTGGCGCCGGGCGCCTGGTAGATACCCAGAACCGTGGCCGGCTGCCCCTGAAAGAAGCCGGACGCCGCGTAGAACTCGGCGCCCAGTTCGACCTTCCCTATGTCCTTGACGCGCACGATCGAACCGGCGTCGCCGGCGCGAACCACGATGTTGCCGAACTCTTCGGGCGTTGTCAGGCGGCCCTGCGTCTTGATCGTGTATTGAAAGGTCTGGCCCTCGGGCGCGGGCGGCGCGCCGATCGAGCCCGCCGAGACCTCGACGTTCTGTTCACGGATCGCGTTGATCACGTCGCCCGGTGTGATCGACAGGGCTGCCATCCTGTCCGGGTCCATCCAGACCCGCATGGCGTATTCCAGGTTGGTCAGAACATCCGCCTTGCCGACGCCCTGAACCCGGGCCAACGCATCCTTGAGGTTGATAGAGGCGTAGTTGGACAGGAACACGCTGTCATAGGTGCCGTTGGGCGAGGTCAGAGTGACCACCAACAGCATGTTGGTGGAGGCCTTTTCCGTCACCACGCCCGAGGCGGTCACCTCGGTGGGCAGCGAGGCCATGGCCTGCGCCACCCGGTTCTGCACGTTGACCGAGGCAATGTCGGGGTCGGTGCCAACTTCGAAAGTGACATTCAGCGAGTAGGCGCCATTGTCGCTGGAGGTGGACGTCATGTAGATCATGTCGTCCACGCCGTTGACCTGCGCCTCGATCGGCGCGGCGACCGTGTTTTCCACGGTGCCCGCATTGGCCCCGGTGTAATTGGCCGAGACGCTGACGACCGGCGGGGTGATGTCGGGGAATTGCGCCACCGGCAACACTGTATAGCCGATCATCCCCATGATGGTCAGAACCAGTGAAATGACCAGGGCCAGCTTTGGCCGGCTGATGAAAAGGGCAGAGAACATCGGTTATTCTCCCGGCTGTTCTGTTGCCAATACGGCATCGACGGCCACGCCAGGGCGAACCCTTTGCAGCCCTTCGACGATCACGCTTTCGCCTTCTCGCAGTCCGTCGAGCACGATCATCGAGGTTCCGTGGGGCTCTCCGGTGGTGATGTACCGCTGTTCAACCATTTGCTGGTCGGTGACCACCAGAACGAACTCGCCGCGTTGGTCGCGCTGCAAGGCGGCCTGTGGCACCAGCACCCGCAGCGTCGGCTCAAGTGCTTCGATCCGCACGTTCAGGAACGCTCCGTCTACAATGAGACTGGACTTGTTCTCGAACTCTGCCCGCATCGCGATTGCGCCGGTCAGCGGGTCGATCCGGTTGTCCACGAAAACGATCTTCCCGGTCTCGTCCAGTTCTCTTCCATTCGGTAGCGTCAGCCTGACGACCGGGCTTTTCCCGCTTTCCGCAAGCGTATTCGGGTTCTCTTCCAATGCCTCCAAGACGGAAACAAACTGTTTCTCGGTGAGCGAGAAGTTCACATAGATTGGCGCTTCGCGAACCAGTGTGACCAGTGGTGGCTCCGTCGGGCCGACCACGTCCCCGACGCTGGTTTCGATGCGCCCGATGCGCCCGGAGAAAGGCGCGGTGATCTTGGTGTAGCTGAGATCCAGTTCCGCCTTCTGGATTGCCGCCTGAGCTGCCCTAACCTCGGCCTCGGCCACCAACTCGTTGGCGCGGGCTACGTCGCGCTCGGCCTCCGGTGTCGCGCCGCGCTGGAACAGCTCTTCCTTGCGGGTCAGATCAAGCTTGGCCAGTTCCAGGTTCGCCTCGGCCCGCGCAAGATCCGCATTCGCAGCATCCAAGGCGGCTTGGTAAAAGTAGGGTTCGATCTCGAACAACAGATCGCCTTCCTGAACTTTCTGGCCGTCCTCGACGTGCCGCTTTTCCAGAAATCCGTTGACGCGGGCGACGATATCGACCTTGTCGATCGCCTCACCCCGGCCGATGAAAACCGCTTCATCGGTGATTTCCTCGGTATAGGCCGCGGCGACCGAGACTTTCGGAGGTTGTCCCTGTTCCTGCGCAACAGCCGGCACTGCGATGCTCAGACAGGCAAGTGCAGCGCCCAACCGGATGATTCTGCCTGGCAATCCAAGGGAGGCTGAATTTGTAGGCGACAAAGAAAGGGGCATGATGAAAGCCTCGTATTCTGTGCGAAAAAAGTACAACGAAGGGTCCGACCGGACGACCGAGTCGGCATATCTGATCGGCAGGATGGCCGGTTTGCCCTGTTATCTCAAGCTTAACTGCAGCGCATTTCGCATTGTTTTTTCGGGTGTTTCGCCGGAGCGCTCAAAATTTGCCGCCAACGACGGATTGCCGGCCGGAGGCCTCTATCGGCGCCGAAGGTCTTGAAGATGACCAATGCGCCAAAGAAAAACCGGCGCTCCGTCATTGGCGCGCCGGTTGGTTTGAGATCTGGCGTGTTGCCGGTCGATGGCTTGGATCAGGAACGGGTTCCCGCAAAGCGCTCCTGCCATTCCTCGCGCTGTTCGTCGGTGATCTTGGCGAACAGGACGTCCGGGACCGTGAACGCGTGACCGGCGGGCAGGGCGTTCAGCGCAGCAGCCACGTCCTCGGGCCAGCTGGTGTCGAGCGTGTTCATCGCGCTCAGCATCCTGGCCGAGGTCTCGGGGATGAAGGGCGCGCTCAGCACCGCGTAAAGCCGGATCAGGTTCAGGCCCAGCCGCACTTGTGCCGCGGCCTGTTCGGGGTCTTCCTTGAAGGTCGACCAGGGCGCGGCGGCCTGCAGGTATTCGTTGCCGGCCACCCAGATCGCGCGCAACTCCTGCGCCGATTTGCGGACTTCCATCGCCTCCATATGCGCCTCGTAGGCGCGGATGCGCTTGGTCAGTTCCTCGATCAGCGCCTGCTCGCGTTCGCCGTAGTCTCCGCCGGCGGGAACCTCTTCGCCGAATTTAGAGCGGCAGAACTTGGTGATGCGGCTGACGAAGTTGCCCAGAACGTCGGCCAGGTCCTTGTTCACCGATTGCTGGAAATTCTCCCAGGTGAATTCGCTGTCGCTGCTTTCGGGCGCGTGGCTCAGCAGCCACCAGCGCCAGTAGTCGGCGGGCAGGATGTCCAGCGCCTGATCCATGAACACGCCGCGACCCTGGCTGGTCGAGAACTGGCCGCCGTCATAGTTGAGGTAGTTGAACGACTTGATGTAATCGACCAGCTTCCACGGCTCGCCCGAGCCCAGGATGGTGGCCGGGAAGGACAGGGTGTGGAACGGCACGTTGTCCTTGCCCATGAACTGCACATAGCGCACGTCGTCGGCGCCCTTGTCGGTGCGCCACCAGCGTTCCCATTCCGCATCCGGCTTGCCGTGCGCGTCGGCCCATTCCTTGGCGCAAGCGATGTATTCGATCGGCGCGTCGAACCAGACGTAAAAGACCTTGCCCTCCATGCCGGGCCAGTCTTCGTCGCCTTTCTTGACCGGGATGCCCCAGTCCAGATCGCGGGTGATGCCGCGGTCCTGCAGGCCATCGCCGTCATGCAGCCATTTCTTGGCGATCGAGGTGGTCAGCACCGGCCAGTCGGTCTTGCTGTCGATCCAGGCGTCCAGCTGATCCTTCATCGCCGACTGGCGCAGATACAGGTGCTTGGTCTCGCGTACCTCAAGGTCGGTCGAGCCGGAAATCGCGCTGCGCGGATTGATCAGGTCGGTCGGGTCCAGCTGCTTGGTGCAGTTTTCGCACTGGTCGCCGCGGGCCTTTTCATAGCCGCAGTTGGGGCAGGTGCCCTCGATATAGCGGTCGGGAAGGAACCGGCCGTCGGCGTTGGAATAGACCTGCTTCTCGGTCACTTCGCGGATCAGCCCGGCCTCGGCCAGCTTGCCGGCGAAATGCTGGGTCAGCTTGTGGTTCTGCGGGCTGGAGGACCGCCCGAAATGATCGAAGCTGAGGCCAAAGCGCTTGGCGATGTCGGCCTGCACCTCGTGCATCTCGGCGCAATACTCGGCCACCGGCTTGCCCGCCTTTGCGGCGGCCAGTTCGGCCGGGGTGCCGTGCTCGTCGGTGGCGCACAGGAACATGACCTCGTGGCCGCGGCCGCGTTGGTAGCGCGCGAACAGATCCGCCGGCAGCTGCGAGCCGATCAGGTTGCCAAGGTGCTTGATCCCGTTGATGTAAGGGATCGCCGAGGTAATGAGAATTCGAGCCATTTTCCGTTTCCGCCTATCTGTCTGCGCGCGCTCTATCAAACCGGATCAGGAAATCCCAGCCCTTGTTTCCTAGCGCCCCTCGCGCGAGCGTTTCAGCAGACGGCCGATGGTGAAGGATGTGCGCGGCGCGTAGACATAGTGCGTGCGGTCCTCGGGCGTCGGGCGCGACCGCATGCGCGCCAGGCCAAAGGCGATCAGGACCACATGACCCAGCGCCACGAAGGCGAACAGCGCGCCGGGGCCGAATTGCTGGATCAGTGTCGAGGAGAGGTAAGGCGAAGCAATGGCACCCAGCGCGTACCAGAACATGAGTGCCGCTGACAGTTCGACCCGCTGTTCGGCGGTGGCGAAGTCGTTGGCATGGGCGGAGGAGATCGAGAAGATCGGGAAGGTGGTGATGCCGAACAGGCCGGCGGCCAGCATGACGCCCACGGTTCCGGTGCCGCTGGCGGCCATCGTCACGCCGCAGCTGGCGACGGCGGCAACGGACATCCAGATCAGAACCCAGCGGCGGTCGTATTTGTCGGCCAGCCAACCCACCGGGTACTGCGCCAGCGCGCCACCAAGGACGAAGGCCGCCAGGAAAAAGGCGATCTGGTCGACGACCAGCCCGACCTCTTGCCCATAGACCGGCCCGACCATCCGGAACGACGCCGAACTGAGCGCCGAGACGATCACGCCTGCCACCGCCAGCGGCGAACAGCGCCAGGCCAGGTTCGGGCGCAGGCGCGGGGCTTCGGGCGTCTTAGGCTGGTTGGCGCGCGTCAGCGTCAGCGGCAGCAGCGACGCGCAGCACAGGATGGCCAGCAGGTTGTACGAGACGTATGAGGCCGGCGGCAAAATTGCGATGATCAGCTGCGCGCTGAGCGATGCGCCCATGTCCACGATTCGATAGGTCCCCATCGCGCGACCGCGTGTTTCATTGGTCACCTTGTCGTTCAGCCAAGCCTCGATCACGGTATAGCAACCCGCCACGCACAGCCCCGACGCTACCCGCATGGCCGCCCAGGCATAGGGGGCTTCGGTCAGGGTGTGGCCGATCAGCCCCATGGCGCCCAGAGCGGTGCAGGCCGCGAAGGCGCGGGAATGGCCGACGCTGCCCATCAGGCGCGGTGCCCACCAGCAGCCGATGAAGAACCCCAGAAAATGCGCCGACCCCAGCAGGCCGATCTGTTCGGTGGAAAACTCCAGCTTCAGTCCGGAAATGGCGTCCAATGGACCGACGCCGCCGGTCGAAAGCTGCAACAGGATGACCGAGAGGAACAGGGCGGCAAAGGTTATGATCGTGCGCATAATGGGGCTACCTTGCCGGCCTTGTCAGGCGATGCGCGTGTATAATCGACCTTGGCGCGTCGGTTTTGGCCCTTGGCGCGCTCATGCGAGGGTCGCCGGGCGCCTGGGGCGCGAGCGGGCCAGCAACATGACCATGATCGCGATGTTCAGACCATTCCAGACAATGCCGTTGATGAACGCCATCTGGTAACTGCCGGTCACGTCGTAGATCCAGCCCGACAGCCAGCCCCCCAGCGCCATGCCCACGATGGTCATCATCATGACGAAGCCGACGCGGGCGCCGGCCTCGCGCGGGGGCATGTACTCGCGTACGACAAGCGCATAGCTGGGCACGATCCCGCCCTGCGCCAGGCCGAACAGGGCGCTGATGACATAGAGCGAGACCATCCCGTCATAGGGCAGGAACAGGAACAGCGCCGCGCATTGCAGGACCGATCCGGCCAGCAGGGTGCGGACGCCTCCGAACCTGTCGGCGACCAGTCCCGAGATCACCCGGCTGACCACGCCGCCCAGCAGCATCAGCGACAGCATCTCGGCGCCGACGGCGGGGCCATAGCCCAGCCCCACGCAATAGGCCACGATGTGAACCTGCGGCATCGACATGGCGATGCAGCACCCGATGCCGGCGATCCCCAGGATGTATTGCAGGGCACGTGGTGAGAACCCGGCGCTCTGCGCGTTCAGCTGTGCCGCGGCCTCGGCGGTGCCGTGGGCCTCGATCGGCACCTGCCGCCGCAGCAGCAGCGACAGGGGGATGACGGTCACCACCGTGATGACAGCCAGCACGAGGTAAACCTGCTGCCACCCGTTTTTCGCCAGGATTCCGGCCAGCACCATCGGCCAGATCGCCCCGGACAGGTAGTTGCCGCTGGCCACCAGCGCCACAGCGATGCCCCTCCGCCGCATGAACCAGTGCGAGATATCCGCGATCAGCGGACCGAACCCGACAGAGGTTCCCAGCCCCAGCAGCAGATGCGCCGCGGACAGCGTCAGCATCGAGGGCGCGAGCGTGGCCAGAACATAGCTCGCTGCACTCGTGACGGCCGCGCCGATCAGGGCCTTGGTCACGCCGAGCCGGTCCAGCAGCTGCCCCAGCCACATGTTGCCCAAGGCAAAGCCAACCATGGTCAGCGTGTAGGGCATCGAGGCCTCGGCCCGTCCGGCGCCGAACTGTGCCTCGATATCCGGCATGACGACGATCACCGCCCACATGCCGACATTCGCCACCGTGGCGATGGCGAGTGTTATCAGCAGTCTCAGCCACGAATACCGGCTGTCATGGATCGGGTGCGTCATGCGGGCACGCTAGAGAGGGGGCGGGGCTTTGACCAGTGGCAAGTTGCGCGGGGCGGGCCTTTTGCGTGGGCGTCACGCTGGTGCGGGCTCGCCGCCGATCCGCTCCAGTTCCATCCCGGTGCGTGGGGCGGTCTGGGTTGCCCGCCATGTGGCCGGGGGCAGGGCGCGGGCGCGGCGGCGGGCCAAGGTCCAGCAGCACACCTCGCCCCGATGCGCCGGGGCCATGTGCCAGCGCGTCTCGATCCCCTGCGCACCGCCCTCGCCGGGGGTCAGCAGCAGCCCCAGCGGCGCCCGCCCCATCGCGCCGCCCTGTTCGGCGGCCAGGTGCATCCGCCGCACCGGCGTCAGCCCCGGCGCCCCCGGCAGGTCGGCCACCACCAGCGGCACCGCCCCGCTGCGCAGGGTCTCTTCCATGCACCACAGCAGATCCTCGGGGCGGGTGGGGCGCACGAACAGGAACCGGGCCGGATCGGCAAAGGGCATCATCCCGTCCGGGTTCAGCTGGTCGGCCTCCCACGCGGGCGAGATCCACAGCACCGGCCCCTGCGCCCGACCGGCCAGCCACAGGGCGAAGCTGCGCCGGGCCGGGCCGCAGGCCTCGTGCACGCGGGCGAGCGGCAGGCTGATTTCGGGATGCAGGGCCAGCGCAGGAACGTCCCGCGCCGGCCTGCGGCTGAGCAGGTGAGTCGACATGGGGGGAGTTTAGCGCGTTCGCTTTTTGTTCTCAACGGCTCCGTTCGAGGGTCAGAGTTCGGCCATGGTCCGATCTGCAATGGCGAGGGTCGGACAAAGCCTGCCTCACACGCATGCTCACCGGCCGTCACCAAGGCCTGTTGGTTCGCTGGCTCTTGCGAAGTCGCCAAAGTCACCAGACAGCAGGCACCGCCTCACTCTCTATTCTCGACCCGTCCACCCTGCTTCACCCATTCGGTGAAGCCGCCCTCAAGGTGCATCACCGGGCTCAACCCCATCTCCTGTGCAACCTTGGCGCTCAGCGCCGAGCGCCAGGCGCTGGCGCAGTAGAAGACATAGGTCTTGTCCTGGTTGAAAATGTCCTTGTGGTAGGGGCTTTCGGGGTCGATCCAGAATTCCAGCATGCCGCGCGGGCAGGAAAAGGCGCCGGGGATCTGGCCCGAGCGTTGCAACTCGCGGATGTCGCGCAGATCGACGAAGACATAGTCGGGATTGTCATAGAGCGCCTTGGCCTTGGCAACGGGTAGTGTCCGGACGACCGCGTTTGCCTCGGCCAGCAAGCTCTTGATTCCCTTGGTGATCGATTGCGGCATCTTTCCCTCCATCGTGCTCGGGGGAACGCTGGCGGAATTTCCTTGCGGGCACAAGGGGGCTTGTCCGCGCCGGCCCCCTCGCTAGGGTTGCGCCATTGCGGCAGGAGGAAATGCGATGAAGAGGAAGCCTTTGGGGCGCACCGGGATGATGGTTTCGGAACTGTGCCTGGGCACGATGACTTTCGGCACCCAGACATCCGAGGCGGAGGCCCACGCCCAGATGGACATGGCGCTGGAGGCGGGCATCAACTTCGTCGATGCCGCCGAAATGTATCCGGTGAACCCGGTTTCGAAAGAGACGGTCGGACGGACGGAAGAAATCCTGGGCAACTGGAACGCCGCGCATCCCGGCCGACGGGGTGATTACATCCTGGCCACCAAGCACTCGGGAGAGGGATTCCAGCACGCGCGGGGCGGGGCTCCGATCTCGGGCAAGACCATCCCCGAGGCGGTGGAGGGCTCTTTGCGGCGGCTGAGGACGGATTACATCGACCTCTACCAGTTTCACTGGCCCAATCGCGGCAGCTACATGTTCCGCCAGAACTGGACCTATGACCCCTCAAAGCAGAACCGCGCCGAGACGCTGGCCAACATGGAAGAGTGCCTCCAGGCGCTGCAGGCGCAGGTGGACAAGGGTAACATCCGCGCCTTCGGCCTGTCGAACGAGAGCGCCTGGGGCACGGCGCAATGGCTGCGGATCGCGGAAGAGAGGGGGTGGCCACGGGTCGCCTCGGTTCAGAACGAGTATTCGTTGCTGTGTCGTCTGTTCGATACCGACATGGCCGAGCTGAGCGTGAACGAGGATGTGGGGCTGATGGCGTTTTCGCCGCTGGCGGCGGGTTTGCTGACCGGCAAGTATCAGGGCGGGGCGGTGCCCGAGGGCTCGCGCATGTCGCTGGTGTCGGAAATGGGCGGACGCAAGTCGCCGCGCGTGTTCGATGCGGTGGCGGCTTATCTGGGGATCGCGCAGCGGCATGGGCTGGATCCGATCCACATGGCGCTGGCCTGGTGCAACACGCGGCCCTTCATGATGTCGGCGATTTTCGGGGCGACAACGATAGGGCAGTTGGAGCACGTCTTGCGCGGGGCGGATTTGGAGTTATCCGAAGAGATTCTGGCGGAAATCAATGAGGCCCATCGGGCGCATCCCATGCCCTACTAGCAGGAAGGGGGCGCTGCCCCCGTCGCGCTTTGCGCGACTCCCCCGGAGTATTTGGGAAAAGATGAAGGTTCTGGGGCTTCAGTGATGGGTGGGCTGCGCTCTCTCCTGCCGCAGGTCACGCGCCGACAGGCCGTGGGCCGTGCGGAAGGCGCGGGCAAAGCTGGATTGCGAGGTGAAGCCGGTGGCCAGCGCCACGTCCATCAGGGGCATGTCGGTGTCGGTGACGAGGCGGCGTGCTTCGGCCAGGCGCAGTTGCAGGTAGTGGTCCTGCGGCGTGGTGTTCAGGCGCAGCCGGAACTGCTGTTGCAGGGTGCGCGTGCTGGTGCCCAGGGCTTCGGCGATCTCGGTCAGGGGGAGCGGTTCGTCCAGGGCCGCTTCCATCAGCGCGTTGGCCTTGGCCGTCAGCGCATTGTGGCGGTGCGGCGCGCCGATCCGGCTTTGCGGCCGGGAGGGCGCGGGGGCTCCGTCATAGAGAAATAGCCCCGAGACGCGCGAGGCGAAGCCCGCGCCGTGGCGGGCCGCGATGATATGCAGCATCATCTCGATCGCCGGGATCGCGCCGCCCGAGGTCAGGCGATTTTCCGACACGGCGAACCTGTCGCGCAGCACCGTCACTTCGGGAAACCGGGCAGCAAAGTTGTCGAGGTCTTCCCAATGTGTCGTGGCGCAATGGCCGTCCAGCAGCCCGGCTTCGGCCAGAAGCCATGGTCCTCCGTCTATCCCGGCCAAGGTCGCGCCCGTGCGGGCGATGCGGCGCAGCCCGGCCAGCAGGCTGGGGGTCGCGTGGCGGGCAAGCTGGAAACCAGCAACGACGATCAGCAGGTCGCAGCTTTCCAAGCGCGCCAGCGGGATGCCGGGGACACTCAGCGCGCTGGTCAGCATCGCGGGTGCGCCGGTTGCGGTGACATAATCCCAGTCGAAGGCGGGACGATCCGCGAGCCGGTTGGCCGCGCGCATGGGGTCGACCGCGGCGGCGAAGCTGAGCGTGTTGCAGTCGTCGAGCACCAGTACCGCCGTTTTCAGGGCGCGATGTTCCGGCTGGAGTATGTTTTTTGCGGATTTCATCAAGTGTGATTCGCATTTTGGAAAGTTGTCGGATCAAGGCTGCGCCAGAGTCGGGGCCAGACGCAAATCGGAATCCGGGGAGAAGTCTGGGGAAAACCCGGGGTGAAACCCGGTACAACTTGGGGAAAACGCCATGCCTCTGGAAATGAACCGCGAAGTCTTCATCACCTGTGCCGTCACCGGGTCGGGCAGTACGCAGGATCGCAGCCCGCATGTGCCGCGCTCGCCCAAGCAGATCGCCGACAGCGCGATCGCGGCGGCAAAGGCCGGGGCCGCCGTGGTGCATTGCCATGTGCGCGACCCGGAAACCGGCAAGCCGTCGCGCCGGCTGGACCTGTATCGCGAGGTGACGGACCGGATCCGCGACGCCGAAGTGGATGTCGTGCTGAACCTGACGGCCGGCATGGGCGGGGACATCGTCTTTGGCGGGGTCGAGAGCCCGTTCCCGGTGGACGAGGCCGGGACCGACATGATCGGCGCCTCTGAGCGCGTGGCGCATGTGGCCGAGTGCCTGCCCGAGATCTGTACGCTGGATTGCGGCACCATGAACTTTGCCGAGGCGGACTATGTGATGACCAACACGCCGGGCATGCTGACCGCGATGGGGAAGATGATGACCGAGCTTGGCGTCAAGCCCGAGATCGAGGCCTTTGATACCGGCCATCTTTGGTATGCCAAGCAGCTGGTGAAGGATGGCGTGCTGGAGCCCAACGCCCTGGTGCAGCTGTGCATGGGGGTGCCGTGGGGCGCGCCGGATGATCTGAATACCTTCATGGCGATGGTCAACAACGTGCCGGATGACTGGACCTTCAGCGCGTTTTCGCTGGGTCGCAACCAGATGGCCTATGTCGCGGCGGCCGTTCTGGCCGGCGGCAACGTGCGCGTGGGGCTCGAGGACAACCTTTGGTTGGACAAGGGCGTGCTGGCCGAGAACTGGCAGTTGGTCGAACGCGCGGGCACGATCATCGAGAACATGGGGGCGCGGGTGATCGGGCCGGCGGAGGTGCGCGAGAAGCTGGGGCTGGCCAAGCGCGCGCCGGTGGCGAAGTAGCACGTTGCACGTCCGGGCGGGATTGGGGGCCAGCCCCCAAACCCCCGGAGTATTTGGGAAAAGATGAAGAATTGGGGTGCGGCAAGGGTGCCGGGGCTGGAGGTTTGAGGATGACGACAGCGGCGATCATCGGTGGTGGTGTGATAGGCGGCGGTTGGGCCGCGCGGTTTTTGCTCAATGGCTGGGATGTGCGGGTGTTCGACCCCGACCCCGAGGCCGAGCGCAAGATCGGCGAGGTTCTGGACAATGCCCGGCGATCCTTGCCGGGGCTGAGCGACGTGCCGCTGCCGCCCGAGGGAAAGTTGAGCTTTCACACGGACATGGCCGAGGCGGTTCAGGGGGCGGCATGGATACAGGAAAGCGTACCGGAACGGCTGGACTTGAAGCTGAAGGTTTACAAGGGATTGCAGGAGGCCTGTGATCCAGGCGCTGTCATCGGGTCATCGACCAGCGGATTCAAGCCGTCGGAATTGCAGGAAGGTGCGCTGCGCCCTGAACAGATCGTGGTGACGCATCCGTTCAACCCGGTCTACCTGTTGCCGCTGATCGAGTTGGTTCCGACAGACAAGAACTCGCCCGAGATGGTCGAGCGCGCCAAGGAGATGTTGTCTTCGGTGGGGTTCTTTCCGCTGCACGTGAAGAAGGAGATCGACGCGCATATCGCCGACAGGTTCCTTGAGGCGGTCTGGCGCGAGGCTTTGTGGCTGGTCAAGGACGGTATTGCCACGACCGAGGAAATCGACGAGGCGATCCGTATGGGGTTCGGCATCCGCTGGGCGCAGATGGGCCTGTTCGAGACCTATCGCGTGGCCGGCGGCGAAGCCGGGATGCGGCATTTCATGGCGCAGTTCGGCCCGGCGCTGAAATGGCCCTGGACCAAGCTGATGGATGTGCCCGAGTTCACCGATGAGCTTGTGGACATGATTGCCGATCAGTCTGACGCGCAGTCGGGGCGATACTCCATCCGCGAACTCGAACGCATCCGCGACAACAACCTTGTCGGCATGATGCGGGCGCTCAAGCATCAGGACTGGGGCGCGGGCGCGGTGCTGAATCAGCATGACAAGCGCATCAAGGCGGGCGCGATGCCTTCGCACATCGACGAAATCGAGGATCTGTCGCAACCCATCCTCACGCTCTCGCGCGCGGTGCCGTTGGACTGGACCGACTACAATGGTCACATGACCGAGTCGAAATACCTTGAGGCCTTCGCCAACTCCACCGACAGGTTCATGGAACTTATCGGCTGCGATGCCGATTACATCGCCAATGGCGGCAGCTATTTCACAGCCGAAACCCATATCCGGCATCTTGACGAGACCCATGCAGGCGCTCGGATCGAGGTGCGGACGCAGATGCTGCTGGGACAGGGCAAGAAGCTGCACCTGTTCCACAGCATGTACGAGGGCGACAAGCTGCTGGCCACGGGCGAGAGCTTTCTGCTGCATGTCAGCCTGGAAACCCGGCGCCCCTGCGCGCCCTCTGCCGAGATCGAGGCCGCGATGGCGAAGATCGCCCAGGCGCAGGCCAAGTTGCCTTATCCCGAGGGGGCGGGCAGTTCGATCCGCAAGCCCGCATGAGCAGCCGGGTTCTGATCACCGCCGGGGCCTCGGGTGTCGGTCGGGCAATGGCCGAGGCTTTCGACGCGTCCGGTGCGCGGGTCTGGATCGCTGATGTGGACGAAGTGGCTCTGGCCGGGTGCCCGGATCACTGGCAACGCTCGCGAGCCGATGTTGCGGACGAAGCGGCGGTGTCTGCCCTGTTTCGCGAGGTCGAAGCGGAGTGGGGCGGGTTGGACGTGCTTTGCGCCAATGCGGGCATCGCTGGCCCGACCGCCCCGATCGAAGATGTCAGGCTGGACGACTGGCGCACCTGTCTGGCGGTCAATCTGGAAGGGGCGTTTCTGTGCTCGAAACATGCCGCGCCCGTGTTGAAACGGCAGGGCTGCGGGGTGGTCCTGATCACCTCGTCCACCGCAGGGCAATACGGCTATCCCAACCGTGCGCCCTATGCCGCGGCGAAATGGGGCGTCATCGGCTTGGGCAAGACGCTGGCGATGGAGCTTGGTCCGTTCGGGGTGCGCTGCAACGTGATCTGTCCCGGTGCCGTCGAAGGGCCGCGGATGGAGGGCGTTCTGGAGCGCGAAGCGGCGGCCAAGGGGATGACGCGGGACCAGGTTTACCAAGGCTATGCGTCGGGAACTTCGATGGGGCGCTTCGTGGAAGGACGCGACATCGCAAATATGGCCGTTTTCCTGGCCTCAGATGCGGCGCGGCTGGTGTCGGGGCAGGTGATCGCCGTGGATGGCCACACCGTAAACCCGGACCCGAAACTCTGACTCGCGTCCGGGGCCAGACGAAAAAAATACCGGCCCGCATTGCGGGGCGGCCTCAGTTTGTCATCGGGCGGTCTCAGCCCTGGTTTGGGCCGCGGATCTGCCGGATGGCCTGGCGTACCGCTTCCCAGTCTTTGGCTTCGCTCATGTTCCCGGCGGCCTCGCAGGCGCGCATTTTCTGCGCGGCTTCGGCCTCGGCCTTGTCGCCATGCGCCGAGTAGAGGGCACGTGCATATTCAGCAGCTTTGATTGCGTCCATTCGTCGAATCCTCCGTTGTTTGGTGCAACTGGTTGGAGTTCCTTTAGGCTCGCGCCGGACGACTATACTACATCGCTGGCCCTGCTGCACCTTTTGGTCGGGGACATCCGCGCCGCCTTTCAGGGCGCGGGTCAGGTGATGGCCACCCGCAGCTGCCGTAGATGCGTCGGCAGGTGACGGGCGGTCAGGTCAGCCTCGCGCACCAACGCGTCGAAATGGCGGGTGAAAATCTCGACCCGGTCGCGGTCACGGAACGCCATGTAATGGCTGCCGACATAGAACACGCAGAGCAGGGGGCCGAAAATCGTCAGCGGCGCGGAATAAAGCCGTTTGGCGTCAAACAGGTAGATGCGCAGGCGCGGGTATAGCTGCTCGCACAGATCCAACAGGTGGTCGATCTGCTCCAGCCGGACTGCCAGCGGAAGGCCGTCGTAATAGCCTGTCGCGTGGGCGAAGCTGTGGATTTCATACAGCGGCATGGCGATTTCATAGTCCGACTGGGCACTGCGCATCCATGACAGGCGGTCCTCCGAGGCGCCGATCGCCTGATCGGCGGTGCGCCCCAGATGCGGGGCATATTCCCATTCCAGCACCGCGCGGGTCTTGAGCATATCAGGCAGGGTGGCCGGCACATAGCGGATCTTGTAGCCCGCAGCCTCCTGGTGCCATTCGAAAATGCGTTCATCGACCAGCGCGCGGGGGGCCTCGGTCATCGTCAGCGAGCTTGCCAGCAACTCGGCGGCGCTTTCCGGCCGGTCGGACAGGCTGAGCAGCCAGTCGGCGGACACCCCCAGCGTTTCGGCGCAACTGCCGATCACATGGGCATTTGGCAGGCGCGCGCCCTGATCTGTCAGGAGCTGCGAAACCGTCGAACGGTCCACGCCGATACGACGGGCCAGTTCGCTCTGACTGACCTGCTTATCTTCCATTGCGCGCGCCAGGCGTTGGCGAAACTGGGCGGCGCGATCACGCTTGTCGATTTTGTCCTGCATGTGGTGATTTATATCATGTTTGATGAATTTTGTTAATCATATTCGGAATTCTCAACGATGTCAGAGCCGATTAACAAAAGTGCGAAAAGCAAGAAAAACGGGTAACGGAATGGAATCGCGGCAAAGATCGGTCGTGAAAGCAGTCATCTGGAACATCCTTGGTTTGGTCACCATGACGCTGGTCGGTTTGGTGGCCACGGGGTCGGCTGCGATCGGTGGAACATTGGCAATCGTGAACACGGTCATCGGGTTCACCCTGTATGTGCTTTATGAACGAGTGTGGGCGGGTATCCGTTGGGGGCGCAATGTCTGAGCGCCACACCAACGTGACTTCGCCCGAGTGGGGCACCTTTTTTCTGATCCTTGCCTGCTACGGCGCATGGCTGGGAGCGGTTTTCTGGCTTGCCGGGTGGAGCCTGTGGTTTGCCATCCCGGTGATGGGGCTGGTGGCCGCCCTGCATTCCTCGCTGACGCACGAGGTGCTGCACGGACACCCGTTCCGCTCCAAGTGGCTGAACGAAGCCCTGATGGCACTGCCGCTGACCCTGTGCATCCCATATAACCGGTTCCGCGACTTGCATCTGGCGCATCACCAGGACTCGAACCTGACCGACCCCTATGACGACCCGGAATCGAACTATCTGGACCCCGCCGTCTGGGTCGCCCTGCCGGACTGGAAGAAACGGCTTTACGCGGCCAACAACACGCTTTTGGGGCGGATGGTGCTGGGGCCGGCGATCGGGCAGGTGGCCTTCCTCCGCGACGAGTGGCGCGGCGCGGTCAATGGGGATCGCGCCATCTGGCTGGCCTGGGCGCTGCACATTCCCGGTGTGATTGCGGTGTTGTGGATCGTTTCCCTGTCCGCGATGCCCGTCTGGGCCTTCCTGCTGTCGGCCTATATCGGCCTCGGCCTGCTCAAGATCCGCACCTTCCTGGAGCACCGCGCGCACGAGAAGGCGCGGGGGCGCACGGTCATCATCGAGGATCGGGGCCCGCTGGCATTCCTGTTTCTGAACAACAACCTGCATGTCGTTCACCACATGAATCCCGGTGCCCCGTGGTATCGGCTGTCCGCCCTCTACCGCGAAGGCAAAGAGCGATACCTGGCCTGCAACGAGAACTACGTCTACCGCTCCTACGGCGAGGTTTTCCGCCGCTACTTCTTCAAGGCGAAAGATCCGGTGCCGCATCCGCTCTGGCCTCGGGGCTGATTTCACGCCACAAGAGACCCCATGAGCTTGTGGGTTCCCGTCACCATCGCCGCCGCCCTGTTCCAGACGGTGCGGTTCATGCTTCAGAAAACGCTCAGCACCGTGCGGCTGTCGGCCGCCGGGGCGACCTTTGCGCGCTTTGCCTATTCTGCGCCACTGGCGGTTCTGGCCTTGGGGCTTGCGGTCATGGCGGGCGGCGCCGAGGTGCCCGCGCTGTTGCCCAAGTTCTGGTTGTTCGTCGCGATCGGAGGAACGGCGCAGATTCTGGCGACGGTCTGCGTCGTGGCCCTGTTCAAACAGCGCAACTTTGCGGTCGGCATCACCTTCAAGAAAACCGAGGTGATCCAGACCGCCATCGTTGGCCTGATTATCTTGGGCGAGGGCGTGACGCTGGGCGCGCTAGGCGCGATCCTGTTGGGGTTGATGGCCGTTCTGCTGCTGTCCAGGACGCCGGGCGGCGGCGGGGCGTGGTGGAGGCACCTGACGAACCGCGCCTCGCAGCTTGGGCTGGGCTCGGGAGTGCTGTTCGCCTTTTCAGCCGTCAGTTATCGGGGCGCGTCGCTGCAACTGCAGGACACCGACGCATGGCTTCGGGCGCTGATCACGCTGGCGGCCGTGACCTCGTTCCAGTTGCTCAGCATGGGCCTGTGGTTGTTCTGGCGTGACCGGGCCGAGCTGCGCGCCGTGTGGGAGACGCGCCGCACCGGCATATTCGTGGGCCTGACCAGCCTCGGCGGCTCTTTCTGCTGGTTCCTCGCCTTCACGTTGCAGAACGCGGCCTACGTGAAGGCGCTGGGGCAGGTGGAACTGATCTTCAGCCTGCTGGCCTCGACCCTGTTTTTCCGCGAATCCATCACGCGCCGCGAACTCACGGGGATCGTGCTGTTGGGCCTGTCGATTCTGGCACTGGTGCTGGCGATCTAGCCCGCGCGGCGTTCGTCGAAACTCAGCGCGATGAAGCTGGGCAGATGGTCGCCCATGCCCACTACGGCCTGACCATTGTCCGCCTTGCGGTCGCGGCCACGCCCCTTGGAGTCCTTGGCCTTCCTGGCCTCTGCCGGCTTTTGGTCTTTCGCCTTCTTCTTCTCAGGCTTGGCCGTTTCCGCCTTGGCTTCGGCCTTTGCCTTTGGCTCTGCCTTTTTGCCTTTGACGGGGTTTTCCAGTCGCGGAATTTCCTTTTGGATCAGCTTCTCGATCGCATCCAGCGCCTTTTCATCGCGCGGTGAGCAGATCGTGATCGCCTTGCCTTCGCGACCGGCCCGGCCGGTGCGGCCGATGCGGTGCACATAGTCCTCGGCATGGCCGGGAACGTCGAAGTTGAACACGTGGCTGACCGAGGGGATGTCCAGGCCCCGCGCGGCGACGTCAGACGCCACCAGCAGCCGGAGCGAGCCGTCACGGAAACCGTCCAGCGTTTTCATGCGCTGCGATTGGTCCAGGTCGCCATGAATCGCCGCCGCGTTGTAGCCGTATTTCTTCAGCGACTTGGCGCAGATATCCACGTCGGTCTTGCGGTTGCAGAAGATGATGGCATTGGTGCACTTGTCGCCTTCGGCGTCGATCAGCGCGCGCAACACCTTGCGTTTTTCGCTGCCCTCGCGATCGCGGCGCGAGGGCTTGAACATCACCACGCCCTGTTCGATCGTTTCCGAAGCCGTGGCCTGACGGGCCACCTCGACCCGCGCGGGGGCCGACAGGAAGGTGTCGGTGATGCGCTCGATCTCGGGCGCCATGGTGGCCGAGAAGAACAGGGTCTGCCGGGTGAACGGCGTCAGCGAGAAGATGCGCTCGATATCGGGGATGAAGCCCATGTCGAGCATCCGGTCGGCCTCGTCCACCACCATGATCTGCACGCCGGTCAGCAGCAGCTTGCCGCGTTCGAAATGGTCCAGCAGGCGGCCCGGTGTGGCGATCAGAACGTCGACGCCCCGGTCGATCAGGGCCTCTTGTTCCTTGAAGCTGACGCCGCCGATCAGCAGCGCCTTGGTCAGCTTGAGGTGCTTTGCATAGGTGTCGAAGTTCTCGGCCACCTGTGCTGCCAGTTCCCGTGTCGGGCACAGCACCAGGCTGCGCGGCATCCGCGCCCGGGCGCGGCCGCGCGCCAGCAGGGTGATCATCGGCAGGACGAAGCTGGCGGTCTTGCCGGTTCCGGTCTGCGCAATGCCCAACACATCGCGCCCTTCGAGGGCGGGAGGAATGGCGCCTTCCTGAATCGGTGTGGGGGTTTCGTATCCGGCTTCCTCAATGGCCTTGAGGACCTTCGGGTTCAGGTTCAGTTCGTTGAATTTTGTCATATATGTCCGGTTCATGCGGACACTGATCCCGGCCCGCGCGTCTGAGAATAGCCGGGCCCGGATGGCCATGCGCCCCATGCGCGTTTCGGCTTGCGGGCGGACATAGCAAAAAGGCCGGGCCGGGTCAAATGCGCAAACGCGGCACCGCCCGGGCGGCTGGTTTCGTCAGGTTCCCCTACACAATCGAGGCGATTTCGCGAAAGTGTTTCCCGCCCCTTCCATCAGATGACCGTCTCAGGTCATCATCTCTTTGGTGGCCGACAGCCTGAGCGCGGGATAATCGCGCACCACGCGGTCGATGTCCCACTGAAGCCGGGTCAGATAGACGATGTCGCCGTCGTGGTCATGGGCGATGTGCTGCTTGTTGGCGGCCAGGAACTTGTTGATTTCGGCCTTGTCACCGGACACCCAGCGCGCGGACGTGAATTGCGAGGCTTCGAACCGAACCGGCAGGCCGTATTCCATCTCGATCCGGCTGGCCAGCACTTCGAATTGCAGCGCGCCCACGACGCCGACGATGAAGCCCGAGCCGATCGAGGGCTTGAACACCTTTGCCGCGCCTTCCTCGGCAAACTGCATCAGCGCCTTTTCCAGATGCTTGGCCTTCATCGGGTCGCCCGCGCGCACGCCTTGCAGCAGTTCCGGCGCGAAGGACGGGATGCCGGTCACGCGGATCGCCTCGCCCTCGGTCAGGGTGTCACCGATGCGCAGCTGGCCGTGGTTGGGGATGCCGATGATATCACCGGCCCAGGCCTCTTCGGCCAGTTCCCGGTCCGAGGCCAGGAACAGCACGGGGTTCGACACTGCCATAGGTTTCTTGGTGCGCACATGGGTCAGCTTCATGCCGCGCTTGAAATGGCCGCTGGCCATGCGCACGAAAGCCACCCGGTCGCGGTGCTTGGGGTCCATGTTGGCCTGCACCTTGAAGACAAAGCCCGCCACCTTCTTTTCGTCCGGCGAAATCTGGCGCGGTTCGGCCGATTGCACCTGCGGCTGCGGGCCGTACTGGCCGATGCCCTCCATCAGTTCCTTGACGCCGAACGAGTTGATGGCCGAGCCGAACCAGATCGGGGTCATGTGGCCTTCCAGAACCGCCTGCGGGTCCAGTGCGGGCAGTAGTTCGCGCGCCATCTCGACCTCTTCCAGCAGCTTGTCCAGCAGATGCGCGGGCACATGCTCGGCCAGTTTGGGGTCGTCCAGCCCATTGATCTCGATGCTTTCGGCCACCTTGTTGCGGTCGGCGCGGTCCATCAGCTCCAGCCGGTCGCGCAGCATGTCATAGCAGCCGATGAAGTCGCGCCCCATGCCGATGGGCCAGCTCGCCGGGGTCACGTCGATGGCCAGCATCTCCTGGATCTCGTCGATAATCTCGAACGTGTCGCGGCTTTCGCGGTCCATCTTGTTGCAGAAGGTCAGAATCGGCAGGTCGCGCAGGCGGCAGACCTCGAACAGCTTCTGCGTCTGGCTCTCCACGCCCTTGGCCCCGTCGATCACCATGATGGCGGCGTCGACGGCGGTCAGGGTGCGATAGGTGTCCTCGGAAAAATCCGAGTGGCCGGGCGTGTCCACCAGGTTGAACCGGTAGGGGCCATAGTCGAACGACATGGCCGAAGCCGAGACAGAAATGCCCCGGTCCTTCTCCATCTGCATGAAATCGGACCGCGTGCGCCGTGCCTCGCCCTTGGCGCGCACCTGTCCGGCCATCTGGATGGCGCCGCCATACAGCAGGAACTTCTCGGTCAAGGTCGTCTTGCCCGCATCCGGGTGCGAGATGATGGCAAAGGTGCGGCGCCGGGCGATCTCGGGCGGCAGGGTGGGTTGGTTCGAGGCGGTGTCAAGCATGAGCGCGCATATATGTAAGGTTGTGGGGCCACGCAAGGAAAAGCCGGCGCACAGCTCTGGCCTTGCGCTGCCCGTTGGTGCTACCCCGGTGGAAACAATGAAATCGACCACGGGGAGAAAGCAATGGATCTGGGAATCGCAGGAAAACGCGCGCTGGTCTGCGCCAGCAGCAAGGGGCTGGGTCTGGGCTGTGCCGAGGCGCTGGCGGGGGCGGGCGTCGATCTGGTGATGAACGCGCGCGGTGCCGAGGCGCTCGAAGAATCGGCCGACCGTATTCGCGCCGAATATGGTGTCGATGTGCAGACTGTGGCCTGCGACGTGACCACGCCCGAGGGGCAGGCGCAGGTGATCGAGGCGGCGCAGGGCGTCGATATCCTGGTCAACAACGCCGGTGGCCCGCCGCCGGGCATGTGGATGGACTGGGACCGCGAGGACTTCATCAAGGCGCTGGACGCCAACATGCTAACCCCGATTGCCTTCATGAAGGCGCTGATGCCGGGGATGATGGACAAGGGCTGGGGCAGGGTGGTCAACATCACCTCGCAATCCGTCCGGGCGCCGATTGCCGTTCTGGGGTTGTCCAACTCGGCGCGGACGGGCCTGACCGGCTATGTGGCCGGCACTTCTCGGCAGGTGGCGCCCTATGGCGTGACGATCAACAACCTGCTGCCGGGCATTCACGCCACCGACCGGGCGGATTCGCTGGATAGTGGCGTGGCGCAGCAGAAAGGCATTTCGATCGACGAGGCGCGGGCCGAGCGCGCGGCGACCATCCCGGCGCGGCGATACGGGACGCGGCAGGAATTCGGCGCGGCCTGCGCCTTTCTGTGCTCGCAACATGCCGGGTTCATCGTCGGGCAGAACATCCTGCTGGATGGTGGGGCGACCAACCTGACCATGTGACGATGGCGCAGGGTTTCTCGCTCAAGGACCAGCTCTTCAATCTTGAAAAGACCCGCTATCTGGCGGGTCTGTTCGCCTCAGCTGATGCGGGTTTCGATGCGCATAGGTTCGAGGCGCAGGTCATGGCGGAATTGTCGTCGCTGGAGCTCAAGCAGCGGATCACCTAGATCGCGGATTGCCTGGCCGAGGCGCTTCCCGGCGACCTGCCCGAGGTGGCGCCGGTGATCCTGCGCGCCTTGCCGCCGCCGCTCGACCCGACGCTCAAGGACGGTGATTTCGGTGATTTCATCTTTGCACCCGTGGGCGAGTGGGTCGCGGCAAGGGGGAGCGACCACCCGGAACTGGCGCTGGATCTGTTTGAGGAGTTGACGCAGCGATTTTCGATGGAATGGGCGATCCGGCCCTTCCTGAACCGCTGGCCGGATCTGGTGCTTGGACGGATGGGTGAGTGGTGCGACCACCCCAGCTATCACGTGCGCCGCCTGGTCAGCGAAGGCACCCGCCCGCGCCTGCCGTGGGGGATGTCGGTATCACTCGGGCTGGAAGACCCGCTGCACTTGCTCGACCGTCTTCATGCAGACGAAACCCGCTATGTCACACGATCCGTGGCGAACCACCTCAACGACATCGCAAGGAAAGACCCCGATCTGGTTTTCAGCCGTCTGGACCAATGGCGCCAAGAGGGCCGACAGCATCCTGGCGAACTTCGGTGGATGATGTCTCATGGCCTGCGGGGTCTTGTGAAATCCGGCCACCCGGCTGCCCTGCAGATGCTGGGATACGACCCGGATGCCCCGGTTGAGGTGACATTGGACCTGCCCGCCGAGGCGCGGATCGGCGAAGTTCTGGATTTCTCGGTGCAGATCGAAGGTCCGATTGGGCAGCCGGTTCTGGTCGATTACATCGTTTATTTTCAGCGATCTGGAGGGAAAACCTCACGCAAGGTTCACAAGCTGAAACAGGCGGCTATAGGCGACGGTCCGTTGCAACTGGTCAAGCGGCACAAACTCAAGGGCGATGCGACGACCTTTCGGCTGGTCCCCGGCCCGCACCGGCTCGAGGTGCAGGTCAATGGCCGGGTGCGGGCGGCTGGCGGTTTCGAGCTGCTGGAGTGACCGCCGCCCCATTGCCACGGCTGGGGTCGAGATGCTGTTGACGCCTTGCGCCTTGGGGGCATGGTTGCTATCCCGGCCAAGCCCGATGAATTTGATCGGGAAAGACAATGGGGCCCATCGTTGACGGACGCAGCTAAACCTCCTCGCCTGGAAATCCGCAACCTTGTGTGCTCGTTCGAGGGGCGCACCGTCGTGGACGACGTGTCCCTTTCCATCGAAGCGGGGCGGGTGACCTGCCTGTTGGGGCCGTCCGGTTGCGGCAAATCCACGACGCTCAGGGCGATCGCCGGCGTCGAGATGCAGAACTCGGGCGAGATTTACGTGGATGGCAAGCTGATCTGCGACACGGTGTTCCGCGTCCCGCCCGAGCGGCGCCAGATCGGCCTGATGTTCCAGGATTTCGCGCTGTTTCCCCACCTGAGCGTCGCCGAGAACGTCGCCTTCGGCCTGAAGGGCACGAAAGAGGAAAAGCGCGCCCGCGTCGAAGAGCTTTTGGACAAGGTGCATCTGCTTCGCTACATCGACGGCTATCCGCACCAACTGTCTGGCGGCGAGCAGCAGCGGGTGGCGCTGGCCCGCGCCCTTGCGCCGCGCCCGCGGATCATGCTGATGGACGAGCCCTTCTCGGGCCTCGACAACCGGCTGCGCGACGGTATCCGGGACGAGACGCTTGCCATTCTCAAGGAAGAGGATGCCGCCGTCCTGCTGGTCACGCACGAGCCCGAAGAGGCCATGCGCATGGCCGACGAGATCGCCCTGATGCGGCGCGGAAAGATCGTGCAGCAGGGCGCGCCCTACAACGTCTATACCCGTCCGGTGGACAAGGCGGCTGTCGCATTTTTCAGTGATGTCAATGTCTTGAAGGCGACAGTTAACGGGGCGCTTGCTCAGACCCCGTTCGGTCAGTTCCTGGCGCCCGGCATTCCTGACGGCACCGAGGTCGAGATCGTCTTTCGCCCGCAGCACCTGAGGCTGGATTTCGACCGCGGCGGCAAGGGGCCGGTGCCCACGCCCAGCGAGGGCGTGGCCGCGCGCGGCGTGGTGGAGCGCGCCCGGTTTCTGGGCAACGAAAGCCTCGTCGAGTTCCGGATGGACTATGACGGTTCGATCCTGAAGGCCACGGTTCCGAACGTGTTCGTTCCCCAAAAGGGCCGCGTCATGTGGCTGACGATCCGGCGTGACAAGTGCTTTGTCTTCCCGGCGTGACAGCGCCTGATCGAGGGCGACAGACCGCCGAGAACGTGCCGCAGGGCAAAGTTTCCGAATGACTGGTGCGGGAATGCCTCAGGTTGCGGCCAGCGACCGCTTGCCGCCTTGCCGGGGGGCGTCTATCAAGAGCCAAACGTGGGGTGGAGCGGTCCATGCGAATTCTTCTGACCAATGATGACGGCATCAACGCACCGGGCCTGAGCGTGCTCGAGGCGATTGCGACCCAACTGGCCGGTCCCGACGGTGAGGTCTGGACCGTGGCGCCGGCCTTCGAGCAGTCCGGGGTCGGGCATTGCATCAGCTACACGCACCCGATGATGATCGCCAAGCTGGGCGAGCGGCGCTTTGCCGCCGAGGGCTCTCCGGCGGATTGCGTGTTGGCGGGGCTCCACGACGTGATGAAGGATAACCCGCCGGATCTGGTTCTGTCCGGGGTCAACCGGGGCAACAACTCGGCCGAGAACGCGCTCTATTCCGGAACGCTTGGCGGCGCGATGGAGGCGGCGTTGCAGGGGCTTCCGGCGATCGCCCTGTCGCAGTATTTCGGTCCGCGCAATCTCGGGCTGGAAAACACCTTTGAAACCGCCGAGCGCCACGGCGCCGATCTGATCCGCCGCATTCTCGATGCAATGCCGCAGGAGGAAGCCGATTACCGGTTATTCTACAACGTGAATTTCCCTCCGGTCCCGGCCAGCGACGTGCTTGGCTTCCGCGTGGTTCCGCAGGGCTTCCGTCGTGGCTCGCGCTATAGCGTCGAGCCGCACAGCTCGCCCTCGGGGCGGCGCTTTCTGTGGATCAAGGGCGGCTATCAACACCATCCGACCGCGCCGGGCACGGATGCGGCGGTGAATCTGGACGGCTATGTCTCGATCACGCCGATGCGGGCGGACCTGACGGCGCATGACGCCCTGGAGGAACTGAAGGCAATCGAATGACCGGCCCCACCCCCGAAACCAAGATGCAGTTTCTCTTCGCGCTCCGTTCCAAGGGGGTGACGGATGCGCGCGTGCTGCGGGCGATGGAAGAGGTCGACCGTGGCCTGTTCGTCAAGGGGCTGTTTGCCGAGCGCGCCTATGAGGACACGCCGCTGCCGATCGCCTGCGGACAGACCATCAGCCAGCCATCGGTCGTGGGGCTGATGACGCAGGCGCTGCAGGTGGGGCCGCGGGACACGGTGCTCGAGGTTGGAACCGGCTCGGGCTATCAGGCGGCCGTCCTCGCCAAGCTGGCGCGGCGCGTCTACACCGTCGAACGTCATCGCCGGCTGGTGCGCGAAGCGGGGCAGTTGTTCCGCGAGCTTGGCCTGTCGAACATCACCGCGATGCTGTCGGACGGGTCACACGGGTTGTTCGAACAGGCACCGTTTGACCGTATCCTCGTCACCGCAGCCGCCGAAGACCCTCCGGGGCCGCTCTTGGCGCAACTCAAGATCGGCGGTATCATGGTCGTGCCGGTGGGGCAGTCGGATACCGTTCAGACGTTGATCCGGGTTCGGCGCACCGAGACCGGGTTCGAGTATGACGAGTTGCTGCCCGTCCGTTTTGTTCCTCTGCTGGAGGGGCTTGGCAAGGACGACAACTAGAATATGTTTTTGCTTTGAACGCCTGAACCCCGATCAACAGGGGACGGCACCGAGGATAGTGAGATGAGAGCAGTTTCCAGAACAGCAATGCCCCGCCTTCTGTCGGCCGTTGCGGCTTTGGCGGTATTGGCCGGGTGCGAGCAGCCGCTCGACTATGATCTTCGCGGACAGATCGGGGGGTTCAGCACGACCGAGGCCGCCCAATCCGCCACCGCAAACAGACCGGCGCCCGATGCGCGCGGGGTCATAACATACCCGAACTATCAGGTCGCAGTGGCCCGCAGCGGCGACCGCGTCAGCGACGTTGCCAGCCGCGTGGGTCTGCCGGTGGCCGAACTGGCGCGATACAACGGGCTCGAGCCGGACACGGTGCTGCGCGCAGGCGAGGTGCTGGCGCTGCCGCGTTCGGTCGGTTCGGCCGGTGGTTCGGTGGACATCGCCGCCGTGGCAGGCAGCGCCATCGAAGCGGCGCCGGGCGGCTCTCAGGTGCAGACCACGCCCCTCGAGCCTGCCAAACCGGCCTCGACCCCATCGGGCCCCGAGCCCGTGCGCCACAAGGTGAAACGGGGTGAGACGGTCTATACCATCTCGCGGCTGTACCAGGTGCCGGTCGAGGCGCTGGCCGAATGGAACGGGCTTGGCCCGGATTTTGCCGTGCGTGAAGGCCAGTATCTGCTGATCCCGGTCAAGCAGCAGTCGGCTTCGGCGAACAGCTCGGCTGCGGCAGCCACGCCTGTTGTCGTGACCCAGCCGGGGCAGGGGTCTCCGACCCCGACGCCGCCGAGCGCCACGCAGCCCTTGCCGGACGAGAAGGTGGCGCCGCTCAAGACACCCGAACCTGCCGTCACGACCGCAGCCCCCACCAGTTCGAGCAAATCGGCCCTTGCCCTGCCGGTCTCGGGCAAGATCATTCGCCCCTATCAGAAGGGCAAGAACGAAGGCATCGACATCGCGGGCACGCCCGGATCGCCGGTCTCGGCGGCCGAGGCCGGGACGGTGGCGGCAATCACTGCCGATGCCGACAAGGTCCCGATTATTGTCATCAAGCACAGCAAGGATCTGCTGACCGTCTACGCGAATGTGGATTCGATCACGGTCAAGAAAGGGGATCGGGTCAAGCGGGGCCAGAAGATCGCGAGTTTGCGCGGTGGCAACAAAGCCTATGTGCATTTCGAGGTTCGTAAGGGGTTCGATTCCGTCGATCCCCAGCCCTACCTGAAGTGAGCGGGGATGGCCCGTTCCGGGCCATGCCTCCGGCGGGAGTATTTTTGAAAAGATGAAGAGTGCGCTCAGGGCTGGTAGTCGCTTAGGCGCTTGCCCGGCTCGTCCGCAAAGAGTTCGGGCAAAGGGGTGACGTCCTCGATCAGGTCCAAGCGAAACACCCTGAAGGCCTGGCGCAGTTCACACCAGGCGGTCAGTGTCCAGACCCGGCCCCAGCTTTCCATTTGCAGCGGGCGGACGACCTGTTCGGAGGCGGTGCCTTCACTCTCCCGATACGTCAGGCGCAGCTTTTGCCGCGACTTGATGGCAGCGCGCAGAGGGGCCATGTGGGCAAGCCCGCGGGCGGCATCGGCAAAGGGGTGGAGCGCGATTTTCCATTCATCCGCCGCGGCGATGGTCTGGGCCGGAAGGCCAGTGTCGATCTTGTCCGCCAGTGCTTCGGCCGCGGCCCTGAGATCCGCGTCGGCGGCTTCGGCGACGATCGCTATCCCCAGGTTCAGGGCATCGAGTTCGGGCCGGGTCAGAGACAACGGTGGCAGGGTGATCTGATCGCGCAGCTGATAGCCCAGCCCGCGTTCGCCTTCGACCGGAACGCCCGATTGAGAGAGCGTTTCCATGTCACGATAGATGGTGCGGACGGACACGCCCAAACGGTCTGCTACATCGGACGCGCGGTGCAATTTTCCGTCGCGCAGAATCTGGATGATGTCGAACAGGCGGTCGGTGCGGCGCATGCCTACACCCTTGACGCCCCGTGGCTGCTCTCGTCAAGCGTCCAATCCCGTTTGCCGGGGTGGAGCGGGCGAAAACATACTGACAAAAACCTGTCAGGTGTGGTTCTGTGATCTGCCGGTCGCCGGAAAACGCGTGATTTCCGGGCGCATTTGGCTGGCTTGGCCCTTTGCCCCGCTGGCAGGCAGGCGTAAACACGAACCAAATTCGGATCACCGGCGCGAAACGTGCCGAGAAAAGAGGAGAAACATCATGCTCAACAATATCGGCCTTCCGGGTCTTCTGCTGATCGCCGTCGTGGTTCTGGTGCTTTTCGGGCGCGGCAAGATCAGCTCGCTGATGGGCGAAGTGGGCAAGGGCATCACCGCCTTCAAGAAGGGTGTCAAGGACGGCGCCGAGGAACTCGAGCAGGACAAGGCCGAGATCGCCAAGGACGTCACGCCCGAGTCCGAGAAAGACAAGGTTTAACCTCGCATGTTTGATCTTGGCTGGACCGAGCTTCTGGTCATCGGCATCGTTGCGTTGATCGTTGTCGGGCCGAAGGATCTTCCGATCCTGTTCCGCAATGTGGGGCGCTGGGTCGGCAAGGCCCGTGGCATGGCGCGCGAATTCAGCCGCGCCATGAACGAGGCAGCCGACGAAGCCGGCGTTAACGAGATCACGAAGGGTATCAAGGCTGCGACCAACCCGGTGAACACCGCGATGGACGGGGTGAAGAAGGCGGCACAGGACCTCACGTCCGAGATCGATCCTTCCAAGTTCGACCCGGACAGCGAAACCGGCAAGCTGGCTGCGGAGCGGGCCGAGCAGGCCAAGAAGATCCAGGCCGCGACCGCCCGTGCCGCCGCCGAGCGCAAGGCTCGTGAAGCCGCCGAGGCGCAGGCCAAGGCCGAGGAAGCCGAAGCCGCGCTGAAACCCGAGACGGACAAGACATGAGCAACACCGACGAGATCGACGACACTTCCGCGCCGCTGATCGAGCATCTGACCGAACTGCGCACGCGGCTGATCCACAGCGTGGTGGCCTTTCTGATCGGCATGGTGATCTGCTTTACGGTGGCCACGCCGATCTTCAACTTCCTGACCGCGCCCTTGTGTCAGGTGCTGTCCGAGCGCGGGCAGGATTGCGGCCTGATCTTCATTTCGCCGCAGGAGGGGTTCTTCGTGGCCATCAAGGTCTCGCTGCTGGGCGGGTTTATCCTGTCGTTCCCCTATATCGGAATGCAGATGTGGCGCTTCGTGGCGCCGGGGCTCTACAAGTCGGAAAAGAACGCCTTTCTGCCCTTTCTGCTGGCCTCGCCCTTCATGTTCCTTCTGGGTGCCAGTTTTGCCTTCTACGTGGTCACGCCGCTGGCCTATGATTTCTTCCTTGGATTCCAGCAGTTCGGGGCCGAGGGTGAAGTCGTTGCCGAAGGCGCCACAGCACCGCTCAGCGTCGTGTTCCAAGGCTCGGCGCAGGAATACCTGAACCTGACGATCAAATTCATCGTGGCCTTCGGCCTGTGCTTCCAGCTACCGGTTCTGCTGACCTTGATGGGCAAGGCTGGGCTGGTCAGCGCCGAGGGGCTGGGCGCGGTCCGCAAATACGCGGTCGTCGGCATCCTGATCCTCGCCGCGATCGTGACCCCGCCGGACGTGATTACCCAGATCATCCTCTTTACCGTGGTCTATGGGTTGTACGAGGTTTCCATCTTCCTCGTCGCTCGCGTCGAGAAAAAGCGCGAAGAGCAGCTGCGCGCCGATGGCTTCTATGATGACGAGGAAGCAGTGGATGATGAGTTGATGGCCGAGTTCGACGAGGAAGCGAAGTAACATCAGCCGTCTGGCTCGAGACAGGCGCGCGGGATGACCCGCGCGCCATTTTTTGTTCAACGCTCTTGTTGGCGACGCCCGAAAATGGTTTGAAACGCACCAGACAACTGGAGGAGCGCATGGACAGTCAGGCCCTGAACCGCATCGCCGAAGCCCTGGAACGGATTGCCCCGGCGCCGCTCGCCGCGCCCGATTTCGACGCCGCCCCGGCCTTCGTCTGGCATGTGGAGCCCGACCGCCTTGAACCGGTTGCCGAGGTCAACCGAGTCGATCTCGACCTGCTGGTGGGCATCAACCGCTCGCGCGACACGCTGCTCGACAACACCCGCCGTTTTGCCCAAGGGTTCAAGGCCAACAACGCGCTGCTCTGGGGCGCGCGCGGCATGGGGAAATCCAGCCTCGTCAAGGCGGTGCACGGCACACTTCAGGCCGATCATCCCGATTTGAAACTGGTCGAACTGCAGCGCGAGGACATGGGCTCGGTCGCGCGCCTGCTGAACCACCTGCGCGCCGCGCCGCACCGGTTCATCCTGTTCTGCGACGACCTGTCCTTCAGCCATGACGACCAGCACTACAAGTCGCTCAAGGCGGTTCTGGACGGCGGCATCGAAGGGCGGCCCGAAAACGTGGTCTTCTACGCCACCTCGAACCGCCGCCACTTGATGCCCCGTGACATGATCGAGAACGAACGCTCCAGCGCCATCAACCCGTCCGAGGCGGTCGAGGAAAAGGTCTCGCTCAGCGACCGTTTCGGCCTCTGGCTGGGCTTCCACCCCTGCAGTCAGGACGAATACCTCGCAATGATCGACCGCTATTGCAGCGCCTACGGCGTCAACGTCGACCCTGAAACCCTGCGCGCCGAGGCGATCGAGTGGCAGGCGACCCGTGGCGCCCGCTCGGGCCGGGTGGCCTGGCAGTTCTTCGTCGATCTGGCCGGGCGTCAGGGCGTCCACATCGCATAGAAAACGGCGCCTCGAAGGGCGCCGCCTGAACTTCATCTTTTCAAAAATACTCCCGCCGGAGGCATGGCCCGGCACGGGCCATTCCTACAGCATCGCCACGATGCGCGCGGCCTCATCCGCGGGCTTGGCCAGAACCGAGCGATCCTCTCCAGGATGGAACCGCGCCCGCAGGGCCGTGGCCATCGGCGCGGGTTGCACGATGGTCACATGCGGGCCTGTCCTGACGGCCTCGGCCGCCCAGCTGCGCGCCAGCGCCATCTGGGCCGCCTTGGTGGCACCGTAGGTGGAAAAGAACTTCTCGCCCGCCCTGGGGTCGTCAAAGAACACCGCCTGCCCGTCCTGTCCCAGCAGAGGCGCGACATAGGGGATCAGGACCGAGGTCGCGGTGGCGTTGATCGAGATGGATTTCTCCCAGTCCTTTGGGTCGATGAAGGGGGCGGGGGTCAGCGGTGCCGCGTGGATCGCCGTGTGCAGCCACAGATCCAGCTTGCCCCAGCGGTCATGGATGCCCCGGCACAGGGTCGCCATCGCGTTCGGGTCGGTGATGTCCATCGGCGCCAATGTGGCCGAGCCGCCCTTGGCCTGGATGCGGTCATCCAGTTCCTCCAGCGCGCCCGTGGTGCGGGCGACGGCCACGATGTGACAGGCGGGGGCAAGGGCCTCGGCCAATGCGGCGCCCAGTCCGCGCGAGGCTCCGGTAATCAGGGCGATTTTGGTCTGATCGGTCATGCGGGCGGTTTGAACCCGCACAGGCCAAGCGTCAAGAGAAGATCAGCTTCCAGGAATGGTGATCCGCTTGGTCTGGCCGCTTTGTCGCAGCATCACACCCGTTGCGTCGATGGCGATGACCTTGCCTGAGCCGACCCGGCTGCCGGGTTTCACTTCCTTTATGCGTCCGCCCGAAAGGCGCACCAGGGCGCGGAGATTGTTGGCGGGGCCGAAAACCCCCAGGACTGCAACAGAGTGCTTCGACAGCGCGCCCCGCTGCGTGGCCGCGCCATTCACTTTGGAGTTCGACATGATTTCGTCCCGGGGCATCGCGCCCCGGTTCCTTTTTCCCGGTGGTGGAACCGCTGCTGCCTATCAAAGGCCTCGCCCGACGAAAAGGGTGGCCAGAACGTGGTGGCAGAGTTCTGCCGCTCTCTTGCCAATGCACAAAAAAGGGGCAGGCGCCCCTTTTTTCGATCCCATTGTTTTCCCGCCCTATTTGGCTGCCGGCTGCATCTTGAAGCCCTGTTCGACCATATCTGCTGGGGTGACCGGGTAGTCCCCCGAAAAACAGGCATCGCAATATTGCGGGCACTTCCCGTCACGACCCTGCGATTCGCCGACCGCACGATAAAGCCCATCGAGCGTGATGAACTTGAGGCTGTCCACCGCCAGATACTTGGCCATTTCCTCTTCGGTCATGGTCGCGGCCAGCAGCTTTTCGCGCTGCGGCGTGTCCACGCCATAAAAGCAGGGCCAGGCGGTCGGTGGCGAGGCGATGCGGAAATGCACCTCTTTCGCGCCGGCGTCCAGGATCATCTCCTTGATCTTGCGGCTGGTGGTGCCGCGCACCACCGAGTCATCGACCAGGATCACCCGCTTGCCCTCGATCAGAGCGCGGTTCACGTTCAGCTTGAGCCGCACGCCCATGTTGCGGATCTGCTCGGTGGGTTCGATGAAGGTCCGGCCCATGTATTGGTTGCGGATGATCCCCATCGCATAGGGAATGCCGGATTCCAGCGAATAGCCGATCGCCGCCGGCGTGCCGCTGTCGGGCACCGGGCAGACCAGATCGGCCTCGACCGGGCTTTCCTTGGCCAGTTCGCGGCCAATGGCCTCGCGGGTTTCATAGACGGAACGCCCGCCCAGGATCGAGTCGGGGCGCGAGAAATAGACATGCTCGAAGATGCAGAACTTCGGCGGCTGCGGGCGGAAAGGGAAGTTGCTCTGAACGCCTTCCTCGGCGCTGATGACCACCATTTCGCCCGGCTCGATCTCGCGGACGAACTCGGCACCGATGATGTCCAGTGCGCAGGTTTCCGACGACAGGCACCAGCCGTCGCCCAACTTGCCCAGCACAAGCGGACGCACACCCATCGGGTCGCGCACGCCGATCAGCTTGGTGCGGGTCATCGCCACGACCGAGAAGGCCCCCTCGACCCGGCGCAGCGCGTCCTCCATCCGTTCGGGGATGTTGCGCTGCAACGACCGCGCCATCAGGTGGATGATGCATTCGCTGTCCGACGAGCTCTGGAAGATCGAGCCGCGCTCGATCAATTCGCGCCGCAGGGCGTTGGCATTGGTGATGTTGCCGTTGTGGGCGATTGCCGCGCCACCCATCGAGAACTCACCGAAAAAGGGCTGCACGTCACGGATCGCCGTCTGCCCCTTGGAGCCGGCGGTGGAGTAGCGAACATGGCCGATCCCCAGCGATCCGGGCAGGGCTTCGATGATGTCGGTCGAGGTGAAGTTGTCGCGCACATAGCCGAAGCGACGAACCGAGTTGAAACCCTTTTCGGCGTCGTGCGTGACGATCCCGCCTGCTTCCTGCCCCCGATGTTGGAGGGCATGCAGGCCAAGGGCGATGAAGCTGGCGGCGTCCTGAACGCCGATAACGCCGAAAACGCCGCACTCCTCGCGGAGTTTGTCATCGTCGAACGGGTGGGCGGGGGGCATCTGCGGGCTTTGCAAGTCGGGCAGCTCCGATTCCTTGGCGTATTTGGCCTTCACATAATGCCTTGGGCCGCATCTGTCATCAAAGGAACGCATTATTGTTGCGGCGCTGGTCGGGTGAATTGCCGCATCCTGCTTGCACATTTCGCCCGGATGGGGGCTTTCGCCAACTCGGCAGGCTGTTTGGTTGGGCGACCGCAAGAAAAATGCCCGGCGCGGTGACCGGGCATTTCCTGTGTCAATTCCTAGAGAGTTCAGCCGTCCTGCTGAGGCTGATCCGCATTGCAGCTTCCGACCAGTTCCTCGTACTGCCGCGTCACCCATCCAAGGGCTTCTTCCGGGTTTTGTTCCTGAATCTTTTCGCTGACCTGAGCAAATACCTGGGCCGAGCGGCTTTCATCCACGATGGTGAAGTTCTGGCCAGTCATGACCGTATCGTAGATGAAAAAGGCGATCGCGACCAAGAGAATGCCGCGCGCCACGCCGAAGAAGAACCCCAGAGCCTGATCCAGACCTCCAAGCGCCGAACGCTGGACGACCGACGAGAACAGCGGTGTGAAGATGCTCATCACGATCAATGCGACGGCGAACACGGCAGCGAAGGCCGTGATGACCGAGAGTTCGCAATTGCCTTCGAGGAACTCGTTGATGACCGGAATTTCCTTGATCAGCGGCATCGCCTGGGGCGCGAAGATGAAGGCCAGAACCGCCGCAGCGACCCAACCTGCTATTGCAAGTGTTTCCCGCACCAGCCCTCGGGAATAGGCCAGCAGTGCCGACACCACTATGATCAGGGCGACAACCCCGTCGATGATTGTAAAGCCTTCCATGGTCCTCGCCTGTCGTTGTTTTCCGCCCCTTTGCGGGGCGATCTTAACCTGCTCCGAAGGTTTCGCCAACAAACCCGACCAAATCAGACGGGCGAGTCAGTGACAGTCCTGCCACAGTGCCGGTTTTTCCTCCTGCCGGAGCAATTGCTTTCGAGAAACCAAGTTTTTGTGCTTCTTTCAACCTGTTTTCGGTTTGCGGCGCTGGGCGGAGTGCGCCAGAGAGCGAGATTTCCCCGAAAACAACCGTATCGGCGGGCAGGGCGGAATCCTCGCGGGCGCTGAGCAAGGCGGCCGCGACGGCAAGGTCGGCGGCCGGCTCCGAGATCTTCATCCCTCCCGCCACGTTCAAGTAAACGTCGAGCCCCGCAAACGGAATGCCGCAACGCGCCTCGAGCACGGCGAGGATCATCGCCAGACGCCCGCTGTCCCAACCAACCACCGTCCGACGGGGCTGCGAAAGCGGAGAGGGCGCAACCAGCGCCTGCAGTTCGACCAGAACGGGCCGGGTGCCCTCTATCCCGGCGAAGACCGCCGATCCGGGGCTGGGGGTGCCGCGTTCCGACAGGAACAGGGCAGAGGGGTTGTGGACCTCGGACAGCCCGCCGCCGGTCATTTCGAAGACCCCGATCTCGTCGGCGGGGCCGAAGCGGTTCTTGACGGCCCGCAGGATGCGGAACTGGTGGCCGCGTTCGCCTTCGAAATAGAGCACCGTATCCACCATGTGCTCGACCACGCGGGGGCCGGCAATCTGGCCTTCCTTGGTGACATGGCCGACCATGATGATCGAGACACCATGGCGCTTGGCAAAGGAAGTGAGTTCGTGCGCGGCGGCGCGCACCTGGGAGACCGAGCCCGGCGCGCTGTCGACATTGTCGGCCCACATGGTCTGGATCGAGTCGATGATGGCGAGGCCGGGTTTCTCGGCCTCGAGCGTCGTCAGGATGTCGCGAAGATTGGTCTCGGCGGCAAGCTGAACCGGTGCGTCGGACAGGCCAAGCCTGCGGGCGCGCATGCGCACCTGTGCGCTGGCTTCCTCGCCTGAGACGTAGATCGTCTTGAGCCCCGCGCGGGCGAACCGGGCCGCGGCCTGCAGCAGCAGGGTCGATTTGCCGATGCCCGGATCGCCACCCACCAGAATGGCCGAGGCGGGCACCAGCCCACCACCCAGCACCCGGTCCAGTTCGGCCATGCCGCATTGCGTGCGGGGCGGGGGCGCCTCGTCAGCCGCGAGGTCGCTGAGCCGGACCGGCTGGCCGCGCCTGCCGCCCAGAGTTTTCGATGCAGGGCCGGAAGACAGCGGAACGTCCTGCGTGATCGTGTTCCACTCGCCACAGGCGTCGCAGCGCCCCGACCAGCGCGAATGCGCCGCGCCACAGGCGGAGCAGGAGAAGGATTTCGTCTTTGCCATGAGCACCTTGGTGCCCGACTGCTGGCAGTTCTTCAAGCCCTTGCGGGCTTTCATCTCTGCCGGTGGCGCGGCGCCTCCTCAGACCCGGCGGGCCATCGTCGGCACCGGGCCGCCCTGACGGCCCTGTCGGGCCTTGGGTGGCCTGTCACTCTGCGGCGCGAGGCGGTTGCATGGCGATGACGCTGGCCGCTGCGGGATCGTCGCCGTCGGGGGGAGAGCGCAGCTGGGCTGAAAGCTCGGGCAGCAATTCGAACAACTCATCCCGCAGCCGCCCCAGCTGTGCCTTGGCGATCGACTCTTCGATATCAACGTCGCGCGTCCACTGCCTGAGCTCGTGCAGGATGATCTGAGCATCCTCCAGCCTGTCCTTGAACAGTTCGATCTCTTCCTGCCGCTGTTTCAGGAACGCGCGGGCGCGCTCGACCTTGGCGTCGGAATAGACCGTGGCCAGTTCGTGACTGATCTGGCTCATCTGTGAGGCCAACTCGAGCACTTCCGGTTCGAGACCTTGCAGATCGGGGTGGTCGCGCAGATAGGCCAGCCGCTCTTTGACCGCGTCGAACTCGGAGGCCAGCGTGAATACGCCGGAACGATCCGCCGCGTGGGCGACCTGGTAGGCGTGAACGATGTCCTGCATCTGCAGGTCGAATTTGCGATGCGTGTTCTCCAATGCCATGATCCGCCCATTTGCTGGCAGGTAGAAGGCCAGCATCAACACCAGGCAGGTCAGTCCGATCTGGGCGAACATCCCGGCGTTCGGATAGGCTGTTTCTCCGAACCCGGCCTCCAGTGTCAGCCAGGGCCAGATGCCCAGTGCGGAAAGTGTTGTCGCCGTCACGGCGAATAGCGCGGCGGCGCAGATCAGAAAAAATGTCAGTCGAAGAAATACCGTTTGAAACTGCAAAGTAAGTTGGTGGAACGAGGCCATAGCGCTCATCTCCTTTCGAAACCGGTTTTGAACCGGATCCAAAGCGGAGAAACAATGAACCAATCACGTCGATCCGCGGCGGATCCGATACTGAAAACACATGGCTGCTCGAATATGCAAACGATACTCAGGTTTTCCTGTCCGATCAATCAGGCCGAGAGATTTCCTGACCGTAGTTGCCTTTCCGTCATATGGCCCAGCACGAAAGAGGCCAGTATGCAGCCCGTGAACAGGTACAGGCCCCAGGCTGTTTCGACGGTGACATAAGAAATGCCCTTGGCCAAGGTAATGTAGAGCGCGATGAGAAAGATGTCGGCCATGGCCAGTTTGCCGAGAAGATGCAGAACCGGCTGAACCCGTGGATCAAGCAGATCCCACTGGACCAAGGCCAGGCCGATGGTCTTGAGATAGGGCGCGAAGAGCGCAAAGGCGGTGACCACCAGCGCCAGGAACACGTCCGATCCCCACAATGCCTGCAACCCGGTGATGACGCTGATCTCGGACAGGCCGAAGATCGGCAATATCCCCGCCCTCATCAGAGGCGCGAACCATGCGATGGGGTAGAGGATCAGCAGAGACAACGTGGCTAGGCGCAGGGGCATCTGGCAGAACCTTTGCGAAAACAATGCTCTCCACCTAGTAACTGTTGGCCAGACAGACAAGCAAACAGCGGGATTTGCTGCGGCAGCGCCAGCAAACTACCGTACTGACTCGATTGGCCCTTCGGCGCGGCCGTGGATGAACTGGTCCAGATAGGGATCGCCGCTGTCGTCCATCCGGGAAACGGGCCCGGTCCAGCGGATCTTGCCGCCGTGCAACATCGCCACGTTGTCGGCGATTGCCCGGACCGAGCTCATGTCGTGGGTGATGGTCATGGCGGTGGCGCCCATCTCGGTCACGATCTCGCGGATCAGTTCGTTGATGACGCCGGCCATGATCGGGTCCAGCCCGGTGGTGGGTTCGTCGAAAAAGATGATCTCGGGCTCGGCGGCGATGGCGCGGGCGAGGCCCACGCGCTTTTGCATGCCTCCCGACAGTTCCGCCGGATAGCGGTCGGCCACGTCGGGCTTCAGGCCCACGCGCCGCAGTTTCTCGATGGCGATGGCGCGGGCCTCGTCCACCGGGCGCTTGAGCGACCCGCGCAACAGGCGAAAGGCCACGTTCTGCCAGACGGTCAGCGAGTCGAACAGCGCGCCCCCCTGGAACAGCATGCCGAACTTGGCCAGAAAGGCATCACGGTCGCCGGTTGCCGCATCCTGACCATCGACGTAGATCTTGCCGCTGTCCGGGTTGATCAGGCCCAGAATGCATTTGAGCGCCACCGACTTGCCGGTTCCCGAGCCTCCGATGATCACCATCGAGGTGCCCGTCGGAATCTCGAGGTTCACGCCGCGCAGCACGTGATTGTCGCCAAAGGCTTTGTGTACGTTCTCCATCCGGATCATAGCGAGAAGAACACCCCCGTGAGAACGAAATTGGCGGCCAGGATCAGCACGGCGGCGGCCTCGACCGAGCTTTTGGTGGCGCGGCCCACACCCTGCGCGCCGCGGCCCGAATGCATGCCGAAATAGCAGCCCATGATCGCGGCGATCATCCCGAATGCCGCGCCCTTGACCAGCGACGAGACGATGTCCAGCGGTTCGAGGAAATCGGCAGTATTTTTCAGATAGGCCGCCGGGTTGAAGCCGAGGTTCTGCGTGGCCACCGCATAGCCGCCGGCGATGCCGATGATGTCGCCAACCGCCACCAGAGCGGGCACGGTGATCAGGGCCGCCAGAATGCGCGGGGCGGTGAGGTATTTCATCGGGTGGGTCGACAGGGTGACCAGCGCGTCGATCTGTTCGGTCACCTTCATCGTGGCGATTTCGGCCGCGATCGACGAGGTGACGCGTGCCGCGATCATCAGGCCGACCATGACGGGGCCAAGCTCGCGCACCATGCCGATGGCGACGATCTGGGGCACCACGGCCTCGGCGTTGAAACGGGCGCCGCCGGCATAGATCTGCAGCGCCAGCGCGCCGCCGGTAAAGATCGTGGTCAGCCCCACGACCGGCAGCGACAGCCAGCCGATATGCAGCAGGGCCGCGGCGAATTCACGCGGGTAGAAGGGCGGGCGAAAGATGTGAGACAGGGCGTCGAGCGCGAACAGGGTCACACGCCCGAAAACGGCAAGCAGCGTCAGAACCGAGCGGCCCAGCCCGGCCAACCAGGCGATGGGGCTCATTCCACGTAGCCCCGCGAATAGCGCGATCCAAGCGAGGTCAGGATTTCGTATCCGATGGTGCCGGCCGCCTCGGCCAGATCATCCACCGTCTGATGACCGTTGAGGATGCGCAGCGAGGTCGGCATTTCCTTGAGGTCGGTGACATCGACGGTGATCAGGTCCATCGAGATGCGCCCGACCACCGGGCAGGGCTGCCCGGCCGAGAACGCGTCTATGCCGCCACCGATGGCGCGATGCAGCCCGTCGGCATATCCCGCCGCAACGGTGGCGATCTTGGACGGGCGACGCGCTGTCCAGCTGTTGCCGTAACCGACCGTTTCGCCGACCGCGACATCGCGAATCTGGATCACCGGCAGATCGACGGTGACCACCGGGCGTGCCTCCTCGTAGGGCAGGCCGCCATACAGGCCGATGCCGGGGCGGCAGAGGTCGAAGTGATAGTCGCGCCCAAGCAGGATGCCACCCGTGGCCGAAAGAGACCGCGGCACATGAACTCCGTCCGTCATCTGTTTGAACGCACGCAATTGTTTCGCGTTCATCGGATGGTCGGGCTCGTCCGCACAGGCCAAGTGCGACATGATGAGAACCGGGTGTTGGCCCAGCACCAAGTCCCTGAGTTCCGCCCAGTCTGCGGGCTCCATTCCCAGCCGGTTCATGCCGGTGTCGAGCTGGATGCCGAAGGGATGAGCCGGAAGCGCCTCGAGGTGCCGTTTCAATTGCTGCGCCGAATTGAGCATCGGCACCAGCCCATGCTTGCGCAGCAATTCCGCGTCACCTTCCATGTGCCCCGAGAATACGCCGATCATGGGGCCGGGGCCGACGGCTTCGCGTACGGCCGCGCCTTCTTCGGCCACGGCGACAAAGAACTTGCGGACCCCCGCTTCGACCAGCGCGTCGGCGACCGGCTCGACGCCCAGACCGTAGGCGTCCGCCTTGACTACGGCTGCCGTCTCGGCGGCGGTCATCGCGTCGAGCGCCCGCCAGTTGCGGGCAATGGAATGCAGGTTGATCGTCAGGCGTGCGGTGGTCATGCCCTGTTCATGACACCGGCGCTTCTCAGGTCAAGAGGGAAAGCCGCCATACATGCCGGTTTGTGCCAGTTGCGGGCCGTTTCGACCCTGCGGAACGCGAGGATACACGGCTCGACGCAACCCGGAATTGCCGGCTGCCGTAACGGCACTCAAATCTTGGGACTGTTTTTGCACCGGCTCCAAAAAGGGATATCGGGCGGGATCGTTCACATCCCGGCACGGCTTGCAGTCCGGCGTCAATAGCCTTCGATCTGGCCGCCTTGTTGCCAGGGTTTCACCAGGTTGCCAAAGCGGGTGAACTGCGCCTCGAAGGCCAGCTCGACCGTGCCGATGGGGCCGTGGCGCTGCTTGCCGACGATGACTTCGGCCTTGCCGTGCAGCCGCTCCATCGCCTGCTTCCACTCTTCCATCTTCTCCAGCTCGTGATCGCCGGGCTTTTCGCGTTCCTTGTAGTATTCCTCGCGGAACACGAACATCACCACGTCGGCGTCCTGCTCGATCGAGCCGGATTCGCGCAGGTCGGACAGCTGCGGGCGCTTGTCGTCCCGGCTTTCGACCTGACGCGACAGCTGCGACAGGGCGATGACGGGGATGTTCAGTTCCTTGGCGATCGCCTTCATCCCCATCGAGATCTCGGCGATCTCGTTCACCCGGTTGTCGGACATGCCGCGGCACAGCTGCAGATAGTCGATCACAAGCAGGTCCAGCCCGTGGGTCCGCTTCAGCCGTCGCGCACGGGCGGCCAGTTGGCTGATCGGCAGGGCGGGGGTGTCGTCGATGAACAGCGGGCAGGCCTCAAGCTCCTTGGCGGCATCGACGAAACGCCGGAACTCGGCCTCGGTCATGTCGCCCTGGCGGATCTTGTGGCTGGAGATTTCGGATGCCTCGGCCAGAATACGGCCCGCCAGCTGCTCGGCGCTCATTTCCAGCGAGAAGAACCCGACCACGCCGCCGTCGATCGCGCCCTCGGTCCCGTCGGCCTTGATGCCGCGCTTGTAGGCCTTGGCCACGTTGAAGGCGATGTTCGTCGCAAGCGAGGTCTTCCCCATCGAGGGGCGACCGGCAAGGATGATCAGGTCGGACGGGTGCAAACCGCCCAGTTGCTTGTCCAGATCGACCAGACCGGTCGAGATTCCCGCCATGCCGCCGCCACGCTGGTAGGCCTCGTTGGTGACGTTCACGGCCTCGGTGACGGCCTTCAGAAAGGATTTGAACCCCGACTCGGTCTGGCCCTGCTCGGATAGTTGATAGAGTTTCTGCTCTGCTTCTACGATCTGCTCTTTCGGTTCACTTGCCACATCCACCCGCGCAGCCTTGTCCGAGATGTCGCGGCCCAGCCGGATCAACTCGCGCCGGATCGCGAGGTCATAGATCATCTGGGCATAGTCCCGCACGGCAAAGGCGCTGATCGAGGCGCCGGCCAGCTTGACCAGATAGGCGGGGCCGCCCAGTTCCTTGAGCCCCTCGTCGTCGGCCATGAACGACTTGAGCGTGACCGGAGAGGCCAGTGCGTTCTTTGCGATGCGGGCGGCCGCCACCTCGTAGATGCGGGCGTGGACCGGGTCATAGAAATGCTCGGCCCCGATGATCGAGGCGACCCGGTCATAGAGGTCGTTGTTGGTCAGGATCGCGCCCAGCAATTGCTGTTCGGCCTCGACCGAATGCGGCATCGTGTCTGGGTTCTGAATCTCGGCTGGTGCCTGCTCGAAACTGCGGATCTCGTTCATTGCTGCTCTAACCACCCCTCGGGTCCGGGTCATAACCGCACGTCCCGAGTCGGTGCAAATTGTATGTTTCTGGGGATAGATTGTGCATATCTTCCCGCCCCATCATATTGCAGGGTGGAAAGGGACGGCGTCAACATCTTGTGGCGGTCGCCGATCTGCTGAATAGGCGGGACGGACTGCCGCCCCACCTGACCCTGCGTCAGCCCTTGTGCGCCTCTTGCCAGGCGCGTGGGTCGTTCAGGAAGGCTTCGACCCCATCCAGCGTTTCCGGGTCAAAGGCACCCTGTGCCTTGGCCTCGGCCAGAACATCCCACCAGGTGCAGAGGTAGTGCAACTGAACCCCATGATCGCCCAGCGTTTTCTCGGTTTCCGGGAAGATGCCGTAATAGAAGATCACTGCCGTGTGGCCGCAGCTGGCGCCGGTTTCGCGGATCGCATCGACGAAGGACAGTTTCGAGCCTCCATCGGTGGTCAGGTCTTCGACCAGCAACACGCGCTGACCTTCGCTCATCGCGCCTTCGATCCGGGCGTTGCGGCCATAGCCCTTGGGCTTCTTGCGCACATAGGTCATCGGCAGGGCCATACGCTCGGCCACCATGGCGGCAAAGGGGATGCCCGCGGTCTCGCCGCCGGCGATGTTGTCGAAGGCCTCGAAACCTGCGTCGCGCATGACGGTGACGGTCAGGAAATCCATCAGCGCCGAGCGGATGCGCGGATACGAGATCAGCTTGCGGCAGTCGATATAGGTGGGGCTGGGCAGGCCGGATGCCAGCGTGAAGGGCTCGCGCGCGTTGAAATGCACGGCCTTGATTTCCAGCAGCATCCGCGCGGTCAGGCGGGCGATTTCCGATTTTTCGGGGAAACTGGCAGGGATCATCCTCAAATCCTTGGTCTGGGCGGAGAGTGCGGGAGCCTCCGGCGGGAGTATTTGTCGAAAAGATGAAGTCAGGCGACGCGCCAATGCAGCGGGAAGCCAGGGTCGAACACGGTGACGGGGCCATCGCCGGTTTCGATCTTGGCTGGGTAGGTCACCGGCTCGCCCTTGGTCAGAGTGATCGTCTCTTCGTTGACCGGCAGGCGGTAGAAGGCAGGGCCATGCAGCGAGGCAAAGCCTTCGAGCTTGTCCAGCGCGTTTTCGCGTTCGAAGACCTCGGCCAGCAGCGACATGGTGTTGGTGGCGGTGAAGCAGCCGGCGCAGCCGCAGGCCATCTCCTTGTTGGCGTCCGTATGCGGCGCGCTGTCGGTGCCGAGGAAGAACCGCGCGTCGCCCGAGGTGGCGGCGGCGACCAGTGCAAGGCGGTGCTCCTCGCGCTTTGCGACGGGCAGGCAGTAATAGTGCGGCTTGATCCCGCCAACCAGGATGTGGTTGCGGTTGATGATCAGGTGGTGCGCGGTGATCGTGGCGCCCAGATCGGCCTCGTTGGCGCGCACGTAGTCGACCCCGTTCGACGTGGTGATATGCTCCATGACCACGCGCAAACCCGGCGTGGCCTTGCGGATCGGGTCCAGAACCCGGTCGATGAACACCGCCTCTCGGTCGAAGATGTCGATCTCGGCATCCGTGACCTCGCCATGCACGCAGAGCGGCAGGCCGATCTCGGCCATCTTCTCCAGCACGCCCCGCACCTTTTCGAAGTCGCGCACGCCAGAGGCCGAATTCGTCGTGGCCCCGGCCGGATACAGCTTGACCGCCTTCACCAATCCGCTGGCATGGGCGGCGGCCACGTCTGCGGGGTCGGTGTCCTCGGTCAGATACAGCGTCATCAGCGGCTCGAAGGACATGCCCTCGGGCAGCGCCGTCATGATCCGGTCGCGGTAGGCGGCGGCCTGTGCCCCGGTCACCACCGGCGGCACCAGATTCGGCATGATGATCGCGCGCGCGAAATGGCGGGCGGTTTCGGGCAGGACGGCCTGCAACATGTCGCCATCGCGCAGGTGCAGATGCCAGTCGTCGGGGCGGCGGATCGTGAGGCTTTGGGTCATGCGGCACCCGCTATCACAGGCTTGCCACGCGGGAAAGCCCCACGGCCAGGGGGCGAGGCAATTTGCGCGGTTCCAAGGGGTGCCGCACCAATGCAGGCTGCAGGTCAGGGAGAGAGTCGTGAAACGCACGTTGACCTTCAGGCATGTCTATCCTGTGGATCCGGACCGGCTGTTCGAGCTGGTAACGGATCTCGATACGCTCGAAGCGGTGACAAAACCCTGGATGCGCTTTGATCACCTTCCGTCGGGTCCGGTGCGCGAAGGGCAGGTCATAGACGTGGACATGTCCCTTTTCGGTCTTTTCCCTGCGCGCCCTTACAAGATCGTGGTGACCAAATGCGCGGGGAGCCAGCATGTCATGACCTCGGACGAGACAGGCATGGGCTCTCACCTCGTCCACATGCTCGAAGTGCATCCCAGCGGGGAAGGTTCTGCGGAACTGGTGGACAGGATCGAAGTCGAAGCAGGCTGGGCGGCGCCATTGGTCGCGATGTGGCTATGGCTCACGCATCGCTGGCGACATCACGTCCGCCTGCGCCTGTTGCGAAGGTTGGCCGAGCAGCCAGAATGACCAATGCCGTCCGACCGTTCCGGCCGCGGCCATGCGGACTTGACGCGCCGGGTCAGCCGTGACCTGTTGGGCGCAACAGGAGGAAGAGAAATGGATCTGCCGCAAAACATCGACGCCGTGCAAGAGATGCTGGGCGCCCAGGGCTATGTCTGCGACCGTGCGCTTGCCACCGTCGTGTTCCTGGCGCTCAAGCTTGGCCGCCCACTGTTTCTCGAGGGTGAGGCCGGCGTCGGCAAGACCGAGATCGCCAAGGCGCTGGCGGCTGGCCTGAACCGTCGCCTGATCCGGCTGCAGTGTTACGAAGGTCTGGATGCGTCCTCGGCCGTCTACGAATGGAACTTCCCGGCGCAAATGGTGGCGATCCGCACCGCCGAGGCGGCAGGCGGTTCCGACCGCAAGGCATTGCAAGAGGAACTCTTCAGCGGTGACTACCTGATCCGCCGCCCGTTGCTGGAAGCGATGGAGCCTGACCCGCTCGGCCCGCCCGTGCTGCTGATCGACGAGCTCGACCGCACGGATGAACCCTTCGAGGCCTTCCTGCTCGAAGCCCTGTCCGATTTCCAGGTCACGATCCCCGAAATCGGCACCATCAAGGCCCCCGAGCCGCCCATCGTCATCCTGACCTCCAACCGCACGCGCGAGGTGCACGACGCGCTCAAGCGCCGCTGCCTGTATCACTGGGTCGATTACCCGGATTTCGAGCGCGAGGTCGAGATCCTGCACGCCCGCGCTCCCGAGGCGGCGGAGACCCTCAGCCGCGAGATCGTGGCCTTCGTCCAGCAGTTGCGCACCGAGGATCTGTTCAAGAAACCCGGCGTCGCCGAAACCATCGACTGGGCTAAGTGCCTGCTGGCGCTCGACGTGATCAACCTCAGCCCCGAGGTGATCGGCGACACGGTTGGCGCGATCCTGAAATACCAGGACGACATCCAGAAGCTTCAGGGCTCCGAGGCCAAGCGCATCCTCGATCAGGCCAGGGCATCGCTCGAGCCCGCCTGATGCTTCATCTTTTTCCAAATACTCCGGGGGTTTGGGGGCAGCGCCCCCAATCGGCGTGACCATGGCCGAACAACTCCCGCTCGATATCCCCGAAAACCCTAAGCTGGTGCAGAACATCACCCATTTCGCCCGCGCGCTGCGCAAGGCGGGCCTGCCGATCGGAACCGGCCGGGTGATCGACGCAATCCGCGCGGTCGAGGCGGCGGGGTTCACCGAGCGGCGCGATTTCTACTGGACCCTGCACGCCTGTTTCGTCAGCCGCCCCGAGCATCGCACGGTCTTTGCCCAGATCTTCCGCCTCTACTGGCGCGATCCACGCTATCTCGAACACATGATGTCGATGATGCTGCCCGCCATCCGCGGCGTGCAGGAAGAACGCGCAGCGCAAGCCGGCGAAAAACGCGCGGCCGAGGCGCTGCTGGATGGCGTCGAGCGTGACCTGCCCGAGTTCGAGGAACAGGAGGAAGGCTCCGAGATCGAGGTGGACGCCTCGCTCACCGCCTCGACCGAGGAACGGCTGCGCTCGCTGGATTTCGAACAGATGAGCACCGAAGAGATGGCGCAGGCCAAACGGATGCTCGTGCGGCTGTCTCTGCCGGTCAAGCCGATTCCGTCACGCCGGGGGCAGGCCAGCCATCTTGGGCTTCGTATCGACCGCGCCAGGACGCTGCGCAACGCCATGCGCCAGGGGGGAGAACTGCGCGACATTGCGCGAATGCAGCCCCGCCCGCGCTGGCCCAACCTGGTGGTGCTCTGCGACATTTCGGGTTCGATGAGCCAGTATAGCCGGGTGATCCTGCATTTCCTGCACGCCGTTTCCAACGCCAAGGGGGCCGGCTGGGCCAAGGTGCACGCCTTTACCTTCGGCACGCGGCTCACCAACATCACCCGCCACCTGCATCAGCGCGACGTGGACGCGGCGCTGGCCGCCGCCGGGGCCGAGGCGCAGGACTGGGAAGGCGGCACCCGGATCGGTGAGTGCCTGCACGAGTTCAACCGCGACTGGTCGCGCCGGGTCATGGGGCAGGGGGCGGTGGTGCTTCTGATCACCGACGGGCTGGACCGTGGCGACCCTGACCGATTGGCGCACGAGATGGAGCGGCTGCACCTCTCTTCGCGCCGCCTGATCTGGCTCAACCCGCTGCTGCGATGGGACGGTTTCGCGCCCAAGGCGCGCGGGGTCGCGGCGATGCTGCCGCATGTGGACAGTTTCCGCGCGGGTCATTCGATCGCGTCGCTCGAGGAACTGGCCGAGGCAATCTCGCGTCCCGACGACGTGGGCGAGAAAGCACGACTGATCGCCGCGCTTTCCGCCTGAAGGTCACTGAGTCTGCTTGGCGTTGCACTCGCGGGCCATCTCGATGGCCTTCTTGGTGCCGGTCAGATCGACGGTGAAACCAAAGGATTTTTCGGGGAATACGGCCATCACCTTTTCATTGGCAATGGCATCGACGAAGTCGGGATCGTCGGTCAGGACATAGCCGCCGGAATAACCCTTGGTGATGTTGCCGCGCATGCCGGTCGCTTCGCCCACGAACAGCTTGTCGCCCAGCATGATGCCGACGCCCTCGGTGTCGCCCTTCTTGATGTCGGTCTCGGCCTTGGTGAACACGCCCACATAGGCCACGCCGCGATCCTTTGTCAGGCCCATCTGGACCACGTTTTCGGCGCCATCGACGGCCTCGATCAGGCAGGACTTCTTGTCCTGATCCACATAGACCTTCCAACCATCGACCTCGCCATAGCGCAGAAAATTGTCCGCCCATGCGGAAGTCGAAGCAAGCAGTCCGAGGGTTGTTGTCCCAATTGCAAGAAAGCGTTTCAAATCCCTGTCTCCTTTCTGAAAATGCACAGTCCGGCCAAATCGATCCATCCAAAGCCCGAATGTTTCGCAAATCCGGCCGACCGCGCGCGCAGGCTACAGCCGTGCCTCGGGGATAACAACGCCCGAAAATCCGCGCCCCCAGTTTGATCTGGATCATGCCGAAATGAGAACGCATAATATATTCGGAATATGAAATGCAATCTGCATGAAAGGAATCGCCATGCCCTTGAACTGGAAAACCGGGGGGCTTTTGCTGGGACTGGTGTTCTTTGCTGCCGTCCTGCTGGTCAAGCCCATCGGCGTCTCGACGCAGTTCGTCATCCTCGACGGCATCATCGCCGACGCCGTCAATCCCGAACTCGTCACCCAGACCGACGAAGGCTATACCTCGACCAACGCCTACCTGGCGAAGTCGGGCGGCAAATACGCCAAGTCGGTCGCCAACCCGCTGAACTATTCCTTCGTCTTCGTGATCGCCATGATGATCGGCGGCTTCGTGTCGGCCATGGCCCGCGGCGGCATCCCGCGCGAGGACCGCAGCGTGCCCGCCCTGTGGCGCGCCAATTTCGGGGGCAGCCCGGCCAAGCGCTACGCCGCGGCCTTCCTCGGCGGGTTCATCGTGCTCTACGGCGCGCGCCTGGCCGGGGGCTGCACCTCGGGCCACATGATGTCGGGGATGATGCAGACCGCGCTGAGCGGCTACATCTTCGCCGCCGGCGCCTTCCTTGCCGCCATTCCCGTCTCGATGATGATGTTCAAAAAGGAGGCCTGACCCATGACCTCGATTCTTCTCGCATTGGTGATCGGTGCCGCCTTTGGGGCTGTTCTTGACCGGGTAGGGGCCTCGAACCCGACCATCATCAACAAGATGCTCAACCTGACCGACCTGAGCCTGGCCAAGGCGATCCTGCTGGCCATCGGCACCGGCTCGGTCCTGATGTTCGGCGGCCAGATGCTGGGCCTTGTCGATGTTGGCCACATGTCGGTGAAAACCGCCTATGTGGGCGTGTTCATCGGCGGCCTGCTGCTGGGCGCCGGATGGGCCATCGCGGGCTACTGCCCCGGCACCGGCGTCGTGGCGGCGGCTTCGGGCCGCAAGGATGCGTTGTTCTTCATCGCGGGCGGCCTGCTTGGGGCGGCGGCCTACATGGTCACCTATCCCTCGTGGAAAGCCTCGGGCCTGCTCGACAAGATCGCCGGCGGCAAGGTGACCCTGGGCACCATCCCCGGCGCCAAATACGAAGGTCTGACCGCCCTGCCGGGTGACATCCTTGGCATCGTGCTGGGGCTGGCCTTCATCGCGGTCGCCTTTGCCCTGCCGGAACGTCTGGTCGGACAACCCGCGCAGGCGCAACCGGCGGAGTAATCCGCGATCCACAAGTTTCGCGTGGCGTTTCGCGCTATCATTCCCCGCCACGCGTCGCGGCCCGGCGTTTCGTGTTCCCGCCGGGCCGCTTTTCATTGCGTGAAACCTCCCTATGTTGGTGCCTGTCACCCGGGAGGCTTCGATGGAAAGATTTGACAACAGTCCGGAAACCGCTTTGCGCTGGCATCGGAACGGCAAGGGCGCCGCGCTGGCCACGGTGGTCGAAACCTGGGGCAGCGCGCCGCGCCGTGTCGGCTCTCAGCTGGTGATCGGCGGCGACGGGCGGATCGAGGGCTCGGTCTCGGGCGGCTGCGTCGAGGGCGCGGTGATCGTCGAGGCGCTCGAGGCCATCGACGAGGGCGAGGCCCGGCTGCTGGAATTCGGCGTCAGCGACGAGGACGCCTTTGCCGTCGGTCTGGCCTGCGGCGGCACCATCCGGGTGCTGGTCGAGCCGGTGGGTTCGGTCCTGCCCGAAGAGATGCTGGCCGAACTGGTCGAGGCCCGGGCCCGGCGCGAGGCGCTGGCCTACGAGGTGAACCTTGCGACCGGCCACCGTGCGCTGCGCCGCAATGCCTACCCCGAGCGGATGCGCATGGACCGATCGGGTTTTGAAGAAGACGGCCAGACCTTCGTCGCCGTCCACAACCCGCCGCTGCGGCTGATCGTGGTGGGCGCGGTTCACATCGCGCAGGCGCTGGTGCCGATGGCGCGGATTGCAGGCTATGATCCGGTGATCGTGGACCCGCGCGAAGCCTTTGCCTCGGAAACGCGCTTTCCCGGCGAGACGATCATGACCGACTGGCCTGATGAGGCCGTGACCAAGCTGGGGCTGGACGCCCGCACGGCGCTGGTGCTGCTGACCCATGATCCCAAGCTGGATGACCCGGCGCTCGAATCCGCGATTGGCGCCGGCGTGTTCTATATCGGCGCGCTGGGCTCGACCCGGACCCATGCCAAGCGCGTGGCGCGGTTGAAAGAACGCGGGTTCTCCGACGAGCAGATCGCCCGGATCCACGGGCCGATCGGGCTGGATATCGGCGCGGCGGGGCCGGCGGAGATCGCCGTTTCCATCCTGGCCGAGATGACCGCCGTTCTGCGGGGCAAGGCATGAGGTTCGGCCCCGTCCCCCTCTCCGACGCCGAGGGCGCGATCCTTGCGCATTCGGTCAAGGCCGGATCGCGCAAGCTGCGCAAGGGCATGACCTTGCAGGCCGAGCATCTCGAGCTGCTGGCCGATGCGGGCATCCCCGAGGTGATCGTCGCCCGGATGGAGCCGGGGGACTGCCACGAGGACGAGGCCGCCCGCCTGCTGGCCCGGGCACTGGTGCCCGATCCTGCAGCCGCCAACCTGCGCGTGACCGAGCCCTTCACCGGCCGGGTCAACATCCTGGCGGATGGCCCCGGCGTGGTGGAACTCGATGTCGCCGCCATCGAGCGGTTCAACCAGGTGCATCCGATGATCACCGTCGCCACCGTCCCGCAATATCAGCAGATGGGCGAAGGCGGCATGGTGGCGACGATCAAGGTGATCTCCTACGCCGTTCCGCGCGCCGATGTGGATCGGGCCTCGGAAGCGGCCCGGGGCGCGATCCGGCTGCTGCCCGCCCGCCATGCCACGGCGGGGCTCGTCGTCACCGAGATCCCCGGCGGCCCGTCGAACGACAAGGGCATCGCCGCCATTCGCGGCCGGGTCGAGGCGCTGGGCATGGAACTGGCCGACACCCGCATCGTGCCGCACCGGACCGGCGAACTGGCCGAGGCGATTGCCGAGGTCAAAGGCGACCTGGTGATGATCCTGACTGGCTCGGCCACGTCGGACCCCGATGACGTCGGCCCCAGCGCCGTGCGTCAGGCCGGGGGCCGCGTGGACCGGTTCGGGATGCCCGTCGATCCCGGCAATCTGCTGTTCCTCGGGCAGGTCGGCGAACGCCCGGTCATCGGCCTGCCCGGTTGCGCGCGCTCTCCGGCGCTCAACGGTGCCGACTGGGTTCTGTCCCGCGTGGCCTGCGGTGTCGAGACCACAGGCGCGGACATCGCGGCGATGGGTGTGGGCGGTCTGCTCAAGGAAATCCCGACCCGGCCGCAGCCGCGCGCGGGCAAATCGCGCAGCCGTTCCATTTCGTAGCCGGGGAAACAAGTTAGACCTTAGTCTAATCTTCGAAGAAACCTGTTCTCAAACGAGAGTCGCCATGCTTAACTCCCTCCCGAGGGAAGAAAACCAAAAGGGAGGATCTCATGGCACAGGTCTCGATGACCGTGAACGGAAAGTCCGTGAGCGGTGACGTGGAGGGGCGGACGCTGCTGTCCAGCTTTCTGCGCGATCACCTGTCACTGACCGGAACCCATGTGGGCTGTGACACGGGCCAGTGTGGCGCCTGCGTGGTGCATGTGAACGGTGAATCGGTCAAGTCGTGCAACATGCTGGCCGTGGAAGCCGATGGCGCCGAGGTGGGCACCATCGAAGGGCAGGCCAACCCCGATGGGTCGCTGAACGTGATCCAGCAGGCGTTTCAGGAACATCACGGCCTGCAATGCGGCTTCTGCACGCCCGGCATGGTGATGTCTGCGGCGGCGCTTCTCAAGGAGAATCCAAAGCCGACCGAGGCCGAGATTCGCGAATATCTCGAAGGCAACATCTGCCGCTGCACCGGCTATCACAACATCGTCAAGGCGATCATGGCGGCGTCCGGACAGGATGTCGGAGCCATCGCCGCCGAATGATGCCGCATGGGCGCGCAGACGGTGCGCCCGGGGCCTGATGTAGGGTGCGTGCCTGCACGCATTTCCAATGGGAGGAGAACAAGCAATGCCCAAAGACAGTGGCATCGGAGCCAGTTCCAAGCGCCGCGAGGACGTGCGCTTTCTGACCGGAGCGGGCAATTATACGGACGACATCAACATTCATGGTCAGGCGTATGTCTATTTCCTGAGATCCGACATCGCGCATGGCCGGATCAACAGCATCGACACCGCGGATGCCGAGGCCATGCCCGGCGTGGTCCGCGTGTTCACCGGTGCGGATTTCGAAGGCGTGGGCGGCATGCCCTGCGGCTGGCAGGTGACCGACCGCCACGGCCAGCCCATGCAGGAACCGCCGCATCCGATCCTGGCCCAGGGCAAGGTGCGCCATGTGGGCGACCCGATCGCCGCCGTGGTGGCCGACAGCCTCGAACAGGCCCGCGACGCCGCCGAGGCCATCGCCTTCGATATCGAGGAACTGCCGGCGGTCGTCGACATGAGAGAGGCCGCCAAGGGCGGGGCCACCAAGGTTCACGACGACCTGACCTCGAACATCTGCTACGACTGGGTGCTGGGCGAAACCGACGACGCCAAGGTTGACGAGGTGTTCCAAAACGCGGCCCACGTCACCACGCTGGAGCTGACCAACAACCGTCTGGTCGCCAACCCGATGGAGCCGCGCGTCTGCGTGGCCGAATACAGCCGGGGCACCGACGAATACACGCTCTATACCACCTCACAGAACCCGCATGTGATCCGGCTGCTGATGTGCGCCTTCGTCCTCGGCCTGCCCGAGCACAAGGTCCGCGTCGTGGCGCCGGACGTGGGGGGCGGCTTTGGCACCAAGATCTTCCACTATGCCGAAGAGGCGTTCTGCACCTTCGCCGCCAAGGCCTGCAACCGGCCGGTGAAATGGACCGCCAGCCGCAGCGAGGCCTTCATGTCCGACGCGCAGGGCCGGGACCACGTGACCAAGATCGAACTGGCGCTGGATTCCGACAACAACTTCGTCGGGCTGCGGACCGATACGCTCGCCAACATGGGTGCGTATCTGTCGACGTTTTCGAGCTCGGTTCCGACCTGGCTGCACGGTACGCTGATGGCCGGCAACTACAAGACGCCGGTGATCCAGGTGAACGTGAAGGCGATCTTCACCAACACCGTGCCGGTCGATGCCTATCGCGGCGCCGGGCGGCCCGAGGCGACCTTCCAGCTAGAGCGCGTCATCGACAAGGCCGCGCGCGAGTTGGGCGTCGATCCGATCAAGCTGCGCCGCCAGAACTTCATCACCGAGTTCCCCTATGACACGCCGGTCGCGCTGACCTATGACACCGGCGACTACAACGGCACGATGGACAAGCTGGAGGCCGCGGCGGACATCGCCGGCTTCCCGGCTCGGCGCGCGGAAAGCGAGGCCAGGGGCAAGCTGCGCGGTCTGGGCGTGAACTGCTACATCGAGGCCTGCGGCATCGCGCCATCGAACATCGTCGGCATGCTGGGCGCGCGCGCTGGGCTTTACGATGCCGCGACGGTGCGGGTGAACGCCACCGGCACGATCAGCGTCATGGTCGGGGCCCACAGCCACGGGCAGGGGCACGAGACCGCCTTCCCGCAGGTGGTGGCCGAGATGATCGGCATCGACGAATCGATGGTCGAGATCGTGCATGGCGACACCTCCAAGATCCCCTTCGGCATGGGCACCTATGGCTCGCGCTCGCTGGCGGTCTGCGGCTCGGCCATGGTCCGCGCCACCGAGAAGATCATCAACAAGGCCAAGAAGATCGCGGCACACCTGCTGGAAGCCTCCGAGGCGGATATCGAGCTGAAGGACGGCCAGTTCACCGTGGCCGGCACCGACAAGTCGGTGGCCTGGGGGGATGTCACCCTGACGGCCTATGTGCCGCACAACTTCCCGCTCGAGGATATCGAGCCGGGGCTGGAGGAGACCGCCTTCTACGATCCGGCGAACTTCACCTTCCCGGCAGGCGCCTATGCCTGCGAGGTCGAGGTCGACCCCGAAACCGGCAAGGTGACGATCGAGCGCTTCACGGCGGCGGACGACTTCGGCAACATCGTCAACCCGATGATCGTCGACGGCCAGGTGCATGGCGGCATCGGTCAGGGCATCGGCCAGGCGCTGCTGGAAAACTGCGTCTATGACGAGAACGGCCAGTTGCTGAGCGCATCCTACATGGACTATGCGATGCCGCGCGCCGATGACGTGCCGTTCTACACCGTGGACCATTCCAGCCAGACGCCCTGCACCCACAACCCGCTGGGCGTGAAGGGCTGTGGCGAGGCCGGGGCGATCGGGTCTCCGCCGGCGGTGGTCAACGCGGTCATCGATGCGCTGCAGTCGGGCGGCAAGACTGTCGATCACATCGACATGCCGGTCAGCCCATCGCGCGTCTGGGCGGCGATGAACGGATAAGCGGATGGTGCGGGACCGGGGGCCAGCCCCCGGACCCCCGGGATATTTTCAGCCAGATGAAGAGCGGATCGGAGCTCTTCGGAAAGGAAAGCGAAATGTACAGTTTCGAGTTTGAAAAGCCCTCGACGATCGCGGAAGCGGTTGCCGCACTCGGTGCGGAAGAGGCGCAGGCGTTGGGTGGCGGGCAAACCCTGATCCCGACGCTGAAACAGCGGCTGGCGGCACCGGCCAAGCTGGTCAGCCTGAGCGGCATCGCCGAGTTGAAAGGCGTGTGTGTCGAAGATGACGGAGCACTGGCCATCGGTGGTGGCACGACCCATGCCACCGTGGCGCGCGAGGCGGCGGACAAGTATCCGGCGCTTGCCGATCTGGCCAGTCATATCGGCGATCCGGCGGTGCGCAATCGCGGCACGATCGGTGGCTCGCTGGCCAACAACGATCCGTCGGCCTGCTATCCTGCGGCCGTGCTGGCCTCGGGTGCCACGATCCGCACGAATTCTCGGGATATCGCGGCCGACGATTTCTTTCAGGGCATGTTCACCACGGCTCTGGCGGATGGCGAGATCATCACCTCGGTCCGGTTCCCGGTGCCGCAGGCGGCGAATTACCAGAAGTTCCTGCAGCCGGCATCGCGCTTTGCCCTTGTCGGGGTATTCGTCGCCAGGTTTGCCGATGGGGTGCGTGTCGCGGTGACGGGGGCCTCGGAAGATGGCGTGTTCCGCTGGACCGAGGCCGAGCAGGCGCTGAGCGCGGATTTCCGGCCTGACGCGGTCAAGGACCTGAAGGTCGATCCGTCTGGCATGATCGGCGATCTGCATGGCAGCAAGGAGTATCGCGCCCATCTCGTCGGTGTCATGACGCGCCGGGCGGTTGCAGCGGCAGGCTGATCCGGGTTTCTTCGCTGAACAGGGCCCCCGTTGAACGGCGGGGGTCTATTTCTTGTCGGTTCACTTCGACCGGATTCGCGGCGGGCGCGGACCCTTCCAGTAGGCGGCGGTATCCTCGCGCATGGCCTCGTAGTCGGCGATGCGCTGGCGGGCCTCGGGGCCACCGGCGGCGACAAGGTGGCCCAGCAGGCAATCGAGCACCACCATCGCGCCCGCGAAACAGCCGAAATGGTGCTGCGACTGGATGCTGACCGGCAGAGTGACGCTGGGCTCGATCCCGGGCGCGATCACTTCGCTGTCCGACAGCAGGACGATGCGCGTGCCGCGTTCGCGGGCGAAGCGGAGGGATCTGATGGTTTCCGCCGAATAGGGCGTGAAGGTTATGGCCAGCAGGCAATCGCCTTGGTCGGCGTCCAGAAGATCGTCCAGCGCCGATCCCATGTGTCGTGGCACCAGCTGCAATCCCGGCAATGCCATGCGCCCGACATAGTGGAAATAATACGCCAGGGCGTAGCTGGCGCGCGTGGCCGTGACAAAGCACCGCCTGGCCTGCGTGATGTGGGTGACGGCGGCCTGCAACTTTTCGGGGCCGACCAGTCTCAATGACCGGGAGACCAGGTTGATCTCGTTGCGCGCCAGCGCGGATTGTGCCCGCGCAAAGGTGTCGCCCTTCGCCATCCGATCCAGCCAGTCGGTGCCCAGCCGATCCTCACTCTCGGTGACGAGAGCCGCGCGGAAGGGTTCCCGGAATGCCTCGAACCCGTCGAACCCCATCCGTTCGGCAAGCCGGACGATCGCATTGGTGCTGACCCCGATGCGCGCAGCGGTGACGCGGATCGGATCAATGCCGAAGTCGCCGGGGTGATCGATGATGTGTTTTGCCACTGCTTGCAGTTGAGGCGGCAACTCGTCAATTCCCGCCCTCAGGCGGGCTGTGATCTGGGCGCGTGTCGGAGGCATGGCATGATAAAAACATATGTTACGAACTTTGACAATTGAAAACGAATGTGGATGGGCGCATCCATAAACCTGAAAAAGCCTTTCAAGGTGCGCGATGAACCAGATCTTTGCTTCTTTCAGTCCGGACCAAGACGCGGGTGGGGCGGTGCGCCGACCCTACATACTCGTGGCGCCCAATGGCGCGAGGCGCGGGCGCCAGGACCACCCGACGCTACCAGTGGATACCGATGCGATCGTCGCCACCGCGCAGGCATGTCTTGCGGCTGGCGCGCAGGGGCTGCACCTGCATGTGAGGGACGCCGAAGGCCGGCACACGCTTGACGCGGGGCGATATCGCGAGGTGTTGGGTGAATTGCGGCACGCTGTGCCCCGGATGGAAGTTCAGATCACGACCGAGGCCGCCGGGATCTATGATGTGCAGGCCCAGCTTGACTGTCTGGAGGCGGTCCGGCCGGGCTGGGCCTCGATCTCGGTGCGCGAGATTGCCCGCTCGCCGGAGCTGGCCGACCGCGTTTACGGTGTGTGCTTCGCGCAGTGCACCCGGGTGCAGCATATCCTCTATGATGCCGATGACGCGACTCTGCTGGCCCGATGGCGGGCAGAGGGGATCGTGCGGCCGGAACAGGACGAGCGGTTGTTCGTTCTGGGCCGCTATGGCTCGGGGCAGGTGTCCCGTCCCGGTGATCTGGAACAGTTCATGCCCGCAAGCAAGCCCTGGATGGTCTGCGCCTTCGGCCCGCAGGAACATGCCTGCCTGCTGGCCGCCGCCGCGCGTGGCGGCGATCTGCGGGTGGGGTTCGAAAATGGCCTGACCGATGCCGATGGCATCCCCTGGGCCGACAATGCCGCATCGGTTGCGGCGCTGGTCAATGCGCTCGAAAGGACCCGGAAATGAGCCATGTCTTTCCCCGCCACACAAAATCCGTTCTGCCGACGGTTGCGGGCGGTGACGGTTGCTATCTGATCGACGCCGAGGGCAAACGCTATCTCGATTGTGGCGATGCCGCCGTGTCCTGCCTGGGCCATTCCAACCCGGCCGTCATCAAGGCAGTGCAGGAGCAGGTCGAGAAGATCGCCTTTGCCCATACCGGCTTCATGACCTCCGAACCGGCCGAGGCGCTGGCCGATCTGCTGATCGAACATGCACCGGGCGACTTGGACCGGGTCTATTTCGTGTCGGGCGGATCCGAGGCGACCGAGGCGGCGATCAAGCTGGCGCGCCAGTATTTCCTTGAGATGGGGCAGCCCGAGCGCCGCCGCGTGATCGCCCGCAGGCAGAGCTATCACGGCAACACGCTGGGCGCCCTGTCGGCTGGGGGCAACGAATGGCGGCGTGCGCAGTTCGCGCCGCTCTTGATCGAGATGAGCCACATCGCCCCGTGCTATGAGTATGCCGAGAAACCCGAGGGCGAGAACAGTTTCGACTACGGCCAGCGCGTCGCCAACGAGCTTGAGGCCGAGATCCTGCGCCTCGGCCCCGAAACCGTCATGGCCTTCATGGCCGAGCCGGTCGTGGGCGCGACGCTGGGCGCAGTCCCGGCGGTCGAGGGCTATTTCAAGCGCATCCGCGAGATCTGCGACCAATATGGCGTTCTGCTGATCCTCGACGAGGTGATGTGCGGCATGGGGCGCACCGGCCACCTGTTCGCCTGTGACCACGACGGGGTCGCTCCGGACATCCTGTGCATCGCCAAGGGGCTGGGCGCGGGCTATCAGCCGATCGGCGCCATGCTGTGCTCGGGCGCGATCTATGACGCGATCAGCAACGGCTCGGGCTTTTTCCAGCACGGCCACACCTATATCGGCCACCCGGTGGCCACGGCGGCGGCGCTGGCCGTGGTGCGTGAATTGACCGGCCGCGATCTGCCGGCTCGTGCCGGTGTCATGGGGGACAAGCTGAACGCGGCGCTGGAAAGCGCGTTTGGGCAGCACCCGAACGTGGGCGACATCCGGGGGCGCGGGCTGTTCCGCGGGATCGAGCTGGTGGCCGACCGAGACAGCAAGGCCCCCTTTGATCCGGCGTTGGGGCTGGCCGGCAAGATCAAGAAGGCTGCCGTGGCCGAAGGGCTGATCTGTTACCCGATGTCCGGCACGCGGGATGGCAGGAACGGCGACCACATCCTGCTGGCGCCGCCCTTCATCATCGAGGACGCGCAGATCGGCGAACTGGCCGAGAAACTGTCGCGGGCGATTTCCGCGTCGCTGCCGCGATAGCCTCAAACCCCAAAAGAAAAAGGCCCCGCCAGAGCATCTCTGACAGGGCCATTTTTTCATTGCCTTCCGCCGTTACTTCTGCGGCAGCGGTCCGATCATCATGACCATCTGGCGGCCTTCCATCTTCGGCATGTTCTCGATCTTGCCGATCTCCTTGACGTCCTCGGCCACACGTTCCAGCAGCTCGCGCCCCAGATTCTGGTGCGCCATCTCGCGGCCGCGGAAGCGCAGGGTGACCTTCACCTTGTCGCCGTTTTCCAGAAACTTCACGACGTTCCTCATCTTCACGTCGTAGTCATGGGTGTCGGTATTCGGCCGGAACTTGACCTCCTTCACCTCGATGATCTTCTGTTTCTTGCGTGCCTCGCTCTCGCGCTTCTGCTGTTCGTACTTGTATTTGCCATAGTCCATGATCTTGCAGACCGGTGGCTTGGCATTGGGCGAGATCTCGACCAGATCGAGGCCGGCATCTTGGGCCATTTGCAGGGCTTTGGCGGGATGAACCACCCCGACATTTTCGCCATCGGCGCCGATCAGACGGATTTCGGGGGCACGGATCTTGTCATTGACGCGCGGGCCGGTGTCGCGTTGCGGCGGCGCGTTGTGAGGTCTGCGAGCTATGGGTTCATTCCTTTGATTATTGCAGAATTTCGAGCCCGGAATTTAGACCGGGGCGCACGGCGTTTCAAGCCGCAACAAGCGCGAAGGCAAAGGTTTTCGGGAAGATTTGCGGCCTCAACCCGCATGTGCGGCAACAAAGTCGCGCAGCAGACGGCGGAACTGGTCATAGGCCGGCGTGCCCGGCAGCAGCATGTGGTTGTTGCCGGGCAGGGTCACGAACTCTGCCCCCGGAATCAGCGCCGCCATGCGCCGGCCTTCCTCGAGGGGCACGCGCTTGTCGCCCTCGGAATGGGTCACCAGAACGGGAACCGTGATCTGTTTTGCCAGGTCCGAGACATCGCAGCTGCCGTTCATTTCGTTGATGCGCGCCGCGTTTTCCGCCGAAGACGCGACCCGCTGAAGCTCGTCGAAACTGCTTTTCTGGGTCGGGCTGCCATCGGGCAGGAAGATCTCGGTGAACATATGCCGAAAGGCGGGAATGACCGAGCCCCAGCCCGCCCGGATGATTTGCGTCGTGGCGCTGTGCAACTCTTCCTGATCTGGCATATCCCGCATCAGCGGCCCGCGCACGAACCCGCCGCACATGACGATGCAATGGACCCGCTCGGGATGCTTCACCGCGTAACGGATCGCGATCGCGCAGCCTTGCGATGCGGCGAGAATCGAGAAACGGTCAAGCCCCGCCGCATCGACGACCTTTTCGACATCCGACAGCATCGCCTCGTTGGAGATGTCGTCCACCGCCCAGTCCGACAGCCCGGTGCCGCGCTGATCGAACCGAACAAGCCTGTAATACGTCGCCAGGTCGTGCAGAAGCGGACCCCAGATCGGGCTCGCCCAATCATATTCCAGGTGGTTCAGCCAGTTGGGCATCTTGAACAGGGCAGGGCCGTCTCCGACCGCCGCATAGGCCAGCTGAACGCCGTCCTGGGCCATGCAGAATTCGACCTTCTGCATCCGCATGATCTCTTCGGCGCCGGCAAAGCGGTCGCGGGTTTCCGGTGTCCATTGCCAGGCGCGGACGCGGCGCGAGATGTTCTTGACCGAATGCGAGCCAAGATCGGTAAAGGTTTCGGGAATCTGGTTCGAGACCAGTTGATGCACGGCGTCCGAGACGCAGATACCGCCGGGTTCCGCCAGCTGTTCCAGACGGGCTGCGACATTGACGCCATCCCCGAACAGGTCGCCATCTTCTTCGACGACGTCGCCTATGTTGACCCCGACCCGGTATTGAATCCGGTTGCCGTCGGGCTGGTTCCCCTCGCGTCTCAGCATCTTGAGCTGCACGTCGATGGCACAGCGAACCGCCTCGCGAACGCTGGGATATTCCACCAGCATGCCGTCGCCGGTCGACTTGACGACCCTGCCACGGTTCTTTTCGATTGTCGGGTATACCAGTTCGCGCAGGTGCGCGCGCTGCCGCCCCAGAATTCCGTCCTCGTCCGCTTCGACAAGGCGGCTATACCCAGCTGTATCGGCAATCAGAACAGTGGTCAGCCGACGTTGCATGCTGCCCTCCAGACTTCTCCCCGATATCCGCCATTACTTTACAACAAAAAGCCCCCGGAACGAAGGATTGTTCCGGAGGCGAAAACAATGGGGTAGGTTCCGATCTAGCCGACGAAGGCTTTTTCGATCACGAATTCCTTGGGCTCGGAATTGGCGCCTTCGCGCAGGCCGAACTCTTCGAGAATGGCCTTGATGTCATGGTTGAAGGCTAGGCTGCCGCAGACCATGGCGCGATCGGTTTCCGGCTTGATCCCGCCCTCGATACCCAGATCCTTGAACACGGTGCCGTCTTTCAGCAGGTCGGTGATCCGGCCCATCCTGGGGCTCTCTTCGCGGGTGGTCGTCGGGTAATAGCGGATCTTGTCGGCAAAACCTTCGCCGATCAGCTCTTCCAGCAACTCGTCCTGCTTGATCTTCTCGATCAGTTGGCGGCCGTATTCCAGATCGGCCACCTCGCGGCAGGTGTGGGTGATGATGACCTCGTCGTAGTCCTCGTAGGTCTGCGGCTCGCGCAGCAGCGAGGCAAACGGCGCAAACCCGGTGCCGGTGGCAAAAAACCAGATGCGTTTGCCGGGCAAAAGCGCGTCATGCACCAGCGTTCCGACCGGCTTGGGGCGCAGGATGATCTGATCGCCCGGCTTGATGTGCTGCAGCTTCGAGGTCAGCGGCCCGTTCGGCACCTTGATCGAGTAGAATTCCAGCTCGTCATCCCAGGCCGGCGAGGCGATGGAATAGGCGCGCAGCAGCGGCTTGCCGTTGTCGCCCAGCAGGCCGATCATCACGAACTCGCCCGAGCGGAACCGCAGAGATTGCGGGCGCGTCACCTTGAACGAGAACAGACTGTCGGTCCAATGCTTCACTTCGGTGACGGTCTGAGCGTCAGGCAGGGTAGGGGCCTTCACGGCGGTTGCTTCGGTCACGGATTTCATCTCTGTCATCGTTTCACTGCCGGTCTGCTAAACCGGCATCTCCGTTTAAGCTTTGATCCATGTCAGGAAAAGGGGGCAGATTGCCCCGTTCGTTGCGTCACCCGCGCAGGCGGGCCTGATAGTCGTGGTCCTGCCAGTTGGCGCGGGCCAGCCACTGATCCTCGGGCTGGCGGGCAGCAAGGGCATGGTCGATCTCGACCTCGTCGAAGCCGCTGCGGCGCGCCATGGCGTATTGGTCGGCCAGCACATGCCCCTTGGCGCGCAGGCGGCCCTTGTAGCCTTTCAGGCGCAGGGTGCGGGCGATGGTAAACCCCCGGCCATCGGCGAAAGAGGGGAAATCCACCCGCACCATTTTCACCCCGCCCAGCCGCTCGGCCAGGTCATCGGGGTCGGTATCTGACGTCACGTCCAGCGCCACCACGTCATTGGCGGCATCGTCCAGCGAGACAAAGCCGTCGGTCCAGTCGTCGGGCGCAAAGCCTTGGTCGGTCACGATTACGTTCATGTTTTCTCTCCGCTGCGCACCATCTTGCCGTTCACGAAATGGATGCCGCATTCTTCCTTGTCCTGATCGCGCCAGCGCCCGGCGCGGGGGTCTTCGCCGTCCTTCACTGGCGAGGTGCAGGGCGCACAGCCGATCGAAGGGTATCCCTTGGCCACCAGCGGATGCCGGGGCAGGCGGTTTTCTTCCATATAGGCGCGCACGTCCTGAGGCGCCCAGTGGGCCAGAGGGTTGACCTTGATCCGGCCGGTGCCGTCCTCGACCTCGAAGAACTCGAGCGTCGCGCGGGTGCCCGACTGGAACCGCTTGCGCCCGGTGATCCAGCCGTCATAGCCCGCCAGCGCCCGCTGCAACGGGATCGTCTTGCGCAGGGTGCAGCAGGCGTCCATGTCGCGCAGGCGCAGCGCGCCATAGGGGTCGTCCCGCTCAACCTCTTGCGCGTCGGCGCGGATGACCCGCACGTTCTTCAGCCCGAGGCGCTCGCTCACCTCCTGCTGATAGATCAGCGTCTCGGTGAACAGCATCTGGGTGTCCACGAACAGCACCGGGGTGTTCTTGTCGATCACCGCCGCCATGTGCAGCAACACCACCGACTCGGCGCCAAAGCTGGAAACCAGAGCGATCTTGCCGGCATGTTCCAGCGCCCCGTGCATCACGTCATGGGCGCTGTGATGCCGGTAGCGGGCGTTGAGCGCCTCGACCTTCTCGGTCAGCGCCTGGCGCTCCTTGCCCAGCTCGGTCTGGATTTCGTCAAGCGGCATTGGCGCGCGCCTCGGGGTACAGGGCCGCCTTGAACGGCGCCATGCCGACACGGCGATAGGTCTGCAGGAAGGTCTCCTCGGGGCTTTCGCGCTGGTCCAGATAGGTCTCGATGATCCGCTCGATGGCGGGCACGATCTCGTCATAGGCAAAGCCCGGACCGGTGCGGTCGCCGATGGCGGCCGTTTCGGTGGCGTCTCCGCCCAGCGTGATCTGGTAGTTCTCGACGCCCGCGCGATCCAGGCCCAGGATGCCGATGTGACCCACGTGGTGATGCCCGCAGGCGTTGATGCAGCCCGAGATTTTGATCTTCAGGTGGCCGATGTCGTGTTCCAGCTTCAGCTCGTCGAACCGGGTCGCGATCTGCTGCGCCACCGGGATCGAGCGGGCCGTTGCCAGCGCGCAGTAGTCCATGCCGGGGCAGGCGATGATGTCGCTGATCAGGCCGATATTCGCGGTGGCCAGGCCGTGTTCCTTCAGCTTGGCGTGGATCGCGGGCAGGTCCGATTTATGGACATGCGGCAGGATCACGTTCTGCTCGTGGCTGATGCGCAGCTCGTCATAGGCGTATTGCTCGGCCAGATCGGCCATCACGCGCATCTGCTCGGCGGTCGCGTCACCCGGCGTTGCCCCGTGCTTTTTCAGCGAGATGGTGACGATCGCGTGATCCGCCTGCTTGTGCGGCGCGATGTTGGTGTCGATCCACGAGCGGAACACCGGATCGTTGGTGTAAGTGCTCTCGAACTCCGCGACCGAGCCTTCACGGAAGGCGGGCAGGGCGAAATGCGCCTTGATCTCGTCCAGCAGAGCCATGTCGGCGCCCTTGAATTGCGGGCGGATCTTCAGGAAACGTTCGTTGACCTTGGCGCGGATGGCGTCGATGCCGTGCTCGTGCACGGTGATCTTGATGCGCGCCTTGTACTTGTTGTCCCGGCGGCCGATCTGGTTCCAGACCGAAACGGTGGCTTCCAGATAGGCCAGCAGGTCGTCGAAGGCGACGAAATCGGACAGTTCCTTGCCGATCATCGGCGTCCGGCCCAGACCGCCGCCCACCAGAACGCGAGCCCCCAGAGCGCCGTCGCGCTCGACCAGTTGCAGGCCGATATCGTGGGCCTTGATCACGGCGCGGTCATGCTCGGACCCGGTGATGGCGATCTTGAACTTGCGCGGCATGAACTGGAACTCCGGGTGGTCGGTGGACCACTGGCGCAGCAGCTCGGCATAGGGCCGCGGGTCGGCAATTTCATCCGCGGCGGCGCCGGCGAAATGGTCGGCGGTCACGTTGCGGATGGTGTTGCCGCTGGTCTGAATCGCATGCAGGCCGACCTCGGCCAGCGCGTCCAGCATGTCGGGCACGTCGCGCAGCTTGGGCCAGTTGTACTGGATGTTCTGACGCGTGGTGAAATGGCCGTATCCCTTGTCCCACGTCTCGGCCAGCAGGGCCAGCTGCCGCATCTGGGCGCTGTTGAGCGTGCCATAGGGGATGGCCACCCGCAGCATGTAGGCGTGCAGTTGCAGATACAGGCCGTTCATCAGGCGCAGGGGCTTGAATTCGTCCTCGGTCAGCGATCCGTCGATGCGGCGCTCGACCTGCGCGCGGAACTGGGCGTTGCGCTCGGCCAGGAATGCTTTGTCGAACTCGGAGTAGCGATACATGGTCTGGCTGTCCTTGTTGCAGCCCCGGACCCGGGGCCTTTTGAGGGGAGAGAAGGGGGCCGTGATCAGGCCCGGGGCTGCGGGGAAGATTCCTGTTTGCCGTGGGCATAGTTGGACGGGCCAGTCCGGCGGAAATCTTCCCGGAAATGGGTGGGCTCGGGGCCGTTTTCACCGGCGACGGCATCTGCCAAGTAGGCCCCCACGACCTTGTTTGCCTGCCGCTCGGCCTCGAGCAGCCGCAGCTGAGCATGGGCCTCGTCGGTGATCAGTTCCGCTTCCGACAGATCCCGCGTCCAGCGGTCATCGGCGGTCAGATAGATCACATCTCCGTCCAGCAGGTCGTTGGCGGTAACGACTTTCGGTGTAAAAGCGCGTGCCATCAGGCGAGCTCCATCTTGAAATCGGGCGGGTCGCGTGCCTCTGCCCCGTGTTTGACTTGACCTGCAATATAGGAAATATTCCCGTATTGATGCCATATGGCTTGCGAAATAAGAACAAACGTTCCGATTTCGAAAGATCGAGGAACGTGGGTTTCGGTGGAAAGGAAAATCAGGAATGTCAGTGCGGATAGACGAGACGGATCGGAAAATTCTGGTTGAGCTTCAACGCGACGCCAGCCAGTCACTCGATGAAATCGCCGCGCGTGTGGGCAGTTCAAAGACGCCGGTTTGGAATCGAATCCGCAAGCTGAAGGGCGCAGGTATTATCGGGCAGCAGACGGTCCTACTGGATGCCGAGGCGTTAGGGTTCGAAGCTACGTTCTTTGTCCTCATCCGCACCTCGGAACACGAAGCCGAATGGCAAAAGCACTTCTTGAAGGCATTGCGCGACCGGCCCGAGGTGCAGGAGGCGCACCGACTGGCCGGAGACATCGATTATATCCTCAAGGTCCGGGTCAAGAACGCACGCGCCTATGACGCGTTTTACCAGGCTCTGATTTCGGAAGTGCGGGTGTATAACGTCACGGCCCTGCTGTCGATGGAAGAGATAAAATCGACCACCATGCTGCCGCTCGACGCCCTGGCCGAGAACTGAGAGGCAGGGTGGGGGCGCTGCCCCCGTCGCCTGCGGCGACTCCCCCGGGATATTTGTAGCCAGATGAAGACCGAGCCCCTTCTTCATCTGGCCCAAAATATCCCCGCCGGAGGCATCGCGCGGCACGCGCGATTTTTCGGATGCTGCTTCACAGTGGAGCGCGGGCTTGCCATGAACGCTCGCTAATGCAAGACCCTATGTGATGCATCGCGTATTGGTCATATCCGGTTTTCTTCTCGCCGTCGGACTCCTGTCGGCGTCGGTCTGGTCCTACGGCTACCGCCAGGCGCTAACGCAATTGAGCGAGAAGGCTGAGGCGGATCTGGAATTGGCTTCAGACCGTCTCAGCACCCAGCTTCAGGTCTATCAGGAACTGGCGGTACTGATGGCCGAGCACCCTTATCTCCGTGATCTCGACGACCCCGACCGGCAAGCCGCCGCGGCGGCCCTGTTGCTGGAAGTGGCCGACAAGACTTCGGCAATGGACGTGCTGTTCGCCGATGAAAACGGGCGGGTTCTGGCGGCGGCCCGTGGTGTGATCGGACCGGAGGCCACCGGCAGCGCCGCCTTCCGGCGCGCGATGCAGGGCGCTTTGGGTAGCGAACATGGCATTCTTCGCCCCCAAGGTCAGCGCACCTATTCCTATGCCGCTCCGGCCTTTGACGAAAACGGGCGGGTACGCGGAGCCTTGATGGTGATTGCCGATGTAGAGGACGTGGAACAGACTTGGCGCGGCAGCACCGAGGCCGTGTTCTTTACCGACCGGCAGGGAAGGGTGTTCATCTCGAACCGTTCCGAACTGCTGTTTTGGACTCGGCCCGAGGGGGAACCGGGGCTGATCCCGCCGAATGCAGAACCGCCGGTGTTCAGCGCCGACTGGGTCGGGCCTCACGAGGTCTGGCGGTTGGGTTGGGGGCCATATCTGCCCGAACGTGCCCTCCACCTGATCCGCGATCTGCCGGTGATCGGCATGACCGGCGAGGTTCTGATGGACGTGGCCCCGGCCCGTCGCTTGGCTTCGCTGCAGGCGGCCGCCGTGGCGGCGATCTGCCTGGCGTTTGGCGCAATGCTTTACCTGGCGACCGAGAGGCGCCGCACCCTGGCCGAGGCGAATGCCGTGCTGGAAACCAGGGTGCAGCAGCGTACCCGCGCCCTTACTGCCGCAAATGCGGCGCTGCGTCGCGAAGTGTCCGAGCGACAGGAAGCAGAGGCTGCGCTCAAGCGGGCGCAGGCGGATCTGGTGCAGGCGGGCAAGCTCAGCGCGCTGGGGCAGATGTCGGCCGGCATCAGCCACGAGTTGAACCAGCCGCTGATGGCGATCCGGCAGTTTGCTGACAATGGTGCAGCGTTCCTCGCGCGTGGCAATTCCGAAAAGGCGGCAGAGAACCTAGGCCGGATCTCGGACATGGCGGCCCGCATGGCCCGCATCATCAAGAACCTGCGCGCCTTTGCCCGCAACGAGAGCGAACCGATGGGCAAGGTCGATCTGGTGCAGGTTCTGAATGCAGCCGTGGAACTGACCGAAGCGCGCCTGCGCGCCGATGGGGTGGATTTGGACTGGCAGCCACCGAACGAGCCTGTTTTCGCATGGGGTGGAGAGGTTCGGCTGGTGCAGGTCTTTGTCAACCTGATCAACAACGCGGCCGATGCGATGGCCGATCAGGAAGGCAAACGTATCCAGATTTCGCTGCGAACCGGGCCGCGTCTGGCGGTTTCGGTGCGCGATACCGGTCCCGGCATAAAGGATCCGGAGAAGATATTCGAGCCATTCTATACGACCAAGGCGGTTGGAAGTTCCGAGGGCATGGGGCTGGGCCTGTCGATCTCTTACGGGATGGTGCAGAGTTTCGGCGGCGACATCCGGGGCGCGAACACACCGGAGGGAGCGGAATTCACGGTCGAACTCGACCCCTGGCGCGAGGATGAGGCCGCATGATCCGCAAGGTGCTGTTGGTGGACGACGATGCGGCCGTGCGCGAGGCGCTGGGGCAGACCCTGGAACTGGCCGATTACGAGCCGGTAACAGCCGGGTCCTTCGTGGCCGCCAAGGATCACATCCGGCCGGACTTTCCCGGTGTGATCCTCTCGGACATCCGTATGCCGGGCCGGGACGGGTTTCACCTGCTGTCCTATGCACAGGGCATCGACCCTGAACTGCCGGTGATCCTGCTGACCGGCGAGGGTGACATTCCGATGGCGGTTCAGGCGATGGGGCAGGGCGCCTTCGATTTTCTCGAAAAACCCTGCGCCGCCGCCGATCTGCTGGCAGTACTGGAAAAAGCGTTTCAGGCGAGGGCGCAGGTGCTGGAGCACCGCGCCATGAAACGCGAGTTGGAACGCGGCGACCCGGCTGCGCGGTTGCTCTTTGGCCTGTCGCCCCAGGCCGAGGCGCTGCGCGAACGGGTGCGCAGCGTGGCGCCCACCGGGGCCGAGGTGCTGGTCACCGGCCCGCCGGGCAGCGGCATCTCGAAAGTGGCCGAGGTGATCCACCTGATGTCGCCGGCCAGCCAGGGCCCCTTTGTCAAGCGCCCGGCCTCCGGTCTGGCGGCTACGGAGTTTTCTCGCCTGTGTTCGGATGCGGCTGGCGGGTCGCTGTTCCTGGACGAGGTCTCGGCCATGCCCGAGGGCACGCAATACGCCGCGCTGGAACTGATCGAGCAGGGGGCCGGGCTGCGCATCATCGCGGGCACCACCGCCGATCTGTCCGACCTGGTCGCAAGAGGGCAGTTCAATGCGGACCTGTTCTATCGCCTTGACGTGATGCGGGTGCGTATCCCTTCTCTGGCCGAGCGGCCCGAGGACATTCCCGTCATCTTCCGCCACTATGTCGCGCAGGCGGCTGAACAGGCGGGTATTCCCGCGCCCGAAGTGACTCCGGACCACCTTGCGGCGCTGATGGCGCAGGACTGGCCGGGCAACGCGCGGTCGCTGATGTCGGCGGCGATGCGCTTTGTTCTGGGCATGCCCGAAGAAGTGGCCGAGGCATCGGGGCTGGGGCTGGCCGAACAGATGGCGCGGGTGGAACGCTCGCTGCTGATCGCGGCACTGGGGCGGCACAACGGCAAGGCGTCCGAGGCCGCCAAGGCGCTGAAACTGCCGCGCAAGACGTTCTACGACAAGCTGGCCCGATACGGTATCCGCCCCGAGGACTACCGTCGCTGACACCGGGGTGCTCCCGCCCCCTTTGCCAGCATCGAAGATGCAGTCAAAGGCGTTGGGCCGGGCAGCCCGCCGGGGCGGGCTGCGGTCATGCCATTGATTCTTGCGCCTGATTCGGAAGCTGTGCGAAATTTCGCACAGGTGCCTGTCTGGATGTGCGGAAAATCGCACAACCCAAAAGTTGGCACTGAAACTCAACATTTGGGTGTCCTCGTAAAGATCTGAAAATAAACGAATATCGCCGTTCATGACGTTGCGTCCGACAAAACGTTGAGCGGTGCCGCCCGATTCGCTTCACTTCCGGCAATGCGACGCCATCCGTGCGTCCAGCAGAGAAGATTCAGAATCTCGGGAGGAAATGAGAGATGAAATTCCTGACAACAGCCGCCACCGCCCTGGCCCTGAGCGTGACCGCGACCGCCGGTTTCGCCGCCTGCGACGAGGGCGAGATCGTCGTCAAGTTCGCGCATGTGACCAACACCGACAAGCACCCCAAGGGGATCGCCGCCTCGCTGCTGGAAAAGCGCGTGAACGAGGAAATGGACGGCAAGATGTGCATGGAGGTCTATCCGAACTCCACGCTCTACAATGACGACAAGGTGCTCGAGGCGATGCTGCAGGGCGACGTGCAACTGGCCGCGCCCTCGCTGTCGAAATTCGAGAAGTTCACCAAGCAGTTCCGCCTGTTCGACCTGCCGTTCATGTTCAAGAACATCGACGCGGTGGATGCCTTCCAGGCCTCCGAGGCGGGTCAGGAGATGAAGGACAGCATGCAGCGCCGCGGTCTGCAGGGGCTGGCCTTCTGGCATAACGGTATGAAGCAGATGTCGGCCAACAAGCCGCTGATCGAGCCCAGCGACGCAAACGGCCTGAAGTTCCGCGTGCAGTCCTCGGACGTTCTGGTGGCCCAGATGGAAGCCATCGGCGGCAGCCCGCAGAAGATGGCCTTCTCGGAAGTCTACGGCGCGCTGCAGCAGGGCGTTGTCGACGGGCAGGAGAACACCTGGTCGAACATCTACGGCAAGAAGTTCTTCGAGGTGCAGGACGGCATCACCGAAACCAACCACGGCATCATCGACTATCTGGTCGTGACCTCGGTGGACTGGCTGGACAGCCTGGAACCGGACGTGCGTGAGCAGTTCCTGACCATCCTCGCCGAGGTGACCGAGCAGCGCAACAAAGAGGCGTTTGCCGTCAACGAGCAGGCCAAACAGGCGATCATCGACGCCGGCGGCACCATCCGCCAGCTGACGCCGGAACAGCGCCAGGCCTGGGTCGACGCGATGAAACCGGTCTGGGAGAAGTTCGCCGGTGACGTCGGTCAGGACAAGATCGACGCGGCACAAGCCATCAACGCAGGCTTCTGACGGCCTGTTCAAGGCCGCCGCGTCCGGGGACTGGGGAGTTGTGGACGCGCGGCCAAAGGCGGGCCTGAAAAACGGCCCGCCGCTTCAAAACTCACGAAAAACATGGGGGCAACGAGATGTCTGGTGCGAAATCCGGCCCGACCGGGCTGGTCGACCATATCGAAGAAACCCTGATCGCGGCGCTGCTCGGTCTGATGACCGTCGTGACCTTTGCCAACGTGATCGCCCGGTTCGTCTTCAATTCCAACATCCTCTGGGCGCTGGAACTGACCGTATTCACCTTTGGCTGGCTGGTGCTGCTGGGGGCATCCTACGCGGTCAAGAAACACGCCCATCTCGGTGTCGATGCCATCCTGAACATGCTGGCTCCGGGGCCGCGCCGGATCATGGCGCTGGTTTCCGTCGGGTTCTGCCTGATCTTCTCGCTGCTGATGCTCAAGGGGGCCTATGACTACTGGGCGGTCTTTGCCGACCTGCCGCCGACCTCGGGCCGCTGGTTCCCGACCGGGTTCGATTTCTCGGCACGCAGCCAGAGCTTCTACGAGGTGGACGACATCCCGATGGTGGCGCCGCTGCGCTTTCTCGAGGATCTGATCAACTACGGCGAAGCCTACGAGAAGCTGCCGAAAGTGGTGCCTTACCTGGTGCTGCCGGTTTCGATGCTGCTGCTGGTGGTCCGCTTTGTGCAGGTCGGGTTGCAAATCTGGCGCGGCGAAGCCGACCGCATGGTGGCCAGCCACGAGGTCGAGGACGAACTCGAAGAGGTGCGCTCCAAGCAGGGGGAGAATGACTGATGGACGTTGTCTTTCTCTTTGCCATGGTCATCGGCCTGCTGATGATCGGCGTGCCGATCGCGGTGGCGCTCGGCCTCAGCTCGACCATTTTCCTGCTGGTCTATTCCGACAGCTCGCTGGCCTCGGTCGCGGCCACCCTGTTCGAAGCCTTCGAGGGGCATTTCACCCTGCTGGCGATCCCGTTCTTCATCCTTGCGTCGTCCTTCATGACGACCGGCGGGGTGGCGCGGCGGATCATCCGCTTCTCCATCGCCTGCGTCGGGCACCTGCCGGGCGGTCTGGCAATCGCGGGCGTGTTCGCCTGTATGCTGTTTGCGGCCCTGTCGGGGTCCAGCCCGGCAACGGTGGTGGCCATCGGCTCGATCGTGATCGCCGGGATGCGCCAGGTCGGCTATTCCAAGGAATTCGCCGCCGGCGTCATCTGCAACGCGGGCACGCTGGGCATCCTGATTCCGCCCTCGATCGTGATGGTCGTCTATGCCGCCGCCGTCGAGGTCTCGGTGGGTCGGATGTTCATGGCGGGCGTCATTCCGGGCTTACTGGCCGGCCTGATGCTGATGGTCACGATCTATGTCATGGCCAAGGTCAAGAACCTGCCCAAGGGCGACTGGCTGGGCTGGGGCGAGATCTTTGAATCGGCGCGCGAGGCGGCCTGGGGGCTGTTCCTGATCGTCATCATCCTGGGCGGCATCTACGGCGGCATCTTCACCCCGACCGAGGCTGCTGCGGTGGCGGCCGTCTATGCCTTCTTCATCGCCAGCTTCGTCTACAAGGACATGGGGCCGCTCAGCACCGAAGGCGACGCCAAGAACCTGTCGCTGTTCAGAAAACCCCACGCGCTGATCACCGCGTTCTTCCACGCCGACACCAAGCACACGCTGTTCGAGGCCGGCAAGCTGACGGTGACGCTGCTGTTCGTCATCGCCAACGCGCTGATCCTCAAGCACGTTCTGACTGACGAGCAGGTGCCGCAGCACATCGCCGGCGCAATGCTCTCGGCGGGGCTGGGGCCGGTCACGTTCCTGATCGTGGTGAACGTGATCCTGCTGATCGGCGGGCAGTTCATGGAGCCCTCGGGCCTGCTGGTCATCGTCGCGCCGCTGGTCTTCCCGATCGCCATCGAACTGGGGATCGACCCGATTCACCTGGGCATCATCATGGTGGTGAACATGGAGATCGGCATGATCACGCCACCGGTGGGGCTCAACCTCTTCGTGACCTCGGGTGTCGCCGGCATGCCGATGATGAGCGTGGTGCGGGCGGCTTTGCCCTTCCTCGCCGTGCTCTTCGTCTTCCTGATCATGGTGACCTACATCCCGTGGCTCTCGACGTTCCTGCCGAATACCTTCATGGGGCCCGAGATCATCACCAAGTAGACCGGGTGACGGAAAAAACCGAAAGCCGGGCCAATTGGCCCGGCTTTTTCGTTCTTGGAGGGGCGAACCGCTGCGGCGGGAAAGGGTTCAGGCGCTCTCCAGCGCCTCGATGATCGGAGAGAAATCGGCCGCTTTCAAGCTGGCGCCTCCCACCAGCGCCCCATCGACATTGGGCACGCCAAAGATCTCGGCCGCGTTGCCCGGCTTGACCGAACCGCCATAGAGCAGCCGCACAGACCCGCCCACTTCCGCGCCGAACCGGCGCTCCAGTTGGCCGCGCATGAAGTCATGCACCTCTGCGATCTGTTCCAGCGTCGGCACCTTTCCGGTGCCGATGGCCCAGATCGGTTCATAGGCGACCACCAGATTTTCCCCGGTGGACTCGTCCGGGATCGACCCGGCCAACTGCCCGCCGATGATATCCAGCGTTTCGCCCGCCTCGCGCTGCGCAAGGCTTTCGCCGACGCAGATCACGGCGACCAGTCCGGCCCGCATCGCTGCGCGGGCCTTGGCGCATACGGTTCCATTGCTCTCGGCATAACTTTCGCGCCGCTCGGAATGGCCAAGAATGACGGCGCTGGCGCCGGCATCCTTCAGCATCCCGGCGCTGATGTCGCCGGTATGCGCGCCCGAGACCTCGGCGTGGCAGTCCTGGCCCCCGACAGAAATCGCCGATCCGGCCACGGTCTGCGCGGCGCGGTGCAGCAGGGTTGCAGGGGGGCAGATCAGAATGTCCACGGAGGGGGCAGGGTGGCCATGCGCCAGTGCTTCCAGTTCCGGCAAGGCCGTGCCGGTTCCATTCATCTTCCAGTTGCCTGCCGCCAGCTTGCGCCGCATCCGCCTGTCCCCTTGTCTCGTTCTTGATGGCTGGGTTCCCGGATAGCACCCGATGCGGTGACTGACAATTCCGCTTGCCGATGCATCGCCCGACCGAGGCCGGAGCGAGGACACATTCGCCGCGCCCCGGTTCGTTTCAGATCAGGCGGGAATGGTCAGCTCTGCGAGGGCAGGCTCTCGTCGAACTTGATCGACTCGCCGCAGCCGCAGGCATCGACCACGTTCGGGTTCTTGAACTTGAAACCCGATTCCAGCAGCGACACCTCATAGTCGATCTCGGTGCCGAACAGGAACATCTGCGCCATCGGCGCGATCATCACGCGGGCGCCGTCCTGCTCGACCACCTCATCATTCGGGTCGGGCTGATCGACATATTCCATCGTGTATTCCATGCCCGCGCAGCCACCCTTCTTGACGCCGATGCGCAGACCGGCGTGACCGCCCTTTTCCATCAGGCGGCTGATCTGGGCTGCGGCCCTCGGGGTCATGGTCACGGCCTGTTTGCCGGGAATGCCGAACATGGGGTTCTCCGTTTTCGCGCGTTGGACTTAATCTAAGTCGCCGGCAGGCCGGGCTCAAGGGGTGGTTCAGCCCGAAGGAACCACGTCCGGGCGCGGGTGGCGCACGCGCCCCGGCAATCCCGGCGCGCCAATTTCGTAACTCTGCGGTGTCTCCGGCGGAGGAACCTTTGGATTCCTACATGAAACCCAGCTCCAGCCGCGCCTCGTCCGACATCATCTCCATGCCCCAGGGCGGCTCCCAGGTCAGTTCGACATCGACGCTCTTGACGCCCGGAACAGGCTCGATCGCGTCCATGACCCATCCGGGCATGTCCCCGGCCACCGGGCAGCCCGGCGCGGTCAGGGTCATGATCACCTTGACGTCATTCTCGGCGTTGATGTCGATGGTATAGATCAGGCCCAGTTCGAAGATGTTGACCGGGATTTCAGGGTCATAGACCGTCCGGCAGGCTTCGACCACCGCATCGTAAAGCGGGTGGTCAACGGTGGACGGCGCAATCAGCGGCGCCCCTTCAAGCGGTTCGGTCGCGTGGGTCATCAGGTCCTCGAGGTCCTTGGTTCAGTTACCTGAGCGATTATATAGGGAAATCGTGTTCCGGGGTCCAGAGGGCGCGACGTCATTCCCCGATTGCAACCCAGACATGGCCACCATCAACCCGCGTCGGGAACACCTGCAACGGGTTCTGGTTCTTCGAGATGTCGCCCAAGTGCTCCATGCCCTCGGACGTGCCGTCCTCGTTCAACAACTCGCACCACGAGACCACCTCTCCGGTATCCAGGTCGAACCGGCTGCGGTGCCAGCGGCAGACCACCTCGTTGGCGTTGGCCTCGCTCTCGTCGGGGCGCAGTTTCTCGGGGCAGTCCAGGTTCTGCTGCCGGTTGAACAGGGGCAGATGGACATGCGGGCAGGCGTTGTTGAAGGCGTGGAACGTGTCGCCATGCCGGACAAGAACCAGATCGAGGCTGGGCAGGTCGAACACCCTGACCTCGCCATCGTCCAGCGCATCGACCGCGATCAGGCGCGACCAATCGCGCCCGGCAAACCGCATGGTCTCGCGGTCCGCGGCGGCGTTCAGCGCGGCCGAGGCCTGCGGCGTCAGCCCCGAAATCTCGTAGAGCGTCGTGCGCTGCGAGGTGCCGGGCAGGCGGATGCGCACGAAATCCGACATCTCCACATCATCCCGCACCTGTTCGTACAGCGACTCGGAGACCAGAAAGCGCGTCCCGGCCTCCTTGTTGGCGGCTTCGACGCGGCTGGCGACGTTCACCACGTCGCCGATGGCGGTCAGCCTCTCGCTGCCGATCGAGCCGACCGAGCCGATCACCGCCTCGCCCCAGTGCAGCCCGATTCGCACCTCGAAATCGATGTCGTACATGCTCTTGAAAAACGGTTTCATCCGGTCGATCGCCGCCTGGCATTGCAAGGCGGCGTTCACCGCCCGCAGGGGTGCGGCCTCGGGGTTGTCGATGCCGAAGATCGCCATCATCCCGTCCCCGACGAACTTGTCCACGAAACCGTCATTGGCCTCGATGATCTCGCCCATCTGCGCGAAATAGCGGTTCAGCAGGTGCAGCACGTCATAGGGCAGCAGGTTTTCCGAGATGCCGGTAAAGCCCTTGATGTCGGAAAAGAAGATCGCAACCTGCTTCAGTTCGCCCGCCTTGCGGTTGCGTCCGCCGTCCAGCTGGCTGGTCAGCAGGATGTCGGTTTCGTCCAGAACCAGCCGGCGGAATTTCAGATAGCCGGTCGGCCGCAACTGGCACGACAGCCGCACATGCGGGTCAAGGCCCAGTTGTTCGGCCAGATCCGCCTCTTTGCCGGTGCGCTCGGGGCAGTTTTCCAACCCGTCCAGTATCCAGACCCGGCAGGTGGAACATTTCGCCTTGCCGCCGCAGACATGGGTCAGCGGCAATCCGGCGCGCCGGGCGGCCTCCAGCAGGGTTTCCCCGTCCTCGCAGGAAAAGGAGAAGTCGTCCGGGAATGAGTGCAGCGTTGGCATGGCGCGCCTCCAGAGGCCGAAGGTGAGCCTGCACTGTAGCACGCGCGGCGCCCAAACGGTGCAGCTATCTGGCGCCGCCTGTCGCTTCGATCACTCGTTGATGTCGTGATCGAACGTCTTGACCTGTCCGTGGGGCAGGGCAAAGACCCGCCGCAGCACCAGCCACGCGATCAGGGACAGCGCGGCAAAGATCAGCAACAGCACCGCCAGATGCACCGAAAAGTCCGGAAGCAGCAGCAACAGCCCGGTGATCGCCGCGCCCACGGCAAAGCCCAGAAAGATGAAACCGGGCAAGAGCACCTCGAGAATGGCCAGAACCAGAGCCCCGGCCATCCAGACCCACCAGATCGTCCAGAAGGGATCGGCCATCACTTGCCTCCTTTCAGCATCTTGAAGGCGTCTCCGAAGGCCTCGATGGCATTCGCCGGCAGGACGATGGTCTGCTTGCCGTCACCGTTGCCCAGCGCGTTCAGCGCCTCGACCTGCTTCAGCGCCACCTGGTACTGCGCCGCCTCGATGCCGTTCTCGCGGATCGCCTTGGCGACGACCTCGGTGGCATAGGCCTCGGCGTCGGCCTGGATGCGGCGGGCCTTGGCGGATTGCTCGGCGGCATACAGTTCGGCATCGGCCTGCAACTCGACGGCCCGCTTGCTGCCCTCGGCCTCGGTCACCTGCGCGCGGCGGGCACGCTCGGCATTCAGCTGCTGCAGCATCGCCTCGCGGGTCGCCGCATCCAGGTTCACGTCCAGGATTTCGGCGCGGGTGACCTCGATCCCCCAGTTGTCCACCGCGTCCTCGACGCTTTCCTTGATGCGCATGATCAACTGGGCGCGGTTCGACTGCACCTCGTCCAGGTCCATCTTGCCGATCTCGGCGCGCACGATGCCGGCGACCGTGGTCGCGATGGCCGCGTCCACGTCACGGATCCGGTAGACCGTCTTTTCCGGCTCGAGGATGCGGTAGAAAACCGAGGTTTCGACCTGCACCAGCACGTTGTCCTTGGTGATCGCGTCCTGCGTGGCATTGGGCAGCTGGCGCTCGAGCACCGAGATCTTGTGACGCGCAACGTCCAGAAACGGAACGATGAAGTTGATGCCGGGTCCCAGCACGGAATGCAGGCGTCCGAACCGTTCCACCACGTATTTTTCCGACTGCGGAACGATCTTCACGCCCTTGAAGATCACGATGACGATGAAAATCGCGCCGAGTAGATAAATGACGTTTTGTGTGAGCAATCCGATTACCTGATCTTCGGTCATATCCGTCCCTGTCAATTGTGTGCTGTTGTATACATTTCGGGGTTGAGCCCCTGTCTTTCAATACCGGTAAGGCGTGAACGGGTGGCGAGGCAAGTATGCAGAGCAATGAGAAACCACACAAGAACGTGCTTGTGCCCTTGTTGCCATGATACCGGCCGGTTGCGCCGGAACGAGGGCGGCGCAAACCGCCTGACGGGTTGCATTGCGCGCGCCGATCGGGCAAAGCCTGCCCGGTTCAGCGATCCGAGGCGATGACATGACCCAGCGTTTCTCATTCGAGTTGAAGGCAACCGACGGCAAGGCCCGGACGGGCGTGATCAACACCCCGCGCGGAGAGGTGCGCACCCCCGCCTTCATGCCAGTGGGCACCGCCGGAACGGTCAAGGCGATGATGCCCGAAAGCGTGCGCGCGACCGGGGCCGACATCCTGCTGGGCAACACCTATCACCTGATGCTGCGCCCCACGGCCGAACGGATCCACCGCCTGGGCGGCCTGCACAAGTTCATGAACTGGCACCGACCGATCCTGACCGACTCGGGCGGGTTTCAGGTCATGTCGCTGGCAAGCCTGCGCAAGCTCACCGAAAAGGGCGTGACCTTCAAATCCCATATCGACGGCTCGAAACACGAACTGACCCCGGAACGCTCGATGGAGATCCAGCGGCTCTTGGGCTCGGACATCGTCATGTGCTTCGACGAATGCCCCGCGCTGCCCGCCGACCGCGACCGGATCGCGACCTCGATGCGCCTTTCGATGCGTTGGGCGGCCCGCTCGCGCGATGCCTTTGGTGACCGCCCCGGCCATGCGCTGTTCGGCATCCAGCAGGGCGGGCTCGAGCGTGACTTCCGCGAGGAAAGCGCCGAGGCGCTGAAGCAGATCGGTTTCGATGGCTACGCCGTCGGCGGCCTTGCGGTGGGCGAGGGGCAGGAGGCGATGTTCGGCGTGCTCGATTTCGCGCCTGACATGCTGCCGGTGGACAAGCCGCGTTATCTGATGGGGGTGGGCAAGCCCGACGACATCGTGGGTGCGGTGGCCCGCGGCATCGACATGATGGACTGCGTGCTGCCCTCGCGCTCGGGCCGCACCGGGCAGGCCTTTACCCGCCGCGGCGTCGTCAACATCAAGAACGCCCGCCACGCCGACGACCCGCGTCCGCTGGACGAGCACTGCACCTGCCCGGCCTGTTCGAACTATTGCCGGGCCTACCTGCACCACGTGTTCCGCGCCAACGAGATGATCTCGGGCATGCTGCTGACCTGGCACAACCTGCATTACTTTCAGGAGATCATGCAGGGCATGCGTGACGCGATTTCAGCAGGCACGTTCGAGACATGGCAGGCCGAGTTCCACGCGCAGAGGGCGCAGGGCGACATCGAACCTCTTTGAAAGTCAGCTGGCGGATCAGCCCGATCGCGGCACCGCAACGGCGGCCGGGAAAGCTGGTCTTGCGCTGGTGGCAGGGCGCTGAAGGCGGTCGCTGACGCGCCCCAAACTGTCATCCATCCAGTTTCTGAGCGACAGGGCCAAGGGCTGAGCCGGGGCCGATTCCGCGTATCTGGCATGGGGATTCGCCCCCTGATCGGCCAGCAGGAACGCCGCCAGATCCGGTGCGTGCCGGTTCTGCTCTTGCTCGCGCTGCTCAATCACAATGGTCTGATGTCGTTCCGCTTCGCGATGCAGGGCCCGCGGCGACCAGTGGCCGTAGACCAGCTTGCTCAGAACCGCCGCCGCGCCGACCAGCAGGGCCGCGCTCAGTTCCGGCGATCCCCTCAGCGCCTCGCCGAGGCCGGGCAGAAGAAAGGCCGTCACCGCGATCAGCAGGCGTGCAACGGCGATGGATTCTATCATGAACCGCAGACGTGGCAGAAAAACGCAGATCGACACCGCGGCGACAAGGATCGCAACGGCATAGGTCATGCCGGTGAAAACTGGAACCGCCATGCCGAATACCGTCCCGTGCATATGCGCGTAGAGCAGATACCCGGAGACAAACGCCATCGCCGTGCCAAAGGCAATCCGGCGCCGGCTGCGGAAAACCCTCTGATATGCGTGCCTTAACAGCAGGGACGGGCTTGGAATATCTACCTGAACGAAAGCCATGAACATATGGCTAGAGACAGATTTGGGCCGAATTGCGGCCTGGTTTGGCCGGTATCTTGAACATGCGAAAAAATTGCGGGCAACCGCCGACCGGCAAATTCGCCGCATTGATGCCTTGCCCTCCCTCCGGCAAGGGTCCATGCTGGTTTTCACAAACCGGCGCACAAGGTTGAAATCGGCGTGTTAGCGCCCCACCTTTACCGTCCAAGAACAGGAGATGGCCGATGGTCGCCTCGTAGAGGGATCAGTGCCATCTTGCCAACGATTAAGGATAGAGCATGCAAGAGCCTCTGAATTCCTCCTACCCCGTATTGCCGCTGCGCGACATCGTGGTTTTCCCCCACATGATCGTGCCGCTCTTCGTCGGCCGCGAGAAATCGGTCCGCGCGCTGGAAGAGGTGATGCAGGACGACAAGCAGATTCTGCTGTCGAGCCAGATCGATCCCAGCGTGGACGATCCGGGCACCGACGGCATATACCGAACCGGCGTGCTGGCCAACGTGTTGCAGCTGCTGAAGCTGCCCGACGGCACCGTCAAGGTGCTGGTCGAGGGCCAGGTGCGCGTCAAGATCACCGAATTCCTCGAAAACGAGGAGTTCTTCGAAGCGCGGGCCGAGCACTTGACGGAAATTCCCGGCGACGTGACCACGACGCAGGCGCTGTTGCGTACCGTGGCGGACGAATTCGAGCGTTACGCCAAGGTGCGCAAGAACATCCCCGAAGAGGCGCTGGCGGCGGTGGGTGACACCACCGAGCCGTCCAAGCTGGCCGATCTGGTCGCGGGGCATCTGGGCATCGAAGTCCAGCAGAAGCAGGACCTTCTGGAAACCCTCAGTGTCAGTGAGCGGCTGGAGAAGGTCTATGGCCTGATGCAGGGCGAAATGTCTGTCCTGCAGGTCGAGAAAAAGATCAAGACCCGCGTCAAGTCGCAGATGGAGAAAACCCAGCGCGAGTACTATCTGAATGAGCAGATGAAGGCCATTCAGAAGGAACTGGGCGACGGCGACGACGGCTCGAACGAAGTGGCCGAGCTGGAACAGAAGATCGCCGAGACCAAGCTGTCGAAAGAGGCACGCGAAAAGGCCGAGGCCGAGCTGAAGAAGCTCAAGAACATGTCGCCGATGTCGGCCGAGGCCACGGTCGTGCGCAACTACCTCGACTGGATCCTGTCGCTGCCCTGGGGCACCAAATCCCGGGTCAAGAAGGATCTGAACCGCGCGCAAGAGATTCTGGATGCCGATCACTATGGCCTTGAGAAGGTCAAGGAACGCATCGTCGAGTATCTTGCCGTGCAGCAGCGCTCGAAAAAGCTGAAAGGCCCGATCCTGTGCCTTGTCGGCCCTCCGGGCGTGGGCAAGACCTCGCTGGGCAAGTCGGTGGCGCGCGCCACCGGGCGCGAGTTCATTCGCATCTCGCTGGGCGGCGTGCGCGATGAATCCGAGATCCGCGGCCACCGTCGCACCTATATCGGTTCGATGCCCGGCAAGATCATCCAGGCGCTGAAAAAGGCGAAAACCACGAATCCGCTCATCCTGCTGGATGAAATCGACAAGATGGGGCAGGATTTCCGTGGCGACCCGGCCTCGGCCATGCTCGAGGTGCTGGACCCCGAACAGAACAACACGTTCATGGACCACTATCTCGAGGTCGAATATGACCTTTCGAACGTGATGTTCCTGACCACGTCCAACAGCTACAACATGCCCGGGCCTCTGCTGGACCGGATGGAGATCATCCCGCTGGCCGGCTACACCGAGGACGAAAAGCGCGAGATCGCCAAGCGTCACCTGATCCCGAAGCAGATCAAGAACCACGGCCTGAAAGCCAAGGAGTTCGAGCTGACGGACGAGGCGCTGACCGCGATCATCCGCACCTATACCCGCGAGGCGGGCGTGCGGAACCTCGAGCGCGAGATCGCCAAGGTGGCCCGCAAGGCGCTGACCAAGATCATCAAGGGCGAGGCGGAAGGCGTGAAGGTCACGCCGGAAAACCTGGACGAATTCCTCGGCGTGCCCAAGTACCGTTATGGTCTGGCCGAGAAAGAGGATCAGGTCGGCGTGGTGACGGGTCTGGCCTATACCTCGGTGGGGGGCGAGCTGCTCTCGATCGAGGCGCTGCGCCTGCCGGGCAAGGGCCGGATGAAGACCACCGGCAAGCTGGGCGACGTGATGAAGGAATCGATCGAGGCGGCGTCCTCGTATGTCCGGTCGATCTCGCCTCAGCTGGGCATCAAGCCGACGCAGTTCGACAAGTGGGACATCCACGTTCACGTCCCCGAAGGCGCCACGCCCAAGGACGGCCCCTCGGCCGGCTTGGCCATGGTGACCTCGATCGTCTCGGTGCTGACCGGCATCCCGGTCCGCAAGGACATCGCGATGACGGGCGAGGTGACGCTGCGCGGCAACGCGCTGGCCATCGGTGGCCTCAAGGAGAAGCTGCTGGCCGCGCTGCGCGGCGGCATCAAGACCGTGTTGATCCCGCAGGAGAACGAAAAGGACCTGCCCGAGATCCCCGACAACGTGAAGGAAGGGCTCGAGATCATCCCGGTCAGCCATGTCTCCGAGGTGCTGAAGCACGCGCTTGTGCGCCAGCCCGAGCCGATCGAATGGGACGAAGCCGCCGAAGAGGCCGCCGCAGCCGCGGCCAAGGCCGGTGACGAGTCAGGGGCTTCGGCGAGGGCCCACTAGTCAGACACCATGGAAACGGAAAAAGGCGGGCCAGATGGCCCGCCTTTGCCTTTGGGTCTCTCTCGGTGCCTGCGATTTTTCAGCCAAGGGCATAGCCGGCGCCGCGCACGGTGCGGATGGGGTCGCTGCCGCCGTTCCGGCTCAATGCCTTGCGCAGCCTGCCGATATGCACGTCCACGGTGCGCGTATCGACATAGATGTCCCGGCCCCAGACACGGTTGAGAAGCTGCTCGCGGCTCCAGACCCGGCCGGGCTTTTCCATGAAGGTGGACAGCAGACGAAACTCGGTCGGTCCGAGCTTGAGCTCTTCCCCCCCGCGCGTGACCCTGTGGGTCTCGGAATCGAGCGTGATGTCTTCGAAGGTCAGGCGCTCGCCGACGGTCGCCGGGCGCGACCTGCGCAGCTGCGCCTTCACACGCGCGAGAAGCTCGATCAGCGAATAGGGCTTGGCCACATAGTCATCGGCGCCGGTTTCTAGGCCGCGGACCTTGTCCACCTCTTCGGACCGGGCCGAGATCATGATGACCGGCGTGGCGCGGAACTCAGGCTTGATCTTGATCTGCCTGCAGACTTCGATCCCCGACGTGCCGGGCAGCATCCAGTCCAGCAGGATCAGGTCCGGCCGCTCCTCTTCGATCAGCAGCAGCGCCTCGGCGCCGTCGGCCGCGGTCAAGACCCGAAAGCCTTCGCTTTCCAGGTTGTAGACGAGCACTTCTCTCTGGGCCGGCTCGTCCTCGACCACCAGAACGGATGGCTGCAAGTCGGCCATCAGACGTCGCCTTCCTGCAGCGTGGTCAGGGTGCGGTCCTGTTTCGGCCGGTCGTCATCCGGCAGAACGCCCGACACCAGATAGATCGTCTGCTCGGCGATGCCGGTCGCATGGTCGCCGACACGCTCGATGTTCTTGGCGATGAAATGCAGGTGCATCCCCGCCGCGATGTTGCGAGGGTCTTCCATCATGTGCGTCAGCAGCGACCGGAACAGCGTGTTGTAGATCTGGTCGGCCTCGAGATCGCGCTCGATGATCTCCTCGGCCTTTTCCTGGTCGCGCTGGATATAGGCGTCGAGCGCGTCCTTGACCATCGCCTCGACAAATTTCGCCATGCGGACGAGGCCCGACATGGCCCCTTCGATCTCGTTGCTGCCTGCCATCGCCATCGTGCGCTTGGCGATGTTCTTGGCATAGTCGCCGCAGCGTTCCAGATAAGAGCTGATCTCCATGACCGACAGGACGGTGCGCAGATCCACCGCCGCCGGGGCGCGCAGCGCCAGCAGCCTTGCCGCATCCGCCTTGATGGCCTGGTTGAGCTCGTCCACCACCCGGTCGCCCTTGCGCACCTTCTCGGCCAGTTCCAGATCGCGGGTCTTCAGGGCCGTGGTCGCCTCGGAGAGCGCGACCTCCACAAGGCCGCCCATTCGCATGACCATGGCCTGGATGCCTTCCAGTTCCCGGTCGTAGGAGGAAACGATATGCTGTCTTTCAGGTCCCATCTGGGTCTCCATTAACCAATGCGGCCGGTGATGTAGCTTTCGGTGCGCGGGTCGGTGGGGTTGGTGAAGATCTGGCTGGTGTCGCCGAATTCGACCAGCGTTCCGAGGTGGAAAAAGGCGGTCTTCTGGCTGACCCGCGCGGCCTGCTGCATCGAGTGCGTTACGATCACCACCGAATAGTTCTGCTTCAACTCGTCGATCAATTCCTCGACCTGTGAGGTCGCGATCGGGTCAAGCGCCGAGCAGGGCTCGTCCATCAGCAGAACCTCGGGTTCCGTCGCCACGGCGCGCGCGATGCACAGGCGCTGCTGCTGGCCACCCGACAGGCCCGTTCCCGGTTGGTCGAGGCGGTCCTTCACCTCGTCCCAGATCGCGCCACGGCGCAGGGCCTTTTCCACGATCTCGTCCAGATCGGCCTTCGACTTGGCCAGACCGTGAATGCGCGGGCCATAGGCGATGTTGTCGTAGATCGACTTGGGGAAGGGGTTGGGCTTCTGAAACACCATCCCCACCTGCGCGCGCAGCTGAACCGGATCGACGGACTTGGCGTTGATGTCCCTGCCGTCCAGTTCGATCTTGCCGGTGACCCGGCAGATGTCGATCGTGTCGTTCATGCGGTTCATGCACCGCAAGAAGGTGGACTTGCCGCAGCCCGACGGCCCGATGAAGGCGGTGACGGTCTTGTCGGCGATGTCCACGTTCACGTCCTTGATCGCGTGCGTGGCGCCATAGTGGACATTCACGTTCCGGGCCGAGATCTTCGTGTCGGTGATCCCGATATCCCGCTCGATCTTTTGCATGTTGGTCATTTCGTAATCCTCGTTCGGAACGCTTACCATTTGCGTTCGAATTTCTGGCGCAGGTAGATGGCGATCGCGTTCATCATCACAAGAAAGCCCAGCAGCACCAGGATCGCGGCCGAGGTGCGCGAGACGAAGCCGCGCTCGGGGCTGTCGGCCCAGATGAAGATCTGGGTCGGAAGCGCGGTCGCGCTCTCAAACGGGCTGGACGCGGCCGAGGTGATGAAGGCGTTCATGCCGATCAGCAGCAGCGGCGCTGTTTCACCCAACGCCTGCGCAAGGCCGATGATGGTGCCGGTCAGGATGCCGGGCGCGGCCAGCGGCAGGACGTGGTGAAAGATCATCTGCTGTTTCGACGCGCCGATGCCCAGGGCGGCTTCGCGGATCGACGGCGGCACGGCCTTGAGGGCCGCGCGCGTGGCGATGATGATGGTCGGCATGGTCATCAGGGCCAGGGTCAGGCCGCCGACGAAGGGTGCCGACCGGGGCAGGCCGAACCAGCCGATGAACACGGCCAGCGCCAGCAGACCGAACACCACCGAGGGCACCGCCGCCAGGTTGTTGATGTTCACCTCGATGAAGTCGCTCAGCTTGTTCTTGGGGGCAAACTCCTCGAGATAGATCGCCGCGCCGATCCCCAGCGGGAAGGACACCAGGAAACAGGTCAGCAGCGCCCAGAAGGACCCGACCAAAGCGCCCTTGAGGCCTGCAAGTTCGGGGAAGCGCGAGTCTGCGTTGGTGAACAGCGCCCAGTTGAACGGCTTGGAAATCGCGCCCTGCTCCTTGAGCGCGTCGAACCAGGCGATCTCGCGATCCTTCACGCGCCGGTTCTCTTCCGGGGTGTCGCGCTTGATGAGCCCCTTGTTCAGCTGGTCATAGGGGTCCGAGACCGGCACGGTCATGGTGATGGTCTGCCCGATCAGAGAGGGGTCGGCCTCGACCAGATCCCGCAGCTCGAACTGGGCGCCGTTCGACAGGATGCCTTCCACGGCTTTCCGTGTTTTCCGGTCCTCCATGTCCGCATCCGGCAGAATCGCACCCAGCGAGGCCCCGAGGGCGTCGTCGAACCCGCCGCGCGGCAGCTTCTCTTCGCGGATCTCCTCGGGGTCGACATAGACATCCAGGGTCAGATGCGTCTGCGTGAAGGCATGCCAGCCGGTCGAAAGCAGCGACGCGACAAGGATGAAGAGCATCACGAAGGCAATCGAGATCGCCCCAAGGCCGATCCATTGCAGGCGGGCCTGCTTGCGGCGGCGGCGCTTGAGCGAGGCCGCAACGATGTCCGCCGTGTTTTTCTTGCCCGAAGGGCCGGAAGGATGGGCTGTATCGGTCATGTCGGTCGCCTCAATCATAGGCTTCGCGATACTTGCGCACGATGCGCAGCGCGAAAATGTTGATCATCAGGGTGACGAGGAACAGCATCATGCCCAGGGCAAAGGCTGCCAGCGTCTTGGGGTTGTCGAAAGACGTGTCGCCGATCAGAAGCGTGACGATCTGAACGGTCACCGTGGTGACGCTGTCCAGCGGATTGATCGTCATCTTGGCGATCAGGCCCGCGGCCATCACCACGATCATGGTCTCCCCGATCGCGCGGCTCACGGCCAGCAACACGCCACCGACGATCCCGGGCAGCGCGGCCGGAAACAGAACGGTGGTCATCATTTCACCGCGCGTCGCGCCAAGCCCCAGGGCGCCATCGCGCAGCGCGCGCGGAACGGCCGACAGGGCGTCATCGGCAAAGGAGGAAATGAAGGGGATCAGCATGATCCCCATGACGCTGCCTGCCGCAAGCGCCGTGTTGGGGGCCACGTCCAGCCCGATCGACTGGCCAAAGCTGCGGATCGCGGGGGCGACGACCAGAATGGCGAAAAAGCCGTAGACCACCGTCGGAACCCCGGCGAGGATCTCGAGCAACGGCTTGACCACCGCGCGCAGCTTGCGGGGGGCGAATTCGTTGAGGTAGATGGCCGAGAACAGGCCAACGGGCACGGCCACGACCAGCGCGATCACCGTGATGACGATGGTGCCCAGGATCACCGGGATCCAGCCAAAGGCCCCTTCGGCCGCGACCTGATCCTCGCGCAGGGGGATCTGCGGCTCCCAGTTCAGGCCGAACAGGAATTCGTACAGGGGCACCCGGTCGAGGAAACGCAGGGTTTCATAGGACAGCGAGACGATGATGCCGATCGTGGTAAAGATCGCCACGGTCGAGCAAAAGATCATCAGCCCCGAGACGATACCCTCGACACCCTGCCGCGCACGGAACTCGGCGGCCACGCGCGAGCGGGCAAAACCCAGCAGCAGCAGTGAGATCACCGCCACCGAGGCGACCAGCAGCCAGCCCGCCTTGGTTTGCAGGGCGGCATGGTGCTCGGCCGCTTCGAGCTTCCAGCTTTCCGGCGTTCCGAAAACCTGCCCCCTAGAAATCGACTTGATCTCGGACAGCACCAGCTGCACACCGCCGGAATCGAGTCCCTCCAGAGCTCCGTCAGGCAGCGCCCCCATGACAAGCCTGTCGATGACGGTTCCCTGCAGCAAAAGCCACAGCAGGATGAACGTCAGAACCGGCACCAGGATGACCAGCGCCGAGAACATCCCGTGATAAGAGGCCATGGAATGAAGCCGCGAGCCACCATCACGAATGGACTTCGCCGCCATCCGGTTGATCGTGTAACCGGCGATGACGGCGACCGCGAGCAGAACGAAGGGAAGAGCTGTCATGAGCCTGCACTTTCCAAATGAAATCCCGGGCCGCCAATACGCGCCCCGGGCCTTGAGGTCCAGAAAAGACCCTTAGTTCAGGGCGTCCATCGGCTGGGCGTCCAGAACCGCGTCCTGCAGTTCGGCGCGCGCATCGTCGGACAGGGCGACGAGGCCGCGCTCGGCCAGGTAGCCATCGGGCTCCAGGGCGTCGTCCGACATGTATTCTTCGATGAACTCTTCGAGGTTCGGAATGACGCCGCGGTGCGCATTCTTGACGTAGAAATACAGCGGGCGCGAAATCGGATAGGACTTGTCTGCAATGGTTTCGGTCGACGGCTCGACGCCCTCGATCATCACGCCTTTCAGCTTGTCCAGGTTCTCGTACAGGAACGAGTAACCGAAGATGCCCATGGCGTTCGGGTCCGCCTCGAGACGCTGAACGATCAGGTTGTCGTTCTCACCGGCCTCGACGAAGGGCCCGTCGGTGCGCATGCGCGAGCAGTTTTCCTTGACCCAGGTCTTGAAGGCCTTCTTGTCCAGCTCTTCTTTCCTGGCCTTCACGAAGTCCAGTTCCTCGCAGCCTTCGTGCATGGCCAGCTCGACGAAAGCGTCGCGGGTGCCCGAGGTCGGCGGCGGGCCATAGGCCAGGATCTCGACGGCCGGCAGGTCCGGGTTGATTTCGTTCCAGGTCTTGAAGGGGTTGTCCACCCACTCGCCGTTCACTTCCACCTGGGCGCCCAGCGCCTGGTAGATTTCGCTCAGCGACAGGTCCCACTCGATGTCGTTGGCGCGCGATACCGCGATCGACAGGCCGTCATAGCCGATCAGGGCTTCGGTGATGTCGGTCACGCCGTTTTCCTGGCACAGATTGTATTCCGATGCCTTCATGGCACGCGATGCGCCGGTGATGTCGGCGAACTGTTCACCGATCCCGCCGCAGAAGATCTTCATGCCGCCGCCGGTGCCGGTGGATTCGACGATCGGCGAGGGGGCGCCGGTGTTGTTGGCGAACTGCTCGGCTACGGCCTGGGTGTAGGGGAACACGGTTGACGAACCGACGATGCGAATTTCGTCACGAGCGGCTGCGGCGGTGGCGGACACGGCCACGAAGGCCAGCGCCGACACGGAAAGCTTTGTGAAAGACATTGTCACTCCTGTTGTCGTTTCGGGCCGGAGCATGCGGCCACATGGCGGTCGCTAAACAGATTCGGTGACGCTTATGCAAAAAGTATGTGACAGTTCTGTAACGTTGTTTGTGACGATGGCTGAATTCGCGAATTGACGCGAAAAAATCCGCTCCGCAGGGCGGTGCGGATGGCGCGGGCCTGCCAGAGCGCGGCTTCACTCCCGGTCTGGTTTGAACGCCCGATCCTTGCCATCAGGCAAAGCGCGCCCGTGTCCGGTTGGCGAAAGCCACAAGTGACAGCATGACAGGAACCTCGACCAGCACTCCCACCACCGTGGCCAGGGCTGCTCCGGAATTCAAACCGAACAGGCTGATGGCCACCGCAACCGCCAGTTCGAAGAAGTTCGACGTGCCGATCAGGGCGCAGGGCGCCGCGATCCGGTGCGGGACCCGCAGCGCATAGGCTGCGCCGTAACCCATCGCAAAGATCCCGTAGCTCTGGATCAGGATCGGTACCGCGATCAGAACGATCACCGAAGGCTGCGCCACGATGGTCTGCCCCTGCAGCCCGAACAGGATCACCACCGTCACGATCAGGCCGATCACCGAATAGGGTTTGACCTGCGCCTTGAAGGCCTCGATCGCCGCCACGTTGCCCAGTCGGCGCCGCGTTGCCAGCCCCGCCGCCAGCGGCAGAACGATGAACAGGACGACGGAAAGCAGCAGCGTCTCCCATGGCACGGTGATATCGGTCACGCCCAGCAGGAAGGCCACGATGGGCGCGAAGGCCAGCACCATGATCAGGTCGTTCACGGTCACCTGCACCAGGGTGTAGTTTGCGTCGCCCCTCGTAAGGTGCGACCAGACGAACACCATCGCGGTGCAGGGTGCCGCCCCCAACAGGATCAGCCCGGCAACATATTGCTGCGCGTCATCGGCGGGGATGGTGTCGGCAAAAATGTATTGCAGGAACAGCACGCCCAACGCGGCCATTGTGAAGGGTTTGATCAGCCAGTTGACCGTCAGCGTGATAAGTAGCCCCCGGGGTTGACGCGCCACGTCCTTCAAAGAAGCCGGATCGACGCCCACCATCATCGGGTAGACCATCGCCCAGATCAGCACGGCCACCACGAGATTCACATGCGCGACCTCGGCCGCTGCGATGGCCTGGAACAGACCCGGAATCAGATTGCCGAGGATCACCCCCAGCACGATGGCCAGAAAGATCCAGATGGTGAGGTACCGCTCGAATATGCTCATGTTGTGTTTTCTCCCGTCAGCCTGCCGGCGCCGAAGCGGCTGAGCAGGACCATGATTGTTGCCGTTGCCAGGCACAGCGGCAGCCCGCCCAGTTGGTAGGAAAGCCCTGACAACACCGTGCCCAGAAGGCGCCCGGCCGCGTTGGCCATGTAGTAAAAGCCGACATCCATCGTCACCCGGTCTTCGTGGGTGAAGGCGAGGATCAGAAAGGAATGCAGCGAGGAGTTCACCGCGAAGAGGAACCCGAACAGCAGCAGCCCAGCAACCAGCACCACCGTCAGCCACGGCGCGGGGGCGCCTGCGGTCCACGCCATCGCGGTCAGGGCCGCCGGGACCACCGCCAGCAGGCCGGCCCAGCGCCGCGCCTCGTCGACAAGTTCGTCCAGCGGCCGCTCCCTTGCGCGCAGCAGCCTTGGCGCGAATGCCTGTACCGCGCCGTAGAGGATGATCCATACTGCCATGAACGTGCCGATCACAAAGAACGCCGCCCGGTCGCCGGCCGCGCTGCCGTCCGAAAGCACCGCGTAGAAGTAGACCGGAATGCCCACCACGAACCACACATCGCGGGCGCCGAACAGGAACACGCGGGCAAGGCTCAGCCAATTGACGTTGCGGTTCTTCGATAAGACCTCGTGGAACTTCGCGTCCTTGCGACCCTGTGGAAGGCCGGCGGGCATCCACAGGACCACCGCCGCAAGGATCGCGGCCAGAGCCACGGCCATGCCGGTGACCGACGGCACGAAGCCCACGGTTCCGAGCAGCGCCGCGCCAAGCAGGAAACCCACGCCCTTGACCGCATTCTTCGATCCGGTCAGCGCGGCGACCCAACGGAACAGGCCGTCGCCGGTCTTGGGGGCCAGCAGCTTGACGGCGGATTTGCTGCTCATCTTGGCAAGATCCTTGGCCACGCCTGAAACACCCTGCACCGCCATCACGTAAACGACGGAAAATCCGACCGCCCACCCGGGGTCGAGCCGCGCCAGCGCCACCAGCGCCGCCACCTGCAGCGCCAGCCCGGCATAGAGCGTGCGGGTCAGCCCGAACCGTGCCGCGATCCAGCCAGCCGACAGGTTGGTGACGACTCCGGCGGTCTCGTAGAGAACGAACAGATAGGCAAGCTGCACCGGCGTGAAGCCGAGCGTGTGGAAATGCAGCAGCACCAACATGCGCTGCGCGCCGTCGGTCAGCATGAACGCCCAATAGGCCGCCGTGACGGCGGCATAGGCACGCAGGCTGCTCATGTCGCTCACAACGACCCGCCGACCATCAACGCCACGTCCACCAGCCGGTGGGCATAGCCCATCTCGTTGTCATACCAGGCATAGATTTTTACCTGGGTGCCGTTCACCACCATCGTCGAAGGCGCATCTATGATCGAGGATCGCGTGTCGTTGACATAGTCCGCGCTGACCAGCGGCCGCTCTTCGTAGCCTAGGATGCCCTTGAGCGGGCCTTCGGCCGCGGCCTTGAACAGGGCGTTGACCTCCTCGGCCGTGGTGGCCCGCTCCACTTCGAACACGCAGTCGGTGAGCGAGGCGTTCAGCAGCGGCACCCGCACCGCATGGCCGTTCAGCTTGCCCTTGAGTTCCGGGTAGATCAGGGTGATCGCCGTGGCGCTGCCGGTGGTGGTCGGGATCAGCGAATTGAGCGCCGAACGGGCCCGCCGCATATCCTTGGCGGGACGGTCCACGATGGTCTGGGTGTTGGTGACATCATGGATCGTGGTCATCGACCCGTGCCGGATGCCCAGCCCCTCGTGGATGACCTTGACCACCGGCGCCAGGCAGTTGGTGGTGCAACTGGCCGCGGTGACGATGCGGTGACGGGCCGGATCAAAGATGTCGTGATTGATGCCATAGACGATATTGGCCGCGTCGCCGTCCTTGACCGGCGCCGAGACGACCACCTTTTTCACCCCGGCGGCGAAATAGGGGGCAAGCTTTGCCTCGGTCTTGAACGCACCGGTGCAGTCGATCACCACGTCAACGCCGTCCAGCGGCAGGTCCTCCAGCCGGTTTGTCCGGGTGACGGGGATGCGGGTGCCGTCGATGGTGATGCTGTCCGCGTCATGCGAAAACTCGGCCGGCCAGCGTCCGTGCGCCGTATCGAATTCCAGCAGGTGCGCATGCATCGCCGCATCGCCCACCGCATCGTTCAGGAAGGCAATCCTGGCGCCCCGTTCCAGCAGCGGGCGCAGGGCCAGCTTGCCCATCCGCCCCAGTCCGTTCACGGCATAAGTCGTCATGTGGTGGTCTCCATCATGGAAATGTCATCTACCCGTGCCTGCAACGCGACGCGGTCGAGGGTTTCGACAGGCAGCGCCGCGAAGGCGGTGATGCGCCTGCGCAGCTGGTCATAGGCCTGCTCGAATGCGCGCCGACGCTCGGCCTCGGTCCCGGTGGCCTTTGCCGGGTCGGGCACGCCCCAATGGGCGCTGATCGGCTGTCCGGCCCAGACCGGACATTCCTCGTTGGCAGCCTGATCGCAGACGGTAAAGACGAAATCCATCTCTGGCGCGTCCTCGCCCCGGAATTGGGAAACGTGCTTGGCGCGCAAGCCGGACACGTCGTGCCCCTTGGCCTTCAGCGTCTTGACGGTCAGGGGATGCAACTCGGATTGCGGTCGGGTGCCGGCGGAATAGACGTTGAACAGGTCACCGGTCTGGTGCCGAAGGATCGCTTCGGCAAAAATCGAGCGGGCGGAGTTGCCCGTGCAGGTGAAAAGCACGTTCCACTTGCGGCCTGCCTTGGCACCGGATCGGGCGGAATCCGGCTTCGCGGCGCAGATCTCCGGCCGTCCGCGACAGCAGTCCATCAACAGGAAATTCGTCATCTCGTGCACGCCGTCCCACCGCACCCGGTAGCGAAGCGAAGTTCCCGCCCGCGTCTGCGTGACCAGGCCCGCCTGCATCAGCGCCGACAGATAGGCCGAGAGCGTGTTGGCCTTCAGCCCCAGGGCCTCGGCAATCTCACCAGCGGGAACCCTGTCGGGATAGCGACGGGCAAGCAGCCGGAACGCTGCCATGCGGCCCGGATGGCCGAGAGTCGTCAAGCGGGCGAGAATCTCTTGTTCCATATTTCGCGAATAAGAGAAATAGAGGACGCGGGCAAGGCCAGTAACTTGAAAATGGGCATGTTCAGGGGGGCGAGGCCCAAACAAATCGTGCGACACACCTGATGCGCAAGCGCGTCACACCGGACCGGTTCACGCTCTTGGGGGCTGATCTGACAACAAGATGCCGGATGATCGGGGGCCGTGGGCCGCTGGGTGCGGACCGCGGCATTCGCAACGAAGATGTGAGTGGACTTGCCGCGCCCGGTTTGGAATTGTCGGGGTCCAAGGTGACAGGAGGGCCAGCCGTGCTGACCAGACGACATTTCATTGCAGGCTCGCTTGCGCTGTTCTCGCCGCCGATCGGTGGGGCGGTGATGGCATCGACCGCGTCGCAATGGGCAGCGTGGGATGCGCAGGTGACGCCTGCGAACTATGACCCGGCCACCTCGAACCCGTGGGGGCTGCATCCGCGTTTTCTGCCCCAGCGCGTCGAAACCAACCGGCCGCTGGTGCCGGGGGACATCCATGTGGATGCGGTGGCGCGCTATCTTTATTTCATCGAGGACGGTTGGACGGCGATGCGCTATGGCGTGGCGATCGCACGGGGCAACCTGTACGAATCCGGCGTCTATACCATCGGCCGCAAGGCGAAATGGCCACGCTGGACGCCGACGGCGGAGATGATCCGGCGCGATCCGCAGGATTATGCCCAGTTCGCCGATGGCATGCCGGGCGGGCCGACCAACCCGCTGGGGTCGCGGGCCTTCTACCTGTACGAGGGCAACCGCGACACCTATCTGCGCATCCATGGCACGCCTTACCCGCGCTCGATCGGCGGCCGCGCCAGTTCCGGCTGCGTGCGGATGGTGATGGCGCATATCATCGGGCTGTATGACCGGGTTTCGACCGGGGCCACGGCGCATCTCTACCCGGCCGAGCGTTACGTGACCGCGACGGGGTGAGGCGCGGCCGTCTTACTGAACGCGCGTACAGATCGGGCGGCCCTCGGTGGTGCGCAGGGGCAGATAGGTGGTCTCGACCGGACCGACGTGTCGATACCAGTAGCAGCCGTCCTCGGGCATGAGGCGCACCATGCTCAGGTCTTGCGAGGGGGCGGCCATGGCGATGACGCTGTCGGGCAGGGTTGCCGGGGTTCCCGGTTCGTCATCGCCCGCAATCGGAGCGGTGGTCGCGCAGCCCGCGACGACTGCGAGCATGGGCAGGGTCCGGAAAAATCGTGTGGTTGTCATCTGGAATCTCACTTCCTGACCTGTTCTTCGTCGCTTTCGGATACATTCGCACCCAAGTATGATGGCTGCAATTCGGTTTGTGTCGCACTGCGGGATTTCACGTCCTTGTGAGAGGAGAGACCGTTGGGCTTGCCTTGTGTCAAGCTTGCCGCCGGCTGGCTCAGCTCAAGGGGTGCAACCCGGAGGGACCGGAATCTGGCTGTGTCTTACGAGATCGGTTGTGCTACACGGTCGCAATCCAGAATCGAAAACCGCCGAAAATTCGGTGAAAACTGCAGTAGGCCCGCAGAACCGAGCTAAGTGGGCATTTTGCTAGAGTGAGGCTACGGCATTGAACAATAACGCTCAAAAAGCAGCGCGCTTGAGCGTGGCACCCATGATGGACTGGACCGACCGGCATTGTCGGTATCTGCACCGCCTGCTCAGCGGACAGGCGCTGCTCTACACGGAAATGGTCACTTCGCCCGCCCTAGTGCGCGGCGGGGCGCTGCATCTGCTCGAGTTCAGCCCCGAAGAACACCCCGTGGCGCTGCAACTGGGCGGCTCGGACCCCGAGGAGCTTGCGCAGGCCGCGCGGCTGGGGGCCGAGGCGGGTTATGACGAGATCAACCTCAACTGCGGATGCCCGTCCGACCGGGTGCAATCGGGCACCTTCGGCGCCGTTCTGATGAAAGAACCCCAGAGGGTGGCCGACTGCGTGGCCGCGATGCGCGAGGCGGTCGATGTCGACGTGACCGTGAAATGCCGCATCGGCGTCGATGAGCAGGACCCCGAACAGGTCCTGCCCGACTTCCTCGAAAAGATCCGCGCGGCCGGGTGCGAAAGGGTGACGATCCATGCGCGCAAGGCGTGGCTTCAGGGGCTGAGCCCCAAGGAAAACCGGGATATTCCCCCGCTGGATTATGACCTGGTGCACCGGATGAAACAGGCGTTCCCGGACATGCACATCTCGATCAACGGCGGCATCGCCTCTCTGGCCGAGGCCAAGGCGCATCTCGACGCGGGGCTGGACGGGGTGATGATCGGGCGGGCGGCCTATCACCAGCCCGCGGATATCCTCTGTGCCGCCGACCCCGAGATTTTCGGCGTCGGCGCGGTCACCGACCCGGTCGAGGTCGTCCACCAGATGCTGCCCTATATCGAACGCCATCTTGCCGGTGGCGGGCGTCTGCATCAGATCACCCGGCACATGCTTGGCCTGTTCGCGGGCCGTCCGGGGGCGCGCGGCTGGCGCCGGGCCCTGTCCGAAGGCGCCGTGCGCAAGGGTGCCGGGCCGGAACTCGTGCTCGAGGCGCTGGCCTGTGTCGCGCCTATGGAAAGGCCCGCCGAGGTGGGTTAAGCAGGCCTGGGGCGAAATCGGGAGAGAGACATGCCGGATACGATGCTGCTGGCCCAGATGCTGGGCCTTTTGCTTGTGATCGGCGCTTTTGCCGGCGTTCTGGCCGGACTTCTGGGCGTCGGTGGCGGCATCGTCCTGGTGCCCGCGTTCTTCTACGCATTCCAGACGCTTGGCTATGGCGGCCCGCAGCTGATGCAGATGTGCCTCGCCACTTCGCTGGCGACCATCGTCGTGACCTCGGTCCGCTCGGTTCTCAGCCACAACCGCAAGGGCGCGGTCGACTGGGAGATCCTGCGCAGCTGGGGGCCGGGGATCGTCGTCGGCGCGATCATCGGCGTGACGGTCGCCTCGGCCCTGCGCTCCGAGGCGTTGCAGGCCCTGTTCGGCATCCTGGGCATGGTGATCGGCGCTTACCTGGGCTTTGGCCGCGCGGAATGGCGGCTGGGCGACGCAATGCCCGGCGGTTTGCGCCGCGCGATCCTGTCGCCGATGGTCGGTTTTCTCTCGGTGCTGATGGGGATCGGCGGGGGCAGCTTCGGCGTGCCGCTGATGAGCCTCTACAACACGCCCATCCACCGCGCCGTGGCCACCGCGGCGGGCTTTGGCGTCATCATCGCGGTGCCCTCGGTTCTGGGCTTTCTGTTTCTCGAAGTCGCGCCCGAGCATCGCCCGCCCTTTACCATTGGGGCGGTCAACCTCGTGGCCTTCGGCATCGTCATCGCCATGACGATGATCACCGCGCCCTGGGGCGTTCGGCTGGCGCATGCGATGGACCCCAAGCCGTTGAAACGGGTCTTTGCCGTCTTTCTGACGCTGGTCGCGCTGAACATGCTGCGCAAGGCGCTGGGATGGTAGGGGAATTTTTCCAGCGGGGTTGGGTTCGGTTCCCTTTCGATCCCGTTCTGTTGGATTGGGTCGGGCACGCGCTGCCCGTCGCACGCGCCTCTGTCTCCGATCCCGCCTTTGCCAAATGGCACGACTGCGATGGCACCTGGTTCGTCGGCGTCGATGCGCTGGACAATGACCCGCAGGGCAGGGTGGGCGGCTCGGGGCCGCTGGCCGGGCAGGCCGTCGATTTCATCTCGCGCCATCTGGGCTTTCATCCGCTGCACAAGGGGCAGGTCTCGGTGGTCTGTCCCGGCTACCCCCGGCCCCGCCGGGGCGAGAGCGAGGCGGCGGCCCGGTATCGCGCCAAGCGCGACGCGGCACATGTGGACGGGCTGAAAGCCTCGGGCCCCCAACGCCGCCGCCATGTCGAGGAACCGCACGCGTGGATTCTCGGCTTGCCGCTGACCGAGACCAGCCCCGACGCCGCGCCGATGGTGGCCTGGGAAGGCAGTCACAAGATCCTCGGCTCCGCCTTCGCGCGGGCCTTGGCGGGCGTGGCACCCGAAAATATGAACAAGGTCGACGTGACCGAGATCTACCAGTCCGCCCGGAAACAAGTGTTCGACACCTGCACCCGCATCGAGATGCATGCCCGGCCGGGCGAGGCCTATCTGCTGCACCGCCACTGCCTGCACGGCGTGGCCCCTTGGGGCGAAAATGCCCAGGCCGGACCCGACGGCCGGATGATCGCCTATTTCCGCCCCTGCCTGCCGCAAGGGATAGCCGAGTGGATTGAAAGCCCATAACCTCCCCCCATATGTTTCGCAGGAGGTTTTGAGCGATGATTACGATTACGACACACATGGACGGCGCCCTGATCGAAGCTGAACTGACGGGCGAGGTCACAAGCAGAGATTACAACAACATACTGGTCCCGGCGGTCGAAAAGGCCCTGACCGAACATGACCGGATCCGTCTTCTGGTTATCATGGGGCAGGACTTTGAAGGATACGACCTCGGTGCCGCCTGGGCGGATACCAAGCTGGGGCTCGGGCACTGGCGTGGCTTCGACCGGGTTGCGGTGGTGACCGATCACCGCTGGGTGCAGACCGGCGTCCGGCTGGCCGCCCCGATCATGCCGTGCCCTGTTCAGGTCTTCGATCTCGCCGAGCTTGAAACCGCGCGACGTTGGATTCGCGAGTCGCTGGGCACCATCCACGTGATCGGTCTGGACGGCCCGTGCATTCAGGTCAAGCTGCAGGGCGAACTGGACCCCGAAGCCTATGAACGGGCCGAAGGCGATCTCGACGCCCGCATCCGCGAACGTGACGGCTTCCGCCTGCTGCTGGATCTGACCGAGTTCGAGGGCTGGCAGGGCATTTCCGCCCTCGGGGCGCATTTCGACCTCGTGCGCAATCATGTGCCGCTGCTCGAACGCGCGGCCATCGTCGGCGACAAGGAATGGCAGCGCCTGGCGCAGCGCGTCGGCAGCCGTCTTCTCAAGGTCGATACCCGGTTCTTCTCTCCCGATGAGATGGAGCAGGCAAAGGCCTGGCTGGCCGAGGGCTGAACGCCACGAGCGCGGACGGGCGCTGGTTGGCCCGGATGTGCAGCCTGAACGAAAGCTGACGGCGCGCGCGCTACCGCTCCTGCATCCGCGCCGCGCGTCCGCCGCGCCGCTTGGCGAGGCGCGGTTTGCGCGACGGCAGGTCCGCCATGATCTCGGCGCGTTCGGAAGCGTCCATCCTGGACCAGCGGCTGATCTCGTCAATGGTGCGGTAGCAGCCGGTGCAGATGCGCTCGGTCGGGTGCACGACGCAGATCTGGACACAAGGGCTTTCGACCTCGTCCCGTTTCCAAACCACGTTCGTCATGAGCAGTCTCCGGCCCGTTACAAAAAGCGCAGACGATCCAGCGCCCCTTGCAGGATATAGCCCGCCGCGACGTGATCGATAACCTCCCCGCGACGTTTTCGTGTCGTATCCGCCTCGAGAAGTGCCTTTTCTGCCGCAACCGTGCTGAGGCGTTCGTCCCAGAATCCGATCGGCAGATCGGTCAGCCGCGACAGGTTCCGGGCAAAAGCGCGGGTCGATTGGCAGCGCGGCCCCTCGGTGCCATCCATGTTTTTGGGCAGGCCCAACAGGATGCCGCCGATCTCGCGGTCGGCGGCGATCTCCAGCAGTCGCGCGGCGTCCAGCGTGAACTTCTTGCGCCGCACCGTCTCCAGCGGACTTGCCACGCCGCGCATCCGGTCCGAGACGGCCACCCCGATGGTCTTGTCCCCCAGGTCCAGCCCCATCAGCGCCGACATCGGCGCAAGGGCCGCGGCGAAATCCTCGAACGAGTCGTGGATCATTGCGTCAGCCCGGCCTGTCGGGCCGCGTTGCCGATCAGTTCCAGCGCCTCGGTGTTTCCGGCGAATACCGCTTCGGCCTCGGCAAGGATCGCCGTCGCCCGCTCGGTTTCGCCTAGAACGCCCAGCGCGTTGATCAGGCGGGCCCATTCCTCGGCCGAGCCGCCCTCGGCCGCCAGCCGTTCGGCCAGACCATCGACCATGCCACGGATCATCTGTTCGCGATCTTCGGCGCTCATGTCTCCGGCAGCGGCCATGTCGGCGGCGCTCGGCCCGGCCATCGGCGCGCCCTGCGACGCTGGCGGGCGATAGTCCACGCCTGCGCGATAGGCGAGCTCCTCGATCTGGTCGAGAATCGCGTCCGCCAGCGGCGAACCGGCAGGGGCCATCCGCAGGGTTTCCTCCAGCAGTTCAAAGGCCTGATCCGGCCGCCCGATCTGCGCCAGCATCTGCCCCCGGTAATACCGCGCCAGCAGGTTTGCCGGATCCAGCGCCAGCGCCTTGTCCAGCATCTCTTCCGCCTCGGGTGAGACATAGCCGCCGGCGGCCAGTATCAGCAGGCTGGCCATCTCCGAATAGTCCTTGGAGGAGACATCGTCGCCCGACAGCTCGATCACCCGCTGCATGGCCTCATAGGCAGCCTTGTAGTTGCCGACATTGGCCTCGTGCTGCGCCAGCAGCAGATGCCCCTGCAGGTCGTCGGGCCGCCCGGCCACGGTCTCGCGCAGCTTGACCAGCAGGTTTGCATAATTCTCGTCGATATCCGGCTCGGGCGCCGCCGGCATGCGTGCCTCGGCAGCCGCCTGATCGGGGCGCTCCGCGTGGTTCTTCTCGGCCATTTCGACGCGCATGGACAAGGGCAGGTCGAAATATCCGGGCGCGCCCAGCTGCTGATACAGATAGAACGAGCCCCCCACCATCACGGCGGCGGCCACGGCCATGACACCCAGCGTCACGCCGCGGGAGGGGCCTCCGCCCTTGCGCTCCTGCTGCAATTGCGCGTCGGCGGCCAGGATACGGCGCGAGATTTCGGTCCGGGCGCGCTCGGCATCGGCCTCGGCGATCACGCCGCGCGCAAGGTCGCGGTCCACGCCGGCCAGCTGCTCGCGATAGACCCGCAGGTCATAGGCGGCCGCAGGCTCGCCGCCGCGGCGGCCCCGCAGCATCGTGAGGCCAAGAACCGCTGCGACAACCAGCGCCATGAGGGAAACAAGGATCCAGAACGACATGTGCTCTCCTGAGTGTTGCCCCCATCTAGTCCTCTACGGCGGCCGAAAAAAGGGGCAAATGGCCGCTTAGGGCCACCATGTCGCAATAGTGCTCTATTGCGGCGCAGTACGGCGGGGGTAAACTTTCGCCGCGCGGCATACCTGCGACCAATCACGAACCGGATCGGATTCGCTCATGAAACACTATTCAGCCTTTGCCGTGGCGCGTGAGGCGCTGCGTTATCACACCGGATGGGAGCGCGCATGGCGGTCCCCGGAGCCCAAGAAACGCTATGACGTGGTCATCGTCGGCGCCGGCGGGCATGGCCTGGCGACCGCCTATTACCTGGGCAAGAACTATGGCATCCAGAACGTCGCCGTGATCGAAAAGGGCTGGCTGGGGGGCGGCAATACCGGCCGCAACACCACCATCATCCGCTCGAACTACCTGCAGGATCCCTCGGCCGCGATCTATGAAAAGGCGCGCGCACTCTACGAGGATCTCAGCCAGGAACTGAACTACAACCTGATGTTCAGCCCGCGCGGCGTGATGATGCTGGCCCAGACCCAGCACGAGGTGCGCGGCTACAAGCGCACGGCGCACGCCAACGCGCTGCAAGGCGTCAAGACCGAGTGGATCACCCCCGAGCGCGTCAAGGAACTGGTGCCGATCATCAACCTGCACGGGCCCCGATACCCGGTTCTGGGCGCGCTCTGGCAGGAACGCGGCGGCACCGCGCGCCACGATGCCGTGGCCTGGGGCTATGCCCGTGCCTGTTCGAACATGGGCATGGACATCATCCAGAAATGCGAAGTCACCGGCGTCCGCCGGGAAAACGGCCGCGTCACCGGGGTCGAGACCACCAAGGGCGCCATCGAGTGCGACAAGCTGGGCATCGTGGTGGCGGGGCACTCGGGTCAGCTGGCCGAGATGGCGGGCTTCCGTCTGCCGGTCGAGTCGCTGGCGCTGCAGGCGCTGGTGTCCGAGCCGATCAAGCCCTGCATGGACGTGGTGGTGATGGCCAACACGGTGCATGGCTACATGTCGCAATCCGACAAGGGCGAGATGGTGATCGGCGGCGGCACCGACGGGTTCAACAACTACACCCAGCGCGGTTCGTTCCACCATATCGAGGAAACCGTCCGCGCCCTGGTCGAGACCTTCCCGATGATCTCGCGCCTCAAGATGCTGCGGCAGTGGGGCGGAATCGTGGACATGACCGGCGACCGCTCGCCCATCCTGTCGAAAACGCCGCTTCAGGGCTGCTTCATCAACTGCGGATGGGGAACGGGGGGCTTCAAGTCGATCCCCGGCTCGGGCTGGGGCATGGCACAGCTGATGGCCACCGGCCATTCGCCGCTGACCGAGGCGTTCTCGCTGGACCGATTCAAGGAAGGCCGGTTCATCGACGAAAGCGTCGCCGCAGGGGTGGCGCACTAGGGTCCGGAAACCCGGACCTGCCTGTGCCACAAATCAAGTTTCAGGCTGGCCGACCCGCCAGCCTACCGCCGAAAGGATGAACATATGCTGATCCTGAATTGCCCCTATTGCGGCGTCGACGCCGAAGAAACGGAACTGACCGCCGGCGGCGAAGCGCACATCAAACGCCATGGCCCCGGCTCGTCGGATGACGAGTTCCATGACTATCTGTTCATGCGCGAGAACCCCAAGGGGGTGCATTTCGAACGCTGGCGCCACAGCAACGGCTGCGGCAAGTGGTTCCATGCGGCGCGCTGCACAGCCACGCTCGAGGTCTTCGGCACCTATTCCGCCCAGACCACCGAGCCGCCGAAAGAGATCCGCGAGGCCATCTCGGCCAAGCGTCCCGGCTGGAAGTGGAGAGAGTTCGAATGATCCGCTTCGCCATCCGTAATACCGCCTGCGAAAGGTCCGCAACATGAGCACCCGTCTCGCAAATCAAGGCCGGCTGATCGACCGGTCGAAACAGGTCACCTTCACCTTCAACGGCAAGACGATGCAGGGCTATGAGGGCGACACGCTCGCCTCGGCGCTGCTGGCCAACGACCAGATGATGGTGGGGCGTTCCTTCAAGTATCACCGTCCGCGCGGCATCGTCGCCAGCGGCGCCGAAGAGCCCAACGCGCTCGTCGGCCTGGGCGAGGGCAGCCGGTTCGAGCCGAACCAGCGCACCACCACGACCGAGCTGTTCGATGGCCTCAAGGCCGAGTCGCAGAACCACTGGCCCAGCCTGGAGCATGACATCGGCGTGGTGAACAACTACGTCGCGCGTTTCCTGCCGTCGGGCTTCTACTACAAGACGTTCATCCATCCCAAGCCGTTCTGGAAGCACGTCTACGAGCCGATCATCCGCCAGTCGGCGGGTCTGGGCAAGGCGCCCGACAAGGAAACCCGCGACGCCGACACCTACGAACATTTCTACGCCTTCGTGGATGTTCTGGTCATCGGCGGCGGCGTGGCCGGTCTGCAGGCGGCCAAGGTGGCGGCCAAGTCCGGCGCCAAGGTCATGCTGATCGAGCAGACCGCCCATTGGGGCGGACGCGCCCCCGTGGATGGCGGCACCATCGACGGCGAGCCTGTGGATAAGTTCGTGGAACAAACTGTTTCCGAATTGGAAGCAATGGACAACGTCACCCTGCGCCTGCGCTGCATGGGGGCAGGGGTCTATGACCACGGCTATGCCCTTGGTTACGAGCGTATTTCCGACCACACGCCGGGCGCGCAGGGGCCGCGGCACCGCCTGTGGCGCATCCGCGCCAAGCAGATCGTGACCGCGACCGGCGCGATCGAGCGTCCGCTGTCCTTCGCAGGCAACGACGTGCCCGGCGTGATGCTGGCCTCGGCCATGCGCGACTATGTCGTGAACTGGGGCGTGACCCCGGGCGAGCGCGTCATCGTCGCCACCAACAACGACGACGCCTATCGCACCGCGATCACGCTCAAAAAGGCCGGCGTCGACGTTCTGCGCATTCTAGACGCACGCGACTCGGCCGGTCCGCTGGCCGACGAGGCGCGCGGCCTGGGCATCCGCGTCGATCCCGGCAAGGCCATCGCCAAGGTCAAGGGCGGCAAGCGCGTCAAGAAAGTGGCGATCTGCAATCAGAACGGTATCGGCGGCGCGCGCGAAGAGGTCGAATGCGATGCGGTCGCCATGTCGGGCGGCTGGTCGCCGGTGGTGCACCTGTGGTCCCATTGCGGCGGCAAGCTGATCTGGGACGAGGCCAACGCGCATTTCCGCCCCGATCCCGACCGTCCGCCACTGGGCGCCAACGGCGAAGGCTTCGTCGTGGCGGCCGGCTCGGCCAATGGCCCGCTGTCGCTGGGCGATGTCCTTACCGATGCACAGGCGGCCGGCGCGGCCGCGGCCAAGGGTGCGGGCTTCAAGGCCAAGGCCGGAAAGGCGCCGGTCGGCGAGACGACGGCCGAGGCGCCGATGGAGGCCGTCTGGCTGATGCCCGCCAATGCCGAGGTGCAGTTGCGCATGAAATCCTGGCTGGACTTCCAGAACGACGTGAAGGTATCCGACGTCCAGCTCGCCGCGCGCGAAGGCTATGAAAGCGTCGAGCATACCAAGCGCTATACCACGCTGGGCATGGCGACCGATCAGGGTAAACTCAGCAACATCAACGGATTGGCGATCCTTGCCGACTCGCTTGATGCCGAGATCCCCAAGGTCGGCACCACCACCTTCCGCCCGCCCTACACCCCGATCTCGATGGGGGCCATCGCGGGCGAGGCGCGGGGCGAGGTGTTCCAGCCGATCCGCCGCACGCCGATGCATGACTGGCATGACCGCTCCGGCGCCGACTGGGAGCCGGTGGGCCAGTGGCGGCGCCCCTACGCCTATGTGCGCCCCGGGGAAACCGTGCATGACGCCGTGAACCGCGAGGTCAAGAATACCCGCGAGAACCTCGGCCTGCTGGATGCCTCGACGCTGGGCAAGCTGATCGTCAAGGGGCCGGACGCGGGCAAGTTCCTGGACATGATGTACACCAACATGATGTCCACGCTGAAGGTCGGCAAATGCCGCTATGGCCTGATGTGCTCGGAGAACGGCTTCCTCATCGACGACGGCGTCGTCGCCCGCATCGACGAGGACACCTGGCTGTGCCACACAACCACCGGCGGAGCCGAGCGCATCCACGCCCATATGGAGGAATGGCTGCAGACCGAGTGGTGGGACTGGAAGGTCTATGTCGCCAATGTGACCGAACAATATGCGCAGGTCGCCGTGGTCGGCCCCAACGCCCGCAAGGTGCTGGAGAAGCTGGGCGGCATGGATGTCAGCCGTGAGGCGCTGCCCTTCATGGAGTGGCGCGACGGTCAGATCGGCGGCTTCGATTGCCGGGCCTACCGCATCTCGTTCTCGGGCGAGCTGTCCTATGAGATCGCGGTGCCCGCCAGCCAGGGGCAGGCCTTCTGGGATGCCCTGATGGAGGCCGGGAAAGAGTTCGGCGTGATGCCCTATGGCACGGAATGTCTGCACATTCTGCGGGCCGAGAAGGGCTTCATCATGATCGGGGACGAGACCGACGGCACCGTGATCCCGCAGGACCTGGGGCTGCACTGGGCGATCTCGAAGAAGAAAGAGGATTTCCTGGGCAAGCGCGCGCAGGAACGCTCTCACATGACCGACCCGGACCGCTGGAAACTGGTGGGTCTCGAGACTGTGGATGGTTCCGTTCTGCCCGACGGCGCCTATGCGGTGGGCGAGGGCGTGAACGCCAACGGACAGCGCAACATGATCGGGCGCGTGACCTCGACCTACTACTCGGCCAACCTGGGCCGGGGCATCGCCATGGGTCTGGTCAAGCACGGCCCCGACCGCATGGGCGAGGTGATCGAGTTCCCGGGCACCGATGGCAAAATCTACAAGGCAAAGATCGTGGACCCTGTGTTCTACGACAAGGACGGGGAGAAGCAGAATGTCTGAACCCATCAGCGCACTGAACCACGCAAGTTATGACGGCATCGCCCGGATCGAGGAATGTGGCCTGCAGGGGATGATTACCCTGCGCGGCGACCTGTCCGGCAAGGTCGTGATCAAGGCGGTCAAGGACGCTACCGGCCAGAAGATGCCCGGCCAGCGCGAGGCGCATGTCGATGGCGAAACCGGCGTCTGCTGGATGTCGCCGGACGAGTTGCTGGTGCTTGTTCCTTACGCCGAGGTCGAGGCGAAACTGGCGGCCATGAAGGACGCGCTGGGCGGCGTTCATGCCCTGGCGGTCAACGTCTCGGACGCGCGCGCGGTATTCCGGGTTTCCGGCGCCTCGGCCCGCGAGGTGCTGGCCAAGGTGGCGCCCGTGGATCTGTCGCGGGATGCGTTCCAGCCCGGCCAGATCCGCCGCTCGCGGCTGGCGCAGGTGGCCGGCGCCTTCTGGATGGATGGCGAGGACGATTTCCGCGTGGTCTGCTTCCGCTCGGCGGCGGATTACGTCTTCAAGCTGCTCAAGGTGGCGGCGCAGCCCGGCAGCGAAGTCGGCGTTTACTGACCGAGGCGGCGGGGGCTCTGCCCCCGTCGCGCTTTGCGCGTCTCCCCCGGAGTATTTTCGAAAAGATGAAGTTTCCGGTCAGCCGGTGAACAGGAAGCTGCGAAAGCGGTCCTGTGCATCCGTGGCCGTGAGGTCGGCGGGGTGGCCGGTCTCGTCGAGGCAGGCGCCGTAGAAGGACAGGGCTTCGGCAAGGCGGGCCATGGCCGCGTCGCGATCTTCGGTGGGTAGAAACGGCGCGTGGGTGGACAGGTAGAGCGCGGGGCGGTGTTTGCGCAGCCAGTCGATCAACGTGGGCAGCACGGCAAACTCCGCGCCTTCGATATCCATCTTGACCAGCGACACGCCCGAAAGGTCGGTGGCAGAGGCGAACTGGTCCCAGGCGATGGTCAGGGCGTCGGTTCCGTGCGCGCCGTCATGCAGCAGAGAACTGGTGGAATCGCCCGGTTCTCCGCGCATCGAGGCCATGCGGGCCACGCCGAACCGGTCGGACAGCGCCACGCCAAAGGCGGAGACGTTTCGGATGTCGTTCAGATCGAGGTTCCAGGCCAGGTGGCGATAGGCGGTCGGGTCGGGCTCGAAACACCAGACATGGCGCGCCTTGCGGGCGCCGTAGAGAACGGTCGGGCCGATCCATGCGCCGATGTCCAGATAGTCGCGGTCGGGTGAAAGGTGGCGGTCGAGCACGGCGAATGTCTCGGGTTCCCAGTCGCCGGCCGAGGCCTTGCGCCAGAATTTCGAATGATAGGGGTCGAGCCGGAAGGTTTCGCCATTCAACTGACCCGCGTAATATCCGCGGGCGCGGTAGAACATCTTGCGCGTTTTGGTCAGCATCGCCCTGCCTCCGGGTTCATTGTTTTGTCCTGTCGGCCCTTGACCTCAACGGGCTGTCAAAGCATGTAAACGTGGGAATGCAACACATATTTTGACAGGGGGCCAAGATGGCTTTTGAACTTCCAGACCTTCCTTATGCACATGACGCGCTGGCATCCAAGGGCATGTCGGCCGAAACGCTGGAATATCACCACGACCTGCACCACAAGGCCTATGTCGACAACGGCAACAAGCTGATCGCCGGCACCGAGTGGGACGGCAAGTCGCTGGAAGAGATCATCGTCGGCACCTACCAGGCCGGCGCGGTGGCCCAGAACGGCATCTTCAACAACATCAGCCAGCTGTGGAACCACAACCAGTTCTGGGAAATGATGGGGCCGGGCGAGTCCAAGATGCCGGGCGAACTGGAAAAGGCCCTGGTCGAGAACTTCGGCTCGGTTGACGAGTTCAAGTCGCAATTCGCCGCCGCCGGTGCGGGGCAGTTCGGCTCGGGCTGGGCATGGCTGGTCAAGAACCCGGACGGCTCGCTGGCCGTCACCAAGACCGAGAACGGCGTGAACCCGCTGTGCTTTGGTCAGACCGCGCTGCTGGGCTGCGACGTGTGGGAGCATTCGTATTACATCGACTTCCGCAACAAGCGCCCCGCTTACCTGGACAACTTCCTCAACAACCTGGTGAACTGGGAAAACGTCGCCTCGCGCATGTGATCCCTTCGGGGTTTCCCGATACCGACCCCGTGCCGCAAGGCGCGGGGTTTTTCTTTGGCCGCCGTGACAGGTGGCGGCTTGCCAATCGCCGTCCGCAGGGGCATCACGGTGCGGACAGGGGGCGAGGGCCGCATCATGAAGGACGCCACGAAGGGCATTTTGGCAATGGTGGGCGCCTGTACCATCTGGGGCCTGTCGCCGCTGTTCTACAAGATGCTGGCCCATGTGCCGCCGCCCGAGGTTCTGTCGCACCGGACGCTGTGGTCGGTGATCTTTTTCGCCGGCGTTCTGGCGTTTCAACGTCGGCTGGGCGAGCTGGGGACGGCCTTTCGGGGGCGCAGGCAGGTCGGGGTGATCGCGCTGGCCGCGGCGATGATCTCGGTCAACTGGTTCATCTTCATCCTGTCGATCCAGATCGGGCGCGCGACCGAGGCGTCGCTGGGCTATTACATCTTTCCCCTGATGACGGTTCTGGTCGGCTGGATGTGGTTCGGCGAGCGGCTGGGGGCGGCGCAATGGGGTGCGGTTGCGCTGGCGGCGGTGGCCGTTCTGGTGCTGACCATCGGCCTGGGCGTGGCGCCGTGGATCTCGCTGGTGCTGGCCACCAGCTTCGCCATCTACGGCGCGCTCAAGAAGGGGCTGGCACTGGGGCCGGTGGTGTCAGTGACCTGCGAGATCCTGATCTTCCTGCCCTTCTGGCTGATCCTGCTGGGCTGGTATCACGCGACCGGGCAGGGCCATTTCGGCACCGGCTGGCTGACCAGCCTGCTGCTGATCCTGTCAGGACCTCTGACCGCGATGCCGCTGATCCTGTTCAGCTATGCGGCGCGGCGGGTGCGGCTGTCGACCGTGGGGGTGCTGCAATACATCAACCCGACGCTGCAGTTCTTCTGCGCGGTGCTGGCATTCGGCGAGCCCTTCACCCTGTGGCACCAGATCGCCTTTGGCCTGATCTGGACTGCTGTGGCGATCTTTTCGGCGGCGGCGCTGTCTCAGGACAGGGCGGCGCGCAGGGCCTCGACCGCGGCATTGGGGGTCTCGGCCCAGGTCACGAACGCGCCCAGCGACGGGTCGGCAAAGCCCTGAGAGATCACCTGCTCCAACAACGCCCTGAGCGTGTCCCAGTAGCCATCGACATTCAGAACGATGATCGGCTTGTCATGCAGGCCCAGCTGGCGCCATGTCAGCGCCTCGAACAGTTCGTCCAGCGAACCGGGGCCGCCGGGCAGCACCACGACCGCGTCGGCATTCATGATCATGACCTTCTTGCGCTCGTGCATGGTCTCGGTGATGACGTAGTGGGTCAGGTCGGTCTTGCCCACTTCGCGGCGCACCAGGTGCACGGGGATGACGCCAAAGGTCACGCCACCCGCCGCCTGTGCCGCGCGCGCGACCTCGCCCATCAGGCCCACGTCGCCGGCGCCATAGACCAGCCGCCAGCCTTCATTGGCCAGCAGGGTGCCGAATTGCCTGGCGGCCTCGGCATAGACTGGATTAGCGCCATTGCGTGACCCGCAATACACACAGACGGATTTCTGAGACATGAAAAGGGCTTTCCGGGGTTGTGTCAGGACTTTTGACCCGTGATAGCCGGATTGATAGATTGTCTCAACCACGCGGTTGAAAAGCCCGCCATCAGAGCAGGGCGCAGACGCGGACTGAAAGGAACGGAATGGCTGCCAAGTCGGGAAGCGAAGGCTTCGGTGCATTTGCCCTGGGAATGGGCGCGGGCGGACTCGTGCTTGCGGGTCTGGTGGCGCTCTACATGATGGGGGTTTTCGAGGAAGAACCAGAGACCTCTTCGGCCCCGGTGGATCAGGCGGCGGCACCCGAAGATGAGACCGCGGTTCAAGAGCAGGCGACAGCCGAGGCGCCGGCCCCGAAACAGGATGAGCCCGCCGCGGAAACCGTCGTCGAGGAGCAGACGGCCGCCTCCGAACCGGCGCCGCAGGAACAGACTGCGGAACAGACCGCATCCGCAGACGCGCCGACAGAGGACCCCGCAGCCGAAGAGGCTGCCACCGAAGATCCGGCCGACCAGACCGGCAGCGCGAATGAGGCCGAACAAGCCGCCCCCGCGCCGGAACTCGATCAGATCTTCGTCGAGGCGGACGGAACCGCGCTGCTGTCGGGCAGCGCCGCGCCGGGCAGCGCCATCCGCGTTCTGCTGGACGGCGCCGAGATCCACGCCTTTACCGTTGGCAGCGACGGCCAGTTCGCCGAATTCGTGACGCTGCCCTTCAGCGCCAACGCGCGGGGTCTTGTTCTGGAAACCGGAGAGGGCGGGCAGGTCACCCGTTCCGATGACTACCTGATTGCGGCTCTGCCCGAGCCGGAAGTGCAGGAAGAACAGGTCGCAAGCGCCGAGGCCGAAACCGCGCCGGGCGACGAACCCGCCACCGGGGAACCCGCCGAACCGGCGCAGCCCGCGTCCGAGGCGGAAACGGCGGCGGCAACCGGAACCGAGGATCAGCAAGCCGCCGAGCCCGCCCAAGAGCAGGCCGCGCAGGCCGAGGAAACGGCCGGAGGTGACACCGGAACCCAGGAGACGGGCGACCAGGTCGCCGTTCTGCGCTCGGGCGAGAACGGGGTCGAGCTTGTGCAGTCGCCGGAGCAGCAGGAAGAAACCCCGCAAGAGCAGGTCGCGCTCGACACGATCGGCTATTCCGACAGCGGCGAGGTGCAACTGACCGGGCGCGCCAAGGACGGCGCGGTGGTGCGGCTCTACCTCAACAACCGTCTGGTCATGGACCTGACCTCGGACGAGCAGGGCAAATGGCGCGGCGAGATCGAGGGGGTCGATCCCGGAATCTACACTCTGCGGCTTGACGTGGTGGACGAGCAGGGCGAAGTCGTGAGCCGCCTCGAGACGCCGTTCAAACGCGAACCTGTCGAGCTTCTGGTGCCGCAAGAGCAGGCGACTGATACCGAAACGGCAGAGGCCCAGCCCGTGATCCGCTCGGTCACGGTGCAGAAGGGCGATACCCTCTGGGCCATCTCGCGCGAGCGCTATGGCGACGGCATCCTCTACGTGAAGGTGTTCGAGGCCAACCGCGACTCGATCCGCGATCCCGACCTGATCTATCCCGGACAGGTGTTCACCATCCCGGAATGACGCCTTGCCTTTGGCCGCTTTCCGGGCCAAGGGTTGTCCCTGACCGCAGGCAAGGCAGGTAATGAGACGTTTGGCCCCTTTGCATTCCGATGACATGCCGCCCGAGGACGAACGTCGCTCGGGCTGGCGCACCATACGCAGGGTGGCCCCGTATCTGTGGCCCAGGGACGAGCCGTGGGTGAAACGGCGCGTGGTGCTGGCGATGGCGATGCTGGTGCTGGCCAAGGTGATCGCGGTCTATACGCCGATCCTGTACAAGGGCGCGGTGGACAGCCTTGCGGGCGAGGGGGTGCCGCCGCTGGCGCTGGGCGCGGTGGGCCTGACCGTGGCCTATGGCATGGCGCGGATGATGACCGTGGGCTTCCAGCAACTGCGCGACGCGCTGTTCGCGCCGGTGGGGCAGCGGGCGCTCAGGGCGCTGGCGCTGGAAACCTTCCAGCACATCCACCGCATGTCGATGCGCTATCACATCACCCGCCGCACCGGCGGCCTCAGCCGGATCATCGAGCGCGGCGTGAAGGGCGTGGAGTTCCTGCTGCGCTTCCTGCTGTTCTCGATCGGGCCGCTGATCCTCGAACTGCTGCTGGTCGCGGTCATCCTGATGTGGCTGTTCGACGTGTGGTATCTGGTGGTCGTGGCCGTCACCATCGCGCTTTACATCTGGTTCACCTTCGCGGTCACCGAATGGCGCGTGAAGCTGCGGCGCGAGATGAACGACCAGGATACCGAGGCCAACCAGCGTGCCATCGACAGCCTGCTGAACTTCGAAACCGTCAAGTATTTCAACGCCGAACAACGCGAAGCTGAACGCTATGACGTCTCGATGCGGGCCTATGCCAAGGCGGCGCTCAAGACATCCTATTCGCTGGCCTTCCTGAACTTCGGCCAGTCCTTCCTGATCACCTGCGGCCTGATCGGGGTGATGGTCCTGGCCGCGCTCGGGGTGCAGAACGGCACGCTGACCGTGGGCGATTTCGTCATGGTCAACGCCTACATGATCCAGATCACCGTGCCGCTGAACTTCCTCGGCACCGTCTATCGCGAGATCCGGCAGGCGCTGGTGGACATGGGGCAGATGTTCAACCTGCTGGAACAGCCGCCCGAAGTGACCGACAAGCCCGGCGCGCCGGATCTGGTGGTCACGGGCGGCGAGGTCACGCTCGAGGATGTGCATTTCGGATACGAGCCCGGGCGCGAGATCCTCAAGGGCGTGTCCCTGACCGTTCCGGCGGGCCAGACCGTCGCCATCGTCGGCGCGACCGGTTCCGGCAAGTCCACCATCGGGCGGCTGCTGTTCCGCTTCTACGACGTAACCGGCGGCGCGCTGAAGATCGACGGGCAGGACGTGCGCGACGTCACCCAGACCAGCCTGCACGCAGCCATCGGCGTGGTGCCGCAGGACACGGTGCTGTTCAACGACACGATCCGCTACAACATCGCCTATGGCCGCGAGGGCGCCACCCAGGCCGAGGTCGAAGAGGCCGCCCGCGCGGCCCAGATCCACGACTTCATCGCCTCGCTGCCCGAGGGCTACGACACCAGGGTCGGCGAACGCGGTCTCAAGCTCTCGGGCGGCGAAAAGCAGCGGGTCGGCATCGCCCGGACCCTGCTCAAGAACCCGCCGATCCTGCTGCTGGACGAGGCCACCTCGGCGCTGGACACCGAGACCGAGCAGGAGATCAAGGACGCGCTGGCGCGGGCGGGCGAGGGGCGCACCGTGATCACCATCGCCCACCGCCTCAGCACCATTGCCGAGGCCGACCAGATCGTGGTGCTGGAACGCGGCGAGATCGTCGAACAGGGCACCCACGAAGAGCTTCTGGCCCGCGGCGGGCGCTACGCCCAGCTCTGGAGCCGTCAGCAGGCCGACGCCGAGGCCGCCTGAGGCCGGCTTATCGTCTTGTTGCGGCTGAGGATTTGGGTCTAGGTTGAACACGGGCGTGGCCTGCGGAGTGCTTGGATGTTCAGATTTCTGCGTTTTCTTTTACTGTTGGCGGTCTTGCTGGTTGTTGCCAGTTTCGGATTCCAGCTGCTGTATCCGGTGCCGTCGAACGGCACGACCGCCACCTCGACCGCGCTGCCGCCGACCGAGGAGACGACGCTGGGCCGCATCGTTCTGCCTCTGGCCGCCGAAAATCCGGGGCTTTCGGGCATCAGCAAGCTGCAGGATGGGCACAACGCCTTTGCCGCCCGCATCCAGCTTGCGGATCTGGCCGAGCAGAGCATCGACGCCCGCTACTACATCTGGCAGAAGGACGTGACCGGCCTGTTGCTGCTGGACGCGCTCAAACGCGCCGCCGACCGGGGCGTCAAGGTCCGGCTGCTGCTGGATGACAACGGCACCCCCGATCTGGACCCGGAACTGGCCGAGATGGACGCCCACCCCAACATCGAGGTGCGCCTGTTCAACCCGTTCATCCTGCGCAAGCCGCGCATGCTGTCCTATGTGCTGGACTTCCGCAGGCTGAACCGGCGCATGCACAACAAGAGCTTCACGGTGGATGGTGTCGCGACCATCATCGGTGGTCGCAATATCGGCGACATCTACTTTTCGCGCGATCTCGGGGTGAATTATTTCGATCTCGACGTGGTCGCGCTGGGCGACGCGGCACGGGATGTGTCGGCGGATTTCGACCTCTACTGGGCCAGCCCGTCTTCCGTTCCTGCCTCGCTGGTGCTGCCCGAGCAACCTGCCGATGGCAGCCATCTCGAGACCTCGGTGTCACAGGCGCTCGCCGCGCCCGGCGACGACCTTTATGCACAGGCGGTGCGCGAACTGCCGCTCAGGGACGAATTGCTGGACAACGCCCGCGCCTTCGAATGGGTCGAGGTGGATCTGGTCAGCGACGACCCGGCAAAGGGGCTGGGCAAGGCGTCGGAACAGGACTTCATGATGTCGCGCCTCATCCGCCTGATCCAGCGCCCGGAAAAAGAGATCATGCTTGTGTCGGCCTATTTCGTTCCGGGGGATCGCCTGACGGATGTTCTGGCGAACTGGGCCCGCGACGGCGTCCGTGTCGCCACGTTGACCAACGCTCAGGAATCGACGGATGTTCTGCCGGTTCATTCAGGCTACCTGAAATATCGCAAAGAGCTGCTGGAAGCCGGCGTCGAGCTTTACGAGCTCAAGTCGGATCAGGACAAACCCGATCTTCTGGAACAGTTCGGTCTGGTCGGCTCCAAGAACACCAGCCTGCACGCCAAGACCTTCGTCATCGACCGGCAATACCTGTTCGTCGGCTCCTTCAACTTCGATCCCCGTTCGGCCGCGCTGAATACCGAGATGGGGTTCCTGATCCGCAGCCCCGCCCTGGCCCAGGATATCATGGGCGGCTTCGATCGAAATCTGGCTGCGCGCGCCTACCGGGTCGATATGGACGAGAGTGGCGCCCTGATCTGGCACGAGACCCTGCCTGATGGCGGCGAGCGGCTGTACACCGAGGAACCGAAAACCAGCGGCCTGAGCCGGACGCTGGTCCAGGTCATGGGCTGGTTTCCGATCCAGTGGCTGCTGTGATCATTCGGCCGCGCGCAGGGGCTTGTCCGGGGGCGGGGTGTCGGCCTCGTCGCCCTCGGCCGCTTCCTCTTCCGCCGGTTCGCTGCGCGGGAACGCGTCATCGGTCCAGATGATCTCGGTCCCATGCAGGTTGCGCACGGTGCGTCCCAGCGCCATGTCCTGGGCGATGCGGCTTGAACGGCCCGCGGTGAGGCTGGCCAGCAGCTTGCCGATCCAGATCACGTAGGTCGAGAACCACACCCGCAGCGCCAGGAACGAAGGCGTCACGACCAGCGTCAGCACCGTCGCGATGCCAAGCCCGAACACCACCGCCGTGGCCAGCTGTTTCCACCACAGCGCGGTGGGGCTGTCGATGGAATAGCCGCCATTGATGAAATCCAGCGACAGGCCGAACATCATCGGCGTCAGGCCCGCCATCGTCGTCAGCGTGGTCAGCAGCACCGGCCGGATGCGCGCCTCGGCGGTGCGCACGATCGCCTCGATCCGCGGCATGTATTCGCTGTATTCCTGGTAGGTGTCGATCAGCACGATGTTGTTGTTCACCACGATCCCGGCCAAAGCCACGATGCCGGTGCCGGTCATGATGATCGAGAACGGCTGGTTCATCACCATCATCCCGATCAGCACGCCGGTGGTCGACAGGACCACCGCCAGCAGCACCAGAACCGAGTTGTAGAACGAGTTGAACTGCGCCAGCAGGATCACGAACATCAGCCCCAGCGCGCCGACAAAGGCCTTGGAGAGGAATTCCTGGCTTTCGGCCTGATCCTCCTGATCGCCGGTCCATTCCCAGCTGACGCTGGCGGGCAGGGGATCAGAGTTCAGCCATTCGGTCAGAACCGCGATGCGCTCGTTCGGGTTGACAGGGGCGAAACGCGCCTCGCCCGAAGCGATCTCCGCGCGGATCTCGTCAACGCCCGCGCCTGCGGTCAGTTGAACCAGCTCGAACTGCTTGCCATCGCCGCGTTCGAGGATCTCGCCCGCTGGGCTGACCCCTTCGGGCACCGCCCTGACGATGGCCAGCCGCTCCTCGCTGCCATCCCCGGCCGTCATGACGACCTTGGTCAGCCCGGCCTCGACATCCGCCTTGATGTCATAAAACCGCTCCTGATCGACGCGGCTGATCTTGGCCAGCTTCTTGACGGGCTGCCGGGTCACGAAATTCGACAGCGGCACCAGGCCGTCCCTGGTGCGCACCTTCAGCGTGTCCAGCGTCGAAAGCACCCGGTCCTCCTCGGGCAGGCGCACGCGGATCTCGATTTCCTCGTCATTGCTCTCGGGGCGCATCTCGCCCAGCAGGATGCCGCGCGTCACCAGTTGCACCATCGCACCCACCGTGGCCACGTCGGCGCCGAACCGGCCCGCCTTGGCCACGTCCACGTCGATCTGCCAGTCGATGCCGGGCAGGGGCAGGCTGTCCTCGATCTTGATCAGACCCGGGGTCTCTTCGAACTTCGCCCGCGCCGCCTCGGTGGCTGCGGTAAGATCGCCCCAATCATCCCCCCGGATGCGCAGGTGAACCGGCTTGGCCGACGCCGGTCCTCGGCCCAGCACCTCGATCTCGACCTCGAAACCCGGCAGCTTCGCCAGTTCCGCGCCCAGCTGCTCGATCACCGCGTCGCCGTCATACTCGGGCGCGACCACCTCGCGCGAGAACCTTCCCCCGGCAACCGGCTCCGATACCCTCGGGCGATCCTCCCACGGGATGATCTCGAACTGGACCCGCCCGACCGTGTCGGCCGGCGCCTGCGAGCCGCCGGTGTTCTGCCGCAGCCCGCCTTCGCCCGCAAAGGCAAAGACATTGCTGATAGCGGGGTGTGAACTGATGACCTCTTCGGCGGCGCGCACCATCGCGTCCTTCTCGGCCAGCGACAGGTTGCCCCGCGCCCGCACATAGGCGGTGGCCTGTTCCGGCTCGCTTTCGACAAAGAACTCAACGCCCAGGGATTTCTCGGGGAAGATGACGAAGGCCACCTGGTAGACCGCGAAGAACACCGCAAAGATCGACACGATCGGCATGATCGGGTTGCCCGCGATGAACTTGATGACGTGGCCGAACAGCGTGTGTTCCTTGGCGGTATGGATCTGCTCGCGCCGGAACTCGACCCGCGCGGCGCCCAGGGTGATCGACCCGGCAAAAGCCCCGAACAGGAAGATGAACACACCCAGGGCCGTGCCGCCGAGCGCGCCTTCGGGCAGCAGGTAATACGGGTTCAAAAGCTGCATCGCGCCCAGAAAGATCATGTAGAGCGCCGGCGGCACCAGCGCCGCGCGCAGCCACCACGGCGTCCGCGCCCGCAGCCAGTCCGAGGCGCGGTTGAAGATCCGGCTCAGCCGCCCCGAAACGCCGCCCATGACCGGCAGATAGATCAGCGCCACCACCAGCGAGGCCGACAGCACGAAGATCAGCGTGACCGGCAGCATCCCCATGAACTCGCCCGGAATGCCGGGCCAGAACAGCATCGGCAGAAAGGCGCAGAGCGTCGTCGCGGTCGAGGACACGATGGGCCAGAACATGCGGTGGGCGGCCTCGACATAGGCGTGCATCGGGCCGACGCCCTCCTTGATGCGCTTGTCGGCATATTCCACCACCACGATCGCGCCATCGACCAGCATCCCCACGGCAAGGATCAGGCCGAACATCACGATGTTCGAGATGCTGACCCCCATCATCGCCAGAAAGGCAAAGCACAGCAGGAACGACGTCGGGATGGCAAAGCCCACCAGCAGCGCCGCGCGCGAGCCCAGCGAGGCCAGGACCACGATCATCACCAGCGCGATCGCCGTCAGAACCGAACCTTCGAGCTGGCGGACCATCGAGCCGACGATGCGGCTCTGGTCGTTCGACGTGCCCACCTCGACGGCGGCCCGCATCTCGGGGGGCCATTTCTTCTGCGCCTCGGCGACCGTCTGCTTCACGGTCTCGACCGTGTCGATCAGGTTGAAGCCCTTGCGCTTGACCACCTGCAGGGCGATCGTCGGCTCGCCATCGAACCGCGCGGTGCCCTTGCGGTCTTCGAAAGTATAGTTGATCTGGGCCAATTCCCCCAGCGTCACCACCCGGTCGCCGTTTACCTTGACGGGCAGGTCATAGACGTCTTTCGCCGTCTTGAAGGACGAAGGGATCTTGACCGAGAACGTGCCCTGTTCGGTCTCGACCTCGCCCGCCGCGATCAACTGGTTGTTGTTCTGCACCACGTTGATCAGTTCGGCGGCGGTGACGTTGTAGGCCTCCAGCCGCAGCGGGTCGATCACGACCTCCAGCATTTCGTCCCGGTTGCCGGCGATCCCGGCCTCCAGCACCGAATCCAGCGCCTCCAGATCGTCCTGCAAGTCCTTGGCGATGCGGGCCATCGTCCGTTCCGGCACTTCGCCGGTCAGGTTGACGATGACGATCGGGAATTCCGAGAAGTTGAACTCGCTCAGGGTGTATTGCTCGGCCCCGTCGGGGAAACTGGCCTGTGCGGTGTTCATCGCGTCGCGCACATCGGCGGTGATGGCGGTCTTGTCCCAGCCGAATTCGAACTCCAGCGCGATGCCCGCATAATTCTCGGCCGCGGTCGCGGTCATCTTCTTGAGCCCGTCCAGATCGGCCAGCTCGGTCTCCATCGGCTTGATCAGCAGGTTCTCGCTGTCTTCCGCCGAGATGCCGGGGAATTGCACCGATACGAATAGGGCCGGCACCTCGATGTCCGGCTCACCTTCCTTGGGCAGGCTGACATAGGCATAGCCGCCCACGACCAGCGAAATCGCGATGAAGGCCAGGATCATGCGGGCCCGTTCGGCGGCCCAGTCGATGACGCGTGTCATTTCGAGGCCTCGCGATAGGTGGGCTCGACCGCCACGCCCTTGGTGACGAATTCCTGGCCGACCACGATCACATCGACCGTTTCGGGCAGATCGCCGACCCAGACGCCATCCGGCGCGTCGCGCAGCAGGCGCACGGGCATGAAATCGACGATGTTGCCGTCTCCGACCACGCGGACGCCCAACTGCCCCTCGTTGTTCAACGTCAGCGCCGATTGCGGCAGCAGATGCGCCTTGGCGCCCTCGGCCGAGATCGCGATGTTCGCGGTCTGACCGTCGCGGATCGCCAGGTCGGGGTTCGGCACGGTGATCTCCACCTCGAAGGTGCGCGTCGTCTCGTCGGCCGAGCGGCTGACGAAGGTCACCTGCCCCTGGATCTGCTGCCCGGTCACCAGCTGCGCAAAGGCAGGCGCGCCGACCTTGACGCGGTTGACCTCGGCCTCGGGCACGAAGCCGACCAGCTTGATCGGGTCCAGCTGGATCACGGTGGCGCACAGGCTGCCGGATTCGCGTTGCAGCAGGCTGCCCAGTTCGGCGGTGTCGCTCTCCAGCAGGCCGTCAAAGGGCGCCTCGATGGTCAGGCGGTCCATCTCGCGCTGGGCGGCTGCGACGGCGGCCTCGGCGGCTTCGATTCCCGCGTGGGTCGCCTGCAGACCGGCCTCGGCCGATTTGACACCGGCCTCGGCCGAGCGCAGCGCCGCCTCGGTCGCTATGCGATTGGTTTCAGACGTATATCCTGTTTCCGACAGTTTCTGAGCGGCGGTATACCTGATCCGGGCCTCGGCCAGCCGGGCATGCGCCTCTTCCAGCTTGGCCTCGGCTTCGGGCAGTCGGCTCTCGGCCTCGATCTGACGCGCTTGGGCTTCGGCCAGCGCGGCCGGGCGGGTGCCGGGGTCAAGCTCGCACAGCACCTCGCCCGCCTTGACGAAGGCGCCCTTGCGCTTCGGTTCGGAGATCACCGTCGAAGAGGTTTCCGTTTTCACCTGGACCTGCCGGTTCGCCTTGGTCTCGCCGCGCAGCACGACCGCGCTGTCGATCTCGCGCGCGGCCGAGCGCATCGCGACCACCCCCACGGCTTTTGATGCGGCCTCGGCACCCTTGTCCGAGGCTTCCGCCGCGGCGTCCGTGTCCTGTTCTGCGGCCGCGTCATATTTTGCAAAAGCAAGCAGCGCCTCGCGCTCGAATACAAGCAAATACATCGCTATCGTCACCAGAACCGCGGTGATGAAGGGAACCAGTCGCATCCCGTTCCTTTCTCAAGAATGTTTTTCGCGCCAATCGAGTTGCGCACAGGCAATCAAATGGGGCGGCACCTCTGCATTGTCTACTCTAAACTGACCGGTTCAGATTATTTTTTTTCCCATAAGGGTGCAAGCACGGGAAAATGTGCCCTACGGGGCACTTGGCTTGTCGCATGGGGCGGGGTATGACTGGCGCGCATCGATACAAACAGAGCCCGGGGGCAGGGATGAGCGACGTTGACAGTTTCATCGAAGAGGTGACCGAAGAGGTCCGCCGTGACCGGCTGTATAAGACGCTGCGACGCTGGGGCTGGATCGGCATTCTTGCGGTCATCATCATCGTCGGCGGCGCGGCCTTCAACGAATACCGCAAGGCCAAGGCGGTTTCCGAGGCCCAGGAGTTGGGTGACCAGATCATCGCCGCCCTGGCCGCGGATGACCCGGCCGGACGGGCCGCCGGTCTTGCGAAAATCGAGGCCAAGTCGGCAGGCGGCGACGCCGTTGTTCAATTTCTTCTGTCGACGGCCCAGTCCAACTCGGACTCGACCGAAGCTGCGGTCGAAGGGCTCAACCGGATCGCGACCACAAGCGAGCTGCCCGAGATCTACCGCCACATAGCGACGTTCAAGAGCCTGCTGCTGCAAACCGAAACCCTGCCTGTCACAGATCGCCGCCAGCAGTTCGAGGCGCTGGCCGCCCCCGGCGCACCGCTGCGCCTGCTGGCCGAAGAGCAGCTGGCCCTGATCGAGGTCGAAGAGGGCGATGTCGAAGCTGCCGTGATCCGTCTCGAAGGTATCCGGCAGGACGCCGAGGTCAGCGTGGACTTGCAACAACGCGCAACTCAGTTGATTGTGGCGCTGGGCGGTGACCCCGCACCCGTCATCAGACAGCAGGGCTGAGCCCGGCTCAGGCAGACGGCAATCAGACGACAGGCGAGTTCAAACGATGGTAACAAAGACTTTTTCCCGCCGTGGGCTGCCCTTGATGGCTTTGGCGCTTGTCACCCTGACTGCCTGCACCGAACCCGAGGAAATCCTGCCCGGCCCGCGTGAAGACATCCGGCCCACCGCTGACAGCGCGACCGCCGAGGCGATCGGTTCCAAGCCGATCAGCGTGCCCGCGCAAAAGGCGAACGCAAGCTGGGAACAGGGGCCGGGCACGCCGGCCTTCCGTACCGCCAACGCGGCGCTACGCGCCAACCCGCAACGTATCTGGTCGGTCTCGATCGGGGCCGGCGACTCGCGCAAGCGGCGCATCACGGCCGACCCGGTGGTGGCCGGCGGGCTGATCTATACCCTCGATGCCGGGGCGATCGTCACGGCCGTGTCTCCCCAGGGCGGCGTGGTCTGGCAGACCGACCTGATCCCGCCCGGCGAAGGCGAGAAACACGCCACCGGCGGCGGCATGGCCTATTCGGGCGGCGTTCTCTACGTGTCGTCGGGCTTTGGCCGCCTGACCGCGCTTGACGCCCGCACCGGCGCGGTGCGATGGCAGCAGAAGCTGAACGCCACCGGCAGCGGCATGCCGACCATCCGCGATGGCCTGCTGTATCTGGTGGCCGGCGATCAGACCGGCTGGGCGATCAACACAAAGGACGGGCGCGTCGCCTGGCAGGTCGAGGGCACACCGAGCGTCGGCAACGTGCTTGGCGCCCCGGCGCCTGCGCTGACCTCGGACCTTGTGATCTTCGCCTTCGGCTCGGGTGACATCACGGCAAGCTTCCGCCGCGGAGGCCTGCGGCGCTGGAATGCCGCCGTGTCGGGCGGCCGCAAGGGCCGCGCGGCGGCGCAGATCGTTGACGTGACGGGCGGCCCGGTGATTTCGGGTAGCACGCTCTTTGTCGGCAACCATTCCGGGCGCACCGTGGCGTTCCGCGCCGAATCCGGTGAACGGATCTGGACCGCAAGCGAAGGTGCGCTGGGCTCTGTCTGGCCGGTGGGGGATAGTGTCTTTCTGATCAGCGACCGCAGCCAGCTGATCCGGCTCAACGCGGCGGATGGCTCGGTGATCTGGGCCAGGGATCTGCCCGGCTTCGTCAAGGACAAGCCCAGAAAACGCGGCCCGGTCTTTGCCCACTACGGCCCGATCATGGCTGGCGGGCGCATCGTGGTGGCCTCGAATGACGGCTACCTTCGGTTCTTCAACCCGGTCGATGGCACACTGTTGCACCGCGTCGAGGTGCCCGGCGGCGCCACCACCGCGCCCGTCGTGGCGGGCCAGACGCTCTATGTGGTTTCGACCAAGGGCCAACTGCACGCTTTCCGTTGACGGCCAGACGCGCTATAGGGCGCGTCTGAGTCTAGAAAGTTGAGTGACATGTCCCTGACCCTCGCCATCGTGGGGCGCCCGAATGTGGGCAAATCCACCCTGTTCAACCGCCTTGTCGGCAAACGTCTTGCGCTGGTCGATGACCAGCCCGGCGTCACGCGCGATCTGCGCGAAGGCGAGGGGCGGCTGGGCGACCTGCGGTTCACCGTGATCGACACGGCGGGGCTCGAGGATGCCACCGACGACAGCCTGCAGGGCCGGATGCGCCGCCTGACCGAGCGGGCGGTGGACATGGCCGATGTCTGCCTGTTCATGATCGACGCGCGCACAGGCGTCACCCCCACCGATGAAATGTTCGCCGACATCCTGCGCAAACGCTCCAAGCACGTGATCCTGGCCGCCAACAAGGCCGAGGGCGCGGCTGCCGATGCCGGCGTGCTCGAGGCCTACGGCCTGGGGCTGGGAGAGCCGATCCGCCTGTCGGGCGAGCATGGCGAGGGCATGACCGATCTGTATGCCGCGCTTATGCCCCTCGCCGACGAGATGGCCGACAAGGCCGCCGAGGACGCGCCCGAAACCGACGTGGACCTGCCCGAAGGGGCCGAGGACCAGGGCGAAACCCCGGCGATCACCTCGGCAAAGCCGCTGCAGGTGGCCGTGGTCGGCCGCCCGAACGCGGGCAAATCCACCCTCATCAACAAGATCCTCGGCGAAGACCGCCTGCTGACCGGCCCCGAGGCCGGCATCACCCGCGACGCGATCAGCCTGCGCATCGACTGGAACGGCACGCCCATGCGCATCTTCGACACTGCGGGCATGCGCAAGAAGGCCAAGGTCCAGGAAAAGCTGGAAAAGCTCTCGGTCTCGGACGGCCTGCGCGCGGTGAAATTCGCCGAAGTGGTCGTGGTTCTGCTCGATGCCGCCATCCCCTTCGAACAGCAGGACCTGCGCATCGCCGACCTGGCCGAGCGCGAGGGCCGCGCGGTGGTGGTCGCGGTCAACAAGTGGGACGTCGAAGAGCACAAGCAGGAAAAGCTGCGCGAACTCAAAGAGGCCTTCGAACGCCTGCTGCCGCAACTGCGCGGCGCGCCGCTGGTGACGGTGTCGGCCAAGACGGGCAGGGGGCTCGACCGCCTGCACGACGCGATCCTGCGCGCCTATGACGTGTGGAACCGCCGCGTGCCGACCGCCGCGCTGAACCGCTGGCTGACCGGCATGCTGGAACAGCACCCGCCGCCGGCGCCGCAGGGCCGCCGGATCAAGCTGCGCTACATGACCCAGGCCAAGACCCGGCCGCCGGGATTCGTGGTCATGTGCTCGCACCCCGACAAGATGCCGGCCAGCTACACGCGCTACCTGGTCAACGGGCTGCGCGACGATTTCGACATGCCCGGCACGCCGATCCGGCTGACCCTGCGCGGGCAGGGCGACAAGAACCCCTACAAGGGCCGGCGCAAGAAAAACGCGGGCGCCCTGGCCAAGCACCTCAAGGGCCGGTCCTAACCGCGCCAATTCGCAGCATTTTCGCAGGCGGGGCGTGACAACGCCCCGCGCTTGGCGTTAGCATCTGCCTGCGCAACCGATTTTTCGCGTCCTGAATTTCGACGACACCTTTGACCGGGCCATGTGGGGAGCGGGCAGCATATGGATCTGAGGGCTTATACGAGGCAATACGCGGTTCAGAACAACTGGCGCGCCGCGTTCAGCTATTTCGGGACATTCGCGGTCTATTTCGCGTCCCTGTCCCTTGCGATCATCCACGTGGACAAATGGTATGTCCTGATCCCCGCGGGCATCGTCTTTGCCTTCTGCGCCGTGCGCCTTTACGTGCTGCAGCACGACTGCGGGCACCATTCGCTGTTCGAAACCCGCCAGCAGAACGAACTGGCCGGGCATGTCCTGTCGCCCTTCACCTTCGCGCCTTTCGAAGTGATGAAACAGAACCACAACCTGCACCACGCGGGCGTCGGCAACCTGGAACAGCGCGAAACCGGCGAGATTCACACCATGACGCTGCGCGAATGGAACGAGGCCGACTTCTGGACGCGCCTGTTCTACCGCCTCTACCGCAACCCGTTCATCCTGGTGCCGGTCGGGGCGCTGTTTACCTATTTCATCCGCTACCGCTGGCCCAAGAACAGCACCCGCTTCGGCGTCAAGGGCGTGCTTCTGCACAACCTGTCGATCGTGGTCTGGCTGGGCCTGCTCTATCTCGTCGCCGGCAGCACAGGCATCTGGGTCTGGCTCGCCTTTTCATTCCTCGGCGGCATGATCGGCGTGTTCCTAGTGTATCTGCAGCATAATTTCGAGGACACCTACTGGGACAGGCGCCCCGATCTCGATCCGCAACTGGCCGCGTTGCAGGGGTCGTCGGCGCTGGATTTCGGCTGGTGGTTCGACGCGGCCGTGGCCTGCATCACGCTGCACGACATCCACCATTTCAACGCCCGTATCCCCTCGTATCGGCTGCGGGCCTGCCACTACAATCTGCCGCCGGAATACGCCCCGAGGCGCATCAAGTTCCCCGAGGCGCTGGCGGCGCTGAATCTCAAGCTGTGGGACGAGGACGCCAAGCGCCTCGTTCCCTTCCCAAAGAAAGAACGGCGCGCAGGCGTGGCCCAGGCCGGGTGACGGCAACGCATCGCCGTGGTGAATGCCGCGCCGGTCGCAATCGCCGGTGGTGGCAAGAAAGGGGTGACGAATGAAACCGGTTTCGGATGTGCGCGGCGTCGGAAAGGCGCTTGGCGAGGCACTGGTTGCCAAGGGCTACAAGACGGCGGGTGATCTGGCCAGGGCCTCAGCCGAGCAGCTGATGCAGGTGCCCCGCATCGGGGCGGCGCGTGCGCCCTTGCTGATCGCGGCCGCGAAAGAGCTGGCTTTGCCAAGCCCGACGGCCGCTCCCAAGGCCAAGGCGGTGCGGCGCAAACCGGCTGTCGCCCAAGCCCCGGTAGAGGCGGCTCCCGAAACTCCAGAGGACAGCAAGGCCAGCGCCGGGCAACAGGCCAAGAAAGAAGCCGCGGCCCGGAAAAAGGCCAAGGCAAAGGCCAAGGCCGAAAAGGCGGCCCGCAAGAAAGAGGAAATGGAGGCCAAGTTCAAGAAGGCCAAGGAAAAGGTCAAATCCAAGTCCAAGAAGTCCAAGAAGAAAGACAAGAAAGAGGACAAGGACAAGGACAAGAAGAAAGAGAAGAAGTCCAAGAAGGACAAGAAGGACAAGAAAAAGGCGAAGAAGTAAGCCTCCTTCGCCCGTGTCCTGCACCAGCCGGCGCCGGGGTCCCGGCCGCCGGTTTTCTTATGCCAGCGTGCCGTCCAGCTGCAGGGTCAGCTTGCCACCCAGATAGGGCGACAGGGCCTCGGGCAGGGTGACGGTGCCGTCCTCGTTCTGGCCGTTTTCCAGAACGGCGATCAGGCAGCGCCCCACGGCCAGCCCCGAGCCGTTCAGCGTGTGCAGGTATTCCGGCTTGCCGCCGCCCTCGGGGCGGAAACGCGCGTTCATCCGGCGGGCCTGGAAATCGCCGCAGGTCGAGACCGAGCTGATTTCGCGATAGGTGTTCTGCCCCGGCAGCCAGGCCTCGATGTCATAGGTGCGGCGCGCGCCGAAGCCCATGTCGCCGGTACACAGGATCACGGTGCGATAGGGCACGCCCAGCTTTTCCAAGATGCCCTCGGCGCAGCGCAGCATGCGCTTTTGTTCCTCGTCCGACTTGTCGGGATGCGTGACCGAGACCATCTCGACCTTCTCGAACTGGTGCTGGCGCAGCATCCCGCGCGTGTCCTTGCCCGCCGATCCGGCCTCGGACCGGAAGCACAGCGAATGCGCGGTGTAGCGGCGCGGCAGATAGCTTTCCTCGACGATGGTGTCATTGACGATATTGGTCAGCGAAACTTCGGAGGTCGGGATCAGCCACCACCCTTCGCGGGTCTGATAGCTGTCCTCGCCGAACTTGGGCAGCTGCCCGGTGCCGAACATCATCTCGGACAGCACCAGAACCGGGCCGTTGACCTCGGTCAGGCCGTTTTCCTCGGTATGGGTGTCCAGCATGAACTGGGCCAGCGCGCGGTGGATCTTGGCCACGCCACCCGACAGCAGCACGAAGCGCGAGCCCGACAGCTTGGCCGCGGTTTCGAAATCCATACCGTTTTTCACGGCCTCGATCTCGAAATGCTCCTTGGGGGCAAAGCCGAACGCGCGCGGCGTGCCCCAGCGGCTGACCTCGACATTGTCATTCTCGTCCGCGCCCTCCGGCACGTCCTCGGCGGGCAGGTTGGGGATGCGCGACAGCTTGTCGGACAGCATGGCGTCCAGATCCTTGGCCTCGTTCTGCATCCGCGCGATCTCGGCCTTTTTCTCGGCCACCAGCGCGCGCAGGCGCTGGAACTCGGCCTCGTCACCGCGCGCCTTGGCGGCGCCCACCTCTTTGCTGGCCTTGTTCTGTTCGGCCTGCGCCGTTTCGGCCGCCAGGATCTTGGCCCGGCGGGCTTCGTCCAGCCGCAGCAGATCGGACGACACCGGCGCCTCGCCCCGGCGAGCGAGCGCGGCGTCGAAGGCAGCAGGGTTTTCGCGAATGGCGCGGATGTCATGCATGGTTCAGATCCTTGGCAAATGAATCACTCCGCCCGCTTATGCACCATCTGGCGCGCAGGGTGTAGCACCCGAATTGCCTTAGCTGTCGGTGTCTTCGCGCGCGTCATGGGCCAGATGGCCATCCCATGGCACCGCGGGAATCTTGGGTTCGGGCGGATCGGCCATGTAGGACGGGGTCATGATCTGCACGCCGTTTTCGTTGAACACGGCCACGATGTTGCGGTGCAGATCCGAGCGTATCCTGGGGATCGAATTGCCGCGGGTGGTATAGGCGTTGATCTGGTAGTTGATGGCATAGTCGGCCAGCGCGGTCCACAAAACGAACGGGGCCGGGCGGGCCTTGAGCCCCTTGGTGCGCCGCGCCGCCTCGATCAGCATCGCCTCGACCTTTTCGGGCGGCTCCTCATAGCCGATCCCGACCGTGGTGTGCACCAGAAGGCCGTTGCCGTCGGTCGGTTTCGAGAAATTGATCACGTCCGAGTTCATCAGTTGCGCGTTCGGGATCGAGATCAACTCGTTCTTGATGGATTTCAGGTGGGTTTCCATCAGCTTGATCTGCACCACGTCACCGATATGTTCCCCGATCTGGATCCGGTCCCCGACCGAGGTCGAACGGCGGTATATCACGAACAGCCCGGCCAGCATGTTGCTGACTACCGAATTTGCGCCCAGCGACAGCATGGCGCCGACCAGGATCGTAAGTCCTTGAAATGCGGCTGAATCCGAACCCGGGATGTAGGGGACAGCAAATACCAACGCTATCAGGATCACGATGACTCTGGCGATGTTGAAGGTCGGGTTGACCCAGTGTTTCTCGAAATCCCCTATGTCGAAGGTGCCGGCTTCGACCGCGTCAAAGAAAACACGCAACCCCTTGATGACATAGAATGCCACCCACGAGATCAACGCGAGCATGATCAGGTTGGGGATATAGCTGATGATACCCTTGAAAATCAGAAGGACGGGTTCGGTCAAATAGGTCAGAAGCAGCTGCGCCAGATAACGGGACTCGGCAAAGGCCAGCAGAACGAAGGACAGGTAGTAGTAGAACCCGAGGAAGAAGATGACGAGGAGAACAAAGTTCAGGCCATATCGGATCAGGGCGGCAATGGCCTCGGCTTGCACGCTTTTGGCGGTGGCCTCTTCGACGTCCTTCAAATAGCGCCGAACAAAGACCAAGGTGCGCCGCCTGATGCGGCGGTGAAGCCATAGTATGATGACAACGAAAGCGACAAATCCCAAGGTCCACGCAGCGGCCTCGATGGCGCCGGAAACTCGGGCCTCTTCGGTTCTGTTCGCGCGATAGGCGACGATGGCTTCGCGGATGGCGTCCCCGTGCAGCAGGCTGAGAACCGCCAGGTCCATCTGCTCGAGTTCGGCGTCGGCGTCCGTGACGATGGTCACCAACACGCCGTCCGCAAGGATGCGCGTTCCAAGCTCCGATTCCTCAAACGTGATTTCGACATCTTTTGCGTCCGAGGATTCGGCGACCTCGATGATCGCGTTCTGAATACTTTCGGCGCGTTCCGGAGCAGGTAGCGCGCTGGAACCGCGGATGTGAAACAGCGTGTCCCCGTCCACGATGACCGGAGCCTTGAAGGTTTCGCTCAAGGCTTCTTCAGTTTCGGGCGCCTCGCCGCTCGTCTCCTGCGCCTGGGCAGGCGCGGAAACTGCCCATGCCAAGGCAGTGACAGACAAAAAAAGAACCAATAGATGGAATGGTTTGAAGAAATGCCGCATCCGTTCCCCCTTGAATTGACTATATCCAAGTCGAGCGGCCTTCCTAGGTCATATCTGCAACGCATCGCATCATCTTGGCCTTTCGTGACACCTTTGTCCCGAGGTGAGTGCAGGCCTTCGCTTGCAAAGGATCATTTCAAGGCATAGTTTCCCGGCAAATTCGCGGCGATACGTCCGCGTTCCCAAGAAATAAAAAGGAATATCCCATGGAAGGTGGCGCAATCGCCCAGTTTCTCCCGCTGATCCTGATCTTTGCGATCATGTATTTCCTTCTGATCCGCCCGCAGCAGAAGAAGATGAAAGAGCATCAGGCCATGGTCGAGGCACTGCGCCGGGGCGATCAGGTCGTCACCCAGGGCGGTCTCATCGGCAAGGTCGCCAAGGTCAAGGAAGACGGTGAACTCGAGGTCGAGATCGCCGAGGGCGTCAAGGTTCGCGTGGTCAAGTCGACCATCGCCCAGGTTCTGAACAAGACCGAACCGGCGAAGTGATTTCGTCGCATAAATCCTTGAAAAGGCAGGGTAATGCTGCAAATTGACACCTGGAAGCGGGTTCTGATCTGGTTGGTCTGCGTGGCTGGCTTGCTGATGGCCCTGCCAAACGCGTTCTACACCCGCGTCGAACAATCCAACGATGCCGAGGCCGCGATCGAGCTGGGCAATGACACCCCCGAGATGCAGGCGCTGGCCGCCCAATGGCCCAGTTGGATGCCTTCCTCGCTGGTCAACCTGGGCCTGGACCTGAGAGGTGGCGCGCATCTGCTCGCCGAGGTTCAGGTCGAAGACGTCTACGAATCCCGGATGGAGGCGATGTGGCCGGAAATCCGCGACGCCCTGCGGGGCGAGCGCGCAACCGTCGGCACCATCCGCAGACAGCCTTCGGCACCCGACGAGATTCGCATCAAGATCAGCCAACCCGAAGGCATGGCCCGTGCGCTCGAGGTCGTGCGCGGCCTGTCGCGTCCGATTCAGACCCTGACCGGTGCTGGCGCCTCGGATATCGAGGTTCGCGCCGAGGGCGACGAGATCATCGTGCAACTGTCCGAAGCCGAGAAACTGGCCTCCGACGACCGCACGGTCCGGCAGGCGCTGGAAATCGTGCGCCGGCGGATCGACGAGGTCGGCACGCGCGAGCCGACGATCCAGCGGCAGGGGGCCGACCGCATCCTGATCCAGGTGCCGGGTATCGGCAGCGCCTCGGAGCTGAAGGAAATCATCGGCACCACCGCGCAGCTGACCTTCAACCCGGTCGTGTCGCGCGGCACCGACCCGGATGCCCCTGTAGGCGTGGGCGAAAAGGTGATCCCCTCGCTGGACGAAGAGGGCGTCTATTACACCATCGAGGCCGCCCCGGTCGTGACCGGCGAGGAACTGGTGGACGCGCAGCCGTCCTTTGACCAGAACGGCCGCCCGGCGGTGAATTTCCGCTTCAACACCTCCGGCGCGCGCAAGTTCGGCGACTACACCCGTGACAACATTGGCGCCCCCTTCGCCATCGTTCTGGATGACGAGGTGATCTCGGCCCCGGTGATCCAGAGCCACATTCCCGGCGGTTCGGGCATCATCACCGGGCGTTTCACCGTCGAGGAAAGCACCAACCTGGCCGTGCTGCTGCGCGCAGGCGCGCTGCCTGCGGGTCTGGAGTTCCTCGAAGAGCGCACCATCGGCCCGGAATTGGGCCAGGACAGCATCGACGCAGGCAAGGTGGCCACCATCGTCGCCTTCGTCGCCGTGCTGACCTTCATGGCGCTCAGCTATGGCCTGTTCGGGATCTTCGCCAACATCGCGCTGCTCATCAATGTGGGTCTCATCTTTGGCCTGCTGTCGATGATCGGAGCCACCCTGACGCTGCCGGGCATCGCCGGGATCGTGCTGACGGTCGGCATGGCGGTTGACGCCAATGTTCTGATCTTCGAGCGCATCCGCGAGGAATTGAAAACCGCCAAGGGGCCGTCGCGGGCCATCGAGCTTGGCTATGAAAAGGCGCTTTCGGCCATCCTTGACGCCAACATCACGACCTTCATCACGGCCGTGATCCTGTTCGCGATGGGGTCGGGGCCGGTTCGCGGCTTTGCGATCACCCTGGGTCTGGGCCTCATCACCTCGGTCTTTACCGCGATCTTCGTGACGCGGCTGATGATCGTGATGTGGTTCGAACGCCGCCGCCCGAAAACGATCGAGGTTTGACATGCGATTGAAACTTATTCCACAGGAAACCTCTTTCGATTTCTTCAGCCGGTGGAAGATCTGGCTGGGTATCTCGGGTCTGATGATGGTGGTGGCCTTCACCTCGTTCCTGCTGCAGGGCCTGAATTTCGGCATCGATTTCCGGGGCGGCACCACGATCCGCACCGAAAGCGCACAGGCGATCGACGTGGGCGCTTACCGTGACGCGATCGCGCCTCTGGATCTGGGTGATGTGACCATCACCGAGATCTTCGACCCGACCTTTGGCCCGGATGAAAACGTGGCCATGATCCGCATTCAGGCACAGGAAGACGCCGAGGCGGTGACCGCGGACGTCATTGACAACGTGCATGACGCGCTGCGCGGCGTCGATCCGGATATCAAGATTGTCTCGGTGGAATCGGTCGGCCCGAAAGTGTCGGGTGAGTTGATCCAGACCGCCGTGATTGCAGTCGTTCTGGCGATATGTGCGGTGCTGGTCTATATCTGGCTGCGCTTCGAGTGGCAGTTCGCGCTAGGCGCCGTGGCTGCGCTGGTACATGACGTGATTTTGACCATCGGGATCTTCTCCGAGCTTCAGATTCGCTTCGACCTGGCGATCATCGCGGCCCTTCTGACCATCGTCGGCTATTCGCTGAACGATACCGTGGTCGTGTTCGACCGGGTGCGCGAGAACCTGCGGAAATACAAGAAGAAGGACCTGAAAGAGGTTCTGAACATCTCGATCAATGAAACCCTCAGCCGCACGGTGATGACCTCGGTCACGACCCTGCTGGCGCTTGTTTCGCTCTATGTGCTGGGCGGCGACGTTATCCGCGGCTTCGTCTTCGCGATGATCTGGGGCGTGATCGTGGGAACCTATTCTTCGGTCTTCGTGGCCTCGACCATCCTGCTGTGGCTGGGGGTCAAGCGCGACTGGTCGAAACCTTCGAACACGGCGGGCAACCAGTTCGCCAACATCGATGCCTGACGCCCTGCTGCAGGCCCTGGCGACGCCGGGCCTTGGCTGGATGATGTTCACGATCGGAGCCGCGGGCCTTGTCCGCGGCTTCACCGGTTTCGGCACCGCGATGATCTTCGTCCCCGTCGGCAGCCAGTTTCTGCCGATCCCGGACGTTGTTTTCCTCATGGCGGCGACCGGCATCTTTTCGACCGCGGCGCTGGCCCCGCAGGCCTGGCGCCAATGCGACAAGGCAGAGGTCTCGACCCTCGCGCTGGCGGCGGCCCTGACGGTGCCGGTCGGCCTGTGGGTAATGTCTCAGCTCGAGGCCGTCACATTGCGCTGGATCGCCAGCGGCGTCATCGGCCTGACCCTGACTGCGGTGATCACAGGCTGGCGCTGGCATGGGCGGCTCGGGCTGCGGGGGCGGCTGGCCATCGGAGGCAGCGCGGGCACGATCGGCGGCATGACCGGGCTGACCGGGCCGGTGGTGATCGTGTTCTACCTGGCCAATGCGCGCGACGTGCGCACGGTGCGGGCCAACACCATCATCTTTCTGGCGATGCTCGACATCGTGATCGTGGCCAATATCCTGCTGGGCGGGTTGGCTGGCCCCTCGACGCTGTGGCTGGTGGTCCTGCTCTCGATCCCCTATCTTGTCACCACACTGGTCGGCAAGGCGCTGTTCGATCCGTCGCTGGAAAGGCTCTACCGGATCGCCTCTTACGCGGTGATTGCCACGGCCGTGATCTCGGGCCTGCCGATACTGGAGTGAAGGAAAGCCGATATGCGCCTCAATGAAATGACATTCTCCGATGCACAGCCGGTTGACGGCTACGGCCCAGGTTTCTTCCGCATCGGCGGCGAAATCCATCAAGGAGCGGTCCTGACCGGCACTTTCGGGACACGGCCCTGGGGCGGATACGAGGACTCGGCACCGCTTCTGGAACTGGCTCTCGACATTGACGTGCTCTTCATCGGAACCGGCAAGGACATGGCGCACATCCCTGCAGACCTTCGATCGGCACTCGAAGGTGCCGGCTTGGGTGTCGAGATCATGAACTCTCCCGCAGCCTGCCGCACCTACAACGTGCTGCTCTCCGAGGGCCGCCGCATCGCGCTGGCCCTCCTCCCGGTCTGACGCATCCCTTCATCTGGCTGCAAATATCCCGGGGAGTGTGAGGGGCTGGCCCCTCACTCTTGTGCTCTCCACCGACGCCCTGCGGCAAATCCGGCCTTTTTCCCCTTGCAGCAATCAGATAAGCGGGTCTCATGACACTGACCGTTACCAACCTCGCCATCACCCGCGGCGGCGTGCCCGTGCTCGAGGGGATCAACTTTGCGCTCGAGCCTGGGAAAGCCCTGATCCTGCGCGGCCCGAACGGAATCGGCAAGACGACGCTTCTGCGCACGCTGGCGGGGCTGCAGCCGCCGCTGGCCGGCGTGATCGACGGGGCCGAGGATACGGTGGCCTATGCGGGCCATTCCGACGGGCTGAAACCGACCCTGACCGTGGTCGAGAACCTGCGGTTCTGGGCCTCGGTGTTCGGCGCTGCGGACATCCAGAGCGCTCTGGACGCCTATGGCCTGAACGAACTGGCCGATCGGCAGGCCGGGAACCTTTCGGCGGGCCAGAAACGGCGGCTGGGCCTGTCGCGGCTGCTCGTCACGGGGCGGCCGATCTGGATGCTGGACGAACCGACGGTATCGCTCGACCGCAACGCGGTAGCCATGTTCGCCGATGCGGTGCGCGGGCATCTGGGGCAGGGCGGGTCGGCCCTGATCGCCACCCATATCGACCTTGGCCTGGACGGAGAGGTTCTGGACGTGGGCCCCTACAAGGCCAAGCCGAAACCCATCGACGATTTTGACGGAGGCTTCCTGTGATCGCCCTGCTCAAGCGCGACCTGACCCTGGCCTTCCGCGCGGGCGGAGGCTTTGGTCTGGGGCTTGCATTTTTCCTGATCGTCACGGTGCTGGTGCCGTTCTCGGTCGGGCCGCAATCCTCGCTGCTGTCCACCATTGCCCCAGGCGTGTTGTGGCTGGGGGCGCTGCTGGCCTGCCTGCTGTCGCTCGACCGACTGCTGGCGCTGGATTGGGAGGACGGCTCGCTCGACCTGCTCGCCACCGCTCCGCTGCCGCTGGAATCGGTGGTGACGATCAAGGCGCTGGCGCACTGGATCACCACCGGCCTGCCGCTGGTGCTGGCCGCGCCCGTGTTGGGCGTGCTGCTGAATCTGCCGGTGCCCGGGTTCTTCTGGCTCGTCGTGTCGCTGGCGCTCGGCACCCCGGCGCTAAGCGTCATCGGCACCTTCGGCGCGGCCCTGACCGTGGGGCTCAAGCGGGGCGGGCTGCTGCTGTCGCTTTTGGTTCTGCCGCTCTACGTGCCCACGCTGATCTTCGGCGCCGAGGTGGCCCGTCGCGGCGCGACAGGGATGGAGACCGCCACGCCTCTGCTGATGCTGGCCGGGATCACCGCCGCAACCATCGCCCTGCTGCCTTTTGCCAGCGCCGCGGTTCTCCGCGTCAATCTACGTTGACCAATGTCAATTGAGAACTGCCCCGAGTCGGACTAGATAAGCGCCATGTCGATAGCATCCAAAGCCAACGCCCTCTGGGAATACGCCAACCCCAAGAAGTTCCTCACCACGACCGAGCGCGTGCTGCCGTTCTTCTGGATCAGTTCCGCCGTCTTTATCGTGGTCGGCCTGGTCTGGGGGTTCTTCTTCACGCCTGACGACTACAAGCAAGGGTCCACGGTCAAGATCATCTACCTGCATGTGCCTTCGGCGCTCATGGCCATCAATTGCTGGATCATGATGCTGGCGACCTCGCTGGTCTGGCTGGTGCGCCGTCACCATGTCAGCGCGCTTGCCGCCCGCGCCGCGGCGCCGGTGGGGATCGTGATGACGCTGATCGCGCTGGCGACCGGGGCCATCTGGGGGCAACCGATGTGGGGCACCTGGTGGGCCTGGGATCCGCGCCTGACCTCGTTCCTGATCCTGTTTCTGTTCTACCTCGGCTACGTCGCCCTGTGGGAGGCGATCGAGGACCCGGATACCGCGGCCGACCTGACCTCGGTCCTGTGCCTGGTCGGTTCCGTCTTTGCCTTCCTCAGCCGCTACGCGGTCAATTTCTGGAACCAGGGCCTGCACCAGGGTGCCTCGGTCATGCGGGTTGGCGCGGTCACCGGCACCGATACCGAGGAAAAGGTCAGCAATATCTTCTTCTTCCCGCTGCTCGTCTGCATCATCGGCTTCGTGCTGCTGTTCATCGCGCTGGTGTTCTATCGCACTGGAACCGAGATCAGGGCGCGGCGGATCAAGGCGCTGATCGCGCGTGAAAGGGTGAACGGATGATGCCCGATCTGGGAAAATACGCGGATACGGTTCTGTCGGCCTATGCGGCGTCGCTGTTTTTGCTGGTTGCGCTGGTGGTCCTGAGCATCCTGCGCGGCCGCAAGGTGCGGGCCGAAATGGAAAAGGTCGAAAAGAGGATGTCGCGCAATGGCTAAGGTCTCGCCTCTGATGATCGCGCCGCCGCTGATTTTCGGCGCCTTCGTGTTGTTGGCGGCCTTCGGCATGATGCGCGAGAACAAGGAGGAGCTGCCGACCGCGCTTGCGGGCAGGGATGCGCCGCCCGTTGATCTGGTGCAACTGGGCGACAAGCCGCTCTGGTCGGACGAGACCTTGGGCGATGGTGAGATCAAGCTGGTCAACTTCTGGGCCAGCTGGTGCGCGCCTTGTCGGGTCGAGCACCCGAACCTCGAAGCCCTGAAGGAAGAGGGGATCACGATCCTGGGCGCGAACTACAAGGATGACCCCGGGAATGCCCTGGCCTTTCTGCAAGAGCTTGGGGACCCATACGAGGCCGTCGGGGCCTCGGCGAGGAACATGAACATCGACTGGGGCGTTTACGGCGTTCCCGAGACTTTCCTGATCGACGGCGAGGGCAAGGTCATTCTGCGGATCGCGGGTCCGCTGACGCAGCGGGAACTGACCAACCGCCTGCGTCCGGCGATGGAGGCGGCAGCGGCGAAGTAAAGCCGATTTGTTCCGCAGCGCGAACAAGGCGCCTGAAATTTTTCCAAGGCGGAAACAAAAAGCCCCGGCATCTGCCGGGGCTTTTCTTTTCTGATGTGGTGCGGGTTAGGACTCTTTCGCCAGGTTCCGCAGCACGTAGTGCAGCACGCCACCGTTCTCGATGTATTCGATCTCGGGCGCGGTATCGATACGGCACCTGAGCGTGATGGTCTTCGCGGTTCCGTCTGCGTAGGTGATGGTGCAGGGCACCTCCTGCAGCGGCTGGATGGTGTCCAGACCGTGGATCGAGACGGTTTCATCACCCTTCAGGCCCAGCGTCTTGCGGTTGTCGCCGCCGGTGAACTCGAACGGGATGACACCCATGCCGACCAGGTTCGAGCGGTGGATGCGCTCGAAGCTTTCGGCGATCACGGCCTTGACGCCCAGCAGTGCGGTGCCCTTGGCAGCCCAGTCACGCGACGAGCCCGCGCCATACTGTTCGCCGCCGAAGACGACCAGAGGGGTGCCCTGTTCCTGATAGGCCATCGAGGCTTCGTAGATCGAGGTCTGTTCGCCATCGGGGCCCTTGGTATAGCCGCCTTCGACGCCGTCCAGCATCTCGTTCTTGATGCGGATGTTGGCAAAGGTGCCGCGCATCATGATCTCGTGGTTGCCGCGGCGCGAGCCATACGAGTTGAACTCGCGCGGCTGTACCTGACGCTCCAGCAGGTATTTGCCGGCCGGCGAGGACGCGGCGAACGAACCTGCGGGCGAGATGTGGTCGGTGGTGACCATGTCGCCCAGGATCGCCAGAACCTTGGCGCCCTCGATGTTCGAGATCGTGCCCGGCTCGGGGCTCATGTTCTGGAAGTAGGGCGGGTTCTGGATATAGGTCGAGCTTGCCGGCCAGTCATAGGTTTCCGCATCGGTGGTCTCGACCGCCTGCCACTTCTCGTCGCCCTTGAACACGTCGGCGTACTTCTTGAGGAACGCCGCGCGGGTCACGGTCTTGTCGACGAGCTCGGCGATTTCCTGGTTGGTCGGCCAGATGTCCTTGAGGTAGACCGGTTTGCCGTCCTTCGAAGTGCCCAGCGGTTCGCTCGTCAGGTCGATGTTCATGTCGCCGGCCAGCGCATAGGCCACGACCAGCGGCGGCGAGGCCAGGTAGTTGGCGCGCACGTCCGGCGAGATCCGGCCCTCGAAGTTCCGGTTGCCCGACAGGACCGACGTCGCGATCAGGTCGTTGTCGTTGATGGCCTTCGAGATCTCGGGCTGCAGCGGACCCGAGTTGCCGATGCAGGTGGTGCAGCCATAGCCGACCAGGTTGAAGCCGATGGCGTCTAGATCGTCCTGCAGGCCGGCGGCCTCGAGATACTCGGTCACCACCTGCGAACCGGGGGCCAGCGACGTCTTGACCCAAGGCTTGCGGTTCAGACCCAGCTCGCGCGCCTTGCGCGCCACCAGACCGGCACCGATCAGAACGTAGGGGTTCGAGGTGTTGGTGCACGAGGTGATCGACGCGATCACGACGGAACCGTCGCGGATTTCGTAGTCTTCGCCTTCGACCTTTGCGGTCTTGTGCAGGTTCACCGGCTTGGTCGCCACGGGACCTTCATCGGCCATGTCCTTGGCGCCGTTCGAGATGTCGATCCCGCGGTATTCCGCCACCACCTTTTCAAAGGCCGAGGATGCGCCGGTCAGCGGCAGGTAGTCTTGCGGGCGCTTCGGGCCCGAGATCGCCGGCACGATGGTGCCCATGTCGAGTTCCAGCGTCGAGCTGTAGATCGGCGCGTAGTCCGCGCCGCGCCAGAAGCCGTTTTCCTTGGCGTAGGCTTCGACCAGGGCGATGCGGTCCTCTTCACGGCCGGTCTGACGCAGGTAGCGCAGGGTTTCTTCGTCGATCGGGAAGAAGCCACATGTCGCCCCGTATTCCGGCGCCATGTTGGCGATGGTCGCGCGGTCGGGCAGCGGCAGGTGATCCAGACCCTCGCCGTAGAATTCGACGAACTTGCCTACAACGCCATGCTTGCGCAGCATTTCGACGACCTTCAGCACCAGGTCGGTGGCGGTAGTGCCCTCGACCATCTGGCCGGTCAGCTTGAAGCCGACGACCTCGGGGATCAGCATCGAGATCGGCTGACCCAGCATCGCGGCCTCGGCCTCGATCCCGCCGACGCCCCAGCCCAGAACGGCCATGCCGTTGACCATGGTGGTGTGGCTGTCGGTGCCGACCAGCGTGTCGGGATAGGCGACCTCTTCACCGTTCTGGTCGGTGTCGGTCCAGACGGTCTGGGCCAGGTATTCCAGGTTCACCTGGTGGCAGATGCCGGTGCCCGGCGGCACCACGCGGAAGTTGTTGAACGCGCTCTGGCCCCATTTCAGGAACTGGTAGCGCTCCATGTTGCGTTCATATTCGCGGTCCACGTTCATCTGGAACGCGCGTGGGTTGCCGAACTCGTCGATCATGACCGAGTGGTCGATGACCAGGTCAACCGGGTTCAGCGGGTTGATCTTCTGGGCGTCGCCACCAAGGTTCTTGATGCCGTCGCGCATTGCCGCCAGGTCCACCACGGCGGGAACGCCGGTGAAGTCCTGCATCAGCACGCGGGCGGGGCGATAGGCAATCTCGCGCGGGTTCTTGCCGCCGTTTGCGCCCCATTCGGCAAAGGCCTTGATGTCATCGACCGACACCGAGAAGCCGCCGTCTTCGAAGCGCAGCATGTTTTCCAGCACCACCTTGAGGGCCGCGGGAAGTTTCGAGAAATCGCCCAGTCCGGCCTCTTGCGCGGCGGGGATCGAGTAATAGGAAATGGACTTGCCGTTCACGCTGAGCGTCTTGCGTGTCTTGGCGGTATCCTGTCCAACTTTGATGGGCATCTATGGCCTCCCTCTCAAATGGCGTGGATTTCGGGATTCGCTGGTGGCTATCTGCATCACCAAGGCCAATGGTTCAAGGTGCAAGAGAGGGGGTGCGGCAATTTTTGTATACCATTGCACACATAATTTTCGACCTTGGCGCCCCAAGTCTCAAGAAACCTTGATTGGTTATTGAGTGATTGCGGATATAAACCGGGTAAAGCTGGAATGTTTTGGTAACGGTCATGTTGAAGTTTGCGGCGGCGGCAATTCTGGTATCGCTGGTTACGGCAGCCCCCGCGGATGCCGAGGATCATCCGGTCGTGGTCGAACTTTTCACCTCGCAGGGGTGTTCTTCCTGTCCTCCCGCCGACGAACTGATGCGCGATCTGTCCCAAAGGGATGACGTGATCGGGTTGGCCCTGCACGTGGATTACTGGGATTACATCGGCTGGAAGGACCTGTTTGCAAAACCGGCGCATACTCAGCGCCAGAAAGCCTATGCCCGGGAAGGTGGCCGGGCGATGATCTATACCCCGCAGATGATCGTCAACGGCCAGGCGGATGTGGCGGGCTCGGATGGGCTCGAAGTGATGGGGTTGATTGCCGAATACCACTCGGCCGCCCAAGTGGCGACGGTCGTGGCCGAGCGAAGCGGAAGCGAACTGGGGGTGAAAGTCACACCGCTGGATTTGTCAGGCGACGAAACCTACGAAGTGCAGTTGGTCCAGTATTCCCCGCTTCGGCATGCTGCAATCGAACGGGGTGAACTGGCGGGACAAGAGTTCAACTATGCCAATGTCGTGGAAAGCTGGCAGGTTCTGGGGCAATGGGACGGAACGACCACGGCAACCTTCACGGCGACGCTCGACCCGGCCCTGTCTGCGGCCGTTCTGGTTCAACGCGCCGGGCAGGGGCCGATCGTCGCGGCAACGCGGGCGGACTGATCAGGGCATGTCCTCGGGCTGAACGCCCAGCCCGTTCCAGGCTTTCCAGCGGCGGTGAATCCAGAACCACTGGCCCATGTGCTGGCGGACGACTTTTTCCAGGTCGTCGTTCAGATACTGTGTCATGGTCTCGGGATCGGTATGCGGCACGGGCTCGTGCACCACGATGTCGAAATCCACGCCATTGGGACGGCGCACCGCGTAGCAGGGCAGCATGACCGCGCCATACTTGATCGCCAGTTCCGCGTTCAGCACCGAGGTCACGGCAGGCTTGCCGAAAAAGGTCAGTTCCTCTCCGCCATGCGCGTGCAGGTCGGACACGATGGCGATATGCCCGTTTCGCTTCAGCGAGCGGACCATCTCCATCATGCCGCGGCGGCCTTGCTCGAACATGGGTTCGCCGGTCTTGTGGAAGGCCGCGACATATGCGTCGTTGAAATACGGGTTGGCCATGCGGCGATAGAGACATCCGAGCGGAATGCCGCTGCGCTCTTGCAGCGCGATCCGGATGGCAAGGTAGTGGCCGAAATGCGCAGAGATCACCATGACCGGCCTTCCTTCCTTGCAGGCGGCGTCATAGGCGGGGATGCCGGGCCCCATGATCCTGGCGCGCTTTTGCCTTTCCACGAATTCTTCGGGCGAGAAATGCTCCATGATCGCGCGGCCGGCATTGTCGCAAACCTGGCGGCTGATCTTTTCCGCCTCTTCCTCGGAGAGGTCCGGACAGGTCAGTTTCAGGTTTTTCAGCACCCGCTTGCGGAAGCCGACGAGTGGGGCCAGCGCCTGAGCCAGCTTTCCTGTCGCCGCAATCCGGCGCTCGTAGGGCAACAGGCGTATGCTTCCGATGAAGCCGCGGAGAAACAGACTGGAGATGTAGTATTTTCCCAACTCAAAACGATTGAGTTCCGATTTTTCGACGGGCATTGCGTGGTCTCACCGGCGTTGCGTTTCGCGGTGCCAGACATACAGACCCGCTCCGGCGATCACAAGCGTGCCGCAGATCGTCCATATGTCGGGAAATTCGGCGTAGAACAGGGCGCTCCACAAGGCGGCGAACCCCAGTCCGCTATAGGCATAGGGCGCCAGCATCGATGCCTCGCCCGCGCTGAATGCCCGGATCAGCAGCATCTGCCCCATCGTGCCGAAACCTGCCACCAGAAGGATCAGGACCCAGCCGGAGGATTCGGGGGCCTGCCATTGTGCCGGGGCCAACAGTGTCAGCAGGATCGTTCCGACCAGCCCGGTATAAAACAGCGAGGTCCAGGGGTCTTCGTCCGGGCCGACGCGGCGGGTGAGCAGCGCGTAGGCCGAATAGCAGATGGCGGCGCCCACAGGGTAGAGGGCGGCCACCTGGAATACGCCCGATCCGGGGCGGATGATGATGACGGCGCCGAGAACTGCCAGGGCAATTCCGATGATGCGGCGCGGGCCAAGGGATTCACCCAGAAACAGCGCCGCACCGAGGGTGATCATCACCGGGTTCAGCGACATGAGCGCGGTGGCGTCGGTCAGCGGGATGCGGCTGATGCCGGTGAAGAAGAACCCGGTCGCCCCCAACAACAGGAGCGAGCGCAGGAACTGAAGCAGCGGATAGCGCGTTCGCACGACTTGGTGCAGCCGGGGCAGAACCAGCAGGAGCACGACCATCATCTGCCCGGCGTATCGGACCCACAGCGCGGACAGCACGCCGATCTGCGGCGCAAGCGCCTTGACCGTCGCATCCATGAGGGAAAAGCAGAGAATCGCGAGCACCATGAACAGGATGGGTCGGCTGGCACTTGCGCTCATGCGGAGCGTCCGATGCATGGGAAAAGGGTTGAAACGAATGCCATGCCCGTTGATAGGCCGGTTTCTCGGCGCCTGTCGACTGGAAAAGGCGCGCCATCATTCGTTGGTTGACACCTGGCTGTCTTCGTCCAAAGGGATCAACGTGATGCCACCTTCGCTTTCCAGAGTTCGGATCGTGCCGACGATTTCTGCCATCGCCTGTTCCGCCTCGGCCTGTTTCACCTTGCCGCGTTCGCCCATCTCTTCGCGCAGGGTATCCGCCATGCGCGACGACGTATTGGACAACAGGAAATCGACGGCTGCTTGGTCACCCTCGGTCGAAGCGCCGGCAAGCGCGGTGGTCAACGTCGCCTGATCTACGCCGCGCAGGATGGCAGGGACATCGCGTGGCTGTATGCGCCGGGGGATATGTTCAAAGGTAAAGATTGCCCGGCGCACTTCCGAGGCGAAGTCCGTGTCCTCTTCGTCCAGCGCGCTGAGCAGCCCGTCGCGCGTCGCGGCCGGGGAGTGGTTCAGAATGGCCCCGACACGCTCGCCCGGTGCATCCTTGAAGGCTAGATCGGGTTTCCTGTCCAACTGAGCGGCCAATGCCCAGCCGATCCGGTCCACGGTCTCGGGCGTGACGTGCGCCGTGCGGGACATCGCAAGCGTGATGCGCCGCGCCTCGGGGCCAGGTAAATGCCCCAAGAGTTCAGCGGCCTTGGCCGTGTCGAGTTTCGAGAGCATCACCGCCGCCACCTCGGTGCTTTCGGCCTGAGCAACAGCGGCCAGTTCCCCGGCGTCGAGCGCGCGCAGACGCTGCCACGGATCGCCCGATTGCCGCACCCCGGCCTCTTTCCGCAGACGCGCGGCAGTGGACGGGCCGATCCGCCCCGCCACTGCATCCAGCGCCCCGGCCAGACCGTGCGGGAATGACAGGCCGACGCCATCCAGCGCCTCGGTGAATTCCTGCGCGACCGTGGCCAGCGTGACGCGATCGACAAGCCCCATCCGCCCCATCTGGAGCGTGAGTTTTTCCTGCAAATCCTCAGGCAGTTCCTCGAGCGGGATATCGGCGCCTTCGTTCAGCAGCAGGCGCACGACGATGGCGGCCTTTTCCCGCCCGGAAAGCACGCGCGGGACGATCCGCTGGTCCTGAGTGTCCGAAGAAAACCCGGCGCCGGCGACGGGCGCGCCGGGTTCAATCTGCATCAGCGTCTGTTCGTTCTGCATCTGCCTGCGTTGCCAATGGTTCGTGGTCTTGCAGACAAGTTATGCCAAGGGCCGTAAAGAAACCCTGAACCTCAGTAGTTGTAGGTCAGTCCCGTCCGGATCGCCTGACGCAGGGAAGTTTCGGCCCAGCTGCCCTGTCCGCCGCGCGCCACGATCTCGCGCCACTGCGCAATGGCCTGATCCGTCTTGCCATCAGCGACAAACCCCTGGCCCATGTAGCTGCGGGCGAGGATGTTGTCCGGGTTGGCCGTGATCGCTTTTTCATAAAAGACGTTGGCCAGTTCCAACTCACCCATCTTGCGATAGGTGAACCCCCAATAGGTCAGAACCCGGTCGTCGTTCTGATCCGGCATGACGCGAAGGATGTTCTGCGCATGTTCATACTGGCCATTATAGGCAAGCTCCCGCACGGCCTGATACAATTCTTCATCGGTGAAGTTGCTTTTCGACGGTTTCACACATTTCTTGGCGTTGGCGTCCCAGACGCGGCCAAAGAGGCATTTCTTGGTCGTATTGGTCGTTTTCGGCGGGCTTGATCCTCCGCCTCCGGCGGCGTCAACATTCGCGGGAGCCATGGACAGGCTCATGGCGGCAATTGCGGCTGAAATCAAAAGGCGCATCGAAAAACTCCATCGACTATCGGGCACCCGTGATCATAGTGCATCCAAGAGAAAAGCGAGCCTTTTTCGGCCCGCTTCTCTACAAAACTCGGTGAACGGTGCTTTAGCTGTTTACAGCCTTCACACAGCTTTGGCTTTCGCTGTCCCAGACGGTGCCGGGGGCGCAGGACTGGGTTTGCTTGTGCAATTCGCAGGCCGACGCTGCGGTCGCAAACAACCCGACAGCCACGGCGCAAGCCAGAGTTCTCAGCGTCATCGCGTTTCTCCTGTCTCGCCTTGTCCGGCCATCATAGACGTTTTCGCGGATTCGGGCAAAAAACGAGGCCCGGACCGTTTGCCTGCGGTCCGGGCCTTGCATTCGGTCAGGCGAGGTTTTTCCGGTTACTCGCCGAAAACACGCGAGAAAATGGTATCGACGTGCTTGGTGTGATAGCCGAGATCGAATTTTTCCTCGATCTCCTCGCGGCTCAGGGCGGCGGTCACCTCGGGGTCGCCCAGCAGCTCGGTCTTGAAGTCCTTGCCTTCTTCCCAGACCTTCATCGCGTTGCGCTGAACCAGGCGATAGGCGTCCTCGCGGCTGACACCGGCCAGCGTCAGGGCCAGCAACACGCGCTGCGACATGACGAGGCCGCGGAACTTGTTCATGTTGGCCAGCATGTTCTCGGGGTAGACGACGAGGTTCTCGATCACGCCCGCCAGACGGTTCAGCGCGAAATCCAGCGTAACGGTCGCGTCCGGGCCGATGCCGCGCTCGACAGAACTGTGCGAGATGTCGCGCTCGTGCCAGAGCGCCACGTTTTCCATCGCCGGGATGACCGCCATGCGCACCAGCCGAGCGAGGCCGGTCAGGTTCTCGGTCAGGACCGGGTTGCGCTTGTGCGGCATCGCCGAGGAACCCTTCTGGCCCTTCGAGAAGAACTCTTCGGCCTCCAGCACCTCGGTGCGCTGCATATGGCGGATCTCGACGGCGATGTTCTCGATCGACGATGCGATGACGCCCAGCGTGGCAAAGAACATCGCGTGGCGGTCACGCGGGATGACCTGGGTCGAGATCGGCTCGGGGCGCAGGCCGAGTTTCTCGCAGACATGTTCCTCGACGCGGGGGTCGATGTTGGCGAAGGTGCCCACGGCGCCGCTGATCGCGCCGGTGGCGACTTCCCAGCGGGCTTTTTCCAGACGGTTCTTGTTGCGGTCCATTTCCGCGTAGAAGCGGGCGAAGGTCAGTCCCATCGTCGTCGGCTCGGCGTGAATGCCGTGGCTGCGGCCGATGCGGACGGTTTCCTTGTGCTCGTAAGCGCGTTTCTTGAGCGCGGCCAGCACCTTGTCCATGTCGGCCAGCAGGATGTCTGCGGCGCGCACCAGCTGCACGTTCAGCGTGGTGTCCAGCACGTCCGAACTGGTCATGCCCTGATGGACAAAGCGGGCCTCTTCGCTGCCGATGTGCTCGGCTAGGTGAGTAAGGAAGGCGATCACGTCATGCTTGGTGACGGCCTCGATCTCGTCGATGCGGGCCACGTCGAATTCCACATCCTTCGCTTTCCAGACAGCTTCGGCGTTCTCGCGCGGGATCACGCCCAGATCGGCCATCGCGTCGCAGGCATGGGCTTCGATTTCATACCAGATACGGAACTTGGTCTCGGGCGACCAGATGGCGACCATTTCGGGGCGGGAGTAACGAGGGATCATGGGCAGCGGCACCTTTTTTCGGTTGGCAAGGAGGGTTGGCGGGGTCATAGCTGCGCCAGACGCCATCGACAAGCCGGGAGCGCCCATTTGACACGGTTTGCCCGCCACCAGACACTTGTTGCCAGGATGGGAGGATGCCGATGACGCGGACAGCCGCGCTAGCCGATTTCGTCGGAGACTGGCGGCTGACCCGCCGGATCGACGATGCACGCACCGGGCAGGTGGCGTTGGCCGAAGGGCTGGCGCGGTTCGTGCCATCAGCGACCGGCCTGATCTATGACGAGACCCTGCGTCTGAAGTTGCCGGGACAGGCGCCGATGACCGCGACGCGGCGCTATCTGTGGCAGGCCGACGGCGACGGGATCGCGGTGCTGTTCGACGATGGCCGACCGTTCCACCGCATCGCGCTGGGCGAGGAGGCTTGGGAGGATACGCATTGGTGCGCCCCCGACAACTATAGGGGCAGCTACGATTTCGGCGACTGGCCACGATGGATATCACGCTGGGCCGTGACCGGCCCGCGCAAAGAATATTTCATGGTGACGACCTACGACAGGCCGTGAGCCGGCCTCAGGCCTCGCACAGGGCTTCCAGATCGGCCTTGTTGACGCAATAGTTTGGCGCCTCGTCCAGCCGGTCGTTTGCCTCGAGCAGGCTTTTGCACCCTTCCGGGTTGCGGCAGCCGGTGCATTTCATCACCATGCTGCGGTAATGTGCGGCCTCGGTATCGGGGTTGCGCAGGATCATCTCGCCCAGATCGGCGCCCAGACGCGAGGCCATCCCCGTGACCAGATCGGTGTGCGAGGTCAGTTTCGAAAAGAGCTTCATATATGTTACTCCAGAGGCGTTGATTCGGATTTCGTGTAACATTTGCCACGTCGCCGACCCCGGCGGTTTGATTTCGGTCAAACGGGAGGCGGCGGGCGCCGCCAAAACCTATTCGCCCATCAAGGCAGGATCGAAGGGGTAGGTGGTCAGGTTTTCATAGCCGTCTTCGGTGATCAGCACCTGATCCTCGAGCTTGATCGAGAAATCGCCGCCGACCTCTCCGACACAGGCCTCGACGCACAACACCATGCCGGGCTCGAGCGGATAGTCATAGGCGCCTTCGACCGCCTTGTCGGGATAGGCCACCAAGGGCCACTCGTCGCACAGGCCGACCCCATGCATCAGGCAGCCGTATTTCTGCGCCTGGAACTTGTCGTCCAGCTTGTGCGCGTTGGCCGTCAACTCGGGTATCATCACGCCGGGTTTGAGCATCTCCATGTTGGTCATGATATGTTCATGCGCGTGACGCATGGCATAGATCATGTCGGGACGCGGTTTCTCGTCGCCGATCCACCAGGTGCGCGAGATGTCGATGCAGATGCCGTAGGAACCGATCAGGTCGGTATCAAAGGCGATGATCTCGTTCTTCTGCGTGATCCGGGGGCCGCATTCCTGGAACCAAGGGTTCGTGCGCTGCCCCGAGGCCAGCAGGCGCGTCTCGATCCATTCGCCGCCGCGCTTGATGTTCTCGGCATGCAGAACGGCCCAGATGTCATCCTCGCTGGTCTTGCCATCGCCCACGTTTGCACGGGCGAACGTCTCCATCTCGGCCACGGCGGTTTCGCAGGCGTGATGGGCGCAGCGCATGGCCAGGATCTCGTCGGGGCCCTTGATGGCGCGGGTCTTTTCGGTGACTTCCTCGCCTTCCATGATCTCGAAGCCCTGCGCCTCGAGCGCGCGGAGGCCGTGCAGCATGATCTTGTCCACCGCCAGACGCTTGTTGCCGGGGGCATGTTCCTGCATCAGTACGCGCACCTCGTTCGAGAAGACATCGGCCTGCACATCCACCTTGTCGCCCCGGTCGAAATAGAACAGGTCGGCGCCCGAGCGTTGTTCCCGCACCAGCGGGTTGAACTTGGACAGGAAGGGCGAGTTCTTGTAGTCCCAGATCACCATGTAGCCATCGGCGCACAGCAGAACCGCGCGGAACGGATTGTGGGTGTTCCACAACTGCATGTTGGTGCTGTCGGTCGCATAGCGGATGTTGAGAGGGTCGAACATCAGCAGCCCGCCATAGCCCCGATCGACGATCGCCTGGGTCAACCGTTTCCAGCGATACTCGCGCATCCGTTCAAGGTTCGGCAGCCGCAAACCTGCTGCTTCCCATTCGGCAAAGGCCAGCTGTGTGGGGCCGATCTCGATCCGGTCGTTGTCATTCGGCGTGCCGTCGCCCAGCGTCTTGCCGCGGGTGGGGTCGATCTTGCGGGTGTCGCGATAGTGTGTGTTCACGGATTGGCCTCCCTGCTGTTCCGTTCAGGGTGCAGGCCGGGTGACGCAGGGTCGCACAGATTTGCGACTGAATTTTCGTCGTTTTTGGTCTTACTCGGCAAACCGGCCATGCTAATCGCGACATGATGACGGAAATTCTGCAGAAATCGATTCCCTATGACCCGCTGGCCGAACGGCCTCTGCCGGGTATCCAGCCGCTTTCCATCGAGGACTGGCTGCTGCGGGACGACGCATTTGCCGAACAGATGGCTGAACGCGAGCGCCTGCTGGCCGAGCGGCGCGCGGACGTGCTGGCCATGGATGAAAGCGCCATGCCCGCGGCGCAGGAGTTGCTGGACCTCGTGCTTGCCCAATCCTATCCCGGCGCCACAGGGCGGGTGACGCGGCCTGACGGCGTTGAGGTCCAGATAGACCGTGCGCAACCGCTGGATACCTTGTGCCGGCTGGTTCAGGAGGATCTCTGCATCCTGCAGAAGCGCGGCGACGAGCATGTTCTGATGGCGGCGAACCTGTGTTTTCCGGCCAGTTGGAAACTGTCCGAGAAATTCATGCGGCCGCTGATCGCGATTCATGATCCCGTCGTCAGCTATGATGACAATATTGCCCGGCGCGTGCAGCGGCTGTTCGATGGTATTCAGCCGGGTAGGCCGCTGTGGCGATACAACGCCTTGTGGTATGAGGACGCCACTCTGTTCCAGCCGCGCAGCGCCAGCGCGCCGAGGCCGGTGCGCGACCGGGAAGGGGCACACTATCTGCGCAGTGAAAGACAGAGCCTGCTGCGGTTGCCGGAAAGCCGGGCCGTGGTGTTTTCGATCCACACATTCGTTCTGGAGGCCGCGTCACTGAACCGGGGATAGAAAAAGCCCCGCCGATTGGCGGGGCTGCGCAAGGGGGTCGAATGCGCTATAGGTATCAGAGACCCAATGCCGCTGTGACCTCGGTTATCGCGCCGCTGCTTTGCAGCAGAACCAGCGCGGCCGTATAGGACAGTACGTGGGTGTTTAGCCGGAAATCTTCTCCTCTGATCAGGTTCACGGCCGCCATCGAGGCCGCGACCGGAGCGCAGAGAAATGCAACAGCGCCGGTCATGCCCCAACTCGACAGGCGTTGGAGATCGCGTCTCAGCCGGTCTTCGCGCGACAGTTCCTGCTCTGGTTCCTCGTCTTCGCGGAAGGCGAGCGTCAGAAGCACCTGATCCGTGACCTCGATCGGTCGGGTCCCATCGGTGGGCACTGCCGGGGCCGTATGCTGATCGGCGGCCGGCCCCTCTTGGTGCGCGTCGCTTTCCGATCCAGAGAACGGCCCGCTGACCGAGGCGAAAATCTGCTTGCAGCCACGCTGGCGGCCTGGCGTCAGCGTGTCAAACGCGCTCATGAACTGTTCGATGGTCAGAACCGTGTTCGGCGAAAGCCACTCAACCCGCAGAGACGTGCAGATGTCGACCATGCGATAGAGCATGACGACCAGCATCAGTTCCGAAACCTCGTTGTCGTCCAGAAGCTCGGACACCGGAGACATCGTGATGACGAGCCGTTTCTTGCCACGCAGGACCGGCTTTCTGGCAATCGCTCTGAAGCCACCCGCGCTGTTGTTGCCGTCGTCACGGTTTTCCGGCGCAAGAGCCTCGGTTTCGAGGCTCAGTTGCACGAGGTACTGGCTGGAGACAACGCTCGCTTCGGTTTCGGACAGGACGGTCCGGCGTTCGACGAGATGTCCATAATCCTGAAGAGTTGCCGCAACGATCTGGCTGAAGCGCTCCAGCGTTCCGTCATCGTTGCCCAGAAATACCAAGCCGCCATGGTATCTGCTCTTCGAAGTCACAGCGCGAATCCTCCATTGCGTGTGTTTGCAAAACCAACTCTATTTTCGGATATGGGAAAAAATTTGACAGATTTGGAGAATTCCTAACTTTTCCCGAGTCTGGTTACGTATTGGAAACCAAGGAAGAAAAGTCGTTTGAAGTGGATGTCGGCGGTTTTGTGGCGAAATTGCGGCGCGAGGTTGTGCAGGCTGCTTCAAGCGTCAATGCGACTCGCCATGATCGCGATGGCCTTCTGATAGACCGTTGCGCCGTTCCATTGCTGGATGACGGCAAAGTTCGGTTCGCCGGGTTGATAGCCGCGCCCCGGTTTCCACCCCTTTTTGCGCAGGAAATTCGCAGTCGAGGCCAGTGCATCGGTGATGTTGTAGAAATCGACGCGGCCATCCCCGGTTGCATCGACCCCATAGGTCAGCGCGTTGCCGGGCAGGAACTGGGTGTGCCCAAGCTCGCCGTGTTTCGCGCCTTTGGTCGCCATGGTGATGCTGCCTTTGTCCACCAGTTTCAGGGCGCCGATTGCGTGGGGGATGAAGAATTCCGAGCGTCGGCAATCATAGGCCAATGTCGTGATTGCCGAGACGACCTGGCTGTCGCCCATGAAGCGGCCGAAGCCGGTTTCCATCCCGTGAATCGCGATCAGAATACCGGCTGGCACACCATATTGCCGTTCGAGCGCGGCATAGAATTGCGGGTTCGCCGCCTTGCGCTTGCGGCCCTGCGCGACGATGACATCGGCGCCCCGCACCTGCATGAATTTTTCCAGAGAATATCTGAAGCTTTTCTGGTTGCGGTCGGCCGATATCGTGCCGGTCGCATAGCGGGTCTGGGCCAGCGCCTGCAGCCCCTTTTTCTTGACGCCCGACCGCTTGGCGACCTGCGCGAAATCCTTTTTCCAGGCTTCGAACCCCGCGCCGGTATTGCCGCAGGGGGCCGCAAACAACGCTGCGGGGGTCAAAACGAGGGCGAAGGCGAGAACAGTGGAATGAATGCGCATGAAACCGGTCCAGAAAATATGCCCAATCGTATCGGGGCGTGCGCAACGGATAAAGGGAAATCGGACAAGGCGCCTGCCAACGAAAAAGGGCGCCCCAAGGGACGCCCTTCGCATTATTCACGTTTGCCGATCAGCAGCTGTAGTACATTGCGTATTCGACCGGGTGCGGGGTGTGCTCGTAGGTTTCGACCTCTTCCATCTTCAGTGCGATGTAGCCGTCGATCTGGTCCTTGGTGAACACGTCGCCCTGCAGCAGGAAGTCGTGATCGGCGGCCAAGGCCTCGAGCGCCTCGCGCAGCGAGCCGCAGACCGTCGGGATGCCGGCCAGTTCTTCGGCGGGCAGATCGTAGAGGTTCTTGTCCATCGCCTCGCCCGGATCGATCTTGTTCTTGATGCCGTCCAAGCCGGCCATCAGCAGGGCCGCAAAGCACAGGTAGGGGTTGGCCGACGGGTCGGGGAAGCGGGCCTCGACGCGCTTGGCTTTCGGCGATTCAGTCCACGGAATACGGACGCAGCCCGAACGGTTGCGGGCCGAATAGGCGCGCAGAACCGGGGCTTCGAAGCCCGGGATGAGGCGCTTGTAGCTGTTGGTCGACGGGTTGGTGAAGGCGTTCAGGGTCTTGGCGTGCTTGAGGATGCCGCCGATGAACCACAGCGCCTCGTCCGACAGGTCAGCATATTTGTCGCCGGCAAACAGCGGCTTGCCGTCTTTCCAGATCGACATGTTGACGTGCATGCCGGTGCCGTTGTCGCCCGCGATCGGTTTCGGCATGAAGGTGGCCGATTTACCGTAGGCGTGCGCGACGTTGTGGATGACGTACTTGTATTTCTGCAGTTCGTCCGCCTGTTTGGTCAGGCTGTCGAAGATCAGGCCCAGCTCGTGCTGGCACGAGGCCACCTCGTGGTGGTGCTTGTCCACCTTCATGCCCAGACGCTTCATGGTCGAGAGCATTTCCGAACGCAGGTCCTGGGCTTCGTCGATCGGGTTGACCGGGAAGTAGCCGCCCTTGACGCCCGGACGATGGCCCATGTTGCCCATCTCGTACTCGGTGTCGGTGTTCCAGGACGCGTCGGTTGCATCGACTTCGTAGGATACCTTGTTGATGCTGTTCGAGAAACGAACGTCGTCGAACAGAAAGAACTCGGCCTCGGGGCCCATGTAGGCCACGTCGCCGATGCCCGACGCCTTCAGATAGGCTTCGGCCTTCTGCGCGGTGCCGCGCGGGTCACGCTCGTAGGGTTCGCCGGTGTCGGGCTCGACGACCGAGCAGTGGATGCAGATGGTCTTTTCCGCGTAGAACGGATCGACATAGGCGCTCTCGGTGTCGGGCATCAGTTTCATGTCCGATGCTTCGATCGACTTCCAGCCGGCGATCGACGATCCGTCGAACATGAAGCCTTCCTCCAGGAAGTCCTCATCGACCTGATCGGCCATCACGGTCACATGCTGCAGCTTGCCGCGCGGGTCGGTGAAGCGGATGTCGACATATTCGGCCCCCTCTTCCTTGATCAGCTGAAGAACTGCGTCCTTGCTCATACTCTTGGTCCTCTGTTTGAGTTCTCGGTTGTTTCGTTACAGCGCGTCCGAGCCGGATTCACCGGTGCGGATGCGGATGGCTTGTTCGATGGGCGAGACGAAGATCTTCCCGTCGCCGATCTTGTCGGTTCTGGCAGCGCCGATGATGGCTTCGACGGCGGCGTCGACCTGGTCGTCGTCCAGAACAACCTCGATCTTCACCTTGGGCAGGAAATCGACCACGTATTCCGCGCCGCGATACAGTTCGGTATGGCCCTTCTGGCGACCAAACCCCTTGACCTCGATCACGCTCAGGCCCTGGATTCCCACGTCCTGAAGCGCCTCCTTCACTTCGTCCAGTTTGAACGGCTTGATGATCGCTTCGATCTTCTTCATCGGGAGATACCTCACATGCTTGTCAGGCGAGTGCAGATCACGTCTAAGCTGGTGCAGCAACGTGATTGAAAAAAAGCGCTGGCTGCGGCGCGGCGAAAAAAGCTGAATGGTCAAGGAATGGGCGTTTTGCACAAAAAATGCGCAAAAGTGAATCGCTGGGAGGGGTGAGATGGTGGAATTGCTGACAGCCGCGCAGATGCGGGCGATCGAGCAGGCGGCAATCGAGTCCGATCAGGCCAGCGGTCTGGACCTGATGGAGAAGGCCGGGCGAGGTATTTTCGAGGCGATTTTCGAAGAGTGGCCCGAACTCGCCCGTGAACCGCAGCGCGCGGTTGTCTTGTGTGGCCCGGGCAACAATGGCGGCGATGGATTCGTGGTGGCGAGGCTGCTCAGGGAATGGGGCTGGGGGGTTGATGTTTTTCTCTACGGCAACCCGGAAAAGCTGCCGCCGGATGCGAAGGTCAATCACGACAGGTGGAAGGCGCTGGGCGGTGCGGTCCAGCCCATAGAAGCCTTCCAGGACGCGCCCGCGGAACGCCCCGCCTTGGCCCTTGATGCGCTGTTTGGAACGGGGCTGACGCGGGGCCTGGATGAGGTGGCCGCGCAGGCGATCGGGCTGCTGGGGCTCATGCGCAAGTGGACACCGCCCGTTCGGGTGGTCGCAGTGGATATGCCTTCGGGCTATTGCTCGGACAGTGGCCGCCGCCTGTTTGAAGAGCAAACGATCAAGGGCGCCGATCTGACGGTGACGTTCGAGCGCCCCCGGCTGGGGCACCGTCTGGACGAGGCGGCCATCGTCTCGGGCAAGGTGGTCGTCAAGCCGCTGGGGATACGTCACCCGGAAGATGGGGCGCTTCTGGACAGCATAACTCCGGTCGCCCAAGAATGCCGGGTAAATCCGCACTGGCTGGCCAAGAGGGATGACGACCACAAATATTCGCATGGCCACGCCCTGATCCTGTCGGGTGGTTCGGGTAAAACCGGGGCGGCACGGCTGGCGGCGCGCGGTGCGTTGCGGATCGGGGCCGGTCTGGTGACCCTCGGGGTTCCACCTTCGGCTCAGATGGAGGTGGCAAGCCAGATCACGGCGCTGATGCTGCGGCGGATCGACGGGGCGGACGGCCTGACCGAGGTGCTCGGGGACGAGCGCCTGAATGCGGTATGCATGGGGCCGGGGTTGGGGCTGGAGCGCGCGCGGGAACTGGTGCCGGTGGTTCTGGGGCAGGGTGGTGTCACGCCTCGCCCGACGGTTCTGGATGCGGACGCTCTGACGGCCTTTGCCGACGCGCCCGAAAATCTGTTCGGCCTGCTTCACGAGGAATGTGTCCTGACCCCGCATGGCGGCGAGTTCGCCCGCCTGTTCCCGGACGTTGCACGCAAGCTGGCCGAGCTCCCTGTGAAAGGCCCTGCCTATTCCAAGGTCGATGCGGCCCGCGAGGCAGCGGAACGGGCGGGATGCACGGTTCTGTTCAAAGGGCCGGATACCGTCATTGCCGCGCCCGATGGCCGCTGTTTCGTCAACTCGGCGCATCACGACAGGGCGGCTCCCTGGTTGGCGACGGCGGGGGCCGGAGACGTGCTGGCCGGTTTCATCGCCGGCCTTCTGGCACGCGGGCTTTCTGCGCAGGTCGCGGCGGAAATGGCGGCCTGGTTGCATGTGGAATGCGCGCGAGAGTTCGGGTCCGGACTGATCGCCGAGGATCTGCCCGAACAATTGCCAGCCGTTTTCAAACGGCTCACCATATGATTGTTGCGCCAAGACCAGAAGCCTTGAAGGGGCGCCGTTTCGGCGGATTGTCGCCGTCAAGTGTTCCTCGGCGCATAGCGGGTGTTTGCCATATGCATGGCCAAATGGCAGAATTTGCTTGGGGCCTGTGACTGGCTTCCCACAAACGCGCGAACAAGTTCTTGAAAATACGTCTATTTGTCGCCTCCTGGCGGTTTCGGTTGTGGCGAATTTGCAATGCTTGATCAGGATGGATATGGGGCCTCTGGAACCGCATGGTTCCCCTGAACATCTGAGTAGTACCTGAAACCCGAACCTTTCATGGTGAAAGAAATGTCGTTTGATATCAAACTCTCCTCGGCCGCAGCCCTGCTGGCGGCCACCACGGCAATCCCCGCCGCGGCCGAACTGAAATACGAAAACAACTCGGGTGGCTACGTCCTGCTGTATGGACAGCTAAACCCCGCGATCATCTCGGTTGACGATGGTCAGGACAGCGATACCCGCTTGCTGGACAACGACCTGTCCAACAGCCGTGTTGGCTTGTTCCTGATGCAGCCCTATGGGCAGAACGAGTTCACCTTCCGGTTCGAGACCGCCCTGGGCCTGCCGAATTCGACCGAGTGGAACCAGAACGGCACCGACTTCAGCGGCTGGACCCGGTCCGACATCCGTCACGTCGATTTCGCCCTGAAAGGCGACTGGGGCAAAGTTTCGGCCGGTCAGGGCAGCATGGCCTCGGACGGGGCCGCCGAAACCGACCTGTCCTATGTGGGCACCGCGCTGTATTCCTATACGGCCGATGAAAACTCGGGCTTCTTCTACCGCGGAACCAGCGGGGCCCTGAGTGGGATCGCCGTGGGCGACACCACCAGCAACTTCGACGGCGCACGCCGTGGCCGTGTGCGCTATGACACGCCCGTGTACAACGGGTTCTCGGCCAGCTTCGCCTATGGTCAGAACATCCTGTCCAGCAGCGATGACGACGACTATTACGATCTGGCCGTGAATTACGAGAACACCTTCGGCGGTGGCATCGAATTTGCAGCCAGCGTCGCATATGCCGTGCGCGATTTTGACGACGGCTCCGGCGAGCGTGAAGACGTGATCGGTTCGGCGTCGGTCCTGCTGCCCAGCGGGTTCAGCTTCACCGCTGCTGCCGGTTCCCGCGACAATGTCAGCGGCTCGAGCGATCCCAGCTTCTGGTACACCAAGATCGCCTATGAGGGCGAATGGGTGTCCTGGGGCAAGACTGGCGTGGGCCTGGATTACTATGACGGCTCCGACTTCGACAGCGACGGCTCCAGCACCGAGTCCTGGGGCATCGCAGTGGTGCAGCGCATCGACAGCATCAATACCGACGCCTATCTGAAGTATCGCAACCACGACTTCGACGATGGCTCGTCCTTTGAAAAGAACGAAGCATGGGTGCTGGGCGCCCGTTGGAAGTTCTGAGGGCAGTCACCCTGAATGAACAAGCGCCCCGGCACGGTCCGGGGCGTTTTTTTGTGGGCAGGAGAGGTAAAACCGGGCTGATCGGGCACCTTGCCCCTTGCCCTCGGTCGGCTGGGCAAATAGAAGGCCTCAAATTTGCCCGGCGCGCGATTTTGCGCGCCCCGAATCCTATGGGGACTACCATAATGCAGGTTACCGAGACGCTGAACGAAGGTCTGAAACGCGGCTACAACATCGTTGTCACCGCCGCCGAGCTGGACGCGAAGGTCAACGAAAAGCTGGCCGAGGCTCAGCCGGAAATCGAGATGAAGGGCTTCCGCAAGGGCAAGGTCCCGATGGCCCTGCTGAAAAAGCAGTTCGGTCAGCGCCTGCTGGGCGAGGCGATGCAGGAAACCATCGACGGCGCCATGAACAAGCATTTCGAGGAAAGCGGCGACCGTCCGGCGCTGCAGCCTCAGGTCAAGATGACCAACGAGGACTGGAAAGAGGGCGACGACGTTCACGTCGAGATGTCCTACGAGGCGCTGCCGGAAATCCCCGAGGTCGATCTGAAGTCGATCAAGCTGGAAAAGATGGTCGTCAAGGCCGACGACGCAGCCGTTGAAGAGGCTCTGAAGAACCTCGCCGAAACCGCGCAGGACTTCAAACCGCGCCGCAAGGGGTCGAAGGCGAAAGAGGGCGATCAGGTCGTGATCGACTTTGTCGGCAAGGTCGACGGCGAAGCCTTTGATGGTGGCTCGGCCGAAGACTACCCGCTGGTTCTGGGCTCGAACAGCTTCATCCCCGGTTTCGAGGATCAGCTGGTCGGCGTGAAAGCCGGCGAAGAAAAAGACGTCAACGTGACCTTCCCCGAGGAATACGGTGCCGAGCATCTGGCCGGCAAGGAAGCCGTGTTCACCTGCACCGTGAAAGAGGTGAAAGAGCCCGTCGCGGCCGAGATCAACGACGAGCTGGCCCAGAAATTCGGTGCCGAGGATCTGGAAGCGCTGAAAAAGCAGATCGCCGAGCGCCTGGAGGCCGAATATGCTGGCGCCTCGCGCGCAGTCATGAAGCGCGCCCTGCTGGACGCGCTGGACGAGAAAGTCACGTTTGACCTGCCGCCCTCGCTGGTCGAGGCCGAAGCCAAGCAGATCGCACACCAGCTGTGGCATGAAGAGCACCCCGAGGTGCACGATCACAACCACGACGAGATCGAGCCGACCGAAGAGCACACCAAACTGGCCGAGCGCCGCGTGCGTCTGGGCCTGCTGCTGGCCGAGCTGGGCCAGAAGGCCGAGGTCGAGGTGACCGATGCCGAGATGACCCAGGCGATCATGAACCAGGCCCGTCAGTATCCGGGTCAGGAGCGCCAGTTCTTCGAGTTCGTCCAGCAGAACGCCCAGATGCAGCAGCAGCTGCGCGCGCCGATCTTCGAAGACAAGGTCATCGACTACGTGTTCGAACTGGCCGAGATCGCCGAAAAGGAAGTCAGCAAGGACGACCTGCAGAAAGCCGTCGAGGCGCTGGAAGAGGAGTAATTCTCTTCCCGGCTGCCAGGCCGGATTCCGCGTGCGTGCGGGTCCGGCCAACGGATGGTTTTCAGAACCGACGTTGGGGCGCAGCCCCCTTCGGCCCTCTCCGGAGGGCCTTTTTTTGACCCTTTGGCCCTCGGATTGGAAAACCTGCAGGACTGCCTTTGGGTGGGGCAGGCGATCCGGCAGGCCGGCAAGGTTCTCGCCGCAAGAAAAAAACGAGGCGGAGCCGTCGAAAATGCGACGGCTCCGCTTGGGTGGCTTTCTTTCAAAAGGTGAGGGGGTCAGGCCTCTTGAGCAAAAGCACGGGGGGTGTTGAGAAGAGCGTCTTTCTGTTCAGGTGTGAACGTATCCGACAGAGATTCGATCAGCCTTAGAACGTCCTGAACCTCGCTCTCGGTCCTTGCGTCGCGCATCTGCTCGACGAAATACCGTTCCAGGGTGCTGAGAGGCTTGTGGTCCTGGTTCGCCACACTCGGCTTTGGCATCGGCGACTTGGCTTCCTGCCGTTGCGCCATTAATCTCAGTGCGTCTGCCTCGGACAGGAACACGTCGTGCTGGATGCCGGCAAACTCCCGGATCGAGGCGATGCGTTCGTCCGAACAGTCCATCAATGCGGCCATGGCCGTGACCTTGCCCATCGGTTTCGCCGTGCCCAGATAGTCGCACGGCGCGTTGCCCGACCGCTTGAGAACCCGGTTCATGACCGGGTCGATCACCGCGACGGCGTCCAGAACGCCCGCTTTCTGCGCGTATTCGAACGAGCCGATCATCACTTCGCTGGTGACATAAGAGATCGAGTTCTTGGCGCGCCCCTGGCCCAACCGCGAGGTGTCGACGCAAAAGCGGGTGGCTTCCCAGATCTGGGTGCTGCGCAACGGTGGCTCCCCATCCAGAATGCTGCTGAAGACGTCGGCGAGCATGTGCGGTCCAGTAGTCTGCAGCAGGCGCATGCAGCTGACCACTTCGCCCTCATCGTCGATGCTGACGACATGCGCTGGATCGAGGTCATCGAATTGATCGCGTTCGCGGCCGTTGACAACGTTGACCTCCCAACCCAGGCGGCCTTCGAAGACGCGCGCACGCAGCTTGAAAACCTCATCCAAAACGTCGCCGAAAAGGTGCTTGTTAAGTCCGTCGATGACGATAATCATGCCATCCCCCTAAAGTCTTGTTACCGTTATTCGAGGATTAACCAAGATTTGGAACAAGACTATTAGGGGTTTCCCGTAATTTCGGAGATTTCGTAGTATTAACCGGGATGTATGAGGCCAAGTCCGATGGCTCTGCCGATCGCCTGAGGGGTGGTCAGTGCGCCAAGTTTCTCTCGGCCGGACCGCACATGGACCTCGACGGTTCGATGCGAGATGCACAGGATGTCGCCGATGTCCTGCTGAGATTTGCCTTCGGCAACCCACTGAAGAATCTCTTTTTCCCGTGAAGACAACGGCGGGAGATAGAGAGCTTTTCCCAACAGCCCCGATCGCATGACGGAGTCATGCAGATGCACGGCGGCCATTTGCAGTTCACCCATGAAGTTCTTTTTCTGAGCTTCCCATTCGTTATCAGAGCAATCGCGGGTCAGGCTCAAAAGCCCGCACTCGCCGTAGGGGCCCCGGATCGGGATCGTCAGCCCCCGGTCGGTGATGCCGAAATCGCTGGCGTCCCTGAAAACCGCATTGAACTTGTTGTCGTGGTTGAACCGGCCCCAGTCGACCGGCGCCACGCTCTGTGACGAACGATAGAGCGTCGGGTCCACATTGTGAAAACCCTGCCGAGCATAGTGGAGTTTCCATTCATCGGGATAGTTTGCATAGCCCTGGACGTCGCCCTGAACAGAGTTCATGACGGCGTACGATGCGTAGTCAAACCCCAGTTGATCGCAAATCGTATCCAGAAACTCTCCTGCCGAGGTTTCCTGTTGGTCGACTGCGGCCAAGTCGATGAGTTTCACCGCCTCTCCTTCTCGTTCGGACAGCCTCTTTCAGTCAGCATTTCGAATGCAATCAAGGACGCGCCATCCCACAGCGTCAAGCCAACATTGCGACAATTACGCGGATATGTGCAAGTGATTTTGGAAAAGGCCGCTCTACGACGTGCGCTCGGCATGCAACAATGTGGCGCTACCGGCAGGGTTGTCAGCTCTTTGGTTTGGCCAGACCGGTCTCGACCAGCATTCCACGCTTCTTCGCCTCGTAATAGTAGCCCTTGGCGTAGAGATGGATGGCGCGCTGCTGGTCGCCGTCGGACAGAAGCCATGCCCCGCGCAGGTATTTGCCTGCGTATTTCAGGTTGGTGTCCGCGTCCAGCAACCCCTCTGGAGAGCCCTGGTAACCCATCGACCGGGCCGTCGCGGGCAGGATCTGGAGCAAGCCATAGTAGGGGCGGTTCACGGCCCAGGGGCGGTGCGTGCTTTCCCGGATCGCCAGCTTGTGCACCAGTTCCCTGGGCAGGCTGTAGAAGTCGGCCCACTTGTTGATCAACGCCCTCAGTTCCGGCGTTTCGTTCGGATAGAGCGGCGGATCGAAGGGTTCGTTTCGGCTGCTCAGCCGATCATCTGTTTTGGCGCACGCAACAAGCGGTGCGGCCGCAAGCAGCGCGAGTGCAGATCGGCGGGGTAGTTTACGCATTTCAAGCCTCCGTTCTTGCGCGCATGATAGGCGGCTTGTCGGCCGCCGCAAGCCGCGGTGCGCCGTTGTGCCGTTTCCTGCCGAGTGGGTAAGGTGGCCGGCAAGAAAAAGGCCGCACAAGATCGTGCGGCCTTTCCAAGTCTTCAAATCGTAGCCAATCAGGCTTTGGCTTCACCTTCTTCTTCGGCGGCCGGAGTTGCCAGCTCTTCGTCTTCCGAAGCGGCCGAGCCGATGTCGTCGAACAGTTCGGCAATCTCGAAATCGGCGGCTGCCTCTTCCTCGGCTGCCAGTTCCTGAATCGACTTGCCCGAGGCCTGCAGTTCGGCTTCTTCTTGCGAACGGGCCACGTTCAGCTTGATCTCGACCTCGACTTCGGGGTGCAGCTTCACGGCGACGGTGTGCAGGCCCAGTTCCTTGATCGGAGCGACCAGGGCGACCTGTTTCTTGTCGATCGAGAAGCCTGCCTCGGTTGCGGCCTCGGCAGCGTCACGCGGAGTGACCGAGCCATACAGCGCGCCGGCATCCGATGCCGAGCGAATCACGATGAACTGCTGGCCGTCCAGTCTCTCGGCCAGAGCCTCGGCTTCCTTGCGGGTTTCCAGATTGCGTGCTTCCAGCTGCGCTTTCTGGGCTTCGAAGGATGCGATGTTGGCTTCCGATGCGCTCAGGGCCTTGCCCTGGGGCAGCAGGTAGTTGCGGGCAAAGCCAGGCTTGACGTCCACGACGTCGCCCATCTGACCCAGCTTCGCAACGCGTTCCAGAAGGATAACTTGCATGTCAGTCTCTCCTTACTTCACGGCGTAGGGCAGCAGGGCGAGGAAGCGGGCGCGCTTGATGGCGCGGGCCAGTTCACGCTGCTTCTTGGCCGAGACGGCGGTGATGCGCGAAGGAACGATCTTGCCGCGCTCGGAAATGTAGCGTTGCAGCAGGCGGGTGTCCTTGTAGTCGATCTTGGGCGCGTTTTCACCCGAGAACGGGCAGACCTTGCGGCGGCGGAAAAACGGTTTTGCAGCCATGGTTTGGTGTCCTTTCTTCAGGCGGTGATCAACGGCGCTCGCGGCGGTCGCCGCGTTCGTCGCGCTTCTGCATCTGAACCGACGGGCCTTCTTCGTGCTCGTCGACCTTGATGGTCAGAACACGCATCACGTCGTCATGCAGGCGCATCAGGCGCTCCATTTCCTGAACGGCGCCGGCGGGGGCGTCGGTCTTGAGGAAGGCATAGTGGCCCTTGCGGTTCTTGTTGATCTTGTAGGCCATCGTCTTGACGCCCCAGTACTCGCTGTCGACGAGCTTGCCGCCGTTGTCCGCGAGGACGGTGCCGAAATGTTCGATGAGGCCTTCGGCCTGCGCGTTGGACAGGTCCTGACGCGCGATCATGACATGCTCATAAAGTGGCATGTGCTCTCCTGTTTCTATCAAGGCGCATTTCAAAGGCGGGCCATCAGACCTTTCGCGACCCGGCCACGAGAGACTGCGCGGTTCACAAAGCTTTGCGAAAGGATGGCCTCATATACACGCCTGAGCGGCGTGGGCAAGCCCCCTGTCCGAAATCCACGCCTGTGCCGCCCAATTACCATGTGCCTGCCCAAATGCTGACGCTTTTTGGCTAAAAGTTGAACAAGAGCCGGGACTATCCCGAGCGTCAGGCAATCTTGTTTCGGGGTGGGAAGACAGATGACCCTTACTAACGCCAAGACAATCGCGCAACCGATTGCGGAGCCAGCCCAGGGGACGCCGGTACCCGTGAAAATCACGTTCGCGGCAAACTGGCGCGCGCGCCTTATCCTGTTCAGGGCATTGGGGGCCTTTCTGGTCATGAGTGCCTTTGCAATGTGGGTCCTTCCCGGTTCGGTATTCAGCGCCGAGGTGCTGCCGATCAAGGCAGGCGCATCTCTGTTGTATCTCGTGTTCGGGGTCGTTCTGTTGACGCTCGAATTCGTCGGAGAGCGGCCGGACGCCTATTTCGATCCGATCCGCCGCGAAGTGCGTGTCCTGCAGAAGAACGAAAACGGGCGTCCGCAAACCGTCCTGCGCCGCAGCTACGACACCTTGGGCAGCGCCCGGTTCTCGGAGCGGCAGGTAGAACTCTATGACGTGGATGGCAGCCTGTTGATGAAACTGCCACTGCCCTCTCCGGAAGTCAGCCATGCCCTCAAGGGGCAGCTGAGCGGGTCAGTTCCGATTTCCCACTGAATTCGGGATGTTCGCCAGATCACAGACCCTGTGAAGTTTTGAAGATTGCGTGCCGCCCTCGGGCGGCACATTTCGTTTGCGTGTTCCCACAACAGGGGGCGCGCACATTCAGTTCATGGAGCACATCTGATGAAAACCATCCTCGTCGCAGCCGCGTTGGCGGCCGCCTCTTCCGCAGCACTGGCCGCGCCGGTCAAATATGTTCTGGACCCCAGCCACAGCCAGGTGGTGTTCGAATACAACCACCTGGGTTTCTCGAACACGACCGGCATGTTCTCGGGCTTTGAGGGCGAGATCCTGTTCGACCAGGAAAACCCGGCTGCCTCGAGCGTTTCGGTTTCCATGCCGGTCACGTCGATGTTCACCGGCTGGGAGGCGCGCGAGCAGCACTTCATGTCCGAGGATTTCTTTGGCGCCAAAGACGGCGATCTCGTGACCTTCACTTCGACCTCTATCGAGGTGACCGGCGAGAACACGGCCAAGATCACCGGCGATCTGAGCATGAACGGCGTCACCAAGCCTGTCGTACTGGATGCCAAGCTGAACCAGATGGGCGATCACCCGATGGCGGGCAAGCCCTGGGCCGGTTTCGACGCAACCACCACGCTGCTGCGTTCGGATTTCGAGGTTGGCAAATTCGCGCCTTACGTGGGTGATGAGGTCGAAGTCAGGATCTCGGTCGAGGCGATGAAGGCCGAATAAGACGGCCTTCCGAAACAGCTTGATGCCGGCCCCGGGAAGGGCCGGCTTTTGTTTCTTTCGCCGAATATCAAAAAATAGCGTGCTGGCGGGCGGACCGCGCCCGCCAGTTGCTTGTCACGACCCGGTGTGCTCGGGCTGCCGGATCGCGGTCAGTTCGACGCCGACTTCGACGGCAAAGGCCAGCGAGCTTTCATCCGGCATGTTCTGACCGATGCCGAAGTCGAGGCGGTCAAGGACCAGATTGCCCGACATGGTGGCCGTGCCGTCCGCGAGGTCGAGGGTGAACGGCAGCACGATATCCACGCTGCGGTCGCGGATGGTCAGGGGGCCTCGGGCCTCATATCCGGACTCGGTCTTGACGATTTCGCCCTTGAAGGTGGCGGTCGGAAACTCCGAGACGGCAAAGAAATCCGCGCTCATGGCCTGATCCGTCACGGTCCCCAGCGTCAGCGAGCCGATGGCAACGGTCACTTCGACATGGCCCGCCGGGCCGGGAGCGTCAGGCTCGTCAAAGGTGATTGCCGCCGTCCAGTCCGCGAACTGACCGGTGACCGGGGTGCCAAGCTGGCCAACGGTGATCGAGAGCGAGCCGTCTTGAACCTGCCAGTCCGATTGCACCATTTTCAGCGCAACGGTGGCCGGGCTCGAGGTCTGGTGCGTCGCAAAGGTTCCGGCATAAGCCCCGGCGCCCAGGGCCAGACCCCAAACTGCGAGAGCCGCAAGGGCGGGCCCGGCACCGTGCTGTTGCGCGGGCGGCTCGGGTGCGTTCGCATGGCCCGGAAGCATCCGGCGCAGCGTGGCGTCGCGGTCGATCACATGGTGCTTGATGGCGCCGAGGATATGCAGGGCCAGCGAGGCGACGAGCACCCATTGAAACACCCAGTGCAGCCCTGCGGTGATGTCCGCAAGGTTCTGTGACTTGGGCACCAGCGGCAGGTCTTGCCCGATGGGCAGCAGGATCGGCGCGAAGCCTTCGGTTGCGGCGTGGTGCACCCAGCCCGTCAGCGGCACGAGAACCAGCGAACCGTAGAGCAGCCAGTGCACGGCCTCTGCCGCAAGTGCCTCGGGTTTGTTTTCAGCATTCAGCAGGCCGGGCTTGGCCTGCGTCATCGCCCACAGTATTCGGGCCAGCGCGACGAAAAAGATGAGAACGCCCACGGTCTTGTGCAGGGAAAAGACCAGTGCCGTGCGCGAGATTTCCCCAGCCGTTGCCGTGACCGACGGATCGTTGACGGCTTCGGCCATGTTGGTCGCGGCCCAGCCCAGAGGAATCACGGTGAGAATGAGCAGGGCAGTCAGCCAATGAAAGGTCTTGGTGACGCTTCCATAGCTGCTGGCGGTATTGGCAAACGACATTCTGCGGGGCTCCTGTCTGTCTGGTTGTCGTTGCAACCTAGTCGCGCGGGATGACTGCACAATCGCAACGGCTGCACAGGGGACGTGCCCACATGCAGACCTTGTGCCGCGCGCGCGGGCGGTTTACACCGCGCCGCAACCCAACGTCACCTAAGAGGTCGCAATGACAATCGCATTCGTTTTCCCGGGGCAGGGCGCCCAGACGATCGGAATGGGCAAGGCGCTGGCCGATGCCTATCCGGCAGCAAAGGCCGTGTTCGACGAAGTGGATGAGGCATTGGGCGAAAAGCTCAGCGCGCTGATCTGGGAAGGCGAGATCGAGGAACTGACCCTGACCCAGAACGCGCAGCCGGCGCTGATGGCGACCTCGCTGGCGGCCATGCGCGCGCTCGAGGCCGAGGGTGTTTCGATCGACAAGGCGTCCTTCGTGGCCGGGCACTCGCTGGGCGAGTATTCGGCGCTTGCGGCGGCGGGTTCGCTGTCGGTGGCGGATACGGCACGTCTGCTGCGCACCCGTGGCCAGGCGATGCAGAGCGCCGTGCCCGTCGGTAAAGGCGCGATGGCGGCCATTCTGGGCCTTGACCTTGACGCCGTGCGGGCCGTTGCCGAAGAGGCCGCGCAGGGCGAGGTCTGTCAGGCCGCCAATGACAACGACCCGACGCAGGTCGTCGTGTCGGGGGCCAAGGCCGCGGTCGAGCGGGCCGCCGAGATCGCCAAGGAAAAGGGCGCGAAACGCGCGGTCATGCTGCCCGTCAGCGCCCCGTTCCATTGCGCACTGATGCAGCCGGCGGCGGATGTGATGGCCGAGGCGCTCGCGGGCGTCGAGATCAAGACCCCGGCCGTTCCTCTGGTCGCCAATGTGCGCGCCGAGGCGGTGACGGATCCCGACCTGATCCGGCAGTTGCTGGTGGAGCAGGTGACCGGCTCGGTCCGCTGGCGCGAAAGCGTGCAATACATGGCGGCGCATGGCGTGACCGAGGCATGGGAGATCGGCGCGGGCAAGGCTCTGTCGGGCATGATCCGCAAGATCGACCGTTCGATCACCTCCAAGGCGGTCGGCACGCCGGAGGATGTGACGAAAGTCACTGAGGGTGACGCCTGAATTTCGCTAGGAGGTTTGGGCGCGAGGCAATGAAGCAGCGCCCGGAAAGGGAAAGACGATGTTTGACTTGACTGGAAAGAACGCGCTGATCACCGGCGCATCAGGTGGAATTGGCGGCGAGATCGCCCGCGCCCTGCATGCGGCGGGTGCAACGGTCGCGCTGTCGGGCACCCGCGTGGAGCCATTGCAGGCCCTGGCCGACGAGCTGGGCGAGCGCGCCCATGTGCTGCCGTGCAACCTGAGCGACCCGGAGGCGGTCGAGGCGCTGCCGAAACAGGCGGCCGAGGCGATGGGCTCGGTGGACATCCTGGTGAACAACGCGGGCATCACGCGCGACAACCTGTTCATGCGGATGTCGGACGAAGAATGGCAGAGCGTGATCGACGTGAACCTGACCTCGACATTCAAGCTCTGCAAGGGCGTGCTGCGTGGCATGATGAAGGCGCGCTGGGGCCGGATCATCAACATCTCGTCGGTCGTCGGGGCCACCGGCAACCCGGGGCAGGGTAACTATGCGGCCTCGAAGGCGGGGATGATCGGCATGTCCAAGTCGCTGGCCTACGAGGTCGCCAGCCGGGGAATCACCGTCAACGCGGTTGCGCCGGGCTTCATCACCACGGCGATGACCGACAAGCTGACCGAGGATCAGAAGGCAGGTATTCTGCAGCAGGTGCCGGCAGGCCGCATGGGCGAGCCCGCCGAGATCGCGGCGGCGGTTCTGTATCTTGCAAGCCCCGAAGCCGGTTATGTGACCGGTACTACCTTGCATGTGAATGGTGGTATGGCCATGTTGTAGGCGGCGTTCGGGGCAGATGCGAAAGCGTTTGCCTCGCGCGTTCTGTGTGCTATAGGCGGCACATGTTTGAGGAGAGTTTCCCAGTGGGGCGGCTCTCGACTTCCCGGCGATCCGGGACCCAAACCGCCCGGAACGGGCAAAACAAAGCCACCCCGAGCGGGCAAGGGCAGAACCGGGCTCAGCGCCCTGAAGGAATGAGGAAAAGATATGAGCGACGTCGCAGATCGCGTGAAAAAGATCGTTGTTGAACACCTGGGTGTTGAAGAGGGCAAAGTGACCGAGAACGCGTCCTTCATCGACGATCTGGGCGCAGACAGCCTGGACACCGTTGAACTGGTCATGGCTTTCGAAGAAGAGTTCGGCATCGAGATTCCGGACGATGCGGCCGAAACCATCCAGACTTTCGGCGACGCAGTGAAGTTCATCACCGAAGCTTCCTGAGCTTTGACGTGAGAAAAAATGCGGCGCTTCCGGGCAACGGAGGCGCCCATTTTTTTTGTCCAACGGAAATCCGGCTTGCGTAACAGCCGGTTGTTTTGCACCCTGCATGTCGAGGCAGAAATATCGACGCGGGCAGGGCATGATACGATCCACCCCGATATTGAACACGGCGCGGCTGACGTTATGCGCCATGCGCCCCGAGGATTTCACGCGGTTCGCTGAAATCTGGGCGGATCCACGAGTCGTGCGCCAGACCAGGGGCAGGCCGCTGACGCGGGGCGAAGCGTGGGGTGAATTTCTGCGCAATGCGGGCCATTGGAACATGACAGGGTTCGGCCATTGGGCGGTGGTGCAGCAATCGAACCGGCAGATGGTTGGCCAGGCCGGCTTTCTGTATGGGAACCGCTGCCTGGGTGAGGATTTCGACGCATTCCCGGAAGCCGGTTGTGTGCTGGCGCCCGAGGTGCAGGGGGGCGGGCTGGGCTTCGAAGCCGCGCAAGCCGCCCATGACTGGTTTGACCGGGTGATTCCCGGCCCGTTGGTGGCCCTGACGGACGTCTTGAACACGGTTTCGATCAATCTGGCGAACAAGCTGGGCTACAGGCCCATGCGCGAAACCGAGCACGACGGAAGGACCGTGCTTTTGCTTCGACGGGATGGGCCGCCGGTCAGGAATTGAATCACTTTTTTCTCTGCCGCGCCGCAAATGGTGCCGCTCATGCCGAAACCGTGCAATGAGCCCGAATCTGGCCGCTATATGCTAAGCTGAACATCCATGGCGATTGGCGGAGGACCGGGCTCATGATCATTTACCCCACGATGGAACTGCAGAAAGGGCGGTGCGTGTCTCTGGAGATGGGACGGCTGGATTCACCCAATCTGTGGCATGTGGATCCGATCGAAACCGTTCGCGGCTGGGCTGCGGCAGGTGCCGAGTGGATGCACCTGACGGACCTGGATGCCGTCGTCGGATCGAGCGAGAACGAGGAGTTGGTCGAACAGATCATTCGGGCCGCCGAAATCCCGGTGCAACTGGGCGGCGGCATGCGCAGCAGAGAGCATGTCGAATACTGGATCGACAAGGGAGCAGGCCGTGTCGTCATCGGCACGCTTGCGGCGCTCGAGCCGATGTTGGTCAAGGAACTTGCCAAGCTGTATCCAGACCAGATCGTACTTTCGGTCGATGTGTGGGAAGGTTACGTCATGACCGAAGGGTGGCAGAATCAGAGCGCTTACACGCCGGATGCCTTTATCGAAGCCTTTGCCGATACACCGTTCGCCGCAATCATCGTGACGGATATCGAGAGTGACACGGTCCATGTCGAAGCGCAGCTTGGGTTGATCTCGGGGCTGGCGGAGAAGTCGCGTACCCCGATCATCGCCAGCGGTGTCGTGCGGAGCGTCGATGATATTTCACGCATTGCCTACATTCCCAACATCTCCGGGGTCATGGCCGGGCGCGCGCTGTTCCGCAAGACGCTTGATCTGGCCGAGGCGATCGAGGTTGCCAAGGGAGCGCACGAAAGGGTCGCGCAACTGCAATAGGGTTTGGTTTTGCCTGCTACCTTCGGCGAACCAATTCATTCGCCGAGGCGAGGGGGCTTGGTCCTGATCGAGGGGCTCCGTTCCGCGGGCGGGAGCCCCTTGCAATTTTCTGTCCCGGTCTTCCGCAAGGCAGGAAGGAAAAGAGCTGTGCCTGCGGGCGTGGGCTTGGCCCTCGTGGGTTTCGCAACCCGCGTTTCATGGCAAGTCGCCGGCCAAGCGGTCGCATGGCGCTGAGATTGAATGCCCCCTGCTCTTGCCCCCGCACCCTTGGCCGGGGTAAGAGCGGTTCTTGAACAGCAAGCAGGCAAGAGGCACTTCATGCGCAGAGTCGTTGTAACCGGTCTTGGATTGGTCACTCCACTGGCCAGCGGGGTCGAGGAAACCTGGTCGCGGCTGCTGGCCGGAGAGTCAGGTGCCGGCCCCATCACCTTGTTCGATGCCGAGGCCGCAGGCGTCACCACGACCTATGCCTGCGAAGTACCGCGTGGCGACGGAAGCGATGGCACCTTCAATCCAGATGACTGGATGCCGCCCAAGGAACAGCGCAAGATCGAGGATTTCATCCTGTATTCGATCGCCGCGGCCGAGATGGCCTGCAAGGATGCCAACTGGCTGCCCGAAGACGAGGAAGAGCGTCTGCGCACCGGCGTTCTGATCGGGTCGGGCATCGGCGGTCTGGGCTCGATCGCCGACACCGCCAACCTGATCCGCGACAAGGGTCCGCGTCGGGTGTCGCCGTTCTTCATCCCCGGCGCACTGATCAACCTGGCCTCGGGTCAGGTCTCGATCCGCTTCGGCTTCAAGGGGCCGAACCATTCGGTCGTGACCGCTTGTTCGACCGGCGCGCACGCGATCGGGGATGCCAGCCGCATCATCCGGTCGGGCGACGCCGACGTGATGATCGCCGGCGGCGGAGAGGGCTGCATCTGCGAGATCGGCATTGCCGGCTTCAACGCCTGCAAGGCGCTGTCGACCAAATTCGCCGACAACCCCAAGGCCGCCAGCCGCCCCTATGACGCCGACCGAGACGGTTTCGTGATGGGCGAGGGCGCCGGCATCGTGGTGCTGGAAGAATACGAGCATGCCGTGGCCCGTGGCGCCAAGATCTATGCCGAGGTTCTGGGCTATGGCATGTCGGGCGACGCCTATCACATCACTGCCCCCTCCGAGGACGGTGACGGGGCCGAACGCTCGATGAAGGCCGCGCTGCGCAATGCCGGGCTTGAACCCAAGGACATTGACTACATCAATGCGCATGGCACCTCGACCATGGCCGACACGATCGAACTGGGCGCGGTCGAGCGGCTGTTGGGCGAGCATGCCAGCAAGGCGACGATGAGTTCGACCAAATCCGCCACCGGCCACCTACTGGGCGCGGCGGGCGCGATCGAGGCCATCTTCTCGATCCTGGCGATCCGCGACCAGGTGGCGCCGCCGACGATCAACCTGGACAACCCGGCGGTTGAAACGCCGGTGGACCTGGCGCCGAACGCCAAGCGCGAGCGAGAGATCAACGTGGCGCTGTCGAACTCGTTCGGATTTGGCGGCACCAATGCGAGCGTGATCTTCGGAAAGGCGCGCTAGATGTTTCGGGCCTTTGCCTCGAACATGCTGACCATTCTGGTGGTGGGCCTGTTCCTTGTGGGCGGACTCATCCTGTGGGGCAAGTCGCAATACACGGCTGAGGGTCCGCTGGAAACGGCGATCTGCCTGCAGGTCAAACCCGGCGCCACCATGACACGCGTCAGCCGCGATCTGGAAGAGCAGGGCGCGATCAGCAGCAGCACGATCTTCCGGCTGGGCGCGCAATATGCCGACAAGACGCAGGCCCTCAAGGCGGGGAGCTTTCTGATCGAGGAAGGCGCCTCGATGGAGCAGATCGTCGAGGACATCACCAGCAGCGGGGCCAGCACCTGCGGGACCGAAGTCGTGTATCGCATCGGCGTGACCCGCAACCAGACGCAGGTTCGCGAGTTGAACCCGGCGACGCTGGAGTTCGAAGAAGTCGCCTCGTTCAACCCGGACGAGGACGCGGTGCCTGACGCCTATACCGAGGTGCGCGGGCAGGCCGACACCCGTTATCGTATTGCTTTGGCCGAGGGTGTTACCAACTGGCAGGTCGTGGAAGCCCTTGAAAACATGGACTTTCTGATCGGTGAGATCGGAGAGATTCCGCCCGAGGGAATGCTGGCGCCGGACAGTTACGAAGTGCGCGCGGGCACCCCGAGATCGGAGGTCTTGGCGACCATGCAGGAGCGCCAGTTGCAGCGCGTCAGCGCCGTGTGGGAGAAACGCCAGGAAGGGTTGCCGCTGAACAGTCCCGAAGAGATGCTGATCCTGGCCTCGATCATCGAGAAGGAAACCGGGATTCCCGACGAGCGTGGCACCGTGGCCAGTGTGTTCATCAACCGTCTTGAGCGCGGGATGAAGCTGCAGACGGACCCGACGGTGATCTACGGCATCACCAAGGGGCAAGGGGTGCTGGGGCGCGGCCTTCGCCGGAGTGAGCTTCGCCGGGCAACGCCTTACAATACATACCTGATCGACGGCTTGCCGCCGACGCCGATCGCCAATCCCGGGCTTGCCAGCCTGGAGGCCGCCGTGGCGCCGGAAGATACGGATTACGTGTTCTTCGTCGCGGATGGATCGGGTGGGCATGCCTTTGCCGAGACCTTGCAGGAGCACAACCGCAACGTCGCCAAGTGGCGTCAGGTCGAGGCGGAACGGCAAAACTCAGGCGACTGAGCTGTTCGGACGGATGGTCCGTTTTGTACTGGCCGGACGACGCGGTTCGTCCGGATTGTACAAACTGAAATCGGCGGTTCAGGGTTGAATTGACCCGGCAAGGGCGCGTGGGCACCTTGCCGGGTCAGTGCTCAGGCCGCCGTCTTTCGGCGCGGGCGGCGTTTCTTGTTCATGGGCTTGGGGGCGTCCGCTTTCCTCTGCGGTCCACGCCCGCGCTGCGAACGGTTGCCAGACCGCCGTGCCGGCTTCTTGGGCTCGGCAAATTCCGGCGCGGTTCCGCCGGCCACGGGGATCTCGATCTTCATCAGCTTCTGGATCTGGCGCAGCAGGTCGAACTCGTCAGAGGCGCAGAACGCGATCGCTTCGCCCTCGCGCCCGGCGCGGGCGGTGCGGCCGATGCGGTGGACGTAGTTGTCGGGCACGTTCGGCAGGTCGTAGTTGATGACATAGGCCACGCCGGGAATGTCGATGCCGCGCGCGGCCACGTCAGTGGCGACCAGCACGGTGATCTCGCCCTCGCGGAAGGCCTTGATGGCGCGGTCGCGCTGGCCCTGGCTTTTGTTGCCGTGGATCGAAGCAGCGTTGTAGCCATCGGCCACCAGCCCCTTCATCAGCTTTTCCGCGCCGTGCTTGGTGCGCGAAAACACCAGCGTCAGGGCGTCGGTGTCGCGCGAAAGGATCTCGCGCAGCTTGGCGGGTTTGTCCGGCTTTTCAACGAAATGCACCGACTGGGTGATCTTGTCGGCTGCCTTGCCCGGGGGCGAGACCTGCACCCGTTGCGGATTGGTCAGGTAGGCGCGGCTGAGTTCCTCCATCTGTTTCGGCATGGTGGCCGAGAACAGCATGGTCTGGCGCGGGGTGCCCAGTTCGGGCGCGATCCGGCGCAGGGCGTGGATGAAGCCCATGTCGAGCATCTGGTCGGCCTCGTCCAGCACCAGATGCCGGACCTGGCCGAGATCGACCGCGCCGCGCTCCATCAGGTCGATGAGGCGGCCGGGGGTGGCCACAAGGATGTCGGTGCCACGCGACAGGAACATGACCTGCTTGTTGATCGACTGCCCGCCGACGACGGTGGCCACGCGCAGTTTCGTCTTTTTGGTGAGCGTGCGCAGGCTGTCGGCGATCTGGTTCACCAGTTCGCGTGTTGGGGCGAGGATCAGCGCCTTGGCGGTTTTCGGCGCCGGTTTGCCGGGCTGCGCCAGCAGGTGGTCGGTCAGCGGCAGGCCGAAGGCCAGCGTCTTGCCGGTGCCGGTCTGGGCCAGGCCCAGGATGTCATGACCTTCCATGGCCAGCGGGATGGCCTGGTTCTGGATCGGGGTCGGTTGGGTGAAATTGGCGCGTTCAAGCGCATCGTTCAGGGCTGGCGCAAGGCCAAGCATGTCGAAATCGAACAAGTAGTCTTCCTTTGTGGTCCGCGCCTGCGTCTGCAATGCGCGAACGAGAGTCACTGATCGCGCGGGATGCGCGACCGGCAGGGGTTGTGCGTGGCCTCGGGAGCAGCAGGCGAATCCTGCGGCATCCGGCCGACGCGTCAAGAACCCTGCGTGAATGGGAACTGGAGATATGGGGCGCTGTCGGACCTCGGTTCTGGTCCGTGTGCTCACGCGGCAGCGCTGGAGGGACACATGAGGGCTGCGGCGTGGAATGTCAAGCCACCTCGGCAGATTGGTGCGGAACGGCGGCTTGTGCGGTATCCGGGCCGGGCCGTGTGAGTGGGTGGAAATTGAGATTTTATTAACCTCGACAGTGCGTTGCCCGTTGCGCGCTGTTGCGCGGAGCCTTGACTTGGCGCACGGTTTCGCGTATAAGTTGTGTCATGCTAGAAGAAGTGGGCAACGGCCCCGGGGCGACCCGGTGGCCGTTTTTCGTTTCTCTCGTGCGGAGATCACTCACGCATGAGGTCAAAAGGCAAACATGACTTTGATTACCCCGGAAGAGCGGGTGTCCCGGACGGCCGAGCTGTTGCAGTCGTTGGAGGTGTCCATTCGCGGTTTGCGGCAAGCGGCGGAAGACCTGCGCAGGCGGATCGAGACCGGGGAGGATGCAGACCTGGCGGGTTCAGCCAGACAACTCGGGCAGCTAGAGGGGCTGATCCGAAGTTGCCAGAAAGTGGAGACTAGCTTTGTCGAAAAATGTCACAGACAAGCGGGAATCGCCCAGGGGGGCTATGCGCTCGACCTGGAACGCGCCCGATCTGAGATCGGGTGCCGATTGGCTCGCCTCCGCGCCTGCTGCGGTGCGGGACAGGTTCCTGAGTGAAATCGGGGAGGGGGGGCTGTGTGCCCTCCCTTTCCTGTTCGAGTTCTGGGCGCTGCCGCATCAGTTGCCGCCCGAGGGCGACTGGCGGTCCTGGGTCATCATGGGCGGGCGCGGCGCGGGCAAGACGCGAGCCGGGGCCGAATGGGTGCGGTCGATGGTCGAAGGGGCCAAGCCGTTTGATGAGGGCGAGGCCCGGCGCGTGGCGCTGGTGGGCGAGACCTTTGACCAGGTGCGCGACGTGATGATCTTTGGCGACAGCGGGATCATGCAGTGCTCGCCCCCCGACCGGCGGCCACAGTGGAAGGCATCGGAACGCAAGCTGGTCTGGCCCAACGGGGCCGAGGCGCAGGCCTTTTCGGCGCATGATCCCGAGGGGCTGCGAGGGCCGCAGTTCGATGCGGCCTGGGTGGATGAACTGGCCAAGTGGAAGAAGGCGGGCGAGACCTGGGACATGCTGCAATTCGCGTTGCGGCTGGGCGAGCGGCCGCGGGTCTGCGTCACGACCACGCCGCGGAACGTGAAGGTTCTGAAGGATCTGCTGGCGGCGCCGTCCACGGTGATGACCCATGCGCCGACCGAGGCGAACCGGGCCAACCTGGCGGAGTCCTTTTTGCAGGAGGTGCGCGCGCGCTATGCGGGCACGCGGCTGGGGCGGCAGGAGTTGGACGGGGTGCTGCTGGCCGATGCCGAGGGGGCGCTGTGGACCGGCTCGATGCTGGATGCGGCGCGGGTCGAGGCGGTGCCCGAGCTGGACCGTGTTGTGGTGGCGCTGGACCCGGCGGTGACGGGCGGATCGGGCGCGGATGCCTGCGGGATCGTGGTGGTCGGCGCGCAGGTGCAGGGGCCGCCCGAGGCGTGGCGGGCCTATCTGCTGGCCGACCGGACCGTGCAGGGCGTTGGCCCGGCGGGCTGGGCGCGGGCGGCGATCGACGCGATGGACGAATTCGGGGCCGAGCGGCTGGTGGCCGAGGTCAACCAAGGCGGGCAGTTGGTGGAAGAGGTGGTGCGGCAGGTGGACCCTCTGGTCCCGTTCCGGGCGGTGCGGGCCTCGCGCGGCAAGGTGGCGCGGGCCGAGCCGGTGGCGGCGCTGTATGAGCAGGGTCGGGTGTTCCATGTGGCCGGGCTGGACGCGCTGGAGGAGCAGATGTGCCAGATGACCGCGCGCGGGTTCGAGGAGCAGGGCTCGCCCGACCGGGTCGATGCGCTGGTCTGGGCGCTGCATGAGCTGGTGGTGGGGCCGGCGGCGGCCTACCGGCGGCCGAGGGTGCGGGTTTTGTGATCAGTCGTCCGGCTTTTCGAACTTCGCGAAGGCCTCGGCATAATCGGGGTGCCAGCGCGAGAGGGCGGGGCGGTTGTGGATGATGTCCTCGGCAGCCCATTGAACGCGCCGGCGATCGCGTTCGGCGTCGACGTCGTTGTCGGGGCAGAGGATGTAGAAATCGCCTTGGGCCATGTGGCCCAGGAAATAGTCGACGGTCTGTTCGCTGGTCCAGGCGGCGGCTGGTTTTTCCGGCAGGAATGACGCGACCATGCCGGTATAGGTAAAGCCCGGAACGAACAGATGCGCCGAGATTGGCGCGCCGGCTTCGCGCAGCTCGTGCGCGAGCTGCTCGGTCAGCGTTTTGACGGCGGCTTTTGAGACATTGTAGCCGGGGTTTCCGGGCGGGGTGGTGATCCCCTGCTTTGACCCTGTGTTGATGACGACGGCCGGGCGGTCAGCCTCGATCATGCGGGGTAGGAAGGCGTGGACGCCGCGAAGAACCCCCAGAAAGTTCACGTCGAGAATTTTCTGCCAGTTGTCGAATGACTCCCATGTCTTCGTCGGCAGGCTGATCCCTGCGTTGTTCATCAACACGGCAACCTGCCCGGCAGCGAAAGCGGTGTCGGCGAGGTTTTCGATGTCGCCAAGAGAGGTGACATCCGTCGGCACCGCGGTGATGTTCACCGTGTCAAAGCCTGCTTTGAGGTCTTCCGTTGTCGCGTCAAGCGCCGGTCCCGGCAGATCGGCCAGTATCACGTCCAGCCCGGCTTGGGCAAAACGCAGGGCTGCGGTGCGCCCGACTCCGCTGGCGGCTCCGGTCACGACGGCGATGCCGCCGGTTTTCACTGCGCGTTCATACATGGCTGGTTCCTCCTGACACTCAAATCCAGAGGGTAGCGCATTTCGGTCGGATGCCGAGGTTTATCCTAAGGGCACACTTTCCAAAGCCGTTGCGCAACCGCCGTACGCCCCATTCCGGGGGCTTAAAGACCTTTCCGTCATAACTCCTTTCAACAAGCCGGGCAGAGCGGCGGCAGAAAGGAGCATCTGGACATGGTATTCGATTTCTTGCGTCGTGGAGCGGCTGAGAAAGCCCCCGAGGCCAAGGCGAGCGCCGCCGGGAAGGTGGTCGCCTGGCAGACTGGCGGGCGCGTGGCCTGGAGCCCGCGGGACACCGCCTCGCTGACACGCACGGGGTTTTCGGGCAACCCGGTGGGGTTCCGGTCGGTCAAGCTGATTGCCGAGGCGGCGGCGGCGCTGCCCCTGGTTCTGCAGGACGACGCGCAGCGGTACGAGACGCACCCGGTTCTGCGCCTGATGCGCCGCCCGAACGCGGCGCAGGGCAAGGCCGAGCTGCTGGAGGCTTTGTTCGGGCAGCTGCTGCTTTCAGGCAACGCCTATGTCGAGGCGGTGCAGGCCGAGGGCGGGCTGCCGGTGGAGCTGCATGTGCTGCGCTCGGACCGGATGAGCGTGGTGCCGGGGGCGGATGGCTGGCCCAGGGCCTATGACTATACCGCCGGGGGCAAGACGCACCGATTCCCGGCCGAAGCCATCTGCCACATCAAGTCGTTCCACCCGCAGGATGACCATTACGGGTTCTCGCCCCTGCAGGCGGCGGCCATGGCGATCGACGTGCACAACAGCGCCTCGCGCTGGTCGAAATCGCTGTTGGACAATGCCGCGCGGCCCTCGGGCGCGCTGGTGTGGAAGGGCGGCGACGGGCAGGGTGTGATGGCCGAGGAGCAGTTCCGCCGCCTGAGCGACGAGATCGAGGCGAACTATCGCGGGGCGCGCAATGCCGGGCGTCCGATGGTTCTGGAAGGGGGGCTGGATTGGAAGCCGATGGGCTTTTCCCCCTCGGACATGGAGTTTCAGAAGACCAAGGAAGCCGCCGCCCGCGAGATCGCGCTGGCCTTCGGTGTCCCGCCGATGCTGCTGGGGATCCAGGGTGACGCGACCTATTCGAACTACCAGGAGGCCAACCGGGCGTTCTATCGCCTGACCGTTCTGCCCCTGGTGACGCGGGTGGCGGCGGCGTTGTCGGACTGGCTGTCGGGCTTTATCGGCGAGAACCTGGTGCTGAAGCCCGATCTGGACCAGGTGCCGGCGCTGGCGGCAGAGCGTGACGCGCAATGGGCGCGGGTGGCCAATGCCGATTTCCTGACCGATGCCGAGAAGCGTGCTCTGCTGGGCCTGCCGGCGCTGGCGGAGACGGCGGATGGCTGACACGCCGGGATATCCGCCCTTTGACTGCGCGCCGGGCCTGCGTCTGGCCGCGCATGAGAGGGTGGCCGAGATCCAGCACGCGCATCTGTGCCGACGGCTGGATCAGATCGAAGAGATGATGGAACGGCTGGAGCGCCGGTTGTGGCTGACGGTCTATGGCGTGGCGGCGGTGATCCTGGCGCAGGCGTTCCAGTCTTTTCTGACGGTGACGCCATGAATTCAGTGGCTTACGAGGAGTTGTTCATGGATTTGGAACGCAAGTTCGCGCGGTTCGGCGATGGGCTGTCGGTGACCGAGGACGCGGTGATCGAGGGCTATGCCAGCCTGTTCGGCCAGGTCGATCAGGGCCGCGACGTGGTGCAGAAAGGCGCCTATGCCGCCTCGCTGGCCGGGCTGAAGGCGGCCGGACAGCGGGTCAAGATGCTGTGGCAGCACGACCCGGCCCAGCCCATCGGCGTGTGGGACGAGGTGCGCGAGGACGAGCGCGGGCTGTGGGTCAAGGGGCGGTTGCTGGAAAGCACCCAGAAGGGCCGCGAGGCGGCCGAGTTGATCCGCGCGGGTGCTCTCGACGGGCTGTCGATCGGCTATCGCACCAGGCGGGCCGTTAAGGATGACAAGGGCCGGCGGCTCTTGACGGAACTGGAGCTGTGGGAGGTGTCGCTGGTGACCTTCCCGATGCTGCCCAGTGCGCGGGTGGCGGCAAAGGGGACGGACCCTGATGCCGAGAATACCTGGCGCAGTATCGCCGAGGTGTTCCAGAGCGCCCGGCTGGAGCTGGCGCGAAGGTAGCGCGCCGAAATCTCACCCCAAGAAGGATGTGCTGATGAGCAAGACCGAGACCGCGGCCTTGACCGGAGAAGGTGTGCCCCTGGTTCAGGAGGTGAAGCGGGCGATGACTGACTTCGTGAATGAATACAAGGGCCTGAAGGCTGAAGTTCAACAGAAACTGCAACAGACAGAAGAGCGACTGACCATGCTGGATCGTAAATCAACCATCGCGGCGCGCCCGCATCTTGCGGCCTCGACCCTAGAGGAGGCGCCGCACCAGAAGGCCTTTGACGCCTATGTACGCTCGGGCGACGACGATGCCCTGCGCGGGCTGGAGATGGAGGCCAAGTCGCTGTCGACCGCCGTCAACAGCGATGGCGGCTACCTGGTCGATCCGCAGACCGCCGAGATGATCAAGTCGGTGCTGAAATCCACCGCCTCGATCCGCTCGATCGCGTCGGTCGTGAATGTCGAGGCGAACTCGTTCGACGTGCTGATCGACCATACCGACGTGGGCGCGGGCTGGGCCGACGAAAACGCGGCCGCCACCGAGACGGGCACCCCGTCGATCGACCGCATCTCGATCCCGCTGCACGAGCTGAGCGCCCTGCCCAAGGCCTCGCAGCGGCTGCTGGATGACAGTGCCTTCGACGTCGAGGGCTGGCTTGCCGGCCGTATCGCAGACAAGTTCGCCCGCGCCGAGGCTGCGGCCTTCATCAACGGCGACGGAATCGACAAGCCGAAGGGCATTCTGAACCATGCCAAGGTGGACAACGACGTCTGGACCTGGGGCAATCTGGGCTATGTGCCCACCGGTGTCGCGGGCGGCGTCGATGCCGATGCGATCGTGGACGTGGTCTATGCGCTGGGCGCGCAGTACCGCGTGAACGGCACCTTCGTGATGAATTCGAAAACCGCGGGCGTGATCCGCAAGCTCAAGGACAGCGACGGCCGCTTCCTGTGGTCGGACGGCCTGGCCGCAGGCGAGCCCGCGCGCCTGATGGGCTATCCGGTGCTGATCGCCGAGGACATGCCCGACCCGGGCACCGACAGCTACTCGATCGCCTTCGGTGACTTCTCGGCCGGCTACACCATTGCCGAGCGCCCCGACCTGCGCGTGCTGCGCGATCCGTTCAGCGCCAAGCCGCATGTGCTGTTCTACGCCACCAAACGCGTGGGGGGCGATGTCAGCGACTTTGCCGCCATCAAGCTGGTGAAATTCGGCACCGCCTAATCGGTGCCGGATCCGGGGCGGGCAGACCGCCTCGGGTCGCGGGCGCGGGCCGGGCTGAGATCCCCCGCGTTGTCTAGCTGCTCCCCTCCGTCCGAGCAACGTGGGGCGGCGCGCGCCCGCATTTTCTGAAGAAACGGCTCTGACGGGGCCGAGCTTGCGGAGTGAGTTGATGATGCTGATGGAAGAAACCTCGGTTCCGGACGCCGCGCTGCCGGTGGAGCAGTTCAAGGCGCATTTGCGATTGGGCTCCGGGTTTGCCGAGGACAATGTTCAGGACGAGGTGTTGAAGGGGTTTCTGCGGGCCGCCATCGCGGCGATCGAAGCGCGGACCGGCAAAGTCCTGATCGAGCGGATGTTCTCCTGGAGCCTGAACGGGTGGCGGAACCGGAGCGGCGAGGTGCTGCCCGTCGCGCCGGTGCAGAGCGTGGCTTCGGTGACGCTGACGGACGCGGCCGGCCAGGAGGTCGTCGTGGATGCGGCCGCCTACCGGCTGGAGCGCGACGGGCAGCGCCCGCGATTGCGCCCGACGGCGACGTGCCTGCCGGCGGTGACGACCGGAGGGTCGGTCAAGATCACCTTTTTCGCCGGGATGGCCGCCGACTGGGGCGGGCTGCCGGCGGATCTGGGGCAAGCGGTGCTGCTGCTGGCGGCGCATTACTACGAATACCGCGACGAGACGGCGCTTGGGGATGGCTGCATGCCCTTCGGCGTGACCAGCCTGATCCAGCGGTATCGCATGGTGCGCTTTGGCGCGGGGGTGGTGCAATGAAGGCCCCGCGACTGAGCCGCAGGCTGGTTCTGGAGGCGCCGGTACGGATTGCCGACGGTGGAGGGGGCTTTGCCGAAGACTGGCAGGCCGTCGGCACGCTCTGGGCCGAGGTGACCGCCCGCAGCGGGTCCGAGCGGCAGGTGGCCGGCGTGCCGGTTTCGCGCGTCAGTCACCGCATCGTGGTGCGGGGCGCGCCCGAGGGGTCGCCGATGCGCCCGACGCCAAACCAGAGGTTTCGGGACGGATCCCGGATCTTTGCGGTTCGCGCGGTGAGCGAGCGCGACCCGGCTGGGCGTTACTTGGTCTGTTTCGCCGACGAGGAGGTGGCGGCATGAGTTACGCGGTTTCGGCGGCGCTTCAGGAAGCGGTGTTCCAGTGTTTGTCGGCAAATGCCGAAGTCCAGGCCCTGTCGGGCGGCGCGATACATGATGCCGTGCCCTCGGGGGCGGTGCCCCGGACCTATGTGGCGCTGGGGCCGGAAGAGGCGCGCGAGGCGTCCGACGGGACCGGCACCGGTGCGCTGCACCGGTTCACGATTTCCGTGGTCACGGATGCGGCGGGCTTTTCGACGGCCAAGACGCTGGCCGGGGCGGTATGCGACGCGCTGCTGGCGGCGCCGCTGATCCTGTCGCGGGGCCGGCTGGTGGGGCTGTGGTTCGAGCGGGCCTCGGCCCGGCGCACCGGAACGGGCGGCGCGATCCGCCAGATCGACCTGAGATTCCGCGCCCGCGTGGAAGACGACTGAGCAATCAATATTCGGAGAAAAGACATGGGTGCCCAGAACGGTAAGGACCTGCTGGTCAAAGTGGACATGAATGGCAGCGGTCTGTTCGAGACCATCGCGGGGCTGCGCGCCACGCGGATCAGCTTCAACGCGGAAAGCGTGGACGTGACCAGCCTGGAAAGCCAGGGCGGCTGGCGCGAGCTGCTGTCGGGGGCGGGGGTCAAGTCGGCCTCGATTTCCGGATCGGGCGTGTTCAAGGACGCCGGCACGGATGAACGCGCGCGGCAGCTGTTCTTTGACGGCGAAACGCCCGCCTTCCAGGTGATCATCCCCGATTTCGGCATCGTCGAGGGCCCGTTCCAGGTCACGGGGATCGAGTATGCCGGCTCGCACAACGGCGAGGCGACCTATGAGATGAGCCTGGCCAGCGCCGGCGCCCTGACCTTCGTGGCGTTGTGATGGCCAATCCGTGGGCGGGTGAGGTGGCGCTGACCATCGACGGTCAGCGCCGGGTGCTCAAGCTGACGCTGGGGGCGTTGGCCGAGTTGGAGCAGGACCTGGGTGCGGGGTCGCTGGTGGAACTGGTGCAGCGGTTCGAGGGCGGTGCCTATTCCAGCGGCGACGTGCTGGCGCTGATCGTGGCGGGCCTGCGGGGCGGCGGAGCGGATGTGACCCGCGCCGAGATGCTGCGGGCCGAGATCGAGGGCGGGCCGATGGCCGCGGCACGGGCGGCGGCGGAATTGCTGGCGCGGGCCTTCATGGTGCCGGGCGAGCCATGAGCGGGTTCGACTGGCCCGCGCTGATGCGGGCGGGGCTGTCGGGGCTGCGGCTGACGCCGGATCAGTTCTGGAACCTGACCCCGGCGGAGTTCCGACTAATGCTGGGGCAGGGGGCGGGTTCCGTGCCGATGGACCGGGCGGGGCTGGATGCGCTTCTGGCCGCGTATCCCGACAGGACGAAAGGAGAGAGCGATGGCGGAGCATGACGGGTTCGATGACCTGCAATACAGGGGAGAGGCGCTTGGAGATGCCCTGGGGGACGCGGCGGCCATGGCAGCGGGGTTCGACGCCGAATTGCGGCGCGTCCGGGCGGCCTTCGCCGAAACCGGCAAGGATGTCGCGACGTTGGAGCGGGGGTTGTCCAAGGGGCTGCGGCGGGCCTTTGACGGTGTGGTCTTTGACGGGATGAAACTGTCGGACGCGCTGGAAACCGTTGCGCGCTCGATGATCCAGACCACCTATTCGGCTGCGATCAAGCCCGTGACGGATCATTTCGGCGGGGTGCTGGCCAAGGGTGTGGGCTCTCTTGTCCAGGGCATTTTGCCCTTTGCCGACGGCGGCAGCTTTTCCCAGGGGCGGGTGATGCCCTTTGCCAATGGCGGTGTCATCAGCGGGCCCACGACCTTTCCCATGCGGGGCGGGATCGGGTTGATGGGCGAGGCGGGCCCCGAGGCGATCATGCCGCTGGCGCGCGGGCCGGACGGCAAGCTGGGGGTGCGCAACTCGGGCGGGGGGCGCGCGGTCAACGTGGTGATGAACATCACGACGCCGGACGTGCAGGGCTTCCGCCGCAGCCAGGGGCAGATCGCCGCCCAGATGAGCCGTGCCCTGGGGCGCGGCAGCCGCAACCGATAAATCAGAGAGAAAGCCATGAATTTTCACGAGGTGAGGTTTCCCGCCAATCTGAGCTTTGGGTCGGTGGGTGGGCCCGAGAGGCATACCGACATCGTCACGCTGGCCAATGGCTATGAAGAGCGCAACACGCCCTGGGCCCATTCGCGCCGGCGCTATGACGCGGGGCTGGGGATGCGGTCTCTGGACGATGTGGAGACCCTGATTTCGTTCTTCGAGGCGCGGCGCGGGCAGATGTTCGGGTTCCGCTGGAAGGACTGGTCGGATTTCAAATCGGGCGCGGCTTCGGCCGAGATACGCTTTGACGATCAGGTAATCGCGCGGGGCGACGGGGCCACGACGGTGTTCCAGCTGATCAAGACCTATGCCTCGGGCGGGTTCAGCTATGAGCGGCCCATCGTGAAGCCGGTCTTGGGCACGGTCCGCGTGGGCGTCGAGCAGGACGAGATGAAGGAGGGCGTGGATTACGAGGTGGACCTGACCAAGGGGTTGATCACCTTTGCCAATCCGCCCGTCGAAGACGCTCAGATCACCGCCGGGTTCGAGTTCGACGTGCCGGTGCGCTTTGACACCGACCGGATCCAGGTCAGCGTGGCCAGTTTCCAGGCCGGCGACGTGCCCAATGTTCCGGTCGTGGAGGTGCGGGTCTGATGGCGGGGATGAGCGAGGCGTTTCGCGCCCATGTGGAAACCGGGCTGACCACGATCTGCCGCTGCTGGGCGATCACGCGGGCCGATGGCGTGACCTATGGTTTCACGGATCATGATCTGGACATGGCCTTCGAGGGGGTGACCTTCAGGGCGAATACGGGGCTGACGGCCATGGCGCTGGAACAATCGACGGGTCTGTCGATCGACAACAGCGAGGCCATGGGCGTGCTGTCGGACGCGGCCGTGACCGAGGAAGACATCGAGGCCGGCCGTTTCGACGGCGCCGAGGTGCGCGCCTGGCTGGTCAACTGGGCCAAGCCGGATGAGCGGTGGTTGCAGTTCCGGGGCTCGATCGGGGAATTGCGCAGGTCCGGTGGAGCGTTTCACGCCGAGATCCGCGGGTTGACGGATGCCCTGAACCAGCCGCAGGGGCGGATCTATCAGAAGCCCTGCACGGCGGTTCTGGGGGATGGGAACTGCCGGTTCGACCTGTCTCGGCCGGGATACTCGGCCGAGATCGATCTGCTTTGGTCCGAGGATGGTCGTGCGTTCTATTTCGAAGGGCTCCAGGGGTTTGAGCCGGGGTGGTTCCAGCGCGGGCGCCTGACGGTCGAGGGCGGCAAGGCCCAGGGGCTGTGGGGTGTCATCAAGGACGATTTTTTCGAAGGCGATTACAGGGTCGTCGAGCTGTGGCAAGCCATTCCCGGCGGGATCGCCGGAGGCGACCGGATCAAGCTGGAAGCCGGTTGCGACAAGCGGACGGAAACCTGTCGGCTGAAGTTCAACAACTTCCTCAACTTCCAGGGCTTTCCCGATCTGCCCAGCGAAGACTGGGCAATGGCCGTGCCGAAGAAGAGCGGCGCGAACAAGGGGGGCAGTCGGAGATGACGATAGCCCGTGAGCAAATCGTGGAGGCGGCCCGGGCATGGCTGGGAACGCCCTATAGGCATCAGGCGTCGGTGCGTGGCGCGGGGGCTGATTGCCTGGGCCTGTTGCGGGGCGTGTGGCGCGAGCTGGTCGGCGATGAGCCCGAGGCAGTACCGGCCTACAGCATGGACTGGTCCGAGCCTCAGGGTGAGGAACGGATGTGGGCGGCGGCGCGGCGGCATCTGGTCGAGAAGGACCTGACCGGCCTCGCACCGGGCGACGTGCTGCTGTTCAGGATGCGGGCACACGCGGTGGCCAAGCATGTGGGGATCGTCTCGGCGGTCGGAGAGGCCCCGCGCTTCATCCATGCCTATTCCGGGCGCGGCGTGGTCGAGAACTCGCTGAGCGAGCCCTGGAGACAGCGCATCGTCGCGCGGTTCGAATTTCCCTTGGAGGTGATCTGATGGCAACCATACTCTTGTCGGCGGCGGGCGCGGCAATCGGAGGCTCGATCGGCGGAACGGTGGCCGGGCTGTCCACCGCCGTCATCGGACGGGCGGTCGGCGCGACGCTGGGCAGTGTCATCGACCGGAAACTGCTGGACCAGCGGGTGATGGGCGGCGGCAGTGAGGTCGTCGAAACCGGCAAGATGGACCGGTTCCGCCTGACAGAAACGGGTGAGGGCGCGCCGGTCGCGACGGTCTATGGGCGGATGCGCGTGGGCGGGCAGGTCATCTGGGCCTCGGATTTTCTGGAAACCACGACGACCACGGTCAGCGAAACCGGCGGTGGCGGCGGTGGCGGAAAGGGCGCGCCGCGTCAGCCGACGGTCACGACGACCACCACGAGCCACAGCTACTCGATTTCGCTGGCCATCGCGGTCGGCGCGGGTGAGATCGCGGGGGTCACCCGCGTCTGGGCGGATGGCGAGGAAATCCCCTATGCCGATCTGAACATGCGCGTCTATCGCGGCACCGCGACCCAGCTGCCCGATCCTCTGATCGAGGCGATCGAGGGGGCGGGGACCGTTCCGGCCTATCGCGGGACGGCCTATGTGGTGATCGAGGATCTGCAGTTGGAGCGGTTCGGCAACCGGGTGCCGCAGTTTTCCTTCGAGGTCGTCCGGCCGGAGCAGAAGGGCCTGCCGGATTATTCCGAGCGTCTGCCGAAGATCGTCAAGGGCGTCGCCCTGATGCCGGGAACGGGGGAGTATTCGCTGGCGACGACGCAGGTGAACTATTCCAACGGCCCCGGCAGCCATTGGGCGGCGAACTCGAACGCGCCGTCGGGCAAGACGGATTTCCTGACCTCGATGGATCAGCTGGAGACCGAGCTGCCCGGTGTCGGCGCGGCCTCGTTGATCGTGTCGTGGTTCGGCAGCGATCTGCGCTGCAACACGTGCCAGATCCGGCCCAAGGTCGAGCGGGCCAATGTCGATGGCGCGAACATGCCTTGGCGCGTAGCGGGGCAGACGCGGGCCACCGCGCCTGAAATCGCCCGGGTCGATGGCCGCCCGATCTACGGGGGCACCCCGGCAGACGCGGCGGTGGTCGAGGCGATCCGGCATCTGAAGACATCGGGCAAGCGGGTGATGTTCTATCCGTTCATCCTGATGGAGCAGCTGGAGGGCAACGGGCTGCCCGACCCCTGGTCGGACGCGGACAGCCAGCCGCATCTGCCGTGGCGGGGCCGGATCACCCTGAGCGTCGCGCCGGGGCGCAGCGGCTCTCCGGACGGGACGGCAACGGCCGATGCGCAGGTGGCGAGTTTCTTTGGCACGGCCTCGGCCTCGGATTTCCAGGTGGGTGATGGGGTCGTCACCTACAACGGCCCCGATGAGTGGGGTCTGCGAAGGTTCATCCTGCACTATGCCGCGCTGTGCGCTGCGGCGGGCGGGGTCTCGGCCTTTTGCATCAGTTCCGAGATGCGCTCGCTGACGCAGATCCGGGGCGCCTCGGGCTTTCCGGCTGTGGCGCAGCTGCGGGCGTTGGCGGCCGAGGTGCGGGCGCTGCTGGGGCCGCAGACCAGGATCGGCTATGCGGCCGACTGGTCGGAATATTTCGGCTATCAGCCGCAGGACGGCAGCAACGACCGGTATTTCCACCTCGACCCGCTTTGGGCCGACGACAATATCGACTTCGTGGGCATCGACAACTACATGCCTCTGTCCGACTGGCGCGATGGGGACGAACATCTGGACGCCAAGTCCGGGGCCGAGTCGATCTATGACCTGTCCTATCTGCGTGGAAACATCGAAGGCGGCGAGGGGTATGACTGGTACTACCATTCGCAGGAGGCGGCGGATGCGCAGATCCGCACGCCGATCGAGGATCGCGAGCACGGCGAACACTGGATCTGGCGCTACAAGGACCTGCGCAACTGGTGGTCAAAGACCCATCACGAGAGGATCGGTGGGATCCGTCAGCCCGACCCCACCGCGTGGGTGCCCAGGTCAAAGCCGATCTGGTTCACCGAACTGGGATGCGCGGCGATCGACAAGGGCACCAACCAGCCGAACAAGTTTCTCGATCCGAAATCCTCGGAATCGACCCTGCCGAAATACTCGGACGGATCGCGCGACGACCTGATCCAGGCGCAGTATCTCAAGGCGGTGCTGGGGTATTGGGACGACCCTGAAAACAACCCGGTCTCGCCGCTTTACGGCGGGCGGATGATCGATATGTCCAACGCCTATGTCTGGGCGTGGGACGCGCGCCCGTTCCCGGACTTTCCGAACCGCCGTGGATTGTGGAGCGACGGTGTGAACCAGGCGCGTGGTCACTGGCTGAACGGGCGCTCGGGCAGCCGTTCGCTGGCCTCGGTCGTCACCGAGATCTGCCATCGGTCCGGGGTGACGGCGCTGGACGTGTCGCAGCTGTGGGGCACGGTGCGGGGCTATGCGGTCGAGGACGTCTCGGACGCCCGGTCGCAGCTGCAACCGCTGATGCTGCGCTATGGGTTCGACGCTATCGAGCGGGACGGGGTGCTGCAGTTCCGGATGAGGGACGGACGCCGCGAGACTGTTCTGGAACCTGACCAGTTCGCCAGAAGCACCGAGATGGAGGGCACGGTCGAATACCGCCGCGAGGCCGAAGCGGAAATGACCGGGCGGGTTCGGCTACGCTTCGTGCAGTCGGATGCCGACCACGACATCGTGGCCGAAGAGGCGGTTCTGGGCGACACCGAGACACATGCGGTCGCCGGAAACGAGATGCCGCTGTCGATGACGCGGGCCGAAGGCCGACAGACGGTGGAACGCTGGCTGAGCGAGGCGCGCGTTTCGCGCGAGACGGCCCGCTTTGCCCTGCCGCCCTCGTTGATGGCGCTGGGCGCGGGGGATGTGGTGCGCCTGCCGGGGGCCGATGGCGCTGCCGGTCAGCTCTACCGCATCGACAGGATCGAGCAGGCCGAGATGCAGATCGCCGAGGCGGTGCGGATCGAGCCGAATGTCTACCAGCCGGTGGATATTCCTCTGGATCAGGTCAGCGTGAAGCCATTCGTCGCGCCGACGCCCGTCTTGCCGGTGTTTCTGGACCTGCCGCTGATCACCGGCGACGAGGCCCCACACGCCCCTTACCTTGCAGTTTCGGCCGAGCCCTGGCCGGGGACCGTCGCGGTTTACCGCTCGGACAACGACGAGGACTACGCGCTGGGCGAGATCATCGCGGAGCGCGCGGTGATCGGGTTTACCGAGACCGCCCTGCCGCGCGCGTCCGCGGGGCTGTGGGACGAGGGGCCGGCCTTGCAGGTCAAGCTGATTTCGGGGGCGCTGGAATCCCGCACGCGGGATGCGGTTCTGAACGGGGCCAACCTGGCCGCGATCGGGGACGGGACGCCCGGAAACTGGGAGCTGTTCCAGTTTAGCGTGGCCGATCTGGTGGCGCCGGAGGTCTACGCCCTTTCCGGACGTTTGCGCGGACAGCTGGGAAGCGACGCGCTGATGCCCGATGTCTGGCCTGCGGGCTCGATGTTCGTTCTGCTGGATGCGCGGGTCGTCCAGACCGGCCTGACGCGATCGGAGCGCCGGGTGGCCAAGCATTATCGCATCGGTCCGGCAAGGCGTGGTTATGACGACCCGTCCTATACCCATTTGATCGAGGCATTCGATGGCAACGGCTTGCGACCGTATTCCCCGGTGCATCTGACGGCCAAGACGGATGCGAGCGGGACCGTGTTTTCCTGGGTCCGGCGCACGCGGATTGACGGGGACGGCTGGGGCGGTCTGGACGTTCCGCTGGGCGAGGAAAGCGAGACCTACCTTCTGCGCGTCCGGCAGGGCGGCAGCATCCTCCGCGAGGTGGCGCTGGCCGCGCCGAATTGGACATATGCGGCCAGCGCGCAGGCAGCGGACGGGATCGTCGGGGCCTACGAGGTCGAAGTGGCGCAGGTTTCGGCGGCCTACGGGCCGGGGCCGTTTGCCTCCGTCGCGGTCGGGTAATCGCCCCATGCGTCCGGTTCTGCACGGAGATGTCAGCTCGGCGGCGCGGGCCCTGCTATGGGCACCGCCCGACGAGCGCGAGGGCCTGTGCCTGCGCATGATCGAAGAGGCCGAGGCTGCCGACCGTCATGTGATCGCGACGGGCAGGGTGCATCCGCAGTTCGGAAACGGCTCGCTGATGTCGGCGGCCCGCAAGCGGCCGCTGGCGGACGAGCCGAGTTTCGACGATCTGCACTATTGCAGTTGCTTCGAAATGGTTCTGCGCCTGCTGATCCAGTCCAGGCTCAGCCCGATGCGCAGCTGACGCAGCGGCTGGCGGCGAGGTCGAGTTCCAGGCGACCACGCGCGATTTCCTCGCCGCAATCCTCGCAATAGCCGTATTCGCCCTCGGCGATGCGGTCCAGCGCGGCCCTCAGGCGTCTTGCCTCGAGGTCGCGTCGGGCCTGCTGCGCCTGTGCCATGGCCTGGTTCTGCAGCGCGTCCATCCTGCTGAGACGGCCCACGGCCTGTTGATCCAGCTCGACAATGGAACGGGCCTCGCGCCCGGCCTCGGACCCCTGTTCCAGTTCGGCCAGTTTCGCGCGGATCAAGTGCTCGAAATGGTTCAGTGCAGTCTCATTCATTCCCGTTGTGTCGCGTATCAGGGGTTTGCGTTTGGCAATTTGAGGTCTAGATGGGTATTCTATGCCCAGCAAAGGACGAAACGCCATGGCTGAAACGCGCAGAAAACTGAGTACCGTGGACCCCGTGTGGGATCGGATCACCATCGAGGCCCAGGCGGCCGTCGAGACAGAGCCGCTGATGGGGGGGCTGGTCCATGCCTGCATCCTGCATCACAAGAGCCTCGAGCGGGCGCTGTCCTACCGCATTTCTGCCAAGCTGTGTTCGAACGAGATGTCGATGATGGTCCTGCGGGAGATCGTCGAAGAGGCCTATGCCAAGGATTCAAGCCTGATCGAGGCGGCGCGGGCCGATCTGATGGCCGTTTACGAACGCGATCCGGCCTGCCACCGGCTGCTGCAGCCGATTCTCTATTTCAAGGGCTACCAGGCGATGCAGGCCTATCGAGTCGCGCATTGGCTGTGGACGCAAGGCCGCCACGACCTGGCCTATTTCTTCCAGATGCGCAGTTCCGAGATCTTCGGAATCGACATCCATCCGGCGGCGCGGATCGGCAAGGGCATCATGATCGACCACGCCCATTCCATCGTGATCGGTGAAACGGCGGTCGTGGGCGACAATGTCTCGATGCTGCATTCGGTGACGCTGGGCGGCACCGGCAAGGAAGAAGAGGACCGCCACCCCAAGATCGGCGATGGCGTGCTGATCGGGGCGGGGGCCAAGGTTCTGGGCAACATCAAGGTTGGCAATTGCAGCCGGATCGCGGCCGGATCGGTGGTTCTGTCCGAAGTGCCGCCCTGCAAGACGGTAGCCGGCATCCCGGCAAAGGTCGTCGGCGAAGCCGGATGTGATCAGCCTTCGGTTCAGATGGACCAGACCCTCCGGAGCTGAGCCGGTATTTTCTGCGGACAACTTTCAAGGAAATCCTTGCTCTGGCGCGAGCAGGGATTTTCTGTCATATTCTAGGCATTGAATATTACCGGCTTTTGCCGGATCGTTTTGACAGGAGAACATGATGAAAGCACTTTCCGTTCTGACCGCAGCGGCGCTGGCTGTGTCAGGAAATCTTGCGATGGCGCAGGACAAGGCTGCGCTGGCCGAAGAGGGCAAGGCCCTGATGCAGGAGTTTGGCGGAGCGTTGAAGGCCGAGCTGCAGGCGGCGATGAAGTCGGGCGGGCCGGTTGACGCGATTGCCGTGTGCAACGTGAAGGCCCCGATGATCGCGGAAAAGGTTTCCAAGGAAAGCGGCTGGACCGTGGCCCGGTCCAGCCACAAGCTGCGCAATCCCAAGAATGCGCCGGATGATTACACGGCGGCTGCCATCGAGGAATTCCTGAAACGGCAGGAAAGCGGCGAAAAGGCAGACCAACTGGTCAAGGCCGAGATCGTGGAAGAGGACGGCCAGCAGGTCTTTCGCATGGTCAAGGCCATTCCGACCGGCGAGGTTTGTCTTGCCTGTCACGGCGGAGACAACGTGGAGCCGCCGGTCGTCGAGGCGCTGGCCGAGCTTTACCCAGAGGACAAGGCGCGCGGGTTCGAAATGGGTCAGATGCGGGGTGTGTTCACGCTCCGCAAGCCACTGAATTGATTTATGAAAAAAAAGGGGCGCTGGACGGCGCCCCTTTTCCGTTGGTTGATTTCGAGATCAGGCCAGCATGACCATCGGGTTTTCAAGGTTGTCCACGATGGCCTGCAGTAACTGAGCCCCAAGCGCGCCGTCGATCACCCGGTGATCCACCGACATCGTGACGGACATGACGGTGGCCACGGTCAGTTCTCCGTCCTCGCCCACGACCGGCTTCTTGGCGCCGGTGCCGACGGCCAGGATGCCCGCGTGCGGCGGGTTCACGATGGCGTCGAAATTGTCGATGCCATACATGCCCAGGTTCGAGATCGCGAAGGTGCCGCCCTGGTATTCATGCGGGGCCAGCTTGCGCTCGCGGGCGCGGGCGGCGAGATCCTTCATCTCGGTCGAGAGCGCGGACAGCGACTTGCTGTCGGCATCCTGCAGGACCGGGGTGAACAGGCCGCCTTCGATCGCCACGGCCACGGCCACGTCCGAGGGTTTCAGCTGCAGCACCCGGTCGCCCGCCCAGACGGCGTTGCACTCGGGCACCTGCTGCAGCGCGTTGGCGACGGCCTTGATGATGAAGTCGTTGACGCTCAGCTTCACGCCGCGGGATTCCAGCTGCTTGTTCAGCTGGCTGCGGAACTTCAGCAGCGCGTCCAGCTTGATGTCGCGGCGCAGGTAGAAATGCGGGATGGTCTGTTTGGCCTCGGCCAGACGGGCGGCGATGGTCTTGCGCATGCCATCCAGCTTGACCTCCTCGTACGCGCGGCCTTCATACATGCGGGCCACCATGTCGGCCGAGGGGCCGGCGGGGGCTGCGACAGGGGCCGGTGCGGCGGTTGCCGCAGCGGCCGGTGCCGGTGCCATGGCCGGAGTTGCGGTCGCACCTTCGACATCCGCCTTGACGATACGGCCATGCGGACCCGAGCCCTTGATCTGCGCCAGGTCCAGTCCTTTCTGCGCGGCGATCCGGCGCGCCAGCGGCGAGGCGAAGATGCGCCCGCCATCGGCCTTGACCGGTGCCGCCGGTGCCGGGGCAGGGGCGGGCGCCTCGGATGCCGCGGGGGCGGCAGCCTCGTTGCCCGCGTCGGCTGCGGGGGCAGCCTCGGGCGCCTTGGCCGGGGTTGCGGCGATGTCGTCGGCGCTTTCGCCTTCTTCCAGCAGCACGGCGATGGGGGTGTTGACCTTGACCCCCTCGGTGCCCTCGGGGATCAGGATCTTGCCGACGATGCCTTCATCGACGGCTTCGAACTCCATCGTGGCCTTGTCGGTCTCGATCTCGGCCAGCAGGTCACCCGAGGAGACGGTGTCGCCTTCCTTGACCAGCCATTTGGCGAGCGTGCCTTCCTCCATGGTCGGCGAAAGGGCGGGCATCAGGATTTCGGTGGGCATCTGTCAGTCGCTCCTTACCGATAGGTCACTTGTTTGACGGCGGCGATCACCTCGTCGGTGGTTACCAGCGCCAGTTTTTCCAGGTTCGCGGCATAGGGCATGGGCACATCCTTGCCGGTGCAGTTGATGACGGGCGCGTCGAGATAGTCGAACGCTTCTTGCATCACCACCGAGCTGATGTAGCTGCCGACCGAGCCCTGCGGCCAGCCTTCCTCGACCGTGACAAGGCGGTTGGTCTTCATCACAGAGTTGATGATGGTGCCGGTGTCCATCGGGCGCAGGGTGCGCAGGTCGATCACTTCGGCGCTGATGCCGTCCTCGGCCAGCTTGTCGGCGGCTTCGAGCGCGTATTGCATGCCGATGCCGAAGCTGACGATGGTCACGTCGGTGCCTTCGCGCCAGATGCGGGCCTTGCCCAGCGGCACGGTCAGGTCATCGACCTGCGGCACGTCAAAGGACCGGCCGTAGAGGATTTCGTTTTCCAGGAAGATCACCGGGTTGGGATCGCGGATCGCTGATTTCAGCAGGCCCTTGGCGTCTGCGGCCGAGTAGGGCATCGCCACCTTCAGGCCGGGGATCTGCATGTACCAGGCGGCATAGTCCTGGCTGTGCTGTGCGGCCACGCGCGCCGCTGCGCCGTTGGGGCCGCGGAACACGATCGGACAGCCCATCTGACCGCCGGACATGTAAAGCGTCTTGGCGGCCGAGTTTATGATCTGGTCGATTGCCTGCATCGCGAAGTTGAAGGTCATGAACTCGACGATCGGCTTCAGCCCGCCAAAGGCAGACCCCACGGCGATGCCGGCAAAGCCGTGCTCGGTGATCGGCGTGTCGATCACGCGCTGGGCGCCGAATTCGTCCAGCAGACCCTGAGAGACCTTGTAGGCGCCCTGATACTCGGCGACTTCCTCGCCCATCAGGTAGACGTCCTCGTCGCTGCGCATCTCTTCGGCCATCGCGTCGCGCAAGGCTTCGCGGACGGTCTGTTGTTTCATCGGCGCGTCGGCCGGCCAGTCGGGCGAGAGATCCACCACGGGCGCGGCCGGTGCCGCCGCAGGGGTGGGTGCGGGTGCCTCAACCGCCGCCGGCGCGGCGGCCTCGTTGCCCGCGTCGGCCGCGGGCGCAGCCGACGGCAGGGCGGAGACGTCTTCGCCCTCTTCGACCAGCACGGCGATGGGGGTGTTCACCCGGACCCCTTCGGTGCCCTCGGGGATCAGGATCTTGCCGATGATGCCCTCATCAACGGCCTCGAACTCCATCGTCGCCTTGTCGGTTTCGATCTCGGCCAGAATGTCGCCGGAGTTTACGGTGTCGCCTTCCTTGACCAGCCACTTGGCAAGGGTGCCCTCTTCCATCGTGGGCGAGAGTGCAGGCATCAGAATTTCGGTTGCCATGTCTTGTTCGTCCTCTCAGGCGTAAATGTCGGTCCAGAGCTCTTCGACGGGCGGCTCGGGGCTTTCCTTGGCGAAATCGGCGGCCTTGTTGACGATCTCCTTGATCTCCTTGTCGATCGCCTTGAGGTCGTCCTCGGACGCGTGCTTGCCGGACAGCAGCAGTTCGCGCACATGTTCGATCGGGTCGCTCTGTTCGCGCACCTTCTGCACCTCTTCGCGGGTGCGGTACTTGGCCGGGTCCGACATCGAGTGGCCGCGATAGCGGTAGGTCTTGACCTCGAGGATGTAGGGGCCCTTGCCTGCGCGGCAGTGCGCCACGGCCTTTTCGCCGGCCTCCTTCACCGCCAGCACGTCCATGCCGTTGACGATTTCGCCGGGGATGCCGAACGCCTCGCCGCGGTGGTAGATGTCCTTGGTCGAGGTCGAGCGCGACTGCGCCGTGCCCATGGCGTACTGGTTGTTCTCGATGACGAAAACGACGGGCAGGTTCCACAGGGCGGCCATGTTGAAGGTTTCATAGACCTGGCCCTGGTTGGCCGCGCCATCGCCGAAATAGGTGAAGGTCACGCGGCCGTTGTCCTTGTACTTGTCGGCAAAGGCCAGACCCGCGCCCAGCGGCACCTGCGCGCCCACGATGCCGTGGCCGCCATAGAAATGCTTTTCCTTCGAGAACATGTGCATCGAGCCGCCCTTGCCCTTGGACAGGCCGCCGATGCGCCCGGTGAGTTCGGCCATCACGCCGCCCGGGTCCATGCCGCAGGCCAGCATGTGGCCGTGGTCGCGATACGAGGTGATGCGCTTGTCGCCGTCCTCGGCAGCGGCCTCGAGCCCGACGACGACGGCCTCTTGCCCGATATAGAGGTGGCAGAAGCCGCCGATCAGACCCATGCCATAGAGCTGACCTGCCTTTTCCTCGAATCGGCGGATCAGCAGCATTTCGCGGTAGTAATGTTTCAGCTCATCGGCCGAAACATTTGGTTTCTTTGAACTCTTTCGCGTGGCCATTGCGGCGCTCTCCCCCTTTCGGCAAGATAGTTTAGCGTTAAACTATCTCATAAACCATTTGCGCCGATCTGGCGAGAGGAAATGTGACGCAGCGTCGGGAGGGGCTGTTTCCGGCTCAGCGGATGACGATTTCGTCGGCGCGCAGCAGGCCTAGGACCGAGCGGGCCTGCTGGTCGAGAAGATCCAGATCCAGATAGGTATCGGACAGGCGAAGGGTCAGGTTTTCCATTTCGGCGATTTCGGCCTGCAGTTTTGCCAGGTCGCGCTCCAGGATGTCCCGTTCCGCTGCGATCTCGACCCTGCGGAACAGGCCGTAGTCGCCCTGCACGGCTGCGAAGGTGAAATACACACCCAGCATGAAAGCCACCGCAAAGAAGAGAATTGAGCCCACACCGGGCCGGTTGGAACGGGACACCTGGTTACTGCCGTATGAATACTGCCTCAATGAACGTGCCCTTGGCGGGCATCTGAAATCACTATGTCACAGGTGATTCGGCTTGTGAATCCCCAAAAGACACGCGGCGGGAAATTCCTTGCAATGAAACAGAAACGCCCCGTCGGAGGGGCGTTTCAAAGTGCCGTGACAGAGCGGCAGCCTTATTGTTCAAGCGCCGCGACGCCGGGCAGGGTCTTGCCTTCCATCCATTCCAGAAAGGCGCCGCCCGCGGTCGAGATATACGAGAAGTCACCGGCCGCACCCGAGGCGTTCAGCGCCGCGACGGTATCGCCGCCACCGGCGACCGAGGTCAGCTTGCCGGCGCGGGTCAGCGCGGCCGCCTTGAGGGCCGCGGCATTGGTGGCGGCGTCGAACGGCTCCAGCTCGAAAGCGCCCAGCGGGCCGTTCCAGATCAGCGTCTGGCTTTGTTCAAAGATCTTGACGATCTCGGCCACGCTTTCGGGGCCGGCGTCCAGGATCAGCCCGTCCTCGGGGCACTGGTCGGCGGGCAGGATCTCGTGCGGGGCGTGGGATTCGAACTTTTTCGCCACCACGATGTCCTTGGGCAGGACTATCTTGCAGCCCTTGCCCTCGGCCTTTTCCATGATCTCGGCGGCGGTGTCCTTCATGATGCGCTCGGCCAGCGACTTGCCGACCGGATAGCCCTTGGCCGCCAGGAAGGTGTTGGCCATTCCGCCACCGATCACGAGGTAGTCAACCTTCTCGATCAGGTTGCCCAGCAGTTCCAGCTTGGTCGAAACCTTGGCGCCACCGACAAGGGCGGTCACCGGGCGTTTCGGGTTGCCGAGCGCGCTTTCCAGCGCCTCGAGCTCGGCCTGCATCAGGCGGCCCGCGCAGGAGGGCAGCAGGTGGGCAATCGCCTCGGTCGAGCTGTGCGCCCGGTGCGCAGCGGAAAAGGCATCGTTGCAGTAGATGTCGCCCAAACGCGCCATTCCGGCGGCCAGTTCGGGGTCGTTCTTGGTTTCAGCGGCGTGGAAGCGGGTGTTCTCCAGCAGCAGAACCTCGCCCGGTTGCAGGGATTCCGCGGCCAGTTCCGCCGCCGGGCCGACGCAGTCGGCTGCAAACTGGACGGTGGTTTCGAAGGCGCGCTCCAGCGTGGGAATCAATTGTTTCAGCGACAGGTTCTCGCGGCGCTCGCCGCCGGGGCGGCCGAAATGCGCCAGCAGGATCGGCTTGCCGCCCGCGGCCAGAATGTCGCGAACGGTGGGCGCAATCCGCCGGATGCGGGTCGAGTCCGTTACCACGCCATCCACGATCGGCACGTTGATGTCCACGCGAACCAGCACCCGTTTGCCGTTCAGGTCCATGTCGTCCAGTGTTTTCCAGCCCATGCGCTTCGCTCCGCCGCTATTATTGGATTTGGGCGGTTCTTTTCCTGCATTTTGCCCTCAGGTCAATGCGTCACTTGGCATTCGCGCGGCCGCGGCATAGGTATTTGCGCAATATCCAACGACAGGAGGGCCAAATGGCCGAGATCAAGGATCCCGAAAACACCATCATCATCGAACTCAAGGACGGCCCCGTCGTCATCGAGCTGCTGCCCGACGTGGCACCCCAGCATTGCGAGCGCATGAAGGAACTGGCGCGCGCAGGCGAGTATGACAACGTGTGCTTTCACCGCGTGATCGACGGCTTCATGGCCCAGACCGGCGACGTGCAGCACGGCGACATGGAGGACGGCTTCAACATCCGCATGGCGGGCACCGGCGGGTCGTCGCTGCCGAACCTGCCGGCCGAGTTTTCCAAGCTGCCGCATGACCGCGGCACGCTGGGCGCGGCGCGGTCGGCCAACCCGAACTCGGCCAACTCGCAGTTCTTCATCAACTTCAAGGACAACCACTTCCTCAACGGCCAATACACCGTCTACGGCCGCGTGATCTCGGGGATGGAGCATATCGATGCCATCACCCGCGGTGAGCCGCCCGCGAACCCCGACCGCATGATCAGCGTCAAGGTGGCCGCCGATGTATAAGCTGGCCGCCGCTTTTGCCCTGCTGGCCAGCCCCGCGCTGGCCACGGGCCTGCAGATCGAGGTCGAGGGCGAGGCCAACGGCACCATCACCATCGACCTGTTCGAGGACGTGGCGCCGAAGCATGTCGAGCAGATCACCGCTCTGGCCGACGAAGGCCAGTATGACGGGGTGGTCTTTCACCGCGTGATCGACGGCTTCATGGCACAGACCGGCGACGTGCAGTTCGGCAAGCTGGGCGGCGACATGCGCTATGCGGGCAGGGGTGGGTCCGATCGGCCCGACCTGCCGGCCGAGTTCTCGGATATCACCTATGACCGTGGCATCGTCGGGATGGCGCGCTCGCAGGATCCCGACAGCGCGAACTCGCAGTTCTTCATCATGTTCGCGCCGGGCCCCTTCCTTGACGGGAAATATACCGTGGTCGGCAAGGTGACCGGCGGCATGGACGTGGTTGACGCGATCAAGCGCGGCACCGGTCCGAATGGCGCGGTGATCGGCCAGCCGGACGTGATGAAAAAGGTCACCGTTACCGACTGACGGCCTGCCCGGCGCCGTCACTCGGCGCCGGGCCAGCATTGGGCGCACGCGGCTTCACGACTGCGTGCAGGGGGCTGTTGCGGCGGCCCGCATCGCTCCATCATCTGCGCGTTGGATACGAAACGGATGATCCATGCGTCTACTCTCGTTTCTTTTGTTGCTGGTCACGGCCACCGCGCTGCAGGCGAATCCGGATTTCTGGCGCCACGAGTGGCCCGAGACCGATTTCAGCCGCACGAGCGTAGAAAACTGGGCCGAGATCCTGTCCGGCGGGCCGCCCAAGGATGGCATCCCGGCGCTGGACGATCCGCAATTCATTGCCGTGAGGGACGAAACGCGCATCGGGAAACGCGAACCGGTCATCACGGTGGAAATCGGCGGGCAGCAGCCGCGCGCCTATCCGATCCGCTACCTGATGTGGCATGAGATCGTGAATGACAGCGTTGGAGACGTCCCGATCGCGGTGACCTATTGTCCGCTGTGCAACTCGGCCATCACCTTTGACAGGCGCACCCGCCGCGGCGTGCTGAGTTTCGGCGTCAGCGGCAAGCTGCGCCATTCGGACATGGTGATGTATGACCGTGAGACCCAAAGCTGGTGGCAGCAGGCGCTTGGCGAGGCCATTGTCGGGGAACTGACGGGAACGCAACTCGGGATGTTGCCCTCGTGGATGGAGAGCTGGCAGCAATTCACCGCGCGAAACCCCGACGGGCTGGTCATGGCCGAACCCGCCTACAACCGGTCCTACGGGCGCAACCCTTACCGGGGCTATGACAGCTCGCGCAGACCGTTCCTCTATTCCGGAGAGATGCCTCCGCATGGAATTCACCCGCTGGAACGTGTCGTCCGTGTGGGCGACAGGGCGTGGCCGCTGACACGGCTGGCGCAGGCGGGCGAGGTCAACGAGGCTGGCGTGAGGATCAGCTGGGTTGCAGGACAGGCCTCGGCCCTGGACAGCGGGCAGATCAGCAAGGGCAGGGACGTGGGCTCGATCCGCGTGCGCGACAGCCAGGGGCGCGACGTGGTGCATGACGTGATGTTCGCCTTTGCCTTTCACGCCTTCTGGCCGGACGGCATCTGGATGACCGGGAACTGAGGCCGGCCCGGTCACGCCGCTGGATGTTCAAGCGAAATGTGCAATCCGGTTGCTTCGCGCCGGATTCCGCGAAAATCGCCTGTGGCCCTGAAGAAACGTGTTTGTCCAATTGAAAACGCCGCCGGGCCGGCGGCGCTTCGTTTCGGCTGAACCGCGGTTTCGGTCAGTCGTCGGGCGAAACCAGTTTCCAGACGATGCCGCCGATGGCTCCTCCGATCAGCGGGGCCACCCAGAACAGCCATAGCTGCGCCAGCGCAGGACCGTCTGCAAAAAGCGCCACGCCGGTCGAACGCGCCGGGTTCACCGAGGTGTTGGTCACCGGGATCGAAATCAGGTGGATCAACGTCAGCCCCAGTCCGATGGCGATCGGCGCAAATCCCGGCGGTGCGCCCGCAGAGGTGGCGCCGAGGATGATGAACAGGAAAAAGGCTGTCAGAACAATCTCGGTTACCAGGCCGGCCGTCATCGAATAGCCGCCCGGTGACGCGCTGCCATAGCCGTTCGAGGCGAACCCGCCCACGCCCGAGAAATCCGGCGCGCCGGAAACGATGACATAGAGCACCGCGGCGGCGGCGATCGCACCCACCACCTGCGCGACCCAATAGGGGATCAGCTCTTTGGCCTCGAACCGCCCGGCGATCATCAGGCCCAGGCTGACGGCGGGGTTGAAATGGCCGCCGGAAATATGTCCGACGGTATAGGCCATGGTCAGGACCGTCAGGCCAAAGGCGAAACTGACGCCCAGCCAGCCGATCCCGACATCGGCCACACCGGCCGCGAGAACGGCGCTGCCGCATCCCCCCAGCACCAGCAAGAACGTCCCCAGAAATTCCGCTAAAAGCTTTGAAGTCATCTATTCTCCTCCCGAAATGGATATGGAAATGTAAGCGCCACATGCATGTTTTGAAAAGAAATTTCGGATCGGGCCTTTTGGGTGGGTGCTCGGCGTCAGGCACGACCGCCGATCCGAGGCGCAGTCGGCGCAAAGAAAACGCGCCGCAGAAGGGACCGCGGCGCGCTTTCGATTTGAATGGCCCGTCGTGACCGGTGTCAGGCTTACTGGCTGACGTCGGCCTTGGCCGCGGCGGGGTTGCCGGCGGGCTTGGCTGCCGCACGGCCGGGGTTGAGCGGGTCGTCCTGACGCTGCACCGAACCCTCGAAATGGGCGCCGCTTTCGATCGCGATGGTCTTGTGGATGATGTCGCCTTCGACGCGGGCGGTCGAGGTCAGACGCACCTTCAGTCCACGGACCCGGCCCACGATGCGGCCGTTGATCACGACATCGTCAGCGGTGACTTCGCCCTTGATGGTGGCGGTTTCGCCGATGGTCAGAAGATGCGCGCGGATGTCGCCTTCGACGGTGCCCTCGACCTGGATGTCGCCAGTGGTCTTGATGTTGCCGGTGATGTGCAGATCCGACGACAGGACGGATGCCGGCGGCTTGGGCTTGGGCGCGGCGGCCTTGCTTTCTGCCGGGGCAGGGCTTGCCGGTGCTGCCGGGGCGGCAGGCTTGGCGGTTTCAGGTGCCTTGGATGCGGGCTCGTTGATTTTGCTCTTAGAAAACATTTTTCGCAGCCTTGATGTAAGTCATTGGATTCACGGGTTTTCCATTCACGCGCACCTCGTAGTGCAGATGCGTTCCGGTCGACCGTCCGGTGCTACCCATATCAGCAATATGATCTCCGCGCGAGACCCTTTGGCCGACCTTGACGCGGATCTTGGTGTTATGGGCGTAATAGGTCTCGATCCCGAAGGCATGCTTGATCTTCACGAGGCGCCCGAAACCCGACTGCCACCCGGCATGGGTGACGACGCCGTCCGCCGTCGCAAAGATGTCGGTGCCATGTGCGCCGGCAAAATCCGACCCGTTATGCATGCGCCGTCCACCGGTCTTGGGATCGCGGCGGTAGCCGAAGCCGCTGGTATAGCGGACGGCCGCCCTGACGGGGCTGGCAAAGGGCGCCTTCTCGGCGGCGATCCGATACAGGTTCAGCTGATCCATCTGCTGCAGCAACTTGTTCGCGCGGATCTCGTCCGGGGTCGGTTCCTCGCCACGCGTGCTGAAGGAAATGGGGGTCAGAGGCCCGCCGATACCGCTGTAGCCACGGCGCACTTCCTCGATGATCCGGTCAGTCGGCATCCCGGCCTGGCGGAACATCTTGTCCAGCGGTTCGACCGAGATCGCCATTGCCTCTTCCAACTGGCGGAAGATCTGGTCGTTGCGCTCACGCATCAGCTGGATTTCGAGTTCCAGCTCGGCGCGCTGATCCAATGCCGCCCGCGCGTCGCTTTTGATCGCATCGCGTTGCTCGGCCGTTCGCAACAGCGCCTCGGACATGAAGGCCAGTTGCACGGGGGTAGACGCCGCCGACTCTTTCGCGGCGGCGTCTTCGCCCGTGTCCTGCTCGAGTTTTGCCAACAGCGCCCGGGCGTCTTCGCGCTGCTTCATTGTTTCGCGCAAGGTTTTCTGGATGACCTCGATGCCGGTTTCCAACTCGCGGCGGCGGTTCTCGGACTTGAGCAACTCGGACTGCATTGCCGAAATCTGCGCCAGCGCGGCGTTGAAGCGCGCCTGTGCCGCCAATGCCTCTTCTGCACGGGCATCGCGTTCCTGGGACAGCAGGTTCAGGCGCTCTTGATAAATGGCCTGATCCCGCCGGGCCTGCTCGCGGAAATTCCCCGAGCCGATGCTGTCCATGAGAAGAATCGCCGTGGCGACGATGGTCCAGACGACCATGACCGCAACGCCTGCCACCGCGGCAATCTGGGTTTCGGATCGAAGCCGAATGAACCGTGTGTCAGTGTCGGATTTGAGAAAAACCCTGCGTTCGGGAAACTGTTTCTCGAGCAGAGCGTGAATTCTGATCCCCAGACGTGTTCGCACGCGTCTATCCTTTACTGTCATCCCCGTCCAAGGCCAGTTTCGAGTGGTCGGCTGGCCCTTGGGCCGTTTGAATAGCGGCGAGGTGGCATTTGGGCAAGTTTGTTAACCATTCGGTCCAAAACTGGAGTGATTTCACGCTCATGCTGAGCAAAAATCCGCCGATCGCCCGGAGGTTTCGGTCGACTTTCGGAGGGCTCAGGCTTTCCCCGGCAGCGGCATGTCCTCGGCCAGGGGCCAATAGAAATCCGGCGGCAGTCCTGCTTCGGCGCGTTTTTCCTCGTTGAACGGGGGTTTGAGCGCGCCGTGGAAGTATTTCCGCACAAGCTGATGGAACACGTCCTTGGGGTCGGCGTTCTCGCGGCCGCAGAGGAAGTGGAACCATTTCGAACCATAGGCGACGTGGCCGACCTCTTCGGCATAGATCACCTCGAGCGACTCGACGGCCTTTTGCGCCCCGGCCTTGCGGAAAATCTCGATCATGCCGGGGGTTACGTCCAGGCCACGGGCCTCGAGCACCATCGGCACGACCGCCAGCCGGCCCATCAGGTCCTCGGCCGTGTCCTCGGCCGCGCGCCACATGCCCGCGTGGGCGGGCAGGGCGCCGTAATGGCTGCCCATCGACTCGAGGCAGTCGCAGATCATCTCGAAATGGCGCGATTCTTCCTCGGCGCATTTCACCCAGTCGTCGTAGAAGCCAACCGGCATCGGCACATGCCCGAACCGTGCGACGATGTCCCAGTGCAGGTCCACCGCGTTCAGCTCGATATGCGCCACGGCATGCAGCAAGGCGATCCGGCCGGCCTCGGAGCCGGGGCGGCGTTTCGGCACGTCACGCGGCGACAGGAGTTCCGGCTTGTCCGGGCGGGCCGGGTGCATCGGGGGATTGGCGGTGCCGATCTCGATCTCGGGGGCCTCGCCATTCCGCGAGGCAAACCACTCGGCGGCGTATTTGCGCGACAAGGCGGTCTTGGCGCGGCCGTCCCCGGTCGTCAGCACTTCGGTCGCCATCTGGGTCAGGGTCTTGGGCACGCGCAGGCTCCGTTCCTTGTATCCGTTGCCGCCTGATAGCGCGGACGGGCGGCCGGGTCGAGAGAACCCGCGGTCAGCCCAGCTCGCGCACCGCCGCCAGCACCTCGTCCACATGGCCGGGCACCTTGACCTTGCGCCAGATGCGCGCGATCCGGCCCTCGGGGTCGATCAGGAAGGTCGACCGCTCGATCCCCATGGATTTCCGGCCATACATGTTCTTTTCCACCCACACCCCGTAATCCTCGCAGACGGTGGAATTCTCGTCGGACAGCAGCGGCGTGGTCAGCCCGTGCTTGGCCACGAATTTGTCATGCCTGGCGACGCTGTCGCGAGAGATGCCGAACACCTTGGCGCCGGATTCGGCAAATGCGTCAAGCTGTTCCGAGAAACCGATGGATTCCTTCGTGCAGCCCGGGGTATCATCGCGGGGATAGAAGAACAGGACGACGGCATGACCACGCAGGTCCGACAGGGTCACTTCTCCGCCGCCGTCGCGGGGAAGGGTGAAATCAGGGGCGAGGTCGGAAATTTCGGGCATTGGTTTTCTCCGGCGGAATCATGATTTTGGTTGCTGCGCATATTAGGCCGGGGCCTGCGAGTTGAAAGGCGCGGGAAGGAAATTTCTTCGGCGTGACAAGCTCAAGGCCAAGCCGGCGCGCGACAGGCCGGTCCGCAGATCGCGCCGCCGCACCGCGGGGCTGTGGGCCATGCGTGGCGTGTTCATCCTGTTGTTCCTCGGAGCCGTCACCGCCCTGATGGTGATCGGGCAGACGATGCATGCCCCCGACTGGCTGCGCGATCGGGTCGAGGCCCGGCTCGAGCAGGTTCTCGGAGGGCTGCAACTGCGCTTTGGCGATGTCAGTTTCGTCATACACGAAGGCTGGCGCCCACGGCTGCGGTTGCAGGACGTGACCATCAGCGATGCCGAAGGGCGGCAGATCGCGCAGGTGTCGGACATGCGGGCCAGCCTGGCGATGCGGCCGCTTCTGCGGGGCGAGGTCCGGCCCAAGCGCATTTTCCTCAGCGGGGCCAATGTGTTCCTGCTGCGGGATGAAGAGGGCACGGTCTCGCTGACGGTCGGCACCGACAGTGCACCGGTGAACCGGGCGCCGAACCTTGCGGGGCTGATCGAGCAATCCGACAACCTGTTTCTGTCACCGGCCCTGTCGGCGTTGACCGCCTTTGAGCTTGATGGCGTCACGCTCGATTACCGGGATCTGCGGCAGGGGCGGTCGTGGACGCTGGACAGTGGCCGGGTGCAGGTGACCCGCAGCGGGGGCGACATCCGGGTCGCCACCGGATTCTCATTGCTCGGCGGCCGTGACTATGTCAGCGAGATCGAAGCGAATTATTCGAGCACACTCGGATCTCCCGAGGCGCGGTTCGGCATTACCGTGACCGATCTGGCGGCCGAGGATATCGCGGGCCAGAGCCCGGCGCTGGCCTGGCTCGAGGTGCTGCGCGCCCCGATTTCCGGGGCCCTGCGGGGCAGCATCGACGAGGACAGGGCCCTGGGGCCGCTCTTTGCCACTTTGCAGATCGGCGAAGGCGTGTTGCAACCCAACGCCGAAACCCGGCCGATCCCGTTCGAATCCGCCCGGACCTATTTCACCTATGATCCGTCCGCGCAGGCGCTGCTTTTCGATGAGGTTTCCATCGTTTCGGCCTGGGGCTCGGCGCTGGCCGAAGGGCGGGCGTCGCTGGAAGGGGTCGAGGCGGGGGCGTTGCAGTCCCTCACGGCACAGTTCCGTTTGTCGGGCATCCGGGTGAATCCCGCCGATGTCTTTCCCGAGCCGCTGGAACTGTCCGGCGCCGAGGTCGATTTCCAGATGAAGCTGGCGCCGTTCCGGTTGCAACTTGGTCAGATGGTCGTCGAACACGAAGGGCGCCGGTTGAGAGCGACGGGGAGCCTGACGGGTGCCGCCGACGGCTGGGACGTGAGGGTGGATGCCGGAATGGACCGGATGACGCCGGAACAATTGCTTGGATACTGGCCCGAAGCGGTGGCGAAGAAACCGCGCAAATGGGTCAGCGAGAACCTGGCCGAGGGGCTGCTGAAGGATCTGGACCTTGCCCTCCGGCTGCGGCCCGGGGAGGCGCCAAACATCTATGCCGACTTTGATTTCGAAAGGGCGCGGATCAGGTTCGCGCGCACCCTGCCGCCGCTGGTCGATGCGCGGGGACAGGCCAGTCTGGTCGACCGCCGCTTCTCGGTCACGGCACAGCGCGGATGGGTCGTGCCGGATCAAGGCGGGGCGGTGAATGCGGCTGGCACGTCCTTCATCATTCCCGACATCTCCATCAAGGGCTTGACGCCCGCCATCGCGCGCATTCGCGCAAGCGGCAGCGTGACGGCGGCGCTTTCGCTGCTGGATCGCCCGCCGCTCGCGCTGATGACCAAGGCCAACCAGCCAGTGGACCTGGCCGAAGGGTTCGCTCGCCTTGAGGGGACGTTGGCCCTGCCGCTGAAGAAGGGCCTCAAGCTCGAGGATACCGAGTTTCACTTTGCCGGCAGCGTGGAAGATGTGCGCAGCGACAAGCTGGTGCCGGGCACCACCGTCAGCGCCGACCGGTTGCAACTGCAGGGGGACCACACGCAGGTCGTTCTGTCTGGCTACGGCCTGTTCGGCGAGGTTCCGATGACGGCGACATGGCGCCAGCCGGTGGGCAAGAAAAGCGCACGCAGCCGGCTGACGGGGCAGATAGAACTGTCGCCGCGTCTGATGGAGGAAATCCGGGCCAACCTGCCCGACGGCATGTTGACTGGAGAGGGCCTCGCCGATGTGACGGTGGACATCGGGGGCGGCCAGGAGCCTTACCTGTCCGCCCGGTCCGACCTCGTGGGCGTTGGCTTGTCCGTCCCGGAACTCGGCTGGAGTAAATCCCCCGACAGCGCGGGCGAGATGGCGATCGAAGTGGCCCTCGGGGAGGACATGCAAGTCGATGACCTGCGGATCACTGCGGCCGGACTGCGCGCCAACGGGGAAATAACCTTTTCGGACGACCGGCAGATGGAGCGCATCTCGTTCTCATCGCTCGAAGTGGGCAACTGGCTGGCGGTTCCGGTCGATCTGGTGGCGCGGGGGCGGCCGGTGCCGGATATTCGGGTTCTGGGCGGCGTCCTTGACATGCGCGGCGCGACGTTCGGTTCGGGAGGCAGCGGCGGTGGCGGGGCCGGGCCATTGCTGCAGGTGCGGCTCGACCGTTTGCAGGTCACCGACACGATAGCGATGACCGGTTTCCGGGGCGAGTTCACGACGACGGGCGGGATTCAGGGTGGTTTTACCGCGCAGGTGAACGGTGGGGCCTCGGTCGCGGGCGAGGTATCGCCGCGCGGAGGGCGCAGCGCCGTTGTCCTGCAGTCGTCGGACGCGGGCGGCGTCGTGCGGTCCGCCGGTATTCTGAACCAGGCGCATGGCGGCGATTTCTGGCTGGCGCTGGAGCCGGTGATCGGGCCGGGCCACTATGATGCGGTTCTGAAAGTCTCGAACACACGGATCAAGGATGCGCCGGCGATGGCCGCGCTGCTCAACGCCATCAGCGTCGTCGGGCTGCTGGATGAAATGGCTGGGCAGGGCATTTTCTTCAACACGATCGACAGCAAGATGCGGCTGTCTCCGAACGAGGTCACGGTTCTGAGCGGCAGCGCGGTGGGCCCGTCGATCGGCCTGTCCTTCGATGGCCGGATCGACACCGAGCAGGGGTGGCTGGACATGCAGGGCGCGATTTCACCGATCTACCTGGTGAACGCGATCGGCAGCGTGCTGACGCGCAAGGGCGAAGGGGTCTTCGCGTTCAACTACACACTCCAGGGGCCGCTGGACGATCCACAGGTCGCTGTGAACCCGCTGTCGGGCCTGGCGCCGGTCTTTCTGAGGGATCTGATGCGCGCGCCGCCACCCAACGTGCCCGAAGGCGGATCGGGCATCACTGCGCCGGAGGCACCCGAAAACGAACGTTCCTTCGAACTCGGCAATGGCGATCGTTAAAGCCGGTGTGGCCGAATCTCTCGGCTCGGGGTAATGCGCGCCCATGAAACTCAGCGATTTCGATTTCGACCTGCCCGAAGACCTGATCGCCACCCGCCCGGCAAGCCCGCGCTCGTCGGCGCGGTTGTTGGTGGCACAGGGCGATGCGATCACGGATGCCACCGTCATCGACCTGCCGGACTGGCTGCGCCCGGGCGACCGGCTGGTTCTCAATGACACCCGCGTGATTCCGGCGCGGCTGAGCGGGCGGCGTCATCGGCAAAGCGCGCAGGGTCCGGTTTCCGCCGCGATCGAGGCAACCTTGCTGGACCCACAGGCCGACGGCACATGGGCTGCGCTACTCAAGCCGCTGAAAAAGGTGAAAACGGGTGAAGAGATCGTGTTTTCGGATCAACTGAGCGCGACGCTCGAGCGGGTCGAGGACGGGCAGGCCTATCTGCGCTTCAACCTGTCCGGAGAGGATTTCGACAGCGCGCTGGAAGCGGCAGGCGCGATGCCGCTGCCACCCTATATCGCGGCCAAACGCCCGGCGGACGAGCGCGACAAAACCGACTATCAAACTATTTGGGCGCGCCATTCGGGTGCCGTCGCGGCCCCGACCGCCTCTCTGCATTTCGACGAGGCGCTGCTGGCGAAACTGGCCGAGCGCGGTGTCGCGTTCACGCATGTCACCCTTCATGTGGGGGCAGGCACGTTCCTGCCGGTCAAGGTCGAGGACGTGACCACCCACAAGATGCATGCCGAGTGGGGGCGGGTGAGCGAGCAGGCCGCCGAAGAAATCCGCGCGACAAGGGCGGCGGGCGGGCGCGTGATCCCGGTCGGAACCACCGCGCTGCGCCTGATCGAAAGCGCCGCGCGCGGGGGCGAGATCGAGGCTTGGGAGGGAGAGACCGACATCTTCATCTATCCCGGTTTCGAGTTCCACGTCACCGATGCCCTGATGACGAATTTCCACCTGCCCAAGTCCACGCTGCTGATGCTGGTGTCGGCCCTGATGGGGCAGGATCGCGTGCGGCGCATCTATGCCCATGCCGTCGCCGAACGGTACCGCTTCTTCTCCTACGGGGACGCGTCGCTTTTGATCCCCTGAATGGCGCGTTTTCAGGATCGAATCCCTCAAATGTAATGGACAAGCGCGACCAAGCCGGTGTCAGATCGTTTCTGACGCCGAATTCTGACACCCGGTTGCGGAGGCCCATATGCTTCAGGTTCTTTCCAGCGCTTGGGCGCTTCTTCTCGGGATGGGGTTCCTGATGGTGGGCAATGGCCTGCAGGGGACGCTGCTGGGCGTTCGCGGCGAGATCGAAGGCTTTTCCACCTTCCAGATGTCCTTCGTGATGTCGGCCTATTTCGTGGGCTTTCTGGGTGGGTCCAAGCTGACCCCGGAAATGATCCGGCGCGTGGGGCATGTGCGGGTCTTCGCGGCTCTGGCGTCGTTCATTTCGGCGGTGATGATCATGTATCCGATGCTGACCGACCCGATCGCCTGGTCGATCGGGCGGGTCGTGATCGGCTTCTGTTTCTCGGGCGTCTATGTGACCGCCGAGAGCTGGCTGAACAACGCGGCCAGCAACGAGAACCGGGGGCAGGCCCTGTCGCTCTACATGATCGTGCAGATGATGGGGATCGTGAGCGCGCAGGCGTTGATGCTGGTCGGAGATCCCGCAGGTTATGAAACCTTCGTGATCGCCTCGATTCTTGTTTCGGTGTCCTTCGCACCGATCCTGCTGTCGATCTCACCAACCCCTGCCTTCGACACCACCCAGCCGATGTCGCTGAAAGAGTTGATGAACACCTCGCCCCTGGGTTGCGTCGGCATGTTCCTGCTGGGCGGCATTTTTTCGGCGCAGTTCGGCATGAGCGCGGTCTATGGCGCGAAGGCCGGACTGTCTCTGAAAGAGCTGTCGCTGTTCGTTGCGACTTTTTATGTCGGCGCATTGCTTCTGCAATATCCGATCGGATGGTTGTCGGACCGCATGGATCGGCGAATCCTGATCCTGTTGGTGTCGGTCCTCGGTGGTGCGGGCGCCCTGATGGGCATGGTCGTGGGGTGGAAATACGAGTTTCTTTTGATCGCGGCCTTTGCCATCGGCGGAATGTCGAACCCCCTCTATTCGCTGCTGATTGCCTATACCAACGACTATCTTGATCACGAAGACATGGCCGCGGCGTCGGGCGGGTTGATCTTCATCAACGGGTTGGGCGCGATCGCAGGGCCGCTGGTTACTGGCTGGTTGATGGGAGATGAGATTTTCGGCCCGGCGGGATTTTTCCTTATTATTGCGGCACTTCTGCTGGTTTTGGCGGTTTATGCGCTCTACCGGATGACCCAGCGCGCGTCGATCCCGGTGGACGAAACCGGGCACATGTCGCCGATTTATCCCACGGTATCTCCTGTAGCGGTCGAGGTCGCGCAGGAATACGTCATCGAGACCGAGCAGGAAGAGCAGGAAGCTCAAGATGTCGTGTAGAGGTTAATTTTATGTCGCCAATGTAGTAAGATGTTACTGTTATAGATCTTAAAATCGGATTTTAATGACGTTACGTCCCTTGGGGGGGAGTTTAGACGGAGTAAAGGACAATGGTTGGTCCTGAAGAAGTATTGAGTTTCTGGTTGGAAGAAGTCGGTCCCGAGGGCTGGTATCTGCAGGACGAAGAACTGGACGCGCAGATCCGCAATCGTTTCCTGAGAACCTGGGAAGCTGCTCGTGAAGGCAAGTTGTCGCTCTGGTTGACCTGCCCGAGCGGATCGCTTGCCTACATCATCCTGACGGATCAGTTCCCGCGCAACATGTTCCGGGGCGACGCACGCGCCTTCGAGACGGATCGCGCGGCGCTGGCGGCGGCGAAGCGGGCGGTGGACCGGGGCTGGGATCTCAAGATCGACGAACCGGCGCGGCAGTTCTTCTATCTGCCGATGATGCATTCGGAAAATCTGTGCGACCAGGAGCGCTGCGTGCGTCTGATGTGCCAGAGGATGCCGAATTCCGGCGCCGGCAATCTGCTGCATGCGCGGGCGCATCGCGAGGTGATCCGCAAGTTCGGCCGGTTCCCGTACCGAAACGAGGCGTTGCGCCGCGAGATGACCGAGCAGGAAGCGGACTACGTCAGCGGTGGCGGCTACGGTCAGACCGTTCGTGAAATGCAGGCCGCCGGCTAGGACGTCGGCGTACAGCCCCGGATTTCCATGACGCTATCGGCGATGGCGTCGGTCGAAGTTTCGATGGCGTGCTCGATCAGTTTTTCCGGCGCCTCTGACAGGTCAGAGATGCCTGCCTGCGCCGTTTCGAGCCTCTGCTCGGCAGCCTCCAAGCGCGTCAGGATCGCCTGAATGCGCTGCTGCGAAGCTTCGGACAACTGCTCGCCTTTCTCTTGCAGCGCATCGCCGAGATCACTTCTCATCGCTTGCAACTCGCTGCGCAACCCGGCCGCTTCGTCGCGCAACGGCGCAACAAGTTCCAGGTTCTGGGCGAAAGTGGCGGCCAGCCCGTCTACGGTCGAGGCTACTTTCCAGGCCAGAAACAGACATAAAGCCATCAGCAGCAGCGTGGCGTTCAAGAGGGCAAGCAGAAGATCCTTGAGCGTTCTGGCCATGGCAAGTCTTTCAATTCATTGATGCGAAACAGGATATCTTACGCCGAAAGGGCGGCGATGCCATAGTTTTAGACATTCCCTCGGGTCGCGTATAGGCTGAAACCCGCGCAAAGTCCGCTGTATTACCTGGCGTCAAATTTGTCGCGGAACGCCGTGGTTGATGCGCGGAAGGAGTTAGTTTAATGGTAAACTAGTTTTCCAATCCACCGGCGCCGAGGGGTACTCATGGCTGCACAATCCTTTGATCTGATCGTTATCGGCGCGGGCCCCGGCGGCTATGTCGCCGCCATTCGCGGGGCGCAGCTGGGCCTCAGGACGGCAGTGGTCGAGCGCGAGCATCTGGGCGGCATCTGCCTGAACTGGGGCTGCATCCCGACCAAGGCGCTGCTGAGGTCCTCCGAGGTGTTCCATCTGATGGAACGCGCCAAGGAATTCGGCCTCAGCGCGGACAAGATCGGCTACGATCTGGATGCAGTGGTCAAGCGCTCGCGCGGGGTAGCGAAGCAACTGGCCAGCGGTGTCGGGCATCTGCTGAAAAAGAACAAGGTCACCGTGGTGATGGGCGAGGCGACGATCCCCGCCAAGGGCAAGGTCAGTGTCAAGACGGACAAGGGTACCGAGGAACTCACGGCCAAGAACATCATCCTGGCCACCGGTGCACGCGCACGCGAGCTGCCCGGTCTCGAGGCCGACGGAGACCTGGTCTGGACCTACAAGCACGCGCTGCAGCCCCCTCGGATGCCCAAGAAGCTGCTGGTCATCGGTTCGGGCGCGATCGGCATCGAGTTTGCCAGCTTCTACAACACGTTGGGTGCGGACACGACCGTTGTCGAGGTCATGGACCGGGTCCTGCCGGTCGAAGATGCTGAAATCAGCGCCTTTGCCAAGAAAGCGTTCGTCAAGCAGGGCATGAAGATCATGGAGAAGTCCATGGTCAAGCAGCTGGACCGTGGCAAGGGCAAGGTGACGGCCCATATCGAGACCGGCGGCAAGGTCGAAAAGCTTGAGTTCGACACGGTGATCTCGGCCGTGGGCATCGTCGGCAATGTGGAGAACCTCGGGCTCGAAGCTCTGGGAGTCAAGATCGACCGCAGCCATGTCGTTACAGATGAATTCTGCCGCACCGGTGTCGATGGTCTCTATGCCATCGGCGACATCGCCGGTGCGCCCTGGCTGGCACACAAGGCCAGCCACGAAGGCGTCATGGTCGCCGAGCTGATTGCGGGCAAGCACGCACACCCGGTCAAGCCCGAAAGCATCGCCGGCTGCACCTATTGCCACCCGCAGGTGGCCTCGGTCGGCTATACGGAAGCCAAGGCAAGGGAACTGGGCCATGAGGTCAAGGTCGGCCGCTTCCCCTTCATTGGCAACGGCAAGGCGATTGCCTTGGGTGAGCCGGAAGGCATGATCAAGACGGTCTTCGATGCCAAAACGGGCGAGTTGCTGGGAGCTCATATGGTGGGCGCCGAGGTGACCGAGTTGATACAAGGCTATGTGGTGGGCCGCCAGTTGGAAACCACCGAGGAAGACCTCATGAATACAGTCTTCCCGCATCCGACCTTGTCCGAAATGATGCATGAGAGTGTATTGGACGCATATGGCCGCGTCATACACATGTAAGCGCGTATCACATATTGGCTGATCGCGGGCGGGGGCTCTGCCCCCACCGCGCTGCGCGCGGCTCCCCCGGGATATTTTGGGCCAGATGAAGTGCGGACGTGTCCTTCATCTGGCTGCAAATATCCCGGAGCGCGAGGCAGAGCCTCGCAAAATACTCTGATCAGCGGGTCAGAGCATCCAGAATCCGGGCCCAGGATCGGATGCCTTTGTGGAAGCTTTTCACGTCGTATTTTTCGTTGGGCGAGTGGATCGCGTCGTCATCGTTGGCAAAGCCGACCAGCATGGAATCCAACCCCAACACGGTAGTGAAGTAACCCACGACCGGGATCGAACCGCCCATGCCGGTGAATACTGCCTCGCGGTTCCATTCGTCGGACAGCGCGCCCCGCGCGGCCTCGAATTCCGGGCGGTCCAGGTTCATCACGGATGCGGGTGAGCCTTCCAAGTCATTGTCCCATACGACCTTGGCGTCCGGTGACAGGCGGTCCTCGACGTGCTTGCGGATCTTGTCCCGCAGTTTGTCGGGGTCCATGTCGCCGACCAGTCGGCAGGTGATCTTGCAATGGGCTTCGCTGGGGATCACCGTCTTTGAGCCGGCACCGTTGTAGCCGCCCCACAGCCCGTTGATTTCCAGCGTCGGCCGGGCCCATTGCTGTTCGAGCGTGGAGTAGCCCTTTTCGCCATGCGGCTGTGTGTAGCCGACGGAATTGAGGTATTCGGCTTCGTCGAAACCGCAGTTTTCCCATTGCCGCAGCTGGTCGGCGGGAACCTCGTGCACGCCCTCGTAGAATCCTTCGACGGCCACGCGGCCGGTCTCATCGTCATAGAACGAGGCGACGATACGGGACATCTCGCGCAGCGGGTTCAGGCCGGGGCCGCCGTAGTGGCCCGAATGCAGGTCGATCCGCGGACCGATGATGGTGAACTCGTCCTTGAGCATGCCACGCAGCTGCGACGCGATCGACGGCACGCCGCGCGATACCATCGACGTGTCGCAGACCAGCGCCAGGTCGGCCTTCAACTCGTCTTTGTGGGCCTCGAGGAACGGGACCAGCGAGGGGGAACCGGATTCCTCTTCACCCTCGAAGAAGAAGGTGATCCGGCAGGGCAGTTTGCCATGCACGGCCTTCCAGGCGCGGCAGGCCTCGACGAAGGTCATCAGCTGCCCCTTGTCGTCGGACGCACCGCGGCCACGGATGACCTGACCGTTTTCGGTCTCTTCGAGAGCCGGATCGAAGGGGTCGCGGTTCCACAGTTCCAGCGGGTCGACGGGCTGGACGTCGTAGTGGCCATAGAACAGCAGATGCGGTGCGTCGGCGTCCTCGCCAACACGGCCAACGACCATGGGGTGGCCGGGGGTCGGGCGTTTCTCTGCAGAAATCCCCATGCTTTGAAGGTCGGCGACCAGCCAGTCGGCGGCGTTGTCCACGTTCTCCTTGTAGGCCGGGTCGGTCGAGATCGAAGGAATTCGCAGAAACTCCATCAACCTGTCAATGGCGGTGGGAAGACCGCTGTCGATCTTGTTCAGAACGGCGTCGAGTGACATTGGGGGCTCCTGAGTGGGTCTGGGTTTCTCGCGAAACCTATCAGCGGCGGCGGGACAGTCCAGTGTGCCCGGGCAAGAAAAAGTGATATTATCGGAAACAACTGCCGCGACGTGATGCGCCCTGCGTCGTTTACTCGCGTCCGTTGGCCGGAACTATGCTTGAGGGGCGGTGCCTAAATAGATATTTGATGCAAATCAATGCCGCCGCGTCGGGCGTGGATATAGGCAGTTGATCTGAAGGCACACAGAAGTTATTCATTCAGGAATGTGAATTTATTCACATCGACGAATGGGGTCCTGCCGCCGCAGGGAAAGATGGCGGAGGGACGATAAAGGAGGACCCGGTGGACTACACTGCTCAGCTCGATTCCGCGATTGCCAAGCTGCATGAAGAAGGACGTTACCGGACCTTCATCGATATCGAACGCCGCAAGGGGCATTTCCCGCATGCAGTCTGGACCCAGCCAGACGGAACCGAACGGGATATCACCGTATGGTGCGGCAACGACTATCTGGGCATGGGCCAGCACCCGTTGGTGCTCGAGGCCATGCATGAGGCGATCGAGGCGGCTGGGGCAGGATCGGGCGGCACCCGCAACATCTCGGGCACGACCATCTATCACAAGCGGCTCGAGGCCGAACTGGCCGACCTGCACGGCAAAGAGGCTGCGCTGCTGTTCACCAGCGCCTATATCGCCAATGACGCCACGCTCAGCACGCTGCCCAAGCTGTTTCCGGGGCTGATCATCTATTCCGACGAGTTGAACCACGCTTCGATGATCGAAGGCGTGCGCCGCAACGGGGGCGCCAAGCGCATCTTCCGCCACAATGACGTGGCCCACCTGCGCGAACTGCTGCAGGCTGACGACCCGGCCGCGCCCAAGCTGATCGCCTTTGAATCGGTCTATTCGATGGATGGCGATTTCGGCCCGATCGAGGAGATCTGTGACTTGGCCGACGAATTCGGCGCACTGACCTATATCGACGAGGTGCACGCGGTCGGCATGTACGGCCCTCGCGGTGGCGGCGTGACCGAGCGTGACCGTCTGGCGCACCGGATCGACATCATCAACGGCACGCTGGCCAAGGCCTATGGCGTGATGGGCGGCTATATCGCGGCCAGCGCGAAAATGTGTGATGCAGTGCGCTCTTATGCGCCGGGCTTCATCTTCACCACCTCGCTGCCGCCGGCGGTTGCGGCGGGGGCGGCGGCCTCGGTCGCCTTCCTCAAGCGCGCGCCGGAGCTGCGCGAGCAGCATCAGACACAGGCCAGCATCCTCAAACTGCGCCTGAAAGGGCTGGGCTTGCCGCTGATCGATCACGGCAGCCACATCGTGCCGGTGATCGTGGGCGACCCGGTGCACACCAAAAAGTTGAGCGACATGCTGCTGGAAAACTACGGCATCTATGTCCAGCCGATCAATTTCCCGACCGTTCCGCGCGGAACCGAACGCCTGCGGTTCACTCCGTCGCCCGTCCACGGACCGGACGAGATGAACCGCCTGGTCCAGGCGATGGACGAACTTTGGTCACATTGTGCGCTGAATCGCGCCGAACTTGCGGGGTAACGTAAGGCCTTGGTGTGCAACTCGCTTGCAGCGTGTTAAGCTTTTTCTAACAAAAGAGGCGGGCGAGTCGGGAATGAAACGATTCGCCGCATCGCGGAACACACGCGGCGGGCAGAATGGGACGGCAGGCATGATTAGGCGCAAGGCACAGCGCGAATCCGAAGAGGCGGATAAGGTCAGGCCAAAAGGATTCGACGATTTCGAACTTCGGCTCGGAGACATCATGCGAGGCGAGCGGGCGACGATGGGCAAGTCGCTGCTGGATGTTCAGAGAGAGTTGCGGATCAAGGCCAACTACATCGCCGCCATCGAAAATTGCGACCCCAGCGCGTTTGACACACCCGGTTTCATTGCCGGGTATGTTCGTTCTTACGCCCGCTACCTGGGCATGAATCCCGACGAAACCTTTGCCACATTCTGCAAGGAAAGCGGCTTTCAGGTCGCGCATGGCATGTCGTCCGAGGCCTCGGTGGTCAAGAAGTCGGAAAGTGGCCTGCCGGCGCAGGGCCCCATGGGGCGGGATCCGTTCATTTCCCCCCACACGCCTTTCGTGCCCGGTCGGGAGTCGGTCCTCAACCAGATCGAACCGAGGGCCATCGGGTCGTCGCTGGTTCTGCTGGCCCTGATCGCCGGTATCGGCTACGGCGGCTGGACCGTGTTGAAAGAGGTGCAGCAGGTTCAGGTCGCTCCGGTCGAGCAAGCACCTCTTGTCCTGTCGGATCTCGACCCTCTGGACGAGGCGCGCAACCGGGAGGCCGATGTTCAGACCGCCGGAATGACAAGCCCGGATGCCGATGCGCTGGACCGGTTGTACCGGCCGCAGGCTCTGGACGTTCCGGTTCTGGTGGCCCGCGATGCGCCGATATCGACTCTGGATCCGAGAACCGTGGGGGCATTCCGCGCCCCGGCCTTGCCCGAGGTCCAGATCGCGGAAACCCAGCGCGAGCCCGAGCCCATGCCGCCGCAGGTGCTGGAGGAAGTCGCGCCTTCGCTGGTGATGGTGGCGGTACGGCCGTCTTGGGTGCGCGTGACGGCCGCCGATGGATCGACGATCTTCGAAAAGATCATGGAATCGGGTGAAACCTACGAAGTGCCGCTGACGGAAGAGCCGCCCTTGCTGCGCGCCGGCGAAAGCGGCGCGATCTATTTCGCCACGAATGGCGAACACTACGGCCCGGTCGGGGAACGCGGTGTCGTGACCAAGAACGTACCGCTTTCGATCGACGCGGTGACCGGGACTTATCAGGTTGCCGATCTCGAACAGGATGACGATCTGGCACGGATGGTGGCCGAGGCTCGGGCAGAGATCGAGTCGCCCGAAACCCCGGTCGAGTAAGACCGGCATTGAAGGGCCTGCGCGACCGGCCTATGTATCGGGCAGAACCGGAACCCACGCGGACCTGACCTTCATGTCTCTCAATCACGTGCGCCCGTGGCGCGATATCTACCGCCGGAAATCCCGTCAGATCATGGTCGGCAACGTGCCCGTGGGCGGCGACGCCCCGATTGCGGTGCAGACCATGACCAACACGCCGACGACCGATGTCGCCGCGACCGTGGCACAGGTGCAGGCCGCGGCCGAGGCGGGGGCGGATATCGTGCGTGTCTCGGTTCCTGACGAGGCCTCGTCAAAGGCGCTGAAAGAGATCGTCAAGGAAAGCCCGGTGCCGATCGTGGCCGACATCCATTTCCACTACCGCCGCGGTATCGAGGCTGCCGAGGCCGGCGCCGCCTGCCTGCGCATCAACCCGGGCAATATCGGTGACGAGAAGCGGGTGAAAGAGGTCATCCAGGCGGCGCGCGATCACAACTGCTCGATCCGGATCGGCGTGAACGCGGGCAGCCTGGAAAAGCACCTGCTGGAGAAATACGGCGAACCGTGCCCCGAGGCGATGGTGGAAAGCGGGTTGGAACATATCCGCATCCTGCAGGACAACGATTTCCACGAGTTCAAGATCAGCGTTAAGGCCAGCGACGTATTCCTGTCTGCCGCCGCCTATCAGGGTATTGCCGAGGCCACGGACGCGCCGATCCATCTGGGCATTACCGAGGCCGGCGGGCTGGTCAGCGGCACGATCAAATCGGCCATCGGGCTGGGCAACCTGCTGTGGATGGGCATCGGGGACACGATCCGCGTCAGCCTGTCCGCCGATCCGGTGGAAGAGGTGAAGGTCGGCTATGAAATCCTCAAGTCGCTGGGCCTGCGCCATCGCGGGGTCAACATCATCTCGTGCCCGTCCTGCGCGCGGCAGGGGTTCGACGTGATCAAGACGGTCGAGACGCTGGAAAAGAGGCTGGAACACATCAAGACGCCCATGAGCCTGTCGATCATCGGCTGCGTCGTGAACGGCCCGGGCGAGGCGCTGATGACCGATGTCGGCTTTACCGGCGGTGGTGCCGGCTCGGGCATGGTCTATCTGGCGGGCAAGGCCAGCCACAAGATGTCGAACGACCAGATGATTGACCACATCGTCGAGCAGGTCGAGAAGAAGGCCGCCCAGATCGAGGCCGCAGCCGAGGCGGCCGAGTAGCGGTCGTGGAAGGGCTGCGGATATCCCGGGCAACGCCGGAAGACTTGGCGCCGGTTCAGGCCATCGCGCGCGAGACGCTGCGGAAAACCGCGTCGGTCTTTCTGGGAGAGGAGACGGTCGCCGGTTTCATCGAAAGCGGGCAGTCAGACGCCGAGATTGCCGACCATATCTCGAACCTTTACGTGGCGCGGCTGAACGGCCGGATCGTCGGGTTCGCGATCTATTGGGAGGGGTTCATCCACCTGATGATGGTGGACGTGACCCTGCACCGCGAGGGCGTGGGCACTGCCATACTGGACTGGTGTGAGAACCAGATGCGGGCCGAGGGCCATGAGCAGGCGCGGCTTGAAACCTTTGTCGGCAATGCGCAGGCGATCGGGTTCTATCTTGCGAACGGCTGGACCGAGGTTCACCGCGACGGTCCCGAGGCCGGGGATTTCGCCAAGGCGACCTTCGAAAAATCCCTGGTCTGAAGAAAAAGGGGCGGATCACCGCCCCTTGATCATTCAGCTTTTTCCGTCGCGAAGGCTGTCGGCGATATGAAGCAGTTGCTCAGCCGGCAGGTAACCGCGCAGAAGTTCGGTTTCGAATACGAAGGTCGGCGTGCCCGAAATCTGCAGCCGCTGCGCCAGCGCGCGGTTTTCCGCGATCTGCCGGGTCACTTCGTCACTGTTCATCTCGCTCAGGATGGCGTCGCTATCCAAGCCAAGCCCGTCAGCGATGCGGCGCAGGGTGACCTCGGTGACATCGCCGCCAAACTCGATCAGGGCATCGTGCGCCTGCTTGTAGGCATCATCCCCGGCCACGATCTTGGTGGCCACCGCGAACCGCGACGACAGAACCGACGCTTCGCCGAGAATGGGGAACTCCTTGATGATGAGCCGGATGTTGCCGTCTTCTTCCAGCAGCTTCGCCACCTCGGGCACCGCCTTGCGGCAATAGCCACAGCGATAATCCATGAATTCGACCAGCGTGATGTCGCCATCCGGGTTGCCGCCCACCCAGCTGTAGCCGTCATCGAACAGGGCGTCGGCGTTGGAGGCGACCAGTTCCAGGTCCGCCTGCGCCTGCGCCTCGGCCTGTTTCTGTTCGAGCACCTCCACCGCTTCGAGGATCACCTCGGGGTTTTCCATGAGGTATGCGCGCACCTGCGCACCAAAGGCGGCCTTCTCTTCGGCGCTCATCGCGTCGAGGTCCAGCGCCGAAGCGGGGCCAGAGGCCAGTGTCAGGCCCAACAGGGCAGGGGCGGCAAATCGGAGCATCATCTCTTCCTTTTCTGCATTCGTTCCGAGGCAATCAACACATCCTGGGCCCGTTGCCAACCCGGAGATCCCTCGGGCAGCAGGCCGATGGCCCGTTTGGCGTGGATTCCGGCATCCGCAAAGCGGGCCTGCATGGCGTATCTTTCGGCGGTGACGACCGAGGCCATGCCGTTGTTTCCTGTCTGCGCATAGGCCAGCCCGAGATCCTGCATCAGGCGCGCGTTGCGATAATCGCGGGCGCGGGCCGCTTCCAGCACCTCGAGCGCCTCTTTCGCCCGACCGGCACCCAGCAGCGCGCGTCCGTATCCCGCAAGGATCAGGGAATCGCGCGGGGCCAGTTCTACCGCTCGCTTGTAAGCGGCGACAGCCTGCTCGACCCTGCGGTTTTCCAGCAGGATCTGCCCTTTCAGTTCATGGTAGAACGGGTCGTCGGGGCGGATTTCCAATGCGCCGTTGATCGCGGCCAGAGACTTTTCAAGGTTTCGGTTCTGGTGATGGGCGGCGGCTTCGCGCATCAGGCGGATGTCGCGCTCTTTTTCTTCGGGTGCGCGGCGGAACGTCCAGGACGGCGCGCGGGTAAAGGCCGACAGCTTGCCCTTGACGCGTGCGAACCAGTAATCGGCGTTGGGGTTCGGGGGTGATGGATCCCCGTTTGCCTTCAGAAAGGCCTCGGCCGCCCGCAGCCGATCCCGGCTCATGGGGTGGGTGCGCATGTAGGGGTCCTGCAGGCTGTGGCTCAGCAATTCCTGCCCGGCAAAGGACCGCTGCAGATCGACCATCCCCTTCGGAGAGATGTCGGCCCATCGCAGGTAGCTGGCGGCAGACTGGTCGGCCGAGGATTCCTCGGCCCGGGTGTGGCTGAGAAAGCTGCGCAGCGCCGAGCTGCTGGTTCCGGCCGCGATCCCTCCGGCAGCCTCTCCGGCGCCGGCTGCGGCGGCAACTATGGCCAGGGCCGTCCCAAGCGTTGCAAATCGTTGCGCACTTTGAAAATTCGCGGCGCGACGGGCCAGATGGCCATTGGCGATATGGGCGGCCTCGTGGGCGATGACGGCCTGCAGCATGTCGGCGCGCTCGACCTGCAGGATCAGGCCGTAGTTGATGAAGATCGTGTTGTAGTCGATGACGAACGCGTTGAAGCTGCTGTCGTTGACCACCAGAACCTTGACGCGGTTGGTGTTCAGCCCGGCCGCACGCAGGATGGGGAAGGCCAGTTCGCGCAACCCATGCTCGATATCCGGATCCCGCAACAGCCCGACCGCGGCGGCGGGCAGGGCCGTCACGAGCCATGCTGCCGTCGCAAGAATGAGTGCCGGGATTGACGCCAGCCGGGATACGCGCTCAAAGGCCATGATCGCAACATGGGAGATGGTCATGCGAAACTCAAGCCGGTCCAACGTAGATCCCTTTATCGTGATGGACGTGATGGAGGCCGCGCGCAAAGCCGAGGAATCCGGTCGCCGCATCATTCACATGGAGGTCGGCCAACCGGGTACTGGCGCGCCGAAAGGGGCGATCAAGGCCTTGCAAAAGGCGATGGAGCAGGGTGCGTTGGGGTACACCGTTGCGCTGGGCCTGCCCGAGTTGCGGCAGCGCATCGCGCGGCTTTATGGCGAGTGGTACAACGTGGATCTGAATCCCGAGCGCGTCGTCGTCACTTCCGGGTCCTCCGGCGGTTTTCTGCTGACCTTCACAGCCCTGTTCGACACCGGCGACCGTATCGGCATCGGCGCGCCGGGTTATCCCTCTTACCGGCAGATCCTCAAGGCGCTGGATCTGGTGCCGGTGGACCTGCCCACCGCGCCCGAAAACCGGCTGCAACCGGTGCCGGCGGATATCGCGGGGATGGATCTTGCGGGGCTGATGGTGGCCTCTCCTGCCAACCCCACCGGCACGATGCTGGATCACGCCTCGATGGGGGCGCTGATCGAGGCGGCGCAGGCGCAGGGGGCCGCGTTCATCAGCGACGAGATCTATCACGGGCTGGAATACGAGGCCAAGGCCGTGACCGCGCTGGAACTGACCGACGAGTGCTATGTCATCAACTCGTTCTCCAAGTATTTCTCGATGACCGGCTGGCGCGTCGGCTGGATGGTGGTGCCCGAGGATCAGGTGCGCGTGGTCGAGCGCATCGCCCAGAACATGTTCATCTGCGCGCCCCATGCCAGCCAGGTCGCGGCGCTGGCCGCGATGGACTGCAAGGACGAGTTGCAGGCCAATCTGGACGTCTATCGCGCCAACCGCGCGCTGATGCTCAAGGGGCTGCCCGAGGCCGGGTTCACCAACATCGCGCCGCCCGATGGGGCGTTTTACGTCTATGCCGATGTCTCGGACCTGACCGATGACAGCCTCGCCTTCGCGGCCGAGATACTGGACAAGGCCGGGGTTGCGGCCACCCCGGGGCTCGATTTCGACCCCGCGCGCGGCCACAAGACGCTGCGGTTCTCCTATGCCCGTTCGACCGAGGACATCGAAGAGGGCCTCGCAAGGCTCAAGGCATTCATGCGCGAGCGTGGGGCACAGAACCGTTGACCCCGCGGAGGGCAAAGCCCTGCGTTCACAAGGAGGCCGGTGTGGTGTAGGGTTCTGCCAAACGATCTCGGGCTATCTGAGGCAATGAGCAGGATCTTCATCATTTTTACGCTCCTGTGGGCGTGGACTTCTGGCGTGATCGCGCAAGAGTTCGGTGGCCTTGCGCGGATCGACGCGGAAAAGAGCCATATCACCGATGCGGGGCGCGACGGCGTTCAGCTGCAACTGGCGCTGAGCCAGGGGGTGCCCTACCGCCTGTTCACTTTGTCAGACCCGCCTCGTCTGGTTCTGGATTTTCAGGAGGTGGAGTGGAGCGGCCTGACCTCCGAGGCGTTGTTGCGGACCGACCGGATCGCCGGCGTGTCCTATGGGGCCTACGTGCCCGGATGGTCCCGGATGGTGTTGGATCTGGGCCGCCCCCGGGCCATCGAGCAGGCGGGGCTCGATATTGATCAGGCGACCGGCGTCGCGACACTGGCTGTTCAGCTTCGGCCGGTCGGCGCCGAGCAGTTTCGGGCACAAGCCGGTGCGCCACATGATCCCCGCTGGGATTTGCCCGAACCCGCCGCCGTTCCGGCCGCGCGCGGGGGCGGCGCCCCGTTGCATGTGGTGCTCGACCCCGGGCATGGCGGCATTGATCCGGGGGCCGAGACGGAACGCACCAACGAGAAAACCCTGATGCTGACCTTCGCCCGTGAACTGCGCGAAGTTCTGCTTCGGTCGGGCGACTTCAAGGTGACGCTGACACGGAACGAGGACCGGTTCGTCTCGCTCGAACGGCGCGTGGCGCTTGCGCATCGGGCTGGCGCGGATGTTTTCATTTCGCTGCACGCAGACGCGCTGGCCGAGGGGCTGGCCCACGGCGCCACGATCTATACCCTCTCGGAAGAGGCCTCGGACGCGGCCAGTGCCAAACTCGCCGAACGCCATGACCGCAGCGACATCATCGCCGGGGTCGATCTGAGCCACTCGGACGATCAGGTGGCGGATGTTCTGTTGGACCTTGCCCGGCAGGAAACGCAGCCCCGAACGGCGGCCCTGGCGCAGGCCCTGGCCGAGGGCATGGCCGCGCAGGGTGGGCCGATGCACCGCAGGCCCCTGCGGGAAGCCGCGTTTTCGGTTCTGAAGGCGGCCGATATTCCGTCGGTGCTGGTGGAACTGGGGTTCCTGTCCAGTCCGCGCGACCTGAAGAACATTGAGAATCCTGAGTGGCGAGCCGGCATGGCGCGCGGAATCCTGACTGGTTTGCGGGCGTGGCGAAAGGCCGATCTGATGCAGCGGTCTTTGGTTCGGAAGTGAATGGGTTCCGGCGGGACGCCGGCATCGCCGGCCAATTTATGCCATGTGTTTTGACCCCGCCATTGGGTGCTACTATATAGACGGCAACGCGAAGCAAGGGCAGTCACGTGATCAGGTTCGTTCTTTCCATTTTCGGGGCACTCTTCAGCCTTTTTACACTGGGTGTGCTCATGGTGGCGCTGACCATCGGCGGGGTGTTCTGGATCTATGGGCGCGACCTGCCCAGCCACGAGTCGCTGGCTCAGTACAAGCCGCCCACGATCAGCCGGATCTATTCCGGCGAGGGCCACCTGATCGACGAATTCGCCCATGAACGTCGACTGTTCACCCCGTCCGAGGAAATCCCGGATCTGGTCAAGCAGGCCTTCATCTCGGCCGAGGACAAGAACTTTTATTCTCACCAGGGCTATGACCCGCGCGGCATCGCGGTGGCCGCGTTCGAGGCGGTCAGGTCCAGGGGCGAGAACGTGCGTGGGGCGTCAACCATCACGCAGCAGGTGATGAAGAACTTTCTGCTGTCGGGTGACCGGCGCATCGAACGCAAGATCAAGGAGATCATCCTTGCGACGCGCCTGGAAGAAACACTGAACAAGGAACAGATTCTCGAACTTTACCTCAACGAGATCTTCCTGGGTCAGAATTCCTACGGGGTGGCGGCGGCTGCCCAGACCTATTTCAACAAGACCCTGCAGGAGTTGGAGCCGCACGAGGCGGCAACCTTGGCCTCGATGCCCAAGGCCCCGTCGGATTACCACCCGGTGCGGCAGAAGGACCGCCTGCTGGCGCGGCGCAACTATGTGCTGCGCGAGATGTACCAGAATGGCTACATCGACAAGGCCACCTACGAGGTCGAGGTCGAAAAGCCGCTGCGCTCGGTTCAGAACGGCGATTTCGAGAGCTTCCGCACCGCGTTGCCACCGCGCGACTACTTCACCGACGAGATTCGCCGCCAACTGAGCGAAGATTTCGGCGAGGGCGAGTTCTTTACCGGTGGCTTCAGCATCCGCGCCTCGGTCGACGAGGAAATGCAGGTCGAGGCCGCGCGCGCCCTGCGTGAGGCATTGGAGAAATACGACCGCTCGCGTGGCAAGTGGCGCGGCACCGGCAAGGTGATCGCCGAAGAACTGCTGGAGGACGAGCCCGCGTGGCGCCAGGCCCTGGCAGACACCGAAGTGCCGCGCGACGTGGTCCTGCCGACCCGGTGGTATCCCGCCGTGGTGCTGAAGGTCGCCGATCAGCAATTGACGGTCGGTATTGAAGACGGCCCCGCCGATGGCATCATTCCGCGCTCGGACATCAAGTGGATGCAGGGTGACTTCGCCAAGAACTTCAAGCGCGGCGATGTCATTCTGGTGCGCGAGGGCGAAGGTGGCCAATGGTCCGCCCGGCAGGTGCCCGAGGTTCAGGGCGCGTTCATGGCGATGGATGTCCACTCGGGTCGCGTTCTGGCGATGCAGGGCGGGTTCTCGTATCAGGATTCGGTGTTCAACCGCGCCACGCAGGCGCTGCGTCAGCCGGGTTCCAGCTTCAAGCCCTTCGTCTATGCAGCCGCGCTGGACAGCGGCTACAGCCCCGCGACCATCGTGGTGGATGCGCCGATCGAGGTGAACACGCCGCAGGGCCTGTGGCGGCCCAAGAACGCCTCGAACAAGTTCTATGGCCCGACGCCCCTGCGGACCGGGATCGAGCGGTCGCGGAACCTGATGACCATCCGTCTGGCACAAGAGGTCTCGATGCCCGTGGTTGCCGGCTATGCCGAGCGTTTCGGTGTGTATGACAACATGGGGCCCTACCTGGCCAACGCTCTGGGCGCCCAAGAAACGACGCTGTACAAGATGGTGGCGGCCTATGCGATGTTCGCCAACGGCGGCGAACGGGTGAAGCCAACGCTGGTCGACCGGATCCAGGACCGTTACGGCAAGACCATCTATCGGCATGACGACCGGCAATGCGTGGACTGCAACTCGGACCGGATCGCCCCGAACAGAGGCCCCCGCATCGTCACCGATCGGCCGCGCGTGATGGATGCGATCACGGCCTATCAGCTGACGTCGATGATGCGTGGCGTTGTCGAACGCGGAACGGCCGCTGGGGTCATCAACCTGCCGGTGCCGACGGCCGGCAAGACCGGCACCACGAACGATGCCAAGGATGTCTGGTTCATCGGCTTTACCTCGAACATCGTCGCCGGCTGCTACATCGGCTATGACCGCCCGCGACCGATGGGGCGGGGGGCCTATGGCAGCTCGATGTGCGGCCCCGTGTTCCAGAGCTTCATGGAAAAGGCCGTGGCAAAGTATGGCGGCGGCCCGTTCGACGTGCCTCCGGGCGGGCATTTCATCAAGATCGACCGTTTCAGCGGCGCGCGCCTGCCGGATGATGCGACCGGGGATTACGTTGTGGCCGAGTATTTCCGCGATGGCGTCGATCCGATCTTTGGTCTGACCTATGACGGCGGATTTGCCATGGGTTCGAACCTGCCGCTGTTCGAAGAGGTCCAGCAAGCCGGCCGGCAGGTGCAGACATCCACCGGGGAAACCACGACCGTCGGACCCAAGGCCAACTTTGGCACGGTCAGTTCCGGAGGCCTGTACTGACCGCTTGCCCAGCGGTCGGTGCTGGTCTATCAGAGCCCCTCGAAAGACCCGAAATTGCAGGAAACACCATGCGCGCCGAGACTCAGAACATCGTGGCGGATATCCGCAAGTCGCTGGACCTCCTGGCCCAGCGGATGGACTACGAGACCGCGCCGCACCGGCTCGAGGAGTTCAACGCCCGGGTCGAGGATCCGAACCTTTGGGACAATCCCGAAAAGGCTCAGAAACTGATGCGCGAGCGTCAGGTGCTGGTCGATGCGATCGAAACTTACGAGTCGATCAAGACCGATCTGAACGACAATGTCGAACTGATCGAACTGGGCGAGATGGAAGACGACGAAGAAGTCGTCAAGGACGCCGAAGAGGCGTTGAAAAAGCTCAAGGAAAAGGCCGCCGAAAAGGAACTCGAGGCGCTTCTGGATGGCGAGGCGGATGCCAACGACACCTTCCTTGAAATCAATGCCGGTGCTGGCGGCACCGAAAGCTGCGACTGGGCGGCGATGCTGGCGCGGATGTATGTCCGCTGGGCCGAGAAAAAGGGCTACAAGGTCGAGTTGCAGTCGGAAACCCCGGGCGAAGAGGCCGGGATCAAGTCGGCCGCCTACAAGATCTCGGGCCACAACGCCTATGGCTGGCTGAAATCCGAAAGCGGCGTTCACCGTCTGGTGCGGATCTCGCCCTATGACGCGGCGGCCAAGCGGCACACCTCGTTCTGCTCGGTCTGGGTCTATCCGGTGGTGGACGACAATATCGAGATCGAGGTGAACCCGGCCGACATCCGGGTCGATACCTATCGCTCGTCCGGCGCGGGCGGTCAGCACGTCAACACGACGGACTCGGCGGTGCGGATCACGCACATTCCGACGGGTATCGTCGTGACCTCATCCGAGAAGTCGCAGCACCAGAACCGCGACATTGCGATGAAGGCGCTGAAATCGCGGCTCTACCAGATGGAACTCGACCGCCGGAACGCCGAGATCAACGCCGCGCACGAGGCCAAGGGCGATGCGGGCTGGGGCAACCAGATCCGCTCTTACGTTCTCCAGCCCTACCAGATGGTCAAGGACTTGCGGACGGGCTATGAGACGTCCGACACCAAGGGGGTTCTGGACGGTGATCTCGACGGGTTCATGGCCGCGACCCTGGCGATGAATGTGGCCGGCAAGAGCCGCTCCGAGGCCCAGGCCGACACCTGATTTCCCGACGATGACGGATCACAGTGACGCCCCGTGGCTGGACCGCGGGGCGCTGTCGTTGTGCCGGGCGCGAAAAATTCAAAAGATACATCCAAACAGTGGGTTTAAATGATTTGGGGCCGCCGCTAGGGTGAACGCGACCATCAGATGTTGAGCGCCCATGGACCTGATCCGTTCTGCGACAGACCTCGTTTCAGCAATCGCCTCGGGGCAGTTGACCGCCGCCCAACTGATGCGAGCCACGCTTGACCGGATCGAAACGGTCAACGGAGACGTGAACGCGGTTGTTGCGCTGCGGGACGCAGATTCCCTGACGGCAGAGGCCGAGGCGATGGATGCAGCGCCGCATACCGGGCCGCTGCACGGGCTGCCGATCGCCGTGAAGGATCTGGTGAACGTGGCTGGAATCCCCACGACCCAAGGGTCGCCGATCTTTCGGAATTTCATACCGAAATCAGATGATCTGATCGCGGCGCGGATGCGGGCGGCGGGGGCGATCCTGATCGGCAAGACGAATGTGCCCGAATTCGGTCTGGGCTCGCACACGTTCAACCCGGTCTATGGCGCGACCTGCAACCCCTATGATCCGGCGCGCTCGTCGGGCGGGTCGTCGGGCGGCGCGGCGGTGGCGCTGGCAACCGGGATGACCGCGCTTGCCGACGGGTCCGACATGATGGGCAGCCTGCGCAACCCGGCGGCGTGGAACAACGTCTACGGCTTTCGCCCAAGCTGGGGCCGGGTTCCGTCCGAGCCGGTGGGTGACACCTTTCTACACCAACTGTCCACCCTCGGTCCGATGGCCCGCAGCCCCCAAGACATCGGTCTGTTGCTGGACGTCATTTCCGGCCCCGATACCCGTCAGCCCCACTCCTGCGCCAGCACGCCGGTCTCGCCCGTCCTGCCAGCCAATACAAAGGGGCTTCGGATCGGCTGGTTGGGCGACTGGGATGGCGCCTTTCCGATGGAGGAAGGGATTCTGGCCATTTGTGAAAAGGCGCTGGAGGTATTCCGGGACATGGGCTGCCAGGTCGAACCCGTGGCCCCGCCCTTTGACGCCGAGCGGATCTGGAACAGCTGGATCACCCTGCGCTCATGGGCCGTGGCCGCCGGGCTGGCCCCTTTGGTTGATCAGAGGGAAATGCTGAAGGACAGCGCGCGGTGGGAACTCGACCGCGGGCTAGCGATGAGCGCGATGGAGGTTCACAACGCCAGCGTGATCCGGTCGGCCTGGTATCGCCGGGCGGCCGCGCTGTTCGAGGAATACGACGCGCTGGTGCTGCCTGCCGCACAGGTCTGGCCCTTTGATGTCACGCAGCCCCATCCGACGGAAATCAACGGCGTCGAAATGGATACCTATCACCGCTGGATGCAGGTGGTCGTGCCGGTCAGCCTGCTGGGCCTGCCATGCCTCGCGGCCCCGGCCGGGTTCGGTGCGGCGGGTTTGCCGATGGGCATTCAGATCTTCGGGCCGCGCGGCAGCGACGCGGCCTTGCTGTCCTTGGGGGCGGCCTATCATGACAGGACACGGTGGCCACAGAAGCGACCGGCGATGTGAAAGACCCAATTGCAGGGGAGGGAGAGTATGGAAAAACCGTTTGGTGTTCCGAAACTGAAGTCGGCCAGCTTTGACATGCTGCGCGAGGCCTTGCGGCGCGGGTGGCGGGATTTCATGCGCGCCCCCAGGTTCGGTCTGGTTTTTGCCGGGATTTACGTTCTGGCCGGCTGGGCGATGGCCTGGGTCACGATGCAGACCGGGACCACATTCTGGCTGGTGCTCGCGGCCATCGGCTTTCCCCTGATCGGCCCCTTCGCGGCGGTGGGGCTGTACGAAGTCTCTCACCGTCTGGAACATGGCGAACCGCTGGACTATGGCGAGATCTTCGGTGTCGTGATTCACCAGAGCCGCCGCCAGTTGCCCTCGATCTGCGCAATCATCGTCGTCGTGTTCCTGTTCTGGTTCTTTCTGGGCCACATGATTTTTGCCCTGTTCCTGGGGCTGGCCACGATGACGAACATCTCGTCCTCGCTCGAAGTGTTTCTGACGCTCAACGGCGTCGCGATGCTGGCCTTCGGCACGGCGGTGGGGGCGGTATTCGCGCTGCTGCTCTACATGATCACGGTCCTGTCCATTCCGTTGCTGCTGGACCGGGAACTGGACTTCGTGACCGCGATGATTTCCAGCTATGCCTATGTTCTCAACAACGCCAGGGTGATGTTGGTCTGGGCGGCCTTCATCGCGATCGTTACCTTTCTTGCGTTGTTGCCCTGGTTCCTGGGGCTGTTCGTGGTGCTGCCCTGGCTGGGCCATGCCAGCTGGCACCTGTATCGGCAGATCGCTGTCGAGGACGAACCCGGTTCGCAACAGGAGATGCCCGAGACGGCCTGAAAGGGTCAGCCTTCCGGTGTTTCGCGCCCCATCCTGACCAACCGCGCGCGCAGGGCGGCGGCCTTTGCCAGCCCCGCCTCCAGCGCATAGACATAGGCTTGGGTCAGGTAGAATCCGCAAGCCACCTCATCGGATGCCGCATCGGCCGCCTCTTCGTAGAGATCGGCCAACGCGGCCCGGTCGCCAGCCGCATGGGCGGCCACCAGCCGGGCGTCGAGGTCGTTCATTCCGCGGCCAGCCTGCTGCGATGCGCTTGCAAACGCCGGGCCACCCAGTCGTGAAACAGATGCGTCGGCCCGTCCATCGCGGGCGAGAACCGCCCGCCGTCAAAGCCGGGCGCGGCCCGCCCGCGCTGCATTCCTTCGACCACGAACACATCCTCTTCGAAGACGAGTTTCCACTGTTCGGCATTCTTCTGGCGCAGCGCCGGATCGGTTTGAGGCGCGGCATAGAACAGGTGAATATGCTCCGAGGTCCGGTCCTGCGCCTCGGGCCGGAGGATGATCGCGAATGCATGGTCGCGATGCACACCCAGCAGCACGTTCGGAAAGACGGCGATATACTCGGCGGCCGTGTTCCACCTGTTGCTCAACCCGTCGAAATCCGGGAAGACCTTGCCGCCTTCTCCGGCCAGTTGCCGATAGACCAGCGTGCCCTGGCCGGAAAACAGCCCCGGTTCCTCGATGTGATAGTGATCCTCCAGCCGGGAATAGCTGTTCAGGCCGGGATGGACCCAGGGCAGGTGGTAGCTTTCACAGTAGTTCTCGACCGCCAGTTTCCAGTTGCAGTTCACGTCCAGCCGGAAACGGCTGTCCTCGCCCCCGTGATACAGCGGCTTTTCGAACTCGGCCCAGCGTTCCATCAGCTTGGCGTTGGCCTCTTCAAAGGCCGGTGCCTCGCCCGAGACGTTGATCCAGACGACCTCGCGCCAGATATGGCTGCGCACCTCGATCAGGCCAAGCTCGTCGCGCTTGATGCCTTCGTGGCTGTTCTGGCCCGGCCCGCCCACATGCGGGGTCGAGACCAGCCGACCTTGGGTAGAGTAGCACCAGCTGTGATAGGGGCAGCGGATCGCGCCTTCGATCTTGCGCGGTTCTTCGACCAGGATCATGCCACGATGGCGGCAGATGTTCTGAAAGACGCGCACCTGTCCTTCGCGGTCGCGGATCAGCAGCAGGGGAATCCCCATGAACTCCATCGGTGCCGCATCGCCCGGTTCGGGAACATCGGCGGTCACCGCAAGCCCCGCCCATCCGTTCAGAAGCAACGCCTCGGTTTCCTCGGCATGAACGGCCGGGTCCGTGTAGTGGGCGTTCGGCAGACCGTGGGCGCGTTCGATCGGTTGCCGGACCTCGGAAAGATCGTCCAGGGGTTTGGCCATGCGTTTCCTCCTTCGCTTGCGGGAAAAAGGACATATTCGTGATGGGTTGGCTTTGATCCGAACGACGCCGATCTTTCCGGCAGCGACATTCCGTCCTCAGGCGGTTGCCGTGTCCAGCCGAAGAAGGTGGCGGTGCGGATCGGTAAGTTGCTCGACCGGCGCAATCCCCGCGCGGCGGGTGACGGCAAGCGCCGCGCCCAGATCGTGCCCAAGGTGCTCGAGCGCCGCGCGCATAGGTGGTTCGTGGTCCGTACTTCTGATGACATGACCGGCCCAGAACTGGCCGGTCTCGGAAAGCGCGGGCTTTGCAAGAACGAAGAACCCGTCCTTTGCCGAATGGCGGGCGGCATGAAGGCAGATACCGTCGCCGAGACGGGACACATAACCACGAACTTCGCGTTCCTCAGCGGGCGCCCCGCTTTCCGGATCGGAGGAAACATAGCCGCGAACAAAGGTGCAAGCGCCCCGGCGGAGCACGTAAAGCAACTCTTCGGCGTAATTCGACGTATCCGGATGGCACCGGCGCAGGTAGCGAAAGAAGCCGCTGGGAAAGGTCTCTTTGCTCAGGTCGGTCACGCCGGCGCCGAGATAATCGTGCAGGAACTCGCCGGTCAAAACGTGCCCCGCAACCGGGATCTCGTCGACCGGTTGCAGCAGGATGCGCGCGTCCACGCCGAAGAACCGGCAGATCCGGTCGAGAACGTCGGGGCGGGGGAAGCTTTCGCCGGCAAGGTAGCGATTGAACTGGGTCCGGTTGATCCCCAGTTCTCTGGTCAGCCCGACCACCGTAGGGTGTTTGCTGGCGAGACGCCGAAGATTCGCGCCGAACATGCGGCGAAGTTCTGCCGGACTGCGAATGGGGTCGGTCATGTGAGTCCCGGATTTCGGAAAGGGAAGAAACGGGACCGACGCGGCGCTGCCACCTGACGCCAGCCGACAATCACACTGTCACATCAATCCGCGTCGTCGACGCCTGATTTCTGTTCATTAGCTAGCGGAAAACGTCGCAATTGCAATAACAAAACAGGGTTTTGTGCATTCAATTTTGCGCCGAGGGCGAAATCGGCAGAAGCGGCTTTCCTCTGTCGTCGAGAGGAAAGCCGGAGGTTTTGGGGTGACACGAAGCAGCGGTCCTCGGGTCCGGTCCTTCTTCGTCAATCGCCGCGCAGCAGGGCGGCCACGCCCGTCCGGGCAATCTCGGCCAGTCCCAGCGGGCGCATCAGATCGGCGAAGGCGTCGATCTTGTCTGGCGCGCCGGTGATCTCGAAGATGAACGAGTTGAGCGTGCTGTCCACGACATTGGCGCGGAAGATGTCGGCCAGACGCAGCGCCTCGACCCGCTTGTCGCCTTCTCCAACCACCTTGAGAATCGCCAGTTCGCGCTCGACCGACGGCCCTTCGACGGTCAGGTCATGCACGTCGCGCACCGATACGATGCGGCCCAGCTGCGCCTTGATCTGCTCGATCACCTGCGGGGTGCCGGTGGTGACGATCGTGATGCGGCTGAGGTGGCCGGTATGGTCCACCTCGGCCACGGTCAGGCTTTCGATGTTGTAGCCGCGGCCCGAGAACAGGCCGATGACACGGGCCAGAACGCCGGGTTCGTTCTCGACCAGAACCGCGATCGTGTGGCGTTCCTGCACGTCGGAAAATGTCGGGCGCAGGTTGTAGGCGGAATGGCTGGTAGAGCCTTTCTTGATATGTAGGGCAGACATTTACGTCCCTTTCCTGAAGTCGCGTCCGGGGCCGCGCCCCGGCGTCTGTTTCTTTCTTCGTCCGGCTCAGACCAGAACGGCGCCGCCGGCCTGGATGACGCCCTGCGTCTCGGCTTCGCCCAGCAGCATCTCGTTGTGCGCCTTGCCCGAGGGGATCATGGGGAAGCAGTTCTCGTGCTTTTCCACCACGCAGTCGAAGAGCACCGGCCCGTCATATTCGATCATCTCCATGATCGCGTCGTCCAGATCAGCCGGGTCCGAGCACATGATGCCCTTGGCGCCAAACGCCTCGGCCAGTTTCACGAAGTCAGGCAGCGCCTCGGACCACGAATGCGAGTAGCGTTCACCGTGCAGCAGCTCCTGCCACTGGCGCACCATGCCCAGACGTTCGTTGTTCAGGATGAACTGCTTGACCGGCAGGCGATACTGCGCGGCGGTGCCCATTTCCTGCATGTTCATCAGCCACGACGCCTCGCCGGCGACGTTGATGACCAGCGCATCCGGGTGTGCCATCTGCACCCCGATCGAGGCCGGGAAGCCGTAGCCCATTGTGCCCAGACCGCCCGAGGTCATCCAGCGGTGCGGGTCCTCGAAGCCGAGGAACTGCGCCGCCCACATCTGGTGCTGGCCGACCTCGGTGCAGACATAGCGGTCGCGATCCTTGGTCAGGGCCTCGAGGCGTTGCAGCGCGTATTGCGGTTTGATCGTCTTTTCGCTGCCCGTGTAGGCAAGGCAGTTCACCTTGCGCCATCCGTCGATCTGGGCGTGCCACTGCTTGACCGCTTCGGCGTCGGTCTTGCGGCCGCGAGACTTCCAGACTTTCAGAATGTCCTCAAGCACATGGGCGACATCGCCGACGATCGGAATGTCGATCTGGATCACCTTGTTGATCGACGAGGGGTCGATGTCGATATGCGCCTTTTTCGAATGCGGGCTGAAGGCGTCGATGCGGCCGGTGATCCGGTCGTCGAAACGGGCGCCGATATTGATCAGCAGGTCACAGTCATGCATGGCCATGTTGGCCTCGTACAGCCCATGCATGCCCAACATGCCCAGCCAGTTCTTGCCGCTCGCCGGGTAGGCGCCCAGACCCATCAGGGTCGAGGTGATCGGAAAGCCGGTTGCATCCACCAATTCGCGCAGCAGCTGGCTGGCGGCCTGGCCCGAATTGATCACGCCGCCACCGGTGTAGAAGACCGGCTTCTTGGCGGTCTCCATCGCGGCAACCAGTTCGGTGATCTCCTCCAGATCGCCCTTGAGCACCGGCTGGTAGTGTGAAGACGACGGGTTCGGGCGGCTATAGGTTCCGGTCGCGAACTGCACGTCCTTGGGAATGTCGATCAGCACCGGGCCGGGGCGGCCGGAGGTGGCCACATGGAACGCCTCGTGAATGGTCGCGGCCAGCTTGTCGGTGTCTTTAACCAGCCAGTTGTGCTTGGTGCAGGGGCGGGTGATGCCGACGGTGTCGGCCTCCTGGAAGGCGTCCGAGCCGATCATGAAGGTCGGAACCTGACCGGTCAGAACCACGATCGGGATCGAATCCATCAGCGCATCGGTCAGTCCGGTCACGGCATTGGTCGCGCCGGGCCCCGAGGTCACCAGCACGACGCCGGGCTTGCCGGTCGAGCGCGCATAGCCTTCGGCGGCGTGAACGGCTCCCTGTTCGTGACGGACAAGGATGTGACGGATGTCGTTCTGCAGAAAGATCTCGTCATAGATCGGCAGCACGGCGCCACCGGGATACCCGAATACCGTGTCCACGCCCTGATCCTTGAGGGCCTGGACCACCATCTTTGCGCCGGTCATCTCACTTGTCATCTGCTTTGCTCCATTGGCGTCATCCGTGTCAGCATAAAAAAAAGCCCCCGAATTTTCGGAGGCGCATGGGTTCGATTATGGTCTACCGTCACCGGCCCATGCGCTTGGTTCCTACGATTACGACTAGCGTGGTCATCGCCACCGGCTCCTTCTTGCGTGAGGCGGACATTATGGGCGGGGGCAGGGGGCGTCAACAGCCAATCAAGCCAATCCGTGTCTCTGTGCCATGATTTTCGGACATTTTGTTGCGCAGATTGCCGCATGCCGGGAACTTCCGGCAATTGACACGAGGGGAAAAAAGGTCGGAAACCGGCAACCATGTCTGAAACAGAACTGAACCATCCGAGTCGCGGTGCCAACGTGGCCTCATGAGATGAGGTGAAGGTTTAAAAGCATGAAGTTGAGAGATTTGATCGATTTGGGCCGCTACCCTTTGGACAGGCCGGATTCCCGCGCCTACCGCTGCCTGATAGACGACCTGCGCCGCGACCTCGACGACGAGGGCTGCGCGATCCTACCGGGCTTCGTCCATCCCAAAGGGGTCGAGCGGCTGGTGGCAGAGGCCGAGCGCGTGGCGCCCAGGGCGCATCGTTCATTCAACCGGACCAACGCGTATTTCACCAAGGATGACCCCAAGCTTGATGTTTCCCACCCGGTCCGTCAGTTCTTTGACCGCTCCAACGCCTTTGTGCCGGCCGACAACTTTCCGAAATCCGGGCCGCTGCGGAGCATCTATGAATATCCCGGTTTCATGCCCTTCATCCGCGAGGCGCTGGACGAGCGCGAAGACCGCTTCTTTCGCTATGACGACCCGCTGGCGGACGTGATCCTCAACGTGGTCGAGGAAGGGCAGGGGTTTCCCTGGCATTTCGACACCAACAATTTCACGGTGACGCTGGCCATCCAGAACGGCGAAAGCGGCGGCGAGTTCGAATATGTCCCGAACCTGCGCAGTGCGACCGACGAGAATTTCGACGGCGTCGCGGCGGTTCTGAACGGCAGTACCCCGAGGGTCCGGCAACTGGTGCTGCAACCGGGTGACTTGCAGATCTTCAAGGGGCGATATTCCCTGCACCGCGTGGCGCCGGTCAGGGGCAGCCGCAGACGCTATGTCGGGATCTTCTCATTCGTCGAGACCGAGGGCATGTGCGGCGGCGTCGAGCGGACGAAGCAGCTCTATGGCCGCGTGCTGCCGCGCCACTACGAACGCGAGGGGCTCAGGGCGGATCAACTGCTGGATTGAGCGGGCAGGTGGGTCAGAACCCCACGCCAGTCCCTTGCAGGACGCCGTGTTCCAGCGCATAGCGAGTTAGCCCGGCGGTCGAGGAGATGCCCAGCTTGCGCTTGATGTTCTTGCGGTGGGTTTCGACCGTGCGCACCGAGATGTCGAGCGCAATGGCGACTTCCTTGTTCGACTTACCCTGCGCCAGTTGCAGCAGGATGGTCTGCTCGCGCCCCGTCAGCGCCTCGCGCGCTTCGCCGTCCTTGGGTTCCAGAGAACCGCTGGCCCCGGTGCACAAGTAACGCTCGCCGCGCATGACCGCGTCGATGGCCTGCTTGATCTCTTCGGTCGGCACGTCCTTGAGCACGTATCCCTTGGCCCCGTGGCTCAGCGCGGTCGAGATATATTCCGGGCTGTCATGCATCGACAGGATCAGGATGCGGGTTTCGGGCAGGCGTTCGAGGATGATTTCGGTCGCGCTGAGGCCGCCGAGCCCGGGCATGTTCAAATCCATCAGGATCACGTCCGGCCGCAGCGCCGTGACCTGATCCACCGCGTCCTGCCCGTTGCCGAGCGTGCCGACGACCTCGACGTCGTCATAGCTTTCGAGGATCGACTGGATGCCTTCGGCGACCATCGGGTGATCGTCCACGATCAGAACTCGGACAGCTTCGGTGCTCATGAGCCGGCCTTTCTCTTGGGCGTCGCCTCTTCCTGAGGCGGCAGCAGGTGGCTGAGCGGCAGGCTGACTTCGATCACCGTGCCGCTCTGCGCGCCGCGTGATGACAGAATGCGCAGGGTTCCGTCAAGTTGTTCGATCCGTTCCTGCATGTTCCGCAGGCCGATCCCCGGCGTGACCTGGCCGGGTCGAGAGCGCAGCCCGCACCCGTTGTCGGCGATCCGCATCGTCGCGCCCTTCTTGTGCCCGCGCAAGTCGATCGAGACATGCGTTGCGCCCGAGTGGCGCTCGATATTCGTCAGCGCCTCCTGCGCGATCCGGTAGAGGGCGATCTTGCTGTCCTGATCCAGTCGGTTTCGGAAGACCACGGTTGAGAACTCGGTCTCGATGCCCGTGCGCTCGCGGAAATCGTCGGTCAGCGCCTTGAGCGCCGGGCCAAGACCCAGATCGTCCAGCACGCCGGGCCGCAGGTCGCGGCTGATCCGCCGCACTTCGGTGATCGCCGAGCCGAGGTTTTCGATGCCCTTGTCCAGCGGCGCCTGCGCGCCCTCATGATCACCGCGCACCAGCCTGCGGCGGGCATTGTCCAGCGCATAGCGCACGCCCACCAGGATCTGGCTGATCCCGTCATGCAACTCTCGTGCCACGCGGCCGCGTTCTTCTTCCTGCGCGTCGAACACGCGCTGGGTCAGTTCCTTCAGCTTGGCATCCGCCAGCCGGCGCTCGCGGATGTTCAGCAGCATCCCCGACACGAAAACGATCAGCAGGGCGGCCAGAACGATGGCGCCGATGTAGAAAAAGGTGCGCTGCACCCGCGCCTCGACTTCGGCCCGGGCGTTGGCCACGGTGGCCAGAATGTCGTCGATGAACACCCCGGTTCCGACGGCCCACTGCCAGTCCTGCAGGCCGACGACATAGGCGATCATCATCGCCTCTTCCCCGGTCGAGGGCTTTTGCCACATGAAGCTGTGCCATCCGGCGCCCCGCCGCGCGAGGCGGACGAACTCATCGACGATAGGAGTGCCGCTGCTGTCGGTCAGGTCTTTCCAGTTGCGGTTGATGTATTCCGTCTGGCGCGGGCTGACTAGGTTCGTTCCATCATAGTCATAGACGAAAAAGAACCCGTCCTTGCCATAGATCATCGCCGAGAGGATCTGTGCGACCTGATCCTTGGCGTCCTGATCGTCGGGGGCGGCGCGGCCGTAGATATGGGAAAAGCCGTTGCGCGCCTGCGTGACGTAGTTGCGCAACTCCTGCTTCTTGGCTTCGATCAGCCGCTGCTCGAGCGCCTTGATTTCCCGATCGGCGGTTGCGCGGGCCTCGTAGGCCACCATCGCGGCGATGGCCGCCACCGCCACGACCAACGGGATCGCGGCGATCAGCGACAGTTTCTGCGCGTAGCTGAACTTGAACTGGGGGCGGAGTGAGCGCATGAACGAATCGTTACGCAAAGGCGCGGGGAAAATCAAAAGGATTGAAGGCGCAACGGGGCGCGGGCCTTTGGATTCTCTGGCGTTTTCGCTTGGGCTGTTTCCCGGAAACCGGTGTTTCCATGCCAAAAAACAATGCCGCCTACGTAGTAGTAGGTATTCACATTGAAATCCGCTTCGCTAGGCTATCGCCACCGCAAACGATCCGCCCGGGCCAACGGGCTTGGGCAAAACTGCAATAGGGGAGGATCACTCGAATGGATCGTCGTTCATTTCTGAAAACGTCGGCACTTGGTGGCGCGGCTGCAGCCACGACCGCTCTGGCGGCACCGGCCTATGCACAGGGCAAGCGCACCCTGACCATGGTTACCTCGTGGGGCCGTGGCCTCGCAGGTGTGTTTGACAGTGCGCAGCGCTGCGCGGACAGCATCAACGCAATGTCCGATGGCAGCCTGAATGTCGAAATCAAGGCCGCCGGCGAACTGGTTGGCGCGTTCGAGGTCTTTGACGCCGTGTCGTCGGGCCAGGCCGACATGTACCACGCCGCTGACTACTACTTCGTCGGTCAGCACCCGGGCTATGCCTTCTTCACCGCCGTTCCGTTCGGCATGACCGCGCAGGAACTGGTGAACTGGTACTACCAGGACGGCGGCATGGAGTTGCATGACGAGCTGGGCCAGATCTTTGGCCTCAAGTCGTTCATCGCGGGCAACACCGGCGCGCAGGCAGGTGGCTGGTTCTCGAAAGAGATCAACAGCCCCGAGGACTTCAACGGTCTGAAGTTCCGTATGCCGGGCCTGGGCGGCAAGGCGCTGGGCAAGCTGGGCGCATCGGTCCAGAACATTCCGGGTTCGGAAGTGTATCAGGCGCTGTCGTCCGGCGCGATCGACGGCACCGAATGGATCGGTCCGTGGGCCGACGAAAAGGCCGGCTTCCAGGAAATCACCAAGATCTACTACACCGCTGGCTTCCACGAGCCGGGTGCAGGCCTGTCGCTGGCGACCAACCGCGAGGTCTTTGAAAGCCTGACTCCGGGTCAGCAGAAGATCATCGAGATCGCGGCGGCCGAATGTCACCAGTGGAACCTGGCGCAGTTCCTGGCCAACAACGGTGCGGCGCTGCAGCGTCTGCAGGCCGGTGGCGTCAAGATCATGGAGTTCCCGGACAGCGTCTGGGATGCCTTTGGCAAGGCCAGCAAGGAAGTCCTGGAAGAGAACATGGGCGACGAGCTGTTCAAGAAGATCCACGACAGCGCGATGGCTTCGATGAAGTCGTCCTCGGCCTGGCTGAACATGTCGTCGGGTGTCTACACGGCACAGCGCGACCGCGTTCTGGGCTGATCAAGCTCTGTCTGAAACACTGGTTCCCCCGCATCGCGCGGGGGAACTTTCCTGTTGCAAAAGCGCGGGCAGGTGGGGTCCGATAGAACAGCTTTGCAACTGATGCGACCTGGGGATGACATGCAGGACGACAACGGTACCTCCTTCTTCGGCGCGCTGTGGAACGGCCTGCTGTGGCTGGTTCAGAACATCGCCGAGGCTTTCTACAACTTCGGATACGCCATAACGCACCCGCAGCTCTGGCTGGACTGGTCGGACAAGGAAGCGATCATGCGCTTCGTCTATTACGGCGGTTCGGTCGAGTTCTTCTTCGTGGTGTTCACCATCTTCCTGGTGCTGACCGCGATCGGCGTCTATTACCGCAACTTCATGTGGGCGATGGTGCGCGGGCTCGAGGGGTTTGCCAACACGACCGGGCGCTTCTTTGCCTGGGCCGGTCTGCTGATGGTGATCCAGCAGATCGTCATCGTGTTCATGCAGCGGGTCTTTGCCCGTCCCGACATGTCGTTCGGTCTGGGAATTCCGTTCCAGATGGACATCAGCTGGTTTGCGGAAGAGCTGAAGCTCTACAACGCCATGGTCGTCTGCCTGTGCGCCACCTACACCTTCGTGCAGGGCGGCCATGTGCGGGTTGACCTGATCTATTCGGGCCTCAGCCACCGTGGCAAGCGGGTGGTGGACATGTTCGGTTCGCTGTTCTTCATGATGCCCATCGCGGTGCTGACCTGGATGTATGGCTGGTATTTCATGTGGCGTCACCTGATCGTGCCGAAACCCTCGGCCAGCGACACGCTGGACCGGCTGGTGATGAAGGCCCGTGCGCTGCGCTGGAATGTCGAGACCATCGGTTTCAGCCCCAACGGCTTCAACGCCTATTTCCTCTTCAAGATCCTGCTGGTGGCCTTTGCGGCCATGGTGTTCCTGCACGCCATCGCCTTCTTCTACCGGTCGTATCTGGAATTCGTGGAAGGGCCGGGAAGCGCAGGAAAATACCTCGACAAGGACAGCCTTGGCGAGGGCGAAGAAGCCTATGAAGGCGCTCATTAAGCACGGGGACTAGGGACTATGCTATTCGGTCTTGATGGCGTCGAAATCGGCCTAATTATCGTATTCTTCTGCCTTTTCGGAGGCATCCTGAGCGGCTTCCCGGTGGCCTTTGCCATCGGTGGCGCCGGTATCATCTCGTTCGGGATCATCGCTGCGCTCGACAGCGCGGGGCTGCTGATCCATCAGGCGATCGACACCGGGTCGCAGATGTATCGCGATCTGGTCAACTCGGGCGTGAACCCTGAAAAGATCTCGATCTTCCGCTACCCGGATCTGCCAAGGGTGGGCGAGCCCGTCTTTGCCTCAGGTTGGGAAACCGCGCTGGACCGCAACGTGTCGTTCATCGTCAACCGCATGAACGAGCGGGTTCTGGCGGGGCAATCCATCGAAACCCTGCTGGCGGTGCTGATGTTCGTGCTGATGGGCATCACGCTGGAGCGGTCCAAGATCGCCAACGACCTGCTGACCACGATGGCGCGCGTCTTTGGCCCGCTGCCGGGCGGTCTGGCCGTATCGATCGTGGTGGTGGGTGCGTTCCTTGCGGCCTCGACCGGAATCGTGGGCGCGACGGTGGTAACGATGGGCCTGCTGGCCCTGCCGACCATGCTGCGCAACAACTATTCGCCGGAACTGGCCACGGGTGTGATCGCCGCGTCGGGCACGCTGGGGCAGATCATTCCGCCCTCAATCGTGATCGTTCTGTTGGGCACGCTGGCGGGCGACCTCTACTCGACGGCTCAGGAATCGCGGGCCGTGGCCGCCGGCTGTACCGACGCGCTGACCTATCTGGGTGAACCAGCGGTGGTGTCGGTGGGCACGCTGTTCCAGGCGGCCTTGCTGCCCGGGATCATGCTGGCGTTGCTCTATGCGCTCTATGCCTTTGGCTATGCGCTGCTGAACCCGGAAAAGGCACCCGCCGTGGCCCTGTCCGGTGGCAGCGGTGAGCCGATCACCCGCGCCGAAGGGTTGACATGGCTGCTGGCCGCTCCGCTCGGCCTGATCGGCGGCGCGCTTCTGATGGGCAGCGTCGGTTTGATCGGCAGTCAGAGCATCACGGTGTCGGGCTTCTCGGATATTTCCGAGGGCGCATCGCTGCGCACCAACGTGTCCGAGCAGTGCAAGGCCTCGATGATCGAACTGCACGGGCAGGAGGCCTGGGACAAGGCCGTGGCCGAGCAGGAGGCGATCGACGCGGCCGGTGGCGTCACCGAATCGCAGAAGCTGAGCGAGGAAGAAATCGCTGCCGCGCGTGACGCCAAGATTGCAGCCGCCGCGCCGATCGGCACAGGTGTTGCCGTGATGGTTGTTCTGCTGGGGCTGACGCTGGTGTTCGGGCGCGGCATTGCCCCGTCGCAATCGCCGCAACCTCTGATCCTGGGGGCGGTCGGTCTGTTGCTTGTTCTTCTGGTTGACGTGCTGCTGATCGCACCCACGACGACCTCCGGTCAGACCTTCCTGCTTCTGGCGCTGCCCATGGCGCTGGCGCTTTATGGCTGCAAGGAGGCTGCGGCGCGTTGTGCGACCAACGATCTGATCCGGGTGGTGTTCCCGCCGCTGGTTCTGATCATCGCAGTGCTGGGCTCGATCCTTGGCGGCATCACCAACCCGACGCCCGCGGCGGCGCTGGGGGCCGGTGGCGCCATCATGCTGGCCGCCTATCGCAAGCTGCAGGACGAGGGGCGTTCGGGCAAGGTGATCATCTGGTCCACCTTCGCGATCATCATCTGCCTGCTGATCGGCGTGAACTTTGACCTGCGCGTCAATCAGGGCGTCGTGACGGCCGAAACCTGGATCGCCTTCGTGATGGCCTATGCCACCTACCTGTATGCCCTTTTCGGGCTGCTGTATGGCTGCTGGGTTCTGTTCGCCAGCGGCGTTCTGACGCCGGTGGTGCGGGAAACCGCCAAAGTGACCTCGATGGTCTTTACCATCCTGATAGGCTCGCAGTTGCTGAACCTGGTGGTGATCTCGTTCGGTGGGGAACATTACATCCAGCAGTTCCTCAAGAGCTTCGACAACGAGTTCACGGTGTTCCTGATCGTGATGCTGGTGCTGTTCATCCTGGGCTTCGTGCTGGACTTCCTCGAGATCATCTACATCGTGATCCCGATCGTGGGGCCGGTGATCTATGGCGGCTCGTTCGACCCGAAATGGGTGACGATCATGGTGGCGGTGAACCTGCAGACCTCGTTCCTGACGCCGCCATTCGGGTTCGCGCTGTTCTACCTGCGCGGCGTGGCGCCCAAAGAGGTCACGACGGGTCACATCTACCGCGGGATCATTCCCTTCGTGATCATCCAGGTGGTGGGGATCGGGATCCTGTGGTTCTTCCCGTCGATCGTGACCATCGTTCCGGACCTGATCCCGAACTGACCGTTCGGACATTCTTGAAACGAAAGGGGGCCGAAAGGCCCCCTTTGCTTTTGTCCCGGCCGTGCCGGTTTTCCCATGTAATGGATCAACCTTTGGTCGGGTGAATGTCCGGCAGCTGAATATTGGCGACCTGTTCGGCAATCGGATCGGTCGACAGGGGGTGATGAGACATCCCGTCGAAATCCCTTGGGTTCTTCACCTTTTGCCAGCGGCGCTTGTAGTAGATTTCCAGCCCCGAAAACTTGGCCTTGTATCCCATCTTGGAACTGCCCGGAACCCAATAGCCCAGATAGACATAGGGCAGGCCCGCCTCGCGGGCGATCTCGATGTGATCGAGGATCATGTAGGTTCCCAGCGAGCTCTGCGGCTGGTGCGGGTCGTAGAAGGAATAGACCATGCTCAGCCCGTCATCGAGCACGTCGGTCAGGCTGACGGCCGTCAGGTTGCCCGTGCGAGCGTCAGAATACTCGACCACGCGGCTGCGGATCGGGGTTTCCTCGATCATGGCGGCGAACTCGAACACATCCATGTCGGCCATGCCACCATCTGCGTGGCGGGTGTCGAGGTATCGGCGGAACAGTTCGAACTGATCGTCGGTGGCCCAGGGCGAGGTGGCGCGGCGCTCCAGATGTTCGTTGCGTTTCACCGTGCGTTTCTGGCTCTTGCTCGGGCGGAAGGCCGAAACATCTATGCGGGCGGACAGGCATGCCGAGCAATCCGAGCAGGATGGCCGGTACAAAACGTTCTGCGACCGGCGAAACCCCTGCTGGGACAGGGAATTGTTCAGCCGTTCCGCGCCTTCACCCTGCAGCGCGGTGAACAGTTTGCGCTCGAGCCGGTCCGCAAGATAGGGGCAGGGCTGAGGTGCAGTTACGTAGAATTGTGGCGTTATCGGCAGCGTGTGGCGCATGCGGGTCCCGTGTTTACTCCGAAAGGGATGATAGCAACCGATCCGGGACCCGCCAAGGGTTCAGTAAGACGCTCAGGCCGTCACGCGGCGGTTCAGGGCAACAGTTCCCAAAAGCACGTCGGTCAGGCCCTGGCAACGGGCACTTGTCAGCATCATGATGACCGAGATCACCTGAAGCACCGGGAAGGCCATGCTGACCGTGTAGCCCGCAGTGTGCGCAAGCGCGAGGCCGGTGTCCAGACGTGCGCCATAGGCGTCGCGCAGCTCGATCCCGACAAAACGCATTCCCCAGGTCGCCGAGCCGTTGGCAATGGTCACGACCCGATAGATGAAACCCACGGTCAGATACAGGATCGGCCAGACGAAGGCACCGACGAAGGCCGTCAGCAGAACGATGACCAGGCTCAGCACCAGGATGACGATGGTGTCGAACAGCCAGGCAAAGAACCGTTTCACCGCGACGGTCTGGTAGAACTCGGGCTGGCGGTCCGGGTCGGGAAGATGTGACATTTCCGAGATTTCCGTTTTCGGGTGTTGCGAAACCCTACACCCCGAAAGGTGTAGGGCAGAAGGCAAATCAGGCTTTGCCGGTGTCGTCGTCCTGCGCCTCTTCGCGGTTGGCACGGGCGCGTTCTTCCATGAACTGGTCGAACTCGGCCTTGTCCTTGGCATCGCGCAGACGTTTGAGGAAGGCTTCGAAATCATGCTGTTCCCGTTCCAGCCGGGCCAGCGTGTCGGCCTTGTAGGCGTCGAACGCACTATTGCCCGAGGGCTTCATGGCGCTCATGTGGCTGTGCCAGGTTTTGCGGCGGCTGCAGGATTTTCCGAACATGCGTTTGCTCCAGATCATGTAGGCGAGAAGGGCCAGGCCGATGGGCCAGAAAAAGACAAAGCCAAGGACCATTACGGCGATCCACGCGCCCTTGCCTTTGCTGTCAAGCCATGCCTCTGCGCGGTAGAGCCATCCGGGGTGGGACGGCGCGGCGGGGTCGGACAATGCGGTCATTTGGTGCCTCCAGGTAGATGTAAATCCTTTTCACATTACAGTAGATGGGGTGTGGCGAGGCAGTTGCAAGGGGCAATGTGAAAAAGATTTACATTCGGGCCGCATCGATCCGGTCGGCCGACACGTTGCCAAGCCACGCGGCCCGCCGGCCAAGACTGCTCGGATCAGGTAAAACCCTCACCGCCGCAGGTCGAACAGCGGATCGTCTTGATGCCGAAACAGCCGTCGCATCGTTCGAACTGCGGGTTGCCGTAGACGTCCTTGCGCTTCATCACCTTGCCAGCACCGCCGCAGATCTGGCACGGCGCCCGGCCTGATCCGTGGCACCGATGGCATCGCCGCTTGGCATGGGGCTGCGGACTGTTTCTTGGAGAGGGTCTCTTCATGCGTCAGCGTGGTCAATTCCAAAGCTACGGAGAATACGCCGTCCAACAGAGCACAAGTGGCCGCTCTTGTCACCGTTTCCGAATCCGGCCCGTGCGGATTGCATGATGTGAGCGACCAGAGTGGTCACTCCGACATCGGTCGGTTTCGCGCCCGGGTTGTTCCGCGAAAGCAAGGCGAGGCTGTGAGGCACGCCACCACTACGGGGAATCCCTAATTTCTCGTCCCTGTTGAATTCGGTAAGCTGGTAATAGGCAACAAGGTGATTTTGAACAGGCAATTGACCCCTTTGAGAGGCCGGCATCCCCCCCTCGGGCCGGCCTCTCGCATTTTCCTTTGGCCAGAAATGGGACATCCGCATCCTCTGTCGGCGCTGGTTTCATCTCAAGCGCCTTGAATAGCCACGGCCCCTGCGGCACAAACTAGCAATGTCTGGTAAGTCTCGAGGGTGAGTGACACCGGTGAAGCGCGTATCGTCGAATATCCTGGCCTTGTTCGACCGTTTCGGGCTTGTCCTTACCCTGGCACTCATGGTGCTGATCACGGCCGCGAGCCTGTTGCCGAAAGAAAGCGCCGCTGGTCCGGGCGCTGTGGACAAGCCCATGCACGTCATCGCTTATGCGGTCGCGGTTCTGCCTGCGGCCGTGGTGCCATCGGGGCCGGTGCTCTGGCTGGCCGCTTGGGTTGTCGCCTGGGGCGGTGCGATCGAATTGCTGCAACCCTTGGTCGGCCGCAGCATGAAGCTCAGCGACATGGCTGCGAACGCGGTCGGAGTGCTGGTCGGGTTGCTGGTCGCTTTCCTCGTTCAGCGTCTGTTGAACAGGATGTCCGAGTGACCGCAGGCATCTGGCGAACGGCGTGGTTCGGGCTATTCGGTAAAGTCCGCCTCTGTGGCGCCGCACAATTCCGCCAGGTCAACCGGAGAGATCGCAAAGACATGCCTGGGCGTTCCGGCCGCCGCCCAGACGGTTGCAAACGCCGTCAGGCGCGGGTCGAGAAAGGCGCGCACGGGCGACAGGTGTCCGACCGGAGCCACACCGCCGATCGCGAAGCCGGTCTGCGCGCGCACCAGTTCGGCGTCGGCCTTGCCCAACGGCTCGCCGGCAGCGACTGCGGCCTTTTCGGCGCTGACCCGGTTGCCGCCAGCAGTCAGAAACAGGATTGACTTGCCGGATCGCTCGCCCCGGAAAATGATCGACTTGGCGATCTGGTCCACCTCGCAGCCCACGGCAGCAGCTGCGTCCCGAGCCGTTCGCGCGTTGTCGGTCTCGCGAATCTCGATCTTCAGCCCCGCCTGTTCCAAGGCATTGCGGACGCGCTTCAGGCTCTTGCTCATTGTCCGATCCGTTTCGTTGCCAGGCGATGATGTGGAAAGCTATTCGGGGCCGCCAGAGGGCGCAACGCCTGTTGCGCAATTGCGGAACGATGCCCCATTGACCTTGCCGACTTCCGATGCACACCCTGCGCCCATGACAGCATCTCTTGCCATCACCCGCTTGCCGCGCCCTTTCGATCCGTCTCTTGGAGCGGAAACCCGCGCCTCGGTGCCTGACCTGACGCCCGAGCAGGGCGAACTGATCGCGGGCACCGCGGGGTCCAGCCCCTATCTGAAGGGGCTGATCGAACAGGAGGCTGATTGGCTTGCTCCTGCCTTGTCGGACCCGGATGCCGCTCTGGGCGGGATCATGCAGGACGCCCGAGGATTGGCGCCCGACCAGTTGAAACCGGGGCTGCGGCTGGCCAAGCGGAGGCTGGCCCTGCTGACGGCGCTGGCGGATCTTTCGGGGGCATGGCCGCTGGAAAAGGTGACGTCGGTGCTGACCGATTTCGGGGCACTGGCCGCCGACCTCGCGGCAAAGGCCGAGATCGCGGCGCTGATCCGCCGCAAGAAGCTGCCGGGAATGACCGAAGATGACGTCGAGACCGCCGGCGGGATGGTGATCCTGGCGATGGGCAAGATGGGCGCACACGAGCTGAACTACAGCTCGGATATCGACCTGATCGTGCTGTTCGACGAAACCCGATTCGACCCGGATGATTTCTACGAGGCGCGGCAGGGCATGGTGCGCGCCACGCGGAATTTCTGCGCCACGCTCAGCGACAAGACGGCGGATGGCTACGTGTTCCGCACCGATCTGCGGCTGCGTCCCGACCCTGCGGTGACGCCGGTCTGCATGGCGATGGAGGCCGCCGAACGGTACTACGAAAGCCTTGGCCGTACATGGGAACGCGCCGCCTATATCAAGGCGCGGCCCTGCGCCGGGGACATCGCCGCCGGACAGCGGTTCCTGGACACGTTGCGCCCCTTCGTCTGGCGCAGGCATCTGGATTTCGCCGCCATTCAGGATGCCCACGACATGCGCCTGCGCATTCGCGAGAGCAAGGGCACGGGGGGTGCGCTTTCGATCCCGGGGCATGATATGAAGCTGGGGCAGGGTGGCATCCGCGAGATCGAGTTCTTTACCCAGACCCGCCAGTTGATCGCCGGCGGGCGCGACCCCGATCTGCGCGTGCGCGGCACGGTCGAGGGGCTGGCCGCGCTGGCCTCCAAGGGCTGGGTGCCGCAGGACGTGACCGACAGGCTGACTGACCATTACCGCGCCCATCGCGAGGTCGAACACCGCATCCAGATGGTTCATGACGCGCAGACCCACAAGGTTCCGCAGTCGCCCGACGGGATCGAGCGAGTGGCGTGCCTCATGGGGATTGGCGCCGACGAGTTGACGGCGGACCTGACCCGTCGGCTGACCGAGGTTCACGAACTGACCGAAGGGTTCTTCGCCCCCGGACCGGGCCCGGCCCCGGCGCCAGTGGAAGAGGTCGAGTTCGACGCCAGCGTACTGGCCCGCTGGCCGACCTATCCGGCCCTGCGCTCGCAACGCGGGGCGCGGATCTTCGAACGCCTCAAGCCCGAGCTGCTGTCGCGTCTGGCCAAGACCGCCAAGCCCGAAGAGGCTCTGGTGGCGCTCGACGGCTTCCTTGCCGGGTTGCCGGCGGGCGTTCAGTTGTTCTCCCTGTTCGAGGCCAACCCGCAGCTGATCGACCTGCTCGTGGATATCGTCGGCACCTCTCATTCCCTGGCCACGCACCTGTCGCGCAATGCTTCGGTTTTCGACGCCGTGATTGGCGGCGGGTTCTTCTCGGAATGGCCCGGCCGCGAGGCGCTGCAGGCCGAACTGGCCGACAGGCTGGCCGAGGAGGACGACTATGAAACCCAACTCGACATGGCGCGGCGCTGGTGCAAGGAATGGCACTTCCGCGTAGGCGTCCATCACCTGCGCGGCCTGATCGACGGAGCCACCGCCGGGCGGCAATACGCCGAACTGGCCGGCGCGGTCATCGCGGCGATCCTGCCTTGCGTGACGGCGCAGTTCGCCCGTAAGCACGGCCCAGCCCCCGGGCGCGGGGCGGCGGTTCTGGGGATGGGCTCGCTGGGGGCCGGGCGGATCAACTCGCAATCCGATCTGGACTTGATCGTGATCTACGACCCCGAGGGGCAGGACATGTCGGACGGCCCGAAACCGCTGCCCTCCCGGGCCTACTACGCGCGCCTGACGCAGGCCCTGATCACCGCCCTCTCGGCGCCGATGTCGCAGGGGCGGCTCTACGAGGTGGACATGCGCCTGCGCCCCTCGGGCAATCAGGGGCCGGTGGCGACCAGCTGGGCCAGCTTCACCCATTACCAGCAGGAGCAGGCCTGGGTGTGGGAGCACCTGGCCCTGACCCGTGCGCGCGTGGTGGCAGGCGACCCGGGGCTTGGTGCGGATATCGAGGCGTTCCGCGCCGAATTCCTGTCCCGCCCCCGCGACAAGCAGAGGGTGCTGCGCGAGGTGGCCGAGATGCGTGCCCGTCTGGCCGCCGCCAAATCACCTGCGGGCGTCTGGGATGCCAAGACGGGTCCCGGCCGGTTGCTGGATATCGAACTCATGGCCGAAACCGGCGCCCTGCTGGCCGGCCGCCCCGAGCGCGACGTCCACTCGGGGCTGGACGGCGCGGTCGCTGCCGGGCTTTTCGATGTCGCAGACGCCCAGACGCTGAAGGATTGCCATGACCTATGCTGGTCGGTGCAGACCGCGGCGCGATTGCTGTCAGGTGAGGCTATTCGTGGGGACGAACTGGGCGAGGGCGGCGCGGCCTTCCTGTGTCGCACCACAGGGTTCGAAACGATCGGCTCGCTACAGGCCGCGCTGGAGAAAAGCTATGCCGCTGCCGAGGCGCTGATCGGCGCGGTGGTCGGAGAAGAGGGTGATGGTGCGCAGCAATGATCCGAACGACCCCAAGGGGCTGATCCGCGAAGCCTATCGCATCGAGGGCATCGGCATGCCGGAATGCCGTAGCATCTTCCTGGATTGGGCGCTCAGCCTGCCGGCGGGACAGGATCAGGCCGAGGCACTGCGCGCGCTCCACGCAACCTATGCGCCTGACGCACCGGAACATCCTATGACCGAAGTCCTGAATGCGGGGCTCGAGGCCGCGAAAGCCCCCCGGCGCCGCGGCGGCTGGAGATCTCGCCCGCGCGATTGAGCGGGGCAGGGCGCACGGCAGGGCTTTCCCCGGCCACGCAACCGGATTATGAGGGCGGCCATGACAGCGCCCAGTTCTACCCCCGATCGCCCTCGTGTCCGGCTGAAACCCAAGGCGAACGCCCGCGTCCTGCGCCACGGGTTCCCGTGGGTCTATGCCAATGACATCGTAACCGACCGCCGCACCCGCAAGATCGCACCGGGATCACTGGCGGTGCTCGAGGATGACAAGCGCAGCCCTCTCGGGCTGGTCGCGGTCAATCCGAACTCCAAGATCATGTGCCGGATGCTCGATCGAGACCCGGCCTCGGACCTGACACCGGAATGGTTCGAAACCCGTCTTGGCCGCGCGCTCGAACTGCGCGAACGCTTGTTCGATGCGCCCTATTACCGCCTGATCCATGCCGAGGCCGACGGTTTCCCGGGCGTCATCATCGACCGCTTCGGCGACGCCAGCGTGATCCAGCCCAACGCGGCCTGGGCCGAGGCGCACCTGGACACCCTGACCGACGCTCTGGTCAAGGTCACAGGCGTGTCCTGCGTGCTCAAGAATGCCTCGGGCCGGACGCGCACGCTGGAAGGGCTGGACGACCGGAATGCAACCCTGCGTGGGCAAGCGCCCGCCGCGCCGCTGCCGGTGCCGATGAACGGCGCCACCTACATGGCCGACCTGACCGGCGGGCAAAAGACCGGGCTTTTCTATGACCAGCGCCCCAATCACGCCTTCGCCGCGCGTCTGGTGCATCCCGAGGCGCAGGTGCTGGATGTTTTCAGCCATGTGGGCGGCTTTGCGCTGGCCATGCTTGCCGGCGGTGCCGCCAGCGCCCTGTCAGTCGATGGCTCGGCCGCGGCTCTGGAACTCGCACAGAAAGGGGCCGAAGCATCGGGCGTCGGCGACAGGTTCGCGACGCGTCAGGGTGACGCCTTCGAGGTTCTCACCGCGCTGGGGCAGGAGGGCGCCACCTTTGATGTGGTGATCTGCGACCCGCCCGCCTTCGCGCCCTCGAAACAGGCGCTTGATGCCGGCCTGCGCGCCTACGAGCGCGTCGCGCGCCTGGCTGCGCCCTTGGTCAAGCCCGGCGGGTATCTGGGCCTGTGCTCCTGTTCGCACGCCGCCGACCTGGGCCGGTTCCGCGAGGCGTCGTCCCGTGGCATCGGACGGGCAGGGCGGCAGGCCCAGCTGATCCATACGGGCTTTGCCGGGCCCGACCACCCGCAGCTGCCACAACTGGCCGAGAGCGGCTATCTTAAGGCCGTGTTCTTCCGGTTGTGAGGGCGGTTCTCGACACCTGCGTCATCTACCCGACGGTGATGCGAGAAATGCTGCTGGGCGCGGCCGAGCTGGGCCATTTCACGCCGCTGTGGTCGTCACGCATCCTCGGCGAATGGGCGCGCGCGGCCCGCAAACTCGGTCCGGAAGGCGAGGCGCAGGCCGAGGCGGAAATCGCCCTGACCCGCGCCAAATGGCCCAAGGCCGAACTTGAGCCTGCTCCCGGTCTGGAACGCCGCCTGTGGCTGCCCGACGCGGCTGACATTCACGTTCTGGCCGTCGCGATCGCCGGATCGGCCGACGCGATCATCACGGTGAACGCCAGGGATTTCCCCAAGCACATTCTGGCCGAAGAGGGGCTGGCGCGCCTCGACCCGGACAGCCTGCTGCACGGCTTCTGGGCCAAAGACCCGGAAGGCATCAGGGCCGTTGCAGAACGGGTACTCTCCGAGGCGAACCGTCTGTCCGGAGATCAATGGAGCATGCGCGGGCTGATGAAAAAAGCCCGTCTGCCGCGCCTCGGCAAAGCCTTGGAGAGATAGCCCTCTTCATCTTTTCTCAAATACTCCGGGGAGCGCGAGGGGCAGGCCCCTCGCATCCTCACGTCAACCCCGCTCCCAACGCCGTTCCAACGCCTCCAGCGCCTCAATCCGCTCCTGCGTCTTTGGATGGCTCATCAACCACGCCGGCACCACTCCCGCGCGCTGCTGTGTCAGCCCTTCCAGTTTGCGGAACAGCGACTTCTGCGGCGCCACCCCGATCCCGGCCTTGGTCAGCAAGGCTGCGGCGTATGCGTCGGCCTCGTATTCATCCGTCCGCGACAGGCGCGAGGCCAACAGGGCCGTCAACCCGTTTGCGATCCACACGCCGATCAGTGGAACGAAACGGTTCAACAGGATGATCAGCGCCGTGCGCAACGCGTTCTGGCCGGAAAAGTCGATCATCCGCCGTCGCGCATGCCCCAGCGCCACATGGCCCAGTTCGTGCGCGATGACCGAGGCCATTTCCTCGGCCGTGACTTCCCCGTTCCGGAACTTGCGGTAAAAGCCGCGGGTGATGAAGATCCGCCCGTCCGGGGCCGCCAGCCCGTTCACCGGGTCGATCTCGTAGATGAAGACCGGGATCCGCGCCAGATCCAGCGCGGCGGCCAGTCGGTCAGTGATCTGTTTGAGTTGCGGATCGGCCAGTTCAGTGGATCGCGCGTCCAGTTCCCGATTGGTGCGCCATACGGAAATTCGGTACATCACCAGCGCGTAGAGAAGCGCCAGCAGGATCGGTGTCAGTCTGAGCATGCCTCAGATATGGACCGGGGCCGGGGCAGAGGCAAGGGTACTCCGCTCCGGCGAGAACATCCCATTACCCTTCCGGGTTGTACCAGATCGGAGAGGTATAGGCACGTTCCTGACCGACCAGAACCGCGTCTTCCGGGATTTCCGCGCCCAACCGCACCTTGTCATAAACCACCCAACGCGGCGTCGGGATTTCCAGGACGCGAGCGTAGTAGAAGGCGTTCTCGGCGGTGTCGAAGTCCGGGTCGGTCCAAACCGTCATGAGCTCCGAGGCGCCGATGGTGTTGGTGTAATTCGCGGCCTCCAGATCGACCGTGTTGCCAACGGGCGGCAGCTTGCCGTCTGCGTCAGGCTCGCGTCCGTCGGACCAGGCGACGTCATAGACCTTTTCGTGCAGCTCGCCATCTGCATCCATCCAGCCCTTGACGATCTGGATGCGATCGAGATTGGCCCCGATCGGGTCGCGCAGCGCATAGACCATGAAGGTCGGCGCATCCGAGGCAGCCGGCCGCAGATCGCCGCCCATGGGAACGCCCTTTTCGTAACCGGCAAAGGCGGGCGACCGAGAGCGCAGGTCGTTTTCGTCGAATTCCCAGCCGCCAAAGAACCGCACGGTGATGCGCGGGCCGGTCGTGGCATAGACCTCGCGCCGCACCATCGCGTCCCACAAGGCCTCGCGCGTGTTTTCGGTGGCCCAGATACCGGTATAGCCTGAGGCCACGAGAGACCAGCCGGGGAAAATCCCGTTTTCAGATTCGGCAAACGGATGTTTCGCGCGTGTCAGCGATGGCTCGGCCGAGGCGGCCTTGCCCCAGTAGTTGTCGCTGTCGGCGGTCGCCAGAGACGTGTGGCTGTCGGTGGCGCCCGAGAAACCGAACTTGTAAGGATTCACGCCGAGTTTCTTTTGCAGCATGAAACCTTGCTTAAGCGCCTCGCGGGCGTATTCACCCTTGAGCATGTCGTCGGTTTTGGCTTCGCTGAGGTCGAGGTTCCCCGCGTCCCAGGTTTCGTAATCGGCAAATTCGTCGTCGGGGCTGAGAACCGGGTGCGTTTCTCCGTCGCCCTTGATCTGGGTGATCTCGTACAGGGGCTCCCAACGCGCGCGCAGCTTGACATAGTTCTCGTCCACCTTGCCGCCGTGGTAGGTATCCTCGGTTGGGAACATCCAGCCATTGGACAGGTTGCCGTTGTGCGAAAGTGCAAATGCCTTGCCGCCGGTGCGCTGCTCATATTCTTCGAGATAGGAATATAGATCGAGCGGATCCGTCGAACCCACCGGGGCCAGCGTCACCATCGGCACCACCTGCAGCGCCCGGTCGGCGTCGTCCCGGAACACCACGTTTCGGTGCAGGTTGAACCCCTTGGGAACCGAGGTCCATTCGAAGCCGATGAAAGCGGTGAAGCGACCGGGCTCGTTGTAACGTTCCGCGGCATCTACCGTGGCCTCCCAGACCGTCGAATAGACCGAAGATCCGGGGCTGTAATCGGTGACCAGCTTTTCGGGCAGGGTGCCCTGCGAAAACTGACTGATCAGTTCCAGCGCGGCATTCGAGGCATCCTCTCCGCCCTTCTGCAACGCGTCGTACCAAGCCTGGCCTTGCGGATCCTCCAGGATGTTCGGTGCGCCTTTTCTAAGGTCGGGCGCAAATCCCATCATGTCCGAATGGTCCGTCAGCACCAGCCAGTCCAACGGGCGGGCCAGCTTGACCGGCAGGCCGGTGGCCGATGTCACCTGCTCTCCGCGCGCGAATTGATAGGCCTCGTCCAGACCCAGCGTGTTGCCGAACAGTCCGGCATCCGGCGAGTTGGCCGTATGCAGGTGGGTGTCACCCCAAAAGACATGGGTGGGAAAGGCGCGATCGGCATAGGGCGAATAGGTCTTGCCGGGGTAAAGGCCCTCCAGCGATTCCTTCGATGGCTTGAATTGAGCCGTGGCCGGCGCTGCAAGAGCGACGGCAACCGCAAAAATACTGACGGTTCGTAGCATTGGAGAAACCTCTTTGAAATGGGCTTGGAAAAATTCTGAAAGAAAACTAACCGAGAAGCCCGTTTTTCGAAAGGTTTAATAAAAGGTTTTATCAAGTCACATCTGTTGTCGGAGTTTGGGGAGCTCGCGTCTCAGCGCGTCAGGTGGCGCATGCCCTGTTCCAGGCCGGCCAGCGTCATGGGCACCATGGCGCCTTCGAAGATCTCGCGGATCATGCCGATGGAGTGGGTGTAGTCCCAGTATTTCTCGGGCACCGGGTTGATCCACAGGTTCGAAGTCCACTGCTCGCGGGCACGCTGCAGCCAGACCTGACCCGCCTCCGAGTTCCAATGCTCATTGGCCCCGCCTGGATAGGCGATCTCGTAGGGGCTCATCGAGGCGTCACCCACGAAGATGCACTTGTAGTCCGGGCCATAGGTGCGCAGCACTTCGTGGGTGGGGGTCTGTGCATCCCAGCGGCGGCGGTTGTCGCGCCAGACGCCTTCGTAAAGGCAGTTGTGGAAATAGTAGTATTCCAGGTGCTTGAACTCGGCCCGCGCGGCCGAGAACAACTCTTCGACCACTTTCACATGCGGGTCCATCGAGCCGCCGACGTCCAGAAACAGCAGCACCTTCACGGCGTTGTGCCGCTCGGGGCGGGTCTTGACGTCGAGATAGCCGTGCTCGGCCGTGGCGCGGATGGTGCCGTCGAGGTCCAGCTCTTCGGCGGCGCCCTCGCGCGCCCAGCGGCGCAGGCGTTTCAGCGCGACCTTGATGTTGCGCGTGCCCAGCTCGACCGTGTCGTCGAGATTGCGGAATTCGCGCTTGTCCCAGACCTTGACCGCGCGCCGGTGGCGGCTTTCCTTCTGGCCGATGCGCACGCCCTCGGGGTTGTAGCCATAGGCGCCGAAGGGCGAGGTGCCCGCCGTGCCGATCCATTTGTTGCCGCCCTGGTGGCGGCCCTGCTGTTCCTTGAGCCGCTCGCGCAGCGTCTCCATCAGCTTGTCAAAGCCGCCAAGCGCCTCGATCTCGGCCTTTTCCTCGTCCGAGAGGTGTTTCTCGGCCATCTTGGCCAGCCATTCGGCGGGAATGTCCACGGCTTCGAGCACCTGCTCGAAACTGATTTCCTCAAGCCCCTCGAAGCTGGCGGCAAAGGCGCGGTCGAACTTGTCGATGTTGCGCTCGTCCTTCACCATCGACACGCGGGCGAGATAGTAGAACGCCTCGATGTCATAGGTGGCAAGGCCCCGCTTCATCCCCTCGAGAAAGGTCAGGTATTCCCGCAGCGAAACGGGAACGCCGGCTTTTCTGAGGTTTTCGAAGAAGGGCAGAAACATGCGATCAGACCAATACCCGGTGGACTATCAAGGTTGCTATCATCCCCAGCAACCCGAAGGCAATCGCGTATCCCGCCGCGTATTGCGCGATATCGGCCTTGCTGCCATTGCGTTTCCGGGCCGTCAGGCCGCCCACCACCGCGCCGATCAGGGCCATCACCAGCACTATCATATGTTCTTATCCGCTCGTTCTGTTGCGGGGGTTCAACAGCGCGATGTCCTGCATCACCGAGCGAACCGCCCAATCCGAGCCGAAGCCGTAGCGCGCCCATCCAAGGCTGTCCAGCCTGACGGCGCGTGCCTGGTCGGGTTTGCCGACAAGCTCCAGCGCCTCGGCCTTGAGCATCATCAGGGTCGCGAGCATGGCGGCGTTTTCGGCGCGGGCCATCACGTCAAGGTTGGGGTTGATCTGGCGCAGCGCCTCGGTCCCGTTGCCCAGCGCCACCGCGTAGGCGGCCGTCTGGGTCGCGATGTAGGCGCGATGGAGGTCGGTCGCCGGTGTCTGGGCGAGGAAATGCAAGGCGGTCGCGTAGTGTTGTTGGGCCAGTTCCGGATCGTCCAACTGCACCATCCGTCCGAGTATGTAGTGCGGGAAGGCGCGCCGGTGATCGGTCCAGCCGGATCGCGCTGCGATGCTGGCGGCCCGGTTTGCGGCCCTGTGACGCTGCGCGGTGCCTGCGCCGGGTCCCAGCGCCGTCTGCACCGCATCGACCCAACTGCGCGGGGTTTCAGAGTAAGGGACGGCGGCGATCCGCTCTCCTCGCGGGTTCAACCGGCGCAGGATCGCGGGCAGGGCGGCGGCAACCTGTGGCCGGGTCATGCCGCTGTGCAGTTCCGGGGCGTATGTGGCCCGCAGCACCAGCATGTCGAAGCCGGTCAGAACCGTATGGACGTTGTCGTCGTTGAAGACCGAATCCGGCAGGCGGTAGAGGTCGTTCAAAGGCCCGAGCGCCTGAGCCACCTCTTCGTGCAGGCAGTCCCGGATCTCTTGCGGGCTGACGTCATTGGGTACGAAAATTCCCAGACGTTCCCGGCTGGTCAGCAGCGACCAGTTGCTTTTCTGCTTGCGCCGGTCCCGGCGGAATTCGGCAAGGCTGGATGCGTTGGGGACGACGAAACATGCGGCGTGCGGCAGCACCCGCCGGATCTGATCGCGGCTGACCGCCTCGATGGTGATGTTCGCGGCACCGCCCTTGACCTGGCGGATGTCGATCCTGGCCTCGCGCCGCAGCCGTTCCAGCAGCCGCTTCAGATCGGCCTTCATCGTCGGTGGCGGCGACCCGGTCAGGCGCACGGTGACAGGCGTTTCGAACCGGGTGAAGACGGGCAGTTCACGGCCGCTTTCCAGCTCGAAATGGAGCGACAGAAAATCGGCGGCGATGTTGGCGTTGGATCGAACCGGAGGCGTGGGGCGCGGTGCGGTAAACCGCTTCATCGGCGGCAAGGTGCTGTCGGAATACTGCGCGCGCGTCGGTGTGTCGATTGCCTGCGTGGTGCTGCAACCCGCCAGGACCAGGGCCAGTATGATCGCGCCGCGCCGGATCATGGGCGTTGATACCGGATGAACGGGGTGAGCTTGCCGACGCGGTCATAAAGCCGCCGCGCGGTCGCGTTGAACTCCTGCGTCAGCCAATAGACCGAGGGCGCGCCCTGCCGGTCCGCCTCGGCATAAACCGCTTCGATCAAGGCCCGTCCCACACCGGTACCCCGCGCCTCGGGGCGGGCATATAGATCCTGAAGGTAGCAGGTATTCTCGATCTTCCAGGCGTGACGGTGGAACAGGTAATGGGTCAGGCCCAGCAGGCGGCCCGACTGTTCCGCGACGAAGCACGAAAAATCCTGTGGATCATTACCCAGAAGCCGTCCGTAGGTCGAATCATAGACCTCCTCCGGCACAGAGGTTTCATAGAATGCCAGATAGTCGCGCCACATCTCGGCCCATTCGGGCCGGTCCTCGGCGCGCAACTCACGGATCACGATTTTATCGCTCATGGGCGACAGCCTTGGCTGATGGCGGGTTGACCCGGTCTGCAGGCCGGGCGTCCGATCATGGTCGCATCCCGGCAGAGGCAAAGCAACCCGCCACCCGAAAAGGGTGGCCGGGCAATGACTTCGCGGCGACAGTTCGCCTAACGTTTGGAACGTGCCATGAAGGCCAGCCGCTCGAACAGGTGCACGTCCTGCTCGTTTTTTAGCAGCGCGCCGTGCAGCTTGGGCAGGGCGTTGATGCCGTCGCGCTTGAGGTCCTCGGCGTCCAGATCCTCGGCCAGCAGCAGCTTGAGCCAGTCCAGCACCTCGGATGTCGAGGGCCTTTTCTTCAGCCCTTGCGTGTCGCGGATCTCGTAGAACTGGGTCAGGGCAGTGGTCAGCAGCGCCTCTTTGATGCCGGGGTGATGCACCTCGACGATGCGGCGCATGGTGGCCTCGTCCGGGAAGCGGATATAGTGGAAGAAGCACCGGCGCAGGAACGCGTCGGGCAGTTCCTTTTCGTTGTTCGAGGTGATGATTACGATAGGGCGGTGCCTGGCCCGGATCGTCTCGCCGGTTTCGTAAACGTGGAACTCCATCTTGTCGAGTTCCTGCAGCAGGTCGTTGGGGAACTCGATATCGGCCTTGTCGATCTCGTCGATCAGCAGCACGACCTTTTCGTCCGCCTCGAAGGCCTGCCACAGCTTGCCTTTCTTGATGTAGTTGCGCACGTCATGCACGCGCTCGTCGCCCAGCTGGCTGTCGCGCAGGCGGCTGACGGCATCATATTCATAAAGGCCCTGCTGCGCGCGGGTGGTGGACTTGATGTTCCACTCGATCATCTTCAGGCCCAACGCGGCGGCGACCTGTTTTGCCAGCTCGGTCTTGCCGGTTCCGGGCTCGCCCTTGACCAGAAGCGGCCGTTCCAGCGTCACGGCGGCATTCACCGCGATGGTCAGATCGTCGGTCGCCACATATTCGGCGGTCCCTTGGAAACGTGCGGTCATGGTGCCCTCATCTGGTTCGCGCGTGATCAGGTCGTTGTCTGCGACGTTCGGGTTACAGAGAGGCGGCGATTTTGGCAAGGGAGGCCGCAGCGTCGCAACGGCCTGACATCACGGGATTTTGCGGGTCTTGTCCCCCGTGATTCGCGTTTCAACCCGGCGGGAGCCGGTGGAAATGCCTCAAAAATGCCTGCCAAATTGCACAGAAAAACAAGGTTTTGGTGGCACAAGTATCATAATTTAACCAGCTTTTTCCGATCCACCATTGTGACCCGGGGGCACGGCGTTTGTGTAGTGACATTCCCCGTCTCGTCGGATAAATGCAGCGCAGAAGGGAGAGCCGAATGTCAGGTGAAAATACTGCGACCGACGTTATTGGCCGTGCTGAGGGAGCAAAAATGAAACAGGAAGTTTTTCTGCCGGAGGATTACCGTCCGGCCGAAGATGAACCTTTCATGAATGACAGGCAACTCGAGTATTTCCGTCGCAAACTGATCAAGTGGAAGCAGGAACTGCTGGCGGGAAGCCGGGATACCATTGAAGGGTTGCAGGACAGCACCCGCAACATCCCCGATGTCGCGGACCGCGCCAGCGAGGAAACGGACCGGGCGCTGGAACTGCGCACTCGTGACCGCCAACGCAAGCTTGTCGCCAAGATCGACGCGGCGCTGCGTCGAATCGACGAGGGTGAGTATGGCTATTGCGAGGTGACCGGGGATCCGATCTCGTTGAAGCGCCTGGATGCACGCCCGATCGCGACCATGACCCTGGAAGCGCAGGAACGCCACGAGCGTCGCGAGAAGGTGCACCGCGACGATTGATCGCGAAGCACGAGCAAGAGAAAAAACGCCGGGGCCCTTCCGCCCCGGCGTTTTTTCGTTATGCCGGTGGCATGGATATCAGCGGTCGGAAATTCTGTGTCGTCGGGGCCGGTATCGGGGGGCTCTCTGCCGCCCTCGCGCTGCGCCAGCGCGGGGCCGAGGTTCAGGTGCTGGAACAGGCCCCGGAAATCGCCGAGGTGGGCGCCGGGCTCCAGATCAGCCAGAATGGTATCACCGTGCTGCGGGCACTCGGTGTCGTGGGCGAAGTGCCCGAGGCCGGGTTGCAATCCTTTGGCACGGTCCTGCGCGATTACCGCTCGGGTCGTGTGGTCAGTGTGCTTCCGGGACCGCAGGCCGGGCCGACCTATTACTACCACCGCGCGGATCTCATAGAACTGCTCCGGTCTGCCGCCCTGCGAGCAGGCGTTGAAGTCACTCTCAACCAAAAGGTCTCGGCCGTGCGGCGCTCGGCGGAGGGAGCGGTTGTCGAATTGGCGGACGGGGAAGATTTGTTCGCCGATTGCGTCATCGCCGCCGACGGCGGGCGCAGCGGATTGCGCCCCGCGCTGAACGGCGACGAGGCGCCAAAGTTCACCCATCAGGTTGCCTGGCGTGCGACGATTCCCTGGGGGCGCCGCGAGGACCAGTCGCGCGCAGCTTTGACCATGGGGCCGGGTCGGCATGTCGTCACATACCCGCTGCGCGACCACGCTCTGATGAATATCGTGGCGGTCGAAGAGCGATCGGACTGGCGCGAAGAGGGCTGGCGTTTGAAAGGCGACCCGGACGATTTGCGCGCCCGGTTTGCGGATTTCGGCGGTCCCGTGGCCGAGATTCTGTCGGACGTGCGGGAAACCCATCTTTGGGCGCTGTTCTTGCGGCCCGTGGCGCAGAACTGGCAGAACGGGCGGGTTGCCCTGCTGGGTGACGCCGCGCATCCGACGCTTCCCTTCATGGCGCAAGGGGCGTGCCTCGCCTTGGAGGACGCGTGGTTGCTCGGGCGATCGTTCGAAGGCAAAGACAGCATCGCCCAGGCGTTGGCGGCCTATGAAAACGCCCGGCGCAACAGGGCCCGGCGCGTGGTCGCGGCAGCGGCGAGCAACGCGCGAAACTTTCATCTACATGGGCCGATGCGGCTGGCGGCGCAAATGGCCCTGTCAGTCATTGGGCCCCGGCTGGGCCGCCGCTACGAATGGATCTACAGCTACGACGCGACAGCCTGACAAGGATCAGAGATCAAGCTCGACCCAGACCGGCACGTGGTCCGAGGGCTTTTCCTGCCCACGGACCTCAGCGTCGATCTGGCAGTCCAATAGCAGGTCAGCGGCCTGCGGCGTCAGCAGGAAATGGTCGATGCGGATGCCATCGTTCTTGTTCCACGCACCGCCTTGGTAATCCCAGAAGGAATAGTGACCCGGGCCCTGCACGCAGGCACGAAAGGCCTCGGTAAAGCCCAGATTGACAATCTTGCGGAACGCCGCCCGGCTTTCTGGACGGAACAAGGCATCTTCGCGCCACGCCTCCGGGCGCTTGGCGTCCTCAGCCTGCGGGATCACGTTGTAGTCGCCTGCCATCAGGGCCACTTCTTCAGAAGCCAGCAGGTCCTTGGCGCGCCTGTGCAGACGTTCCATCCAGGCCAGCTTGTAGTCGAATTTCGGTCCCGGCACCGGGTTTCCGTTGGGCAGATACAGACCGCACAGCCGCAGCGCCTTCTTGCCGACCACGGTTGCTTCGATCCAGCGGGCCTGTTCATCACTCTCATCACCGGGAAGGCCGCGCGCCACATCCTCAAGTGGGAGTTTCGACAGGATCGCCACGCCATTGAAGCTTTTCTGCCCGTGCGTCTCGACGTTGTAGCCGCGCTCTTCGAACAGCTCGCGCGGAAACGTCTCATCCACCGATTTGATTTCCTGCAGCAACACCACGTCGGGCTGGGCATCGTCCAGCCAGCGGAGCAGAGCTTCGGTCCGCGCCTTGATGCCGTTGATATTGAAAGTGGCGATTTTCATGCGCGCTCCTCCGGTGGCCTGTGGCAACCTATCGCCCAGAACAGGTCCGACGGCAAGGTGGCAGCGGGGTCTGCGAGGCTCCGCCTCGCGCTCCGGGATATTTGTGGCCAGATGAAGAAACGGATCTTTAACGAATTCGGTTGAAAAGAGTTTTGCGGTACAGGCGGGGACGCCGATGACCGCGCCAGGTGAAGCCCTCCGGCCACGGTGCCGGAGGGCCGACCGGGCCTTCAGCTGGCCCGAAATATCCTGGGGGTGTGGGGGCAAAGCCCCCACTGTCGATCACATGGAAAACGAGGTGCCGCAGCCGCAAGAGGCAGTCGCGTTCGGATTGTCGATGACAAAGCGCGCGCCGATCAGTTCCTCGGTGAAATCGATCGTGGCGTTCTCCAGAAATGGCAGAGAGAGCGAATCTACCACTACCTTTTGGCCTTGGCCTTCCAGAATCAGATCGTCTTCCTTGGGTTCGTCCAGTGCGATTTCGTATTGGAAACCGGAACATCCCCCGCCTTCCACGGCAACACGAAGGGCTCGGCCCTGATCGGCGGCCCCGATTTCGGCCAGACGGGCAAAGGCGCGTTCGGTGACTTTGGGGGGCAGGTTCATGTGGACTCCGATGGTTTCATTCCTGAGCGTCCTACAATATAGAAAGGGCAGGGACAGGCGACAAGGACAAGACCTTTGAACAGAGCGGGTTTTGCCTCGGATCCGGGCCGCGCGAGGGGGCGGCTCGTGCCGGAGGAGGAAAGCAGCTTCCGGTCATGCTTTCAGCGTGATCGGGATCGGATCATTCACGCAAGCGCCTTTCGGCGTCTCAAGCACAAGACACAGGTGTTCGTCGAACACGAAGGTGACAATTACCGCACACGCCTGACCCATTCCATAGAGGTCGCCCAAGTGGCCCGCACGATCGCGGGGGCGCTGGGTCTGAACCCGGAATTGACCGAAGCCGTCGCCCTTGCGCATGACTTGGGGCACACGCCCTTCGGGCATACCGGTGAGGATGCGCTGCATGCGATGATGGAGCCCTACGGCGGCTTTGACCACAACGCGCAAGCCATCAGGATCGTGACCAGGCTCGAGCGCCACTATGCCGAGTTCGATGGCCTGAACCTCACTTGGGAAACACTTGAAGCAATTGCAAAACACAATGGTCCGGTCGTGGGCGACCTGCCCTGGGCGCTGGCCGAATGCAATGCCGCTTTTGATCTTGAACTGCACACCCACGCCAGCGCCGAAGCGCAGGTGGCGGCGCTGTCCGACGATATCGCCTACAACAACCACGATCTGCATGACGGGCTGCGGGCCGGGCTGTTCAGCGACGATGACATCGCGCAACTCCCGGTCGTTTCGGGCTGTTATGCCGAGGTGGACCGGGCCTATCCCGGACTCGACCCATATCGCCGCCGGCACGAGGCATTGCGGCGGTTCTTCGGTGTGCTGGTTTCCGATGTGATCGACACCTCGCGCGATCTGCTGGTGCGTTCGGGTGCCGAGACGGTCGAGGACATCCGGGCGCTGGGCTTTCCGGTCATACGGTTCTCGGATGATCTGTGGGCCAAGCTGAAGGAAATCCGCGCCTTTCTCTTTGCCCGGATGTATCGCGCGCCATCGGTGATGCGCGTGCGGGCCGAGGTGTCCAGGGTGGTCGAGGAGCTCTTCCCGATCTATCTGGATGACCCCAGGCAGATGCCGGCGCGGTGGCATGCCGATATCGAGGCGGCAGAGGATGAAACGGCTTTGGCGCGGCTCGTCTCGGATTACATCGCCGGCATGACCGACCGATTTGCCTTGCAGGACCATGCACGCCTGACCGGGAAAGACCTCAAGCGGATTTGATGCGCCACCGTCGGGTACTACGAACCCCAGGGCCGCGCATCGCTTGCACGGCCGCATTGACCTTGCCGCTTCGCGTGATAAACCGCCGGGCAAGCAAAAGGACACCGAGATGAACCTGTTTTCCGAGATCCGCGCCCTCGTTCTGGGTGCGCTGCAACAGATGCAATCCGAAGGTGCTCTGCCCGAGGGGCTGAGCTTTGACAACGTGGCCGTGGAACCGCCACGCGATCCGGCGCATGGCGACATGGCGACCAATGCGGCGATGGTGCTTGCCAAGCCTGCAAAGATGAAGCCCCGCGACATTGCCGACACTCTGGCGGCAAAGCTGGCGGCCGACGACCGGATCGCAAGCGCCGAAGTTGCGGGGCCGGGTTTTCTCAACATGCGGCTGGAACCTTCGGTCTGGCAGGGTGTTCTTTCCTCGGTGCTGAGCGAGGGCACCGATTATGGTCGCTCGACCATGGGGCAGGGGCAGCGGATCAACGTCGAATTTGTCTCGGCCAACCCGACCGGGCCGCTGCATGTCGGCCATACCCGCGGCGCGGTCTTTGGCGATGCGCTGGCCAGCCTGCTGGCCTATGCCGGCTATGACGTAACCCGCGAATACTACATCAACGATGGCGGCGCGCAGGTGGATGTGCTGGCGCGGTCCGCCTATGAACGCTATCGCGAGGCCAACGGCCTGAGCCCCGAGATCGCCGAGGGCCTTTATCCGGGCGACTACCTGATCCCGATCGGCGAGGCACTCAAGGAGAAATACGGCGACAGCCTGCTCGACAAGCCCGAGAGCGAATGGCTGGAGGACGTGCGCAACTTTGCCACCGACCGGATGATGGACCTGATCCGCGAGGATCTGGCGCAGTTGAACGTCCGGATGGATGTGTTCTTTTCGGAAAAGTCGCTTTACGGCACGGGCAAGATCGAGGCGGCGCTCGAGGCGCTCAATGAAAAGGGCCTGATCTACGAAGGCGTGCTCGAGCCGCCCAAGGGCAAGACCCCCGAGGATTGGGAGCCGCGCGAGCAGACCCTGTTCCGTTCGACCGCGCATGGCGACGACGTGGATCGTCCGGTCAAGAAATCCGACGGCAGCTGGACCTATTTCGCCCCCGACATCGCCTATCACTATGACAAGGTGACCCGCGGGTTCGACGCGTTGATCGACGTGTTCGGCGCCGACCACGGCGGCTATGTCAAGCGGATGAAGGCGGCCGTGTCGGCCCTGTCCGACGGCAAGGTGCCGCTCGACATCAAGCTGACCCAGTTGGTCAAGCTGTGGAAGAATGGCGAGCCGTTCAAGATGTCCAAGCGGGCGGGCAACTTCGTCACCCTGCGCGACGTGGTCGACCAGGTGGGCCCGGACGTGACCCGCTTCGTGATGCTGACCCGCAAGAACGACGCGACGCTGGACTTTGACTTTGACAAGGTTCTGGAGCAGAGCCGCGAGAACCCGGTGTTCTACGTGCAATACGCCCATGCCCGCGTGATGAGCGTTCTGCGCCGCGCCGCCGAGGCCGGTATCGCGGCCGACGAGGCGACGCTGGCCGCCGCGGATCTGGGCAAGATCAACCACGAGGCAGAGCTGGCAGTCGCCAGGAAACTGGCCGAGTGGCCGCGTCTGGTCGAGATCGCCGCACGCACCCACGAGCCGCATCGTGTCGCCTTCTATCTCTATGAACTGGCTGGAGATTTCCACGCTCTGTGGAACAAGGGCAACGACGACCCCTCGCTGCGGTTCCTGCAGGATGGCGATCCGGCCACAAGCCAGGCGAAAATGGCCTTGGCCCGAGCCGTCGCGGTTGTGATTTCGGCCGGCTTGGGTATTCTTGGCGTCACTCCGGCGCAGGAGATGCGGTAACCAAAGCCGCCCGAACCGCCGGACCGAGGCAGAGAAAAAGGCAAGCCTGGCGTTGTATTTCGACGCAAAGGGCAGTGAGGCGGATATGGCGAGTTTCGATTACTCGGGGCAAATGGGCCCCGAGCATGTGGCTTACACGAATCAATTTCAGCAAACCGGCGGCGTCACGGCCGAAGACGATCTGCCATATGAAGCGGCAGATCACGCTCACTGGACGGACAGGTTTGGCCGGCTGGTCAACGTCGCCGGGGCCTTGGGCTCTCTGGCGCTGGTGGTCGGCATCGGCGTCTGGGGCTACAAGCTGGTGATGCGCGATGTCAGCGGCGTTCCGGTGGTGCGGGCCGTCGAAGGGCCGATGCGGGTGCAGCCTGAAAATCCGGGGGGTACTCCGGCCGATAATCAGGGCCTTGCGGTGAACAGGGTCGCCGCTGAAGGAACTGCCGCGCCCCCGCCTGACCGGCTGATCCTGGCGCCACGCCCGGTTTCCCTGACCGAAGAAGACGCACCGATGGGCAAGCTGAAACCTGCGCCTGCGGTTCTGGTCGTCGAAGAGGAAATCTCGGACAAGGAAGCGGCCGAAATCCGGCAGAGCGCGGTGGATGCGCTGGTCGCGGAACTGGCCGCCGAAGACAAGGATGTGGAACCCGCCGAACTGGGCGAACAGCTGGCGTCGCTGGCAACGCCCGAGGAAGAGCCGGGCATAGATCCGGTTGACTGGGAGGAACAGCAGAAAGAGGCCGGTCTGGACACGCCCGGCGTTACCCGGTCGCTGCGCCCGGTTCGCCGGCCCGCGCGTGTGACCCCCGCCCGAACAGAGGCCGGAGCCAGCGCACAGGCCGCGATCGACGCGGCGGTGATGGCGGCGGTTGGCCTGGACGTCGATCCCGACAGCCTGCCGGTCGGAACCCGGCTGGCACAGCTTGGGGCCTTTGAAAGCCCCGAGGTGGCGCAGGCGGAGTGGGATCGCCTGTATGGACGTTTCGGCGAGTTTCTTGATGGCAAGAAACGCGTCATCCAGAAAACCCAAAGCGGTGGGCGCACGTTCTACCGGCTGCGGGCGCTAGGCTTTGCCGACCTCAGCGACTCGCGCCGGTTCTGCGCGGCCCTCGTGGCGCAGGGCGCGGACTGCATTCCGGTGACCGTGCGGTGAGGTTCGGCGCTGCGATCACCGACGCAGAAGGCCTGCGCCTGAGCGTCGAGGAAAAGGCGCTGTTCCGCGAGATGAACCCGTTCGGGTTCATCCTGTTCGCCCGCAACATCGAAAGTGGCGATCAGGTCCGTGCGCTGTGCGACGACTTTCGCGAGGCCGTCGGGCGCGACTGTCCGATCACCATCGACCAGGAGGGCGGCCGCGTGCAGCGCCTGAGGGCGCCGCTGGCGCGTGAATGGCTGCCGCCGCTGGACCATGCCGAGCAGGCAGGCGAGGGTGCCGAGCGGGCGATGTATCTTCGCTACCGGCTGATCGCGCACGAGTTGAAGCAGTTGGGCATCGACAGCAACTGCGCACCGATGGTGGATGTCGCGCAGCAGGAAACGCACCCGTTCCTTCTCAACCGCTGCTATGGCCGCGATGCGGATACCGTGGCGCGGATCGGCCGCGCCGTCGCGCAGGCGCATCTGGATGGGGGCGTTCTGCCCGTGCTCAAGCACATCCCCGGCCACGGGCGCGCCATGCAGGACAGTCACTATGACCTGCCGCATGTGGACGCCGACCCCGACGATCTGGACCGGGTCGATTTCGCCCCTTTCCGCGCCCTGAACGATCTGCCGATGGGCATGACCGCCCACCTCGTCTATGACCGGATCGACCCCGAACCCGCCACGGTTTCGAGACGCATGATGACGCTGATCCGCGAAAGCATCGGTTTCGACGGGCTGATCATGACCGACGATATCTCGATGAAGGCGCTCAGCGGGTCGCTGGGCGATCTCTCGCGTCAGGCGCTTGCGGCGGGCTGCGACGTGATCCTGCACTGCAACGGGTCATTCGCCGAACGCACCGAGGTCATGCAGGCCGCCGGAGAGATGAGCGAGGTTGCGCAGGAACGTGCCGAACGGGCGCTGGCCATGCGTCACGAGCCGCAGGAACTTGACATCGACGCTGCCGAGGCGGAACTATCTCGCCTCATGAGCGGGCGGGTGTATGACGGATAACCTATTTTCCGAAGAACCGATCTCGATCGCCGACCGCCTGGCGGCGGAGGCGCTGATCGTCGATGTTGACGGGTTCGAGGGCCCGCTCGACGTGTTGCTGACCCTGTCGCGCACGCAAAAGGTCGATCTGCGCAAGATTTCCATTCTGGCGCTGGCGCAGCAATACCTGGCCTTCGTCGAACGCGCCCGCGCCCTTCGCATCGAGCTGGCGGCCGACTACCTCGTCATGGCGGCCTGGCTGGCTTTCCTCAAGTCGCGCCTGCTGCTGCCCCCCGACCCCGAGGAAGAAGGACCAACGGGCGAGGAACTGGCCGCGCACCTGGCGTTCCAGCTCGAACGCCTTCAGGCGATGCGCGATGCCGCCGCGCGACTGATGGCGCGGGATCAGCTGGGGCGCGATTTCTTCAAGCGAGGGCAGGGCGAGGACATCACTCGCATCCGCACCGTGACCTACACGGCGACCCTACTGGACCTGATGCAGGGCTATGCCCGCATCCGCACCCGCGACGAATTCCGCCCCTTCGTGATGGACCGCGACGCCGTGTTCACGATGGAGCAGGCGCTGGAGCGTATGCGCCCGCTGATCGGCTTTGCCGGCACCTGGACCGACATGGAAAGCTATCTGCCCGAGGGCTGGGATGCCGACCCGGTGCGCCGGCGCTCGGCCACGGCGGCCACCTTCGCGGCCTCGCTGGAACTGGTGAAAGAAGGCCACATGGAGATCAAGCAGAGCGAAACCTTTGCCCCGATCCAACTGCGCAGAAGGACTGACAAACGTGACTGAGGCCAGCGAAGACGAAGATACCGGCACCCTGTTCGAAGCGCCGCCCATGGCCGAGCAGGAGCGCATGGTCGAGGCTGTCCTGTTCGCCAGCCCCGAGCCGGTGACCATCGCCGATCTCGAGGCACGGATGCCACATGGCAGTGACGCCGCGCAGGCGTTGGAACTGCTGCGCAAGCGTTACGAGGGGCGCGGCGTGCGCGTGGTGCGGGTAGGGGACGCCTGGGCGATCCGAACAGCCCCCGACCTTGGGTTCCTGATGCAGAAGGAAACCGTGGAAACCCGCAAGCTCAGCCGCGCGGCGATCGAAACACTGGCCATCGTCGCCTATCACCAGCCCTGCACACGGGCAGAGATCGAGGAGATCCGCGGCGTCTCCGTTTCGCGCGGCACCATCGACCAACTGCTCGAGATGGAATGGATTCGCCTTGGCCGCCGCCGCATGACTCCGGGCCGGCCGGTGACCTTCGTGGTGACGCCGCAATTCCTGGACCATTTCGGGCTGGAAAGCGCCCGCGACCTGCCCGGACTCAAGGAATTGCGCGCCGCGGGCCTGCTGGAAAACCGTCCACCGCCGGGTGCCATGCCGCTGGGCGAAGGCCGCGACGAGGACGAAGGTGATGAGGGCGAAGACGGGCAGCCCGAGCTGTTCGAAGAATAGCGACACGGCGCGGGCAAAGGGGATTAGAGCGAAATGAATGCCAACAGGATGATCGACATGATCGTGCGGATCGTGTTCCGCAAGCTGATCAACCGGGGAATCGACAAGGGGATCGACCTTGCCGCAGGCATGACGTCGAAAACCGATCGCGGCGGGGCGACTCCCGACCCGGAGGCTGCCAAGAGGCAAAAACAGACCATCCGGCAGGCACAACGGACGGCTCGTCAGTTACGGCGTTTCACGAAATTGTAAACCTTTTTAAAGCGTTATGATGGGCTTTTGAAGTGTTTTGACAGCTTCAGGCCCTGACCCTGATAGTTCGAGGCGATGCCGGCCCCGTAAAGCTGGGTCGGCATTTCCGACATCTTCTCATAGACCAGCCGCCCGACCACCTGGCCGTGTTCCAGAACGAACGGAGCCTCGTGGCAGCGCACCTCCAGCACCCCGCGCGAGCCCTCTCCCCCCGCGGCGGCATGGCCAAAGCCCGGATCGAAGAAACCGGCGTAATGCACGCGGAATTCGCCGACCATCGCCAGGTAGGGGGCCATCTCGGCGGCGTACATGGGCGGGATATGAACGGCCTCGCGGCTGACGAGGATATAGAACGCACCAGGGTCCAGGATGATGCGCCCGTCGCGGGTGCGCACCTCTTCCCAGTATTCCAGCGGGTCATAGGCGCCGATCCGGTCCAGGTCGATCACGCCCGTATGCGGCTTGGCGCGATAGCCGACCAGATCGGTGTTGGGCAGGCGCAGATCGACCGAGAATCCCAGACCGTCCTGAATCACCGCCGGGCCGTCCACCAGCGGCGTCTCGGCGTGCAGCGCCGCCAGATCGGCATCGGACAGCACGGCCTGACCCTGCCGGAACCGGATCTGGTTCAGCCGCATTCCGGGGCGCACCAGCACCGAGAACGAACGCGGACAGATCTCGGCATAGAGTGGCCCGGAGTATCCGGCAAGCACGCGGTCGAATTCGGTGCCGCCATCGGTGATCGTGCGGGTCAGCAGGTCCAGCCGTCCGGTCGAGCTTTTGGCGTTGGCGACCGCGCTCATGCCCTCGGGCAGCGAAAGCGATTCCATCAGCGGCACCAGATAGACACAGCCCTTTTCCAGCACCGCGCCATCGGTGATGTCGATTCGGTGCATCTCGAACTCGCCCAAGCGGTCGGACACCGAGTTTCCCTCGCCAGCCAGGAACGAGGCGCGCACCCTGTAAGCCACTGTTCCAAGACGTAAATCCAGGCTCGCCGGTTGCACCTGTGCCGGCAATACCGGAACGGCGGCCGAGATTTCGCCGCGCTTGATCATCGCTTCGATCTGCTGGTTTGGACACACGCCTGTCATGCCGATCCCCCTTCTTGCCAGAGGTTCTGGCATCTTGTCCTGGAACGTCGGTGTGATTTGGTCGGGCTAGCAGGACTTGAACCTGCGACCTTCCGTCCCCCAGACGGACGCGCTACCAGGCTGCGCCATAGCCCGACGATGGGTGTTACATAACGGTTTTCCCGGCAGGGGCAAGAGGAAATCATTGCCTTTTTTCTTATCCCGCCGATCGAGTTTCAACACTGTCCAGCCAGTTGCGCAGGTCGCGCGCAATCGGGGCCATTTGCCGCAAAAGGTCGGCGCTTATTTGCTCTGCCGCCCACAGCCGCGCCAGCAGGTCTGGCGATGTTTCGCCGCCGGGTGCCGCAGCGGGGGCGGGCGCAGCCGGCTTGGCGGCAGTCACGGGCGCTTTGGTCCGCTCGGGGGCCGCATTTTCCCTTTCAGCTACAGCCCCTTCAAGCTCCATGTCGATCTGGGCGGGCGCGGCTTCGGGCTGTCGCTTGTCCTGGAATCTGACGACGGTGCTTCCAGTTTCCAGATCCGGTGCGGCCGACACCTCAAGATCCTGCGAGAGAGATGCCACATGCGCAACGCCCTGTTCGCGCAGGATGCGCTGGACGCCCTTGATGGTCAGGCCATCGTCATGCAGCAGTTTCTTGATGCCGCCCAGCAGGCGCATGTCATTGGGGCGGTAGTAACGGCGCCCTCCGGCGCGTTTGACGGGTTTCACCTGCGCAAAGCGGCTTTCCCAGAACCGAAGGACATGCGCCTGAACCCCCAGCCATTCGGCAACCTCGGTGATCGTGCGAAAAGCCTCGGGAGACTTGGCCATACCCTCTCAACCCCGGATTACTTGCGGTTTCCGGCGGCGACGCGATCCTTCATCAGGTGCGACGGGCGGAACGTCAGAACACGGCGGGGCTGAATCGGCACCTCTTCGCCGGTCTTGGGGTTGCGGCCGACGCGTGCGGATTTGTTCCGGACGCTGAAGGTGCCAAAGGACGAGATCTTGACCTGTTCGCCCCGGACCAGCGCATCCGACATATGGTTCAGAACGCTTTCGACGAGCTGTGCGCTTTCGTTGCGTGATAGACCGACTTCGCGAAATACCGCTTCGCTCAGATCCATGCGAGTAAGTGTTTTGTCGCCCATTCTTTTCCCCCTATTGCTCACAAAGCATATGGGTAGGGGAAATTCCCTGTCAATATCAATGAATTGCAGGCGGCGGCGTAAGCCGGAACATGCCAGTTACCAGCGCAGGACGACTGCGCCCCAGGCCAATCCACCTCCGATTGCTTCGGTGACGATCAGGTCGCCTTGCTTGATCTGGCCGCGGGCCTTGCCGACGGAAAGGGCCAGGGGAATCGAGGCGGCAGAGGTGTTGCCGTGATCCTGGACGGTGACCACGACGTGATCCATGGACAGGCCCATTTTCTTGGCCGTGCCCTGAATGATGCGGATATTGGCCTGATGCGGCACGATCCAGTCGATATCTGCACTGGTCAGGCCGGCCTTTTCCAGCGCGGTCTCGGCCGTCTTGGCCAGCTTGTCGACCGCGTGGCGGAACACCTGGTTGCCCTGCATCCGCAGATAGCCGGTGTTCTGGGTCGAGACGCCGCCATCGACATAAAGCAGATCCTTGTAGCGCCCGTCCGAGTTCAGGTCGGTGGACAGGATGCCTCGATCCTGCGGCGTGCCTTTGCCTTCGCGGGCTTCCAGAATGACCGCCCCGGCGCCATCGCCGAACAGGACACAGGTGGAACGGTCGCTCCAGTCCATGATTCGCGAGAAGGTTTCGGCGCCGATGACCAGAACCCGCCTGGCCTGACCCGACAGGATCAGGGCATTGGCGTTGGCCAAGGCGTAGACGAAACCGGCACAGACGGCCTGCACGTCAAAAGCAAACCCGCCGGTCATTCCAAGGCGGGCCTGAACCATCGTTGCTGCGGAAGGAAATGTCAGATCGGCGGTCGAGGTCGCCAGGATGATGGCGTCGATGTCGTCGGCGGTCAGCCCGGCGTCCTTCAGTGCGGCCTCGGCGGCATAGGTGGCAAGATCCGACGTGGTTTCGCCCTCGGCCGCGAAATGCCGGCGCTCGATTCCCGAACGCGTGCGAATCCATTCGTCGGACGTATCCAACGTGGCTTCGAACTCGGAGTTCGGGACGACACGTTCAGGCAGATAATGCCCTACACCAACTACTACTGCGCGGCCTGCCATTTGGGTACTGCCTTCTTGTTATCGTTCAGCTTGCGAAGCAGCCTGAGCGTCATCTTGGTCAAGCTCCGCTGTGGATGCAACCCGCGCCGCCAGTTTTTCGGCAAAGCCGGATTTCGCCAGCGTGAAGGCCAGCCTTACGGCGGCGGACACGCCGGTGGCGTCCGCGCTGCCGTGGGATTTGACCACGGTTCCATTCAGCCCCAGGAAAACACCGCCGTTCACATGCCGCGGATCGACCCTGTTTTTCAAGCGCCGCAGCGAGGTTATCGCGAGAATCGAGGCAAGGCGCGAAAGCGGCGAATATTGGAAGGCTTCGCGCAGAAGGTCGCTGAACATGTTGGCGGTGCCTTCGCCGGTCTTGATGGCGACGTTCCCGGTGAAGCCATCGGTCACGATCACGTCAACCGAGGTTCCGGGAATGTCGCTGCCTTCGACGAAGCCCACGAATTCGAAATTGGCCTGATCCGCGAAGGCGGCGATCATGCCGTGGGCCTCTTTCAGCTCGGCCCGGCCCTTGTGTTCCTCGGTGCCCACGTTCAGCAGGCCGATGCGCGGGCGGGCCAGCCCCAGACCGTTGCGGGCGTAAGAGGCGCCCATCAGGGCGTATTGCAGCAGATCCTTGGCGTCGGCGCGCACGTCGGCGCCCACGTCCAGCATCACGTTGAAGCCCTGGGGGTTCAGCGACGGCCACAGGATCGCGATGGCCGGACGGTTCACGCCCGGCAGCTTGCGCAGGCGCATCATCGACAGGGCCATCAAGGCCCCGGTATTGCCGCAGGAAACTGCCCCGTGCGCTTCTCCCTGGCGCACGGACTCCAGCGCCGACCACATCGACGTGTTCTTGCCGTTGCGTACGACCTGGCTGGGCTTGTCCTCCATCGTGACGACATCGGGACAATCACGAAAAGCGACGCGTCCATCAAGGACGCGCCGCTTTGCGACCAGTTTTCGCAACTGTTCCTCGGGCCCGTGCAGGATGAACCCGATTTCCGGGTTCTTCTTGGCCGATTCGGCAATGCCCGCGACAACGACAGAAGGACCCTCGTCCCCGCCCATGGCGTCAACCGAGATGATGATCTGTCCGGGGCGTGCGCCGGTTTGATCGGGTTGAGCCGTCATGTCGTGGCCTGCTCTCGAAAGGGCTTAGGCCGCGTCTTCGTCCAGGTCGATTTCGTCGGCCTGCGCTACGACTTCGCGGTCGTCATAGTGGCCGCAGGAGGCGCACACGTGGTGCGGGCGCTTCAGTTCACCGCAGTTCGGGCACTCGTTCGGGTTTGCAGCAACCAGAGCGTCGTGCGCGCGGCGGTTGTTGCGGCGCGACTTGGAAACTTTGTTCTGTTGGACAGCCATTGTCTCAACCTTTGTCTGACTGGGGCCAGCGGACCAGACCGCCGACCGGGTTACATTCTTCGTTTTCTAGAGGCGTGACGCGCGTTTAGGGCACGGCCCTCGCATTGTCCAACCCAAAATCCGATGAGCGCGCGAAAATACTGCGATTCTCGTCATGATCAAGCGGTTTTTATGGGCGCCTGCTATGACAGGTCTTGTGCCTGCTGTCACTCATCTTTTTTCAGCTTGTCGCGCAATCCGGCCAGACCGGCAAAGGGTTTTGCGTCGTCATCGGTCATGGCCTGTTTGCCGGGTTCGGTATAAACGGCCTGACCCAGACCGGCCCCTTCCTTGCGCGGATATTGGGGCAGGGCCAGCGACAGGGCCTCGACCATCACCGCGCCCGGGTCGATCTCGGCGCCCAATGCTTCGGCTTCGTCATCGGTGACTTCGACCTCTTCGCTTTCGGGCTCGCGCCAGTCGGCCAGGAAAACGCGGCGCACATCGGTGTCGATCCGGGTGGTGACCGGTTCAAGCGTGATGACGCAGGGCTGCACCACGGTCGCCCCCAGTTTGCCGGTCAGCACCCAGTCGCTTTTGCCCTGCGCCCGAATCTCGCCACTGAAACTGACCTTGCGCAGCCCCAGAAGGCCGAGTTCCTGTTTCAGCGCCGCCAGCGCCTCGGAATCCGGGCGCAGCGCGAAGGGGGTTGGAGAGTTCTGCGGCAGGTCGGCAACCCGCAAGGCGGTTTGGTCTGTCATCGGGGGCTTTCGTGTGTTGAACCAGAGCGGCGGTTTCTGTAATCGGATAGAAGCCACACGGCGCCATGGCAAGAGGGTTGGAATGGTGATGTTTGATAAGCTGCTGAAACCGGTTGCCCGGGCTATGGCGTTCAGCATCTGTTTAGCAGCAGTTGCCGGTTGTTCGCCGATCTACCGAAATCACGGATATGTCCCGACGCCCGAGGAACTGGCGCAGCTGAAGGTCGGGGTCGATAACCGCGACAGCGTGATCGAAGCGGTTGGTGCGCCCAGTTCGACGGGCGTGCTCAAGGATTCGGGCTATTATTACGTGGCATCGCGCATACGGCACTACGGCGCCAAAGAGCCTCAGGTCGTGTCGCGCGAACTGGTCGCCATCAGCTTTGATCAGCGCGGCGTGGTGCGCAACATCGAGCGTTACGGGCTCGAGGATGGCATAGTCGTCCCGCTGGAGCGTCGCGTGACCAGCTCGAGCGTCGAGGACAAGACATTCATTCGCCAGTTGCTCGGCAATATCGGCACGTTCAACCCGTCCACGGTCGTCAACTGATTGGGCCCATGCGCCTGCGCGTCGATACCCGGTCGCCACATCTGCTATGCTAGGCCGGCACCGAGCGGGGAGCGGAACCGAATGGCAGAGTGCCGGGGCATGGCAGAGGCAATTTTTCTGGACAGGGGGCGCTACCGGGTCCGAACGGGTCGGACGGGCCGCGACCTGGAGGCGGCCCGGGAACTGCGCACGCTGGCCTTCGCCCTGAATGAGCCCGATCAGGACGAATTCGACGACATCTGCGCGCATGTTCTGGTCGAAGACAAGCGCGCGGGCGGTCGGCTGGTCTGCTGTTTTCGGATGCTTTTGCTGGAGAGTGGGTCTGAGGTCGGTCGCAGCTATTCGGCCCGGTGTTACGATCTTTCGGCGCTCAGGGCGTTTCCCGGGCCGATGGTCGAAATGGGCCGGTTTTGCACACGTCCCGATTGCACCGACCCGGATATCCTGCGCGCGGCCTGGGGCGCGATGGCAGCCTATGTGGATCGCAACGATGTCGAGATGCTGTTTGGGTGCTCGTCCTTTCCTGGCACCGAGGTCGGGCGCTATCAGGACGCCTTTGCCCTGCTCAAGCAGCGCCACCTGGCGCCGCAGCGCTGGCGGCCGCGGGTCAAGGCCCCCGAGATCTTCTGCTTTGACGGTCGCCTGCGTCAGTTCCCGGATGAAAAACGGGCGATGCTGCAGATGCCGCCGCTGCTGAAAACCTACCTGCTGATGGGGGGCTGGATCAGCGATCACGCCGTGGTGGACCGAGAAATGAACACATTGCATGTGTTCACCGGTCTCGAGGTCCGGGCGATTCCCGCGTCACGGAAACGTCTGCTGCGGGCGGTGGCCGGGTGAATTGAGTATTTTTGAAAAGGTGAAGCATTGGCGTTGACGCGCTGAGCGTCGCGTCTTAGCTGGCTGGCATGGCGAGAATTCCTCTTTTGCAGATGTCCGGCATTTCGTTGACCTTTGGCGGCGAGCCGGTGTTTTCCGATTTGGATCTGGTGGTGCAGCCCAGCGACCGTGTTGCGCTGGTGGGGCGCAATGGCTCGGGCAAATCCACCCTGATGAAGGTCATGGCCGGGCTGGTCGAGCCGGATGCGGGCGAGGTCGTGATCCCCCCCGGGAAATCGGTGGGATACATGGAGCAGGACCCGGTCATGACCGGCTTTGCGACGCTGGGCGACTATGCCGCCAGCGGGCTCGAACCGGGCGAGCTTTACAAGGTCGAACGCGCGGGTGAGGGGCTGAAATTCGACCCCGCGCGCCCGGTCGAGACCGCCTCGGGCGGCGAACGGCGGCGCGCGGCGCTGGCCAAGCTGATGGCCGAGGCCCCCGACCTGATGCTGTTGGATGAGCCGACCAACCATCTGGACATCGAGGCCATCGGCTGGCTTGAACGTGAACTGGGCGCGACGCGGGCGGCCTTTGTCCTGATTTCGCACGACCGGGCTTTCCTGCGGGCGCTGACCCGCGCAACACTGTGGATCGACCGCGGTGTGGTGCGCCGACAGGAGAAGGGGTTCGAGGCCTTCGAGGCCTGGCGCGACAAGATCTGGGAGGAGGAAGACCAGCAACGCCACAAGCTGGACCGGCTGATCAAGTCTGAAGCCCGCTGGGCGGTCGAGGGGATCAGCGCGCGGCGCAAGCGCAACCAGGGCCGGGTGCGGGCGCTGCAGGCCTTGCGGGCCGAACGTGCGGCGCAGATCAAGCGGCAGGGCTCGGCGGCCATGTCCTTGGAATCCGGGCCGAAATCCGGCCGCAAGGTGATCGAGGCGGTGGGGCTGTCCAAGAGTTTCGACGGCAAGCAGATCGTCCGGAACTTTGACCTGCTGGTGCAGCGCGGTGATCGCGTGGCCTTTGTCGGGCCGAACGGTGTTGGCAAGACGACGCTGTTGAAAATGCTGCTGGGCGAGGTCGCGCCGGATGCGGGCGAGGTGCGGCTGGGCACCAACCTCGAGGTCGCGGTCTTTGACCAGACGCGGGCGCAGTTGGACCCCGAGATGACCCTCTGGGACAGCCTGACCGGCGACCCCGAGATGCGTGTTTCGGGCAAGGCCGATCAGGTGATGGTGCGCGGCCAGCCCAAGCATGTGGTGGGCTATCTCAAGGAGTTTCTGTTCGACGAGCGGCAGGCAAGAGCGGCCGTCAAGTCCTTGTCAGGTGGGGAAAAAGCCAGGTTGCTGCTGGCGAAGCTGATGGCGAAACCGTCGAACCTGCTGGTGCTGGACGAGCCGACGAATGACCTGGATATCGAGACGCTGGACCTGCTGCAGGAGTTGCTGGACGAGTATGACGGCACGGTGCTGCTGGTCAGCCACGACCGCGACTTCCTTGACCGGGTGGCGACGACGACTATCGCGATGGAGGGCAATGGCCGCGCCACCGTCTATGCCGGGGGGTGGTCTGACTATATCGCGCAGCGTGGCGAGGTTTCGCAGGAAAAGATAGGCAAATCAAAGCCTTCCAAGCCGAAGGTAAAGCAGGAAGGCAAGCCGAAACAGGGGCTGTCCTTTTCGGAAAAGCACCGTTTGGAGAAGCTGCCGGCCGAGATCGAACGTCTGGAAGCCGAGATCGCCAAGCTGGAGGAACTGATGTCGGATCCCGAGCTGTTCACGCGCGAGCCGGTCAAGTTCCAGAAGGCGACCGAGGCGCTGGTCGAGCGGCAGCAGAAGCTGGCCGCCGCCGAGGAAGAATGGCTGATGCTGGAAGAGAAGGCCGAGGCGGGCTGAGCCCGGATCGTCCGATTTGTACCGGCCCCGATGTCGGGATGTTCCGTTTTGTACAAAACCCAAAAGCCCGGCCCGGACGCAGATCGACCGGGCCGGAAACCGTCAGTGAGGGTCAGCGCATCCGCAGGGCGCCGTCGATGCGGATGACCTCGCCGTTCAGATAGCCCATCTCGACGATGAACCCGGCCAGCCGGCCGTATTCGCGCGGGTCGCCCAGGCGGGCGGGGTTCGGAACGTCGGCGGCCAACTGCTGCTGCACCTCTTCGGGCAGGCCGGCCAGCATCGGCGTCATGAAGATACCGGGCGCAATGGTCATGACCCGGATACCGGTCGAGGCCAGGTCGCGCGCCATCGGCAGGGTCATGCCCACGACACCGCTCTTGGACGCCGAATAGGCCGCCTGACCCTTTTGGCCGTCGAAGGCCGCGATCGAGGCGGTGTTGATGATCACCCCGCGCGCGCCATCCGGCTCGGGCTCGTTCTTGGCCATCTCGACGGCGGCCAGACGCGACACGTTGAAGGTGCCCACGAGGTTGATGTCGATGGTGCGCTGGAAGGCGTCCAGCGGGTGGGGGCCGTCCTTGCCGACAGTCTTGATGCCATAGGCGATGCCGGCGCAGTTCACGCAGGCGGTGATCTTGCCCATCTTCTCCATCGCCAGCGCCATGGCCGCGGCGACCGAGTCCTCGTCGGTCACGTCGGTCTGGGCGAAGTGGCCACCGATCTCGGCGGCGACCCGCGCGCCGCGCTCGGCGTCGCGGTCGAGAATGGTGACCTGCGCGCCGTTCTCGGCGAAGTAACGGGCGGTGGCCTCTCCGAGGCCCGACGCGCCACCGGTGATGACCGCGGCTGTGGTGCTGAGTTGCATGTGAGGCTCCTCTCCCCATGATATGAACATGCGTTCAAATAATGGAAGGATGGGGCGCCTGTCCAGTGCGCCTTGCCGTTACGTCGTGTCGCCATCGGGAAAGAATCCGTCCAACTTGCACCTGCCGGGTGCCCGGAGAAGCGGTAATCGGTTTCGAAGAGGGGAAAGCCGGAGACCACGATGACGACGCGCGGACATTGCCTGTGCAAAAAGACGAGCTGGGAATACGAGGGCGAGGTCAACTGGGCCTGCTACTGCCATTGCGATGACTGCCGCCGAAACTGTGCGGCACCGGTGGTCGCGTGGCTGGGCGTGCCGAAGAAGAACTTCAGGTGGACGGGGCAGGCGCCAAAGACTCTGGAAAGCTCAAAGGGCGTGTTCCGGCATTTCTGCGAAAATTGCGGCTCGCCCATGGGGTTCGAGGCCGATCACTATCCCGGCGGGATGCACCTGTATGCCGGTTCCCTGGAAAATCCCGAAGAGTTCGAGCCGACGTTCCATGTGAACTATCAAAGCAAGCTGCCTTGGCTTCAGATGAATGACGATCTTCCGAAATACGAAGGCACGCTGCTTTTTGCGCCGGATGATCTGAGGGATTATGATGCGTAGGTAAGGGCCTTATGGGCCAGTGTGGCGCGGATTGTGTGCCCCCGTCGCGTTTCTGGATGGCGTGGCCGTGGCACAAAGTGTTTCGAAACTGTATTTCGAAATGCGGAGTGAGTATGATTTCGCCATGCCACAGCCCATGGTCCGCAAACTCGCTGCGATCGTATCGGTCGATGTCGTGGGGTATTCCCGCCTGATGGAGCAGGATGAAGCCGGGACGCTGGCCCGGTTGACGGGCTGCATGGACAGCCTTGTGGCGCGAAGGATCACCGCCAGAAAAGGGCGCGTGGTCAAGCTTATGGGCGACGGGCTTCTTGCGGAATTTCCCTCTGTTGTCGATGCCGTCGCCTGTGCGCTGGAAATTCAGGAGGCCATGGCAGAGCGCGAAGCCGATATCGAACCGGATCGTCGGATCGTTTTCCGGATCGGCGTCAATGTCGGCGACATCGTGTTCATGGGCGACGACATTTTCGGGGATGGCGTCAATCAGGCCGCACGCTTGCAGGAAATTGCCGATCCGGGCGGCGTTTGCGTGTCCGGAGCCGTTTACGAGCAGGTGAAAGGCAAGGTGGGGCAGGAGTTCGCTGACCTTGGTCATCGAAAGCTCAAGAACGTTGCTGAACCGGTGCGGGTCTATGGATCGGCGGTCAAACAGGCAGAGAAAAAGGAAACGCCAATCGGGTGGCCGTTTCTGACCGCGGCGCATAGCGAACCGGTCGCCGCGGGCGGGTGTCTGTGCGGGAATGTGAGATACAAGGTATGGTCGCGGCCGGTTACCGTCGGCTTCTGCCATTGCCGGCATTGCCAACTGGCGCTTGGTGCGCCGTTGAACGCTTGGGCCATTTTCGAAAAGCAGAATGTCACTTTCGAAGGGGAAAATCCTGGGCTGTATGCTTCTTCGGAGCTTTCGGTGAGGGCATTTTGCGCCAACTGCGGCACCAGTCTTTTTACCGACATAAAGGATCTGGGCTATTATTCGATCAGGGTCGCGACGCTCGACAACCCTGCGGATTTCCCGCCGGAACTGCACTATGGGGTGGAAAGCCAGATCCCTTGGGTCGACATCCATGACGACCTTCCAAGGATCAAAACGGAAGACGATGCGCAGATGTCATCGAGGTGGGTCGCCGTCGGCCAGCCGAAGTCCGGCCCGACGCCGCCCAAGGCCGCAGAACGTGCTGTTCAGCGCAAAGCAAGAGAGCGCGACTAGGCGCAGTGGGGGCGGTAGAGCGCTCAGTTCTTGCGCTTGGCGCTGACCTGCCGCATGGCGCCGCCGGTGCCGGTGATCCGCAGGAACTTGCCGCTGTCGAGCAATTCGAAATCGGCCTTGGACAGCTCGCCCTCCCAGCCGTTCTTGGTTCGGGTCAGCGCGCTGGTCTCGGGTGAGTCGCTGAGGCGGGTCCAGGTCAGTTCGGTGCAGTCGGCGTTGACGGTGAAGTCGCCATACACGCCGTGTTCCTTGAATTCGTATTCGCCGCCGGCCCAAGGGCAGTCTTGGGCAAGGGCGGGGGCGGCCATGAGGCCAAGGCAAAGGGCGGTCAGGGAAAGAGATTTTTTCATGTGATTACCTAGCCATAAGGAAGTTCAGGTGAATGAACCGAAGCTACCTCATCGCGGCCGGGCCGCATAGGAAAAACGTGAAACGGCCGCCCGGTGGGCGGCCGTATAGGTTTTCGTGATCTGCCGGGCGGCTATCCCAGCTGCACCAGCGCGTGGCGCTTCTTGCCGGCGCTCAGCTTGATCGGGGACGAGAGCGCGCCCGCGTCGATCATCAGGCCGGCATCGGTCAGCGGCTGGTCGTCCAGCCTGGCGCCGTGCTCGGCGATCAGGCGCTTGGCCTCCTTGCCCGACTTGGCAAGGCCCGAGCGGACGATGAGCTGCACGACAGAGATGCCGTCGCCCAGCTCGTCGGGGCTGAGCGTGAGGGTCGGCAGGTCGTCGCCCACGCCGCCCTTTTCGAACACCTCGCGCGCGGTGGCCTCGGCTGCGGCGGCGGCCTCGGGCCCGTGCAGCAGGGCAGTGACCTCGTTGGCCAGAACGATCTTGGCTTCGTTGATCTCGGACCCCGCCAGCGCGCCGAGGCGCTCGCATTCGTCCAGCGGCAGCTCGGTGTAGAGTTTCAGGAACCGGCCCACATCGGCGTCGGTGGTGTTGCGCCAGAACTGCCAGAACTCGTAGGGGCTGAGCATCTCGGCGTTCAGCCAGACCGCGCCGGTCTGCGACTTGCCCATCTTCTTGCCGTCGCTGGTGGTCAGCAGCGGCGAGGTCAGGCCATAGACCTCGTGGTCGATCACTCGGCGGGTCAGGTCGATGCCGTTGACGATGTTGCCCCACTGGTCACTGCCGCCCATCTGCAGGATGCAGCCGTAGCGGCGGTTCAGTTCGAGGAAGTCATAGGCCTGCAGGATCATGTAGTTGAATTCGAGGAACGACAGCGACTGTTCGCGGTCGAGCCGCGATTTCACCGATTCAAAGGACAGCATCCGGTTGACCGAGAAATGCCGCCCGATGTCGCGCAGGAAATCGAGGTAGTTCAGATCGTCCAGCCACTCGGCATTGTTCAGCATCAGCGCCGCGTTCTCGGCGCCGCTGTCATAGTCGAGATAGGCCGCGAACACCTTGCGGATGCCGGCGATGTTGTCGTCGATCTGCTCGGGCGTCAGCAGCGGGCGCTCGTCGGCGCGGAAGGACGGGTCGCCCACCTTGGTGGTGCCGCCGCCCATCAGGGTGATCGGCTTGTGCCCGGTCTTTTGCAGCCAGCGCAGCATCATGATCTGGATCAGCGATCCGACATGCAGCGACTTGGCGGTGGCGTCAAAGCCGATATAGCCCGGGCGGACACCCTGCATCAGCGCCTCGTCAAGGCCCTGATAATCGGTGCAGTCGGCCAGAAAGCCGCGCTCCATCATCACCGCGATGAAATCCGATTTGGGATGGTAGGTCATGTCTTGCCTCGGGTTTGAATTGCGGGGCAACTTATAGAGAGCATTCCGAAAAGTGAAAACCGGTTTTCGGGGTGAAATTCGCGGCGATTTGAGGCGGCAGGAAACGGAAGGATAAGGCCATGAACAAGGCCATTGGCGGGGCAGGGCCCGTGCGGGCGCTGGGGGCGATGTCGGGCACCTCTCTGGATGGCGTGGACGCGGCGGTGGTCGAGACGGACGGCGAGCGCCTGTTCGGTTTCGGCGAGACGGCCTATCGCGCCTATTCCGAGGACGAGCGCGCGGTCCTGCGGGCCGCGCTGGGCAAGTGGCATGGCGACGAGGTCGAGGCCGCGGCGGCGCTGGTGACCCTGGCCCATGTCGAGGCTTTGTCGAAGTTCGAGGATGTGGAACTGGTCGGTTTCCATGGCCAGACCCTTGCGCATGAGCCCAAGGGAAGGGGCACGTTGCAGGTGGGGGACGGGGCCGCTCTGGCCAAGGCGCTGGGAGTGCCGGTGGTGTGGGATTTCCGCTCGGACGACGTGGCGATGGGCGGCGAGGGCGCGCCGCTGGCGCCGTTCTTTCACTTTGCCTGCGCCAAGTGGATCGGGGCGACGGAGCCTGTCGCGTTCCTCAATCTCGGCGGTGTGGGGAACCTGACCTATGTGGACCCGTCTTTCGACCGGCCCGAGGATCCCGGTGCGCTGCTGGCCTTTGATACCGGGCCCGCGAACGCGCCCATCGACGACCTGATGCAGGCGCGGCTGGGGCAGAGGATGGACCGGGACGGGGCGGTGGCGCGGGCGGGAGTCGTCGAGACCGGCGCGCTGGAGCTGTTCCTGGCCGAGCCCTTCTTTGCGAAAATGCCGCCCAAGTCGCTGGACCGGAACGATTTTGCCGAGATGGTGGGGCTTGTGCGCGAGTTGGGCGATTCCGACGCCGTGGCCACCCTGACCGCCATGAGCGCCGCCGCGGTGGCAAAGGGGATGGAGCATTGCCCCAAGCCGCCCTCGCGGGTGCTGGTCACGGGGGGCGGGCGGCACAACCCGGTGCTGATGGAGATGCTGCGCGTCTCGCTCGACTGCCCGGTCGCGCCGGTCGAAAGCGTCGGCCTCGACGGGGACATGCTGGAGGCGCAGGCCTTTGCCTATCTGGCGGTGCGGGTGGCGCGGGGACTGCCGACCTCGTGCCCCGGCACGACCGGGGTGCGGGCGCTGGTGGGGGGCGGGATCGTCAGCCGGGCGCCCGTGGAACGTGCCGGCTGATGTCGGTTGGATCGGCTGCGGCCATGACGGGCAGAACGAAGCCATGGTTCAAAAAACTGCAATTCTATGCAAGGGTTAGGCCGGAACACATCATTTATACCGTGAATTGAGGTGCGTATCGATGGCGACCAAAGCCGAACTTGAAGCAGAACTGGAAGAGCTGCGAAAGCGCAACGCCGAGCTGGAAGAACGGTCCAGGGAAAGAACGGCCAAAGGGGCAGAGACCCAGGCCTCGGCGGCCCCCAAGACAGAGGACGACATTCGCAAGCTCCTGGAAGAGCACGGCATCGACCTGTCAAAGGCGAAGGACGTTGGCAAACAGGCGGTCGAAGAGTTCAGCAGGCTGCAAAAGGACTATCCGATTACCGCGCTGCTGATCGCATTTTCACTCGGCTATGTCGTCGGCCGGGTGCAAGGATAGGAAGACAGATGAACCCAATTAGCAGAAACCTGGTAACGATTTACCGAACCGAACGGCTGATCGCGCGCCGCCGTCTGGCCGTCGTCCAGCGGCAGACCGTTTTGATGGTGGTGGCGGGCATAGCCGCCATGGCTGGTCTCGTGCTGCTGAACCTCTCTTTGTTCCTGGCGCTTCAGGCCTGGATGTCGGCGGCATCGTCGGCGGCCGTTCTGTCGGCGGCCAATCTGGTGCTGGGGGGACTGTTGGTCCTGATCGCCCGGGGCAGCAACGTGGAAGAAGAGCTTGCCCCCGCGATCGAGGTTCGCGACATGGCGATTGCCGATATCGAAGCGGAGCTGGACGACATGGCGACCGAGGCACGGGAAGTCGTCAATGCCGTGAAATCCATCGGGTCCAATCCGCTGGGGTCTCTGGCGACGCTGCTTGTTCCAATTCTCAGCGCTCTCCTGAAGACCCGCAAGGACGACTGACCAAGGGTTTCATGCGCGCCTGATGTCAAAGCCGGGCGGGGCAAGGTCGAACCCCTCGAAGCGGAAGCCGGGAGAGACCGTGCAACTGACCAGAGTGTAATCTCCGGTGCTGCGGGCCGACTGCCAGTGGTTTTCGGGCACGATCAGTTGCGGGGCGCCTTGCGACAGGTCGGGGGTCAGCAGGTAATCGGTGGCCGGCCCCGCATCGGTCTCGCTGATCGACAGGATCAGGGGGGCGCCCGCGTGGTAGAGCCAGATCTCGGTGGCATCGACGCGGTGCCAGTGGCTGACCTCGCCTGCCTGCAACAGGAAATAGATGCAGGTGCCTGTGGGGCGGCCTTCGTTTTCGGCGACCCATGTCTGGCGATACCAGCCGCCCTCGGGGTGGGGTTCGAGGTTCAGGTAGGCGATGATGTCCTGCGGGCTCATGGGTGTCCTTCGTGGGTTTTCCGGGATTATGCACGGGGCGGCGCGGGGGGCTATGGTTTTCGCGCGCGAAGGGCATATGTTTCGTGCATGACCCTGAGTATTCCGTTCGACAACTCCTATGCCCGCCTGCCGGCGGCCTTCTATTCGAAACAGGCGCCCGAGCCCGTGCGCGCCCCGCGGCTGGTGGCCTTCAACGAGGATCTGGCGCGGGTTCTGCGGATCGCGCCGGGGGACGTGGAGGAGATGGCCCAGGCCTTTGCGGGCAATGCCGTGCCGCCGGGGGCCGAGCCTTTGGCGCAGCTGTATTCGGGGCACCAGTTCGGCCATTACAACCCGCAGCTGGGCGACGGGCGCGCGATCCTGCTGGGAGAGGTCGTGGGCTCGGACGGTATCCGGCGCGACATTCAGCTGAAAGGCTCGGGGCGCACGCCCTATTCGCGGGCCGGGGATGGGCGGGCCTGGCTGGGGCCGGTGCTGCGGGAATACGTGGTCTCCGAAGCCATGCACGCGCTGGGCATTCCGACGACCCGCGCCTTGGCGGCGGTCGAGACGGGCGAGGTGGTGATGCGAGAGGCGCCGCTGCCCGGCGCGGTGCTGACGCGGGTGGCGCAGAGCCATCTGCGCGTGGGCACCTTTCAGGTCTTTGCCGCGCGCGGCGATGTGGCCAGCCTGAAACGCCTGACCGAGTATGCGATCGACCGCCACTATCCGCAGGCCGAGGGGCCGATGGGGCTGTTGCGGGCGGTGCGTGACGCGCAGGCGCGGCTGATCCCGCAATGGATGAGCGTAGGCTTCATCCACGGGGTGATGAACACCGACAATTGCGCGATCTCGGGCGAGACCATCGACTATGGCCCCTGCGCCTTCATGGACGTCTATCACCCGAACACGGTCTTCAGCTCGATCGACCGCGGCGGGCGCTATGCCTATGCCAACCAGCCGGAAATCGCCGTCTGGAACTTGGCGCAGCTGGCCACGGCGCTGATCCAGCAGGTGGACGACAAGGAGGCCGCCGTGGAAGAGGCCACCGCCATCGTGCATGCCATGCCCGAGCTGATGCAGGAGCATTGGCTGCGGCTGTTCCGCGCCAAGATCGGCCTTGCGCGTGCCGAAGAGGGCGATCTGCAGCTGATTTCCGACCTGCTGACCCGGATGGCGCACAATCAGGCGGATTTCACCAATACCTTCCGGGCGCTGGGCGGCGGCAAGGCGCGGGACCAGTTCACCGACCCCGCCGCCTATGACACATGGGCCGAGGGCTGGCAGGCGAGATGCGCGCGCGAAGAAGACCCGATGGCGGTGATGCGGCAGGCCAACCCGGCCTTCATCCCGCGCAACCATCGTGTCGAACAGATGATCGAGGCGGCGGTGCAGGGCGACTATGGACCGTTTCAGCGGCTGAACGCAGCTCTGGCGCGCCCGTTCGACGATCAGCCCGAAAACGCCGATCTGGCCCGCCCGCCCGAGCAGCACGAGGTCGTCCATGCCACTTTCTGCGGCACTTGATGCGTGTCATGGCATGAAACCGCCCAGAATGCTTTCCTGAAACAGGCCGCGGGCTTGCGCCCGACGCCAGCAATGGCAAACTTGGAGCAGATTTTCCGAGCCCTGATACCATGAAGCAAAACTCCACCCTGCGATTGGCCAGCTACAACATTCAGAAATGCGTGGGCTTGGACCTGCGGCGTCAGCCTCAGCGCATTCTGCAGGTGTTGGAGCGGACCGGGGCGGATATCGTCGTGCTGCAGGAGGCCGACAAGCGCCTGCCGCCGCGGCCGGCGGCGCTGCCGCAGTTCATGCTCGAGGAACATGGCTGGCAGGTGGCTGACCTGGGCGGGGCGGGCAGCCTGGGATGGCATGGCAACGCCGTGATCTGGCGCGGCGATCACATCTCGGTCCGCGACACGGGTCATCACGATCTGCCGGGGCTGGAGCCGCGCGGCGCGGTGCGGGTGGAGTTCGAAACCTCGATCGGCCCTCTGCGCGTCGTCGGGATGCATCTTGGCCTGATGGCCAGGTGGCGGCACATGCAGGTGCTGCACATGCGGCAGGACAGCCATTCCCTCGACAAGATGCCGACCGTCTGGGCCGGTGACTTCAACGAATGGTCGCGCCAGCCGATCCTGGAACACCTGGCCCCCGACATGCGGTTCCTGCCGCCGCTGCCCAGCTTTCCCGCGGCGCAGCCGCTGGGCGCGCTGGACCGGATCGCGCTGGGCTATGGGCTGGAGGCGCAGGCGCACGGGGTTCACGCGGAACGGCCCGCGCATATCGCCTCGGACCACCTGCCGATCTGGGCGGATCTGCGGCCTGCATCCTGACGGTTTGCAATGCAAAACCCTGTGGCAGTCGCCGGGACGACGTATTATGACAGGACTCCAATGACAGATGGGGGTCAGAATGGCGGACACGATCATCGCGCGATGCGAGGCCAAGGGGCTGCGCATGACGGAACAGCGCCGGGTCATCGCCCGGGTGCTGCAGCAGAGCGATGATCACCCGGATGTCGAGGAACTCTATGCCCGCGCCTCGGCGCTGGACCCCGGCATTTCGATCGCCACCGTCTATCGCACGGTGAAGCTGTTCGAAGAGGCGGGGATTCTGGAGCGTCTGGAATTCGGTGACGGGCGCGCCCGATACGAGGATGCCGAGCGCGAACACCACGACCACCTGATCGACCTGAACTCGGGCGAGGTGATCGAGTTCATCGACCCCGAGATCGAGGCGCTGCAGGAAAAGATCGCGGCCAAGCTGGGCTACGAGCTGCGCGGCCACAAGCTGGAACTCTACGGCGTTCCGATCCGCAAGCGCTAGTCCTTGATCGTCCGGTCCATGCAGAAGGCCTGGGCCTGCGCCGCGCTCATCTGGTTGCCGACAATGTCCACCGAGATCGACTGGCTTTGAACGGGGCCTCCGGCCGGGGGCGTGAAGGCGAACTGGACGGCGCGGCGATCCGGCCGTGCCTGGCTGTCGCCGCGTCCGCGCACGACATAGATGCGTTGGGTCGCCGGTTTGCGAAGCTCTGCGATGGCGTGCCGGGCGGCGCCGCACCAATAGTCCCCGGCGGCGGGGCCTTGGGTGGCGATCACCTCGAACCGGTCACCTTCCAGCGGGTGGATCTCGAACAATTCCGAATAGGCCGCCGACAGGGTCGTCGGAGACAGCAGCAGGGCGGTGATGGCAATGTGTTTCATGAACTCCTCCTTTGACGGAGGGGATACGTCCGGGTGCGGGAGTCGGATCGGTCACCTTGTCGTGAGGCCTGTTCGCCGGGCGATGCGGCGCCGGTATCACGAAACGCGATGGGGCGACCCACGTCAATTCATGGACGCGATGTGCAAATTTTCTTGCCGCGCCATGGTTCATGCGGTTTTGGTAGCCCTGTTGCCCGGCCCGCGGCCGGTTTTCGACGATTGGAAACGCGCATGAACAACGTAAACGGCATCCTGCTGGTGGTCGCCGCGATGGCCGCCTTCACGCTTGAGGACATGTTCATCAAGCAGCTTTCGGCCACCGTGCCGACGGGCCAGATCATGATGGTGCTGGGGGTGTTCTGCTCGGCTGCCTTCCTGGTCATGGCCGTGGTCACCCGCAAGCGGATCTTCATCGCCGAAGCATGGAAGCCCTTGCCGCTGCTCCGGGCCGGGGCCGAGGCGGCCAGTGCGCTGACTTTCATCACCGCCCTGTCGCTGGTTGAGCTGTCCACCGTCGCCGCGGTGTTCCAGGCCATGCCGCTGGCCGTGACCATGGGGGCGGCGCTGTTTCTCGGCGAGCAGGTGGGCTGGCGCCGCTGGAGCGCGATCTTCGTCGGGTTCCTGGGCGTGCTGATGATCATCCGGCCAGGGCTGGAGGGGTTCCGCCCGGAATCGCTGTTCGTGGTGGCGACCGTGATCTCGGTGGCGGCGCGTGACCTGATCACCCGGCGCATCGACGCCCGCGTGTCGTCGGCGGTTGTCTCCTCGCAGGCCTATTTCGCGCTGATCTTGGCCGGTGCGGCCATGCTGGCGCTGACGCCCGACCGGGTTGCGCCGCTGCAGGAGGGGCAGCTTGTGCCCTATGCCGGGGCGGTGCTGTTCGGGGTGCTGGGCTATTACGGCATCGTCACCGCGATGCGGATCGGCGAGGCCTCGGCGGTGACGCCGTTCCGCTACACAAGGCTGCTGTTCTCGATTCTGGCCGGGATGCTGGTTTTCGGCGAACGGCCCGACGCGCTGACCCTGATGGGGGCGTCTCTGATCATCGGGTCGGGGCTGTATACCTTTCTGCGCGAGCGGCGTCTGGTGCGCGAGATGGTCGCGGCAGCGGCCTGATCCGACGCGGCGCTGCGGTTGGCTGCCTCAGGCGCGGGTTTGGTGGCGCGTTGTTGGCGCAAACAGTGAATTGTTAGCCCTAAACCCGCGAAAATTGGCGCGTTAGCGATAACGGTGCCGGTTTACATTTGGCCCGGTGCTGCTATGACGCGGGCAATTCAACGCATCGTCAGGGACCCAGTTCATGAGCACCATCATCGACATTCACGCGCGCGAAATTCTGGACAGCCGCGGCAACCCCACGGTCGAGGTCGACGTGATCCTCGAAGACGGCACCATGGGCCGCGCCGCCGTGCCCTCGGGCGCATCGACCGGCGCCTACGAGGCCGTGGAAAAGCGTGACGGCGACACGTCGCGTTACCTGGGCAAGGGCGTGCTCGAGGCCGTGGCCGCCGTGAACGGCGAGATCGCCGAGGAACTGGTGGGCTTTGACGCGACCGAGCAGGTGGCGATCGACACCACGATGATCGAGCTGGACGGCACCCCCAACAAGGGCCGCCTGGGCGCCAACGCGATTCTGGGCGTTTCGCTGGCCGTGGCCAAGGCAGCGGCGGATTTCACCACCCAGCCGCTCTATCGCTATGTGGGCGGCACCTCGGCCCGCGTGCTGCCGGTGCCGATGATGAATATCATCAATGGCGGCGAGCACGCCGACAACCCGATCGACATCCAGGAATTCATGATCATGCCGGTCTCGGCGTCCAACATCCGTGACGCGGTGCGCATGGGGGCCGAGGTGTTCCACACGCTGAAAAAGGAACTGTCGGCGGCGGGTCTGGCCACCGGCGTCGGTGACGAGGGCGGGTTCGCGCCCAACATCGCCTCGACCCGCGAGGCGCTGGATTTCGTGCTGAAGTCGATCGAAAAGGCCGGCTACAAGCCGGGCGACGACATCTACCTGGCGCTGGATTGCGCCGCGACCGAGTATTACAAGGACGGCAAATACGTCCTGTCGGGCGAGGGCAAGACCCTGAGCAGCGACGAGAACGTGGCCTATCTGGCGGCGCTGGTGAAGGACTATCCGATCATCTCGATCGAGGACGGCATGTCCGAGGATGACTGGGACGGCTGGAAGGCGCTGACCGACGAACTGGGCGGCAAGGTGCAGCTGGTGGGTGACGACCTGTTCGTGACCAACCCCGCGCGTCTGGCCGAAGGCATCGAGAAGGGTTGCGCCAACTCGATGCTGGTCAAGGTGAACCAGATCGGTTCGCTGACCGAGACCCTGCGCGCCGTGGATATGGCCCACCGCGCCCGCTATACCAACGTGATGAGCCACCGCTCGGGCGAGACCGAGGACGCCACCATCGCCGATCTGGCCGTGGCGACCAATTGCGGTCAGATCAAGACCGGCTCGCTGGCGCGGTCGGACCGGCTGGCGAAATACAACCAGCTGATCCGCATCGAGGAATCTCTGGGCGAAGTGGCCGAATATGCAGGCCGTTCGATCCTGCGCTGAGATCGCGCCTGTCAGGCGAACAGATGATTGGCCCGCGCTACGCGCGGGCCTTTTCCTTGGCGGTCTGTTCGTGCGTCAGCAGGGACGGGTGACGTAGGTTCCGTCGCCGCGGGCATAGGCGCATTGGCCCGTGCGGGCATTCTGCGCCACCATCGTGCCGGCTGCCGCGCCGGCAAGTGCCGCGATCAGTTTCCAATCGTCATCCGCCTTGAGGGCGTCGGCAAGGATCAGCCCGGATGCCGCGCCAGCTGTCACACCGACGACGGTCGCCTGATTTTCCGTCAGGTCTTCGCAGCCGGCCAGAACCAAAGCGATAATGGGAAAAGTTAAACCAATTGCCTTCAAGGACATGCCTGATCTCCTTGTGTTTGTGTGCTGAATTCGATCGCACGTCGGGTGTGATTCCCTGAAACCGAGTATAGGAGCACAGGCTAGTCGTTTCCATTTTCGGTTGGTTATGGGGGGCGGTCAGGTTCACGGGAGAAATCTGTGCTTGCGAACATCTCACCACGAACACCTGGAAATGCTGCGGCGCTGGCGTTCGAAATGCGCCATCCCTGTTGAGAGGTGCCTGAAGGGCTTTGCCGTTCTTCGAGATGGACCTGCCGCAGGTGTAGGGTTGGGCTACAGGGCCTTGCTCATCAGCATGTAGCGGTCGCGGGGTTTGAAACCGGCACGCAGATACAGCCGCTGCGCGGTTTCGTTGGCGCGATCCACCTCGAGGTGCAGAGCCTTGAGGCCGCCTGCGGCCAGCGCCTTGGGCAGGGCCTGCAAAAGTTCGGTGGCGATTCCGCGCCCGCGCACGGCCGGGCGGATGTAGATTTCATCGACGAAGCCGTCCATGCCGCCGAACTCGACCGACCAGCCGAAGGTGATGATGACATAGCCCAGAGGCGCGCGGCTGGGGCCGATCAGGTAGACGCAGCCATGCGGGATGCCTTCGAGCAGCGGCGCAAGGGCGGCGCGGCGCTGGTCGGGGTCCTGTTCGATCCCGGCCTCGGCGTGAAAGCCGGCGACCAGACCCATCAGGCGGTCGAGATCCTCGGGGCGGGCAAGGCGCAGGGCGGCGCTCATAGCCGGGCCAGCCGCTCGGTGAGCAGGGCAAAGAACCCGTCGGCGTCCACGTCGCCGATGAACAGAGCGTTGGGCTCGCGGTCGGTCACGCCCCACCAGTCGGCGACGGTCATGCCGAGGGTGAGTTCGGACCGGGTTTCGATTTCCACGTTCACATGGCGGCCCGAGAACAGCTCGGGCCGGATCAGGTAGGCGGTCACGCAGGGATCGTGCAGGGGGGCGCCGAGGCTGCCGTATTTTTCCTTGTCGAAGCGTTCGAAGAAATCGGTCATCTCGGCCACCGCGACGCCGACCCTGGTGCCGAGCGCGCGGAAGGCGTCGTTGCGCTGTTTGGTGACCAGTGCCTTGTGGGTGACGTCGAGCGGCATGACCACGATGTCCGCGCCGGATTTGAACACGATGTCAGCGGCTTCGGGATCGACGTAGATGTTGAATTCGGCGGCCGGAGTGATGTTTCCCACCTCGAAATAGGCGCCGCCCATCAGGACGATCTGCTGCACGCGGTCCACGATGTCGGGGGCCTTTTGAAAGGCGGTGGCGATGTTGGTGAGCGGCCCCAGCGGGCAGAGGGTGACGGTGCCCGGCGGGTGGCGGCGCAGGGTGTGGATGAGGAAGTCGACCGCGTGGCCCTGGGCCAGTTCCATCTTGGGGTCGGGCAGGTCGGGGCCGTCGAGGCCGGTCTTGCCATGCACGTGCTCGGCGGTGACCAGCTTGCGTTTCAAAGGCGCGTCGCAGCCCGCATAGACCGGCACGTCGGTGCGGCCGGCCAGTTCACAGACGATGCGGGCGTTTCGCGCGGTCAGGGGCAGGGGCACGTTGCCCGCGACGGCGGTGATGCCCAGCACCTCGATCTCTTCGGGGCTGGCCAGCGCCAGCAGGATGGCGACGGCGTCGTCCTGTCCGGGGTCGGTGTCGATGATGATCTTGCGGGCGGTCATGGGGCCTCCGGGGGGATGGTGAGGGCGGACACTGGCAAGCGCGGCCCGGCTTGTCCAGCCGTTTCAGGCGTCGCTTGCGGCCTTGAGCGGCGGGAGTTTGCCGTTCGCGCGGTGCTCCTCGGCCTTCACCTCGTCCCACAGGGCGTCCATCTCCTCGAGCGTGCTTTGCTCGGGCGTCTTGCCACGTTCGGCGAGGCGTTCCTCGATCTTGTTGAAGCGCCGGGTGAACTTGGCGTTGGTGCGGCGCAGGGCGGCCTCGGGCTCGACGCCCAGATGGCGGCCGAGATTGACGATCACGAAGAGCAGGTCGCCGAATTCGTCTTCGAGCGCGTCCGCGTCCATGCTTTCGCGCGCCTCGGCCAGTTCGGCGGCCTCTTCGGCGATCTTGTCCAGCACATGGCCCGCATGGGGCCAGTCGAACCCCACGCGGGCGGCGCGTTTCTGCAGCTTGTAGGCGCGCAGCAGGGCGGGCAGGTTGGCGGCCACGCCATCCAGCGCGCCTTTCTGTTCCTTGCCGGCGCGCTCGGCGGCCTTGATCGCCTCCCAGTCGCGGGTCTGCTGTTCGGCGGACTTGTCGCGGGATTCGTCGCCAAAGACATGCGGGTGGCGGGCCACCATCTTGTCGGCCATGGTGCGCACCACGTCCTGAAAGGTGAAATGCCCGGCCTCTTCGGCCATCTGCGCGTGAAAGACCGACTGGAACAGCAGGTCGCCCAGCTCGCCCTTGAGCTCGTCCCAGGCCTGTCGTTCGATGGCGTCGGCGACCTCGTAGGCCTCTTCGATCGTGTAGGGGGCGATGGTGGCGAAGTCCTGTTCGATATCCCACGGGCAGCCGGTGTCCGGGTCGCGCAGGCGGCGCATGATCTCCAGCAGCCGCTCGATTCCGGCGTCGGTATCGTGGATCAGTGGATTTTCAGCCATTGCGAAGCCCCTTGTTCCGGTGTCAGATGCATCCATCCCGCAGCTTGGATCAGGAGTCCACCCCCGATGCCCGTCGTGAACCGAATTGCCGACTATGCCGCCGACATGGCCGAATGGCGCCGGCACCTGCATACGATCCCGGAACTGGAATTCGATTGCCACTAAACCTCGGCCTTCGTGACCGAGCGGCTGCGCGAGTTCGGCGTGGACGAGATCCACAACGGGATCGCGAAAACCGGGGTCGTGGCCATCATCAACGGGCGCGGAGAGGGGCCGACCATCGGCCTGCGTGCCGATATGGACGCGCTGCCGATCGCCGAGGAAACGGGGGCGGAATACGCTTCGAAGAACCCCGGCAAGATGCATGCCTGCGGCCATGACGGGCACACGACGATGCTGCTGGGGGCGGCGCGGTACCTGGCCGAGACGCGGAACTTCAAGGGCCGGGTCGCATTGCTGTTCCAGCCCGCCGAGGAAGAGGGCGGCGGCGCCAACGTGATGGTCGAGGAGGGCGTCATGGACCGGTTCGACATCGCCGAGGTCTATGCGCTGCACAACGCGCCGGGCAACGACGAGGGGGCGTTCTTTACCACGCCCGGGCCGCTCATGGCGGCGGTGGATACGTTCGAGATCCACATTCAGGGCTGCGGCGGGCATGGGGCCATGCCGCACGAGACCCGCGACCCGGTGATGGCGGCCTGCGGCATCGCGCAGGCGATCCAGACCATCGTGAGCCGAAACAACTATGCGCTGGACGATCTGGTGGTTTCGGTGACGCAGATCCACACCGGCACCGTCAACAACGTCATCCCGGACACGGCCTATATCAACGGCACCGTGCGCACATTCGATCCGAAGGTGCAGAAGATGGTGATGGGGCGGATGCAGCAGATCGTCGAGGGGCAGGCCGTTTCCTATGGCGTCGAGGCGCGGCTGGACTACCAGGTCGGGTATCCTGCGACGGTGAACCACCCCGACAAGGCCGCCTTTGCCGCCGAGGTCGCGCGCGAAGTGGCCGGCGACGGGCGGGTGATCGCCGATGCGGGCCGCGAGATGGGGGCCGAGGATTTTTCCTACATGCTGCAGGCGCGGCCGGGGGCCTATCTGTTTCTGGGTCAGGGCGACGGCGCGGGGCTGCATCATCCGAAATATGACTTCAACGACGAGATCGCGCCGGTCGGCGCCTCGTTTTTCGCGCGGATCGTCGAAAAGGCGCTGCCGGTGGAGTGACGGCGCGGTCGTCGCTCTTGTGACGTGGCGGCAGGGGCGGTGGCGCGCTCTTGCCCGGTGCCGAGGCGGGGTTAGGGTTTCAGGGAAATCTGCATGGGGTGGAAGATGGGTATTCTCTGGCTTCTGGTCGTTCTGGTGCTGCTTGGCATGGCCTATGTCAGGCTGGCCCCGTCGCAGGTGGCGCGCTGGCATGTGGCGCCCGTGGGGGATGCCAACAAGGATTTCAAACGCGGCGCCCTGCGGGTGGTCGAAACCGGCCCCGACGGGCTGGCGCGGTTCGACGCCATCGCCCGCGCCGCGCCGCGGACGCAGGTTCTGGCCGGGTCGGTCGCAGAGGGCATGGCGACCTATGTCACCCGGACACGGATGATGGGTTTTCCCGACTACACCACGGCGGCGCAGGATGGTGACACGCTGCGCATCGTGGCGCGGTCGCGCTTTGGCCGGTCAGATCTTGGGGTCAACCGAAAGCGGCTGGAGGGGTGGCTGAACCGATTGCAGGCGGGAGGATAGGCAGCCCTCGGACACTTCGCGCCACATCGGCACGTTCAGCGACATCTGGCATTGCGCCATGAACATGCGCCCGTCCACCTGCAGGCAGATGGTTTCGCCCAGTTCGACACGGGCCCCGTTGCTGTCGGTGCAGTAGCAGTCGCGCACCTTGCCGTCGGGGCCGACCACATCGGCCGAAACCGGGGCGGCGCCGAGGGCGAGGATCAGGAAAAGCCGTCTCATGCGCCGAACTTAGCATGGCCTTGGCCCTTGACCAATGCCCTCGGATAATAGACACCGCCGCAATGATCCCGGAAGAACGCCTAGAACAGATCACGCAGAGATTTCAGTATCTCGAGGCCGCCATGGCCGATGGCGCCGCGGGCGAGGACATCGCCACGCTGGCCAAGGAATATTCCGACCTCAAGCCGGTGGTCGATCAGATCAATACGTGGCGGCAGCTGGTCGCCGATCTGGCCGAGGCCGAAGAGATGCTGTCCGACCCGGACATGAAGGAACTGGCCGAAGAGGAGATCCCGCAGCTCAAGGCGCGCATCCCCGAGGCCGAGCACGCGCTGCAACTGGCGCTGCTGCCCAGGGACGAGGCCGACGCGCGCCCGGCGATCCTGGAAATCCGGCCCGGCACCGGCGGCGACGAGGCGGCGCTGTTCGCGGGCGACCTGCTGCGCATGTATCAGCGTTACGCCGAGGCGCGCGGCTGGCAGTTCGAGATCATCGAGGAACAACAGACCGAGCTGGGCGGCATCAAGGAAGTGGTGGCCCATATCAAGGGCGACAACGTCTTTGCCCGGCTGAAATACGAATCCGGCGTGCATCGGGTTCAGCGGGTGCCCGAGACCGAGAGCGGCGGGCGGATTCACACCTCGGCGGCGACGGTTGCCGTTCTGCCCGAGGCCGAGGATGTCGATATCCAGATCGACCCGAATGACCTTCGCATCGACACGATGCGCAGTTCGGGCGCGGGCGGGCAGCATGTGAACACCACCGACTCGGCGGTGCGGATCACCCACCTGCCCACCGGGATCGTGGTGACGAGTTCCGAGAAATCCCAGCACCGCAACCGCGAGATCGCGATGCAGGTGCTCAAGACCCGCCTCTATGACATGGAGCGCCAGCGCATCGACAGCGAACGCTCGGCCGACCGGGCCAGCCAGGTGGGGTCGGGCGACCGGTCCGAGCGCATCCGCACCTACAATTTCCCGCAGGGGCGGATGACGGATCACCGGATCAATCTGACGCTCTACAAGCTGGACCAGGTGATGCAGGGTGATCTGGACGAGGTGATCGACGCGCTGACGGCGGATGACCAGGCGCGGCGGCTGGCGGAGATGGTGCAATGAGCGGCACTCAGACAGCAGCGCAGGCGATGGTCGCGGCAACCGCGCGGCTGCGGGCGGCCGGTGTGGCCGACCCGGCCCGCGATGCCCGGCTGCTGCTGGCCCATGCCGCCCGGATCGAGGCCAGCCGGGTGACGCTGATCGCGCCGGACGAGTTGCCGGCGGAAATCGCCGAACGCTACGAACAGCTGGTGTCGCTGCGCGCCATTCGCGTGCCGGTGTCGCATCTGCTGGGCGAGCGCGAGTTCTACGGCCGCCGCTTTCGGGTCAGCCGCGACGTGCTGGACCCGCGCCCCGAGACGGAAACCCTGATCGAGGCGGCGCTGTCGGAACCTTTCGACCGGGTGCTGGACCTCGGGGTCGGATCGGGCTGCATCCTGGTCACGCTGCTGGCCGAACGGCCGAGCGCGACCGGACTTGGCGTCGATCTGAGCGAGGCCGCCTGCCTGCAGGCCAGCGCGAACGCGGTCACGCATCGGGTTCAGGACCGGGCCGACATCATCCGCTCGGACTGGTTTGAAGCCGTGGAGGGGCAGTTCGACCTGATCGTATCCAACCCGCCCTACATCGCGCTGGATGAAATGGAGGATCTGTCGGCGGAGGTGCGCGAACACGAGCCGCGCCTTGCCCTGACGGATGAAGGAGACGGGTTGGGCGCCTATCGCCGGATCGCGGCAGGTGTGCCGGATTTCCTGATGCCGCGGGGGCGGGTCATCGTCGAGATCGGTCCGACGCAGGCGCGTCAGGTGGCCCAACTGTTCGACGCGGCGGGCTTGTCGGATATCCGGGTGGTGCAGGATCTGGACGGGCGCGACCGTGTCGTCATGGCCCGAATGCCCGGATGATTGCGCAAACTGCGGCAGAAAAGCGCCGTTGGATGTAAAAAAGCTGCGAAATTACAGTGAGCCCTCTTGTCTGCACGGTCAGGACGTGCTTATTCAGAGTAGTCGATGAGGTTGACGCCGTGATAGCGCACCTCCGACGCCAAGCCCAAAAAGTCGTCCGCGCGTCATAAAAACAGCCCCAAACGGCGTGAAGTGCGGGTTGATCGGCAGTGAAATACAAGGCTGAAGACAAACAAGATGAGATCTTCCAAATCCCGCTCGCGGGCCAAGAGCAACCGCAACCGTCCTACAGGCGGCAACGTCGTCAACCGGGTGTTCGACAGTTCGGGCCCCGAAGGCAAGGTGCGTGGCACTCCGCAGCAGATCATTGACAAGTACAACCAGCTGGCCCGCGACGCGCAGCTGAGCAACGATCGCGTGGCAGCCGAGAATTTCCAGCAGCATGCCGAGCATTATCTGCGGTTGCTGAGCGAAGCGCAGCGCGAAATCGAGGCGCGCCGCGAGGAACAGGAGCGCCAGAACCGCGAGCGTCAGGCCGAGCGCGACCGCGAACGCGCCGAGCGGCAGGAACGGCAGGAGCGAGAAGCAGCGGCACGCCAGGCGGACCCGGCCGAGGCGCCGCAGCCCGACATTCTGGATTTCGGTGCGGATGCAGGTGGCCTGGTGGAAACGCCGGAAAGCAAGGGTGCGCAACCCGAGGGCGCGCAAAGCCCGGAGGCAAAGCCCAAGCAGCCCCGTCGCCCGCGCACCCGCAAGCCCAAGCAGGCACCTGCCGCAGAGGGTGGCAAGGATGCCGGTGGCGATGCGCCGGAAGCGGCGGAATAACGGAAAAATTCCATGCTTTGATAAACCCCGGTTTCGTGCCGGGGTTTTTGTTTGAAAGCCAGCAATTCGCAGGTCGGAGTCGACGTTCGTTCGGCGTCAGGCCTTTTTCAGTTCGCGCGCCAGTGCGCAGAAGGCTTCGAGCGAGACCTGTTCGGCCCGGTCCGTGGGCTTGATGCCGGCCGCGATGAGGCGGTCCTCGATATCCGGGGCCATCCCCTTGAGCGAGGCGCGCAGCATCTTGCGGCGCTGGTTGAAGGCGGCCGCGACCACCTTTGACAGCGTTGCCGCATCGGCGGGATAGCGCGGTTCGGGCAGGGCGGTCAGATGCACGACCGCGCTGGAAACCTTGGGCGACGGGGTGAAGGCGCCCGGCGGCAGGGACATGGCGATGCGCGCCTCGGCCCGCCATTGCGCCAGGATCGCCAGCCGGCCATAGGCCTTGCTGCCGGGCCGGGCCACGATGCGCTCGGCCACCTCGCGCTGGAACATCAGGGTCAGGCTTTGCCAGAAGGGCGGCCATTCGGGCGGGGTGAGCCAGCGCACCAGCAGTTCGGTCCCGACATTGTAGGGCAGGTTGGCCGCGATGCGGATCGGCGGTGTCAGATGTTCGAGCGGATCGATTTCGAGTGCGTCGCCATTGATGATGTCGAGCCGGCCGGGATAGGCGGCGGCGATTTCCTGGAGCGCGGCGATGCAGCGGGTGTCCTTTTCGATGGCCACCACCTTGCGCGCGCCCTCGGCCAGCAGGCCGCGCGTCAGGCCGCCCGGGCCGGGGCCGATTTCCAGCACGTCGCATTGCGTCAGGTCTCCGGCCTGCCGGGCGATCTTGGCGGTCAGGTTGAGATCGAGCAGGAAGTTCTGGCCCAGCGACTTGCGGGCCGAGAGCTGGTGCCTGGCGATGACCTCGCGCAGCGGGGGGAGGGTGTCGATTGCGCTCATGATCCGGTTACCGTGGCGCGGGATGCGGGCGGTGCGCCAGAGATTTTTTGCCTCCGGCGGGGATATTTGAGGCCAGATGAAGGATCAAGTGCTTTGTGCCATGCGTTGCGCGAGTTTCAGGGCCTCGATCAGGCTGGAGGGGTTGGCGATGCCTTTTCCCGCGATGTCGAAGGCGGTGCCGTGGTCGGGCGAGGTGCGGATGAAGGGCAGGCCCAGCGTCACGTTCACGCCCCGGTCGAAATCCAGCGTCTTGATCGGGATCAGCGCCTGGTCGTGATACATGGCGATGGCGGCATCGTAGCGGGCGCGGGCCGCGGCGTGGAACATGGTGTCGGCGGGGTGTGGTCCGGTCAGGGTGTAGCTGTCGGTCTGCATCGCCTCCAGCAGCGGCGCGATCCAGTCGGATTCCTCGGTTCCCATGGCACCGCCTTCGCCGGCATGGGGATTGAGGCCGGCCACCGCGATGCGGGGGTGGGCGATCCCGAACTGGTCGCGCAGGCCCGCCGCGGTGATCTGGATGGTGTCGCGTAGCAGGCTGGGGGTGAGGGCGGTTGGCACCTCGGACAGGGCGATGTGGATGGTGGCGGGGACCACGCGCAGCTGGTCGCTGGCCAGCATCATCACCACGCGCTCGCGCCCTGCCAGGGCCGCGAGGAACTCGGTATGGCCGGGATAGGCAAAGCCCGCGCCGTCGATCAGCGCCTTTTTGTGGATCGGCGCGGTGCAGAGTGCCGAGGCGGCACCGGTCTGCACCAGTTCCACCGCCCGTTCGATGGCCTGGATGACGAAGGGCGCGTTTTCGGGGGCGGGCTGGCCCGGTTGCGCCTTGGTCGCGAAGGAAATCGGCAGGACCGGGAGGGTGCGGTCGCAGGCGACGGTGGCCTGCGAAGGCGTGTCGATCAGGGCGACCGGGGTGTCCGGTGGCAGGTGGGCAGGGTCGCCGATCCAGAAGAACGGGCAGTCGCCGCGCAGATGGTCCCACGCCTTGGCCGCTATTTCCGGGCCGATACCAGCCGGTTCACCGCAGCTCAGGGCAATGGGGGCGCTCATTGCTCGATGATGACCGCGTCTGCGCGCAGCTGTTCCAGCAGGCTTTCGGCAAAGGCTTGAAGCCGCTGATTCGTCAGGGCATTGGCGACATCCTGCCGCGAGGTGTCCTCGCCTAGGTCCCGGGTGCGTCCGCAGAGCATGAGGAACATCAGGGTCTGGCCGTTGTTGCGGGTCAGGGCGGTCGAGATCTCGCCCGGATCGAGCTTGGACAGTTCCAGCGCGATATCGCGCGGGATCTCGCCCGGCTTGGCGGAGACGCGGTCGAGAACCTGCGGAGGCTGGCCCTTGGCCACGCCGTAGAGGTCGTCGCAGGTGTCCACGCGGGCGGCCAGTTCGGCGGCGGATTTCAGGGTTTCCGGGCTGCGCCCACCGGCCATGTAATAGGCGGCATAGTCGATCTGGCTGTATCTCGGGGCGCCGGCGGCAACCTCTCGCACCCCGCGCATCTGGAAGATCGCGATGGCGTTGGGCAGGGTGAGCGGCGCGGACACCTCGCCCTTGTTGAGGGACAGGATCACCGGTTGCAGCGCGGGCGGCAGATTGTTGAGCGGAAGCCAGTCCAGCCGGCCGCCGTTCGTCCGCGTGTCGGCCGCCGAGTATTGCTCGGCCGCTTCGGAGAACGCGTCGAAACCTTCGATCAGCGAGAGTTCCTCGGCCAGCGCCTCGGCCTGTTCCAGCGTCTGCGGGGTGACGGGGATGATGATCTCGGACAGCAGCACCTGCAGGCCACTGCCGCCCGCCTGGCCCATGGCGCGGTCGATTTCTTCATCCGTGGGGCGCGCGCGAGAGATGAAGCGCGCGCTGATGTAGTCGCGCCAGCCGATCTGGACGCGGATGAAATCCCGGACGGTTTCCGGTGCGATGCCGGCATCGCCAAGGATCTGCAGGAATTCATCGGTCGAGAACCGGCCGCGTGCGGCGAAGTCATCTATGCCCTGCTGGACGTCTTCCGGAGCGATCTCGAAACCGGCATCCCGCAGGGCCTGCATGCGCAGACTGTCGTCGATGAGCGACTGGCGCACCTCCTCGTCGGTACTGCCCGGAATTCGGAGCAGTTGCAGGAACTGCATGCGCTGGTCCAGCTCGTACCAGGTCACGATGTCCTGGTTGACCCTGATGGCCGGTGAAAACGGGCTTTGGGCCGGTGCCGGGACGGCGGTGAAGGCCGCGATCGCTGCCAGAACAACCGGCGCCGCAGCTTTTGCCCATCGGGAAAGGCGGGATGTCGAAAAAACGGGTCTCAGCTGCATGTTCGCCTGTATTTCTTAGCTGCGCCTTCAATGGCATATCCGGTCAGGGCAACGGTAAAGCCGAAATCGGTCGAGGGCTCAATACTTGATGTCGTTGTATAGCGTCGTCTGACCGACATGTTAACCGTCACGCATTCGTTCCGGTACGTCAGGCCGACGCCCGCGTTGATCGCGCTGGAGGCTTCCAGGTCGTATCGGGCGCTGGCCGTGGTGGTCCAGTTCCGGTTGATGGCGTAGCGCCCGCCGAACCAGATCTCGGAAAACGCGTCGGTGCGGTCCACGGTCGGGTCTTCTGCGAGCCACACATACGAACCGGCTATGCTTCCGCGGTCGGTCCGCCACGACCCCCGCAATTCCGCCTTGGAGAAGTCCAGATCGCCGTTGAGGATGCCGCGTGCAGTCAGGGCGATGCCGTCATTGGTCTTGATCTGGCCGGCAAGCAGCAGATCCGAAGAGGTGCCCTGCAACCCCGACGTCAGGTTGAAATCCGGGTCGGCGGTATCGCGAAAGACCTGACCGATGGTTGCAAAGGCCTGCAAACCGTTCGGCGCGAAACGCGACCAGTTCAGGCCCACGACCGCCGTCGTGCCGTCCTCGCGGCGGTCCTCGGCGGGAAAACGCGACAACGACAGAAGGTTGCCCTGATCGAATTCCTGATAGTTGCTTTCGTCGTTGAGCACGTCGGTGTCGGAGACATGCGTCCATCCGATCTGGGCGATGGGCTCGATATACTGGGTGGCGCCGGAGCCTTCGCGCCGGAGCATCGGATAGCGCAGGGTAAAGGCGGCGCGCGGTGTCGCGCGCGTGACCCGGTCGGGGAAGGTGCTGTCGTCGGAAGTGTCGAAGGTATCCGCCGAAGCGCCCATCTGCCATTCCGCCCGCAGCCCGGTGGCGAAGGTCCAGCTGCGCAGCCATTCGGCATCGAAAGTGGCGCGCGCCACGTCCCGGCCCACGATGTCCTCGTCGCTCGTGCGTTCATGCGCATGGCTGACGAAGCCTAGGCGAACTTCGCCGCCCAACAAGTTGGGAAAAAACCGCTTTTCGTAATTCAGGTCAAAGACGCGAGAGGGGATCTCTTCGTCGTTTTCGCTGTCCCGCAGAGACCGGTAATGGATGAAGCTGGTCTTGAAGGCGGCATCCCGCTTGATCCGCGTCAGGGCGATCTCGCTGCGCAGACGGTCGAGATCCGGCAGGCCGTAATCCACCAGGTAGGCGTCGTCCGAGGTCGTCTTGAGATCGAATGTGAAACGGAAATCGTTCTTCAGGTTGAACCAGCCGCTGGCGAACAGATAGCCGCGATCTTCTCCGGGTTGCAGATCATCCCGGGTCTGCGCGCCTTCGATGGTGATGCGGCCGTTGCGGAAGGCCTGCCGATAGCGATAGCCCAGCGTCCTTGTCTTTGGCGAAAAGTAGGGGGTGAGGGTCAGGTCCTTGTGATCGCCCAGCTTGAAGAAATACGGCACCTGGAGGCCGGTCCCGAGTTGCGAGGTGGTGCGGAGGGACGGCACGAGGAACCCCGTGGCGCGGTCCAGCGTCGGGTCGGGCAGGCGGATGACCGGGAAGTAGAACACCGGCACATCCAGAATGCGGAACTGCGCGTTCTCGAAATAGATCTGACGTTCCAACTGGTCATGCGTGACCTTCTGCGCCCGGATCTGCCACAGGGGTGGCTTGCCGTTTTCGCAGACATGGCAAGAGGTTGCGGTGGCTTTGTAAAGCCGGGTGTAGCGCCCGCTCACGCGGCGCATCTGGGTGCCGGCGATCTGCACCTGCTGGTCGAACACCATCCGCGCCCCGGTCAGAAGCCCGTTGTGCAGGCTGTCGTCCAACTCGGCCGCATCGGCGAGGATGGTAGAGGCACCGCCCTGATCCAGCCGGATCGGGCCTTCGATCGACAACCGTCCACTGGTGCGGTCATAGGTGATCTTGCGGGCCTCAAGGCGCGCGTCTCCCTGAAACACAACGACATTGCCTTCGGCGACGAGCGTCTTGTCCCCCGTGAGAAACACCCGGTCCGCCACCAGCAGGGCGGGCTGGTCCTGCTGTTCCGCCTCGGCGGCATCGGGCCGCGGCGACTGGGCCTGTGCCGAATGGGGCAAGGCCAGGACCGCCATGCAGGATATGATTGCTGTCAGGGTACGCCGCATCATCCGTCCTCTGCGTGCAGCAACAGGCCAATGGAAAGCAGGATGGCCGCCACTGGAGGCGCCCAGGCCGCCAGGTAGACGGGCAACTGCCCGTTTTCACCGAGGATCTGCGCGAAGTTCCTGATGAAATAGATGCCGAAACCCAGCAGCACCGCGGACAGGACCGCGATGCCGGTGCCGCCGAACCGGACGTGGCGCATGGTGAACACCGCGCCGATCAGCACCATCGACACCAGAAAGAGGGGGCGTGCCAGTTGCACGTTCAGCCAGACTTCGTAGTGCTTGGTGGAAAACCCGGCCTGTTGCAGGTCGAGGATCAACTGCGGCAGGTCATAGACCGAGACCGTGTTCTGCCGCCCCAGCGTGTCGAGAATCCGCTTCTGCGTAAGCGTCGTGGGGATTTCCAGCGTTGCGTGGACCGAGGCATTGGCCTCGGGGTTGAGACCGGTGTCCAGCGGCCATGACTTGGCGTTTTTCAGAATCCAGACCCCGTCGCCCAGACGGGCGCTGTCCGCGGCGATGCGTTGAACCGGGGTTCCGGCGCTGTCGTAGGTCAGAATCGTCACGTCCAGCAGGGCGAATCCCGGCCCCCGGCCGGTTCCGGCCGCGTGGATGACGGACTGCCCCGAATTGTTGCCCTGGCGCAGCCAGAGGCCCTCTTTGGTGATCGACAGGGCAGAGTTGCCGTTGTTGCGGTAGCTGTCGGCAAGCCGGTCGTATTGTTCCGACGTCGCGGCAACGATCGGGTTGAGCATGGCGACGGCCAGCACGCCGATCACCAGAGCGACCATAACCGGCGCGGCGAGAGAGCGGATGCCCGATCGGCCGATCGCCCGCGTCACCACCAGCTCGGAACTGCGGGCGAGGCCGATGAAAAGTGCGATGGTGGACAGGATCATCAGCAGCGGCAGGATTTCACTGACCGCCGCGGGCGCGTTCAGAAGCGTCAGGTGCATCAGCCGCCCGAAACTCAGGTCGTAATCCTCGAAGCGGCGCACCTGTTCGATCAGGTCGATGAGCAGGATCAGCGTCAGGAACACGCCGCCGATGACGAGAAAGCTTTGCAGGAACCTGCGGGCGAAATAGCGGTCGAGGATCACGGGAACGCCTCCGCGCCTGCACCGCCGTCGAGAATCGGGTGCAGGGCATTGAAACAGCACGTCATGCGCAAACGCATATGCCTGCCGTGTCGTTTCACTGCGGTCCCCTCGAAACTCGTTCGTCGTTTTCCGGGGACATTAATCGAATTGGGCGCCGGGGAAAACTGCTATCTGGTAATGCCGGCCCCGGCAGGATACCTCTTGTCCGACAAGTTTTGAGGAGCGAGCAATGAGCAGTCTGATCCCGATCCGTTTCCAGCCCACCGACCTCGATCAAATCGCCACCGCCGAGGGCCGCGTGGCGATCATCATTCCGCCCGAGGGAAAGATGGACCCGGCGGCGCGTCGGGCGAACCGCCTGACCAAGGGCGCGGTGGGGCGGCTGATCGAGAGCAAGCGGTTCGAAAAGGCCAAGCCGGGGCAGGTTCTGACGCTGGCATACCCGGTCGGCATGGCCGCCGAGGCGCTGGACGTGGTGGTGCTGCCGCGCCGGGCGGATTCCGCAACGGCCCGCAAGGCCGGTGCGGCGCTGGCCAAGGCGGCCGGAGGAAAGAACCTGCTGGTGATGGCGGGCAACCAGAACCGGATCGAGGATCTGGCCATGGGGATCGAACTCAGATCCTACAGCTTTGACGCGCACAAGAGCGAGGATCCTGAGAACCCCAAGGAAAAGGGTGAGGTCGTGATCTGCCACACCAAGGCAGATGCCGCGGCCGAGGCCTTTGCCCCGATGGCTGCCGCCGCCGAGGGTGTGTTCATGACTCGCGACCTGGTGAACGAGCCGGCCAACGTGCTGACCACCACCGAGTTCGCCAACCGCCTGAAGGAAATGGAGGCGCTGGGACTCGAGGTCGAAGTGCTGGACGAAGACCAGCTGGCCGAGCTGGGCATGCGCACGCTGCTGAGCGTGGGGCAGGGCTCGGACAGCCCCTCGAAGGTCGTGGTGATGCAGTGGAAGGGCGGCGACGCGGAAGATGCGCCGCTGGCGCTGGTCGGCAAGGGCGTGGTGTTCGACACGGGCGGCATCTCGCTGAAACCGGCGGCGGGCATGGAGGACATGACCATGGACATGGGCGGCGCCGGTGTGGTCGCCGGGACCATGCGCGCGCTGGCTCTGCGCAAGGCCAAGGCCAATGTCGTGGGTCTGGTCGGGCTGGTCGAGAACATGCCTTCGGGGCGTGCCTCGCGCCCGGGCGACGTGGTCAAGTCGATGAAGGGCGACACGGTCGAGATCATCAACACCGATGCCGAGGGCCGTTTGGTGCTGTGCGACGTGATGTGGTACGCGCAGGAGCGGTTCAAGCCGGTGGGCCTGATCGATCTGGCGACCCTGACCGGGGCCATCATCATCGGTCTGGGGCACGAGAATGCCGGCGTGTTCTCGAACAACGACACGTTCTGCGACGCCTTCCTGAAGGCCGCCCGGGCCGAGGACGAGGGCGCCTGGCGGATGCCGCTGGGCAAGGCCTATGACGAGATGTTGAAATCGCGCATCGCCGACATGAAGAACGTGGGCGGACGGCCTGCGGGCTCGATCACCGCGGCGCAGTTCCTGCAACGCTTCGTCAAGGACGAGACGCCTTGGATCCATCTGGACATCGCGGGCGTGGCCTCGGTGTCGAAAGAGACCGATCTGGCGCCCAAGGGGGCGACCGGCTGGGGCGTGCGGGCGCTGAACCGTCTGGTGCAGGACAATTTCGAGCAGTGACCATGGGCGCTGCCTATTTCTACCACCTGACGCGCCGACCGCTGGAGGAGACCTTGCCGGTTCTTCTGGAAAAGGCGCGGCAGGCCGGGTGGCGGATCGCGGTGCGCGGCACCGATCCGGGGCGGCTGGACTGGCTGGACGAAAAACTGTGGCTGGGGCCTGAGGACAGGTTCCTGCCGCATGGTCGCGCGGGTGGGCCGCATGACGCGCTGCAACCGATCCTGCTGACGACCGAGGCGGAGGCCGCAAACTCGCCCGCCTGCGTCATGGCCATCGACGGGGCCGAGGTCGATCCGGCCGAGGTGGACGGGCTGGAGCGGGTCTGCATCCTGTTCGACGGCACCGACCCGGCGGCGGTGCAGCGGGCGCGGGAACAGTGGCGGGCGCTGACATCGGCGGGATGTTCCGCGCAATACTGGTCCGAGGAAAGCGGCCGTTGGGAGAAGAAGGCCGAGGCCTGACGCCTCAGCGCGAAAGGATCAGGGTTCCGTCGGCAAAGCTGACGCTTGAGAACCTTTGCAGGTAGTCCATCCCGAGCAGCGACTGCTCCATGTCGCCGTCATTCACCCAGGCCGTGAGGCCGCTGTCGGTGAATTCGCCAAGCTGTACGGTGCCCAGCTTGACCGGCGCGGTTCTGACCACGCCATTGGCCGTCTGGGCGCGGCCGAAATAGTTGAGGCTGTCGGTGTCGATGCCCAGCCGCTCGGCGTCGCGGTCGGAGAGAACAACCTGGCTGGCACCGGTATCGACCATGAAGGTGACGGGCGTGCCATCGACCAACAGTTGCAGGTAGTAATGCCCGTCGGCGCTGCGCGGCACCTGGACCGAGTCCTGCGTGACCACCATGCGCGCGGTCGGGCTGACGGTGCTGCGGATGTCCTCCCACAGGCCGACGACGGCGATGACCCCGACGAAGATGAAGACCCAGACCAGCGCCTGTTGCAGGGTCTTGTTCAGGTTCTGTCGGTTGTGCGTGATGAACCACATCAATATGGCGGCGCCGAGCAGGACCAGATAGGTCATCCGGGCGATGTCGTCTGCGTTCATCCGTTTTCCCCAAGCCTTTGTTCCGGATTGAATATGGGCGCTCAGGCGGCGAATCCAAAGGCCTTGAGGCCATCGAGGATGAATTGCACCGAAAGCGCGGCCAGCAGCATGCCCAGCAGGCGGGTCAGCACGTTCAGCCCGGTCTTGCCCAGCCCGCGCGCGATCAGGCCGCCCGACAGGAAGAACAGCAGAACCACGGCCATAACGGCCAGCATGACGGCGGTCGCGGCGAAAATTCCCTGAAAGCCGGGGTGCTGCCCGGCCAGAAGGATGATCGTGGCGATCGAGCCCGGTCCGGCCACCAGCGGAATGGCAAGGGGAAAGACCGACGGGTCTGGGTGCTCTTCCTCTTCGGCGCGGTCCTCGCGCCGCTTGGTGCGCCGTTCGAACAGCATGTCCAGCGCGGTCAGGAACAGCAGCGCCCCTCCGGCGACCCGGAAGGCGGGCATCGAGATGCCGATGAAGCCCAGCACCGCCTCTCCGAAGGCGGCAAAGGCGATCAGAATGCCCGTGGCCGTCAGGCAGGTCCGATAGGCCACTCTGCGGCGGGTGGCCGGATCCATGTCTTGTGTCAGCGCCACGAAGATCGGAGCCGTTCCAAAGGGGTCGATGACCACGAACAGGGTCGTGAACGCCGTGATGAAAAAGGCCATGTCGATCATTCGGCGGCGTCCCTCTGCAACTGTTGCAACACCTTCAGCGCCCGGTCGGCCTCGGCAGAGGGCACATAGACGTGGTCATGGTGATAGCCTGCGACCATGTTGGCCGGGATGCCCGCCTGTGCCAAGGCGGCGGACACCGCGGCGGTCAGCCCCACGCCTTCGAGCGAGGAATGGACCTGCAGCGTGATGCAGCGCATGGGCAGGGCGCCCTTGGGCGCCGCCTCCAGCGGCACGATCAGCGACAGCCCCTCGGCCTCGACGCAGCTGGCGCGGGTGCCTTCGGGCCAGGGCTTGTCACCGGGCCAGATCACGAAGGCGAACGCGCCGGGGGCGAGGCTGGGCTCCATGCCGGCGATCATCGCCTTGGAGTCGCGCACGGGGGTGCTCATGCCTGTGCCTCGGCCGCCTCGAGCCGTTCGGCGGCGGCCATCCACAGCGCCTCGGCCCGCTGCATGGCCTCGACCACTTCGGCGAATTTGCGGTTCCATGTCTCGAGGTCCGAGATCCGGTCGTCCTCGTACAGCGCGGGGTCGGCCAGCTTGGCCGACAGCTTCTCGTGCATGTCGGTCAGTTTCTCGACCCGTTCCTCGCATTTTCGGACCTCGGCGCGCAGGGCGAGCAGCGCCTCGCGCGAGGGGCGCTTGGGGCGGGCGGCTTGCGGTCTGGCCTTTGGCTCGGGCTTGTCGCGGGCCAGCAGCAGGGTGCGATAGGCTTCGAGGTCGCCCTCATAGGGTTTGACCGTGCCGTCCGAGACCAGCCACAGCCGGTCGGCCACGAGGCTGAGCAGGTGCATGTCGTGGCTGACCAGGATCACCGCGCCGGAATAGGCTGTCAGCGCCTCGACCAGCGCCTCGCGGCTTTCGATGTCGAGGTGGTTGGTGGGCTCGTCGAGGATCAGCATGTGCGGCGCGTCGATCGTGGCGATCAGCAGCGACAGCCGCGCCTTCTGCCCGCCCGACAGCCGGCCGACCTCGGTTTCGGCCTGATCCGCGCCTAGGCCGAACCCGGCCAGCCGGGCGCGCCACTTGGCCGGGGCCTCGTCGGGGCGCAGGCGGCGCAGGTGGTCCAGCGGCGTTTCGTCGATGCTCAGCTCGTCCACCTGGTGCTGGGCGAAATAGCCGATGCGCAGCTTGGAACTGCGGGTCAGCTTGCCCGCCATCAGCGGCAGGCGGCCGGCCAGCAGCTTGGACAGCGTGGACTTGCCTTGCCCGTTCTTGCCCAGCAGCGCGATCCGGTCGTCCTGGTCGATGCGCAGGTTCAACCGGCGCAGCACCGGCGTGTCACCATAACCGGTGACGCCGCCTTCGAGATGGATGATCGGCGGGGCCATTTCCTCGGGTTCGGGGAAGGTGAAGGCGCGCAGGGCGGCCTCTTGCGGGGTCGAGATGGGTTGCATCCGGGCCAGCGCCTTGAGACGGGATTGCGCCTGCTTGGCCTTGTCCGCCTTGTAGCGGAACCGGTCCACGTAGGATTGCAGATGCGCGCGGCGGGCCTCTTGTTTCTTGGCCATCGCCTCGGCCTGCGCCAGTTTCTCGGCGCGCTGGCGGGCGAACTGGTCGTAGGGGCCCTGGTAGAGCGTCAGCTTGCGGTCTTCGAGATGCAGGATCGAGCCCACGGCGCGGTTCAGCAGGTCGCGGTCGTGGCTGATGATGATGACGGTGTGGGGGTATCGGGCAAGGTAGCTTTCCAGCCACAGCGCGCCTTCGAGGTCGAGATAGTTGGTCGGTTCGTCCAGAAGCAGCAGGTCGGGCCGGGAAAACAGAACGGCCGCCAGCGCCACGCGCATCCGCCAGCCGCCGGAAAAGGCCGAGCAGGGCATCTGTTGCTCGTCGTCGTCAAAGCCGAGGCCCTTGAGGATCGACGCGGCGCGTGCCTCGGCCGACCAGGCGTCGATATCGGCCAGTCGGGTCTGGATCTCGGCGATGCGGGTCGGATCGCTTGCGGTTTCGGCCTCGGCCATCAGGGCCGTGCGCTCGGTATCGGCAGCCAGAACCGTGTTCAGCAGCGACACGTCCGAGGCCGGGGCCTCTTGCGCGACGCCGCCGATGCGGGCGTGGCGGGGCAGGGTGATGTCGCCCGATTCCAGCGCAAGTTCGCCGCGGATCAGGCGGAACAGCGTGGTCTTGCCGGTGCCGTTGCGCCCCACGAGGCCGACCTTGTGGCCATCGGGGATGATCGCCGAAGCGCCTTCGAAGAGGGGGCGGCCCTCGACCGCGTATGTGATGTTCTCGATCCGTAGCATGAGTGCGGTGTGGCGCAGGGCTGGCAGAGTGTCAATCGGGCGTGCAACAAGAGGCTTTCCAACCGCTGCGGTCCATGTTAGGCGGCGCGCGGTATATTCCGGCGCGGATCGCCCCGCGCCGTCAGCTCAAGGAGACGCCCGCATGGCACTGGAACGCACTTTCTCGATCATCAAGCCCGATGCAACCCGCCGCAACCTGACCGGCAAGATCAACGCCAAGCTGGAAGAAGCCGGCCTGCGTATCATCGCGCAGAAGCGGATCAAGATGACCAAGGAACAGGCCGGCAAGTTCTACGAAGTCCACAAGGACCGTCCGTTCTATGACGAGCTGTGCGAATTCATGTCGTCGGCTCCGGTCGTCGTGCAGGTTCTGGAAGGCGAAAACGCCATCGCCAAGAACCGCGAAGTCATGGGCGCCACCAACCCGGCAGACGCCGCCCCCGGCACCATCCGCGCCGAGTTCGCCGAGTCGGTCGGTGAAAACTCGGTCCACGGGTCGGACGCCCCGGAAACCGCGGCTGTCGAGATCGCCTATTTCTTCTCGGGCATCGAGCTGGTCGGCTAACCACCAGTCACCTGATTTCGAAAAGGGTCGTGCCCGATGCCGGGTGCGGCCCTTTTTCGTGCCGCCTCAGCCCTCGGGCGTGAGGTCGGCGGCCGAGACGCGCACGCCGACGGCGTCCAGTTCGGCGACCAGTTTCGAGACGGGTGCCGTTTTTGTGCCGGCCTTGATCCGGTCGAACCGCGCGCGCAGGGCCTTTTTCTCGTCGCCCTTGCAGTCGTTCCACGGGCGGCCCTGCAATCCCATCACCAGAACGTAGTAGCCGATGAAATGCGGGCGGGTGCCGGCCTCGATCAGCCTTGCATAGGCCGCATCCGCGCCCAGTTCGCGCAGCTCCTCGGCCGAATGGATGCCGGCGCGGGCGCAGGCCTGCTCGAAGGCGGGGCCGAGATTGCGGATCGAGGAGACGGGGCTGGGCATGGGGTCTGTCTAGCGGCGGTCGGCGGCGATGTCACGCTTGTCCGAGGTCTCGGCCTGGGATACCCAAGGGCTGGGGAGCCTACGGCAGGGGAGGACGGAATGAACGCATTGGATGTGGCACAGGCGGCGCGGCAGCTTGACCTGACCGATCCGCCCGAGGGCTTCGTCGAGAACCCGTTTCCGTTCTACGACGCGCTGCTGGCCCATGCGCCGGTTCTGCCGCAGCCGGACGGGTCGGTTCTGCTGAGCCGCCACCGGGATCTGGACCGGATCTATCGCGACACCAAGCTGTATTCGTCGGACAAGAAGGCCGCGTTCGGCCCGAAATTCGGCGTGGGCTCGCCTTTGTTCGAGCACCACACGACCTCGCTGGTGTTTTCCGACCCGCCGCTGCACACGCGGGTGCGCAAGATCATGACCTCGGCGCTGACCCCGCGGGCGATTGCCCGGATGGAGCCGGGGCTGATCGAGACGGTGGATCATCTGCTGGACGCGATGGCGGGAAAGCCCCGGGTCGATCTGATCGAGGATTTCGCCTCGACCATCCCGATCCAGATCATCGGCAACCTGCTGGACGTTCCGATGGAGGAGCGCGGGCCGCTGCGCGACTGGTCGCTGGCCATTCTGGGTGCGCTGGAGCCCGCGCTGACCGAAGAGCAACTGGCGCGGGGCCATGCGGCGGTCGAGGAGTTCAAGGCCTATCTGACCGATCTGGTGGCGCGGCGGCGGGAGGCGCCGGGCGATCCCGAGACCGACGTGCTGACCCGGCTGATCCGGGGCGAGGGGGCGGACGCGACCCTCAGCGAGATCGAGCTCTTGCAGAACTGTATCTTCATCCTGAATGCCGGACACGAGACCACCACGAACCTGATCGGCAACGGGCTGGCGCTGCTGAACGATCACCCGGAGCAGAAACAGCGCCTGCTGGACGACCCCGAGCTGATCACGCCGGCGGTGGAGGAGATCCTGCGCTTTCGCTCGCCCAACCAGTTCGGCAATCGCGAGACGACCGAGGACATCGAGTTGGACGGACTGGCGATCCCGGCGGGCACCAACCTGCACCTGTGCATCGGCGCGGCGAACCGTGACCCCGAGGTGTTCGGCGATCCCGCCCGGTTCGACATCACCCGCAAACCGAACCGGCACCTGGCCTTTGCCGGTGGGCCGCATGTCTGCGTCGGGCTGACGCTGGCACGGATGGAGGGGCGCATCGCCATCGGCCGTCTGCTGGCGCGGTTCCCCGGCTATCGCCTGTTGGACGGGCGGGTGCGGGGCGGGCGCATCCGGTTCCGTGGCTACGCCGCGCTGCCCGCGGAACTGTAGGCGGGCGTTCGGTCACGCGGCGGGTCAGGACTTCGACAGGTTCAGCGTGACCTCCAGCCCCGGATCGGCGTTGCGGGCGGTGAAGCTGCCGCCATGCATCCGGGCGATGGCCGCCACCAGCGCCAGCCCCAGACCCGAGTTCCGGCTGCCGCGGGCCGGGTCCAGCGTGACGAAGGGCTGGTCCAGCCGGCCCAGATCAGAGGCGGGCACGCCGGGGCCCATGTCGCGGACGCTCAGCCGGGCATGGCCGTCCTGCTCTCCCAGTTCGACCGTGATGCCGGTGCCTTCGGGCGCGTAGCGCAGGGCGTTTTCCAGCAGGTTCGACAGCGCCTGGGACAGAAGCGGCCGGTGGCCGGGGATGGGCGGGGCGGTGCCGGTCAGGCTGAGTTCAACCCCCTGATCCGCAGCGACGGGTTCGTAGAGTTCCACCACGTCCGCGGCCAGTCGGCCAAGATCGACCTGTTCGAACTGCTCGCGGCCCAGCCCGGCCTCGGCGCGGGAAATCTCGGTCAGTTGCGCCAGAACGCGCAGCAGGTGGTCGACCTCTCCCAGTGCGCGGATGGCGTCGGCCTCGCGCTCGGGCTCGGGGCGGTCTGGAATGGACAGGGCCTCGACCCGCTGGCGCAGGCGTGACAGCGGCGAGCGCAGGTCATGGGCGATCGAGTTGGAGGTGGTGCGCAGGTTGCTGACCAGTTCCTCGATCCGGTCCAGCATCTCGTTCAGCGTACCGGCCACCTGGTCGAACTCGTCGCCCGAGCCGCGCAGGGGGATGCGGCGCGAAAGGTCGCCCGAGACGATGTCGTCGGCGGTGCGGGCGATGTCCTTGAGGCGCGAGAACACAAGCCGCGTCAGCAGCCAGCCGGTCAGCAGGCTGAGCGCGAAGGCGGCGATGAGCGCCAGAAAAACCGAACGGAACAGGACCCGGTCGAACTGCTGCCGGGCCGAGGCGTCGCGCCCGACCAGCAGGCGTTCGCCGGTGCGCAGGCGGATCGAGGCGGCCGAGATCGGGACGGCTTCGTTCGAGGCGGTCTTGATCACGTCAAGCTCGACCCAGCCGCTGCCGGGTTCGATCTCCGGGGGCCACCTCAGCATGTTGCCGGCCAGGACCAGCCCGTCCGGATCCGTCAACAGGTAGAGCGCGTCGCGTTCGGCGGCATTGCCGAGGCGTCGTTCGATGGCGGTGAGCAGGCCCAGCATCCCGCGCCGTTCATATTCGTCGGCCAGCCCGGTCAGTTCGGCGGTGACCACCGACCGCGTCTCGCCGGCGATGGTCCGGTTCGCGGTGACATAGACCAGCGCCAGCACGGCGGCCGTCAGCAGCGTGCTGAGCACCATGCTGGCCAGAACCAGCCGCGTGCGGGCGTTTCTGAGGGACAGCACGGACCTAGCCATCGGACATCATGTATCCGGCGCCGCGCACGGTTTCGATCAGCGGCTCGCCGCCGCCCTCGTCCAGCTGGCGGCGCAGTTTCGAGATATGCACGTCCACCACGTTGGTGTTCGGGTCGAAGTGATAGTCCCACACGCCTTCCAGCAGCATGGTGCGCGACACCACGCGGTTCTTGCGGCGCAGGAAGAATTCGAGGATCTGGAACTCGCGCGGGGTCAGGGTGATCTCGCGGTCGCCGCGCGTGACGCGGCGCGTCAGCAGGTCCATCTTGAGGTCGCGGCAGGTGAGAACCGAAGCTTCCTCGGTTTCCTGCGGACGGCGCAGAAGGGCCTCGATGCGGGCGTGAAGTTCCTGAAAGGAAAAGGGCTTGACGAGATAGTCATCGGCCCCGGCGCGCAGGCCCTTGACCCGCTCGTCAACGGCGCTCATCGCGGTCAGCATCAGAACGGGGGTCTTGAGACCCGCCGCACGCAGGGACTTGACCAGCGACAGCCCGTCGAGACCGGGCAGCATCCGGTCAAGGATGATCGCGTCAAAACCACCGTCGGTGGCGTGATACAGCCCCTCGCGCCCGTCTTCGCAGGCCTCGACGGTGTATCCTTCCTCGGCAAAGCCCTTGGCGATGAACTCGCGGGTGTCGGCGTCGTCCTCGACGATCAGAATGCGTCTGCTCATGCTGAGAAATCCTTTTCCGACAGGTATATGCGGATGTTTCCCGAAATGCACGCGCCGGGTGCGGTTGCCCGCACCCGGCAGTTCGGCGATGGGGGGACGCGTGTTCATCGCCGGAGTTGCGCGCCTGAAAGCCTCACCAATCGGCGCGCGCGTGTCCATGTCAGGCGATGTCGACGGCCACGAAGATCCGGTTGCCGCCGCGGTCGATCAGCACCAGCACCGGATCGGAGGCTTCGCTGTCGAGCGCCTCCTTCAACTCGGCGGGGTCGTCCACCGGCCGGCCGCCGAACTGCACGATCACGTCGCCCCTGCGCAGACCGGCCTTGGCCGCCGGGCTGTCGGGGTCGATCGAGGTGACCACGACGCCTTTCGTGTCGCCGTCGATCCCCAGTTGCGCGCGGGTGGTGTCGTCCAGCGGGGCCACGGTGACGCCCAGAACCCGCTGGGAGTCATCGCTGGCCGAAGGGATGGCCGTATCGGCCGAGGCCAGTTGATGCTTGCCGATGGTGACGGTGAGCTCTTTCTCCTTGCCGTTGCGCAGCACCTTGATGGTGGAGTCGGTGCCTGCGCGGGTGGCGCCCACCAGACGGGGCAGGTCGGCGCTGGATTTCACCTCGGTCCCGTTGAAGGACAGGATCACGTCGCCCTGTTTCAGCGCGCCTTCGGCGGGGCTGTCGCTCAAGACATCAGAAACCAGCGCCCCGGTGGGCTTGTCGATGCCCATGGCGGCGGCGATTTCCGGGGTGACGGTCTGGATCGAGACGCCAAGCCAGCCGCGATCCACCTGGCCGTCCTCCATCAGGTCATCGACGATGGTTTCAACGATGTTCGAGGTGACCGCAAAACCAAGCCCCACTGAGCTGCCCGTGGGCGAATAGATGGCCGAGTTCACGCCGACCACCTCGCCTTCCATGTTGAACAGCGGGCCGCCCGAGTTGCCCTTGTTGATCGCGGCGTCGGTCTGGATGAATTCGGCATAGGGGCCGTCCGAGATGTTGCGGCCCTTGGCCGAGACGATGCCGGTGGTAACGGTGGAGCTCAGGCCGAAGGGATTGCCGATGGCGACGACGTCTTCGCCCACGCGGATCTCGTCGCTGTCGCCCAGCTTGACGGCCGGAAGCTCCTCGTCCGTGTCGATGCGCAGCAGGGCGATATCGGTCAGGGGGTCAGTGCCGATGACCTGCGCATCGAAGGTGCGGTCGTCGCTCAGCCGCACGGTGACCGTATCGGCCCCTTCGATCACGTGGTTGTTGGTGACGATATGGCCGTCCTCTTCCAGGATGAAACCGGATCCCAGGCCCCGGCTGGGGCCGGGGTTCGGCATCCCGAACCCCTCGGGCATGCCGAACTGGCGGAAGAATTCGTTCAATGGGTGATCACCCAGATCCAGCCCCCTTGCGCCCTTCGGGCCGGGCTTGGGCTTGTGTTCCGCGATGATGGTCACGACCGAGGGCGAAACCTCTTCGACCAGATCGGCGAGGGCTTCGTCGGCGAGGGCGGGAAGGGCGGTCGAAGTCATCAGCGCCGCGCCGAGCGCGCCGGCGCCCGTCCAGCCTGACAGCGAAGGGAATAGTCGGGATGTCTTGCGGATCGTCATTTTCGTCTCCTGTAATCGGGCGGGTTGTTCCGGGTTTGAAGCAGGAGATGACCTTGCAGCCTGTAAGCTTCCTGTCGGCAGGATTAAGATTTCTTCATCTTGTGCGGATCGGGCGGGGCTGGCAGTCCTCGCCGTGGGCCGCAACCCCGGGGGAAAGACCGTGTTTCCGGCCCTGTTTCAGGTGCCCGGGCCCAGGTGTCGACCGCGTCACATCAAAGGCTCGGACGTGGTCGTATCGAATCGCCAACCGCCTTTTCCGGTCAAATCGATCAGCGATCGGACGGGGTATGGTATTGTTGCAACAAGGGGAAATAGTTTTTGCGCTAACGGGGTGATTGTTGATGGATGGGAAACGAGAGGGCTGGGTGGCGGAAAAGTCTCAAAATGATCTATCGAGGGTTGAGCGATTATTGCCTGCCGGATCTTGAACGGTCATCTTCCGGTCTTTGAAAAATCTGTACTTGAGTCACGGATCTTGAAAGTTTTGTTCAAATATCACTGATTCTGTGAATATCTGTTACTCTATCCAGGGTTGAGTCGGTCAAGAGCGAACTGTTGCGGAAAAACATGGTGTCCATGCGCTGCCGGCAAGACCCCCTCGATTTTTCCGTTGTCTGCTCATGACAGATGCGCAACCATGAAATTGCCCAAGTGAGGGGGACCTGTCGGCGCCGGGGGGTGCCGTCGGTAAATTTCAGTCAACTGGAAACGCTGGCTGCCATGTTAACGAGGGGGTCAAGTATTTGTGCGGCGGCGGCGTAACCGGGCAACCTTTTCGGTTTCCCGGCGGTGTTCCCAGGTGTCAGTGAAATGTTAAAGAATCTAACTGGGCAGGCGGTCCGGCTTTGAAAGCCGGACCGCACTCTTTTTGGGGGACGCGAAATTTCGCGCTCAGGTCCCCCGAGCGCCTTTTTGCCCGGCACGCCAGCGGTCCCAGTCCCGGGGGGTATCCAGATCGGTGCGCGCGTGCTGACCGGGCAGGGGCGTCAGGTGGACCCGGTCGGAATGGCGGTTCACGATTGACTGTGCCCCGCCGTCACCGGTCAGGGTGGCCAGTTCTCTGAACAGGGAAGAATGGAAGACAACCGGATGCCCCGGTTTTCCGTCTTCGGTCGCGCCTCTCCAGATAAGCATGTCCGGGGCATCCGTGACGCTTTCGAGCACCGCTGCCAGGTCTGCCGCGGTCAGGTCCACCAGATCGGCCAACATCACCATGACAGCCGTGGATTCCTCGGGCAGGGCCTTTAGCGCGCCGCGCAGGCTGGCGTTCATGCCCTCGTCCGCGTCGGCGATCGGAACGATGCGGACATCCAGCCCGGCCAACGCGTCGTGGCGCGGGTGCGGGGCTGGGGGCAGGGCCACGATGACCGGGGCCACGGCACGCGCGATTTCCGCGGTCCGGCGCAGCAGGGGCTGGCCGTCGATGTCCTGCATCAGCTTGTCCGCGCCGCCCATGCGGCTGGACCGGCCAGCAGCAAGGAGGATGATCGGAATGGTGCTCATGCCGCCACCATGGCGTGTGGCGCGGGCGTTGTCACCCGCGCATGCGTGCGCCATCCGCGTCGAAGGGCGGGGTCGAGAGAACGCGGGCCTTGCGCATCTGGCCCAAGATCTCGATCTCGACCTGCAGCCCGTCCGCGATACGGTCGGTGGGCAGAAAGCCCATCGCGATGGATTTTCCCGTGTGGTGCGAATAGCCACCCGAAGTGCAGAAGCCCACGACCTTGCCGTCCAGCCAGATCGGTTCATAGGCGTTCACGTCGGCATCGTCGGCATCGACCTCGAAGGCCACCAGCCTGCGCGCGGGGCCTGTCGCACGTTCCGCCTCGGCGGCGGCGCGGCCGATGAAATCGGCGGGCTTGTTGAAGGCGATGAAGCGGTCCAGCCCGGTTTCCGCAGGCGTGTAGTCGGGTGAAAACTCGCGCATCCACGAGCCGAAGAACTTGTCGAGCCGCAGGCTCATCATCGCGCGCATCCCGAAGGGCACCACGCCGTGCGGCTGACCGGCCTGCCACAGGGTCCACCACAGTTGGCGCTGCGCCATCGGATCGCAGTAGATCTCGAACCCCAGATCGCCGGTATAGCTGACCCGCTGCACGATGCAGTCGGTCATGCCCACGACCATCCGGCGCACGTCCATGAAGCGCATGTCGCTGACATCCTCGCGCGTGCAGGCGGCCAGAACCTCGCGGGCCTTGGGGCCGGCGATCTGGAAGCCGTTGCGTTTGTCGCTGATATTCTCGACGGTTACGCCGTCTTGCTGATGCTGCTGGAACCATCGCATGTGGAAGTTCTGCGCGCCGTATGAGGCGGTGAGCTGGAACTCTTCCTCGCCCAGACAGGAGACGGTGAAATCGCCGATCAGCTTGCCTTTGGGCGACAGCATGGGCGTCAGCGACAGGCGGCCCGGGGCGGGGATGCGCCCGGCCATGATGCGGTCGAGCCAGGCGCGGGCGCGCGGACCTGTCACCAGGTATTTGCCGAAATTGTGCACCTCGTTGATGCCGACGCCCTCGCGCACGGCGCGCACCTCGCGGCCCGTGGCGGCAAAGGCGTCAGAGCGGCGGAACGAGGGGGTTTCATAGGTCGGCTCGCCCTCTTGCGCGAAATAGTTCGGCACCTCGAGCCCGTATTGCTGGCCCCAGACCGCACCCAGATCGCTGAAGATGTCATACATCGGCGTGGTGCGGTTGGGCCGCGCGGCCGGCAGTTCCTCGTTAGGGTAGGCGACGGAGAAGCGCTTCTGATAGTTCTCGATCACCTTGGGGCGGGTATAGCCGGGGGTGATCCAGTCGCCGAACCGGGCCACGTCCATGGCAAAGACGTCGCGTTCGGGCTCGCCCTCGATCATCCATTGCGCCAGTGTCAGGCCGACGCCGCCGCCCTGGCTGAACCCGGCCATGACGCCGCAGGCCGACCAGTAGTTGCGCACGCCGGGCACCGGGCCGACCAGCGGGTTGCCGTCGGGGGCAAAGGTGAAGGGGCCGTGGATCACCGATTTCACCCCGGCCTCGGCCAGAACCGGGAAACGGCGATAGGCGAACTCGATCGAGTCGGTGATCTTGTCGAAATCGTCTGGCAGCAGCTCGTGCCCGAACTCCCACGGGGTGCCATCCACCGCCCAGGGCTTGCAGGGCTGTTCGTAGAAGCCGATGCACAGGCCGCGCCCCTCCTGCCGCAGGTAGCTTTCGCCGGCCGGGTCCATGACGTGCGGATGCTCGCCGCCCGCGTCGATGATCGCCTCGATTTCGGGGATATTGTCGGTGACGAGGTATTGATGCTCCATCGGGTGCAGCGGGAAGTAGATGCCCGCCATCGCGCCCACCTCGCGCGCCCAGAGGCCGCCGGCGTTGACGATATGCTCGGCGTGGATGGTGCCCTTGTCGGTCACCACGTCCCATGTGCCGTCGGGGCGCTGGTTGGTCTCGCGCACCATGCAGTGGGTCTCGATGGTGGCCCCACCCATCTTTGCGGCCTTGGCATAGGCGTGGGTGGTGCCCGAGGGGTCGAGGTGCCCGTCCAGAGGGTCATAAAGCGCGCCGATGATGCCGTCGGTGTTGGTGATCGGCGCGATCTTCTTGATCTCGTCGGGGCCCACGATCTCGGTTTCCAGCCCCATGAAGCGGTGCTTGGCGCGTTCGGCCAGCAGCATGTCGAACCGGTCCTGGTTGTCGGCCAGCGTGATGCCGCCCACATGGTGCAAGCCGCAGGACATACCGGTGATCTCTTCCAGTTCCTTGTAGAGCCGGATGGTATAGCCTTGCAGCGCGGCCATGTTGGTGTCGCCGTTCAGCGTATGAAACCCGCCCGCCGCGTGCCAGGTCGAGCCGCTGGTGAGTTCCGACCGCTCCAGCAGCATCACATCCGACCAGCCCAGCTTGGTGAGGTGATAGAGCACCGAACAGCCTACGACGCCGCCACCGATGACGGCAACCTGACAGGTGGTTTTCATGGGTTCCCTCCGGTTTTTGCGGCGAGGGTGCAGGGCGCCTTCGCCGCTTTCTGTTCCGTTAGCGACACGTTTTGTCGTTTGCCTCAGTCGCTGGTGCGCAGGCGCGAATGCTGCACGATCCAGACCGTCAGAATGGGGGCCAGCAGGGTGATCAGGGCGACGGTGATCAGCAGGATGCCCAGTTCGGAATAGTCGGCGGGCGTGGTGACGGTGCCGTCGGGGGCCTTGACCTCGCGCGTGACGGTGAAGATCTGGTTGAGATACTTGGTGCCGAGGCTGGAGGCGGAAAGCGCCAGGTTGGTGAACGAGGCCATGACTGCGAAGAAGGTCGCCTTGAGCGCGGGGGGCGCGTTGCGGGCGATCCAGGCCAGCATCGGGATCATCGAGATCTGGCCCAGCGGAGATTCGATTGCCGTGTCGATGATGGCGATGAAGCGCGCATCCACGACGCCGCCGGTCAGTTCCGCGGTCCAGTGGTGGATGCCGTAATACAGCCCGATCCCCGGAAGCGACATGATCCCTGCGGCGATGCTCAGCAGGATCACGATGTCGGCGATGGTCTTGGACGCCATCAACGGGCGCAGCACCACCATGCCGAACAGCGTCAGTACCGAGGTGATCAGATAGAGCACCGACAGGAACTGCTGGTCAAAGCCCAGAACGTCGATCTCGAACCAGGAGTTGCCCGCGCCGGGCAGCGGGACGGCGCGGAAGACGAAGACGATGATCGCGGTGCCCACCAGCGCCCGCGCCTTGTCGGGTTCGAGATTGCGGACCAGTTGCCGCATCAGCGTCAGCACGATGGCCATGGACCCGGCAAAGACGATTTCCTGTGAAAAGGGCATGTCCAGCAGACCCACCGTCAGGGTCATGGCGACGAAGATCGCGCCGCCGGTGAAATACCAATGGTTCGCCTTGATCGGTTCTCCGTCCGGGTCGAAATGCTTCAGCGCCTCGTCGCGGCTCAGCCCTTGCTGGATCAGGAACCGGATGGTTTTGCGTTTCTGGAGGCCGGCGAGCACGACGCCCGAGATCGAGATGCAGGGGATCAGCAGCGCCAGCAGGTAGATTTCGCCGTAGACGGCGGCCTTGTCGGCCTCGGGCAGGGTTTCGATCCCGGCAAACAGCCAGATGTTCAGAGCGGCGACGGAGCTGGCGCCGCTGATAAGGGCAAAGCGGCCCAGCGTCTGCATCGTGGTGTGCAGGGCGCGTTCGGTCTCGGTGTCCAGCGGTTGTCCGTATTCGTCGCGTTTCGGCACCGCCTCGACCGACATGGCGTCGGCCACCGCGTCCTGGATGACGTATCCGCAGGGGGCCAGCAGCACCGACAGCACATACCATGCGGTCACCGACATGATCTCGGGCATCCAGGCCACCCGCGTGGCCAGCCCGAACATGATCAGCAGGCTGGTCGCGATCAGGGCCGCGCCCACATAGATGAGCCACGCCTTCCACCGCCAGATCAGGTCCACCAGGTGCCCCAGCGGCATCTTGAGCGCCCACGGCAGACCGGCCCAGAAGGCGAGGCCTGCAATGAAGGCGGCGGAGACGTCGAGATATTCCTTGACGAAAAAGGTGCCCACGATCCCGGTCAGGCCCTGCGCGCCGGCCGCGAAATAGACCATCAGCGGCGGCAGGAAGGACCAGCGCAACTGGCGGCCCAGATCCAGAACCACCGCGTCGAACCAGAGCCAGAGACGCGCGGCGGCCTTCATAGCGGTCGGATCTTGAGCTCGGTCACCCGGTTGCCTTCACGCTTGGTGACCTCGAAGCGGAAGCCGTGGAAGGCAAAGACCTGTCCGACCGTCGGGATCATCTGCGCCTCGTGGATCACCAGGCCGGCGACCGTGTTGGCCTCTTCATCCGGCAGGTTCCAGTCCATTGCGCGGTTGAGATCGCGAATGGTCATGGCGCCATCCACCAGATACTGGCCATCCTCGGTGCGGATGACCTCGGATTCCGCATCGGTGTCGAACTCGTCGGTGATCTCGCCGACGATCTCTTCGAGAATGTCCTCGAGCGTGATCAGGCCGCGGAGCGAGCCGTATTCGTCCACCACCAGCGCGAAGTGGCTGCGCATCCGCAGGAATTCGCGCATCTGGTCGTCGAGCGTGGTGGTTTCCGGTACGAAATAGGGGGCGTTGGCGACCTTGGTGATGTCGAAGTTCCGCAGCCGGTCGGTGTCGCCGCCAGACCCGCCCACCTGCGCATACATGGCGCGGAACAGGTCCTTGGCGTGAACCACGCCGATGATGTTCTCGTGCTCGCCGCGATAGACCGGCAGGCGGGTGTGCGGGCTTTCGAGACATTGCTGCAGGATTGCCTCGGGCTCGTCCTCGGCGTCGATCATCTCGATGTTCGAGCGGTGCAGCATGATTTCTTCGACCGTGCGTTCCCCCAGATCGAGCGCGCCTAGGATGCGGTCGCGGTCCTCTTTTTCGACGACGCCCTCGGAATGGCCCAGCTGCAAGGCGCCTGCGATTTCCTCGCGCACCGCCAGGATGTGGCTGTCGGGGTCGATCCTGACGCCGAACAGGCGCAGCACGCCGCGCACCAGAAGGCGGACGGCGGCGACGACAGGCGCGAATACCGTCACGATCACGCTGATGGCCGGGGCCACGGCGGCGGCGGCCTTTTCGGCGTTGGTGATTGCGTAGGTCTTGGGCAGGACCTCGGCAAAGATCAGCACCAGCAGCGTCATCACCAGCGTCGCCAGCGCCACGCCGCTTTCGCCGAACATGCGGGTGAACAGTGCCGTCGCCAGCGAGGCCGCAAGGATATTGACCAGGTTGTTGCCCAGCAGGACCGAGCCGATCAGGCGCTCGTTGTCGTCGGTGATGTCCAGCGCCTTCTGCGCCCCGCGCGAGCCCTTGTCCGCCTGCGCCCGCAGCTTGCCGCGCGACGAGGCGGTCAGCGCGGTTTCCGAGCCCGAGAAAAAGCCCGAGAGAACGAGCAGAAACAGGATGGCGCCGGAGGTGATCCAGAATGCGCCGTCGATTGTGGAAGAGGTCGGGTCCATCGGTCCTACGTTGTGCTTGGTGTTCTGTCCGTTATGGGGGCGGTGCCTTGCCCGATCAAGGGGTTAGCCTTTGTTCCTGGCAAGGGGATGATGTTCGAGCACCAGTTCGGACAGGCGTTCGTCGAGAACATGGGTGTAGATTTCCGTGGTCGCCACGTCTGCGTGCCCCAGCAGCGTCTGGATCGCGCGCAGGTCGGCCCCGTTCGCCAGCAGGTGCGTCGCGAAGGCGTGGCGCAGGGTGTGCGGCGTCACCTTGTCGGGCGGCAGGCCGGCCGTTACGGCGAGTTCCTTGATCAGCAGGTAGAAGCGGTGGCGCGTCAGGTGGCCCGACTTGCCGCGCGAGGGAAACAGGAATTTCGAGGGCCGCCCGCCCTTGCTGACCAACTGTTCCTCAGCCTCGTCCCGGACCGCCAGCCAGGCGGCCAGCGCTTCGCGCGCCGGGGGCGAGAGGGGCACCATCCGCTCTTTCCCGCCCTTGCCGAGGACCAGCAGCATCCGGGGATCGCCCCGCGCCGAGGCAACGGGCAGCGAGACAAGTTCGGTCACCCTCATGCCGGTGGCATAGAGCACTTCCATCAGGCAGGTGTTGCGCAGCCGGTCGGATTGCGTTCGCCCGGTCGTGCGCGCCGCGTCCAGAAGGCGATCGACCTCGGGCACATCCAGCGTCTTGGGCAGACGTTTCTGGCGGCCCGGCCCCTTGATCTGGATGGCGGGGTTGGAGTCGCGCCAGCCTTCCTCGAAGGCAAAGCGGTAGAGTTGTTTGATCGCCGACAGACGCCGGGCGCGTGTGGATTGCGCCAGCCCCTGCGCGTCGCAGTCGATCAGATAGGCCTCGACCTGGTCCCGGTCGGCGGTCGCGAAGTCGGAGTTTTTCCGGGACAGGAAGCCGGCGAAATCCTTCAGATCCCGCCCATAGGCGAGCAGCGTGTTGGTCGCGGCGCCGAGTTCGGCGGCCTGCGCCTCGAGAAAGGTCGAAATCCACAGATCCTGCGTGGCCGGTCCGCCCATGTCTCACCCCCCGTTCAGGATCAGCAGTTGCAGGGCGGCCCGGCGCGCGGTGTCCTCGAGCCCGACGTGACGCAGAGCCGAGATGGCGCCGGTCAGATCGACGAGGTTGCCGCGGGCGCCCTGGGCAAAGAGCTGCATGGTCACGAGGATCGCCTCTCCGAACTGGCCCTTGTCCAGAAGCGTGCGGACCTCGCGCGGAACGTCGGCCGCCCAGACGAAGCCCTCGGAAACAGCGTCTGCGAGTGGGGACGGGGACAGCCCACGCCCCGGTTCGCCCCGCGCCAGCGCCGCGAGGAACCTGTTGGCCTCGGAGTCATCCGGCGGGTTTTGGGCCGCCTGCTCGTAGAAGTCCGAGAGCAACAGGATACGCCAGCGCAGGTTTTCCGCGTCCTTGTCGGGAAGCTCGTGTTGCACCAGCTGCTCGGCGAACAGCTCGGCAAAGGGAACCTCGAGATCGACGGCGGCCATTGCCTCCCAAACCGGGGGCAGGGCCTTGGCAATGGCGGAGGGGTCTTTGGTGGAGAGTGCCGCTTCGAAACGCTGCACGGCCTCGACGCGATCCCAGACCCCGCCCGAGGCGGCAGGTTCGCGCTCGGTATAGAGCCCCAGCAGGCGGTTCGGCGTCAGGGCGCCGATGCGGGTCAGGCGTTCGGCCGCTTCGACCTGTGCCTTCCATCCGGCCACGTCGCGCAGATCGGCATTGGCGAAGGCGCGGGGAAGCGGCGCGGTCGGCAGGCGCTCTCCGATCGTTTCGAACAGGCGGAAGGTGAGCGGGTCCGGGTCGTCGGGCTGCGGCAGGGGCGGCGCGCCTTCGAAGAGTTCCGGGCTGAGGAAGCGGTCGAGTAGGTCAAGCTCTTCGGGTGAGAGCAGATCCAGGGCGTGCGCGGCCTCGAGTGTCAGCGCGGCCGAGGCCCAGTCGCCGCGCCGGGCCTTGCAGAAGATCTGCGCCGGGTAGCTGTGCGACAGATACGGTTGCGCGATCAGGGCCGCGCAGCTGCGGTCCTCGTCACCGGTCAGAAGGGTGGCGTCGAACCAGCGTTTGAAGCGGTCTTGCGAGTCGGTCGGGCCGGCAAGCTGGACCAGCGCCTGCGCCGGATCGACGGCCCCCAGTTGCATCAGCCTGTCCAGCCGGGCCGACAGCAGGGTTTCATGGGCACCTGGCCCCGATGGCGCGCGCGACTCGGACAGAAGCAGGGTGAACAGCAGACGCTGCATCGCCGGGTTGTCGCGGACAGGAACGGTCAGAATGAGGTCGGCGAGATGGTCGGGGTCGCTGCCGCGCCACAGATCCACCGGCAAGCCGGTCACGGATGACGACACCAGGCCCAGCGGGGGGGAAAGCCGCTCGAGCGGGGTCACTTCGACCTCGGGACGCGCGCCGGTGTCCGTGACCGGCGGTTCCAGCAGTACCGTTCCGGGCAGGTTCCGCGGCGGTTCGTTCAGCCAGTCGATCGCCGACAGGGGTTGCTGCGCCAGCGCCGGTCCGGTCAGCCATAGCGCGATCAGCGCCGCTCTAGTCCACATCCAGGGTCACCGGAACGCGGACTTCGCCTTGCGGTGCGGAAAAGTCGGCGCCAAAGAACTCGCCGAGATAGGCATACCCGACAAGCCCGATGAAACACAGGCAAATGATGTAGACGAGGAATTTGATCAAGCGGCCCATTGCCTCACGCTGCCCCATTCTGCTCTTTTGACCAAGTTATAACTTCCAATTTCCGCAAGATCACGTCATTCACGGTGCAATGAGCGAAATTAAGCATAACGCCCCTGAATCCGTCGAGGCGCAGCACTGGATTCTGCACAAGACGGTGGTGATGGTGGGCATGATGGGTGCGGGCAAGACCGCCGTGGGGCGGGCCCTGGCCGCGCGGCTGGGGGTTCCGTTCCTCGACAGCGATGCCGAGATCGAATCGGCGGCGAACATGACCATCCCCGAGATCTTCGAGCGCGACGGCGAGGCGTTCTTTCGCAAGAAGGAAAGCCAGGTCATCAGCCGCCTGCTGGACGAGGAAAGGGGTATCCTTTCGACCGGCGGCGGCGCGTTTCTGTCCGAGGAAAACCGCCGCATGATCTCGGAGCGCGGCGTTTCGGTCTGGCTGCGGGCGGATCTGAACGTGTTGTGGAACCGGGTCCGGCACAAGGACACGCGGCCGCTGCTGCGCACGCCGGACCCGCATGCGACGTTGCGCGCGCTGTATGAAGCGCGGGTGCCGATCTATGCCAAGGCCGACTTGATCGTGGACTCGGATGCCGAAACCACGATCGACAGAATGGTTGACCGGGTGCTGGCCGCGTTGGAGACCCGCCCGGACGTTTTGGAACGGAAATAGATGCATCAGACCGTACATGTCGCCCTGGGCGAACGCTCTTACGACGTTGAAATCGGGCCGGACCTGCTGGCCGAGGCCGGGGCGCGCATCGCGCCCCTGCTGAAACGCAAACGGGTGGCGGTTCTGACCGACGAGACGGTGGCCGGGTTGCATCTGGAAAGCCTGCGGGCCGGGCTGGCTGGCGGTGGCGTCGAGATGGTCTCGCTGGCGTTGCCGGCGGGCGAGGCCACCAAGAGCTGGCCGCATTTCGAACGCGCGGTCGAGTGGCTGCTGTCGGAAAAGGTCGAGCGGCAGGACGTGGTGGTTGCCTTTGGCGGCGGCGTCATCGGGGATCTGGCGGGCTTTGCGGCGGCGGTGCTGCGGCGCGGGGTGCGCTTCGTGCAGATCCCCACATCGCTGCTGGCGCAGGTGGACAGCTCGGTGGGCGGCAAGACCGGGATCAACGCGCCGCAGGGCAAGAACCTGATCGGGGCCTTTCACCAGCCCTCGCTGGTGCTGGCGGATACCTCGGTTCTGGGGACGCTGACGGCGCGGGATTTCCTGGCGGGCTATGGCGAAGTGGTGAAATACGGGCTGCTTGGTGATGCCGAATTCTTTGAGTGGCTCGAGGCCAACGGCCCGGCGCTGGCCGCCGGTGACATGGCGGCGCGGGTGCAGGCGGTGACCCGCTCGGTGCAGATGAAGGCCGATATCGTGGCCCGCGACGAGACCGAGCAGGGGGACCGCGCGCTTTTGAACCTCGGCCATACCTTCTGCCACGCGCTCGAGGCGGCGACGGGTTATTCCGACCGGCTGCTGCATGGCGAGGGCGTCGCGATCGGCTGTGCGCTGGCCTTCGAATTGTCGGCGCGGCTGGGGCTGTGTTCGCAGGAGGACCCGAGCCGGGTGCGGGCGCATCTGCGGGCGATGGGGATGAAGACCGACCTGTCCGACATTCCGGGCGATCTGCCGGGGGCCGAGGCGCTGGTGGCGCTGATGGCGCAGGACAAGAAGGTGGTGGACGGTGAGCTGAGATTCATCCTGGCGCGCGGGATCGGGCAGGCCTTCGTGACCTCGGACGTTCCGCCCGACGCGGTTCTGGCGGTGCTTGAGGATGCGCTGGCAACCTGCTGAAACCGGGCGGTTCAGCGGCCCCGGATCACCATCAGCTCGCCGATGTTTTCGCGGGTGATGTAACCGACCATGCGGCCGCTTTCGGTGCAGACCGCGATGGCCGGCGCGCCCTTGTGCAGAGCGTCCAGCACGGTTTCCAGGCCCGCCGTCAGGGGCACGCGGGGGATGTCGGTTTCCATGATCGAGGTGGCCGGGTCCGAACGGGGGTGATCCCCGGCCAGTGCCGCGAACAGCTGCCCACGCGTCACGAAGCCCAACAACTCGCCGTTGTAGTCCAGCACAGGGAATTCATGCTGGGTGGTGTGAATGACGGCCTGCGCGGCGGTGTTCAGGGTATCGGTCGGCGACAGCGCCTCGAACGAGGTAATCATCGCGTCGCGCGCCAGCACCCGGCGCGCCACGGCGCGCATGGCGACGTCCTGGCTTTCGGCATTGGCGGCGATGAACACGAACACGGCAATCAGAACCAGGATCGGGTTGCCCGTGCTGAGGCCCAGGAAGCCGAACAGGATGGCGACGAACTGGCCCGCCGAGGCGGCCATTCGGGTCGCCTTGACCCGGTCCATGCGCATGCAGAGCAGGGCGCGGAACACCCGGCCGCCGTCCATCGGGAAGGCCGGGATCATGTTGAACACCGCGAGGAACAGGTTGATGTAGGCCAGACGGGTGAACAGGTCGATCTGGGCCGAGTCGATCTCGGCCATGGTATCGAGTTGCACGCCCGCGCCGAACACCACCAGCACGCCCCAGATGACGATGTTCACGGCCGGGCCGGCCAGGGCGACCATGACCTCCTGCGTCGGTTTTTCCGGCATCCGTTCCAGCCGGGCGAGGCCGCCGATGGGCAGCAGCGTGATGTCGGGCGTGCGGATGCCGTAGCGCCGCGCCATCAGGGCGTGGCCGAATTCATGCGCCACCACGCAGGCGAACAGGGCGACCACGAAGATGACGTTCTCGACCGCGGCGGGCCAGCCGCCCTCGGCATAGGCGGCAAAGCCGATCCACGCCAGCAGCAGGAAAAACGTGACGTGGACCCTCAGTTCCGAGCCGAAAAGACGGCCAAGCGTGAAGGACCATGTCATGTCTTACCTCCGGCCGATCAGAACGGGATTTCGTCGTCGTCGATGCCGCTGGACGCAGGCGCCGGTGCGCTGCTGCCATACGGATCGCTCTGCTGACCGCCGCCATAACCGCCGCCGTAGCCGCCACCGGCCTGGCCGCCACCATATCCTCCGCCGCCTTCGCCGCGGGCATCCAGCATCACCAGGTTGGCATTGAAGCCCTGCAGGACGACCTCGGTCGTATAGCGGTCCTGGCCGGACTGATCCTGCCATTTCCGGGTCTGTAGCTGGCCTTCGAGGTAAACCTTGGAACCTTTCCGAAGGTATTGCTCGGCCACGCGGACCAGACCTTCGTTGAAGATCGCCACCGAGTGCCATTCCGTGCGCTCGCGCCGCTCGCCGGTGTTGCGGTCCTTCCAGGTCTCGGAGGTGGCGACGCGAAGGTTGCACACCTTGCCGCCGTTCTGGAACGTCCGCACCTCGGGATCGCGGCCCAGATTTCCGACCAGAATGACTTTGTTGACTGAGCCAGCCATGTATTTCCCCGTTCTTGTTGTCTCGATGCTTTCGAATCTGAGCGATCCGTCCTCGTGACCCTATACGGACTGCGTCATGGTTAAAACAGGGTTGATGCGGGTGCGCGCCGCGACACCGGCCTCAAGGGGGCGTTACACTTTCATTTTGGGCAGAAAACAATATAATCAGCCACAGGGGGACAGAAACCGGGTCTGCTTTGATGCGTGTATTGTTTAGCGGTTTTGTGTTGATTTCTTTCGTTCTGGCATCGGCCCCGGTCCAGGCGGACATGCTGTCGTCCAAGAACAGGCGGGACATATTCCGCAATCAGGCCAAGCTGCTCGATACCCGGGCCGCCAGCCAGTATGAGAACTCGGTCAGGCTGCGGCCAAAATCCGTCCAGCCGCAATTCAACAAGCGATACGCCGGCAAGTATCGCGGGCAGTATCTGCAGCTGGCCCGTGATGCGGCGCGGAAACACAACATTCCCGAAGACCTGTTCCTGCGCCTCGTCCAGCAGGAATCCGGCTGGAACCCGACGGCGAAATCTCACAAGGGGGCGTTGGGGCTGGCGCAGTTGATGCCGCAGACGGCTCGGCTGTTGGGCGTGAACCCGTATGACCCAAAGCAGAACCTCGAAGGTGGCGCGCGCTACCTGTCGTGGCAATACCGCAAGTTCAAATCATGGCGCCTGGCGCTTGCCGCCTACAATGCCGGCCCCGAGGCGGTCGAAAGGTATGGCGGTGTCCCGCCCTACAAAGAGACGCAGAACTACGTCAAAAGCATCTGGGGCGGCTGAGCGAAACGCCTTGCCCGGACTCGTCCTTTCGGAATCTCACCTATGTGGCGGTATGGAACGCGTGTCGCCGGCTGTCGCGCAACCGCCCGAGCAGGGGGCCTGACCCGAAGTCATGTGTTCGACCGAAGAGGGGACCGAAGCCGGATACGCTCTACGGCCCCACGTAGCGCGCCGAAATGGTCGGCCCCGTGCGTGAATGTCAGTTGGACGCGTGTGCGTTGGATCGGGACGCCGCAGTCAAACTCTGCGCCCTCTCGGAGTGGAAAACTGCACTGAATTGGCCGCTGCGAGGAAGGGCCGATTGTCCGAAAACACCGCCTTAGCCCACAATACGCAGCCACGACGGTTTCGCCGTGGCTACGGTCAGAAGGACAGGGGGCGGAACCGCCGCTTGCGAAGGGGGCTACTCGGCCGCGATCTTGATGACCGGCTCCATGCTCTTGAGGATCTCTTCGCTCAGGTGGCACTTGATCTGGTGACCTTCGGCCACCCTCCTGGACGGCGGCACCTCGCGTTCGCACAGATCGCCGGGCACCTGGGATTTCCAGCGGCAGCGCGTCTGGAAGGGGCAGCCCGGCGGCGGGTTCATGGCGGACGGGATGTCGCCCTCGAGCACGATGTGCTGTTTCTCAACCGACGTATCCGCGATCGGAACGGCCGAAAGCAGCGCCTCGGTATAGGGGTGGTAGGGCGGCGAGAAGACCTGATCAGTGGTTCCCAGTTCGACCACATGGCCCAGATACATCACCATCACCCGGTCGCTGAGATAGCGCACGATGGACAGGTCATGGCTGATGAAGAGCAGCGTCGTCTTCTTTTCACGCTGGATTTCCATCAGCAGGTCGGTAACCGCCGCCTGGACCGACACGTCCAGCGCCGAGACCGGCTCGTCCGCGACGACGATCCGCGCATCGCCCGCAAAGGCGCGGGCGATACCGACGCGCTGTTTCTGCCCGCCCGACAACTGGCGCGGCATCCGGTCGGCAAAGGCGCGGGGCAGCTTCACCAGGTCCAGCAGTTCCAGCATGCGCTGCCGCCGCTCGGCCTCGGAATTGCCGACGCCAAAGATTTCCAGTGCCCGGATGATCTGACGGCCCACGGTCATCGACGGGTTCAGCGTGTCGAACGGGTTCTGGAACACCATCTGCACCTCACCGACGGTCTTGGCGTCGCGTTCCTCGATCGGAACCTGCTCGATGTTGCGGTTGTCCAGAAGGATCTGCCCGTCCGTCGCCGTCTCGAGCCCCATCAGCACCTTGGCGAAGGTGGACTTGCCACAGCCGGACTCGCCGACGATGGCCAGGGTCTCGGATTCATGCGCCTCGAAGCTGAGCGTCTCGTTGGCCTTGACCACCTTCTTGTGGCCGCCGCCGAACAGGGCATTGGCCGCGACCTCGTAGTATTTCTTGAGGTTGTCGATCTTCAGAACGGTCTGGCCGATCTCGGCCTTTTCCTTCGTATCCGCCATCGTGACCGGCGCGCTCCAGTCGATCTCCTGGAATTTCAGACAGCGCGTGTGATGGCGGTCATTGCCCGGAACCGTGAACATCGGAATGTCCTGCGCGTCACAGCGGCCTTCCTCGAAATAATCGCAGCGCGGCCCGAAATTGCAGCCCGGCGGGCGTTCGTGGGGCAGGGGGAAGTTGCCGGGAATGGCGATCAGCGGACGCGAGTTCTTGTCCGCCCCCGGCAGCGGGATCGAGCGGAACAGCGCCTGCGTGTAGGGGTGCTGCATCTCGTCAAAGACATCGTGGATCGAACCGCGCTCGACTGCCTCGCCGGAATACATCACGCACAGCCGGTCGCAGGTCTCCAGCACCAGCCCCAGGTTGTGGCTGATGAACAGCATCGAGGTGCCGTATTTCTTGCCCAGGTCCTTGACCAACTCCACCACGGCCGCCTCGACCGTCACGTCCAGCGCGGTCGTGGGCTCGTCCAGGATCAACAGCGCCGGTTTCGACATCAGCGCCATGGCGATCACGATGCGCTGCTGCTGGCCGCCCGACAGTTGGTGCGGATAGCTGTTCAGCATCCGCTCGGGGTCGGGCAGGCGCACGTCGGTCACGACCTCCAGCGCGCGGGCATAGGCCTCTTCCTTGCTGACCCCTTCATGGATCATCGGCACTTCCATCAGCTGCTTGCCGATCTTCATCGCCGGGTTCAGCGAGGCCATCGGCTCCTGATAGATCATCGCGATCTCGTTGCCTCGGATGTCGCGCAACTCTTCGGCGCTCATCTCGCTCAGGTCGCGACCCTTGAACTTGATGGTGCCGCCGACGATGCGCCCGTTCTTGCCCAGGTCCTGCATCACGCCCAGCGCCACGGTGGACTTGCCGCAGCCGGATTCCCCGACCAGCCCGACCGCCTCGCCCGGCATCACCGAAACCGAGAAATCCATCACCGCGGGAATTTCCCGCAGCCGGGTGAAGAAGGATATCGACAGCTTGTCGATCTCAAGGATCGGGCCGTCATAATCCGCAAGTTTGCTCATTTTCTTGCTCCCAGATGAACGCGGGCCTCCGCCCTTCTTCATCTTTTCGAAAATACTCCGGGGGTCCGGGGGCAGAGCCCCCGGCCTTGGTCACGTCAGTCCTTCAGGCTTTCTTCGCGCAGGCCATCCGCCAGCAGGTTCAGGCCCAGAACCAGCGACAGCAGCGCCAGCGCCGGCGGCAGGGCCGGGTGCAGATAGATCGACAGCAGCTTGCGCCCCTCGTTGATCGTCGAACCCCAGTCCGGGCTTTCCGGCGGCAGGCCGAGGCCAAAGAAACCCAGAGTTCCCAGAAGGATGGTGGTATAGCCGATGCGCAGGCAGAAATCGACGATCAGCGGCCCGCGCGCGTTGGGCAGGATCTCCCACAGCATGATGTACCACGGGCCTTCGCCCCGCGTCTGGGCGGCGGCCACATAGTCGCGCGTCTTGATGTCCATCGCCAGCCCCCGCACGATGCGGAACACCGTGGGCGAGTTCACGAAGACCACCGAGACGAATACCACCAGGATCCCCCCGGGCACGTCGAACAGATCCATGAAGGTCGGCAGGCCCCAGATCGCATAGTCCTTGGTGTTGATCACATACCCGCCGGTCGAGATCAGGGACAGGTAGAGCCAAATCGCGACGCCCAGCACCCCGATCAGCAGCGGTGTGCGGAAATTCGGCCGTGTATAGTAGCGCGAATTCAGCAGCACTCCGACAAAGATGATTGGGAAGACGAACAGCACGGCGGCCATGTAGTTTGGCACGCCGGTCGCGATGATCTCGGGCGTTACCAGCAGATAGAACAGCAGGATCACCGGGAAGGCCAGGATCAGGTTGGCGAGGAAGGACAAGAGCGTGTCGAGGCGGCCGCCATAGTACCCTGCGGGCAGGCCCAGCGTGATGCCGACCATGAAGGCGAACAGCGTTGCCAGCGGCGCGATCTGCACCACGATCCAGGCGCCCTTGACCATGCGGCTGAACACGTCGCGCGCCAGGTTGTCGCCGCCCAGCAGATACCAGGCATATTGGCTCTCATCCAGATTGGGCAGCGGTGTTCCGGGAACCTTGTTCTTCATTCCCGAAACCTGCACCAGCGGGTCGTGGGTCACGATCAGGTCGAGGGCCCCGAAAATCCCGGTAAACACCCAGAACATCACCAGTCCGAACCCGATCATCCCAACCGGGCTGTCGAACAGTTTGCCATACAGCCCCAATCGGCGCTTGAAGGCGACCGACATGGCGAAGACGATGATCAGCGACACCCAGACGGGCAGGAATTGCTGCGATATTGCGCCGACGATCCCGGCGTTGCTGCCCAGGAAGACGCCAAGCACGATGTAGGCCAGCGCCAGCAGAACCGAGGCCAAAAACGTGAAACGCAGGGCGGTCTGCGCCAGGCCCCGCGGCCCGGCGGCGGATTTGAGTGTCCCGTCGGGATTGACGATCACCGGGCCTTCGGTGGTGGCGATATTGATGAGGATCCAGGCAAGGATCGACAAGATCAGTCCCGCCAGGGCGATCGCGAGAACAGGGTTGAGAAAGGCGATCGAGCCAGTCCAGCTGAGAGGTTCCATATCCTGTTCTCCCTTACGAAATCCGGATGCGCGGGTTCAGGTAGACATAGCCGATATCCGAGATCAGCTGCGTCAGCAGCACCACGAAGACCGACACGACCGAGATCGCCAGCAAGAGCTGGATGTCGTTGTTGCCGGCGGCCTGCACCAGCGCCCAGCCGAAGCCCTTGTAGTTGAACAGGGTCTCGACGATCACGACGCCGTTCAGCAGCCAGGGGAACTGCAGCATGATGACGGTGAAAGGCGCGATCAGCGCGTTGCGCAGGGCGTGCTTCATCACGATCGTCGGGAACGACACCCCCTTGAGGCGTGCAGTCCTGATATACTGCGCGGTCATCACCTCGGTCATCGAGGCCCGGGTCATCCGGGCGATATAGCCCATGCCGTAAAGCGCGATGGTCAGCACCGGCAGGAAGAAGTTCTCGAAGGTGGGATTGTCCATCGCCTGCGTCGCGGTGCCCTTGAACCATTTCAGCCCCACCGTTGACGAGGTGAAGATGGCGATGAAGATCACGCCCGAGACGTATTCCGGTGTTGCCGTGGTGATGATCGAAAAGGTCGAGAGCGACCGGTCAAGCACCGAGCCTTCGCGCATCCCGGCCAGGATGCCGACGATCAGCGCCGATGGGACCATCAGCACCAGAACCCAGAACATCAGATATCCGGTATTGCCGAGGCGCTTGGAAACGATCCCGCCCACGTCATCCTTGAAGACCGTGGAATAGCCCCATTCACCCTGCAGGACGCCGCAGAATTTCGGCGTGTCCTCGGGCGCCACGCCGGGCCGGGCGCAGGTGCCGACGAACTGACCGTCATCCAGCGTGTTGGTAAAGCCCGGCATCACCCCCAGCCATTGGCCATACTTGACCAGCATGGGTTGGCGATAGCCGCGATTCTCGAGCCAGGTTTCGACCTGCTCGTCGGACATCCGCTGGTTGCCCTGCGTTTTCGCGAGCTTTTCGAGGTTCGGATAGAGGTTGGTCAGAAAGAAGACCACGAAAGTCAGACACAATGCCGTCAGCAGCATCACGCCGAACCGTCGGAGGATGAAGAGTCCCATGATGACCCCTGTTGTTCATGTGTTCCACAGATCGTTGGGCCTTTTGTGCCGGCCTCTGGTTTCCGGGTTCAGTCCGGTGCGTCTGCGGCTGGAAAGGGGCGCCCTGCACGGGCGCCCCGGTCTGTGTCGTCAGCGCAGGGCTCAGGCAGCCCAGCCCCACTTGTAGTGGTGGTGCTCGAAGGACACGTGCATGTCGGTGCCAACCAGCCCTTCCTTCATGTGGCGATACAGCGAGCGCCAGTAGGGCTGGACGGTCACGCCTTCCTCCTGGATCAGCGCGGCTGCGCGTGCGGCCACTTCGCGGCGCTTGTCGGCATCCGCGATGGCCAGCGCCTCGTCGAGCAGCGCGTCGAACTCGGGGTTGGCCCAGCCGAATTCGTTCCACGCCTCGCCCGAGCGATAGGCCAGCGCCCAGACCTGAACGCCCAGCGGGCGGTGGTTCCAGTTGGTCGAGCTGTAGGGATATTTCGCCCAGTCGTTCCAGAAGGTGTTGCCCGGCAGAACCGTGCGCTTGACCTTGATGCCCGCGTCACGCAGCTGCGCGGCGACGGCGTCGGTGGTGTTGCGGCGCCAGTCGTCGTCGATCGAGATGATCTCGTGCTCGAAATCGGCCATGCCGGCCTCTTCCATCAGCTTGAGCGCACCGGCCGGGTCGTGCTTCTGCGGCGGCAGTTCCGGATACTCCGGGTGGATCGGGCCGATATGGTGGTTCTCGGCGGTCTGGCCGCGGTTGCCATAGCCCAGTTCCAGGCAGACCGAGTTGTCCACGGCCATCTGCAGGGCCTGACGGACGCGCTTGTCGGCATAAGGCTTCTTGCCGTCCACCTCGGCCAGCTGGTTCGGGCGGATCACGATGGTGCTCATGGTGACCACTTCGGACTTCACGTAGCCGAGGCCGTCCATCACGTCGATGAATTCACCCACCGACTCGTAGAGCATGTCCACCTCGTCGGATTCCATGGCGGCCAGCCAGGCCGACGGGTCGGTGCCGTAGTCGATATACTCGATCCGGTCCAGCGCCGGACGGCCAAAGACCGCCTCGCCCCACCAGGTGTGGTTCTCGTTGCGGGTCATGACCGCTTTGACGCCCACTTCGAGTTCGGACATCAGGTAGGGGCCGGTGCCCACGTTGTTGAGCAGGTCGCTTTCGCTGAACGAGCTGTGGACGATCGCCGCCGGATAGTCGGCCATGCCGGCGATCAGCGAGATGTCGGACTTGGGCAGGTTCAGGCGGACGGTGTGGGTGTCCACGACCTCGATGCTGCCTTCGACGGCCTGGCCGGTTTCGGCGTCAACCAGCGTCGCGAAGCGGCCCGCCATCGAGTTGGTTTCCGAGCTCTTGTCGCACCAGCGGGCGATGTTGCGGGCCACGTCCTCGGCGGTGAAGTCGTCGCCGTTGTTCCACTTCACGCCCTGGCGGACCTTGAGCGTGTACTGGGTGGCGTCCTCGTTGATTTCCCAGCCTTCCAGCAGCATGCCGCGGAATGTCCCGTCCGAGTTGTACTCGACGAGATATTCCAAGGTGCCGCGCGAGAAGTTCGCGATCTGCGACCAGTCATAGGTACGCGGATCCTTGAGGGCGCGCACCTCCATCTGGGCGCGCAGCGTTCCGCCTTCCTTCTTGGCGGCGTCGGCGGCCTGGACGGGCGCGGTCAGGCCGATCATCCCATAGGCCGCGGCGGCAGTTACCCCGAGGCCGGTCGCGCGGGTCAGGAACTCGCGGCGACTGAGCTTGCCTTCCCGGTATTCCTGGGCGTGCATCTCTGCGGCCCAGTGAACGGGTGCTCCGGTCATTGTCTTGTTGGTCATGAATGTCTCCCTGTGACACGTTTGATTATTGGTGGAGGTTTCAACTCGGATGGTTGAAGTCAAAAGCGGTTCCTTCTTTGGAAGGCCGACAACTCTTTTGGAACGTTCGCATCCCCATATGCCCATTTCGCAACAGAAATCCCCGCAGGTCAATGTTCGGAATCGTCATGAATTGGACAAAAGCGACATGGGCGCAGAAAGTGGCGCATTCGTCATGGGGCCTTTGGACACCCGTGTGCGCAGGGATTCCCGTATGTTTTCGGGCTTGCGGCCCCTCCGGGTGAGGTGGTCAAAAAAACGTGAATTTTCTGTGCGTATTGCGCAGCGTCCCGACCCGCGCAGTTTTAGATTTTCCAAATGTCAGCCGGGCAGATGGATGTGATTCCAGCTTTTCATTCGTGCCCGGAACCATGTGCGCTGACGCTTGGCGAATTGCCGGGTGGCGATTCCCGCCCTTTCCCGCGCCTCATCCAGGGTCAGTTCGCCCCGCAGATGGGCCATCAGTTCGGGAACGCCGATCGCCTTGCACGAGGGCAGGGCAGGGTCGTAGCGGTCGCGCATGGCCGCGACCTCGGCCAACGCGCCCTGTTCCAGCATCTGGTCGAAGCGGCGCATGATGCGGTCGAGCAGCCAGGTCTTGTCCACGTCGAAAACCAGTGGCACGGCCTGGTCCAGCGGCAGGGCGGGCGGTGGTGTGTCGTCCTGCCAGTCGGACAAGGGGCGACCGGTGGCCTGCTGCACCTCCCACGCGCGCTGAACCCGCGCGCGGTTGAGCGTGTCGATCCGCGCCGCCGTCTCGGCGTCGATCCCGGCCAGCAGTTCGGCCAGTGACATGGCGTCGGCCCGGGCGCGGATGCCGGGTGGCGTCGGAGGAATATCCGCCATGCCTTCGGTCAGGGCCGCGAAATACAGGCCCGTTCCGCCGACGATGATCGGGCGCGGCCCGGCAGAGAGCAGGGGCACCACCTCGCGCAGCCAATGCCCGGTGGAATAGGTGGCGTCATATGGAACATGGCCATAGAGCAGATGCGGCGCGCGGGCCTCTTCCTGGGGCGAGGGGCGGGCGGTGATGATGCGCCAGCAGTCATAGACCTGGCTGGCGTCGGCATTGACGATGACGCCGCCGTGCCGTTCGGCGATCTCGAGCGCCAGCGCAGATTTCCCCGAGGCCGTCGGCCCCGCGATCAGCACCGGCTTGTCGTCCGGGATCGGCGGCAGTCCGTCCAGCAACCGGGTCACAGTGTTTGCCGTCATGTGCGATTGCCTCGTTTCGAACCGTGCCGCATTGAACCTGCGGGGGTTTTGCTTCATTTTGCGCCGGAAAAACAACCCCGGGCCTCAGCGGAGCGCGACATGACCTCTACCATCCTCCCAGAATCACAGGAACAACCGCAGACCAAGTTCAAACGGGTCATGCTCAAGATCTCGGGCGAGGCCTTGATGGGCGATCAGGGATTCGGCCTGCACCCGCCGACCGTCCAGCGGATCGCCGAAGAAGTGAAGTCGGTGCATGACCTCGGCGTCGAGATCTGCATGGTGATCGGAGGCGGCAACATCTTTCGCGGCCTGTCCGGTTCGGCGCAGGGGATGGAGCGCACCACGGCCGACTACATGGGGATGCTGGCCACGGTCATGAACGCGCTGGCCATGCAGTCGGCGCTGGAGGGGATGGGGGTGTTCACCCGCGTGATCTCGGCCATTCCGATGGACCAGGTGTGCGAGCCCTATATCCGCCGCCGCGCGGTCCGGCACCTGGAGAAAAAGCGGGTCTGCATTTTCGCCGCCGGCACCGGCAACCCGTATTTCACCACCGACACCGCCGCGACGCTGCGCGCCAACGAGATGGGCTGCGAGGCGATCTTCAAGGGCACCAAGGTGGATGGCGTCTATGACAAGGACCCGGTCAAGTTCCCCGACGCCAAACGCTATGACACGGTCAGCTATGACGACGTTCTGGCCAAGCGCCTGGGCGTGATGGACGCCTCGGCCATCGCGCTGGCGCGCGACAACAACCTGCCGATCATCGTGTTCTCGCTGGATGAACCGGGCGGATTCCGCGGCATTCTGGCGGGCGAGGGAACCTATACCAAGGTTCAGGGCTGATATCGCCGTCGAACGGAAAGTCGTGGGCCGGGGCGGAAAACCCCGGCCTTTTTCGTGTGAATCTGTTAGATTGCGGGATGGGGCAGGTTGGCGGAAACCGTCGATTTCGTCGGTTTCAGGGGGCATTCGGTCTCATTTGCCGCGCAAAGGGGGCAGATGCTGGTCGATTAGGAGGGGCACAAAACAACAGGAGAAGAGGGATAATGTCCGACAGCACCGAAACCGACTATGAAGTCGGTCAGGACAATATCCAGATCATGGGTCTGGATATTCACAATCCGGTCTTTGCCGTATCCGGCCTGACCATCATCGCTTTCGTTTTCTTTTCGCTCGTGTTCCGCGAACAGGCCACCGAGTTCTTCGGCTGGCTGCGTCCGGCGCTGACCAGCAGGTTCGACTGGGTCTTCATGATCGCCTGCAACATCTTCGTGGTGTTCTCGCTGGTCCTGATCGTGACGCCCTATGGCTCGATCCGGTTGGGCGGGGCGGATGCCAAGCCGGACTACAGCTATGCCGGCTGGTTCTCGATGCTGTTTGCCGCGGGCATGGGCATCGGGCTGGTGTTCTGGGGCGTGGCCGAGCCGATCTCGCATTACGGATCGTCCATGGGCGGGATTGCCGTGGGCGAGGACGGTGTCCGCACCGACTGGGCGCCTTTGGGTGCGGCAGCCGGCGATCCGGCGACCTCGAAGGATCTGGCGATGGCCGCCACCATCTTCCACTGGGGCCTGCATCCCTGGGCGATCTACGCGGTGGTGGCGCTGGCGCTGGCCTTTTTCAGCTTCAACCGGGGGCTGCCGCTGACCATGCGCTCGGTCTTCTACCCGCTGTTCGGCGAGGCAACCTGGGGAACGCTGGGCCACATCATCGACGTGCTGGCGGTGTTCGCCACCATTTTCGGGCTGGCGACTTCGCTGGGGCTGGGCGCGACGCAGGCGCTGGCGGGTCTGAACTATCTGTTCGACGTTCCCGTTACCGACGGGATGAAGGTGCTGCTGATCGTGCTGATCACCGGCTTCGCCCTGGTTTCGGTCGTTGCCGGCCTGGACAAGGGCGTCAAGCGCCTGTCCGAGGCCAACATGATCCTGGCGGCGGCGCTGCTGATCCTGGTGCTGATCGTAGGCCCGACCGTCGCGATCCTGACGGGGTTCTTCACGGGCATCGTGGAATACGTCCGCGAACTGCCGGCGCTGTCCAACTGGATCGGGCGCGAGGACACCAACTTCATGCAGGGCTGGACCACCTTCTACTGGGCCTGGTGGATTTCCTGGTCGCCCTTCGTCGGCATGTTCATCGCCCGTATCTCGCGCGGTCGAACGGTGCGCGAATTCGTGACCTGCGTGATCCTGATCCCGACCGTCGTCGGTGCCCTGTGGATGAGCGTGTTCGGTGGCGCGGCGCTGGACCAGGTGATGTCGGGGGCCGGGCAGGCCGTGTCGGATGCCGCGCTTGAACTGAAGATGTTCAAGATGTTCGAGGCCTTTCCGATGACCGGCGTGCTGTCCTTCATCGGCATCATTCTGGTGGTGGTCTTCTTCGTCACCAGCTCGGACTCGGGCTCTCTGGTGATCGACACGATCACCGCCGGCGGCAAGACCGACGCCCCGACGGCGCAGCGCGTGTTCTGGTGCATCCTCGAAGGCGCCATCGCCATCGTGCTGCTGCTGGGCGGCGGGTTGGGCGCGTTGCAGGCCGCCGCCATCGCGACGGGCTTTCCCTTTGCGATCGTGCTGGTCCTGATGTGCGTGTCGATCTTCATCGGGCTGGCGCGCGAGAAACGCAGGGGCTGAGCCCGTTCGACACCAAACCGAAAGACCCCGGACAGGTTCCGGGGTCTTTTCATATCGTCTTGACCCCAAGCCGCGGGACCGGCTATCTGCCGGGGTCCCGCGCCACAAAACGGGCTTGCGGGGCTGCCGCCGTTCCCTCATTCCTTGTGCGGGGCCGCGGCTCGGCTGGAAGACCTGCCATGTTTTCGGACCTGTCCGGATCATGCGCGGGCAGCCATCCGAGCAGTGGAGCATGAATGAGGAGAAACGTGCGATGAGCACCTTGGACATTGATTTCGTTCGGGCCCAGTTTCCGGCTTTTTCCGAGCCTGCGCTGCAGGGGCAGGCCTTTTTCGAGAATGCGGGCGGGTCCTATACCTGCAAGCCGGTGATCGACCGACTGATGCGCTTCTACACCCAGCGCAAGGTGCAGCCCTATGCGCCCTACGAGGCAAGCCGCCTTGCGGGGGAAGAGATGGACGAGGCCCGCGCGCGGATGGCCGCGCTGTTGGGGGTCGAGACCGACGAACTGAGCTTTGGCCCCTCGACCACGCAGAACACCTATGTTCTGGCGCAGGCCTTCCGCCAGTGGTTGAAGCCCGGCGAGGCCATCATCGTCACCGATCAGGACCACGAGGCCAATTCCGGCCCCTGGCGGCGGCTGGCAGATGACGGGATCGAGATCCGCGAGTGGACGATCGACCCGGATACCGGCTCGCTGAACCCGTTGGATCTGGAAAACCTGCTGGACGAAAAGGTCCGGCTGGTGTGTTTCCCGCATTGCTCGAACGTGGTGGGCGAGATCAACCCGGTGACCGAGATCACCGCCATCGCCCATGCCGCCGGGGCCTTCGTCTGCGTGGACGGGGTGTCCTATGCGCCGCACGGGTTCCCCAATGTCGGCGACCTCGGCCCGGATATCTACCTGTTCTCTTCCTACAAGACCTACGGGCCGCATCAGGGCTGCATGGTCATCCGCCGCAGCCTTGGCGAGTTGCTGCCCAATCAGGCGCATTTCTTCAACGGCGATGTGCTCTACAAGCGGTTCACGCCCGCCGGGCCGGATCATGCGCAGGTGGCGGCCTGTGCCGGGATGGCGGATTATGTCGATCTGCTGTGTGAACACCACGGTGGCCCCGCGGCGGACGCGGCCGGGCGGGGCGCTTTCGTGCACGATCTGATGCGGGCGCATGAGGTGGAGTTGCTTCATCCCTTGCTGGATGCGGTCAAGGACCGGAACGCGGTTCGGCTGATCGGCCCGGCGGATGCGGGCAGGCGCGCGCCGACGGTGGCTCTGTCCCTGAACCGGGCGTCCGAGCCGGTTGCCGCGGAACTGGCCGAGCATGGGATCATGGCGGGCGGCGGCGATTTCTACGCCGTGCGTCCCTTGCAGGCGATGGGGGTCGATCTGGACAAGGGTGTTCTGCGGCTGAGCTTCACGCATTACACCACGAAGGCCGAAATCGATCAGCTCATCGACGCGCTGGATCGGGTATTGTGATCTGCCTTCATCCCCGCTTCGTATCGTTTTCAACGGCATGAGGCGGGGATGAACGGCAAGACGGCTCCCATCATATTCTGGTTCAGGCGCGATCTGCGCCTGTCCGACCATCCGGGGTTTGCGGAGGCCGCGCGCTCAGGGCGGCCGGTCATTCCGGTATTCATCCGCGACGAACTGGTCGATGGGCTTGGCGCCGCGCCCAAGTGGCGGCTGGGGCAGGGTCTGGAGAGTTTGGCCGCTGATCTGGAGCGGCGCGGCAGCAAGCTGATTTTTCGCAGCGGGGATGCCTTGCAGGCCCTTCGTGCGTTGGTGGCCGAAACCGGGGCGGACACCGTCTGTTGGACCCGGGCCTATGACCCGGATTCGATCAGGCGGGATTCAGCGATCAAGGCCGCGCTGCGGGGGCAGGGCATCGAGGCGCGATCGCATTCGGGCCATCTTTTGTTCGAGCCTTGGACAGTGGCCAATAGATCGGGGCTGCCCTACAAGGTGTTTTCGCCGTTCTGGCGTGCCGTGCGCGGGCGCGAGGTCGCCGCGCCAGAGGCTGCGCCCAGCCGTCTGGCAGCGCCCGATGTCTTGCCGGCCTCCGAGGATTTGGGCAGTTGGGCGCTGGGTCGGGCCTTGCGGCGCGGGGCCGAGGTTGTACGCACTTTTGTGCGCCCCGGTGAAGCTGTCGCGCATGAAAAGCTGGAGAATTTTATTCACGAAAAGCTGCCCCGGTATCCGGAACTGCGCGATCGGCCAGATGTCGATGGCACTTCGGGCCTGTCGGAATACATGGCTCTGGGTGAAATTGGTCCGAGAACCGTCTGGCACACCGTCATGCGCGCGCTGCAATCCGGGGTGCCGGGGGCCGAGGCGTTCTTGCGTCAGTTGGCATGGCGCGAATTTTCCTATCACCTGATGTTCCATTCGCCGGTGCTTCTGACCGGAAACTGGAAACCCGAGTGGGATGGCTTTCCGTGGAGCGAAGATTCGGGCCAACCGCATGTGGTTGCGTGGAAACGGGCTAGGACGGGCGTTCCCATCGTGGATGCGGGCTTGCGCGAGATGTATGTGACCGGGCGGATGCACAACCGGGTGCGGATGCTTGCGGCAAGTTATCTGACCAAGCATCTGATGACGCACTGGAAAATCGGGATGGACTGGTTCGCCGACTGCCTGATCGACTGGGATCCGGCGGCCAATGCGATGGGGTGGCAGTGGGTCGCCGGATCGGGGCCGGATGCGGCACCCTATTTCCGGGTTTTCAACCCCGCGACGCAGGCGGAACGGTTCGACCCGGATGGTTCGTATCGTCGGCGCTGGGTTGCGGAAACTCAGGCTAAACCGCCGAAGACAGCCGAGGCTTATTTCCGGGCCGTACCGCGCAGGTGGGGGCTCTCGCCGCGGTCGGAATATCCGGATCCAATCGTCAGGCTCGATGACGGCCGCAGGGCCGCGCTGGCGGCCTATCAGGCGGGCAAGTCACGTGTAAGGAACTGAAAACTTGCCACAAACCAATTCAGCGCCTAGCCTACGTCTGATAGGCGCATTCGGGGAGAGCGGATGATCCTGACGTCAACGGAAGGGCAGGAAAACCTGCCACGGTATTTCGCCCAGGTCATGAAAATGCTTGGCGCGCTCGAGATGGGCCGTCTGGATATCGCCCTGCCTGACGGAAGGATCTTCCGTGCCGAGGGGCAGAAACCGGGGCCAGTGGCGCGGATCGACGTTCACGACCCCGACGTGTTTTCGCGGCTGGTGCGGGAGGGCGATCTTGGATTTTCCGACGCCTACTTGGAAGGCGAATGGAGCACGCCGGACCTTCGGGCCTTCATGGACTTTGTGCATAGGGGAAGCGACTCGGTTTACGATGGCTTTCCGGGGCAGTTCCTGCTGCGGGCTTATGAACGGTTGAGGTTCTGGCTGCATCGAAATCACCGCAAGCAGGCGAAAAAGAACATCTCCTACCACTACGATCTGGGCAATGATTTCTACGATCTCTGGCTGGATGACACGATGACCTATTCCAGCGCGCTGTTCGAGACCGGACAGGAAAGCCTGGAAAATGCCCAGACCGCGAAATATGCCAGTCTCATCGACCAGATGGAGGCCAAGCCCGGCGACCATATCCTTGAAATCGGCTGTGGATGGGGCGGGTTCGCGGAATATGCCGCCAAGGAGCGCGGGCTGCGCGTAACGGGGCTGACGATCAGTCAGGAGCAGTTCAACTATGCGACGCAGAGAATTGAAAAAGCTGGTCTTTCCGACCTTGCGAAGTTCAAGCTGCAGGATTATCGCGACGAGCGCGGCACCTATGACGGGATCGCGTCCATCGAGATGTTCGAGGCGGTCGGTCAGCAGTATTGGCCCGTCTATTTCGAAACGGTGCGCGAACGTCTGAAACCGGGGGCTCAGGCGACACTTCAGATCATCACCGTCGCCGACAGGCGGTGGGAGGTCTACAAGAGAGGCGTCGATTTCATCCAGAAATACATCTTTCCCGGCGGCATGTTGCCGTCGCCCACGGTTCTGCGGCAGCAGATCGAGTTGGCGGGGCTGGACGTCGTCCGCTCCAAGGAGTTCGGAAAGAGCTATGACCTGACCCTGCGCCGCTGGTACGAAACCTTCAACGACAAGTGGGACCAGATCGCCGACAAGGGCTTTGACGAGCGTTTCCGCCGCATGTGGAATTTTTATCTGACGGCGTGCGGTGCAGCCTTTGACACCGGCAACTGTGATGTGACACAGATTACAGTCGCCAGACCAAGGTGACGCCACATGATCCCAATGCCTACAGCCTACCGGTTGGTTGCCGCCTGTTGCCTCGCGGTGCTGGCCTTCATCGTTTCCAGCCAGGTCATCAACCTGAGCCCGGAAGGCACGAACTTCGGTTATTTCACCTATGTGAATATCGGGTTGGGAGTCATCTGCGGCTGGGTGGTCATGGGCAAGCGCACCGGGCGCGGCATCACCGCCGCGATCAACAACGGCCTGACGGGGATGGTGGCGCTGGTGTTCTGGGGTCTTTTCGTGCAGGGCACCAACGAGATGTTCAAGCTGGCCATGCGCCATCGCTATGACGGGCCGTTCGAAGCGGTTCTGGGCATTTTCCAGCTCGGCGTGGAGTATGGAAAAGTCCTTTTGGAGCCGCATATCATCTGGACCCTGCTCATCGGCGGCGTCGTATCCGGTCTGCTGACCGAGCTGGCCTGGCGCCGGTGGCGGTGAGTCTCGTCTCAATGATCTGAATGAAAGACCACATTTCGTGAGCAATCTGTTTTTCTACGGCACCTTGCGGCATGCGCCGCTTCTGGAACTCGTGCTGGGGCGCCCGGCCTCTGATATCGATGCGACACCGGCAGTATTGCAGGACCATGCGGTTCATGCAGTGCGCGAACAGGCTTTCCCGATGATCCTGAAGGCGCCGGGCGAACAGGCCGAAGGGATCCTGGTGCGTGGTCTGAGCGAGGAGGACATAGCGCGTCTGGAGTTCTACGAGGGCGGCTTTGACTATGATCTGGAGACGCGCTGGGTCGATCTGCCCGATGGGACGCGAGCCGAGGCCGAGGTTTTCTATCCCGAGGCCGGGCTGTGGCAGCCGGGCGATCGTTGGTCACTGGAGGCCTGGGCCGAGCAATGGGGCGAACTGACCCTGCTGGCTGCGGAAGAGGTCATGGCCTATTGCGGGCGTGTCGATGCCAAGCGGATCGCCCGTAGCTTCCCGGCGATCCGCATGCGGGCCTGGGCGCGTATCGCCGCCCGGTCACGGGTGACCGGCGATGCGCGCGATGTATCCCGAGATGTGATCGTCCATGATCGAAGACATGCCTATGTCGACTATTTCGGGATGGATGAGATCGACTTGCAATATCGCCAGCACGACGGATCCATGGGGCCGGTTCTGAGGCGCAACGGTCTGATGACTGGGCAGGCGGTGATCGTTCTGCCTTATGATCCGGTGCGTGACACGGTGCTGCTGATCGAGCAGTTCCGCGCGCCGGTCTACCTGATTGGTGACCCCGAACCCTGGATGTGGGAAGCGGTGGCCGGCATGATCGATCCCGGGGAAACGCCGGAAACAACCGCGCACCGCGAGGCCATGGAAGAGGCCCATATCGAGCTGAAGGGGCTCGAATACGCAGGGGGAGCCTATTCGTCCTGCGGTTCCTCCACCGAGTATGACCATCTCTATGTCGGGCTGGCTGATCTGTCCAGGACCGTGAACAATGGCGGAGTCGACAGGGAGGGCGAGGACATACGCAGCCATATCCTGCCATTTGCCGAGTTCATGCAATGGGTGGAAGACCACAGGATCAAGAGCCTGCAACTGCTGTCGCTGGCGCATTGGCTGGCGCGGCACCGCGACCGGCTGCGCGGGCAGGGTTGATCCGCATCGGGTTTGCCATGACCGCTTGTGGTCGCGTCGGGCCGACTGTAAATCTGAACACTGAACGAATATTGAGAGGGCACCATGCGCATTGCACGCGATCTGGCGGACGCCGTTGGCAAAACACCTCTGATCCGGCTGCGCCGCGTCAGCGAGGAAACCGGATGTGAAATCCTCGGCAAGGCCGAATTCATGAATCCGGGGCAATCGGTCAAGGATCGGGCGGCGCTGTACATCATCAGGGATGCCGTCGCGCGCGGCCAGCTCAAGCCGGGCGGAACCATCGTCGAGGGAACCGCGGGCAACACCGGAATCGGTCTGGCGCTGGTCGGCGCCTCGATGGGCTTCAAGACCGTTATCGTGATTCCCGAAACGCAGTCGGAAGAGAAAAAGGACATGCTGCGGCTGGCGGGCGCGCAGCTGGTCCAGGTGCCGGCGGCACCATACCGCAACCCCAACAACTTCGTCCACTATTCGCGCCGCTTGGCCGAGGAACTGGCCAAGACGGAGCCGAACGGCGCGATCTGGGCCAACCAGTTCGACAATGTGGCCAACCGTCAGGCGCATGTGGAGACCACCGGTCCCGAAATCTGGGAGCAGACCGAAGGCAAGGTTGACGGGTTCATCTGCGCCGTGGGCTCGGGCGGGACGCTGGCCGGCGTGTCCGAGGCACTCAAACCCAAGGGCGTCAAGATCGGCCTGGCCGATCCGATGGGGGCCGCGCTCTATTCCTACTACACCACCGGCGAACTGGCGATGGAGGGCGGCTCGATCGCCGAAGGGATCGGTCAGGTGCGTATCACCAAGAACCTCGAAGGATTCCGGCCGGATTTCGCCTGTCAGATTTCCGACAACGAGGCGCTGCCCTATATCTTCAACCTGCTGCGCGAGGAGGGGCTGGTCATGGGGGGATCGACCGCGATCAACATCGCCGGTGCCGTTCGCATGGCCAGGGAGATGGGGCCGGGACATACGATCGTTACCGTCCTGTGCGACTATGGAACCCGCTATCAGTCCAAGCTGTTCAACCCCGAATTCCTGCGTGAAAAAGAGCTGCCCGTGCCGGACTGGATGACCGAAGCACCACGCAGCATTCCCGGCGTGTTCGAGGACGTGTAATGCGCGGCCTGGGCCGCTACCTGTTCGCGCTTGTTGCAGCGCTGCTGTTGAGTTTTGGCAGCGGCGCCCAGGCGCAACTGTCGGAAGAACAGACCGAGTTTTACAAGGAATGGCTTGCGACCGCCGAGCGGGCCGAGGAGGTGGTCGAGGCCGATCGGGCTTCGAACGCGGCGTTCGAGGCTTTGCGGTCAGAGATTGCGGGCTATCGCGATGTCTTCAACAAGACGCGGACAGCCAACGGCGAACGGATCAAGACGCTGGAAAGCCAGCTGAACGCCTTGGGGCCAAAGCCCGAAGACGGAGCCGAAGAACCCGAGGACATAGCGGCGTTGCGCGCGCATCTGGAAGGGGAACTGGACAGGCTGCGCGTGCCCCGGATCATTTCCGAAGAGGCGTATTTCAGGGCTACTGGCCTGATCAGCGAGATCGACAACATCATCCGTGAAAGACAGGCCCAGGAACTGCTGCAGCGCGGTCCGTCACCTCTGAACCCACGCTACTGGCCAAGGGCCTTGGAGGACATAAGGGAGGCCGGCCACTCACTGGCAAACGAGATTCGGGCCAACTTCAAAACGGCGGTTGTTCACGAAAAGATTCAAAATAACGCTCCGGCGATTTTCGTGCTTGTCGTGGTGGGCTTTGTCCTGATCTGGCGGGGCAAGCGGTGGTCTGAACGGGCCGGCGACTATCTGCGTTCGCTGGGCGGCAACGGCACGGGTGTATGGACCTTCATCGTTTCCCTTTTCCGTATCCTGCTGCCTTGGGCGGGCGTTCTGGCGCTGACCCATGCGGTGAACCTGACCGGGGTCCTGGGGCTGAGGGGAACGCTTTTGCTGCAGCAGATACCGCTTTGGGCCGCGGCAATTTTCTATTTCGACTGGATCGGTCGCCAATTGTACGTGGCGAGCGCCATGAACCGCTTTCAACGGTTTTCCACCGCCCAGATATCCGAGATGCGGATTCACATCGATCTGCTGGCCGTCATGCTGGTGCTGCATGGGATGGCCCAGCAGTTCGAGCAGATCGAGAACGTCTCGGACGCAACGCGCGCGGTCGTGGGCTTCCCGATCATCGTGGCGACAGCCGTCCTGCTGCTGAGAATACGACAGATCCGAGGGCGTGATGATCTTGGGGAGGACCAGGACGGTACGTCCTCTGCTCGCTCTGCAGGGTTCAGCCAGATCGTCGAGATCATCCGGCGTGGGCTGTTGTTCCTTGCGTTCGGGGCACCGGTTCTGGCAGCTTTCGGGTTTTCCAACGCGGCCGAAGCGATCATCTTTCCTACGGTCAAAACTCTCGCCCTCATTGCTGCGCTCATCATCTTCCAGGGCTTTCTCAGCAGCGTCTACGGCTGGATAACAGGCAAGGGTGAGGCTGCGCAGGACTCGTTGTTCAATGTGCTGGTCGGTTTTGTCCTCGCTCTGTTCTCGATCCCGATCATCGCCATCTACTGGGGCGCCCGCGAAGCGAACCTGCGCGAATTCTGGTCGAAGATCCTGGAGGGGTTCCAGATCGGCGGAGTCACCATTTCGCCGACCAATTTCTTCACCTTCGTAATCATCTTCCTCGTCGGATACGGCGCGACCAAGGTGTTCCAGAGCAGTTTGCGCGGCTCGCTGCTGCCCAAGACCAAGCTCGACCCCGGCGCGCAAAACGCCATCGTGGCCGGGACGGGATATGTCGGTATCTTCATCGCGGCCCTGATTGCCATCACGCTGGCGGGGTTTGACCTTTCGTCGCTGGCCATCGTCGCCGGTGCTCTGTCGGTCGGCATCGGCTTTGGCCTGCAGACCATCGTTTCCAACTTCGTGTCGGGCATCATCCTGCTGATCGAGCGGCCGATTTCGAAAGGCGACTGGATCGATGTGAACGGCATGATGGGCTATGTCCGTGACATTTCGGTGCGCTCGACCCGGATCGAAACCTTCGACCGGACCGACGTGATCGTGCCGAACTCGGACCTGATCAGCGGGGTGGTGACCAACTACACCCGCGGCAACACGGTGGGCCGCGTGATCGTGCCGGTCGGCGTGGCGTATGGAACCGACACCCGCAAGGTCGAGACTATTCTGCGAGAGATCGCCAATGCGCATCCTATGGTTCTGGCGAACCCGGCACCGTCCATCGTGTTCCAGGGGTTCGGCGCGGATTCGCTGGATTTCGAGATCCGGGCGATCCTGCGCGACGTGAACTGGGTGTTGTCGGTGAAGTCGGACATGAACCACGAGATCAACCGACGCTTTGCCGAAGAGGGCATCGAGATTCCCTTTGCGCAGCGAGATGTATGGCTGCGCAACCCTGAAACCTTGACGGGCGCCATGGTTGCGCCTGAAACGCAAAAGGCGCCGCCGGTGTCCGAGCCGGGCCGCGCGTCGTCGGAGCCGGCTGCGATGACCGAAGCGGATCTGGACGCCGATGGAGGCGGGGATGGAGACGGCCGATGAGCACTGACATGCTGTTCCGGGAGAATGCCTATCTGCGCGTGTCCGAGGCCACCGTGACTGGCCACACTGATGAGGGCGGCGTGATCCTCGACCGCAGCCTGTTCTACCCGACCGGTGGCGGGCAGCCCGGCGACAGCGGCCGGCTGGAGTGGTCCGGTGGTGAGATGTCGGTGGCGACGGCGGTCAAGGGGCAGGGTGCTGAGATCGTTCTGGTCCCGGCCGAAGGGAGCAGCCTGCCACCGGTCGGCGCACCCGTGACGCAGCATCTGGACTCGGATCGCCGCTATCGTCACATGCGGGTCCATACCGCCTTGCACCTGCTGTCCGTTGTCCTGCCGTTCGAGGTATCCGGCGGCGCGATTGGCGCGGAAAAGGGACGGCTTGATTTCAACATGCCCGAGGCGCCGCAGGACAAGGAGGCGCTGCGACAGCAGCTGCAGGCCTTGATTGATCAGGACCTTCCCGTGACCGAGGACTGGATCACCGACGAGGAACTGGACGCCAATCCCGGTCTGGTCAAGACGATGTCGGTTTCGCCGCCCCGGGGCTCGGGCCGCGTGCGGCTGATCAGAATCGGGGAGGGGCCGGATCAGATCGACCTGCAACCCTGCGGCGGCACCCATGTGGCCCGCACGGGCGAGATCGGGCCTATCCGTCTGGGAAAGATCGAGAAAAAGGGCAAGCAGAACCGCCGGGTCTATTTGCATCTGGATCGTTGATTGGATGCAAACACCCCTTGCAAATCCCGATCTGTTGGTCCAAATATCCCCGGCACGGAGAGGTGGCCGAGTGGTCGAAGGCGCACGCCTGGAAAGTGTGTAGGCGGGAAACCGTCTCCAGGGTTCGAATCCCTGTCTCTCCGCCACCCACCTAAATTATTAATATTAATAAGAAAAACACCGGATTTTCGGTCGATTTTTCCGTGCCTTACGTCTCCACCGCCCATTCAGAGACTCACCTGAGAGACCGTTTCGCCAGCAATGGCGCGATGGGTCTCTGGGGAGCGCATCGACCGGTTCGGTTTTGGCCGGAATTTCCCTGCGTGCAGGGAATTTGCAGGGAATTTTTCAGATTTTGCCTCGAATTGACGCTTTCGGCCCTGATTTGATGATCTGAATCAGTACGTTACAGACGAGTTCCCTGCTGCCGCAGCAGGGAACATGCAGGGAATTCCGATGTCGAATGGACCCGGACACGGTGCCGGAATAGCGGCTCGGCCCGACCCGCCGCTCAGATCCCGTAGAGTCGTTCCTGGTCCTGCCAATTGAGGGGGATCGGGCGCTGCAGGATCCGGTGCAGGGTGAGCTCTGGCGGCAGCGTACCGTCGCAGATGGCGCGCTGGAGCTTCGGGGAGAGGAAGGCGAGGGGCGCGCGGGTCCGGATGAAGGCATCATGATGTCCGGCCTTGTGTGCGATTGCGGCGAGCGGGGTTCCGTTGCGCAGCGCTGTGATCCATCGATGCGCGCCAGATAGCGTGCGCAGCAGCACCGGATCGGGTTCGGGAATGGGGGTGCCTGCCAGCAGCTTCGCTTCGACACCGCGGCGGCGCAGATGAACCGGCGCCGAGAGGTCTAATAGGTCCGGAGAAAGGTCGCTGGCGGGGAGATGCAACACTTCGGACAGGATGGCGGCATCGAGCATTAGCAGGATCTCCCTCGGCGCGATGGTGCCACTGACAAGGATGCGGCGGAGCAAGTCAGGTTCGGCAAACATGGCCGTAGCCGTTCCAACGTCTGGACCTATCCTGGCGCGACAGGTGGGCGGGGGGACGATGACGACGACTTCCATGTGCATCCGACTGTCAAGCCGATCCGGCTGGTCATGGATGCACTTCTCGATGTGACCGGCCCCGGTAATCTGGTGGTCGATCCCTTTCTCGGCTCAGGGACGACGCTGCTTGCAGCCGAGCGCACGTGCCGGCGCTGCATTGGGGTCGAGATCGAGCCGGCCTACGTCGATCTCGCAATCCGGCGCTGGCAGGCGATGACAGGCGGGCAGGCCATACATGCCGAGACTGGCGAGCGCTTCGATGACCGAGCCGCGCGAACCCGTGCAGGTCAAACTCCTGACGAACAACATTCACCGGAGGACTTCTGATGAGCAGTTCGAACAAAGGCAAGAAGGACTACGACATCGGCTACGGCAAGCCCCCGAAACACACACAGTGGCAGAAGGGGCAGTCCGGGAACCCAAATGGGAAGAAGAAGGGTAAGGGGCTCGCCCAGTACCTCCTGGAAGCCGGCGAGGAGGAAAAGGCTTTCCTAGTGGACGGCAAGGAAGTCGTCATGCCGGTGAATGCGGCGCTCGCGAAACAGATCTACGCGGACGCGATCAAAGGCAAGCACCAATCGGCCAAGCTTGCCTTCGATGCCCAGAAAGCGCTGGCCGGCGACGTTCCGTCCTTGGAGGCAGTACTTGTGGGGCCAGAAGAGTTCGAAGTCGCGCGTGGTCATGCCGATTGGCTGAAGCTCATCGAAGATGCCTTCGGTGAAGCCGGGGAGGACGACGACGATGAATGACCTGACACCCCGACAGTTTTTTGCTGCCAATATGGCAGCCTTGCTACGCGACAACCTGCACGCCTATGTCCACCGCGCGTTTCTCGAACTCTACCCCGGCATCGCTTTTTTACCGGCCTTCTACATCCGCGCCATCTGTCATCAGCTCGAACGCGTGGAGCGGGGCGAGGTTCGTCGCCTTCTCATCATTCTGCCACCCCGGCACCTGAAATCGCACTGTGCCAGCGTGGCCTTCTCGACCTGGTTTCTGGCCCGGAACCCTTCGATGACGGTGGTCGGGGCAAGCTACAATGCGGACCTCGCCCAGACATTCAGCGCACTGGCGCGCCGGATCCTGGAGGCGCCCTGGCATCGCGCGGCGTTTCCACATCTTCTGCTGGACCCTCGAAAGGCCTCGGCCGAAGAACTGCGGATACGAAACTTTGGCGGCCGCAGGATCGCGACGTCGGTGGGGGGCACCTTTACAGGCAAGGGGACCAACCTCACCATCATCGATGATCCGATCAAGGCCGATGATGCCTTCTCGGAGGCAAGGCGGGACGATGTGTTCAACTGGATCACTTCGACGGTTATCAGCCGCTTTGACGATCCAAAGCGGGGTGCGATGGTCGTGGTCGCTCAGCGCCTGCACGTTGATGATCTTCCGGGGCGGTTGATGGAAGCAGGCGGTTGGGAGGTTCTTCAGCTTCCGGCAATTGCGCCGGTAGCATCCGAAATAGGCATCGGCTCCGGGCTGGTCTGGAATCGAGAACGCAACGAACTTCTCCATCCCGAAAGGATTGATGAAGGGACACTGGAACAGATCCGCAAGGAACTCGGAGATTTTGCGTTTAAGGCGCAGTACCAGCAGCAACCAGCGCCCACGGATGGGCATATCATCCGCACTGAACGCTTTGGCACCTACAATAAGCCCTTGCCGCGTCATCATTTTGAAGCTGTGGTTCAGAGTTGGGATCTCGCCGTCGTTCCTGGCAACACTAATGACTACACGGTTTGCACGACCTTCCGAGCGTGGATCCCGCCGACATCGAAATTTCAGTCAAGGACAATGTCCTGACGATTTCGGGCGAACGCAAGATGCCAGAAGTGCCCGAAGGTGCGCGCTGGCACCGCAACGAGCGGGAATACGGCAAATTCACCCGAGCGATCCGGCTGCCGTTCCAGGCCTCTGACGACAAGGTCGAGGCGCGGATGGCAAACGGTGTGCTGAGGATCGCTGTCGGCCGCCCCGAAGAGGACCTGCCGAAAAGAATCGAGATCAAGGCCGCGTAAGAGGAGGACGGATCATGAACACCGAAGTCACTCAAACCGCCGACAAGACCCCGGCCGAGACGCCGGAAACCACGACGGGTGGCCGCATCTACAGGCCGCTCACCGATATCGTCGAAACCGACGAGGGCGTGACCCTGATGCTCGAAATGCCCGGCGTTGCGGCAGAGGATGTGGATGTCACGCTTGAAAAGCGCGTTCTGACGATCCGAGGCAAGGTGCATCCCGCCCATCCCGAAAAGCTGCAACTGGCCTATGCCGAGTACGGCGAAGGCGATTTCGAGCGGGCTTTCACACTTTCCGACGACTTCGATCCCGAAAAGATCGGCGCGTCGGTCGCGAATGGTGTGCTGACCGTGACGCTGCCCCGCGCGGAACAGGCTCAGCCCAAGAAGATTACTGTGACGGCTTCGTGATTGGCGCCGTCCGACCGTTTCGAACAAAGGAGGACTGACAATGCAGATCAAGGACCTGATTCCCTGGGCTCGCAAGGATCAAGCGCCAGAGCCCAAGACGGATGACAACAACCCGATCGCAACGCTCCAGCGCGACATGAACCGCGTGTTCGAAAACTTCTGGAACCGCGTGGGCGACTTGGACTGGCCCTGGAGCGGAGATGCGAAATCCGACGTCGTCGAGACCGAGGGTGCGGTCGAAGTGTCGATCGAACTGCCCGGGATGGATATGAAGGATATCGAGGTCACGGTGACCGACGACATGCTGACCATCAAGGGCGAGAAAAAGATCGAGCGGCAGGAGGAAAAGAAGGGCTACTACCTGTCCGAACGCAGCTATGGTGCGGTGTATCGCACGATCCCGCTTCCTCCGGGCGTTGACGGCGAAAAGGCCGAGGCCAGCTTCAAGAACGGCGTTTTGACGATCAGGCTGCCGCAGACGCCCGAAGCTCAGGCCAAGGTCAAGCGCATCGAGGTGAAAAACGCCTGATCATCGGTCTCCCGCGCCGCGAGCGCCCGCCTCGCGGCGCCATCTTCGCAAGGAGGTTTCCCATGATTGGCCGAGTGGTTCTTGTCTTGCTCATGGCGCTCGGGGTTGCGAGCGGTCCGGCCGGCGCCCAGTTCGCAGCCGCGGAGGCTGACGCGCGTGGCATACCCACGATCGCGCCGCTGATCGACGCAATCGACGACGCCGTCGTGAACATTTCGGTGGTTTCGGAGCGGCCGGCACAGTTGACGCCGTTGTTCCGCGACCCGTTCTTTCAGCCTTTCCTGCCACCGCTGGAACAGCTGCCGCCACAACGGCAGATGAGCGCCGGTTCCGGCGTCATAGTGGACGCGGAGGAAGGCTACGTTCTGACCAACAATCACGTGGTCGAGAACGCGGATGAAATCAGAATAACCCTGCGGGACAACCGCAAGTTCGAGGCCGAATTGATCGGACGGGATCCGGCGACCGACATCGCCGTGCTGCAGATCGAGGCGGATGACCTGACCGACATACCGCTGGGCGATTCCGACGACCTCCGCGTGGGCGACTTCGTCGTGGCCATTGGCAACCCCTTCGGTCTGGGGCAGACCGTGACCAGCGGGATCGTTTCGGCGTTGGGGCGTTCCGGTATCAACCCGGAAGGCTACGAGGACTTCATTCAGACGGACGCCTCGATCAATCCCGGCAACTCGGGCGGCGCGCTGGTCACGCTGGATGGTAGGCTCGTGGGCATCAACACCGCGATCATTGCGCCAAACGGCGGTGGCAATGTCGGCATCGGTTTTGCCGTGCCCATTGACATGGCCATGGCCGTCATGGAGCAACTCGTGGAGTTCGGCGAAGTCCAGCGAGGCCGCCTTGGAGTCATGATCCAGGATCTCACGCCGGATCTTGCCGCAGCGCTTGGCGTCGAAGCCGAAACCGGTGCGGTGGTGTCTTCCGTGGAACCCGACACACCGGCCGACGCCGCGGGGCTGGCTGCCGGTGATGTGATCGTTGCAGTTGACGATGAGGCGGTCGAAGGCTCGGCCGATCTGCGTCAGAAGATCGGGCTTCGACGTCCCGGTGAGGAAGTCCAAATTGCCTACCTGCGCGATCAAGAGAGACGGACCGCCGTGGTGCGGTTGGCAGATGCCGGTGGGCGGCATGCCACCGTGCGCGGTCGCGATAGTTCGGACGTTTTAGCCGGTGTCCGCCTCTCGCCGCTGGATCGGTCGCATCCGGCTTGGGGCGAGGTGGATGGCGTCGTCGTAACGGAGATCGCGCCAGGAAGCCGCGCCGCGCGGGCTGGACTGGAAGCGGGTGACGTGATCACCGCCGTCAACCGGAGGCCCGTGGACTCGATCCGCGACATAGACCGCGCGCTCGAAGAGGCCCCAGGCGCCGTCGCTCTGACGGTTTGGCGCGAAGGTCGGCTCATATTGGTGGTTCTGCGGACTTAAGTCCGGTTGCAACAAACATGGGCGCCTCCGAACCGAGTGAACTTCGGTTCGGAGTAGCCTTGCGATCGGGACTTGGACACTGCCAGCTTCCCTCATTCAGTCACTGCCCGCCGCCGACAGCCTCAGGCGCAGCTGTTTCTCCATTTCGATGATGGCGAAGAAGGCCAGGCCAACGCCGATGACGATGGCTCCGTCCAGCAGGGAAACGGGCCGTGTTTCGAACAGGCGGTGCATGAACGGCGCGTAGGTGAACAGCAACTGCCCCGCCACCACGATCACTAAGCAGATCCAGACCGCCTGGGTGCCGCGCACGGCTTCCCATGTCAGCGAGGTCGTGTGGAAGTTGCGGATAAAGAAAAGGTGGAAGATTTCGAGAACGATGAGCGTGTTGACGCAGAGCGTGCGGGCGAGTTGCAGATCATAGCCTCGGTCGAGCGCGTAGTTGTAGACACCGTAGGTTCCGACCACGAAAAGGATCGACACCAGCACCACATGCCAAACCAGCGTGCGGTCGAGCACCGGGGCGTCCACGGGCAGTGGAGGACGGCGCATGATGCCCGGTTCGGTGCGTTCGAAGGCGAGTGCCACCCCCAGCGAGCCGGCGGTCACGAGGTTGATCCAGAGAATCTGGATCGCCGAAAGGGGCATGGCAAAACCCCATAGTAGGGCGAGGATGACGACGGCGGCCTCGCCGGAATTGGTCGGCAGCGTCCAACTGATGACCTTCCGGATGTTTTCGAACACAGTCCGGCCTTCGCGCACCGCCGCCACGATCGATGCGAAATTGTCGTCTGTCAGCACCAGATCGGCGACCTCCTTGGCCGCGTCCGAACCGGTGATGCCCATCGCCACGCCGGCATTGGCGCGCTTGAGCGCCGGGGCGTCGTTCACTCCGTCTCCGGTCATGGCCACGATCTCTCCCTTCGCCTGAAGGGCGTTTACCAACCGAAGCTTGTGTTCCGGCGTGGCGCGCGCAAAGACGTTGGTCAGTGACGCCTCCTCGATCAGCTGCGCGTCGTCCAGAGCATCGATGTCGCGTCCGGTCAGCACCAGGGCGGGCGCATTGAGCCCGATCCGGGCAGCGATGGCTGCGGCGGTGGCAGCGTGGTCGCCCGTGATCATCTTGACCGAGATGCCGGCGCTTTGGCATTCGGCCACCGCCGCGGTTGCCTCGGAGCGCGGCGGGTCGATCAACCCGACCAGCCCGATGAAAATCAACCCTTCCTCAAGGGTCTTTTGCGACAGCGTCCGGGACTTTTCCACCGCACGACAAGCAAGCGCGATCACGCGCTGGCCTTCGGCGGCCATGCTGTCTGTTTGCGCATGCCAAAACGAAGGGTCGATCGGTTCGGAACTGCCAGCGGCTGCCATTTGTGTCTTGCACAGTGCAAGAATGGCCTCTGGCGCGCCCTTGACGTGCACCCTGGTCTCGCCGTCGGGCAGGCGGTCGAGCGTCGCCATGTAGCGGTATTCGGCGTCGAAAGGCATGACGGCGAGGCGTTCGAAATGGTCCCGGTCGCCGAGGCGACCGGCCTTTTCGGCGAGAACAAGCAGCGCCGCCTCCATGGGATCGCCGCTTGTTTCCCGGCCGGTCTGCCGGTCCAGAAAGGTGCTGTCGTTGCAAGCAAGCGCCGTTTCGACAAGAGCGGCGAACGCAGCATCGCCATCAAGGGTGGTGTCCGAAGAGGGCAGAATCTCGCCTGTCGGAAGGTAGCCGTCGCCCGTGACCTCATAGCGCGTCGCGGAGGTCCGCAGCGAGGCCACCATCATCTCGTTGCGGGTCAGCGTGCCCGTTTTGTCGGTGCAAATCACCGTCACCGCCCCCAACGTATCGATCGCCGGCAGACGGCGCACGATGGCGTGCCGCGAAGCCATCTTCCGCACGCCAACCGCAAGGGTGATGGTCAAGACGGCCGGCAGCCCTTCGGGTATTGCCGCCACCGCAAGGCCGACGACGGTCATGAACAGGGTCTCGAACGGATGGTTCTGAACGAAATAGCCGTAAACCAACAGCAACCCTGCGCCAAACAGGATCAGCGCCGTGATCCAACGCGCAAAGATATCCATCTTTCGCAAAAGCGGCGTTGTCAGTTCTTCGATCCCGCCGAGCAGGCGGCTGATCCGGCCGATCTCGGTTGACGCGCCGGTTGCCGTCACGACTGCGCGGGCTTGGCCAGCCACGACCAGAGTGCCGGCAAACAGCATTGATTGCCGCTCGCCCAAGGCCGCGTCCTCAGCCGCGGGCGCGGTGGTCTTTTCGACAGGCACCGACTCGCCTGTCAGGATGGCTTCCTGAGCCTTCAGCCTGTTGGCCTCGACCAGCCGGGCGTCGGCGGGAACCCGGTTGCCTGCCTCAAGCAGGATCATGTCTCCGGGGACGAGATCGGCCGCAGAGATGCGCCGACGCTGTCCGTCGCGCAGGACCGTGGCCATGGGCGCCAGCATCCGGTGCAGCGCCGCTATGGCGGCCTCGGCGCGCCCTTCCTGGACGAAGCCGATCGCGGCATTGACCAACACCACCGCAAGGATCACGCTGGTATCCACATAATGGGCCAGGCTGGCCGTGATCACCGCGGCGGCGATCAGGACATAGATCAAGAGATTGTGGAACTGCCTCAGAAACCGTCTGACTGGTCCGGCGCTCTGCGCGCCGGGCAGGGAGTTTTGCCCGAAACGGGACAGCCGGCGAGCAGCCTCCTGCTCGCTTAGCCCGTAGGGGTCGGAAGCCAACCTGGCCAGCACCGCCTCGGCCGGAAGTGCATGCCAGGCTTGATGCGTTGCTATCGGCATTGGCTGCTCGACCTTCCGGCCCGAATTCTGGAGGCTGCTTTTGTTCATTTCGGTCTTGGTCACTATGGCTCGGTTGCCGTTGTCGGTCCAATCGATACCGCTCTGAATGACCCGCCAGGCCGACGCGGGGTCCGAGGGTATGTTGCCGATGAAGAGGGGCGTCGGCAACAGGAAGTCGCCAAACATTGCGAAAAGCGCCGCCGCGGGGGAAAGCGAACCTCGGGCCCGAGGAGAACGGGCGTAAAAAAGACTTCTGTCTTGTAGATCTTCGGACACCGGCGAATCCGGTCTTGAGATCGTTCACGTCACGCTTCAGGTAAATAGCGTGTCAACAAATTCAAAATCGACGTAGTCGGTTCGCAAGGGTTCACCTTTGTCCTTGAAACCCACGATCTCGATCACGTCCCCGGCGGACAGCGCCACGCCGCTTATGGTGCGCTCGGCAAATGAGGACTGATCCGCAAATTTGCCGCCGGCATCGAGATCCCAGACAAAGCTGTCGATCTGGGTGCCGTTCACCAGAACGCTCATCTGCGACTGTCCGTCGGATTCATCGAAATGGCCGATAGTCAGATCGTAGATGCCGTCGCTCTGAGCGAAAGTGTAGGCCGCGCGCTGTTCGCCTGCGTTGCCGGCCTTCAGGAATTGACCATTGGACGCGTGGCCGTTGTTCTTCACGACAAAGCCGCTCAAGATGGTGAAGGTCTCCGCCTCGACCCGGAACGGATCTGATGGCGGTGGCGGTGGCGGCGAGGACAGATCGACCGTGAAGCCATCCAGCGTCGGGTCGGCGGCCACCGGGTTGCCGCTGGTGTCCAGCACCTCGCCCGCCGCGCCGTGCGCGGCGTGCCGTCGCTGGCGGTGTCGAGGCTGACGCCGGTCACCGAGAGCGCGCCGCCGGGTCCGGTGACGGTGATGTCGCCGACGTCGATGCTGGCGGTGTCGATGGCCACGTTGTCCGTGAAGGTGACGGTGACGTCGGTGGTCGTCGTTCCGACGTGGGCCGGTCCGATATCGGGGGCCGAGGCGGACTGGACCACGGGCGCGGTGCTGTCGCCGCTGTCGGCGGTGAAACTGGCGAGGGTCGGATCGGCGG